>NZ_CP138855.1:0-2367846 GCF_033877495.1 Corynebacterium sp. UMB2355A | reverse complement strand
GATGTCGAGCTCCTTAGTGTTTCAATTAACAGCAAATATCGAATCAGATCTAAAACAAAAGCCCCCGACCAAGCCGTGTGGCTGTCGAGGGCGCTTGAGTTCGCGACTGACTAGGCAAGCAGTCCGCTACGGCAAGCGCCGGTGCGGAATAAGAATGACTAGTACACGCGAAATGATCATGCGTTGAATCATACACATTCCACAGGGAAATGTGAGGGATTCGGATTAATATTCAAAAACTATGCCGTTGTCATACATAGCCGAACAGATCTGGCGCTGGTTCGCCGAGACTGGCATCAATCTCGCGCTCCTGCTCACCCTCGCATTTTTAGTACCACGAGCAGGGCGTTTCCTGAACCGTCACGCTGAGCGGCAGGTCAAAGAGTCTGGTGAGACGGACGAATCGAAGGGCCGCCTAGCAATCGTGGGCGTCGGGGTATACATCGCCCAGATGGTTGCCTACTTCTTGATTTTCGTCTTTGCACTGCAACAACTCGGCTTTTCACTCGCCGGTGCCGCTATCCCCGCAACGGTTGTATCGGCAGCCATCGGTTTTGGCGCACAGAACATCATCGCGGATTTCCTGGCGGGTTTCTTCATCCTCAGCGAAAAGCAGTTTGGTGTGGGCGACTACGTCGCATTTCAGGGCAACGGGATTGATGTCTCCGGTGAGGTCATTCAGATTACAATGCGCGCAACTCAAATCCGCACCATCGAGCAATCGACCATCTCTATTCCGAACTCGACGGCACGCATATGCATCAACCAATCCAACTACTGGTCCAGCGCGGTCGTCGTCATTCCTGTCCCACTGCTCGGTTCAACGTCTGCGGAAGAAGCGTTGAAGAGGACCCTCGCCGCGGCGCAGCGTGCGATTGCGCAACCCGACATTGCCGACGCCACCATCGACGAGGTCGAAGTACAACCCGCAGTAGCGGTGAACGCCCCCGCAACTGTCGGAAGCTCATGGACCGTGGATATGCGCGTGATGGTTCGCACTCAACCATTGATGCAGTGGAAGGTGGAGCGCGCAATCCGCATGGCGATCCTCGACGAGTTTTGGAACGAGTACGGCGCGGCAACAACATTCGAGGGCGCACTGGTGCAAGGTTTGGAACAACCGACCAGGCACTTTGATGTCCAAACGCCCACAGAGCGTATTTCAGAGTCCTTTCCTCAGACGCAGAAGCTGCCGGCGACAGACCCAGTGGCCCAAGATCCGGCAGCAGTTGATGACTTGACGCTTACTGATGACGACGCACCTGAACCGAAGCGCGTATTCCGCGGAATTATGCGTATGTCCACAGCGTTCCTCCTCGCGGGGTTCGCCATTTTGCTCATTGTCCGCGGCCTCATGTTGCAACCCGCGGAGGAAAGCAACGCAAATTCCGGTGTTTGGGCGCCACCTGCCCGGCCGGTTGCATCCACGAGCGCCCCCATGCCTGCCACCCAAGAAGAGATCCCCACGTCCGACGTCACCACTACTATTCCAACAGCCACGCCAACCACCGAAGCAACCACGCCTTCATCCACAACGACCGAGTCGGAATCATCTGATTGGACGTCCGAAACATCCACATACGAACGACCGGAACCGGCAGCCACGCCAGCTACTCAGGAAGAGACGGCGACGGACGAAGTGGACGTCGATAAGGAGCAACTCCCGCAGCCGTAACAAGATTGGCTAGCATAACTTGCATGACTGACTCGCCCACCACCTTTCGCCCTAGCAAACAACACGTCATTGCGGTTGTCCTCATGACAGGCATCGCGTTGATCGGAATTTCCTGGGCTCCGCTCATTCTTGGCTGGCTGCTGCTCATTCCGCTCGCGTGGTTGCTCTGGATCTTCACCGCCTCCACCACGATCAGCGAACGTGGCATTGCTCTGCGGTACATGGTGAAGCCAAACGTGACCATCGCCTGGCCTGACCTGGCGGGAATTGCATTTCAGGGTGCGAAGGCGAAGGCCACAACTCTTGACGGGGCATCGCACACCATGCCCGGCGTGACCTTTAATATGCTACCGGAACTTGCAGAAGCTTCCCGGGGCCGAATCACGGACGTCATCACGCAGGCGCAGGAAGCCGCCGACGGAAAATATGAAATCATCAACAAAGACGGCAATAAAGTATTAATGTCGCGAGAAGCCTACGACGAATACGTCAAGGCACACCCTGATCTGCCCGGGCCACGGCCCGAGCCCGCGCCACGTACAAAGGAGTAAGCCGTGATCCCTCTCCGCTCACGAGTCACAACCATTGGCCGCCAAGCTGCAGGCGCACGTGCACTATGGCGAGCAACCGGTACAGAAGAAAATGAGTTCGGCAAGCCGATTGTTGCCATCGTCAACTCATACACGCAGTTCGTTCCTGGCCACGTGCACCTCAAAGAGGTAGGGGAAATTGTTGCGGAAGCTGTACGCGCCGCCGGCGGTGTGCCGAAAGAATTCAACACCATCGCCGTCGACGACGGTATCGCCATGGGCCATTCCGGCATGCTCTACTCCCTGCCCAGCCGCGAGATCATCGCGGATTCGGTGGAGTACATGGTCAACGCCCACACCGTCGACGCAATGGTATGCATCTCCAACTGTGACAAGATCACACCGGGCATGCTGAATGCTTCACTGCGGCTTAACATCCCTACGGTTTTCGTCTCCGGCGGCCCGATGGAATCAGGCAAGCCAATTAACGTTGGTGGCGTCGAAAAGCCAGCCTCCGACCTTGTTGACGCCATCGCGCTTTCCGCAAACGATGCTGTCTCCGATAACGAACTCGATGCCATCGTCGAAGGCGCCTGCCCTACCTGTGGATCGTGCTCCGGCATGTTCACCGCTAACTCCATGAACTGCCTTACCGAAGCGCTCGGCCTTTCACTCCCTGGCAACGGCACCACCCTGGCCACGCACACAGCGCGCCGTGAGCTGTTCGAAAAAGCTGGCGCCACCATCGTTGACCTGTGCAACCGCTACTACGGAGAAGGCGACACCTCAGTATTGCCGCGCGAGATCGCAACCGTGCACGCGTTCCGCAACGCAATGGCCCTCGACATGGCCATGGGTGGATCGACGAACACGATTCTGCACATCCTTGCGGCCGCGCAAGAGGGCGAGGTGAACTTCTCACTCGCGGATATCGACGACCTGTCCCACCACATCCCGTGCCTGTCAAAGGTTGCTCCAAACGGCACAGCCCACGTCGAAGATGTCCACCGCGCCGGAGGCATCCCAGCAATCCTCGGCGAGCTCCACCGCGGCGGACTGCTACACGAGGACGTGCACTCAATTGTCTACGACTCCCTCGACGAGTGGCTCAAGGACTGGGATATCCGTGGCACCGGCGCATGTGAAGAAGCCATCGAACTCTTCCACGCCGCGCCGGGTGGCAAGCGAACCACGCAGGCATGCTCGCAGTCAGCGCGGTGGCCGAGCCTGGATACCGATGCCATCCGTGGCGTGATCCACGATGTCGACCACCCGTTTACTTCTGACGGCGGCTTGGTCGTCCTGCGTGGCAACCTTGCTCCGGACGGCGCGATCCTCAAAACTGCAGGTGTTGAAGAAGGTCTCTGGGAGTTCTCGGGACCGGCGCATGTTGTGGACTCGCAAGAGCAGGCGGTGTTGATGATCTTGGCACACGAAGTACTTGAGGGTGAGGTTGTCGTGATCCGCTACGAAGGACCCGCGGGTGGGCCAGGCATGCAGGAGATGCTTCACCCCACTTCCTTCTTGAAAGGTGCCGGACTGGGCACGAAGTGCGCCCTGATTACCGACGGCCGATTCTCCGGCGGCACGTCAGGACTTTCCATCGGACACATCTCACCCGAGGCTGCCCACGGTGGCCTCATCGGCCTGATCGAAAACGGCGATACCGTTTCGATCTCAGTGTCTCGACGCGAGCTCACCCTCGATGTCGACGAAGACGTCCTGGAAAAGCGCCGTGAAGCAATGGAAGCCTCTGAGCACCCGTGGACACCAAATCGTGTCCGCGAAGTGTCGAAGGCTCTCAAGGTGTACGCAAAGATGGCAACATCCGCCGACAAGGGCGCCGTCCGCCAGCTCGACTAGCGGGCAGTCCTGGTTAGGCGAGCGGGTTTACCCCGGCGCCGAACCACCACAGCGCACCAGCTGCGGCTAGCCCAAGGACTGCGAAAATCCAGGAGCTTGCCAGTGGTCGGCGCGCCCACGAGCGGGTCGCGTCGACGCCGTACAGGCCAGGGCCAGCAAACTGCAGCGCGAGCACCACACCGAAAAGCACTGCTGCCAAGACTGTTGCTGGTTCCCACTCGAACACGTTCAGACCAACTCCGCTCACAACAATGCTGTGTAAAACGGCAAAGCCAGTAACTGCGATGCCCACCATCGCTGCAGCTGGCGTCAACAGCCCTAGCAGCAAGAAAACACCTGCGGCGAGCTGCAACGTCGGCAGGATGATAGCCAGGCCGTCGGTAAAAGCGTAGCCCTGCGCAGCAAATTCTGCTTCCAGCCCACCGATACCAGCCGAATCGCCTAGACGGAAGAACACCGCAATCGCTTGCAGGATGAGCGCGAGCCCGATGGTAAGGCGCGCAATCAGCAAGCCAAAGTCGAGCGTACCGCGCTTTGCGTGCTCAACCTTCTCCTCTTCCAGGTCAGAGTCAGCGGCAACATCTGGTTGCGCATAGGTCGTCGGCACCGAATCGAGCGTGTTGTTGGCAACAACCGTTTCGGTCGCCGGTGTGGCATCGAAGCCGCCCGGAGCGTCGGCGTTTGGAAACACCTCAGTGGGAGCAGCCTTCCCCGTCATCGAATAGATTCCCTGAGCCGAGTCGCCTCGAGCCAATCCCTGAAACTCAGGAACGCCTTCGAGTCCACTTACATCCTCGGGTGTAGCATCGCGCAAGTTTTTATCAGTCATGCCTAGCAATCTAGAACAAATCTGCCCGATTACGAGGCTGTACGTCGGCGCGCCACAAAACTTCTTGCACTAAGAGACGCCACCTTCGTTCTAACGTAGCCCCGGAAGCTGGGCCTCTGAACAAAATTAGGTTGAAATCTGTTGTAGTTACTAACATCTCATCACATGCATCGATTCAGTTGGCTTGATGAACACGACACTGAAATTTGGCTCACTATGTGGGCAATGATCTCGTGGATCCCTGCCCGCCTTGACGAAGCACTCAAGGCCAATGAGAGCATGAATCTGTCTGACTACCTTGCACTGGTAGAGATCGCACAAGCTGACGATCAGAAGATCACGATGAGCCAACTCGCGAAGGCAACACAGATGTCTGCATCACGCTTGTCCCATATCGTCGCACGTTTAGAGAGACGTGGGCTCGTGGCGCGAAGCCAAGACTCGACGGACCGCCGCACCAACATCGCCACGCTCACCAAAGACGGCGTCGAATTCATCGTGCGGTCCACGCCCGGTTACCTTCAGAAGCTCCGCGAGCTCGTATTCGATTCCATTACGCCGGAAGAGGCCGACCAACTCAACCGAATCATGAAGAAGATCGTCGCCAAGGCAGGACCAGACCATTAGGGCACGAGCCTAGCCAAGGTAACAGTTCCGTAACGCTTTGGCGTGCATCTCATTCTTTTTGACGCCAGCTTCTCCCTCCACACGTCCCCGCACCTCCCCCGTCTGACCACCTGGCAACTTCTCCCTTATTACCAGGCGGTTTATTCGATAGTCACGACCCACGCCCACCACGGCCGAACGCTTATCAGCGCCACTCCCCAGAGCCTTTAACACTACTGTTCCGTCCGTTTTATGGTGTGCGCTGGAGAAATGCCTTTGATACCATCAACTCCCGTTCGGTGGACGTTGCAATAACGCCACCGCTAAATATTTATATCGATTTCTACATATTCAATAGGGACAAAGTTTTATGCGTAAATCTATCCGTGTGGCGCTCGCGTTCGTGGGGTTGCTCGTCGGAGCTGGCTTCGCATCCGGCCAGGAAGTGATTCAGTACTTCCTCGCGTACGGGTACTGGGGCCTTGTCGGCTCGATTGTTGCTGGCATCATTATCGTCGTCGTTGGCTCGACGCTCTTCCAGTTGGGTTCTTTCTACCTCGCTGACGACCACAGCGCCGTCTTTAAGAACGTATCAAAGCCACTTGTATCGAAATTTATGGACGTCGCCACGATGTTCACCCTTTTTGCGATCGGCTTCGTCATGGTCGCCGGTGCAGGCTCGAACCTTGACCAACAGTTCGGGCTCCCAACTTGGGTGGGCGCGGCCATCATGACCGTCCTGCTTGTCCTTTCGGGGTTCCTGGACGTCGACAAGCTCACGAACGTCATTTCCATCATCACGCCATTTCTTATCGTCGCGGTGATCGTGGCGCTGATGATCACGCTGGTGCACATGCCAGACAACATCAGCCAGATCAACGAGCTCTCCATGCAGAACGCACCTGCTACAGGTGTGGGCAACAACTGGTTGCTCTCTGCAGTCAACTACGCAACGCTTTGCATCATCATGGCTGTTTCGATGATCCTCGTCATTGCGGGCTCGCAGCTCAACCCTCGCGAAGCTGGCATTGGCGGATTGCTTGGCGGGTTCATCTTTGCAACCCTACTGGTCATCCTGAATTTCATCATTTTCATGAACATGGAAGGCGTCTACGGCGCCGACTTCCCACTGCTCATGGTGTTTGACAACATGCACCCAGCGGTCGGCTTCGTCGTCTCGCTGCTGATCTACTTGATGATCTACAACACCGCGGTAGGCATGTTCTACGCCATGGCGCGGCGTCTCGCTCATGGCCGTCAGGAAAAGTTCCGACTGATCTACTTCATCGTGGTCGGCATTGGCTTCGCGCTGTCTTTCATCGGTTTCTCGGCGCTCGTTGGTTGGGTCTACCCTGTCGTTGGCTATCTCGGACTTGTGCTCTCGATCGTCATGATTATTTCCTGGTTCAAGGATCGTGGACGTATCGCGGCAGAGACCAAACGACGTGAGCGCCTCGCAGAGCTCGCAGAAACCGCGCTGGACCCAGCAGAAAGCGAACTGTCCGCGAAGGAGCGCGAAGAGGTCGAAGACCTGGTCACCGAGTCTCACGTTGGTGACACACACCTGTGGCAATCCGTCCAGGAGGAAGTCGCTGCGGATCTCCACGCTGATCCAGAGAATGAGTTCTCGCTCGACGACGCACCGGCACTCGACCCCGACTCCGAGGAGTACGACGGTGCACCTGGTGACGCCGACTCACACGACGACCCAATCGACTGGGAGGCCTACTCAGAGATGTACGAAACTGGCACGTTCCCAGCCGTCACCGACGAGGACGTCAAGAACGCATCGAAGGGCAAATAGATCCGTTTCGTTGCAGTACATGGAAGAGCCCCCGCACCGGTTCGAATCGGCGCGGGGGCTCCTTTATGCGGTGTAGCTTAGGACAGCTTCTTCGCGATCAGCTTGTTCACCTGACCAGGATCAGCCTTGCCCTGCGTTGCCTTCATCACGGCACCGACAATCGCGCCGGTTACCTTCTTGTTGCCGGCTCGGTACTTCTCAACGATGTCCGGGTTGGCAGCCAACGCGTCGTCGACAGCCTTTTCGATAGCGCCATCATCACGCACGACCTCGAGGCCACGAGCAGCGACAACCTCGTCAACATGGCCCTCGCCAGCAATCACGCCGTCGATAGCCTGGCGACCCAGCTTGGTCGTCAGCTTGCCTTCTTTCACCAACTCGACCACACGAGCAACGTCCTTTGGCGTCACTCCAACCGCGTCAAGATCCTTGCCGAGCTCGTTTGCCTTGCTCTGAATGTACGACACCCACCAAGCACGCGCCTCGTCAGGAGTCGTACCTTCCTCGACTGTATCCACAACCAGATCCAACGCGCCAGCGTTCACCAAATCGCGGAACTCCTTCTCAGGCAACTGCCACTCTTCCTGGATTCGCGCCCGGCGCACCCACGGAAGCTCCGGAAGCGTCTTGCGGATCTCCTCCACCCACTCAGGCTTCGCGATAACTGGGGGCAGGTCTGGGTCGTTGAAGTAGCGGTACTCAGAGGCCTCTTCTTTTGGACGCCCCTTCGACGTCGAGCCATCTTTCTCCTGGTAGTGGCGGGTCTCCTGCACAATCTCTTCGCCGTTGACGAGCGCCTGTGCCTGACGCATCATCTCGAAGCGGACGGCCTGCTCAACCGACTTCAAGGAGTTGATGTTCTTCGTCTCCGTACGGGTACCGAACTTCTCCTGACCAATCGGGCGTAGCGAAACGTTCGCATCACAGCGCATCGACCCCTGGTCCATGCGTGCATCAGAGACACCGAGAGCCTTCACAAGCTCGCGGAGCGCGCCAACGTACGCACGAGCGACCTCGGGAGCACGCTCCCCTGCACCGATAATCGGCTTCGTCACGATCTCAATGAGTGGAACACCAGCGCGGTTACAGTCAACCAACGAGGCCGTCGCACCCGTGATGCGCCCCGAGGCAGACCCGAGGTGCGTCAGCTTACCGGTGTCTTCTTCCATATGCGCGCGCTCAATTTCAACGCGGTACTCAGTACCGTCATCGAGCAGGACATCCAGGTAGCCGTCGTACGCGATCGGCTCGTCGTACTGCGAAATCTGGTAGTTCTTCGGCTGATCCGGGTAAAAGTAGTTCTTACGCGCGAAGCGCGAGCTTTCCGCAATCTTGCAGTTCAGCGCAAGGCCGATCTTGATTGCCCACTCAACGCCCTTTGCATTAACGACGGGCAATGCGCCAGGCAACCCAAGCGACACCGGGTCGACGTTGGTGTTTGGCGCCGCACCGAAGTGGGCTGAAGATGTCGAGAACATCTTGGTCTCGGTTGCTAACTCAACGTGTACCTCCAACCCCATAACCGGGTCGAATTTTTTCAGTACTTCGTCGTAATCCATCAGGTCGTACGCAGTCATAGTGTTCTAGTGTAGTGCTCTCCTAGTTCTCCGTGTCGCTTGGCGCGCCAATAGCACGTTTCCGCTGGTCTACGGAGCGACAGATGAACGCAAATACCGCACCGGAGAGGTTGTGCCATACAGAAAACACTGCCGCTGGAAGTGCCGCGACTGGGTTCATGTACTGTGCGGCAAGTGTGGCGGCTAGGCCGGAGTTCTGCATCCCAACCTCGACAGCCATTGTTCGAGAAGCGGTTTCCGGCTGACGCGTGACCTTTCCAGTCAGGTAGCCCAGCAGGTACCCCAGGATGTTGTGGATTGCTACACACAGCAGCACCAAGAGACCAGCCTCTGCAAGTTTCTCACGGGAGCCCTGCACGACAATCGCCACGATCATCGAGATCGCAATCACAGAGACCCACGGCAGCGCAGGCAAGATGGCGTCAACAAGCTGAGGCAGCACGAGGCGCACGACGAGACCGAGCACGATTGGAACGATGACCATCTTGACGATCGACAGCGCCATTGCTGCTGCACTCACTGGCATGTGCTGATCTGCCAGCCACAGAGTCAACAGCGGCGTCATGATTGGTGCAAGCAGCGTCGATACCGACGTCATAGTGACCGACAAGGCTACGTCACCACGGGAAAGGTAGCTAACGACGTTGGATGACGTCCCGCCTGGTGCGCACCCAACCAAGATCACACCTGCCGCGATTTCAGACGGCAGACCGAGCACCACAGTGATAGCTACTGCAATTGCAGGCATGATGACGAACTGCGCAACCACACCGATGAGTACCGGGAGCGGACGCGAAAAAACGAGACGAAAATCAACTGGACGCAAGGTAAGCCCCATGCCGAACATCACAATGCCCAGGAGCCACGTAGTCCAACCAGAAATTGGGGCGACCGCGCCAGGTGCTGCTGCACCAAGCGCGAAGCCAATCAGTACTAGCACTGGGAAGCCCAGCGTTGCGAGGTATGCAGCGCGGTCCTGGGCAGTCCCGCTAGATGGTTCTCTTTTCTCACCTACCGAAACAGTCATAGGTCAGACTATAGACACACAAAAGGAGCGCCCGCGCCAGTTTCCGCAAAAATCTTTTGCACTGGCGCGGGCGCTCCACCCAAAAATTTCTTATCCAAACATGCTTCGTGCAGTTTTATACCGGTGTTCCGGAACCGTCTTCAGGTGTGCCACCGCGGACTCGAGCGGCACGAGGTCGATATCCTCACCGTGCAGAGCTACACAGGTATCAAAGTTGTCTTCGTGTGCGGCACGGGCTGCGTGCACGCCGTAACGGGTGGCAAGCACTCGGTCATACGCCGTTGGCGTACCACCGCGCTGGATGTGCCCCAGCACCGTAGTTCGGACATCGTAACCAAGGCGGCGCTTAATCTCGTCAGCGATGATCTGCCCCATCCCGTTGAAGGTCTTGTGGCCGAACTCGTCTTCCTCACCGAGGCCTGCATCCATCGTGCCCTCTTTCGGGATAGCGCCTTCGGCGACAACGATGATGCCGTACTTCTCTCCCATCTGGAAGCGGCGCTCCATTGCCTTGCAAATATCTGCAATGTCGAATGGGTCCTCAGGGATGACCGTGTAGTGTGCACCACCTGCCATACCGGCATGGAGTGCAATCCAGCCGACGTGGCGGCCCATCACTTCGACGATCAAGATGCGGTTGTGTGATTCCGCAGTCGTATGCAGGCGGTCAATCGCGTCGGTAGCAACCGATACTGCGGTGTCAAAGCCGAACGTGTAGTCAGTTGCGGCAACGTCGTTGTCAATGGTCTTTGGAACGCCGACAACCGGAATGCCATTATCGGACAACCACTTGGCACCTTTGAGGGTACCTTCGCCGCCAATGGCGATCAGGGCGTCGATACCGGCGTCATCCATATTCGCCTTAATAGTGTCGATACCGGCTTTGAACTTGTCGGGGTGCAAACGGCCGGTCCCCAGGATGGTGCCGCCGCGCAGCAAAATCGAATCGATAAACGCATCGTCGTACAGGTCAATCCTGCGGTCTTCCATCAGCCCGACCCAGCCATCGAGGTACCCGACAACTGTCGAGCCATATTCCGCGCTGGCAGTTCGGACGATTCCGCGAATGACGGCGTTCAGCCCTGGGCAGTCGCCGCCGGAGGTAAGAGTGGCAAGTCGCATACACACAACCCTAGCGCTTTCAAGGCAAAAGGGCTTATTCCGCATGCCCAAAAATCAAATTACCCCTGGTCACAGGCATCAAATTGATGCTCCCATTCACACACAAATCCACGACATAGACGATTAAGGTGTTATCAAAATGAAAACGACCCCGCGGCAGTAACCTGCGGGGTCGTGGTGGATATGCCAGATAAGAATGCTAGCGTCCAGCCTCAAACGCCGCACCAACACGGTACAGGCGCTCATCTTCAAAAGCAGGAGCAATAATCTGCAGGCCAACAGGAAGACCAGTATCGCTTGCCGTCCCCGCAGGTACGCTCATGCCCGGGAGGCCTGCCAGGTTCAACGGCAAGGTGAAGAGGTCAAAGTTGTACATTGCCAACGGATCGTCGACTTTCTCCCCGATCTTGAACGCAGTCTGAGGAACGGCAGGGCCAGCGATGACATCCACCTTCTCAAACGCCCGACGGAAATCCTGCGCGATGAGGGTGCGCACACGCTGCGCCTGCAGGTAGTAGGCGTCGTAGTAACCAACAGACAACGCATACGTGCCGAGGATGATGCGACGCTTCACCTCCGGACCAAAGCCGTCACCACGGGACGACGCCATAACCTCTTCCGCAGAGTGCTTGCCGTCGTCACCCGTGCGCAGGCCATAGCGCATACCGTCAAAACGCGCGAGGTTCGACGAAACCTCGGACATCTGGATGATGTAGTACGCGCCCATGACGTCGTCGAAGCTCGGGCAGTCCACTTCGACGATCTCTGCGCCCTGACGTTCGAACTGTGCAAAGGCGGCGTCGATACGCTCAGTGACGCCTGGCTGGGTACCTGGGCGCGAGAACTGCTTCACGCGTCCGATCTTCACGCCAGACAGATCGCCCGAAGCGCCCTGTTCAGCGGCAGCTGCGAGCTCCTGTACCGGAGTGTCAACGCTTGTGGCGTCGAACTCGTCGTGGCCGCCAATAATCTCGTGCAGCAACGCCGTGTCGAGGACGTTGTTCGCACACGGTCCAACCTGATCCAGCGACGACGCACAAGCGATCACACCGTAGCGGGAAACACCGCCGTACGTCGGCTTCACACCGACGGTGCCTGTCAGCGATGCCGGCTGACGAATAGAGCCACCGGTATCAGTGCCAATACCAATTGGTGCCTGGCCAGAGGCAAGTGCAGCAGCGGTACCACCGCCAGATCCACCCGGAACACGCTCGAGGTCATGCGGGTTACGGGTGACCTGATAGGCGGAGTTCTCAGTGGAGGAACCCATCGCAAACTCGTCGAGGTTCGTCTTGCCCAGAATTGGGATACCGGCCTCGCGCAACTTGCGGACTACCGTAGCATCGTACGGGCTGCGGTATCCCTCAAGCATCTTCGATGCAGCGGTGGTCGGAGCATCCGTCGTCACCAGCAAATCCTTCAGTGCCAGAGGTACACCAGCCAGCTTTGAAGCCGGTGGCTTACCAGCAGCGACCTGGGCATCCACCTCGTCTGCCGCAGCGAGAGCCTCCTCGGCGCCGACATGTAGGAATGCCCCGAGCTCGTTATCAGTCTCCGCAATGCGGTCCAGGAATGCCTGGGTAACCTCGCGCGACGTCAGCTCGCCGGATTGGATTTTCTGTGCAAGCACGTGAGCTGGAAGCGACACAATGCCTTCAGATGGAAGCGTGTACTCAGTCATGCCTACTCACTTTCTCCAAGGATCTTGTGGAACTACGAAGCGCTCTTCATCAACTTCAGGGGCCTGGTCAAGGGCCTGCGCCTGCGTCAACGTCTTCTTCTCGACGTCCGGCCTCATGCCAGCGTCAATCGAGTGGGGGTGGCTCATCGGCTCCACCCCATCAGTGTCGACCTGTTGCACCTTCGAAACAGCGTCAACAATGGTGTCGAGCTGCTGGGCGATCTGGTCAAGCTCATCCTCCTGCAACGCAATTCGCGCGAGGCGTGCGATGCGGGAGACCTCATCGCGTGAAATCTCAGCCAATGTGAAGTCCAATCTTTACCGTAGGTTAGCCACTAAAACGTGTTCATTCTACGTTATCCCCAGAACCCGCATCGCACTAGGCAACACCACACCATCGCCCCATCCCTTTTCGCCTCATTTTTACAATTGCATGCATATATTCATGTAATTGGCAGCATGCTGTCCGTATGCAGTGCTATAAAAGAGCCTATGTCTTACCTCGTACGAGTGACCTTGCCCGACCTACCCGGCAGTCTTGGCGAACTCGCGGAAGCCTTCGGCGTAATCGACGCAAATATTCAGTCCGTCGACATCGTCGAGACTGATCCAAGCGGTACCGTCACTGACGACATTGTTGTCAGCTTGCCCACCGGAACGATGGTCGACGCACTCATTACAGCAGCTTCAGCCATCGACGGCGTTGAAGTTGATTCGATCCGCCCGTTCACTGGGCGCGTTGACCGCAGTGGGCACATCCGGATGCTGGCGAAAATCGCCGAGCTTGCAAACAATCCGAAGCAGGCACTCGACGAGTTAACCGTGATGATCCCCCAGGCAATGACCTCTTCCTGGGCCGTGGTGCTGAAGCACACCCCCGAAGGACTCGACCGCCTGTGCGCCTCCCAGGCTGCACCAGAAGATGACCAATCCCACCCAATCATGCCACCGCTCGAGCATGCGCGGGTGCTCGTTCCGGACAACGACGCGTGGACACCAGAGTCGTGGTGGCAACTCGATACCGCGCTTGCCATCACTCCCCTCGGCGCCTCCGAGTACATTCTCGTTGTCGGTCGCATCGGCGGCCCTGATTTCCTTGCATCAGAGGTAGCTCAGATCGGAGACTTGGGAACCATCATCGGTTCGATAATTTCCTAGTCTTCAACTCCTTCTGGCCCCTGTTCGAGCAGGCGCGTGAACTCTTCCTCGTTGAGAATCCTGAGGCCGAGCTCACGCGCCTTTTGCTCTTTTGAACCGGCATTTTCGCCGACGACCACAAAGTCCGTCTTCTTTGACACAGACCCCGATGCCTTACCACCACGCGACACGATCGCCTCTTTCGCGCCATCACGCGTGTATTCCTCGAGCGTGCCCGTCACCACCACGGTGATCCCCTCAAGGGTTTGCGGAGCAACGTCGGCGGCATCAACTTCCATCGTCACGCCAGCAGCTGTCCACTTTTCGACGATCTCACGGTGCCAGTCAACGCGGAACCACTCTTGGAACGATTCCGCAATGATGGCGCCTACTCCGTCTGTTTGCGCAAGGTCCTCCAGTGGGGCGTCGACAAGCGCTTCCATGTTGCCGTAACGGGAGGCGAGCGCACGAGCTGCGGTCGGACCGACGTGTCGAATCGAAAGCGCGACGAGGACTCTCCAGAAATCGGCATTTTTCGCAGTGTCGAGGTTCTCCAGTAGCTTGCGGCCAGAGGCATTTACCGCACCTTTCTTCGTGGTGTAGACCTGTGACTTCTTGAGGTCTTCCTCTGTGAGATCAAACAGGTCGCCCTCGTCTTGGATCACACCAGTGTCAATCATGTCCTGCGCGCCCTTTTCGCCCAGCGCCTCAATGTCAAAGGCGCCGCGACTGGCGAGGTACTTCAGACGTTGCGCCAGCTGGGCCGGGCATGAACGCGTATTCGGGCAGCGCCAGTCCGCATCCCCTTCCTTCGCAGGCGCCAACGTTGCCCCGCAACTTGGGCACTCCGCGGGGAACACGAACTCCCGCTCCTCTCCAGTGCGAAGATCTGCGACGGGACCCAACACCTCAGGGATAATCTCGCCAGCTTTACGCACTACGACCGTGTCACCAATGAGGACGCCCTTGCGGCGGACCTCGGTCGGATTGTGCAACGTCGCCATGGCGACAGTCGTACCAGACACGAAAACCGGCTCCATTACCGCGTACGGTGTTACTCGGCCAGTTCGCCCAACGGAAACCTCAATATCGAGCAGTTTCGTCGTGACCTCCTCCGGCGGGTACTTGTACGCGATCGCCCACCGTGGCGCCCGCGACGTCGCTCCTAGTTGGCGCTGTTCCTCAACCGCATCGACTTTTACAACGAGCCCATCCATCTCGTGGATCGCGTCGTGGCGGTGCTGTTCCCAATAGCGAACGGCATCCACCACCGCATCAGCAGTTGCTGCGCGCTTTGTGTATTCAGACACTGGCAGCCCCCAGGCTGCCATCTGCTCGTAGGCTTCGTGCTGGGTCTTCGGGGCAAACCCCTCGCGCGCACCGATGCCGTGGCAAATCATCCGCAGTTTGCGCTTTTTCACATCCTCGGGATCCTTTTGACGCAAGCCTCCGGCAGC
This sequence comes from Corynebacterium sp. UMB2355A, assembly GCF_033877495.1. Taxonomy (NCBI): domain Bacteria; kingdom Bacillati; phylum Actinomycetota; class Actinomycetes; order Mycobacteriales; family Corynebacteriaceae; genus Corynebacterium; species Corynebacterium sp. UMB2355A. The sequence continues at coordinate 2,352,538 of NZ_CP138855.1, read as the reverse complement.
CGCGTTGCGCGGATTCGCGAACGGTTTCCCGCCCTCTTCGATGCGAGCAGCGTTGAGATCTGGGAAGTCCTCGGGCCGGATAAAAACTTCCCCTCGCACCTCGACTAGCGCCGGGGCATCGCCCTGCAGCTGGTGCGGAATATCTTCAATGACCTTTGCATTGGCCGTAATGTCCTCGCCCACGCGCCCGTCACCACGCGTAGCAGCGCGAACCAGCTCGCCGTTTTCATACACGAGGTCGATCGAAAGCCCGTCGATCTTGAGCTCTGTCAGATACGGGCCCGGCGCCTTTGCCAGCCAGTCTCGTAGCTCTGCCTCCGAGAAAACATTATCTAGGCTCATCATCCGCTCGAGGTGCTCGACATCGTCGAACGCACCGCCGGTCGGCGCACCGACCTGCATCGTCGGTGAGTCCGGAACAGCGAGCTCGGGGTGCTCTTCCTCAAGTCGCACCAAGCGCTGGAAAAGCTCATCAAACTCGGCGTCACTAATAACGGGTTGGCTGTTGTAGTACAGATCCCGATGGTGACGAACTTGGCTGGCAATCTCATCCCAGAGTCGACGCACATCGACGTCATTAGCAGGCAATTCGTTCACATTTTCGTTCATAACGTGCAAGTCTAGCGTCTCTGTCCGACACGGTTAGTAAGGTAATGTGCATGGCTTTCTTCGACGCATCCCGCATGATGTCCTTCGACCTCGAGACGACTTCTGTGAACCCACGCACTGCTCGTATTGTGACGTCCTCCCTTGTCACGATCGACGGTGCGCAGGCGAACGCGCACGAGGCGCTCGCGGACCCAGGGGTTGAGATCCCCGCAGAGGCTGCCGCGGTCCACGGCATCACCACGGAGTACGCCCGCGCGCACGGCCGCCCGCACGATGAGGTCTTGCAAGAAACAGTTGACATGATTAAGCGCGGTTGGGAGGACGGCCTCACTCTCATCGTTTTTAACGCGCCGTATGACCTTTCTGTGCTGCGACAGCTCACCGGAGACTTCACTGTAACCGGCCCGGTTTTCGACCCTCTCGTCATCGACCGGGCGAAGGACCGCTACAGGAAGGGGAAACGCAACCTCGGCGCTCTGTGCGAGCTGTACGGAGTGAAGCTCGACAACGCTCACGATGCGACGGCTGATGCGACCGCCGCTGCGCGCCTTGCGTGGAAGCAGGTCCGCTCCACCTACCCTGAACTCGCCCAGATGAGCACGGACGAGTTGATGGAGTTTCAGGCCGTGGAGTACTACAAACTCCAAACAGAGTTGCGGGAGTTCTTCGAGTCGAAGGGGCGTGATGTCTCAAACCTCACGACGTCGTGGCCGATGATCGGGGATGCGAGTTAGCGCAGCCCTTCCGCCATTTCAGCGGCTTCACGGTAGTTCGCAGCGGCCTGTTTCAACGTATCCGCGGGTCGTGCCCACACGTCGAAGCTGCAGGCCTCAGGGTCGGTTTGGAGTTCGTCGAGCACGTTCCACACATCCCTTGGCCGCATGGGTGCAAGCGCGAAGCGGCTGCCGCGATCGAGCAGTTGCGCAAAGCGGTCTTTTTCGGCGGTTGATTGTAGGTCCGCAAGGTCTACGGTCTGCCAAGGGACGTTGATCATCATTGGCGCGTGGAGTAGGTACTTACCAAAGCCTGCGAGGCGCTCCTCCGGTTCTGGGTATGCCGGGATGCGTTCGGCATCAGTCGCACCACGCAGTGAGCCTCTCATCACGGCGTCGAGGCTTGGCTCGTCGATTTGCAGCACTGTCGGAGCTAATCGACGCCCCACATCTTCTCGATGATCGTCAATAGCCTGTGCAAGCGCCTCGGTCACATCCCGCAGCGCACCAGTGTCCGTGATCATGCGGTGTCCATTGCGCATCTCAATTTCTGCTGCAAGTGTCCAAGGACCGACAACCTGGACTTTGATCGCATCGAGCTTGCCGGCCCACAGCGATTCCAGGACATCCAGGTCGCGATCCATCTGGTCACGCACCGCCCGGTGCTGGGTGCCAACGCGCCATCCGCGCGGGCCGCGGTCGATGGGAATGTCGAGCAGCGCGGCCGTTCGCCCAATCAGGTCACTCCCGATCCCACGCTCTGGCAGCTGTGGAATGTGTGGCAGCGGTGATTCTGAAAGCACAACGTCCGCGGCAGTGACGAGGTCTGTGCCGGGCAACTCCCCGAGGCCGAACGCCGTCATGGTTGCACGCTCGAAGTCCCACAAATCGTGCCGGACCCCAGCACCACGTCACCGCGCCCGTCCGGGTCAGGCAAGTACAACACGGCAGCCTGCCCTCGCGCGACTCCCTCCAGGGGCGTCTCCAACTCGAGATGCATGCTGTCGCCCTCAACGCGTGCGTGGCAGGCGACGACCCCGCCGTGCGCACGGATCTGTACATTGGCCGCGAACTCACCTTGCATCGCCGGATGCAATACTTTCAGGCGGTCTGCGTCGATCTGCCAGACTTTGAGCGCCTCGCGGGGGCCGACAGTAACCGTGCCCGTGGTGGCGTCGACATCGGTGACGTAGCGCGGCTTTCCGTCCTGGGCTGGCACGCGAAGGTTGAGTCCACGGCGCTGTCCGATGGTGTACTGGAACGCGCCGTCGTGCTCTTTGAGCTCGGTGCCGTCCTGATCGCGCACGATTCCTGGGCGCATACCGATGGACCTACCCAAAAATGCCTGGGTGTTGCCGTCCGGGATAAAGCAAATATCGTAGGAGTCCGGCTTCTGCGCGGTAGCGAACCCGAACGCTGCCGCCTCCTCACGAATCTGAGGTTTTTCCGTATCGCCGACTGGGAAGATGCACTTGTCAAGCTCATCACGCGTCAGCACTCCCAACACATAAGACTGGTCTTTCAGCGGGTCCACCGAGCGCCGCAGGTTCCCGTCTTCGTCGATAGTTGCGTAATGCCCGGTTGCAATGGCGTCGAAACCAAGTGCAATTGCGCGTTCGAGCAGGGCCGCAAACTTGATTTTCTCGTTGCATCGCAGGCATGGATTCGGGGTCTCACCATGCTCGTACGACCACACGAAATTATCAATAACCTCGGCTTTAAAGCGATCGGAAAAGTCCCACACATAAAATGGAATCCCGAGTTTGTCGCACACACGTCGAGCGTCCGCAGAATCCTCCAGCGAGCAACACCCGCGTGCCGACTCTCTGGTGGCCTGCGGGTCCTGTGAGAGCGCCAGATGCACTCCCACAACGTCGTGGCCAGCCTGGACAAGGCGTGCTGCGGCCACCGAGCTGTCCACGCCTCCACTCATCGCCACTAAAACTCGCATGTGGCGGAAGTGTACCCGCGAGTAGAAGGAGAAGGAAAGCGCCCGGCGAATCATACCGTGGCATGACGACAGCCCTGCGCAGGTCGATTAGGTTATGGATATGCCTCCCTTTACTGCCCGCATGCCGATCCGCATGCGTGACGCAAGCATCGCTTTTGTCCTCGGCGTGTGTGCTTCGCTTGGTGTCCTGAGTGCCACGAGATCTGCATGGGCGGTCGTACCTCTCCTGCTGTGGGCTATCGTCGCCCCTTTTTCCCGCTGGCGATGGCCAACTGCAACTGTGCTCACCGCATTCGTCCTATTGGGGATGCGTGCATTCAGCACGAACCTCACGGTAGCGGTGATTGTCGTTGGGGTCTTCACTGCCTACATCATCCGTCGCAATGTTCGCCCAGTTCTTCGCGACTTCGCTGCCATTGCGCTCGTTACAGGAGACCTCGTGGCACTCTCACTCGTATCGCCCGTGCCTCGGAGCATGCCCTTTGAGCAGCAGCTTCCCTACCTCGCGTGGAGCGCCACGTTGCTAGTGGCGGCTGGACTCTTCGGCGAGCTACGCAGGCGGACCGAAGAAGCCGCAACCCGCGAGCTCGAGCAGGCGCTGCGGCAGCAACGGATCGAGCTTCAACAGGCTATGTCTGAGCAACGCGCGTTCCTTGCCCGCGAGATCCACGACGTGGTTACCCATTCGCTCACTGTGATTGTTGCGCAGGCCGATGGCGGACGCTACGGCGGGGACTGCGACAAAGCCCTTCGAGTAATCGGAGAGGTCGGACGGGAATCCCTGGCGCAAATGCGCGAAGTGGTCGCGCTACTTCGTGCGCCCGAGTCGCGGTCGGTGGAACCTTCACCAGTGTCTCTAGATTTCGAAGAGCTGGTTCGTACGAGTCGACTCGGCGGCCTGGATATCACTTACTCGCAAACGGGATCTGCACCAGAGCAGCTACCACTTGCTACGTCCCTTGCGGCCAGACGCGTGGTCCAGGAGGCTCTCACGAATGCGCTCAAACACGGCGACGGCGCTGCTTTGCTTGATGTGACGTGGGAGGAAAAACAAGTGGTAATCCGTGTGAACAATGGATTCGATGGCACTGCAGCAAGCCTTGTCAATGGCCACGGCTTGCGTGGGATGCGGGAGCGCGCCGCTCTTATCGGGGCAACTTTGCAGGCAGGCCCCACCCCCACCAACAACGGGCGTGCAGAGTGGGTCACGCAAGTGCGAATCCCCTACGTTGAGCAAGGTCTCGCCGGAGTGATACACCCCGACACGCTGGAGCATGCATGAGCACAATTCGCTTAGGGATCGTCGACGACCAGGCACTCTTCCTCCACGGTATCCAGCTCGTCATCGACTCCCAGACAGATTTGGGCGTCGATTGGCTGGCCTCGAACGGCGCTGAGGCACTCGAGCAACAGGCATCCCACCCGGTCGATGTAGTGCTGATGGATGTGCAAATGCCCATCCTCGACGGCATTGCCGCGACAGCCGAGTACGCCAGCCGTTTCCCGCAAACCAAGGTCATTATCCTCACCACGTTCGATGACGAGGATTACGTCGTGGACGCACTGCGGGCCGGCGCCAGTGGGTTCTTGCTCAAGGACACACAACCCGAGGAACTTCTCGACGCCATCCGTACCGTCGCTGCTGGCGATGCCGTCATCTCTCCGCGCGCCACCAAACGCATCATTGCTCGGATCTCTCACAGCACGCGCCAAGCCGCACACGCCGACGAGGAGCTTTCAATTTCTGCGACTGACCGCATGGCGCTTGGCGAGCTCACTGCCCGCGAGCGCGAAGTACTCATCGCAATCGGTCGCGGCTGGTCAAACTCGGAGATCTCTGAGCGCATGTTCATTTCCATGCCAACGGTGAAGACGCATGTCGGGAGGATCTTGTCCAAGACCCAGTCGCGCGACCGCGTGCATGCGGCGCTCTTCGCCTATCGCACGGGCCTTGTCGATCGTTCCGATCTCCTCGACGGCTAACCACCATCATCCCCCGGTATGACTTGCAAGATCGTACCAAGCTCCGACGCTTTCGGAGCCTCACTTGGCGATAGTGAACACCATGAACTCACCAATCATTACTACGAAGGGCCTGACGAAGGTCTACGGTGCGCACACAGTCGTCGACAAGCTTTCGCTTGAGGTTCCGCAGGGCGCCGTGCACGGGCTCCTGGGGCCGAACGGCTCCGGCAAATCAACCACAATGAAAATGTTGCTCGGCCTGACCACACCAACTGCCGGGGAGATCACCGTGCTGGGGCAGCCGATGACCCGCTCAACACGCGGCGAGGTACTCGCTAGCATCGGCTCACTCATCGAGTCGCCAGCGGCATACCCGCACCTCACCGGTGCGGAGAACATGAAGATTGTGACGCGTCTATTCAAAGCCGATTCTGCAAACGCGCAGCGCGCGGTACGACTTGTTCGCTTGGAAAAGCACATGGACAAACAGGTCAAGAACTATTCGCTCGGCATGAAGCAACGCCTCGGCATCGCAATCGCGCTCGTACGCGACCCTCAATTGCTCATCCTCGATGAACCAACCAACGGCCTCGACCCTGCAGGTATCGAAGAAATCCGCGAGCTTATCATCAGTCTCGCACGCGACGAAGGCCGTACTGTCCTCGTTTCAAGTCACTTGCTCTCCGAAATGGAGAAGATGGCCACCAGCTTCAGCATTATCAACCAAGGCAAGCTCATATTTCAAGGCTCGAAGCAGCAGCTTTTCGACGCCCACCTCCCCGACGTCTACGTCCAAACCCCACAGGCAGCCGTTGCCACCGAAGTTCTACGAGACTTGCAACCACGCATCGTTTCCGGGGGCGTAGAACTACCCGGACTTACCGAGGAGGCCGTTGCTACTGCATGCGCGCAGCTCGTCCATCACGGAGTCCCAATCTACCAGGTTCTGCGAAAGCACCGCAGCCTGGAAGAAATTTTTATTGGGATGACAGGACGCAAGGGGCTTAGCGCATGAGCATCGAATTCTTGAAGCTGCGTCGTACGCACATCTCGCTACTGGGCGGCGTGCTCTCCCTGGGCATCGTACTGTTCGCTTGTATGAGCTTGTTCTCAGACGGCCAAATCGACGCGTTCACCGCTGCCCCGGAGGCAGCATGGTCGGGCCAACTGATTGCGGTTGCGATGTCGCTCGCATTTCTCACCCCACTGCAATTGGCGCTCATTGCCAGTCGCGCCGTCGATAACGAGCATGCAAGTGGCGGGTGGCTGCTCAACGCGGTTGCTGGCGTCCGCAAGGGCTCGCTGCTGCGACGAAAGTTCCGAGTAGTGGCGCCTCTCATCGTCACGCTCAAGCTGATGGAGTTCACGGCGTGCATCGCGCTACCAGTATTGCTGGGTGCGCCGCTGCCTAGCGGAAGCACAGCTGGAGCCTGGGCAGTGTACGGAGTTGCAGCCGTTGTCACTAGCCTAGCGATCACCAGCGCCATGTTCGTGCTCGCAGCGGTCACTGAATCGCAAGTAGGAGTGCTGGCATTTGGCGTGGCGGGAGGCTTCCTCGGCATCACCTCGCTGCTTTCCCCTGTGTGGCTCGCTGAGATGAACCCCTTCGGCTATTTTGCAGTCCTACTCCCATACACCTTCGCTAACGAAGGCGCAGTTCCTACTCAACCAGGTTGGGCTTCGTGGTGTGTCTACGTCGTGTTGCTCGCTACAGGGTTCGTTGCAATAACGCGAATACTCGACAGGAAAGAAATCTAATCATGGACATGATCGTTAACGAGTTTTGTAAACTTCGGCGCACTTACATCACAATCGTTGCCGTCGCCATCCCACTCGTCTCCGTCGTCTTCGGTGCTGGCAACTACGCCGCCAACTCTGAGACTTTGGAATCCGGGTGGACGAGCTATTGGTCCCAGGCGACGCTGTTTTACGGCATGCTGTTCATGGTGGCGGGTATTTCGATTCTCGCGTCCTCCACGTGGCGCGTTGAGCACCGTGGCGGCAACTGGAACACGTTGCTTACCTCGTCCAGATCGGCGGCGAGTCTGGTCACCGCAAAACTTGCTGTACTCATCGCGATGACCTCAATTATGCAGTGCGTGTTCATCGTCTTGAGCACTATCGGTGGTTGGGTCGCTGGCCTATCAGGCATGCCGCCGATGGCCCTACTCGCATCGTCCTTACTCGCTGTGGTTCCTGCGATGGCAGTGGCCGCGTGGCAAAGCTTCGCTTCAATGCTGGTCCGCAACTTTGCCATGCCAGTCGCCCTTGGCGTGGTGGCCAGCCTCGTCGCTTTTGGTGCAATTGCTGCCGGCGCCACAGTAGCGCAGTTACTGCTTCCTCCCGTCGGCGTGGCCACGATGCTGTGGATGGGCGGTAACGCAGTCGCGGGCTCGGGTGTCCTCGAGTGGAGTGCGGTGTCCGGCGTCCTCGCAAGCACCCTGCTGCTTACTGTCACAGCGTGGCTTGCGTCCGTCGTGTACCTGCGCCATGTCGACGTGAGGGCGTAAGGTACTGTCACTGTGCATGGCAGCAAAAAGTGAATTCCATGAAATCGATACCGGCGTTGCGGAGGTTCTCCACGAACCGGACGGCTCCATGGTGCTCCTCGTCAACGGCGTGCCGAGCTCCCACATCGTCCCCGGCGACCCAGAACGGCTGGACTTCGAATACATGAGGTGGATCGCTGATTTTCTGAACGACCAACAGCTTGTCGACGTCCCCCGCTGGCCAAAACCACGCCTGACGCACCTGGGCGGGGCAGCCTGCACACTGCCCCGCTACTTCGCGTCCAAGTGGAACGGCTCGCGCAACACTGTCGTGGAAATTGACATGTCACTTGCCGAGCTCGCCCGCGAACTTTTCAATATCCCCCGTTCACCGGTCGTTAAAATACGAGTCGGTGACGCCCGCGAAGTCACCGATAGCTTCAAACCCAACACCCGCGACATCATCATTCGCGATGTCTTTTCATCAGCGATCACTCCACGAAACCTGACCACGGTGGAGTTCTTCGAGCAGGCTCGGAGATCACTGAGCCCGTCAGGAATGTATGTGGCAAACTGCGGCAGCCACGCGGATCTCAAAGAAGCGAAGGAAGAACTGGCTGGCATGCTCGAAGTGTGGCCACACGTTGCCGCTATCGCAGACCCACCAATGCTGAAAGGTCGACGCTACGGCAACATCGTCCTTATCGGCGCAAACACACCAATCGAGGCCAGCCCTTCGCTAAACCGTGAACTGCTCAAAGGCGCCGTGCCTGCGCAGTTCAAGCACGAAAAATGGGCCCGTAGCCTTGCTACGAGCCCTCGCTACGACGCGCCTACCGACGTCTAGTGCGCAGCGTTATCCAACAGGATCAGCAGGTCACCAACCTGGTAATCACCAATCATCATGTTACGCAGGTCATCCACGGGCAGTTCGCCCTGAGAAGCCAGGCGCTGGACAAGGCCAGCGATGTTGTTCGCGTCCTTAATATCAAAGCCGAATTTCGCAGCCTCCGACGCAACCTGTGATGCACCCAGGGCACCGGCGGCCAACGCGAGGATCGCGACGACCAGCGCCGTGCTGTTTTGTTCCAGTACCTCAAGCTGATCGGAGTCCGGCACCTGGAACGTCTCAAGGACGCCACCTGCGGAACCGAGATTGCCAGCGGCGAAACCGCCGAACTGTGCACCGGTGCCGTTGAACAGGTTCATATCGACAGTCGCCGGAATACCAGCGACCCGGCCGGAGTCGCTACGCTGCCAGAACGTCAACTTGTCCCAGCCACCGACCGGACGTGGCGGCTGGTTCTGGTATGCGGCAAGCCACAGCGGGTAGCTAGTAAACGCGTTGGTGTTGTTCATCCGCTCGTACCAGAAATAACGGTAGGTATAGAGCATCGGCCGCTTGCCCGATGCACGCTCCAACTCAGTGAGGAAGATCTGCGTCCACGCCGCGAGCTGTGTTGGACCAAGCCCCTCATCGACCTCAAGGTCAAGAACTGGTGGCAGCTGCTGCGCAGGGCCAGCGTTAATGACGTTTGCGAAGTGGCGAGCCTGCGCAATAGGGTCCATCCCCGGTCGCGCATAGTGATATGCACCGACCTTCAAACCTGCATCTGCAGCAGCTTTGACATCTTCTTCGTAAAACGAGTTCTTGTACGTCGTTCCCTCAGTCGCCTTGACGAACGCAAAGTGCTGCCCACCGACCGTTCCAGCCATCTTCCAGTTGATTGGCGCACCACCAGGGCGCTGGTGATCAGCCACATCAACGCCAGAGATCAGACCAGGGATCGATTGAGCATCCGCGTGGGAGCTCAACGATTGAGGTGCAAAAACAGTAAGCGCAAGGGCAAGCGTCGCGGCTACAAAAGCCGCGGTTGCAGAGCGAAGTCTAGGGGCTACATACATACGCGACACTCTAGCGCACACCAGTCACACTATTCACACGCGACACACGCAAACCATGGGGCGCTTCAGCACTATCTGCCTGTGTCTTTACTGGGCACCACATTCCCATCGCGAGGAAGCACGACCTGGGGATTCCCATTGCCAGCCAGAGCAAAACCCGGAATCTGGTGCGCCACCCCACAACCCCTCACGCCACCGAAAAATAGTTCCGATCTTCGGGGAACTATCCTGAACCCCCAACCACAACGAAAAGGGCCCATGCCACCAGGAACACTCCCGGCACCACAGGCCCCACAACCCCTGCCTACAGTCTGGCTAGAAGTGCAGCCCACCAGACATCGCAGCGGCAACACCACCACCAATTAACAGCAGCAGCACCACAATCGGAGCAACAATCGCCGCAATATTCGTCTCACCAGCAGGCGCACCACTTACATCACCAGCACTCGGTGCTGGACGCTGCGTGGTCAACTGCGAGGACTCATGCTTACCAGCCTTCGCCGTCGTCGTCGGCGCAGTCTGCGCATTGTGCTGCGGTTTACGCGGCGCACCAGCCATCGCATCACCATCAACATCAGCATCCATGACCGCGGCAACATCAAACCGGCCAGCAAACGCCTGCGAACCATCCTCATTGACCACACGCACATCCAACGGCAACGACGACGTCTTGACCACACCCACCGTCACCGGCAACTCCACCGTCGCCTCTCCTTGACCAGCAACCGTGACAACCTGCTCGGCCTTCCCAGACGGGTAGATCACCTCAAGGCGCATCCGGGCTGCATCCAACCCAGGATTTGCAACCTTCAAGCTCACCGTATTCTCACCACGGTGAAGCTGCGGGGAATCAGCAACAGCAACCTTGACAGAACCCTGCGCATCTTCTGCCGCCTGCATCGCTTCCTGCTGGGCAGCCAATGCCTTGGCATCAACCTTGCCACCGGCAGCACCGATCGTGGAGTTGTAATCCTTACCAATCTTGCCGGTGTTAATCATCAAGTTGTCCCAGTCAGCTGGCACACGGTAGTCACCTTTGTAGCAGTCCATGCCTGGCTGGTTGCACACCTCCGGCAGTGGGCCACCGGAGACGGCTTCTTCATCCGAGTAGTTAAAGTGGGTGAACTGGTAGAGGTAGTTCATCACCGAGTAGTAGTTCGGCAGGTAATCCGACTGCGGGACCTCGTTGGCGAACTTCATCGAACCATTATGATTCAACCCCAAGGTGTGGCCCAGCTCGTGCATGATCGTGTTACGCAGCTGATCATCGCTGCGCATACGCTCATGCTTGGCAACATAAAACGAGTTATCCGCAACCAGGGCCAACCCGGTACCCCAGTGGCCACGCTGCATCTGATCGCCAATAACACCAACGCGGAAGACTGCCGCACGAGCACCCAGCATCGTGTCAATATTCTCGACCAGCTTCATACCAGGCACCGTGCCCTCAAAGTAGTACGGTGCATACGGCTCAGTCTGCCCACCGTGACGAGTCGGGTAGTTGACAATGTTGGTGTACGTATCACCCGCATCAATGTGCAGGTTGACCCCGTACTGATCGAAGCGGTCCACCAGCTGCTGCAAAATATCGCGACTTGGCCGGTAGCTTGCCGTCGACAGCTGCGCACACACATCAGCATCCGCACCCGCCTTATCGCACCCGGCCTGCTGCCACTGCGAATTCATCCAATTAAGCTGCAGGAACAAATCCGGTCGCTCTGGATCAGCACCCCACTCGTTCAGTGGCATGGCCGTACCGTCGCTTAGGGTAACCCCTTCACGCTCCCAGACATCCGGCAGACCGTCACCATCAGAATCAACAGCACTGTCTTGGGTTGTAACCTCCATGTGCATGGCAGCAGTCAACGTTGCGCCAGCATCAATGCGCTCAAACCAACGACCACGCTGGAAGCTGGCCCCTGCCGGATCCACAAACCCAACCTCACCGGCGGCCGTGGTGCGCTGGAACGCATCGGCTACACCAGACGAGGTTGCATTATCGAACGACACCGCAGTCTCATAGCCAAGCTGTGCCGGGGCAACAACAAACTTCCCATCATCATAGGAGCCGGAAAGCCCGACCTGGGAGTTAATCTGATTCGTCAGATCCGCCTGCACAAACGCCGAGGAATCCTTGTTGTTGGTCACCCGCACAATGACATCGACACGGTTGCCATCAAAGCGGTATTCACGCTCGACCGACACACCAGCGCCCTGGTCTTCACCGCGGTAGATGACCACCTGGGTGTTACCATCACGGTGCGTATCCACGTTAAGGCCAGCCTCTAAATCCACCAACGCACCATCGGCACGCAGGTCCACATACAGTGAGGACTCCTGGCTGCCAGCAATGGAGCGGGCATCCGTAAACTTCAACGTCGAAATACGACCCGGCTGTGTTACCGAGTTGTGAAAGACCGCACCCGGCCCGTCAGCGGTCACTGTGACCGACGAGTCAGCAACAGCCATCTCCGCGTGAGCAACCTGTGCACCATTAGCCGCAACGGCCAACACACACGCTGCTACGCATACCTTCCGTGCAATGCTGTTCATCATCGTTGTCACAATCCTTATACCTTCCATCACGCACCACCCAACCGGTGGAACATGAAACCCTTCGTTGTTCTGCCCCCAAGTTTATGCACCGCAACTATACATGGCTAATCAGCCCACAACGCCCCAACCAAACAGGCAAAAACACGCCTACAAAACCCGGATTGTTCAACACATCTAGCCCTACAACCTGCACACATAGCTTAAAAAACACTCAGAAACCATCGCAGCAAACCCAACATGTTCAACAAACCCACCGACACCTGTCGATGGGTGTTCAACAATCAACCCACCCGTATATTATGCGCTCTAGTGCAACAGTGGGTAAGAGAATACTTAACAAATCGGGATTACCAGGCACGACATGTGTCACTCGACACGTGTCACCGACGCTGTTAATGCACAACCTTTTTATGCCAAAAACCTTTCATGGTCTAGTGTAGCCAAACTTAGGCCCTATGGATGCGTGAGGCAGACCTTTTCGTGATCGTTGAACAGTTGGTACCCCCGTGTTTTACCCCCGTTGGGTTGGGTCGAAAGTATGAAAGGCCCGAACCAGCATGATGCTTGTACTGGTTCGGGCCCGGCAAACAACGCCAACATGTCGACGTTAACTCGCCCACTATCGCGTGAAATCTACATGTTCCCCGCTGCTCGTGCCTTCGCAACTACATCGGCGATGTTCTGGACAAAGTAGTCGACGTCCTCACGTGTGTTCGTTCGCCCCAGCGAAATTCGTAGCGCGCCCAAGCCGAGCGCTTCCTCCACGCCCATCGCCTCAAGCACATGACTCATTCGGGTCACACCACTTGCGCATGTAGACCCAGTTGATACAGCGATGCCCAACGAGTCGAGCAGCATCAGCATCGCGTCCCCGTGGGCACCGCGGAACATGAAGTGGGCATGCCCCTCCACAGCTGGCTCCTGGGTTGTTACCACCACGTCCGGGACCTCACGCTGTACACCTGCCACGAGTGCATCGCGAAGTTCCTTCACGCGTTCGCGTTCACGATCCATCTCAGAGCATGCTTCCGCCAGTGCTGCAGCTGTTGCAGCGGCAGAGGCCACGTCTACCGTCCCTGGTCGCAGTCCACGTTCCTGGCCGCCACCGTGAATCGATGCGGTCGGCGCCGGCGAGCGTTTCGCTAGCAGTAGGCCGGTTCCGCGTGGCCCACCAAACTTATGTGCGCTCGCTGCCAATGTGGTAGCACCGAGGTCGTGGAAGTGAACGGGGACCTTTCCAACGGCCTGCACAGCATCCACATGAACAGGAGTGTTCTGAAGCGCAGCTCTGCGAACAACCTCCTTCACTGGCTGGAGTGCGCCAGTCTCATTGTTTGCCCACATCACTGCGGCCACAGCTGCCGGAGTGTCAAGCGCCTCGAGGTCCGACAGGTGGCCGTCGTCGCCTACCGGGAGCCAATCCACGTGCTGTGCTCCTAGTGCCTTGACAGTCTCGAGCACTGCCGAGTGCTCAACCGGTGAACACACCACCCGGTCCCCTTGCTTGCCACGCATGGCTTCGTAGAGACCGCGGACCGCGATGTTGTCTGCCTCGGTGCCCGAGCCTGTGAAAATCACTTCAACCGGGTCCGCGCCAAGCAACTCCGCGACTTGTTCTCTTGCATCGGCAAGCACCGCGTTGGCTTGGCGTCCCGCCGCGTGTTGCGCACCGGGATTCAACGCACCTGCGTGTTCAACCCAGGCATCGATTGCTACCTGACGCATCGGAGTAGTTGCAGCGTGATCGAGATACTTCATGCGCACTACCCTACGCGCTGATGCTCCCTTGCCTCGCAAATGTATGCAGTCGGGCTGTTGCCTGTTCGCGCAATAAGTACCGCCATCTGTCGGTGCCCTTTCAGCTTCATCTTCTTCCGAAGCTGGTCCGGGTTGACGTCTACCCCGCGTACGAGGATCTCAAGCGCCCCCGCTTGGTAGTTGGCCAGTGCTGCCTTAAGTCGCTTGAACGGCACAGCCTCCAAGAAACGGAAGCCACTCGTTGCTGCGGGAAGCTCATCACCCGTAAGAAATGCGATGTGCGGATCCACCATCCACAAGCTGTGCCGGTGCGCCCAGTGGCGAACTAGCCCGGCGCGGATGATCGCTCCGTCGGGCTCGATCATCCAAGTACCTGGTTCGGCGACAGTGGTGTCGTCAGGCTCGTCCGACCTCACTATCTCTCGCGAACCGTCCGCGCGCAGCACCACCGCTTCGCGAATGCCGGATCCGAAACCTTCTGTGTACAGGCAGGTTTCTTTGACGCCGCCATCGAGAGAGACGACGCTGACGAGCCCACTCCACTCGCTGTAGTCGATTCCGGGTGCACACTTTACTGCGAGTTCTCTGCCACGATGTGCTTCCACGAGGTCTGGCAGGGGTGGTAGGAGTTTTGCTGGGTCGGTGATTCGTCGGCCGTTGGCGCGTCGTGCTGGGTCAGCCACGATGACATCGGCGCGGCTAATGGGTTGCAGTGCATCGGCTTGGCAGAGGAGCACGTTGGCGTCGGCAAGGTTTGCTTGAGCCATCGCAAGCCGTACGCGATCAAGATCGGAGCCTATCCAAGAGAGCTGTTGTTTTCTTATCGACGCCCCTTCGCTTCCCACTGAACAGGTCACGTCGTGGACCGTGGCTGCTCCGAAATCCTTGATCAGCTGCGCTCTGTATTCGGCAACGAGCTGTGGCGTTGCTTGTTGCGCGGCGTCGCTATCGGTAAGCCAATACTCGGGCATCTTCCCACGGGCGCTGCGCTGCGCAGCGAGTAATTCCGAAACGACACGGGCATGATCGCCGAATTCTTTTTCCAGTACGGCTCTGTCGCGAATTAGCGTACTTGGAATGAGTTCGAGGTCCGGTCCAAGCGCCAGAATCTTTTGCAGGTTGTCCCGTAGGAACCCAACCTCGTCCAAAGTAAAACTCATTTGGGCGTCCCGATCCTATCTGTCGGGTGCTGGTGGAAAAACTCGTGGTAGCGCGGATCATCGGCGGGGTCTCCGATGATCGGGCGCATGTCGGCGTTGCGTGCAAGTTTGACCGCATCCTCGAAGGTGTCGCAGGAGCACAGCTGTTGGAGTTGCCCCCAGGTTGATGGCACGAAGCGAACGAGCCCGGCGCGCCATCCTTCCATGAGTAGCTCCGGGGAGAACCAGTTTGCATCGTCTGCCTCGCCGGTTTCCGCGTCTGGTTCTTGTCCGATGGGTGCTTTTGCGAGGAAGCTGAAGGTGTCGAACCAGTTACCTCGGTGCGAGCAACCTACCCAGCGTGCAAACGGGATGAGGAGGTCGCTGCAGACGTTGAGTTCATTGGCCTGCAGCATGTCCGTAAGTGAGATCTCGTGCGAGACGAGTTTGAGCCGTTGGTCGTGGAAAGGACGTGCGTCGCCGAGTAGGGTTCCTTCGTCGTCAACGGCGAGCAGTGTTCCGGTTTCTTCGAACAATTCGCGAACAGCGGCAAACAGCAGGGCATGTGCCTTGTATTTGGTTACGCCGAGCCTTCGTGCAACAGATACTGCCGACTTGCCAATCCACAGGTCGCCGTCATTCCAGGCGCGGGGTGGGAAGTCGCGACTATCGACGCCACCTCCGGGAAAAACCGTCATGCCTGGGTAGTTTTTCATGCTCATGACTCGTTCTTGCATCCACACCTTGATTCCGTCGGGAGTGTCGCGGATAAGGATGACGGTGGCAGACAGGCGTGACCCGTTGAACCCACTGGTTTCCGTTGCGTCGACGGCGTCTGTTGCGTCGACAGAAAATGCGCCGGTTTTGCGGTACACGGTGCTCCACCTCCTCGCGTGGTGTTATGCGCGGTGCGCACCACTTCGTGCGCTTCGTGCACGGCGTGCATAGAACCGGCCGTCGTCGTGCTGCACTTCGATTGGCTGGTGATACGCCTTAGAGACGTTTTCACTGGTCAATACGTCTTCGATAAGACCTTGGGCGATCACTGTTCCTTCGTCGAGCAGCAAGGCATGTGTAAAACCATATGGGATTTCTTCCAGATGGTGGGTGATCATCACCATAGCTGGCGCATCGGGGTCGAGTGCGAGGTCGCCGAGGTATGCGATGAGGTCCTCGCGTCCGCCGAGATCCATACCTGCCGCCGGTTCGTCCATGATGAGCAGTTCTGGGTCGATCATGACCGCGCGGGCGATGAGGACGCGCTTCTTTTCTCCATCTGAGAGCGTTCCCCACGTGCGGTCGATAAGGTGCATAGCCCCGACCTGTTCCAGGACTTCGAGTGCTTGCTCGTAGTCGACGTCCTCGTACTGTTCGCGCCAACGCCCGACGACCGCGTAGCCTGCGGAGACGACGACGTCGCCAACTTTTTCACTTGGCGGAATCATCGAAGCAATCGCTGAGGACGTCAATCCGATTGCCGCGCGAAGGTCACGCATATCTGTTTTACCGATGCGCTCTCCGAGTACGAATGCGACGCCGCGCGATGGGAACTCTTGGGCAGCCGCCATTCGGATCAGTGTGGTCTTGCCGGCGCCATTTGGGCCGACGATGACCCAACGTTCGTCGAGCTCCACCTGCCAGTCGATAGGGCCAACAAGCGTGTTGCCTCCGCGAATAAACTCGACTCCTCGGAAGTCGATAAGCAGATCTGGATCAGTGGTTGGTTCGTTCACGGCTACCATTCTGGCTTCTTTCTACTTCGGCGTCTTGGTGGATAGAAAAACAAGCGACTGAGTTCTCAGTGTAACCATATCGTTGTATGAGAATCGCCACGGATGAAAGCGAACCCTTATGTCGATATTTAACGCGAGAGTTAGCTAGTCTGAGAGAAGAAAGAGCACACCTATAGGTGTGTCCGACTTCCATCGGCCACATGTGAGGACAAAAACGACATGGTTGCACGCTTTGGTATCGACGACGTACGCCCTCAAGTTTCCGGGCGAACTCTTCCGGCAAAGGCGGTGGTAGGTGAGGTTGTGCCAGTCTCTGCCCTGGTGTGGAGAGAAGGCCACGACGCTATCGCTGCAAGTTTGGTTATTACGGATCCGAATGGAGAACAGTACTCCATTCACATGCAGCAAGAACCGTACCGCCCGGACTACACCCATGCGGTGTTTGTCCCCGATGCTCAGGGGCTGTGGCGCTACCGCGTTGATGCGTGGAGTGACGTCATGGCGACGTGGCGCAACGCCGTCACAAAGAAGCTGGAGGCCGGGCAGACTACCGAAGAAATGGCGAACGACATCGCCCACGGCATCCACCTTTTTGAAGCCGCAATTGCGCAGACTCCGGCCCCAGACCGCGAGGTGCTCGAACGGGCCGCTGCGGCGCTTGATAATCCCGCGCTGCCACTGGCTGAACGAATTCTCGCCGGCATTTCTGACGAAGTACTCGAAGTACTCAATGCTTTTCCGCTTCGGGAGCTCGTCACCCATGGGCCTATTTGCGATATCTACGTAGAACGACGCGATGCGCTGGTGAACTCGTGGTACGAGCTCTTCCCGCGTTCCACCGGCGGTTGGGACGATGAAGGCAACCCGGTTCACGGTACCTGGGCTACCACTGCGAAGGCGCTCGATCGCGTTGCTGCAATGGGCTTTGACACGGTCTACTTCCCTCCTATCCACCCAATCGGTGAGATCAACCGGAAGGGCAAAGACAACACACTTGTCGCCGAGGAGGGTGATGTCGGCTCCCCGTGGGCGATCGGTTCACGAGACGGTGGGCACGATGCCTTCCACCCGCAGCTCGGTGGTGAGAAAGAGTTTTGCGCGATGCTTGACCATGCGCACGAACTCGGATTGGAGGTAGCGCTGGATTTGGCCTTGCAGGCTGCGCCGGATCACCCTTGGGCGAGCGAGCACCCCGACTTCTTCACCATCTTGGAAGACGGCACGATTGCTTACGCCGAGAACCCGCCGAAAAAGTACCAGGACATCTACCCGATCAACTTCGATAACAACCCGGAGAAGGTCTACGAGGAGATTTACCGGGTTGTCATGTACTGGGTAGACCTGGGCATCCGAACGTTCCGTGTGGACAATCCGCACACGAAGCCGGTGAACTTCTGGCACTGGTTGATCACCCGCGTCCACGAGACGCACCCCGACGTCATCTTCTTGGCCGAAGCGTTTACCCGCCCACCAGTGATGTACGGGCTGTCGAAGGCAGGGTTCTCCCAGTCCTACACTCACTTCACCTGGAAAGTATCTAAGAGTGACCTCATCGACTTCGCTGAGCACATGGTCGACGTCGCGGATGTCTCGCGCCCGAACCTCTTCGTGAACACGCCTGACATCTTGCACGCCTCGCTGCAGTACGGAGGTCCAGCCGCGTTCGCAATTCGCGCCACGCTTGCCGCCACAATGAGCCCATTGTGGGGCGTATATTCCGGCTTTGAGCTCTTCGAAGGCGAAGCCGTCGCAGAAGGTAGCGAAGAGTACAACCACTCCGAGAAGTATGAACTGCGCCCACGCGACTTCCAGACAGCCCTCGATAACGGGCAGTCTCTAGAGCCTTACATCACTTCGCTGAACCGCTTCCGCAAGGCGCAGCCTGCGCTGCAGCAGCTACGTCAAATTCGCTTCCATCACGTGGACAACGACCAGATCCTCGCATACTCGAAGGTTGATGCGATCTCTGGCAACGCGGTCCTCGTCGTCGTTAATCTTGACCCATGGAACGCGCAGGAAGGCACGCTGTACCTCGACGCGCCGGCAGTTGGTCTCGAATATGGTGCGCAGTTTGCCGTCCATGACTTGGTAACTGACGCGTACTACGACTGGGGATCAGAAAACTACGTGCGCCTCGCACCGGAAGTCAACGTCGCTCACATTCTGAAGCTGCCTGATGTTGCGCCGCAGAAGCGAGAAGCGCTCGCATTCCGACAAATTTCAGATCACGACTACCGCCCATAACAACCGCGACCAAACAGACGCTAGAAAGATCATTATGTCTGCAAAATCAGTCAACCCAGCACTGCTGATCCCAGCACACGACCGGCACCGCCTCCTCGAATGCAAGCACCACGCACCGCACGACTTCTACGGATGGCACGCAACACCCGAGGGCTCCCTCATTCGCACCCGATTCCTGGGCGCAACGAACGTCGAGCTACTCATCCACGATGAGATCCGGCAAATGCAGTCCCTCGGCGACGATATTTGGGCGATCGGCTTGACCGACACCACTGCGCCCGACTATCGCTTCAAGGTGCACTACCCCGAGGGCGACCCGGTGACCGTCGCCGACGCATATCACTTCCTGCCTACACTCGGCACGCTCGACCTGCACCTGATTAGCGAAGGCCGCCACGAGCGCCTCTGGGAGGTGCTCGGCGCCAACGTCCGTACCTACGAGACGACGCTCGGCACCGTCACTGGTACCTCGTTCGCTGTATGGGCCCCGAACGCACAGGGCGTAGCCGTCGTCGGTGACTTCTGTGCATGGAACCCAAACCAGTACCCGATGCGCGTCCTCGGTTCGACTGGAGTGTGGGAGATTTCATCCCGGGCATTGAGGCAGGCACCACGTACAAATTTGCAGTACAGACGTCCGACGGCCGTCGCATCGACAAGGCCGACCCTCTGGCGAAGCAAACGCTGACACCTCCAGAGACCGTCTCCGTGGTTGCCGCCCCTTCCGAGTTCGAGTGGACAGATGAGGATTGGGCGCAAAAGCGCAGCGAAGCAGACCCGACCAACTCCCCAATGAGCGTCTACGAGTGCCACGTCGGCTCATGGAAGAAGGGCGCAACCTTCCAGACGATGCGCGACGAGCTCGTACCGTACCTCATGGAAAACGGCTTCACCCATGTCGAGTTCCTCCCGGTAGCCGAGCATCCATTCGGTGGCTCTTGGGGCTACCAGGTCACGGGGTACTACGCTCCAACCGCCCGTTGGGGAACTCCAGATGATTTCCGCGCACTCGTCAACGACCTACACGCAGCAGGCATCGGGGTCATCGTCGACTGGGTGCCAGCCCACTTCCCGAAGGATGACTGGGCACTCGCCCGCTTCGACGGCACCGCCCTCTACGAGCACCCCGACTGGCGCCGTGGCGAGCAAAAAGACTGGGGCACCTACGTGTTCGACTTCGGGCGCAACGAAGTTCGCAACTTCCTGGTCGCTAACGCCCTGTACTGGTGCGAAGAGTTCCACATCGATGGCCTCCGCGTCGACGCCGTCGCATCAATGCTCTACCTCGATTACTCCCGCCAGCCTGGCGAATGGCTCCCGAACCAGTTTGGTGGGCGCGAAAACTGGGACGCCGTCCAATTCCTGCAAGAGATGAACGCAACGGTTCACCGCAACCACCCAGGCATCGTGACCATCGCGGAGGAATCCACTGCCTGGCCGGGCGTGACCGCGCTGACGGAACACGATGGCCTCGGCTTCTCACTGAAGTGGAACATGGGCTGGATGAACGACACGTTGGAATACTTCTCCCTCGATCCGATTCACCGCTCGTACCACCACAATGAGATCACGTTCTCACTGGTCTACGCGTTTTCCGAGCAGTACGTCCTGCCGTTTAGCCACGACGAAGTAGTCCACGGCAAGGGCTCGCTTTGGCAGCGCATGCCTGGCGATGACTGGAACAAGGCCGCCGGCCTTCGCACGCTCTTCGGCTATATGTTCTCCCACCCAGGCAAGCAGCTCCTCTTCATGGGCTGTGACTGGGGCCAGACCACCGAGTGGGACGAAGCGAACTCAATCAACTGGGACAATATTTCTGACGGCTGGGGCCACGAGTACCACCGCGGTATCCAACAACTGGTTCGCGACCTCAACCGGGTGTACGTCGACACCCCTGCGTTGTACGCGCAGGACAATGTGCCTGCCGGATTCCAGTGGGTCAAGGGCGACGACTCACAGCACAACATCCTCGCCTACCTCCGGTGGGATACCGAGGGCAACCCTGTGCTGGCCGTCATCAACATGTCCGGAGCTTCCCAGCCAAATTACCGGATCGGCCTGCCGGTCGCCGGTGAGTGGGAGCTACTCATCAACACGGACGCAGGCGTCTACGGCGGTGCCAACAACGACCTGCCACACACTGTGCACAGCGACGATGTTCAGTGGGATCACTTCCCTCACTCGATCGAGCTGCACGTACCAGCAATGAGCGCACAGCTGTACAAGCTGAGCCGCTAGAACGCTAGAGCCCGGGCCTCAGGAGTTCCTGCAGGCCCGGACTTTTGCATGTCACGCTAGAACAGAGCACTCGCAAGCTTCGTACGAGCGGCGAGCACACGCGGGTCGCCGGCGTCAAAAAGCCCGAAGAGCTCGAGCAGTCGCTCCTTCGCCTCTGGAGACTGCTTGATCAAGCCCAACAGACGGTCGAATGCTTTCTCAGGCGCACCGGACACGAGCTCAGCATCAGCAGCCACCAGCTGTTTCGCGACATCGTCAGGGTGCTCCGCAGCATCAGCAATAGGATCAACCGTCAAGTTCGCAGGGTCAAGCCGCTTGACGACGGCCACCGTCGCCTTCGCCTGCGCAACTTCTTTGTTACCAGGCTCCTCGCTCAGCATCGCATCGTAGATAGCCGTAGCCTGATCAAAATCACCTGCCTGCATCGCACGAGCTGCCTCTTCCAAACGCGGGTCCTCTGCTGGGGCAGCATCCTCAACGGGTTCCTCGTCTAGGCCCTGCAACTGCCTGCCAACGTTGCTCACCAATGCCTCGAGCCAAGGCTTCAATTCTTCCTCCGACTGATCCCCCTCGAAGCTCGTCAGTGGGCGCCCAGCAGCGAGCGCGAGCGTGGTCGGAACAATCCGTACACCAAGCGCCTGCGCGATCTGCGGAGTGGCATCAGCATCAACGTATGCGTACGCGAATCCTCGCTGACCGGTAGCCAACTTGGTCAACGTCGCCCGTAGCGACTCGGAATCAGCTGAACGCGCACTACCGACATGAACGACAACCGGAATCTGCATTGAGCGCTGCAGTACCTTAGCTTCCAAATCTGCCTCAGTAACCGTAAATACTGGGACAAACCCCTCGCGCTGCATTTCCTCGCGGGCCTCCGCTTGCTTCGCTACCTGAGCTAAATCAACGGCCCCTGCCGTAAATTGTGGTCCTGTCACGTCCTAGTTCTCCTCAAGATGCTTGTTCAAAGACTCCATCTTCTGGTGGAGCATATCTGTAAACCCACGGCGGATATCCGCCTTAATCACCAGCGAAACACGTGGAGACACTTCCTCCACCGCCTGCGTCGCACGCTTAATAACGTCCATGACTTCGTCCCATTCACCCTCAACCGTGGTGAACATGGCTGTCGTCTCATTCGGCAGCCCCGATTCACGAACTACTTTCACGGCGCGTGCCACGGCCTGCGACATCTCCGCGTTCGGCGTGTCAGTGACGGCTGGTGCTACTGAAAATGCTGCAATCATGCCTCATACCCTACCGCCTCGACCAACAATGTTTATGCCAGTGCCGGCGATCATCCGCCCCGCGCCCCACTTCCTTCGGCCACGCAACGACATGGGCTACTCCCGGAGGAATGTTCTGACTACACCCCGGGCACACGTAGAACTTCCGCGCTGCGGAAGAACCAATCTGACGCACTTTGTAGATCTCACCATGCGTCCACCGCGGCCCTTCCATTTCCTGGGTGCCGATAAAGGTGGACCCATCCCGCGGGAGTATATAGCTCGGCTGGATGTTTTGACGCCGATTTCTTCGCGGCACTGCTACATCGCTCCTCTAAAACAGGCGCAGCTCGTCTGATTCAATTCCACGCAGGTCGTCATAGTCCAGCACAATACAGCGAAAACCACGATCTTCCGCGAGCGTGCGGGCCTGAGGCTTAATCTCCTGCGCAGCGAATACACCCTGTACTGGACGAAGTACGCTATCGCGGTTGAGCAGTTCAACATACCTGCTGAGCTGCTCGACGCCGTCGATCCCTCCCCGGCGTTTCACCTCAACGGCAACCGTCTTGCCGTCTGCATCCTTGGCGAGCAGATCAACTGGGCCAATCGCCGTCGGATACTCACGGCGGACGAGCGTAAACCCATCGCCGAGCGTAGAAATATGCTCAGCCAACAGCTCCTGTAGGTGCGCTTCCACTCCGTCCTTCACAAGACCTGGATCTTCACCGAGCTCCACGTTGGTATCAGACACGATCTCCTCGACCGTTATGCGAAGCTGTTCGCCTTTTGGGTTCTCCACGATCCACAACTCGTCCCCCGTGTCGTCCCCATCAATATCCACGACGGCTTGTTCACGTATCGTGCACGGCGGTGTCATCCAGTTCAGTGGTTTATAAGCACGGTCATCTGCGTGGATCGACACAGACCCGTCAGCTTTCATCAAAATAAGGCGAAGCGCAGACGGCAAATGCGCATCAAGACGACCAACATAATCTACTGAACAGCGAGCAATGACAAGACGCATGGATACTAGGCTACCGGTCGTGTCATTCTGTACGGAATTATCCCGCTAGTAGCGCTGATCGCGACCGCGATCGCGCAGCGCACGCCGACGCAGCGCCTCGTAATCAACCTTTTCCTGCCGCTCATCAGGCGCAGACTCAATCCATGAAATCAACGCCATCTGCGCGCGCTTCTGGCCCGCGAATTCAATATCGCCATCGGCACCGTGCAGCAGTACGGCTTCCTTAATCCCTGGCATGAACGACTGCTCTTCTTGACTCAGCGCTCGCATTCCCTCGAAGCTGGTCTGGGTGCGCTCAATGCACATGTCGTACTGGAATGACAAGGACCGCAGTTTATAAAAACGGAGCTCCTCCGCGTGATAGATCAGCACACCGTGGCGCCAACCGTGGACCCCGGTGGCCGGGAGTTGTCGGAACAGGCCTATCGCGCCGGAGTTGCGGAACATTAAAAAGCGCCACACGCACACAGTAATAACAAAGAACACAAAGAACAATGCCACGTACAGTAAAACGATCACATTGCACCTCTGCTTCGTTCAAACCGACCTTGATGAAAGTATGCGCTTCATTTTAGCGACCTTCGCTGCCAGTGCAAGCAACGAAGAAACGGAAAGCCCCGCTGCTAAAACAGCGGGGCTTTACAAGGTTGAGCGTGGCGCTCTACCTTCCTCCTACGCGGTGACCGCGTTAGCGAGATTCACTGCGACGGACGGCAGCAAGCTCGGCCTCTGCACGAGACTTCGCGAGTGCGTCATCAATGTTCTGAAGCTCTGCCTGAGCTTCATCACGATTCACTTCGTGGGCGAAGATGGCGTAATCCGCAAGAATGGTCACTTTGTCACCTTGCACGGAAAGGAACCCACCCTGGACGGCGGCGACGATGCGCTCGCCGTCGATTGGGCGGATGGTCACGACACCATTGTCCTTGAGCTGACCAAGGATGGGTTCGTGGCCAGGCAGAATGCCGATCTCACCTTCGGTAGTCTGAGCAGTCACGATGCTTGCTGGACCCTTCCAGAGCAAACGGTCTACCGAGACTAATTGAGCGGTAAGTTCAGCCATTATTGCCTCCTAGCCCTGCAGCTTCTTGTAGGCAGCCTCAACGTCATCCAAGCCACCCAGGCCGTTGAATGCCTGCTCTGGGTATGCATCGAATTCACCGTTGCACAGCTTCTCGAAGGCGTCGATAGTCTCCTCGAGAGGTACGTAGGAGCCCTCGTCGCCGGTGAACTTCTTAGCGACGAAGAAGTTCTGGCCCAGGAAGCGCTCGATCTTACGAGCACGCATAACCGTGACCTTATCCTCTTCGGAAAGCTCGTCCATACCGAGAATTGCGATGATGTCCTGCAGTTCCTTGTTCTTCTGCAGAATACCGATAACTCGCTGTGCAACCTCGTAGTGACGCTCGCCAACGATACCTGGCTCAAGGATGCGCGAAGTCGAGGTCAGCGGATCCACTGCTGGGTAAATACCCTTGGAAGCAATGGAACGCGAAAGCTCGGTCGTCGCGTCCAGGTGAGCGAAGGTCGTGGCCGGAGCCGGGTCGGTGTAGTCGTCAGCCGGAACATAAACTGCCTGCAGCGACGTAATCGAACGGCCCTTGGTCGAGGTAATGCGTTCCTGGAGAACACCCATCTCGTCTGCCAGCGTTGGCTGGTAGCCCACGGCCGATGGCATACGACCCAGCAGGGTCGAAACCTCAGAACCAGCCTGGGTGAAACGGAAGATGTTATCGATGAACAGGAGCACGTCCTGGTTCTGAACATCGCGGAAGTACTCCGCCATGGTCAGGCCGGACAGCGCGACACGCATACGAACCCCTGGCGGTTCATCCATCTGGCCGAAAACAAGGGCCGTATCTGGAAGAACGCCCATGTCCTCCATCTCGAGGAAGAGGTCCGTACCCTCACGGGTACGTTCGCCGACGCCGGCGAACACGGAGGTACCGGAGAACTCGCGTGCAATACGCGTAATCATCTCCTGGATGAGAACTGTCTTACCGACACCAGCACCACCGAAGAGGCCAATCTTGCCACCCTTCACGTAAGGGGTAAGCAGGTCGATGACCTTAATGCCGGTCTCAAGGATCTCGGTCTTACCTTCCAAGTCCTTGAACGCTGGTGGCTCGCGGTGGATGCCCCAACGCTCACCACCGACACCGACCGATGGGTCGTCCAAGCACTGACCAAGCGCGTTAAACACGTGGCCCTTGACCTGGTCGCCAACCGGAACGGAGATCGGATTGCCGGAGTCGCGTACCTGTGCGCCACGGACCAGACCGTCGGTTGGTGCCATGGCGATCGTGCGGACGAGGCTGTCACCCAAGAACTGGGCTACCTCAAGCACGATGGTGCGGGACATTTCGCCGAGGTCGATGTCAACCTCAAGCGCGTTGTACAAAGCGGGCAGCTCGCCACGCGGGAACTCCACGTCGACGACTGCGCCGATGACGCGCACGACGCGGCCATTCTCAGACCCTGCCGGGTTCTGAGCGAAATCGGACTCATTCTGAGCCTGACCCGTTGGCTCCTCGCCGAGCTCGTCGTAAGAGTGAGCAGTAGTCATGATTTAGTCACTTTCTCCACTACCAGACAGCGCGCCAGCGCCGCCGATAATCTCGGTGATTTCCTGGGTAATTTTTGCCTGACGGGCTTGGTTAGCCTCACGGGACAAGTTGTTCGCCAATTCGGTCGCATTGTCCGTAGCGTTCTTCATCGCCGTACGACGTGAAGCGGACTCCGCTGCAGATGCCTCCAAGAAAATCGAGTACAGCGAGCGAGAAACATACGCCGGAAGCAGTTCGTCCATCAGCGTATCCGCATCAGGTTCGAAATCCATGTCCGGTTGCACATCCCCGCTTGTGGTGAGCATGTCTTCCTGCTCGTACTCGTAATCCTCAAGCACCGGCTCAATTGGGAGCAACTGGTGCACCCTGGCTTCTTGTGTCAACATCGACACAAATTCTGTGTACACCACGTGTACCTGGTCGAAGCCACGAACCTCCTGACCCTCAGGGCCGTGCAGGCCCTCGCGCCACTTAGCGGTCCCTTCAGAGCTCGCCATGAAGCCGTCGATCAGGTGGCGACGAACGTCGTGGGTCGCTTCCCACGAAGGCTTCTGGGACCAACCGGTCCAAGAGCCTTCGACCTCCATATCGCGGAAACGGTAGTGGGTTACGCCCTTACCGCCCGTGATGTAGCGGACGACTTCGTAGCCAGCTTCCTCAAGCATGCGCTCGAGCTCTGCTGCCTTCTTCAACACGTTGTGGTTATACCCGCCGGCCATACCGCGGTCTGATGTGACCACGAGGACTGCTGCGACTCGACCATTCTCACGCTCACGGAGCATGGGGTGATCGAGGGAGCTCGCAGCTGCGAGGCGTTCCATGACGTCTTTCAGCTCGTCGGCATACGGCTTTGCCGCTTCGACGCGCTGCTGTGCCTTGGTGATCTGCGAAGTCGCGATCAGCTCCTGGGCTTTAGTGATTTTCTTCGTGGAGTTTACAGACCTAATACGGTCACGTAGTTCGCGAAGTGTTGCCATGGTTTACTCTCCTCCCTTCCTATATGTAGACGTTTACGTCTTGTTCCAAGAACTACTTCTTGGGACGGCCGACGTTAAGGGTATTTTTCTTGACCTCACGCTTGTCCAGCGGATCCGCCTCTGGCTCGCGCACGATGTGCTCACCGGTGGAGGACTGGAACGAGCGAGCGAAGTCATCATTGACGCGCAGCAGCGTCTGCTTGCTCGTATCGTCGAGCGCAGCGCCACCGGAGATCTGTTCGTAGACTTCCGGAGCGACGGAGCGAATGTGCTCCTGCAGCTCGAACTCGTAGCGACGCACGTCTTCGACGGGAACGACGTCAAAGGCGCCTTCGTTTGCAAGCCAGATAGATACGATCTGGAACTCAACAGGCTGCGGAGCGTTCTCCGACTGCTTGAGGAGCTCTACGAGACGCTGACCGCGCTCGAGCTGGCGCTTCGAAGCTGCATCGAGGTCGGACGCGAACGCAGCGAACGCTTCCAGGTCACGGTATGCAGCAAGGTCGAGACGCAGGTTACCTGCAACCTTCTTCATACCCTTAGTCTGCGCAGCGCCACCGACACGGGACACGGAGATACCCACGTCAATAGCTGGGCGAACACCCTGGTTGAAGAGGTCCGACTGGAGGAAGACCTGGCCATCTGTAATCGAGATGACGTTGGTAGGAATGAACGCACCCACGTCGTTAGCCTTCGTCTCGATGATCGGCAGTGCGGTCAACGAACCTGCACCCAGCTCATCGTTGAGCTTCGCAGCACGCTCCAGCAGACGAGAGTGCAGGTAGAACACGTCACCTGGGTATGCCTCGCGGCCTGGCGGACGACGCAGCAGCAACGAGATGGCGCGGTATGCCTCTGCCTGCTTGGTCAAGTCATCGTAAATCACCAGCACGTGCTTGCCCTGGTACATCCAGTGCTGGCCCAGTGCTGCACCGGAGAACGGTGCGAGCCACTTGAAGCCTGCGGAGTCGGATGCAGGAGCAGCCACGATCGTGGTGTACTCAAGCGCACCATGCTGCTCAAGGGTTGCACGAACACCGGCGATCGTGGAGCCCTTCTGGCCGACTGCGACGTAAATACAACGAACCTGCTTCGACGGGTCACCGGTTTCCCAGAAGTGCTTCTGGTTCAGGATGGTGTCGATGCAGACTGCAGTCTTACCAGTCTTACGGTCACCAATGACGAGCTGACGCTGACCACGACCGATTGGGGTCATGGCGTCAATAGCCTTGATACCGGTCTGCATTGGTTCCTCAACCGGCTGGCGGTCGAGAACGCCTGCAGCCTGGAGCTCAAGTGCGCGCTCTTCGTTGGATTCAATTGGACCAAGGCCGTCAATTGGCTGGCCCAGTGGGTTAATAACGCGGCCGAGGAATTCCTCCCCAACCGGGATGGACAGAACTTCGCCTGTCCGCTTTACTTGGTCGCCCTCGGTGAGGGTCTTCGAAATTACCCAGAACCACGACACCGATCGAATCGGTCTCAAGGTTCTGTGCGACGCCAATGACGCCGTTCGGAAACTCGAGCAGCTCATTCGTCATGCATCCTGGCAGCCCGGAAACCTGGGCAATACCATCTGCAGCCGAAGTCACCACGCCGACCTCCTCACGGGAGGCCTCCGCGGAGTAGCTCGAGGTGTAGTTCGCTATCGCGCTACGGATCTCATCGGAGGAGATCGTCAGCTCCGCCATGTTCTTCCTGCTCTCGGTAGTTTGTTCCAGCATTATCTCTTACTAAAGGGTCGCGTTGGCGAGAAGGTCGGTGCGCATGCGGTTCAACTTACCGCGCGTCGACCCGTCAATTAGTTCATCGCCGACTCGGATGGTCAGTCCACCGAGGAGGCTGGGGTCAACCTCAGAATGGATCGCCATCTCACGACCGTAAATGTTCTCAAGTTTCTGTGCCAGTGCATCGCGCTGCGCATCAGAGAGCGCCTGTGCGGTGACCACACGTGCCACGGCCTTCCCACGCAACGCGGCAACGTCAGCTGCCAGAGCAGCGAGATCGTCTACCGGGTGGTGTTCTGGACGGCCAATGACCTGCAAAGCTAGCGCTTCAGTAACCGTGGTGACCTTGCCGTAAATGACATTCGCAAGCAGACCGCGCTTCTGTGCGGCTGTAGCGGTTCGGTCGGAGAGAAGCTGAGTAAGCTTCCGCTCCTTCTCAAGCAAGGTGGAGAGTTGGTACAGCTCGTTTTCGACCTGCTCCAACTGCCCTTGAGCCTCCGCGCCCTTCATCAGCGCGCGTCGACCTAGGTTGATCAGGCCTGCGCGGAACTCGCGCGGGTTTGACCACTCCTCGGAAGCTGCTGCAGCAAGGATCTGTGCCGTAGGCTCTGCCACCTTGGCACCGAAAACATCGTTGATGATCCCGCGACGCTGCGCGGCATCAAGCGAGTTATCAGCGACAGCGATGCGCAGTGCACGCTCGGCGTCCAGCTGATCCACGGTCAGGAACAATTCCGTACCGAGCTGCAATGCAACAGCAACGGTGTCCCCTGCCCCTTGAATCAGCTGATCAAGCTGCTCAGAAACTTTTGTTTGTGCTTCGCGACTAGCTGCCTTCATTTCGCCTACTTCCTCGTAGAAACGTTGTCGAGTTCGGCGAGGAAAGCATCAATCGTGTTCGAGCGGCGGGTATCATCCGAAAGCTCGGTACCCAGCAGACGCTCTGCCAGACTGATGGAGTTCTGACCCATCTCGTTGCGCAGTTCAGCGACGACCTGCTCGCGGGAAGCCAGAAGCTGCTTTTCGCCTGCTTCAACAATTCGACGAGACTCTTCCTCAGCGCGCTCACGAAGTTCTGCCTGAATCTCCTTGCCCTTTGCCCGGGCAGCTTCACGGATCTCAGCAGCTTCGGCACGTGCCTCAGCGAGTTCAGCGTTGTTCTTTTCTAGAGCAGCCTTAGCCTCGGCCTGGGCAACCTGAGCACGCTCAATGCCGCCCTTGATTCGGTCTTCGCGCTCCGCCAGTACTTCCTGGAACTTCGGAAGGACAAACTTCCAGAAGAGCAAGAACACGATGACGAAGACAACGGTCGACCAAACCACGTCGTACATGGCAGGCAGGAGAATGGACGGCTCCGTCTCAAGCGGAAGCTTCTCTCCCTCTGCCAACACGAAAATATCGTTGACGTTAGTCATTGGTTGCTCCTGATCTAAAAAGTGTACGTGGAATTCGTGAGTTCTTTTTAGAACAGGAAGCCTGCAACGAGGCCAATCAGGGCAAGTGCCTCAACGAAGGCGATACCCAGGAACATGGTGGTACGCAGCTGGCCGGCCATCTCTGGCTGACGTGCCATACCCTCAACGGTCTTACCGACCAGCATGCCGATGCCGATACCAGGGCCGATGGTAGCGAGGCCGTAGCCGATGGTGCCGAGACCGGTGTATTCGGTAGCGGCTGCTGCCTGAGCAAGAATGATGTCGTTCATGTGAAAGTCGTTCCCTTTCTTGGTGTTTGCTTGCAACGCTTCCTGCAAACAAACGAGTGACAATTTGTATGGGGTTTATTCAGTTTGACCAGTAGGTTGCGCTTTGTTAGTGCGCGTCTGCATGCAGCGACAGTTCGATGTACACCGCAGTCAACAGAGCGAAGATGTACGCCTGCAGGAAGATAATGATCAACTCATACAGGGTGAACAGCAACGCCGCGATCAGGGTCAGCCCTGACACACTCGTCCAGGCCGAGATCTGCCAGAAGAAGAAGTTCGTAGCAGAGTACAGCAGAACGAGAATGATGTGGCCAGCCAGGAAGTTCGCCATAAGACGAAGTGCCAGCGTGACCGGACGCAGAATGAACGTCGAGAAGAACTCGATCGGCACAACAAGGAAGTGCAGAGCGAACGGCAACCCAGGAATCACGGTCGAGTGCTTGAAGAAGGCAACGCCGTAGCGCTGCACGCCCGCGTAGATCATCGCAATGTAGGCAACAACAGCCAGCACAATCGGCATACCGATACGTGCGTTTGGCGAGATGTTGAGGCCAGGGATGATCGTGGCGACATTCATGAACAGGATCGTGAAGAAGATTGTCGCGATTACCGGCAAGAAACGCCGGCCCTCTTTCTTCCCCAGCGTGTCTTCGGCGATGTGGATGCGGACGAAATCCACGCCCAACTCACCGATATTCTGCAGACCCTTAGGAACCAGTTTTGGCTTCCTAAAAGCAATAACAAAGAGGACCACCAGTACTGCCGCCATGAACAGGCGAACCAGCATGATACGGTCCAGCGCGAACCAGCCATTGGCGAAATCTTCACCAATAAACTGGTCGAACGTGTGCCCCGGGAAAAATTCTGGACCCAATTGGGGTGCGTGGAATGTACCCTTCATGGCCAAAGTTGTAACGCTCAGCGTTCTCTCCCGTTCTCGGGCCGCACTTAACGTGCGGTGCGATGGACGTCTCCAACAAGCTGTCTCCGTGGCGGACTCCGTCGCACATCTTCTACCACGGGACAGGGGATGTATTTTCGTGCTTCTTCCAGCGAAAAATAAGGAAGCAGCAGACCTTAACTAACCCGCCCGATACTTTAACAGGTCACAGCGTATTTTCACGCTTTAGGGGGTCTTCCAAAGCTTCTTCTGAGCATTTTTCGGTTACACGCCATTAAAATATGGCTGGTACTGGCGTTTTCACCTAAAATGTTACTTCCCCCACACCCGTTCCCAAAAGGGGTAGACACCCACAAATTCGGTAGGAATTCCCCTACATTCCGACATAGAAAAGCGTTGCCACCCCAAGGCGAGGGGGTGGCAACGCAAATGTCTGTATGTCTTAAGGCTTCTGAATATATGCCGTTCGTACGCTCAGTACCCCCATAGCTTCGGCGCCTAACGCAACAACAAGTGCCGCGATTGTAGTTACACCGAATGCTGTCGAGTCGTAAAACGTTGCGTTCCGAAGCCCGAGCAAGATAAGCACGATGACGACCATCTTGATGAGCCAACCGCCGAGGACGACAGCCATCGTGGTTGTAGGGGTGGAATTAGACGTCGCAAGAACACTGATAGCGGTCAACAGCACAAAGCCACCACCAATACCGACCCCCATCAATACAGCCCAAAGACCTGGCGCGCCGCTCACGGCTCCCCATGCCATCAGCGAGATGATAAGCAGCGCCAGCAATGCCAACGTTCCAAAGCGCAGTGCACGCAGCAGCGGCCGCCGTTGGTCCTCATACTGCTCAGTGTCTGACACTTCCAGGTTCGGCGTCACAGGGTTCTTTGGAGTATCCACGATTGGACATCCTACACAGATACAGGGCCAATCTTGCCTTTCAGCCATGGAATGAGCGTCGCAACAAAGGCCACCACCAACGAAAGGACGGTAAAAGCTACAGCAAATCGGGTGGGGACGATTGAAAAGCTCACCGCACCGAGGGCTACTGCAGAAATCCACATATAGAGGACCAAAACAGTGCGTCTGTGTGTATGCCCGAGGCGAAGCAGTCGGTGGTGAATATGTCCGGCGTCTGCCTCCCACGGTCGCTGTCCACGAATCACCCGTCGAATAACCGCCCAAATCAGGTCAAGCAACGGCAAGGCAATTGCAGCAAGCACAACGATGATTGGGCTCACTAATGCCACCATGTCCGCAGCCCCATAGAGTGACATGTTGATCTTGCCCGACGCTGACGTCGACGCGGCTGCCAGCAGCAATCCAATAAGCATCGCGCCTGAGTCCCCCATGAAAATTCGGGCAGGCTCGAAATTATGCGGCAAGAACCCGGCACAAATTCCGACGAGAATCGAGCAAATGATCGCCGGCGGGTAGGCCGAAACAGCACCACCCTGGTCGTGGAGCACAGTGAGGGAGAAGAGAAGGATAGCTCCCCCGGCGATCATCCCCAGGCCAGCAGCGAGTCCGTCAATGCCATCAACAAAGTTCACAGCGTTGATAATCAACACAGTGAAGAACGCGGACAACAACATACCCTGCACTTGATCGAGGATTAGCGTGGTCCCCTCCCCAAACGGGACGTAAAAGACGGTAAAGACCAGTCCAAGAAAGCTCATGAGGCCAGCTACCAAGAGTTGTCCGCACAGCTTTACGACGGCCCCAAGCTCGTAGAGGTCGTCGATAATTCCAAGAATCACGATGCCGCTCGCACCAGCGAAGACTGCCGTCATCTCGGGCGTCACCGGTGCGAACCCACGTGTGAGCGCCGGGAGCTGCTGCGCAAGAAAAAGGGCGCACACGAGCCCTGTAAACATGGCAAGGCCACCGACAGAAGGCGTCGGCTGGGTATGCACATCGCGTTTGCGGATCTCTGCCACCCTGCCCGTCCGAACGAGCGCTGTGCGCACCACGCCTGTGAGCAGGTAGGTGATCGCTGCGGCAACAAGCAGAACCAAGCCCAATTCACGCAGCGGGACTCCGGCGCCGCCCATCTACTTCCTCCGCAACTGCTCTGGGTCAAGTTTTAGGACTTGAGCAATGCGTTCCGTGCTGATAGCTCCCTCTCGCAGGATGACTGGGCTAGGGCCAGAAATATCGATAATCGTTGACGGGGTGCCAACTTCGGCGGGCCCACCCTCGAGATACACGCCGACTGCCTCCCCGAACTGCTGGCGTGCAGCAGCCGCGTTGAGCGCTGGTGGATTGCCCGTCAGGTTCGCCGACGAGACCGCCATCGGGCCAGTTCGCTGCAGAAGTTCAAGCGCCAGGGGTTGATTCGGCATCCGCAACAACACGGTGCCACGAGTGTCGCCGAGATTCCAGGGAAGGCTCGGGGCTTCCGGAACGACGATTGAAAGCCCTCCCGGCCAAAACGCTTCAACGAGAGTTTTAGCGGTGTCCGTGAACTCCCGCACCAGCCCCTGGATAGTAGTCCAAGACCCTACCAACACTGGCACTGGCATATCGGGGCCCCGCCGCTTCGTTGCCAGCAGTGTCGCCACCGCCTGGTTATTAAATGCGTCGGCGCCGATGCCGTAGACGGTGTCAGTAGGAAGGACGATGCAACGCCCCTCTTTCACTGCGGCTTCTGCTGCCTGCAGTCCTTGTTCGCGTTCTTCTGGTTCGAGGCACTGGAAAACCCTACTCGCCATAATGCTCCTCGTCTCCTTTGTTCAGTACCGGACTAGCTTACTCGCTCCGCTTCCGGGCGCAGACAAAGCGTTGCTTTCCGGTGAGGTCCGCTAACCGCTCCACTCGTTCGAACGTGCCGGATGCTGTAACGGCGTCGACAGTCAGGTCAGAAGTTGCGTCATCATGTTCAACTGCAAATACTCCGCCCGGTTTCAGCAGCGCCGCAGCCACCGGCACCAGGCCACGTATCGCATCCATACCGTCGTCTCCGGAAAAGACTGCCTCCGGTGGGTCTACGTAGACCTCTGGGTCCAGACCGTCGGTATTGGGAACGTACGGCGGGTTGCTTACCACCATGTCTACGGTGCCATGCAGCGTAGACAACAAGTTGTGATCAGTCATGTCCCCTTCGACGATCCGGACGTTCAAGCCGAGTTCATCGCGATTTCGTTGGGCATGCTCGCGAGCAGCTTCGGACCGCTCCACCGCGATCACTTCGGCGCACGGTACCGCATTCGCGATGTAGAGCGCGAGCGCGCCCGAACCAGTGCCCAGATCCACGACAGTGGGCGCCTGCGAAGTGGCGGACTGCTGCAATGTCTTCACTGCCCAATCGGCTAGGACCTCGGTCTCCGGCCGCGGGATAAACACGCCCGGTCCGACACGCAGCGTCAAAGGCCCAAACGGCGCGGCTCCAACGATGTGCTGGAGTGGTTCGCGCGATGCCCGGCGTTGAACCGCTGCTTCAAACGCTGTTTCAAACTCCTGGTCAACGTCGAGGAACAGCACGTTCATCGGGGTGTCGTCGAGAAGCCAGGCAGCGATCAACCTCGCGTCGACTGCTGGCGTGGCAACGCCCGCGGCCGCAAGCATCTGCGCGCCACGGGCGATGACCTGTTGAGCGGGTTGTTTACTCGGCTTCAAGTCGTTCCTGCCGCTCGTGTGTCTGCAACGCCGTAATCAGATCGTCCATGTTGCCATCGAGCACCGTGTCAAGGTTGTTCGCCTTGTAGTTGATGCGGTGATCCGAGATACGATTCTCGGGCCAGTTATAGGTCCGAATGCGCTCGGAGCGGTCCATAGTCCGCACCTGGGAAGCGCGTCCCTCGGCGGCTTCGGCCTCGGCCTTCTCGCGCTCGAGCTGGTCAAGGCGAGCTTGCAACACCTGCATTGCGCGGGCGCGGTTCTGAATCTGCGAGCGCTCGTTCTGACAGGTCACCACGATATTCGTCGGCAGGTGGGTAATACGCACGGCGGAGTCAGTGGTGTTCACACCCTGGCCGCCCTTGCCGGAGGATCGGTAGACATCAACGCGAATGTCTTTCTCATCAATATTTACCGACGCCACTTCGTCCGGCTCCGGGAACACATATACACCCGCGGCCGACGTCTGAATGCGGCCCTGCGACTCGGTGACTGGCACGCGCTGCACACGGTGTACGCCACCCTCAAATTTCAGCTTGGACCATGCGCCGTCACGTGACGGCGTCTTCGCCTTCACCGCGACGGTCATATCCTTTACGCCGCCAAGGTCCGACTCAGACAAGTCGAGTACTTCCCAGGTCAAGCCGTGCTTCTCGCAATACTTTTGGTACATGCGGGCGAGGTCACCAGCAAAGAGGGCCGCCTCTTCACCGCCAGCACCGGCCTTGAGCTCCATGATGATGTCATCACCATCGTGCTCGTCGCGAGGTGCGAGCAGGTCCGCGAGTTCCTCCTCAAGCGCGACGATCTCTTTCGCAAGGCGTTCAGCTTCTTCGGCGAACTCTTTGTCTTCGTACGCCATCTCAGCCGCAGCTTCGTGATCTTCCCTCGCCTGGTTCAGCGCGTCGTTGACCTTGATGATCGGCTGCAGTTCGGCGTAGCGCTTTGAAAGCTTCCGGAATTTATCCTGGTCGCCCGCAATATCTGGGTCGCCCATCTGGGCCTGAATGCCCTCGTATTCGGCGACGTAGTCGTCGACAAGCGAAACTTCGCCAGCCATTAGATGTACTCCTCTGCGTCTTGATCAGCCACCATTGGTGCCGAGTTGGCGACGCCCATCAGGAACTCGCCGTTGCTCTTCGTCTTCTTCAACTGCTTGATCAGCATGTCGATGGACTGCTGCGGGTCAAGTGCCGACAGGATTCGACGCAACTTGTGCATCACGCGCGCTTCATCCGGCCCCATGAGCAGGTCATCCTTGCGGGTACCGGACGGGTTGACGTCGACAGCTGGGAAGACCCGGCGTTCCGCGATCTTACGATCAAGCTTCAGCTCGGCGTTACCGGTGCCCTTGAACTCCTCAAAGATGACGGTGTCACCAGCGGAGCCCGTCTCCACCATCGCCGTAGCGATGATCGTAAGCGAGCCACCCTCCTCGATGTTGCGCGCAGCACCCAGGAAGCGCTTCGGCGGGTACAGCGCGTTGGAATCAACACCACCGGACAGGATACGGCCCGATGCCGGCGACGAATTGTTGTACGCGCGACCCAGGCGCGTGATCGAGTCGAGGAGGACTACAACGTCTTGACCCATCTCAACGAGGCGCTTGGCGCGTTCAATCGCGAGCTCCGCGACAGCGGTGTGCTCTGACGGCGGGCGGTCGAAGGTGGAGGCGATAACCTCACCCTTCACACTGCGTTGCATGTCCGTGACTTCCTCAGGACGCTCGTCAACGAGGACGACCATCAGGTAGCACTCTGGGTTGTTCTTCGCGATTGCGTTCGCGATGTTCTGCAGAATTGTCGTCTTACCAGCCTTTGGAGGGGAGACGATCAGTGCACGCTGACCCTTACCAATCGGCATGACCAGGTCGATCACTCGCGTGGTCAGGATGTTTGGCTCTGTCTCCAGGCGCAGACGCTTATTCGGATACAGCGGGGTCAGCTTGTGGAATTGCTTGCGCTGCTTAGCGTCCTCTGGCGTCATGCCGTTCACGGAATCGACACGGACCAACTGGTTGTAGCGCTGGCGGTTGCGGCCAGAGCCATGCTGGTGACCCTGCCCGTTCGCGCGCACCTGACCGATGACCGCATCGCCGGAGCGCAACCCATTCGCCCGAACGAGGCGGTTGTTCACGTACACATCTGCGCTGCTCTGACGGTAACCAGTGGTGCGGATAAATGCAGCATTGTTGTCAATGACGTCGACGATGCCGGCTACTTCCTGCAGCTCTTCTGGTGGAATGTTCTGGTTATCCTGCTGGTCACGGTTGTTGTCACGGCCGCGGCGTCCACGACGGCCGCGGCGTCCACGACGGCCTCCCCCGTCTTCGTCATGGTCGCGGTTGTTACGACCGCCGCGGTCATTGCGTTGGTTGCGGCCGCGGCCACCGTTGCCATCGTTGTTGTTTTCAGACTTCTCGTCGGCCGAGCCGTTATCGTGCTTTTCGGGCTTATCGTTCTTCTCGTCGTTCGAGTGCTTCTGTTCTGCGTCGGCATCGTGGGACTCATGATTGTGTCGCGCACGATTCCGGCGAGCACGGCGTGCCGCAGATCGGGACTCATAGCGCCCCTCGTGCTGCCCGGACTGCTGCTCTTTGCCCTTTTCCTCTTTGCCCGTCTTGTCGCCTTGTTCCTCACTATTTTCAGCGGGATCTGCGGCCTTGCGGGTAGCGCGGCGACGATTGTCGCTGTGAGTTTCCTCTTCTACTGCCTTCGCAGGTTCTACTGCCTTCGCAGGAGCCTTTCCAGGCACGGTGCCAGTAGTAATTGCTTGGATAAGCTCGCCCTTCCGCAGGCCGGAGACACCTTTGAGGCCTTTTTCTGCAGCAAGTTTGCGCAGTTCAGGAATCTTCAGCGCTTGAAGGTCGGTTCCTGCTGCGTTTCCCGTATCTGTCACGGATGTCCTTTCGTCACTTCGCCAGCAAAGAGAGTGAACACTGATTCGAAGCTTTCGTGTGCATTGTGTCGTTTCGTTCACTGTGCGCTGCAAATTCGTTAGCAGTAACTGAATTGCCTGCGCGCTCCCCCATGGTCAGTGAAAACCATGTAATAAAACTACGCCACTGCACGTAGATTGCAAAAAGGGGAAGCGGATCGATGAGGTTGACTGCGCAGCAAAGTTCGTGCGATGCGCGTGATCCGTCTCGTATTGTATCGCATGATTGAATTGCGCGTGCTTAATTCGCGCTAAAGTGGTGCCCATGCTTTCAACGATGCAGGAAGTGCCGTTTTCCGTCGGTCGCATTTTGGAGTATGGGCGCACCGCTCACGCCTCGACGAAGTGTACGACGTGGGGGCCCACGGGCGCCGAAGAGTGCACGTTTGCGGACATTGGCGCGCGGGCCAGCGCTTTTGCCAACGCTGCGGAAAACCTGCTGGGCATTGACGGGGACCAGCGCGTGGCTACGTTCATGTTTAACTGCTCCGAGCATATTGAGGTGATGTTTGGTACCGCCGCGAAAGGCGCCGTCTTCACCCCACTGAATATTCAGTTGATGCCGGACCAGATTGCCTATGTGGTGAACCATTCAGAGGCGAAGGTCATTGTGGCTGATCCGCGGCTGGCTGAAAAGCTTGGCCGAGTGATGGAGATGTGCCCGCTGGTTGAGCACATTGTTTTTATTGGCGTTCTGCTCAGCGACGACGTGCTTGGGTTGTCGTTCGGAGCTGCCAAGGTGCATAGCTACGAGCAGCTTCTCGACGGCCAAGCAACACGGTACTCGTGGCCGGAACTGCCAGAAAACACTGCAGCCGCACTGGTGTATTCGACAGCCACGACTGGCGCGCCAAAAGGCGTGGCGTATTCGCACCGTTCCCTTTGGCTCGAGGCGATGACGCTTCGCTCAACGGATTCACTAGCGATTACGCACGGCGAGTCTTTCCTGTGCTGCATCCCCATCTATCACGTGTTGAGCTGGGGCGTACCGTTTGCAGCGTACGTCACCGGCGCACCGATGGTGCTACCAGGTGCCGACGTTTCCGCACCGACGCTGGCAACGATTATTGCCTCGACGCACCCACGCGTAGCGCACGGCGTACCGACGCTGTGGATCCAGCTAATGGTGCACTATCTGCATACGCCGCCTGAGCGCATGAGTTTGCAGGAGATCTTCGTCGGAGGCTCTCCTGCCCCGCCTGCACTGATCAAGGTGTGGGAGGAACGCTACGGTGTCGACGTCGTCCACGTGTGGGGCATGACGGAAACGTCTACTGTCGGCACGGTGGCACGCCCGCCATCAGGCGCTTCAGGCGAAGCTCGCCAGGCGTATCGTGTGTCCCAGGGACGGTTTGTGCCATGGCTGGAATACCGCGTGGTCAACGATGGAGAGGTGATGGCATCAACTGACCTTTCACAAGGCGAGATGCAGGTGCGAGGAAATTTGGTTGCCAACGGCTACTACCACTCGCCAACCCAAGAACAGGGCGAGTTGGCCTCGACGTTCCGCGGCAAAGAGATTAATGACGCCCGCCACCACTTCACTGAAGACGGCTGGCTACGCACTGGTGATGTCGGAACAGTCACCGCCGATGGCTACATGACGTTGTACGACCGTGCACGCGACGTTATCCGATCTGGCGGCGAATGGATCTATTCCGCACAGGTGGAAAACCTCATCATGGAAGCCGAAGATGTCATCGAGTGCGCTGTGATTGGCTTCCCCGACCGCCAGTGGGGCGAGCGTCCACTGGCTATTACCGTGCTTTTGGACGATATCCCGCGCACCGCGGAAACAGCGGAGCGGCTGCGAAAGAATCTCGCCGATGTGTTACCAACATGGATGGCGCCTGAGTATTGGACGTTCGTCGATGTGATCGACAAGACATCGGTGGGCAAGTTTGACAAGAAGGACCTAAGGAAACACCTCGCCAAGGGCGACTATGAGATTATCGCGCTGCCGGGCCCCGGTAACCGCGGAAGGAAGACACAAACACCCGAGCAATAAATACGGGTTTTTCACTGCTAATTCTTGACCTGGCGTAATTCGTACTTATTATTGACAGCACTATGCCCATTCACCTTCCTCTTGCATCGCCGTTAGCGTCCCGCGCAGCTTCCGACGGTCCGCTCGCACCAAACGCCAGCTTGGACCCAGGTGAGCAGCCCGCCCCGCGCACGCTCGACGATCGTTTTGGGCGTACGGCACGAGACCTCCGGGTCAGCCTTACCGACCGCTGCAACCTGCGTTGCACGTACTGCATGCCTGCAGAGGGCCTTGAATGGATGCCAACTGAAGAGGCACTCACCGACGAGGAGACTATCCGGCTGATCCGCCTGGCTGTGGAGCACCTCGGCATCCGCCAGGTGCGTTTCACAGGGGGCGAGCCACTGCTGCGGCGCTCGTTGGAACGCATCATCAGTGAGACGAAGACCATGCGCACCGACGAGGGCGTCGCACCCTCAACTGCGGTCACCACGAATGCCCTGGGCCTTGCGCGCCGGGCGCAGGGGCTTGCCGACGCCGGCCTCGACAGAGTGAATGTTTCGCTCGATACCACGGATCGGGAGCTTTACGCACAGCTCACCCGCAGAGACCGCATCGACGACGTGTTTGCGGGCATCGACGCCGCAGTGGAAGCAGGCCTTCAGCCGGTGAAGGTCAACGCGGTAGTGATGCCGGGCATCAACGAAGACGGTGTCACAGACCTCGTACGCTTTGCGCTGGAACGCGGGCTGCAGCTGCGTTTTATCGAACAAATGCCGCTGGGCCCACGCGAGCAGTGGAAGCGCACCGACATGGTGACGGCGCATGACTTGGTTGAGCGTCTCCGCCACGATTTCACGCTTGCACCTGCCGTCGAGCCACGGGGTTCTGCACCCGCTGCCCTATGGGATGTCACAGACGGTACTCGCAGCGGCAAGCTTGGGATTATCGCGTCTGTGACACACCCTTTCTGTGGCGCCTGCGACCGAACCCGCCTCACGACTGACGGCTCCATCCGGTCCTGCCTGTTCTCGAAAGCGGCCGACGAGGTCTCGCTCCGCGACGTCATGCGTGGGGGCGCCTCCGACGCGGAGCTCGCGGACCTCTGGTCGAAAGCCATGTGGCTGAAGAAGCCAGGTCACGGCATTGATGACGAGGGCTTCCTGCAGCCGGAGCGCCTCATGAGCGAAATCGGTGGTTAAGAACTAATGAACACTCTTCCTTCTGTCAACGAACATTTGGCCCGTGTCCTGGCTGCGGCGCGGCCCCGCGTTAAGCGCGATGTCCCATTAGGTGACTGCGTAGGCCAGGTACTCGCAGCCGACGTCGTGGCACGGTTCCCAGTGCCACCTTTTTCAAACTCGGCGGTCGACGGCTTCGTAGCCCACGAGTCGGATCTATTCGGTGACGGGCCGTGGGTACTGCCTGTAGCTGGTGAGATCCCGGCCGGACATGACGCAATCGATTGCCCAGCTGGCCATGCAGTCCGAATCATGACTGGCGCACCGATGCCGCAACAGGACAGTCTTCATGTCGTCCCAGTCGAGCAGACGAATATCCCCCGAGGCCCTTATCCTCTCCCTAACGAGGTCCAGATCACTTCTGTTGACCTTGGCCGTTCC
Organism: Corynebacterium sp. UMB2355A; assembly: GCF_033877495.1. Taxonomy (NCBI): domain Bacteria; kingdom Bacillati; phylum Actinomycetota; class Actinomycetes; order Mycobacteriales; family Corynebacteriaceae; genus Corynebacterium; species Corynebacterium sp. UMB2355A. Next base: position 2,310,943 of record NZ_CP138855.1, on the reverse strand, counting down.
CACATCCGACACGCTGGTGAGAATGTCGGCGTCGGTGAAGTCGTTGCGCGAGAGGGAACACGGATTGATGCTGGCACACTCGCCGCACTTGTCGCCACTGGTGTCCGCACTGTGGACGTTTTCGAACGCCCGACCGCCGCAGTCGTCTCTACTGGCGACGAGCTCGTTGCCTGGCCCGGCGACATTCGCGGCGCGCAAATTCCCGATTCAAACCTGCCAATGGTGGCGACGCTTCTGCGCGAAAGCGGCTACGCCAAGGTATTCACGATGCACGCTGATGACGATACGCAATCGACCGAGGTCTTACTCCAGCAGGCCGCGCAGCAGGCAGACATCGTGGTCACTACCGGCGGAGTCAGCGCTGGAGCGTACGACGTAGTCCGCACTATCACAGCCTCCTCACCAGATATGTGGTTCGGCCATGTCGCCCAGCGCCCGGGAAGTCCTCAGGGCGTTGGACGTTGGTCTGACGCTGCATTTATTTGCCTGCCCGGAAATCCAGTTGCGGCGTTCGTCTCGTGCGCGCTGTACGCGATCCCGTTACTGCGTGCGAGTGCAGGAAACCACACGCGTTGCAGCATGGACGAGCGAACAATGGTGGAAGCGGACGTCGATACGCACTTCCCCGCCCCGCGTGCTGATCGTCATGTATTCGTACCTGTGCGCCTGCACACCGAACACGGTGCTGTCCGCGCTGAAGCCTTTGCCGGCGGACATGGCGGCTCCGGATTCGTTGCTTCCCTACCTGCAGTGGACGGAATCGCGGTCCTTGCCCCTGGAACCGACGCCCCCACTCGCATCCCAGTGATGCTGTTTTAAAGAAAGAAAGACTCAACATGAAATTTACCCATCTCAATGCTGCTGGCCAGGCCTACATGGTTGACGTTACGGAGAAGCAGCCAACCGTTCGGAATGCAACCGCGCAAGGTGAAGTCGCTTGCTCGCCTGAGGTGATGAAGGCACTGCGTGAAGGCACCGTGCCGAAAGGCGACGTGTTAGCCGTTGCACGCGTCGCAGGCATTTCGGCTGCGAAGCGCGTGCCGGACTTGCTGCCACTCGCCCACACGATTGGCGTACACGGTTGCGCGGTAGACGTGGAGTTGCGCGAAGACCACGTTTTCATCGAGGCCACCGTTCGCACGGCGGACCGCACCGGTGTCGAGATGGAGGCGCTGACCGCTGTCAGCGTTGCGGCACTTGCCATCGTGGACATGGTCAAGGGTGTCGACCGTTCGGCTTATGTGCACCGGATGGGGATCGTGGCAAAGTCTGGTGGCCGCTCTGGCGACTGGTCGCGCGAGCTTCCCGAGACATAGCGTGCGAGGCGTGCGAAGCGTGCAACACAAGTGGGAGGATGTTGGCGTCATTGTGCTCGCTGGGGGACGCTCGACACGAATGGGCGCCGATAAAGCCCAGGTGAAAGTGAATGGCACCCGCCTCGTTGATGCGGTGTGCGCCCGCATTCCTGATGATGTGCCGCGCATCGTCGTCAGTCCGAAACCGCTGGGAATGCCTACGGTGAGTGAGGATCCGCCGTTCGGGGGTCCCGTCGCAGGGATTGCTGCAGGGCTCTCGCGTATCGACGCCCCCTTCGTCGCTATCGTCTCCGTCGACGCACCACGATCCCCTGAACTGATCCCGGTACTCTCTCAGCCGCTCGCGACGGTGCGGACGTTGCGGTCGTTGAAGCTGCGGATGGGTATCTGCAACCGTTATGTGCGGTGTGGAACCGGGCCTCCTTAGTAGCTGCACTCGACGCTGCGGGCTCACGCGACATTCCCGCGAAGCGCCTCTTCGACGCGGTTGAGCACGTAGTACGAGTCCAGGGCACTGGCGCTGAGCGCGACTACGATACGCGGTTGGAACTCGACGAGCTTGGGGACGTCGAGTTTCCCGCTACCGAGTAGCGTCTGGTTAGCGAACCCACTCTGTCAGACTCGGCCACAGCGCAAGGATGACACCGAGGGTGTCTCGCACGCCACCGTGCGAACTCGGGGCGTTGACGATGAGGCTTGCACCAGGCTCCCGGGAAGTGAGACCAATGAGGCCTCGGCAAAGTCCGGCGCGCGGTGAATGCTCCAGCCCGTCGATCAGTACTTGGGTTTCGATGCCGTGGAGCCGTGTGGAGATGAACTCTTCGCTTACTTCCGGGGTGAGGTTTCGGGGCCCCAGTCCGGTACCACCACAGGTGAGGATGAGCGAGTTCCCGCCTTCCACCGCTTGTGCCATTGCATTGCGGAGCGCTTCGTCGCCTTCTGGAATAATCACGGGTTGTGCGACCTGAAATCCAGCTTCAGTGAGCAACCGACTAGCTTCGGGGGACGCTTTGTCTTTTCGCTCACCCCCAAAAACCCGGTCAGAAACGACGATAACTACCGCTGTAGGGGCCGTAGTTGATTCCATGAAGTGTTCCTTCCCTGCACAAACACCAGCATCTGTACAAATCACCGAATTACGACACACACATGTTGCGTAATTATACACGGCTTTTGTCGTGGATAAGTTGATAGTATCAGTTCAATGCCACTATCTTTAAACGTAGTTGCGGGTTTTTCGAATACTTTTATTTACCCGGAGCACATAGACCTTTATCGCATTTTTTGAAGAGGATTTCACCCCATGTCCAAGCTCGACACCTCCCAACGGGTACTCACCGGTTGAGACACTGAAGATCCAGAAAAGTGGGACGCCGGAATCGCATGGCGCACACTTTGGATCACCACAATTTCGATGTTCTTCGGGTTCGTCACCTGGTACATCGTTGCGGCGGTCGCGCCGCGCCTCAATGAGATCGGGTTCGACCTCACTGCTGCACAGCTTTACTGGCTTACTGCAGTCCCAGGACTGGCGGCTGGTATCTTCCGCCTGATTTGGATGTTCTTGCCACCAGTTCTTGGTACCCGAAAGCTCATTACGCTTTCGACAGCACTCTTCCTCATCCCACTGGTCGGCTGGTATTTTGCGGTCCAGAGTCCTGAGACTTCATTCGCGACGCTCATGATCCTGTCCTTTATGACAGGTATCGGCAGCGGTATCTTCTCAGGCTTTATGCCGTCGACGGGGTACTTCTTCCCGAAGGCAAAGTCCGGTACGGCGCTCGGCCTCCAGGCAGGCCTGGGCAACCTCGGCATGTCGTTCGTGCTGTTGCTGGCACCTTGGCTCATCGGCACCACGATGATCGGCACGATCGAGGCTTCGGATGGTTCAGGTACCGCGATCAACGTGCATAACGTTCCGGCCTTCTTCGTCCCTTGGGTCATCATCATGGTCATCGTGTCCTGGCTGATGCTGAAGGACGTTCCGGTGAAGGCAAACTTCCGCCAGCAGATCGATATTTTCGGAAACAAGAACACTTGGATCCTCACCATCATTTACGTGATGACGTTCGGCGCCATCGCCGGATTCGGCGCTCAGCTCGCACTGTTGATGAAGAACTCCTTCGGCGACAACGCGACGAAGCTGCTCGGTTGGGCATTCATGTACGCCCTGCTCGGGGCCCTGGTTCGCGCTCTGTGGGGCCCACTGTGCGACAAGTACGGCGGTGCAATCTGGACGTTCGTTGCTGGTGTTGGCATGACGGTCACCACTGCAATTGCCGCAATTTTCCTTGCCCGTGGTGGTGACGCCGCGGCACCGTTCTTCTACACCATGCTGGCCATGTCTGTCTTCGCTGGCATCGGCAACGCTGGCACTTTCAAGCAGATGCCAATGATTCTGCCGAAGCGCCAGGCAGGCGGTGTTATCGGGTTTACCGGCGCGATCGGAGCATTCGGGCCGTTCATCGTTGGTGTGCTGCTCACGCTGATGAGTGCGCCCACGTTCTTCTGGGGCTGCGTAGTTTTCTTCACCTTCGCTACGGCACTCGCATGGATCTACTACGCCCGCCCGAACGCACCGTTCCCTGGCTAACAGCCATTTCATTCACGACCCCGTTTTCTCACTTTCATTCAAGGAGATTGTGAACCATGACTGATGCGACACAGTCCAACCCGCTGTTTAAACTTGGTGGGTTCGTTCGCAAAGGCGACGTCACGCCTTCCGGCCAGCAAATTTTCCTCGAAGGTGGCCGCCAAGCCGACGTGTTCTACCGCAACCGTTGGTCCTTCGACAAGATGGTGCGCTCCACACACGGTGTGAACTGCACCGGTTCCTGTTCCTGGAAGGTCTACGTCAAAGATGGCGTCATCACCTGGGAATCCCAGGCCGTTGACTACCCCACCACTGGCCCTGACTTCCCAGAGTACGAACCTCGAGGGTGCCCACGTGGCGCATCCTTTTCCTGGTACACCTACTCGCCTACGCGCATCCGCTACCCGTACGTGCGCAGCGCATTGCTGGAGATGTACCGCCACGAAAAGAAGCAGCACGACGGCGACCCGGTACTCGCCTGGCGTGCGATCCAGGAAGACCCAGTCAAGCGTCGCGCCTACGTCGGTGCCCGCGGCAAGGGTGGCCTGGTGCGCGTTGCTTACGAAGAAGCCGTCGAGATCGCCGCTGCAGCACACGTTTACACCATCAAGCAGTGGGGCCCGGACCGCATTGCAGGTTTCACAGTGATTCCTGCGATGAGCCAGGTCTCGTACTCTGCTGGTACCCGTTTCTTGGGGCTGATTGGCGGCGCGATGCTGTCCTTCTACGACTGGTATGCAGACCTTCCCCCTGCCTCCCCGCAGACATTCGGCGATCAGACTGACGTGCCAGAGTCCGGTGACTGGTTCAACTCTTCTTACCTGATGATGTGGGGCTCGAACATCCCGGTGACCCGCACCCCGGACTCCCACTTCATGACCGAAGTGCGCTACAAGGGCACCAAGATCGTCGTGGTCTCCCCGGACTACAACGATGCCGCGAAGTTCGCCGACGAGTGGATGCGTATGTCGCCCGGTACCGACGGCGCACTCGCCTTCGCAATGGGCCACGTCATTTTGAGCAAGTTCCACGTTGCTCAGCAACCGCAGTACTTCATGGACTACATGCTCAAGTACACGGATGCACCGTTCCTGGTGGAGCTCGATCAGCTCGAGGACGGCACGTTCGCTCCCGGAAAGTTCCTTACTGCAGACAAGCTTGAGGACGCCACCCTGGCCAATAGCGATAACGCCCAGTACCGCCTGCTCAACATTGAAGCCGACGGCACCGTTGTCGACCCTGGCGGTACCATCGCAGACCACTACAAGACCGATCCCGGTAAGTGGAATCTCCGCCATGACAACGCCAACCCTGTGATGTCGATGGCGGACACCGACTCCTACGGCACCGCCGAAGTGTGCTTCCCACGCTTCGATATGGACGCTTCTCGCGAGGCTTTGGACTCGGACGGCCCGATTGGCGCTGGTGTCTACCGCCGCGGTGTCCCAGTCCGCGAGGTCGGAGGCCGCACCGTTACCACCGTGTACGACATCATGCTGGCACACTACGGCGTGAACCGTCCGTCGCTGCAGCTGCCAGGCTCCTGGCCGGCCGACTTTAACGACGCCTCCGAGGTCGGCACGCCCGCATGGGCAGAAGAGCTGTCCAATGTTCCTGTTGCGCAGATCGAACGAATCGCCACCGAGTTTGCACAAAACGCGTTGGACTCGAAGGGCCGTTCCCAAATCATCATGGGCGCGGGCGTGAACCACTACGTCCACGCGGACTCTATCTACCGCACTTTCCTTGCGCTGACTTCCATGTGTGGCACCCAGGGTGTCAACGGCGGCGGTTGGGCGCACTACGTGGGCCAGGAGAAGCTGCGTCCTCAGTCGGGTTGGAGCCAGTACGCGTTCGCGAATGACTGGAACCGTCCACCACGGCACATGATCACCACCGGTTTCTACTACCTGACTACGTCCCAGTGGCGTTACGACAACTCGAAGGCCTCAAGGATGGCCTCGCCGCTGGCACGTAAGGGCGCGTCGGAAGATAAGTACCTGTCGGAGACACTGGTCGAGGCCATGAAACGTGGTTGGATGCCGTCGTACCCGCAGTTCAACCGCAACCCACTGCTGCTTGCTGAGCAGGCGAAGGAAGCGGGCATGGACGTGAAGGACTACGTCGTCGACCAGTTGGAGTCGGGCCAGATGGAGTTCGCTGCGGAGGATCCGGATGCTCCGGAGAACTGGCCTCGCATCCTGCTGAACTGGCGCACGAACCTGATGGGATTGTCGGCGAAGGGCACCGAGTACTTCCTGCGCCACATGTTGGGCGTTGATTCGGATGTCTCCGCGGAGGAGCTGGCCGAGGGTGAGCGCCCGAAGTCGATTCGCTGGCGCGAAGAGGCACCGATGGGCAAGCTCGATCTGATGATGACTACGGACTTCCGTAACACCTCAACCACCCTGGTGTCAGACATCGTCTTCCCTGCGGCTACCTGGTACGAGAAGAACGACTTGTCCACGACGGACATGCACCCGTTCATCCACACCTTTAACGCTGCGATCAACCCGCCGTGGGAGGCTCGAAGCGACTGGGAGATCTTCCGCGATATGTCCGACGCTGTTTCCCGCATGGCCGGCAAGTGGCTGGGAGTGCAGACGGACGTCGTCACTGCGCCTATCTCTCACGACGCTCCGGATGAGATCAACCCGAACATGGCAAACGGCGTGGTGCCCGATGTCAAGGAAGTCGGCATGGTTCCGGGCCAAACGATGGCAAAGTTGGTTCCAGTTGAGCGTGATTACACCAAGATCTTCGAGAAGTGGATGTCTTTCGGCCCACTGACCGAGAAGGCTGGCACGAATGTACACGGCACGCCGTTTAACGTCGAAAAGCAGGTTGGTGAGCTCTTCGGCATGAACGGCGTCGCTGAAACTGCCTCTGCGGGTGACCGGCCTGCACTGAACTCCGCCGTGAAGGCAGCACAGGCGATCCTTCACCTTTCGGGTGTGTCCAACGGTGAGGTTGCGCGCAACGGCTTCGAGAATCTGGGCAAGATGCTCGGCTCGGACACAAGCGAGTTCTGGGAAGGCACCGAGGACGCCCAGATCGTCTGGGACAAGGTCAAGGAACGCCCGCAAGAAGTCATTACCTCTCCTGAGTGGTCCGGCGACAAGCGTGATGGACGCCGCTACACCGCGTTCTCCCTGAACCTGGCGATGGATAAGCCTTGGAACACGCTCTCCGGTCGTATGCACTACTTCATCGACCACGACTGGTTCATCGACTACGGCGAGCAGCTTCCTGTGTTCAAGCCACCGCTTGACCGCATGCGTCTCAACGGCGAGACTCGCCCAGGCGAGGTCCTCAAGGGTGAGGACGGCAACCCGGAGATCACGGTGCGCTACCTCACCCCACACAACAAGTGGTCGATCCACTCCCAGTACTTCGACAACCTCCACGTCCTCTCCATCTCCCGCGGTGGGCAGGTTGTGTGGATGTCTGACACGGATGCACAGAAGATCGGTGTCAAGGACAATGAGTGGGTTGAGCTCTACAACCGCAACGGCGTTGTCTCGGCGCGTGCTGTGGTCACCCACCGTATTCCGGAGGGGACGGTCATCATGAACCACGCGCAGGAACGCACAGTGGGCACACCGCTGAACGAGCGCTCCGGCCGACGTGGCGGCACGCACAACTCGCTGACCCGCATCACCATTAAGCCACTGCATGTGGCTGGTGGCTACGGTCACTTGACTTACGGATTCAACTACATTGGCCCAACCGGCAACAACCGCGACGAGGTTACCCGCATCCGTCGTCGCTCCCAGGAGGTGCAGTACTAATGCGAGTAATGGCGCAAATTGCCATGGTCATGAACCTGGATAAGTGCATCGGATGCCATACGTGTTCGGTGACCTGTAAGCAGGCATGGACCAACCGTGAAGGCACGGAGTACATCTGGTTCAACAACGTTGAAACCCGTCCCGGCGTGGGCTACCCGCGCTCGTGGGAGGACCAGGACAAGTGGAAGGGCGGCTGGAAGCTTGACGGCAGCGGCAAGCTCAAGCCACGCCAGGGTGGGCGTATCAAGCGTCTGGCCACTATTTTCCACAACCCGAACATGCCGACGATCGAGGACTACTACGAGCCGTGGACCTATGAGTACGAGAAGCTCATTAGCGCCCCGGCTGGGCAGAAGACGCAGCCGACTGCGCGTCCGAAGTCGCAGATCACCGGCAAGCCAATCGACACAATCTCCTGGTCTTCGAACTGGGATGACAACCTTGGTGGCTCGACTGCGACCATGGACGAGGACCGCGTCCTGGAGAAGATGAACCTGGAGGTCAAGAAGGAAATTGAAGAGTCCTTCATGTTCTACCTTCCGCGCATCTGCGAGCACTGCCTGAACCCAACGTGTGTGTCTTCCTGCCCGTCGGGCGCGATGTACAAGCGCACGGAGGACGGCATCGTCCTGGTCGACCAGGACAGCTGCCGTGGCTGGCGCATGTGCGTCTCGGGCTGCCCTTACAAGAAGGTGTACTTCAACCACAAGACAGGCAAGGCCGAAAAGTGTACGTTGTGCTACCCGCGTATTGAGGTTGGCCAGCCGACGGTGTGCTCGGAAACCTGCGTGGGCCGCCTGCGCTACCTTGGTGTGCTGCTCTACGACGCGGACCGTGTTGCCGAAGCGGCGTCGACACCCGATGAGAAGGATCTGTTTGAGGCGCAGAAGTCGCTCTTCCTCGACCCTCGCGACCCTGAGGTCGTCCGGGCTGCGACCGAAGAGGGCATCCCTCACTCTTGGATCGAGGCTGCGCAGAACTCCCCGATCTACGATCTGATCTTCACGTACGGTGTGGCGCTGCCGCTACACCCAGAGTTCCGCACACTGCCGATGGTGTGGTACATCCCGTCGCTGTCGCCGATCGTCGATCAGGTGACCAAGACTGGCGCTGACGGCGAAGACCACAAGGTACTGCTCAGCGCGATCTCCAACATGCGTATCCCACTCGAGTACCAGGCTGGCCTGTTCACTGCAGGTGACACCGTCCCAGTCGAGCTTTCGCTGCGTAGGCTCGCCGCGATGCGTTCCTACATGCGCGACATCAACCTAGGCCAGCCGACGAACGAGGCGATTGCGAGCGCAGTCGGTATGACTGGCAAAGACCTGGAAGCGATGTATCGCCTGCTGGCGATCGCCAAGTACGACGACCGCTATGTCATCCCGACCACCTCGCCGGAGACCCCGCGTGGTGTTTCCTCGCTGGATCCGTTTGGTGGCGTCGACCCTGCCAGTGGCGACCTGATGGCCAACCTGGGCATGGGTGCGCCGAGCGCCTGCCACGAAGAGGCCGACAACGCGCAGCCTGGCAAGGTGTCCCTCATGTCGTGGACCGGCGACCGTCCTGACGCGATGTTCCCCACCGCGTTGAAGACTCGCGAGCCGAAGACTGCAAGCGAGAACTACCGCCCTGCTGCTCCGGAAGCATCGACTCCAACGCCGAACCCGGTTGAGGAAGGACCGAGTGCTGACGGCAACGTCGCGCGACGCGAGGGTGAGCAGTAATGAGCACCCGAACCCAAATCGGGGTTGTACCCGAGGATCTAGTGGCACCAGTGGCGTGCGATACGCTGCAGCGTCAGATCGCAGCGATGGCGCTCAGCCTCACGTTGCGGTACCCAGAAGAGGAGTTCTTCTCCACGCTGGAGACCGTCGAGGAGCAGCTCGGGCTGCTTCCAGGCCCTATTGCTGCAGAAATCGCGGAGTTCATCGGCAGGGCACGTAGCCTCGGACTTCTGCCACTCCAGGAGCACTACGTCGAGACCTTCGACCAGCGGCGTCGCTGCGCGCTGCACCTCTCCTACTACTCGGTTGGTGATACCCGCCAGCGCGGTGCCGCGATCTTGGCGTTTCGCCAACAGTTGGCAGGTCTAGGGATGGAAGAGATCTCGGAGGAGCTGCCGGACCACCTTTGCGTCGTCCTGGAAGCGCTTGCGTTCGCTGACTCCGACTCCCAACAGCACGCGTTAGAGATGATTGCCGCGCACCGAGACGGCCTCGAGGTGCTGCGTCACGCTCTGGTCGGACTGGGTAGCCCGTACGCTCACTTGCTCACGGCTGTGTGCATGTTGCTGCCCAGCATCGACGAGGAAACTATCGCTCGCTACATCAACCTGATTCGCCAGGGCCCTCCTGCGGAGATGGTCGGTATTGAAACTACTCCCCTGCCGTTTCCAACGGCATCTCCCAACCACAGTTAAAGGACTGAACTCACTATGACTGGTATTGAAGAATTCCTGTGGGTGGCCTTTCCCTGGTTGGCCATCGCTGCGTTTGTCATCGGCATTATCTGGCGCTGGCGTTATGACCAGATGGGCTGGACTACCCACTCGTCACAGATTTACGAATCGAAGTTGCTGCGGCTTTCCTCGCCACTGTTCCACTGGGGCATGGTCTTCGTGGTCATTGGCCACCTCATGGGCCTAGCGATTCCGAAGACTTGGACCCGAGGCATGGGCATCAGCGATCACGCCTACCATCTCATCGCAACGATTCCTGGCACGATTGCGGGTATCGCCGTGGTGTTGGGGTTGCTCGGCTTGCTCTACCGTCGTGTGGTCAACCGTTCGGTGTTCTTATCGACGGCCACCTCCGACAAGTTCATGTATGTGTTCTTGACAATCGCGATCTGCTCCGGCTTTATCGCGACTGTCTCGACGCAGGTCTTCGGTGTGCCCGGCGGATACGATTACCGCGAAACGATTTCGCCGTGGCTGCGCCAGCTGCTGATTTTCAACCCGATGCCGGACCTGATGGTGCAGGCTCCGTGGCAGTTTAAGGTCCACGTGCTTGCTGGCTTCACATTGATTGCATGTTGGCCATTCACCCGCCTCGTCCACGCATTTTCTGCACCGGTGGGTTACTCCACTAGGCCGTACGTGGTCTACCGCTCGCGCGGTGAAGAGGTCCAGGGCCGCCGCTCTGAGGCCCAGTGGGAGCCGATCCGCTCGAACGGACGTCAATTGAAGCGCTAGTGCTTCAACCCGCTCGCCAGTGCTGCCCCCGGAGCTCTTCTTCCGGGGGCATTCTTCGTGTCTACCCCTTTTTTAAGATAATTTATATTCATATTCAAACCACTACTCGAAGGAGTTCTCATGCGCTCTACTCGCCTTGCCACATTGTTCGTGGCTGCCCTGGCCGCGACCGGTCTGACCGCCTGCGCCGGTGGCACCGATTCCGAAAGCGCCGCCTCAAAAGCACCGACCGCTGAGGCACCCAGCGACCTCATCGTGATGGGCGCGGCTTCCACGCGCGTACTCAACGAGGACCTTTCGGAAATGTCGGAGAACAACCTCGAGTTCGTCAACGCCGGCTCCTCTGACCTGGTGCAGCAACTGAAGGAGGGCGCACCTGGTGACGTGTTGATCACAGCTGACCAGAAGAATATGGACAAAGCTGTCGAGGCGGGCGTCGCAAAGGATCCGAAAGTCGTGGCGACGAACTCGATGGTGCTCGTGGTGCCGAAAGGCAACCCAGCAGGCATCAAGAGCGTCGAGGATGTCCAAAAAGAGGATGTGAACCTGGTTGTGTGTGATGCGCAGGTCCCATGTGGCTCGGTGACCAACGAGCTTGTCGCGGCGAACAATCTCACCATCAACCCTGTATCTCTGGAACACAGCGTCTCCGACACCCTGGGCAAGGTTGTCTCCGGCGAGGCCGACGCTGGCTTCGTGTACCGCACCGACGCTGCTGCAGCTGGTGATGGCGTTGAGGTTCTCAATATCCCTCACGCTAATGAGAAGCCGAACTCCCTCGTCGCCGCTGTAACCACCAACACCACCGACGAGGCTGCCGCGCAGAATCTCTTCGAACTGCTTGCAAGCCCAGAAATGGCCGTGGTGTGGGAGAAGTACGGCTTCACCCCTGCTGCGCAACAGTAACCACCGGGTAGAGTCCGTATTCATGCAGCAATCAACGCTTCGCCAGGCCCCACGCCAGACACCAATGTTGGTGTGGGGCCTGGCGCTTCTTGCACTCGCCGCCATTGTGCTGCCGATCCTGGCGCTTGGTGCACGTGTGCCATGGGACCAGCTCGGTGAGATCCTTGCCTCCGCATCGACACAGCAGTTGCTCCGCGTCACGCTGCGCTCCGCTGTCCTGGCGTGCGTCATCACACTCCTGCTGGGCACACCGCTTGCGCTATGGATGCAACACTTGCGACGAGGTGCAGGCCTTGCGCGAGTACTCGTGCTACTTCCGCTAGCGATGCCGCCGGTCGTCGGTGGTTTAGCGCTCAGCGCGTTTCTCGGACGCCGAGGCTTGGCTGCGCCGCTGTTGGACGCGCTGCATATTCAGTTCGCGTTCGCGTTTCCGGGTGTCGTCGCTGCACATGTGTTCGTTGCGCTGCCGTTCGTTGTCATCACACTTGACGCGGCGCTGCGGCAACTCGATCCGGAGATTACATACTCGGCCGCAGGCGTGGGGCTGAGCCCCTCGACGATTACTCGCAAGATAATCCTGCCTGCAATCGCGCCCTCACTCGTCTCTGCGGCCGGGCTGGCGTTTGCGCGCTCGCTCGGCGAGTTCGGCACCACGTTGACCTTCGCCGGCTCTATGCCTGGCACAACGCGCACCATGCCGTTGGGTATCTATATTGCCCGCGAAGTGGATCAAGACGTCGCGTATGGGCTATCAGCCATCCTCATCGCACTGGCGGTGCTCACACTTGCCGCATCGACGCTGCCGACGGTATTTCTGTCGCGTACGCGCTCCCGTGAAGTCGCTCGCGCCACCCACGAGGTGGACACGGAACGGCTGCGCCTACTGACAAGCCCCGAGGACGGGGGCGTACCCGTCGTCATCGGTGAAACAACGTTCCCTGCGAACGCCACGACGGCGCTCATAGGCTTGAACGGCTCGGGGAAGACCACTCTGGTAGACAGAATTGCAGGGCGCCTCGGCGGTTTGCGCACCTTGATCGGCGACCGCGTGGTTGATGCGGGCACGTCGTCGAGCAAGCTTGTCCCGGCGCACAAACGCGGAGTTGTGTTGCTTACCCAGAACCCCGGTCTGCCACCTACGTCGACCCCACTGAAGGCTGTCGCGATGGTCACTGGCAGCAAACAGCGCGCACTTGAGCTGCTGACCTCAGCGGGCCTGTGCGACCTTGCCGACGTCCCCGTCCGTGCTCTCTCTGGCGGTCAAGCATCGCAGGTGTCGCTAGTACGAGCGCTTGCCCCGCGCCCCCGCGTGCTAATTCTTGACGAACCACTCGCTGCGATCGACGTGAACTCTGCGCATCACTGGCGCCAGGTACTGCGGGCTACGGCGCACGACCGCACCACGATCGTGATTACGCACAACCCATTGGACGTGGCCAACCTTGCGGAATACGTCGCGGTAATGGACCGAGGCAACATCATCAGCCTGCGGCCGACGGCCGAGGAGCTTAAAGTTCCGGCGACACAGTTTTCTGCACGGCTCGCTGGTGTGAACTGGTTGCCCGCTAGCGTGAACTGGATTCCAGCGCACATGGTGGGTGCCGCGCACCAAGGTTCCGTTGCGCGCGTGGCAACCACAGTCGGTGAGCTCACCGGTGTCGCCTCAGAGCAGTGCGAGCAGCATGAGCATGCCGTCGCAGTCTTCGCGCCGCAGGACGTCTCGCTGCACGTCCCAGCCGGAGCAGCGCCGGGAGATTACAACTCGCTGGAGGCCACCGTGGCCACAGTCGATGTCAGTACCTCAGGTGGCCTCACTGTGGAGCTCGACGTCCACGGTGCGGTTGTGGCGCTCCCGGTCCAGCGTCAGGAGGCACTCGATGCGGGCATTGAGCCCGGCGCATCTGTAACGTGCTACGTCAAAACGGATGACATCGCCATCTACCCAAAGCCGACGGATTAGCCCCCGGCGAACGGTGGCAACACATCAACGCGCTCAGCGGACTCGAGCGAGTCAGTCTGCTGGGCACGTTTTCCGTCGATCAGGAAGGTGCAGCGCGCCAGGATGTCTGCGAGCGTTTGGCCTGCGTCGGTGGTGCCGTTGTGGCGCGAAGCGGCGTCGGTAAGCAGTTCCTGCAGTGTGGCAAAGTTCCCAACTTCTTCCTGTGCGACGCCTGTGGCCGCGCGTGCGGCGGCAAAGTAGTGAATTTGCATGTCGTCCATGGTAGCGAACTGGTGGTGGCGCGTAGAGTAGGCGCCATGACACGAACTACTGAGGAGCACCTGAGTGCGGTGCGCGAGGCCGTCGGCCCTCGGCTTTCGGAGCGCATCAGCGTCGTTGAAGCTGGCAAGCAGCAGCGTGTGCTCGCGGCCGATGTTGTTGCCGTGCGCGAGCAACCGACCTTCGATAACTCGCAAATGGACGGGTACGCGTTGACACAGGTGGAAGCGCACACGGCGACGATCGGCCCGACGATTGCCGCAGGCGCTGACCCCGACGAACTGTATCCAGAAGGCCTGCAGGGCGTTGTGGCGCCGATCATGACCGGCGCGAAGCTTCCTCGTGGCACGGTAGCAGTCGTCCCAGTTGAGCGTTGCACCCCGCCGACGTTCGGGGCAACTGGTGAACCTGTCAAGATCCCTGAGGTCAAGCGTGGTCAGTTCATGCGCCTTGCGGGCAGCGATATCCAGCCCGGGGCTTGCATTGCGCATCGCGGTGATGGAGTGACACCGGCGCTTGTTGGCGCCGCGATCAGCCAGGGAATCGAGACCGTTGAGGTCGAGCGCACTGCGCGCATCTTAGTGATCACGGGTGGCGCTGAGGTCTCCCCGAGCGACCAGGCCACAGGCCCCGCGACAATTCCGGACTCGAACGGTCCGATGCTTGAGGCGCTAGCCGCGCGCCATGACATCGAGGTTGTAGCGCGCCTGCTGACCAACGACGATCCTGAGGCGCTCGAGCGAGAGGTCGCAGCAGCGGTTGAGGAGTACCAACCGGATGCGATTGTGACCTCAGGCGGGATCAGCCACGGCAAGTTCGAGGTCATCCGTCAGGTGTTTACGGATGGCTGGTACGGACATGTCGCTCAACAGCCCGGCGGGCCACAAGGCATCTCTGCGTTTCATGGTGTGCCTGTGCTGAGCCTGCCAGGCAACCCGATTTCCACCATCGTGTCATTCGTCCTGTACGTCGCACCAGTGTTGGGACGCGCGTCGGCTCCCGTACGCGTAGCTATAGATACAGATGTCGTTGGAATCGCCGGCAAGGATCAGTTCCTGCGTGGTGAAATTCGAGAGGGCCTTGCGCATCCGTACCACGGTACAAGCTCGCACCTGCTTACCCAGGGTGCCACTGCGACCTGCCTGATCCGCATTCCCGCCGCGGCTACGGTTCCCGCGGGTACACCAGTCATGGTCTATCCGCTGTAGATTGTGCCTATGAATACCAATCAACGTACTGCACGGGTTATCGTGGCTTCTACGCGAGCAGCCGCTGGTGTCTACGAGGACAAGTCAGGTCCGATCGCGGTCGGGTTCCTGCGGGAAGCGGGGTTCGACACCCCCGACGCCACCGTCGTGGCCGATGCCGACCTTTCGGATGCAGTCCATGAGGCACTCGCCGCTTCCCCGTCAGTACTGCTGACCTCGGGCGGAACCGGCATTACACCGGATGACCAAACGGTTGATATTGTGGAGCCTCTGTTGGACCGGCAGCTGCCAGGTATCGTGCACGCGTTCTGGGCCTATGGTCAGCAGCAAGTCGCGACGGCAGTGCTGTCGCGTGCTGTCGCCGGAGTGGCGGGTCGCACGTTTGTCATGACACTGCCAGGTTCACGCGGCGGGGTGAAGGACGGGTGTGCCGTGCTCGCTCCCCTGCTCGACCACATCACTGCACTCATAGAAGGATCACATGAGCACTAGTTCACAACCAGCCTCTACTTCGGACCCACAGTTCGTCGCCGAGCAGGTCAATACCGTCATCGGCGCACGCATTACCGAAACGCCGCTTGAGCAGTTCGCTGCGGATGCGGCCACGGCTACAATGACGCGCTCCATGGGTGCGCTCGTCCGCTTTGAGGGCGTTGTCCGCGACCATGACGGCGGGCAGGCAGTGCGTTCGCTGACGTACGAATCACACCCCAGCGCCCAAGACGAGCTCCGCGCGATTGTCGAAGACATCGCCCAACAACACCCGGTGCGAATCTGGGCCGCCCACCGAGTCGGCTCCGTGCCGATCGGCGAGATGGCGTTCCTGGTCCTCGTGGCCAGTGCGCACCGCGCCGAGGCATTCGCCGCCTGTGAAGAGGTCACCAACAGAGTGAAATCACAGGTCCCAATATGGAAAGAGCAGTCCATGGCGGACGGCGCAACGCAGTGGGTTGGTATCGATGACGCTCGATGAGCGCTACCTACGGCAAACCACACTCATCGGCGAGAGGAAGCAGCAACAACTTTTCGACGCCCACGTCGTTGTTCTTGGCGCCGGAGGCTTGGGGTCTCCGACCCTGCTGTACTTAGCTGGTGCCGGCGTCGGCACGATCACTGTCATCGACGACGACCGGGTGGATCTGTCCAATCTGCACCGGCAGGTCATCCATACCACCGCTGCCATCGGTACCGCAAAGACGGCGTCGGCAAAGGCACAGATGCTGGCGTTGAACCCGAATATCAACGTCCGCACTGTATCTGATCGTCTCACCTGGGATAACGCACTGCAGCTGCTCAGTGACGCTGACATCATCGTCGACGGCACTGACAACTTCCAGACTCGCCACATCGCATCGCACGCGGCCGCGCGCCTGGGCGTGCCGCACGTGTGGGGGTCAATCCTCGGGTTTGAAGCACAACTCACGGTGTTCTGGGCAGGCCACGGGCCAATCTACGAGGACCTCTTCCCCGCTCCACCAGCACCAGGCAGCGTGCCCTCTTGTTCCCAGGCAGGCGTGGTCGGGCCACTTGTGGGCGTTGTCGGGTCCGCGATGGCGATGGAAACCATCAAGCTCATCACCGGACTCGGTTCGCCACTAATTGGCCAGATTGGCTACTTCGACTCACTCACAGGTATGTGGGAGTACGTGCCGCTTGTCGCAGACCCAGAGGTCACTGAGCGCGTGCGTACGAGCGCACCTCTACAAGGACCGGCGGAGGTCACCACCATTCCGGAAGGCGCCACGATTCTCGACGTCCGCGAGCCCGAAGAGTTCGCTGACTTCCACCTTGACGGCGCCATCAACGTGCCGCTCGGCACCATTATCGATGGCTACACACCGCCAGAAGCGCAGCCCGGCACCATTGTGGTGTGCGCCCGAGGGGCGCGCTCAGCGCAAGCTGTTGCAGCGCTCGATGCGCGCGGCGTGACCGGCACAGCGAGCCTGCGCGGGGGCGTCGAACAGTTCCGCCCCCTTTCAGGCCTGTAACAGCCAGGACGGATTAAGCGCGGGTCAGCTCGCCGCGTACCGGACCCGCTACCTCGAGCTCGATGACGCGTAGTTCGGCCTCGCGGGCGTCGTCAAGCAACTCCTCGTCAACGTCCGTCGTGGTCAGAACCAGCGCGGTCGGGCCCGCACCAGAGACGAAGGCTGCGTAGCCGCGGTTGCGCAAGCGGTTGACCCACTCAGCGGTCACCGGCAGCACGTCGGCACGGTACGGCTGGTGCAGGCGGTCGCGGGTGCCCTCCCAGAGCAGCTCGGGGTGGGACTGGATGGCAACCGTCATCACCGCGGTACGCGACACGTTGAAACGCGCGTCCGTGTGCGTGACGTGGCTCGGCAACACCTGCCGCACCGCGTTGGTCGAGGCGTGGAAGTTCGGCACCAGCGCCACCGCACGAATCGAGGGATCCACGGGGACCCCGACAGCCCGGTAGACCGGATGCGATACACCATCGACAGGAATCTCGGTCCAGGAGACAACCGCCCCGCCGAGCACAGATGCGGCAGCATTATCAGGATGCCCCTCGAACGCCGAGGAAAGCTGCACAACTTCCTCTGTGGAAAGCGGGTTACCAGCCAGTGTGTTTGCCGCTACAACGCCTGCGACAGCCGCAGAGGCCGACGAACCAAGCCCACGAGACTGCGGGATGTTGTTCGTGCACACCACGCGAAGGCCTGGAACAGAAACATCAGCAGCCTTGAGGCCAGAACGAATCGCTTTGACTACGAGGTGAGAGCCGTCGCGCGGCAGGTCCTCGGCGCCTTCGCCGAAGATTTCCACCTCAAGCCCGGACTCGATGACCTCAACCTCGACAGTGTCGTAAATGGAGAGAGCGAGCCCCAACGTATCGAAGCCCGGTCCTAAGTTCGCCGACGAACCCGGCACCGTCACAGTCGCCTTTAGGCCTACTTCAATGTCTGTCGCCATGATGTGCTCCTTGTCTGTAGGTATCTCAGCTTAGGCGTCTAGGCGGATCACCGAGTTGATTTGCTGCACATCCGGGTGCTGCGAGAGGCGCTCCACGATGTCACGTAGGTCCTTCTCCAGCGCCTTGTGCGTCACCACGATCAGGTGTGCCTCATCGCCGGACTCCTCCTGGCGCACTGCGGAGAGCGACACGTTTGCCTCCGCAAACTTTCGGGTCAGCTCCGCCAGCACACCAACGCGGTCGTTGACGGTCATGTTCACGTGGTAGCGAGTCGCCACCTCGTCGAAGCCGACCACTGGGTAGTTCGCGTACGGGTTCTCCGCTGGTGCACGGCCGCCGTGCACCTTGTTGCGGGCTGCACCGACCAGGTCGCCCAGCACTGCAGACGCGGTAGGAGCGCCACCAGCACCGTTGCCGTAGAACATCAGGCGGCCAGCAGCCTCAGCTTCGACGAAGATGGCGTTGTACGACTTATCAACGCTCGCCAGCGGGTGCTCGTTCGGGATGAGCGTCGGGTGAACGCGAGCATTAACAGCAGTGGTCTTACCGTTTTCGTCGTAGAGGCGCTCACAGATCGCCAGCAGCTTAATCGTCTGGTTCGACTGCTTCGCCGCGGCAATATCCTCAGCGGTAATCTTCGTGATGCCCTCGCAGGACACATCGTCGAACGTGACTCGTGTGTGGAAGCCCATCGAGGCAAGGATCGCTGCCTTGGAAGCCGCGTCGTGCCCCTCAACGTCGGCGGTCGGATCAGCCTCTGCGTACCCCAAACGGGTCGCCTCAGCGAGTGCTTCCTCGTAGGTCGCTCCAGTCGAAGCCATCGCGTCCAAGATGAAGTTAGTCGTACCGTTCACAATGCCGGAAATGCGCTGAACCTGGTCACCAGCCAACGAACGACGCAACATACCAACAACTGGAATCGCCGCAGCAACCGCTGCCTCATAATAGAGATCGACGCCTACTTCATTCGCGGCGTCGGCAAGCTCAGAACCGTGCGCTGCAACCAGCGCCTTGTTTGCCGTAACAACGGACTTACCTGCCTTCAGAGCAGACAACACCAGTTCACGTGGGTAGTCGATGCCGCCGATGACCTCGACTACAACATCAACGTCATCGCGAGTGATCAGCGAGCGAGCGTCATCAGTCAGCTCAATGCCTTGCGCCTCAGGCGCATCCTTGTGCTTTTCCACGTTGGAGACCGCAACACCGCGCACCTCAAGTGGGCCGCCGATACGCTGCTCAAGATTGTCAGAAAACTCCCGAATGAGGCGAAGCACCTCACTGCCCACAGTGCCTTTCCCCAAAATAGCGACACCGACCGGCTGACCAATTCCCTTACCTGGGTAATTACCGTTACGGCTCTCTGCAGATTCGACCGACATCTCTAGATTCTCTCCTACTTCGATACTGGTACGTTCAGCTACGGCGCAGTGTACCGCTTTGTCTATTTCGCACAGAATACATTCTTATTTATATTCACGCGAGAGAATGTCTTCAACAGTTTCTCGCCGCACCATCGGCTTGATCTTTCCAGCCCGGACCGCGACCACGGCAGGGCGCCCAAATGAGTTGTAATTCGAGCTCATCGGGTAGCAATATGCTCCTGTCGCAGGCATCGCGATCAGGTCGCCGCTGACAATGTCGTCCGGCCACTGAGCATCCTCGATGAGAATATCGCCGGACTCACAGTGGGAACCCACCACTCGAGTTGCCACCGGCTGGCCGCCTGTAAACCTGTTGACCACCCGGCCCTCGTAGACGGCGTCGTAAAGCGCTGGACGAATGTTGTCGCTCATGCCACCGTCAACGGAAATGTAGCGACGCGTCTTGGTGTACGAAATCTCGACGTCTTTGACCACGCCCGCGCTGTATAGCGTAATGGCGGATGGCCCGGCGATCGCACGGCCAGGCTCGACAACCACGGTCGGCGACGAGATGCCGAGTTCACCGGCAACCTCGTCGACGGCAGCCAACAGATCTTTCGCAACCGCAGCAACGTCCAATGGCGCTTCTTCCTCAAGCTGCGCGATGCCATATCCGCCGCCAAGGTCCAAGTACTCAAGCGCAACGCCACGCTCGGTCCAAATCTGCGCATACAGCGCAAGCACACGTTCCGCAGCGAGCTTGAACCCCTCTGCATCAAAGACCTGGGAGCCAACGTGGCAGTGCAGGCCGGTCAGGCGCAGATGCTCCGCATCGATCGCGGCACACGCCGCCTGATAGGCAGAGCCAGACGCCAAAGAAATACCAAACTTTTGGTCCTCGTGGCTCGTCGCGATGAATTCGTGTGTGTGCGCATCTACGCCTGGCTTCACGCGGATAAAGACCTCTTGGGTGGTCCCCATTTCCCCGGCAAGCTCATTGAGCTCTCGAAGCTCCTGGTGAGAATCAAGGACGACGTGCGCTACCCCGGAATCGATGCACAGCTGCAGAAAGCTGCGCGACTTATTATTCCCGTGCACCGTAATCCGCTCTGGCGGAAAGTTTGCAGCAAGCGCAATGCGAAGCTCATTTTCGCTCGCAACATCAAGCGCGAGGCCTTCCTCGTCAACCCAGTGGGCAATGTGCGTGGTCAAGAACGCCTTCGACGCGTAGTGCACATGTGCTGGGTCACCGAACGCCTTTGCCATATCGCGACACCGCGAGCGGAAGTCGTCCTCATCCACCACCATGACGGGCGTACCGTACTCTTCGGCAATCTCTGGAAGGGGCACGCCAGCGATAGTCACGACCCCGTCTTCTTCTCGTTTGGTGTTGCGTGGCCATACGTGCGCGGGAAGCGCATCAAACGCTGCGGTCATGTACTTCCTCCTACATCCGTTCCGGCGCGCTCACGCCGATCATGCCGAGTGCGTTTGCAAGTACCTGGCGCGCCGCCATCGCCAGTGCGAAGCGGGCGGTATGCAACGGCTCAACTTCCTCGCCCGGCTTCGGCAGGATCTGGCAGGCGTCGTAAAACTTGTGGAAGGAGCTAGCTAGTTCCTCCGCGTAGCGCGCGATTCGGTGCGGTTCGCGCAGCTGCGCGGCGGTGCTCACTACCTCTGGGAACTCACCCAGGGTACGAATGAGGTCGCCCTCCTTTTCATGCTCAAGCAACGCAACGTCCGCGCCGTCGGTAGTGACGCCAGCTTCCTTCGCCTTGCGAGCGATGGAGCACAGACGCGCGTGACCGTACTGCACGTAGTACACAGGGTTGTCGGAGGACTGCTTAGTCCACAGGTCAAGGTCAATGTCCAGCGTGGAATCCACAGAGGAGCGCACGAGCGAGTAGCGAGCCCCGTCAACGCCAATAGCGTCCACGAGATCGTTGAGAGTGATGATCGTCCCGGCGCGCTTCGACATCTTGACTGGCTGGCCATCACGCACAAGGTTGACCATCTGACCAATCAGCACCTCGACAGCCTCAGGGTCATAGCCAAGAGCCTGCGCTGCGGCGCGGAGGCGCGCAATGTAGCCGTGGTGGTCCGCGCCAAGCATGTAGATCGCCAGTGTGTGACCGCGGTCAAACTTGTCTGCCACGTACGCGATGTCGCCCGCGATGTAGGCGGCGTCGCCATCGGATTTCAGCACGACACGGTCCTTGTCGTCGCCAAACTGGGAAGAGCGCAACCACCAGGCGCCCTCGTTTTCGTACAGGTTGCCGTTGTCTTTGAGCGTTGTAATCGCCTTATCGACGGCCCCACTCTCAAACAGCGAATTTTCGTGGAAGAACACGTCGAAGTCCACGCCGAACTCGTGTAGGGACTCCTTGATCTGAGCAAACATCATTTCCACGCCTGCGGCACGGAACGTTTCCTGCACGTCTTCGGGGCTGCCATCAAGCGCATTCGGCTGCTTCGCCACAATGTCGGCGGCAATGTCATTGATGTAGGAGCCGCCGTAGCCGTCCTCTGGAGTCGGCTCCCCCTTTGCCGCTGCTACTAGTGAACGTGCGAAGCGGTCAATTTGGCCACCGTGATCGTTGAAGTAGTACTCGCGGGTCACCTCGGCACCGCTCGCCTCTAGCACGCGGCCAAGCGAGTCGCCCACAGCTGCCCAGCGGGTCCCGCCAAGGTGGATCGGGCCGGTTGGGTTCGCCGAGACGAATTCGAGGTTGATACGCTGGCCGTCAAGAAGAGATGAATTGCCGAAGGTCTCGCCTGCCGCCAAGATGTCCGCAACCAGCTGTCCCTGCGCGTCCGTGGCGAGGCGCAGGTTCAAGAACCCTGGGCCTGCGACGTCAGCTTCTGCGATTGCGGGGTTTTCCAGGAGGGCGTCGGCAAGCCACTGTGCAAGCTCGCGCGGGTTCGTACCGGCTTTCTTCGCCACCTGCAGTGCGATATTCGTCGCGTAATCGCCGTGCTCAGGGTTGCGCGGACGCTCGACGGTCACTGCATCGGGCACGACGGATGCGTCGAGATTGTGGTCGGAAAGCACCTTGACGGTCGCTTCATGAACTGTTGGAGCGAGATCAGCTGGAGTCATGGGCAAACAGTCTAATTCACGTGCCGGACATTCTCCCTATTCCCCCATAAATGCCGCGCGACCCCCATTTGACTACCCCCACCATAGGTACTGAAAACGCTACTAGCTTGAACTTCTACAGACCTCATCCATTTGTGTGACCTAGCATACTTTTTGGTTTTCTCATTGCAGATGTCACCACAGTACTTTGGGGAGGTATTTTGTGTAGCCCTCTGACTCCAAGGAGTGTCTCAGTGGACAAGTTTCAAATTATTACCGACGCAGTAGGGGGAAGCCTCGGGCTTTCTGCGCTCGTTTCCACGATTCCCCTTCTCACATTTTTCTTCATGCTGCTCGCGGTCAAGGCCCGCGCGCACACATCCGGCGCAGTAGCGCTGGTCGCAGCTATTGCAGTCGCCGTTTTCGGCTTCAACATGCCAACCGAGATGGCACTTGCGACTGCACTACGCGGCGGATTGTTCGGACTCTTTCCAATCGTGTGGGTGATCTTGACCGCGATCTGGTTTTACCAAATTACGGTTGCATCGCGTCGCTTTGAAGATCTTCGCCTGGTCTTTGACAAGATGGGCAGCGGCGACGTCCGCATCCAAGCAATGCTGATCGCGTTCTGCTTCGGTGGCCTACTCGAGGCCCTCGCTGGATTCGGCGCACCCGTCGCGATTACCGCGACGATGATTCTGGCGCTCGGCATCCCACCTTTGAAAGCCGCAACGGTAGTCCTGATTGCAAATACAGCGCCTGTGGCATTCGGCGCCGTCGCCATCCCCATTACCACCGCGGGCGAGGTCGGTGGCCGCACCCTCGAGCAAACGCAGAACATCGCCGCGATCGTTGGCCACCAGACCCCTCTGCTCGCATTCTTTGTTCCTTTCATCATCGCAGCAATTATCGACGGCTGGCGAGGCATCAAAGAAACCGCGCCTATCGCGGTGGCGATCGGGCTGAGCTTCGGCATTGCCCAGTGGTGGACATCGAACCACTTCGCCTACCAGCTCACGGATGTCGTAGCCTGCATCGTTGCCCTTGGGGCTGCCTTCGTGGCGCTTCGCTTCTGGAAGCCTTCGACTACTGCCGCTCTCCGCGAACGCCTCGGCTTGCCTGAGCACGAGGACAATACTGAACTGCCTGGCACCCGAGTCTGGATGGCGCTGATGCCGTACGCAGTCGTGGTTGTCGTCTTCGGTCTAGCGAACCTGGGCACAACCATCCCGCAGTGGCTGAGCTCGTTCAAGATCAGCCTGACATGGCCTGTTATCGAGCGCGGACTGCTCTTCAACCAGCTGGGTGAGCCAATCAACACCGACTACACCTTCGCCTACATCAACAACCCCGGCACGCTCCTGGTCATTTCTGGCCTCATCGTCGCTATCGCCTACATGATCTTTGACGGAAACGGTCTCTACCAGCTCAACTGGGCACAGGTGGGACGTGAGTTCGTCGATACTTTCTGGCGCATGCGTTGGTCATCCACCACTATCATGTTGGTGCTCGCGTTGGCCTACGTCATGAACTACTCGGGCCAGACCGTTTCGATCGGCGAGTTTTTCGCCAACATGGGCGGCGTATTCGCATTCGCTGCCCCAGTGCTTGGTTGGGTCGGCGTGGCAGTAACCGGCTCCGACACCTCCGCCAACGCGCTCTTCGCCAATCTGCAAGTGACTGCGGCGAATAAGTTGGGGCTGAACCCAGACCTGATGCTGGCGGCGAATACGACCGGTGGTGTCGTCGGCAAGATGATTTCGCCGCAGTCGCTCGCTATTGCCGCAACCGCTGTGAATATGGAGGGTAAAGAATCTGAACTCTTTAAGAAGGTCGCTGGCTTCTCGGCAGCATTCTTGGTAGCAGTGTGCGTAATTGTGTTCCTGCAAACCAACATACTGAGTTTTCTAGCCCCAACTGTTGTACCGTAGACGTATTACCATTATCTGTATCGTTCACGACCAACAAAGGAGTCCACATTGCGAGTAGCACTGTTTTCTACTTGTATCGGTGACGCCCTGTTCCCTGACGCGCACAAGGCTTCAGCGCTTGTTCTCTCTCGTCTGGGCTACGAAGTAGTCTTCCCTGAGGGCCAAACCTGCTGTGGCCAGATGCACGTCAACACGGGCTACCAGGAACAAGCTGTGCCGATCATCCAGACATACGCCGATGCGTTTGCCGACCCTTCCATCGACTATGTCGTGGCCCCCTCCGGCTCCTGCGCAGGCGCAGTTCGCGAACAGCACGTGCGCCTCGCCGAACGATACGGCAACAAAGCACTTGTCGACGGCGCTACGCAAGCAGCGAATAAAACCTACGAGCTCACCGAGTTCATCGTGGACGTCGCTGGCGTGACCAACCTCGGCGCGTTCTTCCCACACAGGGTGACTTACCACGAGTCTTGTCACTCTCGCCGCTTCCTGAAGGTCGGCGACCGCCCTTACAAGTTGCTTGAAGCCGTCGAAGGCATCGAGCTCGTGGACCTGCCGAACGTCGAAGAGTGCTGCGGATTCGGCGGCACCTTCTCGGTGAAACTGCCCGAGGTTTCCGCGGCGATGGTTTCCGACAAGGTGCGCCACATCAAGGAGTCAAAGGCGGAGTTTGTCACTGCCGGTGACTCCTCGTGCTTGATGAACATCGCTGGCGCGATGAGCCGCCAGCACAACGGCATCCGCGCGCTGCATATTGCAGAGATTCTCGCATCCACGAAGGAACACCCGTGGACGCCTACGACCGCTGCGTATTCGAAGGAGAAAATGCTGTGAAAGTTGCACTCGGCAAGCCAACGATGCCCCCAGTGGCGCAAGGACCGAACCACCTGCGTGGCTCGGAGCGCTTCGGACAGGCTGCGCACCACGAACTCGATAACGTTACGAAGCGTCGTAACCTCAACTACGCAACCACTGCTATTCGTGTAAAGCGTCAAAACGTTGTCGACGAGCTCGACGACTGGCAGGAGCTTCGCACCGCTGGCTCCACCATCAAGCAGGATGTTGCGGCTCGCATGCCTGAGCTGCTCGAGGAGTTCGAGCGCAACGTCACCGCGCGTGGCGGCCACGTCCACTGGGCGCGCGACGCCAAGGAAGCCAACGACATCATCGCTTCGCTCATTGAGGAGACAGGCGAGACTGAGGTTGTCAAGATCAAGTCGATGGCAACGCAGGAGATCGCGCTCAACGAAGAGCTGGAGAAGCGCGGCATCCATGCACAGGAAACTGACCTTGCGGAGCTCATCGTGCAGCTTGGTGAGGACTTCCCGTCGCACATTCTCGTGCCCGCAATCCACCGCAACCGCGAAGAAATCCGAAACATCTTCGTGGATAAGATGCCAAACACCGACGACTCACTGACGAACAACCCGGCAGAGCTCGCCGAAGCCTCCCGAACCTTCCTACGCGAACAGTTCATGAAGGCGAAGGTCGCGATCTCGGGTGCCAACTTCGGCATCGCGGAAACCGGTACCGTATCCATCGTCGAGTCCGAGGGCAATGGCCGCATGTGCTTGACCTTGCCGGAAACACTGATCTCAGTGATGGGCATCGAAAAGCTCCTGCCATCGTTCGAGGACCTCGGTGTCTTCCTGCAGTTGCTGCCACGCTCCTCCACCGGTGAGCGCATGAACCCGTACACCTCGCTGTGGTCCGGTGTTACTGAGGGCGACGGCCCGCAGAACTTCCACATCGTGCTCCTGGACAACGGTCGTACCCACGCGATGTCGAATGAGATCGGCCGCGAGGCGCTGAAGTGCATTCGCTGCTCCGCATGTCTCAACGTGTGCCCGGTCTACGAGCGCGCTGGTGGCCACTCCTACGGCTCGACGTACCCTGGCCCAATCGGCGCGATTATCACGCCGCAGCTGACCGGCATGGAGTCCGCCGAGGACCCGAACGCGTCGCTACCGTTCGCATCTTCCCTGTGTGGGCGCTGCAACGAAGTGTGCCCAGTGAAGATCCCGATCACAGACATCCTGCTTGAGCTTCGCCACCAAAAGGTAAAGGAGCACAAGCCTTTCCTGGAATCCACGGCCTTCGGCGCTATTTCCCTGCTGTGGGGCAAGCCTGCACTGTGGAACGCCGCAATGCACGTTGTAGCGCTGGGTCGCGTACTTGGCGGTTTCAAGGGCGAGATTTCCTCGATGCCCGGTTTCGTTGCTGGCTGGACCGACTACCGCGACGTAGCAGTTCCGCCGAAGAGGTCGTTCCGCCAGTGGTGGAATACGGACGAGGCGAAGGACCTCCTCGCTGAGGCCCGTCGCGAAGGCATCCCAGCTAATGTCAGGAAGGATGGCTAACAATGTCAAGCACCCGAAATGAAAGCGCGAAGCGCGAGATTCTTGACCGCATCCGCACTGCACAGAAGCTCTCCCATACCCCAGAGCACGTCGAACCTGTGCGCGAGTACCGCACCACCAGCGACCACACTCCCGAGCAGCTGCGCGAGATTCTCATCGATCGTCTCCTGGACTACAAGGCCACAGTTGTAGAGACAACGGAGGAGACCCTTGCCGCAGACATCGCCGATATTCTGGCGAAGCGCGAGGCAACCGAGATTGTTTACGCCCCGGGTCTCGACACCGCGCTGTTCGAAGAGTTTGCTGGCAGCGCCCGCCCAGACGACCCATCGAGCGATCCGCGTGAGCTCGGCACTATCGGTGCCGCAGTAACGGATTCCCACGTCACTTCAGCACAGACCGGTTCGATCGTGCTCGAAGCTGGCGAGCTGTGCGGCCGCCGTGCACTGTCACTGGTCCCCGATCGCCATGTGGTCATCGTCCGTCCAGAGTCAGTGGTCTACGGCGTGCCGGAAATGATCGCTCGCATCGATCCGGAAAAACCCGCTACCATGATTTCTGGTGGTTCAGCGACCTCAGATATCGAGCTTGTTCGTGTCGAGGGCGTCCACGGGCCCCGCGACCTGATCGTGATGGTTGTGAAGTAGAAACACACCGTCGACATTCCCTACCGATCAGCGCATCGGTAGGGATTTGTCTTTTCGCACCCCAACGGAAGGAATGCAATGCGCACCACAGCTTCAGTAATTGCGGCGCTCGGACTGCTTGGCATGGCCGTCGTAACGCCTGCTACTGCGCAGCCAGCACCGGCTGTGCAGTGGACCAAATGCCCGAAAGAAGTCAAAGATTCAACAGCGCAGTGCGGA
Source organism: Corynebacterium sp. UMB2355A (assembly GCF_033877495.1). Classification (NCBI taxonomy): domain Bacteria; kingdom Bacillati; phylum Actinomycetota; class Actinomycetes; order Mycobacteriales; family Corynebacteriaceae; genus Corynebacterium; species Corynebacterium sp. UMB2355A. The sequence goes on along the minus strand of NZ_CP138855.1, from coordinate 2,283,186 downwards.
CACATCGACGTCCCCATGCGCTACAACCAGCCGAACGGCAAAAAGATTCAAATTGGATTCGTACGAGTCCCAGCGAAAACCCAAGCGCGCCGAGGCGCACTGTTTACCAACCCCGGTGGCCCAGGTGGCGACGCCTACGCTTACGCAGCCGGCAACATTCTTGATTTCCCGAAAGAACTCAACAACGAGTGGGACATCATCGGTGTGCAACCCCGTGGCCTGCCCGGCTCGACTGCACTTGAGTGCGCAATTCCCGATGTGAACGATCCTGGCCAGATAGCCAAGCTCACTGCTGACAGTCTCTTCAACGCAGGAGGTTTCAACCGTTCGGCCTGCCAAGGCGACAAGCCTGGCTACCCCGAAACCATCACCACGGAGAACACCGCGCGCGATTGGGAGGAAGTTCGACGCGCGCTGGGCTACCAGCAGATTTCCATCCTCGGTGTCTCCTACGGCACGTACCTTGGTTCCGTATACGCGACGCTATTCCCCCAGCACACCGACAAGGTTGTGCTTGACTCCGCAATGGATCCAACCCGTTCCTGGAACGGCATTGCCGCCGACCAACAAGCAGCGTACGAGAAGGCGCTCAACGAATACTTCGCGTGGGTAGCACTCAACGACACCAAGTATCACATGGGCAACACTCCCCTGAAGGCGTACCAGTACTGGTCGCGCAAGGTAAGCGCGCAAGCGGGAACTAATCCCACCGTCACTCCCCCGCCTGCACGCGTTGGCGATCTGCCAGCGGGCCTGGAGTTCGCCGGGCAGGCTGGCGCGGACGCCATGACAGCAGTCGGGAAAACCCGTGTCGAAGGTGAAGGCGTCATCAGCCGCATGCTGAACCCTGGTGCTGTACAAGCTAAGTCGCCGCTCCTGCAGGAGACCCGCGCTATGCTTCCAACCCCAAAGATGTGGGACTACCTGGCACGGTCCACAAACGGCACCCTGACCGCTGAAGAATCGAAGCAGCCGTCCAAGGAAGAGATTCAGCAGGCGGTGGATCAGATGATGGCGGTCGAGCAGCTGCAGGCTGCCCAGTGGTGCAATGAGAACGTTGTCCCCGGCGACCCAACGCTGCTCCCCTCATTTGCATGGTCACAGCTCACGGGAGACCCGTTTACGTTCTTCAACGCTTCACGCGGCTCAGGGTGGTACTGCAACGGCGCCGGCGCAGTCACCGGAATCGCGCCACTCAACGGGGCGGCATTAAAGACTCGCCCATTGCAGCTGTCCGCGACCCGTGACCCCCAGACGCCGTACTCAGGCCACGGACAACTCGCCCGCAGAATGGGAACCCAGGTAGTCACGATTCACGGCCCGGGCCACGCGCACTTCGGCACCGGCAATAAAGTTGTCGACGCCACCGTCATCAACTACCTGCGCACCGGCAAGGCCGATCGCACTGATGCACCAGGCTACTGGGAGGCCCAATAGCAGCTACTTTCCGCAGTCTTAGGCCAGTTATGTGCCCAGCATATCTGGTGCTAAGATTGCGTCATTGCTTGTGAATAAGCAGTGAGTCTCCGTAGCTCAGCGGATGAGAGCATCGGTTTCCGGTACCGAAGGTCGCAGGTTCGAATCCTGTCGGGGACACAATTTTTCAACCCCCGCTACCTGGTGAAATTCCTGGTAGCGGGGGTTTGTTGGTTTTGACTGATTTTACCTGAAATCGTCTCCCCTACGCTTTCAGAACGCAATTTCGTGCTAAAACTCCGGGGGAATCACAATCCAGGCCACTATATACAGGATGAACAAAGGCACAAACGCCGTGCAGAGCCCAATCAACACCGTGCCGATTCGTACAATCGCAGGGTCGAGTCCAAAGTACTCCGCGATGCCGCCACAGACCCCGCCGATGTATTTGTCCACCATGGAACGCTGTAGCCGCTTCGGTGCCGGGTTCGGTTGGTAGTGAGGTTGGTTCGTCGGATAAGACATGGCGCCTCGCTTTCCTAGAGTCGTTACTTGTTATGCCCAGGGCCGGTTTGCGCACCGAGTACACCCTGAAAAAATCTGGTCAAAGCTGGGATGTCGGCGTCATCAAGGTGGTCGAACACCAGGCGTCGCACGCTTTCAACGTGGCCCGGGGCTGCAGCCTCGAGTCGCTGTAGACCGTCCTCGGTGAGCGCTACCAAGACGCCACGGGCGTCTCCCGGGCTCTTCTGCTTTGATACCAAACCGCGCTTCTCCATGCGGGTGACCTGGTGCGATGTTCGGGATCGGTCCCACTCCAGTGCACCGCATAAGTCACGCAAGCGCATCGTGTACCCATCCACTTCTGAAAGGCTGACCAGCACAGAGAACTCCGAAGTCGACAAGTTTGAGTCTGCCTGGAGTGTGTCGTCGAGCGCGCGCGAAATTTTGCGCGCAGTGGCAAGCATGAGCCGCCACAGGTCTTGCTCGGCGTCGCTGAGCCAGTGGGGTGCGTCAGACATGCACCCCACTGTAGTAGATCAACCAAACAGTTTCATAGCATTAATTAATTGGTTTTTAGCTGCTCAATCTCGTATCGGTTGCTACTGGCAACGCCGTCGTACCGGTTGGGGTAACACGTCAGCACAATCACTTGAGCATGCTTGCCCACCCTGTTAAACAGCGCGTTCATCAGTTGCAGCCGGTGGGGGTCCGTCGCGCCGAGTGCATCGTCTATCACCACAGGTACCGGTGCTGTTCCATCACGGGCGACAAGCTCCGCAATGGCAAAACGGGTCAGCAAGGCGAGCTGCTCCTGTGCGCCACCAGAAAGCTCCTCGATCGGCAGGGACACACCAGCAACGTTGCGGCGGGTGATTTGCAGTTGGTCGTCGAGCTCGAATTCCACATCTCTGCCAAACAGCGCCCCCGCGTAGCCCTCCAGCGCAGCAGCGAACGGCGCCGCGTAGCGCGCATTCGCCTCTTCACGGTAGCGCTGTAGCGTGTCATACAAGAGCTTGGTTGCCTCAGCACGGCGGGTGGTACGGCGGTACTCAGACTCAGCTGCGTCCAACATCGCTTCGGCTCGGTCGACCTTTTCCGCAATACCAGTCGCCATTTCAAAAAAGCTTTTCAGCTCGGCAACGCGTCTATCGGCGGCATTGTAGCGGTCCTGCAAGTTCACGACGCGGGTTTGCGCGCTTTCGAGCAGCGCCTGTGCCATGTCCACGTTGGCCTCGTTTGCCGCCGTGGTGACCTCTTCAAGTTTTGTGCGCGCAGCGCGCAGTCCAGCCTCAGCAGTTGCTTGTGCCTCGCCCAAGTCTTCCGACGTTGTATGTTCCTGTTCTGTTCGCAACTCTTCATCGGCGATACGTACTGCTTCCTCGTGCGTTGCGAGTTTGGTCTCCAGTACAAGCAGTGCCTGGCGGGCCTTTCGCTCCCGGTGCGGCTCCAGCGCAGCCACCGCCACTTCCGCGTCATGCTGGGCATTCTGTAAAGCAGCCTCTGCAGCAGCGGCCTCGTGCTCAGCAGCATCGAGTTCCTTTAAAGCTACGTCTTCCCCCAAGGCCTCAGCGTGCTCTGCGTGTAGTTTCTGCAGCTTTAGGTGACGCTCCTGCAACGCTGACAAGTCCCTGCCTGCGAGGATGTCTTCCCTGCGTCGCTTGGATTCCTCCACGCGTTGAGCAAACGTCCGATGCTCATCACGCTTCGCTCGCGCCTCCGTAACGTCAGCACAACCAAGCTCCGCGAGTAGCTCCTCAAGCGCGCGCTCCGCATCTTCCACCGCGCTGTACTGGTTCGCGCCGCTGGCGCCAGCACTGTAGGTCAGATGAAACTCACCGAATTCAAAGGTGGTGGCGTCGAAAAGCTCGATAGTGCGCTCGCCTTTGACGTGTGTGGGGGCGTCGTCGTGCACGAAGGTGGCGTCATCGGCACGCACGGTCAGTTTCGCGGTCGAGGCTGCACGGATGGTGCGCTGTACCTTTACTTCACTCGCAGCTTCTTCCACTCGAGTCACATCGGCGTCGGTGACGGGACGACTAGGGGCCTCAGCAACGAGTTTTTGATACTCGGCTTGCGCACCGTCAACCTGGTCAAGCACTGCCTGCAGATCTGAGAGTTCCTGTTGGCACAGCGAGTACTCACGCAGAGCGCTGGCACGGCGTGCCTCCTCGCGTGCATTCGTCAGTGCAGCTTGACGCCGCTCCACGGTTTCGGTGAGTGTCGCAATGGTAGCTTCCTCTTCATCACTGGCTTGCTGGGCGGCGCCCTTCTCCTGCTCGAGCGCTGCCTGCTGCTCACCCAACAGTGCGACGCGCTGCTCCAACTTCTTCCTGTTTTCCACATCCTGCGCTGCGCGCTGTGCCGTGAGCTCTGCGTATTTCACAGCTGCTTGCGCAGCCTGAAGTTTTGCGGCAACCTCTTCGGCGCGCTTCGCCTCGGCTTGACTGGACTCAAGATCTCGCTGTGCTTCCGGCAGCTCATCCTGGATCTGCTGCATTTGCTGCTGCAAGCGCTCAACTTCTACGACTTCATTGTCAAACTTCCGCTTTTCCTGCAACAGCGATTCGTACTGTTGCTGCGCTTCTTCTGCTGCTTTCCGGAGCTTGTCGTATTCGCCACGCGGGCGACCTGTGGGTGTGAAGTACGCTGTGTATTCGTCGCTGATGCGCTGCATGAGCGCAGTGTCATCGTAGGCGGCTTCCTCTGCGCTACGTCCAGCGTCCCCGTCAAGGGTCCTCACAACACTTGGGATGCCAGCTGCGCTGATCCCTGCTGCGAACTGCCCCTGGCGCAGGAAGAGCGTCGAGGCGAGCTCCTGGTCAAGGTTTTCCGCGAGGATCCGCGCAAGCTCGTCGTCAGCCTCGCGGCCGGTGTATTGGCGCAGCTGCGGTCTGGTGATGTTGAGCTCCGAGTACTTCCCCTTCCCCCACTGTTTGGCAATGGTGAAGCTGTAATCGCCAACCGTCGCCTCAAGCCGTACCGCAGGCGAAACGTCCCTCCCGATCGGGGTGAGCACGCCAATCTTCTTCCCGCCGGCAGTATGGCGCTCGTTCAGCACTGTCGTCAACGCGTCAAGGATGGTGGATTTGCCCGCCTCGTTGTTGCCATGGATCACGATCACACCGGTATCTGGCAGGTCTCGGAGTTCTAATCGCTGAATACCACGGAAGTTTTCAATGGTGATCGAATGGATGCGCATCTAGTTCACTTCCTTGGAGAATCGGAACAGAAGGTTCACTGCGTCACGGGCTGTCGCAGAGCCTGTGACATCATCTTGCACGGAAGCCTGGCAGATCAGGTCCCGCATCGCCTCGGCCGCGTAACCGCTCAGCGGAAGGTTTTCGAGCTCTTCATCGCTGGGCGCCAAGTGCAAGCTCATGAGGCGCTCACGCTCATACAACGCGGCAAACACCGGCTCAAGCCGCCCTATCGCCTGCTCAAAGGTAGCCATCGCCGCAAGGCCAAGCGTGCCACGCACCGAATACTTCACCACCGTGCGGTCTTTGTGCTCGTAGCGTTCAAGCTGATCCACAATCTTTGCGACGTCCCCTTCGTCACTAACCTCCCAGTCCAGTGCCTCAAACGTCCATGCTCCTGTCTCAACTGGCTCGACGTTCACAGTGCAATCGTCTGCGGAGGACTTCGCAATCTCGACGACGAGGGCATTGCCGGAGTTGACCTCGCCGCCACCACCAGGACCACCGATAGCAAAGTCGTGGAAATCGGTTGTTTCCGGGCTGCCCGAGAACCACACGCGCCCACTCGTGCCGAGTGACTGCGTGGAGTGCGTATCCCCCAACGCGACGTAATCGATCACCCCCGAGGCCAGCTTCTCCTCCAGCAAATCCAGATCGATGAGCGCTTCGGCCTGTTCTTTGCCGTAGCCGTCTACTTGGCCGTGGCCAACGAGGACTCGAATCGTATCCGTCGGCTCCAAGTCACGTACGGCACGGGCACAGAGGTCCTCAGAGGCGTATCGGGCTTTGAGAGGCGCGCCGACAAGCTCAACGCCAGGGACGACCTCTACGGGATCGAAGGAATCGAGCACGTGCACATTCTCAAGGTCATCGGTGGCGTGGAAAATGGAGTCCGCCACCAGCGGGTCGTGGTTGCCCGGGAGCAAGTACACCGGCACTGGCAGGCGCTTCAGCACCTCGAGTGCTCGACCAAGCGTCTCCCGTTCGAGCGCGTTGTGCTCAAACACATCACCGGCGATCACAATACAGTCTGCATCATGCTCCGTGGCTACTTGGCCGAGGCGTTCAACGGCGCGCAAGCGGGCGTCGTCAAACCTCGATTGGGCTTCGGAGCGCAGAAACTTCCGAGTCATGCCAAGCTGCAGGTCAGAGGAGTGGATAAATCGAAACGTGTTCACATACTCACTACTACCAAACGGCTCGGACATTAGTCTTCGGTTTCAGTCAGAGCGTAGAACAGATCTTCGATATCGGAGACAGCCCGCAGCTGGTCGATGTTGGTAAAGGAAATCGTCTGCATCGCCTTGTGCAACATCGTGATGTCAGAATCTTCGATCATCGGAGCGACTTTCGGGGTAGGCAAATCAGGTAACGCGCCGCCTTCCCAAAAGTCCGGCTGCGGGCGCGGTGTAGACGCCGTGACTTCGCCCGGCGCGTCAGGCTGCGCTGCCTCGTGCTGCACAGTCGGTGGCGCCATGCCGGTCAGTCGCGCAATCGAGCTATCCCGAAGTTGGAGAATGAACTCGTGGTGCTCACTCATGCGCTGCGCGGCCTGGTATCCCACGGCCACAATGTGTTTGCAGGCCACGACTGGGTCAGGACAGCTGCAGTGCAGCCGGAACTCTTCGGGCCCGTTGGCGATCAGTGTGTCTAAGGCCTCGTCGGTATATACACCGTTGCGTGCCTTCATCAGCGCGGCTGAATCATGGGCAATCTCAGCAAGCAGCCCGCCTATGTCAGCAGCAGTGCGACGTGGCAGCTCGATCACAGTGTGGAACGGCTCGATTTGTGAGCCCGTCACAACCGCATCAATCCCGCCCAACCGCGGATAGAGCTCGGCGACGTGGCCACCGTTGGCGTACGCAATGCCCCGCTTAATACGACCGGCATCGCTGTAGCGCACTACTGCTTCCCAGATTCCGCGGCCGGCTGCATTCCATGTCGCGGGCACGTCTTTGTACCGCGACCGAGTCTCCGCTGCTTGTTTCGCCTGCTTCTGCTCAGGCGAGCGTCGCCGTGCACCAAAATTGGCGTAGATGACGTTATCTTCGCGTGGCCGTTGTGTGCTCATAAGTTGCGCTCGCCTCCGTTGCCTCGGTAGCTCATCAGTTGTGCAAGGTCGTCCGCGTCGAGCTCCGTGATCCAACCCTCGCCTTCACCGATCACGGCGCCCGCGAGGTGCATCTTGCCGTCCAAGATGTCCTGGATTGACTCCTCCATGGTTCCGCGCGTAATCATCTTGTACACGGTGACGTCCTTCTTCTGGCCAATGCGGAACGCACGGTCCGTCGCCTGGTTTTCCACGGCGGGATTCCACCAGCGGTCAAGGTGGATCACCATCGATGCAGCAGTCAGGTTGAGTCCGGTACCACCTGCTTTGAGGCTCAGCAGCATCGCACGCGGCCCGTTCGGCTCCTGGAAGTGCGCAACCATAGCATCGCGCGCGCTCTTTCCTACCCCGCCGTGGAGGAACGGGATGAGCTCGCCGAGGTAGTCGCTCAGGTATGGCTGCAGGATGTCACCAAACGCTTTGTACTGGGTAAAGATCAACACTCGTTGGTCGGTTCGCACTGCTTCATTGAGCAGCTCCACAAGGCGGGCGACCTTGCCGGACCTGTGGTGGCCGTCGGCAAGTACTGGTGATCCATCGCCCAGAAAGTGAGCCGGGTGGTTGCAGATCTGCTTGATGCGAGTGATCGTGGCAAGCACGAGGCCTTTACGCGCCATACCCTTGCGTTCCTGCAGTTCGCGCTGCATGCGGTCAACGAGTGCGGTGTACAGCGCCGCTTGCTCTGCAGTCATGTCCACTGTCAGTACATGCTCAGCCTTGTCCGGCAGGTCGTCGATAATCGCGGTGTCTGTCTTCAGCCTGCGCAGGATAAATGGCGCGGTGAGGCGCTGCAGGCGCTCCCCCATCTCGTCTGCGAGGCCCTCGTCCCGGCGCGACTCAATTGCCCGAGCGAAGTGGTTGCGGAAGAAGGACTGCGAGCCGAGGATGCCGGGGTTCACAAAGTCGAGGAGGCTGCGCAGTTCAGAGAGCTTGTTTTCAATCGGGGTGCCTGTCAGCGCGATACGGTGGCGAGCTGGCAGCGCTCGCACGCTTTTCGACGCCCTCGTCCCCGCATTCTTAATCGCCTGAGCTTCGTCGAGCACCACATGGTCCCACTCGATCAAAGACAAGTCGATCACATCGCGCGATGCGATCCCATAGGAGGTGATGGTGATGTCATGCTTCTTGAGAGCCTCGCGCAGTTCCTCTCCCTTGTACCGGGCACTGCCGTGGTGGACATATATAGAAAGGTGTGGCACGAACTTCGCAGCTTCGCGTGCCCAGTTGCCCACCACGGAGGTCGGCGCAACAACGAGGGTTGGTCCGGTGCGCTGCCCGCGTTCCTCTTCGACGGCAAGCAGGGTGAGCAGCTGGAGCGTCTTGCCGAGCCCCATGTCATCGGCAAGCACGGCACCTAGGTGGTTGCGGGACATGTAGTAGAGCCAATCCACGCCACGACGCTGGTACTCGCGGAGCTCAGCATGCACAGTTCTTGGGATGTCGACGCGCTCCGGCGCCGGGCGGTCCATTCCGCCGACCAGAGACGTAAACCAACGGGACCCAGTGAACTCAAGCGGCGAGTCTGGCCCACTCTCCAGCGCAAGCTGACGCAGCTCCTCCGCGGTCACCGCGCCGTGTTCCTCTGACGCTTCGAGTTTCTGGTACTCCTCCTCGAGCTGGTCAGCGCGGGCAGCGAGCGCTTCGGCGTCATCTGCTCCCGCATCAGCTGCGAGCTGCGCAGTCGTCCGGGCTTCTTCTGCTTCACGCTTGGCCCGCGCAAGCGCCGTCCCGTGGAGTTTCTCCATGTACCGCTTCGTGCGCTCGAGGTGCTGTGTATCGGCGAGCACCCACTCGCCACGCAACTTGATCAGCCCAGACTTCGACTCGACGAGCCGCTGCATTTCGTCATCCGTCAGTTCAGTGCCGCCGATGCTGACGCGCCAGTCGTAATTGACCAGCTGGCCGAAGCCAAGCCGGGTCACCGCTGTTGCGTCGTACGGGTTCTTCGCTTCCGAAAGGTGCAGCTTCGATGTTGTCTCCGCAGTTGTCCAGGCGCGTGGCAGCATCACCGCGTAGTTCGCAAGCCGAAGCTTGCTCACCTCAGTCTCCACGAATTGCACAATCTCTTCCGCGGACAGGTACACGTCCCAGTCGCCATCGAGCGCAGAGCCCGGCGTTGTCGCGGCACGCCGGTGCGTCGATGGATCAATCAGGTCGGAGACCCTGATGGCGTCGCGAAGCACGGAGTGGAGCTGCTGCACCGTATAGGCGTCATACTCCGACAGCCGGATGGGCCGCGGCGATTCATCGCCGGAGCGCACGTTCACCCGGATCGGCCACTGTGTGAGCGCCTCATCGCCCCCATCTTCTGCGTCTGCGGGCTGCTCCACGATGAACACCAGTTGGAAATTTGTCGCAGTGATTGAGCCGTTCCACTGGCTCATCTGTCGCGAAAACGCGCTAGAGCCTCGCCGTAGCGGCGTCCCGTTAAGCAGCGACTGTACAAAATCGTGCCACGGAAACGGGCGCTCACCGCGCAGCATAGGGGAGTTACGCAGCTGGGCAGACGCGATCCAGTGCACAAATGTGCGCGAGCAGTCTTCGTCGAGCCTTCTGTTGTTTTCCGTAAGTACGCCCGGCGCAGCCGCAATCATGTCCGCGAGCCAACCGCGTTCCTCCACCCCGGTGCCGAGCTGCCACTGCGCGAACCACTGAAAGTCCTGAGACGGCACGTGAATCGATACCCTGCCAGCCTGTACAAACCGCTCAAGCCCGAGAAACATCTGGATGAGCCACAAAAGATCCGGGGCTACCGACGCCCGCTGTTGCTCCGTGAGCCCTTCCGGTGCCGGAACGTCTGGGTCCAGGAGGAAGGACATTGCTCGTAGAAACTGTACTGCCTCATCGGGGGCGAATGCTGCCGTCGGCACCCGGAGCCGCAATAGTTTGCCTTTCGGCGTGCGCAACATGACCTTGCCGCGGTGGCGGAACTTGACCCCTTCGAGCAGTGTGTGGACTGGTTCGGGGAAGGTCCCCTTCGGCACTTCGTCGAGTGTGATGATTTTATGGCCAGCCACCTGCTCGACCCAGACCTGCAAACCAGAATCTGGCAGCCACAGCCCGTGAAGAAGGAATTTTGGCAAGCCCACCCTTATACCATCCTTGATTTCGCTACATCGACTACGGTTCTAACGGTAATCTTTAAAACTCTACTCGCTTATTTTTTCTATTGCTTTAGGGAGGCAAACATGGCCGATAGCTTCTGGCTTGTCCTTGCCATTGTGTTGTATTTCGGTGTCATGGTTGCCATCGGGTTTTATTCGTGGATCCAGACGAGCAAGTATGACGACTACGTTCTTGGCGACCGTGGACTGCACCCATTCGTAGCAGGCCTATCCGCGGGCGCATCAGATATGTCGGGCTGGCTGCTGATGGGGCTGCCGGGCGCATTGTTCGTTTCCGGCATGAGCGAGCTGTGGATCGTTATTGGACTCTTGGCCGGGTCGTGGGCGAACTGGAAGTTTGTCGCACCACGCCTCCGCGCTTATACGGAAGTATCAAATAACTCGATTACCTTGCCGTCCTTCTTCGAGAACCGCACCCGTGACTCCTCACACGTCCTGCGGTTCGTCGCCGCCGTGATCATTATTTTCTTCTTCACGTTCTACGTTTCGTCAGGCATGGTCTCGGGTGGCCGTTACTTCGAATCCACTTTCCACGGTGACTACCTCACAGGCGTACTCATCGTCGGTTCGATTACTGTGCTGTACACGTTCATCGGCGGCTTCCTCGCTGTGAGCTATACCGACGTTGTCCAAGGGGTCTTGATGTTCTTGGCGCTGGTCACGGTGCCACTGATGGCACTGATCTCGCTCGATACCCCCTCTGATATCTTCTCGTTCGCTTCCCACAACGCCTACGGCCCGTGGGAGGCCGGCAACCCGGACTACTTCAACATGATCGCCGGTGTCTCGTTGGCAACCATCATCGGCAACTTGGCGTGGGGCTTCGGCTACCTGGGACAGCCACATATTGTTACCCGCTTCATGGCGCTGCGCTCCCCGGCTGAGGCAGCCAGCGCACGCCGGACCGGAATCAGCTGGGTCACCATCTGCTTTGCAGGTGCGGTGTTCACCGCGCTCGTATCGACGGCCTTCTTCGCCGAAACACCGCACAGTGTCACTGACCAAAGCGGCTTCGAAACCATCTTCTTGGACCTAGCCCGCATCCTCTTCCACCCACTCATTGCAGGTATCGTCCTTACAGCGGTGCTCGCGGCGATTATGTCCACAATGTCCTCCCAACTATTGATCACCTCCTCCGCGCTTATTGAAGACATCTATCGGGCCGTGGCGAAGCAGCGTCCGAGCCAGACGGCGCTGCTGGTGCTCTCGCGCACGATGGTGGTCTTGGTTGCAGCGGTCGCGATGGTGCTGGCAATCAACCCATCGGACACGATCCTGGGCCTGGTCGCGTTCGCGTGGGCAGGCTTCGGCGCAAGCTTCGGTCCCGTTGTAATTGCATCGTTGTACTGGCGTCGTCTCACTGCCCCGGGCGCCATCGCTGGCATGATCGTCGGTGCAATCACGGTATTCGTGTGGGGCTCCTCCGACACGCTGTCCGGCATCATCTACGAAATCGTTCCGGGTATCGCATTCGCGACGATCGCGCTTGTCGCTGTCTCCTTGCTGACCAAGCCGAAGCAGGGCGTCGAAGACGAGTTTGACCATGCTCTTGCAGTGACAAACTTTGCGCTCACCACTCCGGACGCAACGTTCGCTGACGCGCTCAAGGCGACTGCGGGAACCGAAGGGGCCTCCCACGCGTCTAACTAGACGTGCGTGTTTACCTCACTCTGCTACTTATCCTGACCATCGCGTACGCCCCGTTTCCAACGGGGTTTTCGCGTATCGACGCCCCCACGACCCGCCAACGCGTTACTATCATCGGCTACGAGCGGGACAACTTCGGACCAGGCTGGCAGCGCCATGCCACCGGATGTACGACTCGCGAGCATGCCATGGCGTACGCGTTTGAGCAGCCTAATTGCAACGTTCCCCACCGGCAGTGGGAGCCGGTTGACGTTATCGATCCGTACACCCGCGAACGCATCAGACCTAAGGATGTGGAGCTCGACCACCTCTTCCCCCTCTCCGCAGCATGGGACATGGGTGCTTTCGCCTGGAGCGATGAGCAGCGACTCCGGTTCGCGAATGACCCCCACAACCTCATCGTGACCTCGAGCAAGGCGAACCAACAAAAGTCAGACATGCTACCGAGCGAGTGGATGCCTCCATCGATCCCGCAGCAATGCGCATACGCACGGCAGCTAGCACGCGTTGCAAACATGTACGACCTGCGCGTAACCACCAATGACCTTCGCACAATGCGCCGTGCATGCAAGGGATGGCGAGGCGTCGCCGCCCACCTTATTGGAATTGGTATGTTCCCTACCACCAATTCGCCTAGGTGATGGTGGACGTATCAAGTACAGTGGTTGCCTATGACTACTCTGTTAACTTTCCTTCACGTCGCAGCCGCCATCTTGCTGCTGGGCCCGATCGTCGTATCCACCTCGATGTTCCCGCGCCAGGCCGCCGAAGCACAGGCGGGCGATGCGGCCGCTGCCGGTCGCGCGTCGATCCTGTACCGCATCTCGCGCACTTACGGCATCGCGTCATCACTCGTTCCGCTGCTCGGTGTCGCCATCCTCTTCGGCGACTGGGCTGCGTACAAGACGAACTACTTCCTGCACACCTCTATCGTGTTGGCAGTCATCGCCTGGGCACTGCTGCTTTTCGTGGTCATCCCGACCCAGCGCAAGATGGTCGGTACACTCGGTGAGCTGGAGCCAGCCGAGGCCGACCCAGCCGATGTCACCGCGAACTTTGAAAAGTCGAAAGCTAAGGCTTCCGCGTTCGCTGGTGTCTTTAACCTTTTGTGGTTCATCGTGTTGGTGCTGATGTTCTTGCCAGCACCAACTGTGTAGTTACTAGAACTTTATCGACGACGCCAGGCTAAGCAACGCCAACACGATCGGAACAACGATCGCGGCAATCTCACCCGGTGTCATATCGCTGGAGCTTTCGGACTTCGACGAGGAGTCCCGCTCCGAGCTCTTATCAGAGGACAGCAGCCGGTCATAGAGACCGGCTTCATTTATGCCAGCAGCTCCAAAAACCAGGTCCGACGCCTCGGACTGGCTGACTGCCTTTCCTTGAGCGATTGGTGCTCCCCAGAGCCAGTCTTTCCCGTCAATCTTTATGCCATTGATCCGAGTGTAGGTGGAGTTTTCGAACGCAGGACCTATAGAAATGACACCAGCGAATTTCTTTGCCCCGTCCTGTTCTTCGATCCAGATCGGTCCACCGGAATCGCCTGACTTTGGTGACCGTATCGTGGCAGAAAACCCGCCTCCACCACGCGCAGCGCGGTGGAACTTCCCGCACGTGACATCGTTTGTCCCCGTATGGGATGTTTCCCCGTGGTAGCACGTCTTCGCACCCCGCTTGATGGAAGTGGCATCCGCTTTGATGTCACCTGAGTAGATGTTCTCGCCCATCGTGACGCCCCGGTCCCACTCGATCCAGGCGAAGTCGTTCGAGTACTGCCGGTCGTAGCCTGGTGAAATACGCAATGTCCCAATGTCTTTCGACAACGGACGGCTCGTTTTTCGGTCGACCAACAAGATCCTGTCGCCATCGCGTCCACAGTGCGCTGCGGTGTAGCTGACTCCGGCTTCGTGGTCGTTAAAGCCTAGCGTGCATGAACTATATCCAGTGCTAATAGCATCACCCTGGGTCGGCTGGATTGGTGCCGCTGTAGCGCTTGGCACGAGGACTGCAGTCGAGCATGCTGCGACGGCCAGCGAAGATATGAATTTCCTTGTCAACATACTTCTATACTGGCACAGTTCTGCAGGAATGCTAGTGAGCTAGCTGTAATTCACTACACCTGGTAGGAACCCTGCGAGTGCGCTGAACCCGTCCGTCACAGCGCCACGAACCGCATCAGCAGCCGGGCCAACGGCCGAGCCCGAAGCCGGCATCATGAGGTTCTGCGCATACAGGCCCAACAAGCGTGACTCAGCGACGCGAGGCCCATCAGTAGCGTGCACGCCAACGACCAGGTCGCGCGAGCCCAGCAGCGGTACCTTTTGTGCAACCCACTGCGAAGAAACAACGCCAACAAATCCGCGGCCCGGAATCCACAGCGGGCCACCGGAGTCGCCGGGACGGGTCATCGGCGCTTCGACGAAGAACGTATTTCCTTCTGCTCCGCCGAAGCGACCGCACGTGGGGGCGCCCGTCGGCCGGTTCGAGGTTTGCCCGAAGTAGCACACGCGCTCACCGACGGCGATTGTGTTTGGGTTTACCCACGCGTCACCGGAGAACCGGTTGCCGCCGATCTGCACCGGCGCGTCCCACTGGATAGCGGCCCAGTCATTGCCAAGGCGGCCGTCGTACGCCTTCGAGCGATACAGGGTGCCGAGCTGTGGCGAAGCAACCCTCGCGTTGTGGTCCACGATGCGCACACGCGCACCGTCCGGTCCGCAGTGCGCCGCAACCAGGCTTCGCCTGCGAGACGGTTCATTAAATCCGACGGTGCAGTAACCGCCGCCTTCAACCATCACGGCTCCGCCCTGCTCTACTCGCTGCAGGTTCTGTGCCTGCGCAGTTGGCAAGTTCGTTACGACGCCCACTCCGAGCGCAAGCGCCCACCCCAGCGTGAGCAAACGGCGATTCAACTTCATGCCAGTGCAGTCTACTGCACAACCAAGCAATGAAAAACGCACCCGCCGAGTAGTCATTACTCAGCAGGTGCGCTCAGGATCAAGGGCGCTTAGTCCCAGCTGCGGTCATGCCCGCGGCCACCGCGGCGATCGTCACGGTCGTAACCGCCACGTCCCCGCCCGCGTCCACCGCGGCGATCATCGCGGTCGTAACCGCCACGCCCGCGCCCGCGTCCACCGCGGCGATCATCGCGGTCGTATCCACCGCGCCCGCGCCCGCCGCGTCCGCGCGGAGGTGCACCGTGATCACGCTGGATATTGATCAGCTGACCGGAAATACGGGTATCCGTCAAACGATCAAGGACCGCGCTGTCCAGGTTCTTCGGCAGCTCAACCAGGGTGAAGTCCCCACCGATAGTGATGCGACCAAAGTCCTTGGAGCTCAAGCCCCCCTCGTTGGCGAGCGCACCAACGATTGCACCCGGGCGAACATGCTGGCGCTTGCCAACATCCAGGCGGTAGGTGTCGAAGTTCTCCGAATCGTGGTCGAAGCGGCTGCGGCCTCCACGACGGTCATCACGGTCACGCCCGCGGCCACGGCGGTCGTCGCGATCCCACCGATCACGGTCCCGTCGATCGCGACGGTCCTTCGGAGGCTCCTTCATCAGGAACTCGTCACCCGCCAAAGCCTGCGTTGCCAAAGCAGCGGCGATGTCGTCCATCGGCACGTTGTTGGCAGCGGAGTATTCGCGGACCATGGACCTAAACACCTGCACCTCGCTCGCCTCGAGCGACTCGGTGATGGAGTCCATAAACTTCGTCTTGCGGCTCTCGTTGACTTCGTCGACCGTCGGCAGATCCATCTCTTCGATGGTCGCGTTGGTTACGTGCTCAATGGAGCGCAGCATGCGACGCTCACGCGGAGTGACAAAGAGGATCGCCTCACCTGTACGGCCTGCACGCCCGGTGCGGCCAATGCGGTGCACGTATGACTCGGTGTCATTCGGGATGTCGTAGTTCAGCACGTGGCTGATGCGCTCAACGTCCAGGCCACGAGCAGCGACATCGGTAGCGACCAGGATGTCAAGGCGGCCGTCGCGAAGCTGATCGACGGTGCGCTCACGCTGCTGCTGAGCGATGTCACCGTTGATCGCAGCTGCGGAGAACCCGCGGGCACGCAGCTTCTCAGCCAGCTCCTCAGTCTCCTGCTTCGTACGCACGAAGACAATCATTGCCTCAAACTCAGTGACTTCAAGGATTCGGGTGATCGCATCGAGCTTGTTGCGGTGCGCCGTGAACAGGTAACGCTGGGTGATGTTCGTATTGGTGCGCGTCTTCGACTTCACCGTGACTTCGGTCGGGTTGTCGAGGTACTGCTTCGAGATACGGCGAATAGCGTTCGGCATCGTCGCAGAGAACAGCGCAACCTGCTTCTCTTCCGGTGTGTCCTCCAAGATGCGTTCCACGTCTTCCTGGAAGCCCATGTTCAGCATCTCGTCTGCTTCATCGAGGACAAGGAAGCGCAGGTTGGAAATGTCCAACGAACCCTTCTCCAAGTGATCGATGACGCGGCCCGGAGTACCCACGATGATCTGGGCACCGCGGCGCAGACCGGACAACTGGATACCGTATGCCTGGCCACCGTAAATCGGAAGCACGGAGATCCCGCCAAGGTGGTCTGCAAACGACTGGAAGGAGTCTGATACCTGCAGCGCAAGCTCACGTGTAGGCGCGAGGATCAGTGCCTGCGGGTAGCGCTCCTTGCGGTTGATCCGCGAAAGGATCGGCAGCGCGAACGCGGCCGTCTTACCGGTACCCGTTTGCGCAAGGCCGACAACGTCGCGGCCTTCCATCAACAGTGGAATGGTTTCAGCCTGAATCGCGGATGGCTGCTCAAAGCCAACCTTCTTCACGGCATCCACGACTTCTTCAGGCAGATTCAGGTTCTCGAACCCGTTCACTGGCTCTTCAGCGGTCTCGTCTGCCTCTGTGGCCTCGTCCGCCTCGCTCCCAGCGAGGTCCGCCACGTCGCCACCGACGACGTCGGCAAGGCTCAAAATCTGCTCAGTCTCATTAGTTTCGGCATTGGCTGCGTCTTGCGCAGCGCCGGTTTCCTCAGAAACTCCCGCATCCCTGGTGTCCTCACGTGCAGCATCCGCTGCGACATCCTGCGGGTTTTCCTGATTTTCCGACACATTCATATCCGGCTCTTTCTCGCCGCCGGTGGCGTTTTCGGAAGTGATCATTGTTTCCCCACAGTACGCCACCCTGCAGTGATTTTCCTATTCGCCACTGGCAATGTCATCCGCGCCACGAGTCCGCCACCAACTTCAGCGCTTCGCGCCTCGAGCTCCAACTCCCCGTGGTGCGCACGCGCAATCGTATCAACCAGCGCCAGCCCTAGTCCGTGCCCCGGACGCGCACCAGCAACGCGCGCATTCGCCCTGCTAAATGGCTCTACGAGCTGGCTGACTGTGGCAGGGTCCAACACGTCCCCATCATTGACGACGCCCACTTCGACCCCATCACCGGATCCAGTCCGGCAAACACGCACCTGCACAGTCCCGTCCACGCCGTGGATACGAGCATTCTCGATGAGGTTTTGGATCGCGTGGCGCAATAGCACGACGTCGCCGAGGACGTGAATGTCTGGCTCGATGGTGGCGTCGATACCTTCGGCGCTCGAGGCGACAGTGGTAATGAGCTCTGAGATGTCAATGTCGCGCGCCTCGAGTACTTTGGCCTCGGCCTGGCTGAAGTTCAGCAGCGACGTGACCATCTCCGCAGACGACGCATTCACGGTGCGGATGTCGCGGATGGCGTCGCGTAGCTCCTCTGCAGGTGCATTCGGGTCTAGTAGCGCGACATCTGCGATGGTCTGAATGGTAGCGATCGGGGTTTTCAGCTCATGGGACGCGTTTGATGCAAAGCGTTGCCGTGCCGCGATGGAGTGCGCGAGGGACTCCAGCATCGAGTCGAGTGCGTGCGCGAGGTCAGCGACATCGTCAGCGGGGCCTTCGTAGTCGAACCGCTGATCAAGATCGCCAGCAGAGACCAGACGTGCAGTCGCCGCGATGGTACGTACGGGTTTGAGCAACACACCCGCGACGAACCAACCGATGGCGCCGGCGAGCGCCGTCAGCACGCACAGCGCGACGAGCGAGGCGCCGAGCATCACGTTGAGCACCTCGTGTGAGATGGGCACGGAGCCATCAATAAATGCTCCGTCACTGCCGGGAACGCCCCCGACGCCCTCGATGACAGCTTGCACAGGTACCGGAGTCAGGCGCAGGTAGAGGTACACCACCGCAGTCAAACTCAGCCCTGCGGTAAAAACCGTTGCCACGAACAACCACGACGTACGCGCGCGAAGTGAAAGCCTCATTGGTACGGCTCCTCCGCAACGTAGTAGCCAGCGCCGGGCATTGTTTGCACAATCCAAGGCTGCCCCAGCTTGCGCCGCAAGTGCGAGATAGTGACGCGAATCGAATTGGAGAACGGGTCCGCGTTCGCGTCCCATGCCTCTTCTAAGAGCTGCTCCGCGGAAATAACGTGCCCCTGTGCTCGCATCAGCGTTTCAAGCACCGCGAACTCTTTCGGCGACAACGCAATCGACGCGCCGCTTCGGTGGACTTGGTGAGTGCCTCTGTCGAGGATGACGTCGCCGCACGTGAGCGTCGAGGTTGTTTCAGGTGCGGCTCGTCGCAACAAGGCTTTGACGCGAGCCAGCAACTCGGGCAGCTCGAACGGCTTGGTCAGATAGTCGTCCGCCCCAATCTCGAAGCCTTGGAGACGATCCTCGAGCGTTGCGGACGCCGTGAGCATCAGCACCCGCGTGTTTGGGTACAGCTCACGGACGGTTGCACAGACGTCGTCGCCGTGAACCTCGGGGATATCTCGGTCGAGCACGATCACATCTATCGGTTGTGATTCCAGGCGGTCGAGCGCGGAGCGGCCGTCGTAACGCACATCAACGAGCATGTCCTCACGGCGCAGTGCTTTGCCTAACGCATCGGCGAGCAGCGTCTCGTCCTCAACGATCAAAATCTTCGGCGGTGCAGCCACAACAGCCCCTTCCACGTTGGAGTTCTTGTATTCTGCTGTGATTCTAATTGGGGCTTCTTACGGGGTCGCAATGTTAACGCTCTCGCAACATCGCCCTGCATAGCGTGAGGAGCATGTCAAAGACTTCCACACCGGATCTGCGAGTTCACGGTATTGATTACGCGCGAGCCGTAGCACTCGCAGCCATGATCTTCGCGCACCTCACCCATCCTGCTGGCGTCACGGGTCAGTTGCTCTACGGCTTCCCCGCGGCAACGTTCGCGTTCCTGGCTGGCATCTCGATGGAGCTGATGGCCCGGCGCGCCCAAGCGGTAGGCGGCGAGGCTGTCGCGCGCTGTCGCCATGGCTTTTATGTTCGTGGGACGCTACTGATTGTGCTGCATGTGCTCCTCGTGCCGTTCGCTGGCGACATCGAGGTTGTGCTCCTTGTCTTTGGCATCTGCTACCTCTGCTTAGCGACGCTTCCCCACTGGCCAACTGCGCGTTTGGGCTTACTGCTTGCGGGGTTGCTCTTTGCTTCGGCTGCAACGACGGCGCTCGGGACAGTTGTTGCACTACCGGCCGCAGTCTTCGGTGCCCCCTACCCTGTCTTTTCGTGGGCGGCACTCATGGTTGCGGGCATGGTGTCGTGGCGTGTCATCCTCCACCACCCATGGCGTCGTTGGGTCACAGTCATTATCGCGGCGGCGGTGCTGCCTGCGGTGATTGCAGCTCGGCTGCACCTCAACACGGCAGGTGCTGGCCTATTCATCGCCGCGATCGATCCGAATGGGCACACCGGGGGACTCATTTCAGTGATCAGCGAGTGCGCCGTCGCGACTGGTATCACTGCGCTGTGTCTCATCCTCGCACAGTTTGTTCCGTTTGGTTGTGACATGGGCCGGATGCCTCTGACGGTGTACTGCGCACACGTTGTCACGGCCAACGGCCACAGCGGGGTGGTATACGCAGTACTCACGCTGGCAGTTGCTTTCGCCTTCGCTGTGCTGTGGCGCAGCTTCTACGCCCGTGGACCACTCGAGGCCGCGATGCGCATGATCGTGGCTCGCGCAACCCGGACCGATCTTCCTCCGCTCCAACACTAAAGAAAAGGAAAACTCATGAAACTGCACACTTCCACTCGTATTCTTAGCTCCTGCGTCGCTGCCGCGCTCGTAGCACTCCCGGCAGCACCTGCATTGGCAATGCAGTCCGATACGTTCGCTGAGCCTTCGGCAGAGTCCAACGCAGTAGTCTCCGTCCGCACCGCGGACGATGACCCAGACACCGGCGTGTGCACAGGTACCGCCATTGCGTCCCACTGGGTTATTACTGCGCGCCATTGTATGGACCACCTGCCACAAGCTGGTGGGTCCGTGCGTACTGGCCAGGGTGATAACCAGAAGTTTTATGACGTCGATAAGTGGATGACCACCCCGAAAGGCGATATCGCGCTGCTGCACACCTCTGAGGACCTCGGACTCGATGCTTATCCTGAGCTTGCTAGCGATATCCCAGCTGCAGGCAGCGACGCTACTTTCTACGGCTGGTCCTCTGATGGCTCTGGTGCCGGACGCACCCTTCCGTACGCAGACGCTACCGTCGACGGCCCAACCCCGATGATTCTGTTTGACGGCACCGACGGCGTCGAAGCCACCATGAAAGGTGGGGCAGCAACCCAGCCCGGTGATTCCGGCGGCGCGCTCTTCAGTGAGGGCAAGGTCGCAGCCATCGCGTCCGCATCACTGTTTATGGATCCAGACAACCCGGACTCCGCTGAGGAAGGAGTGAGCCCGAAGGTTGCGTTTGCGCCAGTTGCTTCGCAGGCGGACTGGATCCGTGAGCAAATCTCCGCCAAGGAAGACTCGGCCGAAACGACCCCCACAGAAAATGACGGCGGTACGCCGACGTGGATGCTCATCACTGCCGGTGCCGCCGTCGTTATCGCACTGGTAGTTGCCGCAGTTGCACGCTCACGGAAGCGTGATGCTGATACTGCACAGTAGCGCTGCCTGAAAACGCGACCGAACTCACAGAATTACCTGTGAATAATTTACAGAGCAGCGTAATTAAACGTTATGATGTCTGCCATGACTTCCCGCTCGTCGAAGCCCAAGGGGCTTACACACCGCCATATCCACTTCATCGCCCTCGGCTCGGCGATCGGCACCGGGCTCTTCTACGGCTCCGCCGGCGCGATTCAGGCCGCCGGCCCCTCGGTGCTCCTCGTATACTTACTCGGAGGGGCCGTCGTCTACTTTATGTTGCGCGCCCTGGGCGAGATGAGTGTGCAGCACCCGGTTCGTGGGTCGTTCGCGGTGTACACCAGGGAGCACCTTGGTGGCCTGGGCGGGTACATTACCGGGTGGATGTTCGCATTCGAGATGATGATCGTCTGCCTTGCGGACTTGACTGCCATCGGCATTTATATGAAGTTCTGGTTCCCGGACACCCCAGCATGGGTATGGATTACCACTACCCTGCTGGTCATTGGTGCGGCGAACCTCGCATCCGTGCGCTGGTTCGGCGAGCTGGAGTTCGCATTCACGCTCATTAAGGTCGTCGCCGTAATGGCGATGATCGTCGGCGGTGCTGCCATCCTCGCATTTGGTTTGGGTACCGACCCAGAGACGACCGGAATCTCTAACCTCTGGAACGACGGTGGCTTCTTCCCGAACGGCATCGAAGGCATGATCGCAGCGTTCATCCTCGTACTCTTCGCCTTCGGCGGAACTGAGATCATCGGCGTCGCCGGCACCGAAGCAGACGATCCGGACCGCTCGATCCCGAAGGCCGTCAACACCGTACCGCTGCGCATCCTTCTGTTCTATGTCCTCGCCATCCTGGTTATCTTGATGCTCAACCCGTGGCGTGCAATGACTGGTGAAGAAAGCCCCTTCGTTCAGATCTTTGACACACTTGGCGTGAACTGGGCCGCTGCACTGCTCAACTTGGTGGTCATCACTGCTGCCCTTTCTGCAATTAATGCAGACCTGTTCGGCACTGGGCGCGTTCTTACTGGCCTGGCGAAGGAAGGCCTAGCCCCGAAGATCATGAAGCGCACCATCCGCGACATCCCAGTAATGACGACCATTACCCTGTTGCTCGTACTCATCATCGGCGTGGTGCTCAACGCGCTCTATCCGAACATCTTCGAGACCATCGCAGCGCTGGCCACCTTCGCAACCGTGTTTGTGTGGCTGATGATCCTGCTGGCACACGTCGCATCTCGCCGCAACATGTCCGCGGCAGAGCGCGAGACCTTGAGCTTCCCTGTACCGTTCTGGCCCTACGGGCAGTGGTTCGCGATCATTTTCATCTTGTTCACATTCGGCATCATGGTGTGGCTGCCGCAGTATCACATGGCGCTCGCCGTAGGCGTCGCATTCGTGGTAATCATGACTGTGCTCTACTTTGTCACCGGGCGCCCAAAGGCAGTTGCGGCAGCGCACGTCACTTACGAGATGAAGTAGCACATAATTTCGAATAAAAGTATCCATTGTCTGCTGTGCACGCTATCCTATGCCTACATATTCCAAGTTTTAGCCAGAAGGAGACGCGATGCGCCTGTCTACGGTTACTTCCGAGCCCACGTTGACCTCTATCGAGATCTGCGCTGGCGCTGGAGGCCAAGCACTTGGGCTCGAGCAAGCAGGTTTCCAGCATCTAGCCGTGGTGGAAATCGACAACTGGGCAGCAGAGACACTGCGAGCCAATCGCGGCTGCGACCATCCCCATCCGTGGCCAGTACACGAAATGGATGTACATGACTTCGACGGCACCGTATGGCGCGATCAGGTCGATCTCTTTGCAGGTGGCGTTCCGTGTCCGCCCTTTTCCATCGCGGGAAAACAGCTCGGCGCAGACGACGAGCGTGATCTGTTCCCGCAAGCCCTACGACTGGTAGGAGAAATCAATCCAAAAGCCGTCATGCTGGAGAACGTCCGAGGCCTTGGCCAAAAGCGGTTTGATTCCTACCGCAATGAAATTGTCAGTGAGCTCGATCGGATGGGTTACACCACCTACTGGTCACTGTTTCAATCGGCAGACTTCGGTGTCCCCCAACTGCGCCCACGGTTTATTTTGGTAGCCCTGAAACACGAGTTTGCCGAGTACTTCGAATGGCCGACCCCGAATATGCATCACACATCCGTTGGTAGCGCACTTCGCCACCTAATGGGAGAAAATGGCTGGCCGGGAGCGGACGCATGGGCAGATCGAGCCGATACGGTAGCACCGACGCTCGTTGGCGGATCAAAGAAGCACGGTGGACCAGACGTTGGCCCGACTCGAGCAAAGGCAGCATGGAAGAAGCTCGGCGTCCGAGGAACTTCGATCGCAGACAGCGCACCAGGCCCCGACTTCCCTGTCGATGACCCGGACAACCTTCCCCGCCTTACCGTGCGGATGGGCGGCGTTATCCAAGGGTTCCCTGAAGATTGGGATTGGCAAGGTGGCAAGACCGCCCAATGGCGCCAAGTCGGCAATGCATTTCCGCCACCGGTTGCGGCTGCAATCGGAACCGCAATCAAGGACGCACTACTTTCCTGCAATGCCGTAACGAAAGCTCCCGAGGTGGCCCCACAACTGGCGCTTCAAACGCACGCATAGGATCTGCTCATGACACACAACCTTGATGGCGATTTTTCTCATCAACTCGCCGAGCTCTTCCGTAACGAGTTTCCCGACGGCGAAGCAATGGGAAGAATATTTCGACAAACTTTCGACCAGGCCTATGACGGCCAGCACACGGGCCGGTTCGACCCAGCGCAGCTAAGCAAGACAGAACTTGCCCACATTGGATCGTTGGTTGAAATTAACATTCGCCGAGGGTTTGACGGCACTATCACGGACGGCGACAAGATGGACTTCAAGATCCTCGGCCATGAAGTTGACTGTAAATACTCCAAGAACCCCTACGGCTGGATGATCCCGATGGAAGCAGTTGGCCACCACGCCATGCTCTGCCACGCAAGTGAGGTTACTTCCACTTTCCGAGTAGGCTTCGTCAAAATCACCGACGACATCCTCACCGCAGGTGGAAACCGTGACCGCAAGCGAACCATCATGGCAGCAGCACGCAACAAAATTGCGTGGGCCTGGTTCGATCACCCGTACCCGAATAACGTGCTCCTCCATGCGGATGAGGAAACTGTCGCCAAAATTATGGAATTGCCTTCTGGGCAACAGCGCCTCGACATGTTGTTTCGCTCAATCCAGCAGGTGCTCATTCCGCGCGGCATCATTTACACTGTCGCTCAGCAGAAAGACCCAATGAAGCGCATTCGATACAACGGCGGATCAAGGTCACGCCTCCAGGAGGAAGGCATCTTGATCCTTGGGGACTACCGGCGCCACCAAGCTATCGCAGAGGCCCTCTGCCTTCCGATTTGCAAGAATGGCGATAGCCTCGCCGTACGAGTAACTCCAGCTGAACCGCATTTTGTTGGTCCTGCAGTAGATATCGAAGGTCAAACTTGGCGAATCGCCACGGGCGCCGACCCACTCCATCGTGCGCCACGCCTCCCCTTTTAATACCCCAAAGCCATCAATGCCCGGTTGTGCCCGCCTATTTCCGTTATCTTGGTTACATATTTCGATTGGTATTCCCATTGTGGCGGAAAATCTGCAATGATGGGTAGCGGAACATAGTTTTACTGGATTCAGGAGAGATCATATGACTATCACCAATCCGTCCACCCCGTCGAACAACATCACGCCAGGCAACAAGATTGTCTTGATTGGTGCTGGTGATGTCGGCGTCGCGTTCGCATACGCAATCCTCAACCAGGGTATTTGCGACCACCTCGCAATTATCGACCTGAACGAGAAGAAGACGTGGGGTGAGGTCGAGGACCTCAACCACGCAATGCCGTACTCAGGCCACAACACCAAGATCACGGTCGGCACCTACGAGGACTGCCGCGACGCGGCGCTCATCGTCAACTGTGCAGGTGTTGCACAGCGCGACGGCGAAACCCGCCTTGAGCTCGTGGGCCGCAATGTGAAGATCTTCGAGTCCATCAACAAGGAAGTGATGGCCAACGGCTTCAACGGCATCTACCTGGTTGCAACCAACCCTGTCGATGTCCTGACCTACGCCACGTGGAAGCAGACCGGTCTTTCCTCCGCACAGGTCGTGGGTTCCGGCACCATCCTGGACACCGCACGCTGGCGCTGCAACCTCGGCAAGTACTTCGGTGTTTCCGCAAGCTCTGTCCACTCCTACATCATCGGTGAGCACGGCGACACCGAGCTGCCTGTCGTGGCATCCGGCTCCGTCGCTGGCGTTTCGCTACGTCGTCGTCTGGAGAAGGAAGCAGAAACCGATCCGAAGATCTACGAGCGCATCGACGCGATGTTCGTCGCAACCCGCGATGCCGCCTACAAGATCATCGAAGCCAAGGGCTCCACGTCCTTCGGTATCGGTGCTGGCCTTGCCCGCATCACCCGCGCAATCCTGATGAACGAGGACGTCGTACTGCCAGTCTCTGCTCTCCTTGAAGGCCAGTACGGTCAGGAAGGCATCTACATCGGCACCCCGGCTGTTATCAACCGCAACGGTGTCCGCGAGGTTGTCGAGCTGCACCTTGAAGATAGCGAGAAGGAAAAGTTCGATCACTCCGCCAACACCCTTCGTGGCGTGATGGTCGAAGCTGGCCTCACCGAGGCATAAGCCTTTCCCATACCCTTCGATTGCGCCCGCCGGACACACCCCGGCGGGCGTTTTGTCTGCGTTAGTCCTCCGCCCGGAGGTGCCTCGTTACGTCCAGAGCATCATCGCCGCGTGCAAGAGCGTCAAACGTGGCGCAGCAGGCGTCGAAAAGCTTGACGACGTCCTCTTCGTCTACATCCGCGGTGTCGAGCACCAGCGCGTTCGGGTCATCATCTTCCTCGGCAGGCGCGAGCGTCACACACTGCCCACCAGTCTGGATATCACCTAGCGCGACCTGGGCCGCGAGAAGCGAAACGCCAGTAACCGCGGTGGCCCCGACTTCTGCCAGCGGTGCGCACCGTTGCACATCTACCGGCCCCAACGTTTCCGGTGCTGCACAGACGGTGATCGCCACCGGGGTGTCCTGCAGCACCACATCGGAGGCTTCTCGGTCGAGTAGAAGGCTGGATTCAGACACAACGATGTGCTCAAGTGCGTCGAAGTACTCGGGGTAGCGCCGTGAAAACTCGGCGAGGTTTGTCAACGGGCCCGTGCAAATCAAACACAGGTCCCGTGTACCTCGCGCGCACGCGTCGGCCCACAACAGGTCCCAGTCATTCGCGACGTAGCGTTCTGGGACTCGGGCGTCACCCAGTCCAGCATCGCGCGTCGGTTGATGTTTTGGCGCGTCGCAACCTGCTGCGACCGCAACAGCGGGCAGGCCGCAGCGTGCCAACACCCACGCAGCATGCTGGGCACATTGCGCAGCTGAGGCGCTACCGCTTGAGGTTGTCACGCACTCCAATTCAGCCTGCCCACGATGGTGCGCAGCAACGACATATGCCAACGCAAGCGTGTCCTCGACCCCTGGGACGCAGTCAATAATAATTCGCACCGTGCTCCTTTACGCAGTGGACCTGTGCAGAGATTCCTTACCGTACATTGCCCAGAGCAATAGAGCGACCAGAGCAACTACTCCGCAGGCGCCAAACGCGATAGCAAAGCCGAACACCTCCGCCAGAAAGCCGATCACAATCGGTGCCGCAATCTGGCCGGAGTCCTGCACCATCTGATAGGTAGAAATTACCTTGCCACCCGAGCGGTCATTGCCGATGATGTCAGCTAACGTCGCCTGCGAGGCAGGACTCATCAACCCACCGCCAACACCCGCACACACTGAGACCAGCAACAGCACCCACACTGTCGTGGCGAGTCCGAGTGTGCCCGTGAATATTGCCGAGACCGCAAGACCTGCGAGAATGCAAGGACGACGTCCGATTCGGTCAGCCAGCCGACCAGAAAACTGCAGCGTGACGCCCGTGCCCAGCGCGAACGCAGTCAACGCAAGTCCGGATGCCGCGCCACCATTTGCAAATATCGCCGCAGCGAACAGCGGAAGGACCGAAACGCGCGCACCGAAGTTCACAAAACCATTTGTAAAGGCGACGGCGAGCAACGCACGGTACGTGGGTTGCTTCCAGGCTCGGCGCAGTGGCATTGGCGGCCGCTGTATTCTCGGTGTCTCTGGCTTGTGTTGCCGAGACGTAGCAACCCACACGATAGTTGCCGCAAGACCGACACCAACACCGTAGACTGCGAACGGAATTCGGTATCCAAGGAAACTGAGTCCAGCGCCGATGATTGGCCCGAAGATGTTGCCAAGCAAGAATGACGATGCATAAAGTGCATTCGCTCGCCCACGAATGCTGGGAGGAATCACGCGAACGATGAAGGCCTGTGCGGAGAGCGTAAACATCGTGGATCCGAAGCCGGCGATAAAGCGCAACGCCAAAATATGCCAGTACGCCTGAGCAAACGCCACGGCAAACGTTGCAGTCGCAACAATGCTCAACCCGGTGAGGTACACCGGCCGTGATCCGAGCTTATCCACCAGCGCGCCCGCGCCTGGCGCGCCAAGCAAGCGAGCTGCTGCAAACACGGAGATCACCGCTGCAGCGGCCGCCATGGACACGTTGAAGCTGGCGGCGAATTGTGGCAACACCGGGGCGATGAACCCGTAGCCGAGCGCAATGATAAACGCTGCGGTGCACAGCACCCATATCACTGATGGCAGCTTTGGTGACGCGCCGCCCTTATATGTTTGTTCCGTCATACCAGCGACAACACTAGTCTTTCTTCGCGTTCGCGTCCCATTACGCAATAACATTAGCACGGTTGTTCGAATCCATGGGTGATTTGGCCACTCCATGTCTAGCTGCTCTCGTACGCTTCGAAGCATGTTCTACGAATCAACGATTGCTCAAGAAATTATTCATCGCTTTGACGACACCGTCCAAGCCCTCAGCGCCACAGTCAAGCACCCTCGCTCTCTTGCACGACCGACTGGCTCGTGGCGCCCGCCGGTCATCGCATTGCCGCGAGTCATAGACAAGCAACACATCAACCTTGCGCTTACGCGGCGGAGAGTCGGCCCGCGGGCTCAGGCGATGGTGCAAGGTTACGGAGCGTCTGCGCGGCCCGCGTACATCATCGAAGCACGATTCACCGTCCAGTCGGGTGCGCCGGTCAGCCCCGCGGTAGCTGAGGGCTGGATGCGCGCGCTCTACCCCGACGCGACGGAGGACATGCTTCATCTTCTGCCACACCCATACGCGGCAACGTATGTCTGGCTAGTCGACGGCCACTTCAATCCCGTCCGCTCTCCTTCATCCCTGTTCGCCGGACTGAACGTAGCGTAACCGGCTGGCTACTGCCCCGGTTCGTCGTCAAGCGGAAGCATCTGGCTCTCCCAGTCTTCAGCCTGGTCAGCAACCAGATTCAAGACATCAAAAAGCCTGTCGATGTCGGTGAAGCTACCCAAGTTAAGTTCTTCGGGATCTGCTTCCTCATCGTCTCCAGGAACCACAAACTGCACGTGGGCAGTGGCTGTGGCGTCGATAACTTCGACCTCCACGTGGACTTCAGCCTCTGTACCAACTTCTGCGAAGACGAGTTGATGGTTTTCGGCGTCCGGAAAGAATTCAAGCCCGGCGATACGTTCATCTGCAGCCTCGAGCAGGCTGCGGAACACGGTAACCACCTCGTCAGTGGCTATATGCTCAGCGACAGCGGACACAGCATCTTCGGCAGAAAATATAACTGCGACCAATGCTGCTTCAAAGTCCTCATCGTCTTCATCAACGTCAGCAGCCGCGATATACACGTTCGCCGCTGGCAGTTGCTCGTCGATAACAACGAACTGGATCTCAATCTCGGGGGTGATAGGAACAAACATCGTGTCGTCGTGCACACGAGACTCAATACCTTCACGGTCTAGAGCCGCGGCAATGTCTTCTAAAAAGCTCACGAAGAATCCTCTACTCTTCCTCATCGTGGTTGTCACCGGCGGACGATGCCAAGCCTACTGTTCTGGCCCCATGATGCGCATCCACGCTTCGCGGCCCTGCCAGCTACGCATGTCAAAAGCCTCCCATGCCCGGCGTTTGTGACGTTTTGGGTCGTACACGATTGACGGATGTTCGTTGATGATTGCGGTCGCGCGCCCGGGGTGGTCGTCGCCACGAAAATCGTAGCGGGGCCAGTTCGGCCCTGGTTCGCCGGTATGAAAGAACGACCCCCAGTTGCGCTGCATCACTTCAACTACTGCTTCAAACGCAACGGTGGAGCCAAATCGGTCGATCTTCGATGAGCGTGTACCTTCCCGATCGCCAAACACCGCCATCAGGTCGGCTGTGTGCATTGCCCCCAACCCGAGCCGCCGCATTGTCGCCGATGCATATTCAAAGCGGTACATCCAAGTCGGAGCCACCTTACGGTGCTCCCCTGCAGCGATCACCGACGGTCCCCAGAACACGGCGTCTGCGAGAAACTCGGCGAAGTCCGTACGCTGGCTCACGTCGCTATACGCCTGGATGACCGCTGTCGCGTTCTGCGCGTCATATGCCTCGAGCAAGCGGCGTGCTGCACGCTGACGGGCTTTCGTCCGCTGATACAGAGCCTTTGCAAAGCTGGCCTCATCCGCATTGGTCCCGATGATCAACGGCACCGACGCCTGTTGCCCGGCGCGGAACATGTCCAGCGGGTGAGCTGGCAGCGTGGTGCCATCGACCGTCGGCATGAAGCTCAAATTCAGTTCGCGCAGCTCGCGGCCAGTAAACAGCATGGACTGCCCCACTCTAACCAGTTCCTCGGCCGGTACCTCCCGGAGGTGCTCGAGGGTAGATAGTCGCGATAGCCCCATGCCGTCAAGAAGTGTCGACGTCCACATCGCGGCCTGTGCCTTCGTATGAACGGAAGAAAGCGGAGTGGACTGGGCGATTGCCCGGTGGAACAACCCCCGAGCCGCCGGGGCGCACATCATATGGATTACTGAAGCTGCCCCGGCTGACTCGCCCATGATGGTTACGTTATTCGGATCCCCTCCGAAGGCCGCGATGTTTTCGTGCACCCACTGCAGCGCGAGGATCTGGTCCAAAATGGCGGGGTTGGCAGCGCAGTCCTCGCCGATACTGCGCAGATCCAAGTACCCAAGCACCCCGAGGCGAAAGTTTAAGGAGACATAGACGATATCGGTGGCATTAGCCAGAAAGTGCCCCTGGAGTACTTTCTCATGACTCGATCCGCTTACGAACGATCCACCATGAAAATAGATGACGACGGGGAGTACGTCGTCCGTATCAGGCCGAACGATGTCTGCGTGTAGGCAGTCCTCGGTGCCGATTACTGTGTCTTTCCACCCGAAATTCGTCTGCATCGCAGGTGGCCGATAGTTGGTTGTGGTGCGCACACCTGACCACGAAGGCGCAGGCTGTGGGGCCCGAAATCGGTTCTCACCGCCCATATCTGCACCGTAGGGTACCCCGCGCCAAGTGCGAACCCCGGTTTGTGGATCAATAGTGCCAGCAACGATTCCCGAGGTGGTCTGCACCTGGAGGTGCTCCTGCGGATTGTTGCTGTTGAGATGCATGCCTTTTAGCCTAGCCCGGAATTCTGTCTATTCTCGTGGAGTTTCTAAGGCGGGTACGATGAACGCTCGTACCAATAATTAATAAGGAGAAAAACACACAGCATGTTAGAAAAGTTCCGCAAAGACAAGCACGAAGACGACGAAACTGTAGTCGAAATTATTGAAGACGCCCGTGCTGAAGACTTAAGCTCCCTCGAGGAGGAAGCAGGCCCAGCAGGCCGAGCGTTTATCGCAGCAGTAGATAAGGCTGTCCATCTTCAGTCCGGTGCCATTCGGGCTTACGTGAACTGGCTTCGCCGTCAACACCCGGAGCAAAGTCCTGCGGAAATCCAGCACACGATGGACAAGCATTTTAAAAACGTAGTCTCCGCAACAGGTGCAGGCGTGGGCGCAGCAGCCGCGGTGCCTGGCGTAGGGCTCGTCACCGGCGCAGCAGCCGTTGCTGGCGAATCGGTAGTCTTCTTAGACCTTGCCGCGTTTTACACCCTCTCCTCCATGTACTTGCGCGACGTTAATATCGAAGACAAAGAGCGCCGACGCGCAGGCGTGCTCACGGTCATGATGGGCGCCCAGGGCGTTGCGATTGTTGACACGTTGCTCGGCGCGGACCGAGCTCGGCCGAGGGAGTTGGCGTCGAAAAATGTCCTGACGCGCTTTGCTGGCCCGGGCCTCGCCGAAGTCAATGGCATCCTGTCTCGTGTGGCCATGAAGTCGTTTACGAAGCGGTTCCGCCGCGCATGGATTGGCAAGATGCTGCCTCTGGGGCTCGGCGCGATCGCGGGCACCGCCGCCAACCGCAAGCTTGCCGACCACCTGATGGATAACATCGCCGTCGCCCTCGGCACTCCTCCCTCCCAATTCTTGAGCCCTCTTCCGGAAAAGCCTGACCAGGAGGCGGCCTCCTCAGCGCGAATCCAAAGAACCTTCTGCGCTGGGTACTCCGACTCTTTGGTGACGACGACAAAGTACGCGACACCAATCAGCAAGAAATTACCAAATAGCTTCGGCTCCGAAGTTCATTCCCGCCTCCCCCAAAACTGAGGCGGGAATCACGCACTTCCATCTTTCGCCTACCCCCGGTAGCACCTCTGCTTTAGTTGGAGAACCACACCCTGCGCCACCGCCGAAGCACAGCGCCCCCTCAAATACGCGAGCCTGCTTTGGCCCCACCTTCTTGGTCCCCCCGAGACTGCACACGAGCGCTTCTCGACAGCTGCCACCGTGAATGCTGCTCGACGCCCACTCTGTACTTCCCCGCACGCCAGGCCAAAGTCGACGGGCCCGCCTCACCTCTTCAAGAGTTCGAAATCAATCAATCACGAGCAAGCAACCGTTCAAATACTTGTTGTCGAATGAGGACGTATCATTGATAACGGTTCTCATGAGACCCTTCTCACTCAAAACGGAAGATATGCCCATTTGTGGTGTATCAACCGCTAAAGGGGGTAGATCTCACAAGTACGAGGGCTTTTCGGGAATGTAAGGTAGCACTACCTAATCCCAGACAATTAAAGTCGTTGAAAAGTTACATACAACCCAAGAAGAGAGGCGAGCACCTGCCGTGAGCAGCGAAGATACGTTCGGCCAGAACGACTGGCTGGTTGAGGAGATGTTCCAGCAGTACAAACAGGATCCCAACTCCGTTGACGCGGAGTGGCGCGATCTTTTCGAGAAGAAGGGCACCCCGCCGACGGTGACAAACACCCCGGCACCAAAAGGTTCCTCGAAGACTGCGACGAGCGTCACCAGCTCCACGAGCGCTCCTACCCAGGACGGCCGTCAAACCCAGGTAGACCGCGCAGCCGCCGAAGCAGCTCCAAAGCGCACCAAGAAGCCGACCGCTTCCCCGTTGGACAAGCTCGATAGTGTCAAGGTCACTCCAGGCGAGGAACAGCTCAAGGGTGCGTTCCGCACTATCGCGAAGAACATGAACGAATCGCTCGAGGTGCCAACCGCCACCACCGTGCGCGATATGCCGGTCAAGCTCATGTTTGAAAACCGCACGTTGATCAATGAGCACCTCAAGCGCACTCGCGGCGGCAAGGTTTCGTTCACGCATATCCTTGGCTACGCAATCATTCAGTCCACCAAGCTCCACCCGGACATGAATAAGAACTACAAGGAGGACGGCAAGAAGTCCTTCGCAGTTCAGCCTGAGCACATCAACCTGGGTCTAGCAATCGACCTGCCGCAGAAGGACGGGTCCCGCTCCCTGGTCGTCGCTGCGATTAAGGAGTGCGAGAACAAGTCGTTTGCGGAGTTCGTCGAAAGCTACGAAGACATTGTGCGTCGCGCGCGCGACGGCAAGCTCACGATGGACGACTTCTCTGGCGTAACCATTCAGCTGACCAACCCGGGTGGCATCGGTACCCGCCACTCGATTCCGCGTCTGACAAAGGGCCAGGGCACCATCGTTGGTGTCGGCGCAATGGACTACCCTGCAGAGTTTGCAGGTGCCAGCGAGGACCGTTTGGCGGAGCTGGGCGTCGGCAAGCTTGTGACACTGACCTCCACCTATGACCACCGCGTCATCCAGGGTGCAGAGTCTGGCGAGTTCCTGCGCGATATTTCGCAGCTCCTCGTCGACGATAAGTTCTGGGATTCCATCTTCGAGTCCCTCGAGATCCCGTTCCTCCCGATGCGCTGGGCGAAGGACCTGCCGAATTCCGGCGTGAACAAGGACACCCGTGTCATGCAGCTCATCGAGGCGTACCGCTCCCGCGGCCACCTCATTGCTGACACGAACCCGCTTCGTTGGCGCCAGCCGGGCCTGCAGCAACCGGACTCCCGTGACCTGCTGATGGAAACCCACGGCCTGACGCTGTGGGACCTCGACCGCACGTTCCACGTAGGTGGTTTCGGGGGCAAGGAAACAATGACGTTGCGCGAGGTGCTTAGTCGCCTACGTGCTGCCTACACCCTGCACGTCGGTGCTGAATACACCCATATTCTCGACCGCGATGAGCGTGAGTGGCTGCTCGAGCGCATCGAGGCTGGCATGCCGAAGCCGACGAATGCTGAGCAAAAGTACATCCTGCAGAAGCTCAATGCTGCTGAAGCATTTGAGAACTTCCTCCAGACGAAGTACCTCGGCCAGAAGCGCTTCTCCCTCGAGGGTGCCGAAACACTCATCCCATTGATGGACGCGGTGATTGATACCGCCGCTGGCCAAGGCCTCGACGAAGCTGTCATCGGCATGCCGCACCGTGGTCGCCTGAACGTGCTGTTTAACATCGTGGGCAAGCCTGTCGCAACGATCTTCAACGAGTTCGAGGGCAACATGCAGTCCGCACAGCAGGGTGGCTCCGGCGACGTGAAGTACCACCTCGGCTTCGAGGGCAAGCACATCCAGATGTTCGGCGACGGCGAGATCAAGGTCTCGCTGGCCGCGAACCCGTCACACCTCGAGGCTGTTGACCCAGTGCTCGTCGGTATTGCCCGCGCAAAGGCGGACACGCTGCGTGAAAACGGTGTTCGCGACGACAATCCAGTAGTTCCGATTATGCTGCACGGCGACGCCGCATTCGCTGGCCTCGGCATCGTACAGGAGACGCTGAACCTGTCTCGCCTCCCTGGCTACTCCGTTGGTGGCACCGTCCACATCGTTGTGAACAACCAGATTGGTTTCACCACTACCCCTGACTCTGGTCGCTCCTCCTACTACGCCACCGACCTGGCCAAGGGCTTCAACTGCCCAGTGTTCCACGTCAACGGCGACGACCCGGAGGCAGCCGCCTGGGTTGCTCACCTGGCAACCGAATACCGCCGCGCCTTCGGCAAGGACGTCTTCATCAACCTCATCTGCTACCGTCTGCGCGGCCACAACGAGGCAGACGACCCGACCGTGACGCAGCCAGTGATGTACGACCGCATCCACTCCCACGACTCGGTGCGTACCCGCTACACCAAGGACCTCATCGGCCGTGGCGACCTCACGCAGGAAGAAGCCAAGATCGCGGCACAGGACTTCCACGATCAGCTTGACGCAGTCTTCTCCGACGTCAAGTCCGCTGAGGGCAAGCCAAGCGAGCAGACCGGCATCACGGACTCGCAGAAGCTCACTCGTGGCCTGGACACCTCGATCAGCGAGGATACGTTCAAGCGCCTTGCGGATTCGTACGGCAAGCTGCCTGAGGAATTCGAGCCGAACAAGCGCCTGAACAACGTGCTCAAGAAGCGCGGTGGTTCCTTCGAAAACGGCGACATCGACTGGGGCTGGGGCGAGCTGCTCGCTTTCGGTTCCCTTGCAGAGCAGGGCAAGTTTGTCCGCCTTGCAGGTGAGGACTCACAGCGCGGTACGTTCACGCAGCGCCACGCGGTGCTCTACGACCCGAATAACGGCACTCCGTACAACCCACTCGACGCAAACGCGGAAGAGCAGGACAACGGCGGACGCTTCGAGGTGTTCAACTCTGCACTGACCGAATACGCAGGTATGGGCTTCGAGTACGGCTACACCCTTGGCAACAAGGACGCTGTCGTCGCATGGGAGGCGCAGTTCGGCGACTTCGCCAATGGTGCACAGACCATCATCGACGAGTACTTGTCCTCCAGCGAGACTAAGTGGGGCGAGCTTTCCAGCATGATTGCCCTCCTGCCTCACGGCTACGAAGGCCAGGGCCCGGACCACTCCTCCGCCCGTATCGAGCGCTTCCTCCAGCTGGTCGCCGAGGGCTCGATGACGATTGCCCAGCCTTCTACCCCGGCAAACCACTTCCACCTGCTGCGCCGTCAGGCGCTCGGTGAGATGAAGCGCCCGCTCGTCGTCTTCACCCCGAAGTCGATGCTGCGTAACAAGGCGGCGGTCTCGCAGCCTGCAGACTTCATCGAGGTGGACAAGTTCCAGTCAGTTATCGACGACCCCGAGTTCGTACAGCGTGGCAACGTCAAGGTTGACGGCGCAGATCACGACAAGGTCACCACGATCTTGCTGTGTTCCGGCAAGATCTACTACGAACTGGAGAAGCGTCGTAAGAAGGATAAGCGCGACGATGTCGCCATCATCCGTATCGAGATGCTGCACCCGATTCCATTCAACCGCATCCGGGATGCGTTCGAGAACTACCCGAACGCGAAGGAAATTCGCTGGGTTCAGGATGAGCCCGCTAACCAAGGCGCATGGCCGTTCTACAACGAGCACCTGCGCACACTGATTCCGGATATGCCTGAAATGGTCCGCGTCTCTCGCCGTGCGCAGTCGACCACTGCAACCGGCGTGGCGAAGGTCCACCAGGAAGAGGAGAAGACTCTGCTGGATGAGGCGTTTGCGAAGTAAGTAGCGCTTACACGCAATGGCGCCCCAACCGCTTACTGCGGTTGGGGCGCTTCCCTGTTGAGGATTCACTCATTTGGCTTGCGCCTAGGGAGTAGCTGTCGCCTCGGCTTCCCCGCCGTTGGCATCTGGGTTTTCAACGTTGATGCTGGCGTATTCACGGAGCCAATCCGCAGTAACAACGCGCGGTTCTTTGCCCTGCGCGACTTCCTCGCTCATCTCTTCCAACTGCGCTGTGCTGAGCACGCGCGTCATCGCGTTGATGCGCCTGACTTCCTTGCGAGCAAACTTTGATTTGTAGAACAGCGGGATGACGCTGTTAGGAAGGTGCTCGAGCTCCACGTGCGACGCACAGCCCTGCGCAGGGGAAGGGTCAACCGATTGGATGTTGCCGGGCAGCGCACCCGCAAGAAGAGCGAACGTCGCTTCTGACGGATCCGCACCGTCGAGACGATCGTGCGCTATATCGTTGTCGAGCTCCTTCGCTCCGTGTGCGTCTAGCGCTTGCAACAGAACACCAGAGCACGCAACGACCATATCGACGTCTTCTTCTTGCAGCAGTTCGGCTGCATTTCGGGAGTACACGTCATTGAACGGGACTA
Source organism: Corynebacterium sp. UMB2355A (assembly GCF_033877495.1). NCBI lineage: Bacteria > Bacillati > Actinomycetota > Actinomycetes > Mycobacteriales > Corynebacteriaceae > Corynebacterium > Corynebacterium sp. UMB2355A. The sequence goes on along the minus strand of NZ_CP138855.1, from coordinate 2,246,787 downwards.
CCCCGGCAGGATGTCCCATCGCTGTAATGATCTCGTAGTAGATCTCCCCCAGCACTACCTGTTCAGGTTCTGAGGTATCAATTCCGATTTTGACGATGTTGCCGCGGGATTCGCCGTTGACAAACTTCACCGGTGAAAGCGAGTCATCTGTGCAGCCAGTCAACCCGCCGACAAGGCTCGTTGCCAGTGCCGCAGCAATCAGTGTACGGAGAGGACGCAGGGACACCATAAATACCTTCTTCGTAGTGTGCTCAGACGAGCCTGGAAAACAGAGTTAGTCTAGCGCGCTGCGTTGTCTTCGGAGGCGTCGCTATCGGTGGCCGACGGCTCAGTTGGCCGTCCAGTGACGCGCTGTGGGTGCATTGCGGCGATCATGTCGCGGGCTCGACGCGCAGCGTCAGGTGCGCAAAGCACATCGTATCGGCGTGCGACGATGCTTGTCGCTGAGGCGAAGTCACGCTTTCCACCTGTAAACGCGTAAGCGATAGCTGCGAAAATTGCTCCGAACACGCCACCCATCGCGACGCACGAGGCGAAGATGCCCCACCCACCTTCTTCCGCGAACAGCGAGAAAATGATGCCGATGAACATGCCCATCCACAGGCCCGATAGTGCGCCGCCACCAAGTACCTTGCCCCACGTGAGGCGGCCCGTAATACTCTCAACCTGCATCAAGTCCACACCGACAATTGTGAGCTTCTCTACCGGAAATTCCTTGTCCGACAGCGTGTCAACTGCTTCTTGTGCCTCCTGGTAGGTATTAAAACTGCCTACCGGCCACCCTGTTGGCACTTCGCGCGCTACCAGGCGGTTGTTGTTGAGTTGGGCCATTCGTTGTCACTCCTCTGCTCGTATGAACATCCAGCTTCTCTGACTATACTGAAGCCCGTTATGGCAAACGCAGAACTCATTTCAGAATTCCAGGTCCGCGAAGCGCTTGCTCGCGTTGACGATCCCGAAATTGGAAAACCCATTACCGAACTCGGGATGGTGGAGTCCGTACGTATCGACGGCCCCAACGTCACCGTCGGCATTTACCTCACCATCGCGGGCTGCCCGATGCGTGACACCATCGAGGGCAACGTCCGCGCAGTCGTAGAGGAAATCGACGGCGTGGAGAACGTGACAGTCACGCTTCACACTATGAGCGCGGAGCAGCGTCGCGAAATGGCCTCGAAGCTGCGTGCACAGCAGCCCGGGCCCGACATCCCTTTCGCTGACCCGTCGTCGCGCACCCGGGTGTTCGCGGTAGCTTCAGGCAAAGGTGGCGTCGGCAAGTCCTCGATGACAGTGAACTTGGCCACTGCAATGGCAGCACAGGGCCTCAGCGTCGGAATTGTCGACGCCGACATTTACGGGCACTCCGTCCCTGGTCTCCTCGGCTCTTCCGACATGGGGCCGACTGTGGTCGAAGAAATGATCATGCCACCGATCGCACACGGCGTGCGCCACATCTCTGTGGGGCAATTTGTGGAGGGCAATGCCCCTGTGGTTTGGCGTGGACCGATGCTCACCCGCGCAATCCAACAGTTCCTGTCTGATGTGTACTGGGGCGATCTTGACGTACTCTTCCTTGACCTTCCACCGGGGACCGGCGATGTGGCGATCACAGTGGCGCAGCTGATTCCAAATGCCGAACTGCTCATTGTTACCACTCCGCAAGCAGCCGCAGCTGAGGTCGCTGAGCGTGCCGGCACAATTTCTCAGCAGACTGAGCAGCGAATTGCTGGCGTCATCGAGAACATGGCCGGGATGGTCATGCCTGACGGCTCCGTCATGAATATCTTTGGTGAAGGTGGTGGCCAGCAGGTTGCGGAGCGCCTGACCGCGCTCACAGATAGTGACGTGCCGCTGCTAGGTTCCATCCCGTTGGATCCGAAGCTACGAGAAAACGGTGACACCGGAACCCCTGTCGTCACAGCAGAACCAGACTCCCCTGCCGCTGCGGCGATCCAGGAGATCGTCACCAAGCTGAAGATTCGCCGTAACTCACTTGCTGGCAAGTCCCTCAACCTTGGTGTGAAGCACACTGACGAATAGATCGGTGGGAACTAGGTAACGTCAGTCCAGGAGAATCCCCCTCCACTGGGCTGTCCCCCGTCCTCCGGCCCTTTCTTTGCCCGGGACTGTGGCTTTGATGGTTGGCGAGCCAGAGGCGCATCGTCTTCCATCATTTTGCGCGGATCAAAACTTTCGAGAAATTCCTCGTCATCTTCGAAGAAAAACTTCGCCATCGCGCGCTTTGGCCCCATCGACGCATACTGCGACACCGTATCCAGTGGCTTGCGTAGCTCCTCAAACTCCTCGAGCTCACCGTTGAGCTCCCGCTTCGCGTTGTTGATCGCCTTGCGCGCAGCGTAAATGGCTGCGCGGACATCCTCGATAACGCTTGGGAGCCGCTCCGGACCAATCACAATGAGGCCGATGATCAGGATGAAAAAGACTTCACCCCAGCCAATACTGGAAAACACGGATCACATCCTACTCTCGGTGCCGCAGCGCCCGAAGCGTGGCGTCAACGGCGGCCACAATCGGTGATCGTTCCTTGTGATGAGCATCTTCACCGCAAGGCTCGGCAGGTTGCATCTCGTGGCACAGGCCGCTGAGCTTCGCCACCAGCGAATCTGGGGCTCGCAGGTCGTCATCCTTGCAGGCCTTTACACGTGCGGACGCTCGCCGCTGCACAAGAACATCTTGGAAGCACTCTGGGCACTCCAACATATGTTTCATAGCGCGACGGCTTGCAGAGCGCGAAAGTTCACCGTCTGCGAAAGCTGCAATTGCTTCAGGGTTCAAATGCTCAGTGGAACAAAACGCTCGCATCGGTAACGCTCCTTTCGCATCCGTAGTCAACCACTATCTCGCGCCCTAGCGTAGTCGAATTAACTCTTCGGTGGCGACGTCATGCCGCGCCTGCTCCTCGAGCGATTCACGCAGCTGAGTTCTACCGCGATGGATGCGTGAACGGACGGTACCCATCTTGACTCCAAGCGTCTCAGCGATTTCTTCGTACGTCATACCGACGACATCGCAAAGCACCACGGCAACGCGGAAGTCCGGACTCAATTCATCGAGTGCGTGCTGCAGGGCAGGATCGAGGTGCGCGACGTTATACGCCTGCTCCGGAGTCATATCAGTGCCGGGAACGCGCTCATAGTCTTCCGGGAGTGCTTCCATCCGGATCTTCGCCCGGTGGCGCACCATATCAAGGAACAGATTCGTTGTAATCCGATGAAGCCAGCCACCGAACGCACCCGGTTGGTAACTCTTTAAGTTACGGAACACGCGGATGAAGGTTTCTTGCGTAAGATCTTCCGCGTCGTGCTGGTTACCTGAAAGACGGTACGCAAGGCGATACACACTGTCGGCGTGCTCTGCGACGAGCTCAGCCCACGAAGGCATCGCCCCCACCCCAGCATCAAATGCAGCCGTACCGCGCAAATCTTCGGGCGCGACGGAATCATGTTGGGCGGCAGCATCATCAGGTTGCATGCTTCATATTGTGGCAGATTGAAATCGCATTCACCAAAGGAAAATTCGTAAAGGTTACTGCATGCGCGTAGCACACACGCTGTGAGGACAGTTCTGGTTATGATGTTGGCTGTGAGTGCGACCGCTTTTGATCAGTTGACAAATTACATCCATCAGTCTTTCACTGATGCCGAGCAACAGCCGTTCCCTGCTGCTTTCCGCGAAGCGTTGAAGTACGCCAGCGTAGAAGCGCAGGAGAACGGAGTCCGTGCGCCGTCGGTCATCGTCGGCACGTTACTTTCGACGCTCGCTGCAGCCTGCCCAAGTGGTCAGTCGCAAGGCGCAGTCGCCATCACTCCGGCTGCGGGCGTCGTCGGGCTCCACCTGCTGCGTGGTCTTCCAGAGCGCGCATCGCTTACCTGCATCGAACCCGAGGTCACGCTACAAACCGGCGCAAAGGAGGCATTCCGTGCCGCCGAGTACCCAACCTCCCGCACACGTTTCCTCACCGCGCGCCCGCTTGAGGTTATGGGCAGGCTTGCGAACGACGCCTACCACCTCGTTTACGCGGATGTCTCGCCGATCGAGTTCACCGCGGTTATTGATGCCGCCTGGCCGCTCCTCAGCGAGGGCGGCACGCTGATTCTCGCCGACTCTCTGCTGGACGGTACCGTCAGCGATTCGACACGCAGGGACCGCGAAACCGAGGCAGCACGAGAGGCAGATAGGTACGTGAGCAGCCTCGCCGCCGACCACGGAGCGCTCGTAGCTCGCCTGCCTCTCGACGGTGGCCTGACCATCATTACGAAGCGCTAGCTCTACGTACGCACGAACAAGGCCCGCTCGAACTTCGCTGAGCTTCGAGCGGGCCTTGCCTATGAGTGTCAGTTATTCCTGAACCACCTGATTTTTGCCGACGACCACTACGCCGTTGTCCGAAACAGTGTAGCGTTTGCGGTCCTTTTCAAGGTCGACGCCAATAATTTCACCGTCAGCTACATAGACGTTCTTATCGAGGATGCAGTGGCGGACCACCGCCCCTTTACCGATGCGCACACCTGGCATCAGCACAGAACCTTCAACGGTCGCGCCTTCCTCAACACGCACATCCGTGGAAAGCACTGAATTGCGTACGGTAGCGCCCGAGATAATTGATCCCGACGCCACCATCGACTCCTGTGCGATACCTCCCACGACAAACTTCGCTGGTGGAAGGTTGCCGTCCTCTGTGGAGTGAATCGGCCACGTCGAGTTGTACAAGTTGAACACTGGGTACGAAGAGATGAGGTCCATGTGCGCCTCGTAGAAAGAATCAATCGTACCGACATCTCGCCAGTATCCCTTGTCGCGCTTTGTCGCGCCGGGCACTTCGTTCTGCGAGAAGTCGTACACATTTGCTTCGCCCTTGCGCACGAAGTACGGGATGATGTCGCCACCCATATCGTGATCAGAGTCCTCGTTCTGCTCGTCCTCGAGCAGCGCTTGAATCAGTGGTTCCGTAGAGAATACGTAGTTACCCATCGAAGCGAACGTCATATCCGGATCGTCCGGGGTTCCTGGTGGATCCGCGGGCTTCTCCAAAAACTCGGTGATGGTGCCGTCCTCTTCGGACTGGATGCAGCCGAACGCCGTAGCTTCTGATCGAGGCACGCGGATACCGGCCACCGTTGCAGCCTTGCCTGACTTGATGTGGTTCTCCACCATCTGCGAAGGATCCATCCGGTAGACGTGGTCTGCGCCAAAGACCAGCACGTAATCCGGCTTATCGTCGTAAATGAGGTTGAGCGACTGCACAATCGCGTCTGCAGAGCCGTTGTACCAGCGCTTGCCACGACGTTGCTGCGCCGGCACCGATGCGATGTACTGCGGAGTCGGGCCAGATACGTTCCAAGCCGTCGCCACGTGCCGGTCCAGCGAGTGCGACTTGTACTGTGTCAACACTGCGATTCGCATGTACCCAGCGTTGACCAAGTTCGACAGAACAAAATCAATTAATCGATAGTTGCCTCCAAAAGGAACGGCCGGTTTAGCTCGGTCCGCGGTCAACGGAAACAGGCGCTTCCCTTCGCCACCGGCAAGGACAATTGCAAGTACTCTAGGCTGACTTCTCACGCTTCCGAGCCTATTGAAAACTTCGTGACCTTGCAGCCTTTTGCCTCCTAAAGTGGGCAGCGCTACATTTCAGTTTTTGCTTTCCTGCACCGACGTGAATTCGTCACTATGCTCGGGCGGTATGAGAGTCGGAATGATGACCAAAGAGTATCCTCCCGAGATTTACGGGGGAGCCGGAGTCCACGTCACAGAGCTCACTCGCTTTATGCGGGAGATCGTTGACGTCGATGTTCACTGCATGGGCACTCCCCGCGACATGAAGGACGTTTACGTCCACGGGGTTGACCCTGCCCTTGAAAACGCGAACGGTGCCATCAAGACCTTATCGACGGGCCTTCGGATCGCCCACGCCGCCAACAATGTTGACGTGGCTCACTCCCATACGTGGTACGCCGGGCTCGGTGGCCACCTCACAGGCCTTCTCTACGACATTCCGCACGTTGTCACTGCGCACTCTCTCGAGCCTGACCGCCCTTGGAAGCGCGAGCAGCTCGGCGGTGGCTACAACGTTTCCTCGTGGAGCGAGAAGAACGCTTTCGAGAATGCGGACGCAGTCATTGCCGTTTCCGCGGGTATGAAAGAAGCCATCCTTCGTGCCTACCCGAGCATCCCGGCGGACAAGATTCACGTCGTACTCAACGGCATCGATCCGGCAAAGTGGTACCCCACCGAGGGAACCGTCCTGACAGACCTCGGTGTAGACCCGGCGAAGCCGATCGTCGCGTTCGTCGGTCGAATCACGCGCCAAAAGGGCGTCGCGCACCTCCTCAAGGCGGCGTCGCACTTTGAGGAAGACGTCCAGCTCGTGCTGTGCGCAGGTGCGCCTGATACACCGGAGATCGCCGCAGAGACGAAGGGGCTCGTCGAAAAGCTACAATCTGAGCGCGATGGTGTGTTCTGGGTACAGGACATGTTGCCGGCAGAAAGATCCGCGAGGTCTACTCCAGAGCCGACGTCTTTGTGTGCCCGTCAATCTACGAGCCGCTTGGCATCGTGAACTTGGAGGCCATGGCGTGCGAAACCGCTGTCGTGGCATCTCGCGTGGGTGGTATCCCGGAGGTCGTCGTGGATGGTGAGACGGGTGTGCTCGTTGACTACGACAAAACGCAGCCGGAAGCCTTCGAGCGCAATCTCGCCGAGGCAGTGAACCGGGTGGCTGGTGACAAGGATCTCTCCCGAAGGCTGGGCCAAGCTGGCCTGACGCGCGCCCGCAATGACTTCTCTTGGAAGACAATTGCGCAAGACACCGTCAAGATCTACGAACAACTCACGAAATAACGCAGGGGTGAACACCACTTAACGATGAGTACTTTCCGACCAGAACTTCACGTCACCGCAGACAGTGGCATCCTCGAGGGGCCAGCTGGTGTCATTTTCGACGGGCGCGAAGGAGAAAACAATTGGCATATTTTCTACCAATACCGCCCCACACCCGAAGCCCCGAGCCGCTGGGGCCACAACGTCAGCGACGGCGACCCGTTTAGCTGGGTCGAATGCAACGATGCCATTGTCCCCGCCGGTGGCGAATCCGCGGTTCGAGCAGGTGCCGTAATTGGTGCGCCGGAAGGCATCTACCTGTATTTCACTTCAGCAACTGCTGCCGGCAACACCATCCAGCTCGCCCACGCGCCTGAGCTGGAAGGGCTGTGCGATGAACTCCTCGAAGATACAAACGCCACACCTGGCGTGCAGCGACTTGGCGATATCGTCGAGGACACGCCTGAGTACAACAACTTCCGCTCGCCCTGCGTCGTTCCTGACTGGAAAGATGACGAGCGCGAGGAGCACGATGGCTGGCTCATGCTGGCGATCACGGGCAGCGTCGATACGCCGAAGCCAGTCGTGCTTCGCTCTATCGATGGCGTTGAGTGGCGCTTCGAAGGACCTCTCACTTTTGATGGCGACCCCGGAATCGACCTCGATGAGACGCTAGTAGCGCCACGTATTTGCAGGCTCCGCGATGAAGTTGATTCCAAGATCTACGACGTCTTCTTCTTCACGCTTGAGCGCGGTGGCAAAGACCGTTCGGCCTACATCATCGGCAAGCTGGAGAACAACACGTTCCGGGTAACCACACCTGCACAGGCGCTCGATTTCGGGCACGATTTCACTCGCCCCCGCAACACCAACTACCTCCCGGTTGCGATGGACCCGGCGCAGCGCTACCAAGGCACCTATCTCTTTGGCTTTATGACGCCCTCTGGCCGCCAAGGGTCCCCGACGAAAGAGCCGAACTGGGAAACCGAAGGCTGGGCAAATACGCTCACACTGCCACGCTATGTCACGCTCCAGGATGGTCACCTGTACCAGGTACCTGCGCCAGGGCTCCCCGAGGCGGTGAGCACGACGCGCGGCGCCCATTTGTGGACTGCGCTATGCGAGATCTCCGCAGGTGGCAGTGTCGTCGCTGAGATTGTCGACGGTAATGGTGAGGTCGCAGCTCGGGTCACCCATGCTGGCGACAAGCTCACCGTCGATCGATTCGATGGCCAAGTTGCGGAAGCCGAAATCGGCGAGGACGAGGAAGATACCATCACGGTTATCGTGGACGGTTCGACGCTCGAGGTCTATGCCGACGGCGGTGCAGTAGTGATGTCCTCGCGCATCTGGCCGGAGAACGGATGCATCGGCATCCGCTCCCGCGCAAAGGGCGACGCCAGCATCTTGAACGAGTGGCGTCGTAGTCGCTAGGTGCTTCCTGAGCGGAACGGCTTACGCCTTGCGCAGGCGCACGAGCTGTGCATGCGCGGTTACGGTCATGTGATCCGGCAGGGCGTCAAGACGACGCGCCAACTCGCCCCGCTCAATGTGGCGGGCGGATGGGCTCATTCCGACCTGGGCCGCGATAGATTCGCGGTCCAAACGCATCGGGAAGACAAGTTCCTTTGGGTCTTCGGCCAGCTCCAGGTGGCCCTCTGACTGCTCGACGAGGCGGTCCAGCTTGCCGGGCTCGACGCCTAAGATACCGAGGGGTTCACGCAGCTCATCGAGGTGGCCTTGATCCGCAATGAGCGCTACAACCTGGCCGTCATCCGCAAGCACGCGAGCGAATTCTGCTGGGTTACGCGGGGCAAACACCACGGTAATCGCGTGGATGCTCCCGGTCGCAATTGGAAGCTGTTGCCACACATCGGCCACAATCGAGCCGATTCGCGGATGTGCCTTTGCAAGATACTTCGCAGCTGGAACCGAGATATCAAGTCCGACGCCGCGCGCGCCAACCACGGAGTCCAGGGTGTGCGACAGGTAGTAGCCGGTCCCCGCGCCAACCTCGAGGATCGCCGGGTGGTCTTCCTCAGGCGCGCTGAGGTCAAGCACGTGTTCTACGTGCTCCGTCATCGCTTCAACGAACGGGGCGAAGTGCCCCTGCGACAAAAATGACTCGCGGGAGAGGACCATCTCCAACGAGTCACCGACATGTTGCAGACCTTTTCCGCTCGCCAGCGTAACGTAGCCCTGCTTCGCCACATCGTACGAGTGGCCACTTTCGGAAACGAGGCGTGAAAACTCCTCTTCACCACAAAGAGGAGTAAGGTCTATAGGATCTGCCAGCACATCAATTATGTCTTTGAGCATGCTGGATATATTACCTTAAGTTTAGAGAATTCTTATCCTACGGCTTCAATCAGCAGATTTCCGAGCTCAGTTGCCTCTTCCTTGCTCATCTCGATGACCAGGCGGCCGCCCCCGTCGGACGGAATTCTCATGACAATCTTCCGGCTTTCTTCTGCGGCTTCCATTGGTCCATTACCGGTGCGCGGCTTCATTGCTGCCATCTGTCGCTTCTCCTTCAGTCAAAACGTTTGTATCCAATACTACGCTGTTTTCGGTTAGCTGACTGATAGTCGGAGCAAAGCCGTACTTTTCACCGAGTGCGGTAAGCAGGTCATCGACCTGGTCCATCCGGTAGCCACGGTGCACCACTTCAAGGTGCACGTCTCCAATGTTGCCCTCCTCAACTGCGAGCCGGTTCGCGGACTTGACGTCCTCGGTCTCCATCATGGGTGGCAGCTGTTCGCCGCGCCCAAACAGCTGGCTAAAGAGCAAGAAACCAAGCACGCAAAAAACGGCAATGGCGATAATCAGGATGATCCAAGAAAGCATGTCATCATACTAGCGTTCAGCGCTCAGAATTTCGCACCAGGGCGGCCGTTGCCTCGTCTTCTGTTCGGAACCTAGCTGTCCGGATACCAACGCCCTGTCGAGAATTGTCGACGCCACCACGTCCGCCATCGGCCCCAGCTCCTCAAGCGGGCGGTTGCGGTGTACGCGAGTTCCAAGATCCGCTTCCGCAATAGCATTGCGTCCATACCTGGCGAAGGTGTCGATGAGCAGCCCCGACTCAACGCCGTATCCCGCCACGAACGGCAGGCGCAGCGCTGTATCTCGCCGTATTGCATATTCGCCGGCCAGTGGCTGACCAATATCACTCAATGCTGGGAAAAACCGTCGTAGCAAAGGCTTTGCAGTCAGTTCCGTGACACGCCCGCCGCCAGAAGGCCGCCCGTCCAGGGATCTTTTGTAACGAGCTTTCACAAGGTGGATCTCCGGGGTCTTGAAGGGCTCGATGAGTGCATCAATCCACCACGGCTCGAGGGAGGTGACGTCGGCGTCGATAAACACGACGAACTCTCCGCGCGCGGCCTTCACACCGCGCCACAGTGCTTCGCCCTTGCCTTCCTGCGGTTCAATCGCGCTGACCTCGCGCCAGTTCACCACACGAGCCCCCGCCCTGGCGGCAAGCGTCGCGGTGTCGTCGTGTGAATCCGAGTCGATGACCAGTACTTCCCCATCGCGCCGAACTGCATCTGCAACGCAGCAGCGTCGCACAACGTGTCCGACGGTTGCGGCCTCGTTCAGCGCCGGGATGACCACACTGACGCGCACTACGCAAGCCCCCGCACGGTATTGATCGGTGGCATATGTCCCTGGATGGCGGCGGTCATTCGGATCACGTCGAGGGTTTCGGCGACTTCGTGGACGCGAAAGGCTGCGACACCGCGTGCGGCGGACCACGCTGTCGCTGCGAGCGTCCCTGCGACTCGCTCGCCAACTGCACGGTCGAGCGTCTCGCCGACGAAGTCTTTGTTGCTCAGCGCCATGAGCACTGGCCACCCTGTTGCGACGAGCTCGTCGACTCGGCGCAGCAACTCCAGTCCGTGGAAGGTGTTCTTGCCGAAGTCGTGCGTTGGGTCGATCATCACGAGATCTTCGGGCACACCGCAAGCAACGGCGCGCTCGGCGAGCGCTGTGGTTTCCCGGATGACGTCGGCGACGACATCGTCGTAGTGGACGCGGTGTGGGCGTGTGCGAGGTACCGCACCGCCGGTGTGGGAGCAGACGTACCCAACGCGATGCGCCCCGGCGACCTCGACAAGCTCGGGATCGTAGCCAGCCCAGGTGTCGTTGATTAGGTCCGCACCCGCCTCGATTGCAGTCTGTGCGACGTCGGCGCGCCAGGTGTCCACGCTGATGCGTATTGACGGGTGCCGGAGGCGGATGCCCCGGATGACAGGGACGACGCGTTCGATCTCCTCTGCGGGGTCGACTTCGTCGCCGGGACCTGCTTTTACCCCGCCGACGTCGACAATCAACGCTCCCTGCGCGATCACCGTATCGGCTCGATCCAGCGCTTGCTCTATCGCGAACGTTGCTCCTTTGTCGTAAAACGAATCTGGCGTCCGGTTGATGATCGCCATAACCTCTGCGATGCGGCCAGGCATCTCTTAGACGTCCTCGTTGTGAGCATCTCGCAGGCGCGCGTCTGTCATCACCTTATGTGCGTGCACGATGTGCGCGATCGCGTCGTCGACGGAGTCGGTGACGTAGAACAGGGATTCATCGCCCGGCGAGATGAGGCCGCGGCCAAGCAGCTGCTCCTCAATCCACGCAACCAGGCCGGACCAGAACTCGGTACCCATGAGCACTATCGGGAAGTTGGTAACCTTTTGGGTTTGCACCATCACGAGCGTTTCGAACAGCTCGTCCATGGTCCCGTACCCGCCCGGCAGCGCGATGAACGCCTGCGAGTACTTCAAGAACATTGTCTTGCGCGCGAAGAAGTAGCGGAAGTTCAGGCCGAGGTCGACCCAATCGTTAAGCGTTTGCTCGAACGGCAACTCAATGCCGAGCCCCACCGAGATGCCGTCGGCATCGTGGGCACCGCGGTTCGGCCCCTCCATCAAGCCTGGACCGCCACCAGTGATGACCGCGTATCCCGCCTCGACGAGCGCCTTGCCTACCTCGCATGACAGCGCATACTCTTCCGTGCCTTCGTTGAGGCGTGCGGAGCCAAACACAGTGACCGCCTTCGGCAAGTCGCTCAGTGCGTCGAAGCCTGCGACAAACTCAGACTGGATTCGCATCACACGCCACGGGTCCGCGTGCTTCCAGTCGTGATCGCTGTAGCCCAAGGACTCCAGGAGGCGACGGTCGTGCGTCGTCGGCTGTTCGGTGTCCTCGCTTCGCAACATGATTGGGCCGCGCAGTTTTCGCTCCTTGTCCGGTCGCGGTGACTTGTGAGGTGCCATGGGTCCTTCCTTCCTCAAAACACGTTGAGTTCGACTCTGCCAAAAACTTATATGCTAGGCCAACCCCTCCCCCGCTTGTCGTCCGAGTCCGGCCCTTTGTGACTGTGCGTTTAAGATGACAAGCATGTTACAAGGAGCGCAGGCCACAGGTATTGCCAATATTTCGCTGGACGGTACGGTACTCGACACCTGGTACCCTTCCCCTTCACTTATCGACGACCCCTCCGGCCTCACTTCCGGATCCCGCAGAGTCAGCGCGCACGAACTTGGGGACGCATTCCTCAGCCTGGTGGGCATGGACTCGGACCGGCTCGTCGAGCACGTGCCGGTGCGCACCACAATCGCGGACCTGTCCCAACCCCCTGTGGATGCCCACGACGTATACCTTCGGCTCCACCTGCTCTCCCACCGCCTGGTGCGCCCCTTCGAAGTCAACATGGAAGACTGCCTCGAACACCTCGAGCCGGTGGTATGGACGAATAAGGGTCCATGCTTGGCGGATAACTTCGAATTCGTGCGAACTCGCCTGCGTAGCAGGGGCAACATCCATGTCTACGGTATCGAACGGCTTCCCCGCATGGTCGACTACGTGGTGCCGACTGGGGTCTCAATCTCTGAGGCGGAGCGCGTCCGCCTCGGGGCCTACTTGGCTCCAGGAACGTCCGTGATCCGTGAGGGCTACGTCTCGCACAACTCCGGAGCTCTTGGACCGGCAAAGATTGAGGGGCGGCTCTCCTCCGCTGTCACGGTTGGTGAAGGTACCGAGGTTGCGTTGTCGGCGGTGCTGATGGCTGCGCGCGGCAGCGGACATAACCGGATCCCGCTACGAGTCGGACACAATTGCACGCTTCACCCCGCATCGGGTGTAATCGGGGTGGATCTCGGGGACAACTGCGAGATCGGTGTCAATGTGATGCTGGAGCCGTCGACAATTATCTACGACACAAGAAATGAGACACACATTCCAGCAAGTGAGATTGCTGGTCAGAGTGATATCAGCATCCACCAAGAGCCGGCAAGCACCACGCCCGTACTGCGCGCGCGAAACAGCTAACGCTCTACTTTTACGGGCCGAATTCGCAGAGCACGGGGCGACACAACTGCGAATGATAGGCATGAAAGTACATGAGTGTTTAAGGTAATTGCCATGTCTTTGAAAGCTTCACCGGTTGTGGCCCCAACTCGGGCGTCGACATCGTTACAGCGCGGACTGAAGACCCGGCACCTGACCATGATGGGCCTCGGCTCAGCAATTGGCGCCGGGCTCTTCCTTGGCACTGGTGTGGGTATCGCCGCAGCAGGCCCCGCTGTCATCATTGCGTACATGATCGCTGGCGCAATCACCGTGTGCATCATGCAGATGCTCGCGGAGATGGTTGCCGCGCGCCCTTCTTCGGGCACGTTTTCTACCTACGCGGAGCAGGCCTTCGGTCCGTGGGCAGGCTTTGCCATCGGCTGGCTCTACTGGTTCATGATGATCATGATCATGGCCGTCGAGATCACCGGCGCTTCCGCCATCATCGCATCATGGCTCGCGGTGTCTCCGTGGATCCCGGCGCTGACAGCGATTGTTATCTTCACGGCGATTAACTTCGCCGCAGTGCGAAACCTCGGCGAATTCGAGTTCTGGTTTGCCCTGATTAAGGTCACCGTGATTTGTCTCTTCCTCGCCCTCGGCGTGGCGCTGTGGCTGGGGCTCCTGCCGGGAACGTCGTTCGTCGGCACAACGAACATTGCCGAGTTCGGGTTCATGCCGAACGGCTGGGGTGGCGTCGCCACGGCACTGCTCGCAGTTGCGTTCGCATTCGGCGGTATTGAGCTGGTCACCATCGCGGCGGCCGAATCTGAAGACCCCGAGGTTGCCGTGCACTCTGCGATCCGCTCCATCATCTGGAGAATCGGCGTCTTCTACATCGGATCCGTGTTGCTCATCGTCTTGCTGTTGCCATACGAAGACATCGGTGGGGCGAACGACGCTTCCGAGTCCCCGTTTACCGCCGTGCTGCACTTGGCAAACATTCCGGGCGCCGTAGGCATTATGGAAGCCGTCATCGTCATCGCGCTGCTCTCCGCGTGCAACACACAGATCTACGGCTCTTCCAGGTTCCTCCACAACCTGGCCCTGCGCGGCGACGCCCCCGAGGCTTTCGCACGCACCGACCACCGCGGCGTACCGATGCGCGCCGTCGTGCTCTCCGTGTTCTTCGGCTTCGTAGCTGTCGCACTACAGTACTGGAATCCCCCTGGACTGCTCGCATTCCTGCTCAACGCGGTAGGCGGCTGCCTGATCGTGTTGTGGTTCGCCATCACATTCTCGTTCCTGCGCATTCACCCGCAGCTCGTGAAGCGCAACGAGATCACGCACGTTCGCATGTGGGCTCCAGGAGTCTTGCCGTGGGCAACGGTTGTACTGGCGGGAGCCATCGTGGTGCTCATGCTGACCAACCCTGACGGCCGCTTCCAAATGTTCGCGGTAGCAGTCGTCGTGGGCATCATTTCAATCGCTGGCGTCCTCTGGACCCGCACCGACACTTTCCAACAACGCGCTAAGGACGCCGCCGAGAGGAACATCCGATGACAACTCAACGCAACACTGAATCCGACGACGCCACGCTGGGCACCGGCCTCAAATCGCGTCACCTGACCCTGATGGGTCTGGGCATGGCGGTAGGCGCCGGTCTCTTTCTCGGAGTGGGCGTCGGCATCCGGGCCGCAGGCCCCGCCATCTTGGTCGCATACGCGATCGCAGGCCTGATTGTTATCTCGGTTATGCGCATGCTCGGCGAGATGGCTGCAGCCCGCCCGTCTTCCGGCTCGTTCGCGACGTACGGGCGCCAGGCGTTCGGCCACTGGGCCGGCTTCCTGTTGGGCTGGCTCTACTGGTTCCTCCTCATCATGGTTGGTGGCGCCGAGATCACCGGCGCAGCCGCAATTATGTCTGGCTGGTTTGGCGTCCCCCAATGGGTTCCAGCGCTGGTCACAGTGGTATTCTTCGCTGTCATCAACCTCGCGCAGGTGAAAGGCTTTGGCGAGTTTGAGTACTGGTTCGCCATGATTAAGGTCGCCGTCATTATCCTCTTCTTGGCCATCGGCGCCGCGCTCTTCCTCGGCATCCTCCCCGGCCACGACTTCGTCGGCCTGGACAACGTCCGAGAGTCGGGCTTCATGCCGAACGGCTTCGCCGGCGTCGCCGCTGGGCTGCTCGCCGTGGCGTTCGCCTTCGGCGGTATCGAGGTTGTCACCATCGCGGCGGCAGAGTCGGAGAACCCCGCGCAGGCCGTCAAGCGCGCGGTCAACTCCATTATCTGGCGCATCGCACTCTTCTACATCGGAAGCATCATCGTCATCATCTTGCTGATCCCATACGCACAGATCGACGGTGCCGACTCCGCTGCAGATTCACCATTCACCCAGGTGCTCAGCATGGCAAACATCCCAGGCGTCGTCGGGTTCATGGAGGCCGTCATCGTCCTGGCGCTGCTCTCCGCGTTCAATGCCCAGATTTACGGCACGTCTCGCCTCGCCTACCAACAGGCGCTCGAAGGCGACGCGCCGCGCTGGCTTCGCGCCACGAACAAGAACGCCGTCCCAATGAACTCCGTATTGGTGTCGATGTTCTTCGCCTTCGCCGCAGTCGGCCTGCAGTGGTGGAACCCACCAGGGCTGCTCGACTTCCTCATGAACGCCGTCGGCGGCTGCCTCATGGTCACGTGGGTAATGATCACGCTGAGCTACATCCGACTGCACCCGCAGATCAAGAACTCCGCAGTGCAGGTACGCGGAGCGACCTGGGTTCCGTGGGCAACGCTGATTGCCCTCGTGGGACTCACCATCCTCATGCTTTTCGACGCCTCCACTAGAGGCCAAATTATCGCGGTCCTCATCGTCTCCGCGGTATTGATCGGCGCATCTTTCCTGGTGCGCCCATCCAAGGAAAGCGTCTAACAGGCAAGCAAAACTAGGAAGACGCGGACGTTTTCGGAGCTGCTTTCGGCTTCGAAAACGTCCAAATTTTATTAATGATGTAGTTCACCGGTGTCGCGATCAGCGTCGCCAGGCCCTGCGACCAGTAGGACTTCGTGCGAAGACCGGTGGAGTCGTCGAAAATGCTGTCCGGCAAACCAATTGGGGAGTTCGGGTTCATAAACAACGTCAAGAACACCAGCGAAACAACGAATGCCATCACGCCGGTGGTGAGGAACGGGAAAAACCCGCGGATCCACGAACGCCGCTGCGGGCCCCGGAAGGTCCACGACCTGTTGAGCTGGTAGTTCCATGTGTTCGCCACGAGAAACGCCACGGTAGCAAGCACGTGATACCAGCGGACGTTAAAGCGGGTGCCGAAAAGGTTGAAGAAGATGTCGCCCTCATGCAGATTGAAGCCGACTTCGATCGCTTTCTTGGTGAGGTAGAACACCAAAAGATTGACCAGGACGCCGGAGCCTCCCACAATGCCGAAGCGCAAAAACTCGCGCAGGCTTCGAAGCGCACGCATCCCACGATGCTCTGTTGGAGTGGTCACGTGTTACTCCGAGAGTCGCTGTGCGGCCTCAGCGATGGCCTCGTCGGAAGCCGTGAGGCCAACTCGAACATGCTGCGAGCCGCCAGGGCCGTAAAAGTCCCCTGGCGCAACGAGGATTCCACGCTGCGCGAACCAGTCGAGCGTCTGGCGGGCATCTGCGCCTTCCCTGCGTGTCCACAGGTACAGCCCGGCCTCGGAATGCTCAACGCTGCACCCTGCCGCGAGCAGCGCGCGCAAGAGTGTCACCCGACGGTTGGCGTAGCGAAGCCGCTGGAGTGTTTCGTGCTGATCGTCGCGGAGTGCAGCCAGCGTTGCTGCTTGGATTGGTCCTGGCACCATCATTCCGGTGTGCTTGCGCAACAGCAGAAGTTCTTGCACCAGCTTCTCGTCACCAGCGATGAAACCGACTCTGTAAGAGGCCATATTCGATGTCTTTGACAGCGAATGCAAGACCAAGAGGTTGGTGTTGTCACCACCGCTGACCGCCGGGTCAAGCAGCGATACCGGCCTGCGGTCCTCATCCCAGGCAAGGCCCATGTAACACTCGTCTGAGGCGATGATCGCGCCGGTTTCCCGCGCGTAGTCAACCCATACGCGCATCTCCTCTGCGGAGAGGACGCGACCGGTTGGGTTGCTCGGGGTGTTTAAGAATACTAGCGACGCACCATCGACTGGAACGTCAGATCGCACGACCTTGCATCCCGCTATGATCGCGGCCACCTCGTAGGTTGGGTACGCGATCTCCGGGATCACCACTATGCCACCGCGCAGGTTGAGCAGGGTTGGAAGCCACGCGACAGCCTCCTTTGTGCCGATGACGGGAAGCACAGCGTCTGTGTGCAGGCCCTGAATGTTGTATCGGCGCTCCAGCGAGTCGGCAATCGCTTGGCGTAGTTCCGCCGACCCCTGCGTCGGCGGGTAGCCAGGCGCAGCGGCATGCTCAGCCAGGGCAAGCTGGATGGAAGGGTCGACTGAATCTACCGGTGTCCCGACCGAGAGGTCAATGAGTCCGCCGGGATGGCTGGCTGCCTTCTGCTTGACATCGAGGATGGTATCCCAAGGGAACTCCGGTAGCTGCTCCTCTAAGTCGGCGCGATGGTGCGTGCTCATGCAGGTTTAACCGTCCTGGTTCTGCGGTGGTAGCGCCTCCACGAATGGGTGGTCGAAATCCTGTGGCCCAAGCTTTGTCGCCCCGCCTGGCGATCCGAGCTCGTCGAAAAAGCCGACGTTTGCGTCGTAGTACTCGGCCCATTCCTCCGGGGTGTCATCCTCGTAAAAGATGGCCTCTACCGGGCAAGCTGGCTCACATGCACCGCAGTCGACGCACTCGTCTGGGTGAATGTAGAGCATGCGCTTGCCCTCATAGATGCAGTCGACTGGGCATTCTTCGACGCAGCTGCGGTCCATTACGTCCACGCATGGTTGAGCAATCACATAAGTCATGCGTTCCAGTATGTCACTTTCGACCGAAAAGGGGCCAAACGCCCCCACCCAAACCCGCAAAAAGGAGCAGCAGCGTCAGCGGGCTCGCGGGGAGCACGACCGCTCCCCGCGCCGGGAGAGCGATAAGCAGAACAAAGAAACCTACCACCCAAACAATGAGTGGAACGAGCTTGACCAGCAGATGATCTGACCACAGCGCCGCAGTCTTCGTGAGCACCGCATTAAAGAGCGCAGCGATGACTACCGTAAACGGCACCGCGATTCCAACAATACGTGTGTCCAAGTTGACAGCTTCTAACAAAAGTGAAATGAGCGCGCCGACAGAAAGCCAGATGAGACCTGCTGCTTTCTCGCCGCGGGCAATGTCCGCCTTGAAACGGGTTTCAGTCATCGCTCAAGTCCGCTGAGCACATCCGACGTGTCGACGACCGCTTCGCCACCGCCCAGTTGGAAATGCTCCCACGGCTGAATCGGCTGCACAATCAAGTTGGACAGCGCGTAGTACATGACTGGCCCCTTGCCCAGCACCGCGTGCGGGTTCGTCGCGCTGGTCCGCCCGTCCGCAACCCAGATTTGTGTCGCATGCGCCGCCATCGCAGCGATTTTGGCGCTGTACGCCTCAACGTCCAGGCGCACCGAAACATCGACGCTGTCCACGCCGTCGAGCTCGCCAGGCTTTGGCAAGCGCCAGCCTTCAGGCGCGACCTCAGGCAAAAGTGCGTCGGTTTCCTCCCTCCTGCGCACTGCCCACAGGATGCGCGGGATATCAAACTCCTCAGCGGCCTCGTGCACGATCTCGTGCGCACGAATATGATCCGGGTGCCCGTACCCACCGTCGGGGCCGTAGGTCAAAACGAGGTGTGGACGCTCCCGGCGCAGTACTTCCAGCAGCGCGTCGACTGCGCGACGCCCGCTATTGACAAATGCACGTGGGTTCTTGCTGGCCTCCGATCCCGCCATCCCACTGTCACGGAAGCAACCAGCGCCACCAAGGAACTCACCGCGGACGCCGATCGCCTGGAGCGCGCCGTGCAGCTCCGCAATGCGGAACCCGCCTAGCTGATCACCATGGTCATTCGTCAGCAGTTGATATGGCTCTCCAATGACCTCGCCTTCCTCCCCTAACGTGCAGGTCACCACTAATACGTCTGCGCCGCGTCGCGCGAGGTCAAACAGCGTTCCGGCCATGGTGATGGACTCGTCGTCGGGGTGCGCGTGCACGGCGAGCACCCGGTAGCCCTGTAGGTCACGGGAGTTGTGCATGATTAATCCGATCTCCTTCGTTTCGTTTCGGTTGCAGGCGCCACGAAGCGGCCGTCGATAAGCCTGCTTTCCAGTTATTCAAATCTGCATCCGGCCCGATGATGCCCTCCCCGAGGGCGATAATACGACGCTCGCGCGCAATCGGCATCCATAGTGCCTCTTGCTCGAGCACCTCATTGACCGCCTCGGTGGCCTGCTTAAGCCCGTACGAACCGGCCAAGATTTCTTTCGCAAGCCCCACCGACTGAGGTTCACAAAAACCGGCGAGGTTGCCTGCACGAGGGGCGCCAGCGACGCAGTCCAAGCGACTCGCAGCATCCGGCAAATTTTCCGGATCGTGTTGCCACGCCACCAAAACATCAACGGTATTTTCCTCGAGACCTGAGCGAATCAGCGAACCGAAATCCGTCGCGACAACTCGTGCCGACACTCCACGATCGTGCAGCATGTCCGCCATCGATCGAGCCGCTGCTACCGCTGCAGGATCTGCAAGATCGGCACCAATGCGTATCGCACCGTGAGCCGCAACGTGTTGATACACCGCGTGCGGCTCATGCGTGCTCACTTGACCGTGCTTTGCAACCGAAACATCAGCCGTGCGGTCCAACGCAATGCTTGCAAGCAGCGGAACGTCGATCAGCGAACGAAGCTCCGAACGAACCTCAGGCGACATCCCAGACGTCGCAGAAAGCACAGCGCCTAGCACCCGTGGCGTATCGAGCATCCGCGTCTGCACACCCGGTACCAGGCTGAGCACGCGCCCGGTCGTCTCGCTAGGAACCCGATCCACAAACACCAGCTGGCCGGTGCGCAGCTGATCTGCAATCTGGGTGGTCCCGCGTACCGCGTGCAGCGTCAAAATATCTATCTTGGCAGGATTCGCCGCCCAAAACCGATCATTGCGGTTCAGCGTAATCGTTCCACGACCACGGTCTACCCCGCGCACCATGTACCGGCCAGCAGAAACCGGAATCGTGTCGCGCAGCGCCACCCCGAAATCAGAGCCGTCGGCTGCAAACACATGCGCCGGCAGCAAGTGGTCGAAAAGGCCACGCCAATCCGCAACCGGCTCAGCGAAGTCAACGTCGACGACCTTGCCCGTCGCGCCACTGACACGCACGGCATCGATCGCGCGATACCCGGCCGGATTTCGCACTCCTGGCGTGTCCCGCATCCCCCGCCACAGGTACACAAAGTCCGCACCGGTCACCGGCGTGCCATCAGACCATTGCGCGGTCTCGCGAATGATGTAGCGCACCGTCATTGCACGCGGCGATTCTGAGAGCACCGTCGCCCCATTGAGCAGTGCGGAATTTCTCACCCCATCATGAAATGCGCTGGGAAGCACCAGATTCGCCACACTCTTCACAACCGCAGATTCATCAGCGATAAGGTGCGGGTTCAGCCCGTTTCGGAGCGAATCCACACCAACCTCCACCTGGGAGCGCACGCGAGTCTTGCCCTCCGGTCGAGCGGAAGTAGTCGTGGAATCCTCTTGCTCGTACATCTCACGAGCAGCAACATCGTTCGGATCAACGAGAGGCGGCGGGCCAGGCGACGCGGCACATGCAGAAAGCGCAACCACGCCAGAGCACGCAAACAGCGCCACGCCGACTCGCAGTGATCGCGAGCGACGTGGCGCTGAAAAGATGTGCGGATTCATCGCAGTAGATACTACCGCACCAGTGCGTAACTACTTATTGCGCTGCTTTGCACGTGAACGGGCACGGCCACGCTCCGTGGAGTCGAGGATGATCTTGCGCACGCGCATCGCCTCCGGAGCGACCTCAACGCACTCATCCTCGTCGCAGAACTCAATTGCCTCATCCAAGGACAGCGTACGGGCCTTCGCCAACGTGACGGTCGCGTCGGCGGTTGCGGAGCGCATGTTCGTCAGCTTCTTTTCCTTCGTGATGTTGATGTCCATATCCTCATCACGGTTGTTCGCACCAACGACCATGCCCTCGTAGGTCTCTGCACCAGGCTCCACGAAGAAATCGCCACGGTCCGCGAGTTGCGTCAGCGCGTACGCGGTGACCTGGCCAGAGCGGTCAGCGACCAGCGAACCGGTCGGACGGCCCTTGATCTCGCCCGCCCATGGGCGGTGCTCAATCGAGTAGGAGTTCGCAATGCCAGCGCCACGGGTCTCGGTCAGAAACGTCGTACGGAAGCCAATCAGGCCACGAGCCGGAACATCGAACTCCATGCGAACCCAATCGCCGGAGCCCGTGTTGCCCATTGCCGTCATCTGGCCCTTGCGGGCCGCCATCAGCTGGGTAACAGCACCCTGGTGTTCGGAGGGGACGTCGATAACCATGTGATCGTACGGCTCGTACACCTTGCCGTCGATCTCCTTGGTCACGACCTGTGGCTTACCAACGGTCAGCTCAAAGCCTTCACGACGCATCGTCTCGATCAACACGGTCAGGGCCATCTCACCGCGTCCTTGCACCTCCCAGGTATCCGGACGCTCGGTCGGCAACACCTTGATGGAGACGTTACCGATAAGCTCCTGGTCAAGGCGCGCCTTGACCATGCGGGCGGTCAGCTTATCGCCACCGTTGCGACCAGCCATCGGCGAGGTGTTCACGCCGATGGTCATCGAAATTGCAGGGTCATCGATCTTGATACGCTCCAGCGGCTCAATGTGGTCGACATCGCACAGCGTGTCACCAATCATGATTTCGTCGATGCCGGAAACAGCGGCAATATCGCCAGCAACTACGCCGTCCTTCGCCGGAACTCGGTCGAGCCCCTCGGTGACCAGCAGCTCGGCAATCTTCACGTTCTTCACGTGCTGCTCACCCTCGGCGTCATAGTGCACCCAAGCAACAGTGTCGCCCTTCTTGACGGTGCCCTTGTACACGCGAATCAGCGCGATACGGCCCAGGAACGAAGAGGAGTCAAGGTTCGTGACCTGCGCCTGCAGCGGTGCATCGATCTCAGCGGAAGGCTCCGGCAGCACGTCGTAGATGACGTTGAACAACGGGAGCAGATCATCATTGTCAGGCAGATTACCGTTGCCTGGGTTCTCGAGCGAAGCCCGGCCAGCGCGACCCGACGTGTACAGCACAGGGAGCTCGAGCAGGTTCTCCGCGGCCTCTGCTGCCTCCGGATCCTCCAGCCCCGCACCAAGCTCGAGCAGCAGGTCCTGGGCCTCTTCAACGACTTCGTCAATGCGGGCATCCGGGCGGTCGGTCTTGTTTACACAGATGATGACCGGCTTCTTCGCTTCCAACGCCTTGCCCAGCACGAAACGAGTCTGCGGCAGCGGGCCTTCGGAGGCGTCGATAAGCAAGACAACGCCGTCAACCATGGACAGGCCACGCTCGACCTCACCACCGAAGTCGGCGTGACCCGGCGTATCGATCACATTAATAACAAGGTCTGTACCGTTCTTGCCCTTCCCCTTGCGGCGGATAGCGGTATTCTTCGCCAAAATGGTGATGCCACGCTCGGACTCGAGCTCGCCGGAATCCATCACGCGGTCACCGTGTTCGCCGTGGTCAGAGAATACGCCGGACTGCTCCAGCATTGCGTTGACCAATGTAGTCTTGCCGTGGTCAACGTGAGCGACAATCGCTACGTTTCGAAATTCAGGATGCGACACTGAAACCGGTGCTCCTTCGCATAGGTGGAAATAACGGTTAAATGCTACTCGCAAAGCACAAAACATGCACCTTGTAGCCCGCTCCCCACTTGCCCCTGTTACAAAAGTGACTATTGTGACTAGGGTTATGGCTTTTCGACGGCCACCCTACCTGTCATGCGAAGGAAAGTTAGGTCACCACGTGCGCCCCTCCCACTTCACGCGTCGCGCCGCGATCCGCCTTACTACGCTCTGCGCTGCGTGCGCCCTCGTTACTGCACCACTCGCGAGCGCTCAACAGCCCAGCATCCCGTCATCTCTCTCATCCGCGGTTGATGGACTCGGACGCCCCACGAACAACACCGTTGCTCGCGTCAACCAATTCGCAGATCAACCCTTCGTACCGCCACAGGTAGCTAACGCACTGCGCACCGCCGTAAACTTCTTCGCCGGTACAGGCGAACTTGGCGGCCCGCCACTGCCAAAAGACGCACCGGCGTTTACGCAGTTCTACTGGCCGACGGTCTCTAGTAACTGCATCGGTCCAGGCCTGCACTCCACGGCCTCCGCACTCGTTGTACCTGGACCCGCACCCGCACCAGCCCCAGGCGCCAAAGCTGGGGAAGCCACATTCGTGTTTACCGCCCTCGGTACTCCACCAGCGGCAGAGCGTCAAGGCCTCATGAACGCGTACTGGATCAACCTCAACTCCGGCAAGACCGGTGTAACGCCGCTTGCGAATAATCAGATAAACCCAACAGGACCAACCACCCTGTCCGCAACCGCAAAAACAGGGCCCGGCAAAGTCCTCGCAGTGATCAATGGTGCCGCGCGCACCGAAAACAATGTCTGTCACTTCGCCCCAACAGCAGCACAGTTCAACGTAAGGTAGCCAGCCTATGACCGTCGATCTTCATCCAGTGAAGCAGGAAACCTTCGACATCTCCGCGAAGGTCAACACCGATCCGAAGGGGTTCCTGCGCCAGGTGGATGTCTTCACGACGACCAACTTCGGCCTCTACATGGCCCGAGGCGCAAACCACCCACGGTTTGGATACTTGGAAAGCTGGCTGCTTCCATCGCTTGGTCTCCGCGCAAACATCTTCCACTTCCGCCAAGGCATCGATGTACAACAAGATTTCTACTTCGACGTCGCAGATATCACCGAAACAGATGGCGTCTGGCAGACGCGCGACCTCTACGTCGACCTAGTGTCCCTGACCGGACGTCCGATCGAAGTCCTTGACATCGACGAGCTTGCCGCGGCGACGTCCGCAGGGCTTATCACTGCAGAAGAAGCTGAACGCGCCATGGAAGTGACCCTCAACGCCGTCGAGGGAATTACCCGCCACGGCGACGACGCGATGCGGTGGCTCTCCAGCCTCGGCATCGACCTCACTTGGGCAGAGCGCGTCACGCTCACCCCGGCTGACTAACGCCGCTCAATAGTCACGTCGAAGTAAACGGCACCTCGCCTAGCTCTGTGCTCCTGCTCCTGGGCCGCCCACATATCCCAAAACGGCGCATACCCTGGGTCACGCTGCAACGCCCGCGAACGACGCAGCGACTCTGCCGCCTCTACCCACAGCGTGTTCACACAGCCACGCGCCCGCGCCGCCGCGATCGACGCCTCGGTCACTGCACCAACGCCCTCAATAATAAGGTCGCCTTCTGGGTCAAGGCTGACCCACTCCCCGCGGCGTTGACGCTCCCAGTCCCAACGCCAGTATCCCGGCTCATTGAGCGAAAGTACATCCCGCTCCACAATTCTGGATCCTTCTTCAAGCCCGCTCCAGCCAGGATAAAACTCATCGCAATGCACCACTCGAACGCTGAGCGCAGCACCAATTTGTTCAGCCAATGTGGTTTTGCCGGCGCCGGAGGGGCCGTCGATAAGCAGTGTGTAAGCCATGAGCTACGAGACGCTCCACACTGGCCGGAAGTACCCAGTGGCAACTGAAAGCCCCAGCGCGACGCACGCGACAGCGATGCATACAACCATGACAACCCAATCGCGCCTGGTAAGCCGCGACTCTCGAGCCCACGTACGCTTTTGCGGGCCACCGAATGCGCGAGCCTCCATCGCGGTGGCAAGCTTGCCTGCCCTGCGCAGAGACATCACCAGCAAGCCGAAAGCCAACGAAAACCAATACTTCACGCGTCCCGTATCCGCGATACCTCGGGCACGACGCGCCATCCGCATCGCCTCAACATCCTCACGAAGTAGCGTCAACATACGAAACGCAGCGACTGATCCCAGAACGAAGCGCTCTGGCAGCTTCAACACCTGGGACAGCCCATCGCCAAGATCCGTTGGATCCACGTGCGCAGACAACACAATGACGGGCAGCGCAATGGCAAACACGCGAAGCACCATTGATAATGCGAGCGAAATGGACAGCTCCGTCACATGGATGAGACCCCACTCAAGGTAGGTTTCCCCACCTGACTGGCCGTATAGCGCCATCGGGATACCCGCGAGCGGGGCAACAACAAGAATTGGTAACGCGCGTTTGAAAAACGTCCTAAATGACAGCCCGCACAGCGGCACGACTGCCAGCGTGAACGCAATGGCGACAACTGCAGAAACCCAATCGATCGTCACCATAAGCGGTGTAGTCAGCAACGCCAATCCCAGAATCCGCGTTACCGGATTCACCCCATTGAGCACGTTCATTCCCGCACCCCGCCTTCCGCATTCATCTCGTTGCGCAGCTCCTCCATATGGTCACCCAACGAACTGACGAAGGCCTCATCGTGAGTAATTGAGATGATGGTTTTCCCCTCGTCGGCCAACTCACGGATCAACGAAACTACCTCTACAAAGGTTTTGTCATCCTGCCCAAAGGTCGGCTCATCAAGAATGAGGAGCTCAGGGGCATTCACTAGCGCAGTCGCTACCGAAAGCCTGCGCTTCTCTCCTCCTGAAAGTGTAAAGGGATTTGCTGCTACTACGTGTTCAAGCTTCAGTCGTTGCAACAGCTCATCGACGCGGTGTGCCGACGCACCCGACAACGCAACTTCATCGCGCACATTCGCGGTCACGAACTGATGCTCCGGTTCCTGGAACACATAGCCAATCCGTTGGGCCAAGTCCTTCGACTTCCAGCGGTGCGACGGTGTAGTCAGCCCGCTTCGAATCCGCGGCGAGTACTCCAAAGTGCCACTGAGTGGCGCGACGAGCCCAGCGAGCGCTTGCACTAGCGTCGTCTTTCCAACACCGTTCTTGCCTGTAATCACGGTAGAAAAGCCCTCTGGTACCGCGATGTTGCGGGGTGAACCGAATGCAACCCGGAGATTCTCAGTACGCAGCGCGCTTACCGCGCTGGCAGGGACCTTCAACGCTGGCGGCAACTGCGGTGGCATTGGGAGCTGATCCGGGCCGCTGCGCTGTAGCCCATCCGCGGTGAGGTGGTAGAACGTGTCCACGAAGCCTATCCAGTGTGCAGGTCGGTGCTCCACCACAATCAAGGTCGCCCCTGTGCGGCGACACACGGCATCGACTGCCCGCACAACATCGTCGCGCCCTTCCGGGTCAAGGTTTGCAGTCGGCTCATCCAGCAGAATGATGTCAGCGCCCATGGCCAATACTCCCGCCAATGTGAGTCGCTGCTTCTGCCCACCAGAAAGGTGCGCGGTGTTGTGGTCCAACGGCACATCCAGGCCCACTGCATCCAGCGCAGCGCGCACACGGGGCCAGATTTCCTCTGGCGGAATCCCCATATTCTCGGCACCAAACGCAACGTCGTCGCCAACGCGAGTCAAAATCGTTTGCGCCTCTGGGTCCTGCATCACCATGCCAACCGTGCCGTTGACACTCACGGTGCCAAGAATTTGGCCTTCCTCACCATCTGCCGCCAACCCAGCTAAAACGGCAAGCAGCGTTGACTTGCCAGCGCCAGAGTCTCCCGTGAGCAGCACGCGCTCCCCACGAGAGACGGTTAAGTCCGCCCCGGTAAACGCAGGCTTCGGGCGAGTCGCGTGTTTATAGCCCAGGCCCTGTGCCTGGATGACCTGGTCCCCCGTAGCCACCGAGGCTACACCTCCTGTTGGAACCGCTCGCGTCCTGCACCGAAGCGGTCAAGCGCACCAGTCTTGGCTAGAGCATCAACCAAGAGTTTTGCAACAATACCAGCAAGCAACGCGCCCGATACCAGCATGCAGCTGAGGTAAATCACGTTGAACGCCAGGCCCATCGCGAAGTTGGCGGACAGGAACAGTTCAAGCACGAACGCGCCCACTGCGCTGCCCATACCGGCAAGCACCGCCACAGTCGTCGAAAACTTCTTGTAGGCGAAGATCAGGAACACGATCTCTGCACCGAGCCCCTGTGCCAATCCTGAATACAGCGTCTCGATCCCCCACTGGCTTCCGATGACCGCGGACACAGACGCCGCCAGCACTTCCACGAACACCGCAGCGCCAGGCTTGCGGATTACCAACCCGCCAAGCGTGCCACCGAGGAACCAGATACCGGTGAACAGGCCACCAAGACCCGGGGTGAGCGCATCAAAGGCCTTAAATCCTGCGTACCCGACGCTGTTCCACATCCAAAAAATGAGCCCGCATGCCACCCCCAAAACGGCTGCAGTAACAATATCAATGACACGCCACGAATGGCTTCCACGCGTATTCATACGCTTACATTCCTTCCTAAACGCCGGCATTACCCGGATCAGGTTCAACGGTTCGCTTGTGCATCTCAGCCTTCGCTTTTCTCTCCAACGAAGACACCCGTGTATGAAGTTGTGACAATACTGTACATTCCCTAAACGCTACGCCACAATCGCAGTATTCATCGCTGCGATTGTGGCGTAACGCACGTAACAAATCAGCAGGTGGGACCTACTCTCCTACTCCCAATTCAATGTTGAGACCAGGCACCGAATTAATCAGATTCTGTGTGTACGGATCCTGAGGGTTATCGAAGATGTCATCGGCCCGGCCCTGCTCCACTGCCTTACCCTGCCGCATCACCACGATGTCATCAGCAGTCTGGCGAACCACCGCCAGGTCATGAGTGATGAACAGATATGAAAGGCGCATCTCCTCCTGCAGCTGAGTCAGCAACTGGAGAATCTGGTTTTGAACGAGCACGTCCAACGCCGAAACAGCCTCGTCGAGGACAATCACTTCCGGACCCAATGCCATCGCGCGTGCAATTGCGATGCGCTGGCGCTGGCCACCGGATAGCTCATTCGGGTATCGACGCATCGCCGATCGCGGCATCTGCACCAAATCAAGCAACTCGGCGACTCGCGCCTCGCGCTCCTTTCGGTTACCGACCTTGTGCAGCGTCAACGGTTCCTCAATGCAGCGGTAAATGGAATACATCGGGTCCAGCGAACCATATGGATTCTGGAACACCACCTGCATCTTGCGGCGCATTTCAAACAACTCGCGCCCCTTAAGCTTCGCGATATCTTGTCCTTCAAACAAGACACGGCCACTCGTTGGCTCCAAGAGGCGAAGCGCCATGTTCGCCACCGTGGACTTACCGGAGCCGGACTCACCGACGAGCGCAAGCGTCGTGCCGCGGCGAACATCGAACGTGACGTCGTCTACAGCACGAAGCACCTTCTGCTTGCCCTTCTGCCCACGGACGTCGAACTCTTTCACCAAGTTCTGCACGCTCAGCACCACTTCTTCGGAGTCGTGGTGTCCCGAGGCGAGCTCCTCGCTGGACTCAATGCCCTGAGCTTTCGCGCTCTGGATACGAGCGGATGCCAAGGAAGGTGCGGCAGTAACGAGGCGCTTCGTGTACGGGTGCTGCGGGTTGCGCAGAATCTGCAGGCTCGGGCCTTTTTCAACGATGCGTCCGCGGTGCATGACTAGCAGGTGATCTGCGCGCTCGGCGGCCAGTCCCAAGTCGTGCGTGATGAACAGCAGCGCTGTGCCGAGTTCCTCCGTCAGCGTCTCCAGGTGGTCGAGAATCTTCTTCTGCACCGTCACATCCAACGCGGATGTTGGCTCGTCGGCAATCAACAACTCTGGGCGTGCCGCGAGACCGATAGCGATGAGCGCACGCTGTCGCATACCACCCGAGAACTCGTGCGGGTACTGTTTGGCGCGGCGTTCGGCCTCTGGAAGTCCCGCTTCCTCGAGCAGTTGGACGACGCGTGCGTGACGTTCAGAGCCCTCCACAACATGGTTTGCGCGAAGGGACTCCTCTACCTGTGTGCCAATCCTCCATACTGGATTGAGGTTGCTCATCGGGTCCTGTGGCACCAGACCAATCTTGTTACCCCGGACCTTCTGCCACCCCTTCTCATCAAGCTCGGTGAGCTCTTCACCGTTGAGCTTGATGGAACCATTGGTGACCTTGCCTGTTCCGGGCAACAATCCCAGGATGGACATCGCTGCAGTGGACTTTCCCGACCCGGACTCGCCCACGATAGCGATCGACTGGCCTGGATACACCGTCAGGTCGAAGTCACGCACCGCTTCGACAACACCGGTAGTTGACTCGAATGTAACTTTCAGGTCCGCTATCTCGAGTAGCGGTTGATCTTGTAACTCGCTCATCGTTTCCTCGATTTAGGGTCAAGGGCGTCGCGTACGGCGTCACCCATCATGATGAAGCTCAGCACTGTCAGTGCCAAAGCAATTGCAGGGTAGAACAGCACCATGGGCTGGGTCCTCAGGGATGCCTGTGCGGCAGAAATATCGCCGCCCCACGACACGACTGTCGTCGGCAAACCGATGCCGAGGAACGACAGCGTTGCCTCTGCGACGATGAACGTACCCAGCGCGACGGTAGCGTACACAATGATCGGTGCTGCCGCGTTGGGCAGGATGTGCGAGAAGATAATCCGCACGTCACTCGCTCCGAGCGCGCGTGCCGCGGTGACGAACTCGTCGTTCTTCACACCCATCACCGCGCCTCGCGCGATTCTCGCGATCTGTGTCCAACCGAACATAGAGAGCGCGAACACCACCATCCAGATGGAGCGCTGGTTCTGGAACATGGACATCACCACGATCGCTGCCAGCACGAGTGGTACAGCGAAGAAGATATCCGTCAGGCGAGACAGCAAGGTGTCCCAGATACCGCCGTAGAAACCGGCGATCGCGCCGATCAGCGAACCTAGGACCGTCACGACGATCGTAGTAAGCACACCGACTGTGACCGATGCACGCGCACCATAAATTGTGCGAGCGTAAATGTCGCAGCCTTGACGGTCAAAGCCAAACGGGTGACCGGACTCCGGCGCGCCAAGTGAGCGAGACAACATGCACTCACGCGGGTCCACGCTAGTAAACAGGCCCGGCACCAGGGCAAGCAGAATGGCGAACAAAATCAGGAGTGCGGATACCCAAAACAGAGGACGGCGTCGCAACGCGCGCCAGGCCTCTCCCCACTGACTTGTGGGAGCGGACTCGTCCTGTACTGCGTCAACAGCACCGAGTCCGGTTTCGTCCGTTTCCGCGATGAAATACTCCTGCCCAGCGCGGGCAGCTGCTGTGAGATCTTGAGAGTTATGCATAGCGGATCCTTGGGTCAAGTACTGCGTAGAGCAGGTCAACTATCAGGTTGGCAACGATGTAGATGATCACCAGCACGGTGGTAAAGGACACGACTGTCGCGGGCTCACCTTTAATGATGGCCTGGTAGATCGTGCCACCGACACCGTTGATGCCGAAGATGCCTTCTGTCACAATCGCACCGCCCATGAGCGCGCCGAGGTCAGCGCCCAAGAACGTCACCACTGGAATGAGGGAGTTTCGCAGCACGTGGCGGGACATCACTGTGCCCTTAGACAGACCCTTAGCACGTGCGGTGCGCACATAGTCCGCGCGGAGGTTATCGGTGATGGATTGTCTGGTCAATCGAATCACGTACGCGCACGATAAGGCACCCAACACGACGGCAGGCATCAACAAGGCAATGAAAGACTCATTCCTGCCCACTGTTACGGGGAGCAAGCCCCACCGCACGCCCACGAGGTACTGCAGCACGAAGCCGATGACAAAGGACGGCACTGCGATTACGAACAGGGACACAACCAGCACGGTCGAATCAAAAATTCCACCGCGGCGGATTCCTGCGAAGAATCCGAAGAGAATGCCGAAGAACGCCTCAAACGCGAGTGCCATCAGGCCGAGCTTGATGGTTACCGGAAACGCATTTGCCATCACAGAGGCGACGGGCTGGCCAGAGAAAGTCTTTCCGAAGTCGCCAACCATAATGCCCTTCAGATAGAGCAGGTACTGGACGATGAAAGGTTTATCGAGGTTGTATTCGGCTTCAATGCGCGCTCTCGCGGCCTCGGTCAAGCCACGATCGCCGCCGAGGGCCTGGACAGGATCACCGGGCATGAGGAACACCAGCGCATAGAGCAGCAGCGTGGCCCCAAAGAACACGGGAATCATCTGAAGGAGCCGTCGCCCGATATATCGCAACATGGTTGCAGGCTCTCCTTAATTCTTCGTTTTGAACATGAGCTTATGGACGCACCCAAACCCAACACCCCGCATGCTTGTACGCAGGCGGGGTGGGATGGGTCAGAGCGTAGGGGTTTTGTTACTTCTTGGTGATTTGCGTGTACACCGGAACGGACTTCCAGTTGAACGCGACGTTCTCAACGTTCTCCGAGGAGCCACCGTTGACGTTCGCGTACCACAGTGGAACTGCCGGCAAGTCCTTCAGGAGCTGCTCCTGCACCTTGTTGTAGATAGGTGTAGCGGCTTCAACGTCGCCTGCAGCAGCGGCTTCCTTCAGCAGGTTGTCCACCTCAGGGTTAGCGTAGTCACCGTCGTTGGAACCACCATTGGAGGCGTACAGCGGGCTCAGGAAGTTACCCAGCGATGGGTAGTCTGCCTGCCAGCCGGTACGGAATGCGCCCTTGATGGTCCTATTCGTGACGTCATCACGCAGGGACTTGAAGTCTGGGTATGCGTTGCCAACTGCATCGATGCCAAGGGTGTTGCGGATGGAGTTTGCAACTGCATC
Organism: Corynebacterium sp. UMB2355A; assembly: GCF_033877495.1. Lineage (NCBI taxonomy): Bacteria > Bacillati > Actinomycetota > Actinomycetes > Mycobacteriales > Corynebacteriaceae > Corynebacterium > Corynebacterium sp. UMB2355A. Next base: position 2,214,904 of record NZ_CP138855.1, on the reverse strand, counting down.
GACCCATGCCTGGTGGCCGCCATCAGCGTTGTAGGACAAGGAGAACTCGCCGGTGAATGGTTTGATCTTGTCTGCTTCAGCCCACAGGCGCTTTGCTTCCTCTGGGTTGTACTCGAGTACCTCTGCCCCGTTGAGCGAGTCAGAGTGGCCAGGGATGACTGGCGAGGTGAAGTCGGTCGCCGGGGTGCGGGTGCCCTGGAAGATCGTCTTCGTGATCTCGTCGCGGTCGATCGCCATCGAGATGGCTTGACGACGCAGCTGTCCTTCCTCACCGTTGAAGTGCTCCAGGTTCTCCGGAATGGTGAAGGACTGGAAGATAGCCGACGGCTGGTTTACTGCGCGGTCACCCAACTCCGTTTCGTAGCTTGCGAATGCGGAATCTGGAATAGCGTCGAGGACGTCCAGGTTGCCCGCGAGCAGGTCAGCGTATGCAGCATCCTGCTGTGCGTAGAAGACGAAAGTCACGCCGTCGTTCTGCGGCTTCTTGTCGCCGGCGTACTCCTCATTCGGAACGATGGTTGCGTCCTGGTTGTGGTTCCACTCCGCCAGCTTGTACGGGCCGTTGGAAATTGGGTTCTCACCGTAGGCGTCGATGTCTTCGAACGCCGAAGGGTGCATTGGGAAGAACGCGGAGTAGCCGAGGCGGGTTGGGAAGTCTGCCTCAGGCTGGCTCAGCTCGATGGTAAAGGTCTTGTCGTCGATGACGTTGAGGCCCTCAAGGGTTGGCACGCCCTCTGGGTCGTAGCCCTTGATGGATTCAAAGAAGCTCTCGCCGAGCAGCGAATTCGCAACGATGTAGTTCCATGCGTCAACAAAGTCGTTCGCCGTAACTGGAGTTCCGTCCTGCCACTTCACGCCGTCCTTCAGCGTGACTTTGTAGAGGGTGTCGCCCTCAAGGTCGATGGACTCTGCAAGGTCGTTATGGGTCTTACCCTCAGTGTCGTAGTAGATGAGGCCAGAGAAGATCTCGTCGATGATGCGTCCGCCACCGACCTCATTCGTGTTGCCCGGGATCAGCGGGTTCTGCGGCTCGGTGCCGTATGCCAGTACATAGTTGTCGCCACCGGTCGACTCACCCTGACCGCTTGCGGCCTCGTCGTTGCCGGATCCACCACACGCAGCCAATCCGAGTGTGAGGGTTCCTACCGCCAAGATCGCTGCAGCTTTTACTGTACGCACAGCGCCTCCTTCAGATTGTTGTTAGCTAGCTTCAATTACCTCCACTCAAGTGGACTACATCACACTTGATGAGATGCATTCTATTCCACCACATAAGACTGCGACATTGGTAAATAATTCAGGTTTCTGACATGGTTCTACACTTTTGGGGGTGCTTACTGACAGCCTTTTCACAGCTCCTTCGCCCTTGAGCGCACAAAGGTATCTAGAGAGCGCCGTGTAGACTTTCGGTCGCCCACCGCAACGATTCCTAGGAAGGGAAATACACATGGCCGGAGGTCTCCTCGCCCTCTTTGACGACGTCGCCCTCATTGCCAGAACCGCAGCTTCTTCTGCGGACGATGTGGCTTCCCTCACGGCGAAAACGTCCGCCAAAGCTGCAGGCGTCGTCATCGACGACGCCGCCGTCACGCCCCAATACGTTTCCGGCGTCACCCCGGCGCGCGAACTTCCAATGATCTGGAAGATCACGAAAGGTTCACTACGGAACAAGCTGCTCATCATTTTGCCGATCGCGTTGGCACTCAACGCGTTTGCGCCGTGGGCACTGGTGCCAATTTTGATGATTGGTGGCACATATTTATGTTTCGAGGGCGCCGAGAAGATCGTGCACAAATTGACCAGTGATGTTGAGGCTGACGAAGAGGCGGCCGTACACCGTACTGCTCAGGACGAAGACGCACTGGTGAAAAGCGCAATTCGAACAGACCTCATTTTAAGTGCGGAGATCATGATCATCTCCCTTGACGAGGTGGCGGATCAATCTATTTGGATGGAAGCTGCGGTGCTCATCGCAGTGGGCATTTTTATCACCCTTGCGGTCTACGGTGCAGTGGCACTCCTGGTCAAGATCGATGACATTGGCCGTGCAATGATTCAGCGCGATCGTGCAGCGAGACTGGGCCACGCGATGGTGAAGTCAATGCCCGTTGTGCTTTCGGCGATCGGTGTGATCGGCACCGTGGCGATGTTGTGGGTCGGAGGCCACCTCATCCTTCGGGGCCTCGACGAGGTCTTTGGACTGCATGTGATCCATGAGGTAATCGAACGCGCTGTGAACGCCGTGCATAACGGTGTCCTTGGTTGGTTCGTGGAGACTGGGATTTCTCTGACCGCGGGCCTGGTAGTTGGCCTGATCGTGGTCGGTGTGGTGTCCGCGATTCGGCGCGTCCGGTAAGGGGAAGATTCCATGGCAGCGCGCTCGACCCGTACGTTGGTTCGCCCCATCGGCCTTATCTTCGTTGGGTCCTTGGGTAATCAGGTCTCCGCGTTGCTAGCTGCTTCCCTGTTCGTCGTCGCTAGTACCGTCAGCATCTCAACACTGCGCTTCTTGCTGGGCGCCGTTATTCTTCTCGTACTTTTTCGGCCGAACCCCCGTGAGATGTCGAAAGAGCAGTGGAAGCAGGCATTCATCTTCGGCGCGTCGATCGCGCTGATGAATCAGTTTTTGTACGCAGCTATCGCGCGTATCCCCCTGGGTGCTGCAATCACTATCGATTTCTTGGGCCCGTGCTGCGTGACATTTTTTGGTATTCGGCAATGGTGGATTCGGCTGTGGGCGCTGGTTGCTCTCGCCGGGGTTGTATTGATTGCTGGGCCTTCGTCGGGGCTCAATCCCCTGGGAGTGGTGTTCGCGTTGTGCGGCGCCGCGTTCTGCGCGCTCTACACAATTTTCGCGGAAAAGGTGGGCAAGTCCTCGGGTGGAATGGGAGAGCTTGCAATCGCAATCACGATCGCAGCTCTGCTTACGTTGCCTTTTTCAATTCATGATGCAGTCAAGCTCGATGCGCATAGCTGGATGCTCCTGACGTTGGCGGGCTTCGTTGGCGTCGTCATCCCCTATATGGCGGACACGCTGGCTGCACGGTTTACATCGGCGCAGATTGTCGGCACGTTGTTCGCGATGGAGCCGGTGCTGGGCACGGTTCTCGGCGTGGTGTTTCGCGGTGACGTGCTCACTCCCCATCTGGTGTTAGGTATCTTGTGTGTCACGGTCGCGGGTGTTGTAATCGCATGGTTTGGCGCTGCTCCCCCACCGCCTGTTGAACAGGCCCCGCGGCGCTGGCCGCAGCAATGAGGTTGTGACTTTTTGGATGCAGATAGGAGTATGACGCTGTGGAACTCTCTCTCCCCGTGTACCCGCTTGCGCCATCGACGTGGGGCGCCGGCGAGGAGGTGACTGTCGTTGACGTCGTGCAGTCGCCTTTGTTTGCTGAATTCGGCGGCACGCGCCACACGTCATACGTGCCGGTAGTGCTCGAGCCAAACGCGGTCGAGGAAAACTGGCGGGTACGAAGGCTCGGCGCCGGTGTTCTTGGAGAGGTTGCTCAATTCGACCGCGCCCGTTACGTCGACATGGAGCGAATCCATCAGTCTCAGCTGCTACCGATGACGTTGGCTGCGGTGAAGTTCGATGCTGAGCACGGCAAGTTCGCCGTCGATGTGATTTTGCCACCGCCTCAGCTCGCTGTCCCCCGCAACAATGCGGGTCCTGATTGCCTTGTGCTGCCAAGCGGTGACATGGCGATCATCGATACGGAACGAGGCGAGTTCAGCGCGGAGCAACTCGCAAGCCTGGCGCCGGGCCAGTGGTTTGTTGGACTACAAACCGCGGGTGACGCCGACGTCGTAGTGACGTTGGGTGAGCGCGTGCTCGGCTGCGTCTCGGCAGCTGACCGTGACGATGTTCGTGCCATGCTTCTCGACGCCCCTTCGCCCGACAACGGATGTATAGTCGCCCGCGCATTTTTCTTGGATGGCATGGCGGCCCTCGACATTGCTGATTATTCAGACGCAGCAGACCCGATGTGGCTGCACGTGCCTGACCTCACGCACTCTGGCCCGGACGGTGGGAAACAATTCGAGACGGTTCAGTTCCCCGACGGCTCGTGGGCTGTCACCGTTGATCGTTCCCGTGCCGCAGTTCCTACCCGGCCGCGAACGAACACTCAGGGTGCTGAGCCTGCACCGCTGGTGGACATCGACGTCGTGGAGGACGAAGAGGCGTCGATACTTGCTGAGACAGCTACTGCTGAGCCCCGTAGCAGCGACGACGGCGATTACCTGACCGAGGTTCAAAAAGCACGGCGGCGCCGCAGCCAAGACGCAGGCACCGCAAGCCCTAAAGCGCGCTATGCTGTGGAGTGAAACCGAACCTATTTGCGAGGAGGAATCATGTCCAAGATTTTGCGCACTGACCACGGGCCGAACCCAGTTACGTTCGACATTGAGCAGGCAACGCTTGATAACGATGCATTTCGTGACACTCTGTGGACCGGAAAGCACCTTCAGCTGACGGTCATGAGCATCCCAGCAGGTGGCGAGATTGGCGCAGAGATTCACGACGATCACGACCAGTTCATTCGCGTCGAATCCGGCGAGCTGCGCGCGATGATCGGCCCATCCGAAGATAATCTGACTGTTGACAAGGTCATCGGCGACGATGACGCAGCGTTCGTTCCTGCTGGCCAGTGGCACAACTTCGTGAACGAGTCCGACGCCCCGGCGAAGGTGTACTCAATCTACGCCGCTCCAGAGCATAAGCCTGGCACTGTCCACGAGACGAAGGCCGACGCGGACGCAGACGAGCACGAACACTAGAACAGCCGAACGAGGCTGCTACGTCAGCACTCGAACACCCGCCTCTATCTGGCGGGTGATTCCGCGTGCGTCTAGAAGCTCGAGCAGCGGGATGGCAACGCGGCGGGTTGTCTCGAGCGCCTGGCGCGCGTCCGTCGTGCGGAACGGCTGAGGTAAGTCCCGCAGCCTCGCGGTTGCAAGCGTGATCGCATCTGCGGCAACGACTACGCCGTCGCCGAGCCGTAGAATCCTTCCGGCCCGCTCCGCTGCCGCAAGCTCTTTCGCCCCCAGGCCGAGCTGTTCGAGATCGCGCGCCTCGGGCGCCTTAAATGGATGGGCACGAAGCTGCGCCTCGAGTTTCTGGACCCCTGGCTCCGCCTCCCCAAGATCGACCTCGGCGGTGTTGCAGACGTACCCGTCGCGAGTGTTGAGTTTCGCAGCGGCGACAGCAAGCGGCAACAGCTTCGCGTCTGGCAGATGCAGAGCTTCAACGGCCGCGCCAGTAGCTAACCCAGCCGACAGCGGATGCGCCGCAAGGTGTGCTTGCAATGCCTGCAGCAACGTGTCTTTCCACTCCATTACCTGCTGCGCGCGGATCCAGTACCCAGCGAACGCCACGGTACCTTGCGGGGGCTTATCGCCGACCTCAAATCCAAGGCTTGCCAACAGTTCTGGCCGCACTGCCACCCGTCTGGAGATCTCCACGTTGATATCCGGCAGCGTCTCAAGCTGCGCCGAGCGCTTCCGCCCGTCGCCGCGCCGGGGAAGGGCGGGCGGGTCGACGTCGATAGCCTCTACCCCGCCGAGAATTTGCTGCGCACCGGAGCCTCGCAGCACCAACCGGTCCCCGATGCTCAGCACCAGGTCGTACTCGAGGATGAGCCTGGCGTGCTTTGCACCGAACGGTCGCACTTTCGCGCTGACTCCTGCAGTACCGACGTGCACCACAACCTCCTGCGGCACGTCGTTCAGTGCAGCCCCGTGGGTATGGCGCACATCCACCACAGAGGTCGTGTGCCACTTCTCTGGCGTGCACAGCGCCGCGCCACGCGAAACTTCGTCGACGCTCACTCCGCGAAGGTTGAGCGCGACGCGCATCGTCGGCTTGGCTTCTTCAACTGCGGTGTCCTCCGACTGGATACCACGCACGGTGACTTCGCGTTGACCTGCAGCGGTCTGTAGCGTCAGCGTCTGCCCAGGTTGAATTGTTCCATTGGTGAGCGTCCCCGTAACAACGGTGCCGGCGCCTTTGATGTGAAACGCCCTGTCGACCCACATCCGGATTCGCCCGGCAGGGTCCGCCGTCGGCTGTTGCCGCAGCATCGTCACAAGCGCGCTCCTGAGTTCTTCAACCCCCTCGCCCGTCTTGGCAGAAACTTCGACGACAGGCCAACGCTCCATACTGGTACCAGCGACATTCCGTCGAGTTTCTTCAGCCACAGCTTGTCGACGCCCAGCATCCGCCTTATCCACCCGTGTCATCGCGATAACACCGTGCTGGACGCCGAACGCGTCGATAGCGTCCCGGTGATCCAATGTTTGCTGCATCCAGCCCTCGTCCGCAGCGACGACAAACAAGACATCCGTGACTGGCCCAACACCCGCGAGCATGTTCGCGATGAAGCGCTCGTGCCCGGGGACGTCCACGAACGCGATGTCTTCGCCATCGACGTTGGTCCACACGAACCCGAGGTCGATCGTGAGCCCCCGGTCTTTCTCTTCCTCCCAGCGGTCCGGTTCCATTCCGGTAAGCGCTTTGACCAGGGTGGACTTTCCATGGTCGACGTGGCCAGCTGTCGCAACTACAAACACGTAACACTCAGTCCTTTCCTTGGGCCGCTCGAATCGCGGCTGCGATCTCGTGGTCGCGCTCGGGTGGCACGCAGCGCAGGTCAATCAACAACTCATTCTCGTGGACACGTCCGAGCACAACCGGGGTACCTGCCCGTAGCGGGGCTGCCAACGACTGATCAAGCGCAACAGCCCAACCGGGCAGTGGGAAGCCCGGCGCGCCGCCTCCTCCAACGCGGCCGTCGTGCGGAACCACACTGCCTCCAACCTCCGCTGCAATCGCTACTGCGCGGGCTTTGAGCTGGTCGGAGTTTGCGTGTAGGTAGTCGTGGACTGGTGTGCTGGCGATGTTCAGGCTTGCCTCCAGCGCAGCGAGGCGCAGCTTGTCGATGCGCACTGCGCGCGCCAGCGGGTGCCGCTTCAGCTTCGCAATGGCGTTCTTCGTTCCGACCATAACGCCTGCCTGCGGCCCACCAAGTAGTTTGTCGCCGGAAAACAGCACCACGTCCGCGCCATCGCGCAAAGCTGTGGTGGCATCTGGCTCGTCCGGCAGCAGCGGATCAGGGTGAAGCAGGCCCGAGCCGATGTCAGCGATCAGGGCGCAACCGCGGGGCCGGACAAGCTCGCGAAGCTGCGCGATAGTGGTCTCCGCGGTAAACCCGTGCACCCTGTAGTTCGAGGGATGCACCTTCAGCACCGCTCCCGCGTTGTCGAGCGCCCGCTCATAGTCAAAGGGATGCGTACGGTTTGTCGCGCCGACTTCAACCAAAGACACTCGTGCGCTCTCAATGAGCTCAGGCAGGCGGAACCCCGCCCCAATCTCGATGAGTTCGCCGCGAGAGATAACGACGTCACGCCCCTCGGCGAACGTAGCCACGGCAAGGAGTAACGCCGCTGCGCCATTATTTACTACCAGCGCGTCCTCCGCCGCTGGACATGCAGCCAGGATTGCATCCGTGGCCGCCCTGCCTCTATCGCGGGATCGAACGCCTGCTGCGAGGTCCATCTCTACATCCACATATTGCGCGGCATCCACCATCGCGTCTATTGCCTGCGGGGCAAGCGGTGCTCTGCCGATGTTGGTGTGCACAACCACGCCAGTTGCGTTGAGGACTGGCGTCAGGGACCCGGGGTGGCGTCGACAAGCGTGGAGAAACTCCGGGGTGACCTCTTCAGGGGTGATCTCGCCGTCGCGGGCGCGCTGCTGCAACTTCCCTGCGAGCGCCTTAAGCGCGTGTGGCGCCAACGCGGTGTGCTCCTGCGCTGCAAGCGTAAGCAGTGCGTCTGTGCGAGGGATTCGACGGCGAGGATCATTCATGTGCTTCCCCTTACAACAACACAACGTTTTGGCGGAGACGGACAGGAATCGAACCTGCCAGGCCAAGATGCTCGACCTCACCAGTTTTGAAGACTGGGGTGGCCACCAGGACACGTACGCCTCCGAAAAGCAACGCTACCATGTAGGTATGGCTGCTGATAATTCTAAGATTCGTTTGACCCAGTACGCATCCGGTGGCGGGTGTGCGTGCAAGATTCCACCCGGTGAGCTCGAAGAAGCCGTCCAGGGACTGGTTGGTTTCGCTGACCCGAACGTGATCGTTGGCCTCGACGACGGCGACGACGCCTCCGCGATTCACGTCCGCGACGACCTCGCCGTCATCTCCACAGCCGACTTCTTCACCCCGGTCTGCGATGACGCCTACACCTGGGGCAAGATCGCGGCCGTCAACGCGCTCTCTGACGTCTACGCGATGGGCGGCACCCCAATCACCGCCATCAACCTGCTCGCCTGGCCACGGGATGTCCTCCCCTCAGAGCTCATCCGCGACGTACTGCACGGTGGCATGGACGCCGCCACCGCAGCCGGCATCAGCGTGACCGGCGGGCACTCGATCACCGCACCCGAGCCGATCTACGGCATGGCTGCCACCGGCATCGTGGACCCGGCCAAGCTCATGCGCAACGACGCCGCAGAGGCCGGCCTGCCCATCACCTTGACCAAGCCGATCGGCTCTGGCCTACTGAACAACCGCCACAAGGCAACCGGCGATGTCTTCCCGCAGGCCATCGAAGTAATGACCACGCTGAACAAGGAAGCCTCCGAAAAGGCAGTCGCCGCCGGTGTGAAAGCCGCTACCGACGTCACTGGTTTCGGCCTCCTCGGCCACTTGTTCAAGATGGCACGCGCCTCCGGAATCGACGCCGTCATCGACCACACGAAGGTCCCATTTATCGACGGCGCCCGTGAAACGCTCGAGGCCGGCTACATCCCTGGCGGCTCGAAGCGCAACCTTGACTGGGTACGCCCCAACATCGACTCTGATCTGGACGGCGACGAGCTGCTGCTCCTTGCGGACGCCCAGACTTCCGGGGGGCTGCTCGTCATCGGCGAGATCCCCGGCTACCCAGTCATCGGCGAAACTGTCGCAGGCACCGGTCGCGTTCAGGTGAAGTAGCCGAAATACCAAACTAGAAATACAACACTGCCCCTCCAACACGGTGTGTGAGAGGGGCAGTGTTGTGTGTTAGCTCCAGTCGCAGCTAGGCGGTAGTGATGCCGTCATCAACCTTGCCCGCTTCACGGCGCTTGCGCAGGCGCTCCCGCTGCGGTTCAACGACGTACTTCGGGTCCTCGGTGGACTGCTTACCGGCCTCGAGCACCGCGAAACGAGTCAGGCAGGAACCCGCCATCAACGCGACACCCGAAATACCTGCGAGTACTCGACTCTTTTTACTGAACAGCGCGCCAACGCCACCAACCGCGAGGCAAACCTCGGAAGCCTTGAAAAGCTTGCCTGCCTTGCCCGTGGAAAACGCTTCCTTAGAGACGTCGTCCAGTTGGCTCGTCATGTAGGACGTCGCTGCTACATCGGCGGCTGCGCCCACGACACCGAGTGCTCGCGGCACAGCGGCATTCTCCGTCGAAGTGGTGAGCAAGCCCATGCCGCCCGTCGCTGCGGTCGCAGATGATACGAACACGAACGGTAGGTTCTTTCCCGCCTCCTGCCATGCAGGCACCGACGTGTTGCCGATCAGCACCGCGGTGTACGCCGCGAGCGGCGAGGCAAGCACACCGCCAGCAATACCAGCCGGGGTCGCTGCGAACTCAATAAACGAGCGCAGCGGGCTTGGCAGCGGCAGCTTCTTGCCAGTCAGCTCGTCGAGTTCCGGAAGCATAGCAAGCCCCTGCAACGAGGAGAACGAGCCCAGCAACCAAGAGCCGACACTCATCGGCGACGACAGCTTGAACACGCGGAACATGTTCAGCAAACGCTCCGGGCGACCAAGGTCAAGCACCAGGCAACCGGAGCCCACCGCGGCGGCAGCCATCGAACTAATCCGCATGTTGCGACGCAGCTCCTTGTTGCCTGTCGCGTCAGCTCCCACGGCCAACAAGGAGGAGCCTCCGGCGAGGCCGCCGAGGAAGAAGTAGACACCAATCGGCCACTCCCACGGCGGGAACTTCACAATCGGCTTACCGTAGTAGGAGTCAAAGTGCTCAAAGCTTGCCTCCGGCACCATTAGCTCCTCGCCACGACGCTTCTTCGGGCCCCGTGGGCGCTCGCCTTCCGCTTGATCACGTCGCCGCGGACGACGCGGCTCCTGCGGTGGACGGTAGCTATCAAACTCAGCCATTTACTTCCTACCTCCGATCAGGACCGCGGCTGCAATAGTGCCAACCATTCCGGCTGCGGCAATGACGCCGCGCTTCGCCAGCTCCGGCAAGTTCGCCGTTGGAACCACTGGGTCTGGCGGAAGCCCGTAGACCTCTGGCGCATCCAGCAGCAGGAAGATTGAGCCTGTACCGCCTACACCGTCGTTCTGGTTTGCGCCATACAGGCGAGCTTCCGTCATGCCCTGCGCGTGCAGTTCCTTCACGCGCGCCTTCGCAAGCGCGAGCATTTCGTCGTACGTGCCGTACTTGATCGACGTCGTCGGGCAGGTTTTGGCACATGCTGGCTGCTCGCCGACCTGAAGGCGGTCGAAGCACATGGTGCACTTCTGGGCCACCCCGATGTTCTTAATCGGCGCGCTCTCACCAGGTGTGAAGTCCTCGCCCTTGCCGGAACGCTCGTTGCGCTTGCGAACGCCACCATCGCTACGACGCTCAATGACGCCGAACGGGCAGCCAGCAACGCAGGTACCGCAGCCATTGCAGACGTCATCCTGTACGACGACGGTGCCGTGCTCGGTGCGGAACAACGCACCCGTCGGGCACACGTCCAAGCAACCAGCGTTCGTGCAGTGCTTGCACACGTCGGAGGACATCAGCCAGCGGAAATCCGGTGTATCCGGCAATACCGCGCGGGTGGAAGCCTCTTCGGCAGGCTTGACGCTCGGCATTCCAAGCCCGACGAGCTTTGCACCCTCTTCACGAGCCTGCAGAATCCGGTCCTCGCCTTGCTCAATGAACGCCACGTGGCGCCACGTGTCCGCGTTCAGCGAACCGGTGTTGTCGTAGGAGTTACCAGACAACTTGTAGCCGTCCTGCGGGTTTCGGTTCCATTCTTTACATGCAACCTCACACGCCTTGCAGCCAATACAAATCGACGTATCCGTGAAGAAAGCCTTACGAGCTTCCTTCTCGTACCCGATGTTGGCTGGGGATTCGGTGATCTGATTCTTCGTTTTCATCGTCAAAACCTATCCTTCCCCGTTCGCCATATTCTTCTTCGTCGAGTCGTACTTCGCCGCCTCTGTGTCACCGAGCTGCTCACCAACGATGACGTCTTTCGACTCGTCGGTCAGCTTGGTACCGGTGTCCTCCGTCAGGCGCGCACGGCGCTGGTACTCACGCACCAGCTTCATGCGGTCCTCGCCGCGCGGGCGTCGGCCCGGCCGGATATCAACCGCGGAAACCTTCGACGCCTGGATGTTGACGTTCGGGTCCAGCATGATGCCCAAAAGGTCGTTCGGTCCATCGCCTTCGACCTCGGCGTAGGAACCTGCGCCGAAGTGATACGGCATACCGATCTGTTGGAACTCATGACCGTCGATGACCAGGGTCTTCATGCGCTCCGTGACCAGCACTCGCGCCTCGATGGCGTTGCGCGGCGAGATGATCGTCGCCCAGTCACCGTTCTTCAGCCCAACAGCTTCCGCCAGCTTGTGCGAAACCTCGCAGAACAACTCCGGTTGCAGCTCTGCCAAGAACGGCAGGCTTCGCGTCATCGATCCGGACGTGTACGCCTCGGTCAGGCGGTAGGTGTTCAGCATGTACGGGTACACACCGACACCTGGCTCGCCAAAGTTCGGCGCCGAGAGGTTGTCCTCCCCACGCATCACAATTCGCGACGGCGAACTGCTGCTGCTTGTACAGCGGGTTCGCAAACGGGGACTCCTGTGGTTCGTAGTGCGTCGGCATCGGGCCGTCAACCATTCCGGTTGGCGCGAACAGCCAGGCCTTGCCGTCCGCCTGCATGATGAACGCATCATCACCGGCAAGCGCTGCAGGACCGACCGCGTCGCGCTCTGGCTTGAAACCAGGAGCACGGTTGACTGGGAAGTCCACAACATCGTCGGACTCCCACAGCTCCTTGTCCTCGTTCCACCAGACCAGCTTCTTGCGCTCCGACCATGGCTTGCCATCCGGATCCGCAGAAGCACGGTTGTAGAGCACGCGGCGGTTCATTGGCCATGCCCAGCCCCACTCCAACGCCATCGCGTTCTGCTCCTGGCCTGGGCGCTTGTTCGCCGAACGGTTGACGTCGTCGGCGTACACACCACAGTAAATCCAGCAGCCGGAGGAGGTTGAGCCGTCAGCCTTGAGATCCGCAAACTTGTCTACGAGTTGTCCCTTGCGAGGACCGTCGAGGTAGTAGCCGTTGATCTCCTTCAGCACCGACTCCGGCAGAATCTCACCGTGCTCATCGCACTCGTAGTCCCAGGTGATCTTCTGCAACGGCACGTCGCGCGGGTCGGTCGAGTCCTTGACTCGCTCCTTCAAGCGAAGTCCCAAGTCGTAGAAGAACTCGAGGTCACTCTCGGCATCGCCCGGCGCATCCTTGGCCTTGTAGCGCCACTGCAGCACGCGCGAGGTCTGGGTAAACGTACCTGCCTTCTCAACGTGGTTCGCAGCTGGGAAGAGGAACACCTCAGTGTCGATCTCCTCCGGCGAAATCTCACCGGACTGCACCTCTGGAGAGTCCTTCCAGAACGTTGCCGTTTCGATTTCAGAGAAATCACGTACGACGAGCCACTTCAGCTTGGTCAGCGCCATGCGCTGAATGCGACCGTTCGACTGCGCAACCGCAGGGTTCTGGCCGAAGACGAAGTAGCCGTCGACAAGCCCCTGGTTCATCAGCTGCAGCGTGTGGTACGTCGAGTGCGCACCAGTCAACCTTGGCATGAGGTCCATGCCCCAGTTGTTCTCCTCGGTTGCGGCGTCACCCCAGTAGGCCTTCATCAACGACACAGCGAAGGTGTCGCCGGTCTGCCAGAAGCCCTTCTGATCACGCTTCGACACTGCTGCCAAGTACTCGTCCCACGTCTGGTGCGTGGACTGCGGCATCGGCAGGTAGCCAGGCAGGATGTGGAACAGCGTCGGCACGTCCGTGGAGCCCTGAATCGATGCGTGGCCACGCAGCGCCATGATGCCCGAACCCGGACGGCCGATGTTGCCCATCAGCGTCTGCAGGATCGCACACGTACGGATGAACTGTGCGCCCAACGTGTGCTGAGTCCAGCCAAGCGCGTACGCGAAGCAGGTGGTGCGATCGCGGCCAGAGTTCTCCGCAATCGAGTTCGCGAGGAAGTAGAAGTCCTCCTCGGAAATACCACACGACTCAGCAACAACCTGCGGGGTGTAGCGGGAGTAGTGGCGCTTCAAAATCTGGAAGACTGTTCGCGGATCCTGAAGGGTTTCATCCTTCTCAACGTCCCACGAAGTCTGCGCATCCCACTTCTTGCGCGCCTGCCACGACTCGTTGGAGTAGCCGCCCGTTTCAGGGTCGTATCCAGAGAACAGACCTTCGAGGTCCTCGGTGTCCTGGAACTCCTCACTGATCAACGTCGAAGCGTTGGTGAATGCCTTGACGTACTCCTCGAAGTACAGGTTGTTTTCCAGCACGTAGTTGATGACAGCACCCAACAGGATGATGTCGGTACCACCACGAATCGGGATGTGCTTATGTGCCATCGCCGACGTACGCGTGAATCTAGGGTCGACGTGGATGATTCGTGCACCACGCGCCTTCGCTTCCATGACCCACTGGAACCCAACTGGGTGCGCTTCGGCCATGTTTGACCCTTGGATGACAATGCAGTCCGCATTTGCCATGTCCTGCAGTGGCTGGGTCGCTCCACCGCGTCCAAACGAGGATCCCAAACTGGGAACCGTGGAGGAGTGTCATATACGAGCTTGGTTTTCGACCTGCACCGCGCCCGCTGCAGTCCACAGCTTCTTAATCAGGTAGTTTTCCTCATTGTCCATCGCGGCGCCGCCCAGGCCTGCGATGCCCATGGTTCGACGCACAGGGCGCCCCTTGTCGTCGAAGTCCTGCCAGCCGTTTTCACGGGCTTCGAGGAACCTGTCGACGACCATTTCCATGGCGGTTTCGCGGTCAAGCTTGACCCATTCCTTGGAGCGCGGTGCTCGGTACAGAATGTCGGTCACGCGGTTTTCCGCGTTGACGAGCTGCTCGGAAGCTGCACCCTTCGGGCACAGGCGTCCGCGTGAGTGCGGAGAATCCGGGTCGCCTTCAATTTGAATGACCTTATTGTCTTTTACATATACGCGCTGGCCACAGCCAACAGCGCAGTACGGACACACGCTCTTGACAACGCGGTCCGCTTCTACAATGCGGCCTTCCATTTCTTGGCTGCGCGCAGATTCGGTGTTTTCGCCTCGGGCGAAGGCGTCACCACCGCGTATCTGGCGCACAACCGGCCAATTTAAGGGACTAAAACGAGACATACCGGCAAGGATAGCCCATTTTGCGAAGGTTCCCCATCGACATACCCCCAGGTCATTGATTAGGATACCCTTACTTTTGATGCATTTTTGCCTCGCAGGCGTAAAATAGCGCCGTAACATCAGTTTTCAACTACACCTTCAAAGGAGCTTGACTATGGACAAGAAATTGCAAGATGCAATGAACGAGCAGGTCACTGCGGAATACCAGGCGGCACTGCTGTACCGCCAGCTCGCCTACACCATGGAGGCACAGTCCTTCCCAGGCTTCGCGTCCTGGTTCGCTGAGCAGGCCCACGAGGAGTGCGACCACGCGGAGAAGTTCGCAACCCACCTGATCGACCGGGGTCACGACGTCACCCTGCACACAGTCGCCCTCGACGCACCTTCGATCGATTCCCCACTGGCGGCGTTCCAGGCGGCGCTTGAGCACGAGCGCAAGGTCTCCGCGATGATTCGAAACATCGCTGGCATCGCCGATGAGGTCAAGGACTTCGATTCCCGCTCCCTCATCACGTGGTTCCTCGACGAGCAGATCAGCGAAGAGGCAACGGTTTCCGAGATTGTTGACCAGCTGACACTTGTCGGCAATGATGGTTCTGGACTGCTGCGCCTGGACTCGGGTCTTGGTCAGCGCAACGATTCTTCGAACTAACCCAATATTCGCCCAATAATTATCGACGTCCACTTCCCCACAGCCTGCTGCGGTGAAAGGGGACGTCGAATATTTTGCCTCACGACGTTTCATCCCAGGAGCCCCATGCCTTTGCCGCCTTTGACCCGAATTATCGCCTGTGCCACTACTCTTGCTCTTGCTGCGACGGGGATTTCGGTTCCCTGCGCGCAGGCGCAAACCAACTCGATTTTGCCCGCGTGGCC
This sequence comes from Corynebacterium sp. UMB2355A, assembly GCF_033877495.1. NCBI lineage: Bacteria > Bacillati > Actinomycetota > Actinomycetes > Mycobacteriales > Corynebacteriaceae > Corynebacterium > Corynebacterium sp. UMB2355A. Next base: position 2,199,564 of record NZ_CP138855.1, on the reverse strand, counting down.
TACTGTTCGTCCTAATGGACCCGAAGACCTTCCATCGAAGCCAAAGCAAAAACCGATGAAGATGCCAGATGGCACCGTCGTCCAAATCATGGGTGATGTGCTCGGCCCGTGGGCCGCGCACGTCGGTATCGGGGCTGGCGATCTAGGTACGATGACCCCGCTCAACGGTGATGAGTTCGCGATGATCTTCGGTGATTCGTTCCGCGGTAAGAAGTTCGGCGAGGGTGATTGGATCAGCCCTGTTGGCGTAGTTGCGCGAATGAACAACGGACAGATCGAAATCCTTCGCCCGCTCAAGGGGCACCGTGACGCATACGGCCTGATCAACTACTACCGGAAAGAAGGCGACAACCTGACCCTCATCCCGTCCGATGTGATCAACATCAACGGCACGCTCTACATGCAAGGCATGTGGAACCGCGGCATCGGCAATGTGCTCGAGACACAGACATGGAAGTCCACAGACGAGGGGAAAACCTGGAAGAGCATCGGGCGCACCCCTAACTACTACCTCAATGGCCTTGGCCAGCTCATCTCTTGGGAAAAAGGGCCAGACGGCTACATCTACGCAGTGATGTCCGGCTTCCAGCGCGAGCACCCGGTGTACCTGGCTCGCTTTACCGAGGAGCAGATTGGCAGTCAAGAGAGTTGGGAGCTATATAATCCCAACACCGACGAGTGGGGCAACGAAGCTGGCGCGATCCTGCACGGTAACAAGATCAAGGCCGGCGAGATGAACCTGCGATACATCGACAACCACTGGGTGTTCGTGATGTTCAACGAGGCCACGCTCGCCGTCGAGGTCCGCATTTCGGATACGCTGCCACAAAGCTGGAACGACGTGCCTGTCGCGACAATCGCCAAGAATGGCTACTGGGACTTTCAGCAGACGCCGATGAATTTCTCCCAACCTTACGGTGGGTACATCGTACCGGGTTCCACGATCGCGAACCTCGACGTCGTCATTTCGCAGTGGAACACGAACACCAACGAACGCTACATGTCGACGCAGTTCAACGTGAAAGGCCTGGACACGTTCTTCGGTATTGACCCTGAATCGATGCGCCCGCACGACCAAAACGATGTCGACGTCAACGTCACACCAAACCCACCGCAGACCGACGACATGGACGCCGAAGATAACCTGATGTCCTCGGAGGGCAGTTCCAAGACGAAGGCGGCACTCATCACGGTTGGTGTGCTCGCCGGGCTGGGCTTAATCGCTGCGGTGACGTGGCCTACCATCCGCGAGTACCTACCACCGCAGTTACAGCAGCTTGTGGGTTAGCGCAGTTCTTCCTTGACGTAATCCTCGACGTTTTCCATGAATGTTTTCGGCGGTGCAAAGAAGTTGCACCCGGTGAGTGCCGTGGAAAAGTCGAGGATTCTGTCATAGTTGCCAACTGGCTCGCCGATGAACATGCGTCGCAGCATCCGCTCGGTGATGGCGACGTCCTTCGCGTAGCTCATAAAGAATGTGCCCTGCTGGCCGGCTGCGTCACCGAAGGTGAGGTTGTTGCGGACGATCTCCAACGATTCGCCGTCTTCATCTTCGATCGAGTTCACAGCAACGTGACTGTTGGCCGGTTTCGCGTCGTCGTCGAACTCGATGTCCTCGTGCTTCGTGCGGCCGATGACACGCTCCTGCTCCTCGACGGGTAAATCGTCCCAGGCTTTCAGATCGTGGACGTACTTTTGCAGCACGATGTGGCTGCCACCCGCCCACTTTCCTTCGCGGATAATCGCCGTTGCGATGCCGTCTTGGCCGCGCGGGGACTCAGTGCCGTCGACAAACCCGAGAGGGTCGCGGAAGTCCTGGTACTGGAAAGCGTGCGTCTCATCGAAGTCTTCGATGGCGTCACCGAGCTGTTTCGTGATGCGGCGCGCAAGTTCGAAGGCGACGTCATATTCGTCGGCACGAATGTGGAAGAACAGGTCGCCTGGTGTCGACGGCGCGTGGTGCTTCTCCCCTTGCAGTTCGACGAATTCGTGGAGGCCTTCGGGCTTTTCCACGGTGAAGAGGCGGTCCCACATCGAGGCGCCAATGCCGAGGACCGCACTTAAGTGAGCCTCTGGCCAGCGGAAGCCGACACCGTTGACGAGCCCTGCAAGGCCACCGATGATGTCTACTACGTCGCGCTCGTGCCCTTGTGCGATGGTGAGCGTCAAAAAGATTGCGTCTTTTGACTGCGGGAGGATGACGTTCTGGGAGACTTCTGTCGAATGTATATCGCTCATAGGTGCCATCATATGCCCTATGCTCTTTCGCCACTGGCGACCACCCGGTAGAGTCAGTGCGATGGAGACTCCCCGCAGCACAGGGCCCTGGGCGGCGTTGTGGTCGATGATGGTCGGGTTTTTCGTGATTCTGGTGGACTCGACGATCGTTGCCGTCGCTATTCCTGCGATTTCCACAGCGTTTAACGCCACCTACAGCCAGATTATCTGGGTGAACAGTTCGTACTTGCTGGCGTACGCGGTGCCGCTGCTGATTACGGGGCGGCTCGGAGACAGGATCGGACCGCGGACCGTGTACCTGTGTGGCTTGAGCCTGTTCACGGTCGCCTCGCTGGCGTGCGGCTTGGCAACCTCAATCGAGGCACTGATTCTTGCCCGGGCTGTGCAGGGCTTTGGCGGTGCCCTAGTGACACCGCAGACGATGTCGGTGATGCTGCGCACGTTCGCACCGCAGCAGCGGGGTGGCGCCATGGGCGTCTGGGGCGCAACGGCAGGGGTAGCGACAATCGTTGGGCCGCTGCTCGGTGGCCTCCTCGTCGACGCCTGGGGCTGGGCGTGGATCTTCATCATCAACGTCCCGGTGGGCATTGTTGGCATCGCATTGGCGTGGGTCTTCGTGCCGAGGCTCGAGCAAAATGCACGGACATTTGACTGGGTTGGCGTCGCTCTGTCGGCTTCGGGCATGTTCTGCCTGGTGTTCGGCATCCAGGAAGGACAGACATTTTCGTGGAGCTTCGCCATCGTTGCACTCATTTGCACCGGCGCCGTGTTGCTGTCGCTCTTCGTATGGTGGCAAACAAAAACCACCCGGGATCCATTGGTGCCGTTGGAGCTGTTTTCTGACCGAAACTTTTCCCTCGCCTGCGTAGCAATTTCTACGGTTGGGTTTGCAATCTCCACCTACGTCATTCCGTGGATGATCTACGTGCAAAACGTGCAACACTACTCGCCAACCCAAGCAGCGCTGCTCCTGCTTCCCGCGGGATTGATTTCTGGATGCTTCTCGCCTTGGGTCGGCAAGCTCACCAACACGCATCAGCCCAAGCCGTTCGCGATCGCAGGGCTCTCGCTCGTCGCGGTCGCGATTGGTGCCGCGGCCTTCATTACCGACCCGAGTGTCTCCCCAATGTGGTTACTCGCGGTCTCCGTGATCAACGGGTTTGGCAACTCCATGGTGTGGGGGCCATTGTCCATGATCGCGACACGAAACCTCGATCCCCGCCTGGCCGGGGCGGGTTCCAGCGTGTATAACACCGTGCGACAGCTCGGCGCGGTCATTGGCTCGGCGGGGATCGCGGCAATGATGTCGCAGCAGCTCACGCGCCAGCTCGGGCCAGCAGCTGCCGACTTTTCCGGCGGCGGGAGCGCCCAAGCGCTCCCCGACGTGCTTCACCAACCATTCGCGCAGGCGATGTCCACGTCTATGCTTCTGCCGTTGAGCGTCGTCATCGTTGGCGTACTTGTTTCCACCAGATTTGTGCGCACCCAGTCTTGGAACGATTAATCTTCCAGGGAAATCATGTACACAGGTGGCTCAATCTTGAAGTAGCCGAGGTGCTCCCAGAAAGCACGCCCTGCGTCATTTCCTTCCGCCACCATCAGGTGCACTGCGGGGGCCTTGCGCTCGCGCAGCCAGTCCACGCAGCCGTCGGAAAGCAGGCGCCCAACGCCGCCTCCCCGTGCGTTAGGACGCACACCGGTCATGTGGATCCACCCGCGGTGGCCGTCGAAACCTACGATGGTCGCGCCGTCGACGACACCTTGGGGGGACTCCGCTACGAGTACTGTGCTGCCGGGGCTTTCCATCGCAAGATCGAAGTCAGTCGGCGGGTCGTTCCATTCCTGGGTAATGCCAGATTCGTCCCAAACATCCACGACCGCCTGGCGGTCTTCGGGGCGGGCTTCACGCAATGTGTACATAACAGGTAAGAATAAACGCTGAAAGGTAGAGCATGAAATGCGACGCAAACCCCGCACCCAAAAGAAATCCATTACGGGAACATTCCCCGTAGACACCGGCAGAGCGACCATCATCGCCGACAAACTTCGCGACGGCGGCTACACCCTCGAACTCAACCGCGTCCCCAGCTCCTACGTTGTACTCGGTGCGCCGGAGGTGCTGACGTTCGACTACATGCAGTGGATCACGGGATTCATCCGCCCCGGCGACACCGTGCCCTCGGATTTCCGCGCAGTCCACCTCGGCGGGGCCGCGTGCACGCTGCCTGCATACTTCGCACACCGTTACCCCCAAAGCCACCAGACGGCAGTGGAGATCGACCGGGAACTCGCACAACTCGTACGCTGGGCATTTCAGGAGAACCTCGAGCCGGTCACAATCCGCTGCGCCGAAGCACGTGCTTTCACTCATGCCTGCCAACCACGCAGCCTTGACCTCATCGTTCGCGACGTTTTCAGCGGCCCCTCCACCCCTCGCCCGCTGACCACCGTCGAGTTTTTCCGCGCGTGCACCGTGGCACTGCGCCCGGGAGGCATCTACATCGCAAACATCGGCGATAGGCAGCAGCTTCCAAACACTCGCGCGGAGATAGCCGGGCTCCTCGAAGTGTTCTCTTACGCGGTGGCCGTCGCGCCGCCAGCAATGCTCGACGGCCACGAGTACGGCAACGTCATCGTCGCCGCGAGCAACGCACCCTTACTTTTCGACGCCACCTCCGACCCCACCGTGGCCGTGAAAGACGGTACGGCCCTGCTCACGGGCGTTTCCACTGACAGCCTTGCCCGGCGCGACTAGGCTAACTGCTGCGCTTCCGGCACCCAAAGCTTGCGGGCCCCGCGGAACGTTGCGCTCACTCCGAACAGCACCAACAATGTGAACACCGGCACAGAAACAAAACCGTAGCCGTAGGAGCCGAAGTAGTCTTTCACCCACCCCCAGACAGCCGCACCAATTGAAAGCCCAATTGGGTAGGCCATCCCCAGCGTGCCCCAAATCTTCGAGAACTCTTTCTGGCCAAACGAATGCTCTGCGATCAGTGGTGGGGCGACGGTGCCGCTTGCAGTACCGAGGAAGATGAAGATCACGAAGAACACGTAAGGCAGGAGCGTGGTCATGTATGCCCACGCCGCGGTCGCGCCGGCCGCAATCAGCAGCACGATCCACAGGGCCCGCTCCAGGCCGATTTTATCGATGAACCAGCCAAGAAACGGTTTGAACACGATCAGACAAATCGTTGCCGTGATAATGATTGTTGAAATTTCCTCTGGGCGAAGCTCCACACCCCACGGCTTGCCAGAAAGATAGTTCACGAAGTGTTGCGTCATCCCGTAGATCGCGCCCAACAACAGCAATGAGGCCGCCAATACGTAGAACCAGATGCTGCCAAAAGCCTCCCGCTGCGTCATTCCCGGCTCGTTACCAGTTTTCGTGGTCACTTCATCTGCCGGTGCCACCTCCGCACCGTACGGGCGTAGGCCGAGATCCTCAGGATTGCTGCGGATCAGGAACAACGCCGGTCCCGTTGTCAGCACAACCATTGCGACGGCCATAATCACCATCGAGGTCCTCCATCCAACGGTTCTCAGCAGGATCGGCACTACTACGCCGAGGATCACACCGCCCACTCCTGTTCCCGCCAGGACGATGCCCAACACGGTTCCTCGTTTAGCCACAAACCAGCGATTGATAACGACGATCGGGACGTACTGCAGCGAAAGCCCCACGCCGATACCAATGACGATTCCGGCTGCATAAAACCACCACAGAGATTGTGCGGCGGAAAAGACAACCAAGCCACCCGCAGCAATGAGACCACCAAGGACCAACAAGCCAGGCGCCTTGATTCGGTCAATGAGCATGCCAGCCACCGGCATTGACGCCGCGGAAGCGAAGCCATACAAAGTGAAATAAATCATGAACGCACCTGCACGGGTCCCAGGAAAGTCCCCGAGCACCGCCGGTGTAAAGAAACTCAGACCAGTCAGCGTTATTGAAAACGCCACCTCTACCAGCAAGGCACCGATAATGACCATCAGGTGACGTGCCGGGATTTTCCCAGCGGATTGAATATGCCCTTCAGTCGCAGCCATGTCCGCTACTCCCTCGCAGTCAAAAGAGAATTTGAATGGACTTAGTGTGCGTCCGCCTCCGACACAATTGGCGTTTTTGGGTTCTGTGACAGAGGGCTGGCAGAGGGCTAAGGTAACAACTCTGTTACTTCCGGGAGAAAGGGCTGATCTTTGAACCATTTTCGCGCCATGTTCACGATGGCACCCGCACGCCGGGACCATATCCCTGCCTTCCGCACAGCCGCCGGAGTAGCCATCCCACTCCTACTCCTGCTCTGGATCGGCCGCTTCGACCTTGCCATCTACGCCAACTTTGGCGCGTTTACGGGTGTTTATGGACGCCACGAAACCCGACAGGATAGGGCACGCCACCAGCTCCTTGCAGGTACCGCCATCGTGGTCGCGATCGCAATCGGCGCGACAATGTCTTGGACCCACGCAAACCAGTGGCTCATTATGCTCATCTCTGCCATCGCGTCCTCGGTGTGGGCGACCATCGCGCTGTGGTCAGGTACACGCCCAACCGGGTCCGTCTTCGTACTCTTCGCAATCGCCGCGGTGGGGTCCCTTGCCCACCCGGCACACCCACTGATCGCTACAGCAGTCGCTGCTGCGACGGCCGGTCTTTGCTTTGGGCTCGGGAGAATATCGCACCTCATAGGGGAAGGTCCCAATGTGCGTGAACCGCGAGGGGAGGAAGTGGGCGTCGATAAGCAGGCGCTGAAGCGAGAGGCAGCGCGATTCTTCCTCGCTCCCCTGCTCGCTGGAACGATCGGCATCATCTCCGTCGCTCTCATTGACCCGCTGTCGCACTTCTACTGGGCGATGGTCGCTGCGGTAGTGCCGCTGGTCAACAATCGCTACCGCGTGCAGTACTTTCGTGCCTTGCAACGTATGCTCGGCACCCTTTCCGGCATTCTCGTCGCCGGGTTCCTCCTCTCGCACCACATGCAGGAATGGCAGTTCGTGATATGGATCATCATCCTGCAGTTCTTGACCGAAACCTATGTCACCCGCAACTACACGCTGGCAGCGAGCTTCATCACCCCGACCGCCCTGCTGATGATCCAAGCCGTCGAACCTGCCCCCGTCGCGCCAATGCTCCTTGCGCGCAGTGCGGAAACCATCCTCGGTGCTGCCTCAGCGCTCGTAATTATCGCCATCGAATATACCAGAACCAACCCGCACTTGGTACGCCAACGCCTCAAGGCTGCCACCCCTAAAGCCTAAGGCCTAAACCTCAAACCGATACTCGGAGCCATACCGCGGCTGGTACAGCGCCGCATACTCCACATCCACAGCCCTGAAGTGTGGCGATGTCACTTCAGCAAGTGCCTGGATATAGTCCCCTACGATCGCCTTCGGCAGGCGCAGCCCCATCGTTAGGTGCGGAATCCACCGAGCACCACGGCCATCGGGATTGAGCTCGTTGAGCTCCCGCGCTGCTCGCTCAAGCTCGTCCGGGCCCTGCAGCAGCCACGCCACCGTCTGCTTCGACTTCGTCCCGAACACCACCGTGCCTACCCTGTCCAGACGCGCAGGCAATAACTGGGGCAGGAGTTCCCCTGCTCGGGCGATCACCTTTCGAGCCATCTGAGGAGCGAACGTCACTGACACGTGCGGGCGCTGCTGCTGAACGGGAAATCCGCGCTGCGCCAGCTCCTCATAAATCTTGCGAATCTCCTGCTCCTGCGTCTTCGGCAAGCGCAGCAAAATGTTCTCCGGGGACATACGACCTCACTCGTTGATGTCTTTCAGGTCCACGATAACGTCGGGGTTGCCGAACGCCTTGCGGACACGCTCGAGGGCATCGGGAAGGCTCAGCCCGTCGGCGGCAGCGCTTAAGATCACGTCTTGTAGGTCGCCTCCTCAGCCCCAATCTTTGTAGTCATCAAACCCATATCCAGTGCCGGTGAGCACTTTGTCATCGTTGAACTTCAGCGCCATGACACCGTTTCCAAACCGCCACATCCACCCCGTCCCTGGGCACGGCTCACTGGTTTTCGCTTTGCAACATGGCGTCGGAATCATCTCGAGACCCATGTACCGGTAGCGATCATCACTGTCATTGCTTGCCATGTTCGTCGAGCGCCTCCACCCTCAAGTGATTGTCTGCCACGTCTCAACGTACCAAACCGCCAGAAAGTTCGTTCATTTGTTCGAATCGTGCCGATCTGTGTCGGCGGGGGGTTGATAGGGTGAGAGCAACTCACGAAAGGAGGGGGCATGACCAGCACAATCACCCGATGCGTCAACGGTATTTCGGCAGCGCTGCGCACGTTAAGTGAGCTTTTCGCCGACCCCTCCGCCCTCACATTCAGTGATATCCGGCACGAAATGGAACGCCTCGAGGAGCAATTCAAAAAGAAGGCAACTATCGACGCCGCGTTCGCCTTCATCGCCGAGCGCGAAGAAGCTGGCCGAATTGTCGGCGCTAACTACCCCAACGCGTACCTCCAGCAGTGCCTCGACCTGTCAAAGGGCGAAGCCTACAACCGCCTTGAACGCGGCCGACTCCTCTTCGGCCAGCCGCCAGCACCTAGCACTCCCCCGGCCAGCGAGGAAAGCACCGAGGAGCTTTTCGCTCGCACCCATGAAGTGGAGCAGCAGCAGGCAACTGCCAGAAGAACGTCTTCCCAGGTTAGTGCAGAGAAGCAAAACATCATCCGGCGCGAACTCGACAAGTTGCTCAAAGCTGGCGTGGACGAACGCACCCGCATCTACTCCGCAGCCATGACCGAGGGCTTACGTCGCAACCCCGAAGACCTCCGGCAGTTCGTTCGCCGCGCAGTCAGCGACGTCAACCGGAAACACGCCCCACATACCAACCCTAATGCCGGGTATGAAAATCGTGGCATGTCCATTGGTCGTCGCAAATCGGATGGCACTGTAGACATCTACATCAACGCTACGGCTGGAGATGCCGCCCTGATCAAAGCGCACACAGACAAGGGCCTCGCGCCAAACTCCAACCTTCCAGCAGCGATGCACGACGAAGTGGACTCCCGCACCCGGCAGCAACGTCGGTTCGACCAGTTCTTCGCCATTTTCAAACAACACGAGCAATCGCACCAGAAGGCGAACGGCGGCGCTGCCTCGGTGGTCATTGCACTTACTCTCGACGACCTCGCCGACGGCGATGCTTCCATGCTTTACGGCACCAACACCGGCATCGAAGTCGACTGTTTCGATCTTGTACGCCTCGGCATGGACGGAACTACAGACTTCCTCCTCCAAGTGGACGGCGTCACCTCAGTACCACTGTGGATGGGGAGAACCACCCGGCTCGCATCGGTCGAACAGCGAATCGCAATGTTCGCCATCCAAGGAGTATGCTCCTGGCTCGACTGCACCACCCCTATGTCAGAATGTGAGGCACATCATATCCTCGCCTGGATAAAGGGCGGACACACCGATATTGAAAACCTCACTGGTCTTTGCCGCGAGCACCACAGATGCAACAACGACAACAGAGACGGCTCCTTTAACAAGGGCTACATGGATTTCGACCCGCAAACAGGCAAAGCGGGATACCGAAAGCACCCGTCCGATCCAATGAAACTCAACCAATCGGTGCCTGCGAAACACTCGGCAGTCAGCAGAATCTACGCCGCAAAAGGCAGGTGCAACTGCGTACGGACCGGAGAGCGTGACCCCGCCTTGTATCCGCCAGGCCTCTCACCTCCCGTTACGGCTCCACTATCTCAAAGCGCCTAGGGTCGGAGGCATGAAGATCTTTACCGTCGGCCATTCAAACCTCGAGTTTGACCAATTCGTGGGCATGCTCGAGGCTTCCGGCGTGCGTGCAGTCGTGGACGTGCGCAAGCTTCCCGGCTCCAGGAAGTACCCCTGGTTCAACGACGATCAACTTGCCCAACACTTACCTGGGCACGGCATCGAATACTCCCGAAACGAAGGGCTCACCGGGCGGCGCAACGTGTCCAAAACAGTCCCCTTCGAGGTGAACGGCAACTGGCGCAACCGAAGCTTTCACAACTACGCGGACCACGCCCTTGGCGACGAATTCGCACAGTCACTCCAAGCGCTCAGGGAACAAGCCAGGACATGCCCAACAGTAATCATGTGCTCAGAGGCAGTCTGGTGGCGTTGCCACCGACGCATCATCGCCGACCACCTCCTGGCCCACGGCGACAACGTGCAGCACATCATGGGAATGACGCAGCATGGCCCCACCCTAAGTGCAGCGAAGCTTAACGACGGAGCTGTCGTCGGCGAGGATAAGAAAGTACGCTACCCGGAGCAAGAGACCAAGTAGCACGTTTCAACTACCCACCGCTGCCCCTGTTCCCATTTCCGCAGTACGCGCCCATTTTTAGCTAGAGGGGCGCTAACCTCTCAAAAGCCTCCCAAAATGCATTGATTGAACAGGTGGCAAACTCTTCGCTTCAATGTCAGTTCAGTGCGTTTGAAATAGTTCAGTATTGACTGTATAGTTCAGCGCATGCTGACTATTGCTTCGCGCCTCGATGTCATGAACCGGCTCGGCCGGGCCATGGCGGATCCGACGCGCTCCAGAATCCTGATGACCCTACTCGACGGCCCGAGCTACCCGGCTGTGCTTTCGCGCGACCTGGACTTGACCCGCTCGAACGTCTCGAACCACCTGACCTGCTTGCGTGACTGCGGCATCGTCGTCGCCGAGCCGGAGGGCCGCAAGACACGCTACGAAATCGCCGATCCGCACCTCGCGACAGCGCTCAACGCGCTAGTGAACGCGACGTTGGCTGTCGACGAGAATGCCCCGTGCATCGACCCTGAGTGCTCGGTGCCCGGCTGCGACGAGAAAGGAACGGACGCATGAGTTCAGCGTGTGGATGCGAACACGAACCAACCACGGAAATCGAAGATCTCGATCGGCCATGGTGGAAGGACCCCGAGTTGCTACTGCCGATCTTCTCCGGCGTAGCCCTCTGCATAGGTCTGGCGCTGGGCTGGTCCGGGCTAGAGGCACCCGCGACAGTACTGTTCTGGGTCGGCCTACTGTTGGGGGCGTATACGTTCGCGCCCGGCGCTACCCGGAACCTTGTCACGAAGCGCAAGCTCGGCATTGGCTTGCTGATGACAATCAGCGCGGTCGGCGCGGTAATCCTCGGTTACGTCGGAGAGGCCGCGGCGCTAGCGTTCCTGTACTCGATCGCCGAGGCGCTGGAGGACAAGGCGATGGACCGGGCCCAGAGTGGACTGCGAGCACTGTTGAAATTGGTACCACAGACCGCGACGGTGCAGCGCGACGGTACGGCGGTCGAAGTCGCAGCGAAGGACCTCGTGGTTGGCGAGCTGATGCTCGTTCGCCCCGGGGAGCGGATCGCCACGGACGGCATCATTCGTTCCGGACGCTCCAGCCTTGACACCTCAGCGATCACCGGAGAATCCATTCCGGAGGAGGTCGCACCGGGCGACGAGGTGCCCGCGGGAGCGATCAACTCCGCCGGTGTGTTGGAGGTCGAGACGACCGCAGCTGGAACTGACAACTCGCTGACCACACTCGTGGACCTGGTCGAGCAGGCACAGGCGGAAAAGGGCGACCGCGCCCGGATCGCCGACCGGATTGCCCGACCCCTAGTGCCCGGGGTGATGATCCTGGCGGTGCTGGTCGGCGTGATTGGCTCGCTGCTGGGCGACCCCGAGACGTGGATCACCCGTGCGTTGGTGGTTCTGGTCGCAGCGTCGCCGTGCGCGTTGGCAATCTCCGTGCCGCTGACGGTCGTGGCCGCGATCGGCGCGGCCAGCCAGTTCGGCGTGGTCATCAAGTCCGGCGCGGCGTTCGAGCGGCTCGGCGGCATCCGTCACCTGGCGGTGGACAAGACCGGAACCCTTACCCGCAACCAGCCCGAGGTTACCGGGGTGGTCCCGGCGGACAGATTCGATCGGGCCCAGGTGCTTTCCTTCGCAGCGGCAGTTGAGCAGCAATCGACGCACCCCCTCGCCGCGGCGATCGCGGCAGCGGCGCCCGAAGCACCCGCTGCCTCGGACATCAGCGAGGAAGCCGGTCATGGCATCGGCGGCACCGTCGAAGGTCGACGGGTGCTGGTGGGCAGCCCCCGGTGGATCGACGCCGGGCCACTGAAGGCAGACGTTGAGCGCATGGAGTCCGAAGGTCAGACCTGCGTCCTGGTCACCGTCGATGACACCCTCGCCGGAGCGATCGGGGTCCGCGACGAGCTGCGTCCCGAGGTTCCCGAAGCTGTGCAGACCCTGCACGCTAACGACGTGAAGGTGAGCATGCTCACCGGCGACAACACTCGCACCGCCCGGGCGCTGGCTGAGATCGCCGGGATCGACGATGTGCGCGCCGAGCTACGCCCAGAGGACAAGGCAAGCATCGTCGCCGAACTCTCCTCCAAGACACCGACGGCCATGATCGGCGACGGCATCAACGATGCTCCGGCACTGGCGGGCGCAACGGTGGGTATAGCGATGGGAGCGACCGGCTCTGACGCCGCGATCGAGTCCGCTGACGTCGCCTTCACCGGCCACGACCTCCGGCTGATCCCTCAGGCACTGCAACACGCCCGCCGAGGCAGCAGGATCATCAACCAGAACATCGTGCTGTCTCTGGCTATCATCATCGTGTTGATGCCGCTGGCGATCAGCGGCGTGCTGGGCTTGGCCGCCGTCGTATTGGTTCACGAGGTCGCCGAAGTCATCGTGATCTTGAACGGCCTGCGGGCTGCACAAGCGAAGCGCTGAGCCACACTTTCGTCCAGCGCGCTGGCTCCCCAACGCGGATCTTAGAAGGATCGTTCTGCTCAGGGACCAAGCGTCATCTCAAAACTTTTGATGCCGAGCTTTATCGACACGGCCCGCAACAACCTGGGCAGTGTGTTTGGCAAAAGGCCCCACACCCATCAGCGTTGCCGAGCCGTCGCCGGTCCAGTTGCCATAACCGACTAGATGCAGATTCTTCACCGCGGCTTCGCGGCCGCGCATGAGGTGGCGGAATGGACCGAGGGTTGGGCGAAAACCAGTGCACCAGATCAGGTGGTCGTGGTCCAGCTCGTTCAAGCTATCGAAGATGGGGGTAGCGGTGAGCTGACCGGAGTTGCGGAGCTCACGTAGATGAGGCAATGCGACAATGTCCCCGAGGTTCGGGTCGGCATCGCCACCGAGAATCCGGCGGCGGCTGCGGAGAAAGAGATCGCGACCATCGACATCATCAGGCATCCAGCGCGGTTGCTCACGTGTGAACCATGTGACCTCCGACGTCCCGATGAGGTCCGCGGCGATCTGAGCACCCGAGTTCGCCCCACCGACCACCGCAACTTTCGCATCGCGGAATGGTTCGGGACCAGGGTAGGTCGACGAGTGCCACTGGCGTCCGCCGAAGGTGCCGGGATAGTAGGGCACGAAGGGCGCGGACCACGTGCCTGTGGCTGCGACAACGTGTTCCGCCGTGAATTGACCGGCGGTCGTACTGAGGTAGAACATCCCTTCCTCATGGGACACGCTGTGGACATGCACTGGGCGCCTGACCGGAAGGTCGTAGCGTTTTTCGTAGCTTTCCAGATAGTCGATGACATGACTTACAGGCGGGTACCCCGGGTAGTGCGGCATGGGCCAGCCGGGCAGGTTGGAGAACTCCGCGGCGGAGAAAAGCGTCAATGACGGCCACGTATGCAACCACGCTCCGCCGGGTTCCTCTTGGTTGTCTAGAACCAAGAAGTCCACTTCGAAGCGCCGCAGGTAGTACGACGTGGCTAGGCCGGACTGGCCACCACCGACGACGATTGCCGTGTGGTGCTCAGACAATTGATCATCCCTCCAGAATCTCCCGGAAGCGCCACTCAGTGTCGTTTCTCATCGGGCACATGCCCGGCCAGGTGTGTCTCCGCGAGCTCACCAACGGGAGAGCTTGTCAATGGTAATCAACGATCTCCACCTTAATGCCCCGCGTTACACGTTGAACTTGAACTCGACCGAGTTTCAGTCGAAAGCTACCTGCCTTTTCGCACCATCAAGCGTAGTAAAATCCTCACCACGGTGCGCACGTATAAGTGGGAGCTGCGCGCCGCGGAGAACTGCGTGACCGAACGTGTGTCGGTGAACGTTGAAGGCGACGGATGGGGCGAAGCCTCGAGCTGTTTAGGTCCGAGCAAGGCGTGGGGTCGGTGGAAACCAATGAAGAGGGCGCCCAGCCTGAAGATCTGCCCTCCCCCGGTATCGTCCAGTCAGCCGACCTGAAAGCCGCACTCGATTGCGATCTCGGTCTGTGTCCTCTCACCATCACAATGCCTATTCGTCGCTTGACGCTGCTTGAGACTCAGGTTCCGAAAACGCAGCTGATCATGACTTGGATTGATATACCGTCCCTCCAGGTGATCGCATCAGACCAGTACTACAGCTCCGTCGATGCTGAAACTGTCCGATACGAAAGCGGAACACGGGGAGTCGACGTCGAGTTGGAGGTCGACGGTGACTGAGTGGTCGTACATTACCCTGATCTCGCACGTCGGGTCTGATCCGGAAACAACTCTAACTACGCTGGGCGGTATGAACGATCTGACCATCGCGCCCGGACCGGGGATCCCCGGTGGCCTCGTCGTCGCCGCGGCGGACCTGTCGGAGCGGTTCGCGAAGGCATCGGGCCCGGGCGGCCAGGGCGTCAACACCACCGACAGTAAGGTGCAGCTGTCCATCGACATCGCGGAATGCGCATCGCTTTCCGACACCCAACGCCGCCGCGCTCTCCACAACCTCGAACACCGCCTGGACGGCACGGTGCTCACCGTGAGCGCATCGACGCAGCGGTCGCAGGTCCGCAACCGTGCCGAGGCGCGGGAACGCATGGCCATCTTGTTGCGCGAGGCGCTCGCCCCACCGCCTCCCCCGCGGCGGAAAACGAAGCCGACGCGCGGCTCGGTGCGGCGCCGTCTCGAAGCGAAAAAGCGGCGCTCGGAGCTCAAGTCCACGCGACGGCGTCCCCAAATTCCCTAGTTCGAACCATCCGCGTGCATATCCTCACGCTGACGGACCTGGTTCGGGTAACTGCTACGCCGAGACAGCGTGAACCGGCTGAATCCTCTCGATCTCGGCGAGGATTTTGTCTTCTGCCACATCCAGGTCGTACTGGGTCTGTAACCCGAGCCAGAACTGGGGGCTCATTCCGAAGAACTTAGCCAAGCGAAGAGCAGTGTCCGCGGTTACAGCGCGCTTACCGTGAACAATTTCGTTGATCCGGCGGGGCGGAACGCCGATGGAGACTGCGAGCTTGTGCTGGGTGATCCCCATTTCCTTGAGAAAGTCCTCCATGAGGATCTCACCGGGGTGAATCGGAGGGAGCTTGTCAGTGGTAGTCAACGATCTCAACCTCCTCTGGCCCCGCGGCAGACCACCGAAAACAGATCCGCCACTGGTCGTTGATTCGAATGCTGAACTGACCCCGCCGATCACCTTTCAACGCCTCAAGCCGGTTCCCCGGGGGAATCCGTAACTCATCAACAGTCTGCGCGTACCCAAGCTGGCGAAGCTTGCGCAGCGCTACTGAGTGAATGCGGGAATCGATCGAGCGAACCCGCTCTCGATTCCACAAACGCTCAGTGTCTTTGTCAGCGAACGACTGGATCACGCTTCACCCTATCTCCCATAACGCGAAGCGTCAATAACGCTACACGTTAAATTTGAACTCGACGGCGTGTCGGCGCAAAGAAACCTTTTCGCGAAAGACAGTAAGTAAATCCAGAGAAGTACCGCAGGATGCGGTCATGGCGCTATCGCTCCCGGTGCCGTTTTGGTGTAGTTGGTACGGGGTGTCTGCGTAGTTGGTACTGGTTTTCCGTGTAGTTGGTACTGCTTTGGGGCAGGTTGGATTTCGGCGGCATCGCAATTCGGTGGTGCCGTGTCTGACCTGTTTTGAAGGAGGACGGCTAGATGGCCGACTTCAGAGTGTCAGCGCTCTTTGAAAAGTAGCCCAAAATGTTGCGACCGGCTATTTGGTAGCGGTGTGGTGACTTTCGGGTAGCGGTTTAGTGGGTATCCGGTAGCGGGGTTGGCGGTGGCGGGTGATGCTTTCGGGTGGTTGCACCACAGGGGTGTAGCCGGTTACCGGAAGGAGTCCGCTGATGACGGATTACCGGACGGTGATGAAGCTGCTTGTGCAGCAGCGTTCGTACCGCCAGATTGAACAACAGCTCGGGTGCTCGCACCGCGCGATTTCCCGGTCGAACCAGGTGCTTCGATCCCTCGGGATTCGCACCGTCGACCAGGTTTTGGCGCTGACGGATGATGAGCTCGACGAGTTATTCGTCGATGGGCGCAGCACCGGCCAGGGCGAATTCGTCCCCATCGATTTCGATGCGGTGGTCAAAGCCCGCACGGGGCGTGACAAGCAGACACTGCAAGTGCTGTGGGCGCGCTACACCACCACACCTGCTTTACCCGGCCAGCTCCATTACAGCTACGACCGGTTTCGCCAGTTGGTGGCGTCCCATGTCGACGCGGCCGGTTTGACCGCACGCATCACCCACACTCCGGGGCACACCATGCAGGTGGATTGGGCAGGCACCAAGATGCGCCTGTTCGACCCTGACGGCACACCGGGGATCAAGGTCAGCGTGTTTGTCGCCTCAATGCCGTATTCCGGGATGATTTTTGCCCTCGCGTGTCCGGATGAGCGCCAGCATTCCTGGCTTGATGCCCACCACCACGCGTTCGCCTACTTCGGGGGCGTGCCTGAGGTTGTGGTGCCGGATAATGCCTCGACTGCGTCGAACGCGATCAGCGCGGCGGATCGAAACCGCAAGGTCAACGACACCTACGAGCAGTTTTTGGAGCATTACAACGCCGCAGCACTGCCCACGAGGTCGAGACGGCCGAAAGACAAAGCCAATGTCGAAGCTGCAGTCAAGATCGTCACCCACAAGGTCATCCACGCACTCGATGGCCACCAGTGCGTCGATCTAGACGAGCTCAACTCGCGCATTAAACAGCTGGTTGACCAGATCAACCAGGCGGTGCCGTTTCGTCACCAGCAGTCAAGCCGCAGAGACATTTTTGATGCGCATGAAAAGCACCTTTTGACATCACTTCCCGATACCCCGTGGGTTGCGTCCCTTAGTGTGGTGTAACGCTTGCTGATGGTGGGCTTCGGAAATAGTGGGGCGGCCACCGTCAGTCAACCTTTCGACTCAACTACCACATCTCACCGAAAGGCACATGACGATGACCGCTGCACCGCATTCTATCGACCCAGCAACCTACTTGGACGATCTACTCGCCCAAGCCTCCCCTGACCTGATGCGGCAGATGCTGCAAGGGTTTATCAACCAGATCCTCTCCGCCCAGGCCGACACCGTCTGCAGCGCCGAATACGGCGTGGCTTCTGAACAGCGGGTCAACCACCGCAACGGGTACCGCCACCGCGAGCTCGACACCCGTGTCGGCACGATCGATGTGGCAGTACCGAAGCTGCGGCAGGGCGCCCGTGAGGGGCATCGACCAGATGATGAGGATCAGGCGCCCGGGGAGCCTCCCGTCCGGCACGTCCACGACTCGGCGTAGCGGCCGCCCTTCGCCAGCAATTCATCGTGCGTGCCCCGTTCTGCGACCGTCCCATCCTCCGAAAGCACGACGATGAGGTCGGCATCGCGGATGGTGTGCAGGCGATGGGCGACGACGATCACGGTGCGATCGCCGCGCAACGCTTCCATCGTGCCGACGATCGCCCGCTCAGTGGCCGCATCCAGCGAGGACGTCGGCTCGTCGAGAAGCACCACCGGGGAATCCTTCAGAAGCGCCCGGGCGATGGCGACGCGCTGCCGCTCGCCTCCCGACAGCAGCGTCCCCTCCTCCCCCACCGGGGTATCCCACCCGGAAGGCAGCAGCTCCACGATGCGGTCCACCCCGGATTGCCGGGCGGCCTCGCGCAAGCGGTCTCCGTCACCGGGCCTGGAACCGAATCCGGGGTCGGCGAAGACCACGTTGTCCCGCACGGACGCGTCGAAAAGGAACGTCTCCTGGAACACCGGGGTCACCAGCGAGTTCACGCCGTCGGTGCCGATCCGAGGCAAGGGCACCCCGCCGATGAGGATCTCCCCCGAGTCCGGATCATGAAAACGCGACAGCAGCCGCATGACCGTCGTCTTGCCCGCCCCCGACGGTCCCACTATGGCGACCAGCGCTCCCTGAGGTGCACGGAAGCTGACGCCGTCGAGAACCTTCTTATCCCCGTACCCGAAGCTCACGCCGCGGAACTCCACGTCATGCCCGTCGGGCAGCTCCGGTGCGGCAGGTTCGGGAAGGGCGGGGATTGCCCGCAGGTCACGCAACGCAGTCAACGTGTTGCGGCCCGCACCGAAACCGCCGGACAACGCTCCCGCGGTGGTGATCGGTTCGGTGAACTGGACGACCACGATGAGTATCGGCGTCAAATGCGCCGGCGCCATCCCGCCCGTCGCGGCGACTGCCACGGCGACGATCACCGCCGCCGTGAACACCGCATGGACGACCGAGCCCAACCGTCCGATGGCCGCGCCTTGCGTCGACGTCGCCTTCGCGAACGCATCGTGTTGGGCCTGGATCGCCTCATCCACCATCGCGTCCGCCGCCGAACCGTCGCCCGCGGCGCGAATCGCCTGCTGGCCGCGGGTGAACTCGATCAGCCTGCCGGAGACGGCAGCGACGGCGTCAGCATGCGCTTCGTCCGACTCCCCGCCGACCCGGCCAATGGCCCGGTAGGCGAAGAAGATCACCGGCGCCGACGCGACAAGAACCAAACCGACGCGCCAATCCACCGCCAGAATTCCGAGAGCGATGACGGTCGGCGTAACCACAGCGGCGATGACGGGCCGCAGGATCACGTGCGGCACGGACGCCGCGAACGCGATACCCGACGACGCCATCTCCGAGAAGCGGCCGGCCGTGGACTTGGTGACGTACCCGAGTGGCAACGTCAGCACGCGTTCGCCCAGGGAACGCAACAGGGACGACAGCACCGCTGCGGAATTCGCCCTGCCGACCGTCCCCGCGGCGAGGGACAACACCGCATGGGCGGCCGCGAGGCCGGCGATGACGCCGGTGAAACGCCACGCCGTCGCATCATCTCCCTCGGCCAGAGCCGACAGCAGCGGCAGCAGCGCGACGAACGCCGCTCCCTGGGCCAGCGCGGCAAGCGCGGCCAACGCAATGAGCCACACCAGCGTCATTCTCGAGCGCCGATCCGTCATCGACCACAAGTCCCGAATCATCGATTCCCCGCCTTTTCATCGTCTGCTTCAGTGCCCCGCGGGGCGGATGGTTCGTCGTCGAGCGCGAACGCGCGCCACAAATCCCGGTAGCGGCCACCGCGCGCA
Organism: Corynebacterium sp. UMB2355A; assembly: GCF_033877495.1. Lineage (NCBI taxonomy): Bacteria > Bacillati > Actinomycetota > Actinomycetes > Mycobacteriales > Corynebacteriaceae > Corynebacterium > Corynebacterium sp. UMB2355A. The sequence continues at coordinate 2,179,990 of NZ_CP138855.1, read as the reverse complement.
AGCAACTCGTCGTGGGTACCCGCCTCCGCGACCGCTCCCCCATCGAGAACGAGGATGCGGTCGGCGTTGCGGATCGTGCTCAATCTGTGCGCGATCACGATCACCGTCCGCGAACGGGCCAAACGCTCGATTGCGGACTGGATGAGGGCCTCGGAAGCCGGATCCGCGTAAGCGGTTGCCTCGTCGAAGATGAGCACCGGCGCGTCCGTAACAATCGACCTCGCGATGGCCACGCGCTGCGCCTCACCACCGGAAAAGGTTACGTCGACGTTGACCACCGAATCCAGGCCCTTCGGCAGCGCCGCGATGACCGTATCGAGGTTCGCGAGCTTCGCGGCCGCCATGATTTCGTCGTCGGTGGCGTCTCTCCTGGCCAGCCGGATGTTCTCCCGCAACGGCAGCGTGAACAACTGCGGATCTTGGAACACCACCGACACCGAGCGGTGCACGTCGCGCACGGCGATGTCGCGAAGATCGGCGCCGCCCAGCAGCACCGAGCCTTCAACGGGGTCGTGGAAACGCGCCAACAGCCGGGCGACGGTGGACTTTCCGGAACCGGAGGACCCCACCAGCGCAGTGAGGGTCCCTGGTTCGAACGTCGCGGACATCCCGTCGAGGACCCGCGGCCCATCCCCGTAGGAGAAGACCAGGTTCCGGACCTCGAGCGCGCCTCCGTGCACGGGCACCGGATCGGCGGGCTCGGCGATCGGCGGCGTGCCCAGCACCTCCGCGATGGACTTCAGGGCGGCGATCCCCGCGATGATGGGTTCGGAGTTCATAGCCACCCTCACGATCGCCGCGGAGAGTCCAAGGCCGAGAACCAGCCCGGCGACGAGACCCTCCGGTATGCCGCCCGCGGCGTCCCTCAAAGCGAGGCCGGCCCCGCACACCACTGCGAGGACTGTGGTCGGGGACGTCACCACGTCGATGAGCCCGAGATAGATGTTCGACTGCCGGGACCAGGCGGACCACGCGCGGACGAACGACAACGCCGCGGCATCGTAGCGACCCGCGCCCTGGCTGGCGCGTCCGAAGGACTTCATCACCGGGATACCGCGCACCAACTCGATGACCGCGGCCGTCACTCCTTCGGAGGCTCGCTCGTAGTCGCGCTGAAGACCGGCTCCGCGCGAAATCATCACGCCCATCAGGGCGAAGGTGACCAGCACCGGGACGACCGCCACCGCCGCGATCCGCCAATCCACCGCGACGAGCGCGATGAGGGAAAGCAGGGGAACCAGCACCGCCACCACGGTCTCACCGACGGTGTGGCCCATGAGCTGGTGGACAGCCGCGACGTCCTTCTCAACCGACTCGATGATTCCCGACGAGCGCCGGGCGTCCAGCCAGCCCAGCGGCAACTTCCGGATTTGGGCGACCAGCCGGCGCCGGAGGTGGAGCTGCAGGTCGTTATCCGCCCGGTGCGAGAGCATGCCGGCGGCGCCGTCCGCGGCCATGCGCACCGTTGCGGCGACGACGATGACAGCCACGGCCAACCACGTCCGATGCACCGGGGCCTCCGGGTACGTCATCGCGATGTCGATGATGCCGACCAGCGAAGCGACGGTAGCCACCGACGACAGGACGGATAACGCGACCACCGCACGCATCCGGGTCCGAATCGGGGCGAGCAGCGACCACGGGCCTACGGTCCCGTCCACGGCGCTCACTTCCCCGCCTCCCCGATCGCGCTCACTTCCCCGCCTCCCCGATCGCGCTCACTTCCCCGCCTCCCCGATCGCGCTTTTCTTCGCGAGAGTGCAGAAATACACCATGCCGGCGCGTGAGGCTCCGTCCAGCTTCAGCCCGTTGGCTTCGGTGAGGTCCTCGAGCTCGCTGCCCCGGAACACCCGGTGGCCCATCTTCGCCATGACGGCCATGTCGACCCGCTCGTTCACGTCGGGATCCTCGACGAACGTCTGCACGTAAGCGATGCCGCCGTCGGCGAGCAGCCCGGAGACCCTGCCGAGCGCGGCTCCCGCATCCTTCATTTGGTGGAGCGCGCCACACACCCAGATTTCACAGGCCCCGCCGGGCTCTCCCGCGAGCGGCGTGAGGATGTCGGCAACGTGGAATTCCGTCCGGGCCCCAAGCCCGTCGGCGGCGGCGCGTTCGCGGGCGATGCGGATCGCATTGGGCGACAGGTCGTAGCCGACGATGTTCGCCCTGCGATAGCGAGACTCAGCGGCGAGCGTGCGGGCGAGCCACCCGGTTCCGCAACCGAGGTCGAGGACCCGGGCCGGCGCATCCGGCCCGGGATCCAGCGCACGGAGCTTCCGGTACACGGCGGCGGCGTCCATCGGTTCGCGCGCATAGCGGCTTAGGAACCTCGGCTGGACCTTGTCCTCGTAGGCCGCGAGGAGCCTGCGGTTGTTCTGGACGATCTGGGCGATCGACTTCATCTGGTTCTGTCTCCGGGTGTGTGGGCCGCGTCCACGCGGCGGTTTCGGGTTAGATGCTCGGATTCGCGGGCCGTCATGCAGACTCCCCCGGCCTCGTTTTCACGGCGATGCCCCACGCCGCGAGCACGGCGATGCCTAAGAACCAGGCCGCGCAGACCACCAGACCCGCAGCCCCGGTACCGTTGACGGCCTCACCGGCCGCGGATACGGGGGTGTGCCCGGCGATTCCGCGCAGGAGGGGACGGAAGTGGTCGGCGGGCATGAGCACCGTATTGACGAACATCGCAACGATTATCAACGGGATAAGGGCCACGGATCCCTGGGGGCTGGTGATGGAGAACGCGATGTACGTGCCGGTGCATGCGGCCGCCGCGGCAACCATCGCGCCGGTCACCGTGATCCTCCACCACCAGGACACCTCCGGTGGGCCGTCGGAAAGCAAGGCGGCCACCGCCGCGACGACGGCCGTCATCGCCATGATCCGGATGAACTCGGCAATGATCCGTGCGGCCGGCACGGCCGCGTACGGCGCCGGCATGGTGATCAACCGCTCGTGGAAGCCATTGCTGCGTTCAACGAACACGGTGGATGATCCCGTGATGGCCAGGATGAACGCCCACGCCGTCACGACCAGGATGACCGCGTTCCGGAGTTCGAACTCTCCGGTGAGCTGCCTGACCAGGCCACCGAACATGCGGTTGACGATGAACAGGTACACGAGCGGAGCAATGAACGTCATGAACCAGAAGTCGGGGCGCCGCAGCCAAATGTGGGCGATGCGCCGCAGATGCACGAAGATGGCGCCAATCATGATTCGCTCCTCGAGGTGAACCGGCGGATGAACAGGACGATTCCGGCGACCGCCGCGACACCGAGCCACAGGGCGGCCTCTTCCCCGGCGCGATCCGGGAAGGCGTCCGGGGACGCCGCCCTAATCACCTCGATCACCGGCGAAAAAGGCATGTGGCGCACGACGTCGCGAAGGGAGCCGTCCAAAGCGGTCGCCGGAATGAACGCGGTGGAGAACATGAGCAGCAGCATTTCCAGCGCCTGGATCGATGAGGCCGTCGACACCGGGGCGGGCACCATCAGGATCACCCCGTCCGTGACCAGGGACAGGACCGCCGCGGCGAGCAGCGACCACAGGACAGTCCACGCGACGTCACCGACAGCCATGTCGAGGCCGCAGGCCCACGCGACGACCAGCAGCGCCGCGATCGACGCGGACATCCGCAGCACATCGGTGACGAGCCTGCCGGCGACATAGCCGCCTGTAGCCCCGGGCAACACGCGCACGCGGTCAACGAGCCCGGATTCGACGTCCTGTCCCACCGCCATCGCCGACGCCGCGGCGGTGAACATCGCCGCCTGGAACAGGCAGCCGCCGAGCACGAAACGCAGGTACCCGAAGCCGGATTGCTCCGCCGAGTACCCGAACACCGCGTACAGGCACAGCAGGAAGAGGGGCGGAACCACGAACATGGAGATCAGCGACGCGGTGTTGCGTCGCAACAGCAGCAGATCCCGACGGAGAAACGCCGCGACCGACGTCGCACTCATCGCGCCGCACCCCCTGCGTTCATCGATATGAACACCTCGTTGAGGGTGGGCGGCGACACGCTCAGCGAATCCGGCAACGCTTCCGAGGCCTCCATCGCCTGCGCCACCGCCTCGAGGACCCGCGGTCCGGGGTCGACGTCGAGGGACACCGACTTCCCCGCGACGCGGGCGCCGTCCAGGCACGTTCCCCCGAGGCAGCGGGCGAACGCCTCCGCCTCGGCGGCGGTGGCGAAGGACACGCGGAGCACGTGCGACCCGAAGGCGCGGCGCAATTCCTCCGGCGTTCCGCTGGCGACGATGCGGCGATCCTTGAGTAGATGGACGTGGTCTGCCAGCGCCTCCGCCTCTTCCAGGTACTGGGTGGTCAGCACCAGGGTCATTCCGTCGTCCCGCAGTTGCCGGATGAAGCCCCACAGCTCTTCGCGGCTGACCGGGTCCAGCCCCGTCGTGGGTTCGTCGAGGAACAGCAGCCTGGGCACGACGCACAGCGACGCGGCGATGTCGAGGCGGCGCCGCATGCCACCCGAATAGGCCGACGCCAGCGTCGAGGCACTGTCTGCGAGCGAGAATTGCGCGAGCAGTTCCGTCGCGCGGGCGGCCGCGGCGGCGCGGTCGAGTCCACGCAGCCGCCCGAAGAACTCCAGGTTCTCCCGGCCGGTGAGGTTCTCGTCGATCGCCGCGAATTGGCCGGTGGTGGCAATGTCAGCGCGCACGCCCGCCGGGTCCTCTTTCACGTCGCGCGAGAAGATGCTCACCTCGCCGGAGTCGGCGGTGATGAGCGTCGACAGGATTCGGATGAGGGTGGTCTTGCCTGCACCGTTGTGGCCGAGGAACGACACGATCGCCCCGGTGGGCACGGTGAAACTCACGCCGTCGAGCACATGCTTGCGCATCCGGGCACCGCGCTTTCCCTTGCGCCCGCCGTCCGGCGGGGCACCTGCCCCGCCTTCGGGCGGGGTGCCCGCTTTGCCCGCAATCGGGTAGCTCTTCGTGAGGTCGCGGACGACGATCGCCGCACCTCGTTCAGCTTGATCCGTCATCGTTTCCCCTTTTCTTTGGTATCGCAGTGGGCCGCTGTCGGCAGCGGCCCCGTGGTCGGGTTGTCATGTGGCACCTCGATATGGATGCCCGCATCGCGGGCGAAGGCGAGGACCGGTTCGAGGAGCCGGGGGTGGCCGACGAGATCCCGGCACCCCGGCGCGACCGGCTTCCCCGCGACCGCCACAACGGTGGCGGCAGCGTGTTGTCCTCTCAGACGATGACAGTCATTCTTACGTTAGGTTAGCCTAACCTCGCATGTGGGTCAAGTCCCGTCTCGTGCGTTTGATGGACATTGCTGAAACCGAGATCGCGCAAAACCAGCACACCATTGAGTGGCGAGTGGACGAAGACCAAGGATGGGCGTAAGAATCCGCAGGCGTTGTTAACAATCTTCTCGGTGAATCAGCCTGTAAATCCGGGGAGTCCCCGTACTCAGGGGACGATCACTATCCCGCTGGAGTGGGAGCAGAAGGCTTCTCCGGATAAGCGCTCTGGTAATGGCTCGAAACCGAAGGTGCGTGCTGAGCACCCCTCCATCGTCTTCGCGGCGCACGTGGAAACCGCTGTGGGCCTCGAGTTGCCCGCCGACTTTATTTCCCAGCTGGCCAGCGCCGTTCACGAGGTTGGCGGCCTGATGGTCCTCGACTGCGTTGCAGCCGGCACCAAGTGGACCTCCATCTCCGAGGGCTACGTCGACGGCACCGTCGCGCAGTTCTCCGAGGCGCTGGACAAGGTTGTCTCTGCCTAGCCGAAGGTCAACGAATACAGTTTCACGCCTGCCGTGGGCCGGATGCGCAGCACTCCCTCGGTGGGCGTGTCGCCTTTCACAAGGTCGAGGGTTCCATCTGCGACCGGGAACGACTTTTTCGCACCGTCCGGAAACTCGACCTCAATCTCGCCTTCACCCGAAACCACGAGCTGGACCCACTTGGCGAAGACGTTGATGTCCAGGTGTCCTCCACTGGTGGTCTGCACCGATTCCTCCTCGAGAATCCACGTCCCGTTCAGAGTGAACATGCCGCGCTCCGGGGCGGCCGGTTCACCGAAGTCGTGCTCGCCGTCGGTGTAACCGGGCTGCTTCGTGTACTCGGCGCGCGCAGTGCCGAGATAAGTTTCCGGGTTGCGGCCCTTTGTACCGCCTCCTGCTTCGCCGCCTTCGACCGGTTCGGGAAGGTCGACGTCGGGGTTGGCGTCGATAAGCAATTCACGCACGAGCTTTTCTGTCTCGGCGTAGCTTCCCTCCCCTTCCACGATCTGCCGGACGTTGCCGTGCTTGTCCACCAGGTAGCGGGCTGGCCAGTAGCGGTTGTTGAAATTCCTCCACGTAGCGAAGTCATTGTCCTGCGCCACCGGGTAGTGGATACCCTCCTTTTCTACGGCGTTGCGGACATTGCCCAGCTCGTGCTCGAAAGCGTACTCAGGGGAATGGACGCCGACGACGGTGAGACCGGAATCGCGATAAGTGTCGTAAAGCTTGGTGATGTGCTCCCCCGCACGCTGACAATTGATGCAGGCGTACGCCCAGAAATCAACGAGCATGACACCACCGTCCTGCGGGCTCAGCGGCTGGTCGGCGTTGATCCAGTTCGTCAGCCCCGCGAATTCCGGTGCCGGGCCACAATCCTGCAGCTGCGCGGGGTCGGCGCGGCGGCACGACTGCAGTGAACCGCTCCCAGTTGGGCCGACCTTGTTGAGAGCGTCATTGGCCAAGTCCGAATTCTCAAAACGGTTCGACAGCGACGACGTCCAATTCGGCAGCGCACGCTGGATCGTCGCCGGCGCGTCGAGAGCCAACGCCACAGTGAAGACCAAGATGAGCACGCCGATGGCCTTACGGTGGTGCCGCACCGCGTCTACCTTGTCACCGATCTTGTTGCCCGCCAGGGCGAACACGAACAGCGGCAGCGCGGACCCAATCGCGAACGCGACAGTGAGCACCACCGTGTTCCAACCGATCTGCCCAGTCGAGCCCGCCACCGTCACCGCTGCAAGCACCGGGCCCGCGCACGGAACGTACACCGCGCCAAGGGCCAGACCGATGAGAAAACCTCCCTTGCCGCGCGTTTTCTCCTGCAATGCCGTGGGGCGCGGAAGCGCGTCAAAGGGCTTCTGCAACACCTCCCCCACCGGCGGAAAAATCATTCCCAACCCCACCCATGCCAGCAACACCACTCCCGCCCAGCGCAACACCGACTGCGGCAAATGCAGCGCACTAAGCAGCAACGTACCCAGCAGCGCGATCGCGGCGAAGCTCACGACCAAACCTGCCACCACGTGCGACGGTTTACGCCCGACGCTGACACCCAGCACCACCGGCAACACCGGCAAAATGCACGGCGACAAAGCCGTGATCACACCTCCGATGAATCCGACAAGAATCACGCTGATCATGAGTTTCCTCTACTTTCCGGTTGCCTTTCCCACACCCAGCACTACGGAGTGAGCACCCGCACCGGATTGGTCCAATCCGCATCAGCCCGCGGCTCCGTAGTACTCAATAACGGGCCAGAAACACTGCGCCTGCGAACCGAAAAAGTGAAGGAGACACTATGTCTATCAACCGCGCAATCGCCAGCGTCAGCGCAATCGTCATCGCCGCCACCGGCCTCGTCGCATGCAACGACTCCGAGGAGAAGATGGAGGACAAGATGGACGGCTCCATGGCCCCGTCTTCCGAGGCGATGATGAGCGATTCCATGGCCCCGTCCTCCGAAGCCATGATGAGCGATTCCATGGCCCCGTCTTCCGGGGCGATGATGAGCGATTCCATGGCCCCGTCCTCCGATGCCATGATGAGCGATTCCATGGCACCGTCCTCCGATGCCATGATGAGCGAAGACAAGATGATGGAAGAATCCAAGTAGCACATGACCCTGGTGTTAGATTTGGAATCTGTGGATCCTGACCGTCTCTTAGAAAGCGTGCGCGCGGGCGATAAAGTCGCCTTCGCCGAGCTTTACGACGTTCTGGCCCCACAGGTTCTCGGTCTCACCACCCACATCTTGCGTGACCGGGCCCAAGCGGAAGAGGTCACCCAAGAAGTCTTCGTGGAGGTATGGCAGAGCGCCCACACCTTCGACCCACACCGTGGCAGCGCCAAGTCATGGGTACTGCGGCTCGCCAAATCGCGAGCCATCGATCGGCTGCGGAGCTGGCGCAGCTCCCAAGCCCGCGACACCGACGATTTCAACAGTCAACTGACCAGATGGGTCGCTGCCGCTGAGGACGAAGCTCAACAGCGACTAGAGTCTGAGGAACTTCAAGAACTCATTGATTCAATCGGAGAGCCCCATCGAAGTGCGCTCATGCTCGCGTATTTTGGGGAACTCACCCATCAAGAAATCGCCGATGCCACTGGCGTCGCTCTCGGAACAGCCAAAACCCGGGTACGCGACGGGTTGCAAAAGCTTCGCAAGGCCGTGTCGTTGAAAGGAGGCCTGTGATGGATAAAGATATTGAGGACCTCTTCAATTCCGCGGCCACACCGGTCACCCCGCCACCGGAGCTCAAACGCTCAATCATGGAGCGTATCGACGCCACCGACCAGGTCGCTGACTTCGACACCGCGCGGAAGAACCGCTCCGGGCGACGTCTCACAACCGCCGCAGCAGCCGCCGTTGTGCTAATCGCCGGTGGCGGGTTCGCGGTCACCCAAATCACTGTCGACGAGTCACGCGAATCCGTGACAGCCCAAGGCGTCGAAGAAATGCACGCAATCATGGAGGCCGACGACGCGCGTCAAGGTCAGGCCGACGCGATGGGCGCGAGCCTCGACATCGTGATCAGCTCTGACATGGGCAAGGGCGGCGCCATGGTCAACGGCCAGCCAGCTCTCGACGACGGCATGGGGGCACAAGTGTGGGCAGTCATGGATGACGGCGCCGTGGAATCGGCTGGAGTCATCAGCCAGGAACCCCACGACGACGTGTGGATGCCGCTGCCCGGTGGAACTGCTTCAGTCCTCGTAACCGAGGAAGTCGCCGCCGGCGCGGCGCAACCCACCGGCGCGGTGCTGGCCAACGTGACGTTCTAGTCCCGGTTCCCTCCCTTGGCGCGCTTCAGCGCCGAGCACCGGGCGAGAGCGAAGTTCACAGCACAATCTAGCCGACCAGGGCCGCGCCGACGACGACCGCCCACGGCGGGACCTTCCACGAGGTGAGCGCGGCGTAGCAGACCACGGCGATGGACAGAGTGATCACGCCGGAAACCCCGGCGGTGAACACCGGGGTGTACAGCGCTGCGCCGAGAATGCCGACCACCGCGGCATTCGCTCCAGCCTGGGCGGCACCTGCGCGTGGCATCTGACGGATGCGCTCCCAGAACGGTATCGCGCCAAGTACCAAAAGCGCAGCGGGCAGGAAGATCGCGATGGTACTGGAGAGATTCACACAAGAAGGGTTCCAGTGACGGCACAGCGTTTACTCCAGCAAGAGTTGGAAGGATTACTGCTCCGTTTCTAACCCCACTGCGGGTTGTCCACGTCCACGCCTTCGGTCGCCGCGTGGGCGGTGACCAGCTCGAGCAGGTAGTCCTGCGCGCCGCCGTAGGCTTCGTGGAAGCGCGCGTCGTCAACGTACATGCGCGCGAGGATGAGCTGGCGAGCCGGGGTCGCCTCGTACCACTGGGCGATGCTTGCGCGGTGGCGCTCCACCAGTGCTTCGGCTTCCTCGGAGCCGGGGTCCACGCCGGAATCGCGTGCGGCGATCAGATCCGCGGCGAGCGCGTCCTGTTCTTCCTGCAGGCGTTTGAAGTCACCTTCGCCCATTTGGGCGAGCTTTTTCTGGGACTGCGCCCACTCCGGGGTATCACCCCAGCGCTGCTCAGCCTCCTCCTGGTAGGCGGGCATATCTTCGCCGAGGTACTTCTTCATTGCGTCCATGTCGATCGATCCTTTCGTTGCGTTGTCAATGAGGTGCTGGACAGATTTGAGTTGGGCGTCGAGCGTGCGCCGTCGAGACGCGAGTGCTTCTTGGTGGTGCTTGAGGGCGCGGGTGAGGGCGGCTCCGGAGGCGTCGAGAAGCTGCGCGATCTGCGCAAGCGGCACGCCGACTCCGCGGTAGAGGGCGATGGCCGCGCCGCGCTCGAGGTCCGCCTCGCTGTAAACACGGTGGCCGGCCCACGTGCGCGCGGGTGCGATGAGGCCGAGCGCCTCCCAGTGACGCAGCGCCTTGGTGGAAACGCCGAGGGCTTCTGCGGCCTCGCTGATTGTGTATTCGATACCATCTGCCATGGCTGCGATTGAACAGCTTGCCGCAAGGGCAAGTGCAAGTTGGGAGCGATAATGGACGAAATCCGCGTGGGCGACGCCGAGCGCTCGGACGCGCTGGACCGGCTGGGCACACTGCTCGCAGACGGCTACCTTGATGTGGCAGAGTTCGAAGAACGCACAGGTCAAGCCGCGGTTGCGCGCACTCGCGGGGAGCTTTCAATGCTTTTCGACGACCTCCCGGCCGAACCGGTCGCATTGGAAAAGCGGATCCCGTCCGAGGTCGAGCTGGATGAGAAACTCGCAGCGAAGCGGAAGATGGACACCGCAATCTACACCACCCTCATAGGCGGCTTAGCGGTATTTTTCGTGCTGCAGCTTGGGTTCGACCTGGACTACGCCTGGGTGGTGTATCCCGTGGTGGGCATACTCGTATTCGCTTGGTACGCCGTCTTCGACATCTCCGACGAGGAAGACAAGATCCTCGAGGAACTGCTGGAGAAGGAACGTTCCGATCGCGCCGAGCGGCTGAAACTCGCGGCCGAGCGCCGCAAAGAGCTTGGGAAATAGCAGGGAATTCCTGTGCCCGCCGGTTAGAGTGGGGGGCGCGGATGTGGAGTCTGCGGAGGTTGTTCGGCAGCGGCTACAACGAAAACGCGACAACCAGCACGCGAACCGGTGGCGATAGCCCCAAATCCCGTCGGTGACTCGCGTCGCCGCGTGGCGACCGCAGTCCACGACGAAGGCTGGGACGGCGTTCTTTGGGACGCTGCCACAGTCGAGGTTGAGTTTGTCGACGAGCTGCTCGCCCTCTTCCGCCGCCTCCACCTCGGATGTCGAGCTCGCCACGAGGCACCGGGACTCACTTGGGCCGTTACGCGAAATCCCGAAGACCCCGGGTTTTGGCAGTCCCGAGGCGTGACTACACGTTGAACTTGAACTCCACCACGTCTCCGTCTTCCATGACATAGTCCTTACCTTCTTGACGCACCTTGCCGTTGGCGCGTGCTTCGGCCATGGACCCAAACTTGTCGAGGTCTTCGAAGCTGACGATTTCGGCCTTGATGAAGCCTTTCTCAAAGTCGGTGTGGATGACGCCCGCAGCCTTCGGTGCGGTATCGCCCTGGTGGATCGTCCAGGCTCGGGCCTCCTTCGGCCCAGCAGTAAGGTAGGTCTGCAAGCCGAGGGTTGCGAAGCCTGCCTTCGCGAGCGTTTCCAGTCCAGGTTCGTCCTGTCCAACGGAGGCGAGGAGTTCCGACGCGTCCTCTTCATCTAGTTCGAGCAGCTCGGTCTCTGTTTGCGCGTCCAGGAAGACTGCCTCTGCCGGTGCGACAAGTTCTCGCAGCTCTTGTTTCCGGCCTTCGTCGGTGAGCACGGCTTCGTCGGAGTTGAATACGTAGAGGAATGGTTTCGCCGTCATGAGGTGCAGGTGGTGGAGCAAATCGAGGTCGATGTCCCCTGACTTTGCCGCGGCGAAGAGGGTGCGGTCGTCCTCAAGCACTGCCTGCGCCTTCTTGGCCTCCTCGGCCTCTGCTGCCACGTCCTTGCTCTTGCGGCCTTCCTTCTCCAGGCGCGGCAACGCTTTCTCGATCGTCTGCAGGTCAGCCAGGATCAGCTCGGTGTTAATGACTGCGATGTCAGATGCGGGATCGACTTTCCCGTCGACGTGAATGACATTGTCGTCAGCGAAGGCGCGAACGACTTGGCAAATGGCGTCTGCTTCACGAATGTTGGCAAGGAAGGCGTTGCCCATACCTTCGCCCTCGGACGCCCCCTTGACGATGCCAGCGATGTCAACGAACGACACCGTCGCGGGCAGGATGCGTTCGGATTCAAAGATCTCAGCTAAGCGCTTCAGGCGCGGGTCTGGCAGTTCAACCAACCCCACGTTCGGCTCGATGGTTGCGAACGGGTAGTTCGCAGCGAGCACATCATTCCGCGTCAACGCATTAAAAAGGGTTGACTTTCCGACATTGGGCAAACCGACGATTCCAAGTGTAAGACTCACGCTGGCCAATCCTAGCCCACCCATCGCGTTGCCGTCGAAAAGTTTGCAGCTCGCGGTCGGGTTACGTTTCTTTCTCCCTCGGATGGGGCACAATAGGTCGCGTGAGCACTCAGAAACCTCTCGACTACGACGCCAATCCGATTGATCGCGGCATTGTCTACCGCGCGTGGATCAAGTCCGCCGCGACGTTGACGCTGCGAGTCCTCATTGTCGCAGTGTTTTTGGCCGCGCTTGGCAAAGTGATCGGGATGTTTTGGGCAGGCATTCTTCCGGTTGTTCTTGCGCTCATCATCTGCACTGTGCTCGCGCCCGTTGCGGGCTGGCTGCGCCAGCATGGCATACCAGCTGGATTTGCGGCGCTCTTGACGTTGCTTGGCTTCTTTGGATTTCTCGGCTTTCTCGTCTCGTTGATTGCCCCGGACATTGCGGCGCACTCGAGGTTGCTCTATCTGCAAGCGCTCGAAGGTGTGCAGCGATTGCAGCTCTGGCTGCAGGGTCCACCGCTCAATGTCAACCCCGATGATCTTGATGAGGGCGTGAACGAGATTGCGCAGTGGCTCCAGAAGCAGGCCGGGGCAATCGCTGGCGGTGTATTCACGGGTATTGGCACTGCCGCAGGCCTGATTGTCACACTGTTTGTGGTGCTTGTCTTGACGTTCTTCTTTTTGAAGGATGGCCACAAGTTTTTGCCTTGGCTTCGCAGTGCTACCGGGGGTCGCGCAGGCCTTCATTTCACTGAGCTCTTCACTCGAGCGTGGGACACGCTTGGTGGTTTTATTCGCGCCCAAGCTGTTGTCTCGCTTGTCGACGCCATCTTCATCGGACTCGGCATTTACTTCGTGGGCGTCCCGATGGCGTTCACGCTCGCTGTGCTGACGTTCATCGCGGGGTTCATCCCGATTGTGGGTGCGGTTGTGGCAGGCGCGCTTGCCATTTTGGTCGCGTTGGTGTCGCTTGGCGTAACCCAAGCGTTGATTGTGTTTGCCATCGTCATTGTTGTCCAACAGCTGGAAGGCAATGTGCTCTCCCCGATGCTGCAGTCCCGTGCAATGAACTTGCATCCAGTGATCGTGCTGGTCTCCGTGACCGTAGGTGGTGGACTCTTCAACCTGATTGGTGCCTTCTTGGCAGTCCCCGTAGCTGCGATGATCGCGGTTTGCTACCGCTACGCGCTCGATATTGTGCGCATCCACTCAGGGGAAGTACGCCCGGAAGATCTTTCTTTCATCACCGAGGAAGGTCGTGCGATTGCTGAGCTGGAAAGCATCGAAAGCCAGCACAAGCGCGATGCGCTGCGCGAGGAAGATGAATGGGCAGCCACTGTCCCCTCGGAGGCTGCACAGGGAGAGTCCGCGGAGGAGGATCTTGATCAACCCGATCGCCGCTTCCGTCCACGGTACAAGCCCGACAAGTTAAAACAGGTGTTCGATCGACTGCGTCCTAACGCCTAGTTTTGTCCCGCTCATGTGCTCTACTAATGCACATGGACGCATCGACCGCACTGCTATTGATCTTTACGGGCCTCCTCGTTGGGGCCATCCTGGGCTTTTTTGGCGGCACGTTTTGGATGCAGCGTACCAACCCCCAACAGCACCCGCCTACTGATCTACGCCCGCTGGCACAGGCACTTCGTGACCTACAGGTTCGTCTCGAAGACATCGATAAAGAGCAAGCAGTAGCGCAGTCTGCCTTGGCAGGCCAAGTACAAGCAATTGCGCGCACCTCATCCAGGCTCGGGGACCGGACTGATCAGCTCATCACTGCACTGCGCTCACCGCAGGTCCGAGGCAGATGGGGCGAGGTGCAGCTGCAGCGCGTGGTAGAGCTGGGTGGGATGGTAGAGCACGTCGACTTTGACGCTCAGGCGTACATGCGTTTCGACGGCGCCTCGCTACGCCCGGACATGGTTATCCGGCTCACCCAGGATCGAAACATAATCGTCGACGCCAAGGTTCCGTTTTCTTCATACCTCGATGCGCTCAACACGGAAGACCCGGAAGAAAAGCAAGGCTACCTGCGTAGACACGCGCACCTGCTGCGAAGCCACGTCGATACGCTGTCCTCAAAGTCATACATAAAGGCATTTCAGCCCAGCCCGGAATTCGTCGTGATGTTTGTCCCAGCTGACCCATTCTTGGACGCCGGTCTCGCTATCGACCCGGAGCTGCTCGACTACGCTTTTGCCCGCAACGTCGTCATCGCGACCCCCACGACGCTGTTCGCACTGCTGCGCACGGTTGAACTTGGGTGGAGGCAAGATTCCATGAATCGGGAGGCGCAGACCATCCAGCGTCTTGGCGAAGAGCTGTACCGGCGTCTCGGCACGCTGACAGAGCACTACAACCGCGTCGGGAGCAGTCTTGAGAAGGCGGTCGAGTCGTACAACGCAACACTGGCGTCGCTCGACAGTCGGGTGATGGTCACCGCTCGTAAGCTCGAGGAACTAGGTGCAGCTGGGCACTCGTCGAGCGCGCCGGAGCTTCACCCTATCGATGCGCGACCGAGACTCCGCGACTCAGATTCGTCGAATTGTTAGCCCCTGGAGCGGGTCAAACTGGCAAGACTCGGGGGTAGGCCGGGTAGAATGCCCAGCGTGTCTCAAAACTCTCTCCGATCCCCGCGCTCTGGTACCGCCACCTTCCACGGTTTGCCTACCGTTTCCAGCATCGGCATTATCTTTGCTGCGCTGCTGACCGGCGTCGTCATCGCAACGTCGGCGGGATACATCGGATGGCCTCTGCTCGTACTGTTCAGCGTCGCGGTCATCGCCGTGACGACGCTGGTAGACCCGCGGGGTTTGTTCCTTACCGTCGCGGCTACCCCGCTTTTGTTCGTCATTGCGCTGCTTGGATTTGGACTGATTTCAGCACGCAATCAGCTCGGGGCCGCTGGTGCAGGCGGGAAAACCGCTATCCTTATGGTGCTTTACCCAGTAATCGAGCACTTCCCTATTCTCTTCACGGTGACTGCTGGTGCCCTGGTGATCGCCATCGTGCGCTACTGGCTGATCCAACGCCATAACGATGAAGTCCTGCGCCGGGAGCGAGCGCAGCGCCGCCGCATGAGCCAGTCGAACCGCAGGACCAATAGCGAGGGCCGTCGGGCCCGTGAGCGCAGCCAGGGTGGCATCACGGTCGATGAGCTGTTGAAGCGAACGAAGGCAGAACGCAGTCAGGCCCGCCCCCGTGGGGAGCGGGCCCGGCGAGTTGCCTCTCGCCTTGGCGAGGACCTGTACAAAAACGAAGATCGCTAGGCGAAGGCTAGACGAGCACTAGCTGCTACGGCGCGGCTGACGCAGATCCCGCGGCAGCGCGAACGTGATCGTCTCTACCGTAGTGGTGACTTCCTCTACATCGGTGTAACCGCGCGTCGCAAGCTCCGCGAGCAGCTCCTGAACCAGAATTTCCGGCACCGAAGCTCCCGATGTTACGCCAACGGTGTTGACGCCCTCGAACCATTCGTCTTGTACTTGGTGGGCGTAGTCGATGAGGTATGCGTTGTTGGCACCAGCGTCGAGCGCTACTTCCACCAGGCGCTTCGAATTGGAAGAATTTTGCGAGCCGACCACAATAACGAGTTCCGTCTGCGGTGCGATCTTCTTCACTGCTACCTGACGGTTTTGCGTTGCGTAGCAGATGTCGTCGCTAGGCGGGTTTTCTAGATCTGGGTAGCGCTCGCGCAGCTTTTCAACGATCAGCATCGTTTCATCAACAGACAGGGTGGTCTGGGATAGCCACACTAGCTTCGTCCCCTCTGGGAAGTCGGGAAGGGCGTCGACACCCTCGACCCCGTCAACGAGGTGGGTGACCTCCGGGGCCTCACCTGCGGTACCTTCGACTTCCTCGTGGCCCTCGTGGCCGACAAGCAAGATCTGGTATCCGTGCTTGGCAAACCGCTTCACCTCGTTGTGCACCTTGGTCACGAGCGGGCACGAGGCGTCGAGCGCCAGCAAGTTGCGCCCGTCCGCTGCTTCGCGGACCGCGGGGGAAACTCCGTGCGCGGAAAAGACAAGGTGCGAGCCTTCGGGGACCTCGTCGGTTTCGTCAACGAATATGACGCCGCGCTTCTCTAGTGTTTCCACTACGTACTTGTTGTGGACGATCTCTTTTCGCACATAAATTGGGGCTCCGTATTTTTCCAGCGCCTTTTCTACAGTGACAACTGCACGATCCACACCTGCGCAGTAACCGCGAGGTGCTGCCAGAAGAACTTTTTTACCCTGATTTGTCATGGAACCGACCCTACCGAATCAACGTCTAAAACAGTAGGTACACATTCTTGTGGTGATCTATCTATGAAACAATGACAGCGTATTCCATCGACACGCTGGGAAAGGAGCGGTGTTGACACAAGCACAAGGTGAGCGTTCAGCCTCACCAAGTAGCCCTGAACAGCCATGGCCAGTGGCAAAGTTGAATAAGTCGGTCAAGGGGTGGATTAACCGTCTGGGCCACTTGTGGGTTGAAGGCCAGCTCACGCAGGTGAATTACAAGCCGAGCTGGAAATTCTCCTATCTCACCCTCCGCGACACGCAGCAGGAAACGAGCGTGCAGCTTACGGTTTCCTCGGACTACTTAAGGAGCTTGCCGACGCCACCAAAGGACGGTGACCGCGTCGTCATCTACGGCAAGCCGGCCTTCTACGAGGGCCGCGGCTCCTTTTCGATGTGGACGACGCAGATTCGCCACGTCGGTATCGGTGAATTGCTCGCGAAGATTGAGCAGCTTCGGAAACAGCTTGCAAGTGAGGGTCTCTTTGACCGCGCCCGCAAACGGCCGATTCCCCTGCTCCCGAACACGATTGGCCTCATTACTGGTCGCGGCTCAGCCGCCGAGCGCGACGTGCTTTCCGTGGCGCAGAGCCGTTGGCCCGCGGTCCAATTCCGCGTGATCAACACCGCGGTACAGGGACCGAACGCGGTGCCTGAGGTCATTCAAGCCCTGCAGACGCTTGACGCGGACCCCAATGTTGAGGTCATCATCATTGCCCGTGGCGGAGGCTCGGTCGAGGACCTCCTTCCGTTTTCTGAGGAGGCGCTGCAGCGCGCTGTGGCTGCGGCGGGAACGCCGGTGGTATCCGCCATTGGGCACGAACCAGACAACCCGGTGCTCGACAACGTCGCTGACTTACGCGCGGCCACTCCAACCGACGCCGCTAAACGCGTCGTCATCGATGCCACCCAGGAGCTTGCGTTTCTGTCTGAGGCGCGCGCACGCAGCGCGCAGGCGCTGCGCACCTGGGTTTCCACCAAATCGGAAGAGATCCAGTACTGGCGCTCGCGTCCGGTGATGCAGAACCCGTTACTGGCAATTGAGCGTCGAAGCGAAGAGGTCTCACAGCAGGTTGCTTCGATGCGACGAGAGATCAGCCACCTGTTGGCGCGAGAAACGCAGCAGGTCGCTGCGCTCCGCTCACAAGTTTCGGCGTTAGGGCCAGCAGCAACTCTCGCGCGCGGATATTCCGTAGTACAAGTCCTCCCCCGCGACCATTCCGATCCTGAGGTTGTCACCAGCATCGAACAATCACCCCCCGGATCGCAGCTGCGCATCCGCGTCGCGGACGGTTCCATCACCGCAGCAGCAATGGGGACCACCCCCGCCGATTAAATCCACACAGCAATTTCACTAGCATCTAGCATCAAGGAGACAATCCATGTCCGAAAACACGTATGGCAATGGCCAACCCACCGACGCCGCATTCCCCGACCCCGCAACGCTTTCGTTCGAGCAAGCTAGGCAGCAACTCGTAGAAACAGTGAGGGTCCTCGAGCTCGGGCAAATGAGCCTTGACGAATCACTGAAGTATTGGGAGTACGGCGAGGGGCTCGCGAAGCGCTGCGAGCAGCTACTCGAGGGAGCATCAAAACGTGTCGAGGCCGCTATTCAGCAGCGCGACGCGACTGAGCAAACACCACAGTCGGAATAGCCTGCTGCCACGGCGTCTACTGCGCTGACAGCGGCTCGGTCGCGAGCGCAGTACGTATCAGTTCCTCAAACTCGGCGTCTGTTCCGGCACCTGTGACGGCGAATCGTGCGTCGCCAGCATCGATAACCCACAGTGGGCGAGTTTTCGCCTCGGTACCCTTGAATATCTCAATGCTGTGGCCATCGATCGTGTCCTGGCGGTCAAGCGTGCGCTGCTTTCCGTCGACCTCGGACTGGACCGTTTTGCTGTCCGCACCCGTTTGCGTCAGCTGGATGAAGCCACCATCGGGCGTGACCCACCCTACGACTGGAGCTGGCTGCTGAGCGATCATGCTTCGCCGCGCGGAGTTCGTCACCCAACCTGTTGGCATTTGAGGGTAGCGCACCGGAAAATCGACTCCGCGAGCCTCAAGGCCAAGGAACGTCTTCGCATCGACTTCTTGCACAGGCCCATTTTCGGGCTTACCGGGATTGAACGTGCACAGCCCGGTCGCACCAACGGCAATGATCATGACGACCACGATCAAGATGACGTTGATGAGCATGTCTCTGCCGTCTTGGAAAATGCGAGGTTTGTTTTCTTGAGCCACGCGCTCCAGTATGACATGGATTCCTGATACCCCCGAATTTGTCTTTTACCCCCGCGCGTTGGCTTTTTACGCAGGAAGTCCCCAGTTCAGACACCACTATTCGCAGCATTGCCCTATTTTAGGTGTAGAAACGACGGTTCATGTCTGGCAAAAGTGCCATGATAGAGGTGTGCCAGACCGCAGTGGTATGGCTTTGCAACGCGGCATGATGTCGATGTTGTCACAACTAAAACTAGTTTGCCGCAGGAGGGCACTGTTTCATGTCTGAACAAACTTCTGAAAACTTCCCTGACCGTAACCTTGCAATGGAGCTCGTGCGCGTTACCGAGGCTGCTGCGCTTGCCTCTGGCCGCTGGGTAGGTCGCGGGATGAAAAATGAAGGTGACGGCGCCGCAGTCGACGCCATGCGCAAGATGATCAACTCCGTCACGATGGACGGCGTCATCGTCATTGGCGAGGGCGAAAAGGACGAGGCGCCGATGTTGTTTAACGGCGAAAGTGTCGGCAACGGTTTTGGCGCACAGGTTGATCTGGCGGTTGACCCAGTCGACGGCACGCGCCTGATGGCGGAAGGTCGCCCGAATGCTATTTCGGTTATCGCGGCTGCCGACCGTGGTTCCATGTTCAACCCGCAGGACGCGTTCTACATGAACAAGATTGCAGTCGGCCCTGAGGCTGTCGGGGTCATCGATATTACGAAGTCCGTCGAGTTCAACATTAAGGCAGTGGCAGAAGCCAAGGGAGTCGGCGTTGGTAACGTGACTGTGGTGGTACTCGACCGCCCACGTCACAACAAGCTGGTTGCGGAGATTCGCAAGGCTGGTGCCAAGGTACGTTTCATTATGGACGGAGACGTTGCTGGTGCCATCGCTGCTGCCCAGAACACCAACTCCATTGACATGGCGATGGGCATCGGTGGCACACCGGAGGGGGTTATCACGGCGTGTGCATTGAAGTGCCTTGGTGGTGAGATCCAGGGCCAGCTCGCACCGCAGTCCGATGAAGAGCGCGAACGCGTGCTGGCAGCGGGCCACGATCTCGACCGTGTGCTTGGCCTCGACGACTTGGTGGCCTCCGATAACTGCTACTTCGCGGCTACCGGTGTCACCAACGGCGACATGCTGCGCGGCGTCTCCTACCGTAAGAATGGCGCTACCACCCGTTCGTTGGTAATGCGCTCGAAGTCTGGCACCGTCCGCTACGTGGAGTCCCTCCACCAGCTGCCGAAGCTTCAGGAGTACTCGGTGATCGATTACTCCGGCCCGATCAAGTAATTCAAAGCGTCGATTTTCTGTAAGTATCAAGTAAAGGAAAGATTGAATGGCCGATAAGCAGTACCGTATCGAGCACGACACCATGGGTGAGGTCAAAGTACCTGTTGATGCACTGTGGCGTGCTCAAACTCAACGTGCTGTAGAGAACTTCCCGATCTCTGGCCGGGGCCTCGAGAACCAGCAGATCCGCGCCCTTGGGCTCCTCAAGGCCGCGTGTGCGCAGGTCAACAAGGATTCGGGCAAGCTCGATGCGGAAAAGGCTGACGCGATCATCGCTGCGGCGAAGGAAATCGCAGACGGCAAGCACAACGACCAGTTCCCAATTGACGTTTTCCAGACGGGTTCTGGCACTTCCTCGAACATGAACACTAATGAGGTCATTGCTTCGATCGCGCACGCAAACGGCGTGGAAGTCCACCCGAACGACCACGTCAACATGGGACAGTCCTCGAACGACACCTTCCCAACTGCAACGCACATTGCTGCCACCGAAGCTGCCGTCGAAGTGCTGGTCCCGGCCCTGCAGGTGCTGCAGAAGTCACTGGCTGCGAAGGCTGAGCAATGGCACGAGGTAGTGAAGTCGGGCCGCACTCACCTGATGGACGCGACCCCGCTCACGCTTGGTCAGGAGTTCTCCGGCTACGCGCGTCAGATCGAGCTCGGCATCGAGCGCGTTGAGGCAACTGTTGGCCGCCTCGGCGAGCTCGCCATTGGCGGCACCGCGGTTGGCACCGGCATCAACACCCCAGCAGACTTTGGCGCAAAGGTGACCGCAGAGCTGGTGAAGCTCACCGGACTGACACAGCTGTCGGAGGCAAAGAACCACTTCGAGGCCCAGGCCGCACGCGACGCTCTGGTGGAATTCTCCGGTGCGATGCGCACTGTTGCAGTCTCGTTGTACAAGATTGCAAATGACATCCGGCTGATGGGTTCGGGCCCACTCGCAGGGTTCGCGGAGATTCACCTCCCAGATCTGCAGCCAGGCTCGTCGATCATGCCTGGCAAGGTGAACCCTGTCCTGTGCGAGGCGGCAACCCAGGTCTCAGCCCAGGTGATCGGCAACGATGCCGCAGTGGCATTCGGCGGCTCGCAAGGCCAGTTCGAGCTCAACGTGTTCATCCCGATGATGGCGCGCAACGTGCTGGAGTCCGCTCGCCTGCTGGCGAACGTCTCTCGACAGTTCGCTACCCGCTTGGTTGACGGTATCGAGGCGAACGAGGCCCGCATGAAGCAGCTCGCGGAGTCTTCACCATCAATCGTCACCCCTCTGAACAGTGCAATCGGCTACGAGAACGCTGCGAAAGTGGCAAAGCATGCGGTGAAGGAGGGCATCACGATCCGCCAGGCTGTGATTGACCTCGGCTTCGTGGACGGCGAAACGTTGACTGAGGAGGAGCTCGACAAGCGTTTGAACGTCCTGTCGATGGCTCATACCGAACGCAACTAGTCTTCGCTACAATCATCCCTGCTACTGCCCATGTTCATGAGCACGACCAGGGATGATTTTTATGTCTGATTCTTTTTCGCAGCTTCGTACAGCTGGGGGCTCAAATAAGCCATGGGTTATTGGCGGTGTCTTAGCTCTGGTGGTCTCGCTTATCGGGATAGCGCTCGCCGCAGCGTACTGGTCCGCTCAGCCAAAGCCGGAGCCTAACGGGG
Source organism: Corynebacterium sp. UMB2355A (assembly GCF_033877495.1). Lineage (NCBI taxonomy): Bacteria > Bacillati > Actinomycetota > Actinomycetes > Mycobacteriales > Corynebacteriaceae > Corynebacterium > Corynebacterium sp. UMB2355A. The sequence continues at coordinate 2,158,326 of NZ_CP138855.1, read as the reverse complement.
TGCCTACAGTTGTGACGGTGACTGCGTTTCCTGAAGCTCCGCAAGTGCGTGACGACGCCCCCTCTGGAACATTCCAAGGCACCCTCCAATCGCACAGCCCTGATGCTGCCGTAGCGGCGTGGCCGGCGGTGTTCTCCCTCCATGAAGGACAAGGGATGGTCAGCTATCCTCTGAGCGGTTGCGTGGCGCTTATCGCGCATGATGGCAGTGCTTCCGCTCTGACGAAACAGTGCCCTCCAACTACTGATGATGGTTTCTGGAGCTTCTCCAGCCCGGAGCCGGGAATCGTTGAGGCACAGTTTTTCGAGCGCCGCGGTGATAGCTCTCCAAACGTGGAAGGCTCACTATCGCTCCTGGTTGAATAGGTTTCTTTGATATTTTTGCACGGAGTGTAAGATTGCACTCCGTGAATTTTCCCGATCAGTCAGAAGGTCTCCGGCAGCGAAAGCGCCGCGAAACACGGCAGCGAATCTTCGATACAGCTGCATCGCTTGTGGCACGCGACGGCTATGACAATGTCACAGTCGAGGAGATCTGCCAAGGTGCAGGCATTTCACGGCGGACGTTCTTCAACTACATGGACTCAAAAGATGACGCTGTGCTTGGTCCCTTCCCTCTCGAGTTCACCAGCGAGAGCTTTGCACGCATTGCTGATGAGTCGTCCACGAACATGTTGTCCCTGGTAATCGATGCAATGGAAGAATCAGGTGCCGAAGATCGAGCCGAGGATGCCTGCCGAATCCAGCGGCTCATGCAGGACAACCCATCGTTGGCAAACGCGATGCTGGCCCGCAAACGCGATACGCTACGACACCTCGAGCAGGCTGTGCGTGAGCATTTTGCGAGCCACCCCGAAGACCGCCGTCTAGATGTCACCATAGAGGCAGAAGCCCGAATCGTTGTGGAACTTTTTCGGACAACGCTTGTGCTTTATGCGCGAAGCCTTCATTTCCAAGAGGAGGGTTCGCCGAAGGAGCAGGCTCGTAGCGTAGCTGCCGTCGTCACGAAGTATGCAAAGGAGTTGCAGTGGTAAACAACACTAAGCCACACGTTGGCCTGATCTTTGGAGCGCTACTCATCACGATGCTGATGAGCTCATTGGGCCAGATGATTTTCTCCACTGCCCTGCCGACGATTGTCGGTGAGCTTGGTGGCGTAGATCACATGAGCTGGGTGATTTCGTCGTTCCTGGTCACGATGACAATCGCGATGCCAATTAATGGCAAGCTCGGTGACAGGGTCGGACGCAAGTGGCCTTATATTGGCTCGATTGGCCTGTTCGTCATTGGTTCCACCTTGGGTGGGCTTGCACAGTCAATGCAGCTGCTCATTATCGGGCGCGCCGTCCAAGGCTTTGGCGCTGGCGGCATGATGGTCAACTCCCAGGCAATCATCGCGGAGGTGGTTCCAGCTCGTAGCCGTGGCAAGTACATGGGTGTGATGGGGGCAGTATTCGGCGTTTCTTCCGTGCTTGGCCCCGTGTTGGGCGGCTGGTTTACGGATGGCCCCGGCTGGCGTTGGGGCCTTTGGATGAACATCCCGCTGGGGCTTCTCGCGATGACGGTCTGCACAATCGTGCTCCACCTACGCAAGGGGTCGCGGTCAGCACAGAGCATCGACTGGCTGGGCACCGTGCTCATGGCGGTTGCCACGACTTCTCTTATTTTGACCACAACGTGGGGTGGCACTCAGTATGAGTGGTCCTCGCCTATCATTTTGGGTATTTCCTCGCTTGCGGTTGTCGCTGCAGCGCTGTTCGTCTTCGTTGAGCTGCGCGTACCGAACCCGCTCATCCCCATGCACTTGTTCCGCAATCGCAACATGGTCTTGACGACGGCCTCCGGAACCGTGCTGGGACTGGCTATGACCGGTGCGCTTGCTTACCTGCCTACCTACCTGCAGATGGTGCACGAACTCACGCCAACGAACGCGGGGCTGATGATGCTGCCAATGGTCATCGGCATATTGGGCACTGGCACTACCGTGGGGTTCATTATCGCGAAAACGGGCCGCTACAAGGTCTACCCGATCATCGGTATGGCCATCGTTTCGGTCGGACTCTTCCTCTTCTCGCAGCTCGAAGTGTCCACACCGCTGACCACGCTGGGTATCTACATGTTCATTTTTGGGTTCGGACTCGGCTTAGTCATGCAGGTACTGGTACTTATTGTCCAGAACTCGTTCCCACTAGCAATGGTCGGTACTGCAACAGCGACGAACAACTTCTTCCGACAGATCGGCTCCGCGATCGGTGCGTCGCTTATTGGTTCGCTGTTCATTCACAATATGACGGAGGAGCTCGCGGAACGCCTGCCAAAAGCATTGGCCTCGATGGCCCCTAGCGAGGCAGCCCCTTACGCCGAGCAATTCTCGAGCGCCGGTGGGCACAACTCCCTCACCCCGCACGCGGTTGCACAACTGCCTGACGTACTGCGCGACGCCGTCCTTAATAGTTACAACGACGGCCTGACCCCAGTGTTCTTACTGATGGTCCCATTGGCCGCCGTTGCGTTGGTGCTGCTCTTCCCGGTCCGGGAAGACCCGCTGAAAGAGACGCTGGACTAGGAACGATGAGGCGTGACTAGACCTGGCTTTTGCCTGGTTTCTTTTCTCCCGGCTTCGGCAACAGCAGCTCGTAGATGTCCGAGTCACGCCACTGGCCTTCCCGCTCACCGTAGGACATTTTCGCCATGTGATGGAAGGTGCCAACTTTCTCAAACCCGCGCGACTTGTGCAGCCCTGCCGATCCTTCGTTTTCCGGGAAGATCCACGAGTGAATCGACCACTTATCAAGTTCGATGCACGTCGCGATGAGCTTGTCTAGCAGCGCACCGGATACCCCCATGCCGCGCGCATCCGGATGCACGTAGATGGAGTCTTCAACTACTCCATGGAACACGCTTCTCGACGACGCCTTCGCCGCAGCTACCCATCCGAGCACACGCGAGTCATCGTGTTCATCAACGGCAACAAACACCGTTTCCATGATCTTCGCCCTGGAAAACTGCTCCCATGTCAAGCCGCGCGTCTCGTAAGTTGCGTTTCCGGTACTCAGACCCATCTCGTAGATGCTACGCACCTGCGGGTAGTCTTCTGGCCGGATTGGTCGAATGGTAAACCCTTTTTTGGTCATAAAAAACATTGTCCCCATTGGTCACACATCGTGCAACCAACGGGGACAAAAGCCGTTGTAGAGCTACAAATTACTTCTCGATGATGTTTGCAGCGAACGCGCCGGTGTCGTTGTTTTCACGAGTCCACTCGATGGTGCCGTGCTCGAACTCCTGGAACCAGCCAGATTCATTTGGAAGTGGGGTCTCGGCTGCGGTTGGGAAGCCAACCTTGTCCATAACGCCTTCATTCGTCAGCCACACGTTAGCAATTTGGCCCCAGATCGGAGCGCCACCGGTGTTTTCATTCCAGGCGACGTGGTGGTCATTGTCAAAGTCAACGATCCAGCTGCCATCGTGCTCCGTAACCTTCATCGGCTCGCCCCACTCCGAGTCAGCGTACTGGCCGATTGCCTGGACCAGACCGGTTGGAACCTTGACCTCTTCACCGTCTGCGGTAGTCAAGGAGACAGACTCCGTAGAGCCCTCTGCACCATTAGCGTCGGTGGCGGTCTCAGCAGCAGTCTCCGTCTCGGCTGCCTCTGTAGCTGTCTCGATGTTGGTCACCGTTGCGGTGCCGGAAGCACCATCCGCAGCGGTGGTAGCAGTGCTATCGGCGCCCTCTCCGTCAGAGCAAGCAACCAAGCCTGCGGCCAGAGCGGTAGCAGCAACGGCGGAAGTAAAAACCTTCTTGTAATTCATCAAAATTTCCTTTCGTTGTTGAATTTGTCTGGTTTCCATTATGCAAATTTCACTTTCGCCGCCTCCGTTTCACCCCCGTTCGGGGTGTTTTCCCGGCCGCACCCTTGCGCTTTTTCCCACGTTTCGTATATAAGCGTTTGCCCTGCGCAGCACGGGAGTCTGACACCTGTTTGCGCCGCCTCGTCCCAGCAGTCGGCTCACTCCCCCTCGACGAGCGAGCGGTGCGCCCTTTTGCGACGCCCACAAAGTCCTGGATCTCGTCACCGTCGTCGGCTTTCCGCCACACCAATGCAATCTCAGTTTCAACCAGCGGAGCGTGCCAAACTTCCAAACACGCGATCTGTTTCTTCGAGAGCACCTTCAACAACGGCAACGGGGCCAATGCCACGCCAACGTTTGCCGCAACGACCTGCAATGCACCACGAAGCTCTTCAAGTGACGCCTCCGGCTGGTAGACCCAGTTGATGATTTCGCCTTCGAGGTCCGCGTAATCGACGCGCTCCCCAAGCCCTGCAAACAAAGAGTCCTTGGGCACGGCAACGCCGGGAGCCTCGGTATAGAGACGGACCACGTGAAATTCATCGGTAATACGGTCATCGGGCAGGCGCATCAGCGCCAGCGATGTAGAAGTCGTCTCGTCCAGGAGATCAGCGAAGGGGTCGTCGACACCTTGCGTATCGAGCGAGTGCGGTGTGGACTGTGCGAAGCGTTTAAACCACTTCCCTGGCTCTGTGCCGGTGACGAAAGCAAGCGATAGCATGGCACAATGCTACCGTTTGGTGTATGACTACACAGAAGCCATCCGGAACCGCGATGAAGGCCGCGACCGCCGCGAAGAAACTCGGGATCTACCTGCCAGCGACGCCGCAGGAGTTCCAAGACAATGCCGTGACGCACGCGCAACTGCGCGAATTACAGAACAATCCCCCAGAGTGGCTGCAGGAACTGCGCCGCAATGGGCCACACCCCCGCCCCGAGGTGGCGCGCAAACTCGGGATCTCAATCACCGCACTCAAAGCAAACGACATGGACAAGCCGCTCACCACTGAGGAGATCAACGAGCTGTTGAAAAACCAGCCGGAATGGTTGAGCTCGGCCCGCACCACTCATTCAGAGCAGCGCCAGGCCGAGCAGCAGCAGTAGCTCTTAGAGCATCTTCCAATCTTCGAGGCCCGGGTAGAGCGGGAACCGCTCCGCCAGCGCGTCTACGCGGGCGTGCAGGGCGTCGACGTCGGCGTTCTCACCCTGGATGAGCGCCTCGGCGATAATTTCCGCGACTTCCTCGAACTCTTCCTTGCCGAAGCCGCGGGTCGCCAGCGCCGGGGTGCCAATACGCAGCCCCGACGTCACGGCTGGCGGACGCGGATCGAAAGGAACGGCGTTGCGGTTCACCGTAATGCCAGCCTTATGCAGCAAATCCTCTGCCTGCTGACCATCCATCGCGGAGTTACGCAGGTCTACTAGCACAAGGTGGACATCGGTGCCGCCGGAGACGACATCGATGCCGGCTTCCTTGGCGTCTGGCTGGGTCAAGCGCTCGGCGAGAATCTTTGCGCCCTCGAGCGTGCGCTCCTGGCGGTTACGGAAAGCCTCCGTCGCGGCGAGCTTGAAGGCGGTAGCCTTCGCAGCGATCACGTGCACCAGCGGGCCACCCTGCTGGCCTGGGAACACTGCGGAGTTGAGTTTCTTGTGCAGCTCGAGATCGTTGGTCAGGATGAAGCCGGAGCGTGGTCCACCAATCGTCTTGTGCACCGTGGAGGACACAACGTGTGCATGAGGCACCGGCGACGGGTGCAGACCAGCAGCAACCAAGCCAGCGAAGTGCGCCATATCGACCCACAAGTACGCACCAACCTCGTCTGCGATCGAGCGGAACTCAGCAAAGTCCTCGTGGCGAGGGTACGCGGACCAACCCGCGATGATCACCTTCGGCTTGACCTCGCGCGCCTGTTCACGCAGCTTCTCCATGTCGATGGTGCACGTGTCTTTTTCAACCTCGTACGCAGCAACGTTGTACAGCTTGCCGGAGAAGTTGATCTTCATACCGTGCGTCAGGTGGCCACCGTGAGCGAGGCTGAGGCCCAAGATGGTGTCGCCCGGCTCGCACAGCGCCATCAACACAGCCGCATTCGCCTGCGCACCGGAGTGTGGTTGCACGTTCGCGTATTTCGCGCCGAAGAGCTCCTTCGCGCGGTCGCGCGCCAGGTCTTCAACGAATATCGGCGTGCTCGCAGCCACCGTAGTAGCGACGACCTGGGTAGCCTTCGGCGTATTTGTTCGTAAACACCGAACCCTGTGCTTGCAGCACTGCTCGCGGGACGAAGTTCTCGGAGGCAATCATCTCCAGCGTGTTTCGCTGGCGCGACAGTTCCTGAACGATCGCTTCGTGAACTTCGGGGTCAAAAGTAGCGAGATCCTGGTAGCGGAGGTCTTCAGACACGTGCACCGGGTCCTTTCAAGATCAGACAGTCAATCATGTTTTAGCTCATGTCCAGGCACACCTATGCCTGGCACTGCTAAGCAGTATAAGCATCAGCGCTACGAAAGAAGTCCACTTTATTCAGGAACTTCAGAAGTATCTGCACCTGAGTTCCCCGACACGAAACAACAAATGTAACAATGTTACGCATGGCGAAATCTCCCCGCACTTCGGATTCGAGCCCTTATTTGGACTTTCACCGCGACGATTGGCGGCACCGACGTGCGCAAATGCCACAAGTCTTGACGGAGGACGAAGTAGCCAAGCTCAGTGGTATCGGCGAGAACCTCGATATGCAGGAAGTTGAAGACATTTACCTTCCGATCTCTCGCCTGATTCACCTCCAGGTACGGGCCAGACAAAAACTTACGAAGGCTACAGAGACGTTTATCGGTGATGACCCAGGCCACGTGCCATTCATTATCGGGATTGCGGGGTCGGTGGCCGTCGGCAAGTCAACGACTGCCCGTGTACTGCAGGTGTTGCTACAGCGTTGGGACTCTCATCCTCGAGTGGACCTCATCACCACCGACGGGTTCCTCTATCCCAGCAAAGTGCTCAAAGAGCGCAACCTGATGGACCGCAAAGGATTCCCGGAATCCTACAACCGGCGCGACCTCATGCGCTTTGTCACCGAGGTCAAGTCGGGTCAACCACTGGTCAAAGCGCCGATATATTCTCACTTCGCCTACGACATCATCCCAGGCGAGTTCATTGAGGTCCGCCAGCCGGACATCATCATTCTCGAAGGGCTCAACGTCCTCCAAACCGGCCCGACCCTCATGGTGTCCGACCTCTTCGACTTCTCAATTTATGTCGACGCCCTCACCACCGATATTGAACGCTGGTACATCGACCGCTTCATGAAGCTTCGCAACACCGCGTTTCGAGAGCCCGGCGCGCACTTTGCGCACTATGCCGACATCGATGAGGCGCAGGCCCGTCACAAGGCACGCGATATTTGGCAGTCCATCAACCTGCCGAACCTAGTGGAAAACATTGCCCCCACCCGTATCCGTGCCTCGCTCGTGCTACGCAAAGGCGCCGACCATTCAGTGCAGTGGGTCCGCATGCGCAAAATGTAGCGCCAGGTAGCTGCCTACTTGCCGAAGCGACGGGAGCGCTGCGAGTACTCGCGCAACGCGCGAAGGAAGTCAATCTTGCGGAACGCGGGCCAGTACGTGTCCGTAAACCAGATCTCGGAGTACGCCGCCTGCCACAGTAGGAAGCCGGAGAGGCGCTGCTCCCCCGACGTCCGGATCACTAAGTCTGGATCGGGCTGACCTGAGGTGTACAGGTGCTGCGACACGGACTCAACGGTCACTGCGTTGACCAGTTCGTCCACGCTGCAGCCGCTGGCAGCGGCGTCGCTAATGAGGCTGCGAACGGCGTCGACAATTTCTTGCCTGCCGCCGTACCCCACCGCAATGTTGACGGTCAGGCCAGCTTTGCCTGTGGTGGTGTCGGCAGATCGGCGCATCCTTTCTGCAACCTCATCCGGCAAGAGCTCCAGGTGCCCTACGAGCCGAACCTTGCAGGAGTAAGACTGCGTCGCAAGGTCCTCGATCACCTCGGAAATAATGTCGAACAGCAGCTCAACTTCTTCCGAAGTCCGTTGCAAATTCTCCGTTGATAACAGGTAGATCGTAACGACGTCCACGTCCATTTCCGCCGACCACCGCACAAGTTCGCCGATCTTCGCCCCACCCACCCGGTGGCCATGAGAAACATCGGTGAACCCAGCCTCACGGGCCCACCGTCGGTTGCCGTCCGCCATGACCGCGATGTGCTTCGGGCGTTTCTTGCCCTTCAGCTCACGCTTCAGGCGCGCTTCATACAGCGGATACAGAATTTTTTGGAGGCTACTCACGGACCCAACCTTACTCACCAATCAACGGTATGTATGTTAGCTGCCTTAGATCCAACGCTTCTTCCGGCGATCAAGCACACCCGCCTCCGCCATGGCCTTATCCAGCGCCTCCTGATCAAACGGGTCGATGCCGTGCTTCTCAGCGAAGAGGCTGCGTCGGCGGAACCGCGAGTACCGGCGATGGAACGCAAACCCCAGAGACAAAATGACCACAGCCAGCATCACCAACAGCAACAGGCCGAATGGCGAAGCCTTGCCAAAGTCCGGCCCCACCGGGTTTTCCTTCGGCGCCTGCGCCACCAAGTAAGCAGAGGTGTTGATAATCGCTGCGTGTGCTGTCGTCATCATGTGTATTTCGTCTTCCTTGTGCTGAAAATGTTAGCGCTCTTGCCCGAAACCTTCAGCGAGCGCGTCCGCGGTCTTCGGGCCAATACCGGCGAAGAGATCATCTTCCGGCAACGTTGATGCTACGCGAGTTCTGGCCAACTCAAACTCTTCTGTCGGCCATACCTCCTGCTGGTCCTCAACTGGGCTCGCCAAAAACGCGCCCGCCGGATCAATCTGTGTCGCATGTGCGGTCAGCGCTGCTGCACGCTGGGGGAAGTACTCCGCGCACTCCACCCTTGTGGTCACGCGACTCATCACATCCGCTTTGTTTTCTTCCCACCGCTGAATCATCAGCTCGTACGGGCTCTTCTTTCCCTGCGCGTACAAGCGGTCCTGCAGAAGACGCATCCGCTGCAGGATAAATCCATGGCTGTAGTACAGCTTCAATGGCGTCCACGCCTGCCCTGCTTCGGGAGCAAAGGATGGATCTCCCGCCTTGTCCCAGGCCAGCATCGAGATTTCGTGGACCATCAAGTGGTCGGGGTGCGGGTAGCCACCGTTTTCGTCGTAGGTAATGATGACATGCGGCCTGAACTCTCGAATCGACTCGACGAGATGCGCCGTCACTGCCTCCGGGTCTTGGGTCGCGAACGAGCCTTCCGGCAGCGGGGGCAGCGGGTCGCCTTGTGGCAGACCCGAGTCTTCGTACCCCATCCACTGATGTTCCACGCCGAGGGCCTCCGCGGCCTCCGCCATCTCCTGCTCCCGGACCTCGAGGATGTTCTCCAGCACGCCCGGCCAATCCATCGCAGGGTTCAAGATGTCGCCTCGTCGCCCGTCAGTACACGTGACGACGAGCACCCGGTTCCCCTCCGATGCGTATTTTGCCATCGTTGCTGCACCTTTAGAGGACTCGTCGTCTGGGTGTGCGTGGATCGCCATCAAGCGCAAGCCGGCCACTATTCCTCCTAGAACTTCTTCGGGGCCTGATTCCGTAACTTCGCGCCATCTTAGTACATTGGAACGGATTGCAGCTACAGCGTCATCCAGCGTCATTCAGCGAGGTAGGTAACCGTGACTTCTCCCAGTCGCCCAACATCCCGATACGGCTCCAGCACCACCCCGACAGCCACGAAACGCAGCAACGCCGCTGGCCGGATCGTCGCGCTGATCGCCATCGGCCTCGTCGTCGTGCTGCTTTACAGCGTCTTTGACTACTTCAAGAAGCAGGAGTCTCGCACCGTCACTGCGGATTTCATCTCGCTCGAAGCTGTCGACGACAACACCACACGCATGTGGATCGATGTATCACGCAAAGACGTCGAGGCCCCTTCGTACTGCATCGTCACTGCGGTCAACTACGCGCATGCCGAAGTTGGGCGTCGAGAAGTAGTACTCCCCGCAGGCGGGCAGGAGCTCGAGCGGGTCGCCGTCGAACTACCGGTGCGCGAGCCGGCAGTCTCAGGACGTGTCTACGGCTGCTCAGACAATCTGCCGTTCTACATGGACCCCACCAGCACCTTTTACGACGCCCGCTAAGCCTCACCAGTGCACCACCTGCGCGGCAGCTGTGCTATTATCCGCCTGGTAAAGTTGCCCGCCAACCGGCGGGCTCGTTTGACATATATAGGGAAGGTTTTTACCTGATGGCGCAAACTCAGCAGCAGTACATCACCCCGGAGATGAAGGCCAAGCTTGAAGCTGAGCTTCAGCAGCTCATCGACAATCGCCCTGTCATCGCAGCCGAAATTAACGAACGCCGTGAAGAAGGCGACCTCAAGGAAAACGCTGGCTACGACGCCGCGCGTGAGCAGCAGGACCAGGAAGAAGCTCGCATTAAGCAGATTTCCGAACTGCTGGCTAACTCCACCACGGAGCGCTCCGGCATCGTCGAGGGTGTAGCCCACGTAGGTTCCGTCGTGCACGTCTACTACAACAATGACGAAAATGATAAGGAAACGTTCCTGATCGGTACCCGCGCGGCTTCGACGGACAACGAGGACCTGGAGACCTACTCGGAGAACTCTCCGCTCGGCGCAGCCGTAGTCGGTGCTTCCGAGGGTGAAACCCGCACCTACAACGCCCCAAATGGCCGAGAGATTTCGGTAACAATCGTCTCCGCAGAACCGTATGATTCTGTTAAGGCTTCCACGCCACGGGCGAAGTAGCCTGTCTACGCCATCGGCGTTATCCGTGATCGCTGACATTGAAGGAATTCCTGTGAATAAGTTCTTTTCCCGCAAGCTAGTACTCACCAGCGTGGTCGCACTCGGTGCTGTGGGCTTGACTGCCTGCCACCCACCACACCAAAACCCGTCGGACCTGAAGGTTGATACGGCACAAAGCCAGGACCCAACTTCGCTTCCTGGTGAGCGCGCGAAGGCAACCCCGACGAACGTAACCGATGCAGCAGGCGCTACCTCTGAGGCTGCAGTCACCGAGACTGTCACCGCTATGGGTGCTTCGGACAAGACCCCACTGGTCAATAACTGCGGCAGCGTCGGCCTTGAGCGTCCAGCTTCGCTGACTCTCAACTGCAGCGACCAGAACGATTTCCTCCAGGACATCGTGTGGGATACCTGGTCTGAGCAGCTCGCGCAGGGCACCGCTACCCGCACCACGGTCAATCCGAACCGCGAAATCGAAGATGTGCAGGTTGTCCTGGGCAACCCAGACATCGTAGATGGTGTGCTCGTGTTTAAAACCATCACCGTTGACGGCACGTCTATCAACCCTGAGGGTGCACGCTAAGTACGCTGAATACAGCAATTAGCTCCCTGCCCCGGCCCAGCGATGTTGTTGGCCGGGGCGCTTTTGAGCGCAACTAGACAAAAATACCCGGCCTCACAGTCGTGGGGCCGGGTATTTATTGCAGTGAGCGCGTGCGCTATCGCTGTTGGAAGTAAGACAGCAGGCGCAGGATCTCGGTGTAGAGCCACACCAGAGTCACTGCCAGGCCAAGTGCAACGCCCCAGGCCGCCTGCGATGGGGCGCCCATGCGCACCAACTTATCGGCGACGTCAAAGTCCTGCAGGAACGCAAGTGCGCCCAGCACGATGCAGACCAGGCTAAACACGATGGCGATGGTGCCACCACCGCGAAGCGGATTCATGCCTGTAAAGATGCTCAACAAGAGGTTGCCGACAACCAGGATGAGCACGCCGAAAATGGCTGCGGTGAGGATCCGATTAAACCGCGGGGTAACGCGAATGGCACCGGTGCGATAGACCACAAGCATGCCCGCGAAGACACCGAAGGTGCCCAAGATCGCCTGGAAGATTAACGCGCCTGCGTCCGCGCCGGCGACACTGAACTGCCCGGTGATGGCGAATGAGAACCCACCAAGGAACAGGCCCTCAGCAGCCGCGTACGCCAGGGTAATAACTGGGGAACCGTACTTTTTGCCAAATGCGTGAATCATCACGAGGACGAAACCGGCGACGGCACCGACCAGCGTCAGAATGCTGGCAATGGAGCCGTACCCACCGAGGTACAGTCCGAAGTTAATTACTGCAAAGGCGACAATTACGGCAAGGGTAATGCCGGTTTTAGTGACAACGTCGTCAACCGTCATTGGACGGTCCTCAGACACGGTGCCCGCCGATGCACCCATGGGTGCTTGCTCGTACGGGTTCGCGGCACCGTACCCCTGGTACCCAGTGCCACGTTGGGAATCTACTCCCTGCAGAGTTTTCAATACAGGGTTGTTGCTACTCACGGACCCCTGATCCTTTCTTTTGAGAACAATCGTTCACCTACTCCAACGCACTGGGTGTTGTTTTAGTTCCATGCGCCCAAAGAATTTGTCCGGATCACGCCACTGAGCGTGGCCTCTGCAGCAATCTGCACCACAATTCATGTCCATCTTTCTGGCAGCGCTATACTTCTGTACGTTTGTCGCACTCCAGGAAGGTCGCCATCCCATGCCGCCCCCAATATCAGGTTCTCACCGCTATGTCCCCGCCCTCGACGGGATCCGAACGCTAGCGGTCATGCTGGTTATCGCGTACCACCTCAACCTCCCTGGGTTCAGCGGTGGCCTGCTAGGCGTGGGCGTGTTCTTCACCCTCTCGGGGTACTTGATCACGCTTAACCTCATGCGTGGGCACTACCGGGATAACTCGCTGCACCTGAAGACGTTTTGGGTCAGGCGTTTCCGCCGTCTCATACCTGCGATGCTGACCACAGTGTTGGCAGTCGTGATTCTTTCCGTCGCGTTCGATGCGGGCAACCTTCGTGACCGCTCGTTTGAAGCGTTGAGCTCCATTTTCTACGTGAACAACTGGCATAACATCGCCGTCGGTTCATCGTACTTCGATCAGTTCAATGGCCCCGGTCCGCTGGACCATATATGGTCACTGGCGATCGAGGAACAATTTTATCTCTTGTGGCCGCTGTTGCTGTGGGTGCTGCTGAGGGTGTTCCGTCGTGGGTGGATTGTCGCCGTCGTGACCACGGTGCTCGCCGGAGCTTCCTTTATCTGGATGTGGGTGCTCGCTGATCCTTCTATCGACGCGACTCGCGTCTACGAGGGCACCGATACCCGCGCGGGCGGGCTGCTCCTCGGCGCGGTCTTAGCAATCGTGGTTTCCTCACGGAAGCACGCCGGTAAGAACATTGGTTCCTCCCCTGTTCTGAGCACCGTTGTTGGCACCCTCGGCTTCGGCGGCATCTTCGCGCTGAGCATGCTCGTCGCGCAGGAAAACATGTTCTTGTACAAGGGTGGGATCCTGCTTCTGAACCTTGCGTCAGTTGCTGCTATCTACTCAGTCATTGGGGCGCGCGGCCCCTGGACGACCATTTTCAGCTGGGAGCCGCTTCGCTGGATCGGCGAACGCTCCTACGGTATTTACCTGTGGCACATGCCGGTGATTTACTTCATGCCGGATGCGTGGTTGCAGGATCACCGCGTGTGGTCCTCCATCCTCGTGTTTGTGCTTTCGACTGCACTTGCTGCGCTGAGCTGGACCATGTTTGAGAACCCAATCCGTCGCAATGGCGTGTTCGGGCCCCTGAAGCAATTCCGCGCACACCCGTTGGAGGCACTCCGCCCGATCACGCTTGGTTCGACGATTACGCTCGCCGCAATCATTGCAATAGGCATCCCGGCTGTGTTCGCCATGGATACCTCGAAGCCGAACACCACCATGTCCCTGCCTCAGGATGCGCAACGCGGAGGCACGCGCGACCATCGCGAGGGAAAGGACAAAGCCAAGGAAACTGAGGAAAGCTTGACGACGTCCGCCTCTGAGAAAGCTTCATGGGAGGACCAGCCTTCGGACGTGAAGATGAGCTGCGAGAAGGTCATCCACGTCGGCGATTCCACCTCGATTGGCATGTTCGATATCAACCAGCTTCCTGAAGGCGCGGTCACTGCGATTGACCGATACTTGGACGCTGGCGCAAGCGAGGTAGATACGAGCGTGTTTGGCGCTCGCGCGACGAATCAGGGATTCAACGGCAACGGAGAGAACTACCCGTCTGCGATTGAGTCCGTGCAGCAACTGCTCGCCCAGGGTGCAGCTGACGATGGCACCTGCTGGGTCATCGCCACCGGCGTGAACGACGCCGCCAACGCAGACGCTGCCCGCTCCTACGGCTACGACCCCACGGGTGAGTTGGAGGCAAACATCCGCAAGATGCTTGACCTGTTGGAGGGCTACCGCGTGATGTGGCCGACAGCCGCAACGGGTAACCCGTCGAATGGCTACTACGCCAACGAGAACATGGACGAGTTCAATGTTGCATTGCGCAAGGTTGCGAAGGAGCGTCGAGACGTAGTCGTCTACGACTGGGCGAGCGAGGCGCGCTCCAACTTGGATTGGTTCCTCGCAGGCGACGAGGTGCACTACAACGCCACCGGCAATGACATCCGTGGCAAGCACTTTGCTGCCGCACTTGCTCACGCGTTCCCGAAGGATATCCCGGTAGACGCCATCCCAACGGACGCGGAGGTGACTTCCAAGGGGCCGAAGCTATAGTTTTGGGCATGGCCACTTGGAAAGAAATTGTCGCTGCAAACCCTGACCACTCCGAGAATTACGCCCAGCGGTGGCGCAACTTCGTGCAACAGGGCAAAGATATCGACGGGGAGGCCCGGCTTATCGACGCCCTCTCCGCCCGCCACTCCCGCATCCTCGATGCAGGGTGCGGGACTGGTCGCCTTGGCGGCTATCTGGCAAAGCGTGGACATATCGTCTTCGGTGTGGACATCGACCCGGTGCTGATCGGGTACGCGAAGCAAGACTTCCCCGAAGCAACTTGGGTAGTTGGCGACCTTTCCGCCGATCCGATCGAGGTCCGCGATATCGATATTGCGGTCTCGGCAGGCAACGTGATGGGGTTCCTCGCCGTCGACGGTCGCAGGCCCGCGCTTGAGAACATCTTCCGAACGCTACGTCCGGGCGGACGGTTCGTCGTCGGCTTCGGGCGTGGGCGCGGATGGGAGTTCGACGACTTCCTCACCATGTGCCACGAAGTCGGGTTCCAGCCACAGCACCAGTTTGCGAGCTGGGACTTGGAGCCGTTCACGGAGCAGTCCGGGTTCTTGGTTGCTGTGTTGCAAAAGCCAAAGGTTGATGAGCAGGCCGTTCGCTCGTTAACGAACCTACTCTAATAGTTCGCTGGCCCGACCTTACTGAACAAGGTTGACGCGATTCGCCATCCGTTGGCTACCGCCAGACGTGTAGAAGTGCACCGAGTTGTTCTCGTCTTCGGGGTGATCGCACCACATGTCACGGCCATCGCTGCCCATCTTGCACACCATCGGGTAGGTTTCGCCGGTGACGGGACTCGTCACCGAGATATCAGCCCGCGGCACCGCGTTCACGTTGGGGTTCGCCGCTACGTAGCGCCAGGTTGCGGCGTAGGCGACGTCGAAGATCTCAGCTGCAAATTCGCACGATGTTGCGGGTCCCGCCTTGATTCGGTCGCCGAACTCAGTGGTGCCACACTCCCCTCCTACTTGACCAGTGTTGATGGAGTGGCGCGTTGAAAATGTATGAGTCTCGGTATCCTCGGAGGCGCTGGTTGGGGCGGCGGTGTCCTCCGCGTGTGAATCTGTGGTGGTGATTGTTTGGGTGATCGTGGCCGGGGCTGCATCGTTGCTGCTGGAGCTCGAACCACTGTCACCGGAACAACCCACAACGCCCAAACAAGCGACTGCGATCATCCCGACTGCTGCGTATTGCTTCATTGCTTCCTCAAGGTCTTCGGAGAAAAGGGGTGCCCACAGCATAGCCGATAGGAACACAAAAGGTCCCGCTACCTGTAGGTATGCGGGACGTTGCGTTGTGCCCCCAGTGGGACTCGAACCCACACTGAATTGATTTTAAGTCAACTGCCTCTGCCGATTGGGCTATAGGGGCGCACGGGCCCATAGTACAGGCAGCACCGGGAAAACTCCCAATAGGCACCACCGGACAAAGCCCGGTAGAAACCGCTACTGGCTCACACTGATGATGCGTTTCTTTTTCCTGCCACCGTCGCCATCGGACTCACCAGTAACGGAGATCTTCTCGGCATCGAAAATGTCCGCGATGAAGTCGGCGACCCACTGCAGCAGCTCCATGTCGCGCAGGTTTGGCTGGTTGATGCCTTTGCCTTCACGTGGCATTGGTACCTGCAGTGTCTTTGCCGCAGCACGGTAATTCGCTCCCGAGTACAGGCGCTTCAACCTGACTTGCTTCGAGTCTGGCAACTCCACGGGGTGGAACTTGATCCTCGTGCCTTGAGTCAAGATATCCGAGATTCCAGCAGTTCGAGCCAAGTGGCGCACGCGTGCAACCGCGAAGAGGCGCAAGACCTCGGTCGGAAGTGGTCCGAAGCGGTCGATCATTTCCTCGGCAACCTTGCGCAGGTCCTGCTCATCGCGGGCCTCGGCAAGTTTTCGGTACACGTCCAGGCGCAGGCGCTCGGCGTTGATGTAGCTTTCGGGGATGTGGGCGTCGACAGGCAGATCCACTCGGATCTCCTTCGGGCCCTGGTCTGTCGCGTCGACGACTTCGCCGGTCATGAGCGCCTTGTACGTTTCGACGGCCTCCCCGACCAGCCGGACGTACATGTCGAAGCCAACACCTGCAATGTGGCCGGACTGCTCCGCGCCGAGCACGTTGCCGGCACCGCGCATCTCCAGGTCCTTCTGCGCGACAGCAATGCCGGCGCCGAGGTCGTTGTTCTGTGCGATGGTCGCAAGTCGGTCGTAGGACGTTTCGGTGAGTGTCTTCTCTTTCGGGTACAGGAAGTACGCGTAGCCGCGTTCGCGGGAACGCCCGACGCGCCCGCGCAGCTGGTGCAGCTGGCTCAGACCCATGTTCTGTGCGTTCTCCACGATCAGGGTGTTAGCGTTGGCGATGTCCAGGCCGGTCTCCACGATGGTGGTGCAGACAAGCACGTCGAATTCGCGGTTCCAAAACCCTTGGACTGTCTGCTCAAGCTGCTGCTCACCCATCTGCCCATGCGCGACCACGACGCGGGCCTCGGGTACGAGTTGCCGCAGGGAGCGCGCCGTCTTCTCAATATCGGAAACGCGGTTGTGGATATAAAACACCTGGCCGTCGCGGAGCAGTTCGCGTCGAATAGCTGCCGCAACCTGCTTCTCTTCCTGCGGGCCAACGTAGGTCAGCACCGGGTGGCGGTCCTCCGGAGGAGTCGTGATCGAGGTCATCTCGCGGATGCCCGTCAGGCTCATCTCCAGGGTCCGCGGGATTGGCGTCGCGGTCATCGTGAGCACGTCGACGTGACTCTTCAGGGCCTTGATGTGCTCCTTGTGCTCTACGCCGAAGCGCTGCTCCTCATCCACAATGATGAGGCCAAGCTGCTTCCAGAACACGCCCGTCTGCAGCAGACGGTGTGTGCCGATCACAACGTCGACGGAACCATCCGCCAACCCTGCCATAATCTCCTTAGCTTCCTTCGCTGAAGTAAAGCGCGACAGCTCGCGAACGGTGACCCCGAAGCCGTCCATGCGCTCGTTGAACGTGGAGTAATGCTGCTGGGCAAGAAGCGTCGTCGGCACAAGCACCGCCACCTGCTGTCCGTCTTGCACTGCCTTGAACGCGGCGCGAACAGCAACCTCGGTCTTTCCGAATCCCACGTCACCGACGATCACGCGGTCCATCGGTGTCGGCTTCTCCATGTCCTCCTTGACCGCCTCAATGGCAGCGAGCTGGTCCTCCGTTTCTACGAACGGGAACGCGTCCTCCATCTCGTGTTGCCACGGCGTGTCTGGGCCGAAAGCGTGGCCCGGCGCGGCCTGACGCTTAGCGTAAAGCTCAATGAGTTCGCCGGCGATCTCACGTACGGCGGCGCGCGCCTTGCGCTTGGTGTTCTTCCAGTCGGAGCCGCCCATCTTGGACAGCGAAGGCTTCTCGCCGCCGGTGTATTTGCTCAGCAGGTCGAGGGATTCCATCGGCACCCAGAGCTGATCGCCGGGCTGGCCGCGCTTAGCTGGTTGGTATTCCAACACGATGTACTCGCGCCGGGAGGCTTCGTCACCGGTTTTGATGGTGCGCTCGGCCATCTTGATGAACTTGCCGATGCCATGCGTGTCATGCACAACAAAATCACCGGGAGTCAGCGCGAGTGGGTCCACCCGGTTCCGGCGCCGCGGGCGGCGCCGCTTCGCGCCAGCGATGTCGCCGACGCGGTTGCCGGTCACGTCGGTTTCTGTCACTACCACGAGGTTGGGTCCGGGGAACACGAGACCTGCATGTGAAAGGGACTGGTAGACCGTGACCGCGCCATCGACGGGTTCCAACCCAGGGGTGGCGATGCGCGCCGAGATACCGTGCTCCCTCAGTCGCTCCGCCATGCGCTCAACGGTGCCCTTCGCTGGCGCCACGAACGCTACCTTGCCCCCGTTGGTTTGCACGTGCAGTTTCAACGTCGCGTAGAGCTGCTCAATTGCTTTGGGCTCGCCCTTCGGTGCGGGTGCAGCCTCGAATTCCAGCGGCAGCGTCATCGCATCATCGGCGGCAAACATGCCTGGAGGTGCGAATGTCCACCACGCGTTGCCCGCGTTGCGTGCCGACACTTCCAACGACTCGAACGAACGGAACGAGGACGCCGATACGTCCAGCCCCTCCACAGCAAGCGGGCCCTCCGCACCCATCGCCGCGGCCTCCCACCCAGCTTCCAAGAATTCCTGGTCCGTGGCTTCGAGGTCCGCGATACGGGTGCGCACCTTTTCAGGCCCAGAGACGAACACAATGCTGCCCTTCGGCATGAGCTCCGGCAGCACCGAGTACTTCGCGTCGCTGAGCACCGGGATGAGTACCTCTTCCCCATCGGCGTGGGTGTGCTCAGAGATCCGCGTGAGCAGCTGCACCAGCGTGGTATTCGACGGGTTCGTGCGGGCAAGCTCATCGGCGCGTTTGGCCACGCTGGCGTCGATAATTAACTGGCGCGCCGGAAAAAGCTCGACGGATGTGAGCTCCTCGATGGTGCGCTGGTCGGCGACGGCGAAGCTTCGGATGTCGGTGACTTCGTCGCCCCAGAACTCGAGGCGCACTGGGTACTCGGCGGTGGTCGGAAAGATATCGATGATGCCACCGCGCGTGGCGAACTCCCCGCGCTTTGCCACCATGTCGACGTGCTCGTAGGCGAAGTTGACGGCTTGTTCGGTCAGCTCCGTGAAGTCCCACTCGGTATCGACTTTCACTGTAATCGGCTCCACCGCGGGCAACACTGGCTGGCAGAAGGCGCGCGCCGAGGCGATGATGACCTGGGGCATCTCCCACAGCACCTTCGCACGGGCACCCACGACATCAGGCGCCGGCGACAACCTCTCGTGAGGCAGCGTCTCAAAAGCGGGGAAGTTGGCGACCTTGCCCTTTCCGAGCATCGCCTGCAGTTCAGCAGTCAGATCCTCCGCCTCGTGGCTCGTTGCGGTCACCAACAGCACCGGAACCTGGCGAGCCAGCGCACCCGTAGCCCACGAACGAACCTGGTCAATTCCAGTCACGTGCAACGAGTCGACGCCGATGTTGCCCACCAAGCCCTTAAGCTTCGGGTCGGTAAGCGCCATAGTGAGCAAACCACCCAACGCAGGCGCCTGAGCTGTCTGTTCTTCCACTACTGTTCCTCCACTTCGTTCGTCATGATGCGGGGCTGTGCCTCCAACCCGCTCAACCCGTTCCAGCACAGGTTCGAAATGTGCGCCGCGACCGTCGCCTTATCCAACCGCGTATCGACGCCCCGTTGGTCCAACCACCACAACGCCGTATTCGACACGGTCCCAACCAGCGCCTGCCCGTACAGTGCCGCCACCGAAGCATCGAGGCCGCGGTGCTCAAACGCACGCTCAAGCAGGTAGGACACCTCCGCAGTTACGCGGTTCAGCACTGTCGAGTACGTTCGTTCACGTCCGAGGATCCTACCGTGCACCAGGATGATAAACCCATCAGTTTCCTCATCGATGTACGTCAGCAGCGCCAACACGCCATTATCAATGCGCTCTCGCCAGCGTCCGTTTTGGATCACTTCGACAATTGTGCGCTCAAACCGCGCCATCTCCTGCGAAACGACGGCGTCGTACAACCCGGTCTTACTGCCAAAGTGTTCGTACACGACGGGCTTCGACACATCTGCACGCAGCGCAATCTCCTCCATGGAGATTCCATCAAATCCACGTTCTGCAAAGGCAGCACGGCCAATTGCGAGCAACTGGTCCCTGCGCTGCGTTCTTGTCATTCGCTGCCGAGCCATGCGTTCTAGCTTAGAGCCCACCCCGGACACAACCCCGACAGCCCGCAAACTGCCAGCTCATCACACTTTTTAACATTTCATTGGGTATCGGTTACACTAGGTCGAGCAGTTCCCCATGGTGTAATCGGCAACACTACGGTTTTTGGTACCGTCATTCTAGGTTCGAGTCCTGGTGGGGAAGCTTTTTCATTACCCCCGCTACCTGGCGTTTTGCCTGGGTTGGGGGTGTTTTTCGTTTTCCAGCGGGGTGAACTGTGGGTTAAGGGTCAAAATGTGTGTCTGGCTCGGCGTGTCGCGGGGGTTAGATTTGGCCTTTTTGAATGCCGATTGAGTGGGTGTAGTCGGTGTCGATAGCGTTGTCGTAGAGGGCTGGGCGTCCTGTTTCGTGGTCGGCTTGGTTCTCGGTTTGGGTCAGGGTGGATACTTTGGCGAGTTGGCCCTGGCCCCAGTCGGACTGCCTGGCGATTCGTACTGGATCGTCAGGCAGTTCCGTTTTTAAGTAGAGCCACCAATCCAGCATGCGGCGTTGTCGTTCGCCTGATCTGCCGCGGTGGGTTCTGGCGAGCAGTTTGAGCTGGGCGTTGATGCCGCCTTCTAAGCTGTTGGTGGTGGATTTGATCCGCTCGGGCGCAAGGACTCCTGCTGGCGGGTTGAGGTAGACAAACAGCATCTCGGACCGCCAAAGATGGTTGAGGCTGTTGTAGGCCTTGCGCACGTTGTGGTGGGTCCACACGCGGGTCCATGCACCTGTTTTGGGGTCTTTGATCATGGTTTTCTCGTTCATCCATTCCCGGTAGATCGTTGAAAACTCGTGCAGTTGCACACCCCACGCGGCGGCTTCATCCAGTGTGGTGATCCGGGTCAGTTTCAGCGCAAGTCGGTAGATGGTGCGCCCGGCATCGGTGCGTGGGTTGGTGGTGGTGTAGCGGCGGACCACGCGTTGGGCGTGGACGAGGCAGCGTTGAATTTTCGTAGTCGGCCAGCACTTTTTGATTGCGCTGTATGCGCCTTGGCCGCCGTCGATGACGGCGATGAGTGGGGCTTCGATGCGTTCAAGCAGCAGTTGGTAGTCGCGGGTGGTTTCGTGTTTGCACCAGTGCCAGGCGATCACGTGGTCGATGGTCGCCGCGACGATCAGGCAGCCACCGGCGGTGTAGGTGCCATCGAGAAATACCTGGTCGTAGATCCGCTTGTGGTGGCCGGCGGTGGGGTCAGGCACATCAACGAGCCAGCACCACTTGAAGCGCCGCTTCATGGTGGCGCGGCTAACACCGTTTCGTTTGGCTAGGTCGTCGAGTGATATTGCGGTGGTGCAATGCTCGATGAACTGGGTGAACACTGCCGCGTTGGTGATGTCGTTTCGACGTTTGACGCTGGAGGCGCCGCATTGTTTGCAGCGCCATCTGGTGGTGCCTTTGCTGGTGGTGCCGTTGCGTTTCATTTCACCGCCGCAGTGGCAGCGTGGTTGGTTCTTCGACATTGCGACACCACACCACGCCGCGCATAGCACATCACGGCTGCCACACCGAGGATTTCCCGTCGGGGGCTAGATATATGCTTCCGGAGCATATACTTTCCGGAAACCTACAGGTCAATCCGTGAAAATCCGCGATTCCGGACACACTTTTTGACCCTTAACCCTGAACTGTGGGGCGTTTGAGGGCGTTTGTGGGGGTTTATGTAGTCAAAATGTAGTCACGAAACTGCACGATTGACTCCGTTTACCGGAAAAGCTATATTGAAATTGCAGTGGCGGCGCTGAAACACGCGTACCGCGCTAATTCCGGCGGCCAGAGCAAAGCATTGTTCTGGCCGCTGAGCTATCTCGAAGGAACCGCCATGCTCATAGCCTACCTCGATGAATTCGGACACCAGGGCCCCTACATCCGACATGACCATAAAAAGTTTAATACACACCCAGTATTTGGTTATGCCGGGTATTTGATACCGTCGCACAGCGTTCGGCAATTTGGTGGCTATTTTGAGTACGTAAAAGAACAGCTTCTTGACTGGGAAATTACGCAAGCTAATGCGCATCCAAGACGGTGGGAAAAGAAGGGATCAGCACTCTTTACCACCGCGAATATCCGCGAGTACAAGGATGAAATCAACCCAGCGACTAAGAGGCTGTACCGAAAACTGGGAAATCTTGGTGGTCAACTCTTCTTCTTTGGACAAGAGAAGCCAATTGGCCCAGTCAGCGTCACTAAAGAGACTTCTCAAGAGCGCGAGGAACATTGTTTGATCCAAGCCATCAATAGGCTTGGCAGGATAGCGACGAAAGCCAATGAAGAGCTGCTGGTCATCATGGATGCAACTGATACGGACAACCGTGAACGTGCGGTCGCAACACTTGGCAAAACTATTTACAGCAAAACCAACAAAGATAACCGCAGCATCATTGAAGTTCCGATTCAGGCCGACAGTCACTTATACGGAACTATCCAGTTTGCTGACTGGACGTGTGCGTTGCTCGGACGGCTCACAGACTACCACTTCGCAGAACGGTCACAATTTGCTTGGTCGGTCGACCTCTGTAGAGATGTGTTCAAGCGCTGTTCGCCCTCCAGCAACTCGATTATTTGGAGCAATTCAACCGATCACTCATTGAAGTGCTCTCCAAAGCATCTAATAAACACGACAAAGTTTTGGGAAATCGCTGCGGAGCACGAAGCCAGAAACAAATGCTGCAGCGCATCGTCTCGGCAGGTTCCCCTGACTTACAACGGAAGTTAGACGCCATTCGCGGAGGCAAAGCTTCCAAGTAATTCTTAAACCTTTTCAGGTCGTGGTCTTCCTGGAACTTAGCCTAGTGGTGATGCCCCTCCGGCATCGGCCGCAGGTTCGCCTTCTGCCCAGGCTCAACCATGACGAACTGCCCCATCATCCCTTCATCTTCGTGGAAGAGCATGTGGCAGTGGTACATGTACGCCAAGGTCGGATCCGGGTGCCAGCCGAACTCCACAATGAGGGTGACGGTTGACAGTGGCGGTACATAGATTGTGTCGTGCCAGCCTTCGGTGAATGCGACGTCGCCGTTGTCCACCTTGTCCACCAGGAACCTGGCGTTGTGGACGTGGAAGTTGTGCGGCCAGTCGGAGTTCTCGTTGGTGACGTGCCAGACTTCGGGGCCATTGTGGTCGATGACAAAGTCGACGCGTTCCATATCCATGGATTGCTCGTTGATTTGGAAGCCGTTAAGCCGGAACTCGCGCTCCGGTGCTCCGCTGACATCAGGACGCACCACGGGGACGAGCTGTGCCGGTAGCGCGTCGAGTGCGGTGTCGTGTTCCGGCGCTGCGATCTCGAGCAGGTCGAAGGTGTCTTGCAGGCCAAACCCGTTGGCGACTTCCTCGTCAGGCAGGCCTCCCCCATTGGGGATGCCGTCGCTGCGCAGCATCAGGTCCTTGCCCGCCTCAAGGTCGACGATGATCTCTACCCGCTCGCCAGGGCTCAGCAGTACCGCGTCGGCTTCGATGGGGGCGTCGAGAAGCCCCTGATCTGTCGCGATGATGTTGAACGGCACGCCGAGGCTGAGATGGTGGAAGCGCATCGTTGCACCGTTGAAGATGCGAAGTCGAACACGGCTTGTCGACGCCTCAAAGCGCGGCTTCGTGATACCGTTCACCAGCGGCGTTGTCCCGAGGAGACCATAGGTTGGGTCGATGGTTTCGTCGAGTTGGCCATCCTCAGTGAATTTCGCATCGGTGATGATGACGGGGATGTCGTCGACACCGTATTCCTGCGGCAGGCCGAGCGCGTCGGACGCGTCGTCGGCAACGACAATGCCCCCGGCGAGGCCGCGGTACGCGTGCAGCGCGGAAATCTCGTGCGGGTGCGGGTGGTACCAGCAGGTAGACGCCGCCTGTTCGACCTGCCAGGTCGGTTCCCAGCTCGCGCCAGGATCAAAGATGAGGGCCGGACCGCCATCAGCCGCCGCGGGCAGGTGGAGACCGTGCCAGTGGACCACCGTCGGCTCGTCGAGCTCGTTGTTCACCTTCATCTCGATCGTTTCACCTTGGCGCATGTAGAGCGTGGGCCCAAGCCATGGGCCATTGAAGCCCCAGGTCTTCGTCATGGTGCCGGGTACGATTTCGTACTCGCCTTGCTGCGCGGTGAGTTCAAAGCTGCGCGTGGTGCCGTTAAGCGTGCCCTGTTCCAGCGGCGGGATGGGCAGCGGGCGGGACTCGGCGTCAGCACCCGCGGGCGTCGCCTGCCCGGAGCGCACCCCGCCCGGACCTTCCCCGGCGCACGCTGCCAGCACTGCTACCTGCGTTAACAGTGCCCCTTTGAAGAATGTCCTTCTGCTGATGACGTTGCGGTTGGCACGTGCCGAAGCCATTGGTTCTCCTCATCCGAATGTATAAAGTCTGCTGCCGACCCTACTATCTTTGGTATGACGTCTCACGAGGAGTACAACGCACGCCGATTCGTATGGGCCAACGGTCTACAGGGCATCGGTGACCAAATCGTCGCCGCGAAGACGGTCCTGCCGTGGCTATTCACGGCTGCCGGGGTTCCGGCCCTATTCACAGCGTTCTTGGTGCCGATCCGCGAATCGGGCTCAATGCTGCCGCAAGCCGCGTTGAGCCCCTGGGTCACATCACAGAGGTCGCGAAAGTGGGTGTGGTTGGTTGGTTCGTGGGGCCAGGCCGCATCAGCAGGGCTGATCGCGCTCTCTGCGGCGCTGCTCAGTGGCGCTGCCTTGGGCGTTGCGGTTGTCATCTTGCTTGCGGCGCTGTCTATCTTCCGCGCGCTGTGCTCAATCGCAGGCAAGGACGTACAAGGACGAACCGTGTCGAAAGGCCGGCGTGGCCTCATCACAGGCCAAGCGACCGCGCTGTCTGGCGCCGTCACCCTCGCGATCGGTGTGCTGTTCGCAATTCTCCCGAATGACCTACCCCGATGGGTCCTGGTGACGCTTCTTGCGGCGGGCGCCTCCACGTGGGCGTTCGCCTCCCTGGTTTTCCGCACCATTAAGGAGCCTGAAGAGGAACCCTCGGAGGCCTCCAGCAAGGGGTGGGCACGCCAAACGTGGGACCTGATCAAGGACGACAGGGACCTGCAGAAGTTCCTCATCGTTCGCTCCCTCATGCTGGTCACCGCCTTATCGACGCCATTTATTGTCGTGCTGGCCCAGCAACAGGGCACGAACCTTTCCTCACTCGGCGGCTTCATCCTGGCATCGGGTGGCGCAGCACTCGTTGGTGGAAAGGTCTCCGGTATGTGGGCGGATAAGTCGTCGAAAAACGCGATGGCGTGGGCTGCTGGCACCGCATCCGTCGTGCTCGTGCTCTTGGTGATGTCCGGACACTGGCTTGCTCCCGAGGCCAACCGCTGGATCATGCCAATCGGGTTTTTCCTGGTCAACTTGGCGCACACGACGGTGCGCGTGGGCCGAAAGACCTACCTCGTGGACATGGCGGAGGGTGATCGACGCACGATGATCACCGGCGCCGCGAACACAGCGATGGGGATCGTCCTGCTGATCGTCGGTGCGATTTCATCGGCGGTTTCGACCCTTGGACCTGAGGCAACGCTGCTGTTCCTGGCCGCAGTCGGCGCGGTGGGTGTGTGGCGCGCGGCAGGTTTGAAGGATGTGTCTGCAAACTCGCGCGCATAGCGCGTTATGCTGTTGTGCAGTTGGTTTTATACCTCATTCACCGATGAATTAAGGAGTACCCGTTCAGTGGTAAATCATCCTGAATGCGCCGTCGTAGTCCTCGCCGCAGGTGCGGGCACGCGCATGAAGTCCAGCATCCAGAAAACACTGCATAAGATCGGCGGACGCAGCCTGCTCGCGCACTCGCTGCACGCAGCCAACGCGGTGGGGCCACAGGAGCTCGTCGCTGTCGTCGGCCACCAACGCGATCAAGTCTCCCCCGCTGTTGATGCCATCGCCGAAGAGATGGGCCGCAGCATCAAGCAGGCAGTGCAGGAGGAGCAAAACGGCACGGGCCACGCGGTACAGTGCGGGCTTGAGGTCATCCCTGACTTCGAGGGCACTGTCGTTGTTACGAACGGCGATGTGCCGCTCCTGCAGCCATCAACAATCACCGAGCTTATCGACGCCCACAAGGCCACCAGTGCCGCCGTCACCGTGCTGTCGCTCGAGTTCGACAACCCAACTGGCTACGGCCGCATCATCCGCGACGCTTCCGGCAACGTGCTGGAAATCGTGGAGGAAAAGGACGCCAACGAGGAGCAAAAGAAGGTCCGCGAGGTCAACTCCGGCGTGTTCGCCTTCGATGCCGCGGTCCTGCGCGATGCACTGACCCGCATCGACGCCAACAACGCGCAGGGAGAGCTCTACATCACCGACGTACTCGGCATCGCGCGCGGCGACGGCAAGGCCGTCAGCGCCTACGTCGCGAAGGACCCTCGCGAGTTGGCCGGCGTGAACGACCGCGTACAGCTCGCCGAGGCCGGCAAGGAACTCAACCGCCGCTTGGTCGAGCGCGCCATGCGCGCTGGCGCCACTGTCGTCGACCCTGCTACGACCTGGATCGGCGTGGATGTTGAGATCGGCCAGGACGTCATCATTCAGCCAAACACGCAGCTGTGGGGCTCAACCGTGATTGGCAACGGCGCGACCATCGGCCCAGACACCACCTTGACGGACATGGAGGTCGGCGAGGGCGCACAGGTTGTCCGCACGCAGGGCTCCCTCTCCGTCATCGGCGCGAACGCGAATGTCGGCCCATTCACGTTCATCCGCCCAGGCACCGAACTTGGCGCGAATGGCAAGCTCGGCGGATTCGTCGAAGCCAAGAACGCAAAGATTGGCGAAGGCTCAAAGGTGCCACACCTGACCTACATTGGCGACGCCACCGTTGGCCGCGAGTCCAACATCGGCGCATCGTCTGTGTTCGCCAACTACGACGGCGTCCAGAAGCACCACACCACGATTGGCGACTACTGCCGAACTGGCTCGGACACGATGTTCGTAGCGCCAGTAACCGTAGGCGATGGCGCGTACACTGGCGCAGGTACGGTGGTAACAAAGGATGTGCCGGCGGGTGCGCTGGCCATCAAGGAGGGCCATCAGCGCAACATCGAAGGTTGGGTTGAGGCCAACCGCCCGGGTACGGACGCAGCGAATGCTGCAAAGAAAGCACGCGAGAACTAAAGGATCACCATGACTGGATATTCCACGGAAAGCCAAAAAGACCTCAAGCTATTTACTGGACGCGCCCACCCTGAGCTTGCGGAGGCCGTCGCAAAGTGTCTGAACATCGAGTTGGTACCGACCACCGCGCGCGATTTTGCGAATGGTGAAATCTTTGTCCGCTTCGAAGAGTCCGTGCGTGGCTCGGACTGCTTTGTGATGCAGTCGCACGCGCAGCCGCTGAATAAGTGGCTGATGGAGCAGCTCATCATGATTGATGCACTCAAGCGTGGTTCCGCAAAGCGCATCACCGCGATTCTGCCGTTCTACCCGTACGCCCGCCAGGACAAGAAGCACCGTGGCCGCGAGCCTATCTCCGCCCGCCTGGTTGCTGACCTGCTCACCGCTGCCGGCGCAGACCGCATCGTGTCCGTGGATCTGCACACGGATCAGATCCAGGGCTTCTTCGATGGCCCGGTCGACCACATGCACGCTCAGCCAATCCTGGTGGACTACATCAAGTCCAAGTACCCGATGGACAACCTCGTGGTGGTCTCCCCTGACGCTGGCCGCGTGAAGTCGGCTGAGAAGTGGGCCAATATGTTGGGTGATGCCCCGATGGCGTTCGTGCACAAGACTCGAGACATCGACGCCGCGAACAAGGTTGTCTCCAACCGCGTTGTCGGCGACGTCGACGGCAAAGACTGCATCCTGATGGACGACATGATTGATACCGGTGGCACCATCGCAGGTGCGGTTGGCGTGCTGAAGAAGGCCGGCGCGAAGTCGGTCGTCATCGCGTGTACCCACGGTGTTTTCTCTGACCCGGCACGTGAGCGTCTGAGCGACTGTGGCGCGGAGGAAGTGATCACGACCGACACGCTTCCGCAGAGCACCGAAGGCTGGAAGAACCTCACCGTGCTTTCCATCGCTCCGCTGCTGGCAAAGACCATTCACGAGATTTTCGAAAATGGCTCGGTAACGACGCTCTTCGAGGGACAAGCATAGCCTTACGCCTCACTTTCGGGATCTCCCCCCTTGCGCGCTTCCCCGCGAAGCGGCGTCAAGGGGGTTCTTTGTACACACCCAACGGTTGTCTGACACACGCAATTGATTAATGTGTGAGGGAGCCTCCGGCTATCCGGCAACTTTTATCGCAAGGAGTACGCCAATGAGCGGCGATGAACAACACCAAGCCACCAGCGATGGTGGTCTGCAGCGCAAGGTGAAAAACCGTCAGCTGCAGATGATCGCATTCGGTTCCTGTATCGGAACTGGCCTGTTTCTTGGTTCTGCGGAATCCATTAGCTATGCGGGCCCAGCGGTCCTGCTCACATTTTTAATTGTCGGGTTCATCGTCTATCTGCTGATGCGCATGCTCGGCGAGATGGCAGTAGCGCATCCTGTCTCAGGCTCGTTCGCGGCCTATGCTCGTGAGTTTATCGGCCCGCGCGCCGGGTTTATCACGGGATGGAACTGGTGGTTTACCACCATCGTGGTGGGCATGATTGAGCTCACCGCGATGGGCACCTTCCTCGACTTCTGGTTCCCTGACATTCCGCACTGGCTCACTGCGCTTGTCACGCTTATCGTTGTGATGCTTGTGAACGCAGCACGCGTGAGCGTGTTCGCAGAGGCCGAGTACTGGCTCTCACTGTTTAAGGTCATTGCGCTGATCCTGATGATCATTCTGGGCGTTGTGCTGGTGCTTGGTCTTGGTCCGGAGCCAGCAGTCGGTTTTGGCAACCTCTTTGTCCACGGCGGATTCTTCCCGAATGGCGCATCTGGTGTGCTGTTCTCCCTGGTAGCGGTGACCTTTACATTCGGCGGCATCATGTCGATCGGCACGGCAGCTGGCGAGACAGAGCACCCGGAGAAGACGATCCCGCGCGCAGTGAACTCTGTTATTTGGCGCATTTTGGTCTTCTACATCGGTGGCATGAGCGTCATCTTGCTGCTCGCGCCGTGGGACGAACAGGATATTTCCGCCAGCCCGTTCGTCAGGGTGCTCTCCTCCGTGGGAATCGACGGCGCCGCGCACTTGCTCAACCTTGTTATTTTGGTAGCGGTTGCGTCAGTGTGTAACACAATGACGTACTCGGGAAGCCGTATGCTGCGCGATCTCGCGCGC
This sequence comes from Corynebacterium sp. UMB2355A, assembly GCF_033877495.1. Taxonomy (NCBI): domain Bacteria; kingdom Bacillati; phylum Actinomycetota; class Actinomycetes; order Mycobacteriales; family Corynebacteriaceae; genus Corynebacterium; species Corynebacterium sp. UMB2355A. The sequence continues at coordinate 2,128,893 of NZ_CP138855.1, read as the reverse complement.
AATGGCCAGGCGTCCTCATTTTTCGCAGCAACAACCAAAAAGGGGTTGCCGCTTCGCGCTCTGCTGTTCAACGGTTCGCTGATGGGCATTGTGGTCTTCATGAACTACTTCTTTGAGGGTCGTGTGTTCGCCATCCTGCTTGCCATCATCGTCGGCTCCGAGCTGATTACTTGGGCTGCTGTGTGCTTCGCGCACCTGAACTTCCGGAAGACGCACCCCGATGTGTCCTTCCGCGCTCCGTGGTACCCAGTGGCAAACTGGATCTGTGCAGGGTTCTTCATCCTGGTGTTGGTCCTGATGGCGTTCCTGCCTGATTACCGCACCGGCCTGTTCGCTCTGATCGGCTGGGTGATCGCGCTTTCAATCATTTGGGCGTTGAAGCCGAAGTCGCGCGCCTAAACTTTTCTATTCTCTACTCAAGGAACATCCGAGTTGATTCGCAAAGATCTCGATAGCCTTCCGTCCTACGTCCCCGGCCAGAGGAACGAGCGTGCGGTGAAGCTTTCCTCCAATGAGATTGCTGAGGGCCCACTGCCCGCAGTAGAGGAGGCGATGGCACAGTCACTGCGGACCGTGAACCGATACCCGGACATGGGTGCGATGCAACTGCGCGAGGCGATTGCTGCCTCGCTCGGCGTGCGGTCGGAGCAGGTCGCTGTCGGCACCGGGTCTTCAGCGCTGTGCCAGCAGCTGGTGACCATGACCTCGCAGCCGGGCAACGAGGTCGTCTTCCCATGGCGGTCGTTCGAGGCGTACCCGATTTTCGCTCAGATCGCGGGAGCTACGCCGGTTGCAGTGCCATTGACGGCTGACCACCGGATGGATTTGCCAGCGATGGCGGATGCAATTACCCCACGAACTTCCCTGGTGTTTGTGTGCAACCCGAATAACCCGACGGGCACCACAATCACGGAGCGTGAGTGGGCTGACTTCATGGCCCGCGTCCCTCAAGACGTTATCGTCGCGCTGGACGAGGCCTACTTCGAATACAACGCAGCTACCGACTCCCCGCGCGGTGTCGATGAAATTCAGGTGTATCCCAACGTTGTGTGCCTTAGGACCTTTTCCAAGGCGTATGGGCTGGCCGGAGCGCGCGTTGGCTACGCGTTCGGCCAGGAGGAGACGATCGATGCGCTGAATAAGGTCGCCGTTCCGTTTAGTGTGAGCTCGGTGGCACAGGTCGGTGCGCTTGCTTCCTTGTCTTCACAAGACGAGCTCCACGACCGCGTCGCCCGGACGCGCGCGCAGCGTGAGCGGCTGCAGGAGTTCTTCGCTGCATACGGAACTCCCCACTCCGAGGCGAATTTCGTGTGGGTTCCGGCAGAGAGTTTGAACGAATCACCGCAGGAGTTGGCGGCGCAGCTTGCTTCGCACGGGGTGCTTGTTCGCGCCTTTGATGAAGGCATCCGTATTACGGTGACAAACGAGGAAGAAACCAATGCGTGCACTGCCGCCTGGCGGGCGCTTGACAATGGTGGGCGTCGAAACCTAAGCTAGCTGGGTCTCGGCGAGGGCTGATTTTGGCCGTTATCGACGCGATATGTATCTCAGACTTTGGCCTGTGATCACTCGACGAGCAATTTGTCCGTTCAGTGGTCACAGGTTTTTTGTGGCCCAATTACAAAAGGAGTCACAAACATGGCTATTACCCCAGTTGTTGTCCCAGGTCAGAAGCGCGAAGAGTTCGGCAAGGGCGCTGCACGTCGCCTGCGTCGCGACGGCCGTATCCCGGGCGTTCTCTACGAAGCTGGCATCGACAACATCCACTTCTCTGTCGACCGCATCGAGATGACCTCCATCGTGCGCAACGAGGGCGTCAACGCCATTGTTGAGCTGGAGCTCGACGGCGAGAAGCTGCTCGCGATGGTCAAGCACATCGACCAGAACGTGATCACCCTCGATATCGACCACATCGACCTGCTCGGCATTAAGCGCGGCGAGAAGGTTGTCGTCGAGGTCCCTGTTGTCACTGTCGGCGAGGCTCACCCAGACGCAGTCGTCCTGGTCGAGTCCGACCTGATCGAGATCGAGATCGACGCTCTGAACATCCCGGACGAGATCGAGGTCAACATCGATGGCAAGGAGATCGGCGACCTCATCACCGCTGCCGACGTCACGCTGCCTGAGGGCGCTGAGCTGGTGTCCGCTCCGGATCACCTGCTGGTGAACTTCACCTACGAGCAGGTTGACGAGGATCTCGAGGCTGCAGCTGAGGAAGCTGAAGAGGGCGGCGCTGAAGCTGGCGCAGAGTCCACTGAGGAAGCTGAGTAATCCTCCCGCTGCGTTTCACAACGTTTCGACGCCCCGTTCCACATGCGAGCGGGGCGTTTTGCCATCTGTGCCTATGATGTGGGAATGACTGCTTCACCTATCATCGTCGTGGGCCTTGGAAACCCTGGCCCGAAATATGAGGGAACGCGCCATAACGTAGGCGTGTCTGTTATTGAGGAGCTCGCGGGCCGAGCAACGATGTCGCCGGCGACGCTTGCGCTGCACAAGCGCACGAATACCCAGGTTGCGGAACTCGCCGCAGGCAGGCTTCTGGCGGACCGTCGAGTGGTCCTGGCACGAACGCAAAGCTACATGAACGTGTCTGGCGGCCCGGTCAAGGCACTGCTTGACTACTTCGACGCCTCCCCCGCGGACCTTTACGTGGTCCACGACGAGCTTGACCTTCCGCTGGGAGAGGTGAAGCTACGCACCGGCGGGGGCGACCACGGGCATAACGGGCTGAAGTCAGTGACCCAGTCGCTGTCGAAGCTGAAAAACGGCAAGAACTACAACAAGCTTGCGGTCGGGATTGGGCGCCCGCCGGGCAAGATGCCGCCGGCGGACTTTGTGCTGCGCCAGTTCGCGGCGAAAGAGCAGATCGATGTCGCGATTGCTGTTGCCGATGCGGCCGACGCGTTCATCGCCCACGCGCAGGGTTAAACAGGGTTAACGGGTACCTGCCATCCACGCTTCCACGGCCGCCGCGGGCCCCGTAGGCAAGGTGCCTCGGCGGGCACCGACTAGGCAGTAGTCATTGCTCGAGGTCATGGGGCGCAGGTAGGGGTAGAGTGGCGGCAGATCGGGGTGTTCGTCTGTGAACGCGCTCTGGATACCCCTGGCGACCCGTCCGCTGAACGCCCTGCTGGCAATCGTCGACCGATCGCTTTGGAGAAGCTCTCGGTTGCGCAGGCTCGTTCCGGCTTCGTCCGTCATGAGGAATATGCTGCCGCAGGATACCGCCGTGGCGCCTGCTTCAATGAGGCGATCGACGTCGTAGGGCGTGCGCGCTCCCCCAGCCGCGATGATTGGCACTCTGATGTCCTTGAGCACGCGGACAAGCTCCAGGGTGTCCCGCGGGTCGGGTGTCTCGTTCGGCGACCACGTTGCGCGGTGGCCTCCTGCAGAAATTCCTTGCACCACAAGTGCGTCAACGCCACGCGCGACGGCAACCTTCGCTTCTTCTTCGTTGGTGACGGTCGCCCAGGCCTGCGCGCCGGCGTTGTGTGCGCGTTGAATTTCGCGCTCGGAAAAACACCCAAACGTCGAGGAGACCACTGCAGGGCCAGCCTCGAGCGCAATCGCAAACTTATCCTCGAAGCCACAGCTCAAGTCAACATCCGGCACCTCCACCCCAAGTTCCGCGGCCAGCGCGCGGACGTCACGCTGATCGGGCGCAATCCGCTGTGGCATGAAGAAGTTCACGCCAAAGTTGCCGGTGACCTCCGCAAGTTCTTCGCGGGCCTGCGAGACGCTGCAGGTCCCAAACGCGAGGAACCCAAACGTCACGGCATTGACAAGGGCCGGCGTGGAGGGTCCTCCCGCCATCGGAGCCGCAATAATCTTCGGTAGCTGCATACCCATACGCTAACGGCTCCCACCGTGAGAATCAAGAGGTTCTGCCTTACACTAGCCTCCGTGTTGAACTTCTTCCGCCGCTTCAAGCGCGCCAACCCCGCCCCTGAGAACATCGACTGGCTCGTAGTTGGGCTGGGCAACCCTGGTACCGAGTACGAGCGGACGCGACACAACGTCGGCTACCTCGTTGTGGATGCGCTCGCGAAATCGCTTCCGGTCATCGCAGGTCGCGATTACTCGTTCGCGGTGAAGGACGGTGTGGCCTACGCCCGCGCGCACACCTACATGAACGAGTCTGGCAAGGCCATCGCTCCGCTCGCCGCGCGCTACAACCTTCCTCCGGAGCGGATCGTGATTGTCCACGACGAGCTGGACCTGCCTCCGGGCAAGGTTCGTTTGAAGCAGGGCAGCAACGAGAACGGCCACAACGGGTTGAAGTCGCTCACGCAGGAGCTCGGGACGCGCGACTACGTGCGGGTGCGCGTCGGCATCGGCAGGCCGCCGAAAGGAAGCGGCATCGCTATCCCCGATTGGGTGCTTGCGGAATTCACAACCACCCCCACTGATGCAATCGCGTTAGCTGCCGATGCCGTCCACGCAATCACCAGCACCGGGCTCGCGCAAGCGCAAAACGAGATCCACCCGCGCAGCTAACCCGGCTCTCCTACTGGGAAGCGTGATGGTGACGCAAGAACTGTTCCAGCGCATTCAGCATCTTCGTCAGGTCTGTGTTCTTCTGCGGGCGCGGGGTGAGGGTGCCGTTGGTGGCGTCGTCGAAAAGTGAAAGGGCAACTTGGTTGCGCACGTCGAACATCGAAAAGTTTGCGACGATCTGCCGCCAGTGCTCCACCGCGCGAATCGCGCCGTCGGCACTGTATCCAACGAATGCGACGGGCTTCATGGCCCACTCGCCGCTGAGGCTGTCGTAGGCGTTCTTCATCGCGCCAGGCACGGAGTGATTGTGCTCAGGGGTAACGAAGATGTAGCCGTCGCAACTATCGACTGCGCGAGACCATGCGGTAACACGCTCATCGGCGTACTGTTTGTTCGCGCCTCCAGGTAGCGTCGCTGTGTCGAGCAGTGGGACTTGAAACTCCTGGAGATCAAGGATCTCGTAGGTGACGTCGGGGCTGTTCGCAGCAGCGTCAGCAACCCAGTGGGCAACTTGCTCGCCAAAGCGGCCTTGGCGAATGGATCCGAGCACGATTCCGACTTTCATCACAAACCTCACAGTGTTGCGTTACGTTGACCTAATTCTTTCCCAACCGCGGCGACTATAGCACCGCCGCTTCTCACCCTACCTGCCTCCGGTTGTCTATCTCCCCCGCCTTGCGACTACGCTTGAGCACTTATGAGCACGTCTACTGGTACCCGCGCAGAGGCCCACCGTCGCCGCACGTTCGCAGTCATTGCCCACCCCGATGCTGGTAAGTCAACGCTGACGGAGGCGCTCGCGCTGCACGCGCACGTTATTTCGGAAGCAGGTGCGGTGCACGGAAAGGGCAACCGCAAGTCGACGGTCTCCGACTGGATGGATATGGAAAAGGAGCGCGGCATTTCGGTCGCGTCCTCGGCGCTCCAGTTCGAGTACCTCCCCGAAGGCTCGGAGGCGACGACGCCCTACATGATCAACCTGGTTGATACGCCTGGTCACGCCGATTTCTCCGAAGATACCTACCGCGTGCTGTCCGCAGTCGATGCCGCTGTCATGCTTATCGACGCCGCCAAGGGCCTTGAGCCACAAACCCTCAAGCTCTTCCGCGTCTGCAAGGCGCGCGGCTTGCCGATCGTCACGGTGGTCAACAAGTGGGACCGCATCGGCCGCGAGCCGCTCGAGCTGGTGGACGAGATTGTCCAGGAGATCGACCTGCAGCCGACGCCGCTGTACTGGCCTGTCGGCGAGGCTGGCGACTTCCGTGGGCTCGCCCACATCAACGCTGACGGCGAGGCAGACAACTATATCCACTTCATCCGTACCGCCGGCGGGTCCACCATCGCGCCGGAGGAGCACTACTCCCCTGATGAGGCAGCTAACCGCGAGGGCGAGACCTGGGAGACCGCCGTCGAGGAAGCTGAGCTGCTTGCCGCCGACGGCGCTGTGCACGACCAGACGCTGTTCGAGCAGTGCGTGACCTCCCCCATCATCTTCGCCTCCGCGATGCTGAACTTCGGTGTCCATCAAATCCTGGACACGCTGTGCGCGATCGCGCCAGCTCCTCAGGGCCGTGACGCCGACCCCAAGGCCGTCGAGACTTCCACCACCGCGATGGATACTCACCGTGACCTCGACGACGACTTTTCCGGTGTGGTGTTCAAAGTGCAGGCAGGCATGGACAAACACCACCGCGACACCTTGGCGTTTATGCGAGTCATCTCCGGCGAGTTCGACCGCGGTATGCAGGTCACGCACGCCCAAAGTGGCCGTACGTTCTCCACCAAGTACGCGCTGACTGTGTTCGGCCGAAACCGCGACACCGTGGAAACCGCCTTCCCCGGCGACATCATCGGTTTGGTCAACGCCGGTTCGCTCGCGCCGGGCGACACCATCTACGCAGGCAAGAAGGTGCAATACCCGCCGATGCCGCAGTTCGCACCGGAACACTTCCAGACGCTGCGCGCTAAGTCTTTGGGCAAGTATAAGCAGTTCCGTAAGGCCCTCGACCAGCTGGATGCGGAAGGCGTTGTCCAGATCCTGCGCAACGACCTGCGCGGCGACGCTGCTCCGGTCATGGCGGCCGTCGGCCCGATGCAGTTCGAGGTCATGCAGGCCCGCATGGAGCTGGAGTACAACGTGGAAACAGTCACGGAACCAATCCCGTACTCGGTGGCACGTCGCACCGATGCCGAATCCGCGGAGGCGCTTGGTCGCCAGCGTGGCGTCGAGATCTTCACGCGCACTGACGGTGAGCTCATCGCCCTGTTCGGTGATAAGTGGCGCCTGGCCTTCATCCAGAAGGAGCACCCGAACCTCACGATGGAACCACTCGTCGCCGACTAGGCCTCCGGCCCCTCCTCGACGTCGTCGTCTTCCCCCTGCTCTTTGAGCGCGGAGGCACTGCGGTCGATCCAGTGCTGCACTTTCAGCCGGAAATCGACCGCTTTCGTGCTTCTCGGCGGGACCTGAATGATTGTTTTTGCGTCATAGCCGACCTGCAGCTGTTTCACGCGCAGCACTTCCGCGTCGATCTTGACGCCTTCAAGTAGCACGACGTTCATCACCCACACCAGAACAAGCACGGCACCTGCCGTACCGAACGCCCCGTACGCGCTCGAAATCCCGATCGTGCCGATGAACCACGAAAAGCCAAGCCAAATAATGAAAATCGCCGTCAACGCCATCGAAGATCCGAGGGTGAGCAGGCGAAACTTCTCCGGCCGTACGTTGGGCGAAACGTAGTAGAGCACGGAGATCAACGCGATCGCAGTCACGATGATGACTGGGAAGCGGGCGTAATCCCAGACAGGCAGGAAGATCTTTGTCAGGTAATCAACGGTATCTGTCATCCCTAGAGGTTCTGCGATCGGCTGCAGCAGACCGTTCACAATTGACTCGCGCAAAAACGTGCCGACGATGATCACGATCACCCCAAGCACCATTATCAGCGTGGTGACCCACATGGTGAACCACGTGCGGACCAGGTTGCGCCCCTCTATGCGGCCGTACATGACGTTCGCGTTCCGGGAGAAGGACCGCACGTACGCGGATGCGGAAAGAAGCGAGACCACGATCGATACCACCAGCGCAATCGTGCTCTGCGCCGGGGTGCCAATCACCGTCAGGAGGAAGCGCAGGGCCTCATCCTCCAATGCTTCGGGTACATAGAGTGCAATGAAGTCGTCAATGATGTCATTGACGGCGGCCTCGTCACGTGGCAGCAGCAGCGTCGCGATCGAGTAGACCGCCAAAATCATCGGAGCGATAGACAACACGGCGTAATAGGTCAGCGCAGCCGCGCGGTCAAGCATCGCGTCAACGGAGAAGTCTGCAATGACACGCTTGGCCACGTATACCCAGCCCTGCGGCGTCACTCGGTTATCTTTTGTGAACACGTCAGGCCTGTCGCTGTGCTGCGGCACGTGCACGAGTTCGCCGGGACCATAGGGCACGACGTAGTCTGTCGCCGGAGGCGATTCGCTGTGTTCCATGGCGTTTACCCTAGTACAGGGTATCGTGTGCACCATGAGCGTGTTGGGTCAGATCAAGAAATGGTTCGGGGCGGGCGCTGCTCCTGCACTCGCAGAGTACCCGACGGAGTATGAGCGTGTGGAGCTCCCGGTGCTCAAGGTCACGACTGCGGCGCTCTCTCCAGGTTCGGACGAACGATTGGTCGTCGTGACCTCTACACCGGCGGCACTCGCGGAGCTCCAGCGTATCGACGGCCCGCTCCAAATGATCTGCCCCGGCGCGCGCACCGTGACTTGGGTGCCCGTCAAAAAGCCCGCTGTTCCTGTACTCGACCCCAATGCTGGATGGGTCATCCCGCTGACCGCTGAGGCGCGTCAGGAAATCGCTTCGCTGCCGGCGACCGAAGGCGAGCTCGAGCTGCAGACCATGCACCTCGCGTTCATTCTCGAGTCTGTACAGTAAGCCCCATGGATTCCGTTTCCCAGCTCTCCACCAGTACGCAGGACTATCTCAAGTCACTCTGGGCGCTCACCGAATGGTCAGACACGAAGGTGACCACCAAGGTGCTGGCGGATTACATGGGGCTTCGGCTCTCGAGCGTGTCGGACGCCGTCAAGAAGCTTGCTCAGCAAGGGTACGTACACCATAAGCCTTACGCGCCCATTACGCTGACGGAGGAAGGCCGCGCGCACGCCGTCGCGATGATTCGCCGTCACCGCCTCATCGAAACATTCCTCGTGGAAACGCTCGGATACTCGTGGGACCAGGTGCATGACGACGCCGAGGTCCTCGAGCACGCCGTTTCGGAATTCATGCTGCAGCGCCTCGACGCCCACCTCAACTACCCTTCCCGCGACCCACACGGCGACCCCATCCCCGCCGCCGACGGCACCGTGCCGCAATTCCACGCTGAGCCGCTGAGCACGATCGCCCCAGACAACGACGTCGTGGTCCAACGTGTCTCCGACGGTGACCCGAGTCTGCTGCAGTTCTTCGACACCTCCGGTATCACGGTGGGTACGCACTTGCGTACCCAGCAGGCAGCCCCGTTCTCTGACACCGTCGAAGTGCTTATCGACGGCCAGCAACCTCCACTTGCGCTCGGGAAACGCGCAGCGGACGCCGTGTGGGTGACCGCCGAGTCTGCCGAGTCCACCGGGCCCACAAGGCGCAGCTGAGGAACTCGAGCCCGTAGATGACAGTCATCGTGGCGGAGGTGGGGGCGTCGAGAAGGTAGGCGACGCCGAAGCCTGCGACTGCCCCAACCGCAGCGAGCAGAACCGTCAGGGCCATCATGCGAGGTACCGTCGTGGCCAACTGTTTGGCTGCTGCCGCGGGGATGACCACCAGCGCAATGACCAGGATCGCCCCGACTGCGTTGAACGCTGCCGTTACGGTCAACGACACCAGGAACATAAACGCGATCGACAGCATGCCCACTGGCACACCGATGCTGCGCGCGAACTGGCCATCAAACGTGGACGCGAGAAGCTGCGGGTAGAAAAGACCAATCACAGCCACGTTGAGTACGAGCACGGCAAGCATGATGTAGAGGTACACCGGCCCGATCTGCACCCCGCCGAGGCTGAGCTGGTGCCACGCGGCCAGGTTCAAGTCCCCGACGAGCACCGCGTGCGTATCCAGGTGCACGTTCGAGAAGTGCGAGGTAATCAGGATGACGCCCACGCTGAACAGTGCGGGGAAGATAAGCCCCTGCGGCGCGTCACCAATCACCAGGCCCGAATCCCCGAGCCACTGGGCGCCGAGGACCACCAGCACGCCCGCCAGCGCGGCACACACGATCACCACCGGCGAGTTCAGGTTGTTCGTAAATAAGTACCCCAGGGCAATGCCTGGCAGAATCGCGTGCCCGATGGCATCAATGAGCATGGAATGCTTCCGCAGCACAACGAATACCCCCGGCACCGCGCACGCGCTAGCCGTCACTACCGCTAACAAGAGTGTCCCGACGATAAAACTCACGATCCCACCTCCGCTTTCGTTGCAGTTTCCAGCCTGGCGCGTAGCGCTGCGGTTGCGCGCCGCTGTGCGCGAGCCCGTGCGATAACGCTGCGTTTCGGAGCGAAGAGGAACGACACCAGAAAAATCGCGAACAGGACAAGCACGATGACGGGGCCCGTCGGCACGTTGCCAAGCGCGATCGATAAGTAGGATCCGACACCGCTGCCGACCGCCCCAAACACGCCCGCGAGCACGACCATCGCTGGCACTGTTTGCACCCACTGACGCGCCGCAGCAGGCGGAGTTACAACGAATGCCACCATCAGCACCAGCCCCACCGATTTGACCCCGATCACCGTCGCGAGCGCGATCGTCATGAACATCGCCGTGTCGATGACCCTCGGGTGGAACCCAAGCATCGTGGACTGCACGGGGTCGAAGGAGCGCAGCTCGAACTCCTTAAACAACACGCACATCACGCAGACCGCGAGCACCCCGACGATGATGCTGATTCGCAGGTCCGCTCTGGTAATCACTGACGCGTTGCCGAACAGGTAGTCCTGAATCCCACCTTTGCCTGGGAACGGATTGTTTGTGATCACGTCCAGCAACAACATACCGAAGCCGAAGAAGAACGACAGGCTGATCGCCATCGCTGCATCAATCGACGTCCGTGTCCGGGCAGTAATCGTGTTCGCCACCATCACCGCACTTGTACCAGTGATGACAGCGCCCACGAGCAGCGCAACCATGTTACGGCCGTCGACTCCCAGCCCGACGCACAGCAAAAACGCCAGCAGCGTGCCCGGAAGTGCGGAGTGGGAAATCACATCACTGGTCAGCGATTGCTTCCGCAGGTACGCAAACGTCCCGAGCATCCCCGCCACAGCGCCGATGATGGTGGTCCCCCAAAACACCATGGAGTAGGTGTGGTTTGCAAAGAATGCACCAAGGCTTATCGACGTCCCCATCACAGCACACCCAACAATCCCATAGAGTCCGCACTCAATCCGTACGTCTTCGCGATCATCTCCGGCGTAAATGTCGTAGACACCGGGCCCGATGCAATCACTGTCTTGTCCAACAGCGTCACCGCATCGCAGTACGTTGGTACCGTTGCGAGGTCGTGATGGACCATCACCATCGTCGTACCTGCCTCGCGCATGTCGCGGAGCACGTCGATAATTGTCGCCTCACTTTTCGCATCAATGCCCTGAAACGGCTCGTCGAGGAAGAACAGGTCCGGGTCCTGCACTAACCCTCGTGCGAGGAACACCCGCTGGCGCTGCCCACCGGAGAGCGCACCAATCTGGCGGCTGGCGAAATCCTGCATCCCTACGCGCTCCAACGCACCGTACGCGGCGGCGCGTTCGCGCTTCCCCGCCCTGCGGAACCAACCGAGGCTCCCATACGTGCCCATCGTCACCACGTCAAGCACCGTCGTAGGAAAATCCCAGTCAACGCTCGCGTGTTGAGGCATGTAGCCCACACGGTGGCGCACTGCCTTGAGAGGCTGGCCGAAAAACTCGGTCGCCCCGGTCAACGTCGGAACAAGACCCAGCATTGCCTTGATCAGGGTCGACTTGCCGGCGCCATTCGGCCCGACGACCCCCATAATGACGCCTTCTGGGACCCGCACCTCCACCTGCTCCAGGACCGGATCAAGGTGGTAGGCGACGGAAAGATTATGCGTCGCGCACGCAAACGTCTGCGTAGTCATGGGTTACTTGCCCCCGAGCGCTGCAGCAACTGCTTCAGCGTTATGCAGGAACGCCCCGATGTAGGTATCCGTTGGCGCGGTGGGGCCGAGGGTGTCGGCGAAGAGCTCCTCGTCAGAAATGGCAACATCCCACCCGCGGGCGTGCACAGCCTCCTGCAGGCTCTTAATCGCCTGCGGGTTCGCCTGATTGTCCTGGAAGATCGTCGGCACCTTGTTGTCCGCGATGAGATCCGCAAGGTCCGAAAGTTCCGACGCCGACAGCTTCGCCTCTGTGGAAACAAAGTCCGTCGCGTACACATCCAACCCGTAGGTCTTGCCGAAGTAGTTGAAGGCATCGTGGCCGGTGATCAAGATGCGTGGCCCAGTGATGTTCGCCAGCATGGTTGCAGCCTTTTCGTTCGCATCCGCGATTTCCGCCTGGTATTTCGCGGCGTTCTCGTGGTACTCATCGGACTTCGAAGGGTCGACCTCTGCAAGCTTGTTTGCGACCTCGCCGACAACCAGGCTCCACGCCTCTGGACTGTTCCATACGTGCGGGTCATGCAGAGGGTTGCCCTCAGCATCGGTTTCTGGCCAGTCAAGCAGCAGATTGTTCGGCAGCTTGTCTCCTACTGCCAGCTGGCGGTCCCCGAGGCTCTCCAGCTGCTTGATCATCTGAGCTTCGAGGTGCAGGCCGTTCCAGAACACCACATCGGAGGACTGAATCTTGTCGATGTCCTTCGTTGAGGGCTGGTAGGTGTGCGGGTCCCCGCCCGGGCCAACCATCGTGGTGACCTCCGCCTCAGGCGCAATGTTGGCGATGGCATCCGCGAGGTAACCCGTGGTTGCGTAGACCTGCAGCGCACCGTCGGCGTTGATGCCGTCCTGTGTCGCCTGGTTGTCCTCGGTAGACGAGCAGCCTGCGAGCCCTACGCCCAAGGCAAGCGCGCATGCAGTGAGGATCCTGGATGTGCGTGACATGAAGTGTTTCCTTTCAAACTAAGGTGTACCTCACCAACTCTAAAGTTCGCCCTACCGAACTTGCAACTTATTATGTGCAAACTCACACGAAGATATGGTTGAGCTGCACAAATAGAGAAAGGCCCCGCGGGAGAATTCCCACGGGGCCTTTGTAGAGAGAAGTTTAGAACTTCAGAAGACCTGATGCCCATGCCGCAGCGTAGACCGCCGCCAACACACCGCCGACTGCAGCGATAATGCCGACGATCATCCCCACGTTGTCGGACGCGGACGACTTGTCCGACTGGCCCGTGTTCACACCAGTATCGGTCGGTGGCGCCTGAGGCTTCGGCGTCTCAACGTCAATGCGGTCCGGCTCCTCCGGTGCCTGACGCCCAGCCTTCGGGTCCAGAATCCGGCGCGCAGATTCCTTCAGGCGGTCACTAGCGGTTGGATCCTTCTCGATCTCCTTGCGGATGCGCTCCATCTCTTCCGCCGTGTAGTCAAGAACGGAAACCTGGTACTCCTCCTTGAATACCTCGTCGCCTTCGGCGTTAACGATGCGGATCTCAAGCGGCATCGTCGAGTCCCGCAGCGAGGTTGCATTCTTGATCGGGATTTCAACACGTGCAGAAGGTTCCGCACCGCTGGCGTTAATCTGGCCAGGAACAGTGACTTCGATTGGCTCCGCACCCGTGATCGTCGGGTATTTGGCGTACACCGTGAACTTGTGCAGATCCAGACCGAGGTTGCGGATCTCACCAGTCAGTACGTCGGTTGAACGGTTCGTCACCACCGCCGCATCTTCACCACCGGCCAGACGGAAACCGGCCTTTCCAGGGTTCTGATCTGCAGCAATGATTTCTAGCTCGCGAGCAGAAATATTGTGGCTTGGCTCCGGAATGTCGTCGGTGCCAACGGTGCCTTCACCTGAGCCAATGTATTTGCCCTTGAGGTTCAGGTTGTCCCAGTCCGCTGGTACAGAGTATTCGCCCTCGTAGCAGACGACGCCGTCCTGTTCGCACTTCTCCTTCGGGTACCTCTTGTCGGTCTTGGGGACCGATTCATAGGCCTGGTCGGAGTAGTCGAAGTGCGACCACTGGTAGAGGTAGTTCATGACCGACTTGTACGTCGGCAAATACGCCTCGGTATCCACCGGGTTCGTCGACAGTGCGCCATTGTGGGTCAGGCCTAGGTTGTGGCCGAACTCGTGCAGGATGGTGTTTCGCAGCTGCTCTTGGTTGGTCACGTTCTCGTGGTAAGACACGTAAAACGCAGAGTCGTTGACCAGGCCGGTACCCGTCGACCAGTCACCCTTCTCCATCTGGTCGCCGATAATGCCGACGCGGAACACCGACTCACGAGTACCGAGCAGCTCCTGGCGCTTTTGCCCTAGCTTGTCTCGCTTCGACATACCATCCGCGAAGTACAGCGGGGTGAAGTCCTCCGTTGGGCCACCGTGCCTGTTCTCGTAGTTAGGGATGGAGGTGTAGAGGTCACCAGCATCGATATGGAGACGAATCCCGTGCGCAGCGAACTTATCCTCCAGCTCCATCAGGGACTCACGGGAAGGCCGGTACACGTTCGCGTTCGCCTCAGCGCACTTCGCAAACTTCTCAAAGTCTTGGATGTTCGCGCCGAACTTATTCACCTCGTTGCAGTTCAGCGTCTCCCACTCAGACTTCATCCAGTTCAACTGCAGGAACAGATCTTTCTGTCCTACTTTCGCCCCCCACCTGTCGAGTGGAAGCTGGGTCCCGTCAGCAGCGGTAAACCCCACCTTCTCCCACTCATCCGGCAGCCCATCCTGGTCAGTGTCTTTCGCCGTGGGCTGCGTCTGGATGAAGATGTTCGCGGTAACCGACGCCGTCCCCTGAACTGGTAGTTCCTTGTTCCACGCCGCGTACTGGTAGCCGGCGCCGTCTTCGGCAACTTCACCCACCCGGCTAGCTTCGCCAGACTCGATCGCGTGCCCCGCCGCCTTTGAGACGTCAGCACCACGGAAGTTCACCGAAACATCGTAGCCAGGTTTTTCGGCAGGACCGAAGTTAAACCTTCCGCCTCGGTAGGTACCTTGATACTGCGCATACTTTGGCACGGCAGAGAACATCTCAATGTCAATCTTGCGGTCACGCTTCGACTTGTTCGTAGCCTCGACCGTCACGTCCATCGAATTTGTGCCGATCTCAATCGTGCGCGTGATCTGGATTTCGGTGTTCGCATCGTAGTGCGTCAGGATGACCTTGTAACCGATCTCGTTTTCTTCAACGTCAGACTTCGTCTCAGTCGGGAGGAACGCCACCTGCCGCCCGTCGACGGTCAGTACAGTCTGCAGGCTGCTTTCGAGCAAACCGCCGACCGACTGCGGGTTCTGGAACGTCGTGGTCAGCTTCGACCCGTACGCCAGGTCCGAGATAGCAAAGCCTTCAGTCTTCGAATCGTTCTCGATCCAGACGCCGCCGGGAATCTTTTGAACGCCAGCCTCAGCGATGGGCTGCACCCCACCGAAGGCAAGGCCTGCGCACAGCGCGATAGCAAGAGCTCGTTTCATCTTCACTTTTCTCGTCCTTTATCCCGAAACGTCAAATCCGGCGTTCTTCAACGCATGCGTCACCGCATTAAACGGCGGAACATGCTTATTACTGTCCCACAACCAGAAGAGTAAGACACCAAGGCCCTCAGCGGCGATCATGAACGGCACGATCCACCACACGCGCTCCCAGTTCAGCTCCTTTTGCGTCGCTGTTTGCTTAGGCACAACGTGTAGGTCGATCAGCTGCTGTGAGCCATCTTCCCACGTCACAACAACAGGAACGTTAATCTCTTTTGGCTTCTGACTACGTGGCACCGTAGCTCGCACCTCGCCCGTTTCCGGGTTGATATCGACGTTCGCGTCCTGGTTCTTGTAGCTCTTTGGCAGCCCGTAGTGCACACCAGAGAACTGATCTTTCGGCTTGGCAAAGCCCTCTTGCACAGCGTAGTCGACTGTGTTCTTCCTAGCTAACGAGTTAGCAGTTGCCTTCAACTCGATGATTTGGTGCCCACCGGGGAAGTCAACGCGCAGCTTCGCGGTGTAGGTGCTGTCTGCCTCGGTATCTGCCGGAATCTTTGCAGTGACGCGGCCTGTCGCGCGGTCAATGGTGATCGGAATGCCACCGTCGTTTTCGATGGAGAACACGCTGCCGTAGACAGGATCGCCCTCTGGTTCAGCGGTGAACGCCTTACCAGGGGTCACGATTTGCTGTGCATAGCGCAGCTTGTGTGCCTCGAGTTCCTCCGGGCTGAGTTGGTTCACGATGTGCACAGGCAGTGTTACGTACTCCCTTGACCCATCCGTGTAGCTGGCCAGGATGTGTAAGTTGTAATCCTTATCCTCGACGCCTTCGGGAACCACAGCCTCGACGACCCCCGTGGCACTGTCGACGGCGACGTTCCATCCGCGGAGGTCAGCGTTCTTTCTAGCGTCCCAACGGAACTCGGTGCCAACGGGCAGCGGTTCGCGGGAGTTGAGATCTGCAACGAACTTTCCACCTGGCGCCACGCGGGCGTCATCATAGGAGATGTCCGTTACTGTCTTGAGCAGCGGAGGGATCACCTCAAAAGCGGCGTCCGTCTTCAGCTGGCTGCCGTCGGGCATCGTCACGGTCACCGGAATTTTGACGGTCTCCCCGACCTTGGTACCCCTCGAAGCGACGTACTTGACCTCGCCGGTGTTCTTATCGATCGTAGCTTCTGGGTATGAAGTCTCAAACGTCGTCCCACGAGGCACCGGCTGGTTAATGAAGTCGTAGCCGTCTTTACGCAGCGTCAAGCTCGGTGTGATGCTTGAACCGACAGAACCGGGACGAACGTAGCTAGTTGGGTACTTGAAGGCGTACCGATCAGCGCCACTAGCTGATTCCTGCAACTCAATCCTGACGGCAAAGTCAGGTGCATTCGAAGCGCGAATCTTGACGGTGTACACACCGGCCTTCGTCGTTTCGAGTGGTGCAACCTCCACCGTGCCGTCACGGTAGACAGTCACCCATTCAGGAGTCCCACCGATCTTTTCAAACTCGGTACCGGTCTCATTCTCCTCGTTTGGCATGACCACTTTGCGCTCACCTGGCTTCAAGTCAATCTTCGGCCACGTATAGAAAATGGTTTGCTCAGCAGGCAGCTTCAGCGAGGTGATGATGAACGTGTCTTCTTTGACGGTGATCCAACCCGAAATAAAGCGCGGTTTCTCCGGGTCCTTTCCGCCATAGATTTGGTAGCGGTACGAACCTGGGTCGACGATAAACGCAACTGCACCATTCTCGCTGGTGCGCGCAACGTGCGAAGTCTTCCCATCCTGGCTCACGAACCGTACCTCGGTGTCCTGCAGTGGTGAACCATCGGTATCGAGGAAGAGGTACGAGCGCTTCGCTTTCCCTTCCGGAAGTTCCTCAAACCCCAGCGAGTTTGAAGTATCGACGGCAACTTCGTCGATCACTTCCGGAGAATCTTGCTCGGCATGGGCATATGTTGGAGCAATACCTGCGGACACAAGCATGATTGAAGTCGCCGCTGCGACCGCGAGCCCGGTTTTACACTTACCTCGACGCACTATTGCCTCTGCCTTACACTTCTTCGAATCACCCATACCGAAAGACGTACGCTTCTAACTTAGTGTATGAACGTCAATTTGCGAACTCCCAGCGCAAAACGTACACCCCCCAATAACTCATCATGCCCCAGGAACTGCCATGTGCAGCCTGGGGCATGGAAAGAAATGACTACTTCAGATCCTCCGGAACGGTCCGTGCGGGGTAAATGCGCGGGCGAACACCCGCGATCTCCTCAACAACTCGCACTACCTGGTGGGAGTAGCCATACTCATTGTCGTACCAGACGTAGAGCACGAGGTGCTTGCCGGCCGAAATCGTCGCCAACCCGTCAACGACACCAGCGTGCGTGGTACCGAGCAAATCTGTCGAGACAACCTCAGGCGATTGGATGTAGTCAATCTGCTGGCGCAGGTTAGAATCCGTCGAGACCTTACGGAGGAAGTTATTGACCTCATCCTTTGTCGTCTCGGTTTCGAGCTCGAGGTTGAGCACCGCCATGGAAACGTCAGGCGTTGGAACGCGGATCGCGTTGCCGGTCAGCTTGCCCTCGAACTCGGGAAGCGCCTTCGACACAGCCTTTGCGGCACCTGTTTCCGTCAGCACCATGTTGAGGCCAGCAGCGCGACCGCGGCGGTCCCCCTTGTGGAAGTTGTCGGCCAGGTTCTGGTCGTTCGTGTAGGAGTGCACTGTCTCAACGTGACCGTGGACCACACCGTAGCGATCGTTGATGACCTTCAGCACCGGCGTAATACCGTTCGTGGTGCACGAAGCCGCGGACAGGATCTGGTCGCCGTCCGCAATGTCAGCATGGTTGATACCGTAGACGATGTTCTTAATATCACCCTTACCTGGAGCGGTCAGCAGAACGCGGGAGACACCCTTGGACTTCAGGTGCTGGCTCAGCCCAGCCTCATCGCGCCAGACACCGGTGTTATCAACGACGATCGCATCGTTGATGCCGTACTCGGTGTAATCGATGGATGCCGGATCGTTCGCGTAGATCATCTGGATCGGCGTCCCGTTGGCCCAGATGACTTCCTTCTCGTGATCCACAGTGATAGTGCCGTCAAATGGACCGTGCACCGAGTCGCGGCGAAGCAAAGATGCACGCTTGACGATGTCGTCGTCACCCTTCTTCCGCACGACGACGGCGCGCAGGCGCGCTCCCCCGTACATCGCCTCACGAGCAATCAGAATGCGAGCCAACAAGCGGCCGATGCGACCGAAACCATACAGCACAACATCGCGTGGCTCGAGCTCCGAGTCCGTATCGACGACGTCGGCAAGCGCCTCGTTCAAGTAGGCCCGCAGATCGCTCGCGCCGGACTTCTTGTAGTCGCTGGCAAGACGGCCAAGGTCAATCGATGCCGTGCCGAGGTTCATCTGAACAAGCTCACGAAGCACCGGCAACGTGTCCTCGAGCGGAAGCTCCTTCTCCACAATGCGACGCGCGTACCGGTGCGCCTTAATAATGTCGATGTCCGTCACACCTACCAGCAGTCGGCCAAAAATCGAGGTGACAACGTTGTTTTCACGGTGAAGCTGGCTGATGAGCGGAAGCATTTCCTGGGCCAGGGTCAGCTTGTGATTCCAGTCCTGTTGGTGCGTTGTATTCGTAGGCGTAGACACAGTCATCCTCTTCATGCGGTAATTGAACAATTGGGAAACGTTTGCCTTGGGGGTACATGACACAGCTGCCGTACCCCCAATACAGGAATTATCGTAGCGTGTATTGGTCCATCTTTGTTACAAATACTCCAGCTAAACCAACCGCACCGCGAGATATGGTTACATCAGTCGCCTTAGGTGGGCTTTGTAGTGCAACGCCAAGTAAACCCGCACCCCACCCCCAAAACACACCCCCGGTGCTGGATGGCGGTATTTGTCCAACGTGGCGTCGACAAGCTGGCGCGAAACTACCTTCGGTACCCTGTGCACGTACATCAACGCATTGGAGGAAACGAATCTATGCCTTGCCCGAAGATCATCGCCCTCGACATGGACGGCACCCTGCTCAACGAACACGGGCGCATTCCCGACGCCTTCTGGGAGCTCCTTCGCCTTGCCGACGACCGCGAAGTCCTGGTCACGCCGGCATCGGGACGCCAGCTCGCGACGCTTCGTGATATGTTCACCACTCATCAGCCTCACACGTTCATCGCGGAGAACGGTTCCGTCGTCTTCCACGACGGCCGCATAATCGACGTGACTGCCATGCCGGAGCAGCCAGTACGCGAGTTTCTACGCGCGTTTGAAACAGCGCCGTTTTCAGCGTCGGCGGTGCTGTGCACTCCCGAGCAGTCCTACTCGCTGCGCGGTGCATCTAAGGAAGTCGAGCAGGAGATTGCAAAGTACTATCACGCCAACACAAACGTGGATTCGCTTGTCGACGTCCCCTTCGAACAACCCGTGAAAGTCGCGCTCTACGTGGACGGTGATGCAGAGCGTGACGCGCTGGCGTGGGTGCAGGCGCACGCGCCTGGACTGGACCACGTAGTAAGTGGCCAGCACTGGATCGACATCATGAGCCCAGCGGCAGACAAGGGCAAGGCGCTGCTGGCGATCGCGGACGCCTTGGGCGTGCCTCAGGAAGCAACTGCCGCGATCGGTGATTTCCTGAACGATTACACGATGCTCCAGGCGGCTGGAACAGCGGTTGCGATGGGCAACGCCCACCCGGACCTTAAGACGGTGGCGGACGAGGTCATCGGAACCAACGCTGAGCGTGCAGCAGTGCATCGACTTGCTGCATGGCTCAGTGAGCAATAGCGCTTACTTTGCGGACTTGCGCTCCGCAATAGCTCTCTCAAGCTCAGCTTGGCGCTCTTCGAACTCCTGGACCTTCGCCTTCATCTGCGCCATGAGTTCTTCGTGGTGCTTACGACCGAGCTCGAGGCGCTCCTCAAGCTCGGCCAGTTCCTTCGCACGTTGTGATTCATCTAGGGTCATGCCCCTATTGTGGCAAATTTTCCGCGCCGAAGCGAAGCGCTACTTCCCTTTCGCTAGAAACGACTCCGCGTTCGCAGATTCCCAGTCCTCGCGCCAGTTCTCTGGGACGTCGCCGTCGACTAGCTGACCGTCACGAAGCCACTCGTAGCGCTCGCGGTACGTCTGGGGTTTCCCGTAGTCGTCGTTGCAGCGAATCATCTCAGGGCGCAGGTCCTTCGGATCTTGCACTCCCATCGCGGCCATGAGGCGCAGCGCTGACGAAACGGTGGCCTTCTGGTACCGCATCACGCGCATTGATTTGTCCTCGACATCCAGGCCACGCTCACGCCACGGGTCTTGCGTCGCGACACCAGCCGGGCACGTACCGAGGTGGCACTCCATTGCCTGCACACAGCCGACGGCCATCATCATCGCGCGGGCGCTCAGCAGGAAGTCCGCGCCCTGCACCATGCGACGCACCAAGTCGTTGCCGGCGGCGATCTTGCCGGCAGCGCCGATCTTGATCTTGTCGCGAAGGCCGCAGCCCACCAGCGCATTATTCACGAACGTCAGGCCCTCTGTGAGTGGCAGGCCCACGTGGTCCTCAAACTCCTTCGGCGCCGAGCCAGTACCGCCCTCGGAACCGTCGACCACGATGAAGTCAGGCAGAATGCCAGTCTCGAGCATGGCCTTGCACACCGAGAGGAATTCCCGACGAGAGCCTATGCACAGTTTGAATCCAACCGGCTTCCCCCCGGAGAGGGTACGCATCTGGTCGATGAAGTGCAGGAGGCCGATTGGGGTATCAAATTCAGAGTGCGCACCTGGGGACGTGAACGCCTTCCCCTCCTCAATCCCGCGAATTTCAGCAACTTCCTTCGTCGCCTTCGCGGCTGGCAGCTCACCGCCCAAACCAGGCTTCGCTCCCTGTGAGAGCTTGAGCAGCGTCATCTTCACCTGCGGCCGCTTTGCCTTCTCTGCGAAGGTATCTGCATCAAATCCCCCCATCGGGGTGCGTGCGCCGAAGTACCCGGTGCCGATTTCCCACACCAGGTCACCGCCGTACTTTTCGTGGTGCGGGGACAGACCGCCTTCACCGGTGTCCTGGTAGAACCCGCCCATCTTGGCTCCCTTGTTCATCGCTTCGACGGCGCGCCCAGACAACGAGCCGAAGCTCATAGCGGAGATGTTCAGCAATGCTGCACTGTACGGCTGGGAGCACTGTGGACCTCCAATCAGCACGCGCGGCGGCTCGGCAGGCATATCTACGGGGCGCATCGAATGCACCAGGGAGCGGTGTCCCTGCTCGTAGACGTTTTCTTGCGTACCGAACGCAGTGGTCGAAGTCTGCCCTTTCGCGCGCGAGTAGATGAGACTACGAGTGCGGCGGTCGAATGGGCGGCCGTCCCAGTCACGCTCAATAAAGTACTGCTGAAGCTCCGGTCGAATCTTCTCGAGTGCCCACCGCGCACGCCCCAAGACTGGGTAAATTCTTCGAATGGAGTGTTTCTTCTGAGTCAGATCCACAGCTGCAACAGTTCCTACCCCCAACGCTGCCGCGATCGACGCTGTTGCTGCCCAGTTGCGCTTGCCTGCCATGATGCTCCTTAGACTAAGTGGCGTGTAGAAAAGCGTTCCTGTGTTCACCGTACGCAAAAAAATAACAAAACAAACTCCAGCCACACTTCATGTGGTGTTTCCCCCTTTCGTTCAACCACCATTGGGGAACTCTCGTTAGGGTGGGGCCATGATTGACTTTTCCCGCCCCGCAAACATCGTCGCGCCCAAACTACTCGGGTGCACACTCACTCATGGCGGGGTCAGCATCGTATTGACCGAGGTCGAGGCATACCTCGGCGAGGAAGACGCCGCCGCGCACACCTATCGCGGCAAAACGGCACGAAACGCTGCGATGTTCGGCCCTCCAGGACACTTCTACGTCTACCTTTCGTACGGCATTCACCACAACGTCAACATTGTGTGCGCACCGGAGGGCATCGGCCAGGGATGCCTACTGCGCGGAGGCAGGGTCATCGAAGGCCACGACATCGCCTATCGACGCCGCCAAAAACCCGACCGCCTTCCCATCGAAGAAGACAACCTGGCGCGTGGTCCCGGAAACCTGGGCGAAGCGTTGGGGTTTGAACTCACCGACAACCATAAATCCGTCTCTTTGACCGCACCTACCGCTCCCCCGGAGTGGGTTTGTGGCCCCCGTATTGGCATCTCGAAGAATGCTGATGCCCCCTGGCGATTCTGGATCCCCGGAGACAAAACTGTTTCCACGCCACGCGGTTATAAAACGAGCAATAAATACAAGGCATAAATCCTAAACTTTTGGGCGATTTTCTTTAGGTAAGCCTTGCCTTACTATTGGTGCGTCAGCTTGGAGCGCTCGCTCCCCACCTACACACGATCGGAGTCACCGATGACCCTCATCGCCCCTGCACAGATGCCACTGTCCGTCGCCCTGAAGGAGCAGACCACAGCCGCACACGCAAGTGCCGAGACCTCCCGCTTCATGTCTAACCTCAGCGGAGGTCAGCTCAGCGCAACAGCCGTCGCCGAGCTCACCGTGCAGTACTTCCACATCTATTCCGCACTCGAAGCCGCGGTGCGCCGCACAGCCACTCACCATGCCGTAGCCCAGATCGCCGACCCGAGACTTGAGCGGGTAGACGCAATCTCCGCCGACCTCACAGCGCTACTCGGCGCGGATTGGCAAAATCACCATCACCCACTCGAGGCAACGTCACGCTACGTTGCCGAACTCAACGCACTCACCCCCAACAACGGCCCCGAGGTGATAGCACACCACTACGTTCGCTACCTCGGCGACATCGCTGGTGGTCAGGCGCTTGCCCGGGTATTTCGCAGCGAATACAACCTCGGCGATAACGCCCTCAACTTCTACGACTTTTCCGCGATTGGGAAAATCCCGCCATATCGTGCGCAATACAAAGCATCCCTGGACGCCATGCAACTGAGCGACGACGAACGCGCCCAACTCATCGAGACAGCAAAGCACGTCTTCACGCTGAATGAAGCGGTGTTCCAGGAGCTCACATCACGACTCGACTAGCCCTCGACACTTGGCGTCACTGCTGTCGAGATACACAAGCACACCCCACACGGCACTTGCCGCCACAAAGGCGGCAAGCACGCCCCCGGTAAGGGTGTAGCTCTCAGGCACCGCAAACAACACCATCAGTGAGACTGCAATCACCCCAGCCCATACCACCCCAACGAGAAGGCCGGAGCGACGATCTCCGCGTGGTGCTGCCTGATAACTACGTCGCGACGGCAGCGCTGCTAGCGCAAGAACTAGCACAATTAACCCCAAGCAGGCCAAGGAGCTTACCCACACATTTCCGGCGCTCACACCAAAGACCACAATCCCAGCAATCACAGCTGCCAGTGCACGCTCCCACGGCGCGAACCGCCCTCGAGGCACCTCTGAGACGACTGGTATGAGCTCGGTTACAGGCTCCTGATCCACTACCACAACAACACCCTTCCATAAGGCTACGCTTACCTAATTTTTATTAGGTAAGCTTACCCTCATTTATTCCGACGACGAAGAGTATTCCTCAAGAACTATGTCTATCCGCTATGTATGCGCGTTGGCCGCTTCTGCCAGCATGCTTGGCTTTGCAGCAACAGCGTTCAGCCCGCTCCTCATTACCCCTCCCCCTGCTCCGGCACAAGAACAAACCGCGTCACACCGCACTGTATCCACGGGAACAATGGATTGGGGTGTGCGGGAATCGTTCCGTAAGTACATCGAAACTGGCGTCGCCAAGGGGTCCATCTCCACAGATGAAGGGGCGACTCGCTCAGGGACGGCATTCCAATTCCCAGCCGAATCCTCCGCGATTACTGGCCCATCCTCCGGACAATTCAACTTCACCGGCTCAGTCCACTTCAGTGGCCACGATGGCTCTCTCGAGCTGACGCTCAGCAACCCGATCTTGGTGGTCAACGGCACTAACGCAGAACTCCGGGTGGACTACAGCACACGGAAGTATGTCGGCGCAGGCGCTGTGGGCCCTGTCGAAGAAGGACAAAAAGAAGTACTGGCCACCATCACCCTTGACGCCGCACCGGACTTCACCGCAAGCCAAGTGACAATAAGCGGCCACACCTCACTTACCGCTTCTGGGGAAACTATCTTCGCCGGATTCTACGAAGCAGGCGAGCCCCTCGACCCGATCAGTATCGAATCTCTCACTCACGGAGGCTTCGGGTGCCGGACCAGTCCCGGACTTCACACTCGGGTCCCCATCAGGAGACAATAGCAACGCAGCTGCTCAGGGGCACAGTGGCGCCACACGTTCAAAGGCGACAAGCGGACCGGCTTTCTGGCTCGGACAGGTAAACGACACGCTCATCGAGGTCAACGGGCTGTTTACCAACGCCGACAAGGTCTTGCGAAGCGCAACGTCGTTACACGAGCGCGCTACATCGTCGCAACAGTCAGCCCGTCCCAACCGCTCTTCGACGGCGCCGGGGACGACTGCTTCGGCTGCCAACACGGCCCCGGCGCGCAACCAAGCATCAGCGCCGACTTCCCCATCGAGCAACGCATCGGCCCACAGCAATCGCGATGCCTCAGCCACAGCACCGTCAGGCGGTAATGCATCTTCAAATACCGTCTGTGATGCTGGCACCTCACACGGAGTCACCTCTGCTGAGGCACAGTGGGGAATCCGGCAGTCGTTCCGTACATACATCCGTGGCAATATCGCGAAAGGAAAGTGGGAGCTCCAAGGCGTTGGAGACAGCGGTAACACCTTTACTTTCAACGGCAATTCGGGAGCAGTTGATTCTGCGACGCGGTCGGGGTCCATCCTCTACCCCGGTTCGATCCGTTTTACCGGGCACGGGGGCGTATTGGACACTCGTTTTTCCAACATGGAAATCCAGTTCTCCGGCAATACCGGCCAGCTGATCCTCAACGCGACGTCGAACACCATGGAAGGCGACCCCCGCGACTACGGGCGCATCGCCATCGCAGACCTCACTTTCACGAACCTCGATGTGAGCGACTCTGCGGTAACCGGTACAGCAGAAGCAACGCTTACGAGCACAGGTTCGGAAGCGTTTGGGCAGTTCTACCCTCCTGGCGATCCGCTCGACACAATTCACTTCACCGCTCAACTCGGCGGATCGGCTAACTGCGCCGAAGGCCAGGGCTCCATCGGAGGGGCGTCCTCTCCATCCAACAATGCGGCGGGGGCCGACGCTCGAGCGAAACTTCGGAAGTCTACAACATCCTCGTCTACGCCTTCCCGCGGAAGCGTTCTCGACGAGCATTTGGGGGACGCAACTGTTTCGTCCTCTGATCAGCCAGAAGGCGGAAAGTTCCAGATTAAAAACACCGCGCCCAATTCGCGTACAGGGGCGGATGGTTGGGATGACGCGACCGTCGCGACGCTCTTGGTGCTCATTGCCTCGCTGCTTGGCGCAGGCGGTGCGCTCATCAGATTCGCGGTCATCGGATAGGGAGATATGACACTATGAAAATGCTGCAAACCACTCTTTCCTTGGTTACCGCGACTGCGATAACGCTGAGCCTCGGCGGGTGTGCGGAGTGGGACAACCCAACACAACACACCACCAACGAGCTCGCGGAGTCGCTGCAGACAAACGGGGACCCACACCAGGCGCAAGGGGTTTCGATGGTCTCTGAGATCTCCGAGGTCGAGCCAATCGATACGCCACGGGAACAAGCTCTGCCCGTCGAAGTGACCGATGCGGACGGTTACGACGTCACCATTACTGATACCTCCCGCATCCTTGCACTGGACCTATACGGCACATTCACCAAGACGCTTCGTGGTGTCGGCATGGCAGACAACATCGTCGGGCGGACCGTAAGTTCCTCGGAGCCGTCGCTTGCGCATCTGCCCGTAGTCACGGAAAACGGGCATTCGCTCAACGTCGAGGCCATTCTGAATCTTCGTCCCACCTTGGTGCTTGTCGACCGCTCAGTAGGACCAGTTGAGGCGATCGACCAGCTACGGGCAGCCGGTATCACCACTGTGATGCTGGAGCCGACGCGTTCGCTGGCCTCGATCGCGGAGGACATCACTAATGTGGCAACCCTCGTCGGTGAGCCTGAGGCAGGCCGCCTCCTCGCCGAACGCAGCGAGAAAGAAGTCCAGCAAGCGCTCGACGCAATCGCTGCGGTGGCACCTGAAGAACCACTGCGAATGTCGTTTTTGTATGCTCGCGGCACCGGTGGCGTCTTCTATCTACTCGGGCGTGAAGAAGGAACTGAAGAACTCATCACTGCTCTAGGTGGCAGGGACGTCAATTCCGAGCACGGCATCGGTCAGCCTTCGCCTGCAAGCCCTGAGGCGCTCGCCGAGGTAAACCCCGAAGTGTTCGTCATGATGAACGGTGGGCTCCAGTCCACAGGCGATATTGAAGGCCTCCTCCAACGTCCCGGCGTCGCACAAACCACCGCGGGGCAGCACCGGCGAGTCCTGGCGCTTCCCGACGGTGACTCACTTGCGTTCGGACCTCAAACTGGCGAACTGCTGCTGCGCGCGGCGCACGCTCTCTACGGAGAGCAGCTATGAGCGAGCACCACGGAGCAATCCATGCACGACGCATTGGAAGAATTGTGCTTTTCGCAGCCACCGCTTCCCTGCTAGTGCTCACGGCCATTGCCTCTCTCGTTGTAGGCCAGTTTGAGTTCTCCCCCGGCGAGCTCTGGCCGATCCTTACCGCAGGGCCAATGTCAGCGTCCACACTCGAAGCATCAGTATTGTGGCAAATCCGCATCCCGAGGCTCGTTCTAGGACTCTGCGTCGGCGCGGCACTGGGAACAGGCGGGGCGCTCATGCAGTCCGTATTTGCCAACCCCCTAGCAGAACCAAGCGTCGTTGGCGTCAGTACCGGGGCAGGTGTAGGCGCAGCAATCGCCACCGTATTCGGCATCACCATATTCGGAACGATGACCGTGCCGATCTTCGCGTTCGCAACGGGCATATTCGTCACCGTGGTGGTGTACCAGCTAGCGCGTTCAGGTGGCAGAGTCCGCGTCCTGAACCTGGTTCTAGTAGGCATCGCAGCGAACGCTATCTGCGGCGCATGCATTTCAGCACTCACATTCATCGCCCCCACCACGGCGCGGGAACAGATCGTTTTCTGGCAGATGGGCAGTCTCGCTGGGGCGAGTTGGGCGCAAACTGGGGTGGTAGCTGCCGTTGTCACCTTCGCATTGGCATGTGCCATGTGTTTTGTGCGCAAGCTCGACATCCTCGCTTTGGGCGACCAAGCTGCATTCCATGTAGGCATCAACGTCGCACGCCTGCGCATGTTGGCGATCGCACTATCGACATTGCTTACAGCCGCAGCAGTCTCCTTCGCTGGGTTGATCGGGTTCGTAGGACTCGTCGTCCCACATATCGTGCGCACTGCGGTCGGCCCGTCCAATACGATGCTTGTCCCGGCTTCTGCACTCGGTGGCGCGCTTTTGATCGGTGCTGGCGATATCCTCTCCCGCACAATCATTCCATTCGCTGACCTGCCAATCGGTATTTTCACAGCGCTGATTGGCGGGCCGACCTTCTTCTTCCTGCTGCGGCAGATGATGCGAAAGGGCCATGCACAATGACAGTTACCGCTTCACATGTCACAGTCCATAGACAGGGGCGCGAAATACTCCACGATGTCAGCATGTCCGCGCAGAGTGGAGAGGTCACCGGCCTCATCGGCCCCAACGGAGCTGGCAAGTCTACATTGCTCGCTGCGCTCTCCGGCGATACATCCCTCTCGAGCGGAAGCGTCCAGCTTGTAGGTCAGGATGTATCTGGGTGCACCGCTCATCAACTCGCTCGGACGCGTGCCGTCATGCTTCAGGATGTCAGTGTCGCCTTTTCGTTCTTGGTGCGCGACGTCGTCGAGATGGGGCGCCATCCGTGGGGCACTCAGCCTGACGACGCCACCATCGTCAACCAAGCGCTCGCCGCGACGGGCATCACGCACCTCCAGGAACGAGAGATGTTCACGCTTTCCGGTGGTGAGCGCGCCCGTGTGGCCTTTGCCAGAGTCTTGGCACAGCGAACACCTGTGGTGTTTCTCGACGAACCAACTGCCGCGATGGACGTGCGCTTCCAAGAGCAGACGATGGGCGTCGCCCGCACCTTGGCACGTGATGGCGCGACCGTGATCGTCGTGCTCCACGATCTTCAGCTTGCTGCGCGGTACTGCGACCACGTGGTGTGCTTGAAGCAGGGGGCTGTTGCGGCAGCGGGGCCGGTGGCCGAGGTGTACCAGGACCACATTCTGAGCGAGATCTACGACTGGCCTATTACGGTCCTGCACGACGGAAATCGTGTTTTCATCGCGCCTCATGAGGCAAACTGCTCCCCTATGACAGGTGCGACCTAGCCCCATTACCCCCGGCCGTTGACCAAACCCCAACCAATATTTAAGGTTAGCCTAACCTCACCATTCGGTGTGGTTGCGATTACTCATGAAAGGACGTACATGTCTCGCTCCACCACTCTGGCAACCCTCACCGCTGCCTTCCTTGCTTCTACTGCCCTCGTCGCGCCGAGCGCATTCGCGGAAGCCCCAACGCTCGAGTCCGGGCACGCAAACTGGAACATCAAGGGATCATTCCTGAGCTACATCCAGAAGCCGTTTGCCGCAGCAACCATCACGGCGTCCGATGGGGCAGAAAAGGTACTTGACGCGAGCAAGCTGGTTGACTTCGCCTTGCCAGTAAATGCAAAGGAGTCCAAGCTCACGGCAACTGGCGAAGGGGTCATAGACCTCGACGGCGCTATCAGTATCAACGCACACCACGGTGCGATGGATATCCAGCTGTCTGATTTCAAGGTCGTCATCGAAGGGGCTAAAGGGTTCCTCCAGGCAGACTATGTCCGCAAGGGCGCTATGCCCGGTGCAGAGACCACCACGTTGACCGGCGACGATAAGCGCATCGTCGAGTTCGACGTCCAACAGCCGCTGAAGGCTAACAAGAACAACCAATTCGCTGCGACCTTCACCCCGACCAAACTGACAGAGGACGGCTCCGCGATCTTCGATAAGCAGTACAAGGCCGGTGAGCCTTTCGCGGATTCCAAGGTAGCCCTTGCACTGAAATTCAAGGATGCTCCCGCACAGACGACGCCCACTCCCACGCCGGAAGGATCAAGCCTTGGAACCGGCGCGATCGTCGGAATCGTGCTTGCCGCAATCGCGGCCCTCGGTGGCCTTGCATTTGCAGCGAGCCAGCCAGGTTTCCAGGCGATGCTCGGGAAGCTCGTATGAGCGCCGTCGATAACGTCGGCGGACACATCACCACGGTGATCACTTCACTCATGGCGATCGCTGGCGTCGTAATGACCGTCGCCGCACTCGCCCAGGGCGCAGGGACGATTCTCGGGATCCAGCTACCAACGATTCCTTGATATACAGAGATATACAGACCGCAAAACAAGAAACCCAGCCACCTCATGGTATGGCTGGGTTTCTCCATTTGGGCAACACACCAAACTAGGAGTTCTTCTTGCCCTTCTTCTTTTTCTTGCTGCTCACCTTGGAGAGTTCCAGCTTTGCAGCAGCATCGGGCACGTAACGGAACTCGTCGCGCGGAGGTCGCTCGTAGTCAATAATCTCTGGGCGTTCAGGGATCTCTGGCAGATCAGGGTCAATGTGCTCGTAGGGGATCGTCGACAAGAGGTGAGAAATCACATTGATGCGCGAGCGCTTCTTATCCTCCGACTCAACCGTGTACCACGGCGCCGCAGGAATATCCGTGTGGATAAACATCTCATCCTTGGCTCGGGAGTAGTCCTCCCACTTTGTAATGGACTCGAGGTCCATTGGCGAGAGCTTCCACTGGCGCAGCGGGTCTTCCCGGCGGGATTGGAATCGCTTGTACTGCTCTTCATCCGATACAGAGAACCAGTACTTACGCAGCATGATGCCGTCCTCAACGAGGAGGCGTTCAAAGATCGGTGTCTGGTGTAGGAACCGACGGTATTCCTCCGTGGTGCAGAACCCCATCACGCGCTCAACGCCGGCGCGGTTGTACCAGGACCTGTCGAAGATGACGATCTCGCCTGCGGCGGGGAGCTTTTCGACGTAGCGCTGGAAGTACCA
Organism: Corynebacterium sp. UMB2355A; assembly: GCF_033877495.1. Classification (NCBI taxonomy): domain Bacteria; kingdom Bacillati; phylum Actinomycetota; class Actinomycetes; order Mycobacteriales; family Corynebacteriaceae; genus Corynebacterium; species Corynebacterium sp. UMB2355A. The sequence goes on along the minus strand of NZ_CP138855.1, from coordinate 2,098,658 downwards.
CTGCGTCTGCTCGCGCTCAGTTGGCTTCGGCAGCGCCTCAATACGGCAGGTGCGCGGGTTCAGGTACTGGGTGATGCGCTTAATTGCGGAGCCTTTGCCTGCCGCGTCGCGCCCCTCCATCACGATGACAACACGCGCTCCGGTCTTGACGACCCACTGCTGCATTGCCACCAACTCAGCTTGAAGGCGTACGAGTTCTTTCTCGTACGCCTTCTTGGAAAGTTTCGGGGGCTTGGTGGAATTCTTCTCTTCACTCATAGGTACTAACCGTACCCATAAAGCGGGGAGAAATTAAGCCGATTCGGCTAGTCCACCTTGAATTCAGCCATGGTATCCCACTCGGTCTTACCCTCGATCAGGGTATTGATGATGGTCGGGGTTTCCTTCAGAATCTTCGGGAACAGCTCCTGGGCGGCGCGGAAATGATCGGAGTTCACGTGCGCTTCCGCGGCATCGTCGTGGAATGCCTCGATGAGCAGGTATTCGTTCTTATCCTCTTCACTGCGGTACCAGTCAAAGAAGATGCAGCCCGGCTCTGCGCGGGTTGCGTTGGTGAATTCCTCTACCTCTTGACGAAATGTCTCGACGTATTCTGGCAGTGGCTTGTAACGAACGTTGATCAAAATCATGCCACCACCCTACGCATATCTCGCATTGTTGTCAGCCGACGCTTTTGGCTACGAAGCTGCTCAGTTAATTGTTCAACAATAGATGCGTTATACTCGTAACAGTTGTCGGCCGATGGTTCTATTTACCATTGCTGACTAGCTTAAATAAATAGTTCTACACTTACGGATGCCATGCTTGCTCAAAACGTTGCCTCTGAGGTCCGCCGCGCGATTTCGCGTGGTGAGTTCTCCCCAGGCCAGAAGCTCAACGAGGTTGCCCTCGCTGAGCGTTTCGAGGTATCCAGAAATACCCTCCGCGAAGCATTTGCAATGCTTACGTCAGAAGGTCTTTGTGAGCGCATTCCGAACCGTGGCGTATTCCTCGCCACTCCTTCCCCGGACTTCGTCACTGACACCTACCGTGCGCGCGCCGCAATCGAGCCTGCGGCTCTCCTTTGGGGCGAAGAGCTCGATGTTGACCGTCTCGAAAAACTCAACACTGAAGCCCGCGAGGCAATCGCTCAGGACGACGATGACCTGCTGACGGCCGTGAACCAGGCTTTCCACCACGTGGTGCTCTCCGCAATGGGCTCGAAGACCCTCGGCGACACCATGGACCAGCTTGACGCGTTCATGCGCTTGGCAACGCTTCCGATTATTCAGCAGCAGCCGTCGTTTAACCGCCAGTTCATCTCCGTCAACGAGCACATTGTGGAGCTGCTGCGCAAAGAAAAGCGCCACGAGGCTTCCGACTACCTGCAGGAAGCACTCCTCGAGCAGGGTCGTATTGTGAACGACCTGATCGAGAAGATCAATAACGGGTACCCGATTTAGTGCTCGAGCTGCTCCCCAAGCTCAAGCCACTCCATCTCTAGCTCATCGCGGCCATCGTTGGTGCGCTGCAATTCCTGCGTCTTCGCGCCGATCGCTTCGAAATCCGGCGCGTCTTCACCCGACATGTCGGCAATCTGCGCTTCCAACTCCTTGGCACGTGTTTCCGCCGTCGCGATCTTGCGCTCAAGCGCTTTCATCCGCTTCCGGATCTCACGTTCTTCCTGCGATGACAGCCGCGGTTCCTCCACGGGGGCAGCTTTTTCGGAGTTTTCGGTCTTCTCCCCCAAATCGAGTGGACCCGTTTGGGTGTCCATGGCAGCTCGCTGCTCGAGGTACTGCGTGATCCCTCCGGGTAGGTTGCTCAGCCTGCCGTCGCCGAACAGTGCGTAGGTAGAGTCCGCGATGCGTTCAATCAGATAGCGGTCGTGCGAAATCACGACGAGCGTTCCTGGCCAGCCATCGAGTAAGTCTTCGAGTTCCTGCAGCGTATCGATGTCGAGGTCGTTGGTGGGCTCGTCGAGAAGCAATACGTTGGGCTCACTCATCAGCACACGCGTCAGTTGGAGCCGACGACGCTCACCGCCGGAGAGGTCCCCAACAGGTGTGCGCTGGCGCTTCGGGCTAAACCCGAGACGCTCCGCGAGCTGGGATGCCGAAACCTCCTTCTTACCCAACGTGATGTAGTGCGCGACGTCCTCCACAGAGTCGAGCACCGTCCTCGTTGGGTCGAGGTCGTCGAATTCCTGTCGCAGCCACCCAATCCGTGTGGTCAGGCCTTCGATGCGCTTGCCGACGGCAAGCGGGTAGTCACCGGCGAGCGTCCGCAGCAACGTCGTCTTTCCGGAACCGTTGACACCAACAAGACCGATGCGCTCGCCCGGCGCGAGCCGCCACGTGAGGTGGTCGACGAGCGTGCGCCCGTCAGGAGCGTCGATGCGGGCGTCCTCAAACTCGATGACGACGTTGCCCTGGCGTTGCTTGGAAAACGCCATCAGCTCGACCTTGTCGCGTGGTGGCGGGACATTTGCGATGAGAGCTTCGGCTGCTTCGATGCGGTAGCGCGGTTTTGACGTGCGTGCGGGGGCGCCTCGGCGCAGCCACGCGAGCTCTTTGCGCGCTAAGTTCTGACGACGCTGCTCGATGGCGTCGGCCTGGCGGGCACGCTCGGCGCGGGCGAACGTCCAGTCGTTGTAGCCACCCTCGTAGACGTCGACGGTGCCGTCGTGGACCTCCCAGGTCAGCGTAGCGACGGTATCGAGGAACCAGCGGTCGTGCGTAACCACCACGACTGCGAGTTTGCGCTGCATGAGGTGGGATGCCAGCCACTGCACGCCCTCGACGTCAAGGTGGTTCGTCGGCTCGTCAAGCACGACGAGATCTAAGTCCTGCACAAGGGCCGCGGCGAGGCTCACGCGGCGCCGCTCACCACCAGAAAGCTCCCCGACCGGGGTGTCCAGCCCGAGGGCAGCCACGCCTGTTCCTTGGAGAACCTCTCGCACCTTGCTATTCGACGCCCACTCGTACGTCTCGAGCCCCAAGGGTTTGACGACGACGTCGCCGACGGTGGCGTCGTCGTGAATTTCGAAGCGTTGTGTCACCACCGCCATGCGTAGGTCAGAGTTGTGCGACACGCGCCCGCTGTCCGGGGCTTCGATGCCGGTGAGCACCTCAAGCAACGTGGTTTTCCCACCGCCGTTGACGCCGACGATGCCGATGCGGTCACCGGTCTGAATACCCAGGGAAACACCGTCGAGTAGTGTTTTTAAGCCCCAGCTTTTGGATACGTTTTCGAGGTTGATCAGGTTCGCCATAGCAAACCCATCGTAGCTTACGCCTCGAGTTGCGCTCCCGCTGACGGGCCGGAAGTGCAGAACACCTCGACGCCCTCGACGCTGTCACGCAGTCGTGCTTCGAGTTTCCGTGCAGATTCTTCGTCGAAGCACAGTGCGGCGATCGTCGGCCCGGACCCGGAAACGATCGCTCGGGCTACAAGTTCAGTTTCGGATTCGATGCGTGTGATCAGGGCTGCGATGCGTGGGCGCATCGACACCGCCGCGGCCTCCAGGTCGTTGTGCAGGTGTTTCGCAAGTTCGCGCGCGTCGCCCGTCACGAGTGCCTGCGACAGCGCGGCCGTGTCCAAATGCGGTACGAGTGCCGGGTTGTCGTGACGCAGGTCATCGAGTGTTTCGAAGGCCTTGCCCGTCGAAATCCCAATCTTCGGATTGCAAAACACCCACCAGTACGTGCCGCGCCCGAGGACCTCAACGAGGGCGTCGCCACGCCCGGTGCCAAGCGCTGTGTGGCCGTGGAGTGCGAACGGCACGTCCGCTCCCAGCCCGGCTGCAAGGTCGTAAAGATCTTCTTCGCTGAGCCGCTCACCGCAGTACCGCTCCACGTAGGCGTTCGCTGCGACGAGCCCAGCCGCGGCATCTGCGGAGCCGCCAGCCATCCCGCCTGCCACAAACACATGCTTGTCGACGACCAGCTTCGCCTTCGGCAACGACAATCCTTGCACGCCACTGCGGGCCCGCACGGCGTCGACGACGGCATCGACCGCACGCCACGTCAGGTTTCGAGGCGTATCGATATCCTCGTCCGGTACGTCCACGTGGAAGTGCGTCTGCATCCCAACGACCACGGAGCCAGATTCGACGCATGCCGCCTCATCCTCGACGACGATGCGAACTCGCTCGCGGCGCTCAACGGCTTGGAAAACCGTTACCAACTCGTGGTAGCCGTCGGCACGCGCGTTGCCGACGCCGAGGTGCAGGTTCACTTTGCCGGGCGCTGATGCAACAATCTCCCGCGTGCTGCTGCTCATCGGGCCTCCCCCAGCCTGACGAAGTCCTCCACCCCGAGCTTCTCACCACGCAGTCCAGGATCGATACCGGCCGCCCGCAGCGCAGACTCGGCTTCCGCGGGGGAACCGTACACCGATGCGAGCGTTGAGCGCAGCGTCTTGCGGCGTTGGGCGAAGGCGGCGTCGATAAGTGGGAAGACCTTGTCGCGCACGCTGCGGTCGCGCCCCGGATCGACGTCGATGCGAACAAGCCCGGACTCGATATTCGGAGCCGGCCAGAAGACGTGCTTGCCGATGGTCCCTGCCTGCGACACCTCGCCATAAAACGCCGCTTTTACGCTAGGCACGCCGTAAATCTTCGTGCCTGGCTTCGCGGCAAGGCGGTCAGCGACCTCCTTCTGCACCATCACGAGCACGCGGCGAATGGAAGGGAACTCCGCAAGCAGATGTAACAACACCGGCACCGAAACGTTGTACGGCAGGTTCGCGACCAGCGCCGTTGGCTCCCCGGGAACATCACGCTGCGTAGTCTTCAGTGCATCCATGTGCACGATATCCAGCTTGTGCGCGGCCGAAGGTGCTCGAAGCTCCACCGTTTTACCCAGCTGCTGTGCCAGCCTGTCATCGATCTCGAGCGCGGTCACGTGCGCCGCCTCATCGAGCAAGCCAAGCGTCAGCGACCCGAGACCCGGACCGACCTCGACCACGCGGTCGTCTGGGGAAAGCTCCGCTGCGGCAACGATACGCCGTACGGTATTCGGGTCGTGCACGAAGTTCTGCCCCAGCCGTTTCGTTGGGGTGACATCGAGTGCAGCCGCAAGCTCACGGATTTCTACCGGGCCAAGCAGTTGGGATTCGCTCATACCTGACGAGGTTAGCGCAACCCCATCCGCGCGGTACATGCAGGCCACGCACCCCACCCCTGGGATGCCTGCGTTTTCTGGGCGATTGCGATCTGCTGCTCGCGGGTCGCCTGGTCAGCGGTCGGCGCGTACTGGGTGCCGCCGTACGCTGCCCACGTCGACGCAGAAAATTGCAAGCCGCCGTGGTAGCCATTACCCGTGTTGATGGACCAGTTGCCGCCAAACTCACACTGCGCCAACGTGTCCCATACCGAACCAGCTGCTACTGCGGGAGCATTCGCCGACTCCTTGGTACCGCGTCGCACCTTCGCCGCCTTCGGCGCACGAACCTCGCGCTCACCTGCAATGCCCTCGGATTCAACCTTGCCATTGACCAGAACGGTCTCGTGGAGAATTTCCTTCTCCCCGTCCTTGCCTTCCTCCAGCACCTCTTCGTTGCCGGTTTCCAGCTCTTCATCATCGACGTACTCAACCGGTGCCTCGATTGGCAGGACCTCAGCATGCTTCACCACGTTGACGCGGTCGAGCACGATCTCCATGTTCGGGTACACCGCGGCATCAAGCGGGTGGTTCAAACAATCATCGGAGTCGAAGGTGATGCCACGGTCCGCGAGGAGCTCGCCTACGGTTTTCTTCGCAACCGACGCGTAGGTCACGTTCCCGCCGTCATTGATCGCGATGATCTTCGGGGTGGTCACGTCGACATTGAGGCCGTCGACAAGCTTGGTGTCCTTGTCCAGGTCCGACGAGGAAGCCGGGGACACACCCACCTCGTCCATGACTTCCCCAACAGTCAGCGCTGTCGAGGTGATTTCCTTTGCCACCCCGTCGACGACGACGGCGACTGGCTTCGCAGTACGAACGGTCACGGTATCGCCGTTCGACAGCTTCTCAGCAGGCGCCGGGTACACAACGTCACTGTCCTTGACCTCAACGCCCGCAGCCTGCAACGCACCCGCGACGTCACCCGAGAAGGTCTTCAGCGAGGTCGCCTCACCGTTGACGTCCACTGTGACGTCCTTCTGCGCGGCGAGCGCCGTGGTGGTACCGGCTGCAATGACAACACCTGCGAGTGCCCCGACGGCGATTCGCTTCGTTGCGGTGTTGTTGTGCTGGATACGCGAGCCCATAAAGCGTCATTCCCCTTCGTCACGAAATAATACTTCGATAACAATACGGTAACTTCTACCGTTTTACCAGCACATGTTTGCACACCATGGTGGACACGTTCACTCGCGCCACGCGATTCACACCACTCACAGCCGACCTGGGACAACGCTTACTTGCGCCCAGTGTGTTCCCGGACACGTGCACAGCATCATCCCAGACCATAGACGCGATCGAAGGTAGCGGATACCTCGCTCGCCAGCGTCTCGACGTCCACTCCCCGAGCTTGCGCAACCACGTGTGCCGTATGCCCAATCAGCGATGGCTCATTGCGCGAACCTCGAAACGGCTCCGGGGTCATATACGGCGCATCGGTTTCGATGAGCAGCTGGCCCACCGGCGCCAGAGCCGCCGCCTCCCGCAGCTCCTCATTGCGCTTAAACGTAACGTTGCCGGCAAAGGAGAGCACATAGCCACGCTCAATCGCCTCCCGCGCCACGTCAAGGGGCGAGGAGAAGCAGTGCAAAATCACATGCTCCGGTTTCGGCGTATCCGCGAGAATCCGCATCATGTCCGCATCCCCCTCACGGTTATGGATCATCAATGCCTTGCCGGAGTCCACGGCGAGCTGAATGTGCCAACGAAACGCCTCTTCTTGCGTGGCAAGGTCAGCGGTGTTCTCGGCGTCGTGGCGGATCCAATACGTATCGATGCCTGTCTCCCCCACCGCAACACACCGAGCGTCCGAGGCCATCTGCGTGAGCCGTTCCCGCGTCGCGTCGCCGAGCTCGGCGGCTCGCGTCGGATGGATCGCGCACGCTGCGAACACGCCCTCATGCATGTGCGCGGCAGCAAGCGCCTGCTCTGCTTCCGCGAGCCCATCGCCCACGGTGCATACCCGCTCCACACCGGCGCTCAACGCACGCTCCATAATCGCATCGATATCCGCCTGCGTGGTGGCTCCGGTAGAGGCCAGGTGGGTGTGGGCGTCGATAAGCCCTGGTATAGGGGCTGCTGGTACTGGTGTCGGGCGAGGTTTCTTTTTGCTCATACGATAGAGCCTATGACATTCCACGCGATTGACGCACAGACCCAAACCAGCATCGACAACGCACTGGCCGAGGCAGCGGCGCAGGGGCTCAATGGCCCTGCACGAGTAATCATCGAGCGGTTCGAAGGGCTACTCGAGGATTTCCTTGCACTTCCCCGCGACGCACAACGCAGCTACCCGCGCGGCGACACAGCCCGTATCGTCGGCACCGCCCTCGGCGACGCATTCGTCCGCGACTACGGATTTACCTGGAAACTCCTGAAAGATGACTACGGCACGGACCTCGTCGTCGTCCGCGATGCCGACCCCAACTCCCCCAAATACACCGCCCCCATCATGGTTGTCGACGCCCGCTTCGACGACGACGCAACCGGCAAGCTCACCACGTTCCTGGAGCAGTTCCTCAGCGGCTTGCAACACTAAGCTCGTCGTCAATAACGACGTGACGCGCCGCCACGATGCCAACAGCCCCCATGACCAACGCCATGATGACTAACGCGATCAGGATCGGCTGGAACTCCCCGATCCGCCCATAGGCCACGCCAATGAGCAGCGGCCCCGTTGCCGCGAGCACGTACCCGACCGGCTGCACAAAACCCGACAGCCGTGCAGTGACTAGCGGGTCGCGTGTGCGCGCCGGGATCAGTGCGATTGCTAGCGGGAAGCAGCACCCGCCGAAGCCCAGGAGGAAGCTCCAGCCCAGCGGTGATGCTGCCGGTGCGAAGTACAAACCGAGATACCCAGTGGCCGTCGAGAGCGCAAACAGCACCACCAGCGGCGTCAGCGTCCGCGCGCGAGAGATGACCGTCGGCAGCACAAGCCCACCAACCATGCCTACCGCGCCAAGCAGCCCCAGTCCCGTGGCTGCGGTGGAAGGGGCAACCCCGGCGTCAATGAAAATGGCGGGCAACCACCCCATCTGGATATACGCGCTGGTTGACTGCAACCCGAAGAAGAGCATCAAGGCCACCGCAGTGAGCGACTTCCACACCGGCGCCTCTGGCGTAGCAACCGCGCCGTCCTGCGGGGTCGAAGCCTTGCTCCCGGGGATGTCCCTCCCGAACTTGAAGAGCACAAATACCCAAACTGCCAGCTGCACGACAGCCGTCACCGCCCACAGGCCGAGTGCCGACTGCCACGAGGATGTCACCAACGCGCTGAGCGGGCCAGCCGCCGACGATAAACCCAGCGTTACGGAGTACACCGTGGTCAGGGCGACGATGTAGCGCCCGCCATGCTGCTTGATCCACGCAGGCAGCAACACGTTCATAAGTGCGATGGCGCCGGCCGCGCCCACCGTCGCGAGTAAGAACATCGCGATATCGGGTGCGAAGGGGCGCAAGCCCAAGCCCGCGGTCAGCAACCCCGCAGCGCCAAGAATGACGGGGGTGAGGCCAAACCGCCGCGCAATCGGTACCGCACAGATACCGACCAGGAAGAAGAGCGTGCCGGGGATCGCTGTGATGACGCCACCGACCCATGCCGGGGCATCATAGTATGCGATGACCTGGTCAAGTACAGACCCGACGGAGGCAATGCCCGCACGCAAATTCAGTGAGGCACTAATGACAGCGACGAAAAGTACAAGAGCAAACACTCGAAGCACTCTAGCGCTGCCGCAGCGTTACTGCACAGGCGCCCACTCCGGGCCGGTCTCCCCGAGCTCCGGATCGAGCTTCGCCACCAGTGGCTTCGGCTTCGACAGTGCCACGCCGGGCTCCATTGGCACGCGCTTCCATGTCGCCTGCTGCTCGGAGTAGTCGCCGGTGATGGTGAGGTAGGTCTGGCCGCGCTCCGGCAGGCCGACGCCGACGAGATCGTAGTCAGCATCATCGCGAACCTCAACGATGGACGGCTCTGCGGCCCACACACCAGTCCGGCCGAGGGTCTCGTGTACCTTCTGCGCCGTGTGCGGCAGGAACGGGGTCAGCATCGCATTGCAGTCGCTGACCACCTGCAGTGCGGTCCACAGAACCGTCGCCAGACGAGTGCGCTGGTCCGGATCCTTCGCGAGCTTCCACGGCTCCTGGCCCGCGATGTACGCGTTGGTCTCCCCGACCACGTGCATGATCTTGGTGATCGCGCTCTTGAAGTGAGCCTCAGCCAAGTCCTTGCCTGCGGAAACAAACGTGGATTCCGCCAATTCAAGGATTTTCTCGTCCACTTCGGCGAGCTCTCCTGGTTCTGGAACCTCACCGAAGTTCTTGTGCGCCATCGACACAGTGCGGTTGACCAGGTTGCCCCAGCCATTCGCCAGCTCGTTGTTCACACGGCGCACGAACTCGTCCCAGGTGAAGTCCGTGTCGTTGTTCTCCGGTCCGGCCACCGCAATGAAGTAGCGCAACGGGTCCGCACCGAACTCTTTCAGGAAGTCCTTGACGTAGATGACTACGCCCTTCGAAGACGAGAACTTCGAACCGGACATGGTCAGGAACTCCGAGGACACAACCTCAGTCGGAAGATTCAGGGTGCCCAGCTCGTGTTCTTGCCCACCATGCGAGCCCTTGCCCGCGTAGCCGAGCAGCTCCGCTGGCCAGATCTGTGAGTGGAACGTGATGTTGTCTTTGCCCATGAAGTAGTAGCTCGCCGTTTCTGGGTCCTGCCAGAACGTCTTCCACGCATCCGGGTTGCCGCTTCGCTCCGCCCACTCAATCGAGGCAGACAAGTAGCCGACCACCGCGTCAAACCAAACATAGAGCTTCTTCGACGGGTTGTCCTGCCAGTCCTCGACCGGGATAGGGATGCCCCAGTCGATGTCACGCGTCATTGCGCGCGGACGCATGTCCTCCAAGAGGTTCAACGAGAACTTCAGCACGTTCGGGCGCCACTTCTCACGGGTGCTCAGCCACGTCTTCAACGCGTCGTGCAGCGCCGGGAGATCCAGCATGAAGTGCTCGGTCTCAACAAACTTCGGCGTCTCGCCGTTGATCTTGGAGACAGGGTTGATCAGGTCTGCTGGGTCGAGCTGGTTACCGCAGGTATCGCACTGGTCACCACGAGCGTCAGTCGCGCCGCAGATTGGGCAGGTGCCCTCAATGTAGCGGTCCGGCAGCGTACGGCCATTCGAAGGAGAGATCGCGCCCTGCGTCGTCTCCTTGATCATGTAGCCGTTGGCGTACAGTCCCTTAAACAGCTGCTGCACCACGGCATAGTGGTTACGAGTCGACGTGCGAGTGAACAGGTCGTAGGACAGGCCCAAACCGGCCAAGTCGTGCACGATCTGTTCGTTGTAGCGGTCTGCGAGCTCCTTGACGCTCACGCCTTCCTTGTCCGCCTGCACCAACAGCGGGGTCCCGTGTTCGTCGGTGCCGGAGACCATCAGGACGTTGTTGCCAGCCATGCGCTGATAGCGCGCAAACACGTCAGAAGGTACCCCGAAACCAGCTACGTGGCCGATGTGGCGGGGGCCGTTCGCATATGGCCACGCAACGCACACAAGGATATTTTTTTGAGTCTTCGCAGAAGTCATGCCCTTAAGCATAAGTTATGGCCCCGACACAACCCATGTTTCGGGTCATATCGGGGCCATGAGCGGTATTCACCGCAGGATGTCAGAGCTTAGTTACGCGGACGCAACATGCGCTTGACCTGCTCCTTCTTCCTATCAAGCTCGAGCTGGTCGCGGTGCATACGGCGTTCAATAGCCAACTGGCGGTTGAAGCGATCCTGTTCCTTCTTGTCCAGGTAAATCGTGTCGTTCGACACGTCCTTCACAATCGCGAACATCAGCAATACCAGGATGAGCAAGAACGGGGTTGCCGCAACAATCGTCACCGACTGCAGCGCACCCAGCGCGTCGGAGCCGCCGGCGATCAGCAGCGTCAGACCGACGAACGCCGTACCAAGGCCCCAGACCGCTGCGATCCACGGGTTCGCATCCGACTTACCGTTCTGCGACATCGACGCCATCACAGTCGACGCAGAGTCCGCCGAAGTAATAAAGAACGTACCCAGCAGGATCACCGCGAAAATACCAATGTAGAAGCCACCTGGCAGCTGGTGCAGCAGGTTGAAGAGCTGCTCTTCCGAGGTGCCCTCGCCGTAAATGGAACGACCGTCCTGCTCGAACTTGATCGCGGTGCCACCAAAGATGGCGAACCAGACGGTGGACAGGCCTGCCGGGATCAGCATGACGCCAAGGCAGAACTCGCGGATGGTGCGGCCACGGGAAATACGTGCCAGGAAGGTACCAACGAATGGTGACCAGGAAATCCACCATGCCCAGTAGAAGATGGTCCAACCGGACAGGAAGTCTCCTGCTTCACCGTTCTGATTCTCAGCGGTACGGCCAGCCATCTCAAAAAACTGGGACAGGTATGCGCCGACGCCCGTCGGCAAGAAGTTCAGGGTGCTGACGGTTGGGCCGAAGACGAACACGAAAATAGCCAGCAACGCAGCAATCGCCATATTGAAGTTCGACAGCCACTGGATCCCCTTGCCGACGCCCGACATCGCGGACAGCAGGAATGCAAGAGTCAGGACGGACACGATGCCGACCGTCAGCTTCGTCGACGGCGAATCCACAAAGCCGGAAGCGTTCAGGCCCGAGCTAATCTGCATCGCGCCCAAGCCCAGCGAACATGCGGTACCGAAAATCGTTGCAAAAATTGCAAAACCATCAATCAGCTTGCCCCAGAAACCGTTCACGCCCTTTTCACCAATCAGCGGGATGAAGGCGCTAGAGAGCAGCTGCTTGCGGCCGAGGCGGAACGTCGAGTACGCGATCGCAAGGCCCAAGATCGCGTAAATCGCCCATGGGTGCAGGCTCCAGTGGAACATTGTCTGCGCGAGCGCAGTGCCCACTTCGTGTGGCTGGTGGCCAGGGACACCATCGCGGTACATCGCCAGCGGCTCAGACGCACCGTAGAACATCAGACCAATGCCCATGCCTGCCGCGAACATCATCGCAATCCATGACGACGTTCTAAACTCCGGTTGTTCGTCCGACTTGCCCAGGCGGATCGTACCGAAGTTCGAAAACGCGATTACCAAGACAAAGAACACAAAAATCGTGCCGAAGAGCACGAACGCCCAGCCAAGGTTGTTAATCACCCAGCTGAAGGACGTATCAGCAAAGCTCGAGAAACTATCTGTTGCTAACAGGCCCCAAGCGACGACGGCCGCCACCACGACGAGAAGCGGAACAACGATGCTCCAGTCAATCTTCGCGTTCTCGTCCTCCGCAGCAAGCTCAACCTGCTCCTCTGCGTCGACCGATTCTTTACGCTCCCCGCGCCGCTCTGCAACGATGAGCTCGGCAAGCTCGCTCGTCGCAGACGGTGCGGCAATTTCGGTTTCATCGGAATTTATCTGTTCAGTACTCCGAGTTTCTGCATCAGGATCATGCGGATCCTGGGTCAGGTCTCCCTGAGACATGAAAAATTCTCCTCAATTCCATAGAAAATAAGAAAGCTTTAGCAGGTTAACTGAATTCGGCTGCTATATCTAATCCAATTCGTCCACGTAGTGCCCATTTTCAGCCAAAAAGTCTGACTATTCCGCGCTGCGAGCTTCCTGAGCGAGGTCATATAATTCGCCCGATTTCACCCCGTGCTGCTTCGCGATAGTCTTCACTGCATCCTTCATCCGCATACCCCCGCTTACCAGCTCTAAGACTAGTTCCACGAGGTCTTCGGGCTCCGCTGTTGCGGCATCACCGCCCTCGATGACAACGGTGACTTCTCCCCTCACTCCGTCCTTGGCCCACTCGGCGAGTTCACCGAGCGTCGCGCGCTTTACTTCTTCGTACGTTTTTGTCAGTTCGCGGCACACCGCTGCACGTCGATCGCGGCCGAGGACCGAAGCGGCGTCGTCAAGCGTCTGTGCCAGTCGGTGCGGCGATTCGAAGAAGCACACGGCGCGCGGTTGGTGTACAAGCTCCTTGAGCCAGGCTTCCCGCGCGCCTGCCTTGCGTGGAGCAAAGCCATCGAAGATGAAGTGCCCTACATGCAAGCCTGAGAGCGCAAGCGCCGTCGTGACAGCAGAGGGGCCAGGCAGGCAAGTCACGGGGACGCCGGCGTCGTGTGCCGCTGCAACGAGTGAAAGGCCAGGGTCGGACACAATCGGCATGCCGGCGTCCGTCACCACGAGCACAACGCCATTGCGAGCAGCCGCGAGCAACTCGTGCCGCCGCTGCTCTTCGTTGTGGTCAAAATTCGAGATGATCTTCCCACGCGGTTCCACTCCCAAGGCTGCCGCTAGCGCGCGGGTGCGCCGCGTATCCTCCGCCGCAATCACGTCTGCGTTCGCGAGTGCGTGCTGAAGCCGCTGCGAGGCGTCATCAATATTGCCGAGCGGCGTAGCGGCCAGCACTACCCCACGTGTTGGAAACTGGTGTTGCAACGTCGCTTGAGTGTCTGCACTATCCATGCAATAGATACTAGGTGCAGCTACAGATAATGCGGCGAACACAGTAGTATCCATTCACGTGAATACCAATGCGCCCATCGATACCGTCCAGAGTGAAGCGTCGCCAACGCCCGCGTTGATGAAGCCTGGCAGGCCCCAGCCGGGAGCACCAGTCAGCGTGCCTTGGCATCGCCGGGACACCATGACGCTGGCGGTACTGACGGTCCTCGCGCTGTTCACGCGCTTCCTCGGGCTGGTGCAGCCGACGTCTTCTGGCACCCCGGTCTTCGACGAGAAGCACTACGTGCCGCAGGGCTGGGACATGGTGCGCAGCTCCTTTAACCCAGTGCTGGGCGGCATCGAGTCCAACCCCGGCTATGGGCTGGTGGTGCACCCGCCGTTGGGCAAGCAGCTCCTCGCGCTTGGTGAAACCATCTTCGGCTACACCCCGATGGGTTGGCGCATCATGACAGCGCTCTTTGGTACCGCAGTCATCGTGTTCACGTTCCTGCTCGCTCGCCGCGTGAGCCAGTCGACGTCGATCGCAGCCATCGCAGGCGTCATCGCGCTTTTCGACGGCGTGCTGCTGGTCGCAGCCAAATTTGGCATGCTAGACATCTTCCAGGTGCTGTTCATCGTCGCCGCCGCGTGGACGCTCGCAGGTGACATGCGTCAGGTGCACCAGCGTTGGCACGACGCCTGGCTGTCAGGTGCTGTGCAGTCCTCGGGTCCGTACGGGCCGCGCCTCGGGTTCCGCTGGTGGCGCTTCGCTACCGGTGTGTTGCTCGGACTCGCCCTGGGCGTGAAGTGGTCGGGGTTGTATTACATCGCGTTCTACGGCCTGATGTCTGCGTTTTGGGATCTGTGGCTGCGAAAGCGTTATGGCGTCGAGAAGCCGCTGGCTGGCGCACTGTGGCGCGATGTGCCGTCTGCACTCGCCTCGATCGTGCTGCTGCCTGCGCTCCTCTATATCTGGTCGTGGCGCGCATGGTTCGCCTCTGAGACTTCTGTGTACCGCCACTCCCTGGCGGACGGCACGATCGCAGGTTCTGACTGGCCGTGGCTCGCCAACCTGCCGGATGCCGCTGCTGGATGGCTGTATTACCACTTCTCCGTGCTCGAGTTCCACGGCTCCCTCACGAGCTCTAGCGGGCACTCGCACCCATGGGACTCCAAGCCGTGGGCGTGGCTCGTCGCAGCACGCCCGATCCTCTACTACTCCTCCACCGACATCGAGTGCGGCGACGGCAACACCTGCCGCGAAATGATTTCACTGTTCGGCACCCCGGCGATCTGGTGGCTCACCATCCCCGTGTTGCTGTGGGCAGCGTGGGTCTGGATTACCCGACGCGACTTCCGCGTCATCGTGCCAGTCATCGGCTTTGCCGCAGGCTTCCTGCCGTGGCTTGCGGCGTTCGACCGCCAGATGTACTTCTTCTACGCCACCGCGCTCATTCCGTTTACCGCAGTGCTGCTCGCGCTGGCGCTCGGAAACATCGCGAAGAAAGGCACGCTACGGGAACCTAAGTGGCTGGTGAAGCTGACCGGCGCCCCGATTCGCACCGGCCAAATCATCGTGATTGTCTACCTCGCCGTTGTGGCGGCAAGCTTCGTCTACTGGGGTCCGATCCTGTACGGCCTTCGAGTCACCGACGGCTACTACGAGTCCCTCATGTGGTTCCCGAGCTGGAAATAGTTCGCTAGAGGCCGGTCGGGTCTGCGTTGAGCAAGTGCCACGCGCGGCGCATGGCCACGCCTTTGTCCGCGATCCACGTCCAGGCGAGCGCCAACAACGCGATTCCCGGAGCGATGACCGTCATCGGTGCCACTGCTCCGATACGCTGCACAGCATCAAGCACCGCAAACCCAAGGGTAAACGTGAACATCGTCCCCACGATCAGCACAATGCCGGGGATCTGGGCAGGCTTCCAGGACGCGAGCCCCAACGACAGGCCCACGCCGAAGCGGACCGCAACCCCCATCAGCGTGGCTGCGGCGACCTCAGGAGTCTGCGCCAACGCCTCGCCCACACCGACGACCCCAACGATGGCCCACACAATCCAGCACACCGCGATCGCACACAGCGCGGCTCTGCCAATCATCACGTTGACTTGTCGGCGCTGCATCATCGCGTGCCACGGGTCGTTGACCCCAGCGAGGATCGCGTCAGCGAGGTCGCTCGGAGGAGCCACATTGCCGTCAACCTCTGCAAAGCGCACCGTCTGCGACAAGGAAAGCGCCTGCTCCCAAAACGCGGCGCACTCCTCGCACTGCGCCAGGTGGGCGTCCACGATGGCGTCGTCAAGCGATGGTTGCTCCCCGTCGAGCCGCGCGGACAGGCAGGCCTGAATCTCGTCATGGCTAATCACGTGTGAGCACCCCGTCCAAGCTTGCGCGCCCCGGCCCGAACACGATGACCACGAACAACGCCGCGGCGAGCACCATCGTGTATTCAATACCGCCATCGGCAATGAAGAAACCGTTGCTCAAATGCACGAAGTAGGTTGCCGCCACCGCCAACAATGCAAGTACCGACGCGACGATCGTAGTCAGCAGACCAATGACGAGGAACGCACCCCCAACCAGCTCAACGAATCCCGCCAGATACGCCGACAGCGTCGGCTGAGGCACCCCAATCGCCGCAAAGTCCTCCGCAGTGCGCCGCATTCCCAGCTCAAACCAGCGCTGGTACCCACGCGCAACAAACACGATCCCGAGCACCGCGCGGATGACTAAGAGCGCAAAATCTCGAACTGCTGGCCTGTTCATGCACACTAGAGTACTCAAGGAACCGAACTAGACAGAAAAACGTCAAACTACGTATGGATAAAGAAACGAAGCAACAATTCCCAATCACCGGCGACGACGGACTCAGCCGCCCACCCTGGGCCGCACACGATCCGCTCCTGCGCCACTACTACGACACCGAATGGGGCATGCCCATCCGCGACGAGGCCGGAATGTTCGAGCGCCTCTGCCTCGAGGGGTTCCAAGTCGGATTGTCGTGGAAGCTCATTCTGCAAAAGCGCGACGCCCTACGCGAAGCCTTCCACGGATTCGACCCCGACGCCCTCGCACGGATGGACTCAATCGAACATCTTCTTGACGACGCCTCCCTGATCCGCAACCGGCGCAAACTCCAGGCGGTGCTCACCAACGCGTCCGCCACCCGCGAGTTGCGCGAATCCGGCACGGATCTTGCAACCTTTATCTGGTCCTACCAGCCAGAAACCACACCTACACCCCGCACGATGGAGGAGGTTCCAACCCAGTCTGAGGAGTCACGCCGCCTCGCGCGGGACCTGAAGAAGCGTGGCTTCACCTTCGTCGGCCCCGTCACGATGTACGCGCTCATGGAATCGACCGGCATCATCGACACGAATCTGATCGGCACGCACCGGCGAGGAGCCTCCGGGGTGTGGAGCTAGTCGTCATCCATCTCTGCGAAGGCTTCCTCCACTGAGTCGTACTCCTCGCGGGACGCCTCCCAGACTTCCTTCGCAGCTGAGAAGTTCACCGCTGCGATGATGGCGCCAACGATGATGTCGAACCAAGCGGTGGACCACACGAACGTCAGTAACCCGGCCGCAATGATGAGCAGGTTCGCCAGTGCGTCGTTGCGCGCTGCCAGCCACGCCCCCGTCGCCAACGACGACCCCTGGTCCCGTAGCCTCAGCAGAATCACCGCGCACACGACATTCACCACGAGCGCACCAACCGCGACCCCCGTAAGGCCCTCCGGCGATGGCGGCTCCGGGTCCAGCACCTTCGCAACAACGGTCACCACCGCCGCGACCGCCGGAATCAGAATCAACGCCGCCAACACACTACCCGCCGTACGACGCCGCGATGCAGACCAAGCGACCGCGAAGAACACCAGGAAGTTAATCGCCGTGTCCTCCAGGAAGTCCGCCGAATCCGCAAACAACGACGCCGACCCAATCGAAACAGCCGCCACAAACTCAACGAAGAAGTACGCCAAGTTCAGCAGCGCAACCACCAGTACTGCTCGGCGGATCCGTTCTGTAGCCACGAGGTTCTCCTTTTCTTCGACTGTCTTGCGCGTAGCACTCCTGTAGCACTCTAGCGACGTTGGTTGCTCTGTTCTAAACGTTCCTGAACGTTGGCTGGGCACCGCAATCCATTAGCCCAATCATGCGACCTGGGCTTTTGCCAGCCCGCTTGCCGAAAAACCCGGAATTTGGTGCCAGCACAAACACAACAAAACCCCAGGCCACCAACGACCTGGGGTTTTACGGAACTGTGGAGCTAAGGGGAATCGAACCCCTGACCTTCGCATTGCGAACGCGACGCTCTACCAACTGAGCTATAGCCCCTCGCTGGAGAAAACGTTACTCCTCTTCTCCGCTGATGCTAAATCGTCCGGGTACCCAGGCGATTTAGCTCGCTCGTGGGGCACGGTTGTCATCCTCGCCGTATGGGTAGTGGGGGGAATTCCTGTGGTCCTCGAAGATTGCGGAGGATGCTTCGGGGAGGTCGGTGAAGTCGGGGTGGGCGTCGTCAAGGTCGAGTGCTACGGATTCTCCGTATCGACGCGGCCACTCCTGCCTGGGGTGCGTCGAATCTGCAGTGGCGACGCCGAGGCGCGCGCGACGCAGCTGGCGCATGCGTCGGCGATGCAGCGCACGCTCCTGACGGACGACGCTGCGCAGCACAACCATGAACCAGGCGGTCAAGGCAACGGAGGCTGCTGGCAGGATCCATGTCCAGCCGCCTGCGACGAACGCAATCACAAACGTGACCACACAGGCGATGACGAGGCCCAGGAAGGTGCGCTGACGGCGCATAAAGCGGTCTTCGCGTGCCCGGCGTGCACGGTCTGGGTCCCAGCCGCCACGGCCGCGGCGGGCCTCTGCAAACGCGAGATCTTCGTCGGTGACTGCGACCTCTTCATCTGGAGCGTCCTGGTCGTCCTCAGGTTCCTCGGCAGTGAGCTCTTCGGCGTCCATCTTTGCCGTCACGCCAGTGTCGTATCCGAAGTCCGCTGCGGAGTAGTACGAGTCGGGGATGCTTTCGGCTTCTGCTACAGAGGCCTCCGGATCCTCCGCAGTCTCGAGTGCTACCGCATCGGCGTCGTCTGAAGAATCGTCTGAAGCCTCATCCACTTCATCGGCGGACTCAGTCTCAGCCTCAGCGGACTCCGCTTCAACTGCCGCATCCTCGACTGGCTCCGCTTCGATGACCTCTCCCTCAATAACGTTTGAGTCGGCATCTTCTTCGGAGCCAGCGTCTTCCTGGTTCTTCGAGAAGAAGTTTCGGATGACCGCACTGTCGTCGATGAGCACTTCGCTGGCAGCTGGCTCGTGTTCGACGGCTTCGACGAGTTCCACGTCCGCAGCGTCCTCGTCGTGCAGGTGCACGTCCGCAGCGGTCACGCGTGGGCGGCGACGAACCTCCATGGGTTCCGTACCACCGGTGTGCAGGACCCTCGTCTCGTCGTACCCTTCGCCGGAGCGGCGAATTGGTTTGTTGTTGCCAAATACGAGTGGTGCCAGCACGATGACCCACACGACGATCATCAAGATAATGATCAAGCTCGGGCTACCCATACAGCGAAGCCACCTTCCTAAAACTACCCTCGAAACTGACCTTTAACGGTAGCGAGCAATCCGCTCTTCCGGCCCGAGCCACGCCGGGGCCGCGTCATCGAATTCGGCCGGAACGCCGCAGCCTGTCTACAGCCGTGGTCGGGTAGTCATCTTCGGTCATTGCGACGAAGTAGTGGTCACGCCAGCGGCCGTCGATATGAATGTTTCCCCGCATGAATCCTTCTTCGCGGAAACCCACGGTCTGCAGGACGTGGCCGCTGGCCGGGTTGTCTGGAAGGTACGTCGCAGTCACGCGGTGCAGGCCCACCCGCGCAAAGGCGTGGTCAACGCCCAAGGCGCACGCGGCCGTCGCGACGCCGCGCCCTTGATACTGGCTGTGCACCCAGTAGCCGATCCAGCACTCGTCGACGGTTCCGCGCTGAATACCGCCGAGGGTCAGTTGGCCGGCAAAGTGGCCGTCGACCTCTATCACCATCGGTACGACGGTGCCATCTGCAGCCATTTCTTTGAGCATCGTCCACTGCCCCGCCCAAGCGCTCTTGGTGTGAGCAGCTTCCCATGTGGAATGGATCGTTGGTTCTACCGGCTGCAACCACTGCTGGTCAAGCAGGCGGGTACGGCACCATTCCCCGCCATCCTGCAAGCGTAGGGGCCGCAGCGTGACGGTTTCCCCGCTAGGAAGTCTCACGAACGGAGTGCGTTCGGGCCAACCAGGTGTGGGTCCGTGCAGCCAAGTTTCAATCCTTCGCAGCAGGCCCAACGTCTATCCCCGCTGCTGGAGGAATTCGACGTCCACCACGTCGCCTGGGCGGATCTCCGCGGTGGACTCCGGCAGGCGAATCATGGCGTTGGCTTCCGCGAAGCCTGCGAAGAGGTGGGAGGTTTCGCCACCGGCACCGCCGAGGCCTTCGACTAAGTAGTCGCCGGTCTCCGTGTCTCGCATGAGGCGTGCACGGATGTAACCACGCCGCCCCGGCTGCGAGGTAATTGCCCGCATCGAGCGTGCGCGAACCACCGGGCGCTGCCAAGACTGCTTGCCCAGCGCTTGGCGGATTGCCGGTCGCACGATGGTTTCGGCGATCACGAGCGCGGCCGTCGGATTGGACGGCAGCAGGAAGACCGGCACATGTTCCTCACCCAGCGTGCCGAAACCCTGGACGGACCCGGGGTGCATGGCCACTCGAGTGGTGTCGATTTCCCCGAGGTCATGCAGCACTTCTTGGAGTGTCTGCGCGCCTGAACCACCAACAGCGCCGGTGATCACGATCATCTCGCTGCGCCCAATGTAGCCAGCCAGGGTTTCCCGCATCTTCCGCGGCTCAGCGTTCATGATGCCGACACGGTGTACATCTGCACCCGCTTCCTCGGCGGCAGCAGAAACGACGTAGGAGGCGACGTCGATAACTTGGCCCAAGCCTGGCTCTCGTTCGATGTCAACGAGTTCCATGCCGAAACTCAGCACGGTGACTCTCGGCCGGGGATACACCAGTACTTTTGTGCGCCCAGCAGCGGCTAGCAGCCCAATTTGTGCAGGTCCGAGGACCGTGCGGGGGCGCACTGCGATGTCGCCTGGCTGGATATCAGCCCCCGGCTTACGTACGAACTCGCCACTTGCAACTGGGCGTTGCGGCGTAACCCGCTTGGTGCCCCGGTCGCTCCATTCCAGTGGCAACACGGCGTCGGCAAGTGTGGGAAGCGGGGCACCTGTTGCAACCCGCACCGCTTGGCGTGGCTGCAGGCGCAACGGCTTCTGGGAACCGGCGGGAACCTCCCCCACCACGGGTAGAGCACGATCGGCGTTGGTGCGTGGGCGCGAATCGCGCTCCGGCTCGCCGTCTTCTTCCGCCTGGCGCGGCTTCACCCGCAGGCCTGCGGATCCTCCGACGTCGACCGCGCGGACGGCGTAGCCGTCGATGGCTGCTTGCGAAAAACCGGGCAGCGCGCGTGTCGCTACGACTTCCTCGGCGCACATCAGCCCCAGCGCGTCGTCGATCCCCACTCGGATCGGCTCGGGGGTCCGGATTGCGTCGCCAATTATGGCAAGCTGCTCATCAACACCGCGCATCAGCCACGCCTCTTTCTACGCCTTCGTTAGCGTTGTTCATCACCCGTGAGTTCGGGGTGTTCGGCCTCAAAGTCGTTCATGATCTGCTTGAGTGCCGTGTACAGTGCAGGTCCGTACTTCGGGTCGTGCAAACCAAAGTCCACATTAGCGGGAATGTAGCCGCCCGGGTTGCCCAAATCGTGGCGCTTGCCGTGGTGCACCACGATGTGCACTGGATGACCTTCCTGGATCATCAGCTCGATCGCATCGGTCAGTTGCAGCTCCCCGCCCTTGCCCGGCGTGATGCGACGCAGCGCATCAAAAATTGCCCGGTCAAGCAGGTAGCGTCCGGTGGCCACGAGCGTCGACGGCGCGTCTTCCACGGCCGGCTTTTCCACCATGCCCTTCACGCGCTTGACCTCGACGCCCTCAATAGTCTCGTCGACGTCTTCGACATCAAACACGCCGTAGTTAAAGACTTCCTCCGGCGTCACGTTGAACGCACACAGCACGGAGCCGCCGAGCTTCTCGCGGGTGCGCACCATTTTCTCCATCACGCCGGTGGGAAGCACAAGGTCATCTGGCAGCATGACGGCGACAACGTCCTCGTTTTCGTCGAGGGCAGATTCCGCGCAGCTCACCGCGTGGCCAAGGCCCAACGGCTTCTCCTGCGTCACGGCGACTGCATTAATAAGGTCCGCGGCGCGGGCGACCTTCTTCACTTGGTCGTCTTTCCCGCGCGCCGCGAGGGTCTCGCGCAGCAGTTCGAACTCGCCGAAGTGGCGCATGATTTCTTCTTTTGCCGGAGCTGTCACGATCACCAATCGGCGAGCGCCGAGCTCTGCCGCTTCCTCGGCAATCAGCTCGATACCGGGTGTATCCACCACGGGCAGGAGTTCCTTAGGAACAGTCTTCGTAGCTGGCAAAAACCGTGTACCCATGCCAGCTGCCGGCACCACGACGGTCTTCACGCCACGCGACGCAGGCTGCTGGGAGGTTTCTTCATTAGACTTCCGCATAAAGATCTACTTTACCTCTGTATGGCCCGACTACCGTTTCCGACTCGTGAGGAGGCTCCCCCACTTGCACACCAAGCAAACTATCCGCGAAGCACACACTACTTTTCGACGCCACCTCGCCAGCAAACCCGACGAAAAGCGTCAACGCGACGCCAGCATTCTCCAGCACACGCTCGAGGCTCTCGATCACTTCGGCGCCGTGGGCAGTGAAATCAGCGCCTACCACCCGCTGCGCACGGAACCCGCTGCCGCTGACTACCCGCTGCAGCTCGCCCAACACGCAAGAACGG
The DNA here is from genome assembly GCF_033877495.1 of Corynebacterium sp. UMB2355A. Classification (NCBI taxonomy): domain Bacteria; kingdom Bacillati; phylum Actinomycetota; class Actinomycetes; order Mycobacteriales; family Corynebacteriaceae; genus Corynebacterium; species Corynebacterium sp. UMB2355A. The sequence continues at coordinate 2,076,124 of NZ_CP138855.1, read as the reverse complement.
TGTGGCTGCCGATTTCGCTTCCTGGCGGTGTGCTGCAATGGGCCGCGTGCACCGAAGAACAGCAGCCGGGCGCGCTTGGCATCGCGGAGCCAGTCGGTTCCCGGTTCTCCAGCGAAGTGCTCAAAGGTTGCGCTGCGCTGGTGATCCCGGCGCTCGCCGTGGACCGCCGCGGGCAACGTTTGGGTAAGGGCGCCGGCTATTACGACCGAGCGCTTGAGCAGGTCCGCGACCACCGCATCCCTATTGTTGCGGTGGTGTTTGACGAAGAAGTCGTCGACACGCTGCCAGCGCAACCTCACGATGTGCCCGTCGATGCAATCGTGACAGACCGCGGATTTTTCCAACTCTAGGGAACCTTCCAGGCCACACCCGCGTCTAAAGACGCATGAAGCCCGCCTCATTCCTTCGCGACCTCCGCATGCCCGGCTACCACCGCACCGTCACAGTGCGCCGCACGATCGCCGTCGTGTTACTGCTGGTAGCAGGCGCAAGCATACTTTTCGACGCCCGCTCCGCCGACCCACCCGCTGTTGTCTTCGCCCGCGACGTTGAGGCCGGCACAGTGCTCACCACGGCGGACGTGGAGCTTCGCAGGCTGCCGCCCTCTGTTGTTCCCGCGAACGCCTTGGGCAGTACAGACCTCGCCGTCGGACAGGTCCTCGCGGCTGGTGCATCCGCGAACGAAGTAGTTACCAACACCCGTCTTGTCGGACCGGACCTTAAAGCTTCGCTGATCGAAAGCGATGACGACCCGCACGACTTCACCATGGTTCCGGTCACGCTCGCGGAACCGGAACTCATCCCGATGCTGCATCACGGCGCCGGCGTAGACGTGGTCGCGCCAGGCCCGCGAGTTATTGCGCGTGGCGGAAGGGTGGTCACGACGAACGAGGAGGGGTCAATCCTGGTACTGCTGCGCAGTGTCGATGCAGCCAACGTTGCGGCCGCATCACTGACGGACCCGTTAACAGTTGTATTGACCACACGATAGTTTGTTGCCTATAGTTTTTAGGTCCAAATCCAAACCTTACAAAGGAGACCCTAATGCTTGAGGGCTTTAAGAACTTTATTCTGCGCGGCAACGTTATTGACCTCGCAGTCGGTGTTGTTATTGGTGCTGCGTTCACCGCAGTTGTTACCGCTTTCTCCGACAACATCATCAACCCGCTGATCGCTTCCGTCGGTGGCGCTGATTACTCCGGCCTTGGCTTCCACATCATTTCCGGCAACGACGCAACTTTCCTCGACTTCGGCGCGCTGATCACTGCAGCGATTAACTTCCTGCTGATCGCGGCAGTCGTCTACTTCGTGATCGTCGCTCCGATGAACAAGCTCGACGAGATGCAGAAGCATAAGCGCGGCATCCAGCCAGACGCCCCGGCTCCGACCGAGACCGAGCTGCTCACCGAAATCCGCGACCTGCTCTCCGAGAAGCCCGCGCAGCAGTAGTACTGCTATTCTCCGTAATGGGGTGGTCGCTCGTACTCATAAAAGGCTTTGCCTGTGAGTTCTGGCTCGCCGTCGCCGTCGATATCGACGCTGCGCCCGGCATCATAGCCCGTCCGCCCAGAAGCCGCGTCACCAAATAGTTGCGTGCGTTCAGGACTACGGTCGTACTCTGCTTCCGACCGTCGCTCCACGCGCCTCCGCTGGTGGCGCGGCTTTTTCATGCTCGCCATCGTTCCTGATTACGCCTGTACGGAGTAGGTATTCAGCTCGCCGATCAGGTGCTGGACTAGTGGTGCGATCGTCGATACGCCGTCGCGTATCGCTTGGCGGCTTGCGGCGAGGTTTACCACGACGGTCGAACCAGAGACGCCACACACACCGCGCGACGTGCAGGCATCCACCGCTCCACACGCCTGGCCCGACGAACGAACCGCCTGCGCTACACCGGGCACGTTCTTGTCGATCACGGCCTTCGTCGCCTCTGGCGCCGTATCACGTGGCCCGACGCCAGTGCCACCGACGGTCAGCACCAGGTCAACCCCACCAACGACACCGGTTTCGATCGCTTTGCGGATCTCCGCCTCGCTCGAATTGACGTGCACCACCGCGTCAACGGTAAACCCGAACTCGCTGAGCAACTCGACGAGCATGTCACCCGTGGTATCCCCTTCTGAGCTGTATCGGCGGTCCCCAACCAGCACTGCGATGGCCGCAGGAGGCGTCGGAGTCTGCTCGGCGAGCTCTGCGGCCTTCAGCGATGCTTCGTCGGGCTCCCCAACCGTGTCAAGCAATACTTCTGTCGTTGGCATGCCAGGTCTCCTGTCGTGTCGTTGCGAAATCGCACAGTTTCATTTTCATTGTTTGCTTCAAAACTTACCCGTTGCTCAGGGTTACATCTACGGAATGAGGAGCTTCTTCTCCCTCCCGCAAGACTTCAAGCTGAACAACCTGCCCGAAGTCCTTCGACCGCGTCGCCGCAATCAACGCATCCGCTGAATCAATCAGCCGACCGTCCAGCTTGGTAATCACATCACCTTCTCGGATACCGGCCTTTTCTGCTGGACTACCAGGCTCAACTCCGGCGACCACGGCGCCGTCGATACGAGTGCCGCGAATCGAAACGCGGACGCCCAACATCGGCTGCGACGCCTTGCCGGTTTCAATGAGCTGCTGCGCGACACGCTTGGCAAAATTCGACGGAATCGCGAACCCGAGACCAATCGAGCCCGACGACTGCTCGCCACCAAAGCCGCCCGCCGAGAGCGAAGCAATAGCCGAGTTCATCCCGATCAGGTGCCCCTGCATATCCACGAGCGGACCACCCGAGTTACCAGGGTTAATCGCAGCGTCTGTCTGCAGCCCGTCCATCAACGAGCTCTCCCCACCGCCCTGGGCCGCACGCACCGGGCGGTTCTTCGCCGAGATGATGCCACTGGTTACCGTCGCCGAGAGCCCAAGTGGAGAACCAACTGCGACAACCTGCTGGCCAACCTTCAGCTCGTCCGAGTTGCCGAAGTCAAGCACAGGGAGATTTTCGACGCCATCAACCTTCAGCACGCCAATATCAGTGTTGACGTCCGACGCTACAAACGTAGCCGAGTGCTTCGAGCCGTCGTTGAACACCACCTGAATCTCGGACCGTTCGGTCGCCGCAGCGCCAATCACGTGGTGGTTCGTCAAAATGTAGCCGTCGGAGGAAATAATCGACCCCGACCCTTCCGCGATACCATTCGGCGTCGCCACAGTGATGGATACAACCGAAGGCAGCACTGCGGCCGCAACCTGCTCAACGGAGCCATCAGGCGCAGTCTCTGGCGATGCGAGGCTCGGGTTCTCAAGTGCGTTGTAGTGCTGCTGTTCGCCGTTATCGTTCGCAGCGACGACTGCGTACCCGGCGCCGGCGCCGGCCAACAGCGAAAGCACTACGGAGCACGCCACTGTAGCCGCACCCAGCCCACGCCGCTGCTTTTGCTGCGGTGCAGACTGCACGAATGCGGTTTCCGGGGAGGCCTCCTGTGGATAGGAGGCCTCGTACGGGTTTTGTTGTGGCGTATTTGATTGTGGTGAATACGGGTTCGTCATGTGCAGTAGTATGCACGACGCCACTGTGGTAGCACTAAAAAGTAAACTCGTTCTCTCGCAATGTTTCCTGAATGTTCACTGTGTTAGCTGAGCTGGGATTTGTTCGGCAATCGCGGAATTTCGATGCCTTCTTCTTCCAGATAAAAATCCTCATCAGCATCCGGAGCCTTCCCCGGGAAGACCACACGGAAGCGCGCCCCGTGGTCATCCGACTCCTCCACGAAGATCCGGGCACCATGCCGGTCCATCACCTGCTTGACGATTGCAAGCCCCAAGCCCGAACCAGGCATCGAACGCGACTCCGCCGAACGGTAGAAGCGCTCAAAAACCCGCTCACGCTCCTCCGGAGCAATGCCCGGGCCGGAATCGTCGACAACCAACACTGCGTACTTCTTCGCTGCCTTCAACGAAATCCTTACCGTTCCGCCTTCTGGCGACCACTTGGCCGCGTTGTCGATCAGGTTGAGCGGAGCGCGGCCCATCGCGAACCGATCACCCATAATCAGCCACGGGTCAGCGTTGAACTGGAACGTAACGTCAGGCCGACGACGCTCAACACGCCGCACAGCCTCCTCCAGGATCACATCCAGGCGGATCTCCTCAAACTCAACGTTCGAGGAATCCTCCCGCGCGAGATCCACCAGGTCTCCGATAAGCGTCGACATTTCTGTCATCTGCGCCAGCACATCCCGCTCAAGATCGGCGCGGTCCTCCGCACTAATCTGATCCTGCCGATCAGCGGAGTACATCATCATGAGCAGCTCAATGTTGGTGCGCATGGAAGTCAGCGGCGTTTTCAGCTCGTGGCCGGCGTCGGCAACAAGCTGTGCCTGCCTGGTGCGCGAATCCTGCAGCGAAGCCATCATGTCATTAAACGCGTTCGTAATACGCGCCATCTCATCATGGCCCTGCACCGGAAGCGGCTTCAGCTCCTTCGTCCTGGTTACTTCCTTTAGCGCAAGGTGCAATTTACGCAGCGGGCGCATACCGGAACTCGAAACCAGGAACGCCACCAGCGTCGACACTATCCAGCCCAAGCTGAGCAGCACCAACAGCGCCGCGGCAATACTGCGCTGCAGCTGACGCGTCGGGTCGACCGCCTTCGACAGGGCCACGACTGTCCCATCATCCAGCCTTGTAACCAACACACGGTTACCGTGCAGGGTGCGTGCGGAGACGTCCGCTCCGTAGTTCATTCGCGCAAAGTCCCCACCCACGGGAATTTCATCTCCCACGAATCGGTTCGACTCCGCGCGTGAAGCCGTGGCGAGGATGTGAGGGTTGCGGCGTCGAAAAGTCTCGACCTCAGCCGCCAGTTCCTCATCGCTGGACATTTCCTGCGAGTCGTACGCGAGCATCGCGCCCTGTGTGCGTAGATCGTTGTCCATCATGCCGATAATCGACGTCGACGACGCCCAGTAACTCACTGATGCCGTGACCAAAATCGTAAGGGCCACGAGCACGCCTGTCAGCACCGCAAGCTGCTGGCGAAGCGTCATCTCCGACCCGAGGTACGCACCACGAATATAGGTATCGAACAGGATCGTCGGCAGGTTCGGACGCGGGGGTTCCTGATCTTGCTCGGCTGCCGACACTTGGCGATCCGCCCCGTCAAGGGACATGCCCGTAGTGCGCTCAAAGTGATCCGCCGACTGGCGCAAAATCACAGTGCGGTCTCCCGAAGCACGTAGCCAACCCCACGGACCGTATGGATCAGGCGAGGCTCCCCGCCCGCCTCAGTCTTCTTACGGAGGTACCCGATGTAGACCTCCAAGGCGTTGCCGGACGTCGGGAAGTCGTATCCCCACACCTCTTCAAGAATCTGCTGGCGCGACAGCACCTTGCGCGGGTTCTCGATCAAAACGAGAAGGAGCGCAAACTCGGTACGGGTCAAGGAAATAGCGCGGTCGCCACGGAAGACGTCGCGGGTATCGGTCTCTACAGACAAGTCCTCAAACTCGTACTTTGTTTTCGGAGCAGACTGCGACTGGATAGCGTCAGCCTGAGCGCGGCGCAGCAGCGAGCGTACGCGTGCCAACAGCTCCTCAAGCGCGAAAGGCTTCGGCAGGTAGTCATCGGCGCCGGCATCCAAGCCCGCCACACGGTCCGCGACACCATCTCGCGCTGTCAGCATCAACACAGGACGGTCATATCCCGAGGAGCGCAATGTGCGGCACACGTCGAGCCCATCGATCTTCGGCATCATCACGTCAAGAATCGTCAGATCGGGCTGTTCGTCACGGATGACATCGAGCGCCTCCTCGCCGTCAGAAGCAAGCAGCACATCATACCCGTTGAAGCGAAGGGAACGCCGCAGGGATTCACGAACGGCTTGCTCATCATCGGCAACAAGAATCTTCATACGCCTATTATTGCCTATCTGAGAGACTTTTAACACCGGACTGTCAGATACATGAAAAAGCCGGGCCCGTTGGGCCCGGCGAACGCTTATAGTAAGGCGCTTTTAGAACTGCTCGACGTCAATCAAGCCAGCCTGTGCAGCCTTGAGCAGGCGACGTGGGATACGTACTTCCTGGCCGTCAACCTTCGCGGTGATCAGCGGCGCATTGTCAGCCTTCCACTGCGAACGACGCATACGGGTGTTCGCGCGGGACTTCTTAAACTTAGGGGTTGCCATTGTTGTTTCTCCTTACGCCCTATTTTGCGGTCTTCTTCTTGCGGCGAGCCATACCGCCGAAGCGCTGGTTGAACTTCTCAACGCGGCCAGCGGTGTCCATGAGACGCTGTGCGCCGGTCCAGAACGGGTGGGACTCAGCGGTCACATCAACGACGATGAGCGGGTACTCGTTGCCGTCTTCCCAGGTATCGGTGCGGTCGGAGGTCTTGGTGGAGCGCGTCAGGAACTTGTGGCCCGTGTTCGCGTCCTGGAAGATTACCGGGTGGTAATCCGGATGGATATCCTTCTTCATATGTGAGTTCGTCTCCCTCAGGATTGATACTTCAGGTCGGTTCCCCGTTTGGGGATCGTGCCTGAGTTGGGTGCGAATGATTCATGTCCGCCCAGCTGTTCACTGGACAACTTTGCACATATTACAGGGTGAATCCGGTTTTACATAATCAAGTTCCGCCAACGCCACCGACAAACAACCGGTAGGTGTGCGAAATAGAATTATGCATTTCCTTGCTGGACGTGTATTGTTGACTCTCGCTGTTGTCGAAGTACACGTATACGCCTACGTCAACCGATTACTCAGATACTTTGTCGCGGACCCTCACTCCGCATTTTCGTATCTAACTTTTCAGTGATCAGTGCGTGGGCGGCAGAAGAGAAAGAAGTCAACCCATGTCGGCACATTGCCAGGTCACGGGACGGAAGCCACAGTTCGGCAAGACCGTCTCCCACTCGCACCGCCGCCACTCGCGTCGTTGGAACCCCAACGTACAGAAGCGCCGGTTCTACCTGCCCTCCGAGGGCCGTACCATCACCCTGACCGTTTCCACGAAGGGTCTGAAGGTCATCGACCGCGACGGAATTGAGTCCGTCGTAGCTAAGATCCGTGCACGAGGTGAGAAGATCTAATGGCACGCAACGATATTCGCCCGATCATCAAGCTGAAGAGCACTGCGGGCACAGGTTTCACCTATGTAACCCGTAAGAACAAGCGCAACAACCCAGATCGCATCTCCCTGAAGAAGTACGATCCGGTTGTTCGCAAGCACGTCGAATTCCGCGAGGAGCGATAAGTTATGGCTAAAAAGTCCAAGATCGCCAAGAACGAAAAGCGCAAGGAGATCGTCGCTCGCTACGCTGAGCGTCGTAACGAGCTGAAGGCAATCATCCGCAACCCGGAGACCTCTGACGAGGACCGTCTGGACGCTCAGTTTGAGCTGAACCGCCAGCCTCGCGACGCCTCCCCTGTTCGCGTGCGCAACCGCGACTCCCGCGATGGTCGCCCACGTGGTTACCTCCGTAAGTTCGGTATTTCCCGTGTCCGTATGCGCGAGATGGCTCACCGCGGTGAGCTGCCTGGCGTCCGTAAGTCTTCGTGGTAAGGAGGATGACCAATGAAGCGCAATAATAACCATCGCAAGGCGCGCATGGAGCAGTCCCGCCGCCCGAAGAAGAACCCGTTGAAGGCCAAGGGCATCGAGAAGGTCGACTACAAGGACCTCGACACCCTTCGTCTGTTCATCTCTGATCGTCACAAGATCCGTTCCCGCCGTGTTACCGGTCTTTCCCCACAGCAGCAGCGTGAAGTTGCTACTGCGGTGAAGAACGCACGCGAGATGGCTCTTCTGCCGTTCACCAGCCGCTAAAGTTCGGTTGACGATAACAGCGTAGAGTCTTTCGACGAACTCCCGCCCCTGGTCTCCAGGCGCGGGAGTTTTTTCATGCCCTGTTGAAGCTGACGCACGGCACGACAAAAGGCCCCCACGACCGTGGGGGCCTTCAGTATGTCTCGGGTTAGGCGATACTAGTGCGCAAAGTGGCGCGTACCGGTCACGTACATTGCGACGCCAGCGTCTTCTGCGGCCTTAATGACTTCCTCGTCGCGGATGGAACCACCAGGCTGCACGACGGCACGCACTCCGGCGTCCGCGAGGATCTGGAATCCATCTGCGAATGGGAAGAACGCGTCGGAGGCGGCGACGGCACCGTTGGTACGGTTGCGGCCCTCGTCGAGCGAGTTAGCGCGGTCGACGGCCAGCTTCGCCGAATCGACGCGGTTGACCTGCCCCATGCCGATGCCGACGGTAGCGCCGTCGTGCGCAACGAGGATTGCGTTCGACTTCACGCAGCGTACTGCACGCCACGCGAACACGAGGTCCGACATGGTTGCGTCGTCGACGGCTTCGCCTGCCACTAGCTTCCAGTTTTCTGGGTTATCGCCCTCGGCCTGGAACGCGTCGCGCTCCTGGAGAAGGAAGCCGCCGGAGATCTGCTTGATCTCTTCGGTGTCTTGGCCTGGCTCCACTTCGAGGATGCGAAGGTTCTTCTTGGTCTGCAGCAGCTCGAGCGCATCCGGCGCGTAGGAAGGCGCGATGATGACCTCGGTAAAGATTGGCTTGACCTGCTCGGCAAGCTCGAGCGTGACCTCGCGGTTCGTCGCAATGACGCCGCCGTACGCAGATACAGGGTCGCAGGCGTGCGCCTTTCGGTGCGCGTCAGCGATGGATACCTCAGATATTGCGACGCCGCACGGATTGGCGTGCTTGATGATTGCGACGCACGGTTCTTCGTGGTCCCAGGCTGCGCGCCACGCGGCGTCGGCATCCTGGTAGTTGTTGTAGCTCATTTCCTTGCCGCCGTACTGAGTGGCGTCGGCAAGGCCCCAGCCCTCGTTGATGACGCTTGCCGCTTGGTGCGGGTTCTCACCGTAGCGCAGCGCACCGTCCTCGTCGTCGTCGAGCTGCTCCGCAAACCAGTCTGCAACGGCGGCGTCGTACTCTGCGGTGTGCGCGAACGCTGCAGCCGCCAGTTCGCGGCGCTGCTCGAGGGTGAATCCACCCTGCTCGACTGCTTCTTGCGCCAGCTGGTACTGGTCCGGGGAGGTCAGGATCGCCACTGATGGGTGGTTCTTCGCTGCTGCGCGGACCATGGAAGGACCGCCGATGTCGATCTGCTCGACGCATTCATCGAACTCCGCGCCGGACGCAACCGTTTCCTCGAATGGGTACAGGTTGACCACGACGAGCTCGAACGGTGCAACCCCGAAGTTCCTCGAGCTGTTGCTTGTGGCTGTCCTTGCGGAGGTCTGCCAGGATGCCTGCGTGCACGTGCGGATGCAGCGTCTTCACGCGGCCTTCAAGCACCTCTGGAAATCCGGTGACTTCCGATACTTCGGTGACGGGCACACCGCTTGCGGCAATCTTTTTAGCAGTCGAACCAGTAGAGACAATTTCCACACCGGCCGAGTGGAGCGCCTTTGCAAGCGGCTCAAGATCGGTCTTGTCGTACACGCTCACGAGCGCTCGACGAATAGGTGTGCGTGCGTTGTTCATGCGAAAGTGACCTTTCCTTCATGTATCGAAGCAGTAGCTAGTAGCTCAGTAACCTGACGGCGCTCTTCTTGCTTAATCCGTTCGTGCAGCGAGGACTCCGTATCCCCTGGCTGCACCAACACGGGGCGCTGCGCAATGATGCGGCCTGTGTCCATCCCGTCGTCGACAAAGTGGACGGTGCAGCCGGTGACCTTGACGCCGTAAGCGAGGGCGTCGCGCACCGCGTGCGCTCCTGGGAAAGCAGGCAAGAGCGAAGGGTGAGTGTTAATTGTTTTACCTTCGTAGACATCCAAGAATGGGCGCCCCAAAATGCGCATAAACCCTGCGGAAACAACAAGGTCCGGGCTGCAACTAGAGACGGTTTCCGCAAGGTGGGCATTCCACGCGTCACGGTCCTTTTCCATTTCCACGATTGCAGTCGGGATGCCTGCGTTCTTCGCCCTCTCGATTGCCGGACACACTTGGTCCGCAACAACTAGGTCAACACGGTATGCACAAGGGTGGGCGTCCTGGTAGTCCATAATCGCCCGCAAGAGCGTTCCAGTACCAGAAACAAGGACGGCCACAGATAAAGCTTTATCAGCACTCACGGTTCATCAGTGTAGTCATTCTTCTTCCGCGTGTGAGCGGTTCAAGAAAGTTCGCACAAAGCGCACAAGCCACACCAATCCGCCCACGCCGACGGTCCATATAAAGAGGAAAAGCACTGCGGAAGCTAGGTCAGCGCCAACGACGCCGTACGCCCCCGCGTGCCCACGCGCGAGTAGGAGGCAGACGGCGAACATCGCTGCACTCCACGAGCCAATGGCGGCGACTTCTACCATCGTTGACGTCCGCCGCACGAAGAACGCGCACAGGATGGTCACGGGCACAGCGAGGAGGACGGCTGCCCACGGCGCGACTGTCGCAGGGATTGCCGCAAAGAGAGGGAACGGGGGCAGGGGGACGGAGAGGACGTCGAAAAGCGACACTTCCCCACTGCCGACGTGGAAGGATCCGCCGAGAAGCACTGCGAGCGTGCCCACGACAGCATTCGGAAGGTACAAGATGCTCAGGAGGATCAGCATGATGGCGCTCCCCCACCCGGAGTTGGGGTATGCCGCGTAGGCTTCGCCAATGCTCTGGTAGCGCGCAGCGAGCACGATGAGCAGCACAAGTGCGCTCCCCGCGCATAGAAAGAGGAGAAGCAGGCTCGCAGCGCGGGCCGTATCGACGGCCACCACCGGCACACGGACCGTGGTGGCGAGGGCCTGCCAGAGCACATGCCGAATGCCAAAGAGGAAGCCGATGAGATGGATGCAAGGCGGTAGCACTAGCGCTTGCCATGCGGGTGGTGGTTCTATCGCGAAGACTGCGGAGGCGTCAGTCACCATGAACAGCGCCATCGCGCTTGCGAGTAGCGGCAGCACAATCACCAGCCCAGCGATCACCGCGAGATCCAAGATGCTGACCTGCTTCGCAGTTGCGGCACGTACTCGCCACGCCATGAGGGCCACGATCCCAATGGCTGGAAGCAGCGGCACCTGAGACAAGTACACCCCGTCGATCGTGAGGGATACGCCGTGAAGGACAAACCATGTTTGCCCGATTGCGGCGGGCAGGTACGCAGTCTTCCATCCACCAATCAGGAGCGTCGCGGCGCAGACTGCAACGATGCCAAGGATGACATCGAGCGTCGGGATACCTATATAAGGGAGGTACGTCCGAATACGCGTCTTCCAGGTGCGCTCCTCCGGCGGAATGGTGTCTGCATCAGGCTTTCTTTTCGACGCCCACTTCGCACCGCGCCGTGCATTACTCAGGAAACCGCGACCGCTGCCCCGCGAGGAGCGGTCCACCGGTGATGATTGAGGTCTTGTTTTCTTCGACATTGCGCCTTATATTGCCATTGGTTGACCGTTTTCTGCCGTTCGACACTACCGCATTCCACTCACTGCCTGGCGTTTTAGGCGATGTAACGTAATACGCAAAGAAAACGATTAAGAAATACTCAGGTTATAGCTTGCCTTAGCGCATTCGATTCATTACAGTTACCTCTCGTAGATAACAGGAAGGTTACAAACGTTACAGTTCTGTAACCAACGGGAAGTCTAAAGAGGGTCCATGCTCCACTCAACGAAATCAGCTGGCAAGCACCGCAAGCAGTCCCCTAACAAGGGTCGCGTCGCAATGGTTGCCGTTGCCACTGGCGCCGTCTCCACTGCTGGGCTCTCTGGCGCTGCCGCAGCTGCGCTTCAGGGCGATAGCTCCCAGCAAGCTGGCAGCTACACCCTCGCCGCAGACACCGACCAGCTCACGGCACTGACCGATGAGGCTGCGCCACAGATCCTCGCTATCGCGGAATACAAGCCGGTTGAGAACCTTGCGGATCAGCTCGTGAAGGCAGTCGCGCATTCCGAGGAGGTCGCACGCGCCGATGAAGCCGCTCGCGCACCGCTGGTTGTGAAGCCAGCTGAGGGTGTGTTCACCTCCGGTTTCGGCCCACGCTGGGGCTCTTTCCACTCTGGCGTCGACATCGCCAACGTGAATGGCACCCCAATCCTGGCCGTCATGGACGGCACCGTCATCGACTCCGGCCCGGCACAGGGCTACGGTAATTGGATCCGCATCCGACACGAGGATGGCTCTGTCTCCGTATACGGCCACATGGATTCCCTCTACGCTTCCGTCGGTCAGGTTGTGCACGCTGGCGAACTGATCGCCGGTATGGGTAGCCAGGGCTTCTCCACCGGCTCACACCTGCACTTCGAGATCCACCCAGATGGCAACACTCCTGTTGACCCGGCGACGTGGCTCGCAGAGCGTGGCATTCAGCTCTAAATCCAAAACTTCAGACCGCTGTGGCTCATATATGAGTCACGGCGGTTTTTTCTTTTTCGACACACCAGCCGGGGGTACCGTCACCTACCCCCGCCATAAACCACATTGGCACCATTGTTCCCATCTGTCACATTCGTCACGGGCGCCCAGCCAGCGAGTTTGCGGTTGTTCTAGAAGCATTCGAACATACTTTTCCCTCCCTACCTGCGGTTACGCATTGCTAAGCCCACGGGAGGTGACTAAGTTTTTTCGCTGTATGTGGCTGCAGCGTGGCCACCCGGATTTTTTAGAAAAGGTTGCTTCTCCGTATGAATCGCACAGTACTTTCGGCACTTGCCGTCGCGACTGCGTCCATGCTCACTCTCACCGCTTCCCCTGCGAACGCTGTAGGTCTCACGCTGAACGGCGCTCCGATTGACCACAATCAGGCCGTGAAGGCTGTTGCGCAAGCAGCAGACACGATTCTGGATAGCGGTGCAACCCTGCGCGTCGGAGACTACTCACTCGTGTACGACCCGCGCGTCATTCAGGAAAACCTCGGTCTCTCCTTCCAGCAGGAAGGTGCGAACGGTGGCGTCCGCTACCAGCGTGGCCGCACCGCCGATGGCCGCACGGTCGTCACCCCGGCAACGGGGACGTTTACGTCCGGGTTCGGCCCACGCTGGGGCACCGTCCACCAAGGCATCGATATTGCGAACAACCTCGGCTCCCCGATCTACGCCGTGATGGATGGCACCGTCATCAACGCCGGCCCGGCCCAGGGCTTCGGCAACTGGGTCGTGATCAAGCACGACGGCGGCGAGGTCTCCGTTTACGGCCACATGGCGGTCTACAACGTCAGCGTCGGCCAACGCGTGACGGCCGGCCAGCAGATCGCGCAGATCGGCAACGAAGGCTTCTCCACCGGGCCGCACCTCCACTTCGAGATCCACCCAGATGGCGTGACACCAGTAGACCCTGTGCCGTGGTTCGCGCAGGCAGGTATCCGCATCCAGTAGTTAGAGCTTCTCCATCGGTACGCCGCCGATCAGCATCAGGCGGACTGTCCCGGAGGAACCAAAGTCAATCGTCACGGTTTCTCGCACTCCCGCACCATCAACGGCCAGTACGGTACCCAGCCCGTATTTTGCATGGTTGACCCGGTCCCCGACCGCCAGCTGCAGGTCCTTGTTCACCTTGGTCCTGCTGCTACCGCCGCGCGACTGCGACCGCCCAAACCCGTTGCTGCGGCTCCGGCCACCAGTTGACCACGGTGAATGCGAAGAGCCCGAAGAATACGTGGGCTCCTCACGCTTCCAATCGATGAGTTCCTGCGGAATCTCCCCAAGGAATCGGCTCGCCGGGTTTGTCACCGGGCTCCCCCATGAGGACCGCACCATCGCGCGCGTCAGGTAAAGGCGCTTGCGCGCACGGGTGATGCCGACATACGCCAGGCGACGCTCTTCGGCGAGCTCCGCCGGATCCCCCAAGGCGCGCAGGTGCGGGAACTGCCCGTCTTCCCACCCAGTCACAAACACGACGGGGAACTCAAGACCCTTTGCGGTGTGCAGCGTCATCAACGTGACTACGCCCTGATCGTTCTCAGGAAGCTGATCGGCGTCAGCGACGAGCGCCACCTTCTCCAGGAAGGCTTGTAGGGTTCCTGGCAGCGGTTCACCCTCGTCGAAGATCTCCGAAATTTCCTCGTCGCTTAGGTACGCCAGCTGCAGTGCAGACTCCGAGGAATACTCGCGCGCGACGGACACCAACTCGTTTAGGTTGTCCAAGCGCGTCGCGTCCTGTGGGTCGTTCGACTGCTCCAACTGCGCTTTGTACCCGGTGACGTCCAGAATCGTGGAGACCAGCTCCCCGAGGTCAGTGTTGCCAGCCTCTTCTCGCTGGTCCGCTGCCATTTCCTCGCGCAATTCATCCATCATGGTGACAAAACCATTGATGGCGTTCTTCGCGCGCGTACCCAGTGCGTCAATGCCTCCGTCGGCCGCCACCCGCAACGCTTGGCCGAAGCTCACCGAGTAGGTCTGCGCGTACAGCGCCACCGTGGACTGCGCCTTATCCCCGATGGCACGCTTTGGCTCGTTAATAATCCTGCGCAGGCTGACCGTATCGTCCGGGTTTTCTAGCGCCTTGAGGTAGGCCACGATATCGCGAACCTCTTTGCGCTCATAGAAGCGCGTGCCGCCTACCACCTTGTACGGGATCCCGGTGCGAATGAAGATGTCTTCCAACGCACGCGATGCATTGTTGGTGCGGTACATGATCGCGATGTCGGAGTAGGGCACTCCACTGTCTGTGAGCCGGTCGATCTCGCCAGCGATAAACCGAGCCTCGTCGTGCTCGTTGTCCGCGACGTAGCCGACGATCTGGTCGCCGGTGCCGTGGTCCGTCCACAGCTTCTTCGGGCGCCGACCGGTGTTCTGGGAAATCACCGCGTTGGCAGCGTCCAAGATGGTTTGCGTCGAGCGGTAGTTCTGCTCCAGCACGATGGTGGTTGCGTCGGGGTAGTCGCGCTCAAACTCCTCGATGTTGCGGATCGTCGCGCCACGGAACGCGTAAATCGACTGGTCGGAGTCGCCAACTACGGCAAGCTCAGAAGCCTCAGGCCCCTTGCCCACCAGGGTGTGGATGAGTTCGTACTGCGCATGGTTCGTGTCCTGGTACTCGTCCACGAGTACGTGGCGGAAGCGGCGTCGATAATAATCCGCAACCTGCGGGTGCTCCTTAAAAATCCGCACGACCTCCCCGATGAGGTCGTCGAAGTCGACAGCGTTCGCGGCGCGCAGGCGGCGCTGATACTCAACAAACACCTTGGCCACAGTGGAATCGAATGGGTTGTGGGTGCGCTGCGCGTCGTCGGCCGCCTGCTGTTCGTCGATGAGCTCGTTCTTGAGGTTCGAGATCGCATTCGCGAGCACCCGGGGTGAAAACTTCTTCAGGTCGAGATTGTTCTCTTTGGCAATCATCGAGAGCAGCCGGCGGGAATCGTCGGCGTCATAGATACTGAAGTTCGTGTTCAGCCCAGGAACGAGCTGGGCCTGCTGGCGGAGGATCCGCACACAAATCGAGTGAAAGGTTGCCACCCACATCCGCTCGGTCTGCGGCCCGATAAGCGCAGCGACGCGCTCCTTCATCTCCGCGGCAGCCTTGTTGGTAAATGTAATCGCCAGGACCTGCCAGGGCGCGACGCCTCGCTCCTGCAGTAGGAATGCGATGCGCCTGGTCAGCACTGCGGTTTTGCCGGACCCAGCGCCCGCGACAATCAGAAGAGGCGAGCCGCTGTGGCGCACGGCGGCTTCCTGTTGGGGGTTGAGTCCTAGCGTCAGATCATTCATGTCACACACCCTAACTCACACCCCGGACACAACCGCTGGAGCAGTGGCATAATGAGCAACCATGAGTGACTTCGAAATCCGCATGCCGTCCGGGACGGACGATCCGCTCTCCGATGCGGAGATCCAGCAGTACCGCAAAGAGATTGACCGCCTCGACCGTGTGATTTTGGACGCGATTAAGCGTCGCACCAAGGTGTCGAAGGCGATCGGCAAGACGCGGATGGGGTCAGGCGGCACAAAGCTTGTGCACACCCGCGAGGTCGCGATCATTAACCAATTCCGCGATGAGCTTGGGGAGGAAGGCCCGGCGCTGGCAAATATCTTGCTGCGCCTGGGACGCGGAAAGCTGGGCTAGCCCCAACAACGCACTCCCCAACTTTCGTAGTACCATATCAAGGCAGACAACCATCCGTTTCAAGGAGGAACTATGTCCAATATCACCGCCACGCCAGCCTGGTCTAACTTGGAGAAGCTCCACGCCTCCAAGGCTGATACGACCCTGCGCGAGCTCTTCGACCGCGACGCAGACCGCGCGAAGAAGCTCACCTTCGACGCAGCAGGGCTGCACGTTGACCTTTCCAAGCAGCTTATCGACGCCGACGTCGTCGATGCGCTCGTCTCCCTCGCAGAAACCGCACAGCTTCGCACCAAGATCGACGCGATGTTCGCGGGCGAGCACATCAACGACACCGAGGACCGCGCGGTGCTGCACACGGCGCTGCGCCTTCCGGTAGAGGCCAACCTTGAGGTCGACGGCCAAGACGTAGCGGCGGACGTGCATGAGGTGCTGGGCCGGATGCGTGACTTCGCATCGGCGCTTCGCTCCGGCGAATGGCTGGGCCACACCGGACACACCATTAAGAAGATCGTCAACATTGGTATTGGTGGTTCGGACCTGGGACCTGCGATGGCAACCAAGGCACTGCGCGCCTACGCAACCGCGGGCATTACCGCAGAGTTCGTCTCCAACGTCGACCCGGCGGACATCGCCGCAGTCCTCGACCGTTGCAACCCTGAAGAGACGCTGTTCGTCATCGCATCGAAGACGTTCACCACCCAGGAGACCCTAACCAACGCACACGTGGCGAAGCGCTGGCTCATCGAGCAGTTCGACGGCGACGCCTCCGCTGTGGCGAAGCACTTCGTCGCAGTGTCTACGAACGCGGAAAAGGTCGCCGAGTTCGGCATCGATACCGCGAACATGTTCCCGTTCTGGAACTGGGTCGGCGGCCGCTACTCCATGGACTCCGCGATTGGCCTGAGCCTGATGGCCGTCATCGGACCGATGGACTTCATGCGCATGCTCGAGGGCTTCCACGCCATGGATGAGCACTTCCGCACCACCGAGTTCTCCCAGAACGTGCCGGTGCTGATGGGCCTGCTCAACGTCTGGTACCGCAACTTCTACAACGCCGAGACGCACGCCGTCCTGCCCTACTCCGAGGACCTTTCCCGCTTCCCTGCCTACCTGCAGCAGCTGACCATGGAGTCCAACGGCAAGTCCGTGCGCCACGACGGCACCGCGGTGACCTACAACACCGGCGAGATTTTCTGGGGCGAGCCAGGCACGAACGGCCAGCACGCATTCTTCCAGCTGCTGCACCAGGGCACCTCGCTCGTGCCGGCGGACTTCATCGGCTTCGCCACCCCGAAGGAAGACTTCCCGACCATGACCGGCGAAGGCTCCATGCACGACCTGCTGATGGGCAACTTCTTCGCACAGACGAAGGTGCTCGCGTTCGGCAAGAACCAGGCCGCCATCGAGGCCGAGGGTGTCGACGCCACGCTGGCCCCGCACAAGGTCATGCCAGGCAACCGTCCGACCACGACCATCCTGGCCGAGGAGCTGACCCCGTTCACGCTCGGCGCACTCATCGCGCTCTACGAGCACATCGTGTTCACCGAAGGTGTGATTTGGGACATCAACTCGTTTGACCAGTGGGGCGTTGAGCTCGGCAAGCAGCAGGCAAACGACCTGGCCAAGGCCGTCGCGGGCGAGGAAACCCCAGCAACCGGCGATGCCTCCACCGACGCACTGATTGGCTGGTACCGCGAAAACCGTCGCTAGCGCTTGGTGCATCACTCCTTAGTAGGGCAAGATAGGCAGTTGTTTTACCTACAACTAAGGAGTGAACGTGCAAGCCATCATCGACTGGATCGTCAACCTGATGGAGCTTCTCGGCGCCCCCGGCGTCGGGATAGCGATTTTCTTGGAGAACGCCTTCCCACCGATCCCCTCCGAGGTAGTGCTGCCGCTGGCCGGCTTCACGGTCGCGCAGGGCTCGCTGAGCTACCTGGCGGTGTTCATCTGGTCGGTGATGGGGTCCGTCGCGGGCGCGTTTTTCCTTTACGGCCTCGGTGCCTGGCTGGGCGCCGAACGCCTGCGCGCGATCGCTGACTGGATGTGGTTGGTGAAGGCGTCGGACGTCGATAAGTCCCTCGAGTGGTTTGATAAGCACGGCCGATCCTCAGTCTTCTTCGGCCGCCTGATTCCGGGGGTGCGCTCCCTCATCTCGATCCCAGCAGGCCTGGACCGCATGAACCTCGCGATGTTCGCCCTGTGGACCGGGCTCGGCTCCGCAATCTGGAACGCAATCCTGATCACGCTCGGCATGTACCTCGGCGAAAGCTGGGAGACGGTCTCCCATTACGTGGATACGTACTCGACCGTGGTCTACGTCCTGCTGATCCTGATCATGCTCGGCTTCCTGGCGTACTTCATTCGCCGCTCCATGAAGGAGAAGGCGGCTGGCACTGAGGGCACCACCAAATAACTCGCTCTAAGTCTCCCGCTCCCCCGAGAAACCCCTTCTCGATGAGCGTGCCGCACCGCCGACACGGCTTGTTGTTCCTTCCAAATACGTAGCTGGTCTCCCCGGCGCGTTTGATCCCTGTGGTCACTCGCACCGGGGAGTCTTTGTTTGCCCACATGAGGCGCCGCGCGATCGCCACATGCTTTTCGACGTCCACTTCACCCACCGTGCGCGACGGGTGCGTACCAGCGATGAAGTGAATTTCTGCGCGGTACTCATTGCCGATGCCCGCGACGAAACGCTGGTTGAGCAGCGCGCGCCCCATTTCGAGGTGCGGGTGCTCACTGATCCTGCGCACGACCTCTTCCTGGTCGAAGTCGCGTGCCAGCATGTCCGGGCCCAGGTAGCCCATCCGCTGCGGGTACTCGCGCGCGGGGAACACATCGACGAGGCCCAGCGAGTGTCCGACGAGCTCGATATCAGGCTTCGGCGCGTCCGCGAGGCGCAGCACCACCCGGGCGGTGTGGCCGGGCTTGCGCCAGCGGGTGCCCGCACGATGGATTGCCCATGTGCCTTCCATCTTGAGGTGCGTGTGTAGCACTTGTGATTCGTGGCCTTCGCGGGAAAACTCCATGAAGAGGTGCTTGCCGTAGGGCCAGACGCGCTCGCAGGTCATGCCGGTGAAATCGACGGTGGCGAAGCGCGGCACGCGAACACTCGTGGCAGTGACTTCACGGTGTTGCATCCACTGCAGGCGCTTCGACAGCTGATAGACGGAATCCCCTTCAGGCATAGTGGTATCCATGTTCCGCTTCTTACAAAACCTTTTCAACTACGGCCCCACGCCGGAAGAGTCGCTTATCGGCTTCTTCCCCGACATGGATGCCGCCACCGAGTGGGCGCGGGGTGTGCTGGCAGGGACCGGCACCGACCCCGAAACCGAGTTTGTTCGCGCCGTGAAAGACGTGCGGGTGGCGAACCCGCGCATCGGCCTGGCCGCGGCAACCCACCTGGTCAGACAGCTCGTTTAGAACGTATATTCGAGTCTGAGTG
The DNA here is from genome assembly GCF_033877495.1 of Corynebacterium sp. UMB2355A. Lineage (NCBI taxonomy): Bacteria > Bacillati > Actinomycetota > Actinomycetes > Mycobacteriales > Corynebacteriaceae > Corynebacterium > Corynebacterium sp. UMB2355A. The sequence continues at coordinate 2,056,674 of NZ_CP138855.1, read as the reverse complement.
TTTCATGTCCGGCCCCTCGATATAGTTGATCTAACTACTAGAAGGAGGGGACATGAACGACGTGACCAAGCTCGTTGACCAGGTCATTAACGGCCTGGATCAGCTGCGCACGCTTTTCGACGACCCCACTTCCCTCCCCCTTTCCGCCATCGCCGAAGACATCGCACGCCTCGAACACGCGATGGACAAGAAGGCCTACATCGACGCCGCCTTCGCGCAAGTCTGCGCTATCACCGATGCCGGAAAACTCGTCGGCGCCAACTATCCCGACGCCTACCTCATGGAGAAGCTAGGCATCTCCAGGGGCGAGGCCTACAACCGGCTCGCGCGCGCCAAGGCGATGTTCGCTCCGGTGACGGAGCCGGACCGTGGCGGCCTGCTCGATGTGGAGGAGGCGGAGCGGCGTCGTAAAGACCAGGTCCAAGCTCGCCGCCACGCCGACGCGGTTCCGGCGGCCAAGCAAGACATCATCCGGCGCGAGACCGACAGGCTGCTCAAGGCCGCCGAGGGCGAGCACATGAGCATCTACGCCCACGCCATGGAGGAAGCGAGGACCCGAGACGAGCAGGACCTTCGCCTCACGGTCAAGCGCCTCGTGGATAAGGCGAACCGGCCACACGCGAAGAAGAACCCCAACGCGGGCTTTGAGAAGCGCGAGGCCACGCTCGGCAAGGAGAACTCCGACGGCACCTACCACGTGCGCCTGGACATGACAGCAGGCGATTACGCGCTCTACAAGGCGCTGACTGACAAGGGGCTTGCGCCAAACTCCAACATCCCGCCCGATCGCCAGCAGGACCGCGACCCCCGCACCCGTGGCCAGCGCCGCTACGACCAGTTCATGGCCATCATGCGCCAATACGAGCACGGCGAGCAGACCACCAACGGTGGCGCCGCCTCCGTGGTGGTCTCAGTGACTCTCGACGACTTCGCCGACGCCGACGCCACCACACTGTTCCAAACCAACGTCGGCGTGGAGCTGGACGCCTTCGAACTCGTGCGCCTCGGCATGGATGGCACGTCTGACTTCCTGCTCACCGTCGACGGAATCACCGGCGTGCCGCTGCATCTGGGCAGGTCCAAGCGGCTCGCCTCTGTTGGGCAACGCATCGCCATGTTTGCTATCCAGGGCGTGTGCTCCTGGGCCGGCTGCACCACCGCAATGAGCGAGTGCGAAGCCCACCACATCATTTCCTGGCTGCGCCACGGCGGCACCGACATCACCAACCTCACCGGCCTGTGCCCCACCCACCACCGGTGCAACAACGACCACCGGGACGGCTCCTTCAACAAGGGCTACATGGATTACGACCCCACCACCGGCACCGCGTTGTTGGTCAAGGCCGACGGCACCCGCCACACCAACACCTCGGACCCCGCCATGCACTCGGCGGTGAATCGGATCCGGAACAAACGGGCGATGCGGGCAGGGCCACCGGGGACTACTCACCGGCCGGTGCCTCGCGTGATACTGCGACCCTAAATCGAGCCGAAACGCTAATCGTCGAAGGAGAGCCCGTCCAGATCCCCTAGGGCCTCCGTCATGCTGCGCCCGCGCCGCTTCGGAGGCGCGGCCTGCTTGCCTCCGATTCTTACGCCCTTGTGCGTCACCGCCACGCCAAGATCGCGGAGCCGGAACGCGGGCTCGCCGTTGACGGTTTCGACGTTGAGCGGGCGCATCCTCCCGGCGGCGACGGCATCCGATAGTGCGTCGATGACAAGTGGTAGCGGATCTTCGATGCCTTCCGGGAAGGTCTCGAAGAAGGTGGTGAGCTTCTTGCCGCCACGGGTGATGTGGGCCGCCAACAGCCCGTCCACGAGCACCACCATCGCGCCTGCCGATTCTGGTCGGGCCGGTCACGGGCCACGGCAGCGCGGCCCCGTAGGGGTTGGCCGGGTCGGTGGCGGCGAGCACGTACACCTTTGGCTCACGCGCACCCGATGGCCAACCGGCGACGTCGTCGCTGTCCTGCTGGCCACGCAGCCGATCAATCGTCGCAGGGGTGGAGAACTGCGCTGCGCCAAGCCCCTCGATGAGGTAGCCGCGCAGCGCCTTGCCGGAGTCCTCGAACCCGGAGAGCACCTTGTACGCCAACGCGAAGCCGCCGATGACATTCTCTGCGACGACGGCGCCCTTGGTCACCACCCCGTAGCGGTCCAGCCATGCCTCCCCAAGCGCGAGCGAGCGCCGGGTCGGGTCGGTGTCGGGCTGCGGGGTTGCCGCCCACCTCCCCACCATGTCGGGCGGGGCGGTTTGCGTAAACGAGGTCCTCCCGGAACGGATGCGGGAGCGGGACGGTCTACGCTTCGCGCGGTGCGCGGCCTTACCGCCGGCGAGGCGTGCGCGCAGCGGCGCGAAGGAATCCGGTGAAACGTGGCCGGCCTCGACGAGGTCCCACATGGATTCGCGTAGCTCTTCGGCAGTCGTCGCTGGCGTGAGCAGGTCGCTGAACAGGTAGCCTCCACCTGCTGCGAGCGTGTCCATGATGTGCTGCTGCGTGAGCGAGAGCAACGGCGGGTCGACTTGCGGCAAGAGCTGCGCGGCGTAGTCACTCGGCAGCAGCATGATCCACGGATCGTTCGCCCCCGCCGACCCGGCGCCCACAATGATAACCTCGCCGGAGGCAGTCAGCTCATCCAACATGATCGGCGAGTAGTCCCCCACCCGCGACGGCAAGATGTGGGACTCCCACGCAGAGGCCGGCAGCCGCACGCCCGCGAGCTGCTCGATGACGGAGTACACTCCGTCGGCGCCGCGTAAGGGAGGCACCGTTCCCGCCGCGGCGACGTTTGACCACGCCGGCAGGAAACGCCCGTACGCCGACGCCGACACCGGCCGGGCCTGCGCCCGCGCGACCGCCAAGGAGCGCGAACGGATCACGCGCAGGACCTCGTGCGCGACGTACTCCTGGTCGTCGACGCCTTGGCGGAAGCGCCCCTCGATGACGGAGTTGGCGTCGACAAGCGGTTGGAGCACCGCGTAGGCAGCGCCGAGCGCGAGCCCGAAGGCGTCGGCAAGCGTGCGCAGCGTGAAAGGGCCGCGGGTGCGCACCCAGCGGCGCACGAGCTGGGCGAGCGCATCGGGGATGGTGGCCACCTGCGCTGCCACCCCGGGAGGGACCGGCACGCCAAGGCCATCGCGCAGCAGTGGGGCGTCGAGCGCCTGCGCAACGTGTTCCCTGCCGCCGATGCGCACCCGCATCACGCGTGGCCCGAGCGACGCCTCCACCCCCGCGAGCGGCACCGAGGTGTACTCCGCGAGCTCGTCCACAGACACCGGGCCGGTCAGGCGCAGGGTGTCGGCGAACTGCTCCGGTGTCTCGGCGCGGCCGACCCGGCGCAGCGACGCGTCGACCTCGGCGATCACCTCTGGGTCCAACAGCTCGCGCAGCTCCACGGTGCCCAACAGCTTGGCCAGCAGTGACGGGTCGAGCGCGAGCGCCGCCGCCCGCTTCTCTGCAAGCGGGGTGTCGCCCTCGTACATGAACGCGCCGGTGTAGTTGAACAGCAGCGATGAGGCAAACGGGCTCGGCTGCTGCGTAGTCACCTCCGCGATCCGGACTCGGCGCGTCTGCAGGTCACGGATCACCTCTTGCAGCGCTGGCAGGTCGTAAACGTCTTGGAGGCACTCGCGCACCGTTTCCAGGATGATCGGAAACGACGGGTAATTCCGGGCCACATCCAACAACTGCTCGGCGCGCTGGCGCTGCTGCCACAGGGGCGCGCGCTTGCCGGGGTTGCGGCGCGGCAGCAAGAGGGCGCGGGCGGCGCACTCGCGGAACCGGGAGGCGAACAGAGCGGAGTTTCCCACCTGCTCGGTGACGATGTAGGTGATCTCGTCGGCGTCGAATTGGAACAGGGCCCCGGAGGGTTCGTGGTCGCCTTGGGGCAGGCGCAGGACGATGCCGTCGTCGCCAGCCACGGCCTGGGCGTCCATCCCGGTCTCCTGCGCGATCCGCCACCCGGCAGCCAGCGCCCACGCGGCGTTCACACCCTTGCCGAATGGCGTGTGCAGCACCACGCGCCAGTCCCCGAGCTCGTCGGTGAAGCGCTCGAACACCAGCGTCGTCTCGTCCGGCAGCACGCCGGTGGCTTCCTCTTGCTCCTCGAGGTAGGCCCGCAGATTGTCGCGCGCGTACGCATCAAGCGAATTATCGACGCCCGCTCCGCCTCGCACCTCCCTCCTGAACGCACCGAGCGCCTTGCCGAGTTCGTACGGGCGCCCGACGCCCTCCCCCGACCAAAACGGCAGCCTGCCGGTATGCCCCGGCGCGGGAGAGACCTGTACTTGGTCGCGCGTGATGTTTTCGATGCGCCAGCTCGTCGCCCCGAGCGTGAACACGTCGCCGACGCGGGACTCGTAAACCATTTCCTCGTCTAGCTCGCCGACGCGGCGCGGCGCCCCGCCTTCGGCCTCGGAGCCGACGAGGAACACGCCGAACATGCCACGGTCCGGGATGGTGCCTGCGTTGGTGACCGCGACGCGCTGTGCACCCTGCAACGCCTTGAGCACGGTGCCGTCGAGCCAGGCGCGCGGCTTGAGCTCCGCGAAGTCAGTCGAGGGGTACACGCCGGTGACCAGGTCGATAACCGCGTTGAACACATCACGGTCGAGGTTGCGGTAGGGCCAGGCGCGGGTGACGGTCTCGTACCAGTCATCGAGCTCGAGGTCCTCGACTGCCACCGCGGCCACCGTCTGTTGGGCGAGCACGTCCAGCGGGGAGCGTGGCGTGCGCAGCTCCTCGATGAGCCCGTCGCGCATCCGCGGCACGGTCACGGCCGTTTGCACCAGGTCGGAGCGGTGCTTCGGATAGAACGAGCCGTGCGAGATCGCGCCTACCGTGTGCCCGGCGCGCCCGACGCGCTGCAGCCCGGAGGCGACCGACGGCGGCGACTCCACCTGGATCACCAGCTCCACCGCACCCATATCGATGCCGAGTTCCAGCGAGGACGTCGACACGACCACTTTGAGCGTGCCCTCTTTCAGCATCGTTTCCGTCGTGGCCCGCTCGTCCTTGGACACGCTGCCATGGTGCGCCCGTGCAATCACAGGCGCCGCCTCCCCCGCGAGGTCGACCCCTTTGCCCAGCTGTGCAGGGGGGCGTCGAGTAGCAGGGCTGAGGGCCTCGGGGTCGTGCTCCTTGGCCCACAGCTCGTTGAGCTGGCTGGTGAGCCGCTCCGCTGTGCGTCGCGAGTTCACGAACACGATCGTCGAGCGGTGCGCCATGACCTCCCGGTACACCGATTCCGCGATGTGCGGCCAAATCGACTTCGGCGCCGGTGGCATCAGCGCCGCTGTCTCCCCGCCGAGGTCCAGGGCGTCGTCGACGGTGGCATCCCCAATTGTCGACGCCTCCTCCGGCACCGGCAGGTCACTCATGTCAGCCACCGGCACCCGCACCGCGAGGTCCCAGCGCTTCTCCCCCGGTGGCTGGATGATCGTCGTTCGTGGCCCGAGGAAGTCCGCCACGGCCTCCAGCGGGCGCACCGTCGCAGACAACCCGATGCGTTGAAAGTCCCCAGCGATGCGCCCGAGCCGCTCCAGCGACAGCGCCAGGTGCACGCCCCGCTTCGTGCCCGCGAGCGCGTGAATCTCGTCCACGATCACGGTGTCTACGGTCCGCAGGATGCCCGAGGCCTTCGAGGTCAGCATCAAATACAGCGACTCAGGCGTGGTGATCAGGATGTCCGGCGGCTTGCGCACCTGGCGAGACCGCTCCGCTTGCGAGGTATCACCCGAGCGCACCGCCACCGAAACATCCGGTATGTCCAGCCCCATGCGCTGCGCCACGCGCCCAATCCCGCCGAGCGGGGCCCGCAAATTATTTTCGACGTCCACACCAAGGGCCTTCAGCGGCGAGATATATAAGGTGCGCACCCCGCCGTGACTGCTGGCGTTCGCCCCATCGATTGGCAGGGCCTGTTGCCCGTCGCGCTCCACGAGCGAATTCAACGACCACAAAAAGGCCGCTAACGTCTTACCAGAACCGGTAGGCGCTACCACCAGGGCGTTGCCGCCGTCGGAAATCGTGGCCCACGCCTGCTCCTGCACTGGCGTTGGCGCCTCGAATACTTCTTCAAACCAGGTCGCCACCTGCGGTTTGAAGCGTTCGAGGATTCCTTTGGCCATGCCCGCCAGAATACAGATAGTGCAGGCAGGCGAAAAGAAATGGTTCCTTTGGCTGGTTTCGCGCTAAAGTCGAAGCCATGACTGCTCAGTATTCAGACTCTCGGCTGACAAACTTAATCGCGCAAGGCACCGGCGAGATCCTCAAGGGTATTCGCGGTGTTGGCCTTCTCCGCGGACGTGAACTTGGAGAAGCCGGCGACGACCTGGCACAGAACTGGATCGCGCGCGTGCTTGAGCAGCACCGCCCGGGCGATGCATTTCTGTCCGAAGAGGCAGCCGACGACCACTCCCGTCTCAGCAACAACCGCGTCTGGATTGTTGACCCGCTCGACGGCACGAAGGAGTTCGCAACCGGCCGCCAGGACTGGGCCGTGCACATCGCGCTCGTCGAAGACGGCGTCCCGACCCACGCGGCGGTAGGTCTGCCGGACCTTGGCGTCGTATTCAAATCTTCCGACGTACGCCACGTCTCGGGGCCGTTCGCGAAGAAGATCGCAATGTCGCGCAACCGCCCGCCGGCGATCGCCCCGTTCGTTGCTGATGCCCTCGGCTTCGAGACCAACCCCGTCGGTTCCGCTGGCGCGAAGGCAATGCATGTCCTGCTCGGCGATTTTGACGCCTACGTACACGCCGGTGGCCAGTACGAGTGGGACCAGGCAGCACCAGTTGGTGTGTCCATGGCTGCGGGCCTGCACTGCTCGCGCCTCGACGGCTCGCCGCTGAAGTACAACAACAAGGACACCTACATCCCGGATCTGCTCATCTGCCGTCCGGAGCTTGCCGACGACATCCTGGAAGCCTGCGCGAAGTACTACGACGAGCACGGCTCCTTCGAAGGGGTCGTCGCGAAGTGAGCCTGGTGACTCCGTACGAAGACCTCCTGCGCGACGTCCTGGAAAACGGCACCGATAAGGGCGACCGCACCGGCACCGGCACGCGAAGCGTCTTCGGCCGCCAGCTGCGCTACGACCTTTCCGAGTCCTTCCCCCTGCTGACCACCAAGAAGGTGTACTTCAAGGGCGTCGTGGGCGAGCTGCTGTGGTTCCTCCGCGGCGACTCCAACGTGACCTGGCTGCAGGAACACGGCGTGCGCATCTGGAACGAGTGGGCCGACGAAAATGGCGAGCTCGGCCCGGTCTACGGCGTGCAGTGGCGTTCCTGGCCCACCCCCGATGGGCAGCACGTCGACCAGATTTCACGGGCGCTCGAGCTTTTGAAGGACGACCCCAATTCGCGCCGCAACCTGGTATCCGCGTGGAACGTCTCCGAGCTCGAGCACATGGCGCTGCTGCCGTGTCACCTGCTGTTCCAGCTGTATGTAGCTGACGGCAAGCTGAGCCTGCAGGTGTACCAACGCTCCGCCGACATGTTCCTGGGCGTGCCGTTTAACATCGCCTCCTACGCGCTGCTCGCGCACATGTTTGCACAGCAGGCAGGTCTCGAGGTCGGCGAACTCATCTGGACCGGCGGCGACTGCCACATTTACAACAATCACTTCGACCAGGTGCGCGAGCAGCTCTCCCGCGAGCCTCGCCCCTACCCGCAGCTCAAGCTGCGGAAGGCAGAGTCGCTGTTTGACTACGACTTCTCCGACATCGAAGTCGTCGGCTACGACCCGCACCCGACGATCAAAGCGCAGGTGTCCGTCTAATGCTGGGCGCGATCTGGGCCGAAAGCATCGACGGCATCATCGGCGACGGCGTGGGCATGCCCTGGCACCTGCCTGAGGACCTGCGCCACTTCAAGGAGATCACGCTGGGCCACCCGATCATCATGGGGCGCAAGACTTGGGACCACCTCCCCATCAAGCCGCTGCCGGGCAGGACAAACCATGTGTTGTCCTCGCGCGAGCCCGGCGAGTGGTCCGACGGCGCCTTCGTGTCCCGCGACATCCCAGATTTGAAGACGTCCGCCTGGATCATCGGCGGTGGCCAGATTTACGAAGCAACCATCGACGAAGTAGACGTCATTGAACGCACGATCGTCGATGTCCACGTCGCAGACAAGCTCGGAGCGTCCGCCGTCCGCGCGCCCCGCGTCACCGATGACTTCGCTATCGTTTCTGATGGACCGTGGCAAACCTCCGCCAATGGCACCCGTTTCAAGTACCAACGCCTCGAAAGGTTAGGCCCAAAATCATGACCACTCCCGAAACCTCTTCCCACGTCACCATCTTCGCAACCGATTGGTGCCCGTTCTGCAAGAAGCTTCGCGAGCGCCTCGACCGTACCGAAACCCCTTACGACGTCGTTGACATCGAAGCCGAAGGCGCCAAGGACGCCGCCGCGTGGGTCGAGTCCGTCAACGACGGCAACCGCGTCGTCCCCACCGTCCTCTATTCTGACGGCACGCACGCGACCAACCCTGCCGCGTCCGCTGTTCGCGCGAAGCTGCGCGAACTGACCGGCGAAGAGGCCTAACACCCGGGCAAATAGCGATGCCGTCGCGGGCGCCCGCGACTTTGGCAACACTTCTGTCCTGCGGTACTGTTAGTCGAGTTGCCCCAGTAGCTCAGGGGATAGAGCACGGCTCTCCTAAAGCCGGTGTCGGAGGTTCGAATCCTCTCTGGGGCGCAAAAGGGGGTTTCGAAGAATCTGGTTTGATTGTTCGAACAACCCCCTCAAATCATCAAAAACGCCTCTACCTGCGCAAATAGGAGAGGCGTTTTTGTTGTGCCGGGACTGTTTCCGGGGGTGTTGTTACCAAAAAGTGGCCGAAAATCGCTGCTTGTTGATCGCTTCTGCCCGCCACCCTTCTTGTGGTGGCGGTTGAAAGTTGAAAGTTGAAACCGGATTTAAGCAACTTGTGGTGGTGCGTTCGCGTAATGAATTTCAGAGAGAAACTCATCAGACATACGTCTCGTCTCAGGCGGTGTGGGTGGTTTCGGTTTGATGTCGAAGTTGATAACTAGCCTATGTAGGTAACGCTTAATAAGACCTACGTTGACACTGACAGCGCCGAGAGCAACAAACACCGCATTCGCAGCAAACCCGCGAACCATTCTCGTTGTCTGATCCCCGATTGACGAGTAACGACCAGACTTGAGAAGGTCATTGCGGGACTCAATCGTGTTACGGCCACGGTGATAAATCGCAGCCCATTCTTTGGTAGCCCAGGCAGGTCCTTGTTGGGCATATTTCGCTCCCACATGCAGCGGGATACGCAAAGTCTTGTTGCCCTTCAGCAACCCTTTTCGATGTTGCTTCGGAGGTAAATCCTTCTCAAAAACCTTCACCGCATCAGCAGCAAAATTCTCAGGCCTCTTCACACCCGGCAGAAGCACGGTTGTGTATTTTCCGTAATTCGCCGGGTTATAAAACACGGTTGTGCCATCCTCGGTGACGGTTTTGATGCGCAGTTCAAAGGGTTTCCGCTTCTCAATACGAGTAGCGAACTCGGTTTCATCAATTTTTCCTGCATGGAAATCAACACCCGCATCGACAAGCTTCTTCGGCATGCCTGCGACATACCAAGTGCCGTCAATCAGATCAGCACCCTGATAGTGCGTACGGAAACCGAGAGAGTCACCTCGCTGGTCACCCATCTTTTTGTACCCCGCAAGCCTCAGTGGCATGGCAAGGTTTTCGGGCTTCGAGTTCGGCAGATAAGCACGGTCACCGATGAAATACCCCTTCGGCATCTCGGGATCGCTAATGATGTGGGACAACGCGTCCTGTGCCCGTTTGCCAATGTTGTGGCCCGGTTTGTCGAGTGACATGCCTAGCAACAGAGAAGGCGTCTCGTCTTCAGTCTTACCGAAAGTCATGACAGCGAGAGTTGCTTCATACGCCCACATCGTCTTGTATGGGTTGTCTTCGTTCGAGCCATCATGGTTGCCTTCACGCACGTACCAGCCCGCGTCAGGCTCAGAGGAAACGCGACGAGCCCCGCGAGCAGAACCAATCCGAGCGGCTTTGATTGGAGTGCCATCAACCGCGACGTCACCGGTCCATCGGCTGAATTCTTCTTCACCGATAAGTTTCGCCGCTGCCATGATGAGGCTGTTGTTGAACAGGGTAAGTCGTTGTCTGCGTGCCTCGACCAGTGCGGGAGAGCGAGTTGCGACTAGGGTGTCGTATTCTTCGCGAGTGAGGCGTTGTTTGTAGGACATTTCTGGGAAGGGGTCGACCACGCGGAGGATGGCGTGATAGGCGTGCCAGAGTTTGTCGTACCACTGTTTACGACCACGTAGGCTCTTGTAGTCCGTTTCGTTACGGGCGGGGAAACCAAGGGTTTTGAGGGCTTTATCTGTAGCCCTGTCGCAGATGATGTCGCGAGCCTTCGTCAGGTGCATTGGCTGATTGTCGATAGCGAGCATCACCATGAGTACGAGCACGCTGCGGATGGGGATTTCACGTGGTCTACCGACACCGCCCAAACCGATGCCGTCTTCTTCGGTCCAGTGCTCGATGAGATCGATGACACCTGAGTCGTCAACAACGTCGATAGGGGTGCGTAGTTTCGCGACATCGACTTGGTCGAGGTAGATAAGTCCTACGTCTGCTGGGGTTCCATCTGCGCGTAGTGCTGAGTGCGTGGAGAACGTCATGAGGTGTCACCTCCCCTCAAAAAGTGTCGAGGCATTAAGGAATTGCCAGCATTCATCCCGGTTTGTGTTGCCGGGTGAAGCGGTGTGGGTTCCGTCGAATACGGACGTGAAATCGTCGCGTGTAACGCGTTGTCGAGAGTGGTGAGGGGTTTATGCGGTCGTAGAGCGGTTGGCTCGATACGAGGCGATGAAGGCTGGGCGGTACATGGTGTGTCCCCTTTCGTGGTGAGGAGTGTGGCCCTTGTTGGTCGTTGTAGCGACCATATAGCGCTTATGATAGCGGTTGTTAAAAAGACCGTCAAGGCCAAAGCTGCAGGCCACCACTTCGTTATCTCACCGTTAGCGTGGCGTGGCCCAAAACCACCCCAGCATTGTCCTACGGTCAATACATGCCCGCAAAACAACCCACGCCCCGCGAGCTCTATCCAGACTGGCCCACATATAAAGTCGATGACCTCGCACACGAACGAGTCCGCCAAGCCGTCCTTGGACTGAAAGACATCATGCGCACCTCCACCGAGCTGACGAGCATCAACAAAGTTGCCCGCTACTGCGGTGTTGGTGAATCGACACTTGCGGATTTCATGGCGGGCAGAGCCTGGCCAAGTATCCTTACCCTCGCCCAAATTGAAGTTAGCTTGGGTCAACCCATCTGGCCCGTACGTCAACGCATGGACGCACGGGAACGCAAACGAGAAGCGAACAGATTGGGCAAAGAAACGCACATATAAAGGATCACGGCCCACATCGATTCTTTTCGATCAAGTCACACCAACCAGGCACAACCACAACGAAAGCAGCAGGCCTAAGACCTGCACACACGTTTCACAACAGCCGGGAACGCGGCCGTAAACACAACGACACGCCTACAACAACGATAAGCAAGATAGTCTCATCATGTGCCCTACAGTAAGGACGTGACTCCCAAGAACAATCAGCCAGTACCTTCACCTAAAGAAGTCGAGTCAAAGCTACTCCTTCCCAGGCATGAAGACGAAATCCTAACCTCCCTACTGGAACTACTTCCAAAAGACCCCGAGGACTGGCAACTAATCGGAATCGTCAACAAAGACAAGGACGTATTCACCTTCGGCAATGACTCAAAAATCGTGGGCCGCGCATTCGAAGTCATCGCCACCGCCTACATCAAGCAACTCGCCCAAAACCTCGGGTACAAGTTCCACGAGAGCGAGATTCAGACTGTTTACCCTGACTTCGTTCTCGAAAAACCCAATGGACGCCTCATTGCAATCGACGTGAAATCCACCTACAGAGGATTCGACAAACAAGGCAACACACGAGCATTCAACTTCACCCTCGGAAGCTTCACCAGCTTCCTTCGTACAGGAACGAAGAATATCTACCGCCACTATGAAGACTATGACTCGCACTACGTCCTAGCATTCCTCTATTCGAGGACCAACAGATTTGAAACAACCAAAGTGTCGATAGATGACCTTGACTCCGTCCAACCGGCATACGCTGACGTCGAGGTGGCGTTTATGGAGAAGTATCGGCTCGCAGGGGACAAACCAGGAAGTGGCAACACCGACAACATTGGCACATTCAAATCAACCTCAATGGAGCCGTTCCAATACGGTGCCGGGCCGTTCGCCTTGCTGGGCAATGCTGTATACGAACACTATTGGCAGAATTTCCCCAAATATCGCGACTCAGCCAAGGAAAAAGAGAGCCGTTATAAAAACCTGCCCGCCTATTTCGACTGGCTCGAAAAGCAGGCCAACAGCCCCTTCGACCCTGCTGAACTGAGGGAAAAATACCAAGCATACAAAGCTTTTGTGGCTTCTAACGGTTGGAAAATTCCCCTTAACTAGAACAATGCCAGAACTTCCTCTGCCGGTTCCTCGACCTCCTCAACCTTCCGATTCAGTGGCTGTACATCACTAAGTGGCACCGCATTTTCGGGCGAGATAACCAATGCTTCAGTCATCGCATTACGATTCTTCTCGCTCGCTCCCACATGGTAAAAGTGCGCAGTCGTTCGTAGCTCTCCAGTCCAAGAATCAAGATGTGTATTCTCCCTATATTGGTTTGAGTGCCACATCGACAGTGCATAACCCGCATCCGAGCTTTGCACAATTTGAGCAAGTGAATCTGCCTTGCTTTGATCCCAAGTGCTGAAGTACTCATCATGCCGCCCAATGTAGGGCGGGTCGAGATAAATAAAGTCTCCGGCTTCAGCCCTATCGATAACTTCGCTAAAATCGACTAGCTCGAATTGCCACTGGGGGCGCTCGGCAATCAACTGCTCAACCCAATGAACCTGGTTGACAATCTTCGTAATGAGAGCGGGTTTAAATCGCTCTGGTTTTCTACAAAAGGGGACGTTATAGGACCCTTTGGTATTAAAGCGCATCATGCCGTTAAAGTTGCTGCGTTGAAGGAACAGAAAGTCAAACGGACTTGCAGTTTCATTAAAGCGTTCACGGACTTCGTAGTAGTACGAGTGCTTGTCGGCAGGGGTTTGAGCAAGTTTCGGGGCTTCCTCTTCGAGGTAGTCTCGCACTTTCCATGCGGTTACCTCGCCAGTCTGAACCGATTTGTAAAAATTTATGAGGTGTGGGTTCACATCTGAAAATACAGCTCGCTCAGGTGCAAGATTGAAGCCCACTACGCCCGACCCCATGAAAGGTTCGTAGTAGGTTCCATGCCCGTCCCACTGGATGTGTGAGGCGATAAACGGGACCAGTTTGGTTTTGATGCCCTGGATTTTGATTGGTGGGACTTTCACGCGATACATGCTTGAAGGAAGGCTCATTGTTGTGCTTTCGAGTAGTCGTTTTCTAGGTGGGCGTGAGTGTATCAGCGAGGGGCGACACGAGGTTTGGACTTTTCACATTCAGCCGGGTATCCGGCTATGCGAGTGATGTTAGCGCGCCTGTCTGCGGATAACCAGTTCCGGTCTGCAGGGGTCACTTTCTCCGATTGTATCCGCTTTTGATGATATCCTGAGATGGTCTTTTATGCGACCACCAGGGCCCATTCGTCGTAGCTTTTTGCGGCAATTTTCCTTCACGGTCGTTGATTTCACCGATCAACGAAGGAAAACACAATGCCCCCTGCAACCACGGAAACAACCCTCTCGCGCGACGAAATTATTCAACGCCTCAGCGAATTCAGACACTACTGGACACAGCAGATTGAGTTCTGGGAACAAGAAGGAACCAGAGGCACCGAGAAACGCTACGCCGACTCTTTCCTCAGAGAACTCGTCGAATGCTTCGGGATTAAAGCAACCAGGGCCCTAGAGGCACAACGACCCGCCAACAGAGCCGACACCGACAGCAACCTCAAAGGTGCTATCGACATGTTCTACCCAGGTGTTGTGCTCGCTGAAGCGAAGTCACACTACGTAGCCCTTGATGATGCGCAACAGCAGGCGCGGGCATATCTCTACGGCGGGGACATCGACCCGGATGAGAAGCCGCGTGTGTTGTTGATGACGAACTTCAAACAGTTCCGTCTCGAATTCGTTGACTCTGTTGAGCCTGACTACGAATTCGATTTGGTCGATATTGCGGAAAACGTCGATGCCTTGATGTTCCTGCACCGCCTTGACGCTCCCACCCCGAAGCAGCAGGAACACGCCTCAGTTGAAGCGTCAGACTCATGGCGAACCTTTACACCGCCATGGTTGGGGATGTCTCTGATGTGGAGGTTGGCGATGATGCGCCTGTCTGCCCAGAAGATGAGGACCGTGACACGTTTGAGGTGTCTGTGTTTTTGTCACGCATCTTGTTTCTGTTGTTCGCGGAAGACTCTGAACTGATCCCTCGCGGCTTGTTTACTACGTTCGTTGAGGAGCATACGACTGCAGAGACTTTGGGCGGTCAGATGCAGGCACTGTTCGAAACGTTGAACACGCCATGTGAGAGTCGGGATAAGAATCTGCCTGATTATCTGGCGATGTTCCCGTATGTCAACGGAAGGCTTTTTGAGCAGCATGTTCCGACGCGTTATTTCTCTGCTGAGATGCGTGAGGCGTTGCTTGCTGCGACTGTTTTGGATTGGTCGGGGATTTCTCCTGCGATCTTTGGTTCGCTGTTCCAGATGGTGAAGTCGAAGGAGGCTCGGCGTGCCGATGGGGAGCATTACACGAGTGAAGCGAATATTTTGAAGGTTATTGGCCCGCTGTTTTTGGATGAGTTTCGTCGTGAAGCGGACAGGTTGATTCGCAATAAGTCCACGACAGTGAAGAAGTTTCGTGCTTTTCAGGATGAGTTGGCGACGTATCAGTTTTTAGACCCTGCGTGTGGGTCGGGCAATTTTCTTGTGGTGGCGTATAGGGAACTGCGGTTGATTGAGACGGATATTATTGCGGAGATTTATCGTCGTGATCATCAGTCTATGTGGTCGTTGAATGTGGAGTTTGACCAGAAGGTTCGCATTGATCAGTTTCATGGGATTGAGAAGAACTGGTGGCCTGCTCTTATTGCTGAGGTTGCGATGTTCTTGGTGGACCATCAGGCGAATGTGGAGTTGTCGAAGCGCATTGGTTTGGCGCCTGAGCGTTTGCCGTTGCGCACTGCTGCGAATATTCGGCATGCGGATGCATTGAAAGTTGATTGGGGTGGCGAGGAGGGTGTGCCTGATGCTGCGATGACGTTTGTGTTTGGCAACCCGCCGTTTTTGGGGAACAACTACCAGACGGATGAGCAGCGGGCGGATGTGAAACGGTTGTGGGGTGAGCTTGGTGTGAAAAGCGTTGGTCAGCCAGATTTGGTGACGGGGTGGCATGTGAAGTCGGTGCAGTTCTTAGCGGACCGACATGGCAAGTTTGGTTTTGTGACTACGAATTCGATTGCTCAGGGTTCTCATGTGCCGCTGGTGTTTGGGACGTTGCGTCAGCATGGGTGGGTTCCTGAGTTTGTGCATCAGTCGTTTCCGTGGGATGCGGAGGCTGCGGTGCATTGTGTGGTGGTTGGTTTTACGCGAGAGAGGGGTGTGAAGCAGCGTTTGTGGGCCTATGGGGAAAAGGGTGTGCCGCCGGTTGAGGTTGCGGTGAAGCAGTTTTTGAATGCGTATTTGGTGGATGGTCCTGATGTGGTTGTGGAGAAAAGGACTATGCCGTTGAGTCCGGTTGTTCCGCCAGCGTCTAGAGGGTCGCAACCTACATCAGGGAATAATCTTGATCCGAAACCAGGCGCACCAAAACCTGTCGATGATGCTGTCGCCATGAAGTACGTTCGTCGCCTCGTTGGGGCACACGAGCTGATTCATGACGAAGATCGCTGGTGTTTATGGCTTGAAGACCTTGACCCCAAGGACCTAGCGAAGTCTCCAGTGTTGCAAGAGCGGGTCGAGGGCACTAGACAGTTCCGACTACAGAGTAAAAAGGCTGCGACTCGTGATGATGCGACGATTCCTCACTTGTTTACGGAGCGGAGGCAACCTGAGAGCGATTACCTGTGCATCCCTGTAGTCTTCTCCGAGAATCGTCCATATTTCACTGCGGACTACTTGCCTGCGGAGGTAATTGCCAACAACAGAGTATTCACGGCAGAGGATTCAGACGGTTTCGCGTTCGCAATCATTTCATCTTCCATGTTCAAGAATTGGCAAGATACCATCGGCGGAAGATTGGAATCACGAAATAGCTTTGCTAATACGCTTGTATGGAACACGTTCCCGATGCCTGACGTCGACGAGAAAACACGACAGAGAATCATTATCGCGGGGCAGAAGATTCTTGAAGCCCGTAAACTCCGCCCAGACTTGTCGCTCGATGAGCAGTACAAAGTCATGTCACCAGAACTCATCAAAGCGCACAATGCGCTCGATGCTGAGATGGATAAAGCGTTCGGGGCGAAGAAACGCCTGGATAGTAAGCAGGAGCGATTGAGCCGCTTATTTGACAGCTACAAAGGCCTCTCTAGAGATTGACCCTGTCCGATGTACCTTTGGTATTTTTGCTAAGGGCCTTAATCTGAGGCCCCGACCACCCTTTAGACCAAAAATAACTTTCAAGGTCGTATCGAGTTGGACGTAGCTCTGTAGGCAGCTCGGAAACGGCACCTAGTCGTTGTTTTCGCTCGTAGTCATATTTTGTTCCTGCCCAGCGGGAGTTTTTGCTCTTATCGTATTGAGACGCGAGATAGGATAGGTGATGCGCTGCCTGTCCGGAGAGTTCATTCGGGGCTGGGAGTAATATCCCCTTCTCGTCTGGTGTGCAGATGATCTCCGGCGAAACTGAATGGATGAAGGACGAAAAACCTAGCTCCGTTTCAGTCTCAGACCTCCTAGTTTCCAGATATGGAGCATCAACAAATGTTAGGCAACCCGGAGAATATGCAATTTCCAGATCGGAACGGGTTTCCCAAAAGATGGCATTTCCTCTCGCTGTATCGTCCTGTGAGAGGGTTTGGATATCGTACCTATCTCTAAAATCTTCCAATCCAGATTCTTTCAGATTTTTAAGCAGAGGAACGTAGATTGTGAAAGCATCAGTGCGCTCTTCCATCCAGCTAATAAGATGAGAAAAGCGATCCCTCGCTCCTAACCCCTGTGCTTTAAATGCTGCATGAGTGACGACGTATACGTTTTTTGTTTTTTCTTCTTGCATGTACCCAATTATACGCCGGAACGGTCCTTGTAAAGACCATTTATTTATAGCCGGGTACGCGGCTAGAATGAACCTCTCATTGAAATGTGGGAGGTTTTTCTTTTGCCTGTTTTTGATACTCCGCTGCCGCTGCAGATCCCTTCACGTGAAGCGCGCATTGTTGGCTTGACAGTCGATGCGACGTGGTGGCTGAACGATGAAACTGATATCTACAACACGCGCAGCGTGACAACGCATGAACATGATCATGTCCTGCAGAAAACGTTTGGTCTTGATGTTGCTGACACAGTGAAAACGATTAGTAACAATCTGTTTACGTGTGGGTCGTTTCCGTTGCCGGAGACTCGCGTATTGGCGGAGCGCGCCGAAAGTATTTGTTGCCGGGTTGATGTTGAAATTGGTGGGGAGAAGTTTTGTGACGCGGTTGTGTTCGATGTGTGTTTTCGTGGTGACACGCAGCCGTTAACAGCGACGTTTCACACGCGTGGCGATATGCCTGAGGATTTGAATCGGTTTGGGGAAATTGTGGTGGGGTTCCTTGCTCGTGAGCATGTGACACGGGCGGGATAGCAGTGCTTCACGCGGGTGTGGGTCCGGTGACGGGCGGGATTTTGTCTTACTCCCGTTGCGCCTCTCCTATGCGCCTTCTAGAGGGGATAAATACCTCTTCCCCGAACGCTTAAGGGAAGGGGTGAGTTATGGGGGTTTGTGTCCTCCGGTGTCCCATTTAGTGATTTTTAGGGTCTACGACGAGTCACCGCCGCTCGGAGGTGGGGTATGTGTGTTTTCGGGTCAGGATTGCAGGTCAGGACTATAGGTCGATTCGCAGGTTCGCGATGAGATGCCTGATTTTTCCCTCCGAATCGTCCGCTGAATCAGCCTTTATTTCGAACCGATAGGCGAACAGGCAGATTCCCGCCGGAAAGGGCTTTCAAACATCTTCCTGCATCCCCGCCGCAGACCCCATTATTTCTTCCTCCGAGCCTCTTTCCGAATCCACATACCTAAGTTTCCGAATTGGGTGGCGCATCGAATTACTCACTGTTGCGGCTCATGAACAGCTGCAGCCCTTTCACGCCATATTCCGGGATACTTTGACGCTCTACTCCGAATGTGTGACGCACCTCGATAACCATGTCAACAGTACGATCTGCGAATACTTTCGGCACAGTGCTCGGGAGTTTCTTCGGGTCCAGTGATCGCTCAACGATTTGCCCACCAGCCAACTGATTCTGCTCCCCTAAGAGGTAGTCACCTTTAAAACTGAGAATGGAGCCCTGCGAGCCATCCGAGTTAATCGTCGCGATGGTAATCATTCGGATCTCAGTCATCGTCCGACCCACGTTTTTAATTGAGAATCGGAACTCAGCGTGGTCTCGCAGAGATTCGATATCAGGCCTGCCGTAGAAGAAAATGAAGTTGATGTCGAGCACCGCCCCTTCTTTCTCCCACGCTTGTTTCGTAAACCGCAGCGTTGCGATAGCAACCACCAACGCCGCTAAAGCAACCGCAAATGACGCCCCGGAAAGAACCAGTGTCGGCCACTGAGGAGAAGAAGCAGGCCAGTTCGTTACTTCCACCGGGAGGGGTGTAGGCACAGGAGTAATCATGTGCCTAATCCTAAGGCGGAAGACCGGAGGCATAAAACAGTAAAGCCCCGACGAACTACTAGTGTTCAACGAGGCCTATTGAGGGGCTGCCTTATGCTCCAGGCCCTGCTGCGCCGCCCGTAGCGAGCACACTATGCAACCCTGCCACCCGCACATGCGCATCAGTCAAATAGTAGTGCCGCAGGGCACCTGTTTTCTCCGTCACAGCAATACGACACGGCTGCGTGGACTCGTCCAGTGCCACCTCGTCCACCGCCCCACTATTCAGCGAATCAGGAAGCGGATACGCACAGTCATACTGCGGGTCAATCACAAACCGAACACCACCCGCAAACTCCGCAACCACAACCGCATCAGCATTCCGCGACAGACGAAACGCCGCCACCTCATCCAACCCAAAACGTGCCATAACATCACGCACCTGGCCCGCCCTCATCCATGTTTCAATCGCTGCGTGAATCGTCCTCGTAGCATCTTTCCCCGTCACAACAAGAACATCAGTGGCAGGCGTAGCCCAGGAGCATGCTTTGCCTGTGCCACGCTGCACCAGCCCGAACCTGTTGACCCCGTCACGAAATGCTGCGGTAGCCACCATACGAACCCAACGAGCAGCATCACCTTCAACGAACCCACCCATAAACCTATGCCTGGGACGAATCACCACACGAACACTTTTCCCGTCCTCCTGCTTGCCGGTTAATAGGATTGCGGCTGTGTCGTCGTGCTTGAGATAGTTCATCAGCATTGCAATGTTGTCCATACACACCCCTCCTTCTATTTCGTTTCACGTAACACGCGCACTACTGTTCTCGCGGCTGTGCGTAGCTCAACTCTGTGGCCGGGTTCAAGCAGCTGAAAAACTCATGTTTCCCCGCCGCGTGAGGCAACAATCTGTTCATCGGAAATGTCCTCAACACGCCACATCGAGCCTTCACCCTCAAACACCGGCCACAGCGTCAACACATCAGACCCCCGCTTCACAATCGCCACACGATTACCGCGCAACCTTGCCTGCAAAAATCCCTGTTCCTGATTCATTAACTGATCTCCTCCCTAAAGAACGCCTAACCGACAACACGAAGCGACGGCACACATTGACCAAACAAATGCCTATGCTGCATCACCTCGCCAGGGTCAATCACCGGACGAAACGCCTCATATTTCCGCAACTGCTTAATCCCTGCTGAAGCACAAATCAACCAATCAGGCACCCGCCTGTGCAACAACGTGACAATCCACGTCGCACGCATCCTCCGAACCGTAGGTCGCAACAAGCCTGGCACTGACTGCGTGAGTGTTTTCGTAACAACAGCATCCGGGTGGCGATTAGCAACATTGGGGCGCAGCACAAACTGCGAAAGGTCACCGTCAGGTTGCAGTACTTGGAAATCATCCACGAAATCAGCAAGCATCGGCACAACCCGATCAGGCAAACGAATAACCGCGCCCTGCTCGTCGAAACGCACCTGATTCCACCGCAACTGTGTCATCTCCGACGCCGACAACCCAGCACCCAACCCAAGGGCATAAATCTTCTTCCGCTCCAATGTGACAATGCCAGGTGACACGGTTGAAGCCCACGAGTAAATAAGACTCTGCTCCCTGTCGTTATATGGGCCTGTGGGGTCTGAGGCGGGATACGGAATGTATTTCCTCGGACCCTCCCACGTGTCATTGAGCGCTTCCCCAAGACGCTTCAGCGTCTTACGCTTGTCAGACTTTGACGCTCGCGACACATCAAGCGAGTGCACATACTGCTCAATGATTTCATCATCTAACAGCACCGATGTCTCAAGGTCGTAACCAGTGCCAGCACAATACGCCGCAAGTCCCGCAAGCGGGCCCATATAGCGACGGAACTCAACATTGGGGTGGAGCTTAGCGTATTTCTCGGCATGCTCAACGACCCATGGGCGAACACTACCCCATAGGTGCTCGGGGATATTTTTCGGCGTGTATTCCTGAATCGAAGCCAGTTTTCCTCCAAAGGTCAGGCGCTTTATGCAGCCGCACTTACGACTGCGCGCACAGTTTGAAGGATAGCCCGGTTAGCCGGGTACCCGGCTGTGATTTTCGCTGCACTTCCCTGGCACCCCACACAGGGTGCAGAACTAGCGCGCCGCCCCCATCTACTTACCAGCCCGCCCAGGCCACAATTGACACCCCAATACAGTCTCAAGACGAGCCACCGTCTCCGCCGAAGGCCACCCAGCCCCATTCAACAACTGATGCAGCACCGCATGCGAAGTCCCAACCTTCCTGGCAAGGTCACGAAGCGAAGTGACTTCCCCCTCGCTCAACGCCTCATTAAATGCCGTTTGGAAATTACGGACAAGCCTCAGAAGCTTCTTGTCATTCACATCGCTCACCGCCGCTAGCTTCACATCAGGCCAGCCCTCATATAACGCGGCGTAATCCTTCTTCGGGGGACGACCCCGTGCAGGTGAACCAGACATACATCACTCCCAAACCCACGGCGTAAGACGCTGTCAATGCTAGGTCGTTTCACAGACCAGGACAACAGGTAACGGATAGCTCCTATGAAGCAATCAAACACGCCAATACTGTGAGACACACGAAAACGTTGATGAGTTCAGCCATCTCCAAACGTTCGACCCCATATACTGAATCTTTGTGACCCACTCTGATCCGAACATCGAAACAGTCGCCTCTCTGCACCTAGACGGCGACCGCTTTGAAGATTTCGGAATGCCCGCCGCAAACGCGAAAGAAGTAGCAGCGTTAGACGAACTCCTCTACCAACTCATTGAACTTCGCTGGCGAGCAAAGCACCCCGAAAGCTCCAAACTGCCAAACAACTTTAGGAAGGCCTACGAACTTCGAATTAACACCATCGACAAAGGCTCAGCCACTCCCCTCCTTCAGAGAAAGCTAAATGTCCCAGAAGACCCAACTCTATTTGATGTCACTCCTGATGGATTCACGGACGATTTTCGCCAGGCCGTAGAAGAGCTAGAAGAAATCCTACGCCTCGCGTCAGAGCACGGACCACTACCCGACAGCGTTTACGATTTACCCTTGCCCGCAATCCGAAACCTAGGGTCCACTCTTCGCGACGACGAAAAACTTCAAGTCGGACATGGCAGGGTCACCGACTGGAGTACCAAACCGACCTACACGACCTCCGCCCGTAAATACATACTTGACCAGCTGGGTAAACCACAGTTCAAACAAGTCACATACAGCGGACTTGTACGAAGCACAAACGTATCGAACGGCACTTTCAACTTCGTAGATGCGGCATCCCGCGTTTCAGCAACCGCTTCATACGACCTTGGCTTCCAACTCGACATTGATGGCCAAAACGAACAGACATGGGCTTGGGTCGAAGTTGAAGGACAAGTTGAATTCACCAGTAAATCAAAGTCACACGTCTTCATCTCAGTTGACAGCATTCATACAGATCAACTGACTGCTGAATACAACCGCCTGCAAGACCGACTCAAAGAGATCGGGGAGCTACAACCAGGATGGCTTGACGGCGAAGAAGGTGACGACTTCAACCAAGGTCAACTGGAGAATGCCCATGCAGTCGTTAAAGCTGCTGTAAACGCGGGCAAGTTACCGAAAACAGTGGCTCCATCGGTCGACGGTGCAATCGTCTTTTCTTGGATAAACGGTGACCAGCACTTCTCTGTTGAAGTGGAACCTGAAGGCGGATTCTATTTCCACAAATCCAACACAATCTCAATGAATGCCATCGACCAAGATGTAGAAACACTCGGCAAACACCCCTCCAACCTCGTCACAGAATGGGTAGAGAGGATTGTCGAGTGACTTAACCACAGCGGATAACTGAGCCTGAGCAGATAATGCTACGGGTCGTCAACGCCCAGTTCTTCGACAACGGGATGGTGACGGCGCAAGCATTCAGACTCACCAAGAACGACAAAGATAAACTGTCGGTCAACCAGGAAAGAAAAATCACGCCAAACGAGGCGCTAGAGCAAAAATCCGCGATCCTCCGAGCGAGGAAGCAAAGCGAAGGAAAGCCATTCAACCCACCTCCTGTAGTTGCGAGGATGACTGTGCGTGAAATTGAGGACATTCCTCTACCCACCGAGGAGGGCGAGTTGCACGATGGCGAGCAATCCGCTCTGTCGGTTTGGGATGACTCTATGCTCGAAGACACACCTGATAGCCACGCCTATATTGATTTTGGGCAGGCATATCCGTCAAGGAAGCGACTCAAAGCGATCTATAACCGTTTAGCCGCAATTGCCAATCAGAACGGTAAATTGTTCCAACCTGAGCAATAGCCGGATCATCGGCTAACAAACATGCACTTAACCTCTTTGTTTTCTTGGGCGATGTCCTTTGGCCAGTTTCAATGTGCCGTACCTTTTAGCGTCAACCCCATGAATCCAAACGACGTATACACACAACCCCCAACCTCCATACCCCGCACCACCTGGACAAAAATCGCCCCCATAGTCTGTGACATCATCGCCACCTACTGCACCGCACACCCACCAACCACCGTATCCCACTACAAAGCGCTCAGAGCAGCAGTCACAAAACACATCGCCTACTGCCACAACACAGGCTGCGACCTCAATTACCAGTACATATTCGACGACGAAATCATCGAACAATCAGTCCACAGCCACACCAACGCCGCGACCTCATCCAAAAGCAGAACACGACGACTCCTCAAAATCATCGCCCAACACCTCAACCCTGATTTTGACGGGCCTCGGATGTATCACCGCTACGAAAGAAACGACCCCAACCCGCCCTACACAACCAAAGAAATCCACAACATCTGGCAATGGGCCAACACCACTGACAAACGCGGTCACACAAAACAACTCATCGTCGCATGCGGACTCGGCGCAGGACTCACCGCAAAAGAAACAGGACACCTTACAGGCGCAGACATCAAAATCGACAACCTAGGAGTGATGCTTCACCTCCCCGACAGAACAGTTCCCGTCCTCAACGAATGGGACGAAGCTTTCAGAACCTACAAACTAGAGCAGCACCCTGACAGTGACTACATCCTCTGCCCACAGTCAGCACGACGAAACCAAATCATCTCCGAACGACTCAGCGTCATCGGAACCGTCACCGGCATCCCACAACCAAACATGCGACGGATGCGAACCACATGGATTGTCGAACACCTCAACAACCACGTACCCGACGCAGCAATCTGTGCAGCTGCAGGAATCAAAACACTCAAAAACTACGAACACTACCGACCTGACACAACCTCAGTAGAGAAGTACCGAAGCCTCCTCCACAGAGCACCTGTAGCAGGTCGAGGCGGACTAGTCGTAATCCACTAAACAAACGAGCCTTGGCTCACAGCGAGGCTTATCTTTTGCGACACAAGCGTGAGAGGAAAACTGAAAAGAGGTGAGAGGGCGGATGGATACGAGGCGAGAAAACAGGTGGACAAAGAAATATTCGACAACCCCCAAAACACCCCCGCGGCCTGCGCAAATAGGCTGCGGGGGTTTTCGCCTTTCTGCGAAAAACGCGAATGCACTAACTTATCTATCCCCTTTGCGGAAGATTTGGCCTGCCCAGGAACTCCTTGACCACGGTCATCATGTCCGACTTCTTCATGTCCGGCAGGTAACAGTGAATGACTGCCAGCGAGATATTGGCGAGTGACATTTCGTCTTCGTACAGCAGGTACCAGCCTTGGTGCGTCGGGTGGAATTTGTGCTTCGAGGCAGCGAGTGAGCGGAAGCCGTAGAGTGGCTCGATCGTCGCACCGGCCTTATCCAGGATGATTTCTACGAGTGATTCCGGCGCATCCGTTCGAGCCAGCGGCGCTCCGGAGAGGGAGACCCATCCAAGTCCTTGCTCGGCAGCGATGCGGGTGCTTTCCGCGAGAAGGAATTCGATGGCTGGCCGGAACCCGTTCGCGTCGCGGCGCATGAAGTCAAGGGTGTAGCCGACGAGGGCGCCGCCCTCGTAGACGGGCAGCCAGCTTGTTACTGCGTGCAGGCTGCCGTCGTCGCCCACTGCGAGGAGGAGTTTGGTGTCCGGGTCGCGGAGCTCGTCGAGCCCTCCCAGGGTGAAGCCCATTTCTGGAAGCGCTTTATCCGCGACCCATTGTTCTGAGAGCGCGACGATGCGCTCACGCATTTCCACTGGGCTTTCGGCCCAGCTAGTCCACACGGCGCGCACTCCCTCTTTTGCTGCGCGGTTGCGCGCGGTTCGGATGTTTTGAAATTTCTTGCCTTTGAACTCGGTGTTATCCGTCAACAACATGGATTCTTCGGCGACGTGGATGCGTCGGAAGTCGGGGCGAGCAAAGGTGCCGGGCACTGAATACCACGCGACTCTCCAGCCTTGACTTGCGGCGAACTCTTCAAACGCACTGGCAACGGCTTCTTCTGTCATCGTGCCTCGGTGCACGGGACTTCCGACCGTGACAGCGACGTTGTAGGAGACGCGGTACGCGACGACGCCTTCTCCGTCGCCGGAGTCCGTCCCGCAGAAAAAGTAGCGGTTTCTTTCCCACAGCCCCATCCACGCGAGGTGGTCACCGGACCCATGGACCAGAATCTCCCGGGCTCGCTGGCGGTCCTGCGCGTGTGCTTCGGACGGCGGCGCGGACAGCACCTCAAACAGTGCAATCAGCGCGGTAATCCAGAATATGATTCCCACCCATTCGTAGAAGATCCACGCCACGGAGCTGATGGGGAACGCATGCGTTGGAGCCAGCACAGCTACCACGGGTGGGAGGTACCTGTTCGGCAGCTCAGCAAGCAGCGCGCTTATCGACGCTCCTCCGAGGAAGCCGTCTCGCACAACCCAGGCTCCGCAGGTCCACAGTGCTGCGGTTGCTAACCACGTCCCTCCTATGATCGCCGCGCCACGGTACCAGTTGGACGGAACCGTGAACCGGCGGCGAGTGGCAATGAGGACTGCAATGGTGACCAGCCACGGGAGAACTACCAGTATTGTGTTCACAGCGGTAGAGCCGTCTGCTCCCCCACCGATTGTTTGCCAGCAGATCACCGCAATGGATCCAACGCTGACGAGGACGGCTGCCCACCATGCCAGTTTCCTGCCATGCACGAGCCCCAGCGCAAGGATGGCTGACAAAACGATAGGCAAGGCATTCATCAGCAAGGGACCGAGGCCATGTTGACTGTTTACCGCCATCGCTTCCGCGCAGGCGACGGATGTAGCGTCAGCGCACCGCTGGGCTACTAAATGCCCTGCGACTGTCGGCTCCCACATCAGCTTGCTCACTCCTGCGAAAGGCCCCTGTGCAGCGGGGTTGATCGCCGTGATAACTGGTCCGATTGCAACACTGAGAAACAGGGCAGCCACCAGGACCCGTGCTTCCCGCAGCGACATTCTGCGTGGCGTACCTGTGTCCGTGACAAGGACGCCAGCGACGGTCCCTGCGACAATGGCGACAAGTGCAACGACGCCTGAGAGTGAGCCGTCGTAGAGTACAAGGGTCGTCATCATCGCAAGCATCACGAGGCGGAGGCGGCGTCGCCACAGCACGCCCATGAAGGCAGTGGCGAATGCGGCGGGCCCGAAGATCCACGCGACCGGAGACACAAAGGTCTCGTTGGCAAGGTCTGGGCCCCACAGGTTAAAGCCTGCTCGCTCGATGGCACTACCGATAATGAAGCCGAAAGGAAGCGCTACAAACTCGGAAGCCGTCGCCGCAACCGCGAAGCGAGCAGAGCCAAGTCGCACCTCGGCTGGAACTGCGAATAGCAGCGCTGCGACAGTGGCCAGGATGAGCCCGACGAGGTTACCTGCGGTCAGCCCTGCGGTGGCCCAGTGCCAAAGGTCGGGATCAACGGGAAGGCGCAATCCGAAAGCCTCCCGCGGGGCCGCACCCGACAATACGCAGGCTAAATACGCAGCCCAAGCGATACTCAAGAGGCCGAGCGTGACTGGAACTTTCCTCAAACAGGTGCTGATCAAGTGTTTCATTGAATTCCTCCGCGTTGAGCAACGAAGTCAATGTCTTGGCGTAGCGCCACTCGCCACACTTCGAAGCTGTGTCCACCTGGCAGCGAGCGGAATGTGGTGCTCATCCCGGCT
Source organism: Corynebacterium sp. UMB2355A (assembly GCF_033877495.1). Classification (NCBI taxonomy): domain Bacteria; kingdom Bacillati; phylum Actinomycetota; class Actinomycetes; order Mycobacteriales; family Corynebacteriaceae; genus Corynebacterium; species Corynebacterium sp. UMB2355A. Next base: position 2,029,747 of record NZ_CP138855.1, on the reverse strand, counting down.
TTCTGCGCGAGCTCGTTTTGGTGCGGAAGCGCTGCCATAGCCTCTTGGTCACGCTTGCCGGCGGCGAACCTGCCAGCGATTCCCTTGTAGGTCGCCGTCCCGATTGCTTCCTGAAGGAGCGTTTCCGGGTTCACGGATTGGAACGCGGCCTCGTCGCCGCCGAACAGCACGTCGACGGTCCGTTGGTGCCCGCCTAGGTTCGGTTCCGCCTCACCCGAATAGTCGAGGAACGTCCCATAGGCCGTGGGATCGTTGGTAATCACTTGGAGTGCGCACGTGCCGCCGTAGCTTAACCCACCGATTGCCCACGTGCGTTGGTCTTCTTTCACACGGAAATTGTCCTTGACCAGCTGTGGAATTTGCTGGGCCAGGTAGGTTTGGATTTGCAGATCCGGGCCGTCCACGCACCCGGGATTCCCCGTGGTTGTTCCTGTGCCGTCCGCGCTGACGACAATGGGGGCTACGCCGTCGTGTGCAACTTGGTAGTCGTCGAGCGTCTGTTGCGCCCCGCCTTCGTCAAACCACCGGATTGGGCTGCCGGGGCTTCCCGCGAGCAGCACGAGGACCGGTAGGTGCTCGCCATGCCAGTAGGCGGGCGGAACGTACACAATTGCATCGCGCAGCGGTGGGGCAGGCAGGGTCACTAGGGCGCCCACTTCCCTGCCGTCGAGGGTCGGGGCGGTCGTCGTTTCGCGGAACTGATCCAAATTCATGGACACGGTGACCGGGACCGGGCGGAAGGACCCGAGGGTCGGGTACTGCTCATAAACAAGGTTGACCGCGAGGTACGCCAGCATCAAAGGAATCACTGCGAGCGGGGCGAGGCGCCACCGCCACCGCGGCGCCAAGAAGATGGTCGCCACCACGAACACGGCAGCTGCACAGCTGGCGTAGATGTGCCACGGAATTGCATCCGGGAACGGCTTCGGCCACACCGCGAGCAACAGGTACGCCGCTACGAGCAGCGCTGCCGCGATTGCGAGTGCAATGCGCCGGTGCTGACGGCCGTACCACAACGCGACAACCACGGAAGCAGCTAAGGAGAGGTAGATCGCCCAGGTCGCGCCTGTGCTGACCACGGATAACGAACGGATTGCATCCACGGCGAGTAGTTTAAGACGCTATGGCGTTGCTTTCCTACGTGCCACGGATACTTCCATCGCCTTCAACAGCGAACTCCCAGACAACAGGCCGCATCGTTGTGGCCCTCCATGGCACTGGCTCCTCCCCTTTTGTCTTCCGCCGCCTTGCACACGAACTGGAAAAACATGGGATTGGGTTGATTGCGCCTGGCTACGGCCATCGGGCAACGGCAGGTATCGACGCCTCGTCCCAAGAGATTGCGGCGTTCCTCGACAGCCTGGCTGCGCAGCAGGTCGATGTTGTGGGGCACTCGTATGGCGCGCTGATCGGGCTGAGGGCTGTTCAGCTGAGCGCAATCGCCGCGCGCTGCGGCACGATCGTGGGCCTCGGAGCCTCGTGGCGTGGCACGCACGGCATTGCGCGTCTGTTTCCGCCTGGACTTGTTCGGGCAGTGGTTGGCGACGCGTTCGTCGAATTGGAGCATTTCCGGGAGGAGCCAGTGGCCCCTTCCGGTACCGAAATCGTCTCCATCGTTTCGGATGCTGACCGCATTGTTCCAGCGTGGTCGTCACGGTGGGGAGACGTGATCGAGGTGTCTGGTGTATCGCATGCGGCGCTGGCGTTGCGGACGAATGAGATCCTGGCGGCGCTCGGGGTATGCCCTTCCGGCACCGGCTGAACAGCAACAACCCTACATTGTTGATACGTCACCAATAATCACCTACACTCGCACCTGCAATCATTTTTGATGACACGTCAACGAAAGTAGGAATCATGTCTCAGCTCACCGGTACATACAAGCTCGACCCGGCACACTCCTCCATCGGCTTCACCGTCCGCCACGCGATGGTGACGAAGGTCCGCGGCGAGTTTACCGACCACGACACCACCATCACGCTCACCGACGATCTGGCAGCAAGCACGGCACAGGGCACGGTCCGGACCGCGAGCGTCGATACCCGAAACGAGGACCGCGACGCACACGTGCGCGGCGAGGACTTCTTCGATGTGGAGAAGCACCCGGAGATGACGTTTACCTCGACGGCGTTCAACGTAGACGAGGCCGGCAACGGCACGGTCACGGGTGATCTGACCATCAAGGGCACCACGAAGCCAGTCACGTTCGAGGTTGAGACCTTCGGCGTCGAGGAGGACCCGTTCGGCAACACGCGCATCGGGTTCGAGGCCAGCACGTCAATTAACCGCACCGATTTCGGTATCGATTTCCAGGCTCCGCTCAACTCGGGCGGCATGCTCGTGAGTGAGAAGGTCGCCATTGAAATTGAGGGCTCCGCGATCAAGCAGGGCGCCTAGTCTCTGCCGTACCATCGGGGTATGAGCGCTACCAAGATCCCAACCATGTCGGTCCCTGTACGGGACTCTCGCGGGCCGTACGTCCTCGGCATCGACGTCGGCTCGACGGCGAGCCGCGGCGGCCTTTACGACGCCACCGGCCGCCCCGTCAAGGGCGCGAAGCAGCGCGTTGCGCACGCGTTTACTACCACCGCTGACGGCGCGAGCACCATCGACGCCGACCAGGTCGTCGCCGAGGTCCGCAAGGTTATCGACGACACCGTCGCGTTCGCCGCAGCGCATGACCTGCGCATTGAGGCCATCTGCATGGACTCGTTCGCCTCGAGCCTCCTCCTTGTCGACGCCCACGGCGACGCCCTGACCCCGCTGTACACCTACGCGGACTCACAATCCCGCGACTACGTCGAACGGCTCCGCAACACAATCGACGAGGCCGAGTACCACCAGCGCACCGGCGTGCGCCTCCACACGAGTTACCACCCGGCGCGCCTCGCCTGGGCCAAAGAACAGCTGCCAGAGTTTTCGCGCGCAGCCACGGTCATGACGATCGGCGAGTACGTGTACCACAAGCTCGCGGGCATCCATGGCCTGGCCGTCTCTACCGCGGCGTGGTCGGGCGTCGCCAATGCGCACACCGGGGAGCTCGACACCGAGATTCTCGACGCCATCGACATCCCGCACGACATGATCCAGCCGCTGCGCTTCCCCGACGAACCCGACTACCCGGATGACACCGCGTGGCCCGCGCTCAATGGGGTTGCGTGGTTCCACTGCATCCCAGACGGCTGGCCGTCCAATGTCGGCCCCGGCGCGACCGGCCCCGACACCATCGCGGTAGCCGCGGCGACCTCCGGCGCGATGCGCGTCATACTCCCGGAGGTGCCAGCTCGCATCCCAGAGGGACTGTGGTGCTACCGCATCGCACGAGACAAGGCCATCTTGGGCGGCGCGCTCAACGACGTCGGGCGTGCCGTCACCTGGCTCGAGGAAACCATCCAGCCGGTGGCCCCGGATGAGATCGCCGCGGTGCTTTCCTCCGGGCCAGGGCGCGCCCCGCTAGTGCTGCCGTTCTTTACCGGCGAGCGCTCCACCGGCTGGGCCGCGAGCGCGCAAGCGCAGCTCTTGGGCGTCACCGCGGCAACTACACCGGCCGATTTGTGGCGGGGCGTGTTTGAAGGCATCGCGATGTCGTATCTTCGCGTCTACGAGCAGCTCAAGGAGGCAGGCGCACTCCCCGAGCGCGTGGTCGCCTCCGGGCGCGTCACGGCCGACCACCCGGCATGGCTGTCGGTGCTCGCCGATGCGCTTGGTTGCGACGTCGTCCCCCTGGAGATGAAGCGCGCCACTTTGCGCGGCACCGTGCTCATCGCGCTGGACGACATCGCCCCTGAAGTAAAGAGAGCGACCCCGCCGTTCGGCCAAGGGCACCGCAACGTGGATGCACACGCCGAGTACTTCAGGGAGCTCCGCGACCGCTTCGAGGCTGCGTACCGCACGTTAGTTGCACAGTAGCTCTACAATCAGTCTGATTGTCCCAGTATTGATCTCACAAGGGAGCCCCGTTGGCACGCCACGCAACTCAGTCCTCGCCATCTCCGCTGCGCACGGCACGCGGCGCGCTAGTAGCGTTCCTCGCGATTGCCGGCATCGCCACGGTAGTGGGCCTCGCCCTACTGTGGCCGGGCGGCAAGCAGCCAGAGGTCCTGCCCGGGTTTGAGCAGACCCAGACGTCAACGGCGGAAACCGTCAAGGCAACCGTCATTGAACACTCGGTGGCTTCCTGTGGTGGCGTCGCAACGCCGAACCACCCTGAGTGCGACTTCCTGCGCGTCGAGCTCAAGTCCGGAGGCACCACCACGATCGAGACAGCGCAGCAGCCGGGCACCCCGGAGCTTTCGGTCGGCGACCGCGTGGTGCTCTCGGTGCACCACAGCCCCGAGACTTCGTACTCCTTCCTTGACATGGATCGCTCGATACCGCTTGGGCTGTGGCTCGCACTCACGCTGCTGGTCGTCGTCGTGGTTGGGGCATGGCGTGGGGTGCGCGCGATCTTCGGCCTGCTGTGCACCTTGCTGGTCATCTTCGGCTTCCTCGTTCCCGGGCTGCTGCTCGGATATAACCCCGTGGGGCTTTCCTTGGTGACGGGTGCCGCGGTGCTCTTCCCTGTCATCTTTGTTGTGCACGGCAGGAATTGGAAGTCCGCGTCAGCCCTGGCTGGCACCCTGACCGCGCTGGGGCTCGCGGCACTCGCCGCGCACCTCGCCATCGATACGACGCAGCTGCGCGGCCTTGCCGACGAAAACAACCTCCTCATCCACATGTACCTCCCCCAGGTGCAAGTGCCAGGCATCATGCTCGCCGGATTCATCATCGGTGCCCTCGGCGTGCTCACCGACGTCACCATTGCGCAGGCTTCAACGGTGCAGGAGCTGTATGAGACTTCGCCCGACGCCCGGCCCCGCACCGTGTTCACCTCCGCGATGAAGGTCGGCCACGACCACATTGCGTCGATGGTCTACACCCTGGTCCTGGCGTATATGGGCGCTGCCCTCCCCCTGTCGATGCTGCTCCAGGTCGCCGACCGGCCGCTGACCCAGGTGCTCACCTCCGACGTGGTGGCCACCGAGATCATGCGTTCGAGTATCGGCGCGATCGCGTTGGTCCTGGCAGTGCCGATCACCACGGCGATTGCCGCGTGGACAATCCGCGCTCCCCAACCCCAACAGTAATGTTGCTAGAGTTACGGGTGTGACTACTTTTAATCGACGCCGCTTCCTTCAAACCACCGCACTCGCTCTCGCGGGCGCAACCCTTGGCTCCACCGCGCAAGCCCACGCCCAGGGCCGCATCCTCGGCACCGTGATCGACTACGCGGGCGGGGTTCCGTCCGGTCGCGCAGTAAAGGCCGCCGGGCACCTCGGCGCTGTCCGCTACGTGTCGGAGCGCCGCCCCGGCGCGAACTGGATGCTGGGCAAGCCCGTCACGCTGGGCGAAACACAGGACTTCGCCGCGAACGACCTCGCCACGGCGTCCGTCTACCAGTTCGGCCGTGCCGAGACCGCCGACTGGCTCGGCGGCGCCGCTGCTGCCGCCCGCCACGCACCGGAGGCGATGCGCCTCCACGCCTCCGCCGGCGGCCCAACCGGCCGCCCGATCTACATCGCGATCGACGACAACCCCTCGCGTTCCCAGTACCTGAACCAGATCCGCCCCTACCTCCGGGCGTTCTCCGCGGCGCTGACGCTTGGCGGCTACCAGACCGGTGTATACGGAAACATCAACGTGATCCAGTGGTGCATCGAGGACGGCATCGGCTCGTTCTTCTGGCAGCACGACTGGGGCTCCGGCGGCAAACTGCACCCGCGCGCAAACATCCACCAGAAAGCAAAGTGGACCGGAGTGATCGACGGCGTCACGGTGGACATCAACAACGTCTACAGCGCCGATTGGGGCCAGTGGACCCCTGGGCGACGTGGCCCCGGCTTCACCCTTGGCGACCTGGGCAGCTCCCAGCTTTCATCACGCTTTGATTGGCGCGCGCTGCTGCCGAAGTAGCGTCACGCAAAGTAGCGTCACCAGGACATGGCAAAACCCCGGTGCACAGAGCGTAAAGGCTCGCCGCACCGGGGTCTTTGCGTTTGTGCTAGCTAGGGTCTCCCGGGAACTCGCGCGGGTCATTCGACATCCGCTCGCCGCTCAACGCGTCGAGCGCTGCGATATCTTCCTGCGAAAGCTCGACCTCGACCGCCCCGAGATTCTCCTCGAGGCGAACTGGATTCGCCGTCTTCGGCACAACCGAGCATCCCAGGCTCATCACGTACGCGAGCGCAATCTGCGCCGGGGTCCGGCCGTGCTTCTCGGCGAGGCGAGTAAACACCGGATCGTCAAGGTTCGCGCCTCGCGCGAGCGGCGCCCACGCCTCGGTGACAATCCCCTTTTCCTGGTGGTAGGCGCGCAGCTCCTGCTGAGTAAACCCTGCGTGCAGCTCCACCTGGTTGAGCACTGGCGCGACGCCGGTGTGCGCGATGATCTCATCGAGCACCTCTTCATAGAAGTTCGCCACGCCTACCGACTGCAACCGGCCCATGCCCTGCAGCTGCACCAAAGATTCGTACGCTTGCACGAAGGTCCCGTGCTGCGGCCACGGCCAGTGCACGAGGAAGAGATCGATAAACTCGAGCCCCATCCGCTGCAGCGACTCCTCGTAGGCTTCCGCTGCACGAGTCTGGTCATCGTTCCATAGCTTCGAGGTGATGAATAGCTCTTCGCGAGTCACATCACCGGCCGCAATCGCGTCGGCGACCGCGCGCCCAACCTGCTCCTCATTGCCGTAAAAGGAGGCAGTGTCGATGTGGCGGTAGCCCAACTCAATAGCTCGCCGCACGATGTTGACGCAGTCTTCACCCTGCAGCTTGTAAGTGCCCAGACCTAGCAGCGGAAAATCATAACCGTCGTTGAGTGTTGTCACTGGAATGCGCATATCGAATCCTTAGCGCGCGTCAAGCAGGTCGATAATGAACACCAGCGTCAGGCCAGAGAGCGGGTGGCCGCCACCAGCAGGGCCGTACGCCTTCTCCGGCGGAATCGTCAGCTTGCGGCGACCGCCAACCTTCATCCCCGGGATGCCCTCTTGCCAACCCGCGATGAGGCCAGCCAACGGGAACTCCGCGGCCTCGCCGCGGTCCCACGAAGAGTCGAACTCTTCACCGGTTGCATAGTCAACACCCAGGTAGTGCACCTGCACATAACCGCCTGCTACAGCTTCGGCTCCGTCGCCGACTACGAGATCCTCGATGACAAGGTCCGTTGGGGCAGGTGCTTCAGGTACCTCAATCGTGGGCTTTTCCATACGTGAATACTCCTTGCGTCGTTCATTCATGGCGAAACCGCCGGGTACATATCCCCAAAGTATAAAGGAAGATACGTACCCGGCGGTGAACGCTAGAGATTATCGCTGGTCACGCGGCACAAAGTCGCGCTTCGTGTAGCCGGTGTAGATCTGGCGTGGACGGTTGATCTTGGAGTTCATCGCCAGCTGCTCGCGGTACTGTGCGATCCAGCCCGGGAGACGGCCGATGGCGAAGAGCACGGTGAAGAAGTCCGTCGGGAAGCCCATCGCGCGGTAGATCAGACCGGTGTAGAAGTCTACGTTCGGGTAGAGCTTGCGCGAGATGAAGTAGTCGTCCTTCAGCGCGATCTCCTCGAGCTTCATCGCCAGGTCCAGGAGCTCGTCGCCACCGAGGTGCTCCAGCACCTCGTGTGCGGTCTCCTTGACGATCGCTGCGCGTGGGTCGTAGTTCTTGTACACGCGGTGGCCGAAGCCCATCAGGCGGACGCCCTTTTCCTTGTTCTTCACGCGGTTCATGAAGTCGGTGGCGTCGCCGCCGTGGTTGTCCTTAATGTCCTCGAGCATCTCGAGCACAGCCTGGTTTGCACCACCGTGCAACGGGCCTGCCAGCGCGTTGATGCCGCCTGCAATGGAGACGAACATGTTCGCCTGCGCGGAAGCAATCATGCGGACCGTGGAGGTGGAGCAGTTCTGCTCGTGGTCTGCGTGCAGAATCAGCAGCTTGTCCAGAGCCTTCACCAGGATCGGGTCAACCTCGTACGGCTCGGTTGGGTAGCCGAACATCATGCGGAGGAAGTTCTCGCGTGCGTTCAGCGAGTTGTCTGGGTACATGTACGGCTTACCTCGGGATGCACGGTATGCGTACGCCGCCAGCATCGGCACCTTCGCCATCAGGCGAACGGTTGCCTTGTCCAGCTGCTCCTCGTCGAGCGGATCCAGCTGGTCCTGGTAGTAAGCAGAAAGAATGTTCACGGACGACGCCAGCACCGCCATTGGGTGTGCGTTGCGCGGGAAGACGTTGAACGCGGCCTTGAAGTCTTCGTCGAGAAGCGTGTGGTGACGAATCTCGGAGTTGAACTTCTTGTACTCATCCGTCGTTGGAAGCTCGCCATTGATGAGGAGGTACGACACCTCGTTGAACGTTGCGTTCTGCGCCAGTTCAGCGATGTCGTAGCCGCGGTAACGCAGAATGCCGTTGGCGCCATCGATGTAGGTGATCTTCGACTCGGTCGAGCCAGTGGACACGTAGCCCGGATCGAAGGTGACAAGCCCAGTCTCCCCGAGGAGGTTGCCTAGCACCACTCCGTCGTTGCCCTCGGTGGCGGACTTGATGTCCATTTCGAATTCGCCACCTGGGTAGTGAAGTACAGCTTTGTCTTGACCTTCAGAAGCCATAGCAAACCTTTCTCAGAAGTTTCGGAAACCCTATTCCTTGCGGGATGCAAGGAGGTTGCAATTTACTCCCGCAATGCTAGCAAAAAATGTGACTCGCCCGACACAACTCAATAAATCTATTGACCACCACACCCCCATTTGTTCGATTTTCAAGTATCCGGAAAAGAGCTGGCGAAAGGCGCCCCGGGCGCGTCGTTGGGTAATAAGATGCAGTGAGACGCGAGTGGCGTCGTCAAGTTTCTCTACCCCCTGTTACAGGAAAGGCTGTCATGCAAACATTTCCGGTTCTTCCCCCAGCTCTGCTTCCTAGCGATGGACGTTTTGGCTGCGGCCCTTCAAAGGTTCGCCCGGAGCAGCTCGAGGCTATCGCGAAGGGCGCGGACATCATTGGTACCTCTCACCGCCAGCCAGCTGTGAAGAATCTTGTGGGTGAGGTCCGCCAAGGTTTGCACGACTTCTTCAGCCTTCCGGAAGGCTACGAAATCGTGTTTTCGCTCGGAGGCGCGACCGCCTTTTGGGACGCCGCTACCTTCGGCCTCATCGAGACGAAGTCTGCACACCTGACGTTCGGTGAGTTTTCTGGGAAGTTTGCGAAGGCCTCGGCCGCCGCACCATGGCTGGCTGATCCGCAGATCGTGGACTCCGCACCCGGCACCGCACCTTCGCCGCACGAGCTCGACGGCGCCGACGCCGACGTCGTTGCGTGGGCACACAACGAGACTTCCACCGGCGCGATGGTCCCTGTTCGCCGCCCGGACACCGATGCACTCGTAGTTATCGACGCCACCTCCGGCGCCGGCGGCCTCCCCGTCAATGTGCACGAGGCGGACGTCTACTACTTCTCGCCGCAGAAGTGCTTCGCTTCTGACGGCGGCATGTGGTTCGCCGTGATGAGCCCAGCCGCCCTGGAGCGCATTGAAAAGATCCAGGCGTCTGGCCGCTTCATCCCCGCGTTCCTGAACTTGCAGACGGCCGTCGATAACTCGCGGAAGAACCAGACGTACAACACCCCAGCAATCAGCCCACTGCTGATGCTGGCGGAGCAGGTTCGTTGGATGAACGAGCTCGGCGGGTTGGATGCGATGGTTGCTCGCACGACGGCTTCGTCCTCCTTGCTGTACAAGTGGGCTGACAACCACGAGTTTGCAACGCCGTTCGTCGAGGACCCTGCTGCCCGATCCAAGGTCGTCGGCACGATCGATTTCGACGAGCGCATCGACGCAGCTGAGCTGGCTAAGGCGCTTCGCCAGAATGGTTACCTGGATACGGAGCCGTACCGCAAGCTTGGCCGCAACCAGTTGCGCATCGGTCTGTTCCCTGCAATCAAGTCCGAGGACGTCAAGCACCTGACCAAGTCTATTGACTATCTGATCGAACAGGGCGTGGGCCAGAAGTAGTCCAGAACAAATGGGCTAAGCTGGTGGAGGTATTTGTCAGCGGAAAGGAGCCACATGCGCGAGTTGTACCTCATGGATGAGGAGTCCACGGAGACGTTCTTCGTCCTCCGAGATGACGAGGGCATCCGTTACCAGCTCGCGCGTTCCGAGATGCAGGCCGTGGCTGAGGAGGAATCCACCAAGCCTGAGCTTGAGGTTGCACCGGACGCGCAGGAACCATCCGCTGACGCTGACAATGCACTCGGTGACGAGCACTCCGAGGACGCAGCGGAGACAGCCTCCGAGGAGAAGCCTCGCAGCCTGCCGGAACCGGACCCGCTGTACTCCACCCCGCTTTCGATGCGCCCGAACCAGATCCAGGCGCGCATCCGCTCCGGCACCCAGCCATCCGAGTTGGCTGAGGAGATGGGGGTGGCTGAAAGCCGGATCGACCCGTACGCCCACCCGGTGCTCCTGGAGCGCTCGCAGGTTGCCGAGGCCGCAAAGCAGTCGCACCCGATGCGCGAGGACGGCCCAGCGAAGCTGACGCTGTTCGAAATCCTCGCCACCGCATTCGCTGCCCGCGGGCATTCGCTTAGCGACGCCACCTGGGACGCAACCCGTGAGCCCGGCGATGATTGGGTGGTGCATGTCCGGTGGCAGGCAGGCTTAAGCGAAAACGAGGCCTTGTGGTCCTTCCACCGCCAGATGGGTTCCGCACCGACGACGGAGGCGCGAAACTCCATCGCTGCAGACCTCACGGACCCGGATTTTGTGCAGCCAGTTCGTTCACTCACGGCTATCGATCAAGACGTCGATGAGGGCGAAGACGCCACCGATGCCCCCGCTGCTTCGGACGAGGATGCAATCGCGACCGGTGACTTCTTGCAGCACCCGGATGAGGCGCCGCAGCCGCAGAAGAGGCGTCGAAAAGCTGTGACTCCGCACTGGGAAGATGTCCTGTTGGGGGTCCGAACAAACACGAAGCGGCCGCGAAAGTAGGGCCCCGCTATGTCTCATAACGCCGTGGTTACCTGCTGGTTTGTCAACGTCGCACACCCGGAGGAGGTGCTCGAGGGCGAGCCGAAGGCGGACCGTGGGTTCGGCCGAAAGCTGCTCGCACAGGTTAATCCGGCGTGGCCTATTACTCCGATTGGCCAGTTCCCGCTGAATCGTTCCTCGGTTCCTGGTGTGGACGAGTATTACATCGCGGGGTACCCGGGAGTTGCGGTTGTCCGTTTCTTTGTCACGGACGCCGAGCGCATCAGCGAAACCGCCAAGGCGCTGCGCACCGCACTGCCTAGCGCTGACACCTACGTCTACGCGGAAGGCACCGATTCGGACTACGCGGCGATCGCCCACTACCAGGGTGAGACGCTGCGCCGCGCGTTCTCTGCCACCCGCGACCACGTCTTCGAGGACGTCGGCTTGCCGGACCCGTTCGAGGCCCCGTACTGGGCCGGGGAAACCGCACCCCAGCTCGGCGGCATTTCGCTACCGTTCGAGCCGCCAGCGCTGATGCGCGAGGCTGAGCGAGCGTGGTTGGGGATCGAGGTCGGCGAGGACGGGCCGGATGTGCACATCATCGGCTACGCGGTGGATGGCCGCCCGGAGCCGAAAGTCGAGGCTCCTGCCCCACGCACCAAGACTGTCAACGAGGTGGCGGCAAAGTTCGCCGAGCAGACCAACACGTACGACGATTACGAGCAGCACGACGAAGAGGCAGAGCGTGACGAGTTTTCCGAGCTTGCCGACGCCTCCGTCGCAGCAGCAAAGCGCGTTGGCCGCGGGCTACGTCGCCGCGCCCGCGACCTGAAGGCTACGATTGCGGAGAAAATCCGCCACGCAGACCGCGGCTGATGAGGTCGCGCTGGCGCTCGTAGAACGCAATCGCCGCAGCCGTGGCCACGTTGAGTGAATCCGTCCCCGGCGCCATGGGGATTCTCGCGCGCACATCGGTCGCGCGCATTGCGTGCTGCGTGAGCCCAGGGCCTTCCCCGCCGACGAGAAATGCCACCCTCTCGTGATCGTTGAGTGCCTCTGAGAGGTACACGGCATCGTCCGCAGGGGTCAGCGACACCAGCCACCAGCCCTGTTCCTGCAGCTGTGCGAGCTCGCGCTGCCACGTGGTTGGGGTTCCGCCGAAGTGCGCAAACGGGGTGCGAAGCACATGGCCCATTGAGACGCGGACGCTGCGCCGGTAGAGCGGGTCGGCGGTGGCGGCGCCGAACAGCACGCCATCAACGCCCATGCCGGCGGCGTTGCGAAAGATGGAGCCGATGTTCTCGTGGTCCCCCACTCCCTCAAGAATCACCAGGGTGCGGGCATCTGCCACGACGTCCTCGACGCTCAGCGGTTCGGGTTTATCCGCGGAGACTAACAGCCCGCGGTGCATGTCATAGCCGGCGACCTCCCCCATCACTGCGCGGCTGATCTCGTAGACCGGTATTCCCTCCGCTTCGAGGCGCTCGCCGTACTGTTCCAAAAAAGACTGGAGGCGGCCACCGAAGCCGAACACCGCGCGGACAGGAAAGCGGGACTCCACAAGGCGTCCCGCAACAAGAGGCCCCTCCGCAAACACCAGGCCTTTCTCGCGGTCTGAGTGCTTCAGGTCGCGGATATCGTCAAGCCGGGGGTCGGAGGGGTCGTCGATAACTATGCTCACGCTTTACGAGATTAGCGACATCAACGGTCCTTGTGCGAAATAGATCAGGAACAGCGCAGAAATCAGCCACATGATCCAGTGGATGTCCTTGCGCTTGCCAGCGAAGAGCGCCATCACGGTAAACGCGATGAAGCCGACGCCGATGCCGTTGGCAATCGAGTAGGTCAGCGGCATCATGATAATGGTCAAGAAGGCCGGGAAGGCAACGTCGAAACGGGTCCAGTCGATGTTGCTGACCTGCATCATCATCAGCGCGCCAACCACGACGAGGACCGGTGCGGCGGCCTCGATTGGGACGATTTCGTACAGCGGGGTGAGGAACATCGCCAGCAGGAACAGGATGCCGGTGACCACGTTTGCGAGGCCGGTGCGGGCGCCGTCAGCAATGCCGGCGGACGAGTCCACGAACACCGTGTTCGAGGAACCAGAAAACGCGCCACCGACTACTGCGCCGAAGCCTTCAACAACAAGGGCTTTCTTCATGCCTGGCAGGTTGTCGTTCTCGTCGGTCAGGCCGGCCTGGCGGCCGAGCGCCGTCATGGTGCCCATTGCGTCGAAGAAGTTCGCCAACACGAGGGTGAAGACCAGGAGGCTGGCGGCGACGACACCGACCTCAACGAAGGCACCAACCATGTCGATTTTGCCCACGAGGGACAGATCCGGGATGCCACCCAAAGAATCCGGAAGCGCAGGGACCGCGAGCGACCAGCCGTGGTCATTCTCAGTGGACGAGCCTGCACCGACGAAGGACTCCACAATCATCGAGATGATCGTCGTCGCGACGATGCCGATGAACAGCCCACCCGGAATGTTCCGGATCACCATGAAGCCACAGATGAGCAGGCCGATGACAAACACAGCCGTCGGCCACGAGGCGATCGAACCACCGAAGCCCAGCTGCACCGGGACAGTGGTGTGTGCCTCGTCAGGGATGCGGCGCACGAACCCGGCGTCCACCAAGCCGATCATCGCGATGAACATGCCGATGCCGACACTCATTGCCACCTTCATCGAGTTCGGGATGGCCTCAAAGACGGCGGTACGGAACCCGGAAATCGCAAGAATGCAGATGATAATACCGTCAATCACGATGAGGCCCATGGCCTCTGGCCAGGTCAGGCCCTGTTGCCCAACGAGTGTCACTGCAACGAGTGTGTTCAGGCCAAGGCCCGCAGCAATACCAAACGGATATTTAGCAATAACGCCGAACAAGATACACATCACACCGGCGGCAAGGGCCGTCACCGCAGCTACCTGCGGGATACCAAGCACGACACCTTCGCGGTCGGGGCTCGTGCCCAGGATCAAAGGATTCAGGAGCACGATGTACGCCATCGCAAAGAAGGTCACGATACCGGCGCGGATTTCGCGGCCGACGCTCGAGCCTCGCTCACTGATATGGAAGAATTTATCAAGCCCGCTAGCGGGCTGCTTCGTTGAAGATTCGCTTGGAATACTCACTGCGAAGATCCCCTTTAGTTCGTTGAGGAAGTTATGAAAGAGAGCAAAGTTGTTGCATGCATCGGCTGAAATCTATCTGCCAAAAGCCTGCAATAGACTTTTACCTTAGTGCACACACTTCCTAATAATTTCGACTTGGAGCCCAAAGTGGATGTATTCAGCTTTGTCATTTCGCAAGGCATGGTTGCAGATGCAGATCTGCTCACCTCGAAGCTTCGCGGCTGCGGCATCTCGCACTCGGAGTTTGAACGCCTCCGCGTTACGGTCAGCCAGGTTACGGGCCCTCGCAAAGCGGTCGTCCACGCCACGGGAGGCCATGCGTCCTTGACGCTTCGCCCGGCGTCTGCGCCCTCCACGGAGATCACCATGTTCGCGGAGCCAATCCGGGATCAGCGCGCGCAGCCGAACAGGCACGGGCCGGACCTCGGGTGGCAGTTGCACGCATCGGCAACGCTGGGCACCAACGACGGATTGCTTGCCGACGCCAGCGGCCGCATCATCTCCGCACTCCTCCAACCACTGATCACATTTTCAAGCGCCACGCAGGCGGTCATCTCCGGGCACCCTGCTACCGCTGGATCATACGCGCTGGAGGGGGTTGTGCGTGTGTTGGAGGAGGCGGGCGTCGAAACGCATGAGGCGCACGACGGCTTCTCACGCTTCGACCTGATGCACCAGGAGACGTGGGCCGTCGATGCTGTGCACGGTGCCCGGCTTGTCGAGCAATGGCAGGAGTATGGCACACCCAAGCCTGGCCCCCGAATGATTTCGCGCGGTTTACTGCCGACGCACCGCGAGATCAATGAAACCCGGCGGCTGCGGGCATCATTGCTCTAGCGGGTTACTTCCCGTCGTGGCGCGGCGCCTTGGTATCTGCGTGGGCACCGCAGCCGTAGGATGCAGCGACGATGCGGCCATCAGCTGAGTATTCGTTGGTGCACACTCCGAAGTTCTCCCCCACTGGGTGCTCCATCGGGATGTAGAACGCGCAGGTCCGGCAGTGCAGCGTTGCCTGCTCGGCGAACGCAGAATTAGGGCCAAACTTGCCCTTCCGCCACCGCGTCTTCGCCGCATTGAGGCCTTCTTGCGTGAGGTAGTGGTCAGTTTCCCTGCCTGGGAACGTCACTGCATCCTTTGCAAAGGAGTCTGTGGTCAGGCGCTCGTCGTCAGGCGCTGGCTCCATGATGTCGCCGGGGCCGAGGTCGCCGGGGCGAAGACGCTCGGAGTACGGCACCCAGTCCGGCGCCTGCAGCGCGTCGCGAGCCGGCATGAGCGCGACCTCGTTGACGGTCACCCATGTTGAGCCCGTGGCACACGCGACGACCGCGTTCCATTCCCACCCGTTGTAGCCAGGCACGCTCGCTTCGAAGCGGTGCGTGGCCACGTTGCTCGAGAGCCCAGCGACACCGATGTGCGCGCCGACCTCGCCTTCCGCGATCTCGAGGATGGCCTCTCGCGCGACCTCAATTGCTTTGTCGCTCAGCAGTGGTGAAGAGTTCTTGTTCTGAGACACGCTCTCCATTATGGCCCATTTCTGGGGAAATGCTGCATGATGGACGTATGCGTGTTCACTCCCGACGGTTTTGGTCCATCCTGATGTGTCCTTTGGTGCTGCTCACCGTGAGTGGTTGCGATGAAGCTGCCACCGAGGTGGAGCAGCTGAAACCCGAAATCGTACAACGCTACGACTACGACCCTGCCCTGTTCACCCAGGGCCTCGAAGTCGATGAGGACGGCACACTCCTCGTCAGTACCGGCCAATACGGAGCGTCCGGCATGTATCGGCTCACGACAGAAGGCGACGTGTTGGGCGAGGTTGCCTTGCCGGACGTGTTCTTCGGCGAAGGCATGACCCGCGTCGGAGATTCGCTTTGGCAGCTGACGTGGCAGGAGGGCACTGCGTTTCGCCGCGATGCAGCGTCCCTAGCAACTGTCGATACCGCCCACTACGACGGCGAAGGGTGGGGGCTGTGCGCCACCGATGATGCACTTATTTTCTCCGACGGTTCCGCCGAGCTGCGCCGCATGGACCCGGACACGCTCGCCGAGCTTGCGCGGTTCGAAGTCACCGACCAAGGCAAACCCGTCGAGGGTCTCAACGAGTTGGAGTGCGTCGGCGACGACGTCTACGCAAACATCTTCACAACCACCGACATCGTGCGTATCGACGCCACCTCCGGCCACGTCACGGCCAGGATCGATGCGTCGTCTCTTCCCAACAACGCCGACGAAGAAATAAACAATGTGCTCAACGGGATCGCGCATATCCCTGGCACCGACGAGTTTTACCTCACCGGCAAGCGTTGGCCCGACCTCTACCGCGTCCGGTTGGTCCCTTCCCAGTAGAATTTCGCTCATGACTGCTTCCCGCCGTGCTTCCTCTCGCCTTGCACTCCAACTCGGTGCGACAGTTCTCGCCGTCGCTATCCTGCTCGCTGGGGTGTACGCGTTCATGAACTGGCAGCGCTCGCAGCCAGGTCTTCCCGTAGAAGACCTTCGGATTCACGTCACTGCATCCGACGGCGAGCACGAGATCGCCCCCTACACGCTCTGCCCCCTCGATGAACAATGTGACGGCGGTGAGCCACCGGCACTCACACGTGATGGCTCCGACGAACTCACATTCCGCATCGACCCAGACATCGCTGCGGGCAGCTGGCGCCTCCTCCTCATTTACGACGACCCCTCCGCCAACGAAGAGCGCCTCCACCAGGCGGGCGAAACCACCGAAGAGACCGCTTCTGCCGTCAAAGAAGGCGGGGCGAAACTCCTCGTTGCTGAAGTCTCGACGCTGGCTGTAAAAAATGACGACCACGGGGAAGAAATCCCGGTGGTCGCCACATGGTCGGTCGCGTTTGAATAACGCTTAGGCGTCAAGCTCCTTCGCCACTGCGCGCAGGATGCCCGCAACCTGTCGAGCCTCTTTGCGCTCAGGGTAGCGCCCAGCCGTCAACGCCGGTTGCACGTCGGACTCGATGAGCGTCATCACATCGGCAAGCATGCTTCCGAGTTCTTCTGGCTTCCTACGGTGCACGGGGCGACGCTTCGGCGTCTCCAAGATGGCGACGCGCAGCGCCTGCGGGCCCTTTCGGCCTGCGGCAAAGTCGAACTCGATGCGCTGTCCAGGCACAAGCTCATCCACACCATCCGGGAGCACCGACTTAGAAATAAATACGTCGTCGTCTCCAGGGTTGGATGCGAAGCCGAAGCCCTTGTCGGCGTCGAACCACTTCACCTTTCCAATTGGCATTAGTCTTCGTTCCTTCTCTGTTCTCTATGCAGACTCAGCAGTGGCTATCCATCATAGTCGTATCGCCCGTTCGAGCCCCAACACGAAAGAAAGTGCCACAAATCACACTCGCGCCAATTTGGCTCGTGAACAGGACAAACAGCCCTACCAGTCTCCCCGCGTCCGCGACACCAACCCCAAAAAGTGCCCGGAGCGTGACTAAATCGTTATAAAGCGTTAGGCTGTCCCGCAGCAAGAAAACGAGGCACGCTGAGTTCTGTTCGCCTCGCACAATTACACAAAGAACAGAAGCGGAGGACCCAACCTTCGGAAACTCCCTCCCGGAGCTTCCTTGGGGTGAAGTTGCTACTGCAACCGGACACCTCAGCCCGAACCCGACAGCTTACTTCGCAAGCGACAACAAGAGAGGACATCGTATTTTCATGGGACGCCATTCCAAGCAGACCACTTCCCTGACCAAGAAGGCACTCGCCGGCGCAGCCGCAACCGCGGCGTTCGCTGGACTGATGGCCCCAGAGGCCACGGCAGCGCCTGACTCTGACTGGGACCGTCTCGCACAGTGCGAGTCCGGCGGCAACTGGGCAATCAACACCGGCAACGGCTACCACGGCGGCCTGCAGTTCTCCGCGTCCACCTGGCAGGCATTCGGTGGCGGCCAGTTCGCTCCAACCGCGAACCTGGCAACCCGTGAGCAGCAGATCATCGTTGCAGAGCGCACCCTGGCACAGCAGGGTTGGGGCGCATGGCCAGCATGCTCCGCTCGCCTTGGACTGAACTCCGCTGCGACAAATCGCGACGCACAGGCTGTCTCACCGGCACCTGCTCCTGCACGCGCTGCCGTTGCATCCCCGGACGCAGCCCAGCGCCAGGCAGAGAACCCAGTTGACGCCCTGTACCGTCAGCTCGGCAGCTCCCTGAGCAACTATGGTTTCGCGATTCCGGCGCACATCCAGCAGTCCTACGCTGCGAACCGCGCGAACTACGATGCGTTCTACAGCCAGAACGCTGCACTGATCAACGCTGTTCGCTCGGGCGATCTCGCCGCTATCGGCGCAGCACTGCTGAACCGCTAAGCACTCAATAGAACGTGCCCGCCACAGAAAGCTTGTGGCGGGCACGTTTGTTTTGCTTTATGAAAGGGGCATAGGGACTGGCCAGCCCACTCTTTCAGGGCTGGCCAAAAGGTTGAACACTTAGCGGTTGATTCGCGTCGTTGGGTGGACGTACCCGATTTCTTCCGCCGGGAGTGGGAGCACGAGCTCGTCCCCAAACGGGCTAGATGCACCGGTAAGCTGCGAGGACAGCTCGGTGACAGGCGAACCATTACCAGGGGTGTTGGTGGGCCACGCCGGGTTCGCGCGACCGATCTTCTCTACGTCTTTAGCCATGCGTACTATTCTTTCACGCCTGGACAAAAATCGCACGTACACTAGCCAACGCTATGACTACGTTCCAGGAAGCGCTCCGCACGATGCGCCCCGAACAACTCCGGGAGCTCATTTATCTCAGGCCAGACGCCTTTTACCCCACCCCGCCATCCTGGGGTTCGCTGGGGACGCGGCTGTCGCTGGCTGGGTCTGCAGCACGAGCGTTACGCCGTCTCAACGCTGCCGAGTTGCGGCTTCTGGAAGCGCTCGGGGACGTCGGCGCCGAGCTCTCTCCCGTCGACACCAACAGTGTCCCCGCAGCGCGTGTTCCCGGGGCCGTCGAGCGTCTCCGTGCGATGGCGCTCATCTATGGCCCGGATACTGCTGTACGGGTCGCACCAGGGGCACTTTCCGCGCTGCCGTCGGGCTGGCGCCTCGGGGACCAGGCCCCACCGAACCTCGACGGGCTGCTGGAAGGACTCAGCGCCCGCGAGCGCTCAGTGCTGGATACGCTAGCGGCGTCAGGTTCCGTCGGCACGACGAGGGCCGCCGCGGCGGACGCGGATCCCACGACGCCAGTTGCAACACTCATTGCGAAAGGGCTGCTCATCCGCGTCGACGCCACAACGGTTCGCCTACCTCGCCCCGTCCGCGACGTCCTCCGTGGCCTGCCACCGCGCGAGTTCCCCGAGCACGCCCCTGCCGTCAACGATCCAGATCAGCCGACGATCGACCGCAACGCTACTGGCGCGGGCCTCGACGCGGTGCGCAAGCTCCGCCAGCTACTGCTCCTGTTACTTGAGTCCCCGGTCGCACTGAACAAGGACGGCTCCCTGGGGGTCCGCGCACATGCGGGGTTAACGCAGGCCCTCGGTTTCGATCCTGCGCTCCTCATTACCACGGGCGAATCCGCCGGCCTTCTCGGCCGCGGAAGCACCGACGAGGCCGACGTACTCGCGGCCACCCACGACGCTCTTTCCTGGCTGGACGCCACACTCGCCGACCAGTGGGCTATCCTCCTCGCCGGCTGGCTCGCCTCGCCCTGGCGCACCGACAAGACACCGGAGCACCGCCTCCTTTCCGAGCCCACCCACAACCCCGACGTCAGGCACGCCCGGAGGCGCATCGTCGAGTACGCGGGCCCCGACCAGGAGGCTCGATTACTGTTCCACGTACCGCTCATGGCAGCGAATTTCTCACCCCAACTTATCGACGCCACCATCGCCGAAGCCGCATTCGTCGGCGCGATTGGCGGCGTGGGGAGCTCGGCGTCGACACCGCTGCTTGCGCTCCTCGACGACGGCGACGTCGTCGAGGCTACGAAGCAGCTCGTCCCCGCGGAGGTCTCGCAACTCATCGCGCAGGGCGACATGACACTGCTCGCCCCGGGGCCGCTCGATGCGGCGACCGCCGCCGTCGTCGAAGATATCGCCGACCTTGAATCGCCGGGCCTTGCCAGCATGTGGCGCATCAGCGACGCCTCCCTGAAGCGCGCCCTCGACCGTGGGCACGACGCCGACTCACTGCACACATGGTTTAAACAGCACATCATGGGCGAGGTTCCGCAGGCCATCACCTTCCTTATCGATGATCTCTCCCGCACCCACGGCGCAATCCGCGCCGGCAGCGCGCTGAGCTACATCCGCTGCGCCGACCCTGCCCTCCTCGCCGTGGCGGCTGAGCACGCCGATCTGCGGATCTTGGCGCCGACCGTCGCCGTCAGCCCGCTTCCGCTGCCACGCTTGCTCCACGAGTTGCAAGCCGCGGGCCTGCAGCCAACCGCCGAAGACGACCACGGCGCCTCCATCACACTTGCGGAGGAACCAACACTGGTGCGAGCAACACCGTCCTCGCTCCCCCGAACCGCCTCTCTGAGCAAAGGGGACGTCGATAAGATTGTTGCGGCCCTCAACTCGGATACAAGCCAACCTTCCGGGGTCAGCGAAACGTCAACGACTGATATGCTTCGTGCAGCAGCCCGCGCCCGTCGCCGCGTCAAGGTTGAGTACGCGGACTCGCAGGGCGCGCAGCACACCCTAACGGTCATCCCGTTGACGGTGAGTGTCGGCGTCATTGATGCGCAGGACACGGCCACGCAGCGCGTGATCCGCATACCACTGCGGCGCGTAATCACTGTGACGCTGGTGTAGAAAGAAAGGTCCAACAATGACGTTTGGGGACGGCCCACTGATCGTGCAGTCCGATAAAACCGTACTGCTTGAAATCGCGCACCCGGACGCGGCGAAAGCTCGCGCAGCGCTTTCCCCATTCGCTGAACTCGAGCGCGCCCCCGAGCACGTCCATACCTACCGCATCACCCCACTTGCGCTGTGGAATGCCCGCGCCACCGGCTTCGACGCCGAGACCGCAATCGATGTCCTCGAGCGCTATTCCCGGTTCCCCGTCCCCCAGTCGCTCCTCATCGACATTGCGGAGACGATGGCGCGCTACGGACGCGTCAGCCTACTCAACGATCCACAACGCGGGCTCATCCTCACCACGGAAGAGCCCCCAATCCTGGATGAGATTACGCGCAACAAGAACATCATCCCGTTTCTTGGCCAGCGCTTCGACGCGCACACGGTAGGCGTACACCCGTCTGCACGCGGGCGCATCAAACAAGAACTGATCAAGACGGGCTGGCCGGTGGCGGACCACGCCGGATACGTCGACGGCGAATCCCACCCAATCGCGCTCGACTTTGACGGTTGGGAGCTTCGCGACTACCAGCAGTACGCCGCTCAAGCATTCTGGGAGGGCGGCTCAGGCGTGGTGGTCCTGCCGTGCGGTGCGGGCAAAACCATCGTTGGCGCCGCCGCGATGGCGCAGGCAGAGACGACCACGCTGATCCTTGTAACCAACACTATCGCCGGGCGGCAGTGGCGCGATGAGCTGCTGCGCCGCACCACGCTCACCCCGGAAGAAATCGGTGAGTACTCCGGCGAAAAGAAGGAGATCCGCCCGGTCACCATCGCGACCTACCAGGTCGTCACCCGGAAAACGAAAGGCGAATACCGCGCCCTCGAGCTTTTCGACACCACCGACTGGGGCCTCATCATCTACGACGAAGTCCACCTCCTCCCCGCCCCCGTTTTCCGCATGGCGGCCGACCTCCAGTCCCGCCGCCGTCTCGGCCTGACCGCAACGCTCATCCGCGAGGACGGCCGCGAAGACGACGTCTTCTCCCTCATCGGCCCCAAGCGTTACGACGCCCCCTGGAAAGAACTCGAAATGGCAGGCTTCATCGCCACCGCCGAATGCATCGAGGTCCGCACCACGCTCACGGAAGAAGAGCGCCTCAGCTACGCGACGGCCTCCGCACGCGAGCGCTACCGCCTGGCCGCCACCGCATCAGCCAAGCTCTCGACGGTCAAGGACATTCTCGCCCGCCACGAGGGCGAACCGACGCTCATCATCGGAGCTTACGTCGACCACCTGCGCACCATTGCACAGCAGATCGACGCCCCACTCATCGACGGCCGCACCAGCACCAAAGCCCGCGAAGAAGCCTTCGAGCGCTTCCGCCAAGGCGAGCTCCGCACCCTCGTCGTATCGAAGGTGGCGAACTTCTCCATCGACCTCCCCCAGGCAGCCGTGGGAATCCAGGTCTCTGGCACCTTCGGTTCCCGCCAAGAAGAGGCCCAGCGCCTCGGCCGACTCCTTCGACCCAAGCCGGACAGCAGTGAGGTCCTGTTCTACACCGTGGTCACTCGAGACACCCTCGACGCCGAGTACGCCATGCACCGCCAACGCTTCCTCGCCGAACAGGGCTACGCTTATCGCATCATGGATGCCTCAGACCTCAAACGCGGCCTATAGACTGTGGCCTATGACTGAACAACCATTCCGCTTCAACGTCGACGAAGAATACGCCAAAGAACACAACGAACTTATTCGAAATACCAAGAACCTCGTTACCTCAAGCATCGCTCTGTTCGTCGTCTGCCTCATCGCGGGCGTCATAGTCTGGTTCCTCGTCGACCCGACCTCCCCCTGGCGCCTACTCGGATCCCTCTCCCTTATCTTTTTCGGCACCATCATGCTGATCGTCGGTCTTGCTATTCCTCGCGCGGTTCCACGTACCCAAGCAATTTACGACGCCAACCCCCTCTCTCCCGCCGTCATCACCGATGACAAGGGCACCACAGTTACCCTCACCGCGTTAGTAAACACAGTCGTTGACCAGCAGTCCCCTGCCGAGTGGGCGCTCACCTCAACTGTGGTGCAACGGATCCCCGGCGTCACTCCTAAGGTTGGCGCTGCAGTTCCGTGCGTCGCTGTGGGAGGCCAGCGCACATCCCGCGACAAGGCACACTGGGCAACGATTACTCCGATGCCAATCGCGTGGGGCACCCCTTCAGAGGAAGTTATCAAACAAGCCACGGACTACATCCCCGACAATCAGTGGCGCGCCCTCAAGCAAGCTATCCGCGACGAGGATCTAGTCAAGAAGTCTAGAAATGAGCTCATAGCTCTTTAGGCCGACATCCTCGCCTCTGCGTACGCCCCAGGGAATGCTCAAGCCCTGGGGCGTATTGCTTGCGCCATGCCTCAGCCATTGAGGCCAGGTAGCCTGAGAGGCCTAACACTTTGAACGGAGATTCCAAGATGAACGATGCTTTTCCCCTTCGCACCCCTCGCCTTATCCTCACTCCTCCCACGGACCAAGATATAGACGCCATTTTTAGGATCCACGCCGACGCCCGCACCTATCAACACCGTCCCGACCTCGCGATGAAAAACCGCAAAGAGGCAGAGGAGTTGGCGCGCGCATGGCAAGAAAACTGGGATGAACAGGGTCTTGGCTACTACGTAGTGTCCACGATTGACGGAACAACCATCGGGTTTACTGGAGTACGCCACAGTGAGGAAGCCGGTGAACAGGTACTCAACCTCTATTACCGATTCGCCCCTGAATCTCAGGGCCAGGGATACGCAAAGGAGGCCGCATCAGCGGCGATTGCCAATGCACAGGAACGCTTCCCGCAGCTTCCAATCATCGCTATCATCGACCCCACTAATGAGGCATCGATCGGTTTAGCATTGAGGCTCGGACTCCACCACGTCCATGGTGCGGGTGTACCGAACGATTACGAAGTCTACCGCCTCTCCTGACTTCTCAACTCAACGCGGCGGGGTTCTCGACGCAAGCCTCTCTAGATACATCCCCGTTTGTTTGTTGTGTGGGGGGTACACAACAAAAAAGAGTGTGGTGGGTACCACCACCCCCAACAACAGGAATAATGGAACCCACCACACACAAGAAAATGAAGTTATAGGCCGGCGGTAACCTACTCTCCCACACCCTCCCAGGTGCAGTACCATCAGCGCGGGCGGGCTTAGCTAACCGGGTTCGGAAAGGGACCGGGCGTTTCCCCGCCGCCATCAACCACCGACACGACCAAAATCGTGCCAACACAATACTGTTGATAACAACGACAATATTCACATATCAGCACAGGCATGTTATGCCAGACACTGCACAGTGGACGCAAACACTCAACTCTTCTTCGCGGAAGAACACTCAAAACTCTTGACCATAAACAATGCACACTATTGCGTGATTTGTTTTAGTCTCGGTGTAATTAGTACCAGTCACCTTACACACCTCACAGTGCTACCAGAATCCGGCCTATCAACCCCATCATCTCTAGGGAACCTCAAACGAAACCTCATCTCAAAACAGGCTTCCCGCTTAGATGCTTTCAGCGGTTATCCCTCCCGTACGTAGCCAACCAGCCCTGCTCCTGGCGGAACAACTGGCACACCAGAGGTACGTCCGTCCCGGTCCTCTCGTACTAGGGACAGCCTTCTTCAAGTTTCAACGCGCGCGGCGGATAGAGACCGAACTGTCTCACGACGTTCTGAACCCAGCTCGCGTGCCGCTTTAATGGGCGAACAGCCCAACCCTTGGGACCTACTCCAGCCCCAGGATGCGACGAGCCGACATCGAGGTGCCAAACCATCCCGTCGATATGGACTCTTGGGGAAGATCAGCCTGTTATCCCCGGGGTACCTTTTATCCGTTGAGCGACACCACATCCACAAGTAGGTGCCGGATCACTAGTCCCGACTTTCGTCCCTGCTCGACTTGTAAGTCTCACAGTCAAGCTCCCTTGTGCACTTACACTCACCACCTGATTGCCAACCAGGCTGAGGGAACCTTTGGGCGCCTCCGTTACATTTTGGGAGGCAACCGCCCCAGTTAAACTACCCACCAGGCACTGTCCCCAACCCAAATCATGGGCCAAGGTTAGACATCCACTACGGTCAGAGTGGTATTTCAACAACGACTCCACAATCACTAGCGTGACCACTTCACAGTCTCCCACCTATCCTACACAAACCGCACCGAATACCAATACCAAGCTATAGTGAAGGTCCCGGGGTCTTTTCGTCCTGCCGCGCGAAACGAGCATCTTTACTCGTACTGCAATTTCACCGGGCCTGTGGTTGAGACAGCAGGGGAGTCGTTACGCCATTCGTGCAGGTCGGAACTTACCCGACAAGGAATTTCGCTACCTTAGGATGGTTATAGTTACCACCGCCGTTTACTGGGGCTTAAATTCTCCGCTTCGACCACAAGGATCTAACAGGTCCTCTTAACCTTCCAGCACCGGGCAGGCGTCAGTCCGTATACATCAACTTAACCGTCTTCGCACGGACCTGTGTTTTTGATAAACAGTCGCTCCCCTCTATTCTCTGCGACCCCCACCAGCAACACACCGAAAAAGGCATGCAACCAGCAAGGGCCCCCCTTCTCCCGAAGTTACGGGGGCAATTTGCCGAATTCCTTAACCACAGTTCACCCGACCGCTTTAGTATTCTCTACCTGACCACCTGTGTCGGTTTCGGGTACGGGCCATACACACACATCGCTAGAGGCTTTTCTCGACAGCAAAGGATCACCACCATCACCCAACAATTGGGCTACGCATCACGCCTCACACAAAATATCGACCGCATTTCACAAGTCGACGTGCCACACGCTTACACCAAGTAATCCAACACTTGGCGCGGCTACCTGACTGCGTCACCCCATCACTGAACTACCACGGATCAGGCCCCACGCATCACCAACAACCACACACCCAAAAGGATGCGCATGTTGCCAGTTCAGGGTGGTTAGTATCACCGCTTCACTCTTTGTCGCATGCATACGGGTACGGGAATATCAACCCGTTGACCATCGACTACGCCTGTCGGCCTCGCCTTAGGACCCGACTCACCCTGGGAAGACGAACTTGACCCAGGAACCCTTAGTCATCCAGCGGATACGATTCTCACGTATCTCTCGTTACTCATGCCTGCATTCTCACTCGCACACAGTCCACCACCCCTTACAGTATGGCTTCACCCCATGCACGACGCTCCCCTACCCATAGTAAAAACTATGCCGCGGCTTCGGCGGTGTACTTGAGCCCCACTACATTGTCGGCGCAGAACCACTCGACCAGTGAGCTATTACGCACTCTTTCAAGGATGGCTGCTTCTAAGCCAACCTCCTGGCTGTCTTCGCAATCCCACATCCTTTTCCACTTAGTACACCCTTAGGGGCCTTAACCGGCGATCTGGGCTGTTTCCCTCTCGACTATGAAGCTTATCCCCCACAGTCTCACTGCTATAGAACACTTGACCGGCATTCGGAGTTTGGCTGATGTTGCTAAGATGATAGTCCCGCTCAACCAACCAGTAGCTCTACCTCCGGCAAACTACTATAACGCTGCACCTAAATGCATTTCGGGGAGAACCAGCTATCACGGAGTTTGATTGGCCTTTCACCCCTACCCACAACTCATCCCCTCAGTTTTCAACCTAAGTGGGTTCGCGCCTCCACAACCTCTTACAGCTGCTTCACACTGGCCATGGGTAGATCACCCCGCTTCGGGTCCAGGACATGCCACTTACAACACCCAATTAGGATTCGCTTTCGCTACGACTACCCCACACGGGTTAACCTCGCGACATGCCGCTGACTCGCAGGCTCATTCTTCAAAAGGCACGCCATCACACACACGCGGTGCTCTGACGGATTGTAAGCGCACGGTTTCAGGAACTCTTTCACTCCCCTCCCGGGGTACTTTTCACCATTCCCTCACGGTACTTATCCACTATCGGTCACACTTAGTATTTAGGCTTACCGGGTGGTCCCGGCAGATTCACAGCAGATTCCACGAGCCCACTGCTACTCGGGCAAACAATCACCACAACACGACACGCCTTCACGTACAGGGGCTCTCACCCTCTCCGGCACACCATCCCAGGTGACTTCCGCTAACACGCCGCATCATGAGGGTACATGGCAGCATACCCACAATCATCGCCCACAACACCACACGCGCAACCCCTGCCAGGTATCACACACGCATGGTTTAGCCTCATCCACGTTCGCTCGCCACTACTAGCAGAATCACAATTGTTTTCTTCTCCTACGGGTACTGAGATGTTTCACTTCCCCGCGTAACCCCCACACAGACTATACATTCATCTGCAGGTAACACTCCATAACAAGTGCCAGGTTTCCCCATTCGGACATCCTCGGATCAACGCTTTGTTGGCAACTCCCCGAGGCATAACGCAGCCTCACACGTCCTTCATCGGCTAAGCATGCCAAGGCATCCACCGTACGCCCTTGTAACAAAACAAAAACACACAACAAACAAACAACAAACAACCACCACACACAAACAGCATGACAATCACTTGTTGTTAGGCAAACTTACAATCAAAAAATTCTTCCACAAGAATAAAGATGCTCGCGTCCACTATACAGTTCTCACACAACACACCCCACACACCAACCACCAACCAAACCAGTCAATGATCAACACGCGGAATCATTCAAGACAACACAACTGCTGCCTCAGACACCCAACAGTGCACCAACACACAATAATTATTACTTCTTTTTGACTACATAACCCGGCCACACTGCAACCACAACCACAACCACCACACGCATATGCATGACAGTCTGTAGCTGGTGTGTCTCCACCCGGAAACAACAATTGGCAGCCACACCTACGGTGACTCAACCAACAAACAAGCCCACAACTGTGAGCCAACAAAAAATAAAACTCCTTAGAAAGGAGGTGATCCAGCCGCACCTTCCGGTACGGCTACCTTGTTACGACTTCGTCCCAATCGCCGATCCCACCTTCGACAGCTCCCATGACAGGCCACTGGCTTCGGGTGTTACCAACTTTCATGACGTGACGGGCGGTGTGTACAAGGCCCGGGAACGTATTCACCGCAGCGTTGCTGATCTGCGATTACTAGCGACTCCGACTTCATGGGGTCGAGTTGCAGACCCCAATCCGAACTAAGGCCGGCTTTGTGCGATTAGCATCCCCTCACAAGGTAGCAAACGCGCTGTACCGACCATTGTAGCATGTGTGAAGCCCTGGACATAAGGGGCATGATGATTTGACGTCATCCCCACCTTCCTCCGAGTTAACCCCGGCAGTCTCTCATGAGTCCCCACCATTACGTGCTGGCAACATAAGACAAGGGTTGCGCTCGTTGCGGGACTTAACCCAACATCTCACGACACGAGCTGACGACAACCATGCACCACCTGTATAGCGACCACAAGGGAAACCACATCTCTGCGGCGATCCGCTACATGTCAAGCCCAGGTAAGGTTCTTCGCGTTGCATCGAATTAATCCACATGCTCCGCCGCTTGTGCGGGCCCCCGTCAATTCCTTTGAGTTTTAGCCTTGCGGCCGTACTCCCCAGGCGGGGCGCTTAATGCGTTAGCTACGGCACAAATCCCGTGGAAGGGACTCACACCTAGCGCCCACCGTTTACGGCATGGACTACCAGGGTATCTAATCCTGTTCGCTACCCATGCTTTCGCTCCTCAGCGTCAGTTACTGCCCAGAGACCTGCCTTCGCCATCGGTGTTCCTCCTGATATCTGCGCATTTCACCGCTACACCAGGAATTCCAGTCTCCCCTACAGCACTCAAGTTATGCCCGTATCGCCTGCAGTCCCACAGTTAAGCTGTGGACTTACACAAACGACGCGACAAACCACCTACGAGCTCTTTACGCCCAGTAATTCCGGACAACGCTCGCACCCTACGTATTACCGCGGCTGCTGGCACGTAGTTAGCCGGTGCTTCTTCTCCAGGTACCGTCACAAAAATGCTTCGTCCCTAGCGAAAGGAGTTTACAACCCGAAGGCCTTCATCCCCCACGCGGCGTCGCTGCATCAGGCTTGCGCCCATTGTGCAATATTCCCCACTGCTGCCTCCCGTAGGAGTCTGGGCCGTATCTCAGTCCCAATGTGGCCGTACACCCTCTCAGGCCGGCTACCCGTCGACGCCTTGGTAGGCCATTACCCCACCAACAAGCTGATAGGCCGCGAGCTCATCCCATACCGCAAAAGCTTTCCACAACAATATCCAAAAAGTTGTCCTATCCGGTATTAGACCCAGTTTCCCAAGCTTATCCCGAAGTACAGGGCAGATCACCCACGTGTTACTCACCCGTTCGCCACTCGAGTACCAGTGCAAGCACTGGCCTTTCCGTTCGACTTGCATGTGTTAAGCACGCCGCCAGCGTTCATCCTGAGCCAGGATCAAACTCTCCACAAAAACTATTTCAGAAAGAAACAAGGCCGTGAAAAGCCCGAAAACCTAACCAAAAACAAACCAACCACCAACAACAACCAAAACAGTCATCGCCAGTGTCTGGCAAAATCCTAAAATTACAAAAACTGTAAAGTACAAACAACCAGTCCCAACCCGACGGGGCAAAACAGGACCAGTCACAACCACATCAACCAATACAGTCAACATGACCGTGCATCTGCACCACACCAGTGACACCCAATCATAGGTTCAAGCATCACCGCCGGCACACACCAAAACATGGCACACAGCACGCAACCAAAAGTCAATGCAATCAAAAAAATAAAAAGTACATTGGCACACTATCGAGTTCTCAAACAACAACCGCACACCCAACAACCAACCCCAACCAGAGCCAGCGTCAAGCAGCTGAAACAAAGTTACACACCCGTAAACACAAAGTCAAATCCAACCAAACCAGCCAGACTCAAAACCGCCCACAAGCAGCAACTTTATTCACTTTGATCATTCCCTCCAAGCGGCCAGGCCGCTCGTCGGCAACGAGGGATAACTTAACCACGAACCAACAAACAACACAAATCGCCTGCGTAACGAGCATTTTAGTGATATGTAGCGAGTGGCCCATCCGGGCCCCCAATTACATGCACGGGCGTGTTGAAGATTTGCGTGAGCAACTCGTCGTTCATGATTTCGCGCGGAGTCCCAAACGCGGCGATCTGACCATCCTTGGTGGCGCAGATGTAGTCGGCGTACTTCGCTGCGAAGTTGATGTCGTGCAGCACGATGATGATGGTCCGCCCGAAGTCCCTCGCGGCGGAGTACAGGTGCTTCATCATTTCCACCGAGTGTGCAATGTCGAGATTGTTTAGTGGTTCGTCGAGAAGAACATAGTCAGTTTCCTGGCAGAGCACCATCGCAACGTAAGCGCGCTGACGCTGCCCTCCTGAGAGCTGATCCAGGTAACGGTTTTCGAGTTCGTGGAGACCAAGGAAGTCGATGTACTTCGAGATGATCTGCTCGTCCTCGGGAGTGAGACGTCCATGGCTGTACGGGAAGCGCCCGAAGCCGACGAGCTGGCGCACCGTCAGGCGCGTCACAAAGTGGTTCTCCTGACGCAAGATCGAGATGATCTTTGCGAGATCTTTTGATTTAGCGCTGGTGACGTCCATACGGCCGATTTCGACGGTGCCGGAGTCGATAGCTAAGAGACGCCCAATCATCGTGAGGAGCGTCGACTTGCCCGCACCGTTCGGTCCAACGAGCGCGGTGATGCCACCAGCGGGAATCTCGATATTGACGGGTCCGATTTTGACGTCGTCGCCGTAGTCTTTGCGGACTTCTTTCAGCGTGATCATAAGCGTCCCTTCTTCAAGATGACTGCCAAAAAGGTGATGCCACCGACGAGCTCAATGATGATTGACACGACGCCCTGCGCATAAAACACGTGGTTCATGATGAAGTAGGCGCCACTGAGTACGCAGAATCCCAGCATTACTGCCATTGGGAAGATGTAACGGTGGTCGTAGGTATCGCAGAATTGGTACGCGAGCGTCGCTACGAGGAACCCCAGGAACGTCATCGGCCCGACGAGCGCGGTCGAGACCGCCATCAAGATGGAGACCAGCACCAATGTGAAGATCGAGTGGAATCGGTGGCTAACGCCGAGGTTCACGGTGACATCTCTGCCGAGTGCGAGGACGTTGAGGCGGCGTGAATTGAAGACCAGTAGTGCTGTGGCGCCGACCGCGAGTGGGATAGCGACCGGATAGTACTCAGGATCCGCGTTGTTGACGGAGCCAAACAACCGCGCGGTGAGGACGTCGAACTCGCTTGGTGTGAGGAGGCGCTGCATGAATGTCGACACACTGCCGAGTCCGCCACCGATCACGATGCCAACCAGCAGCATCGCGTGCATATTTGCGTGCTTTCCAGACAACAGCCACGCGTACAGCACAAGGCTCAGGCCAACCATGAGCACTAGCTGCAGCACGAACATCTGGAGCGTATATCCATTGTTCAGGCCAGCGGCACCGAGGAAGAACACGGTCGAGGTGTGAATCGACACGTAGAGGGCTTCAAAACCCATGATAGACGGCGTAATGATGCGGTTGTTCGTCACCGTTTGGAACGAAACGGTCGCCACCGCCTGGCACAGCGCCACAATCGCCATCGCGATAACCGAGTTCAAACGGCGCTTCGCAATCAGCCAGTATCCGGTGGTGCCGAAGTCCATGGGGTTGCCGTAGGCCAGCAAACCCGCGGTAAAGCAGACCGCGGCGATGATAAGGCACGCAAGAATTACCCAGTAGCGGGTTTTGCTCCTGCTGGATTGGAAGGCGCCGACGAAGCGGGCGTCGATAGGTTGTTTAGGCACGGCGACTCTGCCTCACGATCAAGAAGACGAAAACCACCGCTCCGATGATGCCCAAGATGACGGACACCGGGATCTCGAACGGGGCGATGATCGTGCGGGCCAGCAAGTCGCACACGGTGACGATGCCGACGCCAAGGAGGCAGACCCACGGAAGGTTGGAGCGGAGGTCGTCGCCACGCATCATGGAAACAATGTTGGGAACAATGAGCCCAAGAAAAGGAAGATTGCCGACGACCACCGTCACGACGCCCGCTGCGACCGCAACGAGGCTCGTTCCGACCAAGATGATGCGGCCGTAGTTAAGGCCAATGTTCGTGGCGACGTCCTCCCCCAGGCCGGCGGCCGTAAGGCGGTCGGCGTAGAAGAACACGGCAATCACGACCGCGACGACGATCCACAGCACCTCGTACTGCCCGGAAATCACGGAGGTAAACGAGCCAGCGAACCAGATGCCAAGTGACTGAAGCAGGTCAGTTTGAAGCGCCCAGAACGTGGAGAATGCACTGACGACTGCCCCCAGCATGATGCCGACGATCGGGACGATCAGGCTCGAGCGCAGCGTCACCCTCCGAAGGAACGCAAAGAAGACCATCGTCCCGATGAATGCGAAGGTGACGGAAATGATCATGCGCTGCAGGATCGTGCCGTCGGGTAAGAATACGTACGATGCCAGCAGGCCCAGGCCAGCCCACTCGGTGGTACCCGTCGTGGTGGGCTCGACGAAGCGGTTCTGGGTGAGCATCTGCATGATGAGGCCGCTCATCGCCATCGCAGCCCCGGCAAGCACCAGCGCGATAGTGCGCGGAACGCGAGTGGTTTTGAACATGTCCCAGCCGTCGCTTGATCGAAAAACGTCGTACTGGCCAACCAATAAGGACAAGGCCAGCAGCACGATCACAATGACGAGACCCACCCCAAGCTTCCAATTAAGAAGTTTGGGGTGGGTGCGCGTACCCGGTTGCGCCATTACTTGGCGGCCTCCAGCTGGTCAGCAATGCCGTTCAGGATTTCGGTGTAGGTCAGGATGGACTCGTTGATGTAGGTGTCCTGCGGAGCCACATAGATGTGGTTCTCCTTGACTGCGGTGACATTCTGCAGTGCGGCAGAGTCGCTCAGCACGCTCAGAGCAGCCGGGGACTCCCCTTCCTTCTTAATGGCCGCGTCGCGGTCAAGGGCGAAGATCCAATCTGGGTTGGAGTCGGCGATAGCCTCAACAGAAATATCGTCACCCTTGTGGTCGCTCGAGGCGTTTTCTACCTTCAGCGCCGGAGTGAAACCGATGAGGTCAAAGAGGGGGCCAAAGGTGCGGCCGATGCCCGGCGCAACATATCCGATTTCCCCACCAGAAACGTTGACAGCCATCACGGTCTGCGCTGGGTCGTATGCGTCGCGAGCACGCTGTACTGCCTTGGTGAAGTCTTCGACGGTTTTCTCCGCTTCGGCCTGCTTACCGAAGATTTCGCCGAGCTCGAGGGTCTGACGGATCAACTCACGGTCGAAGGGTTCATCGTCACGTGGTTCGAAGTCGACGAGTACTGCGTTTGGAACAAGTTTCTGAATCTCGTCGTCGTACTTTTCAAAACGCTGGCCCGAGATGATTACGTCCGGGTCAGCTGCAACGATGATCTCCAGATTCGGCTCCTTGTGATTGCCGATGTCCGCAATATCGTCATTGTCTCGCAGGCCCGGAACATCTTTCGAAACCAACTTCTTTGGCGCCGCAACCGGCTTCACACCCCAGGAGTCCAGGAGCTCGAAGGTGCGGTTGTCGAGCGCAACGACGCGCTTCGGCGGAGTCGGCACAGTCTTTTCGCCATAGTTGTCGGTCACGGTCACGGTGCCGTTTTCCGCGGCAGTCGTCGTAGCGGAGGCGCTAGCCTGGGTCTCCGAAGTGGACGCGTTGTTCGACTCTGCTTCAGAGCAGGCGGTCAGCGTCATCGCTGCGGCGGCTGCAACAGCCACGATGGTCTTACGTGAAAAACGAATCATGTTGAAAAGTATCCTTGCTACTCATATCCAAGGGTAGGGTTACCTCACTCACCCTAAGCTACTCATGAGAGTTAGGCAAGGCTTAGAGAAGAAAGTGATTATCGACATCCCCCTCCCCTTACCCCCGTGTCATGCATCTACGCAGCTTAGATCGCATCGAATCAGCCATTGGCCGCAGCCCCATCTGGTGCAAGCACACCTTAGCTGTGACAGAATACTCGGAGCACTGGATCTCACCGCGTCAGTACAATAGGAGGACTCCAAATGTCCACAATCGCAGTCTTCGCATTCTTTCTCGCCTACATCGTTGCCCCTAGCAGTCCCATCGTATGGATCTTGCTCGCGGTCGCGTTCGTCGCCCTCACCTGGGACACAGTCGCGCTCGTGCGAAAGGATGCTTCCCGATGAACTCACCACTCAACAACTCAGCCATCTACATCCTCGGTACTGCCCTTGCATATCTGGCGACCGGCTGGGCCTGGACGATTGCCATAGGCGCTGCCGCAGCTCTTTCAGCATTCTCCCGCCACCTGTACACAGACAAGGCGTAACGTCACTGAGGGGAACGGAAGAGATTCTACCGATCGTCAATAAACGTGAGATCCCCTCCAAGCCAAAAGCCGCCACTCACAGTGACGGCTACAACTAGCTATGTGCTTTACCCTTCGGTGAACGAGTCCCACGGAGCACCAACCATATCGGCAAGTTCAATATCCGCTTCATCTTCCGAAACCAGCTTCATATTCTAGGGCCAATACTCACCACGTATTCGAGCAAATCTTCACCCGTGTTCAACTGGCTCGCTCATCACGCTTTACCTTTCACTTGGGGCTCTGGCCTCTAGATGTCTTTGACGCTGCCTTCGCCGTCAATGAACTCCAGCGGCGACGCTGGGAAATGTGCACGACTGACAACCTCGGTAACGACGTCCGCAACAAGCTCGCGGGATGTCGTCATGCTGCTGGCACGCTCTGCATCATTGTCCAGCACAGTAATGCCCCCAGCAGGCTCTTCGGTGAGCGCCGCTGGGCCGAGGATGAGGTAGTTGAGGTCCGTCGAATTCAGCTTCTTATCGACGGCCTTCTTCGACTCGACATACGCATACCACGACTCATCCGACGGGTCAGTCGTGTTCTCAGTGGCGCCGACATAGGAGATCATCACGTAAGCCGGTGCTCGCTTCCCCTCCGCAGCCAGTTTCTCTAGCCCAGCAATGGAAGCGAGGGCGGCGTCGCGGTCGACTGCCCACGTCACCTCCGCACCAGCGCGTCCACCGTTACCGGCACCCCACACCACAACGTCATACTGGGCAAGGAGCTCAGCCCAGTCCTCAACGGAGATCTCGGTCAGGTCCCGCAGGACAGGAGTAGCACCGAGTGCTTCAATATCGGCAGCCTGGTCGGGGTTGCGTATGAGGGAATGGACAGTATGGCCAGCGGCGACGAGCTTTGGCGCTGCCAACAGCCCCACCTTGCCATGGCCACCGATGTACAGAACGTTCTTGCGTGCAGTCGTCGTTTCAGTCATGGGCGCCACTGTACGCGTCATCTGCTTTCTCTAACGGTTGGCCGAAATTTGGGTCATACCCAGACCCTCAACTTGTAGTTACTCTCCTTCACAATCGCCCACAATCGAAAACCAAGTCCATGCAACGTATCCGACATATGCGAGCGGAAGAACCAGCGGTAAGAAAATGCCAGCAACCGCGCACATCGTAAGTGCGCCGATGGCCACCCGTGCGAATGACGGTTCAGAACCTGAAGCAACGAGCCTTACCGTCACTACGGCGGTAACGAAGCAGAGGACAACAGTCAGCTCCCACGGGATCCCGCTTCTGGTGGCCAAGATCACCGTCGCAATACCAACACAAATCCACAGGACCTTTGGAAGACTCACACTAGAACCCGATCCATTCCTTAGGGACAGTCACACTGAAGCGTAACAAGCTCGGTCTACCGAGCACCAGGTATGCAACCTGAAGCCGATGGAATAGCCTCGGCAAGATATGAAGAAAATGACCCTCTACCTGCTTAAACAAGTAGAGGGTCAGTGGAGCCGCCGGGAATCCACTATCAGGCAGCATTACCCCAGCTAGTTGACGTGCAGGCCGTGCAATATCCAACACCGTGCAATATACGTGCAATATCAACCCGAGGAGCGGCCCCATGAACACCACGAAAACTACCACCAGCCCGGCGCGCCGGGCATCCAAACAACACCCACCACTACGCCACTTCATCCACCACGAGGAGGCAGACGGCACTATCCATTACATGTGCGGCCTAGTGCGTGCACCAGGCACTGCAACCAAGGGCACCCACGCAGATAAGATGAACTGCCCCGCCTGTGAGGCAGCAGCACACCTCTGGGAGGTAATGCCATGACCACTCACCAACTCCCCCGAGACGATCAACCAGGCGACTACACCGGCTGTTGGAACCAGGTCTACATCCAAACGGTCTACCCCGACACTGCCGCAGGGGTGTGGCACTTCTCCATGCCCAACAGGCTGCGCGGCTCCTACTGCGGCACGTTTAACCGCGTGTGGGGCTGCGAGCTACGAGGTGCGCGACTACGTACACGCCGGGGTGGTATCCTCACGATCAGCCCACAGGGCGCAACCGTCGGGCAGATCCTCAACAAACTTGCCCGCTGGGAGTTTAAGGGGCAGCTACTTGAGTTCTGCCCCAACTGTCTCGGTATGGCTCGGGCAGAAGCTGAACTGATCAGCCAACCAAAGTACCGGCTACGTGGGCTGCTCAGACAGCTTGAGGGCACCAGTACCCCACCGGCGTAAGTTCAACCGCTTAGACGGCAAAATTCACCAGGCGTTTTACCGAACACCCCGGCCCGGTAGTGTTGCTGTTCGTGGAGGGTACGCCCCACGCGGGCACGGGGTTACGCGTTAGTACGGAATCCCGTACTAACAACACCTGGTACGCCCCACGCGGGCACGGGGTTACGGTTTCCCGAATTCGGGAAACTCGAAAACGTGGAGTACGCCCCACGCGGGCACGGGGGCTACTCAATTGGTGAATTTCACCACTTTCCTCCATCTCATCGCGTACACCCAACCAGCCCGCCCCAGCAGCAACACCCCCCCGGTAGCCTCGGAGAGAGAGAAAACCTGACTGGGGGCGCAGTGCTGAGACAGGCACGGGAGGTGCCTAAGATTATCGCCACCCCCGCCTTATAGGTATCCGTTTTCCACACCCCAGACCCGTGCAAACTTTGCCGGGGAGAAAACGGGGGTTGGGCGTAGGCATCCCCCGCTGTGGCGCGCCGGGGAGCCACCCCCACCCCCTCCTACGGCAGGAGTGTACAGGCACCTGTCCTAAATGTCCTAGGTGTCCTAGTGCTGGTCACAGCGTTTTTCGCATGTCCTAGGTAGTGTCCTAACTGTCCTAAGTCACCCCGGTAGCTAGGACACCTAGGACGGGGTTAGGACACCCCGGCAAGCTAGCTACCTGCGTTAGGACGCTAGGACACCTAGGACACTTCACCCTTAGACACCACGGCATCGAAGTTCGGGCCGCGCCGCAACCAGTTACGCACCCGCCGCCCCTCCTCAGTCTTTTCGGCGACCACAGCCCCGGCAAGCTCCAACTCCCGCACCGCCATATCAAACTCATCACGATAGCGCCGCGCGCCGTTACGCAACGGGGACTCTGCCACCCATCCATCATCAGCGCGCAACGCGCCCAACACGTCCCGGCGCGCCTTAGCAACCTTGCGTACTTGCCGTTGCTCCTCTGCCGCATCCCGGCGCTCCATGCGCTCTGCATCAGCCTCAACGCGCTTGCCAAACAGGTGCTCCTCCGCAGCCGCAACCACATCCGAGGAGTACCCCATCAGCGCCTTAGCGCGGGCGTAATCATCCTCAGTCACATAGTTTGAGCTACGCAACAGGGCAATGCCTGCCGCCAACTTGAGTACGGTCTGCATCCCGTGCCCACTACTGCCCGGGGCAGGCCCATAGATCAGCTTTTGCTCCTGCCCACCACACACACTGTGCGCAATCTCGGGAGCAAATTGCATCGGCTCCCCACGAAGCAAAGAATCTGGCACCTCCACCCGCAACGGCTGTACCTGCGGGTACTCACCACCGGGCGTACGCGCCGGGTCTACCAGCTCGGTGAAGATAAAACGGTGGCGCAGCCCGTCATCATCGCCCTCTAGGAGGTAGCCAACCGTGTCAGGTTGCGCACCTACCCACATGCACGCTCGGTAGGTATCGGCGGGGATAAACGTGTTGTCCGCTTTATTGTTGGTGGTAAGCACATTGCCGCTGTACATGTTCAGGATGTGCGGGCGCAGCGTACTGCCCTGCCTGCCTGCCAACTGCCTAAACAGCCCCACCTCGGATACACCGAACAGCACGGGCTGTGCCACCGGCTCCTCCTCGGTAGCTTCCAATGCTTTCAGCACCCCCTCCCCCGAGCCAATACCGGCATCTTTCGGTGTAAGTTGCTTGCCACCGCCGTGCACGATTACGGCACGTCGCGCGCAACGCATCAGGCGATCTTTCCCCATCCCGGGCGCACCCATCAAACACAAAAACATGTTCGGAGAAAACGGCCCAAGACCAGCATCCAAGGTGACACTACCCGGGGTGCAGGCAAGCGTATACAACGCAGCCGCTTCCAACAGTGCTATTGGTGGGAGGTAGTTTGCGCGGGCGTAGTCGCGCACACGCTCAAGTGCGGCACCGGCACCACCAAACACCGACTGTTCTAACTGCCGCCACTGGTTTTTAGACGGGTAGACAGAATGAATTACCGACTCCACGACTGCACCCCCTTATCGGGCGCATCGGTACGCGGGCGCAGCGGATCACGGTGCCCACTGGCAAGCGGAACACAACGCAAACCAGACTCCCCACGCAGACGGTACCCCCGGCGCACCTCCTGTACCTTGCGGCGGGCACGTACCCGCAACACAGCTTCACGATCAATCATGCCCACGGCCGCACCCCCAACCCGGCGCGGCGCATCAGCCGATACAGCGGCGGCAACAACCGGTTACACACTGCGGCAACCTCCACATCCGAGGCACCCGCAGTAGCGCACAACGCTTCACCTGTGATCTCCAAGGCGCGCCGGGCACGCAGCCCAACCAGGGCATCAGCCAGCCCGCACACATCACTCCACACAGGCGCGGGGAACTGCGCACTAGTCGCGTCCAAAAGCACGCCAGCTACGTTGCCCGAGGCAAGCACACCGGCACGTTGTAGATCACTGCGCACCCGATCCGGCGACACAGGCGCATCACCCTCCCCCGCCTCAACCAGGCGGCGGGCAGCTTCTACCGTTGCGGCGTAGATCGTACGGGCATCTTGCGCGTACAGGTCTGCCTCCTCCAGCTTGCGGCTTAACTCAAGCACCTGTCGCGCCGGGGCGTAAAGAAGCCCGCGCAACAGGGCTGTTTCCGTTGAAGCGTTGTACCGCTGCCAGGTATCATTGTCGGTGACTGCCTGCCCCCGCGTAGTCTCTGGCACCCGCTCCCCTGCAACCGGGAGTTGGGTGCATTCTTTCGTGTTGGTCACTTTGCACCCCCAGCCCGGTGAGGGAACAGTTGGTGCACGCCGGTAGCGCAATCGCCTGGTGAGCTTGGTTCATCTGCGGCTGCGCAATCGTAATAGCCCGGCGCGATTACCTCCGAGTAGGCGCGGTTGCGCAACTCCACGGGCCACCCCTCTAGTGCTGCTGCGAGCACCTGGTGGGCAATGCCCAACAGATCACCCCGAGACGCGGGTACCTCAACTGCGCTGCCGTCTGCAAGTTCCAAGTGGAGGCGGTAGGCGGCTACATCCAAGTTGGTGCGCGGGCTGCGCTGGCACCACACCTCAAACTGCCCGGCTGGCTCCATATCGTCCTGGTCGGTGGGGTATTCATCTGCCCATAGTGCGCGGGCGGCTACTTTCTCCCATGCTGCGGTAGCCATTACTTCACCCCCTCTGCCCATGCATTAGTTGGGGTGAACAGTGCGTCTACATCCTCGGGGCGTAGACGGATAGCACGCCCGGCGCGGTAGGCGATCAGGGAACCATCTTCAATGCGGCGGCGCAGTGTCCGCTCGGTGAATCCTGTACGTTCAGCTGCCTGTTTCAGCGTCTCGTAACGCTGCAAAGTGTTATTAGCGGTTGCCGTTTTGGACACGACAAACACACCTCCCAAATTCGGAGTGAGTTTGCCTATACCGCTAAGTAGGTCATTGTGTCTACGGTATCAACCGAGAGCGTGTACCAATCACACTAACACAGTTGTCCGCTCAGTTCCGGCGTTGTCACTCTTTAGGCAGTTCAATCTCATTGCGAGGAGAATAAACGCCCATATCGTTCTCCACTTCCTCCACGCTCAGGCACGCTTCACTGTCTTTGCATACCAAAAGCCCCGGTGGATTACCGGCCTCAAAAACTGGTGGGTGCTTCTCTAGTTGCCGCCACAATTCACTATCTGTAACTTGCCAAACATCCCGCTTACCGCAGACTCCGATGTAGCCCGGCGAGCTACTTGCGCGCACGTCCTCGGGTGCCTCCCTCCCAGGTTGTAGCCCCTTAAGCCCGCCCGCTGGTGAAAAGCCAACATCATCGGGACCATCCCCCATGAGCATAAACTCCGGGTCTACATGCCGGTAGGCAAAAAACCACCAGGTCTCAAACATGTACCCCGGCTTCAAGTCTCTGAGAAAAGTAAACGGCCCCCACGGCTCCGGCCGCTCGGGGTAAATTCCCCCCTGGTCATTGGCCTCAAGTACCGGGGCGTTTACGAGGAGGTACCCATCGTCATCTAGTTCACCAAACTGCACCGGCTCTTGTGGGTGAAGCATCCTCACCGGGTACGCAAAACCTAGGAGTTTACGGCACTTGCGGCATCGGTAAACCACTTTTGCGGTACGCCGAAACCTGCTCTTATCTTCCTCTGTCAGTTTCCGTACCAGGTTCTCCTCCGGGTCGGGAATACCGTTGTACATCCACTGTTTAAAATCACTTGCCATTTAAGCCTCCTCTACTGCCTTGCCCGGCGCGCCGGGCACCGTAAGTGTTGCGTTTACTTTTTCCATCAGCGTGCTGGTGCGCTCAGCCCGCACCTGCATGTAAACCTTGGTGATCGTGTCCATATCGTCCTGCCCGAGCAACCGCCCAATCTCTTTCAGGTGCGCACCCTGCTCTGCTAGCCGGGTAATCAACCAGTACCTGCCCGTGTGCGGGTGCACCCGCTTAGTAACCCCCTGTGCATCCTGCACGCGGTTGAGTACCGAGCGGTAGGAGGTATCCATCAACATGCGGCCCGTGCTGGTGGTGGTAAACAGGCGCAGCTCCACCTCCCCCTCTGCCACCTGCACAGTGGTTGCGCTTGCCGGGGCGTAGTGATTGAGGTGATGCAGCATCAGCGGCACATCCACGGCCATAATTGGCACTGCCCGCTGCCCCGCACTGGTCTTAGGGGGCTGCACCACCATCTGAATACGCCCGTCTACTTTGAGGCGTTGCGCGTTGCGGCGCACATGCACCGTTACCCGAGGCAGGTACGGCCCCGAGTAGGGCACGGGCGGGGTGTAGTCAACCTCCACATCCTCCACGGCTACCGCTAGGGCTTCACCAATACGCAGCCCGTGATGGAGCATCAGCGCGGTAATCGCCCTGTAGCGCGCCGGGGCGTGCTCAATCAGCGTTGCAAGCTCCTCATCGGTGGGCAGGTACTTCTCCTCGGGGTTAACCCGCTTAGCACCCTCCCGAATATCCACCGGGTTTTTGTCAATCAGTTCACGCCGTACAGCTTCATCCATTGCCGCCTTAAGCCGTTTGTAGGCGTGCTGGTTGCGCTGCAACGTGTCAGGGTAGGCGCGGCGTAGACCATCCCACCAGGCATACACCTGTTGCTTAGTGAGTTCACGAATAGGCACACCCCGCAGCGCGACCACATCAGGCTCCTCATTCCCGGGCGGTACCGGCTCGGTAATGCGGTTGCGGGCAATGTCTCGGTAGTTCTGCATGGTGGACGCTCGGGGTGCATCGGCGCGCAGTTCGAGGATGTTGTGGTACTCATCTATCCATTCCCCCACAGTAAGCGCTGCGCGCTTCTCTGCCTCCTCCCGGCGTGCTGGTGGTGTCCACGCGTCTAGATCAATCAGGCGGCGCTCTGCGGCCAACCATGCTTCAGCCTGCCCGCGAGTGGGGAAAGTGTGCGGCGCTTTGTGTGTTGCCATATCCGGCCCGGCGTAGGTTGCTTGCCACCGCCCGCTCGGGAGTTTTCGGCGGCGGCCCCAATCCGAGCGCGCCTGTCGTTTCTTAGTAGCCACTGGTGCGCTCCTGGTATTGCACGGGCCTAGTTTCGTGCAATATACGTGCAATAGCAGGGTACAAAAGTGTCCGCTTGTGACATCTCATGACCACATAGTAGCATTGCCACTACCTGCACAAACAAAAGAAAACCCCCGATCAAAACAACCGAGGGTTTTCCCACTAGGTGGAGCCGCCGGGAATTGAACCCGGGTCCTTCACCACCGCGCCAGGGCTTCTCCGTGCGCAGTTCGCGCACTGCCTCTGCTCGGCCCTCCGGATCAGGCAAACATGTCCGGATGACGGGCCCAGTCAGTGAAAAATGTCCCTTCCGACGCCCCACTGACAAGGCCGGAAGGCAAGCCCCCTAAGTCGACGCCAGGTACCGGGTCGGGGGCATCCCCGGCCTGACGGACACGCAGGTCGCTGAACCTTTCTAATTAGGCAGCGAGGGCGTAGTCACGCTGAGAGTTCTTCTCTGCGTTTATTGGTTGCTACGACGCTTACGGTGGTCTCTAGCCTGCACCGGCACGCTTCCCCTGGCTTAGTCGATGAAGTCGAAACCAGAATCGACCCCTCGTACTACGGGAACCGTAGAAGCACCACCCTAGCCGACGAGTATGCTCCCGCGCAAGGGCCCCGACCTAGGCGGTTGGGGTGATGCGCAGGAATTCGACCACGGCATCCGGGCCGGCGTCAACGGCGAGGCGTGCGGCCTTCGCCACGGACTGTGGCGTCATCTTCGGCCCGTTGGTGTCGCCGTGGAGCATGTCGGTGTCGCTGCGTCCTGGGTGCAGGGAGGTCACGCGCACGGCTCCGGCTTCCTCCAGGCGGAGGGAATCGGTGAAGCCGCGCAGGCCGAATTTGGAGGCACAGTAGGCGGAGTTGCCGTCGATACCAAAGAAGCCGGCGCCGGAGTTGATGGTCAGGATGAGGCCGTTGCTGCGTCGCAGCGCGGGCAAGAGCGCCTTCGTGAGCAGCATTGGTGCGATCACGTTGACTTCCATGGTGCGACGCAGGTCGGCCTCGGTAAGGTCGGTGAGGCGGGCGGGCGTCATGACGCCTGCGGCGAGCACGAGCACGTCGAGCTCTTCAATGTTCGACGCAGCCTCCGCCACAGCGGCGCTGTCCGTCAGGTCAACCTCGAAGGGCTCCGCGCTGGGCAGTGCGCTGACAACCTCGGAGGCGTCGCGGGAGGCGCCGACGTAGACGTGGTGGTCGCGGCCAGTTCCTCGGCGATCGCGCGACCGATACCTCGGGAGGCGCCTGTGACCAGTGCTTTCTTCATGAAGTTTCCTCCTTAGGCTTTGATGCCTTTGAACTTCCGGCCGAGGTCGCGGGCGATTTCGCGGTCCTCAGTGCGGCGTTTGATGGCTTGGCGCTTGTCGTAGTCCTGCCTACCTTGCCCCAGGCCGAGCTCCACTTTCGCGCGGCCGTCCTTGAGGTAGAGCGAGAGCGGGATGAGGGTGCGGTTGCCGTCGCGAAGCTTGCCCTGCAGGGAGTCGATTTCGCGGCGGTGCATGAGCAGCTTGCGGGTCCGGCGTGGAGGGTGGTTCGTCCAGTGCCCCTTGGAGTACTCCGGGATGTGCATGTTGCGCAGCCAGACCTCACCGTTATCGATGGTCGCAAACGCCTCGACCAGCGACACCTTGCCTTCGCGCAGCGACTTGATCTCGGTGCCGACGAGCACGATGCCGGTCTCCCAGGTGTCCAGGATGTTGTAGTCGTGGCGCGCTTTCCGGTTGGTCGCGAGGACCCCGGTGTTGCTCAGCTTTTGTTTCTTCTTCTTGCCCATAGGCGTTCCACCCTACTACTTCCGTACATAGCTGCGCAGTGCCACCTGAGCTGCGAGGGCGCCAATGACGACGGCCCCAAGTCCGACAAGCGGCATCACTGTCATGACGGCGGAGTCCGGAACGCGGGCGACGAGTTGGGAGGCGTAGAGGTCACCGAGGATCGGGTCGACGAGCGAGCGCTTCCCCACCCACGCCAACACGGTGGCAAGCACCGCACCGATCAGCACGGAGAGCACCGCTTCCAGCACGAATGGGGCCTGGGTGAACCAGCGGGATGCACCCACCATGCGCATAATGGCGATCTGCTCGCGGCGGTTGTACGCGGCGAGCTGGACCATGTTCACAATCAGGAACAGCGATGCCAGTGCCTGCGCCGCGGCGACGACGAAGGTCACGTTGCGGAAGGTGTCCATGGTGCCCGCGGCCTCGCGTACGGTGTCGGCCTGGTCGCTGACCATGGCAACCTGCGGCATGTCACGGATGGCGTCGATAGGTGCGA
The DNA here is from genome assembly GCF_033877495.1 of Corynebacterium sp. UMB2355A. Classification (NCBI taxonomy): domain Bacteria; kingdom Bacillati; phylum Actinomycetota; class Actinomycetes; order Mycobacteriales; family Corynebacteriaceae; genus Corynebacterium; species Corynebacterium sp. UMB2355A. The sequence continues at coordinate 1,985,449 of NZ_CP138855.1, read as the reverse complement.
TGTCGGACGGGTCCTTGAGGCGCACGTGCAGCGCGGCGGGCAGCGCGTCCGGGGAGGTTTCGCGCACGAGGTCCGGCTCGGAGTCCTGGAAGAGCTCCACGAAGCGTTCGTAGGACTGCTCGCGGGAACGGAAGGTCACCTGTTCGACGCGGTCGTCGGCTTGCAGGGTGTCGCGGACCTCGCGGCAGGCCTCGGAAGAGCAGTCATTATCCTCGGCGGAGATGGTCTCGTCGAGCTCCACCATGACTTCGACGCGGTCGAGGTAGAGGTCCTTCGTCGCGCTCGTCGCCTGCGAAATCAGGATGCCTGCGCCGACGAGCACGAGCGAAAGCGCGGTGGTGATGATGAGCGCGATGGTCATGGTGAAATTGCGCCCGAGGCCGCGGAGGCCTTCGCGGAAAATGAAGTTCCAGTTCATGCTTATCCCCTCACGGTTCCGTAGACGCCGTTGGCGTCGTCGCGAACAAGTTTGCCCAGGTGCAGTTCCATGACGCGCTGGCGCATCTCGTTGACGGCGCGTGCGTTGTGGGTGGACATCACAACGGTGGTGCCAAGGCGGTTGATGCGCGCGAGTAGCGCCATGATCTCGTCGGAGGTTCCCGGGTCGAGGTTGCCCGTGGGCTCGTCGGCGAGGACGAGTGGGGGCTTATCGACGAACGCTCGCGCGATCGCGACGCGTTGCTGCTCGCCGCCTGATAGTTCGTGTGGCATGCGGTTCGCTTTCGCATCCAGTCCGACCAGCTCGAGGGCCTCTGGTACCAGTTTTGCGATGCGCTGCTTCTTCTTCCCGATCACCTCGAGCGCGAACGCCACGTTGTCGTAGACGCTCAGCTTGGGCAGCAGCCTGAAGTCCTGGAAGACGTAGCCGATGGACTGACGCAGCAGGTTTACGTTGCTGCCCTTTAATGCGTTGACGTGGAAGTCGTCGAAGTAGATATCCCCCGAGGTCAGGTTTTCCTCACGGATCATCAGCTGAAGCAACGTCGACTTGCCGGACCCGGACGGGCCGATGAGGAAGACGAAGTCGCCGTCGGCAATTTCGAATGAGACATCGTCGAGTGCTGGGCGTGTGGACGTCGGGTAGACCTTCGTCACGTTGGAAAAAGTGATCACCCGCTACACACTACTACTTCTTCTGTTACTCCTGTGACTGGAGTTGCTCCATGCGCCAGCGGATACCGGCCTCCAAGAAACCGTCGATGTCGCCGTCGAGCACCTTCTGCGGGTCCCCCACCTCGTAGTTCGTGCGCAGGTCCTTCACCATCTGGTACGGGTGCAGCACATAGGAGCGCATCTGGTTGCCCCAGCTTGCGTTGCCGCCGGCACCCAGGGCGTCCATCTCAGCCTTTTCTTCCATGCGTTTCTTCTCTAGGAGCTTGGACTGCAGCACGTTGAGCGCGGACGCCTTGTTCTGGATCTGAGATTTCTCGTTCTGGCAGGTCACCACGATGCCGGTTGGGATGTGCGTGATGCGCACCGCCGAGTCTGTGGTGTTGACCGACTGCCCGCCGGGACCCGAGGAGCGGTAGACATCCACGCGAATCTCGCTATCGGGGATTTCAATCGAGTCGGTGTGTTCGACCACCGGCAGCACTTCTACCTCAGCGAACGAGGTCTGGCGTCGCGCCTGGTTATCGAACGGCGAGATGCGCACCAGGCGGTGCGCGCCCTGTTCGACAGAAAGCTGACCGTACATATATTCCCCGTGCACCACGAAGGTCGCCGACTTGATCCCGGCTTCCTCGGCGTAGGAAATGTCGTACACGTCCACCTTGTGGCCGTGCTTCTCTGCCCAGCGGATGTACATGCGCATGAGCATCTCGGCCCAGTCAGCAGCATCAACACCGCCGGCGCCGGAGCGGATGTTGACGACGGCCTCGCGCTCGTCGTACTCGCCCGACAGCATCGTCTGCACTTCCAGGGAATCGACGTCCGCTTCGACGGCGTCGAGCTCATCGTCGGCGAGCGAAGGATCGCCTTCCTCTTCGGCGAGTTCGTACATGACGGGGAGGTCGTCGATACGCGAGCGCAAGCTCGTGACTTTCTTCAGGCGAGCCTGGACGCTGGAGAGCTCCGAGGTGACCTGCTGCGCGTGGGCGGGGTCGTCCCAGAGGCTCGGGTCGCCGGCTTGCTGCTCGAGTTCTTTGATGCGCAGGGCCATTTCGTCGAGGTCCATGACTTTTTCGATGGTGGTCAACGTGGCGTCAATACGTTTGATTCGAGCGAGCGTCTCCGGTTGCATACCGTCGAAGTCTAGACGACGCTCCACAAATCGCGCGCACAGCCCCATAATGGGTACATGACTTCTTTCATTGAGCAACATCGCGACTCTGATGACGCAACACTGGCCGCCGCGCTAGTTGAGCATGCTGGCTCGCTTGCGCTGCGAATGCGGGAGGAAGGCCTTTCGACGGATTACAAGACCTCAATTTCTGACGTGGTGACGGAGGCGGACCGTGCCGCCGAACGCTTCGTCGCGGAAACGCTCGCCGAGCTGCGCCCACACGACGGCGTCCTCGGCGAAGAGGGTGCTTCCAAACATGGCGATTCCTCACGGACGTGGGTAATTGACCCGGTTGATGGCACCTTTAACTTCACGCAGGGCTCCGACTACTTCTGCTCGGCGCTCGCGCTGGTAGAGGGCGACCCCTCGGACCCTGCGCGGATCCTGATTGGCGCGGTGCACCGCCCGGCGATGAATACGACGTGGCTTGCCCACGATGGCGTCGCGACGCGCAACGGCGAGCCATTGCCCGACCTCGAGGCGGCGTCGCTGGCCTCGCAGGGCCTGGTGACGTACCTGCACCCGACGTTCATGCGCGATGACGCCATCCGGAACGCGTGGTTGCGCGCGGTGCGCGACGCGGCGACGATCCGCATGTGGGGCGCTGGCTCCGTCGACCTGTCCAATATCGCTAGTGGCCAGCTGGGTGGGTGGCTGCAGCACTCCGTCGCCGATTGGGACTGGCTGCCGGGCAAGGCGCTCATTGAGGCAGTTGGGGGCGTGGCAAAGAAGGTGCCTGCGGGCGGGGTGACCTGGTGCGTTGCCGGAAACCCACAAATTGTGTCGGACATTGAAGCTAGGCTTACTGAGCATGACGAATCTTTATGACGATGACCTCGCCCTTGCCCTCGAACTCGCAGATGCTGCCGACGCGATCACGCTCGACCGCTTCGAAGCGTCCGACCTGAAGGTGAAATCAAAGCCGGATATGACCCCGGTTTCCGACGCCGATGTTGCTGTCGAGGAGGTGTTGCGTGAGCGCCTCGCCGAGGCGCGTCCAGGCGACTCGATCGTTGGCGAAGAGTTCGGCGGCGAGACCGCCTTCGAGGGCCGCCAGTGGGTCATCGACCCGATCGACGGCACGAAGAACTTCGTTCGCGGCGTTCCCGTGTGGGCGACGTTGATTTCACTGCTTGTCGACGGCCAACCAGTCCTAGGCGTCGTCTCTGCCCCAGCGCTTGCGCGCCGCTGGTACGCGGCCCAAGGCTCGGGCGCGTGGCGGACGTTTAACAAGGGCAGCCTGAAGCGCCTCGAGGTCTCCCATGTGAGCGAGCTTGCGGATGCCTCCCTGGCGATGTCTTCGCTTGAGGGCTGGAAGGCACGTGGCCTGCAGGAGAACTTCATCGCACTCACTGAGCGCACCTGGCGCCTGCGCGGCTACGGGGATTTCTTCGGCTACTGCCTGGTGGCCGAGGGCGCCGTCGACATCGCGGCAGAACCGGAGGTTTCTGTGTGGGACCTCGCTGCTCTGTCTGTCCTGGTCACGGAGGCCGGTGGCACGTTTAGCTCACTCAACGGTGAGCCTGGACCGCACGGCGGCGACGCGATCGCCACGAACGGGCTGCTGCACGACGCCGCCCGGAAGGTAATCGGCGTCTAAGCCGCCGCAAGCGTTTTAGTCCTACGGCAGGCGGAAGCCGTTGTCCAGCGTGGACAGCACCGCGTCCATCCGGACCGCGCCCGTCGGCGCGTGAATCACGCCCTGCAGCGGGCTGTGGCACGAGACATCGAACGGCGATGGGAGCACCCCGCCGTTCAGGATGCCGACGAGGCGGTCGCCCACCACTACGGGTGCGCCCGAATCACCCTGCATAGCGCAGGTGTGGGAGATGTTCATGGACTCCCAGTCGTGCAGCGTCACGCCGCACGTCCTGCCGGAGGCCACGCCCTGCTTGCACACCACGTTGCCGGGCTTGATCGGCTTGCTGCCGAGGTGGTTGATGTGGACGCCGTTGTAGGAGCGGGTCACCTCCGCGTTCGAGCCCAGCTCGATCAGTGCGTAGTCGAGGTCCCGGTTGACCTCCACGATGGTGCCGGAAGGCCCGACTTGCCAGGAGTCGGCGGAGGTGACGGCGTCGCCAACTTCACCGCAGTGCCCGGCGGTCAGCGCGTACTTGTGCCCTTTATCGTCGTGGCCCGCCACGGCGACGGTGCACATTGATTCGGTGCCATTGGTGCGCTTCACGTAAATCGGGGTGCTGGGCCCGTAGAGGGAATTTCCCCGAGTGAGCGCTTGGTTCGAGGCCTCCGGAATCCGCGGGGCGTCGTGGAAGGAACCGGGCACGCGGTGCAGCACGTAGTCGGTCCAAGGTTTTCCGGCGAGTAGCTTCGAAGCGGCGTCGCTACGCCAGACATAGTTTGGGTCGACGTTGCCCTCGTACTCCGAGCGCACCTGCGCTATTGCCGGTGGCGCGAGCCCCACCCCTGCGACCGCGATTCCAACCCCAGCAACGAGCGCACACACTCGGCGAAGCAACATAGGCACCCTTCCACTCCAACCACAGACGTTTCTTGAGTACACAATGCCACCTTTTGCCCTAATTTGCCCCATCGGCACGGCAGCCAGCACAAAAGGTGTGGGTGCGGAACTATGCTCAAGCCATGCGCCTAGAAGAAAAGTTCACGCCGTTCCTACAAAGCCTGGAAGCTCACCGCGGTGAGCTAGAGAATTTGTACAAGTGGTTCCACCAGAACCCCGAACTATCCATGCAGGAGTTTGCTACCTCCGCTCGCATTCAGGAGGAGCTGGAGGCGCTCGGCGTCGAGGTGGTGCCCGTCGGCACAACGGGGCTCGTGGGCGTCGTGCGAAACGGCGACGGCCCAACTGTCGGTTTCCGCGCCGACTTCGACGCCCTCCCAATCAAGGAAGAAACGGGGCTTGAGTACTCGGCTTCCCCGGAGCTGGGCATCATGCACGCCTGCGGCCACGACATGCACACGACCGCACTGTTGGGTGCGGTTCGCTTGCTGCAGGAAAATACCGACGCGTGGAGCGGCACCTTCCTTGCCATCTTCCAGCCTGGTGAGGAGACCGGCGCTGGCGCCCAGGACATGGCCGACGCGGGGCTAGCCACGAAGGTACCTACCCCCGAGGTAGTGCTTGGCCAGCACGTGGGACCGATGCTGCCGAACTACGGCCTCGGCGCACTACCAGGGCCAGTGTTTGCTGCGGCCGAACAGACGAAGGTCACCATTTACGGGCAGGGTGCCCACGGCTCGCAACCACACAACGGCATCGACCCGGTGGTGATCGCGGCAAGCATTATCACTCGGCTGCAAACGATCGTTGCACGCGAAGTAGACCCGCAGGACATGGCCGTAGTCACGGTTGGCGCGGTCCACGCGGGTAACTCGGCGAACACGATCGCCGCGACGGCCGAGATTTCCGTTTCCACGCGCGCGTTTACCTCCGAGCTTTCGGAGAAGCTCAACGCCTCCATCAAGCGGATCGTTCGTGCAGAGTGCGAGGCCGCTGGCACGCCAAAGCCGCCCGCGTTCGAGCGCATCGGTGGTGCACCGGAGTTCCACAACGACGAGGCGACGGCCGACACTGTCATGACCGCGTTCCGGAAGAACTTCGACGAGGTGGGCGACTTCGGCAGGCTTTCCGGCTCCGAGGACTTCCCCACGATTGGCAACGCGTTCGGCGCCCCGTACTTCTACTGGTTCTTGGGCAGTGTCAAAGATATCGACGGCGCCCCTTCGAACCACTCGCCGTACTTCGCCCCTGACCTGCAGCCGGTGCTTGACAGCAGTATCCAGGCCATCTTGGTCTCTACGTCTCCGTGGTTGATGCGAGGGTAGGCCTGCCGTACGCTTTCGTTGCATGCGTACCGTAGAGCAACAGCAACGTACACGGCTCGTCGTCCCGGATATCGCGCGGGGTTTGGCGCTGCTCGGCATCGCCGTAGCCAACGCGATTTCGTACTGGCTCACTCCTTTAAGCACAACCGTGACAGGCGAGCACCCAGGCACGGTGGCTGACCAAGCCGCGACGGTCTTCGCGGCGATGTTCGTGCACGTCCGTGGCCTGCCGATGTTCTCAACGCTCCTCGGCTTCGGCTTCGGTCTGGTCGCGGCGAGTCTGGCACGCAAAGGGTACCCGGCCGGTGCTGCCCGGCGCGTGCTGGCGAAGCGCTACGGGATGCTCGCGCTCTTTGGCCTGGCACACATGTGGCTGCTGTTTAGCGGCGACATCATGTTGACCTACGGGCTTATTGGTGTGCTGATGGCGATGTTCCTGCGCGTGCGCTCGGGGGTGCTCTACGTCATTGCTGGCATCATTCTGGGACTGTCGTGCATTGTGTACTCGCTGGTTGCGGTGTTTTTCTATGGAACACCCCTGGACCTTGCAACGCCGGCACCGGATGCTAGCTCCTTTGCCACGTACTTTGCCGGGAACCAAGAGTTCGCGATCTACATGTTTTTCTCGCAGCCCCTCGTTGTGATCCAGCTGGGCGCGCTTTCCCTGATTGGTTTTGTGTGGGCGCGTGACGGCGTGCTCACTGACGTGAATGAGCACGCGCGGACGCTGTGGATTTGGGTAGCGGTGGCCGTCGCTGTCGTTGTTGCGATCGGCATCCCACTTGGGCTTGCACAGCTGGGCATCCTGCCTGCGTCGACAGCGGCATTTTGGTCAATTTTGAACCAGAGCTTCGGGATGCTCACCGGACCGGGCATCCTGGCTGCGTTCGCGCTGGCAACGCAGCACTGGAACCAGCAGCCACCGCGCTGGACGATGCCGATGATCGCCCTGGGGAAGCGCTCCATGTCCGGCTACCTTCTGCAGACGTTCGTGTTGCTTCCGACCGCGGTACTGATCGGCTACTCGTGGCTGCCGGGTCTCGGGGAGCTCCGCCCAATATTGCTCGGGACCGCGGTGTGGCTGCTGTCGGTGGCGCTCGCCGCCCTGCTTGAGCGCATGGGCAAGCAGGGCCCGTTCGAGTCGCTGCACCGCCGCCTCTCATACGGCCCGACGCGCCGCATCGAACCATACTCAGATCCTGCGAGTGGAAAGGCCCTCCCGCAATGAGCACGCACCGAATCCAAGTAGCACCGCTTTCGGAGCTCACCTCGCTCGAGGCGTTCGAACTATTCAAGCTCCGCGTCGACGTCTTCGTCGCCGAGCAGCACTGCCCTTATCGGGAACTCGACGAGCAGGACGCGCACCCTGACACGCTGCACCTGCTCGCGTGGAACGGTGCGGTGTTGGAGGGCTGCGCCCGCGTCTTTCCCACCGCAACGGGTTCCCAGTTTGGCCGTTTCGTCGTCGCCCCGGCCGCTCGCGGCACAGGCCTGGGCGCGCAGATCGCGCGAACGGGCATCCAGCTCACCGAGCGCTGGCCGGGCGACCTGATCGTCGAGGCACAGTCTGGCCTGGTCCCCTACTACGAGCAGTTCGGCCTTGTCGCCGAGGGCGAGGAGTTCCTTGACACTGGAGTTCCGCATCGTGTGATGCGTCTTCGTCGCTCATAAATATTTTTCTAGCTTTTCCTAAGGTTTCGCGCTAGTCTCATTCTGTCAGATCATTGATTATTTGAAAGGAAGCTCCATGCGCGCAATCTCTGCAGCTCTTGGTTCTGTTCTCGTCGCAGGGCTGGCTCTGACCGGCTGCAGCTCCACGGATGAGCAAACCCCACAGGCACAGTCCGACTCCGCCATCACCATCGATAACTGTGGCACCGAGGTCACCGTTCAGGGACCGGTCCAGCGTGCGACCACGCTCGAGCAGGGCGCAACGGACACCCTGCTGTTGCTCGGCGCCAAGGATCAGATTGCAGGCTACGGCCACCAGAAGGACCTGCCACCAGCTGGCTTCTCCCTCGACGGACTGAAGGAAGTCAGCCCGTCGGTGCCGAACTCGGAGCAGCTGCGTGACGCGGACACGGACTTCATCTTCTCCCCGTTCGACGAGAACTGGCGCGCCGACGCCGCAGGTACCCGCGAGGAGTGGGCAAAGCTGGGCGTCGCCACCTTCAACCCGAACAGCGAGTGCCCGTCCTACGGCGACAACAAGGGCAAGGACTCCTTCCAGCTGATCGCGAAGGACCTCGAGGACCTGGGCAAGCTCTTCGGCCGCGAAGAGGAGGCGAAGAAGCTCATTGAGAAGCAGACCTCCGAGCTGGAGAACGCAAAGCAGGCGCCTGAGGGCACCACGTTCATGCTGCTCTACTCGTCTGTTGGCGGTTCCCCGTACGTCGCTGGCGGCCCGTCGATCGTCACCAACATGGGAGAGCGCACCGGCATGAAGAACGTCTTCGCCAACCTGGATGAGGAGTGGCCGCAGGTGTCGTGGGAGGCCGTCGCCGAGGCCGATCCGGACGTGATCATCCTCGCGGACCTGCCTGGCCGCGGCGAGCCGGGCGATAAGTGGGAGGAGAAGGTCGCAGACCTCGAGTCCACCCCGGGCACCAAGGAGATGAAGGCAGTCAAGAACAACATGTACATTGTGGTTCCTGGCGTCGCCACCTCGGCTTCCGCTCGTTCCTACGAGGTAGTGCAGAACATCTCGAAGGCAATTGACGACGGCCTCTTCGACGGAGCAGCCAAGTAACTGTGAAGAAGACCGTCACTGTTTCAGCCATCGCGTTAGTACTGCTGGTACTCGCGATGGTTTGTTCTATTCCGATTGGCTCAAGCTCCCTGAGCTTTACTGAGCTGCGGGGGATTTTTGATCCGGCGTTGCCCGCCCCTTCCCCGCTGCGCATGTCCATCCTGACCGAGCTTCGCATCCCTCGCATCCTGATGGCTGCGATGGTCGGGGCGATCCTCGCGGTGTGCGGTGTGGCGATGCAGGCCATCACCCACAACGACCTCGCCGAGCCGTACCTGCTGGGTATTTCCTCGGGCGCGTCGACGGGCGCTGTCGTGGCTATCCTGTTCTCAACCTGGCAGTACGGCATCATCGCCGGTGCAGCGGTGGGTGCGCTCGTGTCCTTCGGCATGTTGATGCTGCTGCTGCGCAACAGTGCGGCCGACGCCGCACGTGTGGTGCTGACCGGTGTGCTGATTGGGTTCCTGTTCCAGTCGTTGACCTCGCTGATCGTTACCGCGTCCGGGAACGCTGAGTCGACCCGCGGCATCATGTTCTGGCTGCTCGGCGTGCTCAGCGCCGCGCGTTGGTACACCGTGATCGCGGTGTTCATCGTCGGCACGCTCGGCACGGTGGCGTTGTGGATGATGTCGCGCTACCTAGATGCGCTCTCCCTCGGTGATGCGACGGCGTCCACGATGGGCATTCCGGTTGTGGCGTTGCGCTACGCGGTGTTGGTGGCGGTGTCGCTCATGACGGCGGCTACGGTCGCGTCCGTCGGCGCGATCGGGTTTGTGGGCTTGATTGTTCCGCACGCTGTGCGCATGATGTCCGGCCCGCGGCACGCGAGCTTGATCCCGATTTCCGCGGTGGTCGGCGCGATCACGCTTGTGGTTGCCGACGCCATCGCTCGCGCGCTGTTCGCCCCGCAGGAACTGCCTGTCGGCGTGATCACCGCGCTCATCGGCGTCCCTGCGTTCTTCTTGATCCTGCGGAGGAAGCACTGATGTTAGAAGTCAAGAACCTTGAAACGGGCTTCCCCGGTACGACCATCCTGAGCGGCATCTCGTTCGAACTCGACGCCCCGTCCGTCATCGGGCTCGTGGGCCCGAACGGCTGCGGCAAGTCGACGTTGCTCAAATCCATCGCCGGGGTGCACCCATTCACAGGCGATGTGCTGTTCGACGGCAAGCCGCTGCGCGACTACCCTCGCACCGAGCGCGTCCACGTACTGTCCTACGTTGCGCAGCACTCTGGCGACAAGATCCCGCTGACCGTGCGCGAGGTGATCCAGCTGGGCCGCAGCGCCGGCCGCGGACCGTTCGCGCAAGCCCAGCCGGAGGACGAGGAGATTATCCTTCACGCCCTGCGTCACGCGGACCTCGAGGGCATCGTGGACCAGAAGATGTCGGAGCTCTCCGGCGGCCAGATCCAACGCGCCATGGTTGCGCGCGCGATGGCGCAGCGTTCAAAGGTGATGCTGCTGGACGAGCCGACAAACCACCTCGACCTGCATCACCAGTACAAGCTGATGAACATGCTTCGCCACCTGTCCCGTGAGCACAACACGGTGATCGTGCTGGCGATTCATGACCTGGCGCTCGCCGCTCGCTACTGTGACCGCCTCCTACTGCTGCACGATAAGCAGCTCAAGGGCAACGGTGCGCCAGACGATGTGCTTACTCCGGCGGTCCTTGAGAATGTTTTCGGTGTGAGCGGTAACCTAGACCGAGATAGCCAGGACATCCCGGTGCTGCATATTTCCCATCCGGTGTAGTGAATTTTAGGATTCCAGAAAGGTTTCAGTAGTGGCTCAGTCAGTAGATTTCCCCCATTGGACCGGGATTTTCAAGATCCTCGGGGATCAAACCCGGTTGACGCTGCTTGCTGCGATTCACCACGCCGGCCAGCACAAGCTGACCGTGACCGAGCTCGCGGAGGTCACCGAGCTTCGTATCGCAACCGCGTCCGCCGCGCTACGCGCGATGGAGAACAACGGCACGGTGTCCTCGAAACGAGACGGCCGCAGCATCTATTACGCCATCGCGGACAATGACATCCACGAGCTGTTGCACTGGATAGGTGCGGGCCATGCCCACGAACATGGACATGGCCCGGATTCGGCCGATAGCAAGTAACTAGTACTGGCGCAGGTCGATCGGCCCCTGGCCGCGCGTCTCGGCACGAACCACGTTCGCTGCCGCCTTGATGATACGCATCAGGTCCTCCGTCCAGTCAGCAACCCCGCGCAGCACGAAGCCTGGCACTTCGGTCTCTGTGACCGAAGCGCTCGCAGTGCCCTTGCCCTCCAGGGAGTTGCGCACTGCATCCCGGACCTTCTCCAGCAGCTCCGGCGTCATGTTCGGGTCGATGCAGATCGCCGTTGCGAAGTGGGTGTGCTGCCCCAGGAAGGACTCCTTCACGTCGTTGAAGAGTTCCTTCGTCGGCTCGATGCGCACGTTGTCCACGACGGCCAGCTTGCCGTCGACACGAACGACGTTACGCAGGTGCGCCTGCTCGTACAGGAACTGGCGACCATCCGGCGACCAGCCCGGCGTGACGATGTCCGACATGAACAGCTGCGACTCCGCGTCCATGTTGACGGTAATTTGCTGGCGGAAGTCCGCCTCCCGGTACAGGATCAACTGATCCGGGATGTACTCCATCACGGCGTTGCCGTGCAGGGTGAACTCCACGTTCTGTACAACGTAGTCGTCCGGGGTGCGGTACACCTTCGCCGCGGACTGGTCAGTCAAAAGCACGGACGCGTCCGGCTCTACTTCGACTTCCATCCGGTACACGTCCCCACCAACGTATCCCCCACCGGGGTTCGCGATGGTGTAGTAGACCTGCCCGGAATCATCCAGGTAGTGCGGGCGGATGATCTTGAACGCACCCTCGTGGTACTGCCGTTTCGCTACGGACTTGGTACCGCCAATGCCGATACCAAGCTCCAGTACACCAGTTTCCTCATGCGGCGGTTCGTGGGTGAAGACCGCGCTTGACTCGCCCCACATCAAGCTACGCCTTGGTGTCGAGATCTTGCATAAGCACATCTCGACGAATCCACTCGATGACCTGGTCAAGGCCCTCGTCGGTCTTGAGGTTGGTCAGCACGAACGGCTTGTCACCGCGGAACTTCTTCGAGTCGTCGGCCATGACCTGCAGGTCCGCGCCAACGTACGGAGCGAGGTCCGTCTTGTTAATCACGAACAGGTCGGACTTGATCATGCCCTGGCCTGCCTTGCGCGGAATCTTCTCGCCCTGCGCAACGTCGATGATGTAAATCGAGAAGTCAACGAGCTCCGGGGAGAACGTCGCGGACAGGTTGTCGCCGCCGGACTCCATGAACACCAGCTCCAGGTCCGGGTGGCGGTTCAGCAGCTCCTCGTAGGCGGCCTCGTTCATCGAGGTGTCTTCGCGAATAGCGGTGTGCGGGCAGCCACCGGTCTCAACACCAATGATGCGGTCCTCTGGCAGCACGCCGTCGCGAGCCAGGATGCGGGCATCCTCGGTGGTGTAAATGTCGTTGGTAATCGCGGCCATGGAGATCTCTCCCTCCAGGGCGCGCGTAATACGCTCAATGAGCTGCGTCTTACCGGAGCCGACAGGGCCACCGACGCCAATCTTGATTACTGACATACTTCTATCTTCCTTCCAAGTTTTAAGACATAAACATTCGCGAGTGCAGGAACTCGTGTTCCATCTGCGCAATTTCCATATCCGGTGCCGCCACACCCAAGTCGTGGATCGTGTGCTCCATGGTCACCGCGGCGTAGCGCGACACCCAGTCATACACGCCAACCAGCAGACGCTGGCCCGCGTCCTGGCCGAGCGGGATCGCGCGGATCGCGTTCTGCACCATCGAAGTCGCAAGCTGCATGAGGTACGCCTCGACAGCGGTGTACTCCTCCACGCCAGCGGCGCCGAGCACCAGCCCGAACGCGATGCCGGGGTTGCCCTTGTACTCACGGGCCGCAAGCCCGCGGTCGTACTCGGTGACGAGCGCATCGTTGGCGTCGACAATCTTGGCAACCTTCGACATGCGCCGACCCATCGACTGCATCGCGGCGCGCAGCTCCTTCGGCGTCTGCGTCGCATGCACCAGGGCATCGAGCTCAGCGAGCTTTTCGACGCGCTCCGCCTCCGACAAGCCGGACTGCTGCAGCTCGATGGCGAACCTGGCCGCCAGGGCGTCATTAAACGTGGCCTGGTACAGGTAGCCGCGCAGCCACGTCGCGAACGTGTCGGCGTCGCGGATGACGTCACGCTGCAGGTACGTTTCCATGCCCGCGGAGTGCGCGAAGCCACCAGTTGGCAGGGCGGAGTCGGTGAGGTGCCAGACGACGAGCTGGCTGCGATTAGTGGGTATGCTCTGCATGACGGAACGCCTTTGGCATCACGTATTCACCGCGGTGGTAGGACACACCGGTGTGCTGGATATGGTGCTCGACGGTGTGGTCGTACCGCACAACCATAACGTCCTTGTCGAATGCATTCTCACCAGCGGCGAAGAACTGCGCCTGGAGGTGACGGTTACCGAGCGCGTGAGCGACCTCGAGGGCCTCGCGGATAGTCGCCGGTTCGATCACCAGGACGTCGGAAGCTGCGATCTTTGCGACGATCAGTTTGTCCCCCTCGCGGGCGAGAATGTCGCCGTCGACAAACTCGCGGAAGTCGTTGTTGAGACGGATGCCGAGCTCGGTGCCTTGCTCGGTGGTCACGCGCTGGATGCGCTTGACACGGGACTCGTTGTCGAACACGACGTAATCGCAGTTCGACGTATCAATACCCTCGGTGGTATTCACGTTGCCGAGAATCTCAGTAACGATCATGTTGCGATAAGTACCTTTCGTTTATTTTGTGGTCGCAGAAAATAAAAAGCGAGCTGAGGCAGCGTCTGCTGCCCCCGCTCGCTTCTGCTACACGTCCACCTTAGAACAGGAAGTAGCGCTGTGCCATAGCCAGTTCTTCAGCTGGCTCGGAGTGGATTTCCTCACCGTTGACGGTCAGTACGTAGGTCTCCGGATCGACCTTGATATCAGGCGTCTCGGAGTTGTACTTCATGTCTGCCTTGGAGAGGTTGCGGATGCCCTTCGCCTCAACGAACTTGCGGTTCGTGTTCAGCTGATCCGGCACGCCGGCCTCGAATGCGGCCGTCGGCAGGAAGGTGACGCTGGTGCGACGGACTGCATCGCCGTACGCTGCGTAGGAATAACGCATCGTGCGTGGCTGTGGCGTCGGGATGGATGCGTTGGAGTCACCCATCTCGGCGCGTGCAACGTAGCCGGACTTGAGCACGAGCAACGGCTTGACGCCGAAGTGTGCTGGCTCCCAGACCACCAGGTCAGCAATCTTGCCCTCTTCAACGGAACCGACTGCGTGCGCGATACCGTGAGCGATAGCTGGGTTGATGGTGTACTTGGACACGTAACGCTTGATGCGCTCGTTGTCGTTGCCCTCGGAGTCGCCCTCGAGCGGACCACGCTGCTGCTTCATGCGGTCAGCGACCTGCCAGGTGCGCAGCACGACCTCGCCGACGCGGCCCATTGCCTGGGAGTCGGAGGAGGTGATGGAGAGGATGCCCATGTCGTGCAGGACGTCCTCCGCCGCGATGGTCTCCTTGCGGATGCGGGAGTCTGCGAACGCCACGTCCTCCGGAAGATCCGGGTTCAGGTGGTGGCAGACCATGATCATGTCAAGGTGCTCTTCCAGCGTGTTGTGGGTGTACGGCAGCGTCGGGTTGGTCGACGCCGGCAGCACGTTGGAGTGGCCAGCAAGCTCGATGATGTCCGGCGCGTGACCGCCGCCAGCGCCCTCGGTGTGGAAGGTGTGGATGACGCGGCCGTCAATTGCCTTGACGGTGTTGTCCACGAAGCCACCCTCGTTGAGGGTATCGGTGTGGATTGCGATCTGGACGTCCATCTCGTCCGCGACCTTGAGCGCGTTGTCGATGGAGTTTGCGGTCGCACCCCAGTCCTCGTGGATCTTCAGGCCGATGGCACCGGCCTTGATCTGCTCGCGCAGCGGGTTCAGCGCGGAAGCGTGGCCCTTGCCCAGGAAGCCAACGTTGACCGGGAAGTCAACGGAAGCCTCGATCATGTGCTTGATGTTGGTCGCACCCGCGGAGACCGTCGTTGCGTTGGTGGAATCAACCGGGCCAACGCCGCCACCGATGAGGGTGGTGGTGCCGTTGTCCAGGGCAGCCATGACCTGGTCTGGGGAGATGAAGTGAATGTGGGTATCCACTGCACCAGCGGTGACGATCTTGCCTTCGCCGCCGATGACCTCGGTTGCGACGCCCACAACGATGTCGATGCCGTCCTGGATGTCCGGGTTACCAGCGCGGCCGATCTTGAGGATCTTGCCGTCCTTGATGCCGATGTCAGCAACGTAGATGCCGGTGTAGTCGATAATGATCGGGCCGGTAATAACGAGGTCCGGAATCAGTTCTTCACCGGTAACACGGGAGTTTTGGCCCATGCCGTCACGGATAACCTTGCCGCCACCGAAGTTGACTTCTTCGCCTGGCTTCAGCAGGTTCTTCTCAACGCGTGCGATCAGCGAGGTGTCCGCGAGGCGGACGCCGTCACCGGTGTGTGGGCCGTAAAGCTCGGCGTACTGACGCCTATCCATCTCAAATGCCATTTTGTTCCCTTCCTTAAAGGTTTCGTAATCCGTTTACTTGACTGGGCCGTTGACCTTGCCGTTGAAGCCGTGAACTTCGCGCTTGCCGCCGAAGTCGATCAGTTCAACAGTGCGGGAATCGCCTGGCTCGAGACGGGCTGCGGTGCCCGACGGGATGTCGAGGCGCTTGCCCATCGCAGCTTCACGGTCGAACTCGAGGGCGCTGTTTGCCTCTGCGAAGTGGAAGTGGGAACCGACCTGGATCGGGCGGTCGCCGGTGTTCTTCACCTCAAGTGTGATCGGCTCGCTGCCTTCGTTCAGGATGACCTTGCCTTCAGTGATGAAGTACTCGCCTGGAATCATGGATAGTCTCCTTTTATCGGATTGGGTTGTGGACAGTGACAAGCTTGGTGCCGTCAGGGAAGGTTGCCTCAACCTGAACGTCAGAGATCATCTCTGGAACGCCTTCCATGACATCGTCACGGGTAAGCACCTGGATGCCCTCGGACATCAGCTGCGCTACCGTCTTGCCATCGCGGGCGCCTTCCATGAGGTAATCCGTGATGAGAGCTACCGACTCTGGGTAGTTCAGCTTCACGCCGCGTTCCTTGCGGCGACGTGCCACATCAGCAGCAACCACGATGAGCAGCTTTTCCTGTTCGCGTTGGGTCAGCTTCATTTCTTCTCCTTGCTCGTTGACGATTGATATTCGATTATTTGCCGACGCCCCGCCTGTGCCTTCTGGAACAGACGGGGTTCAGCTTTCACTCATTGTGTGAAATTTTTTCGGTTCGCCCCGAACCTACTCCGAATTAGTGGTGATGGTGATGCTTCTTCGGGTTATCCGAGGCTTCTTCCGGTGAGTGTCCGGGCGCTAATCCCTCTCTGATGAGCTGTTCATCGAGTGAGTGATCCGGATTCTCATGGTCGGGTTTCATCTTCGATTTTGTAAACATTGAGAACAGTCCGTTCTGGTACGCCACTGTACCCAAAATCAGGAAGATACCGATGATCTGGAGTACCGATGGGATCTCGCCAAACAGCGGAGCTGCAATGATGACGGAGGTCACCGGCGAGAGCAGCAGGATACCTGCGGACAGGGTCGGGTCGAGCCAGACCGTGCCGTACTGCACGAAGGTCCATGCCAGCGCCTGGCCGAGGATAGCCAAGCAGATGAGGTTGAACCAGTTCCATGCGGTCAGCGCGTCACCGACGGTGTGCTCAGGATCAACCAGCGGGAGCTGACCGTCGATCAGAACACCGTTGACGAAGTCGAATCCCTTACGCGGGGAGATGAAGAATGCCACGATTGTTGGCGGGACTGCCTGCGCAATCATCGTGTACATCATCGGCTGGACGTACAGATCCTTACGTGCCGAGGTACCAGCCTTGCGGGAGAGGTAGAGGTAGAAGGAGTAGCACACGCCCGAGGTCAGACCGAAGATCGTGCCCAGGGTTGCAGTCTTAATGCCGTAGATGGACTCTGGGCCGCCAGATGCCTCAGCAGCCTCGAAGACGCCACCGGTCAGCAGCACGCCGACCGTCATGATCGGAACAAGAATAAGGAAGACCGGCGGAATCTTGTACTTATCAAATACCGCGGTCAGCATCGGCACGATAATGACCTGCAGGTTCAGCAGAATTGCAGCAATACCCGCACCAACGTAGAAGATGGAGTAGTTCCAGCAGGTAAAGTTGACACCAAGGAAGAGACCGGAGGCAATCGAGAGCATAATGCCCTTCTTGCTCAAGGCGGACTTCTTGCGGATCTCGGAAATACCGAACGGGATCAGGACAATGCAGCCGATCACGACGCGCAGGAAGGCCTGCGTGGCGGGATCCATGTTCGTGGCCTTGACCCACAACGGGGTACCGGCAAGGAATGCTGTACCAAGCGCAAGGAACAAAACCGCCTTGCCGTGGCTCACTGGTTTGATTGGCGGACCCTTGATGTCCGCTGCCGTAGTGGCGCTAGAAGTATTTGACATGCCAAACACAATACATTCCGAAACACAATTCAGAATTTCTTAAGGCGCCATTTGCATAACTTTCAAACTATTGCATATATAACCCCTCTCCGAGCGACTTTATAAAAGCTCCATTCAGATTTTTATACATTTCGACTACCCCCGTTATAGGGTATACCCAAACAGTACAAACATACTGTCAGCTGCACGTTTCCCAAAGATGCCCCGAAAATTGGGCCAAAAATAGAAACTCTCTACCCCTTTATTGAATATCCGAGATTCAATGGTTCGATTGAATTGCATACTGTTGTTTTTTCATTATTTTATAAATCAACATTCAAAAGTTTCCTGGGAGCTTTTTAAGGTCCAACTTTCAACCTTTCCCGGTTCGCCTGGTCCCATACCCCTCCCCGACCGCACTGTTAACATATTGCAGGTCAGATATAGGGAGGCGGAAAGCAGACATGCCTTTGTCCGAAATCAATGCTGAACGTAAACGAGAACAGCGGCTCCTCGAACGGTTTATGTGGCTCTCCATCACAGCGTCCGTCATCACCATTGCTTTGAAGATGGCAGCGGCCGGCATTACGGGATCAGTCGGTTTCCTCTCAGACGCCATCGAGTCCGTGATCAACCTGGTTGCTGCCCTCGTCGGCCTGTGGGCACTAAAGCTTTCCGCCAAGCCCGCAGACGAAAACCACAACTTTGGCCACGCGAAGGCCGAGTATTTCTCCGCGCAGGTGGAGGGGTCGCTGATTCTGGTGGCGTCCGTGGCCATTATCTATACGTCCGTGCAGCGCATTATTCACCCGCAGCCGGTTGAGCAGATCGGTATCGGCCTGGCGTTCTCTGTTGCCGCCACGGTACTGAACCTCGCGGTGGGCGTCGCGCTGGTGAAGGCTGGGAAAAAGTACCGCTCTTCAACGCTGGATGCCGACGGCCACCACCTGCTTACTGACGTGTGGACCACGGTCGGCGTGATCATCGGCATCGCGGCTGTCTGGATTACGGGCTGGCAGCTGCTCGACCCGATCATCGCGCTGTGCGTCGGCTTCAACGTCCTGTTCACTGGCTACCGCCTGCTCAAAGGCGCCATTCTTGGGCTGCTCTCGGAAGCGCTACCGCAAGATGAGCTGGAGAAGCTGCACGGCTTCCTTAATAGCTACGTCGCCGAGCACGACGTCGAGTTCACGTCTGTGCGCACGGCTGCGTTTGGGCGGGATCGGCTCATCAGCCTCGTGGTGCAGGTACCCGGCGGCTGGACAGTGGCGTACTCCCACGAACACGCTGACGCCATCGAGGACGGCATCACCGAAGCCATCGGCGAATCGGAAACCATCGTGCACGTGGAGCCCGCGGGGTACCACACGCGCACAGGCCCGCTCTGGGCTTAAGACCCGTCTTCGGTTACGGACGCGTACTGTTCGCTGAGCTTGTCCGCCTCGGTGACGTAGAACATGGCGCGCTGCCCCATGGACTCGTCGCGCTTGTCGGTGCGGGCCTGCAGGTCTTCGATTTCGGACTCGGGAACGCCGATGCCACGCATCTCGTCCGTCTTTGACCAGATGGCAATGATGGCGTCTTCGAAGGCGGGCTCGTCCATCTCGCCTGGATCGGCATCGGGCTCGGCCTCTGCTTCCTGCGAAGCCGGTGCGGCGGGTGTTTGCTCGAATGGGAGGGGCTGGGTGGTGCACGAAGTGGCCGTCGATACGCAGGCGGCGGCGAGTGCTGCGACGAAAAGTTTTGAGTGTTTCATTCTGCTTATTCTAACCACCGAAATTCGCTGGTCATACGATTAAGATACAGAGGTATGGCTGTACAGCATGGAACGATTCCACCACCGGCGCTCCAGCAGCGCGCCCCCTCCCTTTCGAAAAAGCAGTGGGCGGGCCTCATTCTTGGCGCCGTGCTCTTCGCGCTCCCCTTCTTTTTCAACATCCCTGGCCTCGAGGCGCCCGGCCAGCGGATGCTTTCTATTTTCCTGTTGGCGATTGTCTTCTGGATCCTCGAGCCGATCCCGCTGACCGCGACCGCGGTGCTAGTGATCTTCCTCGAGGTCATCCTGCTTTCGAAGGGCGCCATCGTTGACCCGACGGGTGGCGTCGAGGCGCTGAAGGAGACGGTGCTGCCGGCGTCCGACTACTTTGCGGCGCTGGCGAACCCGGTGATCATCCTGTTCTTGGGCGGGTTCATGATTGCGCATGGCGCGGAGAAGTTCGGGCTGGACAAGAACCTGGCGGCGATCATGCTTCGGCCGTTCCCGGACAAGGCGCGGCTGACGGTGCTGGGGCTCATGCTGATTACCGCGCTGCTGAGCATGTTTATGTCGAATACGGCGACGACGGCCACGATGTTCGCGGTGGTCATCCCGATTCTGCGCACGCTGCCGCCGGGTAAGGTGCGCGCGGGTGTGGCGCTGTCGATTCCGCTAGCGGCGAACGTGGGCGGCATCGGTACTCCGGTAGGTACGCCGCCGAACGCGATCGCGATTGGTGCGCTGGCAGAATACTGCATCAAGGTGTCCTTCGTGCAGTGGATGCTGCTTGCCGTCCCGTTCATGCTGGTTGTGCTGGTGTTTGCGTGGCTGTTCCTGTGCGTCGCGTTCATCCCTTCGGAGACGCGGATCTCGATTGCAATGGATGCGTCCTGGGATACGTCGTCGAACGCGAAGCTGTTTTACGCCGTCGCGGGGCTGACGATTGCGCTGTGGATGAGCGAGCCACTTCACGGGATCTCCTCGAATATTGTCGGTTTCTTCCCCGTCGTTGCGCTGCTGAGCCTGAAAGTGATGAAGGGCAAGGACGTCCAGGCGCTGGACTGGCCGGTGTTGTGGCTGGTCTCCGGCGGTATTGCGCTGGGCACGGGCGTGGGTGCGACGGGCCTCGACGATTGGCTGGTCGGCTCCGTGAACTGGAAGGTGCTCGGCCCGATGATGATCCTGGCGCTGCTGGGCCTGATCGGGTTTGCCATGGCGAACGTCATTTCCCACTCGGCGGCGGCGAACCTGCTGGTGCCACTGGCGGTCTCGCTGGCGATCACGCTGTCCGAGCCGAGCCCGATGCTCATCGCGGTGATTGTGGCGATCGCCTGCTCGCTGGGTATGGCGCTGCCGATCTCCACCCCGCCGAACGCGATTGCGTACGCCACGAAGGAGATCACCATCCCACAGATGGCGCAGGTCGGCCTGGTGGTGGGTACGGTGGCAACGCTGCTGCTGATCTTCGTGATGCCGTCAGTATGGACGCTGCTGGGGTTGCTGTAGATGATTCCACACTCAACAATCGCGGTCATCGGTGCGTCGGAGGCGTCGCGCACCGTCCAGAGCATCGTGCGCGACGCGTTCGGCGGCACGCATACGGTGCTCACCTACCCGTCGCTGACGGACTTGCCTCGCACGGACGACCTCGCGCTCGTCACCGTCACGGTGCACGAGCACGGGCTCACCGCCGATCACCCGCTGGTCAAATTTCTTGACGACGCCCACTACGAACACACCCGCATCATCGTCCTGACCACGGCACCGACGGTGTCGGGCCTGGACCGGCTCAGCGAGCTGGGCAGGCTGGACATGCTGGTGTACACGCCGGAGATCCACGACGAGGCCCTGGCACGGAACCTGCAGCAGCAGCTCACCCGCTATTGGGCGTCGCGCTACCACGACAACCCCGAGCTGGCGTCGAAGTACGACCAGCCGGCGGCGCCGGCGCTGGACGTGGAGCTCAGCGACGAGGAGATCATCAAGCACATTATTGACGCCGCCGACCGGCACCTCGGGCGCCAGCCGCGCCTGGTCTTCCCTCCCGGGGTGAACCTGACCACGGAGGGCAAAGAGGTCGAGGAAGTCATCTTGACCATCTCGGGCGAGGTGGTGCTGCAGCGCAGCACGGACGCCGGGGATATTACGATGCACCGCGGATCGACGGGCCAGGTAATTGGCCTGTTGGCGCTAGCGGGCACGCGCATCGGGTTCTTCACCGCGCGAACCACGACGGAGGTCACGGCGGTGCAGCTGCCGATGGACCAACTCAACTACCTGCTCGACATCGCACCTGGCCTGGACCGCATGCTCGCCGTGCTGCTGGTGCGTTCCTACGACCGGCGCCTGCGCCGCTCCGAGGACATCCAGGTGCACCAGCACGAGATGACCGCGGAGCTGGAGCAGGAGCGGGCGCGGCTGAGCACCGCGCTTCGCAACCTGGAGGAGGCCCGCCGCGAGTTGATGAGCCAGGCCCGGTTCGCCTCGCTCGGCGAGCTGGCGGCGGGGGTCGCCCACGAGCTGAACAACCCGATGGCCGCGATTGAGCGCACGGCGGCGCATCTCGGAGAGGACGTCGATAAGCTGCTTGCGGCGAGCCCGAACCGGAAGTGGCGCGAGGGCGTGCTCAAGGCGTTTGAGCAGGCGAAACTGGCGCCCTCGGTGAGTACGAAGGAGGCGCGCAGGCTGCGGCGTGAGCTCACCGAGATCATCGGCGACCGCGCGCTTGCGCAGCGCTGGGTGCTCGCCGGGCTGCACGACGCCGCCTTTGCTAAGCAGGTGGCCCGCTCCCGCAGGCTCGACTTCGAAACCATCGAGCGCGCTGCGGCGATCGGCACTGGGGTGCGCAACCTCTCCACCGCGGCGACCCGCATCACGGAACTCGTGGCCTCGCTGCGCTCGTACGCGCGCCCTGACGGCGACCCCGTCACCGATGTCAATGTCCACGAAGGTATTGACGACACGCTGCGCCTCATCTCGCACCGGCTCGACCACGTCGAGGTCATCCGCGATTACGCGGAGCTGCCCAACATCACGTGCATGCCGGGCCAGCTTGCGCAGGTGTGGACGAACCTGCTGACCAACGCCGCCGAGGCGATGCAGGACACGGGCGTTGGCAGCGCAGTCACGATCAGAACCAGCGCACCAGAGCCGGGCTGGATTGAAGTCGACATTATTGATGACGGCCCCGGCATCCCCGGCGAGCGCCTCGAGCGGCTCTTCGAACCGCGTTTCACCACGAAGAACGGCCAGGTGCGCTTCGGGATGGGGATCGGCCTGAGTGTGTGCCGAAGCATCATCAATAAGCACCACGGAACCATCACGCTGGAGTCCTCGCCACGAGGCACCCAAGCCAGCGTTCGCCTACGTATCAACGGACCAAGGAGACACCATGAACCTCACCATTCTGATTCTTGAAGATGAAGCCGAAGTGCGCGCCGCCCTTGAGCGCGACCTCCTCCCCTTCGCGGACACCGTCCGCCTGGAGGTTGCCTCCAACGCCGACGAAGCATGGGAGGTGATCGACGAGCTCAGCGACGACGGCGACCTCCTCGCGCTCGCGCTGTGTGACCACCGCATGCCCGGTACCACCGGCGTGGAGTTTTTGGTGCAGATGGCGCAGGACCCGCGCACCGCAGCGACCCGCAAGGTGCTGGTCACGGGCCAGGCTCAGCTCAAGGACACCGTGCACGCGGTGAACGAGGCGAACCTGGACTACTACATCGCCAAGCCGTGGGACGTCGAGGAGCTGCACCAGGTTGTGCGGAACATGCTCACGGACTACGTAGAGGCGCTCGACATTGACCCGCTGCCCTACTTCGAGGTGCTTGACCAGCAGCGGGCGCTGAAGCTTACCCGCCACCGGGACTAATGAATGGAGGTTGGGGTGTGCTCGGGCGGGATCTTCGGGTGGTCTAACAGGTCGAACCCGAAGAGGATCCGGTCCTTGACTCCCGCCAGAATCGCCTCGACGGAGTAGACGTCACGGAACGTTTGCTTCGTAAACACTTCGGCGGGTGAGCCTTCGGCATAGATCTTGCCTTCGTGGAGCACGATGATGTGGTCCGCGAAGCGCTCAATCAGGTCGATTTGGTGCAGGCTTACTACCGTTGTGATGTTTCGTTCAACCGTGAGCGCCTTGATTTGGTGCAGGATTCTGTACTGGTTTTCGATGTCGAGTGCGGACGTGGGCTCATCGAAAAGCAGGATGTCTGGCCGTTTGACCATGGCCTGCCCGATGAAGACTTTTTGGCGTTGGCCACCGGACAGGTTGCGGATCGCGACGTCGCGCAGGGGCTGCAGCTCAAGCATGTCGAGCACTTCGTTGACGTCGTCGATGTCTTCCTGCGTGGTGCGGATGCCCAGCTTGGATACTTTGCCGATCATCACCGTTTCGAAGACCGTGAACGGCAGGTCACCCTCCGTGTGCTGGTTCAGGTAGGAAATGGTGCCAGTGGTTTCGATGTCGCCGGAGATCTTCTTGCCGCGCCCCTGGTTGTGTGAGCGGACAATCGACGTCATCAGCGTGGTCTTGCCCGCGCCGTTGCGTCCCATCAACACGGTGACCTCGCCGGGTTTGGCTTGGAAGCTGATGTCCTTGATGATCTGGCGCTCGCCGTAGTCGAACGAGAAGTTCTTGACGCGAATCATGCCGCTACACCGCCCTTTGACGGCGCTGGCTTGTCAGCGCATAGACCAAGAACGGGATACCGATAATCGAGCTGATGATGCCGATTGGGACCACAACGCCCGGGACGATCAGCTTCGAGAGGATCGAGGACACCAGCAGGATCATCGCACCAAGAATGGCGGAGCTGGTCAGGTAGAACCGTTGGTCCTCGGAGACCAGTCGGCGCGCCAGGTGCGGCGCGGCCAGGCCGATGAAGCCGATCTTGCCGCAGAAACTCACCGCGAGGGCGGTCAGGATTGAGGCGAGGACCAGCGAGAGGATCTTCACGCGTCCGACCTTGACGCCGAGCGCTTCCGCTCGTGCTTCGCCGAACTTCAGCGCGGTCAGGTTCCACGCGTTGCGCAGCAGCACCGCGAAGACAACGACGAACGTCGAGAGCAGGATCCACGCCTGCGGGTAGGAGGCGCGGGTGAGCCCGCCCATCGTCCAGAAGACGATGTACGACAGGCTCTCTTCTGACGCGCGGTACTGGATCAGGGACAGGAAGGCGTCGAAAAGGAAGTTCAGCGCGATACCCGCAAGCACGAGTGATGAGTTGCTCATCTCGATGTATTTGCCCACCGCGAAGATAATCAGCACGGAGACCAACGCGAGCAGCAGCGCTCCGCCGGTTACGAAGACCATCGGCAGCGCCATCACAAAGACGATGGCTGCGCCGAGGCTCGCCGCCGAGGACACGCCAAGCGTGAACGGGCTGGCGAGCGGGTTATTCAGGATCGTCTGCATCACGGCACCCGCCAACCCCAGGCTCATCCCCACCCCTACTGCCATGAGGGCAGCTGGCATGCGCATGCGGAAGAACGCAACGTGCTCAACCGAGTCAGGGTCTAACACGGTGGAGAAGTTTGAGAGCTTGATGTTAGCGGGGCCGACGCACAATCCACCACGAAAAGGACTACGACCGCCAAAATGGCAAATGCGACCAGTAGCCCTTTCGGGAGGCTTCTTGATGTTGGTTTACTCATACTTGACGAACCAGGTTCCCTCGTATGGGATCGGCATGTACTTATCGAAGTAGTCCTTGATCAGGGCTTCCGGGTCCAAGTCTGCGAACTCGTCTGGGTGGAAGAGCTTGGCAAGCTGAGCGTAGGAGTAGAAGTCGAGCATTTCGCGGGTCATCGGGTGCCCGATGGCGTAGAGCTCGTTGTTTTGGATAGCGGTGAGCTTGTCCCAGCCTTCGCGCTCACGGTAAGGCTTAAGCGAAGCAAGCGCTTCGTCCTTCGAGACCGAAAAGCCCATCTTGACGGAGTCCGGCTGGTTGGCCCAGAGGGATCCGCAAAAATAATCTTGTCCGGGTCGCTGACCAACACCTGCTCTGCTGACAACGCTTCCGCGTCGTTGGCTGCCATGAAGTGCGTGGCGATGTTGTCCGCACCGACGGCGTCCAGGATGGCGCCCCACATAATGTCAGCACCGTAGGTGTTGCCGAACTCCGTCGGACCGCTGGAGCTGGTTTCAAAGTACACCGAGGTAGAGCGGTCCAGCTTCGAAGCGCGCTCCTCGATGTCGCCGACGACGTCCTCGTAGAACTTCGTGATCTCGTCGACATTCTTCGTCAGCCCAGTGGCTTCAGCGATGATCTTGGTGGACTGAATATGGTTTTCCAGCTTTTGGCTGTGGTAATCGATGTAGATTACCGGGATGCCAGTCTGTTCAGCGATGACATCCATCTTTGCCTTTTGGCGAACCGGAGCAATGACTCCGTCGACACCCATCGTCAAAAGTTGTTCGGCGGAGATCTGATCCTTCGTCGCATCACCAATCTTCGGGATATCAGCAAGCTCCGGGTTCGCCTCAAGCAAAAGGTCCCACAGATCTTGTCGATTGGACTCGAGCCCCTTGTCCATCGCAGCGATCTTGGACGTGTAGTTGTCCCGGTCGAGGGCCGCCATCGTCAAAAGCGGCCCGCCTGAACCAGAAAGCTGGATGGCGGCGTGCTCGAGTGGTTTCTCCAGTTGAATCGTGTTCCCGGTGATGTCCGTGATGGTCACTGCATGCGAGGCATCTGCAACGGTCTGGCTCGCTTCCGGAGTGGACTCGTTGTTCGTAGAGGTGCTGCATCCAGTGACTGTCCACATCATCGCGGCACAGAGCACTACAGCTGGGAGGGATTTCTTCGCGGAGAAGGCCATATGTATCGACTTTCACTGTGGTTTGGTTGCACCGATTCCGAGCAAGGAATGTGAAGGCGCAAGGGTGGATGGCTCCACCCAACTAGCAAATGTTCAATTAATAAATTGAACAACCAAATTACAGCACATGTGAAAGCGATACGTCAAGCCTGTCAATTTATTGTGAGACCTCTTCTGAAGCCTCCGCAATCGCGGCCGCGAGGCGCTGAGCCGCTTGCGCGATCTCCTCGTCGCTGATCACCAGCGGCGGCGTCAGGCGGATCACGTCATCCGCCGGCGCGTTGAGGATCACGCCGTGCTCAAGGCCAAGCTTGACGACGCGCTTCGCCACCGGCCGCTCCAGCACCACGCCGAGCATGAGCCCACGCCCGCGGACTTCCTTGACGCCCGGGATCTTCGAGGTGGCGTCGGCAAGCAGTTGCCCCTTGCGGCGCACCTCCGCGAGGAAGGCGTCGTCGATGGTGGCCAGCACTGCCGTGGCCGCCGCGCACGAGACGGGGTTGCCGCCGAACGTGGTGCCGTGGCTGCCCGGCGTAAATAGCTTCGCTGCCTCGCCGCGGGCGATCGTCGCGCCGATTGGCATGCCGCCGCCGAGGCCCTTGGCCATAGTGATCACGTCCGGTAGCACGCCCTCGTGTTGGAAGGCGAAGAAGTCGCCGGTGCGGCCGACGCCGGTCTGCACCTCGTCGGCGATGAAGAGGATGCCGTGCTTGTCGCACAGCTCGCGGACCTGGGTGAGGAAGCCTTCCGGGGCGGGGATGACGCCGGTCTCGCCCTGGATGGGCTCCATGATGATGGCCGCGGTATCCGAAGGGTTCTGCTCCACGAGTGCGGTGAGCGCCTCGATGTCGCCGTAGGGGTAGAACTCCACGCCGGCGGGCAGCGGCTCGAAGGGCTTTTGCTTGTCGGGCTGGCCGGTCATGGCGAGCGCGCCCATGGTGCGGCCGTGGAAGCCGTGCTGCGCTGCAAGGATGCGGCGGCGACCCGTCAGGCGCGCGAGTTTGAAGGCTGCCTCGTTGGCCTCGGTGCCGGAGTTGCCGAAGTAGACGCGGGCGGTGTTGTCGCCGACGTGCTCGCGGAGTGCCTCGGCGACCTTGACCACGGGTGCGGAGCCGAACAGGTTCGAGACGTGCCCGAGCGTCGACACCTGGTGGGTGACCGCCTCAACGACGGCCGGATGCGCGTAGCCAAGCGAGTTGACCGCGATGCCGGCCAGCATGTCGATGTACTGCTTGTCATCGGCGTCAGTCACGGTGGAGCCGGAACCTTCGACGAGCTCGATTGGCGGAACCGGGTAGTTATCTAAAAGCGCGCCCGCCCAACGCTGCGTGAAGTCCTTCATGCGTCATCCTTTCTAAAAATGGTGCCGTCCGGGTACTGGGAACGGTCGTAATCATCTGGCAGAACCATGGTGCCCACCCCGCCCATCGTGAGCAGCTCAAGGAGCACGGAGTGTGCGACGCGCCCGTCGATGACGTGGGCGGCTTTCACCCCGCCCTGCACCGCCGTGAGACACGCCTCCATCTTGGGGATCATGCCCGAGTCCAGTGCTGGCAGCATCTGCTCGAGGTCCCCGGCCTCGAATCTTAGACAGCAGCGAATCCCTATTCGGCCAGTCTGTGTAGAGGCCCTCCACGTTGGTGAGCACCACGAGGCGCTCCGCGCCGATCGCCGCGGCGAGCGCGCCCGCGGCCTCGTCGGCGTTGATGTTGTACACCTCGCCGTTCTCTCCCGGCGCGATGCCGGAGACCACCGGGATGCGGCCGGCCTCGATGATGTCCATGACGGCGGCGGGGTTCACGTCGGTGATCGTGCCGACGAGCCCGATGTCGCGGGTTTCGCCGTCGACTTCGACGGTGCGGCGCTTCGCGGTGAACAGCCCGGCGTCCTCGCCGGAGGTGCCCACCGCGTAGGGCCCATGGGAGTTGATCTTGCCCAGCAGGTCGCGCCCGACCTGGCCGAAGAGCACCATGCGCACCACGTCCAGGATCTCCGGTGTGGTGACGCGGAACCCGCCGACGAACTCGCCGCCGTCCAGGCCGAGGCGGGAGAGCATCGCGCTGATCTGCGGGCCGCCGCCGTGGACGACGACGGGCTTCGCGCCGACGGTGCGCAGGAAGACCATGTCGGCGGCGAATGCGGCCTTGAGGTCTTCATCGATCATGGCGTTGCCGCCGTACTTGACCACCACAATTTTGTCGCGGTAGTGCTGCAGCCATGGCAGTGCCTCTGCCAGGACGGTTGCCCGCTGCTCGCTGCTGAGATTCGCTAACACGACTGCCTCCTAGCTGCTGTATGCGGAGTTGATTTCGACGTAGGCGTGCGACAGGTCGGTGGTGCGCACGGTGGCGCTGCCCTGCCCGCCGGTGCCGAGGTTGACGACGACCTCGATGTCCGCACCGCTCAAGTCCACTTCGCGCGCGCCCGGCGCGCCCGCGGACTGCGCGCACACGGTGTGCCCGTTGAAGGTGACGGAGATGTTCTCGGCGTCCATCTCGGCCTCGGCCATGCCGACGGCGGCGAGCACGCGGCCCCAGTTCGGGTCGGAGCCGAACATCGCGGTCTTGACCAGGTTGTCGCGCCCGATTGTCCGGGCTGCGTTGAGCGCCTGGGCGTCGTCGGCCGCACCTTCGACGGTGATGGCCACGCGTTTGGTTACGCCTTCGGCGTCGGACTGCATCATGGCGGCGAGCTGCGAGCAGGCGTCCTGCATCGCGGCGTCGAGGTCTTCCTGCGTCGGGGTGACGCCGCTTGCGCCGCTGGCCATAGCGATGACGGTGTCGTTGGTGGAGGTGGAGCCGTCGATATCGAGGGTGTTGAAGGTGGTGGCAACGGCGCGGTCGAGCGCAGCCTGCAGCGCTTGGCTCTCGACGTCCGCGTCCGTGGTGATGCACACGAGCATCGTGGCAAGCGACGGCGCCATCATGCCCGCGCCCTTGCCCATTCCGCCGAGCGTCCACCCGTCACCATTGACGACGACCTCCTTCGCCACCGTATCCGTGGTCTTGATGGCGACGGCGGCGTCCGCGCCATGGTCGCCGAGCTGTTTCACAACGACCCCGATGCCGTGCTCTATCTTGTCCATCGGCAGCAGGTCACCAATGATGCCGGTGGAGCACACCGCGATCTGCGAGGCGTCCACCCCGATACCCTCGGCGGTCAGCTGCTGCATCGCCTTGGCGTCCTCGACGCCCTGCGCGCCGGTGCAGGCGTTGGCGTTGCCGGAGTTAAACACGACGGCGGAAATAGCGCCGCCCTTGATTACTTCGCGGCTGACCTTGACCGGGGCTGCGAAGACTTTGTTGCGGGTAAACACGGCTGCGGCCGCGTTCTTTGGCCCTTCGTTGACCACGACGGCCATGTCCGGCTTGCCGGATGCCTTGATGCCGGCCGAGATTGCTGCGGCGCTGAATCCCTTGGGGGCGGTAACACCAGTAGTGCTCATGATGAAAATGTCCTTTACAGTCCTATACGAGAAGAAGAAGTAGAGATGGGGTGAGGCTGGCGGTTACGGAGCCACCCCGGCTCGCGAGAGCCCCGCGGTCTCTTCGAGGCCGAGTGCAAGGTTCATGCACTGCACGGCACCGCCGCCGGTGCCCTTGGTGAGGTTGTCGATGGCACTGGTGACCACGAGCTTCTTGGCCGATTCGTCGACTGCTACCTGCACGTGGCACATGTTTGAGCCGACCACGTGCTGCGTCTGCGGCTGCTGCCCTGCCGGGAGCAGGGTGACGAAGGCTTCGCCCGCGTAGGCGGATTCGTACGCCGCGCGGACAGCGGCAGCGTCCACGCCCTGGGCAAGGGGTGCGACCACGGTGGTGAGGATGCCGCGCGGCAGCGGTGCGAGCACCGGCGTGAAGCTGATGCCGACCGGAGACTGCGCGACTTCTTGCAGGTTCTGCTGGATCTCCGGGGTGTGTCGGTGGGTGCCGCCAGCGCTGTAGGCCTTCAGCGAACCCATTGTTTCCGCGCCCAGCATGGCAACGCTCGCCTTCTTGCCTGCGCCGGACACGCCGGTGACGGAGACGATGGTCAGGTCCGGCTCGACCAGGCCGGATGCCACCGCGGGCCACGCCGCGAGCGTAGCGCCCGTCGGAAAGCAGCCGGGCACCGCGATCCGCGTGGCTGCCGCGATCTGCTCGCGGTGGCCGGGCAGCTCCGGCAGGCCGTACGGCCAGGACCCGGCGTGCTCGGAGCCGTAGTAGTGCTGCCAGGCATCGGCGCTGCGCAGGCGGAAGTCCGCAGCACAGTCGATGACCGTGACCTCTGGCGGCAGCGCCGCGCCGATCTTCGCGGAGTGCCCGTGCGGCAAGCCGAGGAAGACGACGTCGTGGCCCGCGAGCACCTCTACCGTGGTGGGTTCGATGACACGGTCGGCGAGCTCGGGCAGGTGCGGCATGAGCTCGCCTACCGAGGCGCCCGCGTTGGAGGCCCCGGTGAGCGCACCGATCTCGAGCTCGCCCGCGAGGTATGCCGGGTGGCCGAGCAGCAGGCGGAGGATCTCGCCGCCGGCGTACCCGGTAGCGCCCGCGACTGCTACGTTCAACACTTTTTGCTCTGACATACACGGGAGTGTAACAGCTATACGGCGCGGTGTATGTTATTCAGGAAAATTTCTTTCCTCCTACCCCCGGAAACACGTCTGCCCACTACCGAAACGAAATCGGCAGTGGGCAGTGAACGCGTATTTTATGCCATCAACGCATATTCATATATCCCTAGATGACGCCCTGCGCCAGCATCGCGTCAGCGACCTTCTTGAAGCCCGCGATATTCGCGCCGGCCACGTAGTCGCCCTCCATGTCGTACTCCTTTGCGGTCGAATCGACCGTCTTGAAGATGTTCGACATGATCTCATGCAAACGCTGGTCGGTGTACTCGAAGGACCAGGAGTCGCGCGAGGCGTTCTGCTGCATCTCCAGCGCGGAGGTGGCCACGCCACCTGCGTTGGCGGCCTTGCCCGGCGCGAACGCGATCCCCTTCTGCTGGAAGTAGTGGGCAGCCGCTGGGGTGCACGGCATGTTGGCGCCCTCGGCGACGTAGCGCACACCGTTGTCCACGAGGAGTTTGGCGTCGTCACCATCGAGCTCGTTCTGGGTGGCACACGGCAGAGCAACGTCCGCCTGGACCTCCCACACGTTGCCGTCCCGGTGGAATTCGACGCCCTCGCCGGCCTCGGCCGCGTAGGTGGAGATGCGCCCGCGGCGCACTTCCTTAACATCCTTGAGCAGTTCGATGTCCACGCCGTTCGGGGTGGTGACGTAGCCGGAGGAGTCCGACATGGCGACAACCACACCGCCGAGCTGTTGCACCTTCTCCGCAGCGTAGATAGCCACGTTGCCGGAGCCGGACACGATAACCTTGGAGCCCTCGAAGGACTCGCCGTGGGTCTGCATCATCTCGGAGGTGAGGTAGACCAGGCCGTATCCGGTTGCCTCAGTGCGGACGAGGGAACCGCCCCACTTCAGGCCCTTGCCGGTGATCACGCCGGACTCATGGCTGTTTTCCAGGCGGCGGTACTGGCCAAAGAGGTAGCCGATCTCGCGGGCGCCAACGCCGATGTCACCGGCTGGCACGTCGCGGTATTCGCCGATGTGGGTGTGCAGCTCCGTCATGAAGGACTGGCAGAAGCGCATGATCTCGGCGTCGGACTTGCCCTTCGGGTCGAAGTCGGAGCCACCCTTCGCGCCACCGATTGGCAGGCCGGTCAGGGAGTTCTTGAAGATTTGCTCGAAGCCCAGGAACTTGATGATGCCCAGGTTGACGCTCGGGTGGAATCGCAGCCCGCCCTTGTATGGGCCGAGCGCGGAGTTGAACTGTACGCGGAAGCCGCGGTTGACCTGGATTTGCCCGTTGTCATCGACCCACGGGACGCGGAACACAAGTTGGCGCTCTGGCTCGCAGAGTCGCTCAATGAGGCCGTAGTCAGCGTAGTGAGGATCCTTATTGAGGACGATCTTGAGGGAGTCAAGCACTTCCGCGAGCGCCTGGTGGAACTCTGGTTCCCCCGCGTTCCTCATCTGCAATTTGCCGTAATAGTCTGAGATCTGTTGATCGATAGACATGTGAATCCTTTCTTCGTGGCGCCCCTTCCGTGGCGAGCACTATATTGACTGGACCCCTGTTAGTTTTCCCTCATTGCACGAGCAGCGCAGCAGAAAACAACGCAAACTTTTGGGACATGGGTCACATTCTCCGCTCCCCTGCCCTTTACTGCTTTTCGACGCCCCTCCGCCCACCGCGCACACCCCACTCGAACACACCTTCGTCAACATGGACGCTGCACCCCGACCTCTACCTGCTAAAACGCGCCAACAGCACGACCAATACAG
Organism: Corynebacterium sp. UMB2355A; assembly: GCF_033877495.1. Classification (NCBI taxonomy): domain Bacteria; kingdom Bacillati; phylum Actinomycetota; class Actinomycetes; order Mycobacteriales; family Corynebacteriaceae; genus Corynebacterium; species Corynebacterium sp. UMB2355A. Next base: position 1,953,129 of record NZ_CP138855.1, on the reverse strand, counting down.
GCTTGCCCGCGTGCTTGCCCGCCGAAATGTCGGACCCGTTCGCTACATTGCAGCAACACCAACGACACCGAAGGAGACCAATCATGACAACAACGCCCACAGTGCGGTTCCACGGCTACCCGAAACGACTAGTGCCGGACATCCTGAGAGGAGTGGACCGGGACGTTCCCATGACCGATCGCGACAGCGACTCGATCTTCCTCATCGTGAAGTATCTGAAAATCACCGACCCGGAGAACGCGAACGAGCCGACCGCGTACAAGATTCTGAAACAGCTTCACAGCGAACACGCCCAGTTGGAGCGCGGGGTATTCAATCGATTGTGCGAGACACCGAGCGCGTGCAGGAGGAGAAAGATCAGGCGTTCTACCGGGTAATGTTCCAGTTTTTGCAGTACCAAGTAGGACAGCTCGTGATCAAAGCCTTGGAGGCGACGGAAGGGGACGCGACGAGGTTGGTAGGAATGATGCGCTGGCACAATCCGGGGATCACACCAGCAGAAACGAACGACGCAGTGATGAAGACTACCGTGGAGGAAGCACTGAAAACGTTGGGCAAGGACCACAGCCCGCAGGCTGTCGAGGAACTTTGGCGGCAGCTGAACCAACAGGTCGATCTGTTGTCGCAGACTCGGAGAGCGCAGCGATTAGCGCGATGGGCGAAGGACATCCAGAGCCTTCCGGACAGCAGCGACGAGATGAAACGAATCTTCCTGCAGGATCAGAACGAAGCCGCCTGGACGGTAATCGACCAACATCTGACGGAGCCGATCAACGCGCTGATGGAGCAGCAGGAAGAAGAGGATCCCTGGGCGGTGGACTGGGACAGTTAAGCGGGGTTGTCGATACCGCAACTCGTTCTGGCACACCGGTTCGGTTTGACCGGTCAAGCTTGGAACGGGTTGCGTCCTCGCCGCGAGCGCGCGTCGAAGCCAACATTGAGGCAATACGTCCCGCGCAGCACGGAATACACGGTGCGCTCAATATCGTGTGCGCTCATGACTGCCCTGCTTCAAATTGCTCGAACGCGTGTTTTGCCTCAATAAGATGGATACGACGAACCGCCTCCTCAACGACTTCGCCTACAACGCTCCTAACATCGCCCGTGCCCAGGAGAGCGTTGACAGCATCAATCTGTTCATCCGTCACTTCGTCGTCGACACCCGCAGGAACCTGGTAATACTTGGCCAACAAGTACCTAGAAAGGTCTTCTGTCAACGCGTTCAATCGCTGAAACTGCGCTCCAAGGGTTTCCGGCCCCAAAAGCCGCACTGCTTGGTCAATGCCAAAGACCTGCCACCCGCTTGCATCCGCCTTGCTGTCATCTCCTCCCCATGTTGCCGCGCACTCGGCGATATGTGATACGAGCAATTCTTTGGTTCGGTGCTTAATCAGGCTCCATGCCCGTGGCGACACACCGTTAAAAGCCCTGCTCATTGACACAATGTGTTCATTAATCGTGGTTGTTTTCATCATGGCAATACTCCATCTGCGAATGCTTGTCTATATTTAGACGCTGGAGACCGCGTCTCGGTTCCCAACGCTATTGCTCGAAGATCGAATGTGGGCGTAAGGGACATTTTGTATGTAGATGTCTATCTGGTTTCCCGGGATGGCCTCGGCCAACAACCAGATATGGTTTTCAAAACAGTTCCATTTGCCCGTTTTGAGAAATCAACACCGAATGACGTCTGGTGTGTGGTATGGAGTCTGCGGGCAGCACAGGAACCCCAGCGAGATCAAGGACTCTAAGGAACTAGAACCAGCCGCCTGTGCGTTGGGCGGTCGCAAATAGCCAGGGGACGAGCAAAGCCCTTGACGTGCACAATTCTGGCCGCATCGAGTTAGCGGGTGTTCCGGTCGACCTCCTAGCGTCGACCAATGCAGGTCACGGCATTTTGGGCCCATTTCGTGCTATTTGGCCGATTTTGCGCTGACCTGCGTTGGTAAACCGGAGTAGGTCGACCGGAAGAGGTCGACGGGAAGAGGTCGACCGGAAGAGGTCGACGGGCCGAAAGAATTCGATACCGGCATTGATCATCAGTGGAATCCCGACTTAGGAGTGAGAAAAAGGTGGGCCGGACGGAGCTGAACACACACACAAAATGTCCCTTATCGCGACACGCCGTGTTTACGCACAAAATGTCCCTTAAGCCGGAAACAGGAAAAGCCCCCTCCGAAGAGGGGGCTGATCCCGACAAGCTCCGCTGCCGGCCCGGCATCGCGTACAACACTGATGAGTCGGTGCGGTACATATCTGGCCCGAAGAAGGGCAAACAAATCTCCGGGAACCAGAAGTTCATCGACGCGCAGCGTGGACTTCGAGAGCACATGTACGCGTTGGGTTACCCGGTAGAGCTAGATGTGTCTGAACGTCACAATGAGTCGCTGAATCTTGACCGTTACGTCGAACAGCAGGACCGGGAGCGCGACCTTGCGAACCGTGAGGACGAGGTGGAACGGAAGCACAGCTCCGTACAGCGAGATGTCGATGCTGCAGCGAAAGACCGCAAGCAAGCTGCAGAAGAACTCGAACGGGCGCAGCAGGCCCGTGAAGAAGCCCAGCGTGTGCAGGAAAATGCTGAACAGCAGGCTCGCGAGGTTGCCGAGCGCGTACTCAAAGAAGCACGCGAGACGGCCGAGCAGGACGCCGAAAAGATTCGTGATGATGCACAGAAGGATGCTGAACAGGAGTTGGGTCTTGCCGAGGCACGGGCGGAAGAGTTGCTGGACCGTGCCAAGGAGGTTGAGAGCGCCGCCGAAGCCAAGCTCAAGCGTGTAGAGCAGGAAGCTGAACAGCTCCGCAGCGAAGCACGCGAAAAGGCCGAGCAAGAAGCCGAGCAGATCCGCAGTGACGCACGCAAAGAAGCTGAGCAGACGCTGGGTCTCGCTGAAGCTCAGGCAGATGAGCTGCTTGACCTTGCCGAAGAATTCGGCAGTGAAGAACATGATGAGGCCACACGTGACGCTGCAGTAACGCGCGAGGAAGCAGAGCAGGAAGCGAAGATCATCATCGAGGAAGCAACGCAGTCGTTGCAGGAGATTTCGCATGTTGATCAGGACTTTTTGCGGGTCGAGATTGACAGCAACCCAGAGATGAAGCAACGGTACCGCGAGATCGTCATCGACCGTACTCAGGAGGAAAGCGCTGCAGTACTGCGTCGCGCGCTGGAACGCATCGCTAAGCGCCGCCAGCAGGAGCAACAGCGCGACCACGACGGTGACAAGGAGTCCCCCGACGGCGGCAAGCCGTAGATGGGGGTCTCCCCTGCCCTGTATGGCCCTGTAGCGGCCTAACAGGATGTCGCCAGGGTCAGTGTCCAGCGACAGCGCTAAAACCGCTCTAATTCAGCGAAAATCGAAGAATTAGAGCGGTGTTTTTTGAAGCGTCCTGGGTTCAGATTCAGGTAACTCAAGGATGAGTGTGAATCCGGGGTTTGTGTCTTTGAGAAGGCCCTTTAGAAGCCTTCAAGTACTTCGTAGAGGGCGGTGGCTAGGGTTAGTCGCCGTCGCTAGCTGTGCTTGGCTGTTAATGTCATGTCGACCAACTGCAGGAAGCGTATAACGTAGTCTTTGACAAAGCCTGCGGTGCCTTCATTGAGATGGCCGGAGTCTTCGAAGAGGGTGGGGGATTGGCCAAGGAATACCTCGGGCTGACCAGGAAGCGGCATATCGAAGTAGGACAGGGCGAGCCGGAGGTTCTTCTGTGAACTGTAGCCGCCCATGCGGCCTACAGAGTGACTGATGATACCTGCGGGAAGGTTCTTCCAAGCCACATCCGAGTTGGGCTTGGAACCGATGTCCACTGCATTCTTGAGACAGGCAGGGATAGTACGGTTATTTTCCGGGGTAACAAAGAGGACGCCGCTCGAGTTCTTGATGGTGTCGCGGAAAGTGGTGTACTCAGCTGGAATGGGCTTGTCCGTGACCGAGGGGTCATCGTAGTCGAAGTCATAGAGCGGCAAGTCACGGATTTCAACGATGTCTGCCTGGTAGTTTTCAGGGATCATTGTGAGCACTTCGTGTGCAATCTTGCGCGCAAATGAGCCGCGGCGCAGGCTGCCGACGATAACACTAATGCGTGGGGTGGTCATAGGAAGTCCTTTCTTTTTAGTTGGGCGTAGGTACGTGCGATCAAGGGAGAAAAGGCTTGCAGCCAAAGGCAGGCGGTGGCCCGGCGGCGTGGGCGGCAGTAAGAAAGTTATCCACTTTGTCTTCTTCATGGCGGAAGTACAGTTCGATGAGTCCTAACAGTCCCCCGAGGACGGCCTCCCGTGCGGCGGACGTATCCAAAAGCCGCATGGCTGCTGGTTGGTTTCCTTCGCGGATGGCTTCAAACAGCGCGATGGTCTCAAGCCAGCTTCCTTGGTCTGGTCGTGGAAACGGTTTAGAAATCCCAGTCATCATCACTCGTTTCTTCAGCGGTGCCAATGACATAGGAGGAACCGGAGCCGGAGAAGAAGTCATGGTTTTCATCTGCTCCAGGTGCTAGGGCAGCGAGGATTTCCGGGTTCACTTCCGTTTCTTCAGGTGGGAAGTAGTCCGGGTAGCCCAAATTCATGAGCGCCTTATTGGCGTTATAGCGAACGAATACAGCTACATCATCCATGAGCCCCAACGGCTCATATAGCTCGCCGGAATAATCCAGCTCTAGGGCATAAAGCTCTTCGAGCAAGGAAATAGTGAAATCATGCATCTCCTGTTGCCGTTGTGGAGCAGACGTTTCCAGTCCGCGCTGGTACTTGTAGCCTGAGTAGTAACCGTGCACTGCCTTGTCACGCAGAATGAGGCGAATCATGTCTGCCGTATTTGTCAGGGTGGCGTGGACGGAAAAATGCAGGGGAAGATAGAAACCCGCGTAGAGAAGCAGCGAGGAAAGCAGCGTCGATGACACTTTGCGCTTGAGTGGATCGGGTCCAAAATAATGAGTGAGCACTTTTTTGGCGCGTGCCTGGAGAAGGTCATTATTCACCGCCCAGCGGTATGCCTCATCAATTTCTTTCGTACTGCTCAAAGTAGAAAACACTGAAGAGTAAGAACGGGCATGGACTGATTGCATGAAGGCGATGTTGGTATACACGGCCTCCTCGTGCTCGGTGCGGGCATCTTGGATCTGACAGATTTCGCCCACAGTGGCCTGGACGGTGTCCAGGGTGGTGAGTCCCGTGAACACCCGCATGGTGAGGTTGCGTTCCTCCGGTGTCATCCTCTGCCACGCCGGGAGATCGTTTGAAAGTGGAACCTTTTCTGGCAACCAAAAGTTGGCGGTGAGGCGGTTCCACACTTCAAGATCCTTCTCATCGCTCACCCGATTCCAATTGATGGCGCGGATGCGGGCTGAAGGGTCATGCCGGTAACTTGGCGGCGTAACTGAGATGCTGGTTAGCTCAGCAGTGTTTGATGTTGAAGACATAGCTTCTTTCTTTCTTGATGGATGGTTGTGAATGAAGGAAGGACCGTGTTCCTACAGAGCACAGGAAACGCAGCCTTCGACCTCGGTTCCCTGGAGTGCAGGTTGGCGTAAACGGATGTAGTACAAGGTCTTGATTCCGGCTTTCCAGGCATAGATTTGTGCCTTGTTGATGTCCCGCGTAGTGGTGTCAGCGGTGAAGAACAAAGTCAGGGAAAGCCCTTGGTCCACGTGTTGGGTGGCCATAGCGTAGGTGTCGATGATTTTTTTGTACCCCACGGTGTAGGAGTCATCGAAATACTCCAAGTTGTCGTTGGTCATTTCCGGTGCGGGGTAGTACACGCGCCCCAAGCGGCCTTCCTTGCGTATTTCAATCTTGGAGGCAATCGGGTGTATGGACGCGGTGGAGTCATTGATGTAGGAAATTGATCCAGTGGGTGGAACTGCCTGCAAGTAGGCGTTGTAGATGCCGTCTTGCATCACTTGGTTCTTGAGCCGTAGCCAATCCTCGCGTTGAGGAATCTGCACGCCAGCCTCATGGAATAGCTGTTTTACGTGGTCAGTGGCCGGCGCCCAGTCTTGGTCGATGTACTTGTCGAAGTAGACGCCAGTGGCATAGGTGGATTCTTCAAAGCCAGTGAATCGTTGACCTTTCTCAACCGCTAGCGCATGGGATGCACGGAGCGCATGATAGGTCACGGTCAGGAAATAGATATTTGTAAAGTCCAGTGCTTCGGCGCAGCCATAAGGAATACGCTTGGAAGCCAGGAAACCGTGGAGATTCATTTGGCCCAACCCGATGGCATGCATGGATGCATTACCGTGAGCGATGGAAGGAACAGCTTCGATATTTGTTAGGTCTGAGACCTTCGTGAGAGCGCGCACCGCGGTTTCAACAGTTTCCCCAAAGTCCGGTGATTCAAAAGCTTTAGCGATGTTGAGCGACCCTAGATTGCAGGAAATGTCCTGGCCAACGGTGGTGTAGTTACCTGAGGCGCCGTAGGTGGATGGCGTGTTGACCTGGAGGATCTCACTACACAGATTGGACATATTGATATGTCCTTTGAGGGGATTAGCGCGGTTGACCGTATCCTCAAAGAGTATGTAGGGGTATCCAGATTCAAACTGAAGCTCAGCCAGCGTGGTGAAAAACTCGCGGGCCTTGATAGTCGTATGAGAAATTCGCGGATTGGAAACCAGCTCGTCGTAATACTCGGTGATAGACATGTCAGACATGGCTACGCCGTACTCGCGAGCGATGTCATACGGGCTAAAAAGATGCATATCCTTGTTCTCTTTGGCCAGCTGGAAGGTTATATCTGGAATAACAACTCCCAGCGAAAGAGTCTTAATGCGGACTTTCTCATCGGCATTTTCCCGCTTGGTATCCAGGAAACGAAGAATATCTGGATGGTGCGCATGTAGGTAGACGGCTCCAGCGCCCTGTCGAGCGCCCAATTGGTTGGCATAGCTGAAGCTATCTTCCAGAATTTTCATGACTGGGACTACGCCGGAAGCTTGGTTCTCAATCTTTTTGATTGGGGCTCCGGATTCGCGCAGATTGCTCAGTAACAAGGCCACACCACCGCCGCGTTTTGAAAGCTGCAGTGCAGAGTTCACGCTGCGGCCAATGCTTTCCAAATTGTCTTCGATGCGAAGGAGGAAGCAGGAGACCATTTCGCCACGCTGGGCTTTTCCTGCGTTGAGAAAAGTAGGGGTGGCGGGCTGGAAGCGTCCGGTCATGATGTCATCCACCAGCTTCTCCGCAAGCTCTTCATCGCCCTGTGCAAGGTACAAAGCTGTGGTGGCGACGCGTTCTTCGTAGCCTTCCAGAAATCGCGAGCCATCAAAGGTTTTCAGTGCGTATGAAGTAAAGAACTTAAATGCGCCGAGGAAAGTGCGGAACTGATGCTTGGCTCGGTGGGCTCTGTCGTACATAGTGCACAGAAAATCGTCATCATAAAGCTCAAGGAATTCCCGCTCGTAGTATTCGTTATCAACCAACCACTCCAAGCGCTGCTTGGTGGATTCAAACTGATGCATGCGGGGAGTGACATGGTGCGCTAAAAAGTCTTGTGTTGCCTCAATGTCCTTGTCGAACTGGATTCTTCCCGAATCGTCGAATAGGTTCAGCTGCGCGTTGAGTGCATGGTAGCTCTTGCGCTTACCGACACCGCCGGCATCGTCTGCTGAAGCGGTGCGGGGCGTAGGGCCAATGGGCTGTGTGGGGGTGGCCTTAAGTGGCGGCATTGTGGTTTCCAATCTGTGTGTTGCGGATGTGGTCTTCATTTTGTGGGAAATCAATGGGGTGTAATTGTTAGTTGCTTTGCTGCTCCCAAAACTTGTGAAGGCCCTGCTTTACAGCGGCAACGTCCTTCTGCGTGCCGAGTAGCTCGAAGTGATACAGCTCTGGAACGTGGCACTTAGCGGAAATGATGCGGCCGGCGACGCAGTAAGCGCTTCCGAAGTTGGTATTGCCTGAGGTAATCACGCCCCGGATAAAGGAACGGTTGATTGGGTCATTGAGGAAGTCGATGACCTGTTTGGGGACTGCGCGTTTGAGCGAGCCACCGCCGTAGGTTGGAACGATGAGTACGTACGGGTGTGAAACCTGGATCATTCCGGTTTTCTTGGGCCGCAGTGGAATGCGCACTGCGGGTCTATCTAAGCGTTCGACGAATCTTTTTGTGTTTTCAGAAACGCTAGAAAAGTACACCAAATCTGGTGAGTCTGACATGACAATCCTGCTCATCCTGGCCTTAGCCATAAGTGGGATAGGTGATGATCGAAAAGATTAACTACGTACTACCGTAGTTGCAAACTACGTCGCACCGTAGTTTTTAAAAGGGCAGGTAGGGACAGGATTAATGAGAAAGGGAAAGACTACAGGATGTGGTGTGCTACAAACACTGCGTCCGTAGCTGGGCGCCCAAGTACTACCCACTGAGTACTGTCGGCTACCTGTACTTCGAGCGATTCTGAAAAGGGCGTTCCTTCGCGCGTGGTAAGAACAGCCCCAATGACGATGCCTTGCTCTTTGAGGAAGGCCAGCAGTTGTGGGTCGGAATCAGAAATGCGTTCCACGGTCACCTGCGGTTGTGCTCCGCTGTCGGTGAGACGGTGCGCACTGGGGATAGTGACCTGTCCATCAACCGTAGGGATAGGGTCGCCGTGTGGATCCCTAGTGGGGTAATTGAGGAACTTATCCACGCGCTCTATGAGCATGTCAGACACCGCGTGTTCAAGATTTTCGGCTTCATCATGGACCTCGTCCCACGTATAATCCAATGCTTGAACCAAAAAAGACTCAAGCAATCGGTGGCGGCGCACCATGACCAATGCGTACTGCCTGCCAAGTTCGGTTAACTCCACAGAGCCATAGGGCGTGTGTGACACGAGCCCTTGCTTCGACATTTTGCGCACTGCATCGGAGACCGAGGAGAGCTTGAGTCCCAGCTGTTTCGCTATAAGTGTGGCGGTAACGGGCTCGGATGACCATTCCTTTAGCCCCCAGATAGCTTTCAAATAGTTCTGGGTACTGGTGGACAGCTCAGAAACAGACATGAGTAAATGTTAACCCAGCTTCCGTATGCGCCTTAGGCGCTGTGCCCCAACGCTCATAGCGAACAGAGGCCAAGTTTGAGAGGAATGCCGGTAAGGTGGGGCCAGTTAAAGCATTCTTCACTTGAAGGAGAACCACTAATGTCTGAGAAGATTTCAATGAACTTGAAGTGCGCCAGCGTAGTGCGTAATGGAATGGCTAGTACACAGTGCAGTAAAACAGCGCATGTAATGGCTCATGTAATGCACTGTGTAGAGACAGAGCGTCTGGAGCAGGAGTATCAGCGCTCCCGTACTGGACGGCGACGGCGTTATGCGTGGTCTGTGCTGAAAAAATAACCCCGCAGGTTTCCCTGCGGGGTGTTGTTGCAACTAGAACGGCACTTCTTCAGAGTCATTAGCAGCAGCGTTATCTGCGCTGTTCTCGCGGCGTGCTGCTCGTGCCTCAGACTCCTTCTTGGAGTCGATCAGCTGCACAGTGTCGATGCGCGCTACCAGCGGATAGTGCTTGTTGCCGTCCTTATCGGTGTAGTTGTCAGTCTTCAGCGAGTAGCTCACTGCAACGCGATCACCAGCGCCGATGCATCCGAAGACGCCGAGGTTCTTGGCGTCAGCCACGTAGCCAGTGAGTTCGACAATCTCTGATTCCACCTTGCCTGTGGACTTGTTCTTGAACGTATTACGTGCATAGACGCTGAGCTTCACCGTCGCACCGCCGTTTGCGTGCTCGAACAGCTTCGGTGCGCGAGCTGCGTTGCCGACGATGGTGCCGTTGTTGAAGGGGTTGGATATGATGGTTCTCCTTATCTGAGTGGGTGTGATTTGCCGTGCAATTTGGGTACTTAAGCAGCGGCTTTGCTGCTGCGGGGTGGTTGCGCTGTCGCTACAGCACTGCCCAGGGCAGCGGTGTGCCTGCCGCCTCTAGGTCGCGCAGTTCTTGTGTTGCGCCCGGATCGGCGTCCTCGCCGTCGATGCCGTCGGCGAGCTGGTAGAGCAGTTCCAGGTCGGTGTGGATGAAGTCGCGCATCAGGTGCCTCCTTGTTCGGATTGGTGGTCAATCCGTCTGTTGGAGACAGCTCTGCTGTCTAGGGGTCGCTCCCTTGCCTCGTTGAGGTGTCTGTCGTCGCAAGCCACGGCCGACGAGAAATAGAAACCCCGTTGCATCGCTGCAACGGGGTGTGTGGGATTACTCGGCGAACAAGATCGTTCGGGTCTTCTCAGCGCCCTCGCGAACGAGTTCAACCATCCGCTCGCCTTGGCCGATGTCGGTCAGCTTGGCCACCAGAGACGGGAAGTTCTCGTCTGGCCCGATCTCGGTGGCTCGCTGCGCAGCCACGCCAGCCAGCCCCGGCTGGCCTGTGGCGTGCGCGAGCACGGCAACAGTGGCCGTGAGCTGCGAGCGCATCCCTGGCCAGCTGGTCGGGACGGCACGCATAACCTTCTCTATAAACGCAAGGCCCGCCTGCGGGTCATCGAGCAGCGCTGCAAGCAGCGTGTCTCGCAAGCGCGGCGTGGTGAAGCATTTCAGCGCGGATCGAACAGCGCGAGTGCTCGGCTGGGTCATCCCTGCCGCCGCCTGCTCGTACTCACGCTGCAGCACGTCGGAGAACATGGGCGGGATATACGCCAGCGCGTCTTCGATGATGTCGGCGTGCTCGGCAGCGTCGATGCCGTGATCGGTGCTGTTCAACCGTGCCTCGATGTCGTCTTTGCTCGGCTCCGGCAGCTCGCCGGTGTGCTCTAGCATCTGCCGCAGCGCCGCCGATGCGGCGACCTCGCCGACAACGCCGTGGCGCGGCTCGTCGATGAGCGGATGCTGATACACGGACCACCACGCAGCCCCGGTGACGATCTCAGGCACCTGCACCACCCCGAGCAGCGGCGGTAGGTGCACTGCCCCGCTGGTGAGATACGTTGCCGTCTCCTCGAAGACCGGCTGCGCAATGTCATCGCTGATCATGTACGCGATAACAGCGTCGAGTTCGAGGTGGTGGACCCACGCTGCGAACCGCTCGCGGCTCTCGGTGAGCTTTGCAACAGCTTCGTCCAGGTCGAACCGCGCGACCGGGCCGAGGCGGACGGTGTCGACGCCCTCGTCGTCGACGAAGAACGCGAGGATCAGCGAGTTGTTCGGGTAAAACCCGAGGATGCCGGGGAGGTTCGCGAGAATCTCGCCGTGGGATGCAAGCGTGTGAGAATGGGTGGACATGGCAGTGCTCCTTTGCACGAATACGGGGTGTATGTGGTCAATCCCGTATTCGGCCCGGCCCTGCCGATCGCAGGCGTATCCCAGCAGTGCAGCACTCATGTGTGCCGAGCGTCGCTAGCGCAGCCTGATGCCTTCTCGCCGGGTGCGAGCGCTAGCGACGCAGCCTGTGCCTAAGCGTCGGCTTCGATGCGCTTGAGAGCGCGATAGATCGTCGGCCGCGAGACGTTGAGTGTCCTGGCTACTGCGCTGACGGACTTGCCGCCCTCAATAAGCTTTCTCCCGAACGCCACGGTTGAGCAGTCTCACCCCCGAGATAGGCAGACCCCCCGAACTGCCGGCTCCCGTGGCGTTCCTTCGTTGCCGCCGACCTCGCAATCACTAAGCAATGCCCCGAAAACCTGCGCCGCTTCGTTGGAGCGTCGCAGTTCCGTTTGGTGCAGGATTTTGCTCCCAGTGCACCAGCTAGTGCACCAAAAGGTGATCCGATCACAAAATGAAGAAGACCCCTACCAGCATCTGCACTGGTAGGGGCCTTATCTTAGTAGCGGGGGCAGGATTCGAACCTACGACCTCTGGGTTATGAGCCCAGCGAGCTACCGAGCTGCTCCACCCCGCGTCGGGTGATGTTGAATTTTCACCTGCTGCCTTAACGGGCAACGAGTGATAACTATACGCATACCCCTTTGAAACGCCAAATCCCCTGCGCATCTCACGGATTCGCAGGGGATTCAGGCGGTCATACGGGAAGGGTTACATGCTCTGGTATTCCTTCACGGCGCGGTCCAGCTCGTCGAGCGCCTTGCCGTACTCCTCGAAGGAGCCGTTGCGTGCGCCTTCCAGGTTGCGCAGCGCGTCATTGATGTTGTTGAGGGCCTCATCCTTGTTACCGGCAGCCGCTGGTGCTGGGGTTTCGGCCTTCTCGCCATCGGCTGGTGCTTCCTCGGCAGGCTTCGTGTTGCCCTTGTCGTCGACGATGTCGATGTCCTGGGCAGCCTCAGAGTGAATGCCAACCTGCTTCAGCGCCTGGGAGATCGTCGGCGCGTAGCCAACCTGGCCGCGGTAGAACACGAGCACGCGCAGCAGCTTCGGGAAGGCCGATGCCTGGTCCTTGCGCTGCGAGTAAATCGGCTCCACGTAAAGGATCTCTCCTCCGCCGACCGGCAGGGTGAGCAGGTTACCGTTCTTCAGGTCGTTGGTGCCCTGCCACAGGGTGCGGTCGCGCGCCACCTGGTCAGAGGACATTAAGGCATCCTGCGCCTGCTTCGGGCCCTGAGTCTGCGTGTTGGTTGGCAGCACGCGGACGGTGATCTGGCCGTAGTTCTCCGGGTCGGAGGACACGGACATGTGCGCGGAGAGGAACTCGCGGTTCAGGCCACGGAACGGCGTGATCAGCTGGAAGGAAGGCTGGTTGGTCTCCGGGTCGCCGGCGACGACGTAGTACGGAGGCTGGTTGAGCTCCTTGCGGCCTTCCGGCGCGGTCGGGTCGTTCGGCACGGACCAGAAGGCGTCGTTGTTGAAGAACACGCCTGGGTCGTTCACGTGGTAGCGAGCCAGCAGTTCACGCTGGACCTTGAACAGGTCCTCCGGGTAACGCAGGTGGTCGCGCAGCGAATCGGAGATGTCACTTGCCGGGCGCACGGTGCCCGGGAACGCGCCCATCCACGCCTTGAGCACCGGGTCGTTCTCGTCGAATGCGTAGAGGTCCACCGTGCCGTCGTAGGCGTCAACGGTCGCCTTGACGGAGTTGCGGATGTAGCCAACGTTGTTGTTCAGCAGGCGCTGCGTGGTCCCGTCCGGGTTCAGCGCGTCCTGCGTCGTATCGGTCAGCGATTCGCGCGTTGCGTACGGCAGCTGGGACAGCGTGGTGTAGCCGTCCACGATCCACTTGATCTTGCCGTCGATCACCGCCGGGTACGTCTTGGAGTCGGTGGTCAGCCACGGCGCGACCTTCTCAACGCGCTCGCGTGGGTCGCGGTCGTAGAGAATCTTCGACTCGGAACCAACGCGGTCAGACAGCAGGAACTTCAGCTCCTGGTACTTCGCGGAGTACGCGATGCGGTTGACCCAATTGCCGATGTTGACGCCACCTTCGCCCTGGTAGGTGTAGGTAGAGCTGTCCGTGTCGTACTCGACGGGGCCCTGGCCGTTATCGCCGACGATGGCGTAGTCCAGGCCGTCGTTCGCAGAGGCGATCACCGGGCCGTAGTAGACGCGGGGCTCGTCGACCTGGATCCCCAGCTCGTCCGCCTGGTCCTTCTCAGCAGCGATCGCGTTGGTCTGCAAATCGGAAACGGTGAAGATCGGCAGACCACCACGGGTGGAGCCTGCGTCCTGCGCGGCCTCGTCAACGCGGTTCGCCTGCGCTGCAATGAAGCCGTTGCCGTGGGTGTACACGGTGTGGCGGTTGATCCAGTCACGCTGGTTTTCGCGCAGCGCGTTCGGGTCCATCTCGCGGGCCGCGACGACGAAGTCGCGCATCTTGCCGTCAACCTCGTAGCGGTCCATCGCCAGCTGGTCCGGGAAGCCGTAGAAGTTACGCAGCTGCTGGTTCTGGGTAAAGGTCGGTGAAATGATCTCCGGGTCCAGCAGGCGAATGTTGCTGATCGTGGCAGCGTCGTCCGCAACCTTATCGTTGGAGACCTTTTCCGCGCCCCAGTTGTCCTGGTATTTCACCTGCTCGTCGGTCAAGCCGAACGCGTAGCGGGTGGCCTCAATATTGCGGGCGATGTACTCGGCTTCCTTCGACTGGCGGTTCGGCTTGACCGAGAACTGCTCCAGCAGCGCCGGCCACACACCGCCGACCACGAGCGAGGACACAAGCATCAGCACCGCGGCCAGCACAGGAACGCGGAAGTCCTTATACACAACGGACGCGAAGAACGCCGCTGCGACGAGCACCGCGATGACCGTCAGGATCACCTTGGCCGGCAGCGACGCGTTGACCGTGGTGTAGGACGCACCCGTGAAGATGTCGTTCTGGGAGTACAGCAGGGTGTAGCGCTCTAGCCAGTAGCTAACTGCCTTGAGCACCATCCACAGGCCCGCGGTCACGGCGAGCTGCACGCGAGCGGACGTCGAAATGTGGCCCGGCACCCCGCTTACCTTGTTGCCGATGCGGATGCCGCCCAGCAAGTAGTGGCCCACCGCGCCAACGATGAAGGCGACGAGCAGCAGGAGCGAGAGGCCGTCGATAATCGCGGTGATACCCGGCAGTGCGAAGGCGTAGAACCCGAGGTCCTTGCCAAACTGCGGATCATTCACGCCGAAGGATTCCCCGTTGAACCACAGCATGAACGTGCGCCACAGGCGCTGCCCTGCCAGGCCGGAGAAGACCGCGATCACCACCGGAACCCACACCAAGAGCGTGCGAACGCCCTGCTGCAAGTTGACCTGGGTCCGCGTGTCGCCGACAACGGCTTCAAAGCTCAAGGCTTCTTTTGTGCGGCCGCGCCACGCAAGCCACGCGGCGAGGTAGGTGATCAGCGCGCCAACGGCGGCAAAAATAACAAACAACACCACTCGCGCCACGATGACGCGGTTGAAGACCCCACGGAAATCAAGCTCCCCGAACCAAAGAAAATCGGTGTAGAGACCGATCAGGATCGGGATGCAAAACAGCAATACACCGAGGACACCAATGGTGATGGCAAGTCCGGAGTTCTGTTTCTTCGCGTGGGGCTGTGGTTGGCTGAGGCGGGTGGCCAAATCCTGCTCCTTCGAAATAGTCTTAGTACGCGTATTAAGGTTCTACCTTAAAAAGTGTAACGCCTGAACTGACAGAAGGGTTCCCGTGCTCAACCAACAAGCATTAAATAAGGCCATGTCCGAAGCCGTCGAGTTCGTGCATGCGGAAGGCTGGGACCAAGGCCCGACCCTCTTCGCACTCGTGCCCTCCTCCCTGCTTGTGGACGAGCTCGAGCAGCTCGAGGTTGACGACGCCACTTCGCCCCTAACCCTCGTCGTGCAGGACAACCTGCCGGACAACATCCGCCCCGGCTCCGAGGAGCTCGCGGAGTACGTGGCACGTATCGCCTGGCCGCACGCGGTGGAGGGTGCCGTGCTGGCGCAGGAGATCATGTTCCGGGACACCAGCAGCGACGACCCCTCGCCGCGCCCGGCGCGCCTCTTCTCCGGTGTGCTGCGCGAAGAAGGCATCGAGCAGACGCTGCTGCAGATGCGCCTAACCGAGGAGGAGCTTGAGGAGCGCGGCCTGTTCGCCCAGGATGATATTGAGCTTCGCGGTGGGCCTAACGTGGCCCCGAATGTTATTGCTGCGTTACGCTACGGTTTGGAACAAGACCCTGATGAGCTGTCCTAAGAGGTTAAAGGAGCACAACGTGGCTACATTTTCGAACGTTTGGCGTCGGCGCGTCGGTACGCCAGCGGTGCTGGCGATGGTGCTGGTGGTAGCCACCGCGTGCGGTGGCAAGGACGAGCCGACGGAGCATCCGACCACGACGGAGGCACCAGCCTCCTCCACCGTTGAAACCACGGAGTCGCCGTCGGAGTCTGAGTCTGAGTCCGCGGAGGCTACGACGGAGGGGACGTCGACAAGCACCACGAGCACCGCGAAGAAAGACGATAACGGCGTTGCTGAGGTCGCCAAGCAGTTCTCGACGCTCGCTCCGCCCGAGTTCTTCGAAAAGCTAGACAGCTGCACCCCGACCGGCCTCCCGGACGCGTTCGATTGCAGCAGCTCCGAGATGGGCCAGTTCCAGTTCATGGAGTCCGAGTCCGTCGCCACCACGAGTACGCAGGTGCTCACCGAGCTGCGCTCGAGCGAGGTCGTGGAGGACACCGGCCGTTTCGTGGTCGGCTGGTCCACGGTTGGGTCCTCCGCCGTGGTGACCGTCATTGATAATGACAAGGGCCAGATTATGAAGCAGCTGCTCACCATGGACCGCGAAGGCCCGCGCGAACACATCTACAAGCTCGGGCTGGCGAAGCGCCCGGAGGGCGCCACCACCCCTGCGGAGGCAACCACCTCCACCGAGTCTGAGTCCTAGCTGCAGCTGCGCACCGGCTGGCCGTGGGCGAACGCGTCCATGGCCTTCACGGCGTCATCAAGCGTTTTGACTGCCGCGACCTGCATCTCCCCGCTGTCCGTGCGCATGACTTCCGCGCAGTTGCCCTCGGGCGCGAGGAAAAGCTCCGCGCCTGCGTCGCGGGCACCTGCGATCTTATGGGAGATGCCACCGATCGGGCCGACCTCCCCTGACTCATCAATCGTGCCGGTTCCGGCCACGAACTTCCCGCCGTTGAGCAGACCCGGCGAAAGCTTATCGATCACCGCCAGCGAGAACATCATCCCGGCACTCGGCCCGCCCACATCGTTGAGGTTGTAGGTCACCTGCACGCCGTCGGCCGGAGCGGACGTCATCAAGATCCCCAACATGGGCACCTTCTTATCCTCCGGATTCGCGCCGAGGGTGATCTCCTCCGTGTGCGGCGTGCCGTCACGCAGCACGTCGACGCTGAGCCGGTCGCCGGGGGCGTGCTCGCGCACGATCTGCTGCACCTCCCGCGGCTGTGAGACGTCCTTCCCCCCGACCTTCGTGATGATGTCTGCTGCCTGCAACGTACCGCCTGCGGCGCTGCCCTCCATCACCTCGTGAACCACCACTGTCGTCGGGCGGCCGAGGTAGTTCATCGCGGCGATCGTCGCCGCCGACTCCGAAGCAACGAATGCCTCCTGGTTGCGCTGCTTCATCTCCTCCCGGTTCGTATTCGAAGGCATGATCTGCTCCAGCGGCACAATCGTGTCATCCGTGGTGATCCAGCGGGTCAGCGCCTGCACCAGCGTCATATTGGTACGCACGGACACCGTGGTCATGTTGAGGTTGCCCTCCGTTTCGTCGGAGTCCGCGCCCTCGATCTCAACGACGGGCACGCCCTCAACATCGCCGAGCGTGTTAAACGTCGGCCCCGGCCCCTGCGCCGCGTACGGCACGGCCAGGGAGATATTGGTGCCAGGAATATGGTCGAGGCTCAGCGCCGCGGCCAGCACCGCAAGGGGGATGGCGCCCCACACAATCGTGGCGAGGCGGCGGCTGCGCGGCTGTGCCTGTGCTTGTTCTTGCTCGGCGTTCATCACGCCCACAAATCTTAGATGTTCGCCCACAGCGTTGCGATTTTCCCGCTTGCACCCAACACAACCTGCGCACACGACTGTAGGGTGGTGCCTATGAGCAATGGATTCGGATTTACCTTCCCCAACAACGACAACGACGGTGACAACGGTGACGACGAGCGTCGCAACCAGCAGAACAACCCGTTCGCCGCGTTCGGGTTCGGGGGCAACGTTGGCGGTGGCCAAGGTGGCTTGGGCGATATTTTGAACCAGTTCGGGCAGATGCTCTCCGGCATGGGCTCGACGATGAACGCCCGCACAGAGGGCGAGTCCGTGAACTTCGAAATGGCACTGCGCATGGCACGCCAGCACGTCGGCGACAAGGCTGCGGTCTCCGCGGGGGATCGCACCGCGGTTGAGGAGTCAGTACGCCTCGCCGACCTCTGGCTTGACGACGCCACTACGCTTCCTTCCGCGAACGCCCAGCCGCGCACGTGGAATGCGGACGACTGGCTGGTTGAAACCATGCCGATGTGGAAGCGCCTGGTCAACCCCGTTGCGGAGCAGATGAACCGCGCACAGCGAGACACCATGCCCGCCGAGGCCCGCGAGATGATGGGCCCGATGGTCGGCATGATGGAGCAGATGAACGCCATGAACTTCGGCGTCAAGCTCGGCCACGCCCTCGGCGACCTTGCCGAGCAAGCCCTGACCGGCTCCGACTTCGGCCTGCCCGTCGCCCCCGCAGGCGTGACGGCCATCTTGCCGAAGAACGTCACCGCCGCCGCCAAGGGCCTCGAGATCCCCGGCCAGGAGGTCCTGGTCTACATCGTGGCCCGCGAGGCTGCCCGCCAGCGCCTGTTCAAGCACGTGCCGTGGCTCGTCGAGCGCCTGGTCTCCTCCGTTGAGGAGTACGCGGCAGGCCTAGAGATCGATACCTCGCAGCTGGAGGAAATGGCTCGCGGGTTGAACCTGGAAAGCGGCGACCCGCAAGCCATCCAGGAAGCACTCCAGCAGCTTGAGGGCGCGGACCTCTCCCCGCGCGTGACCTCCCGCAACGCCTCTGCCACCGCCCGCCTAGAGACGCTGCTCGCGCTCGTCGAGGGCTGGGTCGACGTTGTCACCGACGCTTCCCTCGCGGACCGCATCCCGTCGACGCCACAGCTCGCCGAAGCATGGGCGCGCCGACGCGCAACAGGTGGCTCCGCCGAGCGCGCATTTGCGAACGTCGTCGGCATCGAGCTGGGCGCCCCGAAGGTCCGCGAGGCCGCCGAGCTGTGGCGCCGCGTCGAAAACGCCGTGGGCCAGACCCGCCGCGACCAGGTCTGGGACCACCCAGACTTCCTGCCGACCCCTGAGCACCTGTCCAACCCGGCGGCGTTCATCGATACCCTGCTGGACGATTCCTCCGACGACAACTTCGACGAAGAACTCGCGCGCTTGGAAGAGGAGCTGCGCAAGAACGACGAGGATTAGCCTTCCCCGCCGAACCGTTGGTAGGCCTCAAGGTAGCCCTTCGCGCGTTCCGCGAGGGGCGCTTTGTCTGCCCACGCCCAGAACTTCGGGCCATGCCCCGGGATGAACGTGTGCGTCAGCTCGTGCACAATCACCGCGTCGAGGACGTAGCCCGGCACCTGCTGCAGCCTGTCACTGATCCGAATCGTGCCCGTTGACGGGGTGCAGCTTCCCCACCGCTTCGTCTGGTTCGACACCCACCGTATCGAGCCCACTTTCGCCCGCCCCTCAAGCACCTGCTCGTTGAGCACCTCCGCGCGCGCCTGAAGATCCGCGTCGCTGACGTGCTGGTGGCGAGTCTTCTTCCGGATCTTTCGCAGCATCTCGGCCACCGCCTCGCGCTCCTCGCGCTCGCTGAACCGAGCTGGGATGCGAACTTCCACGACGCCGTCGATAAGCCGGGCCTGCACTGTGCGCGTGCGCCGCGGCGAGCGAATCACCCGATACTCAAACTCCGACTCTTGCATGCCGAAGATTGTATGCTGTACAACCGACACAGCTTACGGGGCACAAGGGGGAAGCATGTGTAACCAGCAGGAAACGCTCATCGCGCTGGCCATGGGGGTCCAGGTACTCAGCAGGGGCCCGCACGCGCTGCAATTCGGGCTCGACGCCACACGCAGCGGCATCATCGAAGTCGGCGACGCCCGCGCAGTCGCCGCGGTGCTCGACTCGCTGTCCACACCGCGGCCACTGCCCGAGGTGGTTCGGCGGCTTGCGGCTTCCATGGACGCGGATGCCGCGCGCAGCCTCATCCAGGACCTCATCGCCTACCGCGTCCTCGTCGAAGTCTCCCGCCCGGAGGTACTGCTGATCGGCACCTCAACGCTTGCGAACACGCTGGTAGAAACACTGCGTGCCAGCGGCATCCACGTGCGCTCCCCCGAGTCCACCCAGCCACTGTCCCGCTTTCTTTTCGACGCCCCCTCGCCCCTCCCGCTCATCATCGTCGACCAGGCGCACCGCACCCGGGCGCTCGCCGCGTACACCCGGCACCGCACAGGCCCTGTGATTCCGGTGCTGCAGATCGACTCCCGCGTTCTCATCGGCCCCTACGCAATCGGTGTGGAGGGCCCGTGCCTGATCTGCCGCGAGCACTACCTGCTTGAGCGCGACCCACAGTGGGCAGCGATCGCCGCCGCGGCACCCGCCGGGGTGCGCAACCCGGACCCGGTCGTGGTCCAGGCAGGAGTGGTCGCCGCAACAACGATGGCCCGACGGGTCTGCCAACTGCCGGACCCGCCGGGCGTATCCGCCCCGGACCCCCGCACCGGCGACACCCTGCTTGTGGACCCCTTCAACCGCACCCCACTCAAGACGCTTCGCCTGCAGCCACACCCCGACTGCCCGCTGTGCTTCTAGGTGGTTTGTCGCGGCTAGCGGAACTCCGCCAACGTTTCCAGAACCTCGGCGCCGTAGCGCTCCACCTTCACCGGACCCACCCCCGACACGGCGAGCAGGCCCTGCTCGTCCTCCGGCATAGTCTCCGCGATGGCGAGCAGGGTGGCATCGGAAAACACCATGTAGGCCGGCTGCTTCGCCGCGCGCGACGTTTTGAGCCGCCAGCGCTTCAGCGCCTGGTAGACGTCCTCGTCGATGTCGGCGTCGCAATCCTGGTGTCGGCCCAACGCCTTATCTGCCGGGGCGAAGAGCACATTGCCGCACACCCGGCAGCGGCGCGTCTGCTTCAACCGCTGCGGGGTTTCCTCCGCCTCAAGCTCGGGCACCAGCCCGTCCAGGAAGCGCGAGCGCGACCGCGACTTCCTGCCGCCCTCCTGCCTGGCCAGCGCCCACGACAGCTGCAGGTGCTCCCGGGCGCGCGTCACGCCAACGTAGAAGAGCCTGCGCTCCTCCTCGATGTTCTCGTCGCCCGCCTTGATCGCGTGCGAGATCGGCAGCGTGTTTTCCACCAGGCCAACGAGGAAAACCGCGTCCCACTCCAGGCCCTTCGCCGCGTGCAAGCTGGCGAGCGTGACCCCATCAATCGCCGGTGGTTGCTTTGCCTCCGCGCGCTGACGCAGCGAACGCAGTACGTCCTCCAGGCTCGAGGCCTCCTTGGTTTGCACGATCTCCTCGATGAGGTCCACGAGTGCGCGCAGCCCCTGCCAACGCTCCCGTGCCTGGGCGCCTTCCGGCTCCGTCGGCGTCAACCCGAGCGGCGCGAACGCCGCCTTGGCCACCACCACCGGGTCATCCGGCAAGTCGTGGCGCCTGGTTGCCGCCACGAGCGCCTGCAACGCCTCGCGGATCTCGCCGCGCTGGAAGAAACCTTCCCCACCGCGCACCTGGTAGACGATGCCCGCATCCGCGAGCGCGGCTTCAAACGCCGCCGACTGCGCATTAATCCGGTACAGCACCGCGATCTCCTTGGCGGGTACGCCGGAATCAATCAGGCGCTGTACCGCCGCGGCGACCTCGCGGGCCTCCGTCGGCTCGTCGTCGTAGGCGTGGAACGTCGGCTGCGGTCCGGACTCCCGCATACCGATCAGCTCAAGCCTGGTCCCCGCGGCCCGGCCTGTCGCGCGCGAGATGACCGCATTGGCCAGCTCGGTAATTTCGGGCGTCGAGCGGTAGTCGCGCTGCAACTTCACCACAGTGCCGTGCTCATAGGTGCGCGAGAAGTTCAGCAGGTAGTCCGGGGTCGCGCCGGTAAAGGAGTAAATCGTCTGGTTCGCGTCCCCTACCACCGTCAGGTCATCGCGCTGCCCAAGCCAGCCCTCCAGCACCCGTTGCTGCAGCGGGGTCACATCCTGGTACTCGTCAACCACGAAGGACTGGTACTGGGAGCGGAACTCCTCCGCCACCGCGGGCGCGTTCTCCAGGGCACCCGCGACGTGCAGG
The DNA here is from genome assembly GCF_033877495.1 of Corynebacterium sp. UMB2355A. Lineage (NCBI taxonomy): Bacteria > Bacillati > Actinomycetota > Actinomycetes > Mycobacteriales > Corynebacteriaceae > Corynebacterium > Corynebacterium sp. UMB2355A. Next base: position 1,931,524 of record NZ_CP138855.1, on the reverse strand, counting down.
AGCAAGTCGTCGAAGTCGATGAGCATGCCTTCCGGGCTCGTCTTCGCCTCCTCGTACAGCCGGTAGACCTCCGCGACCTTCTTCGGATCCGTCGGCGGAGTCCGGTTCGTATCGGCGATGCGGTCCACGTAGTCCTGCGCGCCGATCACGCTCGCCTTCGCCCACTCGATCTCCCCCAGCAGGTCGCGGACCATCTCCTTATCCGACTCCAGCCCGGCTGCGCGAGCCGCCCGCCCCACCAGCGGGAACTTGTTGTCCAGCAGCCGCCACGGCAGATCCCCCGCAATCTGCGGCCAGAAGTAGCGCAGCTGCCGCATCGCCGCCGAGTGGAACGTGCGCGCCTGCACGCCGCCAATGCCCATCGTGCGCAGACGATCGCGCATCTCCCCTGCCGCACGCTGCGTAAACGTCACCGCCAGCACACGGTTCGGGCTCACCGTGCCCTGGTCAATCATGTGCGCGATGCGGTACGTAATCGTGCGCGTCTTACCCGTCCCGGCGCCGGCCAGGATGCACACCGGGCCACGAGGAGCGGTCGCTGCAATCCGCTGATCCTCATCCAGCAAGCTCAGATCTACAGCCACTTACGTTCCTCTCCGTTCCTCGTTGAACTCTCCACGAGCCCATTGGTCAATCATCCGCCGCGCAATCGTCCCCGGCACCGCCAGCGTGACAGTGCCGAGCTCGTCGCGGCGCAGCCAGCGCAGCTGCGTCAGCTCCCCATCCAAGGGGCCCACAGCATCAACATCACTTGTCGACGCCACCATCCCCAACATCAGCGCACCCGACAGCGCCCACGGCTGCGACCCAACATAGCGCACGCCCCCGACACGACGTCCTGTTTCCTCCCACACCTCACGCGCGAAGGCGTCCTCGATGGTCTCGCCGACATCGATGTATCCCGCAATCAGCGTGAAGTAGCCCGGGCGGCGCGCGTTCTCCCCCAGCAAAATCCGCTCCCCGTCCGTCGACTGCACCACCCCGATCACCGACGGGTCAATACGCGGAAACAGCGGTTTCCCGCTGGCACCACGGGCAACGATGCCCGCCTCGCCCCAGGCGACTTCGCTGCCGTCGCGCGGGTCGAAGCGCAGCTGGCGCTGGTTACGCAGCAGACCGAACCCGCGTGCAACAAGATAGTCGCTTGCGTGGCTGCGGCAAGTGCCGAAGCGCTCGCCCAATGCCTCAAGCTGCGCCTCGCTCACCAGCACCGCCCACACATCGTCGCCGACGTGCACCGTGTTCTCGGCGTGGGGTTGGGCGGAGTGGGCGTCGAAAAGTGTGGGCGTGTCATCAGCTCCAAGCACAAACCTGACGGCGGCATCGAAGGCAATGAACCGCTTCATAGGCCGCCTACTCCGTCGGGCGCGTGCGCTCAGTCAGCGGGGTCGGCTGCGTCATCTGCACGAACAGCAGGCGGTCGCCGGGCTCAACCGTCTCGGCCTCCGGGGCGTCAATGCGGTAGAGCTCACCGGAGCGCACCACACCCAGCACAATGTCGGCGAGGTGACGCGGGTTCGCTCCGACCTCGTCGTCCGCGATCGGACGCTCCGCAACCGCGAAGCCCTCGTCCGGGCTGAGCAGGTCCTCCATCATCTCCACCACAGGTGGCGTGACCGTCGCAATGCCCAGCAGGCGGCCCGCCGTTTCAGAGGAGACCACCACCGAGTCCGCGCCCGACTGCATCAGCAAGTGCTGATTCTCACTCTCACGGACGCTGGCAACGATCATGGCGCTCGGCGCCAACTCACGGACAGACAGCGTGACCAACACCGCGGTATCGTCCGAGGACGGCGCCACCACAACTGAGCGCGCACGCGCCACACCCGCGACCTTCAGCACGCTCGAGCGAGTGCCGTTGCCGTGGACGGTGACAAGGCCGCGCTTCTCGGCGTTCGACAGCACCACGGCGTCATCATCAACAACAACGATGTTGCCCGGGGCGGTACCGCCCGCGAGCAGCGCATCCACCGCGGACCTGCCCTTCGTGCCGTAGCCGATAACGATGGTGTGATTGCGCACTGTTCTCCTCCATTGCTGAATCTGTAGCGTCTTGCGGGAATCCTCCGTCAACACCGACAACGTCGTACCGACCAAGAGCATCAGGAATGCCACACGGCACGGCGTGATGACCAAGATATTCATCAGGCGCGCGCTTTGCGTCACCGGCGTGATATTGCCGTAGCCGGTCGTTGAGAGCGAAACCGCCGAATAGTACAGGGCGTCGATAAAGGTCAGTGGCTCGGTGTACCCCTCTTTGTCGAAGTAGACCACCGTCGCCACGGCCAACACCAACATGGCCGCGTAGCCGAAGCGCCTTGCCATCAACGCCCATGGAGTGGTGCGTTCCGCCGACGGAATCCGAACGACATCCAGCAGGGTGTGCACCGGTATTTCCGATGGATCCGCATCCGCACGGAACCGGTCACTCCATGACAACGCAAACGGCAGTTTCACTCCGCTATCCTTCCTCGCTACTACGGCGTGAAACTGTACCGGAAGTTGCGCCGTTTGCTGCATCTTCCAACAACTTCGTCAGCTGCTGCGCATCCGGAAGCTCCGTCGCGGTGAAGTCCTTTCCATCGCGGACGTAGAAGAACACGGCCTTCACTGGGCGGCCGTCGTTGGCGATTCGCTTCCACGCCTCCGTGTACACGGCAAGCTGCAGCTTCGCTGCCTCCATCGCCGCACCCACCGGGCGGTTGCCGGTCTTCCAGTCCACCACGACCCAGCCGTCGCCGTCCGCAAAGACCGCGTCCATGCGGCCGCGCACCACCGCCTTGCCGAGCGCCAGCTCAAACGGGCACTCCACGTGCGTCGGCGTCTTCGACGCCCAGTGGCTGCTCTCGAAGTTGGCTTTCAGTCGCTTGAGCGTCGAGGGATCTACCTCAAACTCGCCCATGCCCGGCAGCTCGTCCTCAGTGAGCAGCGGGTGCGCACCGTAGAAATCCTCGATCCACTCGTGGAATGCGGTGCCGCGCTTCGCGTACTGGTTCGGCTTGAACGGCACCGGGCGACGTGCCCGGCGCGCGAACTGTTCCACGTCCGCCTGCATGGCCACCACATCCGAGGCGGTCAGCTCACCAGGCAGCATGACGGGCACGTCCGGCGACTGCGCCGCCTTGTGCTCCTCAATGAGCGCGGTGGCGTCGCGCTCCCACAGCTCGTAGAGTTCGCCGGCCGCGGGCGCGATTTCAGTCTCGAGCGCGCCCCTGACCAGCTCACTCGGGCGAGTGGCCTGACTACTGGCAGCGTGCGCCGCTTCGTAGGACTGCACAGGCCACGTGCCGACGGCCACCTCCGGCTGCTGTACCGTTTTCTCCGCATCCTCGTCCTCGACCTGCTCCGGCAGCTCGAGGCCCTCGAACGCCGCGAAGTGCTCGTACGGCCCGTTCGTATTCTTTTTGCCGCCCAGAGAGATGTTCGACCCGGTAAGCAACAGCCTGTTTTCCGTACGTGTGATAGCCACGTAGAACAGGCGCGCCTGCTCCTCAGCGAGATCCTCGCCGATGTGCTTGCGCCACGCATTGGCAGCGTTCTTAAACTGCGTGCGGTGCTCTACCTCTGCGAACTCCTCGTAGATGTCCGGGTCACCGAACGTCTCAGGCTGCAGGAATGGGATCTGGGCGAGGAAGGTCTCAATCTTTGAGCTGTAGGTGTCCTTATCCGCGTGCAACACAGCGACGGTATCCCACTCCAGGCCCTTCGCCTTGTGCACCGTCAAGATCTGCACGCGGTCCCCGCGCACGGTGACGTTGCCCGGCGCAAGCCCGTCCTCCTGCTGCTTCGCCAACTCGAAGTAGTCCAGCAGCGCTTCCACGCTCGTGCCCGGGTACTCCTCGACGTAGTGCAGCAGCTGGTCCAAGTGCACCGTGCCTGCCGACGAGCGCCGCGCCAGCACCTCAACGCGAATACCGAAGACCTCGATGATGTCCGCGAACAAGTCACTGAGCCGCTTGCCCAGCGAATTGCGCCGCAGCTGTCGCAGCCGCGACGCCAGCAGCTGCAGGCGCTTGTAGCCTTCCTCGCTGTAGCGCTCTGGCTCGCCCAGGTCCGCCACCGCGTCCGCCAGGCCCGCGGGCTTCGCCGACTGCATCTTCAGCGCCTCCGCCTCGAGTGCAAGCTGCGTCAGCTCCTCGATGAGGCGCTCCTCCGGGTCCGCGGGCACTGGCCTGGCTGCTTCCTCCTCCGCGACCGGGCCGTCCGCGCGGGCTTGCAGGTTCTTGGCACGTGCGGCGAGCGCCTCCATATCCGCTAGCCCGAGCCCGACCGACGGCCCACCCAGCACGCGCAGTGCCGCCTCAGAATCCTCGGGGCGGACCAACATCGTGGCCACAGCCAACGTGTCCTGCACCTCCGGGGTATCCAGCAGGCCGCCGAGCCCCACGATCTCATACGGCACACCACGGGCCTCAAGCGCCTGGGCGATCGGCTGCGCATGCCTGTTCTTCCTGGTCAGCACCGCGGCCGAGAGCTTACCGCCCTGCTCAAACTGCTGCTGCAGCGCGTCGGCAACGAACTCAATTTCTTCCTCCTCCCGCTGGAAGAACTGCATCTCCACGTCGCCTGCCGCAGCGTCCTTGCGTGGCTCCAGAGGCGCGACGGCACGATCTTCCCCGCTGCCAAGGATCGCGGTGGAGACCTGGTTCGCCATCTCAAGCACCTTGCTCGGGTTACGCCAGGAGATGGTGAGCTGCTTCTTCTGCGCCGGCACACCGCCCGCGGCAGGGAAATCCTCCACGAATGCCGCGAGGTTTTCCGACGTCGCCCCGCGCCAGCCGTAGATTGCCTGCATCGGGTCGCCCACCGCAGTCACCGTCAACGTGGGGTCCTGGCCCTCGCCAAACAGGCTGCGCAGCAACACTCGTTGCGAATGCGAGGTGTCCTGGTACTCGTCGAGCATGACCACGCGGTACTTCTGCCGCTGCGCAGCACCGACGGACGCGTGCTGCTCCGCGAGCGTGGCCGCAATGTTCATTTGCTCGTTGAACGTGACCACACCACGCTCACGCAGCGCCGCGTTAAGCTCCTCAACCAGCGGCAACATCAACTGGCGCTGGCGCTGCTTGTTGCGCCACCCCGTCATGGTCTTGCAGAATTCGGTTTTGCTCCGCGGCGACTTCGGTAGCGATTCCGTCTCTTTCAGGAAGATCTCCGCGGCCTCGTAAATATCGTTTGGGTCTGCCAGGGCGTTGCCCATCGCCGTGGTGAGCTTCAGTAGGTCCTCCACCACTGTGCTCATCGCGGGGGCAGGGGCACCTTCCGCGATGAGTGGTTTGTTGTAATTGCTCACGACTTCGACGGCGATCGCATGCAGCTCAGCCTGCGTAATCAGGCGCGCGTCCGGCTCTACCGGGACGAGCAGCCCGTAGTCGCGAACGAGCTCGCCCGCGTACGAGTCGTACGTAGCAACAGTCGGCGCGATAACCTCCAGGCTTTCCGCCAGCGCGCCCGAAGGATCGAGCTCCCGTACGAGCTCCCGGTGACGAGCCAACGCCTGCAGCCGGTTCCGGATCCGCTGCCCCAGCTCGCGGGCCGCCTTGCGGGTAAACGTCAAGCCGAGGACTTCCTCCGGCCGCACATACCCGTTGGCGACGAGCCATACCACGCGGTCCGCCATCGTCTTCGTCTTGCCCGCGCCAGCACCGGCCACGACCAGCATCGGCCCCGGCTCGGCACCAATCACGTCGGCCTGCTGGCTACTAGGGGGAAATGCGTCCCCGAGCGCCTGGAAGAGTTCCTGGGGTGTGAAATCAGCCATTGTAAATCATCGTCCCTTCGATCTGGACCGGGCACAGCGCGCGCACAGCGCAGTAATCGCAGTGCTTGCCCGCCTGCGCTTCGAGTTGCGGCCCTGTTGTCTTGCCGGGCAGCGGTGCAATGAGTTCGGTGAAGTACTCGAGTTCTTCCTCTTCTTTGCGCGGTTGCTCGCGCGTGGTTGCGGCGTTCGTTCCGTGCTTCGAGTACACGAGCGCCGCCCCACCAACGTCCAGGCCCTCTTGCCCATCGGTGGACGTCACAACGCGAAGATCGTCGCCCTCACCGATGAGTTGCCCATGGCTCAGCGCAAGCTGGTACGCCATGAGCTGCTCGCACTCCTTCGCGCTATCTACGGAGAGCATCGTCGAGCCAGTCTTCAGGTCAACGATGTGCACGCTGCCGCTTTCTTCCTTATCCAGCCGGTCGGCTCGCCCGCGGATATGGACGTCTTCTGCGACCTGGACGGAGATCGGCACCTCCATGCCCACAACCTCGAACTTCTTCGCGCGGTTTTCCCACCACTTGTTGGTGCGCTCCAGCATCGCCTCGAAGTCGCGGACTTGGGCCTCGGCCTGCCACGCGGGGGCGTCAACAATCGCGCGGTAGGTGGCCAGCGTGTGCATCCGAGCCTGCTCTTCCGGCACGCCTCGGCCGAGGGCCTCGAAGTAGGCGTGCACGATCGATCCGATCACCATCGGCATCGAGCTATCAAAACCGAGAGTGCGCTCGAGCACCGAGCTCATCGGGCACTTCAACAGCGCCTCAATCCTCGACGGCGACAGCGAACGCTGCCCTTCAACGGGCTCATCCGTCGAAGGCTCCGTGGTGGTCCACCACTGCTCCGGGTCCGCAAGCGGCACCCCGGCCTCCACCAGCCGCGCAATCTGGCGCGCGGCCTGGCGCCGGTCTGCCTCCGTACTGTGTTCCTCGTCTGCGAGTGTGCGGCGTAGCTCCCCCAGGAAATCATCGCGGGACAGTACGCGCACAACCGTGGCCTCCGCACCGTCATCCCCAGCCGCGGCGTCCTCCGCAGACAGCGTCACCAGTTGCGGGGATATGCCGGTTTCCTCGCAGAGCTCCTCAATGAACCGGGACGGCTCGATGACCTCCTCGCCGTCAGTCTGGTCGACGGCCGTGACCAGGACGCGCTCCGTCGCGCGGGTCAACGCCACGTGGAACAGGCGACGCTCCTCCTCGAGGCGCTCGCGCAAGTGCGACACCGGGGTAGCGGGATCCACGTCGTGGTCAACCAGGTCCACCAGATCCTGCTGGCCGAAAATCGAGCCGGTCTCGCCCAGGCTCGGCCACTCGAGATCCTGCACACCGGCAACGACAACACGGCTAAACTGCCTGCCCACCGCACCATGCGCAGTCAACAGCGCCACTGCGTCCGGCGTGGCCGCTCGGCGATCGCGCACACCGGTGGGCAGTTCCTGCTCCAACATGCTGTTCACGAACAGCTCGAGCCCACCCTGGGTTTTACGCTCGGTGAAGTCACCGGCGGCGTCGAATAACGCCATGACCGCATCCAGATCCCGGTCAGCCTGCGAGCCCGTCGTGCCGCCCCGAAGCGCAACCGCAGTGAGGTGATCTGCCAAACCCGTGGCGTTCCACAGCGCCCACAACACCTCCTCGACGCTGCCGTCAGCGTCGTAGACCTCCCTGGCGGCATCCAACACCTGACGGATGCGGTGCAGCATCTGCAGCTCACGGTCAGTGAGTACCTCGCCGAAGTCCGGCAGCTCTGCCTTGGAAACAACAAGGTCACGCAGCGTTTCCTCCGCACGCGCCTCTGGTTTCCAACGCCGCAGGCCGCGCAACAGGCGGCGCAGCGTCACCGGGTCCGTACCACCGATGGGCCCAAGCAGCAGGTCGCGCCACTGCTCAACCGTCAGCGGTGTGTACAGCGACTGCAACCCAAGCAGCAGCGAGGCAACAATGCGTTGCTCGCTGAGCACCACATCCGTCGGATTCAGGGCTACCGGCACGCCCGCGTGCAACAGCGCGCGGCGGAATGGCTCAATCATCCCTGACGAACGCACAATGACCGCCATATCCCGAAACGCGACCTCCTCCTCGAGGTGCGCGCGACGAAGTGCGTCCGCCACCGCCGCGAGCTGCGCCGTCGGCGTCTGCGCTAGCGCCACCGAGACCTCCGGCGCACGCCGCGTCTGCCCCAAGTCAATCACCGTGTGCTCAAGGCCCCCCAGCGTGGCAAAGAACTCCGGGCTTGCCCCGCGGAACTGGTAGACGGACTGATCCAAGTCACCACCCACAACCCCGAGTGTGGCCCCCTGCAGCAGGCGCTGCACGAACTTTGCCGCCGCGGGCGAGAGATGCTGGGCGTCGTCCACAATCACGGTGTGCCACGTCCGTCCCAACGGCACGTCGAGCGCCCTGGCAATCAGCTCGGATGCCGAGTAACGCACCGTCCCGGTCAGCGCCATGACCTGCTGGTATTCCTCCAAAAAGTCGCCGGCCGCGCTCCAAATCCCCTGCCCGTAGCGGGCTCCGAGCACCTTGAGCTGCTCAGCGTCCAGCCCGCGCTCAATCGCGCGCAGCAAAAAGTCACGCAGCTGGCGCGCAAAGCCCACCATCGGCAATGCCGGGCGCAGCTCAGCAGGCCAGCTCCCCCGGCCATCCTCGGCGTGCCCCTGCAGCAATTGGCGGATGACCGCGTCCTGCTCCGCGCCAGAAATCAGGCGCAGCTGTTCCTGCTGCTCCCGCAGCACGGCAAACGCCAGGGAGTGCACGGAGCGAACCATCGGGCCGTCGGCAACAAAGTCAGTATCAGCGAGCCGCTCCGAAATCTCCGCCCTGATCCGCGCGGCGGACTCCTTCGAATCCGTCAAGAACAAGACGCCCTCCGCGTCCGACTGCCGCTTCGCCGACGCCACAAACGTATCGATGAGAAAGCTGGTCACCCCCGAACCCGCCTGGCCGGTTACCTTCCATAACCCCTCGGTGGGAAGTGGCTGCGACCACGTTCTATCGTGCGCTTGGTGTTCGCGCGGGACTAAAAACGCGCGGGGTGTGGTGGACTGCTGGTCATTCATGCCCACCATTGTGGCATGCTAGCGGGACATAAGGAGCTCGGAAACCTCCGAAAACTTCGAACGCGCGTTCGCATTCTGGAACGTTCCGTCGTGCTGCGCCATCCGCATCCGGAAATCCAACGCGCGCCCCGCCAGGAACACAAGGTCCGGAATGTGGGACCAGCGCTCCACGATTCGCGGATCGACAGCCCCGGCGAGCAGGGCGTCGACAATTACGACGGCAGCCGAGTACCCCCTCGGGCGAAGCCGCGCCGAAGGCACAAGATCCGTCAACACGGGCGCGGCATAGCCCGAAAACAGCGTGTGGGAGAGCACGTCCACGTGCGCCACGCACAGCCCCTCAGCACTGGCATCCTCGTGGCCCTTCCACGCACCGCGATCCGCCTCTGCGATCACGTCAGAGCTATCGCGTTCGGGCAGCTCCTGCGCCACCTCGGCCTGCTGCAGCGCGCGCTCCAGCGCAAGCGCCGCCGCCACGGCCTCATCCACGCGGGCCGCCGGCGCACCCGGCGAGAACTCGTTGGCCACGAAGCCAGCCACCACGAAGCGCCCGTCCGTCGCACGCACCGGGCGCGCAACATGCACCCCCTCAAGGTGGTCAGCGATGCGCTCACGCACCTTGCCCGACCACGCCGCCGTCGGCGCAGCCTGCGAAATCACAATGCGCCCAAATTTCTTCGCCTCACCCCAGGCAACATCAGGTGCCGACACCGACTCCCCATCAACCTGAAACGCCGACAACACATGCTCGGGAATAGTCACAGCGCAGCTCGCCTTCCTCTCGTCTGTCTCTACCTACAGCACTTACAACACTGCCGGGCGCGGGTACGGCCACGGGTTCGACCTGCAGGTGTCCTGGTTATCCGGGTACACCTCTTCCTTATCAAAGGAGTACAGCTGCGCATTGTTCAAGCTCAGCGTCTGCTGCATCATCACCGGCGCCAGCACGCCATTTTCCGGGCACGGCTCGTGGTGCGCGAAGCCGAGCGCATGGCCAACCTCGTGATTGATCAGGTACTGGCGGTAGCGACCCAGATCCCCCTCATACGGCGCAGCGCCCCGGACCCAGCGGGCCTCGTTCAAAATGACCGTGTCCTCGCCGGTCACGCGGGTGCGGCAGCTGGTCTCCATTTCAAGGTGCACGCCGCACAGCTCTCGTGTTGTCGCCGCGGACGCGAGCCGAATCTTCAGCGATGGCTCATCGGCCGCCGTGACGTGTTCAAACCGGAAGCGCGGGTCGTTGGTCCAGCCACGGGGGTCGCTCAAGGTGGCGTCGACAAGCGCGGCGACGGCCTCATTGCCCCCGTACAGTGCCGTATCGAGCCCATGCTCCACCTCGACAACAAAGCGAACCGTGAGCTCATCCCCCTTGCCAGCCTGCATCCCAGGGTGGCCAACCTCGTAAAAGGTGCCCTCCCCAGTCTCCGTAAACGGGCCACCCGGCGGCAACTGCAGTACGTCCTGCTGGCCTTCCGGCAGCACACTCACCGTGCGCGAGGCCTCGTCACCGTCAGGCTGCTCGATCGCGCTCTCACCAGCGCTTCCCGCAAACACCTCCCCGTCGGGGTTTTGCAGCATGTTCACAATCACGAACACCGTCAGCACAGCCAACACCGGAATCGCGTAGGCGCGCCACCCGTACTCGCGGGCGAAGCGCACAAGCCGACCCTCCGCTTCCGGGTCTACCGCGGTGAACTCACCGTCGTCCTCAAAGTCCCAATCCTCGAAAACGTCGGTGTCGTGATTGTTCTTCATGGTCGTAAATGTAGCGGGTTTTAACGCATGAACCCAACGGAACGAGCCTGCGCAGAGCCAAGCTCAACGTACGCAATCTTCTCGGTGCGCACCAAGTACTTCTTACCCTTGTCATCCTCCAGCGTCACCGTCGGAGTTTGGTCCTCAATCGCCTGCTTCACCGTATTGAGCACATTCTCATGCCCCTCAGCAATCGCGATGGAGAGCTCACGTGCGGTGTCTGCAAGACCGATCTTGATATCCATATGTTCGTTTCCGTCCTTATCGTTGTTCATCTTTGTTCATCTTCACGGATGTCAATCCATTGTAACGGCCTACAGCTAAGATGAGGGCGTGTCCAAATCAGCTGCTAGAGAACAGTCACCCGATTTTCATGAGCTAGGGGTCGCCGCCGAACTCATCGATGCCCTCGAGAAGCTCGATATCCATCGCACATTTTCCATCCAGGAACTTGCAATCCCCCTCGCGCTCGACGGCCGCGACATCATCGGCCAAGCCCGCACGGGAATGGGCAAAACCTACGGCTTCGGCATCCCGTTGCTCGACCGAGTATTTGACGACGCCACCATCGCCGAACTCGACGGCACACCCCGCGCCCTCGTGGTCGTCCCCACCCGCGAGCTCGCTGTGCAGGTCGGCGACGACCTGGAGCGGGCAGCGAAGTACACCCCGGTGCGCGTCGCCACCATCTACGGCGGGCGGCCCTACCAGGAGCAGATTGACGCACTACACAAGGGCGTCGACGTCGTCGTGGGCACGCCCGGCCGCCTCATCGACCTCTACCACCAGGGCGAACTCCAACTCGGCCACGTCGCGATCCTCGTCCTCGACGAAGCCGACGAGATGCTCGACATGGGCTTTTTGCCCGACATCGAAACGCTGTGGTCCGCCCTACCTGACCAACTGCAAACGATGCTGTTCTCCGCGACCATGCCCGGCCAGATCCTGCAGCTGGCGCGCTCCAAGATGAACACGCCGATCCACATCCGCGCCGAGCAAGGCGAGGAAGCCGCCTCCACCCACGAAAGCACCAAACAGGTCGTGTTCTACGCCCACCACATGGACAAACCCGAGGTGCTCGCGCGCGTCCTGCAGGCCAACGGCCGCGGCAAAACCATCATCTTTACCCGCACGAAGCGCTCCGCCGCGCGCGTCGCAGACGACCTCGGCCAGCGTGGCTTCTCCGTCGGTGCCGTCCACGGCGACCTTGGACAAGGTGCGCGCGAGGCCTCCCTGAACGCCTTCCGCGAAGGGGACGTCGAGATCCTCGTCGCCACCGATGTTGCAGCGCGCGGCATCGACGTCGACGACGTCACCCACGTGATCAACTACCAAGTCCCCGACGACCCAATGACCTACGTCCACCGCATCGGCCGCACCGGGCGCGCAGGCCACTCCGGCACCGCCGTGACCATGGCCGACCTCGACGAAACAGCGAAATGGGAAGCAATCAACGAGGAACTTTCCCTCGACAAGCCCCAGCCCCCAACGTGGTTTTCCACCTCCGAAGAGCTCTTCGAGGCCCTGGACATTCCGGACTCGGCTTTATCCACGGTGGGCAAACCGCGTAAAGTGCTCGGAGCACGCCCGCAACGCTCGGGCGAGAGAACACCCTCCACGAGACGTGGAACGAACCGCTCAGGAAGGAAACGGCGTTGAGTCAGCCCCTACGTCGCACCCGCAACGACTTGATCGCGACCGCAGTCATCACCGCGATCGCAATCATCCTCCTTGCCATCGCGTTTTTCACCGCACCGATCCGCAGCTCTCACCTGGAGCCGGCGGCGGAGGAATATGAGAACGCGGGACGCCTCGCCGTCGTCCCCTCGAAGGTCGAGGAAGCCTTCCGCCTTCCGGACACCTCCCCCGGCGTCCAACCCGTGATCGCTGCAGGCATGATCATCACCTACAACGACGGCACCATCACCGCCACCACGCCAGCCGGCGACACCGCCTGGACCTACAAACGCCCAAACGAGCTATGCCTGCTCGGCCATGCGTGGGACAAGGTCGTCGCCGCATACCGCGACAATGCTGGCTGTGGGGACGTCGTCACGATCAACGCGCTCACCGGCGAGTACGCAGGCACACGCTCCGCCATCGCCCCCGAAGTGATCACACGTGTGCAGTCCAACGACCGCGTCGGCTACGTCAGCTCCCACCGCGTCGAGCTGTGGCGCTCCGACATGGTCAAGACCGTCGAATACGGCTACAACGAGGCCCCGCAGGAGCCGGACATGCAGCCAGAGTCCTGCACCATCAACTCCGCACTGACCCGCACCGACATTATGGCGACCACGGAGTACTGCGACGACGGCCCCAAGCTCAAGTTCCAGAACACCACCCCCGAGGACTCCCGCGAACCCGAGATGTACGAAAGCGTCGACATCTCCGAGAACGCCTACCTCGTCGCGGTGTCCCAGGACGCGGCCGCGATCTACGACCCAGACAGCCACAAAGTCCGCACCTACGACAAGGACGGCAACGACCTCGCCGCCTCCGAAATCCCGCCACTGGACGGCCCGCAGAAGATTGACCAAATTGTCGACGTCCTCCCCGTCGCCGACCTGCCCCACCACATGACGTACCACGAAGGCGACACCCTGCTGCTCATGGAACCCTCCCGCCTGAGCGTTACCGGCGTGTTCCAGGGCGCGCTTGGCACCGGCTTCCCCGCCGGCGAGCGCCTGCTCTACGCCTCCGACACCGGCATCGCCGTCGCCAACTGGGACGACAACAAGGTGGAGAAGATCATCCCCGTCGATCGTGGCGGATACACCGGCCCCGTCTACATCGACTCCGCCGGCACCACGATCGTAGAAAAGCGCGGCGAGGAGATCGTCGTTCTCAACACGAACCTCTCCTAGCGTCGCGCAGCACCCCGATCCCCCGCGCCCGTCGCCTGGTAGCTTTGTTAGCTTCGCTAGCGGCGGGCCTTTTTCAGTTCGTACATCGCCTCTTGGTAGGCCGCTGACGCCGGGTGGAACACCGTAATCAACACGAGCACCGCCGAAAGCGCCGTCGCCGCACTGAGTAGGTGCGCGCCCCCGAGGAACATATAAAACGCCACACCGAGCAGGATCGCCTCGATGAGCACGATCGCGCCCGAGCCCCTTGGCCGTCCCCGCAGCGTCGAGATAGCCACAAACGCGACAAAACCGAAGACGATGGCAAGGAACACCGCCGTGCCCAACGCCACGTAGTGGCTTGCTTCCGCGCTCGATTCAATGCTGCTATCGCTAATGCCTTCAATCTGGGCGTAGATCAGCATGATGATGTAGCCGAGCATCGCCAAGCACTGCAGCAACACGACGACCGCTCCGAACCGCAGCATGCCCGGAACGCCAGGGTGGTCCAATGAGTTTTCTTTGCTGTTCACACAACGGAGTCTAATGATCAGGGCCAGATTCCGACACCAGTTGCGGTGCAGACGATTGCCGATTTGACCTTAGCGAACACATATGTCAGCTAATTATCTTCTTATATATGCAGCTCAGGGCGCTAAGAGCGCTCTATCACAGGAAACTCACACCACATATGAGCGGCAACAATGAATACAATCCATATGATTCCAATCACACTTTTGCCCAGAACCCTAGCGGAAAGCTCAAAACCGTGCCATCATTCTCGAGTAGCAAAAATTACGGGCTGGTTTCACAGCCCTTAACCCCAAGTCACCACAGGGTTAACGCCAGGTCCGGAAGTGGAGTCTCGCGCAACGCGATGCACTCGCCCAGGCAATGGAATCAAACTTAGTTTGCAACACGCCCCCTCAAGGGCGACAAATGTGGTGCGCAAAAATACATAGTCACGACGCATTCTGAACTTGAAGGAGTACTTATTATGGATTGGCGCCACGAAGCCGTTTGCCGCGACGAAGACCCAGAACTCTTCTTCCCTGTCGGCAACTCCGGCCCTGCACTCGCACAGATCGCTGAAGCGAAGCTTGTTTGCAACCGCTGCCCAGTCACTTCCCACTGCATGAAGTGGGCACTGGAAACCGGCCAAGACGCCGGCGTCTGGGGTGGCCTTTCTGAGGAAGAGCGTCGCGCACTGAAGCGCCGCAACAAGGCCCGCGCGCGCAACCGCGCACGCCTGTCGGCCTAAGCTCTACGGCTATTGCCGGTGCCTCTCGCAGAATTTCCTCGGGGGATTTCACCGCACTGCGGCAACAACGATAAACTGAATACTTCGTAACTAGGTTTGCACCTAATTCATCGCTATTTAAAGGAGGCACCATGAGCAAGCGTGGCCGTAAGCGTAAGGACCGTCGCAAGAAGAGCGCGAACCGCGGTAAGCGCCCAAACGCATAAGAACGCGAACACTCCCCATCGGCAAGGACCATGAGTCCACGCCGATGGGGAGTTTTTTCGTGCCCTGGTCCGCTGGCATTGCGGGGTGTTTTGGTTGCCTGTGTGGTGGCTGGGCACCACATTCCTACCGCATGCAGACGCGACCAGCAAGCTCTCGCAACGACGGGCCGCAAAACCCGGAATTAGGTGCGCCACCTGCTGATGCCCCGCGCGCCACTAGAAAATAGTTCCCACGCCCGGGAACCATTTTGCATCTGGGGCCGGTTCCGGTCGACCAGCACCGGCGTTTCTCCAAGTCGCGACGACTGTCTACGAAGATTGTTCCCGGTTTCACTGATCTTCGGGGAACTATCCTGAACCCCGCACAACAACAAAGAAGGGGCCTGTGCCACCAGGAACACTCCCGGTATCACAAGCCCCACGGCCCACTACCCTTTGTTTAGAAGTGCAGACCACCAGACATCGCAGCAGCAACACCACCACCAATTAACAGCAGCAGCACCACAATCGGAGCAACAATCGCCGCGATATTCGTCTCACCAGCAGGCGCACCACTTACATCACCAGCACTCGGTGCTGGACGCTGCGTGGTCAACTGCGAGGACTCATGCTTACCAGCCTTCGCCGTCGTCGTCGGCGCAGTCTGCGCATTGTGCTGCGGTTTACGCGGCGCACCAGCCATCGCATCACCATCAACATCAGCATCCATGACCGCGGCAACATCAAACCGGCCAGCAAACGCCTGCGAACCATCCTCATTGACCACACGCACATCCAACGGCAACGACGACGTCTTGACCACACCCACCGTCACCGGCAACTCCACCGTCGCCTCTCCTTGACCAGCAACCGTGACAACCTGCTCGGCCTTCCCAGACGGGTAGATCACCTCAAGGCGCATCCGGGCTGCATCCAACCCAGGATTTGCAACCTTCAAGCTCACCGTATTCTCACCACGGTGAAGCTGCGGGGAATCAGCAACAGCAACCTTGACAGAACCCTGCGCATCTTCTGCCGCCTGCATCGCTTCCTGCTGGGCAGCCAATGCCTTGGCATCAACCTTGCCACCGGCAGCACCGATCGTGGAGTTGTAATCCTTACCAATCTTGCCGGTGTTAATCATCAAGTTGTCCCAGTCAGCTGGCACACGGTAGTCACCTTTGTAGCAGTCCATGCCTGGCTGGTTGCACACCTCCGGCAGTGGGCCACCGGAGACGGCTTCTTCATCCGAGTAGTTAAAGTGGGTGAACTGGTAGAGGTAGTTCATCACCGAGTAGTAGTTCGGCAGGTAATCCGACTGCGGGACCTCGTTGGCGAACTTCATCGAACCATTATGATTCAACCCCAAGGTGTGGCCCAGCTCGTGCATGATCGTGTTACGCAGCTGATCATCGCTGCGCATACGCTCATGCTTGGCAACATAAAACGAGTTATCCGCAACCAAAGCCAAGCCGGTACCCCAGTGGCCACGCTGCATCTGATCGCCAATAACACCAACGCGGAAGACTGCCGCACGAGCACCCAGCATCGTGTCAATATTCTCGACCAGCTTCATACCAGGCACCGTGCCCTCAAAGTAGTACGGTGCATACGGCTCAGTCTGCCCACCGTGACGAGTCGGGTAGTTGACAATGTTGGTGTACGTATCACCCGCATCAATGTGCAGGTTGACCCCGTACTGATCGAAGCGGTCCACCAGCTGCTGCAAAATATCGCGACTTGGCCGGTAGCTTGCCGTCGACAGCTGCGCACACACATCAGCATCCGCACCCGCCTTATCGCACCCGGCCTGCTGCCACTGCGAATTCATCCAATTAAGCTGCAGGAACAAATCCGGTCGCTCTGGATCAGCACCCCACTCGTTCAGTGGCATGGCCGTACCGTCGCTTAGGGTAACCCCTTCACGCTCCCAGACATCCGGCAGACCGTCACCATCAGAATCAACAGCACTGTCTTGGGTTGTAACCTCCATGTGCATGGCAGCAGTCAACGTTGCGCCAGCATCAATGCGCTCAAACCAACGACCACGCTGGAAGCTGGCCCCTGCCGGATCCACAAACCCAACCTCACCGGCGGCCGTGGTGCGCTGGAACGCATCGGCTACACCAGACGAGGTTGCATTATCGAACGACACCGCAGTCTCATAGCCAAGCTGTGCCGGGGCAACAACAAACTTCCCATCATCATAGGAGCCGGAAAGCCCGACCTGGGAGTTAATCTGATTCGTCAGATCCGCCTGCACAAACGCCGAGGAATCCTTGTTGTTGGTCACCCGCACAATGACATCGACACGGTTGCCATCAAAGCGGTATTCACGCTCGACCGACACACCAGCGCCCTGGTCTTCACCGCGGTAGATGACCACCTGGGTGTTACCATCACGGTGCGTATCCACGTTAAGGCCAGCCTCTAAATCCACCAACGCACCATCGGCACGCAGGTCCACATACAGTGAGGACTCCTGGCTGCCAGCAATGGAGCGGGCATCCGTAAACTTCAACGTCGAAATACGACCCGGCTGTGTTACCGAGTTGTGAAAGACCGCACCCGGCCCGTCAGCGGTCACTGTGACCGACGAGTCAGCAACAGCCATCTCCGCGTGAGCAACCTGTGCACCATTAGCCGCAACGGCCAACACACACGCTGCTACGCATACCTTCCGTGCAATGCTGTTCATCATCGTTGTCACAATCCTTATACCTTCCATCACGCACCACCCAACCGGTGGAACATGAAACCCTTCGTTGTTCTGCCCCCAAGTTTATGCACCGCAACTATACATGGCTAATCAGCCCACAACGCCCCAACCAAACAGGCAAAAACACGCCTACAAAACCCGGATTGTTCAACACATCTAGCCCTACAACCTGCACACATAGCTTAAAAAACACTCAGAAACCATCGCAGCAAACCCAACATGTTCAACAAACCCACCGACACCTGTCGATGGGTGTTCAACAATCAACCCACCCGTATATTATGCGCTCTAGTGCAACAGTGGGTAAGAGAATACTTAACAAATCGGGATTACCAGGCACGACATGTGTCATTCGGCACGTGTCGCCGACGCTGTTAATGCACAACCTTTTTATACCTAAAACCTTTCGTGGTCTGGTGTAGCCAAACTTAGGCCCTATGGATGCGTTAGGCAGACCTTTTCGTGATCGTTGAACAGTTACTACCCCCGTGTTTTACCCCCGTTGGGTTGGGTCGAAAGTATGAAAGGCCCGAACCAGCATGATGCTTGTACTGGTTCGGGCCCGGCAAACAACGCCAACACGCGGCATTTAACGCCGCTGAATACGCACCTCTGTGTAGGAAATTGAGGTGATAATCCGCTCCCTCAATACCCGTGGCGCGTGGGCCTGCCCGCAGCAGTCGCGCACAAGGCCACGGATCGCTTCCTCCGATTCAAGCTGGCGGAGGCAGTCAGGGCAGCTCGCTAATTCTTTTCGGATGGCGGCCACGCGCTCAGGTGGCGTGTCCGGCTGGAACAGCTCGCACAGCAGCTGGTGCATGCCGCGGCAGTCAGTTTCGCTTGCGTGGTTATGTTCTGTTGCCATTACTTCTCCTCCACCTTCTGCTGCTTCAACTCCGCCATATCCGCATGGTCGAGCCCGATGCCCTGTTCATGTGCCACGTCTTTCAACATCTCGCGCAATTGTTTTCTTCCACGGTGCAGTCGGCTCATGACGGTCCCCAGCGGAATGTCCATCACTTCGGCGATTTCCTTGTACGCCATGCCTTCGACGTCCGCGTAGTAGACCACCATGCGGTAGTCCTCATTCAGCGCGTTGAGCGCTTCGCTGATCCGCGAGTTCGGCATCGCCTTGAGCGCCTCAACCTCCGCTGATTCGAGGCCGGTCGAATCGTGCGAGCTTGTGGTGTACAGCTGGTGGTCGGTCACGTCCTCGGCCGAGGTTTCCAGTGGTCGGCGCTTCTTCTTTCTGTAGGAGTTGATGTACGTGTTCGTCATGATTCGGTACATCCACGCCTTCAGGTTGGTGCCTGGTTTGAAGCTGTCGAATGCGTTGTACGCCTTCAAGAAGGTCTCTTGCACGAGGTCTTCGGCGTCTTGGGGGTTGCGGGTCATCCGCAGCGCGCCGCCGTAGAGCTGGTCTAGCAGCGGCATCGCTTCCTCAGTAAAGCGTGTTTTGAGGTCTGTTTCGGCCATAGGGGCCATTGTAGCCAGCCGGGCGCGCGACGTAGCATCGTCTGTATGCAACGAACTCGTGCTTTGAGAGTTGTGGCGAAGACTCCTCATAAGGTGTTGGAGTACGCCGCGAGCCAGGATAATTTCGGTGAGCATTCGGCCCATGAGCTGGGACTTGATCCTACGACGGTGCTCAAGACGCTGGTGGTGTCGAATGTGCAGGACCCGAAGAAGCTCGCTCTGTGCTGCGTGCCGGTCTCTGGGCACCTGAGTTTGAAGGCAGCAGCGAAGGCGCTGGGGTGGAAGAAGGCTGCGATGGCGGAGCTCACCCAGGCTGAGCACGCCACGGGCTATGTCGTGGGTGGCATCTCGCCGTTGGGCACGCTCAAGAGGCTCCCAGTGCTTCTCGACGCCACCATCGAATCCCTCGACGCCATCACCGTCTCCGCCGGTCAGCGGGGGCTATCCGTGCAACTGGCCCCGGGTGACCTGGCGAAGCTGACGTCCGGGAAGTTCGCGCCGATCGGCGCCTAGATCGGTTGGATGAGCTCGGGCGAATCGTTTCGGACGTTGCCCACCTCGCGCCCAACCGCATGCCATTGCAGCTGCGGTGCCACGCGCGAGGGAGAGATGAGCTCTTGGGCCTCTTCTGTTGTGCCTTGTGTCCACTGCTCGATTTCCTCAGGCAAGAGGAACAGCGGGAGCCGGTGGTGTAGCCACGCGATGCGCTCGGCGGCGTCGGTGGTGACCATTGTCGTCGAAAGCCGGTTAGCGCCGGTGTCCCACAGTGCGGCGGCGACGAGCATCCCGGACTCCGGGGTGACGTAGTAGGGCTGTTTTTCGTGCCATTCGTAGTAGCCGTCGAGAAGCATGATGCCGCGCTGCGAGCGCATTGCGCTACGGAACGACGGCTTCTCCGCGACGGTCTCCCCGCGCGCGTTGAACAGTGGCGGGCCGGAGTCGTCGCGCTTCCAGCTCGGGAGAAGGCCCCAGCGCGCGGCTTGGACGAGCGCCTCGTGTTCGTGGAAGCGCACGATGGGTACTTGGTGCGTCGGCGCGACGTTGTAGCGGGCGGGTGGCGTGCCGTCGGGCGCTACAACTTCGCGCACGCCTGGGAGAGAGCCGACGAATCCGAGGAGTTGCTCGCCGGTGCTAAACAAAACGAAACGGCCACACATTCCTCCATTATGATGTACGGCATGACTGACTTGTGGCCAGCCCCCTCCGTTGCCGACCCCGTCCGCGCCACACTCGCGCTGCCGGGGTCGAAATCCATGACGAACCGCGCCTATATTCTCGCGGCGCTGGCCTCCAGCCCGTCGACGCTCGTCGGGGCGCTGCGCTCCCGCGACACCGACCTCATGGAGGCGGCCCTGGCTGCCCTCGGCGTACAGTTCACCCACGACGGCGACACCGTCCACGTCCAGCCAGCACCGCTGCGCGGCGGCGACATCAACTGCGGCCTGGCAGGCACCGTGATGCGCTTCGTGCCACCAGTGGCGGCGTTCGCGCACGGCACCACCCGCTTCGACGGCGACCCGCACGCTCGCACCCGGCCGATGGGCACCATCCTGGATGCGCTGCGCCAGCTCGGCGCCGATATCGACGGGGAGCGCCTCCCCTTCACTGTCCACGGCACCGGCACTGTCGCAGGCGGGGACGTCAGCATTGACGCCTCCGGGTCTTCCCAGTTCGTCTCCGGACTGCTGCTTGCCGCGGCGCGCTTCGAGCAAGGCGTCACCATCACCCACACGGGCGACTCGCTGCCATCCATGCCGCATATTGATATGACGGTGGCAATGCTGCGCGAAGCGGGCGTCGAGACGCAGTGTGAGGACGCGACCTGGCACGTCGCCCCGCAGGAGATCCGCGGGAGGCGCTGGGAGATTGAGCCGGACCTGTCGAACGCGACGCCGTTTTTGGCCGCCGCTGCCATCACCGGCGGCGAGGTGCGCATCGAGCACTGGCCAACGCAGACGACGCAGGCTGGCGACGTAATCCGCGACATCCTGGCGCAAATGGGCTGCGAGGTCGAACTTTCCGGCAACTCACTGCGCGTGCAGGGCCCGACCCCGGGCGCCCTGCAAGGCATCAGACTAGACATGGGAGACATCGGCGAGCTCACCCCGACCGTCGCGGCGCTGGCCACGCAGGCGGCGACCCCATCGGAGCTGACCGGCATCGCGCACCTGCGCGGGCATGAAACGGACCGGCTGGCGGCGCTCACCACCGAAATCAACAGGCTTGGCGGCGCTTGCAAAGAGCTTGACGACGGCCTCCGTATCCACCCACAGCCCCTCCACGGCGGCACGTGGCACTCCTACGACGACCACCGCATGGCCACCGCCGGCGCCATCATCGGCCTGACCACCCCGGGTGTGCAGGTGGAAAACATCGCAACGACGGCAAAGACCCTGCCCGACTTCCCCACGATGTGGCACACCGCACTCCAGCACGAAGAAGCATAGAAAGAACCCCATGGCACGCCGCAAGTTCAGCGATTACGACGAATCCGACGTCCGCGTCCGGCCCGGCCGCGGCTCGCGCCCCCGCACCAAGGACCGCCCCTCCTACGAGGACGCGCTCACCGGGATGGTGGTCACGAAGGATAGGGGGCGCTGGGGTGTCATGCTGGATAACGGCACGCTGGTTGCCTGCATGCGAGCGCGCCACCTGAAGCGCACCAGCATCGAGGTCGGCGACCGAGTCAGCGTCGTGGGTGATACCAGCGGGCGCAAGGACACGCTCGCCCGCATCGTGCTGCGCGCCGACCGCACCTCGGTCCTGCGCCGCACCGCGGACGACACCGACCCCTTCGAGCGTGTCGTCGTCGCCAACGCGGAGCTGTTGCTCATCGTGGTCGCCGCCGCCGACCCGCCGCCACGCACCGGGCTTGTGGAGCGCGCGCTCATCGCCGCATTCGTCGGCGGGGTGCGCCCCATTGTCTGCATGACAAAAACGGACCTCGCGCGCCCCGACGAGTTCATCGCAGAAATCAAGGACCTCAACGTCGAAGTCCTCACCGTAGGTATCGACGACCCCCTCGACCAACTCACACAACGCCTCAACGACCACGTATCGGCCTGCGTCGGCCACTCCGGCGTGGGCAAGTCGACACTGGTCAACCGCCTCGTCCCGGACGCGCAACGCGAAACCGGCGACGTCTCCGGCGTGGGCAAAGGCCGCCACACCTCAACGCAGTCCGTGGCGCTCGATCTTCCGGGCGGCGGCTGGATCATCGACACACCGGGCATCCGCTCGTTCGGCCTGGCGCACGTCTCCCCCGACCAAGTAATCGACGTCTTCCCCGAGCTCGCCGAGGCAGCCCAGGATTGCCCGCGCGGCTGCACGCACGCCCGCCCACGGACCCGGAGTGCGCCTGGGACGCCTTCGAGGGAGGGGCGCTGTCGCGCCGCGTCGCCGCCGTGCGACGCCTACTCAGCGCGCTGCGCTCCAACAACGAGTGGGATCTAAAGCAGCTCGACGAGGAACGGTAACTCGCTGACGTCGTAAAACGCCAGGTAATTGTCCTGCGCGTCCCCGACGGCCAGCTCCGCGTCCTCGTCCCCGAGGTCTGCGGCGTCGATGTGTTCGATGGCCTTCGCCGTCGCCGCTTCTGCCTCCGCCAGGTCGATATGGATCGCCGCAACGTCCTCCAGCGCCACCGGCCCAGACACCCGCACGACGGAGTCCCCCATGTCATCGGCTTCCTCGGCGTCCACGTCCGCGGAGATCACCACGCGGCGGTGCGGGAACCGATCCTGGTCACCAATCGCCAGCAGACGGATGGAGGCCAGCGCGGCGTCGTCAAACGCTACTGCCTCGATCTCCTCCTCATCGCCGGAGGTGAAGAACTCGCGCAGCGCCGTCGTCGCGGCGAAGCCCCACCCGTTGCGCGGGTGCAGCACCTTGTCTGCGGCGAGTCCCTCTACCATGGAGAACGTCGCGGGGATGTAGACACGCATTAAAACTCTCCCTCGATATTGAACAGCGTCTGGATCTCTACCGCGGTGCGGTCAAACGCCGTGTGCAAAATCGCGATCATGCCGCACTCGACGGCCGAGCGGACGTTCATGATGTCGTCGTCGATCATGACGCAGTCATTGAGCGGAATATCCAGCGCATCCGCCGCGGCCTGGAATGCTGCCGGGGACGGCTTCTCCGCACCAATGTCGCCGGAGAGCACCACCGCATCCACGACACCGCGGAACTCCCAGTCCCGCACCGCGTCCGCCATTTGGCCCTCGGATTCCTCGTTGGACAAAATGCCTACGGCCTTGTCTTTCTCCTTCACAGCCTCAATCAGCTGCTGCCAGCGGCGCTGGTCCTCCGGGTCCTGGTCCAACACACCTGCGTAGTCAATAATGAGTCCCTGCATTTGGACGCCTCAATTCCTGTACTTCGTTTTCGGTTCTTCTGCAGTGCACACCAAAGTGCGCAAATTCTTCTAGCGCCCTCACGGCGCGAACGTGCACAATACTACCTACCAGCACCCCGCACCGTGCACAACGATACGAAAGGACCCCGCCGTGACCTACTACCCCGCCCCTGGCCACCAGCACGTTCAACTGCTCGTTCCCTCCCCGAAGCGCTCCGGACGCGCAGCGGAAACGCGCCGCCGCCAAGCACGGTACTCACCCAGCGACCCTCGCCGCACCGGATCCAACGTCGCCCCGCTCGTGCGCACAGCGCTCGCAGCAAGCTTCGGAGCCACAAACCTCCGTGCACTGCGCGCCGACCGCTTTTCCACGGCCGCCCGCACCAACGTCCGCGCCTACCGTCGCTTCCAGCAACAACACGCGGGCCCGCCGCGCATCGTCACCTGCCACGCCCGCGACGGCGGCGAGTTCTTCGGCACCGTCGCTACAGGGCAAAAGCGCTTCGGGTTCGTGGCAAAAATGGACAACGGCCGACTGGTGTCCTTCAAGATTCTCTAAGGAACACCAACCGGCCGGGGCGTGCAGGACGAGGTTAGGCCTGCGCCGTCTCGTCTTCTGCCGACTCGAACTGCTTGCGCATCATGAAGAGTTGACGCACCGTCTCTTCCTGGATCGCCTCATTCATCGCGTTGAACATGTCGCCGCCCTCCTTCTGGTACTCGACCAGCGGGTCGCGCTGCGCCATCGCACGCAGGCCGATGCCCTCCTTGAGGTAATCCATCTCGTAGAGGTGCTCACGCCACTTCGTATCGATGATCGGCAGGATCACCATACGCTCCACGTTGCGCATCTGCTCCTCGCCGCCGATCTCGGCAACGTTCGCCTCGAGCTGATCGTACTGCGCCTGGGCGTCGTCGATGAGTGCCTCGCGCAGCTGCTCAGCGGTGAGCTCGCCCGGCTTGCCGTACTCGTCGCCGTCGATAAGCTCCTGGGCCGTCTTCGACGGGCCGTACAGGGACTCGAGTGCGTGCCAGAGTTCCTGCAGGTCCCAGTCCTCGACGTAGCCCTCCATCGTCGCGCCATCCACGTACGCGCCGACAGTCGAGCTGATCATGCGGCGGACCTGATCCTTGATGTCCTTCGACGCCAAGATCTCCTGGCGCTCACCGTAGACCACCTTGCGCTGCTCGTTGAGCACCTCGTCGTACTTCAGGACGTTCTTACGCATCTCGAAGTTCTGGTTCTCAACCTGCGACTGCGCGCCCTTAATCGCATTCGACACCATCT
Source organism: Corynebacterium sp. UMB2355A (assembly GCF_033877495.1). NCBI lineage: Bacteria > Bacillati > Actinomycetota > Actinomycetes > Mycobacteriales > Corynebacteriaceae > Corynebacterium > Corynebacterium sp. UMB2355A. Next base: position 1,906,821 of record NZ_CP138855.1, on the reverse strand, counting down.
TCGCCTCAATCGGAACATCGTCCGGAACGTTGAGGCGGTTCATCATGTTTTCCATCGACTGGCCAACGAAGCGAACCATGAGCTCGTCGCGCATCGACAGGTAGAAACGGGTCTCACCCGGGTCACCCTGACGGCCAGAACGGCCACGCAGCTGGTTATCAATGCGACGAGACTCGTGGCGCTCCGTACCGATCACGTACAGGCCACCGGCCTCACGCACTTCGTCGCCGAGCTGCTTCGAGCGCTCCTTCGCCTTCGGCAGCTGCTCGTTCCACGCCTCCTGGTAGCGCTCCTCATCCTCGAACGGGTCGAGGCCCTGCTCCTGCAGCTTCGCATCCAACAGAATTTCCGGGTTGCCACCCAGCACGATATCCGTACCGCGACCAGCCATGTTCGTAGAGACCGTCACCTTCGCCGGCAGACCAGCCTCCGCGATAATGCGGCCTTCTTCCTCGTGGTGCTTCGCGTTGAGCACATTGTGCTTAATGCCCTTGCGCGTCAGCAGCTGCGAGAGGTACTCCGAGCGCTCCACCGAGGTGGTACCGACCAGCACCGGCTGGCCCTTCTCGACGTGCTCCGCAATATCCTCCGCAACAGCGGCGAACTTCGCTTCCTGCGTCTTGTAGATCAGGTCGTCGCGGTCCACGCGCTGGTTCGGGCGGTTCGGTGGAATCTGTACAACGTCCATCTTGTAGATCTGGTGCAGCTCCGCCGCCTCAGTCTCAGCGGTACCGGTCATGCCAGCCAGCTTGTCGTAGAGACGGAAGTAGTTCTGCAGCGTCACCGTCGCCAGCGTCTGGTTCTCGTTCTTGATCTCGACGTTTTCCTTCGCCTCGATCGCCTGGTGCATACCCTCGTTGTAGCGACGGCCCGCCAGCACGCGACCCGTGAAGCTATCGACGATCATGACCTCACCCTGGCGGATGATGTAGTCCTTATCGCGCTCGAAGAGTTCCTTCGCCTTAATAGCGTTATTCAGGTAGCTCACCAGCTGCGAGTGCTCAGGCGCGTACAGGTTGTCAATGCCCAGCTGGTCCTCGACGAACTCCACGCCTTCCTCGGAGATACCAATGGTGCGCTTGCGGTGGTCCACTTCGTAGTGGATGCCCTCGCGCATACGCGGTGCGAGCTGCGCGAACACGGTGTAGAACTGGCTGGAGCCATCAACCGGGCCGGAAATAATCAGCGGGGTACGGGCTTCGTCGATAAGAATCGAGTCAACCTCGTCCACGATGGCGAAGTTGTGGCCGCGCTGCACCATGTCGTTGACCGAACGGGTCATGTTGTCACGCAGGTAGTCGAAGCCGAGTTCGTTGTTGGTGCCGTACGTAATCGCCGCGTCGTACGCCTTCTTGCGCTCCTGCGGGCGCATGTCGGACAGGATCACACCCACGTCGAGCCCCAGGAAGTGGTGGACACGACCCATCATCTCGGCGTCACGCTTTGCCAAGTAGTCGTTGACGGTAACAATGTGCACGCCCTTGCCGCTCAAACCATTGAGGTAGGCAGGCAGCACCGAGGTCAGGGTCTTACCTTCACCAGTTTTCATCTCGGCGACGGAACCGAAGTGGAGCGCGGCACCGCCCATGATCTGCACCTTGTAGTGCTTCTGCCCCAGCACGCGCCAGGATGCTTCGCGGGCTGTCGCGAACGCATCGAGCAAAATGTCGTCGAGCGAAGCGCCGTCGGCAATCTTTTGCTTAAACTCTTCCGTTTTGGCCTTCAACTCGTCATCTGTGAGTGCCGCGTACTCGTCATCGAGATCCATGACTTGATCAGCGATCTTCGAGAGGCGTTTTACCATACGCCCTTCACCCGCACGCAGCAGTTTCGACAGTCCAAACACGTTTCTAGAATCCTTCAAAAGTTAGAAAAACAAAGCGATCACGCCAGCTCTACGCGCTGCTTTTATGTACCAATCGGCCATTGTACGCACGCGTCAACGAAAACAGGCAATCACAACTGGTGGAATCAATAAGAAAAGAATGTGAAAACGCCGCCCGCCCGTACAAGCTTTTTGCTTACACAAGCAGGCGACGAATCATACAGTGACGACGCTACTTCTCGTCGTTTGCCTTGACCTCATCTTCTGGAGCCAGGGTGATCAGACCGTAGTCGTATGCGTGGCGGCGGTAGACCACTGCTGGACGCTTCGACTCTTCATCGATGAAGAGGTAGAAGTCGTGGCCAACCAGCTCCATCTCGGAGAGCGCCTCATCGACGCTGATCGGGGTATCCGGGTGCAGCTTGCGACGCACAACCTGGCCGAGCGGGGCATCCTCAAAGGTGCCAGCGTACGGGTCAGTGTCGTACTGGCCCTCCGCTTGCTTTGCGCGAGCATCCTCTGCCTCGTGCGCAAGCTCAGCTGCGATTTCGCCGGTGGACTTCGGTGCGCGGTGGCCGGAACGAGCAATCTCGCGGCGGACCTTCACCTTACGCAAGGAGCGCTCCAGCTTACCCAGCGCGGACTCAAGCGCTGCGTAGAAGCTGTCTTCCTTGGCTTCCGCACGTGCCAGGTGGCCCTTGCCGGTCGCAGTAATCTGCACGCGCTGTGCCTGTGCCTCACGACGAGGGTTCGGCTCGTGCTGCAGCTCAACATGGAAGAACGTCAACGTTGGATCAAGCTTCTCAATCTTGGCGAGCTTGGCGTTGACGCGCTCTTGGAAATGCTCTGGGACCTCGACGTTACGGCCAGTAATCGTAACCTGGGCTGCTGGTGCGAATCCGTCGGTGTGCTCTGCAGAAGTCATCTGCTTCCTCCCTAGCGTTGTTGGAACTGGGTCTATCACCACTATACAACTGGTAATAACCAATGGCTACGTATCTGTGTAAAACTCCCTGCCAGTTTGCTACCAGCGAACACCATGCGTGCTGCGCGGCTAGGCGGCGCACACGGCAACGCAGCTGACCACGTCAAACCCGTGCGCGAGCAGCACTTCTACGCTGGTCTGAAGCGTGGCGCCGGTGGTCACGACATCGTCGACAACAATGACGGGGCCAGCGCCGGTGCCCGTGTGCAGCGCCTCCCACCCGCGGCGCATCCGCACCGCGCCGGCCAAGTTGGACCGGCGGTGCGCCGCGTCCAACTCCGACTGGTCAGTCGTTGATTCCGCGAGCTCCAACACGTCCACCACCTTGCGCCCCGAACGCTTACAGATCACGCTCACCGGGTCCCCGCCGCGCTCCCTTGCCGAGGCCGCGCGCGTCGGCGCAGGGACCAGCAGCGCGTCCGGGTGAATCTCACCGCGAACCTCAAGAAAGGTCAGCGCCGCGTCCAGCACCGCCCCGACATGCTTGCGCACAGCCAAATTCCTGCGCTCCTTCATCGCGAGCACTACCCCACGGTGCGCGCCGCCGTACGGCCCGAGCGCGAACACCGGCACGTGCGGCAAGTGCTGCGGCGACACCCGGCGCGGCAGTGCCGACAGTTCAGTGCGGCAGGCTGGGCACAACACGGAGCCTGGGGTGCCGCACCCAGCGCAGTGGCGCGGTAGGAAGAGTTCACCAACCTCTGCGAGCGTCACGCCGCCTACCTCGCGATGATCGGCAGTGAGCGCACACCCTGCAGGCCAGGCACCTCGCGCCAGATCGGGGTGTCAGCACCACTGACGGGCATTTGCAAAATGGCGTTTGCGTCGGTCGCGTACAGCATGTTTGGCGACGCCGCCACGGCCACCACCGGCGCGGAGATGTTCCCGAGCGACAGCGCGGTGGTCGAGGATCCGTCCTGCTCCACACGCATCACGGGCGACGCCGGGTTCGAGGTGCCAACGATGAGCGAGCCGTCGGGATGCCAGTCCGCGGAGACCACGCTGCCACCGAGCTCGTAGCTGTACTCGAGAACGTTGACAATTGCGCCGGCGCCTGCGGCGCGCTGCTCGATGATGCCGGTGTACAGGCGGCCGTCAATCACCATGACGACGCGCGAGCCCGATCGGGAAAGACGCAGCACGGAAATGTTGCCGTCGACATCTTCGGGAAGATCAACGTGCACTTCCTCGGTGGTGACCTCCCCTGTCGCCGAGGATTGCGTGGAGCGCAGGATGTGCTTGCCGTCCGAAACGGTCCACACCGCCTTGCTGTTTGGCTCGAACGATGGGCGCGAGAAGGTCTCTGCCTTCACCACGTCCACGCTGCCGCCGGTGAGCTGCCCGAGGCGCAGCTCGGCGCCTTCGGGGCCGTCGCCGACGTTGAACACCGCGGCCCACTGCCCCTCACCGGAAATGTCGGCGGTGACCACGCTGTGCGTGTTGCCCAGCACACCGGCAACAGGCTGCGGGCCGCCGCCGGTGATTTGGGAGACGTGGCCGTCGGCAAGCGAGTACAGGGTGCTCTCCCCGACTTGCTCGACGACGGGGCTGACGTCGATGAAGTCGTCGGTGGTCAGTTCGCGGGCGCCGGTGATGAGCGGCTCGCCGTCGGCGAGGAGCGAAAACGGGCCGGTCACGCCTGCGGAGGCGAGCGTCCACACCACCTGTGCGGCGAAACGGCTGCGCGCGGCCTCGTCCATATTGCCGAGGCCCGCAAAGTGGTAGACACCGCCCTCGAAACCGGTGTAGCGCACCGTCGATGGCAGCGTCCCCATGATCGCGGGGCGCAAGCGGCTAGCCGGCCCTTCGAGCAGCAGCGAGATCAGCGTACTGGGTAGGAAATCGCGCGGCGCGTAGACCCAGCGCCGGTCGGTGACCAGCTCCTTGCCGGTCGGATCAAAGAAGTACAGGTTGTAAGGCTGGTATTGGTTGCGCAGCTCGGTGCGCTCCATGACCACGCCGGGCGGCAACGAGGAAATGCGCCACTGGCCGTCGACCTGCTCGAGCTCCAGCGTGGCCTCGTAGGTACCGCGCTCCGGAGTGAACACGCCACCACTGCCGAGCGCGCCGACCACGTTGCCGTGCACCGCAAAACTGCGCTTGCTCCCCGAGCTGCCGGACACCGTATTCAACCCGATCCGGTCGACGATGAGCGTCTGCTCGTTGGCGCTCCACGTGGGCTTCGCGGCCTCAGTGAGGAAGGCGCGCGCCGCTTCGTAGTCGCCGGTTGGGATCGCGGAGGCCGCGTAGAAGTCACGCAGCAAAAGGTCCGGCTCGCGGTCCTTGATCGGGCCGATAATCTCCGACTCCGGCGCTTCCTCCTGGTAGGGCCGGAGCACATGCGGGTCAGTATTCGACGGCAGCGTCGCGCACCCGCCCAAGAGCAGCGTCGTGCTCATCGCTATAGCAAGGTACCTACGCTTCATGCACTTCATCTGGCTGCCTTTCCTCGTCCTGCGTTTCGACGTCCACTTCGACGCTGTCCGCGTCCGCCCCGGGTTCCAGCTCGAGGGGCAGAGGGGACGTCGAAAAGCCTGCCTCCGGATCCAGCGGCAGGACCAGACGGAACAGCGCACCGACGCCCACTTCCCCGACGGCTTCCAGCGTGCCGTGATGCAGCTGCGCGTCCTCGCGGGCAATGGCCAGGCCAAGACCGGTGCCACCAGAGTGGCGCTTGCGGGACTTGTCGGCGCGCCAGAAACGGTTGAACACCAGTTCCTCCTGCCCAGGCTTGAGCCCGATGCCGTGGTCCCTGACCGTCACCGCGACGGCACTCTCGTTGGCGCGCAGTGTCACGGTAACCGGCCTGCCCTCCGAGTGGTCAATCGCGTTCGCAATGAGGTTACGCACGATGCGCTCGATCCGGCGGGACTCGCCCAGCATCATCACTGGTTCCTCCGGCATATCGAAGGAAACTTCCACGCCGAGCTCGTCCGCGAGGTGCTGCGTCTGCTGCCACGCCGACATGATCGGCGACTTCATATCCATCTGGGTGACGGACAAGTCGGCGACACCGGCGTCGTGGCGGGAAATCTCCAACAGGTCATTGAGCAGGGCCTCGAAGCGGTCCAGCTCGCGAGTCATCAGCTGGGAAGCGCGGCGGGTACCAGGCTCCAGGGAGTCCTCGTCGGCGGCGATCATATCCGCCGCCATCCGCACCGTGGTCAGCGGCGTACGCAGCTCGTGGGACACGTCGGACGTGAACTGACGCTGCAGGTCGCCGTAGCGCTCAAGGTGATCAATCTGCTGCGACAGCTTGTCCGCCATGTTGTTGAAGGACAGCGCCAGCACCGCCATCTCGTCCTCGCCGTCGACAGGCATGCGCTCACGCAAGTGGCCTTCAGCAAACCGGCGCGCAGTACGCGACGCCGAGCGCACCGGTGCAACAATCTGTTGCGACGCCAGCCACGCAATGCCCACCAGCAGGACGCTGACGATCACCGTGGCCGTCGCTAAGATGCCCCGCATCAGCGCAAGCGTCGAGGCCTCATTGTCCATGTTCATCACAAGGTAGAGCTGCAGGTGCGGCACATCCGAAGTCGTCGGGGTGCCAATAATCAGGGCATTGTACGACGAGTGGTCGCCGCGCTGCACCGAGGAAAACTGGTAGGCGATATTGCCCTCAGCGACGTATTCCTCCAGCTTGTCAGGGATCTGGTACGACTCCGGCGAGGACGTAACAACCCCGTTCGGGTTCTTTACCACCAGCACAGGCTCATACACAGCAGACGCCTCCGAGTTTTGCTGCGCACGCTGCGTCAGCCCGGCGCGCGCCGAATTCAAGCGGCTCTGCAGTGAGGTCGCGGACCCCGAGTTATTAATCTGCTCCTCGACGGTCACACGCGCACGGTCTATCTCCGCGCTCGCCGCCTCAATCTTGGATGCAGCGATACGTTGGCTCACTACCGACGCCAGCGCAAACCCCAGCACCATCATCACCACGGCGGAGACGATCAGCACTGTGCCGACGAAGCGCACCTGCAGCGAAGTGCGCCACGCCTCTACGATCCGGTCCCTGCTACGTTTCAGTACGGCGAACAGGAGCGCCACCTCCCACTCTTACTTCACGGACTTGTAGCCCACACCACGCACGGTCTGGATGATCTCCGGGTGTTCCGGGTCGTGCTCAATCTTGGAGCGCAGGCGCTGCACATGCACGTTGACCAGGCGGGTATCGGAGTTGTTGCGGTAGCCCCACACCGATTCCAGTAGCTCGTCGCGGGAGTGCACCTGGTTCGGCTTCTTCGCCATCTCCAACAGGAGATCGAACTCGAGCGGGGTCAGCGCGATCTCTTCCCCGTTGCGGGTCACCATGTGCTGGGGGACGTCGATTACTAAATCGGCGATCTCGATGACGTCACCCGGCTCCTCATCCGTCCGGCGCAGACGCGCCCGAATGCGGGCGACGAGCTCCTTCGGTTTGAAGGGCTTCGTGATGTAGTCGTCCGCGCCGGACTCGAGGCCGAGCACCACGTCGACGGTGTCCGTCTTCGCGGTGAGCATGACGATCGGTACGGAGGATTCGCGGCGAATCGCCTTGCAAATGTCGATGCCGTTCATTCCCGGAAGCATAAGATCCAGCAGGATCAGGTCGGGCTCGTACTCATGGAAGGCCTGGACGGCTTCGGCGCCATCGGTGACGGGGCGGGAGTCAAAGCCTTCGGCCTCCAGCACGATGGTGAGCATCTCGTTGATAGCTGGGTCGTCGTCAACGACCAGGATTTTCGACATGGACATTGGCAGCTCCTCTTAACGCGCGTTTTGTATTGCTTGGATAATAGCCGTGGCATCCGACGTGGAAATCCACCGACTCGCCCAGTCAGTCTCCGCGAGGCGGTTGTACTGGGCAAACGTCGCGTCCTGCAGCCCGCCGTCGCGCTCGTAGTGGTCGCGGGTGCGCGTCGCGTCCTGAGCTTCTCTGCGCTGCGCGCGCTCCCGCGCAACGCTCGGGGAGGTAGCGACGAGCACCTGCAGGTCGGGCTTCGGCAGCCCAAGCTTTCCGAACTCGAGCTCAGCAACCCACTCCGCCGCGGCATCATCCCCGGTGCGCGCCGCCGTGTAGGCGGCGTTGGAGGCAACGTAGCGGTCAAGCAACAAGATCCGATCTTGTGTGTCCTGGTACTGCTCAAGCTGCGCCTTGGCACCAAAACGGTCGAGCGCGAACATCGTCGCCATCCCGTAAGCGGAATCCACCAGGTCACCCATCTTGCCGTACAAGGCGTCCTGCGCCAGCTGCGCGTGCAGCGAGTCCTCGTAGCGTGGGAAGGACAGCGTGTCCGCGCCGTATTCCTCCACAATGCGCTTCACGATGGTGTTCTTCCCCGCCCCATCAATGCCTTCGATGGCGATGATCATGCCACAGACCTCCCAACGGCCCTCTTACGCGAGCGCTTCCAAGAACTGTTCGACGTCCTCGTCCTCTTCATCGCCAACAGCCTCAAGAAGCTCGGCTGCGCTCTCGATGAGCTGCTCGTCGAGCTCACCGCTGTTGCCGCGGATGAAGGGGAAACGCTCCGCGATCTCACCGGCGGAAAACGGCGCGCCTGCCAGATCGCGGTGATGGTCGCCGCAGCGAGCCCGTTGGTGCGTTCTTCATCTGAGGCGCTGTCCTGGTCAGCGGCTAGCAAGACGGCGTCACGGACAGCTTCCAGAATGTCTTCTTCGTCCAAATCCGCGATTTCGTCGAGAAAATCAATGTTGTCGTCGTTGGAGAAAATCTTCTGGTCCCAGCTGCTCATCAGTGTTTCCTTTCAGGTGGGGGCTGTATATACCCTGCAATCTACACGGCACGGCACGCATTGCGAACTTCCCTGCTTCCCACCTGATAACCGCGTGGACACACTCTTTTCAATGTCCGACTTCCGTGCTATAAACATTTCAAGCAACGAAATTGTTATCGTTTTGTAATTCTGGAAATTCTGCGGCGAAGGGCAACGTATGAATCAGACGCAAAGGAGAGTCGCCACGTTCATGGCGCTCGGCATCTGCGTTGCCATCGCAGTGGGAGTTGTGGTCTGGAACGCGTCCTCGCCGGGGCGCTCGAACGCCACCACACAAGCAGGCTTCATTGAGACAACCTCCACCACAACAACTTCTTCCTTATCGACGACCCCTCCGAGCTCTGCACGCTCTTCCCGGGGCGACTCCGCAGCGCTTCACACCGCCGATGCGTACATTGCCACGACTGCGCCGTCTGCCTACAACCTATCCGCGGACCCGCTGGCCCCTGCGCACGCGTTTTCCGGTGCGCCAGCCGTAACGGAGCCGACGAAGCAGTACCGCCCGTCGAACGTGGCCCCGGCCGCGCCTGCGTCGCGCCCAGCTGGTCCCGCCCCAACAGCAGAGCCGCAGCGCCCGAAGCAGCGCTCCCCTCGCCCCGACACGCCGGACGCACCGAACGTTCCAAGTACCACGTCGAGCACCTCGCGGCCACGGGCGACGCAGCAGGCGCCAACCACCATTTCGACGCCAACCACCATTGGCTCGACGCAGCCGGCATCCCCGACGGTGCTGCCATCTGAGCCGACGCAGAAGCTTCCCACCCCCACGACGTCAGCGCTACACCCCGGCGCCGCAGCGACGACATCGCTGCCAGTTAACACACCAACACCAACGAGCGAAGAGTCGGCTCAAGCCTCACAGGAAGACGCATCAACTACTTCCGAAGAGCCAGCCTCCCCAGAAGACGCAGTACCCCCCGCCGCAACTGACGGGCAGGGGCCTGCCTAGACCCGCGCGTAGAAGCACTGCGCGGAGGTACCCTCCGCAACCTCGAAGGTCACAGCCGGGTCGGCGGCTGGGATCCACGCGGCCTGACCAGGCTTCATTACGAAGTCACCCGCGCGCACCGTTCCCTCGGTACACAGGACGATGGCGGGGCCATCGGTGTCCACGAGCAGCGGATGCTCGGCGTCGATACGGTGGGCACTCATAATGAAGTCATCCACCGGCAGATGGAAACTCACTTCGTTGTCGCGCTCGGTGGTGTTCGCGAACGGGTCCTCCAACGTGGAGAAGTCCAGCACCTTGACCAGCTCAGGCACGTCCACGTGCTTCGACGTCAGTCCACCTCGAAGCACGTTGTCCGAGTTCGCCATGATCTCCACGCCGAGCCCGGACAGGTACGCGTGCAACTGCCCGGCTTGCAGGAAAAGCGCCTCCCCCGGGCGCATCTGTACATAGTTCAGCAGAAGTGCTGCGAGGACGCCGACGTCGTTCGGGTACTTGTCGTGGACCCGCAGGAACATCGCAGCTAGCGGACGAGCCGCGCCAGCTCCGGCGTCATCCGCGACGCGCTCGGCGGCCGGAACGATCGCGTCAATCAGAGTCTTACGCACGTCCTCGGGCAGGGAGATGAACGTCGTGAATACCGCACGGAGTCCAGCTTCCTCCGAAGTGGCGTCGAGAAGCGAGGCGTAGTGGTCAAGCTCCTCGCAGTTGAGCGCGGCGAAGAACTCGCGAGTCTGCGCAAGCGGGCGGAAACCGGCGAGGGCCTCGAACGGGGTGAGCGCCACGATGAGCTCGGGCTTCGGGTTCGGGTCCTTGTAGTTACGCGTCGGATCGTCCAGGCCGATGCCTTCTTCTTCCTCGCGCGCGAACCCCGCCTTCGCCTGCGAGCGCGACGGGTGCGCCTGGATACTCAGCGGCTCATCAGCGGCGAGCAGCTTCAGCAGGAACGGCAAATGCGAGCCATAACGGTCCGCGACGCGCTTGCCCAGCGTGCCTTCGGGGTCCGCGGCAATCACGGCGTCGAGGCCCCGGCCTGCGACTTGGGAAGGTGCGGCACTATGGGCGCCGAACCAGAGCTCAGCCTCCGGCGCCTCGCTGGGCACCTGGGTGCCACGCAGCTGTGCAAGCAACGTGTGCGACCCCCACGGGTAGTTCCGCAGAGCCCCCTGTAGGTGCTCCATAAGTGTCTCCTTCGCAAGTTCCGTCAGTTCCGTCAGTTCCGTCGGCATTGAAACGGTTGAAACAACAGCGTTCCAGGATACCAGCGAGGCGCCGTTTCACGGAACAGCGACGAAGACCACCTGCACTATTGGCGAATCACAGCCAAAACTTCCCGCACAATCTCGTCGACCTTTGCCTTCGTTGGGGCCTCGACGTTGAGTCGCAGCAGTGGCTCCGTGTTCGACGCACGCAGGTTCAGCCAGACCGGCCCGGGGGCACTGTCTTCGTCGCGAAGTGTGACCGTAACCCCGTCAAGACGGTCAATGTCCGCGACGCGGTCACCAAGTGCCTCAAGAACACGCCCGGTGGCAGCCTCTTGGTCATCGACGGTGGAGTTGATTTCCCCGGACGCCTCGTAGCGTTCGTACTGGGCCATCATCTCACTCAACGGCTTGTCCTGCTCCGCCAATGCCGCGAGCACATGCAGCGCCGCGACCAGGCCAGAGTCCGCGTTGAAGAATTCCGTGAAGTAGTAGTGCGCGGAGTGCTCCCCACCGAACATGGCACCTGTCCGCGCCATCTCAGCCTTGATGTACGAGTGCCCCACTCGGGTGCGCACGGGGTTTCCGCCCTGCTCACGGATAATTTCCGGCACTGCACGCGAGGTGATCAGGTTGTGGATAATGGTCGCGCCCGGGTGCGTCGCGAGCGTACGAGTAGCCACCAGTGCCGTAATCGCCGATGGAGATACCGCCTCCCCGCGCTCGTCCACGACGAAGCAGCGGTCCGCGTCACCGTCGAATGCCAGGCCAATGTCCGCCTTCTCTTCGACAACGAATCGCTGTAGATCCACAAGGTTCTTCGGGTCGAGCGGGTTAGCCTCGTGGTTCGGGAACGTGCCATCGAGATCGAAGTAGAGCGGCCGAATATCCAGGTCTCCGAGCACCGCCGGGACAGTCAGCCCGGCCATGCCGTTCGCAGCATCGACCGCGACCTTTAACGCCTTGCCCTGCGGCAGCGGCACAAGCTGCCGGAGGAAACGCGCATAGGAGTCGAGCACATCCCGCTTCTCGACGCTCCCAGCTTCGCCCTCAAACGCCGGAACCCCCTCGATGAGCATGCGGCTGATCTCGGACAGGCCCGTATCAGTACTGACCGGCGTAGCACCCGCGCGGCACAGCTTGATTCCGTTGTACTGGGCAGGGTTATGGGAGGCGGTAAACATCGCGCCGGCACACTCGAAGGTGCCTGCTGCGTAGTAGAGCTCGTCGGTCGAGGTCAGTCCGAGGTCAAGAACGTGCAGCCCCTGCGAGGTCGCACCCTCTGCGAACGCAGCGGAAAGCTCCGGCGAGGATGGCCGCATGTCGTGTCCGACGGCGATAGTTCGCTCGCCCTCGCTGTAAAGAATGTGGGCGAATGCTGCGCCTACTGTGCGGACTGTGTCTGCATCAATGGTGGAGCCAACAACGCCGCGAATGTCATACGCCTTAATAAGGTCCTTCAAGGACTCATAGGTGTGCTCAATAGCCATACAGGCAATCTTAGTTGCTGTGCTCCTCGCCGGTATCTTCGGCGTCTTCAGTGGCTTCGGCTGGGTCAGGGACCACGTGGAGGTGGGAACGCCGCGCATCTTTCTCCGCGGCGAGGTGCTCCTCGATCCGCTTCGTGCGGTGCACCGGGTGGTTCGAAGTCGACGGGTCGTTAAAGTCCTTGGTGGCCTCGTACTCGATTGGATCTCCGCCGTTGTCCACCAGCCCGGTGGTCACCCGGCCCGCCTCCCGGACGGCCTGCGCCAGCGCCGTGAGCTCCTCGTCCTCGAGGGCGTGGGCTTCGTCGTCAAAGATGTCGACGGCCTCTACTCGCACTAGCTCCCAGCCAACGGGGGCCGTGATGTGCGCCGAGTGGCGCTCACAAAGGTCCCACGCATGGGGTTCGGGGTTCGGCGAGAGCGGGCTGATTACTGCTGTCGATTCCGAGTAGGCATAAATCAGCGTGGCCACAGCAGGCCTGCCACAACCAGGACGACAACACCGACGGAAAGTACTCACGCCGTCTAAGCCTAAACCCCAACTTGAGATTTTGGTAGTACGGCCCCGGCGCGCCATGCCCGGTGCAGCGGCAACATCTCTAGAATCTGGGTGCATGAACGCGCCAACTCACCACCTTCGGACCGCGCGGGACCGCCACGGTCGTGGGGCCCGCGGCCCGCTGCTGCCCGTTGGCGTTCCGCGTTATCGAACCCGCTCCGCGCAGTTCGATCAGCTAGTACTGGACACGTACGCACCGCTGCACAACGCGTACTTTGAGCAGCTGGCAACGGTGGACTTGGCCGTCGATACGATCCCCCGGATGCGCCTGAGCCCCGACGTCGCGCGCTTCAGCGATGAGATTGTTGCCGACGGTCCCGTCCCACTCGGCCGAATCTTGCAGGCGGGCGTGGACCGTTACGGGGTGCCCACCCGGGCGCGCTTTGTGCTGTTTCGCCGCCCGATTGAGCAGCGCACTGAGACAGCAGAAGAGCGGTCAGCCCTCATTCATTGGGTACTGACCGCCCTTGTTGCTTCGTATATCAACCTGGACCCGCGGGATATCGATTCAGACTTTCCCTGGTAGTGCAGGCGTTTAGCCGATCTGCTTCTTCAAGCGGCGGCGCTCACGGTCCGAGAGGCCACCCCAGATGCCAAAGCGCTCGTCGTGCTCGAGCGCAAACTCGAGGCACTCATCGCGCACGGCGCACGCTTTGCAAATTCGCTTTGCCTCGCGAGTCGAGCCTCCCTTTTCCGGAAAGAACGCCTCGGGATCGGTTTGAGCACACAGCGCTTGATCTTGCCATTCCTGCTCGACGGCACCGAACAGCTCATCGAAGCTCATGCCGACCGCGGCTACGCCACGGATGTCAGCACCATTCGCCATGTCTTCCACGCCGTCCCCTTTCTCCGTCGTTCTTCGTTTCGGTCAGCTGCGTCGTCTACCCGCTTGAGAGGTGCGACGAGTGACCCTTGCACTCATGCGATTACACACCGAACCACTAAATAGGTGCAAGCTATCGGGGTGAAACCTTGACCTTTTCCGCAAGAATTGCACGCCATCAGTCACACGAGTCACAACAGTCACAGGGGGCTAGAAACGGGGGTACAGTACGGGGGTACTACATGTGGTAGGCGAATTGGCTACCCCTTACTAACCGGCCAGAATTTCCACCCATACGGCGTGTCGCTTACGCATCTGGGGAAAAGCGCACTCCCGAATCCGGAATCGTCACACCAGGCCACACTCGCATGCCGCCTTGCAGCTCGCAGCGCGCCCCAATCTGTGCGCCCTCTCCGATCACGCAGCCGTCGATACGCGAGTTCGCGCCAATCGTGGCGCCCGAGGCGATGATGGAATCGCGGATCACGGCACCGGGCTCAATGGTGACCCCATCGAAGATGACGCTGTCATCCACGCGACACCCAGCGCCGATCTCCGTGCCGCGTCCAACCGCGGTGCCGCCCATCAAGATGACACCACCCGCGACGCCAGCGGATTCGTCGATAAGCGCCTCACCGGTCTGGCCCTCCAGCAGCGGCGAGTACGCAATACCGCGCACCACGTCCGAGGAGCCCTGCACGAAATCCGACGGCCTACCCATGTCCCTCCAGTAAGAGGTATCCACGTAGCCGACCATCTTCGCGCCCGACTCAAGCAAACCAGGGAACGTCTCGCGCTCGACAGAGACCACGCGACCAGCCGGGATCTGCTCGATGACTTCGCGGCGGAACACGTAGCACCCAGCGTTAATCTGATCTGTCGGCGGATCCTCCGTCTTCTCCAAGAACGCAAGCACATTGCCGTCCTCGTCGGTTGGGACGGAACCGAACGCGCGAGGATCGGGTACGCGGACCAGGTGCAAGGTCGCGTCGGCGTCCTTCTCAGCGTGGTAGTTCAAAATCTTGCTCAGGTCAGCACCGGACAGCACGTCCCCGTTGAACACCATCGCGTTGTCGAAGCGCAGCTTGTCGGCAACGTTTCGGATCGCGCCCCCGGTACCCAGCGCCTCCTCTTCGACAACGTACTCAATCTCAAGACCGAAGTCGGACCCGTCGCCGAAGTACTCCTCGAACACCTCAGCGCGGTACGACGTCCCCAGCACCACGTGGCGCATCCCCGCCTGGCGGATCCGCGCAAGCAGGTGCGAGAGGAACGGGTGCCCTGCGGTCGGCAACATCGGCTTCGGGGTACTCACCGTCAACGGACGCAGGCGCGTGCCGCGACCACCAACCAAAATGACCGCGTCGGTATTCTCCGGGGTCACGGTGCGGGATGCATTCACGTGGAATCCTTTCAAAGCGTTCTTCTTATTTACTGCGCGAAACAAACAGTGCCGCCCGCACTTTCAAACCGACCCACAGCAGCGCGCGCAGCGGGGCCTGCCACCAGTGCGGGTGACGGTCAGACTGGAAACGATATGCGGAAGTGTGGTGCGCCGGCACCGTGACTCGCTGGAACTTGCTAGCAACATGGCCCTGGTCATGCACGATGACCGAGGAAGGGCAGTACACGTTCTCCCATCCGGCGCGGCGCAAGCGGTCTCCGAAGTCAACGTCCTCGAGGTACATGAAGTAGCGCTCGTCGAACCCACCAATGGCGTCGAAGGCGTCCCACCGCACAAGCAGGCACGCCCCAGAGAGCCAGCCCGCACTGCGCTGGTGGTCCATGTGTTGTTCCGCCTTGTACGAGGCAGAAAATGGGTTGGACGGCCACACCTCATATAACAAGGCGTGCCCCACGCCGGTAATGATGCCCGGCACCTCTCGCGCACTTGGGTACAGGTTGCCCTCGCAGTCCTCAATGCGCGGCCCTACGGCGCCCGCCTCCGGTAGCGCGTCCATGCAGGCGCGCAGCGTGTCCACGCTCCCCGGCTGGAACACCACGTCCGGGTTGGAGATCAAGAAGTAGTCACCGTTGATCTCTCCCCGCTCGCGACGTGGCCGCAACTCCCGGACCGCGGCGTTGATCGCAGCGCCGTACCCGATGTTGCCGCGGGTGCGCAGCAGTTCGACGTTGTCGTGTTCACGTGCGGCAGCCTCCGGGGCACCGTCGGTAGAGCCGTTATCTGCACAGATAAGCAGTGTTTGACCCTCGGTGGCGTCGTCAAGCGAAGCGATGAGCTGCGCCAAGTGCTTGCCTGGCGAGTACGTCACCGCCACCACGGCGAGTGGAGCTGTCATAGCTGCCTGCCCCTCCTATCGGTCCTCTCGGCCAGCCTTCATGTACACAATGCGAATCAGCTTACCCATCCAAAAGTGTGAGAAGCATCTTGAACTCGCCCACGCACGTGTCTTTTGTTGTTTTCGCACCCTGTATAATTGCGCCCTGTGACTGACTCCTTGAGGCCTGCGCGCGACATCCAGCCCGCCCCATCGCAGATGCGTGACATCTCGCAGTTGGGGCACCCGGTTGTGAAGACAACCCTTGCGGTGCTGTCTGCCGTTGCGTTGACAGTGTCGGCCGTCGGCTACTTCACTGTCGGCCGGGTCAGCAATCAGCTCAGTGCCTCTGAGCTGCGGATCAACGCGGGACGCGGGCAGAGCGACAAGGACCAGCTCGACGGCGCGATGGACATCCTGCTGGTCGGTTCGGACTCCCGCACCGACGCCCAAGGAAATCCGTTAAGCGAGTCCGAGTTGGCGCACCTCAACGCGGGTGTCGCCGACGGTGAGATCAACACGGACACCATCATGATTATCCGTGTGCCCGACGACGGTTCTCGGGCCACGGCAGTCTCCATCCCGCGCGATACGTACGTACACACCGACGACTACGGAAACATGAAGATCAATGGTGTCTACGGTGCGCACGCCGCCGCCAAACGCGAGGAGCTGATCGCCGCGGGCAAGCCGGAGGGCCCGGCACTCGAGCAAGAGGTTGCACGCGCAGGCCAGCTCGGGCTTATCGACGCCATCAATGACCTCACCGGCGTGGAAGTAGACCACTACGCGCAGGTTGGCCTGCTCGGCTTCGTCCTGCTTACGGACGCGGTTGGCGGGGTGAACGTCTGCCTCAACGCCGCGGTCGACGAGCCACTCTCCGGCGCACACTTCCCTGCCGGGCAACAAACGCTCGACGGCGCTCAGGCGCTGTCCTTCGTGCGGCAGCGCCACGACCTGCCGCGCGGCGACCTCGACCGCATCGTGCGCCAGCAGGCATACATGGCGTCGTTGGTACAGAAGGTGCTCTCCGCAGGCACGCTGACAAGCCCAGCGAAACTGCGCGACTTGGCAACCGCGGCGGAGCGCTCGGTCACTCTTGACCAGAGCCTCGACGTGATGCGTTTTGCCCAGCAGATGTCCGGCCTGGCGGGCGGCAACGTCACCTTCACCACCATCCCTGTGACCTCGGTCAACGGTGTCGGCGACTTCGGCGAATCCATCGTGACCGTGGACATCAACGAGGTCCACAGCTTCATGGAGTCCGCAGCCAAGGAACAGGTCCCCGAGGACAGCCAACCGGAGCAAGCTCCCCAGCAGGCCGAAGACTTTGCAGGTGCGCAGGTCTCCGTCCTCAACGCGGGCTCCGTTCCAGGCCAAGCCCGCGCCACCGGCGAGTGGTTGGCCGACGCAGGCATTACGGTCTCCGATGTATCCAACGCAATGGACGGAATCTACTGGGAATCCCAGGTGGTCGCCGCCGACCCCGAAGACCCACGAGCACGCAAGCTCGCCGAGATGCTTGGCGGCGTCCCAGTCACGGCGAACAATGCTCTCGAACCGGGCAGCATCATCGCGGTTGTCGCGGAAGACTACAACGGGCCTGCGAAGGTCGATCCGGAAGATGCCCAACAGCATGTGCCCGTCGGCACACCTGGCGACGATATCAGCGGAATGAGTCTGGGCCCGGAGATCGACGCTGGCGGCCAGGGGCCTCGCTGCGTGAACTAGCTTGGCCACCTATGCTTGGCTGCCATGAGTATGCTGGCACGCTTATTGCAGGAAGACCCCGCCACACCACGCCTGACCGTCTACGACGAGTCACAGGGCAGCCGCATGGAATTTTCTGCGCTGACTCTGGACAACTGGCTAAGCAAAGTGGGCAACTTGCTGGACGAGGAATTCGACCTCGAGGGCTCTGACCCCATTGTGATCGACCTTCCAGTGTCCTGGCAGGCTGCGGTGATCGCGCTTGGCGCCTACAACATTGGGTGTCGCCCGGTCTTCGCGAGCACAGGCGACGATGTCCCGCTCGTGTTTACCGTGGCGGAGCGCGTCGACACCTGGGCTGATGCGGACGAGTGCGTCGTTGTCTCAAGTGACCCCTTCGGACGCGGCGTCGTCGAATCAGGCGGCACGTTGCCACTTGGAACCGTGGACTTCAGTCCCACGGTGCGCAGCTACGGCGACCAGTACTTTGGACAGACTGCAGACATCGCGCAGTGGTCACAAGCGGCTCCTCAGGGGGCTGAGCAGCCCGCCTCCCCCCAACGGGTATTGATTGCCGGTTGGAACAGCGCCGAAGAATTCGAACAGCGCGTGCTTGCCCCGCTGGCTGGGGGCGGTTCGGTCGTCGTGGTGACAGGCGGAACGGAAACACCTGGTAAAGACAGGATCGCAGCCATCGCCCAGGCGGAACACGTAAACCACATACAACCGGACATTTAACCCCGTTTTCTCCCCCGTTCGTAGGTAATTCGGCAGATTTCTGCGCGCCCGGGTCCAGTTTTTCACTAGATTGAAGACACCGAATTCACACGAGTCACACATGACCCAACGAAAGGCGGATGAATGAAACTCCGTACGACTGGTGCAACCCTCTGTGCAATTGCGCTCGCTGGCGCAGCTCTGACCGGTTGCTCTTCTGACAACGAGGCAGCGGACACCAACAAGGACTCCGGCACCTCCGCTTCCGAGGGCGGCGCGGAGCGCGGCCCGATCACGTTCGCCATGGGCCGCAATGACACGGACAAGCTCAAGCCGATCATCGAGAAGTGGAACGAGGCTCACCCAGATGAGCAGGTCACCCTCTCTGAGCTCGCCGGCGAGGCCGACGACCAGCGCGATACGCTCGTGCAGTCCCTCCAGGCGGGTAACGCCGACTACGACGTGATGGCCCTCGACGTTGTGTGGACGGCCGACTTCGCAGCGAACCAGTGGCTCGAGCCACTCGAGGGCGATTACGCCATCGACACCTCCGGCTTGCTGCAGTCCACCGTCGACTCCGCGACCTACGGCGGCAAGCTCTACGCCCTGCCGCAGAACACGAACGGCCAGCTGCTGTTCCGAAACGTCGACAAGGTCCCAAGCGCGCCTGACACCTTCGATGACGTCATTGCCGCCTGCAAGGAGGTCGAGGGAGACTGCCTGACCACCCAGCTCAAGCAGTACGAGGGCCTGACCGTGAACACACTCGGCTTCATCAACGGCTGGGGCGGCAGCGTCCTTGACGACGCCGGCGAGCCAACCGTCGAGTCCGACGCCGCAAAGGCCGGACTGCAGGCACTCGTTGACGCATACAACGACGGCGTCATCGCCAAGAGCTCTACGGCAGCAACCGAGGAGGAAACCAACCTCGCGTTCACCGAGGGCAACACCGCCCTGGCGATCAACTGGCCGTACATGTACACCAACGCCCAGGAAGCTGGCGTGAACTTTGAGGTCCAGCCGCTGGTTGGCAAGGACGGCGTGGGTGTTTCCACCCTCGGTGGCTACAACAACGGCATCAACGTCAACTCCAAGCACAAGCAGACCGCGAAGGACTTCATCGAGTTCATCATCAACGAAGACAACCAGCTCTCGTTCGCTGAAGCATCCTTCCCACCAGTGCTCGCATCGATCTACGACGACGCCGAGCTGGTTGCAAAGCACCCATACCTGCCAGCACTGAAGGTTTCGCTGGAGAACGCGCAGCCTCGCCCGGTTTCCCCGTTCTACCCTGCGATCTCGAAGGCTATCCAGGACAACGCCTACGCAGCACTGACCGCCGGTAAGAGCGTCGATGACGCCACCGCCGACATGGCAGCTGCTATCAAGCAGGCTTCCTAATACGATACGTCGTATGAGCAGAACGCCCGCCCGGACTGTGTTCGGGCGGGCGTTATAGTTCGTATATCTCCATCTTCCCGTCTACTTTGCAAAGGCCCGCGATGAGCACATCTCCATCCAAGCCTCGCGATACCACGAAGGCAGCAGCGCTCGTCGCGCCCGCCTTGCTGGTGTTGGCGGTGGTGATCGGCTACCCGATCGTCCGCGCAATATGGCTTTCATTCCAGTCCAACCGGCACCTCGACGCCTCTACCGGAGTGTTCGTCGATGGTGGCTTTGCTGGCGTCGATAATTACTTGTACTGGCTGTCGAACCGCTGTATGACGCCGTCGGGCGTGGTGGGTGCCTGCCCTCCTGGCGTGCTTGCGACCGACTTCTGGCCAGCAGTGTCGGTGACACTCTTCTTCACCGTGGTCACCGTCGCCTTGGAGACAGTGCTCGGTATCGGGATGGCCATCATCATGAACCGGCCGTCGCGCGCCCGCGGTCTGATCCGCGCGGCCGTACTCATCCCTTGGGCGATCCCAACCGCGGTGACCGCGAAGTTGTGGCAGTTCATGTTCGCACCGAGCGGTATCGTGAACTCGCTGCTGGGCGCGAGCGTGGCGTGGACAACTGACCCGTGGGCGGCACGCTTCGCGGTGATCATCGCCGACGTGTGGAAGACCACGCCGTTTATGGCGCTGCTCATCCTCGCAGGCCTGCAAATGATTCCGAAGGACGTCTACGAGGCCGCGCGCGTCGACGGCGCCTCCGCATGGCAGACTTTCACCAGCATCACCCTGCCGTTGGTGCGGCCAGCGCTCATGGTGGCGGTGCTCTTCCGTACGCTCGACGCGCTGCGCATGTACGACCTGCCGGTCATCATGATTTCGGGCTCCTCGAACTCCCCTACCGCGACAATTTCGCAGCTGGTGGTTGAGGATATGCGTCAGGGCAACTTCAACTCGGCCTCGGCGCTGTCGACTCTCATCTTCCTGCTGATCTTCGCGGTTGCGTTCGTCATGGTGCGGTTCCTCGGAGCGAACGTTGGTGGCGCGAACGAACAGCGTGAAGCCCGGCGCGCGAAGCGCAAGCAGGAGAAGAAGGAGGCGGCAGCGCGATGAAACGACTCGGCCACTACGCAGGCATCATCTTCATCATGTTCTGGGGGCTCGCCCCGTTTTATTGGATGGTGATCACGGCGCTGCGGGACAAGCGGTTCACGTTCGATACCACGCCGTGGCCCACGCACGTCACCCTCGAGAACTACCGGGACGCGCTGGCCACGGACGCCGGCAATGACTTCCTCGGGGCGATTTTCAACTCGCTGATTATCTCGTTGGCGACGACGGCGTTGGCGGTCGCCGTGGGCGTGTTCACCGCCTACGCGCTTGCTCGCCTGGACTTCCGCGGCAAGGGATTCATCACGGGCATCATTTTGGCGGCCTCGATGTTCCCTGGCATTGCGCTTGTCACTCCCCTGTTCCAGCTGTTCGGTGACCTCGGGTGGATCGGCACATACCGTGCCATGATCATCCCGAACATCTCATTCGCCCTCCCCCTGACTATCTACACGCTGGTGTCGTTCTTCCAGCAACTTCCTTGGGAGCTCGAGGAAGCAGCGCGTGTCGACGGCGCCTCCCGCGGCCAGGCATTTCGCCTCATCTTGCTGCCGTTGGCAGCACCGGCCATCTTCACGACGGCCATCCTGGCGTTTATCACCACCTGGAATGAATTTATGTTGGCGCGCCAGCTGTCGTCCACGGCGACTGAACCTGTCACCGTCGCAATTGCACGATTCTCGGGGCCGAGCGCCTTCGAGTACCCGTACGCTGCGATTATGGCGGCGGGCTCGCTGGTGACGATTCCGCTGATCATCATGGTGCTGGTATTCCAGCGCCGTATTGTGTCTGGCCTCACAGCCGGCGGCGTGAAGGGCTGACTTAACTTTTTCTTATGTCTAGATTAAGCTGTATTCACTTTATTACTTCCCGCCCCTAGAAAGAGCAGCTATGCACCACACCACACTCCGAATCGCGACGGCAACCGCACTCGCATCCTCCCTGGTACTGAGCGGCATGACTGGCACGGCACACGCCGAAACCACCGCAACGGTGCACACCAACGCCGATAACAACGGCACGACAGTGACCACCAACGTCACCACCAACACCACCGCAAACGGTGGTGTGACCAAGGAAGAAGCAAACGCGCTTGAGGTCGCCGGAGTTGTGGTTGGGCTCTTGGCAGTACTCGGGGCCCTGATGGCCGGGTGGCTATACTTCGCTGCCCCGCACATGGGCCTGAACTTCGGCCCCCGCCTCTAACGAGTGCAACGGCCCTCACAGCGCCAGGATCTGCTCTGGCAAACAATCATTGGGTTCGTAGGGTTCTTCACCCTGCTCGCCTTCGTACAGGCCGCCATCAACATCACAAAGCCCGAGCCATCAATCTGGCCGGGCCTCGTTCTTGCCGCCTTCGTCGCAGCACTGTGGTGGCTGATTCGCCGGTGGCGCCAGTGGCGCGCAGGCGAAGACTAAATCACTCCTCGCCGAGCAGACGCTCACGCAGCGCGGCGTCCTTACGCTCAACTTCAGCCGCCATGTCGGACTGGTACTTCGCCGGCGATTAATGCGTCTACGAGTATCATGCCACCCACAATAAACACCCACACGCTGCACAAACAAGCGATTGTGAGAAGCATTCCACTTTCAGCTCAAAAGAGAACCGGCAGCCCAATCCATACGCCTAATATAGGTCTGGTTTTTGCCGCTGCGATCGTGCGCAGGGCAGGATTCGCGCTGTGCTAGTGTCACCAATGTGACACGGGGTGCACCCCGAAGTGGTGCTGAGATCAGACCCGTCGAACCTGCTCTAGCTCAACCTAGCGAAGGGATGTCCCACATGAATGCACCTGCCCTGCCCCGCATCCTCACGATTGCTGGCACCGACCCGACCGGAGGCGCAGGCGTCCAAGCCGATATCAAATCCATCCAGGCCGCCGGCGGCTTTTCCTACAGCGTAGTGACCTCGCTGGTCGCCCAGAACACCACCGGTGTGCAGGAGATTTTCACCCCGCCGATCGACTTTCTGCGCACACAGCTGCGCTCCGTCACCGATGATGTGGCGGTCGACGCGATCAAGATCGGCATGCTCGGCACCACCGAAATCATCGAGGTCGTGCACGAATTCCTCACCACACACGCACGAGAGGCCGCGGTGGTGTTGGATCCGGTGATGGTGGCGTCGTCAAGCGATAGGCTCCTGACGCCCGAGGCGGAAGTCGCGCTGCGCGAGCTCGCCTCGCTTGCCGACATCATCACGCCCAACCTCCCCGAACTCGCCGTCCTCACCGGCGAAGACCCGGCCACCGACTTCGACACCGCGATCGCGCAGGCGCAGGGGCTGGCGAAAAAGCTGGACACAACCGTGATTGTCAAGGGCGGGCACCTCACCGGCCCGCGCGCAGACAACGCCGTGGTGACCGCCGAGCGCGTGCACCACGTGTCGGTAAGCCGCGTGAACACGAAGAACACGCACGGCACGGGCTGCTCTTTTTCCTCGGCGCTGGCGACGCGCCTGGGCGCCGGCTTCGATACGTCGGCGGCGACCGAGTGGGCGTCGCGCTGGCTGTACGAGGCGATTGCGCACGCCGACGCGCTCGCCGTTGGACACGGCCGCGGCCCCGTCGACCACGGGCACGTCGGCCGCCGCATGCAGCGCGCCGCCGACTGCAACCCCGAGCGCTTCCTGCGCATCGACGCCCCACCAACCGCGCCACTCGCCACGCCTGCTGGCCCGTACACCCAGGCGCTGTGGGACGCCTCGGCGCCGTACCTCACCGCGATTATGGAGCTGCCGTTCATCCGCACGCTTGCCGACGGCACCCTCGACCACGCCGACTTCATGTTCTACCTCGAGCAGGACGC
Source organism: Corynebacterium sp. UMB2355A (assembly GCF_033877495.1). Classification (NCBI taxonomy): domain Bacteria; kingdom Bacillati; phylum Actinomycetota; class Actinomycetes; order Mycobacteriales; family Corynebacteriaceae; genus Corynebacterium; species Corynebacterium sp. UMB2355A. Next base: position 1,883,193 of record NZ_CP138855.1, on the reverse strand, counting down.
CTACTACCTGACCAAGTACGCGCGCTCGCTGCACGCGCTTGGCGGCGCGTGGGCAAAGGATGCGGACGCCGCGATCACCGACGAGCAAGAGATGCAACGCACCTGGCTCGCCGATCTTGGCCGCGAGACGCTGCCGTCGCCGGTCACACGCGCCTACACCGATTTCCTGCTCGCCTCCGCCCTCGGCGAGTCGGCGGCGATCGGGCAGGCGGCGGTGCTGCCCTGCTACTGGCTCTACTACGAGGTCGGCGCGCGCCTCGCGGAGCACAACCACGCCTCGCATCCCTACCACGACTGGCTGGCCACCTACTCGGGCAACGGTTTCTACGAGGCGGTGCGCGGCGCGATCGACCGCTGCGAGGCCACCCTTGAGGCGAACCCCGACGCCCTGGACGCGGCGGTGCGCGCGTGTGCGGTCGCCTCGCGCTACGAGCGCGATTTCTTCGACCAGGCCGACCGCGCGTGGGTGGTGCGCGATGCCTAAGTCGCTCGACCTACGCTGCTATTTCGTCACGGGCCAGCCTACCGCCGATGTCGCGCGCGTCGCCGCCGAAGCCGCGGCCGGCGGGGCGGGCGTGATCCAGGTGCGCAGCAAGCCGATCGCCAAAGCCGACCTCGAGCGTCTCGCGTGCGAGGTCGCCGATGCGGTCGCCGCGGCGAACCCGCGCACGCGCGTGCTTATCGACGACAACGTTCCCCTCGCCGCCCGCCTCATGCGCACCCACCACATCCACGGCGCGCACATCGGCCAGGACGACATGGACCCGCGCGCCGCGCGCGAACTGCTCGGGCCGGACGCGATCCTCGGACTGACCACCGGCACGCTCGCACTGGTGGAGGCGGCGAACGCGTACGCCGACGTGATCGATTACGTCGGCGCGGGCCCCTTCCGCCCGACCCCGACGAAGGACTCCGGCCGCGCCCCACTTGGCCTCGACGGCTACCCGGCGCTGGTCGAGGCCTCGCAGGTACCGGTCGTGGCGATCGGCGACGTACACGCCACGGATGCCGCCGCGCTTGCCGCCACGGGCGTGGCCGGCGTGGCGATCGTCCGCGGTTTCATGCACGCTGAGGACCCGCGCGCGATGGCGGCGGGTATCGTCAAGGATTTCGAGGAAGCGTCGTGAGTAGTTTCGAGCACGTCATCGTCGGCGCCGGCATCATCGGCCTGACCACCGCGTTCGAGCTCACACGCCGCGGGGTGGATCCCGCAGGATCGCGCTGGTGGACCCGGCCCCGGCAAGCGGCGCGACCAACGTGGCCGGCGGCATGCTCGCCCCGGCCGCGGAAGTGCAGTACCGCCAGGAGCCGCTCTATCCGCTGATGTTGGAGTCGGCGGCGCTCTATCCTTCGCTGATCGCAGACCTGCCGGGCATCGAGGTTGGGTACCGCACCGAGTCGACCTTCGTGGTCGCCGCCGACCGCGCCGACGCTACCCACCTGCGCGAGCTCACCGAGCACCAGCACGCCCACGGCATGGACGTCGACCGCCTCACGCTGCGCCAGGCGCGGGCGCAGGAGCCGGGCCTAAGCCCCCAGCTGGCCAGCGTGGTGGAGATCCCCGGCGACCACCAGGTCAACCCGCGCATGTTCGCCGCCGCTCTGCTGCGCGAGCTTGCATCGCGCGGCGTGACGCTGGTTCGCGAGCAGGCCACAGCACTGCGCTGGGAGGGCGAAACCTGCGTGGGCGTCGAAACCAGCACCGGCAGCCTGCGCGGCGACACCATCTACGCGTGCAACGGTCTCGGTGCCAGCGCGCTCGGTCTGCCGCTGAACCTGCGACCGGTGCGCGGCGACATGCTGCGTCTTACCGGCCGCATGCCGGTCGGCCGGGTCGTGCGCGCCTTCGTCGAGGACCGCCCCGTCTACATCATCCCGCGCACCGACGGCACCATCGCCGTGGGCGCAACCAGCCGCGAAGACGCGCGCGTGCGGCCCGCCGTCGATGGCGTGTATACGCTGCTTCGCGACGCCATCCGCGTCGTCCCCGCCATCGAGGACTGCGAGCTGGTTGAGGCGCTCGTCGGCAATCGCCCAGGCACGCCCGACGACCTGCCCTACCTGGGGCTGCGCGGCGAGAACCTGGTGGTCTCCACCGGTTATTTCCGCCACGGCATCCTGCTGGCAGCGCTCGGCGCGCGCGTCGGCGCCGACCTCGGGCTGGACCGCGAAACCACCGTCGATATTTCCGACTGCGACCCCGGCCGCCACGAACTGTAAAGGAGCATCATGCGCATCATCATCAACGAGAAGCCCCATACCTTCGACACCGCGCCGACTGTGCGGTCGCTGGTCGAGGAGGTCGTCGGCCACGCAGAAGGCGTCGCCGTCGCTGTCAATGGCAAGGTTGTGCCCGCAAGTCGCTGGGACAGCTCGCTTGCCGACGCCGACACCGTCGACATCCTCACCGCCGTCCAAGGAGGCTAGACGTGCTGAACATCGCCGACAAGAAATTCGACTCCCACCTGATCATGGGCACCGGCGGGGCGACCAGCCAGCAGTTGCTCGAGGACGCGCTGGTGGCCAGCGGCACGCAGCTGACCACCGTGGCGATGCGTCGGCATGCCGCCCGCACCAATGGCGGCGAGAGCGTCTTCGAGATGCTCACCCGGCTCGGCATCGATCCCCTGCCGAATACTGCGGGCTGCCGCACCGCCCGCGACGCGGTGCTCACCGCGCAACTGGCGCGCGAGGCGCTCGGCACGAACTGGGTCAAGGTGGAGGTCATCGCGGACGAGCACACGCTGCTGCCGGACGTCGTCGAGCTTGTCGACGCCTGCGAGCTCCTCGTCGCCGAAGGCTTCGTCGTGCTTGCCTACACCTCCGACGACCCGGTCGTCGCCGCCCGCCTGGAGCAGGTTGGGGTGCATGCGGTGATGCCGCTCGGCTCTCCGATCGGCACCGGCCTTGGCATTTTGAACCCGCACAACATCGAGCTGATCTGCGCGCGTGCGCAGGTGCCCGTGCTTCTCGACGCCGGCGTCGGCACCGCTTCCGACGCCACCTTGGCCATGGAACTCGGCTGCGACGGCGTGCTGCTCGCCAGCGCGGTCAACCGTTGCCAGGACCCGGTCGCGATGGCGCGTGCGATGCGACACGCGGTCGAGGCTGGCCGGCTCGCGCGGGATGCGGGTCGGATTCCGCGGCGGACGCATGCGGAAGGGGCGTTGGCGTCGTCAAGCTTTGATGGCCTAGCGAGCTGGGCGGATGAGGTCCTATGAGCCTGCCTCACGCTGAGCTGCGGCGCACCGCGCGCCAAACGCTGCTGCCCGGCTTCGGGCTAGCGGGCCAAGAGGCGCTGAACCGCGCGCGGGTGCTTGTCATCGGCGCGGGCGGGCTCGGCTGCCCGGTGATGCAGGCGCTGGCGGCCACAGGTGTCGGCACGATCACGGTGATTGATGATGACGTGGTGGATGACACCAACATCCACCGCCAGATTCTGTTTAGCGCCTCCGACGTGGGCCTGCCCAAGGTGGAGGTGGCAGCCGAGCAGCTGCGCCGACACCGCGCAGACGCCACGATCGTGCCGCTGCGCAAGCGCCTCGACACCTCCAACGCACCTGGGCTGTTCCGCGAGCACGACCTGGTCATCGACGGCTCCGATACCTTCACCACGAAATTCCTCGTCGGCGACGCCGCAGAACTCACCGGCACGCCCCTGGTGTGGGGCTCGGTGCTGCGCTTCCACGGCGAGCTCGCGCTGTGGTACTCCGGACCGGATGCACGCGGGGTCGGGCTACGCGACCTCTACCCCACCCACCCGGCACCCGAGGACACTCCGGACTGCGCCACCGCCGGCGTGCTCGGGGTGACGACCTCGGTCGTCGGCGGGCTGATGGCCACGGAGGCCGTGAAATACCTCGCGGGCATGGACGCCGAGGTCGGTGTGCTCCATGTCTACGAGGCGCTCGCCGGGACGCTCCGGCGCTTCGAGGTCGCTGCCGACCCGCAGCGCGAGCTGGTCACCGAACTCGTCGCCGAAGCTGCCCCGTGTATGCTGCCGCCAGACGGCGAGAAAACGCGCCTACTCGCGCAGGTCGCGGATGGTCACGCCACAGCGCTGGACGTGCGCGAACTCGGTGAAAAAGCGATCAAGGACCTGCCGCACGCGTCCTTCCACCTGCCGGCCTCGGTGTGGCGCGAAGACCCGGACGCCGCGCTTACGCTCCTCGACGAGCTGCGTGGCGCGGGCGAGGTCGTGGTCTACTGCGCCTCCGGCAAGCGCTCGGCCGATTTCGTTGCGCGCTTCGGCGAGGCTGCCGCCGCGCGCGGCCTCACTCTGCACAGTTTGCCGGGCGGGGTCTAGCGACCCCTAACGACGCTGCGCCGCTGCGATCTCGGAAGTGTTCTGCGCCGTCTTGATCGCCGAGACCATGAATTCGAGGGTGACGCGCGCGCTGATCAATGAGAACAGCGCGAAAAGCGTACCGAAGAGAAGGAAGCCGATCAGCATGAGCAGGCCGGTGCCAAAACCAACACTGAACGTAGCCAGCGACACCAAAAGGCCGAAGACCCCAGCACAGTCCGATGAAGACTGCGGAGATCAGGTAGATCACGCGGGCGAACTTCAGGGTGATGTACTGGGAGAAGGAGAAGTCGAAAAGCGCGGAGAAGAAGCCGTCGGCGGTCTGCTTGCTTTGCGCGGCGTTGAAGTTGGCGGTCATGGGTGTTCCCTTTCAGTCGTATTACAGGTGCACTACGAACTTATACCCGGGTTAACGCGCTCCCGCTTCGTTTATCCAGGTTGGTTACTCAGTCAGCAGGCTTTCGCCTCTGGCTTCCAGGAGTTGTTCCATCTCGTGCATCTCAGCGGTTTGCACGTCGACCATTTGTTGAGCCAGTTCCACGAGAGGCTGGTAGCCGCCGTTGTCGATTTGGTCTTGGGTCATGGCAACGGCACCCGCGTGATGGAAGTGCATGAGCTGGAGGAACCGGGTGTCTGCTTCCTCGCCCGAAAGTGATTTCAGCTGGTCCATCTGTTCTGGAGTGATCATGCCATTGGCAATGTGTGGGGCGTGATGTGCCATCAAGTCACCCTGGTCCCATTGTTCAGCCCAGTCGACCATGGTGTCGATTTCTTCTTGTTGCCCGATTTTAATCCGTTCGGCCAAGTCCGCGGTGGCTTCGCTGATGCCATCGGCGGCCAGGATGATCTCGCTCATGTCCACGGCTTGCTGGTGATGCGGTGTCATCATCGCGAGAAAATGCAAATCGACCCCATTGACTTCTGCGGGTTGGTTGGCCCCGGCAATCACTGCGGCACCGTCCTTGTCGGTCTGGGGCGCGTCTGTGGCGTCTTGGCCATCTCCGGCGCATGAAGCCACGCTGGCCCCCAGTACTGCAACGGTGATCAAGCCGGTGATGCGGCGATGTAAGTGTGTCATGAATGGAGCCTTCCTAGGACTGAAGCACATGGCACCAAAAGTAGCACCATCGGATGTACTCTAGCGCATTTTGTGCATAAGGCGTCGCCACACAACCCGCGCCGCGGAGTGCGGCAACGCAACGAGCTCGCGCGCGTAGTTCTTCGGCCGGGAGCGGCGCGGGGTGCGCGCAGGCACCATCTCCACTGGAATCCCCAGGTGCCAGGCCCACACGCGCGTGCGGCGCACGTGGAAGTTGCTGGTCACCACGATCAGCCGCGGCGCGTGCGGGAACAACGCGCGGGTACGCTCGAGGTTTTCGTTCGTCGACGACGCATGGGGCTCCTGAATGATCAGTTCACGGGGCACGCCGCGCTCGACAAGCCAGCGAGCCATCACGGCCGCCTCCCCGCGGCCGGTGACCACGATGGCGCGCCGCACGCCAGCGTGCGCGTCCGTCCGCCAGCGGAGCAGTGCGCTGCAGAGCCGGGCGTGCAGCATGCGCGACGGGTGGCCGTCGACAATTCGCGCACCCAGCACCACGATGGGACTGCTACTCACCCAGCAACCGGCTGCGCAGCGCGGCATCCTTACGCTCAACTTCGGCCGCCATGTCGGCCTGGTACTTCGCCATCTTGTCCACTAGTTCCGGATCCCCGGCACCGAGCATCCGAACAGCAAGCAGGCCCGCGTTCTTCGCGCCGCCGATAGACACCGTCGCGACTGGAACACCCCCTGGCATCTGCACGATGGAAAGCAGAGAATCCAGCCCGTCAAGGTCCTTCAATGCGCGAGGGATACCGATGACTGGCAGTGGCGTTGCCGCGGCAACCATCCCCGGCAGGTGGGCTGCCCCACCGGCGCACGCAATGATGACCTGGATGCCACGTTCATGTGCTTGCTTCGCATAGGCAAGCATCTTCTCAGGGGTGCGGTGCGCGGAGACCACCCCGACCTCAAACGGCACCCCGAACTCCGCAAGTACCTCTGCGGCAGGCGCAACCGTGTCCCAGTCCGAATCCGAGCCCATGATGAGGCCAACGCGTGCGTTCATGAAGAAACTCTCCTCCTGTTAGTACCAGTTCGCGTGAACAATAAAGTGCGCGGCGTGCTGCGCAATTGCCAAGGTGGACGTGGCGTCGTAGCCGGTGACGTTGACGTGTCCCATCTTGCGCCCAGGGCGCCAGCTCTTGCCGTACAGGTGCACCTTGGCCTCCGGGTAGCGGCGCATCACCTCGATGACGCGCTGCTCCATCGGCATCTGCGGATCCTCCTCCGCACCGAGAGTGTTCACCATCACCGTGACCGGCTCGAGCGTGTCCACGGACCCGAGCGGCCAGTTCAGGACCGCGCGCAGGTGCTGCTCAAACTGGGAGGTCACGCAGCCGTCCTGCGTCCAGTGCCCCGTGTTGTGCGGGCGCATCGCAAGCTCGTTGACCAGAATTTTCGACGCCCCGTCCTCCCCGATGCACTCGAAGAGCTCAACGGCGAGCACGCCCGTAACGTCAAGCTTGGTCGCAATATTGGTGGCAAGATCACGGCACTGTTTCGCCACATCAGCCGGCAGTTCTGGCGCTGGAGCAATCGCGATATGGCAGACGCCGTCCGCCTGCCGTGACTCGACGACGGGCCACGCCTTGACCTCGCCGTCCCGGTTGCGCGCCACCATCGCGGAAAGTTCGCGGGCGAAGTTCACCTTTTCTTCCGCGTAGAGCACAACGCCCTTCTCAAGCAGATCGGTGACCAGCTGCTCGCACTCTTGCAGGGTCTCTGGGAACCAGACGCCGTGCCCGTCGTAGCCTCCGCGCGTCGCCTTGACGCACACGCGGCCGTCGACAAGCTTCCAGAACTCGCGGGCGTCCTCCACGGAGTCAAACTTCGCAAACGGCGGCACCGGTGCCCCCAGCTCCTTGAGCTTGGTGCGCTGCTCAAGCTTGTCCTGGGCGTAAATCAGCGCCTGGGGGCGCGGCTCCACGTTGTAACCTTCGTCCAGCAGGCGCTGCAGGAACTCGTTTGGGACGTGTTCGTGGTCGAACGTAATCGCCGAGGCACCCTGAATGGTCGCGTGCAGGTCGTCGAAGTTGGTGTAGTCACCAAGCTGGACGTCACCAAACACCTGGGCGGCCGAGGCGTCCGGGGCGCCTGCAAGCACCCTGGGCTGCAGTCCAAGTTCGATGGCTTCCGTGTGCATCATTCTGGCAAGCTGACCGTCACCGATAACGGCAACTCTGGGCATTCCTTGAGCGTCTCTCACAACGAACTACCTTAGCCTTATGGGCGCTACGATGTGGGCATGACTGAAACGAATCCCGCGATTGTTCGCCACACCATCTTCCAGAACTCACTGATGACCGCGCTTCTCGACGGCATCTACGAAGGCGAACTGACCATCGGAGACATCCTCGGCAAAGGGAACTTCGGCCTTGGCACCTTCGACGGGCTCGACGGAGAGATGATCATTCTCAACGGCGTCTGCTACCAGCTCACCAGCGACGGCAAAGCGCGCGTCGCCAGCCTTGACCAACGCACGCCGTTTACCGTCGTGACGAACTTTGTGCCGCGCATCCGCGTCGACGCGCCGAAAGGCATGCGCCGCGCGGAACTTGCCGAGTTCATCGACGCGCTCGAGCCGAGCCACAACTTCTTCTACGCCGTCAGAATCACCGGCACCTTCGACGAGGTGGTCACCCGCACCGTGACCAAGCAGGAGAAACCGTACCGCCCCATGACGGAGGCCATCGGCGATGACACCGAGCACCACTTCACCGACGTACACGGCATCATCGGCGGCTTCCGCACGCCCGCCTATGCCAAAGGCATCGGGGTGCCCGGCTGCCACGTCCACTTCATTGACGACGCCCGCACAGCCGGCGGCCACGTGCTCGACTACACCATTAACGACGCCATCATCGAGCTGTGCCCCGCCACCGACATGGATCTGCACCTGCCGATCACGGCAGACTTCCAGGCAGGCAGTCTCAGCCCGAGCGACCTGGATAGCCAGCTGCACACAACGGAAATTAAGGAGTAGTTAGCGGCGGCGCAGGCTCTCGTCCAGCGCACGCTCCACCGCACGCGCCTTGCCTACCTGCGGGAAGAACACCGGCTGGTCGAACCCCCACAGGGCGATGGACAGCCCGCCGCGCTGGCGTCGAAAAGAATGAATCTGACGCAGCGGAATGGAATCGACCGCACCGCGCGCCGAGCGGGCGAGGATGCGGCGGTCGGTGAGCAGGAAACGCTGGCGGCGGTGGCGAACCACCGGCAACACGAAGCGCCACACCGACAGCAGCGCCCACACCGCAACCACGATGTTGTGCGCCTGGGGGTTCACAAACGGGGTGACGTCCATCCAGCCGATGGCAATCCAGGCGATCCCGGTGATCACGATGAGCTCGAGCAACGGGAAAATGAGGCTCGTTAACGGCGGGTTCGTGTCGGCGAGGACGGTCTCGCCCTCTGCCAGCTGAAACTTCACCCGCGACTGTTGCACGGCACAGATCCTACTGTTTCGGCCGGAGGTGGTGCACATCTCCGACGCTGTACGTCGTGCCGTCGATGATCACTTCGCCCTCGTCGTTGACGCCATCGACGGTGCCGACCACCTCGCCGTTGTGCAGCTCAATGCGCACGTGCTGCCCAATCGTGCTGCACACCTTGCGGTAGTCGGCGAGCAGCTGCGGGTCACGCTGTTGCCACTGCGCGAAACGCTCACCCATCGCGCACAGTACCTGCGTGGTGAAGTCCACGAAGTCGACGTCGATGCCCTCAAGGTTCAGCGCCGTTGCGGTGGGAATGGGCAACTGCTCACGCTCAAAGTTGAGGTTGATGCCGATGCCGACCACTACGCGCCCGTCCGCAAGCCCGGAGAGAATCCCCGCGAGCTTCTTCCCGCCGATCTGCACGTCGTTCGGCCACTTGAGCTGGGCCTGCGGCACGACGTCGGTCACCGCGACACCGGGCGCGATCGACAGCAGCCCGAACGGTGGCGGGTTGTCGTCGATGGGCAGCACCATGCTCATCGCCAGCTGCGCATCCTTCGGGCTGACCCACTTGCGGCCAAGTCGCCCGCGCAACGCCGTCTGCTCCCCCGCGATGAGCACGGTGCCGGGTTCGCCTTTGTTGAGGAGATCGTCGTTCGTCGACCCGGTGGTTTCCACCCAGCGCACCACCGGCCAATACTTTTCGACGCCCCGCTGGAGCCTGCTCAGTTCTTCAGCATTCATGTTGACCTAATCTAGCGCTACTGTTAGACACATGACGATTCAACGTTTCCTCCGCAAGGCCCTCATCCCGACGTTCGGGGTGGCCGGCATCCTGCACTTCATCAAACCAGAACCTTTCGACTCCATCGTTCCCGAGGCCCTCCCAGGTGAGGCCCGGACGTATACCTACACGTCCGGCGCCGCGGAGTTGGCAGCTGCTGTGCTGCTGGCCGCGCCCAAGCTTGGCCCGGCTTCGCACGCCGGGCATCAGAAACGTGCGCCGAAGCTGCGCAAACTCGGTGGTGGCTTCGCAGCAGCGCTCTTGCTGGCCGTGTGGCCTGCGAACTTCGAGATGGCCCGCCAGTGGCGCAACAAGCCGTGGCAAAAGCAGGTGATCAGCATCGGTCGACTTCCGCTGCAGCTGCCGCTGATCTCAGCTGCGTGGAGCATTTTCAAGGACCCGAGCATGCGCTAAGCGCGTTGCCCGTGCCGTGTTAGCGTCCTGGCACCTGAAACATAAGGGCCCCGCCGCGCGATTTATAATGTGGTTTTCTTTCCGTGCTAGTTAGACTGAGGCGATATGGGCGATAAATCTTCTTCCAAACCTGACATGTCGACGACAGCGGGCCGCATCCAAGATCTGCGCAACCGGCTCGATGAGGCCCGCGCGCCGCTTGGACAGGATGCGATCGACGCGGTCCACGAAGCGGGAGACCTGACCGCGCGGGAGCGCGTCGAGCGTTTGCTGGACGCGGGCTCCTTCGTGGAGGTCGACGCGCTTGCGCGCCACCGTGTCGAGGCGTACAAGATGGACCGCACCAAGCCGTCGACAGACGGTGTCGTGGCGGGGTACGGCCTGATCGACGGACGTCGCGTGTGCGTGTTCTCCCAGGACTCAAGCATTTTCGACGGCGGCATCGGCGAGGTGTACGCCGAGAAGATCCTCAAAGTCTACGAGCTGGCCGCAAAGACTGGCGTGCCGGTAATCGGGTTCTACGACTCGCTCGGCCCGCGCTGGCAGGAGGGCGTCGTCACGGCTCACATGCAGGCGAAGATCCTGCGTGCTGCGACGCAGGCTTCTGGCCTGTTGCCGCAAATCGCCGTGGTTGCCGGCGAGGTTGCCACGCTTGCTGCCACCACTGTCCCGCTGGCTGACATGCGCATCATGGTTGATGGCGCAAGCCTTCACCTGGCCGCAACCGACGTCGCCTCCAAGGTCGCTGGTAGCGAGGTGACCGCGGAGCAGCTCGGCGGCGCGGACGTCCACGCGGCCACCACTGGTGTTGCAAACATTCGCGTCAGCACCGACGAGCAGGCTGTCGACGAGGTGCGCAAGCTCATGAGCTACCTGCCGCTGAACAACCGCGCGGCTGCTCCCGTGGCTGACGCCGCCGAGGGCGCTGACGCCAGCGTGCTTGACTCCCTGGTTCCCGACGAGGACGCCCAGCCATACGACATCACCACCGTCATCGAGACGATCACCGACGGCGACTTCTACGAGCTCGGCGGCGCCCACGCCGGCAACGTCGTCACCGGGTTTGCGCACATCGATGGTCGGGCGCTCGGCATCGTAGCCACGCAGCCAAGTGTGCTCGCTGGCTGCCTGAGCGCCGACGCTGCCCGAAAGGCCGCGCGCTTCATCCGCACCTGCGACGCGTTCAACCTGCCGCTGCTGCACATCGTGGACTGCCCAGGCTTCGTCCCGACCGTCGAGGAGGAGCAGGCAGGCGCCCTGTCCGCTGCGTCCACGCTGGCGTACGCCTTCGCTGAGGCCCAGGTGGGCACCATTACTGTGATCACGCGCAAGGCGCTCGGCACCGCCTACTCGGTGCTCGGCTCGAAGGGGCTGGGCGCTGACTTGGTCTTCGCGTGGCCGACCGCGCAGATCGCGCTGGCTGACGCACCGACGGCTGCTGAGGCGTTGGGCGTCGATACGCAGGCGTACGAGGAAGAAAACCTCAACCCCTACGTCGCTACCGAGCGCGGCCTTGTCGACGCCGTCATCGCACCTAGCGACACCCGCGCCCAGGTCGTGGAGGGCCTGCGCCTGCTGGAGCGCAAGGTTGTCTATCCGCCGCAGAAGAAGCACGGCAACCTGCCGCTGTAACCACGAAAGGAACGTATGTCTTCCCTCCCCTTCGACGTTGTGAAAGGCAACCCCTCCCCCGAGGAGGTCGAGGCGCTACGCCTCGTGCTGGAGCAACTGCAGCAGCAGGCCCAGGCCGCGAAGCGCGGGCAGCGCAACCTGTGGGGCGTAGCGCCTTCGCCGGTGCATGCGCCGACGCTGTTTAACCCGCTCGCGTTCTCCCCTTCGACGTACTCCTAAGCCATGCGGATTGTTCTCGCCTCGCAGTCGCCGTCGCGCCGAATGCTGCTCGAGCAGGGTGGCGTCAAGCCTGTGCTTCGGCCCGCCAACATCGACGAGGATGCGGTGATCGCCTCGCTTGCCGACGCCCCACCAGCGCACACCGTCGCCGCCCTCGCCCGCGCGAAGGCCGAGACCGTCGCCGGCGAGTTCCCGGATGACGTCGTGGTCGGCTGCGATTCCATGCTGCTCCTGGACGGCCAACTGCTCGGCAAGCCGCACACCGTTGAGGCCACGATCGAGCGGTGGCGAGCACAGCGCGGCAAGACCGCAGAGCTGCTCACCGGCCACGCCGTCGCCTACAACGGCGAGTGGGTCACGGACACCGTGCGCACCACCATCCGCTTCGGCGAGGCGAGCGACGCCGACATCGTGGCCTACGCCAGCTCCGGTCAGCCTTTGCAGTGCGCGGGCGCGTTCACGCTAGAGGCACTCGGCTCCTGGTTTATTGACTCCATTGACGGCGACCCGACCAGCGTCATCGGCCTGTCCATGCCGCTGCTGCGGCGCTGCCTCTATCACTTCGGACTGGACGCGTCGGAGTTCTGGGTATCCTAGTCGGCATGAAGTTCAACGACATGCTTGCCCCTGATCCGATCCACCTCCCAGAAGACCCAGCCACCGGCTGCGACCTGCTTGCCGACGCCACCGCCGTCGCGCACCCCGATTCCCCCGCCGTGTGGGCCGCCCGCGCCGAGCGCGAGCTGGCAGACGGCGACACGATTGTCGCCTACGCGTACGCCCGCACCGGATACCACCGCTCACTCGACCGGTTGCGCGCCAACGGCTGGAAGGGCTGGGGCCCGGTTCCGGCCTCACACGAGGCGAACGTGCCGGTGCTCAAGGCTATCGCGATGCTCGCCCTGACCTCCAAGGCGATCGGCGACGACGCCGAGTACGACCGCTGCCGCCAAATGCTTTCCGACGCCGACCCGGACAGCGTCGCTACGCTCCTCTAAACCCCGGTCGGCGCCATGGCGCCTATGGCTAAACGCGACTAGGCGAACTTCGCCTCGACGCGCTTGATTGCCTCCTGCGCAACGAGCTCCTGAATACCCATGTCGAGCTCGGAAGTGAAGCCGACGCAGGAGCAGTTGATCTCGCCGAGCACGTAGGTGTCCTCGCCGTTCTCGCCGTCGGCCAGCATGAAGTCCGCGGTCCAGACGAGCGGGATGTTGTCGCCGCCGAGGTTCTCGGCGATGACCGGGCGGGCCTCAGCGAACATGTCAATGAGTTCTTGCCATGCCTCTGGCTTGTCGTAGGTGTACGTCGCGCCGGAGAACAGGGTCGCGGAGAAGTTATCGCCGCCCTCTGCCGGCTTCTTGTGCACAACGAACACCGGGTGCGGGCCGACGAGCAGAATGCGGATCTCGCCCTCGACGATGCGTGGCATGAAGCGCATGTCCACCAGCATGCCGTTGTCTCCAACGATGTACTGGTTGCAGAAGGTCATGAACTCGCCGAGCTCACGCGTCTCGGTGTGGTTGTCGACGGCCTCGGTGCAGCGGATCTTGGTGTCCAGCGGCAGCGCGGTGCCTGGCTCGACGGAGACCGCGAGGTCCTCGTCAGCGATACGGACGCGCCAGATGCCTTCACCAGTTGAGCCACGGTTCTGCTTCAGCACGCGCTCGCCGTAGGACAGGGACGTCGGGAAGGTCTCGTGGAACGTCTCGACGTCGTAGTACGCGGCGGTGTCGGACGGGACGAGGTCGGTGTCCTTCAGCTTCACCAGGGCGTCCTTCGCGCCGTAGGCCATCATCTCGCCCGGCGTGGACATGCCGACCAGGCCCGCAACCGAAAGGCTGGTGAGCAGGTCGAAGTAGCCCTTCTCACCGCCAGGGATGTTGCCTGGGTTGACACGGGAGATGTAACCGTCGAAGTTCTCGGAGACGTAGGTGTAAATCGCGTCTTTCCACTCAGGGCGGTAGAAGACAACTTCGGCGTGCCATCCCATAGCCTTGATCGCGTTGACGATCGGCATGGTGTCTTTCCGGTGTCCGTCGAAATACTTATCCGAGCCGCCCTCGACCTCGAATACGACGATAGCTTTATGCATGGGGCACCTTTCTAGTCATTGTCCCACCTTGTGGGTGGAAACGGGTGTCTGTATGTTCCAATTAGTAACTTTATTTGGCAGGATGAATTTTTCCGCACTCGCCTGGGAAAACGTGCCCAAGTTCACACCGCGTATAACCCCCGTGAATACACCCTGCGCACGCGAGTGACACCGCGCACACTGGACCCGTTTTTGCGGAATTTTGCGTCACCTATTTTCCTTGACATGTAGGGTGAGGGGCAGTAAGTAACTTCGCTCTGTGTTATTGGCCATTGCTATTGGAGGTTAACCCACCGTGAGCATCGAACTCGACGATCACTCGCAGTTTGCGAACTACGCACATCCGGAACGATTCGTGTCAGCCGCGTGGCTTTCTGCACGCTTGGGCATGCCGGGTCTGCGGGTGGTCGAAAGCGACGAGGACGCCTTCCTCTACGACATTGGGCACATCCCAGGCGCCGTCCGGATCGATTGGCACAACGACCTCAATGATCCTGTGCAGCGCGACTTTATCGACGGCGAGGCCTTCGCAGAACTCATGAGCGCGCGCGGCATCTCCCGCGACGATACCGTGGTGATCTACGGCGACCGCTCCAACTGGTGGGCCGCCTACACAGCGTGGGTCTTTGAGCTGTTCGGTCACCCGGATGTGCGCATCCTCGACGGCGGCCGCGACGCCTGGATGGGTGAAGAGCGCGATACCTCCTTCGCGGTGCCGGAGTACCCACGCACTGAGTACCCGGTAGTCGAGCGCCAGGACGCCCCGCTTCGCACCTTCGCATCTGAGCTGCTGCAGGAAACCCCCGCCCAGCTTATCGACGCCCGCTCGCCCGAGCATTACGCAGGAGCAGAGGCGGCCGCAAAGGATGGTGGCGTCGATACTCTGCGCCACGGGCACATCCCCGGCGCAGTGAACGTGCCGTGGGGCAACTCCGTGTTCCCGAACGCGCGCCTCAAGGGCAGGGACGACATTGCGCACGTCTATAAAGACTTCGACCCTGCTACACCGACTGTGGTCTATTGCCAGCTCGGCGAAAGCGCGGCCCACACCTGGTTCGTGCTGAAGCACGTGCTCGGCTTCGAGCAGGTTTCGCTCTACGACGGCTCGTGGGCGGAGTGGGGAAACATGGTGCGCGTGCCAGTGGAGCGCGGCGAACGCTAAGCCAGAACAGGTTGGCGGCCAGTCGCACCGGACTTCTAAGCACATATCAGGCAGGTGGCGGTGGCGTAGTCGCCGTCGTGGCTGAGCGAGAGTGATACGACCGGTCACGTCAAGCTTTGCGAGGACAGGGCGGACCACTTCCCAGCCCATCCCGTTTGTGGGGCTCAAATTTGCGTTGGGCGACGGACCTTTGCGTATCAAAAGAGCCAGAAGTCGTCGCCATCGGTGTCGCTGCCATCGATGCGCTTGATGACGCGCCCTTCCTAGGAAATAATGAGAATGACCTCGTCGATTCATTAATCAAGCAAATAACCAGGAGTTGGGACTCCGAGAGCAGGTGACATAAATGGAAAAGCGCCGTACCCCTAATCAAGAGTTTTACGTCCCAAAGACCAACGTTCCTCCGAACGCGGGCCAGATCGCCGCGGCCAAGCTCATCATGAAGCGCCACCGCGAGGGCAAAGGCCGTGTGGAGATCACACCGAAGATCCGTTACCTCGCGAACTACGGAGACTAATTCTGAGTCTCTCCTGCTCTCCAACCCATTGCCAGGTTGGCTGCCAGGAATCACTTTCCCCGTGTCTGCACCCCGCGGCTACGCATAGGATCGCGGCGTTGAGTGCGCACACAAGCTCGGCGGTCACCGGCTGCCGGTCGTGTTTCGCACGCAGCGCAATTCGTGCAGCGTCCTGCAGGTCTTGGAGCAGCTGCAAGTCAGCCCGCGAGGCGATTCCGGCAGTGCTGCCATTTGCCAAGAACTCCTCAGTCGCAAGCCGTCTGGTACGGAGGTTGTCGAAAACCTTGCCCGCCGAATAGATCACTGAGGCAAAGTCGTCCATCCGTAGCATGCCTCGTAGTGTAACGCTGGGGTGCCACGTGGCGTCGGCAAGCAGGCACTTGGACGAGTGCCCCGTGTGTTCCGGCGCCAAGCACGAACCCCCTGGCACGCAGTAAGCGCTGGCTCGTCGACAAGCACAAACTGATAGTCTGTCGCCAAATGCTTTCCGACGCCGACCCAGGCAGCGTCACCACACCCCTCTCATCTAACCCCAGGACGAAACCATGACACGCATGCTTTTCAACCGCGCATCAGCTGCCACTCTCGCGGTATTGGCACCACTGACCTTCACCGCGTGCAGCTCCGAAACAGACACACCACCCGTCATCACCATTACACAGACCACCGTGGTGGAAGAGCCCTCGTCCTCAGACACCCCTGACACCGCCTCATCGCCTGCCAAGCAGCCAGTGCAGCAGAACAATGCGGATGCGTGTGTCCAGCTACCCAATGATCCACGCGAGGCATACCCCTCCAACTCGACGCCCGGGCGCATGCCCGCTGATGATGGCAGCGACTTCAACTACTGGATCGAGGACATCGACAATCGCTACGACCCGTGTCAGCGTCTGAGCTGGATCATCTTCCGCGGCTCACTCGGGGACAAGGACCGCCCAGCTGGCACCGGCGCCTCCATTACCGACGGAGTAGCGTTCTATGTCGACGGCAAACCAATCAAAGAGATGAAGGCTTTCGGTCGCATCGACAACATCGAGCCGCTCGGGGACGGCGCTGCTGTCTTCGAATGGTCGGAGCGCGGCAATTACACCGCCGAAGGCTTCGTCAACCACTACTCTACAGAACTCCGCGTCACCGGCGGAGAGGTCACAGCGGTCTCGGGAGACACAGAGAAGTTTCACGAACACTGGGACTACCCCGTCAGCTACCTGCTGGGCACGTATGATTAAGCGCGCCCCCGCGACGCGTTTCATGCACTCCTCGCTATGAGAATCGCTGGGACCTACCGGCAAGTTGTAACATAGGGTGGCAAAATCCGATATATTTCGGCAAAGCTCAGACTCTTTGAGAAAGACGGGATTTTTTGTGCCTATTCACAATCAGCAAGTGACCAAGGTGTTGGTTGCAAACCGCGGCGAGATCGCGGTGCGCATCATTCGTGCTGCCCAGGATGAAGGCATCGCGTCCGTTGCGGTGTACGCAGACAGCGACGCGGCCGCACCATATGTTTCCCTTGCCGATGAAGCGTTCGCCCTCGGCGGGGAAACCGCCGCAGAGACCTATCTGGACATGGCGAAGCTGCTCAAAGTGGCGGCGGATTCGGGCGCGGACGCCGTTCACCCCGGCTACGGTTTCCTCGCCGAAAACGCTGAATTCGCACAGAAAGTTATCGACGCCGGCTTGACCTGGATCGGCCCCTCCCCCGAGGCTATCGCCACGCTGGGTGACAAGGTGGCGGCCCGTGCGATCGCCGAAGCTGTCGACGCCCCGATGGCCCCCGGCACGAAACATCCGGTCGCAGACGAACAGGAAGTCCTTGCGTTCGCAGATGAGCACGGCCTCCCGATCGCGATTAAGGCCGCCTACGGCGGTGGCGGACGCGGCATGAAAGTCGCGCATACGCGGGAAGAAATCCCGGAGCTGTTCGAGTCCGCGACCCGTGAGGCCGTTGCCGCTTTCGGCCGCGGCGAGTGCTTCGTGGAGCGCTACCTGGATAAGGCTCGCCACGTTGAGGCGCAGGTGCTCGCGGACCAGCACGGCAATGTCGTGGTCGTGGGTACCCGCGACTGCTCGCTGCAGCGCCGCTTCCAGAAGCTCATCGAGGAAGCCCCTGCACCGTTCCTCACCGATGAGCAGCGCGAGCGCATTGAGCGCTCCGCCGAGGCGATCTGTAAGGAAGCCGGCTACTCGGGCGCAGGCACCGTAGAGTACCTGGTTGGCGCTGACGGCCTGGTGTCTTTCTTGGAAGTCAACACGCGCCTCCAGGTAGAGCACCCGGTCACTGAGCTGACCACCGACCTGGACTTGGTACGCGAGCAGTTCCGTATCGCCCGTGGCGAGCAGCTTAGCATCACGGAGACCCCAACGCCGCGCGGGCACGCATTTGAGTTCCGCATCAACGGCGAGGACCCAACCATCAACTTCATGCCTTCTCCTGGCCCGATCAACGTCTATCGCGAGCCAGCCGGGCCCGGCGTGCGCGTGGACTCCGGCGTGCGCGAAGGTTCGGCGATTAACGGTCAGTTTGACTCGATGCTGGCCAAGCTGATCGTGTACGGCGCAACGCGCGAGGAAGCGCTGAATCGTGCCCGCCGCGCGCTTGCGGAATACGTCGTCGAGGGCATCCCGACCGTGATCCCCTTCCACCGCGCAATGGTCGAGCACGACGCCTTTATCGGCGACGGCACCTCGTTCGACGTCTACACTCGTTGGATTCGAAGAGGCCTGGGACGGCGAGATGCCAGCCGTCACCGCAGCTGATGATCAAGGTGTGGAGGGCGAAGCAGGCGTCGATAAGCAGGTGTTTGCCGTGGAGGTTGACGGCCGCCGCATCGAGGTAGCCCTGCCTTCCGCACTCGTGCCCGGTGCGGGCCCTGCCCGCAAGCCGAAGAAGCGCCGCGCATCGGCCGCGAAGACCGCCGCATCCGGCGACGCCGTGACGGCGCCGATGCAGGGAACTTTGATCAAGGTCAACGTGGCAGAGGGCGACACCGTCGCTGAGGGCGACGTCCTCGTCGTGCTCGAGGCGATGAAGATGGAAAACCCGGTCAAGGCGCACAAGGATGGCGTCGTGACGGGCCTGGCAGCCGAGCAGGGCGCTCAAGCGGCCAAGGGCGCAACGCTCATGGAGTTGAAGTAGCCCATGGACTTTAGTTTCCGTCGGGCCACCGAGTCCGACCGCACGTACCTCGAGCGTATTTACTTCCTCGCCGAGGCGCACGGTGATGAATCGAGCGAACTGTTCAGTGACTACCCCACCTACGCCGCAGGCTACATCGGCGACTGGGATCCGGAGCGCGACGGCGGCGTCATCGTCTACGACGCCCTCGGCGTACCGGCCGGGGCGATCTGGCTGCGGTTCTGGGAGGATACCTCCGCCGTGGGGTGGGCAAACCTTGGGCCGGATATCCCCGAGTTCGCCATCGCGATTGAGGCCCGCGCGCAGGGCAAGGGCCTGTCACGCACGCTGATTGAGCAGGCTTGCGAGCTCGCGCGCGACAAGGGTGCGCGACAGCTCGCTTTATCTGTCGACGCCGACAACCCCAAAGCGCGCCACGTCTACGAGAAATTCGGCTTCCGGGATGTTGCCGATGCCCCACACCCGGGCACGATGGTTATTGACCTCTAGCCGCTGCGATTGAGCGCCACGATTCGACGATAGAGACGATGTCGGGTGCCGCGGCGACGAGTACGCCCAACACGATTGCCAGCACGACTGGCAACACACCGCGCACTGCGGAGTCATCCTCGGAGGACAGCGAGTCCAGGCGCTTGCCCAACTGCGCCCCTGCGTTCGCAGCCGTTTCTACTGGGCGCTTGGCGGTGTGCACCACGGGGCCGTCGATATGGAACCAGCGCTTGAGCACCTCGATTTCGTCATCGCTGCCGTAGTCGCGGCCGTCTTCCGGGTGAACCGCGCGGGAAAGCCCGCGCACGCCCGACGATGAAGAGATGTTGCTCACGCCCGAGTACGGCCCGATCATTCCTTTGCCTTCGACCCACACGGGTGCACCGGAGTCGCCTGCCTGGCCATCTGGGAGCGTACTGAACACCGTGTTGCCGAGGCGCGCAGCGAACGAGCCGCAGCGCTTCGCCTTCGTCACCCCGCCGTATGTACACACCCGATCCTTCGAGGTCAGCGTCGCGTCCGGGGAAATAAGGGTGTCTCCGCTGAGCCAGTTCGGGCCGAGGGCCACGCCGTCGTCCCAGACCACCATGGCCCAGTCGTTCGCGGTGTAATCCTCCTCATCGCGGTATAACGGCGAGGGGATAAACGTTCCGGTGAGGCCTTCGGCCCCCTGGACGGTGACACGATCCCCGTTGCTGCCACAGTGGGCGCTGGTGTAGCTCACGCCCTGGTTTTTGTCATTCATCGCGACGGTGCATTTCACGTTGCTACCAACAACAATCAGACCCCCCTGCTGCACTACCGGCGCAGCGACCGCAGCCCCGTGTGAGATGCCAAGGGACAACGCCACAGTGACGGCCCCGATGCCGCGTGCAGTTCCTCCTCGCATAGGCCACAGGGTACCGCACGGCCCTGGCTGCGCCTATCCGTAGTAGTCGCGTTACAGTGGCACCATGACACAAAACAAGTCGTTTACTCTACGCCAAGCCACCGAATCAGACCGCATGTACCTGCAGCGCCTGAACTTTCTTGCGGACGTATTCGGCGATGAAACCGCGCCCGTCGGGCACGAGGAGCGCCTCGGGGTGACCGACTACGTGGACCATTGGGACCCGGAGCGCGACGGCGGCATTATCGCCTGCGATGAGTTCCGTACCCCCGCCGGTGGCGTGTGGCTGCGCTACTGGGATGACCCGGATGCAGGCCACGCAAACCTCGGCCCCGACGTGCCGGAGCTCGCCATCGCGGTGGAACGCCGCTTCGCAGGCCACCGGCTCGGCTCGAAACTGCTACGCGCAGTCATTGAGCTTGCAGCGCAACAAGGCGCGCCCCGCGTCGCTCTCTGGGTTGACCCAGACAACGAGCGTGCGCGCCACCGTTACGAGCAGTTCGGCTTCACCACGGTTGCCGACGTTGCCAATGTCATGGTGTTTGACTGCAACGTCGGCTAACTGCGGCGAGAAACCCTTTAGGAGATCACGACGACCAGGTCGCCGCCCTCCACCTTGGTTGCCTGCGTGAAGGCGACTCGCTCGATGGTGCCGTCCTTCGTCGCCGAGATCGCGGCCTCCATCTTCATCGCTTCGATAGAAGCAACCTGGTCGCCGGCCTTGACTTCGTCGCCAGGCTTGACGGTCACGTTCACCACACCAGCGAACGGTGCCGCAACGTGGCCTTCCTGCGACGGATCAGCCTTCTCCACCTCGGCGACTGTGGACTCGGCGTTCTCGTCCCTGACCTGCATCGGGCGGATCTGGCCGTTCACCGTCAAGATCACCTGGCGCATGCCCTTCTCATCGGGCTCGCCCACGGCGTCAAGGTTCACCACGAGCGGAGGCAGGTGGTCCTCGAGCTCGCCGTACCAGATCATCGTCTCCTCACCCTCAACAAGGCCGTAGAAGAAAGTGCGGTCCGACAGATGGTCCGTGATGCCGTAGGTGCGGCGGTGTTCCAGGAACTCCTTGTACTGCTTCGGGAACAGCAGCTGGTCCAGCGCAGCACGGCGCGTCACGTGGTCCTCGGAGTCAAGGTCACCAGCGAGTTCCTCCGGCACGTCCACCGTGTGGTCGACTTCCTGGCGGTCCTCGAGCGCCTTGTCGCGCAGCAGCGGCCAGCCACCTGGAGGCGTACCCAGCTCTCCCTGCAGGAAGCCGATGACGGACTCAGGGATGTCGTACTTGCGCGGGTTCTCCGCGAAGTCCTTCGGGTCCACGCCCGCACCCACCAGGTGCAGCGCAAGGTCACCGACAACCTTCGACGACGGCGTGACCTTCGTCGGGCGACCGAGGATCTCGTTCACCGCGGCATAGTAGTCCTCGATGAGCTCGAAGCGGTTGCCCAGGCCCAGCGCCTTCGCCTGCGTACGCAGGTTGGAAAGCTGACCGCCCGGGATTTCGTGCTTGTACACACGACCAGTCGGGCCCGGAATACCAGATTCGAACGGAGCGTAAACCTGGCGCACGGCCTCCCAGTACGGCTCGAGGTCGCTGACAGCCTGCAGGTCAATGCCGGTGTCACGCTCGGTGTTCGCGAACGCAGCAACGAGTGCGGACAGCGACGGCTGCGAGGTGGTACCCGCCAGCGGTGCCGACGCCACATCCACAATGTCCGCGCCAGCATTAGCGGCCGCCAGGTAGGTCGCTAGCTGGCCGCCAGCCGTGTCGTGGGTGTGCACGTGAACAGGCAGGTCGAAGCGCTCGCGCAGCGCCTTGACCAGTTTCGCGGCAGCGCCCGGACGCATCAGGCCGGCCATATCCTTGATCGCCAGGACGTGCGCGCCGGCGTCGACAATCTCTTCGGCCAGACGCAGGTAGTAGTCCAGCGTGTAGATGTCCTCGGCGGGGTCGAGCAGGTTGCCCGAGTACGCCATCGCAACCTCGGCGACGGTGGTGTTGGTCTCCAGAACAGCCTCGATAGCGGGGCGCATCTGGGAAACGTCGTTGAGGGCGTCGAAGATGCGGAAGATGTCAATGCCTGACGACGCCGCCTCGTTCACGAACGCCTTCGTCACCGAATCCGGGTATGGGGTGTAGCCCACGGTGTTGCGGCCGCGCAGCAGCATCTGGATATTCACGTTCGGGATGGCTTCGCGCAGGGCGTCGAGACGCATCCACGGAGACTCGTGCAGGAAGCGCATGCCCACGTCGTAGGTGGCGCCGCCCCACGCCTCTACAGAGGCGAGCTGTGGCGTCATGTGGCCGACGTGCTTCGCCGCAGCGACCAGCGTGTTCGTACGGATGCGGGTTGCCAGCAGCGACTGGTGCGCATCGCGGAACGTCGTCTCGGTCACGCCAAGCGCTGTCTGGTTGCGGATCTTTTCCGCCCACTTCGTCGGGCCGAGCTCCAGCAGGTCGTCGCGGGAGCCGCGCGGCAGGTCACCGTAGTCGAACTCCGGCAGCTTCTTCGAAGGACGAATCGAGGTCGGGCGTGGGCCGTTTGGCTTATTGACGGTCACGTTCGCCAGGTAGTCGAGGATCTTGCCGGCATCGTCAGCCGCGGCAGGAGCCTCAAGCAAGAACGGGTGATCGTTGATAAAGCCAGTGTTGATGCGCTTGAAGCGGAAGTCCTCGTCGGACAGCAGCGCGCGCAGGAAGCCAATATTGGTGGAGACACCGGTGACGGTGAACTCGTTAAGCGCGCGCAGTGCGCGGTCGACGGCAACCTGGAAGTTACGGCCACGGCACGTCATCTTCACAAGCAGGGAGTCGAAGTTCGGGGTGATCTCGGTACCGACGTTCGCGGAGCCGTCGAGGCGCACACCCGCGCCACCCGGGGAGCTGTAGCCGGTGATCACGCCGGAGTCCGGACGGAACCCGTTGTTCGGGTCCTCCGTGGTGATGCGGCACTGCAGCGCCGCACCGTTCATCTCGATGAGGTCCTGGGTCAGGTGCACGTCCTCGAGCTTCGCGCCCGCAGCGATGTACATCTGGTTCTTCACGATGTCCACGCCGGTGATTTCCTCGGTGACGGTGTGCTCCACCTGGACACGCGGGTTCATCTCAATGAAGACGTGGTTGCCCTGCTCGTCGACGAGGAACTCGACGGTACCGGCGCCCTCGTAGTTGATCTCCTTACAGAAGTTCACCGCGTCCTGGCAGATGCGTTCACGCTGTTCCTGCGTGATGTGCTGTGCCGGAGCGATCTCGACGACCTTCTGGTGACGGCGCTGCAGCGAGCAGTCACGCTCGAACAGGTGCACCACGTTGCCGTAGGAGTCCGCCATGATCTGCACCTCAATGTGCTGCGGGCGGATGACCGCGCGCTCGAGGTACACGTGGCCGTCGCCAAACGCTGCCTCCGCCTCGCGGGATGCCTCTGCTGCGAGGCGCTCGACATCTTCGATCTTCTCGATGAAGCGCATACCACGCCCGCCACCACCGGCGACTGCCTTGACGAAGACCGGGAAGGTGAATTCCTTCGCAATCTCGGCGAGCTCCGCCGGGTCAGTTGACGGCTCGGAGTCCTTCAACGTCGGCAGCCCGGCGCGCTCAGCAGCGTGCACAGCGGCCGCCTTGTCACCAGTCAGCTCAAGCGCCTCTGGGCTTGGGCCGATGAACTTAATGCCGTTGTCGCGACAAGCGCGCGCAAGGTCTGCGCGCTCCGAGAGGAACCCATAGCCCGGGTAAATTGCATCGGCGCCGGTCTCTTTCGCCGCACGGATAATTTCGTCGATGTCCAGGTACGCCTTGACTGGCTGGCCCTCAACACCAATTCGTACGGCTTCGTCGGCGAACGGTCGGTGGTAGGACTTTCGATCCTCGCGCGGGTACACCGCGACGGTTTTTGCGCCAGTCTCAAATGCTGCGCGGAAGGCACGAACCGCGATTTCGCCACGGTTTGCTACCAAGATCTTTTTGAATGCCGGGAGGTCATTCAGGGGGAGCTGCTCCATCGATGCAATCCTTCCATACTGTGACATGCGTGACAGTTTGAATGTTATTTGGTTGGCCTGACAATCCTAACGCAGGTTGGCGCCACACCACGGGAAAATGCACAATTGCATCTGTTCCCATAGCGATTACCCCCCAAGTTGGGGTCAGCGGTCAACGCCTCTCATATAAAAACAAACAAAACGGATGGTCCGCCCCAAAGGCAGACCACCCGTCGTTCTGGCTTACTGCGGCTGGTAGGTGCCGTCCAGGTGACGCTCCTCCGGGCCGTTGTACGCGGACAGTGGGCGAATCAGCGAGTTGTTCTCGTACTGCTCAATGATGTGCGCGGTCCAGCCGGTGATGCGGCTCATCACGAACAACGGCGTGAAGAACTCGATGTCAAAGCCCAGGATGTAGTAGGACGGGCCGGACGGGAAGTCAAGGTTCGGGCGGATGTTGATGGACGTGTTCTCGTACATCGTCTTCGCCATGATGTCGTAGATTTCCACCCACTTCTCGGCGCCCTGGTCCTTGTGCTCCGCGGCGAGCTTCTTGAACGCGGCTTCCATGGTCGGCACGCGCGAGTCGCCCTTCTTGTACACGCGGTGGCCGAAGCCCATGACGAGCTCCTTGTTCTTCAGCTTGTTCAGGCACCACTGCTCCGCGTTGGCTGGGTCGTCGATTTCCTTCATGTGGTGCATGACGAACTCGTTCGCGCCACCGTGCAGTGGCCCCTTCAGTGCGCCGATAGCCGCGGTGATCGCAGACCAGGCGTCGGACTGCGTCGAGGTCACCGTGCGGGCGGTGAACGTGGAGGCGTTGAAGGAGTGCTCCGCGTAGAGAATCATGGTCTTCTCGAATGCCTCGATATCCGACGGGATGGTTGCCGGGGAGCCTTCCTCGTCACCGAAGACCATCCAGAGGAAGTTCTCCGAGAAGCCCTTGTCCTTGCTCGGGGCGATGTAGCCCTTGCCCTGGCGGCGGCGAATGTCGGTGGCCACGATGGTCGGCAGCTTCGCCAGCAGCTCGGTACCGATCTTGCGGATGTGGTCAGCATCCGGGGTGAACTTGTACTCGTCGCGGGTGCCCAGGAAGGACACTGCGGTGCGCAGCACGTCCATCGGGTGGCAGTCCTTCGGCAGGTAGTTAATGACCTGGATGAGCTCCTCATCGATGTCGCGGTTGTTCATACATCCGAGGCGGAACTCCTCCGCGCCCGACTTGTCAGGCAGCTCGCCGTGCCAAAGCAGGTACGCAACCTCTTCGAAGGTGCAGTGCTCTGCCAGCTCGTGGACCGGGTAACCGTAGTACAGCAGGGAGTTCGTCTCAGGGTTGACCTTGGAGATTGCGGTGTAGTCCGCAACGACGCCGGCGAGGCCCTTCTTGATTTCTTGAGTGGTCATGGGATGAAGTCCTTTCGGGATAGGGATTGGGTTAGGGATGCGGGATAGGGATTACTCGAACGTGGACGAGTAGGTGTCCTTGGAATATGTGAAGACGGACTGGTCGAACTGGTTGAAATCTTCGTATTTGACCAGCTCGTACAGGCGGGACCTGTGCTGCATGCGGTCCAACCACGGCTCCTGCGTGCCGGTTTCCGCGATGTCGCGGAGCATGGCCTCGGTCTGCCCCATCGCGAGGCGGAACGTGGTCACCGGCCAGATCACCGCGTTATAGCCGAGGTCCTGCAAGGTTCCGGCGGAGAGCAGCTTGGTCTTACCGAACTCCGTCATGTTCGCCAGCAGCGGGATATCGACGGCCTTGCGGAAGGTCTCGAAGTCCTTCTCGGTATAGAGTGCCTCCGTAAAGATAAGGTCCGCGCCGGCATCTGCGTAAGCCTTGGCCCGCTCGATTGCGGAGTCGATGCCCTCGATGCCAGCCGCGTCGGTACGCGCACAGATGACGAATGCATCGTCGTGGCGCTCCTTTACTGCGGCGCTGATGCGTCGCACCATCAGGTCACGCGGCACTACTTCCTTGCCGTCGAGGTGCCCGCAGCGCTTCGGGTTCACCTGGTCCTCCAGGTGCAGCGAGGCAAGCCCCGCGGCCTCGAACTCAGCCACGGTGCGTGCTGCGGACATCGGTTCGCCGAAGCCGGTGTCGGCGTCGATAAGCACTGGAAGGTTCGTAGCGCGAGCGATGTGCCCGCCGCGCTGCGCGACCTCCGTCAGTGTGGTCAGCCCGATGTCCGGCAGGCCTAGGTCGTTGGCGAGTACCGCGCCGGAGACGTAGACACCTTCGAAGCCACCGATGTCCTCGATGAGTCGAGCCGTCAGCGGATTGAACGCGCCGGGCAGTTTTGTAATTTCGGTGGACTCGAGTGAGGCCCGCAGCGCCAGTCGGCGCTCATTTGGCGTTGTATCAGGAACAAGCATCTTAGAAAATCCCTCCTGGGATCTGAGGAGCATTGGCTTGCACGTCCGCGTTCACCTTGATGTTGAGCTTGCTCAAGTCGGTGAGCTCCTCGAGGTTCTGCACGTCTTCAAGGAAACGGTCCTGCTCTTCCTTATCGACGATCCCCTCCGCCAGCATGCGGAACTTCTGGATGTACTGCTCACGGGCAAACGGGCGTGCCCCCAGTGGGTGAGCGTCCGCCACGGCCATCTCATCCTCGATGACGGTGCCGTCGTTGAAGGTGATGACGGCCTTTGCTCCGAACGCCTTCTCGGCCGGGTCCTGCGAGTGGTAGCGACGCGTCCACTCTGGGTCCTCCACCGTGGAGATCTTGTGCCACAGCGTGACCGTCTCAGGACGGTTCGCGCGCTCAGGTGCGTACGAATCGACGTGGTGCCACGTGCCGTCCTCGAGCGCTACGGCGAAGATGTACATAATCGAGTGGTCGAGCGTCTCACGGGATGCCTTCGGGTCCATCTTCTGCGGGTCATTCGCTCCGGTGCCGATGACGTAGTGCGTGTGGTGCGAGGTATGCAGCACGATGGACTCGATATCGGCGGTGGACTTGCCTGCATCCGCGATGGTCTGCTTCATGCGGCGCGCCAGGTCGATCGGGGCCTGCGACTGGTACTCAGCCGAGTGCTCCTTGGTGTAGGTCTCCAGGATCGCGCGCTTCGCCTCACCGTCCGCCGGCAGCGGCACAACGTAGGTGCGCTCTGGGGAGTGCAGCATCCACGCGATGAAGCCGTCCTCACCTTCCCAGATCGGAGCGGGTGCGCCCTCGCCGCGCATCGCGCGGTCGACGGCCTCGATGCCCATCTTGCCCGCGAATGCTGGAGCGGACGCCTTCCAGGAAGAGATAAGGCCCTTGCGGGACTGGCGCGTCGCAGTCGTAGTGTGCAGCGCCTGGCCAACCGCCTGGTAGATGGTGTCGACGTCCAGGTCCAGCATGGTGCCCAGACCCGCCGCAACCGATGGACCGAGGTGCGCCACGTGGTCAATCTTCCACTCGTGCAGGCAAATACCCTTGACCAGGTTGACCTGGATCTCGTAGCCGGTCGCGATACCACGGATCAGCGCCTTACCGTCGAGGCCCTTGTGCTGTGCTACTGCGAGGATCGGCGGAATGTTGTCACCCGGGTGGGAGTACTCCGCCGCGAGGAAGGTGTCGTGGAAGTCCAGCTCGCGGACCGCTGTACCGTTGGCGAATGCGGCCCACTCTGCGGAGTAGGAGCCGTCGACACCAAAAATCTGCGCACCGCCTTCGGCGACCGGGTGGGCCTCCGCCATCACGCGAGCGGTCGCGACTGGGCGGCGACCGTAGGAAGCGACGGCGACCGAGGCATTGTCGATAATGCGGTTGATGATCATCTCAGTCGTATCAGCTGGAACCTCTACCGGGTCTGCTGCAACCTTGGCGATCTTGTATGCGAGGTGCTCTTCAATCGGGAAATCTTCTGCCGAACGGTGCGTGCGCACGTTGTGTTCGATCATCTTGGCTCCTTCGTCTTCGTTGTAGTTCCGCTACCGCGAAACCTCGTTGATGTTGCAGCTCATACTAGGGAGCCAAATGTGATGCGGGCCATGATTTTTGCATGTAAACTTCTGCGTACAAATTCTGCTACTTGTGCAAATTCTGTTAACTACGC
Source organism: Corynebacterium sp. UMB2355A (assembly GCF_033877495.1). NCBI lineage: Bacteria > Bacillati > Actinomycetota > Actinomycetes > Mycobacteriales > Corynebacteriaceae > Corynebacterium > Corynebacterium sp. UMB2355A. The sequence continues at coordinate 1,854,983 of NZ_CP138855.1, read as the reverse complement.
AGTACATGCATACAAAATGGGAGACAGGTACGATGGCAAAGCTGTACGCGGGGGCAAAGATACAGACGCTCCGCCGTGAACTCGAACTCACACAAGGCGAAATGGCCCGCCGCATCGACATCTCAACGAGCTACCTCAACCAGCTCGAAAACGACCAGCGCCCGCTCACCGTCAGCGTGCTCCTCCAACTCACCCACGCGTTTCAGCTCTCCACCACTTTCTTCTCCCCCGATGAAGACCAACGCGTGGTCAACGAGCTTTCCGAGCTACTCCCCGACGTCCCGCAGCCGAAACTGCACGAGTTCGCACAGCGCTTCCCTGACATCGCCAACTCCTTACGGGCGCTGCCTTCACCCGAGACCACCGACTCCGAACACCCCCACGCACTCGTGCGTGAATTCTTCCAAAACCACAAGAACTACTTCCACGAGCTCGACGTTGCTGCCGAACAGCTCGCAGCGCACGCCGCGAACCGGCAACTGCGACTGACGCGCCTCGCGGCAACCTTCGACAGGGAATACGGCATCCAAGTGCGCTTCAACCAATACGCCCACGGCCCCCGCTCGACCCTGCAGCACGACCAGCGCGAGATCCGCCTACGCACCGGACTCACTGAGTCCCAGCAGTGCTTTGAACTCGCCTACCACTACGGCCGCACCGCCTTCGCGGAGCTCATCGACGAGTACGTCCGCGACACTTTCGACGAATCGACACAGCCCGAGCCCGTCCAGCTCGCGCGCCACGGGTTGGCGCAGTACTTCGCCGCCGCTGTCACCATGCCCTACGCTGAGCTCCTCCAAGCTGCCGAAGAAACCCGCTACGACATCGACGTCATCTCCGCGCGCTTCGGCACTGGTTTCGAGTCAACCTGCCAACGCCTCGCGACGTTGCAGCGCCCCGGCGCAGAGGCGATTCCGTTCGTCTTCGTGCGCACCGACCGGGCAGGCAACATTTCGAAGCGGCAGTCATCGACAGCCTTCCACTTCTCGCGCCACGGTGGGGGCTGCCCGTTGTGGGTCGTGCACCGCGCGTTTGAAACTTCGAATAGAGTGACGCGTCAAGTTGCCGTCATGCCAGACGGGCGGACCTACCTATGGATTGCGCGGATGGTGCAGGGCCCCGTCGTAGGATTCGACTCCCCGCGCCGGGAGCACGCGGTGGTGCTGGGCTGCGATATCGCGTTCGCTCAACGCATGATCTACGCCGACGGACTGAACATCTCCCCCGAATCGGCAACAAAAATCGGCCCCGGCTGCGCTACCTGCCCACGAACATCCTGTCCGCAGCGAGCGTTTCCGGGGCCACCTAGTTCTAGCCCGAGCGCTAGTCCAGATCAGACTTAGAGATCAGCCTGCGTGCCGCCTCCGTAATCGAACCGGACAGGGACGGGTACACCGCCATCGAGTTCGCCAGCTGGCGCACAGTCAGGTCGTTGGCCACCGCGATGGTCAGCGACAGAATCAGCTCGGAGGCAGTCGGTGCGACAATCACGCCGCCGAGTACCTGGCCGGAGCCCTTGCGGGCGAAGATCTTCACAAAACCGTGCTGGAGGGAACGCATCTTTGCGCGAGGGTTCGTCGCCAAGTCTAGCTTGTAGATGTCCGCGTCAACCTCGCCGTCGGTGATCTGCTGCTGTGTCACACCGACCGCGGCGATCTCCGGGCGGGTAAAGACCGCGTTGCCCACCGTCTTCAGGCGCACCGGTGACACGCCCTCGCCCAGCGCGTGGTCGACCGCAATGCGGCCCTGCTGCGCCGCGACGGATGCCAGCGGCATCAGGTCGCTGCAGTCACCCGCAGCGTAAATACCTGCAACGTTGGTACGCGACACACGGTCAACAATGATGTGGCCCGACGGGGCGACTTCCACACCGGCCGCCTCCAGGTTGAGGTCCGCCGTGTTCGGAATCGAACCAATGGACATCATCACGTGCGAACCGGCGATCTCGCGCCCGTCCGTCGTGCGCACAACCACGCCGTCGCCGGTGTTCGTCACCGACTCCACGCGAGCGTGCTTCTCCAGGTGGACGCCACGGCCCGCGAGCACCTCCTCGAGCACGTCAGCGGCATCGGCGTCATCGTGCGGCAGGATGCGGTCACGCGAAGCAACCATGGTCACCTCGACGCCCAACTCAGCGAACGCAGAAACAAACTCAGCACCGGTCACACCGGAACCGACCACGATCAGGTGCGTCGGCATCTCCTGCAGGCTGTACATCTGACGCCAGTTCAGGATGCGCTCGCCGTCCGGCTCAGCGCCCGGCAGCACGCGCGGGTTCGCGCCGGTGCACACCAGCACCATGTCGCAATCAATAATCTCGGTGTCTTTGCCCTCGCAGTGCACCTCCACGCGGTGCGTGGTGTGACCGTGCTGTTGGTCCGTAAAACGAGCGCGCCCCTGGATAAGGCGCACGCCACGCTGCTCCAACTGCTTAGCGATGTCACTGGACTGCTTATCAGCCAGCGCGATCACGCGCGCGTTCAGGGCGGTCAGCGAAAGCTGGGCTTCCCCAAGCCCGTGGTTGAGCCCCATGTCGTCTGCACGGCGAAGGTCCGTCTTAATGTTGGCGCCGGCGATAAAGCTCTTCGAAGGAACAACGTCCTTGCGGATAGCGGAGCCGCCCAAACCATTGTCTTCCACAATGGTGATATCGGCCCCGTACTTTGATGCAACCAGCGCAGCCTCGTAACCAGCTGGCCCTCCGCCAATGATGACGATCTTCTTCGACACCTACATACTCCTCAACGGTCTTCGTCGTTCGCACAAATACCTGGCTAGTCTACACGGCCGCCCACGGCTTCGTTACCAACCAAAAGTTGCACTAGCTGAGGTTTTCGGCGTACTTTTCGACGACCCCTCCGAACAAACGCACCCCAACTTCAAGTGCTCGCTCATCAATATCAAGGTTGCCTTGGTGCAGGTCCTGCATCTCTCCCTCACCGCTCCAGGCACCGAGCCGGAACATCGACCCGGGGACGTGCTCCAGGTACCAAGAGAAGTCCTCCCCGCCCGAGGACTGCGGCGCGGTCACCACCGCGTGTGGGTCGATCCTGCGCCCTGCCTGTACCCCGATCGCCGTCGCGGCGTCATCGTTGAGCACCGGTGGCACGCCCCGCATGTAGTCGAGGTGGTACGTGCACCCGGTCGGTGCGACGACGAGGTCAATCAGGTCAGTAACCAGATCTTCGAGGATCCGCCACGTCCCGATATCCGCTGTCCGCAACGTGCCCAGTAGCTCGCCTGTCTTCGGGATCGCGTTCGCCGCGTCGCCCGACTCGACGTGCCCGAACACCAACACCGTGCCCGTACGTGGGTCGACCCGGCGCGACAGCAGCGCCGGCAACTGCGTAATCAGCGCCCCGAGCGCGTAGACCACGTCCGCCGAAAGCTGCGGACGAGAGGTGTGGCCGCCAGGCCCGTTAACCGTAATGCGCAGCACGTCCGACGCCGAGGTAATAGCGCCCGTGCGCACACCGATCTGGCCTACGCGCAGTTTCGGTTCAGCATGGAGGGCGTAAATGCTCGCGACATCCTGCAGCGCGCCCCACTCGATCACGTCGAGCGCACCGCCGTTCATCACTTCTTCCGCCGGCTGGAAGATGATGCGTACGCCGAGCGGCAGCTGGACCGTCGATAAGGCGCACGCCAGCGCGAGCGCCACCGTCGTATGCACGTCGTGGCCGCACGAGTGGGAAACGCCCGGGTGCTGGGATGCGAACGGCAAACCGGTTTGCTCAGGCACTTTCAGGGCGTCGATGTCGCCGCGGAACGCGAGCCGCTTGCCGTCCTTTGGGCCCAGGTCGACGTAGAGTCCCGTGCCGGGAAAGAGGACGGGCTCAAGGCCGTGCTCACGCAGCACCTTCGCAATGAACTCGGTGGTGGCGAACTCTTGGTTGGAAAGCTCCGGGTAGGAGTGGAAGTGACGGCGCCACTCCACCATTGTCGAGTGATGTTCCTTCACCCATTGGTCTACCGCGCGCGCAATTCCTCCGGCCGTCATCGTGTATGTTCACCCTTCACCCAGCATTTGTGCGCGTGGCTCCCACTGCGCCTTATTGTGGCAATGATTCTACGCTCATCTCCGCCGAATCTTGTGACTGGTCGTGTTCGTCCACCTGCTCCTCGTCCGCTGGAAGCAGCTGCAGCGGCGAAACATCGAGCGCGGCAGCGATCCGGTAGATCGTCGAAAGCGTGGGGTCAGCAGCCCTATTCCTGTTGTAGCTATTGCGCTCCAGGTTAGAGAGCAGCGAACGAGAGATCCCCGCCCGCTCCGCCAGGTACGCCTGCGATAGCCCCTGCATTGTTCGCAGCGCGCGGATCTTCTCCCCTAACGCAAACGCGTAGCTGGCCCAGTACTGGTCCGAATCCACATCCGAAAAACGTGCGCCAAGACTCCCTTGAAAGAACACGTATACCCCCTCGTGTACGTAACAAACTTCCGGTGATTATATCCGACGCACGTTACTTTGACTAGAGGTCAATATTGCGTGGCCCGTACAACCTATCTCCGGCGTCGCCGAGGCCCGGCACGATGTACGCGTCCTCGTTGAGTCCTGGGTCAATGACGGCGGTGATCAGTCGCACCGATCCGCCGTGCTGCTTCAGCTTGTCGACGCCCGGCTGCGCACTGACCATGCACACACAAGTAATGTCGTCTGCCCCACGGCCTTCCAACAGTTCAATCGCGTGGATGAGGGAACCTCCCGTGGCCAGCATCGGGTCAACCAAGAACACCGGCTGTCCCGACAGGTCGTCGGGCAGCGCCTCGAGGTATGGAACCGGCTCGTGCGTCTGCTCGTCGCGCGCCATGCCGATGAAGCCGACCTGCGCGTCCGGGATCATGGACAACGCCGGGTCAATCATTCCGAGGCCGGCACGGATGATCGGAACAATAATTGGGGGCTTTTCCAAGCGAACGCCGGTGGCTGTTGCAACCGGCGTTTTGGTTTCAAAGGTTTCGGTTTTCAGGTCACGCGACGCCTCATATATCAGCATCGCGCCCAGGTCAGCGAGTGCGGCACGAAACGCGGTGTTGTCGCTTCGCTCATCGCGCATCAGTGTCAGACGGGAGGCTGCTAGGGGGTGGTCAACAACGGTAATTTCCATGATTCACATGGTAATTGAAATTCGGAGGGAACCGTTTACTGACTCTGTGCGTCCAACCTCTTATGACTACTTTCGCTTTTGACCAATCAACGATCCATTCGCACGCTGACTCGCTACGCGACGACGCCGCTGCGCTCCAACCACTGCCAAACGTTCCGGTTCCCAATGTGTGGCCGCTCGCGGAGTTCAGCCAGGCGCTCTCGCAGGCCGTGGAGCAGGAAAACGCGAGAAGCGAGGCTTTGAGTGAGGAAGCAAGCCGCGTCGCTTTCGCGATGCTCCTGGCTGTAAAAGCGGCCATCAGCGTTGATGAGCGATTCAGCAACCTTCTTCAGGCGGTGTTGTGATGGCTGCACTGGCTGCGGGCATTGACCCGATCGCGGCAGCGCAGCTCATTCTGCGACACGTCCCTGCCCCACTTCCCCAACTCCCATTCCTGTCCACTCCAGATTTTTCCGCCATCGAGCCCCTTGCCGCGTTCGTAGGGGCGCACCCTGCGGGCCAGACGCTGCGCAATGCTGCGAACCTGCTGGGGAAAGATCGCGACACCATTGTGAAGATGTTCGGTCAGGCGAGCAGCCTCGTGTTCTTTGCCGCCAAAGACCTGAGCAATATCGTGGTTGACCTCATCCGAGACACCCAACCGCTCCTACCACTGCTACTCAACCCTGCAACTGCGATCGGAGCGGGGATCAAGATCGCCGCCCAGGTCGCGTGGGCGGTCACCCAGGCTGGGCTCACTCTCAACGGGCTGGCGAACGACCTCGCACCACTGGCCAAGCAGCTCTCAGAGATCGTGGCATACGCAGCGAGCCAACCCGCTATTGCCGCATCCTCGCAAGCAAAAGCCGCCATGTACGAGCTCGAGCGCCTCATCACAGCCCGCGAACTCCCTCACGCTAAGAACGAGGTCACCCCGCTCGCCGCCGTCCAGCAGGCGGGACATCCTCCCTCCCGGGGCGGCTCGGCAACTGGTGAGGCTGCGGTCGCGGCGGCGAAACAACAGCTCGGCACACGGTACGCGTGGGGTGGATCTGCGCCCGGCGGGTTCGACTGCTCCGGGCTGACAAGCTGGGCGTATCGGCAGGCCGGTGTGGAGCTGCCACGCCTAGCCCAAGAGCAAAATATCGGGCAACAGGTCCGCTACGAGGACCTGCAACCGGGCGACCTCGCGGTGTGGGATGGACACGTTGCCATGTACGCCGGTGACGGGATGCTCATCGAAGCTGGCGACCCAGTTCAGATGAACCCGGTGCGAACAGAAAACATGGGAATGGCCTTCAAAGGTTTCTGGCGTCCAACAGCGTGATAGATTTGCTGCATGATTACCCGTGCTATTTTGCCCGTCAAGCTTTCACTGACCGACGGCGATTTCTACACCCTGTGGGCGCCAACCTGGAAGGAGCACGGCTCCGAGTGGCAGGCCTTTTTCGGCGATGAAAACTCGGTGCTCGTCTTCGAATCCCCCGAGGCGCTGCTCGCATACATCAACAACACGCCGAAGCATGACCTGGCGGACCACCCCAAGTGGGAGCAGTTTTCCAACCAGGGCGACGACCGTGTGGTGCCGAATGACAAGCAGTACTTCGACATCATTGGTGCACCGGAGTTGCTGGCTGGCCGCCCAAGCCACGAGAACGTCTCGCACCTGTCCCGCGTGCTGCAGATTTCGCGCTCCCTCGCGGAGGTAGCGGCGGCAGAGCCAGCACTGATCTTCTTCGCCTCCCACTCGATTTTGGGCAACGTCAACCGCGGCTCTGATCACTACCAGGGTGAGAACGGCCTGGACGAGTGGTCTGGTGTCGGCCGCGTCGTGCTGGCGAACTGGGAAGAGGTAGTCAAATCCCTCGACGAATCGGTCCGCGTGGTGAAGACGGACTCCATCGACGCGGCAGCGGTCAGCGCCGCTGCCGCAGCTATCGAGGCCGCACAAAAGGCCCGCGAAGAGGCGAAGCAGCAAGCCAGCGAGGCCGAGCGTGCTGAGCAGGAGGCGCAAGACCCATACGACAACTCCGCGTGGGCACGTGCCGGAATCGACCCAATGAAGGTTTCCATCCAGGGCAAGAGCGTCTACACGTTGCGCACCTACTTGGGCTCCAACGCGGTATTCCTGGGCAAGTACGGTGAAATCTTCACGTTCCCGTCCACCAAACACCTTGGACGCTGGATTATCGAGAACGATGACCATGACCTCGCCGCAGTAGCAACCTGGCCTGACCTGGTTACCCTGGCAAACGCTGGTGAGCTCGAGGTCACCGTCCACCCGGACAACTCCTACTCCTTCAACGGCATCGCGCAGGACATCAAGCAGGGCGTCGATAGCGTCGATACCAAGCAGATGGCGAAGGCCTACGAGCTGCTTGCCGACGCCGCCGACTGGGCCAAGGACGACTCGCTCAATTCATTCCTCCTGGCAAACCCACGCATGCAGGACTACCTGGCGTACATGCTGGGCTCCACCGAAGCCGCAGGCTACGTCCCATCTGCGCCGTTTACGGATAAGGCTGAGGCGTGGAACGAGATGGAGCTGCAGCTCATCAAGCGCTTCTCCAAGTTCTAGTCGCAGCCTAAATTCCTGAGGCCGTCGAAGACGCCGGATTCTGGCACACGTAAAATGTGCCACCATGGACCAGGTCGATCCGTTAATCTCCGCTATTTATCGTTGGTTCGATGTATCCGGTGTCTTACTGATGGGCATCATCGGTGGCACAATCGCACGCCACCGTGGCTACGACATCATCGGGTTTTTCTTCATCGCGATGCTCTCCGCACTCGGCGGAGGCATGCTTCGCGACGTCCTCATCAACGAAGGCACCGTGGCGGCAATGAGCCAGCCGGAGTACCTCATCCTGGCTTTTACCGGCGCGGTGATCGCGCGCTTTACATACTTCAAAGGGCGCGCGTGGAGCGTGCTTGAAAGCCATGGCGACGCCTTCGTCTCAGCGCTGTGGGCGGCCACCGGGGCGTCGAAAGCCCTGACGTACGGGCTGCCGGTCCTGCCTGCGATCATGATGGGCGTGTTCACCGCGACGGGCGGCGGCATGATCCGCGACGTTGTCACCGGCCGCGAGCCGAGTGTCTTCGGCAACAACCAACCAACGGTCATTCCAGCCGTGGCATGCTCTGTCATCGTGCTGCTTGGGCACGCCACGGGCCACATGGCGATCGGGATGGTGATTGGCCCGATGGTGAGCTTCGGACTCTTCCTGCTCGGCTACTACGGAAACTGGCGAATCTCCACGAACTCCGAGTTCGCGCCGGTAAACCAGACCGCGGCACACCTCGCTGAACTGGCTCGGAAAGCGGAGCGTCGCTCACGCAACATCGCGCGTGAACTCGAGCCGACCCGCGTGCGCTCCTGGCGCCACCGCCAGATGGAAAAGGCGCTCCAGCGCAGGATCGAATCGGAAGTCAAGCGCGGCAAAGGCCGTTCGGAAGCAGTCCACGAGGCGGATGCGTTCCTCCAGGAGTTCACATCCCAGTTCGAGGCGATCAACGTGGAGGAAGGCCAGGATGTGGCGGACGGGGCGTCGACAAGCGAGTCGCTGCTCGACGGCATCGGGGTGGATCTCTCCGGCGATTCCTACGACGAGGACCGCAACCTTGATCAGACCGCCAGCAAGATGCTGGACATGATTCTGCAGGACGACAAACTCACCGACGAGCTCATCGAGCGGCTGGTCAAGCAGTACGAGGCACGAAACTCTTAGAGCGCCGCGGTGCCGAAGGCCCAGCCAGCGCCGAAGGTGATGGCAAGTCCAAGCCCACCGCCGATGACCAAGCGCAACACGGCGCGCGTCACGCTCGCGCCACCAGTGCGAGCAGAGATCGCGCCAGTTGCCGCCAGCGCCACGAGAGTCACAATGAACGTCGACGCCACACGCCACGAGTCTGGCGGAAGTAGCACCGCAGCAAGCGGCAGCAACGCACCGAGGAAGAAGGAAATGAACGACGCAATGGCCGCGGACCATGGGTTCGCAAGGTCGTCCTCGTCGATGCCGTAGTGCATTTCCAAGTGGGCCTTGATGGGGTCCTCGGCGGTGCGCTCCTTCGCCACCTTCAGCGCCGTCTTCGAGCTCAAACCAGACGCGACGTAGCCTGCGACCAGGTGCTCGAACTCCTCGTGCGGGTCCTCCTTGTGCAGCTCAAGCTCGCGCTCAATGAAGGCGCTTTCCATATCCCGCTGGGAGGACACGGACACGTACTCGCCGAGCGCCATCGACACTGCGCCACCGATCAGCGCGGCGATGCCGGCCGTAGCGATCGCGGGAACGTTCGGGGTAGCACCCGCGACGCCGACGACCACCGCGGCCGTCGAAACGATGCCATCATTCGCGCCGAGCACTGCCGCGCGCAGCTTGTTCAGCCGCTCATTCATGCCTTCAACCGCAACCATGCGCTACATCGTGGCTGAAACTACACACCCGCGCAATAAAGCGCAGCCTCACCAATATCGTGGGTGACCTGGCGTACGATAGCCTGCGATGAACACTGCAATACGCATCGCAAGCGCCGTGTGCGCGCCCCTGTGCCTGACTCTCGCCCCTGCCCCGCTTGCGCAGGCGGAGGATACGACGGTCACGACCACGGTCACACCCCGCCCCGGGTTTTACGACGACTACGGCAACTGGGTCCCCCCTGTCCGCCTCCATGCGCCGGACACGAACAATTGCGAGCGCTCCCTGTGGCCACCCGAGCCAGTATCGACGTCCGAGGCCCGCGAAACCGAGACGCTCCAACCACTCCCCGTAACCTACGAGGGCTCCTGCGGCATCGAGGCGCCCGAGGGATTCCATGTCGATGAGGGGGTGCTCGCGTCCGCGTGGCTGGTCGCCAACCTCGATACCGGCGACGTGATTGCGATGAAGGATCCGCACGGCAGGTACAGGCCGGCCTTGATTATTAAGGTGCTGCTCGCACTCGTGGCGATTGACGAGCTGCCCCGCGAGCAGCGCGTTGTGGTCAGCGAGGAATCCGCTGGCCAGGAGGGCTCCGCCGTCGGCATCGGGGCCGGCGGCGAGTACACCGTCAACGACCTGCTACACGGCCTGCTGATGGCCTCGGGCAACGACGCCGCCCATGCGCTCGCGCAGGCGCTCGGCGGTGACGACGCCACCCTGACGAAGATCAACGCGAAAGCCCGCGAGCTCGGCATGCTCGACACCCGCGCAACCTCCTACTCCGGGCTGGATCGGGCTGGGATGTCCACTTCGGCATGGGATATGGCGCTCGCCTACCGGGCCGCGTTTTCCAACCCGGCGTTCGCCGAAATCGCAGACACCGCCTCCTACCCCTTCCCCGGCTATGGTGACATCCCGGGCTACGAGCTGTGGAACGACAACAAGCTCTACCTCAACGACCCAGACGGCATCGGCGGCAAGACCGGCTACACGGATGACGCGAACCACACGTTTGTAGGCGCAGTCGACCACGACGGCGTGCGTCTGGTGGCGGTAGTGCTGGACACCACGGTGGATAAAATGCGCGCGTGGCAGCAGGCGCAGACGCTTCTCCACGAGTCCTACGCCTACGCCTCCGAGGGCCACACCCACGTGGCGTCGCTGAACCCTGTCGAGGGAACGCCGACGACAACATCGCAGCCGACCGATACCGCTGATGAGCAGCCTGGAACAGCAAAAAGCCAGGGTGGCATTCCCTGGCTTTCCATCGCGCTCGTCGGCGGCGTGCTGGTGGTTACCGCACTCGCCGTCGCGCTTAGTTTCGCGTCAGCAAAGAAACGATCCCGACGCCAATAGCACCAATCGCGGCCCCAATGCCTAGCGCCTTGCCCGATGCCGAGGCGCTGCTAGCAGGGTCCTGGTACGCGCCCGCGCGCACATTAATGATCGCGGACTCCGGGACCTCAACCGGCTCGAGCTCCAACGACTCCTCTGTAGTTGCGGTCCAGGCAGAAACGTAGAGCACAACGCGCCAGATGAGATAGAGCACCACCATCAGCACAATCACTGGGCCGAAGATCGCGCCGGCTGGGTTGCCCGTCGCCGAGCTGACGATCACGGTTGCGAACTGCTTCACCAGCTCGAACGCGACCGCGCCGAGCAGCGCGCCCTTCAGGCCGGACTTCATCGGCACCTTCGTGCGCGGCATGTACGTGACCATCCACCACATAACCAGGAAGTTCGCCAGCACACCGACCAACAGGCCGACGGCCCACACCACGAGGCGGGCCCCCGGGAAGTCACCGAGACCGAAGTGCTCCATCGCCTGCGAGGTCCAGGAGGATGCACCTACAGCGGTCACACCGAACGCCACGATGAAGAGCAGAATCAAACCGATCAAGCCCAACAGGTCCGTCAGCTTCTTCACGACGAAGTTTCCACCATCATTCGCGTCAAGGTTCCACATCGCCGAAACGCCGACTCGCAGGTTGTTCATCCATCCCAAGCCGGACCAGAGGGTTGTGAGCAAACCGACACCTGCGACGGCTCCACGCTGGTCGATCGCTGCCTGTAGCAACTCGTTGACGGTCTCGCCGAGTCCCCCTTCGAGGTTCTCAGTGATTTGGTCCTGCACCTGCTGCATGATGTCCGGGCGCCCGTTCAAAAACATACCGAGGGCAGCGAACAGCAACATCGCCAGCGGGAAGAGTGACAGTACCGAGAAGTACGTAATACCTGCTGAAAGCTGGTTTCCGCCCTGCGCGGAGAAACGCTCGTTCATCCGCATCAGGTGCCCGACCGCCGGAGCCTTCTTCGCAATCTCGTCCGCAGCGCCCTCTGTTTGCTGCTTCGTGGCGCGCTCAATGCCCTGCCGATCGGTGTACTCCGTCTGTGGCGACGTCGAAGTGGCCATCACAGTCCCTTCCCTACTTCTGGTTTGTTACGTTAAGCACACCATCGTAGAGGAAAGGTCCACCATCTAGCCACCGAATTGCTAGGCTCCCGCGAGAAAACCAACCTTCTCATACACGTCTTTTACCAACGGCGCCGCGATCTCGCGTGCGCGCTGCGCTCCGTCCGCAAGGATGCGTTCCAGCTGTCCACGGTCGTTCATGAGTTCGTCGTAGCGGGCGCGAAGTGGCGTCGTAAAGGCCTCAAGTGCATCGGCCGTGTCAACCTTCAGTGCGCCGTAGCCCTTGCCCTCGTAGCTGGCCACCAGCGAGTCGATCGGGGTGCCGGTCAGCGCAGACTGGATCACTAAGAGGTTGGAAACACCTGGCTTGTTTTCCTTGTCATAGGCGACGACGCCATCATCATCCGTCACCGCGGAACGGATCCGCTTCGCGGACACCTTCGGATCATCCAGCAGGTTAATCAGACCCTTGGGGTTCTGCCCAGACTTGCTCATCTTCGACGTCGGGTCCTGCAAGTCGTAAATCTTTGCCGAGCCTTCCGGAATCAGCCCCTCCGGCACAACGAACGTGGAGCCGTAGCGGGAGTTGAAACGCTCGGCGAGCGTGCGGGTCAGCTCAAGGTGCTGACGCTGATCTTCACCAACGGGCACAACCTGTGGCGAGTACAGCAAAATATCGGCGGCCATCAACACCGGGTAGGTGAACAGACCGACCGAGGTGCGATCCTGGCCCTGCTTCTGGCTCTTGTCCTTAAACTGCGTCATGCGGCTTGCCTCGCCGAAGCCGGTGAGGCACTGCAGCACCCAGGTCAGCTCCGTGTGCTCAGGCACATGCGACTGCACGAACAGAGTGGACTTCTCTGGGTCGATGCCGAGCGCGATCAGCTGCGCGCAGCCCGCGATGGTGCGCTCGCGCAGCTCCTTCGGATCCTGGTCGACCGTGATGGCGTGCAGGTCCGGGATGAAATAAAACGCGTCGTACCCGTCTTGCAGGTCAATCCACTGCTTCAATGCCCCAAGGTAGTTGCCGAGGTGGTAGGAATCTGCCGTGGGTTGAATGCCGGAAAGTACGCGCTGTTTTTTAGTCATGCCTACCTACTGTAGACCGGAACGTGCGCGTGCGGTACCTGCCCTATTCTTTTTCCTCTTTGTCGGTCTTATTGTTTGGCCGCGGGTCGGTTCGGCGCATGCGCTTGATGCCGCGGTAGACCTGGCGCGCCCCCGGCACCATCCGCGCTCGCCGGTAGAAGTAAGAGGTCAGCGCGTACTTCGGGTCGATCTCGGCGACGCGCTCGTCGTCGTACACATAGACCGGCAGTGACCAGCCACGCTTCAGGGAAACCAGGCGGATACCCAGCACGAGCAGCACGGTAACAATGACGTTGACCCACTCCGGGACCCTCGCCATCATCATGAGCCACCACGCCACGGTGCCAATCACCGCCGCCGACGCATACAGCTCTTTCCGGAACACCAGCGGCACACGATCGGAGAGGACGTCGCGAATGATACCGCCGGACACACCGGTGGTGATGGCGGCCACGCAGGCAATGATGAACCCGTGGCCGTTCTCAATCGCGATTCGAATACCAACAACAACGAACGCGGCGAGCCCGATGGCGTCGGCAACTAAGAAGCCGCGACGCAGCTGGTGCATCAGCCAACTAATGCGGACAGTCAGTACGGAAGCAACTACGACGAGCAGCAGATACTCGGGTTTTTCCACCCACACCATCGGGTAAATCCCCAGCAGCAGGTTGCGCACCGTGCCGCCGCCGAGCGCGGTCAACGCGCCGAGGGTGATGACCCCGAAGAGGTCCATGCGCATGCGGCCCGCGGACACGGCGGCGGTCATGGCCTCTGCGACGATGCCGATGATGAAGAGCGCGGTGATGAGCTGATCGGTGCCGACTGCGTCCATATTAAATGTCGTATTCCACGATGAGTGGGGAGTGATCCGACCAGCGCTGCTCAACCGTAGGCGCCTTTTCCACCCAGCTGCGCTGCGCGCGCTCGAGCATGGACTTCGTTGCGGCCTGGTAGTCGATGCGCCAGCCGGCGTCGTTGTTAAACGCCTGGCCGCGGTAGGTCCACCACGTGTACGGCGCGTCCTCGGGCTGCAGGCGGCGCGCGACGTCAAACCACTGTGGGTTGTCATTCGCTTGTCGACGCCCCTCCGACTGGTACTCCACTGCCCCAGCCCACCGGCTTGCCTCCTTGTCTTCGAGGTCCTGGGCAGCGTCGTCCGGGAACGCACCGAAGACGGAGTCCATGAACGCGCGCTCGTCGGGCAGGAAGCCGGACTTCTTCCGGTTCGTCTTCCAGTTCTTCAAGTCTTCGCGGCGGTGGCAGATGTTCCAGTCGCCTGCGATCACCATGTCGGGGTACTTCGCGGGCAGTTCCTCGAGCACCGGGCCGAACTGGTCGAAGAAGCGGTACTTCTCGTCCTGCTTGGCCGTCTCCGCCGCACCCGACGGCAGGTAGAGCGATGCCACCCGCACACCATTTTCGAGCGTCGCCGCAATGAAGCGCCCCGCGTCCTCGAATCCTGGGATACCAACACTTACCTCAGATAGGGGGGTTCGTGAGAGAATTCCCACACCCGCGCGGCCTTTCGCGCCCGGAGTTTCTGCCGGGGCGACGGCGAGATACCACCCTTGCTCAAGCGCAGGCGCCAGCGCGAGCTCGGTTTGTTGCTGCGTTGCCCGCACCTCTTGCATCAGCACGACGTCGACAGACGAGGCGTCGAGCCATGCGTGCATCCCGTGATTAAGCTCGTTGCGGACCTTCGTGGCCGCGCGGATTCCGTTGACGTTGACCGAAGCAATGCTTAAAACCATGCCCATGACCCTACCTTTCCCCGCTAATACAAGACACGCGGTATGTAAAAGCTGTACGCTGTGGGTTTAGGCAACACATTTGACGCGATACTTAAGGAGAACCATGGCTCAAATCATTTGGACACGCACCGATGAAGCGCCACTGCTGGCAACCTATTCCCTCAAGCCAATCGTTGAGGCATTCGCCGCTCAGGCGGGACTCGATGTCACCACCGCTGACATCTCGCTTGCAGGCCGCATCATTGCGCAGTTCCCGGAGCGTCTCACCGACGAGCAGAAGATGGACGACGCACTTGCGCAGCTCGGCCAGCTTGCTACTACCCCCGAAGCGAACATCATCAAGCTTCCGAACATCTCGGCTTCCCTGGTCCAGCTGAAGAAGGCCATCGCAGAGCTGCAGGCCGCTGGCTTCGACCTGCCGGAGTACCCGGACAATCCTTCCACCGACGAAGAGCGCGAAGTACAGAAGCGTTACGACGCCGTGAAGGGCTCCGCCGTGAACCCCGTCCTGCGCGAGGGCAACTCCGATCGCCGTGCGCCGGAGGCCGTCAAGAACTTCACAAAGAAGCACCCACACTCGATGGGCGCGTGGTCGAAGGACTCCAAGACCAACGTTGCGACCATGGATGCTGGAGACTTCCGCCACAACGAGAAGTCCGTCATCATGCCGGCGGCCGATTCCCTGACCATCAAGCTGGTCGCCAATGATGGCACCGAGACCGTCCTCAAGGACTCCCTGGCTGTCGAAGCTGGCGAAGTCGTGGACGGCACCTTCATGTCCGCCAAGGCGCTCGACGCGTTCCTTCTCGACGCGGTCAAGCGCGCCAAGGAAGAGGGCGTGCTCTTCTCCGCTCACCTGAAGGCAACGATGATGAAGGTCTCCGACCCAATCATCTTCGGCCACGTCGTCCGCGCGTACTTCAAGGACGTCTACGACAAGTACGGCGAGACCCTTTTCGCTGCTGGCCTGAACGGCGAGAACGGCCTGGGCGCGATCCTCGATGGCCTTGCTGGCGTCGATAATGGTGAGGAGATCCGCGCGGCCTTCGAGCAGGCACTGAAGGACGGCCCGGCGTTGGCGATGGTCAACTCCCACAAGGGCATCACCAACCTGCACGTACCATCCGACGTGATTATCGACGCCTCGATGCCTGCGATGATCCGCACTTCGGGCCACATGTGGAACGCTGCCGACCAGGAGCAGGACACCCTGGCGACCATCCCGGATTCCTCCTACGCGGGCGTCTACCAGGCGGTTATCGACGACTGCCGCGCCAACGGCGCCTACGACCCAACCACCATGGGCACCGTGCCAAACGTCGGCCTGATGGCGAAGAAGGCTGAGGAGTACGGCTCCCACGACAAGACCTTCAAGATCCCTGCCGACGGCAAGGTCCAGGTTGTAAACAAGGCCGGCGACGTACTCATTGAGCACGACGTCGAGGCCGGCGACATCTGGCGCGCATGCCAGACCAAGGACGCCCCGATCCAGGACTGGGTCAAACTCGCGGTCAACCGCGCACGCCTGTCCGGCATGAAGGCCATCTTCTGGCTCGACGAGGAGCGCGCACACGACCGCAACCTCATCTCCCTTGTTGAGAAATATCTGCAGGACCACGACACGGACGGCCTGGACATCTCCATCTTGAACCCAGTTGAGGCAACGAAGGTCTCCGTCGAGCGCATCCGCCGCGGCGAGGACACCATCTCCGTGACCGGTAACGTCCTGCGCGACTACAACACCGACCTGTTCCCGATTCTGGAGCTGGGCACCTCCGCGAAGATGCTCTCCGTCGTTCCACTGATGGCTGGCGGCGGCCTCTTCGAAACCGGTGCTGGCGGCTCCGCACCGAAGCACGTGCAGCAGGTCCAGGAGGAGAACCACCTGCGCTGGGACTCCCTCGGCGAGTACCTCGCACTTGCAGAGTCCTTCCGCCACGAGAAGAACACCAAGGGCAACGAGAAGGCAGGCGTCCTCGGTGACGCGCTGGACCGCGCAACGGAGAAGCTGCTCAACGAAGGCAAGTCGCCATCGCGCAAGGTCGGCGAGATCGACGACCGCGGCTCCCACTTCTGGCTGGCACGCTACTGGGCCGAAGAGCTCGCCGCGCAGTCTGAGGACGCGGACCTGGCGGCCACGTTCGCCCCGGTTGCTGCAGCGCTGGCAGAGAACGCCGAGACCATCGACGCAGAGCTGCTCGCGGTGCAGGGCTCCCCTGCCGACTTGGGTGGCTACTACTGGCCTGAGGAGGCCAAGGTCACTGCCGTCATGCGTCCGTCGGCAACGTTTAACAAGGTGATTGACGGTTTGAAGTAAACCCTCGGTTTGATCGGCCCCGGTTGCTGCGTTTTCGCGGCGGCCGGGGTTTCGTTTACGGTTCTTGACCTGGCGCCCAGGATGGTACCTCTACGTGGTAACCAGAGGATGGTAATCAGCCGAGTAACTGGGCCGACGGCGATCACCTCTACTCGGCTGATTACCGTCCTCTGGTTACCATCCTCGGCAAAGAGCGGGCTGCGGGTGTGGTGGCGTCGAGAAGCGACTGCTCACGCGAGCGCAGCCCGGCGGCCAGCGATGGTGTCGCGGACCTCGCGGACGAACTGATCGGGGTACCGACGCAAGAACGACGGCGAGTAGCGGAGGAAGACATACCCCCTGTTGGCGATCATCTTCTGCCGCTCGAACTCTTCCTGCCGCGCGCGTTCGGCGTTGGGTCCCTGGTATTTCACGTTGCCGTCGATCTCGATGAGCAGCCAGCCGTCGACGCAGAGGTCCGCGTAGCGTCCAGCCACTTCGTACTGCGTAAGCAAAGGGCCGATCCCCGCCCGGATCAGCAGGGCACGTGCGAAAGATTCGTAGGGCGAACCGGAATCCGCGACACAGTGCCGGATGCACTCCCGGACCACGGCAACGCCCTTTAGCCTGCCAAGTTGGGATGCCTCCCGTTCAAGAAGTTCAAACGTAAACCCACTACACCGAAGGTAGTCGGCAGCGACGAGCCCTTCGACGAAGCCGTAATGGCGGGCGATGTCAGCAAACGTTCGGAAACCGTTAGTAACCCGGTGGCCGTCGCGCAACGAGATTTCGTTGCTACGCAGCACCATGCGCCGAAACATTATCCCCTCCCGGTTTCGGCGAGATGGCGGGCTCCCCCTCGAAAGCAGACACAGTTCGACGGGTTCTTCCGTCGTACTAATCACCCAAATGCCGTGCATGCGCGCGGCCGATCTTCCGACCAACACCGCTTCCCTGCTCATCATCGCAGCAGCTTCGACGCGCAGCCACTGACGTTCGTGGAACCTCAGCTCTTTCCAGCCCTTCTCTGCATACACAATGCTCGTGTCGAGCACCCGATACGGCCCTCGGAGTTTGTCGAGTTCCTTGTGGGAAAGAACCCGCTTGTCCACAATCCCCCGCCGTAGCTCTTCCTTCCGTTCCTCCCACCGTTGCTGTTGTGCCTTATGTGCTCTGTCAATCCCCATGTCTTTTCTGACGGCGAAAACCCGGCACCGGTTCCCTCCCGTCGCCGAAGGCCTACCCCGCGTTGCGCGACGCGAAGGTTCACGAACGTACATCACCGTCACTATTGTCAACATGGTTGAACCAGCAAGTTGGCATGACTACCGCCCGGGGTGAGCGTGACGCTGGACGCTCTTCACTATTCTATTTATATTCACATATATCGCCTGGTTAAACAGTATTGCTAGACAGCTTGGTTCACACAGAACCTACCAAGCGTTACATTGTTCCCCATGACACAATACGACAACAGCAATACGAAAGACTGGTCCTTCACCACACGCTCTATCCACGCCGGGCAGGCCGTCGATAGCGACTACGGGGCCCGTAACCAGCCTATTTACATGACCACCTCCTACGTGTTCGACAACGCTCAGCACGCAGCAGACCGCTTCAACCTCTCCAACCCAGGCCCGATCTACACTCGCCTGACCAACCCGACCCAGCAAGCGCTCGAAGACCGCATCGCGGACCTCGAGGGTGGCGTCGCAGCTACCGCATTCGCCTCTGGCATGGCTGCAGAGACCGCCGCCATCACGAACCTGGCGTCAGCAGGTGACCACATCGTCACCTCGCCTCGCATCTACGGCGGCACCGAGACCCTGTTCCAGGTGACGCTGCCACGCCTCGGCATCGACGTCACGTTCGTGGACAACCCTGACGATCCAGAGAGCTGGCAGGCGGCTGTCCAGCCGAACACGAAGGCGTTCTACGGCGAGACCTTCGGCAACCCGATCGCCGACGTCCTCGACATCCCGACCGTCGCGGAGGTCGCGCACCGCAACCAGGTGCCACTGATTATTGACAACACCATGGCCACCGCCGCCTTGGTCCGCCCACTGGAGCTCGGTGCAGACATTGTCGTCGCTTCGACTACGAAGTTCTACACCGGCAATGGCGCTGCCATCGGAGGCGTCCTCGTCGACGGCGGCAAGTTCGACTGGACCGTCGAACGCGACGGCAAACCGGTCTTCCCTTACTTCGTCACCCCGGACCCGGCCTACCACGGCCTGAAGTACGCCGACCTCGGCGCACCGGCTTTCGCTCTCAAGGCCCGCGCGGGCATCCTGCGCGATACCGGTGCTGCGATTTCCCCGTTCAACGCGTGGGTTGCGCTGCAGGGCCTGGACACGCTCAGCCTGCGCGTGGAGCGCCACAACGAGAACGCGCTGAAGGTGGCGAAGTTCCTCAGCGAGCACGACAAGGTAGCGAAAGTGAACTTCGCTGGCCTCGAGTCCTCCCCGCACTACGCCGTGAAGGAGAAGCTCGGCCTGCGCTACACCGGCTCGGTGCTCTCCTTCGAGATCGCAGGCGACAAGGACGACCACACCAACGCCTGGAAGTTTATCGACGCCCTCAAGCTGCACTCGAACCTGGCGAACATCGGCGACGTCCGCTCCCTGGTGGTTCACCCGGCCACGACGACGCACTCCCAGTCGGACGCGGAGGGCCTGGCGCGCGCCGGTATCTCCCAGGCAACCATCCGCCTGAGCGTCGGTATCGAAGACGCCGACGACATCATTGCGGACCTCGAGCGCGGATTCGCAGCGATCTAACATGCCCAACCTGGCGCCTGAAGGCGAGCTGCAGATAGTCCCGATTGGCGACTTCACCACAGAAGCCGGAGCCACCGTCCAGGACGCCCACATCGCGTACCAGCGGTGGGGGCAGTTCCGGGGTGACCCGAAGGGCGACAACAACATCCTTGTTGTTGAGCACGCCTTAACCGGCGATTCCAACGCCGCCGAGTGGTGGAGCGGGGCGATTGGCCCCGGCAAAGCACTCGACACCGACACATGGTGCGTGATCTGCACCAACGTGATCGGGTCCTGCTACGGCTCGACTGGCCCTGCGAGCACGCATCCCGACGGCGCCGCGTGGGGGTCCCGCTTCCCCGCACTTTCAGTCCGCGACCAGGTCCGCGCCGAACACACCCTGTTCACCCAGCTCGGTATCCACCGAGTGCATGCCATCATGGGAGGCTCCATGGGCGGGGCGCGCACCCTGGAGTGGACGCTGCTTTACCCCGAATCTGTCGGCTACGCCTGCGTCATGGCGGTCTCCGCGCGCGCGAGCGCCTGGCAGATCGGCATCCAGGAGGCTCAGATTTACGCCATCGTGCGCGACCCC
Source organism: Corynebacterium sp. UMB2355A (assembly GCF_033877495.1). Lineage (NCBI taxonomy): Bacteria > Bacillati > Actinomycetota > Actinomycetes > Mycobacteriales > Corynebacteriaceae > Corynebacterium > Corynebacterium sp. UMB2355A. The sequence continues at coordinate 1,834,577 of NZ_CP138855.1, read as the reverse complement.
AACTGGCACGGCGGCGACTACTACTCCACCGGCACCTCCCCCGATGAGGGACTGGCTGCCGCCCGGCGCATCGCACACCTCACCTACCGCGGTGAGCTCGAAATCGACGAGCGCTTCGGCACAAGCGCCCAAGAAGGCGAAAACCCACTCGGCCCCTACCGCGAGCACGACCAGCGCTTCGCTGTGCAAAGCTACCTGGACTACCAGGGGCAGAAGCTCGTCAAGCGTTTCGACGCCGGCGCCTACGTCACACTCACTGAAGCCATGAACCGCCACGACATCGGCCGCGGTCGCGGAGGCCTGAACAAGGCGCTGCACTCGTCGACGGTGCCGACGATGATTGTGGGCGTCGATACGGATATTTTGTACCCCTACCACCAGCAGGAACACATGTCCCGCAACCTGGGAAACCTGCTGGGGATGCACAAGCTGTCATCCCCGGTTGGCCACGACGCGTTTCTCGTCGAGGCCCGCCAGATGGACAACATCTTGCGCAACTTCATCGCGCTGACCAGCGCGTAAGATCCCTTTAGGAGCCCAGCGCGTCCACCGACCAGGCTAGCCACACCATCGCGGCGCCCAGGCCGGTGGAAAACGCGATATCGAAACGCTTGGAGCGCACTGCCAGCAGACCAATGACTTGCGAGTCGCACGTCAGGCGCAGCAGTGCGCACCACAGCATGGTCGCCCCGAGTGTGAACGTGGCACGCCGCCAGTGGTCCGTCAGCGACCACACCCCCGCGGCGACAAACCCCAGGATGAACACGCCGACCATCGCCACCTGCACGTTCCGAGGCAGTGGCGAGGGCGGGTTCCCAATGTCATGAGGGTTGTCCAGCGACAACCCTTCTGCCGAGTTAGGCAAGCTGCTCAGCCCGCTCCACGATATTGCGGACCAGGAACGTGCGAGTCATCGGGCCAACGCCACCAGGGTTCGGCGAGACCCAGCCCGCCTTCTCCCACACATCCGGGTGCAGGTCGCCGACCGTTTTGCCGTCGACACGAGAGACGCCCACGTCCAGCAACGCGGCGCCTTCCTTAATCATGTCCGCGGTAATCATGTGTGGCTTGCCAGCGGCCGCGATGACCACATCCGCCCGGCGCGTCTCCGCAGCCAGGTCCTTCGTGCCGGTGTGGCACAGCACCGTCGTGGCGTTGACGTTACGCGAGGTCAACATAAGGGAAATCGGGCGCCCCACGGTCACTCCGCGGCCGATGACACACACGATCGCGCCGTTCAGATCCACGCCAAAGCGCTCCAGCAGCTTGATGGAACCGTTCGGGGTGCACGGCAGCGGCGCGGGCTCGTTAAGCACCAGTTTGCCCAGGTTGACCGGGTGCAGGCCGTCGGCGTCCTTGTCCGGGTCGATCAGTTCCAGGATGCGGTTCTCATCCAGGTGCTTCGGCAGGGGCAGCTGCACGATGTAGCCGGTGACGGCGTCGTCGTTGTTGAGCTCCTCGATGACTTCCTCGAGTGCTTCCTGCGTGATGTCCCCCGGCAGCTCCTTCATGATGGAGGCAATGCCCAGCTCCTCACAGTCGCGGTGCTTCATGCGCACGTAGTTCTGGCTCGCCGGATCATCGCCGACCAGCACGGTAGCCAGCCCCGGCGTGATCCCACGCTCGCGCAGGGCGGCAACTCGTGTTTTGAGATCCGCAAAGATCTCCTCGCGGTACAGTTTTCCGTCTAATTTAATCGCAGTCACGGTGACCATCCTAGACTGTAACCATGTGCGCTTTTCACGTTATCTTTGACAATCCCGTCATCCCAGGCAACACCGGCAACGCAATCCGGCTGTGTGCAAACACCGGCGCCGTACTGCACCTGGTGGAGCCACTCGGGTTCAACTTCGAAGACAAGCACTTGAAGCGCGCAGGGCTGGACTACCACGACCTAGCGGACGTGCAGATCCACCCGACTATCGACGCCTGCTTCGCCTCCATCCCGGACGCCCGCATCTTCGCGTTCACCACACAGGCAACCGACTACTACCAGGACGTCGAGTACCGCGACGGTGACGCTCTCCTCTTCGGCACCGAGCCGACTGGTCTCCCCGAAGCACACCGCAGCCACCCGCGCGTGACCAAGCAGCTACGCATCCCGATGCTGCCGAGCCGCAGGTCAATGAACCTTTCCAACTCCGCGTCCGTCGCCGTCTTCGAGGCCTGGCGGCAGTTGGGATTCGTCGGCGGAGTCTAAGCGGAAGGGTTGCTACAGCTGTTAAGATCTGTGCCTGTTACCCTGCCCCTTAGTTGAAACGAGTCCGCCATGCTCTCTACGACTGCATCCCGTGCCCGTTTGACCGCTGTACTCGCCGCTTCTGCATTGTTGGCGAGTTGTTCGGGTTCCTCCGATGAGGAGCTCGACGCATGGCGCGCCGAGCAAGACGCCGCAGTCTCGGACATAGCCTCAATGCTTAACGAGAGCTCTCCGACACCAGCTACTACTACCTCCGCCCGTCAGTCACCGTACCGGCCAGAACCGGACTACCGCGAACGCCCAAGCGCCCCCAGCCAACGCGTCGAGCCACCGATTCAACGCAACGTCATCGATCCGAGAAACGACTCATCTGGGCAGCGGGGCCGCGACGACAACCGTGGCGTGTACTACCACAACTTTGTCGACTGGAAGTGGCTGGAGCAGCCTGGCGGGATCGTACCTGGCGGCAGGATCATCAACGAGACACAAAGCTCGGGCTGTTCGACGGGCTTCCTTGCATCCAAAGGCGAGCGGATCTTCATCATCACTGCGGGCCACTGTGGCGATCGCGGCGATCAGTTCTACGTGCAGGACGCCCAAGGCAACTGGTCGTATGTCGGAGAGATGGTGGAGTCCTATCTGGAGAAGGACGCATACGGCGGTATCGTCGGCGCCGATATCGGGCTGATCGAAATCACCGGCGATGCGCGATATTCCTCAACACTCCCGTTGGATCTTCCGCTCCGCGGCTGGATCACCCCACAAGAAGCGCAAGCCCGAGGCATGGCCATCTGCCGTCTCGGCGCCACCACCGGTTACTCATGTGGAGAGTTCGAAAGCATCGGAAACAACGGCCTCTTCTACTTCCGCAGCATCACCGATCGCGGAGACTCAGGCGGTGCGGTCTTCGCCGCCGACAACTCTGGAGTGTGGGCCGTAGGCGTCAACTCCAACGTGTCCGATGCGAATAAGACCCGCGTAGGCGCCATGGAGATCGGCAGCGCCATCCAATACTGGGGCCTGACCATCCACAACTAAGTCTCCTCGACGAGCGCTACCGCATCGTCCATGCCAGGCAGCGTGCGGGTGCGCAGCGTATCGACGAGCCAACGCCCCTCCCCCGCACGCATATCCCGCGCCACCATTTTGACGGCTCCCGGGACCAGGTCGAAGCGCACATGTGCCAGGCCAAGCCTGCGCTGCAACGGCCCTTGTTTGAAGGAAAGCTCCTGGATATGCGCGTTTTCCACCATCTGGTACCGCTGGGACAGGCGACCGAACGTGACCACGGTGACCTCTGGGTACAGCGTGACTGTCTGCCGCCGCCAATCAACCGGTGAAACCCACCGCGCAGAGCGCGGGGAGCGCAGCTGTGCACGCGACATGTCTCGCATCGCCTCACCGGACAGCGGCGCAATCGCGTCGATGACCTGCATGGCCTGCTCCAAGGTCCCGACCGGCAGCAGCTTGGATGTGCCAGTTGCCTTGTTGCGCTCGGACCCGTACCCGGCCACAGTCACCGAGACGGTCCACCACCCAAACATGCGCCACAGCAGTGGCTGGCGAAGCTGTACCGCGTGGATGCGGTGCAGCGGGACCGCTTGGTGCCTGCGGTTCGCAAGCCCGTACGTCATGTTGATGACGGCCCCGTTGCTGCCGGAGGTGGCGTCGTCAAGCACTGAATTGAAGCGCCACGAGTGGTCGATGGTGCGCCAGATCTGTGGCACGAACCCGACGAGGATCGGTACTGCCGCGGTGATCGAGAGATCGGTGAAGAGCGGGACGGCGCTCGAGACAACAGTAATGATGGTTGAGAGTTGGAACGCCGCAGCAAGCAGCGAACGACCAATCGGGATTGGTGGCACCAGCGTATTAGCCGGGTCGGCGTCTTGCTCGGTGGGCGTCAACGCGGACGCAGCTGCGCCGGGGCGGGCAGCAATGGCCTGCAGGATCTCGGCGCGTAGTTCGTCCGCTTCCGCGCGGGGCAGGTAGGCGATCTCGATGGCCGAATTGTTGCCTCCGGCCGCCTCGACGCGCACCGCCGCAAGCCCGAACAGGCGCGGCGCGAACGGTTCGATGACGTCGACTGCCTGGATCCGGTCGTAGCGAGCGGTGCGCACCTTAGTGGTGAGCACCCCTCGCGTCAGCTCGATGTCTTCTTCGCCAACGCGGAATCCGATCTTGGCCCACCACAGCTGCGAAATAATGAACACTACGAGCAGGCCAACGACGAACACGCCAACGGCCACGCCCACATCCATGATGCCGATGCCTTCGTCCTGCAGCCAGTTGACTAGGGGCATCGTGAAGTTGAAGACAGCGATCGTGAGCAGCGCAAGCAGCGTCGCCCACACGCGCAGCAACGGGGTCAGTCGGTGGACCCGCCGGTACTCAGAGGCCGCCGTCATAGGCCACTCATCTGTTCGCGTGCTTTGACTACAAGCCGGTCACGCAGCGCGTCGGCGTCGTGGGCGGGAAGTCCAGGCAGCGTGGTCACCGAACTGACCGATGCCGTGTTCACCACCAACTTCTTGAGCCCAAGTATCCGCATCACCGGTCCCGTGTTGACGTCCACGAACTGGATGCGCCCGTAAGGGATAACGGTGAGCGTGTGCCACATCTTCCCCTGGCTCAGGATGAGCTCGTTGTTCGTTTCCAGCCACGCCAGGTTGCGTACCTGGAACGGGATAAGGAAGTACTTCCAGATGAAGAACACTCCGCAGACGGCCGCTCCCCACATCCACCAGCCGCCGTACTTCCACTGCGCCCACAGCAGGCTGCCGATGACAATCAGCGCCCACACCGTGTTGGTCACCAGCATGGGCACCATGTACTTCGGTGATACGCGGTGCATCTGCTCAACCGAGGCCGGTAGCGGTGGTCTCGCGAGTGCGTCAGTCTGCTGTTCCATGGGCCCTACCCTAGCGACTTCACCGAAAATCACGTGAACCACGCGAGAGCCACTGGCCGACATCGATTTGCTCCAGACGGTCCGCCACGACGCTGACCGCACCTGACGCATTTTGGACAATCCCGCGCACCACCAGCGCGTGCGCTGTGCGCGCCACTACGCGCTGTCGCTTCCACAGCCCCGGCGACACCATGATGTTCAGCAGCCCGGTTTCGTCCTCCATCCCCAGAAACGTCAGGCCTGATGCCGTCTGCGGCCGCTGCCTGTGCGTGACCACGCCTGCGACGCGGACGCGGGTACCGTCTTCCACGCTACGAAGGTCGACCGCTCGGAGAATCCCCTCCCGTTGCAAGTGTTCGCGCAGCAGCTGCATCGGCTGCGTGTCGGGGGTAACGCCCGTGGCGGCAACATCGGCCGCGAGCAGCTCGAACGCGGTCATCCCGGGCAGCGCTGGGGCGTCGATACCTGAAAGCCCAGGCAGCATGCCGTCGCGCTCTGTTGCTGCGATGCCCGCAGCCCACACTGCTTGTCGACGCTCCCCTCCGAAGCAGTCCAGCGCACCCGCCTTGGCGAGCGCCTCGACGTGCTCCACGGTCAGCTCCGCCCGACGCGCCAGGTCCGCGATGTCCGTGAACGGCGCGGCCTTCTCGATCCTGGCCGCAGCCTTCTCCCCGACCCCCTTCACCAAATTCAGCCCGATCCGAATTGTGTCATTATCTATACAGCGCGCCTGTACGCCGGATCCGTTCACGCTCACCGGCAACACCGTGATGCCGTGGCGGCGGGCGTCTTGAATCAGGGACTGGGGCGAGTAGAAGCCCATCGGCTGTGCCCGCAGCAGGCCGACGCAGAACTGGGCCGGGTAGTAGTACTTCATCCACGCGGAGAAGTACACAAGCGACGCAAACGATTGCGAGTGCGACTCCGGAAATCCGTAGGCGGCAAACGCGACGATCTTGTTCCAGAGCTTTTCCGCGACGTCCGCCCCGATCCCGTTCGTGGTGTTGCAGCCCTCGAAGAACCGGGCTTTGAGCGCCGCCATTTTTGCTGGAGAACGCTTCGAACCCATCGCGCGGCGCAGCGCGTCGGCCTCCCGGCCGCTGAATCCTGCGGCGTCGACGGCGATCTGCATGAGCTGCTCCTGGAACAACGGAATACCCAGCGTCTTCCCGAGGGACTTTTCCAGCACCGGGTGGTCGTAGATAACGGGCTCGAGGCCATCGCGGCGCCGTAGATATGGGTGAACGGATCCGCCTTGAATTGGGCCTGGGCGAATGAGGGCCACCTCTACCACGAGGTCAAAGAAGCGCTGTGGTTTCAGCCGTGGCAGCGTGGAAAGTTGCGCGCGCGACTCCACCTGGAATACCCCGACGGCGTCCGCGCGGCACAGCATGTCGTAGACGTTGGTGTCGGCGAGGTCGAGCTCCCACAGGTGCACCTCGGTGCCCGTTGTATCGCGTACGAGGTCCACCATGTGATGCAGGGCCTCCAGCATGCCGAGCCCGAGCAGGTCAAACTTCACCAACCCCGCCGAAGCGCAATCGTCTTTGTCCCACTGCACCACAGAGCGCTGTTCCTTGCGCGCCCACTCGATGGGAACGACGTCCGCGATCGGCCGGTCGCAGATCACCATCCCGCCCGAGTGGATCCCGAGGTGGCGTGGCTGGCCAATGAACTCCTCCGCCAACGTACATACCTGCTCCGGCGGGTCGCTGAGTCCTTTTGACCAGGCATCCGCAGCACCTTGTGGGTACCCGAGCGCCCGGGAAGCGTCACGAACAGCACCCTTCCTCCGGTACGTAATCACGTTCGCCACCTGCGCGGCACGCTCGCGGCCGTAGCGCCGGTAAACGTACTGGATTACTTCTTCGCGCCTGCCGGACTCAATATCAATATCGATATCCGGTGGGCCATCGCGGTCCGGCGACAGGAAACGCTCAAAAAGAAGGCCAGCGCTGATCGGCTCGGCGTTCGTGATCCCGAGAGCAAAGCAGACCGCTGAGTTCGCCGCCGACCCACGGCCTTGGCACAGGATATTGCTGCGCCGACAAAAGTCGACCAGGTCGTACACGATTAAGAAGTAGCCGGGGAATTGGAGCTCCTCAATCACGCTGAGTTCGTAAGCAATCTGCTTCATCGCCTGATCACGGATGTTTTCCGGGCGCGTCGCGTACCGCACCTGCGCACTCGCGTAGGTCAACTCCTTCAGATAGCTCATCTCATTGTGGCCAGCAGGAGTGTCGTAGTCCGGTAGGTTTGGCGCGACAAGGTCGAGCGTAAACGCGCACTGTTCGGCAAGCTCCACGGTGGTGGCCAGCATCGGCTCACATCCCGGCAGCAGCCGGGCGAGCTGCTGCCCGCTGCGCAGCCAGTGCGCCCCCATGGGGTGCAGGTCAGCAACGTCTTGCCGCAGCGCGCGGCGCTGGCCAAGCGCATGTTTCGCTGCAGCGAGGCGCGCGTGTCGGCGCGTCGCAGCGGCAGGCCGGGTACTCACTATGGCGGGAAGATGAACGAAGCGGTCTAATTGTTGGTGATGATCGGCGTCATCCGGCATGAGTGAGACCACGTACTCCCTCACCACATTTTCCACCCCGAAGCTCTCGCTCAATTTATCGAATAGCGGGGTCCACTCCCACCCGCCAAGCGCTAAGCAGGAGCCATCAAGCCACTCCCCGATTTCCCACATCGGCGGGTACGAGAGCTCGCCTTTTTGCCTACCCTCCATGTGTGCGCGCGACATCAGATGCGATAACCTCCGGTACCCTTCCGCACCACGGGCCAGGACGGGCAGCACCCCCTCTTTCAGCGTCAGCTCTGCACCAAACACCGTGGGCATCCCGGCCGCAGCAGCAGCTTCCGCAAACTTCACTGCACCGTAGAAACCGTCACGATCACACAGGCCAAGCGCCGAAAGACCGAGCGACCGAGCGCGCGCGACCAGCTGTTCAGGCTCGCTCGCCCCGCCAAGGAAGCTATAGGACGACACCGCGTGCAACTCGGCGAATGGCACCCCACCGCGCCGCCCACCGACCCCCTCACCCTCCGCTTCACCAGCAAAGGTGAGGTGATCTACCGGAACGACAGGACCGACGTCGTTCCCAGACAGTATCCGCTCCAGCTTTGACCATGTCAGTGGAGCACCCCCATTGAATCGCATGTTCGATAGTGTAAACATGTTCGAATGCTCGCGCAAGTGGATTTATATTCAACGTTTGCAGCCAGGGATAGACTAAGCGGTCCAATAGATGCTAAGTTTTCAAACCATCAATGATTCCCCAACGAAAAACATAAAGGAGACATCATGCGCCTCAACCGTGTGATTGCAACCATCGCAGCTTCAGCCCTCGCCGCTACCAGCCTGGTAGCTTGCTCCAACGACTCTGCCGAGAAGACCACCGACGCTGCCGGTGGCGGCGAGGACACCGTCGTCAAGATTGGTACCACCGACGCTGACCAGAAGGCATGGTCCGTCTTCGAGGACCTCGCGGCAGACAACGGCATCACCCTCGACATCGTGCAGTTCTCTGACTACGCACCAGTCAACGAGGCGCTTGCCCAGGGCGAGATTGACCTGAACAAGTTCCAGCACATCCTCTACCTCGCCACCTACAACGAGGCTTCCGGCAACGACCTGAAGGTGCTGTCCACCACGGAGATCTACCCGCTGGCGCTGTTCTGGAAGGATCACGATTCCCTCGACGGCATCGAAGGCACCGAGGTTGCTATCCCGAACGATGACTCGAACCAGGGCCGTGCAATCAACGTCCTCGTCCAGGCTGACTTGGTCACGCTGAAGGACGGCGCTGATGAACTGGCACCGTCCCCAGCAGATATCGACGAGGCAGCGTCGAAGGTGAAGGTCGTTCCGGTCGACGCTTCCCAGACGACTTCCGCGTACAAGGAAGGCCGCCCGGCCATCATCAACAACTCCTGGCTGGAGCGCGCTGGCATTGAGCCAAAGCAGGCTATCTTCCAGGATGACCCGGCTTCCGAGCAGGGCGAGCCATACATCAACGTCTTCGCTGCACGCGCTGAGGACCTGGACAACCCGACCTACAACCGCCTCGCAGAGCTGTGGAACTCCCCAGAGGTCGCAGCTGCCGTCCAGGAGGATTCCCGCGGCACCGCGGTCGCTGTTGAGCGCTCCCGTGATGACGCAAACGCTATCCTCGCACGCCTTCAGGAGAAGTAATCCGTGACGAAAACCGGCACCCGGGTTGAGTTCCGGGACGTATCGAAAGTCTTTACAACGGGTGGGCGCGAGGTTGTGGCCGTCGACAATGTGTCGCTGACGGTCGAGCCTGGTGAGATCCTTGGAGTGATCGGCTACTCCGGCGCTGGCAAGTCCACGCTGGTGCGGCTGATCAACGGGCTCGACATGCCTACCAGCGGCGAACTCCTCCTCGACGGCACCAATATCGTCGGCAAGAGCGAAAAGCGCCTGCGGGAAGTGCGCCGAAACGTTGGGATGATTTTCCAGCAGTTCAACCTGTTCTCTTCCCGAACTGCGGCGGGCAACATTGAGTACCCGCTGCAGCTTGCCGGTTTGGGCAAGCAGGAGCGCCGGGCGCGCGTCGAGGAGCTCCTCGAGTTCGTCGGCCTGTCGGATCGTGGCAAGAACTACCCCGAGCAACTTTCGGGTGGTCAGAAGCAGCGCGTGGGCATCGCTCGTGCGCTCGCCACGAATCCCTCGCTCTTGCTTGCCGACGAAGCCACCTCCGCCCTCGACCCCGAGACCACCCACGAGGTGCTCGAGCTACTGCGCCGCGTCAACGCGGAGCTCGGCATCACGATCGTGGTGATTACCCACGAGATGGACGTGATCCGCGCGATTGCGGACAAGGTCGCCGTAATGGAGGCCGGCAAGGTCGTCGAGTATGGCTCCGTCTACGAGGTGTTCTCGGACCCGAAAACGAAGGTCGCGCAGCGCTTCGTATCGACGTCGCTTCGCAACACCCCAGACAAGCACGAGGAGCTCGAGTTGCTGAACGCGGCGCCTGGGCGCCTCTTCACCGTCGACCTGACCGAACACTCGGGATTCTTCGGTGCGGCGGAGAAGGCGCGCCAACGCGGCGTGTCGATTCAGCCGGTGCACGCGGGTATTACGACCCTGCAGGAGCACTCCTTCGGCAAGATGACGGTCCGCCTCAACGGCGACGATGCAGCGATTAACGAGTTCCTGCACACGCTGCAGGGCACCACGGATATTCAGGAGATACGTCGATGAACAGTGCTGTCAACGAATTCATTCTGGCGCAGCCGAACTGGGACCGGCTCGGCCCCACGTTCGTAGACGCCATCGGCGATACCCTTTGGATGGTGGGCATCACCCTGCTCGTCGGTGGTATCTGTGGCCTGATCCTCGGCGTGTTCTTGTACACCACCCGCCCGGGTGGCATCCTGCAGAACAACGTCGTGTACTGGGTGATTAACTTCGCCGTGAACTTCTTCCGGCCGATCCCGTTCATCATCATGATCGCGATGCTCTACCCCATCACCCTGTCGGTGGTGGGCACCACGATTGGCCGGGGCGCAGCTACGTTTGTGATGTGTTTCTCCGCGACCTTTACCGTGGCCCGTATTGTCGAGCAGAACCTGGTATCCATCGATCCCGGCATGATTGAGGCCGCACGTTCGATGGGCGCAGGACCGTGGACGATCATCCGCACCGTGATCCTCCCCGAGGCGCTCGGTCCGCTGATCCTCGGCTACACGTTCATCTTCATCGCGGTGATCGATATGTCCGCGATGGCAGGCTACATCGGCGGTGGCGGCCTCGGTGACTTCGCCATCGTGTACGGCTACCGCCAGTTCGAACCGCAGGTGACGTGGGCGGCTGTGATCGTCATCGTCGTCATCGTGCAGCTGGCGCAGTTCTTGGGCAACTGGCTGTCCAAGAAGGTGATGCGCCGCTAAGGTGTGACCAGTTGGTTAGGATGGGTGCCATGAAAATCGCAGCGTTTGATTTTGATGGCACCCTTCATCATTCCACGGACACTGACACGGGCGAGCACGGCTTCGACCCGGCCGACATGGCCGCGATCCAGGCCTGGCGCGACGCCGACCACATCGCCATTTCTGCCACCGGACGCTCGCGCACCGCGCTCGAGTTCGGAATGCGCCACTGCCCCATCCGCTTCGACTACCAGGTGCTCTCCAACGGCGGCTCCGCAACCACCGGCGATAACGAGCGCCTGCTCTACTCGCACCTTGTAGACCCGGAGATCGTCGAACAGGTGGTCACGCACTTCGCTGACACGGATGGGGTGGCGGTGTTCGGCACCACGATCGGCCACGTCGATGGTGAGTTCAGCAACAACACCCAGGCTCGCAGTAGCTTTACCGTCAACTTCGACAGGATGACCACGGCCGACATTCCCCACCACGAGTTCGCCGTCGTCCCCTTGTGGATCCCAGGCAACGAAGCGCTTCGCGCGGAAGTCTACGAGTGGACGCGCGCGCTGCCGCATGTATCGGTGGCGCAGAACCAGGACTTCATCGACATCATGGCGCCCGGTCGCACGAAGGGCGCGGGCATCCAGGACCTGTTGCAGCTCCTCGACGTCCCACGCGAAGACATCGAGCTGTACACCTTCGGCGACTCGTGGAATGACCTGTCCATGCACGAGATCGCAGATCACTCGCACAGCTTCCACCACTCGCCCGCCGAGGTGCAGCAGCGCACCGACCACGTGATCAACAGGGTCGCTGACGTGCTGCCCAGCTACATCTAGGAGCGCCCGACTGCGACCCAGCTCTTGCCGGGCTTCGGGTCCTTCCCGCATGATGCCATCACGGCATCAACGTCGCGCTGTTCCAACGTCACCTCGTAGGCAGTGTCGGTCGCGGTGTCGGTGACGGTGACGTGGGCGGAGGGGCCGTCGATACGCTCGGCGGTGACTTCGAGCTGGCCGTAGCGCACCTTGTCCCCTCGGGTGGCGAGCTGCGTTGCGACGTCCACTTCCGCCACCTGGCCTACCGGGCTGAAGGTGCCGCGGCCGCGGTTGCCCGGCACGAAGTACTCGCCGCGCATCGCAGCTTCAAGCATGGCCTCAGTAGCCTCGAGGTTCATCCGGCCAAAACTGTACGCCCACGGCATGAGCAGCATCGTGGCGGCGAAACGGTGCCCCTTGATGTGCGAGGTTTCCCACACCACATCGTTGCCATGCCCAAACGGGTACTTCTCTACGAGCTCGTTGACGATGGGACGGCCCTTGATGGCGCAGCACATGTTGCGCTTCGCGTGGGTACAGACCAGGACGAGTGGCTTCGTACGCGACTTGGCGCTGTTTTGCCCTGGGCCTGACAGGTCGAGATCCAGGATCGCCTCAGGCCCATCGACGTGCAGCACCTCGGTTGCTGCCTGGTCGGCGAAGACCAGGTAGACGTGGTGATCTTCAATCTGGCGGCCTTCCCTCGTTGGGTGGCGGATAAGCAGCAAGGTGGCGTTGTAGCGCTGCATGTGCGCTTTCAACTTTTCGGTCAGTTCGTCCCCGAAGGTGTCGCCGTCGAGTACGTCGTGGCTCCACTTGTGTGGCCACTCAAACAAAACGTAGGTCGAGCCGGGTTTCGCGGTACCCGGCAGCGGCTCACTGTCCGTATCGGAGCAGAGTGTGCGTGCATGGGCTGTAGTCATGTCACCTACTGTAGCGAAAATTTCCCGATTGATTAGGCATACCTAAACCGGGCCGAGTCGGGCAGTTAACATTTTGATAACCTTTTTGATTTTTTGCCGTTCTGCTTTGCTCTTCGAGATTCGTTCTGGCTACGGTAATTTGCGTGTTTCCCTTACCGAAGTTCGCCGTTGCGGCGCTGGCGCCCTGCATTGCTGGCGCCGTGCTCGCCGGGTGCGTGTCTTCTCCTGCTCAGGACCAGGCCGCGACCCGCGTCGGCTCGATGCATGCTGCGCCATCAACGACGCAGCTGCGCCCGCTCGGTACCGCGAACGCGAGCCCGAAGACTCAGCGGCCTTCCGCGCCTGCTCAGCTCGCCGTGACTGGCGTGCGTGTGGGCACCCACGAGGGGTTCGACCGCGTTGTCGTGGACCTCGTGGGCGAGGGCGAGCCGGGCTGGTTCGTGGATTACACCTCCACCCCGATGCAGGAGATCACCGGCAAACCGCTGAAGGTGACCGGCAACGCGTTCCTCAATATCAACATCGACGGCACCGTCTACCCCTACGAACTTGGCCTGGACGCGGACCAAATCAAGGTGGATACCCCGGCAGAGACCGGCAACATTATCGACGTCGTCAACGCCGGCACCTACGAGGGTCGCAGCCGCGTGGTCGTAGGGCTGCGCTCTGACCTGCCGTATTCGGTGCAGATTCTGGAGCACCCGCTGCGCCTGGTCGTCGACATCGTGCAGTCCTAACACCTAGTGGTAGAGCGCCTCGACGCTCCATCGCTGCCGGTGCCACACCAACAACCACCCGCGCTGCCCCGCCATCGACACCGTGTCATGCCCGAGTACCTGCAGGCGCGCAAGTTTCAAAGGGTGAGCACCCCACCACTCTTCGTCAACGGGCCAAGGCCCTGCCCACGCGGTGATGTCGTAGCAGCGCTTGCCCCACACTAGCGTTGTCGGCTGGCCGCTGAGCAGGACTTCGGCGTTGAGCAGTATCGGCTGGTCGGCGCTGTCCAGCAGCTGCACCCGCGATGACGGGTGTTCGATCCCACCGCCGAGCCGGGCTGGAAGTGGTGACGGAACGGCGCCGACGAACACCCCGCGACCCTGCGGCGGCACCTCCCCATAGGGCACCAGCTGAATACGCTCGGCCACGCCGCGACCTCCAACCGCGACCGGCTGCAGCACCGCCTCCATTCCGAGCTGGGACTGCACCCGCTCGATCACGCGCCGCGTCCCCTCGTCCGACGCCCCGTCGGACCACAGCTCCCCCACCATGTCGGGCTGCGCAAGCTCAAGTGGTTCCAGCATGAGCGAGGCGATCGGCCCTGCGCCACCGTTGGTGAGCCAGCCGTCGAGCTGCCAGCGCACCCGGTCGGCGGTGCCAGCCTCTGTCAGTGCTTCCCGGGTGCGCCACACGCGCTCGACCCGGGTGGCGTCGACAAGCTCGGCGGAGATTTTCAGCCGGAGGCAGTGCACCCCGGCCCCCTTGAGGCGCTGGTGCAGCGTAGCCGCGAGCGCCCGGGCGGCGAACGCGGCGGCGTCGACGCGCTCAATCGGTTCCTCCGGCGTCATCTCGACGGCGAAGTCCTCCACGGGTAGCTCCGGGGCGACGCGCCGGTCTGGGGCCGCGCTGGCGATCCGGTGGAGGTGGATGCCTGCGACCCCGAAGCGAGTCATCACGGCAGAGGCCGGCAGTTGCGCGAGCTGCCCCAGCGTCTGGATGCCCAGCTGGCCCAGGGTACGGACCGTTTCCGGGTCCGCGCCGAGTGCTGTCTCGGCGGTGAGCACCCGAAGCGGCTGTACTGCAAGGAACTGCGCCGACTCCCCCGCTGCAACCACGTGCGAGCTCCGGGTGGCGATCACGGCCGTGGCGATCTCGTCCGCCGCCCCTGCCATGACGTCGATGCCGTGGCGTGCGGCGGCGTCGAGAAGCATCTCAAGCGCCGTATCTTCATCGCCGTGGAACTTCGCCGCCGCGGCGAGGTCCGCAACCACCAGGCCAGGGCGCAGCACTTCCACGGAGGCCGCCACGTCATCCAGGGATCCCGCGAGCGCGCTGAACGTGCGGCTGTCGCGCTCCGGGTTGTCCTCCACCACCGTCAGCTCAGGCGCGACGGCCTGCGCGTTGCGCACCCGCATCCCGCGACGGACCCCGGCGCGCCGCGCCTCCTGCGAACACACCTTGATGCGGTGCTGCACCGCGATCGCGATCGGTTCCTCCAGCGTGTCCTCGGCTTCGAGCTTGGCTGCTTGCACGGGCCAATCCGGGAACCAGAGCGCCGCAACCCTCATGAGGGCACCGCCTTCAGGTGCGTGACACCGCCCGTCGCGGCCCCAAGCGTCAGCAGTGCCGGTGGCCGCTTCCAGCCTTTCGCGTGCGCGGACACCTCCAGGTCAATGCCTGCGATGCGCCCACGACCGCGCCCGATGCCGTGGAAGCTAGCGATGTCCGCGCTCATGCGCAATGCAGGCGAAGGCACCGTCGCGTTCACACACAGCATCGCCGCCTCCCCGGCGCGCACGCGGGCAAGCAGTGGGCGTGCCTGAGCGGGCGTGTACTGGATTTCGCTTCGGGTGTGTAGCACCACCACGTCTAGCCCCTCGGCGAGCACCCCTGCGGCGTGCATGGCGTCCATCCCCGGTTCCGGAACCGCTACGGTTCTGCGCAGCGCTTGCTCCGAGAGCTCTGCGTAGGACAACTCCGGCCACCCCACCACGGCCGCGTATCCTCCGGCTTCCGTGACCTGCCGCAGGATCTCTACGATAAGCGACGGCGTATCGCTCACCTGCGTGACTTGCCGTCTTGGCAAACCCCCGTTCGGGAGCACGCGCGCCAACTCTGCAGACAGCGGAACAACACCTTCGCCCCCGATCTGCTCCTGCACGGCACCACCGTCGAGCTCGGCTAATTGTGCTCGGAGTTGCGCAATCTGCTCAGCTTTGCTGAGCTGTCCGCCATCGTCCGAGGCGAACTCACGCAAGCGAATAGGTGTTCCATTCATGCATGTAAGTATGCAACGCGCCCCTGACACGGGCAACAGTAAAGGTCGAACACTATTTCGAATAGTAGCGCCACAAGGCAGGCCCCTATGCGGTACGCTCTGCCCTATGTATTACGCAGACTTCCGCAACCGCGTCACCCCAATTCCCACGCCGCCCGTTGTGCGGGCGGTGGCGGCGGGGTGCGTAGCGGCGTCGATAAGCGTGATGGCGGCACCGCTACCCGCAGCCGTGAAAGTTGGCGTTGCTCTCGCCGCGGTGCTCGTCGCCCGCGCCACCACCCGGGCACACCCGTACCGCAAGGCCATGGCCGAGTTTGCGCGCAGCCGCAACGTCTCGCAGGTGCCGTTGCTCAGCATGGTGGTGCCGCTGATGCTGTGGTGGCTGGCGCTCATGCTGAGCCCGCTGATCGCGCCGCTGCCCGGCTGGGGGCTGGCACTGCTTGCGGGTGGGTTGTTTGTGGTGGCGTGGGTGCTCATGCCGCACGTCGACGGCACGCGACGCCTCGCATACGCGCCCGCAGCCCCTGCAGCGCCCACCCAGAAGCGCTAGCGGTAGCGCTTCGGCACATCAGCCGCACCCAGGCTGAGCATGAGGCGGTTGGCCCAGTTGAAGAACGCCGCCGAGTTGATCAGGTCGAGGATCTCGAGCTCGCCGCAGCCGACCTCGCGGAGGGCTTCGACGTGCTGTTGCGAGAACGCGATCGGGGTGTGCGTGAGCGCCACGGCGGCGTCGCGCAGCGCGTTCCACAGCGGGGTGCCCAGGTCCGCGGTCACGCCTTCGGCAAGGAGCCGCGAGATTCGCCTCGGCGTCGCCGCCTTCCTGCTTCGCGCGCCCCTGGTGCACGGAGGCACAGTACTCGCACCCGTTGAGTCGGGAGACCACGGTCGCGGCGAGTTCACGCTCGGCACGGCCCAGTCCACCGTCGGTGTTGTAGAAAATGTCCAGGTCAGTCAGGGTGCGCGCCTTGAGCACCGCCGGGTCGCGCGCGAGCAGCCGGAAGTACTCCATGTCGATGCGCTCGGGCTTAAGCAGCGCGTCGCGGTGCTCGTCGGTGAACTCGGACTTGTCCAGGCTGGGCACCCACGCGCGCCAGCCCAGGGAGTGCTCGACGAACTTCGTCGGCGCCACAACTTCGGGCAGCAGGGTGCGCGGCCCGGGCTCCCAGCCGGGGTCAGCCACGCCGTGCGCGCGCCCGCTAATCGACGCCCGCTGCGCCCCACCAGCGTCAACCTCGCCGAGCACCCGCACGCCGTGCACGACACGCAACTGGAACGCCACGAACGCGATGAGCTGCCCCAACGTCACGATGCCGTTGTCGCTCCACCCGGCGGACTGCAGGTGCCCAATCGCTGCGGCGGTGGAATCCTTCGGGTGGACAACCAGCAGGTGTGCGAAGTCCAGGGCGGCGGCGAACTGCTCCGACGCCTCCCCAATGACGTCACCGAACAGGACGAAGTCGCCGTGCCAGTACGGCCCCTCGGATGCACCGCGCGCAATAGCGGCGTCGACGGCCTCGGCGAGGCCGGGGGCTTGGTCTTCGAGGTCCTCGAGCAACTCCCGGTAGAACGCGCTCGCAGTTGTCAGCCCGGTGAGCCCGGCCACGAACGCGGCGACACCATAGCGCCAGGCCAGTGGCACGTCGCCCTCGTCGTCAGGCTCGAAGAGGGCCGTAAACGTGAGCTCTGCGTTCTCGACTGCTTCCGGGCGGCGCCTGCGAAGGCGCGCGAGTTCCGGAGAGGCGTCGGCAAGCGTATCGATGATGTTAGACACTAAATTCTCCTAACTGCCGGGCGCGGAAGCGCGCGCCCGGGATTGCATGGATCAGGTTCTTTGTCACTTCGTGGCGCGGCCACTGGAAGACGTCGTCCGTCGGGCCGTACTCCACCTGGGTACCACGGCTGAGCACGCTGACCGTGTCCGAAACCTGGCGCACCACCGCCAAATCGTGGGAAATAAAGATATAGGTCAGGCCCAGCTCTTGCTGCAGGTCTTCCAGCAGCCGGAGGATCTGCGCCTGCACCGTCACGTCGAGCGCGGAAACCGCCTCATCGAACACGACGAGCTCCGGCTCCACCACGAGCGCACGCGCAATGGCGACACGCTGGCGCTGCCCGCCGGAAAGCTGCGACGGGGTGCGCCGCGCGAACTGCTGCGGGTCCAGCGCCACGCGCGCCAGCACCTCGTGCGCCTTCGCGCGCGCCTCGCGTTTCGACGCCCCCGTCAGGTTCCGAACCGGCTCGGCCACGATGGCCTCCACCGTCATTTTAGGGTTCAGGGAAGAAAACGGGTTCTGGTGCACCAGCTGCACCGTGGAGCGCAGCTTCCGGCGGGTGGCGTCGTCGACGCCGGTCACGACGTTGCCGCCGATGGTGACGCTGCCGCTCGTCGGATCCCGGAACAGGGAGATTGCCCGCCCAGTCGTGGTCTTCCCGGAGCCGGATTCGCCCACAATCGCGTGCGTGGACCCTCGCTTCACTTCGAAGGAGACGTCATTGACGGCCACGAAGTCCCCATACTCCTGGCGCAGGTGATCCACGCGCACCAGCACGTCGCCGTCCGGCGCTGGCCGGTGGTAGGCGTTCGCGACGGCGAGCGAAGGGGCGTCGGCAAGCAGGCGCTGTGAATACTCCTCTTGCGGGTCGGCGAGCACCTCCGCGGCGGGGCCTTCCTCCACGACGACGCCGCGCTGCATAATCACCACGTCGTCGGCACGGTCACCCGCCACCGCCAAGTCGTGCGTGATCAGCACGATGCCGAGGTTGAGGCGCTCACGCATCTCGTCGAGCACGTCCAGCACCTTTTCCTGCACGGTCACATCCAGGGCGGACGTCGGCTCGTCGGCGATCAGTACCTGCGGCTCGGGCGCGATGGCTGCTGCGATGAGCACGCGCTGCTTCATCCCGCCCGAGAGCTCGTGCGGGTACTGGCCGTGGCGGCGCTGCGGGTCGTCGATGCCGACGGCCTCCATGAGCTCCAGCGCGCGTGCGCGACGGGAGGCGGCTGTGCCAATACCGTGGACCGCCATCGCCTCCTCGATCGAGGCCCCGACGGGCTTGAGCGGGTTGAGCGAATTGTTCGGGTCCTGCGGCACCAAGCCAATCTTCGCACCGCGCAGCTGACGCCACTGCCGCGGAGACAACTGCGTGATGTCCTTGCCTTGGAAATAGACTGCGCCGTCCAGCACCCGCGCGGATCCGCCGAGGAGTCCCAGAGTCGCCATCACCGAGGTCGTCTTGCCAGAGCCGGACTCCCCCACGATCGCGGTGAGTTTGCCAGGCGCGACGGAAAAGGACACGTCTTGCGCCGATGGCGGCTGATTGCCGTACGCGACGGTCAGGCCACGTACTTCAAGTAAAGGTTGCAGGGGTTGCATGGGTTAGGCCTCCGTACGAATGAGTTGGGACAGGTGGTTCGCGCTCATGACGGTGGCGATGATCGCCACGCCGGGCAGGACGATGATCCACCAGGCGGTGGCCATGAAGTCGCGGCCTTCGGCGATGATGAGGCCCCACTCCGGGATCGGCGGCGGGGCACCGTAGCCGAGGAACCCGAGGATGGACAGCTGCAGGATCGCCGTGCCGAACTGCAGGGCCGCCAGCGCGATGACCGGGGTGAGCGAGTTCGGCAGGATGTGGCGCACCAGCACCTGGGACTTCGTCGCTCCAGAGCCGTAGGCGGCCTCAACGTAGTCGGTGCCTGCAACCTGCATCACCTGTGAACGGGCGAGGCGGGCGAACGTCGCCACCGTGGTCATGCCGACAGCGAAGGCCGCCTGTAGTGAGCCGAAGCCCAGCACGATGATGATGGACAGAGACAGCAGGATGCCTGGGATAGCGAGCAGGACGTCCACGATCCGCATCAGTACGGTGTCGACTTTGCCTCGCAGCGCGCCCGCCACCAGGCCAATCAGCGTGCCGAACACCAGCCCGACCGCCACCGCGATCACCGCGCCGAGCAGCGACTGGCGCGCGCCGTAGACCACGCGCGAGTACACGTCGCGCCCCACGGCGTCGGTGCCGAAGAAGTGCTCCGCGCTCGGCGCTGCAAGGGCTACGTCGACGCCCTTGTATGGGTCGTGCGTGGCAAATATGCCCGGCAGCAGGGCCCACGCGCACGCAAGCAGCAGCACGAGCAGTGCGAGAACCGTTCCCGGTTGTTTCCAATTCGTCGTTCGCATGGTTGCTACTCCCGTCCCGTTTCGATTGCCCGCACGTCGATGGCGTCGGCGGACTGGCTGGCGTACTGCTTCGGTGTTGCGGCAAACGGTCCGCCGGCGGTGCGCAGCCGCACGTCAAGCACCGGGTAGAGCAGGTCAATGATGAGGTTGATGGTCACGTACGCCACCGCGGCGATGAGGACTACGCCCAGCAGCACCGGCGTGTCGCGGTTCGACACGGCGGTGACCACCATGGAGCCCAACCCCGTGCGCCCGAAGACGGTTTCCGTCACCACAGCACCGCCGACGAGCTCGCCGAAGAGCAGGCCCGCCATGGTCAGCGCCGGCAGCAGCGCGTTTCGCAGCACATCGGACCAGAAGATGCGGGTCTCGCTCGCGCCGCGCGCACGCGCCACCTGCACGAATGGGCTGCGCTGCACCTCGTCGATGGAGCGGATCAGCACCTGTGCGAGCGGGGCCGCCATCGGGACGGACAGCGTGAGCGTCGGCAGCACGAGCCCCTCGAGCGGGCCCGGCGCAATCACGTTGATCCAGCCGAGCTCGAAGGACACGAGCTGCAGCAGCACGATCGCGATCCAGAACCCTGGCAGCGACACCATCAGGGAGGGCACCGCGCGAAACAGCGCGCCGATGCGCCCGGCGCCGGGCAGCGTCGCGACGAATGCGGTGATGAGTGCCACGATGATCGCGAGCCCGACCGAGGTCGCGGCCAACGCCAGCGTATGCGGCAGGGCGTCGGCGATGAGCTGGCCCACCGGCGTACCAGTGCGCACGGAGTAGCCGAGACTGCCGGTGAACAGACCCGTCAGCGTCGCCACGTACTGCGTAAGCAACGGCTTATCGACGCCCATCTCCGAACGGATCGCCTCAATCTCAGCCTGGCTGAGTCCCAGTGCCGGGTCAGCGTAGCGGGCCATGACACCGTCGGATGGCAGAGCCGAAAGCAGAAAGAATGCGAGAGTGTAGGTCAGCAGCATCACGATCAGTGCTTGGCCTACCCGCTTTACGATGTACGGCATGGCGTATCCCCTTCCTGGAGGTAGGCGCTATAGAGCGCAGGGCGTGCAACGGCTTCCACGCCGAACCCGCACAGACGTGGGCTGACGGCGTATACCTGTGGTTCTTCGAACAGCGGCAGCGTGTAGGCCTGCTCAGTGACGTAATCTTGGACGGCTTCCACTGCGCGGGCCCGGCCGGCGTCGTCGGGTGTGGAGACCACGGTCTGCAGCAGGTCTTCGAGGTGCTGGTCGATCACGTTGTCGTTTTCATCCTGGTTAATGAAGGAGTCTCGGCGCCCGACCGCGTAGTGCGACTCGATGGCGTCGTAGTCCGCCCGGCCGACCATCGTGTGGTAGAGCTGCACCTTGTTCGGGTCCTTCGACGCCACGTTTTGCGTCGAACGGTCGCCGGAGAGCACGGAGAGCTCAATGCCGATGTCGCGCAGGTTGGACTGCACCATCGTCATCACTTCGCGGGCGCGCGGCTGGGTCTGCGCGTAGTTGACGGTCAGGTGCAGGCGTTCCCCGTCCTTGACGCGGATGCCGTCGTTGCCCACGACCCACCCGGCCTCATCGAGGAGCTGCCGGGCAAGCTCCGGGTCGTACGTATAGGCGTCGCCCTGGTTTTTGTAGCCCAAGCCCGTGGCGGCCACGCTCGAGGTCGCCAGCGGGTAGGAATCAGAGAACAGGATGCGCAGCAGCTCTTCGCGGTCCACGCTGTGCGTGATCGCGCGGCGCACCCGGATGTCCTGCAGGTACGGGTGCTGCGGGCGCATCGCGATCTGGTTGTTCATCGCGTTCGTGCCGCGGGAGACGATCTGCACGCCGCGGTCTTGGAGGTGGCGCTCGGCCGACGCAGTCACGTCGCGCACGATGTCCGCCTGCCCGGATAGGACCGCGCCGGTGCGCATCGCTTCTTCGGCGGCGAGCCGGTACGTCACGCTGTCCAGCCGGGCGCGGCCCTGGTGCTCGAGGATGGGCGGTGCCCAGTCGTAGTCCTCGCGCGCCCGCAGCTCAATGGAGGTGCCCAGCTCCTCACCGGCGATGACGAACGGGCCGGAGCCGATGACGTTGTGGGCGCTGCCCGGGCCGAAGGATTCGTTGTCGAGCGCCAGGGTGGCGTCGGAAAGCAGCCCGGCGTTGTACACGGAGACCGCCTGGGCGAACCCCGGCGATGGGGCGGTGAAGTGGAAGCGCACCGTGTCTTCGTCGATGACTTCGCCGTAGTCATAGTTCGAGATCTGCTCGGAGGCGTTAAGCAGCCGCTCCTTGTCGCCTTTGCCGTAGAGGTCGAAGTTGGCCACGACGTTCTCCGCGGTCAGCGGCGAGCCGTCGGAGTAGGTGACGTCGGTGCGGATGTCGAACGTGTATACCGTCGCGTCCTCGCTGATCTCCGGTAGCTTCGTGGCGATCCACGGGTGCAGCTCAAGCGTCTCCGGGTCCTGATAGAGCAGTCTGTCTGTTATTTGATTCACGACGCCACCATTCGGGTAGAACCCGGCCGCAGGCGGATACAGCGAGGTAAACCAGTTCGGCTCCAGGTACGTGATTGCCTGCATGTCCCCGCTTTGCTCTGTTTGTCCTGCACATGCGGTGCATAACCCGAGTAGCGTGGTAGCCGCAAGCAGCGCTCCGGCCTGCGTTCGACGTGTGTGCTTCACTGTTCTCCCTTCGATGAGCGATAACGCTAACACAGATTAGACGGAGCGGTCTCATGCGTCTAGACTAAGCAGTCTAAACGGTCACTGTCGCAACAGGAAGGAACACACAGTGCAGCCAGCAATCGCCATCGTCGGCGCAGGTCCACGCGGCATTTCCATCATCGAACGCGTCGCCGCCACGCTCAACGAATCTAATTCCACCAAGCCGCTGACAATCCACCTCATCGACGACGCCCAGCACGGCGCCGGGCGCGTCTGGGACACCGCACAGACCCACACGCTGTGCATGAACACGCTGGCCGGCGCCGTCACCCTCTTCACCGAGCCCGGCGCGACCGTCACCGCCCCCGTACTCGAGGGCCCCACCATGTACGAGTGGATCCAGCTCCTGCGCGGCGAGCGCGACGCCGTGTCCGCCACCAAGCAATCACTGTTCGACGCCCACCCAACCCCCGACCACGTCACCGCGGACTTCGGCGCGGAGCTGGCTGCCACCCGCCCGGAGTCCAACCCATCCCGCGCGCTGTACGGCGAGTACCTCCACTGGGTCCTCACGGTCGCGCTGGCGCAGCTCCCCGAGCACGTGACCGTCACCAACCACCGCTCCCGCGCGCAGCGCATCACCGCCCAAAACGGCCACGACGCCATCACGCTTGGGGACGGCACCACCGTCCACGCCGACGCCACCGTGCTCGCCACCGGCTGGGTCGTCCCCGAGCACCCGGTGGCCTTCCGCGGGCACTGGATTCAGCCGGGCAACCCGGTGGAACAGGACGTCGATACGCTGGTTGCTGGCGAAACCGCAATCGTGCGCGGCCTTGGCATGGGCTTTTTCGACCTCATGGCGCTGAGCACCATCAACCGCGGCGGCCGCTTCGTGCCCGCCGACACCCGCTCCGGGCTACGCTACGAGCCCAGCGGCGCCGAACCACACCTCGTGGTTACCTCTGGCCGCGGCTACCCTTACCTGCCGAAATCCGAGTACCACTCGCTGCCGCCAAAGGCGGACCTCTCGCGGCTGCGCGCCGCGATCGAGCAGCACAGCGACGCCACAACACTCAGCTTCGGCGAGCAGCTCTGGCCCGCACTCATCCGCGACTCCTACGCCACCTACTACACCACCCTCGCACGCGTACGCCCCGACGCCCTGCGGATCCCGCTTGCGGACATCATCGCGCGCATCGACGCCGCACCACTCGCCGGCGCCGCCACCCGCACCAGCCTCCTGCCCTGCACCCGCGCGCTCAACGACGCCCTTGCCGACGCCACCACCGAGCCCTTCGACATCTCCTACTGGATCGACCCCCTGGCCGGGTGCGACGGCCTCGACGCCGAGAGCCTGAACTGCGTCATCGCCGACGCCCTGGCCCGCGACATCGCCGAGGCCGTCGCCGCCCACGACTCCCCCATCAAGTCCGCCCTGTGGGTGATCTCCGCAGGCCGCAAACCGACCGCCATCGCCGTCGAGAACGGCCGTGGTACCCCGGAGGATCAGCGCGGCGCGCTCTCCGACTACATGGCGTTCGGCCAGATGGTCGGCTCCGGTCCTCCGCTGTTCCGCTCCCGCGAGCTCCTCGCGCTCATCGACGCCGGCCTGGTCACCTTGCTCGGCCCAGCCCCAACCGTCACGCAGTCGGGCACCACGTTCACCGCCACCAGCGCCGAGCGCACCGTCACCGCGGATACCCTCGCGGACGCCTTCCTGCCGTCCCCCAACATCACCCGCGCAGCCGACCCACTCACCGCGTCGCTGCTGGAAAGCGAGCGCATCCGCCCGTTCGCGCCTTTCGGCACGCCCACCGGCTCCCCCGAAACCGACGCGGACACCCGCCGCACCGTCCACCCCGACGGCACCCTGGACCCGCGCCTGCACATCGCGGGCATCCCCACCGGCAAGCAATGGGCCGACACCACCATCTCCCCAATGCCCGGCACCGACCCGCGCATGCTGCAGGAAACGGACACCACCGCCCAATCGCTGCTGCGGCGGGCGGGCGTACGCTAACCCAGGTCGCGCGCAACCGCCCACCGGGTCAACTGGTGGCGGTTCGAGGTCTGCGTCTTGCGCAAAATATTTGACGCGTGCGTCTCCACCGTCTTCACCGAAATAAACAGGCGCTGCGCGATCTCCTTATACGTGTAGCCGCGCGCCAGCAGCCGCAGCACCTCGAGCTCGCGCCGCGTCAGCGAGTCCACCGCCGGGTCGTCCTCCTCGACGACCGGCCCGCTCGCAAACGCGTCAAGCACGAACCCCGCCAGGCGCGGTGAGAAGTACGCGTCCCCGCCGCGTACCCGCTCGATGGCCTCCGCGAGCTCCGCGCCCGCGATGTTCTTGGTCACGTACCCGCGGGCGCCCGCGCGGATCAGGGCGATGACGTCCTCGGCGGCATCGGACACGCTGAGCACCAAGTACGCAGGGCCCGGAGCCCGCTTCAGCACGGCGAGGCCGCCGCCGTCGGGCATGTGGACGTCGAGAAGCACGACGTCGGGCTGTGTCTGCTCGATCCCTCGCACCGCCTCGGCGACCGTCCCGGCCTCACCGACGATGTCCACCGCTTCCTGCAGCTCTGCCTTCACCCCAGCGCGGAACACGGAGTGGTCATCCACTAGAAACACGCGAGTCATAGGTCCAACGCTAGTTCAATCTCGGTGCCACTGCTTTCCGACGCCACCACGTGCACCTCTCCCCCAACGCGCTCCACGCGGCCCACGATGGAGTCCCGCAACCCGTGGCGGTCCGTCGGCACTGCCTCAGGGTCGAAGCCCTTGCCGCGATCCCTCACGAACACGGTGAGCCTGCCAGCAAGGTGCTCCGCGTAAACATCAACGGTGTCCACACCGGCGTGCTTGGCCGCGTTGACCATCGCCTCTCGAGCTGCGAGCACGACCGCCTCGGCGCGCTCGTCGAAAGGAATGTCGTCTCCCACCGTGACCGGCGCGATCACCACACCGTACGCGTCCTCCACCTCGCCAGCAGCCTTCTGCAACGCGGCGAAGGTGGTGGTGTGGTTGGACACGGTGTCGTCGAAAAGCCAGGCGCGAAGCTCACGCTCCTGGCCACGGGCAAGCCGAACCACCTCGTCCGGATCACCAGCCTGGCGCTGAATCAGCGCCAAGGTCTGCAGCACCGAATCATGCAAGCGGGAAGCGATCTCCGCGCGCTGGTCCGCCACCGCCTTCTGCTCACGCTCCGCGACAAGCGAGTTCGCCAACTTCGTAATCAGCGGCACCACCAGCACCGCCACCCCCAGCACCGTCACCAGCACAGAGACAACCACACCGGCGACCCCGCTGCTTTCCCCCATGAGCGCGAGTGCCAGCACCCCACTCATCACGAGCAGCGCACCCAGCGCCAGCGCCGCAAGATTCTTCCATGAGGCCATACCACGGTCGTAGGCCTGCAACGCGATAATCGCACCCACTATGAGCACGCCAACCACGAACAGCACAGCCGATCCAACGCCCGAGGAGCTCTGCAAGGACATCAGCGCACCCGCAAACCCCACCAGCACAAGGAAAACATCCAGCGCTCCAGGACGCTGCCGGGGCTCGGTACTCTCTGCAACCGGTGCGAACATCCACAAGCCCGTGTACAACAACACGCCAATCCCGCCAGTGAAACTTGCGACGACAAAGAACAGCCGCACCCATTTCACGTCCACCCCGAAGTGGCCAGCAATTCCAGAGGCCACACCCGCGATCACGCGGCGTGAACGGTCCCGGGTCAGCCGGGGATACAACGCAGACATGCACTCATCATGACACGGGCGGCGCCTCGGTCACATCAGGGTAAACCCTGAAATCAAAAATCAGGGTCATTCCCGATACCGCCCACGGGCCCACCACGCGACAATGGAGGCATGGAAACCAACACACTGAAGCGCATGTGGGAGACCCGCCCGCCCCGCATCCCAGAAGACCAGGGCGGTAAGGCTGTCATCGCTGGCGTCTGTGAAGGCATCGGCGCCCGCTACCAAGTCGACCCGACGCTTGTTCGCGTCATCTTCGTAGCACTTGCACTCGTATTTGGCGGCGGACTTTTCCTCTACCTACTGTGCTGGATCAACATGCCACGCTTCGGCATGACCCGCAGCCCGTGGAACTCAATTATCACGCCGAAAGAACAACTCACCGAGCCAGAGAAGAAGGACCGCAGCACCGGCTGGTGGCTACTCATCGGGTTGGTGATCTTCTTCCCATCTGTCTCAGCGGCAGGCGATGTCAACGGGGTGCTCGTTACGTTCGTGTTGTTCGCGCTCGGCTGGTACCTCGCCCACCAGCGCCAGCCGGAGCCGCCGGCAGGACTGCTGGTAATGAACCCCGAGGAGGCGTCGACAAGCGAAGGCCCCACCGTGGACACCTCACACCTCACCGTGCCCGAGGGCTACGAACACCCCGGCACGCCACCCGCGTGGGACCCACTCGGCGCAGCGCCCGGGCTGTGGCACCTGCCCGAGCCAACCGAGCCAGCGCCGGAACAGCCGAAGAAAAAGAAACGCCTTTGGCTATGGCTGCCCCTGGCTGTCATCCTCGTCTGCGCCCTGTTTATCACCGGTATTGCGGGCCCCCGATTCGAGAGCAACGTGGGCAGCCGCATCGGCGAAATGCACCTCTCATTCGAGGACGCGGCTTCGATCCCCATCTCAACAACCTCATCGGCGAGACCCACCTCGACCTGTCGAGTCTCGCGCCTCTCGACGAACCGAAGACCGTGAACATTGCCAACGGCGTCGGCGAAATCGAGATCATTCTGCCCAACAACGTGCCGGTCGACGTCCACTGCGAAGCCACCATCGGCGAAACCACATGCCCCCAAGGCAAGCAAAACGCGGACAAGGACGGCGAGCTACTCACGATCAACGTGAAGCAGCGCGTCGGGTCCGTGTCCGCGTACTTTGCCGATTAAGTCGGCTACCTACTCCCACTCAATGGTGGCCGGCGGCTTGGATGTAACATCCAACACCACGCGGTTGACATCCGCCACCTCGTTGGTGATGCGGGTCGAGATGACCTCCAGCGTCTCGTACGGGATGCGTACCCAGTCCGCGGTCATCGCGTCCTCGGACGCGACAGGGCGCAGCACAATTGGGTGGCCGTAGGTGCGGCCGTCGCCCTGCACACCCACGGAACGAACGTCGGCGAGCAGCACGACCGGGCACTGCCAGATCTGGTCGTCCAGGCCAGCCTTGGTCAGCTCCTCGCGAGCAATCGCGTCAGCGGCGCGCAGGGTTTCCAGGCGCTCCTCGGTGACCTCACCGATGATGCGGATGCCCAGGCCCGGGCCCGGGAACGGCTGACGGTTCACGATCACCTCGGGCAGGCCCAGCTCGCGGCCGACCGCGCGGACCTCGTCCTTAAACAGCAGACGAAGCGGCTCGACCAGCTCGAACTCGACGTCGTCCGGTAGGCCGCCGACGTTGTGGTGGCTCTTGATGTTCGCGGTACCGGTGCCGCCGCCAGACTCCACGACGTCTGGGTACAGCGTGCCCTGCACCAGGTAATCAACCTTGTGGTCCGACAACACATCAGCCACAGCGCGCTCGAAGGAACGGATGAACTCCGCACCGATCGCCTTGCGCTTGGCCTCCGGCTCGGTCACACCAGACAACTTGTCCAGGAAGGCCTTGCGCTCGTCCACGGTGACCAGCTTCGCGCCGGTCGCGGCGACGAAGTCCTTCTCCACCTGCTCGCGCTCACCCTGACGCAGCAGGCCGTGGTCCACGAACACACAGGTCAGGCGGTCCCCGATCGCACGCTGCACCAGCGCCGCAGCAACAGCCGAGTCCACACCACCGGACAGACCACAGATGGCGTAGCCGTCCCCAACCTGGGTGCGAACCTGCTCAATGAGCTGCTCCGCAATATTGGATGCCGTCCAGTTCTGCTCCAGACCAGCAATCTCGGTGAGGAAGCGCGTCAGCACCTCCTGGCCGTGCGGCGAGTGCATCACCTCCGGGTGGTACTGCACACCGGCGAACTTGCGCTCCACGTTCTCGAACGCGGCGACCGGCGCACCCTTCGAAGACGCGGTGACCTCGAAGCCCTCCGGAGCCTGCGTCACCGAATCGCCGTGGCTCATCCACACCTTGTGCTCCTCCGGCAAGTCGGCGTGCAGCACGCCGCCCTTGACGTTCATCGCCGTGCGGCCGTACTCACGGGCGCCGGTCTGCTCAACCTTTCCGCCGAGCGCCCGCGTCATCACCTGGAAGCCGTAGCAGATGCCGAAGATCGGAATCCCCAACTCGAAAATCTCAGGGTCCAACTGCGGAGCGCCATCCTCATACACGGACGACGGGCCACCGGATAGGACAAGCGCCAGCGGCTGCTTCTCCTTCACCTCCGCAGCGGAGATCGTGGACGGAACGACTTCGGAGAACACGTGCGCCTCACGCACACGACGCGCAATGAGCTGCGCGTACTGCGCACCGAAATCAACAACAAGAACAGGGCGAGTTTGAGCTGTAGTCACGCACCAAATCTTAACCTACGCAGCACCTAATGTGTACGTGAGCCCGATGACAGTGTCCTGCGCACCACATTCCCGCGCGCACAATTCGGGACCTGGGGAAACACCAATGCACCCGGCCGAAATACTGGAATCTGGTGCGGGAATCCCTTCGAAACAACAAAACACCACCCGCCAGGCAGGTGGTGTCTTCAGCGTTGCGGCGTTACAACAGACTACTTCAGCAGCGCACGCAGGTTCTCCAGCGCATCGTGCACCCCGTCAATCGCCGGGTCGGAGCCCAGCTTCTGCGAGGAAGCGTGCAGGCGCTCGATAGAGTTATCAGCAGCCTGGATAGCGCGGTGCACCTGAGCAACAAGCGGCTCGATGTTCTCGCCGAACGGCTCCTGCGCCGTGGTCTGGGACCAGCGACGAATCATCTCGAGCGGCATCTTGGTCAGCTCGGAAATCGAGTTCACCTTCAGGTCCACGCGGTTCGCCAGGGAGGAGTGCAGGAAGACTGCGTCGTCCATCTGCTTCACGTCCACCTCGAGGGCGTCGAACAGCATAGAGAGCACCTCGCCGCGGTTCGCCTCAAGGGAGAAAATCGCGGTCTGCGCAGTATGCAGACGAGCCAGCGCAATCGCCATACGCGCGGACGCCGCCTTCTTCGCCAACTCGCCAGCCACCTCGTTGAGCGACTGCGCGTTCTCGTCGATGATGCCACGCATCGTCGCCCACACCTGCAGTGGTGCAAGCAGCAGCGTACGGGCAGCACCCTCCGCCATGACGTTCTCCATCTCGCCCTTCACGCTGTTGGTCACAGCGTTTTCTTCCACCAAAGTCTGGCTGGCCTTTGCCAGTTCTTCGGCGGCTTCCTTAATGGAGGACTGGATTTCCATGAAGCGGTCCAGCTCGCGGTAGAGGCGCTTAGTGGCCTCGTACACCTCGCCGGTGCCCTCTGGAAGGTCGAAGCCCGCTTCCTCGCGCGCCAGCACCTCGGCTGGCAGCGCCTCGGCAACGAAGGCGTCGTAATCAGGTACAAGCTCCTGCAGCTTGGCCAGGCCAAGCTCTGCACGGCGGCGACGGCCAACGCCCTCGTGGCGCGCCTTCCACTCAACGTCGTTCACCGCTTGGTACACGTCGCCGACGACCTTGAACAGTTCGGTCATCGGGCGGGTGCGCACCGAGAGGTAGTCGCCATTTGGCAGAGGCGTCACGGTAGCAAACACGTCGTACGCAGAGCCGCTCTTTGCGCGGTTACGGACATAGCCTGCGAACGGTCGGCCGTCCTCAATGACGTCCCACATCAGCTTGAACGCGCCACCAGGCATCTCAATATGGCGAATGAGATTGTGTGGCTTCCCGATCATCTCGACTTCGGGATACTGCGCGTAGTGAATAAAGACCTCATTGACATGGGTCATAATGCCCTTGCTGTCCGTCACCGAGAAGAAGATGTGGTCGACATCAACCTCGTGGTGTGGGCCGTCAGGGGCATCTCGTTTAATAACTACTTCGTAGGCCATATTCGATATATTAGGTCAATCTGTTTACGGGCGGACGGTCACGTCGACCTTTTGGAACGACTTGAGATCAGTGTACCCACATTTCGCCATAATACGGCGCAAACCGCCCACTAAGTTCGTGGCAGCGCCCGAATCGCTCGATGGACCGAACAAAATCTCAGACAGCGGAAGACGATCGCCGAACTCCCAGTTGGCAACCTCGCCGCGCGGGAAGCGCGGGTGCGCAGCCGCCGGTTCCCAGTACGCGCCGCCAGCAGCGGCCTCGTTCGCCTTCGCGAACAGACTGCCTACCATGACGGCGTCGGCGCCCATGGCGAGTGCCAACGCGATGTCTCCGGCGTTCGACGGTGCCGAATCAGCGATGACGTGGACATAACGGCCACCGGTCTCGTCCAAGTAGTCGCGGCGAGCCGCAGCCACGTCGGCAATCGCAGTTGCGAGAGGAACGTCCAGCGCCAGGCCGGAAGAGGAGCGACCCGAACCAACAATCACGCCGGCTGCGCCAGCACGCATCAGGTGCGTGGCCGTCGTGTAGTCGAAGACGCCACCTGCGATGACCGGAACGTCGAGGGAGCCGATGAACTCCTTCAAGTTCAGCGGTTCCCCACCGGGCTGCACGTGCTCGGCGGAAATCAACGTGCCCTGCACGAACAGGATCTCCGCGCCGGCCTTGATCACTGCCGGAGCAAGCTCGCGCACGTTCTGCGGGCTCACGCGCACAGCGACGGTCGCGCCCGACGCGCGGACCTGCGCAATGCGCTCACTCAACACGTCCAAATTAATTGGCGCCTGATGGAGTTTCTGCAGCGTCGCCGTAGCCTTGGCAATCTTGCTAGGAATCTCGTGGTAATTCTCCTGCTCGAGGTCCTTGGGATTTGGCGCCTGCCCGCAGACCTCGTTGATCGCCTCTTCGAAGTTCGCGTGGCGGCCCAGGATGCCCTCGGCGTTGAGCACCGCAAGTCCACCCTGCTTACCCATCTCGATGGCGAACTCGGGGCTCGCTAGGGCATCGGTCGGGTGGGATACGAGCGGCATGTCAAAGGAGTAGGCGTCGATGTGCCACTCCGTGTTGACGTCCTTCGACGAGCGGGTGCGCCGCGTCGGAACCAGGGTCAGATCGTCAAGGTCGTAGGCCTTGCGGGCTTCGCGTCCGATGCCAATTTCTACATATTCACGCATGTCAGGTTCTCTCCTTCAGGAGCCAGTCAGAAAGGATTAGTTGTGGTAGTTCGGCGCTGCAACCGTTTGCGTGATGTCATGCGGGTGCGATTCGCGCAAGCCAGCCGTGGTGATTTGGACGAACTGCTTCGTCTGCAGTTCTGCGATCGAGGCGGAGCCGGTGTAGCCCATCGCGGCGCGCAGACCACCGACGATCTGGTGGGTGATGGCGTCGATATCTCCGCGGAACGGAACGCGGCCCTCGACGCCCTCCGGCACCAGCTTGTCTTCGCTGGTGACGTCTGCCTGGAAGTAGCGGTCCTTGGAGAAGGAGCGCTTTTCGCCGGTCAGGCCACGGCCCTGCATCGCGCCCATCGAGCCCATGCCGCGGTAGCGCTTGTACTGCTTACCCCCAACAACCACGACGTCACCGGGTGCCTCAGTGGTGCCTGCGAGCATGGAGCCGAGCATGACGGTCGATGCGCCAGCGGCGAGGGCCTTAGCAACGTCGCCGGAGAACTGCATACCACCGTCTGCGATGATCGGTACTCCGGCCTTGTGAGCAGGTACGGAAGCCTCCAGGATGGACGTGATCTGTGGTGCTCCGACGCCCGCAACAACGCGGGTGGTGCAAATGGAGCCAGGACCGATGCCGACCTTGATCGCGTCCGCACCGGCATCGATCATGGCCTGCGCGGCTTCGCGCGTTGCCAGGTTGCCGCCGACGACGTCAACGCGGTCGCCGAAGTCCTTCTTCACACGGGACACCATCTCCAGCACGCGGTTGTTATGTGCGTGCGCAGAGTCGACGACGAGGGCGTCGACACCCGCCTCAACGAGCAACGCGGCACGCTCGTAGGACTCTTCACCAGTGCCGATACCAGCGGCAACAAGCAGACGGCCGTTCGAGTCCTTCGACGCGTTCGGGTACTGCTCGCTCTTCACGAAGTCCTTCACCGTGATCAGGCCAACCAGCTTGCCTGCCTTGTCCACGATCGGCAGCTTCTCCACCTTGTTCGCCGACAGCAGCGCGAGTGCCTCCTGCTTATCGACGCCCTCATCCGCCACAACCAGCGGCATCGGTGTCATCACCTCTGCGACCTTGCGGTCGTAGTCCGGCTCGAAGCGCATATCGCGGTTGGTGATGATGCCCACCAGGCGCTCGTCGGCGTCGATCACCGGCAGGCCCGAGATGTGGAAGCGGCCGCACAGCGCGTCGACGTCACGAATCGTCATGTCTGGTGTGGCGGTCACCGGGTTGGTGACCATGCCCGACTCAGAACGCTTTACGATGTCAACCTGCTCCGCCTGGTCCTGAGCGCTCAGGTTGCGGTGCAGCACGCCAATGCCACCCTGGCGCGCCATCGCGATCGCCATCCGCGACTCCGTAACCGTATCCATCGCAGCCGATGCGATCGGGATACCCAGCTTGATGTTGCGGCTGAACTGCGAGCTCGTGCTCACTTCGGCCGCACAATGTGAGACTCGGCTGGCAGCAGCAGCACATCATCAAAGGTCAAGCCCCGCAGTGCAACCTTGTGCGGGTCATCCCCACCTGTAAGAACTCGCTCGTTTGCCATTGACAACTTCTCCTTCCGCGCGCGGTGTACCCGACATTGGTTTTCAGCCATGATATAACGTCGCGCGACACGACACACAGCGGCGTCGAAAAATCCCAACGCACATGGCTAATTGGCCTTGCTACTCCCCACACAATAGGCTGATCGGTGTGAATTACGACGACATGATGCCACTCGACCCGTTCGCAAACGACCCGAACGACCCGGCATCGTTCATCGAGGACGACGAACAGCCGGAGCCCTTAAGCAGCGAGGAGCGGCAGGCGATCATTCACGACCTCGCCCACGTCCGCGACGCACAACGTATCCTGCGCCCCCGCGGCATCCTCGGGATCTTCTTCATGTGTGAAGACTGCGAGCAGACGCACTACTACGACTGGGACATCATGGAGCAAAACATGATCTCCACGCTCAACAACGCGCTGCCGCCCGTCCACGAACCAAGCGCTAACCCGGACGTCAACGCCTATGTCACGTGGGATTACGCGCTGGGGTACATGGACGGCATCGAGTCCGCCGGGCGCTAGTGCTGCGGCGAGGCTGACGCCGGGGGCTCAACCGGCTTGGGGGAGGTCGTCGCCACTGGCGATTCCGGCGCGGCGTCCTTGCCTGTAGTAGCCGGCACGTGCGCACCGCTCGGTTCCGCACTCACTGTCGGCTGCGCGGAGGAATGCTGCTCGACGGCAGGCTGCTCCGTGACCACCTGCGTCACCGTCACCGGTTCGCGCGGCTCAGGTGTCACCGTCACAGTCACGGTGCGCGTCACCGTCACCTCAGGGATTGTCGACGCCACCGTGGGCTCAGACCCTTGCGTCTTCTTCGCATCCATGGAGTCAAGCAACGCCTTGGCCTGCAACACCAGGGCACGCACAGCGTCGCCGTTACCCTCATCGCTGGCTACTTCCATCTCGTCGAGCGTGCTCGCAAGCTCCATGACCGACGCACGCTCTCCGAACACGGTTGAGGCTACTGGCCACAGAGGGGAATCAGGAGTCGCGTTGTACAACACTGCCCCACTTCCAGCAACGATTGCGGTGGCTGCTGCCGCGCCCACAAGCCCACTGAGCCACGGGTTCATCTGCTTGCGCGCAGGCGCCGCCACGGGCGCTATGTATGGCGGCTCCGGCATCGGTCGCTCGACGTCCTCGCGCAGCGCACCCATCAGGCCCAAAAGCGGATCGGTGCCGTCGCTAGGGTCCTCTCCACGTGACGCTTTGGTCAACAGGGCGTCATCCGCCAACAGCTCATCAAACTGCGGGATACGGTGAGCATCACGTGTCATTTCGCAGACTCCTCTTCTTCAAGGGCCTCACGCAGGCGAGCCAGGGCACGGTGCTGTGCGACACGAACCGACCCAGCTGTCCCGCCAACAATCTCTGCTGTTTCTTCCGCCGAAAGGCCAACAAATACGCGAAGAATAATGATATTTCGCGCTTTCTCATTGAGTACATCGAGCAGCTCGCGCATTTTGTTACTCGCGTCGACATCCAGCGCATATCCCTCTGGATCCGCCTCTTGCGATACCCCATCGGGGATATCTTCGGTGGGCAGCATTCGGTCTCGCGCATAGCTGCGGTGCGCGTCCGTCACCTTATTAAATGCAATCCCGTACACGAATGCCATGAACGGCTTGCCCTGGTCCTTATAGGTACTGAGCGCCTTGACTACTGCAAAGCACACGTCCTGGGTGACGTCTTCCGGGGTCGGGGTGCGCCCGCCGCCAATGCGGGCGCGGGCGTAGCGCAGCACAAATGGATAAATGAGCGCCACGACGCGCTGCGTCGCCCGATCATCACCGGACTGTGCAGCAGGCAGCAGTTGCGCAAGCTGCGCATTCACGTCATCAGTATCTATACCGCTCATACGCGACGCCCGACTCCTTTCCAGTATCGCCTAAGGGTACAGCGCCGAGCATGCCATTCCCAAAGCCTGACCCATCAGGCACGCAAAAGCCCGAACGGCATGTATCCGTCCGGGCTCCCCTCGTCACAAACACTAATTAGTGCGCGTGACCGTGTGCGTGTTCCTCAACTTCTTCCGGCTTGTTCACCACAGAAACCTCCGTGGTCAGCACCATGCGGGCTACCGAGCAAGCGTTGACAACAGCGGAGTGTGTCACCTTCACAGGGTCAATGATGCCCTGCTCAACCAGGTTGCCGTACTCCATCGTTGCGGCGTTGAAGCCTTCGTCGTTCGCCATGTCTGCGATCTTCGACACAACAACTGAGCCGTCCAGCCCAGCGTTGTCCGCAATCCAGAACGCCGGCTTCACCAGCGCACGAGCAACCGCCAGCACACCAGTTTTCTGCTCGTCTTCGAAGGACTCCGCAAAGGTTTCCAGCTCGCGTGCGATCTGGACCAGCGCGGAACCGCCACCGGCGATGATGCCCTCTTCGACTGCCGCGCGGGCAGCGTTGATGGCGTCCTCGACGCGCAGCTTGCGCTCGTTGACTTCAGTTTCGGTCGCGGCACCTACGCGGATGACGGCAACACCACCCGACAGCTTCGCCAGGCGCTCCTCCATCTTCTCCTTGTCCCAGGTGGAGTCCGTCGCTTCAATGTCACGACGGATCTGGTTGCGGCGCTCTTCGACGTCCTCGGCGGAACCGGCACCGTCGACAAGCACGGTGTCGTCCTTGGTCACGGTGACGCGGCGCACCGAGCCGAGGTCCTCCAGCGTGGCGTCCTTGAGTGCCATGCCAACCTCAGGGTCAATGACGGTCGCGTTAGTCACCACGGCCAGGTCATCCATGAACGCCTTGCGGCGCTCGCCGAAGTACGGCGACTTCACAGCGACAACCTTCAGGGACTTACGCAGTGTGTTCACCACGAGCGTCTGCAGCGGCTCACCGTCGACATCCTCGGCGATGATCAGCAGCGGGACAGATGCCTCCGCAACCTTTTCCAGCAGCGGCAAGAAGTCCGGCAGCGAGGAAATCTTGTTGCGAACCAGCAGCACGCGGGCGTTTTCCAGCACCGCCTGGCCAGCGTCAGGGTCCGTCATAAAGTACGGCGACAGGAAGCCCTTGTCGAAGGAGACGCCCTCGGTGACGTCGACGAACGAGTCGATCGTCTGGGACTCCTCAACGGTGACAACGCCGTCCTTGCCGACCTTGTCCATCGCACCGGCAACCATCTCGCCGACCTCAGGGTCGCGGGAGGAAACGGTGGCAACGTTGGCGATCTCGGCGGACGAAGAAACCTCCGTCGCACGCGACTTCAGCTCCTCGATGACCTTCTCGGCCGCAGCCTGGATGCCCTTGTTGAGCTGGATCGGGTTCGCACCAGCGGCGACGTTGCGCAGCCCCTCGGTGACCAGCGCCTGCGCGAGCAGCGTCGCGGTCGTGGTGCCGTCACCGGCGATGTCGTTCGTCTTCACTGCGACGGACTTCACCAGCTGCGCACCAAGGTTTTCGAAGGGTTCCTCGAGGTCGATGTCGCGGGCGATCGTCACACCGTCGTTGGTAACGGTCGGGCCACCCCACGACTTCGAAAGCACAACGTTTCGGCCACGCGGGCCAAGGGTGACCTTGACGGTATCCGCCAAAGTGTCAACACCCTTCTTGATGCCTTCGCGGGCCTCCTGATGAAATGCAATAAGTTTTGCCATTGGTGGCTACGCCCCCTTCAATTACTTTTCGACGACGGCCAGCAGGTCGCGAGCGGAAAGCAGCAAGTACTCTTCACCGTTGTACTTCAGCTCGGTGCCGCCGTACTTGGAGAAGATCACGGTGTCGCCCTCGTTGACGTCGACAGCAATGCGCTTGCCCTGCTCATCCAAGCGGCCAGGGCCGACAGCGATAACAACTGCCTCCTGTGGCTTCTCAGCAGCGGAATCAGGGATAACCAGGCCGGATGCCGTCGTGGTCTCCACCTCAGCGATCTGTACCAGAACCTTGTCTTCCAGTGGCTTGATGTTGACGTTTGCCATGATCTGAACGCCTTCCTTCAATGTTGTATCTATCAGTTCAGTAGTTTTGCGGTTATTTGAAGGCCCAGCCGTCGTCGCGGGTGTACAACTGCGCTCTCCACAACCTTGTTAGCACTCTACCCCTGCGAGTGCTAACACTCAACATTGTGACGACACTCACCAATCTTTACTGGTGAACGAGCGGGATCTCCACTTCCAACGACGTATCCGTCGCCACGGACAGCTCCGAAGGCTTGGCCCCCTCATGGATGAGCTGGCCAGCCAACGCTGCGATCATCACGCCGTTATCGGTGCACAGCCCGAAGCGCGGTACACGCAGCTCCACGCCAGCCTTCTCGCAACGTTCCTGGGCAAGTGCGCGCAGGCGGCTGTTCGCCGCCACCCCGCCGCCGAGCAACAGCGTCTTCGCACCGGTCTCCTCCAGTGCCAGCAGCGCCTTGCGCACGAGCACGTCACACACCGCCTCCTGGAACGACGCGCACACGTCCTCCACGTTGACCACCCAGCCTTCGCGCTCCGCTTTTTCCACGTAGCGCGCCACGGCAGTCTTCAAGCCGGAGAACGAGAAGTCGAAGCGGTGCTCGCCCCGCAGATCGTCGGCCTTACTGAGCGCGCGCGGGAACGGAATCGCATCCGGGTTACCCTTCGCCGCCAAGCGGTCGATGACCGGGCCGCCCGGGTAGCCAAGCCCAAGCAGGCGCGAGACCTTGTCGTAGGCCTCGCCGGCGGCGTCATCAAGGGTGGAGCCAAGCTCGCGCATCGACTTGCCGACGGCCTCAACCTCCAACAACTGCGTATGCCCACCAGAGACCAGCAGTGCCACCGAGTGCGGGAGCCGCTCCTGGCCTTCCAGGTTCGCCACCGCCACGTGCCCACCCAAGTGGTTCACGGCGTAAAACGGCACACCCCACGCCGCCGCGTAGGCCTTCGCAGCGGACGCGCCGACCAGCAGCGCACCGGCAAGACCAGGCCCGATCGTCGCCGCAACCACGTCCGGGGCATCGATACCGGCCTCTTCCAGTGCCGCGGCCATCACTTGCGGCATCGCCTCAAGGTGGGCACGCGACGCGATCTCGGGCACCACGCCACCGAAGCGTGCGTGCTGCTCCATCGAAGACGCCACCTGGTTCGCAAGGATCTCCATGGTGCCGTCGGAGTGGACGTCGACAATACCGACGGCCGTCTCGTCGCACGATGACTCAATCCCGGCAACAATCATGCCTGCTCCCTTTCGCTCTTGCGTGGGCGCATCATCGAAAACGCGTCCGCGCCAGAAGGTTGATAGTAATTCTTTCGGGTGCCAACCACGGAAAAGCCGTAGCGTTCATACATGCCAAGCGCCGCGGAGTTGTCGGTGCGCACCTCGAGGAACATCGGGCCGTCGAGAAGGTCGGCGGTGTGGACGAGTTGGTCCATCAGCTCCCTACCCACCCCGCGGCGCTGCACCTCGGGCGCGACGCCGATGGTGTGAATTTCGAACTCCGGGTCGTTGCGCGGGCCCAGCATCGCAAGGCCCGCATACCCCAGAAGTGCGCCCTCGTCGTCGAAGGCGCCGATATAGAACGTGTACGGCTGCGCGAACTGCGTCAGCAGCACCTCCCGCGACCACGGGGTCTCGCCAGCGAACAGCACCGCCTCCAGCGCCGCGACGGCGTCTGCGTCGCTGGGTGTGAGCTCCCGGATATTCACAGTTTGATGTCCGGCAGCGCAGCAGAGCGCGGGCGCGGCTTCGGCGGCACGGCGTCCGGGCGGCGCAGGTACAGCGGTGTGAGTGGCTCCGGCGTATCTGATGGATCGCACGCGGCGAGCAAGCCGCGAACACCCGGCGCGAGATCGCGTACCTCACCAGCCGCGACAGTCACAGTCTCACGCAGCGCGTCCGGTACGACGAGCATGTCAACGGCGTCACCCTCAACGTCGATCGCGCTGGCTGCGCTGACGTGTGGGCCGTCGACGCGCTGTCCGTCACGGTAGAGGCTCCAGTACACCTCGCGGCGGCGCGCATCAGTGACCACTAGCACGCTTTTCCCGGTGGTGTCCCCGGCTTCCGCGGCGATGGCGTCGTGGGTGCAGACCCCGTACACCGGCACACCCAGCGCCTGCCCGAAGGCGGACGCGGTGGCCATGCCTACGCGAAGCCCCGTAAACGGGCCAGGCCCCACGCCAACAACGACGGCTTCGAGCGCACCGTAGGTGCAGCCCGCTTCCGCCAGTAGTTCGTTGACAGTGGGGACCAAAAGTTCGTTATGCGAGCGGGTTCTGATTACCCGCTGTGCATCCACGCGGCGCGACTGTTGCTCGCCCACGCCGACAACGAGGTCGTGCGTGGCTGTATCGAGCGCCAGCGTCAGCATTAAGCCGCTACTCCCATGACCCAGCCGTTACCGTCCTTGTGGAACGGCAGCGGCGTATTCATTGGGAACATCTCCGACTGCGGGATGGAGCAGATGTTCACCTTGGAAAGCTCCACCTTGTCCAGGTCGATCTCCGCGTTCTGGTCCTCGTCGAACAGCAGCATGTAACCCCAGTCGCCGGAGAAATCGAAGCGGTCCTGGTCAAGGTTCAGCGCCTGCAGCTTGCTCAGCAGCAGCTGGTCCGGCTCGTTCGGGCACAGCGTGGTGAACCCGATGTAGTCCTTGTCGTAGACGCGAGTCAGGTCGATGAGCTGGCCCGCAACGGCTTCGCCACCAGGCTTGACCTCTTCAAGGGAGCGGGAAAGAGAATTCGTTGGCGTCGCAGCCGCCATTGGGGACGGCTTGGTCAGTGGGATGAAAATGAGAGCAACGAGCACAATCACCCACAGTGCACACGCAATAGCGACCCAACCACGGCTAGTATTGTTCAGCTTCAGCATGGCCTACAGCCTACATCTTCCTATTCTGTGTGCACCCACCGCCATGTGATGATGCGGCCCTCACTGTCTTCGTCTTGCTCCACGAGCGTGGTGCGGTCAATGGTGACCAAAAGGTATTCACTGGCGATGTGAGCTGCGAGATCACCACCCCACTCGGCCACCACGACGCTGCGGTCGAGCTCCGACTCAAGGTCGAGAGCATCGAGCTCACCCAGCGGGTCGCCAGAGCTGCCCTCCCCCAACAGGCGGTAGGCATCGACATGAATTAACGACGCCCCCTCCGCCTCCTTCGCGCGGTGTTCCCTGGCGATGGTGAAGGTTGGGCTCGTCACACGCCCCTTGACCTGCATCCCTTCGGCAATGCCCTGCGTCAGCGTGGTTTTCCCGGCGCCGAGCGGGCCGTCGAGAATCACCACGTCCCCGGCGCGCAAGGTCTCCCCCAGCTCACGCCCCAACGCTTGCGTTTCCTCGCGCGTCTCGCAGACACGCCTGCCGCCGTACTCCCGCACTGTCCGTCCTTTCGGTGCACACAGCACCTCGTAGTGAATGGTGTT
Organism: Corynebacterium sp. UMB2355A; assembly: GCF_033877495.1. Lineage (NCBI taxonomy): Bacteria > Bacillati > Actinomycetota > Actinomycetes > Mycobacteriales > Corynebacteriaceae > Corynebacterium > Corynebacterium sp. UMB2355A. The sequence goes on along the minus strand of NZ_CP138855.1, from coordinate 1,793,947 downwards.
CGCCCGCAGCGCGAACTCGTCCGCACTCACGCCGCCGGCGCCAAAAAGTACCGCTTCATCGCCCGGCGCGACACCGGCTTCGTTTGCGCCCAGCCACACCACAATCTGATCCATGCACACCCGACCCACCTGGGGGTAGCGGGCTCCGTCAATGGTGACGTCCATCCGGTCCTGCCAGATGCGCATCACGCCGTCCGCGTAGCCGGCGGGCACCACGGCGGTAAACCCGTCCTCGGGCGCAGTCCATGTCCCTGAGTAGCTCACCGGATCCCCCGCGCGGATCGGTTTGACCGCGGTCACTGTTGCGACCCAGCTCATCGCGGGCCGCAGCCCGTTGTCGGTGCCGTCGATTGCTTCCAACCCGTACAGGCCAATCCCGGGACGGATCTGTTCAAAGCGGGCGTCGTCCCTCGTCCACGTCGCCGGCGAGTTCGCCACGTGGTTCACCAGGTCCTCTAGCCCCGCCTCGTGCGCCTGGTTGAGCGCTTCACGGAACGTCGCCAGCTGCCGGTCCGTGTACGGGTCCGCTGGGTTATCCGCGCACGCAAAATGGCTCATCAGCCCGGCCACACGGATCTGACCGGCCTGTTGCGCCTCGGCGGCCATCGCGAACAGCTCCGGCCACTGTTCCTCATCTACGCCCGAGCGGTTCATCCCCGTGTCGATCATCAGATGCACGGTGGGTACGAAGGGGGCGTCAATAAGCGCGCGCAGGTGCGCAAGACTCGGCACACCCATCTCGATGCCCTCCACCAGCTCCTCCCCCGGAGCCCACAGCCACGCCATCACGGGTTTCGACGTCAGCTTCGCCACACTAGCCGCCTCCGCGATCGTCGCGCAGCCGAACGCATCCGCACCGTTCGCCTCCATGATGGGGACACACTTCGCCGCGCCGTGGTTATAGGCATCCGCCTTCACCACGCACATCAAACGCGCGCCACCAGCCTGACGGCGCATCTGCCTCGTGTTGTGGGCAATCGCCGCCAGGTCAATGCGAAGTTTTAAAGCGTTCATGGGCATCTATTGAACAACGATCACAGCAAATGCGCCACGCCGACTACACCTAGCAGCAGCGATACCACCCACGTCGCGGTCAAACCAACCGTATCCGGGTGTGAGCGCGCCCACGCGAAACCTCGTCCAGCAACCGAGTCCGGCTTCGCCCGTACCCAACCGACCAGCAGGGCGCACAGCGTTGGCAGAGACAGCGCGACCGTGGCATAGAGCACCAGGAAGCTGTACTTCGTCGTCGTATCGATGCCCGTCGCAGACAGCACCGCAAGGCCACCAAAGAACGGCATCGACGTCGCCGATTGGACGATCCCCAGCACAAACCCCGTCAGCACCGTCAGCGCATTGGGTGCTCGCAGCGGGCGCATCACCCGTTCAATCAACGCGTGGTTATCTCCCCCACGCAGCGCCAGCACCGCGGTCAGGAGACCAGTAGCGATGAGGAGCCACCCGAAAATGGGACCCTCGACAAACGTTTGCACAACCGGACCGAGGCCATCGAACACAAACAGCATCACCGCCGCGAGACTCGCCACCCCAAGCCAGTCGCCAGCAATGAGCAGCGCCGTGATCTTCGCATACTGCCGTTTCGCTTGGGAGGCAACCACCCCGACTGCCACGATAACCCCGATCAACAGCACGTTGATGGAATCAATAAACGCAAAGGATAACGCTCCAAGCATGTCTCGCTCCTTTCGCGTGGCTCCATCAGGCGGAATCTCGGCCGTCTCTCAATCTGGCCCCTAACCCTAAACCACAAAAACGCTGAAGCGCTATTTCAGTACTGCAGAATTCAAGTAGGGTGGGTTGCGTGTCTGCGAAATTGAAGAAGTTAGCTGAACTGTCCAAGCGAGGCCCCCACAAGGTGCTGGAAGGCGACCTCGGTTACACCGGTTTGCCAGGCAAGGTCTACACGCCTGCGGAAGGTAAGAACCTGCCAGCCGTCGCCTTCGGCCACGACTGGCGCCAGAGTGTCGACGACTACCACGGCACACTTCGCCACCTGGCCAGTTGGGGCATTGCGGTCGCCGCGCCAGATACTGAAAAGGGGTGGCGCCCCGACCACGCTGGCTTCGCCGCCGATTTAGAAACCGCCCTGCAAATCCTGACTGGGGTGCGCCTCGGGAACGGCAAGATTAGCATCCACCCACAGCGCCTCGGCGTCGTTGGCCACGGCATGGGCGGCGGCGCTGCCGTACTCACCGCGGTAGAAAACCCGAAGGTGCAGGCAGTCGCCGCAATTTATCCGGCGAACGTGGCGCCCTCCGCAGTAGAGGCGGCCCGGCGCGCACTTCGCCCAGGGCTCATCATCGGCCCCGGCGAGGACGGTGACTCGCTCTTCGATCCAGGCAACCCCGCCAAGCTCGCATACAACTGGGCAGGCGAGGTGGCCTACCGCAGCGTCAAGAAAGGCGAGCAGCAGAGCTTCTCGGAGGACTCACTGACCAAGCGCCTGCTCGGCCTGGGCAAGTCGAGCGCCTCCCTGCAGACCACAGTGCGCGGCCTGCTCACCGGGTTCCTCCTGCACCAGCTAGCCGGGGAGAAGAAGTACTCCTCCTACTCCGAGCCGGACGCCGAAGGAAAGAACGTCACGTCCTATACCGGTGAGGACCTCGCTGAGCTGGCGGGCCTCACCAAGGACGACAGCCTCTTCTCATTCTTCTAACGTGCCGGGCTGACCAGCACGCTTCATCTCCCCCGGTGCTTCCGGGGCGTTGGGGCGTGCCTCGGTACGGATCGACGCGATTCCGCCCTGCGGCGGGCGGCGAAACGGGAACAACCGCTCGCCACCCTGTGGAATGACAACAGGTTGGCGTTTGTAGCCAAGCGCGGCGGCCCTTCGCTGCTCGGTAAGCATCATCTCCATTTGGCGATGGTGCTCAGCGATCATCTTTTCAAAGTTCTCCATCCGCATCGCCGTGCGCTGACGGTACTCTGCTGCAAACCTTGAAAAATCCATTTACCATTCCCCCAATTTCTTGACGCCCCAAGCATCAGCCGGGTCTGTATCTGCTGGCTGCTGCTCAGCGTGTTGTTCTGATGACGTCTCTGCTGCCGCCGGTGCCGTCATCGCTTGTTTTTCTGCCGGCACTGGTGGCTGCTCCACCTCGCCGAGTTGCTCAGGTGGCACGAACACACCGTTTTCGTCGACTGCCGGTGCAGGCTCCGGCGCAGGAGCGGGCTCGGGTGCCGGTGCTGTCGGTGGTGCCGGTGGTGTTGGTTCCGCGACGTCACACGGCACCTCCACAGCCTCCGTCGCGCACTGCCAGGCCGCGTCGATATTTGCCGCAAAGACGTTGATGCTTTCAATGACGACAGCCGCGCCCGTTTGCGCAAACGCGCCCGTGAACGCCTGCGCAGCGTCGCACTGCTCCTGTACCGGTGCGAACAACGCCGCTGCGTCGCGTGTCACGGCCTCGATGGGCGCGTTAACATGCACATCGACGTCGAAGTTAAAGGCCACGTTGATCCCTGCCGCACCTGCCAGTGCCGCTGACGCGGACTGCGTGCCGACGCTCTCCAGAGAAACAAGGCGCTCGCACGGCTGCGGCGGTGCCGGCGGCACAGGAGCAGGGGCAGGCACTGGTGCTGGTGCTGGGGCGGAAGGTGGTGCGGCAACACTCGCGCTGGCAGTCGAGGTGCTTCCGGCTGCGTGCGCAGCCGTCGCTGGCGCCGCAGCAGGCGCACTTCCAGCTGGCTTTCCGCCGGGCGCCTGACTGCAAGGCTGTTGTGCTTCCTCCACGCACACCGCGATCGCATCGAGGCACTCAGCGACAGCCACGTTGCATTCTTTCGCTGTCTGGCTCGCCTGCCGCATCGCATCAATTACGACCTGCACCAATGGGCGAATCAGGGTGGCGATTCCAAGCTTCGCAAGTATCTCAAGGTGCGAGTGCGCAAGGACCACGAACTGTTCCACCGCCAGGTTGGACGTCTTCTTGACGTCATCTATAGCGCTGCAGCACGAGGTAATCGAGCTTCCCAGCTCATTTAGGCGTGTAAAGTGCTGCGTCTCCGAATCTGCCGAGCATCGCTCCCGCGACCCCACGCCGATCTGCTCAAACCACTCTTTACTGCCCGGCGTATCCTGGCAAGGCGCCTTCAACGAAAACCTGTAGCCCACGGCGTCACAATTGAACTGTGACAGCGAGACACCGACCTGGTGGAAGCCGCGTAGGTCCTGGCAGCGGGTGGCCTGCAGCTCCCGAATGACTTCCTTCGCTAGTGCCTCCAATTGGTCGCGCTCAGGCCCCTCCAGGGCTGGGGCCGTCGCAACTGACTGAGAGAAGCGCTGCACCCCTTGTTCGACAACGTCGCTGGTTACCATGCGGAACCCACCCCCGAAATGCCATCGGTGGCGTCCTCGTCAGCGTCGCGGACCTCCTGTGCAAGGCTGCGAATCCCCTCCCACTGCTGCGTTCGCTCCTGCAACAACCGGAGCGAGTCCGCATAGACCGCCTGCACCGCCGCCGTGATGCGCTGGCCCTGCAAGGCAAAACCGGCACCGAAGTCGTCCGCACCCAGGTCTGGTTGCTGGCGGGCAAAGTCCGTGGCGGTGTCTTCGTAGGCGGAGATGGCGTCGGCAAAATATGACCGCACCGCGTCAACGTTGAGGCTGACGCCCTTGTTGTGCACAGTGTTTACCGTGTTCACCATGTTCAAAATTTCCCCCAAAATCCACGTCGGCTCACCACCGACAGTTCTAACTACTTCTCTTAGTTAGACTCCCCCAACGGCCCCGCGGTTCCCCGCGAGGCCAAATTTCTTACCAACGGACTCTACACTGCCGCAACGACAGCTGCGAGGCGACCCGCCACCTTTCGGGCTTGTTCTTCCTCGGCGGCCTCCACCATGACGCGAAACAGCTCCTCAGTACCGGAAGGACGAAGCAGCACGCGACCCGAGTGCCCGAGCTCTTCCTCGGCCTCATCGATCGCAGCCAGCACCTCCTGCGAGCTCATAATCTTGGACTTCTCTGACACCGGCACGTTGATGAGTACCTGTGGCAGCACCTGCATCACCTGTGCGAGTTCCTTGAGGCTCTTGCCGGTTTCCGCCATCTGTTCCATCAGCAGCAGCGCGGACAGCGTGCCGTCGCCAGTCGTGGCGTGCTCCGGGACAACAATGTGGCCGGACTGCTCGCCACCAAGCGAGAAGTCCCCACGGTTGAGCTCCTCGAGAACGTAACGGTCGCCCACCGCGGTCTGCTTCAGTGCAATGCCTTCGCGCTCCATGGCGAGGGTAAGTCCCAGATTGCTCATGACCGTGGCTACGAGCGTGTTGTCGCGCAGGTTGTTCTCGGCCTTCATGCCGCAGGCCAAGATCGCCATAATCTGGTCACCGTCGATGATGTTGCCTTCAGCGTCGACGGCGAGGCAGCGGTCCGCATCACCGTCGTGTGCCACGCCAAGATCAGCACCGTATTCGACGACGGCTGCCTGGATCTTGTCCATATGAGTGGAACCGGAGCCATCGTTAATGTTGAAAGCGTTCGGCTCGTTGTAGATCGCCACAACCTCGGCACCGGCGGCCTCGTACGCCTTCGGGGCGACCTCGGACGCCGCACCGTTCGCACAGTCCACAACGACCTTGATGCCCTTCAGGCTGGTGCTCATCGCCTCTTTGAGGTGCGCCAGGTAACGATCCTGCGCGTCCGGCGCCTCCTCGATCACGCGGCCGATACGGGTGCCGGTTGGCCCACCTTCTTCAAGCGTGTCGAGAGCCCTCTCAATTTCGTCCTCGACCTCATCAGGCAGTTTGTGGCCACCCGCGGAGAAGAACTTGATGCCGTTATCCGGCATGGGGTTGTGGGACGCGGAGATCATCACACCGATGTCCGCACCGTAGTCATCAGTGAGGTACGCCAAGCCGGGAGTAGGAATCACGCCGACACGCAGGACATCCACACCTTTCGACGCCATGCCCGCAGCCATCGCTGCCGCAAGCATTTCGCCGGACACGCGTGGGTCGCGGCCAATCAGCGCCGTCGGGCGGCGCTTCGAGGACTCACGGTCCTTCGTTAGTACGGTCGCGGCGGCGGCACCGAGCTTCAGTGCCAACGACGCCGTCAGTCGCTCATTGGCGAGACCTCGGACACCATCAGTTCCAAACAATCGAGTCATGCTGTTTATTATGCACTACCGACAGCTATACAAAAACAACAACCGCCCACCCGGCCAGTGCCAGGGGGCGGTTGATGATACAACCAGCGTAGTGATTAACGCTTGGAGTACTGCGGTGCACGACGGGCCTTGTGCAGACCAGCCTTCTTACGCTCGACCGCACGAGCGTCACGGGTAAGCAGACCAGCCTTCTTCAGGGTTGGGCGCTCAGCCGGGTTGTAGATGTTCAGTGCACGGGCAATCGCCAGACGCAGCGCACCGGACTGACCGGTTGGGCCGCCGCCCTTGATGTTTGCCTTGATGTCGAACTGGCCCTCGCGCTCGAGCAGGGTCAGCGGCAGCAGGATGTCCTGCTGGTGCAGCTTGTTCGGGAAGTAGTCCTCGAACTCACGGCCGTTGACCGTGATCTTGCCTTCGCCCTCAACGACGGTCACGCGAGCGATTGCGCGCTTACGACGACCAACGGTCTGGATTGGGCCCTCGTGCAGCGGTGCAACCTCAACGGTGTCCTGGGTCTCCTCGACCTCTGGAGCAATAGCGTCACCGATGGTGTAGTTGAACTCTTCCGTCGCCGCGGTTGCCGCGTCGATGTCGGTCTCAGCTGCAATGTTGTTCTGATCAGCCATTACTGTGCCACCTGCTTAAACTCGTAGGTTTCCGGCTTCTGAGCCTCGTATGGGTGCTCGGAGCCGACGAAGACGTGAAGCTTCTTGATGGACTCGCGGGAAAGCTTGTTGTGCGGCATCATGCCCTTGACAGCTTCCTCGATAACGCGGTCCGGACGCTCATCGAGCGCACGACCAAGCGTCATAGCAGTCAGACCACCCGGGTAGCCGGAGTGGCGGTAGCGCATCTCGCGATCGCGCTTGTTCGAGGAGATGTGGACCTTCTCGGCGTTGATCACGATGATGTGATCGCCGGTGTCAACGTTCGGTGCGAACTGTGGCTTATGCTTGCCGCGCAGGATATCCGCTGCAGTCGACGCAAGCTTGCCCAAGACCACGTCCGTGGCGTCGATGACGTACCACTTACGGGTAATGTCACCGCTCTTTGGGTGGTAAGTAGACATGCATGACTCCTTCAAGTCTGTCTAGTTGGCTGCCGGCCATAACGTATAAAACTGTGCGCTGTATCCTGCTCAGACGGCGGCCGGTGGAGACCCGACAAGCAGCACGGCACACAAGCTGCAAACTTTACAGCACAAAGCACTGAACAGCAAGACGCTCCCCCTGGCGCCTTGCTGTTCAGCAAGCTTCTGTGTAGTTATCCCCAGCTGTTTGCCGCGGCATTGTTTACCGCGAGCATGGTGGAGTTGCCGTCTTCAACGGTGCTGGCGATCTGGTTCAAAATGGTGTTCAGATCCTCTGCGGCCTGGTCCCACTTCGCCTGGTGTGCCTGGTACGCGGACGCTGCGGTGCCCTCCCAGGTCTGCGCCATCGGCTGGATGATCTGCTTCAGCTCGTTGAGCTGGCTGGTGATGCGGGTCGCCGACGAGCGCATGTCTTCAGCTGCGTTGGCGATCTGGGCGAAGTCGTACTTGATTTGCATGATGAGTATGTCCCTTTACATTCGGAAGATGGTCGTTTTGTCTGCTGAGAACCGCTGGGAGCGTTTTAGAGAGCCAAGCCCGCGGAACCGGACAGCGAACGGAAGTTGTCGGTGTTCGTAGCGTCGGTGCTCTCGTAGTTCTTGGCGTTGTCGCGGATGTTGTTCGCGATGTCACGCAGCGCTTCGGAGAGGCGTCGCTGCGCGTCGTCGTAGCGGACCATCAGGTCATCGAAGCTGCGCTGCGCATTGCCCACCCAGTAGCTGCGCGTGGACTCCGCGACCTGCTGCACGCGGTCGATTTCTCGGTTGACGTTTGCGTTGGTGTCATCTGCCCGGTCGGCAGTTGCGCGCATGACGTCGGCTTCTGTTCTGAACTGTTCCATGTTCAATCCCCCTACTAGGTACTGTGTCTTGGTTGTAACGACAGCCTTCCAAGCTGTTCATATAGTTGGACGCACGTTTTGGTGCTCCGGTTCCCTCAATGTTGAAGAAACTTTTCTCCCCACCCTCCCACCACGTTTATGCTGCGAGTTTGCCTCACCCCTCTCCTGTCGGTGGCGTGAATTCGGCGGTGTCGAAGGCCATCTGACACGTCGCCTGCTGCACCCTGCTGGGCGCCTGCCGCGTCTGGCACGCCACGAAAAGCTGGTAAGAATCCTGCGCCCAAGTTCGCCACAGCGTTTCGGCGCCTCCGGGGGCGGTCTCGCGGTACGTCACGGCGTGGAGGTTGTGATCCACGAGCGTGAGCTCGGGGTCGCGCTCGATACCCCCGAGCAGCTGCGCTACGAACTGCTCGGGCGGCAGCGTGTAGCGGTTCTCTGCGGAGATCAGTACGCGCATGTCGGGGTCGGCGCCTGTTGCCATCCAGCCCTGCTCGTGCTGCGCGAGTTGGAACCCGGGAGGCAGCTCAATCGCAAGTCCGTCCTGCGCGATTCGCACGGCGGTAGGCTCGCTCGCAACAGAAGGAGAGGGGCTTGTTGACGCCCGCGAGGCCGTCGGTTGACTGTGCAGCACAGTGGTCGATGTCGCCCCTTCTGAAGCCTGGGCAGACGTGGGCGAAGAGGGCGTCGATAAGAAACGAAAGAGCACGAACCCGCAGATTGCTGCGACCACAACCACTGCGGCGCCGAGCGCGACGAACGGCCACCACGCGCGACGTGGCGCAAGGTCTACGGCCGTAATCGCGGGTTGCTCTTCGGTCGGAGGGTCAGCCTCTACCTCTAGGCGCTCGGCGGTAATAGTGACGTCGTAGCCGCTCATGGCCTGCTCAAACTGATCGAGGTCCTCGGGGCTCGCGGCGATCTGAATCACGGCGCCGCCCGGGTCGGGCCCGAAGAGCCCGCGCACGTACTGCGCGACTTCCCGCGGGCCGGGGCCGTCAAAACGGTGGACGTTGGCGGCGCCGGTGAACACGGTGTTCGTGGACGTCATGGTGATGCGAAGATCGGGTTTCATAGAGTGCCTCCTTCTGGGTAGGGTGCTGCGACTTGGACCAGGCCACGGGCCTCACCTGACTGGACGAGCAGGCCTCGGCCGGGCGGCTGTGGGACTGGACGCACCCCGAAGAGCGCGCCTTCGTCCCTGGTTCCGTCGAGGATGACGACGTCGGGCAACAGGTCCTTCAGCGAGGACAGGAAGCTGCCGAACATGGCGCGCGATACTCCGCCGAACTTGCGGGCGGCCACCACGTGCAGGCCAATGTCGCGGGCGTGCGGGAACAGCGTGGCCAGCTCGCGCAGGGTGTCCTCCGGGACGAGCTCGAGGTCGTCGATGACGAGATAGAGCTCCGGGCCTTCCCACCAGGAACGCTGCGCGAGCTGCTGCGGGGTCACATCCGACCCGGGTAGCCTGCCGCGCAGCGTGGTGATCAGCGCACTGACCGCCTCGTCGACGGCGCTGGTAGAGGCTGCGTAGGCCGCCACCATGTCTGGGTTCGCCCGCCCGAGGTGCGCGCGGCGCACATCCAGAATCACCATGCGGGCCTGCTCACGGCCCATCGCCTCAATCGCGGTGATGGCCGAGGCAATCGCTGTGGACTTGCCAGCACCGCTCGCACCGATGACCAGCAGGTGGCCAGACTCGCTCCACAGCGGTGCAAGTCGGGGTCCACCGACGCCGAGTGGCAGACGTTGGCCTCCCGAGGTGAGCAGGTCCGCAACCTCCACGTGACTCGGCAGCACCCTTAGGCGTGGCACCGGAGGCTGACCCTGCGTCGCTGCGCGGACGTGTGCCACGTCCTGCGCGGAGGTGTGCGCGACCAGCATGAACGCCCCCTCTTCGGTAATGCCGCGGCCCGGCAGCGCGGGAAGTTTCGCCTGCACCTTCCTATCAATCACCGAGTCCATCGGTTCAGTAAGATGCAGCTCAATCCTTGTGCCGATCACGTCACGGACGTTCGCACGGATCGCATTCCAACGCTGCGTAGTCGCAACCAGGTGAATGCCCACAGCCGGGCCTTCCGCAGCAAGACGAGTCAGCGGTTCACGCAAGTCTTCCGTCTTCGCATCCGGTGCGAGCAACGTGTGCCAGCCGTCCACAATCAACACGGTGTGGCGCTTCGTGCGCCGCTGCGAGTCGTCGAGCATCTCGACCAGCTCGTCGACGACGCGGCGCACGCGCTCCTCGTCCGTGCGCTGCGCAACACCGGCCACATGCGGCAGTTCGGCGACGTCGCTGAAGTCGCCGGAGCCGGCGTCGATAATGTAGAAGCACAGCTCGTCAGTGGAGTGGCGCAGCGCGAGCGACGCCACCATCGTGCGCACCGCCATCGACTTGCCCGTCTGCGGTCCACCCGCGAGCGCCACGTGGCCACCCGCCACCGACAGGTCCAGCACGAGCGGCACCTGGCGCTGCTTGATCGGCTCGTCAATCACCCCGATAATCGCCCGCAGCTTCGGCATCGACTCACTGCCACCGTAGACCTGCGAAAGCTCGATCTGTGCAGGCAACGGCGGCAGCCACACCTGGTGCGCCCGCATGCCCAGGGCATCCGCCACCTCCCTCGACTTCTCGACGACCGCCGCCAGCAACGTCGTCGTCGCATCAGTATCGACACCGACACTCTCCTTCGCGTCCTCCACCGGCGGAGGCTCCCACCCGTGAAACAGGCGAACCTCCACGGCCGCCTCGCGCCTGGTCACGCCGCGGGCGCGCTCCAGCGGCCCCGACACGTACGCCGCGCGGAAACGCTCCAAGTCGCCTGAGCCCGTGGACAAGAAGCCCGCGCCGGGCTCGCTGGGTAGCTCGTAGGCGTCCGGCACGCCGAGCACCTGGCGGGATTCGGCCGCGGAGAACGTCTTGAGGCCGATACGGTAAGAAAGGTGCGAGTCCAGCCCGCGCAGCTTGCCCTCCTCCAAGCGCTGGGAGGCAAGTAGCAGGTGCACGCCCAGCGAGCGGCCAAGTCGGCCGACGGCCACGAACAGGTCAGCGAAGTGCGGGTGTTGGCTGAGCAACTCAGAAAACTCGTCCAGGATGATCACTAGCGCCGGCAGCGGCGCGAGGTCCTCGCCCGCGAGCCGGGCCGCGGTGTAGTCGGTGATATTGGCGTAGTTCCCCGCCTTGCGCAGTAGCTCCTGACGTCGGTTCATCTCACCGGAGATGGCGTCGTACATGCGCTCAACCAGGATGGATTCGTCCTCCAGGTTGGTAATGACCGCCGAGGTGTGAGGCAAGGACTCGCAGCCGAGGAAGGTTGCGCCGCCTTTGAAGTCCACGAGCACGAGGTTGAGTTCCTCCGGCGAGTGCGTCGCGGCGAGCGCCACAACGAGTGTTTTTAGAAGTTCCGATTTACCAGACCCCGTCGCACCGATGCACAACCCGTGCGGGCCCATCCCGCCCTGGGCGGACTCTTTCAGGTCCAAGTAGAGGGCCTGGCCCTGGGCAGTCGAGCCAATCGGGACCATGAGGCGCTGTCGGGTGCCTTCGCGTCCGGTCCACATGGTGTGCTCGTTGAGCTCGGCGATGTCGTTGATGCCGAGCATCGGGAGCAGCTTGCCTCCGTGGGAGGCGCTTTCGGCGCTGAGCAGCTCGGGGCGGCGATAGAACGCCAGTTGGCGCGCGATCAGCTCCGCCTCTGCGACACTAATCCTGTCGGGCCTGCCCAGAAACTCTAGGCCCATCCCGGTCAGCGCGTGGAGTTCGTCGTCGCAGACAAGGTGGAACGCCTCCTCATCCACCAACCAGTCCGGGTCCGGGTGGATAACCAGCACGCACACGTTCTCGCTGCTGGAGGCACTGGTGCTGAAGGAGATCACGGAGGGGTGGGTGGTGGCGTCGAGAAGTATGACTTGGAACTCGGCCGCCTCCGGCGTGGCGGAGTGCGGCAGCCACTTCACCCACTCAAATTCTCTCGGCGCCTGGGCGGCGTCGATGCCGACGAGCTCCGGGCCGTGGAAAAACGCCAGCTGGGCAATGATCGAGCGCGCGACCTCCGCCGCACGCGGCCCCACCATCGTGATCACGGGAAACGCATTGAGCGCCACCACGATCGGCATCTCTTGGATCGTGTTCACCGCGGCGACCGTCCTGCGCAGGCTCACCGCGCACACCGGGTCGAGGTCCTCGGGCGAGCCAGGGTCGTCGACCTCGATTGGGGTATGCAGTGCCACCGCGCCAACACCAATGCGCACCTGCAGCGCGTACGGCGAGGCGGCGTACTGTTCCCAGACACGCTCCGCAGGCACCGCCGTGAGCAGGGCGTTCGGTGCCGGGTGGAGATATTCGGCGTGCTCGCGCTGGACCTCGGCGTTGCTGCGCGCCCGGTGAGCGAGGGCGTCCAGGTGGCGCAGGTAGACCCGGCGCGTCTCGTCGATGTCGCCCTGGCGTTCCTGTGGAGAGAACATGGTGACCATGCCGAAGAGCATCATGACCGGGAAGATGAGCATCATTGGGCTCACGGTGCGCCCGGACATCACCATCAGCGCCATCACAGCACCAATGGCAACCACCATGACCACCGGCAGCAGCACTTTCAGCAGCGGCATCGGCTGGTCCTTGTGCGCCTGCGGTACCGCTTCGGCGCGGAGTTGGCCGGTCGGCAGTGGTGGTGGCGGCGCGAGTGTGTGCGCCGTCGATGGTGTCACGACTGGTTCGTGGTCAAGACCTAGCATGCATTCCCCCTCATGCATTTCCCCGGTTGCGCATTCCCCCTCGCGCAACGTCTGCATGCATTCTAGGCGATGGTGCGCTACATTGTTCAAGTTAAGCGCCAAGTCGCGCATTTGTTTGTTTTCCGGGGGGATTCATCGTGGCAGTTTCTGCAACGCATCACATCGTGCACGTCACCATTCGTATCGACGTCGCTTCGCTTCACCGCGATATCGATCTCAGTTTGCCGACGTCCTCGTCGCTCTACGAGCTGATACCCGAGATCGCGCGCTTCGTGGAACTGCCGCAGCTGCACCGCCCTTGGGAGTTCACCAACGTAGCTGGCATCCCACTGGACGGACACGTGCCGTTGTACCAGCTCAAGATGCGAAACGGAGCGACGGTGGTGATGCGCCCACAGGAGCAGGCGGCACCGCCCGTGATCCGCGACGCGGCCCACTCGCTCAGCGCCGCGGCGGCTTCTGCACGCGATGTGCGTGGCCTGCACATCGGCGCGACGATGCTGGGCCTGCTGTGCATTGCAGCGGTGGCTGGCACGGTCGGCGGAGTGGCGTTCGGCGCGGGCCTGGCGGCTGCGGCGGCGCTGGTGCTGTCGCTCGCGGCGCGAAGCAGCGCGGTTTACGGGGCGTTTCTGTGCGCGGCCCCTTTCGCAGTCGGCGCCTGGGTGGCTGGGCCTCCGGCTACGTGGGACGGGTCGAGCGATACGGCAATCGGGATGCTGGCTGCCGCGATCACCGCCGTGGCCTGCGTGGTCATCGGCGCGATGCTCAGGCTGTGCGGTGCGGCCGTCGCGACCTTCGCGGCGGTGTGCGCGCTGCTCCTTGCCGCGGCCTCGCTCGGTGCGTGGTTGCCGCAGCACCACGCGGGGGCGGCGGTGGTCGTGCTGCTCGGGTTGCTGCTGGTCATGCTCACGCCCCATATCGCCACGGCCGCCGCGGGCTTGAAGGTGCCACGCATCCCCACCGCTGGCGAGGAATTTGACCGCTCGGATGTGTACCAGCATGATGTCGATGCGCGCAGCCGCACCGCGCTGACCGTATCCGCTGCGATTGCATGTGCCGTGACCACCTGCTGCTTACCGGCGCTCTACGGCATTGCCACGATGGACGCCGCACTTGGCTGGCGCGTCGCACTCGCCGGTTGCGTGGCTGGCGCGCTACTCATCCACGCGGTGCGTCACCACTACCCCACCCCGCGCATCGCGCTGACGGCGCTGGCCCTCGGCGCGCTCGGTGCTGTGGTGCTCGCCACCGTATACGAGCCAAGCCCGCACCCAGCGTTCCTCGTGGCCGCAGGCTGCATCGCCATTGTGTGCGCTACCGCCGTCATCTGGTCGCGCCGCGTGCCTGACCTCGAGCCAACCACGGTGGTGTGGTTCGAGCGCGCCGAAGCCGCCGCCATCATCGCAGTCATCCCGCTCGCGGTGCACCTCACCGGGCTGTTCGACCTCATCCGGGGGCTCTAAGCCCATGCGCACCACTGCTTCTCGACACCTCTTCGTCACCCTCTGCGTCCCGCTCGCCGTTGGAACGACGCTGCCAATCTCGATCCCGGCCCCACCGGCGCAGGCCCAGGACTACGCCTGTGCCCGCCCTGCGCACCTGCAACTAGACCGAAACACGCCACCGGAGCTTGACCCATCCGTCGCCGCGTCCCGCAGCCACGCGAGTGGACGCGGGGTGCGCGTCGCCGTCATCGACACCGGCATCGCGCGGCACCCGCAACTGCCGCCGGTCACACCCGGCCGAGACTTCGTCACACCCGACGACCCCGATCCATTCTTCGACTGCGACAGCCACGGCACCATCGTCGCCGGCATCATCGCCAGCCGCGACCTCGGCATCGCGCCCACAGCGCACCTCATCTCAATCCGGCAAACCTCCGCGCACTACCGCGAAGAGCAGGCCGCGGGATCACTCGCCACCCTCACTGACGCCATCAACAACGCCGTCGACGAACGCGCACGCGTCATCAACATCTCAATCGTCTCCTGCATGCCGCCTTACCTCGCCGCAAGCCTGGACACCCGCGAGCTGGAGGCCGCGCTCCACCGCGCCGAAACCTCCGGTGCCGTCGTCGTGGCCGCCGCCGGCAACGCCACCAACGAATGCGCCCACGGCTTCGCCGTCTTCCCCGCGCACATGCCCACGGTCCTTGCCGTCGGCGCACGCGAGGACGCCCACACTGTCGCCGACTACTCCATCGCATCCCCAAAGCCGCCGCTCTCCGCCCGCGGCACCACACCCGTGGTCCTCGCGTCCGACGGCGCAGGGTTCGCCACCGGCATCACCGGCGAGCTCCAACCCGACGGCACACCAACCGTGCAGCCCTACGTGGGCACCAGCTTCGCCGCACCCGTCGTCAGTGGCGCCATCGCCCTCCTCTTCGAGCGCTATCCACACCTCTCACCGCAACAAGTGCGTGAGATCGTCTACGCCGCCGCGGAACCCAACGGCGGGGCGCTGCGCCCAGAAGACATCGTCACGCAACTCCCACCCACGCCACCGCGCGAGGCAACCGTCACCACCATCGACGCACCGTTGCCCACCGCATCCCTTGCGGCCCGGCGCGCCGGGCTGGCACTCGGTGGGCTCTTGGCATGCATCGCGCTGACGATCGTGGCGCGCTCCCTCCGTGGGGGCCGCGGACGCCGCGGGCTCTAAGACGCCACCGGTTTCAGCGCCACCGACCGCTCGAGCGGAGCTCCGGCTGGGAGAAGCGCAACGATCTGCCACGGCGCTTCCTCGGTGTGGCGCACACCGATCAGCTCGAGGGTGGCCTGCCCGGCGACCTCGTGGCGGGCACCCTCCGGCGACACCACGAGTAGGCCTTGCCCTGTATCCACGCCGACGGCGCCCTCGCGTAGTCCCGCGAAGTGGGTCGCGGTGCCCGTCCCCGCCAGCGCAATCGCCCCTTCAAGCACGCCACCGGCATCCTTCGGCCAGGTGGCTGCGCCACGTTTGTCGTTCACGCACACCGTGTCCTGTGTGGGTTGCACCCAGCGCGGAGCCTCGTGCGGGATGCGCAGGTCCAGTGGCGGCTGCGCGTCCGGGTAATGCGCGATGTCTGCGCGGTTGACGTCGCGGGAGGCGGCGCCGGCGTCGAGAAGCACTTGGGCGGCCGTGTCAGAGACTTGCTGCACACCGCCGTGCTCCGTAAGCACCCAGGTGGCCTCCGGGGTGCGCAGTACCTCAGGGAGGCGCGGTGGCAGCGTGAACGCCGGTCCCTCGCGCAGAGCGCCGAGCACCGCGTTCGGCGGCGACCAGCGCGGCGTCGTGGCGTCGATCCCCAGGGCACGGCGCATGATGCGCCCCTCCGGCGTGGTGGATGGCGGCAGCTGCCTGCGACCGTGCGCATCGACGACCCACTCACGGTGATCCGCCACCGCCAGCACCGCCGTACCCCTCGGTAGCGGCGCAGGCGCCTGACCCGCGACCACCGTGACCTTGCCCTCGGTGTGGCACGCGGACCAGGCATGCGCCTCCGTGGCCTCAGGGGCAAACATCCCAGGAGCCACGACGATGCCCACTGGCAGGCCGCGCGGCACCGTGGCCAAGTAGTCCCCACCGGCGCGGGCAGGCTCGGCGGCCTCCCCGGCGATGAGGCGAGCGGAAGTCAAGTTCGTCACAGGGTGCAAGGTGCCGTCGACACGCACGAACAGGCCGCCGTCAGTAGCTCGCACGATCGGGGCTTCGCCGGGGTGCGGGTTCGGGCTCATCCAGGCGAATAGCCCCATCACCGCGGCGATCAGCACCACCCCGACCGCCCCGAAGATCCCCGCGCGGCGCCGCGCCGCCAGCGGGTCATGGATCATCCGGATATCGCCGTAGATCAGGCCGTGCTCCACACGGCGCTGCATGAACCTGTGCCCCGACACCTGCGGTCGCGTTGTTGGCAACAATCGCTGCGACATGTATACCCCCGATGTTGTATCCCCCGATATCCAATAACGCTGTCTTACACTACCAAAGCTCCAGCGGTTCCGAGCCGTGCTTGACGGCGTCGTGCTGCATCTCCGCGAGCTCGGCGCGCGTAAACGCCTCGTTCACCGCGAAGATCACCGTGTCTCCCTTCACGTACACCGGGGTCAGCGCGCTATTGGCCGTGGCATTGTTCAAATTCACGCG
Organism: Corynebacterium sp. UMB2355A; assembly: GCF_033877495.1. Taxonomy (NCBI): domain Bacteria; kingdom Bacillati; phylum Actinomycetota; class Actinomycetes; order Mycobacteriales; family Corynebacteriaceae; genus Corynebacterium; species Corynebacterium sp. UMB2355A. Next base: position 1,777,032 of record NZ_CP138855.1, on the reverse strand, counting down.
CGGCGGCTGCTGCGCCCAGAACGACGGCGGCGATGCGATGTAAAACTTGATGTTCAGCCGTTCAACGGCCCGGTCCACGGCGTTCTTCGCCGTCGCGTCGCCGAGCACCCCGCGCCCGAGCATCTCTACGTCGAACAACGCGGTTGCGGTGTCGTCGCCTCGTGTCTTCGCTGGCCACAGGTAGTGCCGGGAGAGCGTCGGCACGCCGGTGTAGGCATACAGCCACGAATGCCCGTCCGCGGGCTCGCCGTAGGTCACGCCTTCCCACGCCACAGGCTGCGTCGCGAGCCAGTCGAACGCAGCCAGGTCGTCATCGTTGACCATTCGACCGCCAACGCGCGGAGCGGTGTAAATGCCCTCCGCCGATTGAGCTGCATTCGCGTGCACGGCGGTCGCAGTACTCGCAGCCACCACGAGGGACACGAGCACCGCCCCAATTGTCGACGCCCCCTTCGCCACCACCGTGCCCTCACGCGCGGCAACCGGCGCCAACGTCAGCATCCGAATCATCACCGAGGCCCCTATGGCCGCCGCGACGATGACGCACATCACCACCGGCAACACCAGGCGGTGCGCCGTGTTGTAGTGCAGCCCCGAAACCAGCGAAGGCACCACGTCCAGCACCGGCGGAAGCGGTGCGGTTGCCTGCACCACCGTCGCAAGTGACAGGACGTAGAACGCCACCGGCCACACCTGGCGACGCCACGCCACAACCGCCACCGCCCCCACGAGCGCGAGCCACAGCAGCACAGTCGGGTTGTAGTTCGGGAAGTACTCAGTGACGTGGCGCGTATCCATCGTGATCGCGAGCGCCCACGGATTTGGCGCCGTGCCATCCTCCGGAGTAGACCACCCCGCGACCTCCTGCGCCTGCTCGGAACCAGCAAACATCTGTGGCAGGAACAGCACCGCACCGGCAAGCGCCGGGGCCGCTAACCAGACAGTGTCCACGAGGCGTGAACGGACGGGACGAAGAAGCGTCGAAAAGCACCAAGCGAAGGCCACCGCCAGCGCAATCGTGGTCACCGGCGACGGGTGCACCGCCACCACCCCGAAGAACCCGATGGCCGCCGCAAACGCCGAGTTGTGATGCCGTGGCACCTCCAGGAACTGCCAAATCACAATGCCCGTGAGCGCAACTGCCATCATGTACGGCCACATGCCAACAAAATCCGACACCCACATCAGCTGCGGCGCACCGTACACCAGCAGCGGCGCGAACCCCGCCGCGATCTGCGCCGTCAGCCCCCGCGACCGCAGAAACGCAAACACCAGGCACGCCACGGACACGCAAGCCGCCACCGATGGCACGATCGCCTGCGCCACATTCAGCGCGGGGATCGGCGCCATCCCAGCGGTCTTGGCAAACAACGCAACCCCCGCGTGGTACCCCGAGGGATACAACAGCGAACTGTGCGTCTCCTGGTACATCAACTCCCCCATGCGCGTTGGCGACGCAATCCCCTCATCCATGATGAAGCGCACAGTATTAGCGTGCCACTGGGAATCCCAACCCTGCACGATATTTGCCAAACCCAGCGGAGTTCCCTGCAGCCACCGCAGCTTGTCACTAATCAGCATCGCCGACCCCGCAATCACACCAAGCAGCGGCAGCACCCAGACGGGGTCAACCACGCTGCCTTCGCGCCGCTCCTGCGGAGTCCCCGGCAGCAGCGCCCGACGCCACGACAGTTGCCCAGTGCCAGTCCAGCGCTCGCGGGCGCGGCGCGCAAACGCGTAGCGCCACCCCGCAGCACACAACATCACAAACACCACGCTCACAGAGAACGTCCACGGCGAAAACCTCGCCGACGTCAGGCCCCAAGACCAGGCACTGAAGCCAATAATGCCGAAGCTCGCGGGTATCGACGCTACCACCGACGCCGGCACACGCATGCCGGAGATGACGTTGACCAGGAATCCTGGCAGCACAAACACAAGTACCGCTGCTATGAACATCCCGGCAGTGACCACGCGTACTCCTTCGAGACCTAAGACGTTGAGACTGGTGAAATCTTATCGCTTTGCGCTCTCAGAGCGAACGCCGATCACGAGTTGTGTTGGCTCGTGCCTCCCACTCCTGCTCTGGTGGGTACACAACGTGGTCGAAGGTCAGCCCCTTCGCGGGGGCTAACGGTACGTCGGCGCGCCGCTCAGTGGCGTCGAGCAGTCCAGTGGCCCACGCCAGGTCGCGCTTGCCCTGCCCGACCGTGAGGCACGTCGCGGTCAGTGCGCGCACCATGTTCCAACAGAACGCGTCGGCACTGATGTGTGCCTCGTAGAGCTGCGGCTCCGCCTCCGTGGAAGCGTCCACCCAGCGAAAGCTGTGCACGTCGCGGATTGTCGTCGCGTGCGGTCGCGGCTTGCAGAACGCCGCGAAGTCGTGCAGCCCGAGCAGCACGTCGGCGGCCTGCTGCATTAGCTGCACGTCGACTGGGCGAGCCCACACTGCAGTGTCACGCGTCCGTGTCGGCAGCGCCCCCGCTGGGTTGGTAGTAACGCGGTAGATGTAGTGACGCGCCATCGCCGAGAAGCGAGCGTCGAACTCAGGGGCAACCTCCCGGACTTGATGAACTCGGATGTCGTCCGGTAGCAGTTTGGCAAGGCGACGCACCAGGCGCGCAGGATCACCGTCAAGAGAGCGCTGCTGCAATGACTCCGGAGCAATGTCCGCGTGCGCAACCTGACCGCGGGCGTGCACCCCCGCATCCGTACGGCCCGCGACCGTCAGGGCGACGGGGTGGCGCAGCACAAGCGCGAGCGCGTCTTCAACGGTTCCTTGGACGGTCCGCAGGTCGCCTTTCTGCCGGGCCCAGCCGTGAAAGTCGGTGCCGTCATAGGCGATGTCGAAACGCAGCCGCATCGTGTTCATTCGTTACAGGCTAGCAAACTGGTCGCGTGCTCTTGGAATGCGAAAACCCCGCGACACCGTGAAGGTGGACGCGGGGTCTCATGTGGTTGAGCTAGAAAAGCTCACTCAGCGAAGGATTAGTCCTCCTTGGAAGCCTTCGCCTCAGCTGGCTCCAGAACCAGGGAAATCTGGGTCATTGGAGCGTTGTCGCCGGAGCGAGGTGCAACCTTGATCAGGCGGGTGTAGCCGCCGTTGCGGTTTTCGAACTTCGGTGCAAGCTCGTTGAACAGGTATGCAACGATCTGCTTGTTCGGAAGCTTCGCAGCAACAGCGCGGCGTTCCTGCAGGGAACCGCCCTTCGCCTTGGTGATCAGCTTCTCAGCGTATGGGCGAAGTGCTTTCGCCTTTGCATCGGTCGTCGTGATGGCGCCGTGCTCGAACAGGGACTGCGCCAGGTTAGACAGAATGTGCTTCTGGTGGGCGGCGGACCCTCCGAGACGGGCACCCTTCTTCGGGGTAGGCATTTTCGTACTCCTCGTATGGGATTGTGAGCGCGTGCTCTTGGTTTACTCGGTTTCTTCCGCGGTGTCGTCGACGTAGTCACCAGTCTCGGCGTCGTAGCCTTCGATCTGGGTCGGGTCGAAATCTTCCGGAGCGTCCTTCAGCGTCAGGCTCATGGAGGCGAGCTTGATCTTGACCTCATTGATGGACTTCTCGCCAAAGTTGCGGATATCCATCAGGTCGGTCTCGGAGCACTCAGCCAGCTGGCCGACGGTGTTGATGCCCTCGCGCTTCAAGCAGTTGTAGGACCGGACGGAGAAGTTGAATCCTCAATCGGCAGGTTGTAAGCCGCGATGTACTCCGTCTCCTGTGGGGACGGGCCGATCTCGATGCCTTCTGCTGCCGTGTTCAGCTCACGTGCCAGGCCAAACAGCTCCACCAGGGTGGAACCGGCCGAAGCCAACGCGTCGCGAGCAGACATGGAGTTCTTCGTCTCCACGTCGATGATCAGCTTGTCGAAGTCAGTGCGCTGCTCAACACGGGTTGCCTCAACCTTGTAGGCAACACGGGTCACTGGCGAGTAGATCTGGTCGACCGGAATGCGGCCGGCTTCCCCACCAGAGTTCGGCATCGCCGGGACGTAGCCACGGCCACGCTCCACGACAAGCTCCATCTCAAGGCGTGCCTGCTCATTGAGCGAAGCGATGTGCAGATCCGGGTTGTGGATCTGAACATCAGCTGGCGTCTCAATGTCGCCGGCGGTAACGACTCCCGGGCCTTCAACGGACAGGTACATCACGACTGGCTCGTCGGACTCCGACGACAGCACGATGTCCTTGATGTTGAGGATGATCTCGGAAACGTTTTCCTTCACACCGTTGATGGTGGTGAACTCATGGAGCACACCATCAATCTTGATCGAGGTAACCGCTGCGCCCGGAATGGACGACAGCAGCGTACGGCGCAGGGAGTTACCCAGCGTGTAACCAAAACCTGGCTCGAGTGGCTCGATGATGAACTTCGAGCGGTTGGTATCGATGTACTCCTCGGTCAGCTGCGGACGCTGTGAGATGAGCATGAACTTCTCCTTTTCCGGCTACCACTATATGAAGCCGCGAGAATATGGACTTTCGGAAAGATATCGCACCACTTGTATACGTACGTATCGACGCAGTGCGGGGTGAAGTAAGCGGGCTTACTTCGAGTAGAGCTCGACGATGAGCTGCTCCTGCAGCGGCACCTCGATCTGAGCGCGCTCCGGCAACTGGTGCACGAGAATGCGCAGGGTGTCCGGAACGACCTGGAGCCATGCCGGAACAACGGCGTCCAGCAGGTTGTCCTGGGCCTCTTCGAACCAGAGCATCTTGCGGGACTTGTCACGAACATCGATGATGTCGTACTGCGTGACCTTGTAAGAAGGAACGTCGATACGCTTGCCGTTCACGGTGAAGTGACCGTGGGAAACAAGCTGACGTGCCTGGCGACGTGTGCGCGCCAGACCTGCACGGTATACAACGTTGTCCAGACGGGACTCAAGCAGGATCAGCAGGTTGTCGCCGGTCTTACCTGGGAGGCGGTTGGCCTCCTCGTAGTAGCGACGGAACTGCTTCTCCATCACTCCGTAGGTGAAGCGAGCCTTCTGCTTCTCCTGGAGCTGGAGCAGGTACTCAGATTCCTTGATGCGAGCGCGGCCAGCCTGCCCCGGAGGGTATGGGCGACGCTCGAAGGACATGTCACCGCCGACGAGATCGACGCGGAGGCGACGGGACTTACGGGTAGCAGGGCCGGTATAACGAGCCATGATGTATTACCTCTTTTCCTTTCTGCCTTAAACGCGACGACGCTTCGCCGGACGGCAGCCGTTGAACGGCTGTGGGGTCACGTCAGAGATTCGAGGACACCTCCAGGCCAGCAGCCTGGAGCGAACGGATTGCGGTCTCACGGCCGGAGCCTGGACCCTTGACGAAAACGTCAACCTTCTTCATACCGTGGTCCATCGCCTTGCGAGCAGCGTTCTCAGCTGCCATCTGAGCAGCGAACGGCGTGGACTTGCGGGATCCCTTGAAGCCAACGTGGCCGGAGGAAGCCCAGGAGATAACAGCACCGGTCTGATCCGTGATCGAGACGATGGTGTTGTTAAAGGTCGACTTGATGTATGCGTGGCCAGCAGCCACGTTCTTCTTTACGATGCGACGGCCACCACGGCGCGCACCGGAACGAGTCTTAGGAGGCATGGATTACTTCTTCTTTCCTGCGATGGTCTTCTTCGGGCCCTTACGAGTGCGAGCGTTCGTCTTGGTGCGCTGCCCGCGAACAGGCAGGCCACGACGGTGACGAAGGCCCTGGTAGGAGCCGATTTCAATCTTGCGGCGGATGTCTGCCTGCACCTCACGACGCAGGTCGCCCTCTACGGTGTAGGAGGACTCGATTGCGTCACGCAGTGCGGACAGCTGATCGTCGCTCAGGTTGTCCGTACGCAGGTCTGGAGAAATGCCCGTCTTCTCGAGCAGCTCCTTGGCGCGGGTTGCGCCGATGCCATAAATGTAAGTAAGTGCGATCTCCATGCGCTTATTGCGCGGAAGATCAACACCAGCTAGACGTGCCATGTGGAACGTACCTTTCGGGTTGTTACGGCGGTTTTCTCCCTATCCGCCCACGCCAACCGACTCTTTATCCGGACCGTACCGGAGGATGGGCCGTGATACACGTGGCTTTGGCCACCGTAGCCAAAGGTAAGCGACGCGCAGCAACGCCACGCGTCTGGGTAAGGAGGCTTCAAACGAAATTACTTGTAGCGGTACGTGATACGCCCACGGTCCAGGTCATATGGAGACAGCTCCACAATGACCCGGTCTTCAGGAAGGATGCGGATGTAGTGCTGGCGCATCTTGCCACTGATGTGAGCAAGGACCTCATGCCCGTTGTCGAGCTCGACACGGAACATAGCATTCTTCAAAGGTTCGACGATGCGACCCTCTACCTCAATGGCGCCTTCTTTTGCCATACACTCCACTTCCTATAGCTCACGGAACACAGCGATCCTCATTGATGCGCAATGTTTCCGCTGGTAGCTGACGTAAAACATACTTGTACTACGTGGTGCATAAACACCAGTGGTCAACTATATCCCTTCACCAGCGCAAACACAAGCCCACCTGGGAAGCTAAGTCCGCAGGTGGGCGTCGAAAAAATGGAGCAGCTAGAAGACGAAGACCTTGTCCCCGATAGCCAGATCCTGGAAGTAACGCTGGGCATCCGCGCGGTACATGCGAACGCAGCCGTGCGAGAGAATCGACGGATCCCCCTGGTGGAACGCGATACCGTTGTTGGTGAAGTACGTCGCGTACGGCATCGGCGCATTGCCGAACTCCCACGAGATCTCATCCTTCACCTTGCGGTTGACGTAGAACGTACCCTTCGGCGTATCAAGGCCAGGCCTGCCCGGACCGATCAGGTCAGCCGTGTAGTACATCTGGCCGTTATTCTGCAGCCAGGAACGGCGTCCGCCGGTGTCCACACACACCTTCGCATCCTTCGGACATGGGCCGTAATCGAACGCGGGTTGTGCAGGTGGCGCCGGGCGTGCAGCTGGTTTCGGCGCTGGCTTCGGAGTCTTCTCGGCGATCAGGCCTGGGTAGAAGCGTTCGACAGTAGCATCGATGCTTGCCTTCGCCTGGGCTGGCAGGTCCTTGTTGATTGCCGCCAATCCGTCGGCCTGCGCGCGCAGCGAGTTGCGGGTCTGCCATGCTCGCTCACGTGCGTCGGGCGTACTGGAGCCGATGCTGGAGAGCTGAGACTGCGTCTGCTCAAGCAGGGCACCCAGTCCACCATTCGAAGACATCGCTGGCATCTGCTGCGCCTCCGCCATCGCTGGCTGGGCAAGCATGGAGGCGGCGACGCCGATTCCAACACTCAAACCGGCAAGCTTGCGGCTCAGTTGGGATGGCTTCGCATGTCGAGGTTGATAACGCATGTGGGCAGTATAGCTTACTTCGCTTCGCGGACAGTGAGGATGCGCGGCCCGTCAGCCGTGGCGGCGACCGTGTGCTCCCAGTGCGATGCCGGGGCGCCGTCGATGGAAACGACCGTCCAGTCGTCACCGAGCACCTCCGTGTCGATCTCCCCGCCGAGGATCAGCATCGGCTCAATCGCCAACACCGACCCCTCCTGGATCACAGGGCCGCGCCCGGGTTTTCCCTCGTTGGCAAGGTATGGATCCTCGTGCATCGTGCGTCCGATCCCGTGGCCGCCGTACCCGTCCACAATGCCGAGCTCCACTCCGAACTTCTCCTCTGCTGCATACGTCGCGCGCTCGAGTGCATGCGACACGTCGGTCAACCGGTTGCCCGGCACCATCGCCTTCAGCCCCTCGTACAGCACCCATTCAGTTGCCCGGTTCAACTTTTCGACGTCCGCTTCGAGCTCACCCACACCGAACGTCCACGCAGAATCCCCTACCCAACCATGCAAGGTCGCGCCACAGTCGATAGAGACCAGGTCTCCCTCGCGGAGCACAGTCTCATTGTTCGGGATTCCGTGCACGACTACCTCGTTGACTGATGCACAGATCGAGCCCGGAAACCCCTGGTACCCCAAAAACGTGGGCGTGGCCCCGTGATCACGGATAACAGCCTCCGCGACCTTGTCTAAGTCAAGCGTCGACTTGCCGGGGGCGGCCGCCGCCCGCACCTCCTGCAGCGCCAAACCGACGATTCGGCCTGCCTTCTCCATCGCGTCGAGCTGCTCAGGTGTCTTTGCGACAATCTTGCGCTTCCGGAACCCCATCATTCGCTTCCTTCCTAGAGTTACTGCGTAAAAGGGCCGGTAGGCACTCGTCGAGTCCCTACCGGCCCTTGCGCCTATATAGACGCTGTATGTTACTTCTTCAGCTGCGCCATCGCGCGCTCGTTGATTTCATCAACGTCACCAACAGCGTCGATGGAGATGATCTCGTCGCCGTAGTGATCAATCAGCGGCGCGGTTTCTTCGCGGTAAACCTTGAGGCGGGTGCGGATCGTTTCCTCATTGTCGTCCGCGCGGCCACGGGCGAGCATGCGCTCGACCACCACGTCTTCGTCGACAACAAAGTTGAGCACGCCGTCCAGCTTCAGGCCCTGCTTACTCAGCAGCTCCTTCAGGATCTCTGCTTGCTCAACGGTGCGCGGGAAACCGTCGAGCAGGAAGCCGTTCGCAGCATCTTCCTGGCTGAGTCGGTCTTCCACCATGCGTGCGGTGACATCGGTCGGCACAAGCTTGCCAGCATCGATGTAGCTTTTCGCTTCGACACCAAGCGGGGTGCCCTGGCCGATGTTCGCACGGAACAGGTCACCGGTGGAGATGTGCGGAACGCCGAGCTTCTCGGAGAGAATGGCTGCCTGAGTGCCTTTGCCAGCGCCGGGAGGGCCAAGTAGTACAAGTCGCATTATCGCAACAGTCCTTCGTAGTTGGATTGGAGAAGTTGGGATTCAATTTGCTTGACCGTAGTCAATGCTACGGACACCATAATCAGGATAGCCGTACCGCCGAACGCACTCATGCCACCGCGGCCAGCGCCGCCAATGCCGGCGTCGAGCGCCAGGTTCGGCAGGATCGCGATGAGTGCAAGGTAGAGCGCGCCAACGAACAGGAGGCGGTTCATCACGAACGCGAGGTACTCGGCGGTTGGTCGACCCGGACGAATGCCTGGGATGAAGCCACCGTACTTCTTCATATTCTCTGCCTGGTCGACCGGGTCATACTGGATAGAGACGTAGAAGTAGGAGAAGAAGATGATCATGGCGAAGTACGCCAGGATGTACTGCCAGGAGCCTGGGTTCTGCAGCCACGCCATAACGTTGTTCATCCACCAGTTGTCCGGCGGAGTCGTGTTGTTCATGGTCACGATCTGCGTGATTAAGACAGGGACGTACATCAGTGAGGAGGCGAAAATCACAGGAATAACGCCAGCCTGGTTGACCTTGAGCGGCAGGTACGTAGAGGAACCGCCGTACTGACGGCGCCCAACCATGCGCTTCGCGTACTGCACCGGAATGCGGCGCTGGCCCTGCTCGATGAAGATGATGCCAACGACCAACGCAATGATCGCCGCAACGACCATGGCGAAGGTAACCGCGCCGGAGTTCTTCAGGATGTAGGCACCCTCGGACGGAAGCTTCGTCGCAATACCAGCGAAGATCAGCAGGGACATACCATTGCCGACGCCCTTTTCAGTGATGATCTCGCCGAGCCACATAATCAGGACTGCACCCGACGTCATGACGATGATCATCATGATGAGCGTCCAGATGTTGCGGTCCTCAATAAGCACCGGAATCCCCTGGCCGAGCAGCTGCTCACGGTCGGCCAGCGCCACAATACCTGCGGACTGCAGCAGCGCCAGCGCTACCGTGAGGTAACGCGTGTACTGCGTCATCTTGGTTTGGCCCGACTGCCCTTCCTTCTTCAGTTCTTCGAACTTCGGGATCACCACGGTCAGCAGCTGCACGATAATCGACGCCGTAATGTACGGCATGATGCCAATCGCGAAGATGGACAACTGCAGCAACGCACCACCAGAGAACAGCCCGATGATGGAGAACATCGTGGCGTTGTCACCCTGAGCGACTTCCTCCAGACGGGAGTTAATCAACGCGTAGTCGACACCAGGCGTCGGAATCTGGGCACCAATGCGGTACAGAATCATCAACGCAAGGGTAATCAGAATCTTCTTCCGAAGATCCGGGTCCTTGAACGCTTGCAATATAGCGGACACAAAGCCTCCTGGCTCCTGCAGCACTCACGCAGGAGATAGTGGACAGTACGGTTGCCAAAAGTGCACGTCACAACCACCGTAGCGGGCTGACGGGACACTCCAGACAGGATTGACCCCACTACTCTACCAGTTAGCAGGCCAAACCCCCGATTCGGCCAGCACCCCCGCGAGGGTTTCCAACTTTCGATTGAAAATCACTACACTCGAAAATAGGTAATTGGTATTACATTTATTCACGACTTTTCTGTAGAAAATCCTCGCATTCGAAGGGACAGCGATGAGCACAGCACCTACACCAACGCCGACTCCCGTGAGTCGGCGTAAATTTCTCCAATGGTCAGGCCTCGTAGGAGGCGCAGCCGTAGCGACGACGGCCGTCTCTGGCACGCTCCTGCGCGGCACCCCAGGTGTCGGCGCCGCAGAGGCCGCAGAAGGCACAAGCACCGACCCGAAGTTCGTCTGGTCCGCCTGCACCGTCAACTGCGGCTCCCGCTGCCCGCTGCGCCTCCAAGTTGAGGACGGGCGCGTCATCCGCGTCCTTCCCGACGATGGCGGCGACAACTCCATCGGCTCGCAGCAGATCCGCGCCTGCGTGCGCGGCCGCTCGATCCGCCACCGCATCTACAACCCGGACCGGCTAAAGACGCCGCTGAAGCGCAAGCCGGGCACGAAGCGCGGCGACGGCGAGTGGATCGAAATCTCCTGGGAGCAAGCGCTCGACGAAATCGCCGACCAGATGAAGGGCATCCTGGACAAATACGGCAACGAGTCCATCTACCTCGCGTACGGCACGGGCACCATCGGCGGCACCGTGGCACGCTCCTGGCCACCCGCTGAAACCCCCTTCGCACGCTTTATGAACCTCATTGGCGGTTACCTGAACCACTACGCCGACTACTCCACCGCGCAGATCACGGCAGCCTACCCGTACCACTACGGTTCCTGGGTCACGTCGAACTCCTTCGACGACGTGAAGAACTCCAAGCTGCAGGTCATGTTCGGCAACAACCCGCTTGAGACCCGCATGTCCGGTGGTGGCGAGACGTTCGTCACCCAGCAGACGAAACGCAAGTACGGCGTGAAGACCATCGTGATCGACCCGCGCTACTCCGAGACCGCAGTCGGCCTTGGCGACGAATGGGTTCCGATCCGCCCGGGCACCGACGCAGCGCTCGTTGCAGGTATCGCGCACGTACTGCTCTCCGAGAACCTGCACGACCAAGCGTTCCTGGACAAGTATTGTGTCGGCTTTGACGAGGACCACATGCCGAAGGGCGCGCCGAAGAACGGCTCGTACCGCTCCTACATTGAGGGCAAGGGGCCGGATGGCGTCGAAAAGACTCCTGAGTGGGCCGCTCGCATCTGTGGGGTGCCTGCGCAGAAGATCCGCCAGCTTGCCCGAGAGATGGGCACCGCAAAGCCAACCGCAATTACCCAGGGCTGGGGTCCGCAGCGCCACGCGAACGGCGAGAACCAGTCGCGCGCGGTGTTTACGCTGGCAGCGCTGCTCGGGCAGATCGGTATCCCTGGTGGAGGCACCGGCGCTCGCGAAGGCTCGGCAAGCTTGCCGATGACGTACCCGTTCAACACGCAGTACGAGAACCCGGTGGAGACGTCGATCTCGGTTGCAATGTGGCCACAGGCCGTCGACCACGGCCCAGCAATGACCAAGACGAAGGACGGCGTACGCGGCAAGGACAAACTCGACGTCCCGATCAAGATGATCTGGCAATACGCCGGCAACACCAACACGAACCAGCACGGCGACCTCAATCGCACGGTCGAGCTGCTTCGCGACGACTCCAAGGCCGAACTCATCGTCGTCAGCGACATCCAGATGACGGTGTCCGCGCGCTACGCGGACTACGTTCTGCCGGACTGCTCCACCGCTGAGCAAACCGACATCATCCAGCAGGGCTCGGCGGGCAACCTGGAGTACACCATCCTGGCCTCCAACGCCATCAAACCGCTGTACGACTGTCGGCCGATTTACGACGTCATCGCCGACCTCGCTGAACGCTTCGGTGTGCGCGACAAATTCACCGAAGGCCGCACCCAGGAAGAGTGGCTGCGCTACACCCTCGACGAATCCCGCAAGGAGATCCCGGAGCTGCCGTCCTTTGAGGAGCTCAAGAAGATGGGTGTGTGGCGTCGAGAAGGCGAAACCACGGTCGCACTGAAAGACTTCCGTGAGGACCCAGTGGCCAACCCCCTGGAGACCCCGAGCGGCAAGATCGAGATCTTCTCCTCCGAGCTCTACGAAATGTCGAAGGAGTGGGAGTTTGACCCGAACATCGCAGGCGACAAGCTGACACCGCTGCCGGAGCAGGTCGCAACTTGGGAAGGCGCCGAGGAAGCCGCAGAGAACAAGGAGTACCCGCTGCAGGTCATCGGCCACCACACCAAGGGCCGCACCCACTCCTCCTACGGCAACGTCGATTGGCTGCGTGACGACGCCCACCCGCAGGTCCTCTGGATCAACCCCATCGACGCCAAGGAACGCGGCATCAAGAACGACGACCCCGTCTACGCCTACAACAAGCGTGGCCGGATCCGCTCCATCGCCCGCGTCACCCCGCGAATCGCACCGGGTGTCATCTCGGTGCCGCAGGGTTCCTGGTTCAACCCGAAGGACGGCGGCGTGGACGTAGGGGCATCCGTCAATACGCTGACCAGCTGGCATCCCTCCCCTCTTGCCAAGGGCAACGCGCAGCACACGGCGCTGTGCCAGGTTGAAAAAGCGAAATAACAACACCAAGGAGTGAAACAACAACATGGCTAACAACAACGACAAGCCGAGCAAGCGCCTTGGTTTCTTCTTCGACCAGACCTTGTGCAACGGCTGCAAAGCCTGCCAGATCGCCTGCAAGGACAAGCACAACACACCGATCGGCGTGAACTGGCGCCGCGTGGTCGAGTACTCGGGCGGCGACTGGAACCGCAACGCCGACGGCGAGCTGACCACCAATACGTTCACCTACTACACATCGGTGTCCTGCAACCACTGCGACAACCCGATCTGCACCAAGGTCTGCCCGACCACCGCGATGCACATCGGCGAGGACGGCGTCGTCTCCGTCGACCCGCACAAGTGCGTGGGCTGCCGCTACTGCGAGTGGGCGTGCCCCTACTCCGCGCCACAGTTCAACCCTGAAAAGGGCGTCATGACGAAGTGCGACCTGTGCGCCGACTACCGCGCAGAGGGCAAGGACCCGGCGTGCGTGGCCGCGTGCCCGTCGCGCGCGCTCGACTGGGGCCCTATCGACGAGCTGCGCAAGGAACACGGCGACGTCGCCGGCATCGCGCCGCTGCCGGACCCAACGTTTACCGAACCACGCCTGACCATCAAGCCGCACAAGGACGCAAAGCGCTGGGACGCGTTGGATGCTGGCGAGATCATGAACCCGGAAGAGGTCTAACTCATGAATATGCACGAATGGCCCCTCACGTTTTTCACTACGTTCGGGCAGATGGCAGTCGGCGCGTTCTTCGTCCTCGGCGTCATCACAATGGTGGGACGCACCCGCTACTCCGCGAACGCGATTAACCGCATTTGTGTGCCGGCGCTCTACGCAATCGGCCCAATCATGATCGCAGGCTTCTGCCTCGCGTTCTTCCACCTCGGCAACCCGATCAACGCGCTGAACGTGATGCGCCACATCAGTTCCTCCGGACTCACCCAGGAGCTCGTGGGCGGCTGCATCTTCGCGGCGCTCGGCTTCCTGTTCGCTGCCTGCCAGTTCTTTGACTGGGGCTCCGTGGGCACCCGCACAACCATCGCGGTCATCACCGCAATTGCCGGCATCGGGTTCATCGCCACCATGGCGCGCCTCTACATGCTGCCCACGATCCCATCGTGGAACCACTGGACTACCCCGGCGGCGTTCTATCTCTCCGCCGCGGTCACCGGTCTGCTCGCGATTGCGGTCGCGCTCACGGCGTACAACTGGCTCGAGGACTCAGAGCTCATCAAAAAGCTGATTCCGTCCGCGCGCAACGAAGACCAGACAGACGCCCAGAAGGAAGAAGTCTGGGACCTCATCCACGCGTCCCTGCGCTGGATCGGCATCGCGCTGACCGTCGTCGTGCCGCTCATTTTCATCGTGATGGTGTTCAACTACGGCCGCCCCGCGGGCCCGAATCCGGCGCAGTTTGAGTTCAACATGACCGCGTTCGTCATCCGCATTGGGCTCCTGCTGGTCGGCGCGTTCATCGTGGGCCTCATCCTGGCGTTTGGCGGCCGCACCCGCCGCCCCACCTCGAGCGCAATGCTATGGATCACCGTCGCGTACATCCTGGTGGTCATCGCGGAGCTGCTCGGCCGCTTCATGTTCTACGGCGCAGTCGACCGGATCGGAATCTGATGCACACAGAGTTAGTTGAACGCTGCCACATCGCAGCAGACATCGTGGGGCAGCTCTTCCTCGACGAGCCGCAAGGCCCGCTTCTCGACGCCCTCTCCGACCCCTCCTTCCTGCAATCATGGCCGCTCGAGGACGACGCCTCGCAGCAAGCCATCAACGCCCTGCTGGAAGCGGAGCGCGACACCGCCGAAGCGTTGCAGCGAGACCACCTCTACCTGTTCATTGGCGTAAGCTCCCCGCTTGCCCAGCCGTACGAGTCCCCGTACTTTTCCAAGGACGGACTCGTCATGGATGAGGACGCCGCGGCCGTCGCCGCCGTTTACCACCAGGTCGGCTTTGACCCCGGCGCCGATAACCTCCCGCCGGACCACATCGGGCTGGAGTTCCGCTGTATCAGCCAAATGTGCGCCCTGGCGCTCAACGCGTCCTCCGAGGCCGATCAAGCCGCAGCGCTGGCGGTTCTTCGCTCCTTCACCGCCGAGCACCCCGCCCGCTTCGCTGAGCAGGTGCTTGGGGGCGTCGAAAAGCATGCGAACACCGTGATCTACCGGGCGCTGCCTGGGCTTACGCGGGGCGTGCTGGCCGCCGTCGAAACCCTCTAATACGAAAGCTCCCCACCTCGTCGCTGACGAGTGGGGAGCTTTTCTCTGCGCTGTGGCGCGAAGATGAAGGCTTATGCCTGGGTGGTGGACCCGCCGGCTGCCTCGATCTTCTCAACCGCAGACTTGGAGAACTTGGTAGCGGTGACGTCCAACTTGACGTTGATGTCGCCGTTGCCCAGCACCTTGACTGGGTGGTTCTTGCGAACCAGGCCAGCTGCGACGATGTCGTCGATGGTGATGGTGCCGCCGTTCGGGAACGCTTCTGCGAGCGCCTGAACGTTGACTACCTGGTACTCCACGCGGTTCGGGTTCTTGAAGCCCTTGAGCTTCGGCAGGCGCATGTGAAGTGGCATCTGGCCACCCTCGAATGCTGCGGAGACCTGCTTGCGAGCCTTGGTGCCCTTGGTACCACGGCCAGCGGTCTTGCCGCCCTTGCCTGCTTCACCGCGACCTACGCGGAACTTTGGTTTGTTAGCGCCCTTTGCTGGGCGCAGATCATGGAGCTTGATAATTTCAGCCATGTTGTTCTACTCCCCTGCAACTTCTTCGACGGTAACGAGGTGGCGAACCTTCAGGATCTGTCCACGGGTTGCGGCGTTGTCCTTCTTAATGACGGACTGGCCGATCTTGCGCAGACCGAGCGCCTCGAGGTTCTTACGGGTCAGTGGCTTCTCGCCAACCTTGCCGTGGTGCAATGTGATCTTCAAAGCCATTGTTCTTACGCCTCCTGTCCTGCGCGTGCGCGCAGCATGCGAGCAGGTGCGACGTCCTCGAGGTCCTTGCCACGCTTCGCAGCAACTTCCTCAGGGCGTACGAGCTGCTTGAGACCTGCAACCGTTGCCTGAACAACGTTCAGAGCGTTGTCAGAACCGATCGACTTAGCAAGGATGTCCTGGACGCCAGCGCACTCGAGCACTGGGCGAACTGCGCCACCGGCGATAACACCGGTACCTGGTGCAGCCGGGCGCAGCATAACGATGCCTGCTGCCTCTTCTGCCTGGACTGGGTGAGGAATGGTGCCACCGATCATCGGGACGCGGAAGAAGTTCTTACGTGCTTCTTCTGCACCCTTCTGGATAGCGGCAGGAACTTCCTTTGCCTTGCCGTAGCCAACGCCGACCATGCCCTTGCCGTCGCCAACGACGACGAGAGCGGTGAAGGACATGTTGCGTCCGCCCTTCACGGTCTTTGCGACACGGTTGATGGTGATGACGCGCTCGATGTACTTGTCGCGGTCATCATTCTGGTTGCGACGATCATCGCGACGGCCACGGCCACCGCGGTTGTTGCGCTCATTCTTCTTGTTCTGGTTGTCGGCGGAGCGTCCGCCGTCACGCCGTTCACGTTCGGCCATTACGCGATCCTTCCGTTGATGGTGATGATTGCGGTGGTCATTAGAACTTCAGACCACCTTCACGAGCGGCGTCGGCAAGAGCTGCGACGCGACCGTGGTACTTGTAACCTGCGCGGTCGAAGACGATAGCTTCGATGCCTGCAGCCTTGGCGCGCTCAGCGATCAGCTGACCAACCTTGGCTGCCTTTGCCTTCTTGTCACCTTCCATTGCGCGCACGTCAGCCTCGATGGAGGATGCCGCTGCGAGCGTGTGGCCAGCGAGATCGTCGATCAGCTGGACGTGGATGTGACGCGAAGAGCGGTGCACAACGAGACGTGGGGTCTCCGGGGTGCCGCGCAGCGTCTTGCGGATACGGAAGTGGCGACGTGCACGAGCCTCGCGGCGGCGGGAGGAAATATCCTTGCCGACCGGGGTGCGCTTGGTGTTCTCTGCAGAATTGCTCATGATTACTTACCCGTCTTTCCGACCTTGCGGCGAATCTGCTCACCTTCGTAGCGGATGCCCTTACCCTTGTATGGGTCATCCTTACGGAGGCGGCGGATGTTAGCCGCGATCTGGCCAACCTGCTGCTTGTCAATGCCCTCGATGGAGAACTTGGTGTTGCCATCGACTGCGAAGCTGATCCCTTCCGGAGCCTCAATGAGGATCGGGTGGGAGTAGCCGAGCGAGAACTCGAGGTTCTTGCCCTTGGCCTGGACACGGTAGCCGACACCGAAGATCTCCATGTTGATCTTGTAGCCCTCAGTCACGCCAACAACGAGGTTGTTGACCATGGAACGGGACAGGCCGTGCAGCGCACGGTGCTTACGGTGATCGTCCGGACGGGAGACGACAATCTCGTTGTCCTCAACCGCAGCGGTGATTGGCTCAGGCAGCTCGAAGTTGAGGGAACCCTTAGGGCCCTTGACCTCTACGACCTGACCGTTAATTTTAACTTCGACACCATTCGGGATGGCGATGGGTGCATTACCTACACGCGACATAGTCTTTTCAACCTCCCTTTACCAGACGTAGGCGAGAACTTCTCCGCCTACACCCTTCTCCTGGGCCTGACGGTCAGTGAGGAGACCCTGGGACGTGGAGATGATCGCCACACCCAGACCACCCAGCACCTGCGGCAGGTCGTTGGACTTTGCGTACACGCGCAGACCAGGCTTGGACACGCGACGCAGGCCAGCGATGGCAGCCTCACGGGTCGGGCCGTACTTGAGGTCCAGGGTCAGCTGCTTGCCAACCTTGGCGTCCTCAACCTTGTAATCAGCAATGTAGCCTTCCTGCTTCAGGATCTCGGCGATGTTTGCCTTGATCTTGGAGGAAGGCATTGTCACGCTCTCGTGCTGTGCGTGCGACGCGTTGCGCACGCGAGACAGCATGTCTGCGATTGGATCAGTCATCGTCATAAGATGTGACCGTTTACCTTTCTCGTTGCGGTTCCCTACCCACCTGACCAGCAAGACTATGTCGTGCCAGGTCGCGTTTTCCGCATGATCTGTCGGGGGCTACTTCACGCTCCCCACGCTCAATAACGCGGGGCGCTCGCCGCCTCCCTTGCACGCGGTCCGCTTCTCGGCGGGGGGCCTGCAACAAAGTTGGATGTACAATGTTCTCTCGGATTTTGCGCGCAGACAACCATCTGTGCACAAGTCCGTTTGGCCACATTACACTCCTTCTATACAAGAAACAAGTCACGTTGGCCCGATCGCTGCGTCGTATAGTCGGTGCTATGAAGCACCTCGACGAACTTTTCGACGCCCTCTCCGCCACCCGCACGCACCGCGAGGAGCTCTACCGCTGGTTCCACCTACACGCTGAGCTCTCGATGCAGGAAACCCAGACCTCACAGCGCATCGTTCAGGAACTTGAGGCAGCCGGGATCCCATACTCGGTATTGGGCGAAACGGGCGTCGTCGCCACCATCGAAAACGGGCCTGGTCCCGTCGTCGCCCTGCGCGGCGATACTGACGGCCTCCCAGTCAAGGAGGATTGCGGCAAGGGCTACGCCTGCACGCAGACCCAAGTCGATGCTGCGACGGGGCAAGAAGTGCCGGTGTCCCACGCGTGTGGGCACGACTTCCACATTTGCTCGGTGCTCGCGGCCCTCGTCGCGTTCAACACTTGCCGCGACGCCTGGTCCGGCACGCTGGTAGGCGTATTTCAGCCCGGCGAGGAAACTGCCTCCGGTGCACGTTCCATGGTTGAGCACGGTATCGCCGACGCGATCCCCCACCCCGACGTGTACTTGGGCCAACACGTGCTCAGCACGCTGCCATTGGGCCATGTGGGGACCCGGCCGGGCCCGGTGCTCTCCCAGGCGTTCTCGGTGAAGGTCACAGTACACGGAGTGGGTTCGCACGGATCCATGCCTGAGATGGGCGTCGATGCGGTCTTGTTGGCGTCGACAATTGTGACGAGGCTGCACACCGTAGTCTCCCGAGAGATTGCTGCTTCCGAAACCGCGGTGCTGACGGTCGGCGCGATCCATTCGGGAGCGAAATCCAACGTCATCCCGGATAGCGCGGAGCTGCTGATCAATACCCGCGCCTATTCGGAGGCGACGAGCGCGCACCTCAAGGAGGCCATCGAACGCATCGTGCGCGCTGAGTGCGAGGCAGCGCGTAGCCCGCAGCTGCCCGAGTTCGAGTACTACGACGCCTACCCGCTCACCAGCAACGATGCCGCAGTAACGCAGCGGGTACGCAACGCCTTCGAGGCGCGATTCGATGATGAAGCGCAGACGTTGGCGCAGGTCCCTGCCAGCGAGGACTTCTCGATCATCCCGGACGCGCTCGGCGTGCCGTACACGTTCTGGGGCCTCGGCGGCTTCGCCAGCTACCCGCATGCGCCGGGCAATCACAGCGCAGCGTTCGCGCCCGACCTCCAGCCGACGCTCGACCGCGGCGCCGAAGCGATGGTCACGGCTGCGAGCGCGTGGCTCATCAACAAGAACGACGACTAAGGTGGCACACATGGCTAACAACGAAGGTTTGCAATCAACACACGAGTGGCTCGAAGAGGTCTCCCGAACGCTCGGCGTTTCCCCGGATCTCACGCGCTCGCTGGTCGGCGACATTCTGAAGATGACAGCGGACGTCGCGCACAACGGCCCGTCGCGCCCGGCGGCTCCAACGACGGCGTTCGTCGTAGGCGTCGCAACCGGTGCGGCGCTCCAGGGCGATACTGATGCAGACGCAGCAACGACGCGCGCGGCGCTTGCCAAGGTAGCGAAGCTCCTGGAAACGTATGAGCAGGATTAATCGACGCTTCGCCGTCACGAAAGTCACCCGCACCGACAGCGGCTTCGCGCGCGATACCCGCGCCGATACCGTCACCGTGGAAGAGCCGCTGGCGATCCGCGCCACCGGCGACACGCTAACCACCACGATGCGGACCCCCGGCCACGACGTCGAGCTGGCACACGGCTGGATGTTCGCGGAGGGACTGATCAGCAGCGCAGAGGACGTTCGTTCCGCGCGCTACTGCGCGGGTGCGGTCGGGCCGAACGGCGAAAACACGTACAACACGCTCGACATCGACCTCGGGCCCGCGGCCTCCCCCGCTGCACCGCAGTTCATTCGCCTGACCACTACCACGAGCGCATGCGGCGTGTGCGGCACGCAGTCGATCGACGACATCATGGGCAAGGTGCCCGCGCCAATCACTCCCGTCCGCTTGGACCCGGACCTGGTGATGCGATTACCCGGCGCCCTTGCAACCGGCCAAAAGCAGTTCCGTAAGACAGGCGGCATCCACGCGGCCGGTGCGTTTACCTTTGACGGCGAACCTGTAGTAATCCGCGAGGACATCGGTCGACACAACGCGACCGACAAAGTCATTGGCCACCTACTACTCGAAGGGCTCCTGCCAGCCAGCGACCTGATCCTAGTTGTCAGCTCACGTGCGTCATTCGAGCTTGTGCAAAAGGCCGCGATGGCGGGCTTCCCGGCAATGGTTGCGGTCTCTGCGGCATCCTCCCTTGCCGTCGAACTGGCCCGCGAAACAAAAATGGCGCTCGCCGGCTTTGTGCGCGGCGAGCGCTTCAATCTGTACTCCGGGGAGCTTGCAGACTAGTCCTTGTACACCGTCTTCGTCTTGTTCAACCAAGCGTAGACACCGCCGATGCACAGGCCACCGCCGATGAAGTTGCCGATCCACACAGCAACCCAGTTGCTCAGGATTGCAGCGGCGGTGAATCCCTCAGGTGGCGTGCTGGACAGGAACGCCAGGGAGAACAGCGAGAAGTTCGCAATAACGTGCTCGAGGCCCAGGCCAACGAAGATAGCGATCAGTGGCAGGATCACGACGAACTTGGAGATGAACTCCTTCGCCAGCAGCGCACCAACAATCGCCATGTTGACAATGAAGTTCGCGAAGATCGCCTCAAGCAGTGCGCCGAAGAACGGCTTCGCCAACTTGCCCTCAACCAGAGTGACAATCAGGTGGCTGTTATCCATCGAGCCGAACTTGGCCGACTGGCTCATCACAGCCGCGAAAATGATCGCACCGATCAGGTTCGCCACCGTCACCACAACGACGAGCCAAATACCCTTGCCCCAGCTGAACACCTTGTCTGTCGCCGCCCAGGACGCAAACATCATGTCGCCCGTTGCAAGCTCCGCGTTCAGGATGACGATCGCGAACAGGCCAAGCCCGAACAGCAAGGCGAACACAACCGAGCCGAGCCCCGGCGCATATTCATTGACCGCATTTCCCGCCACCGCGGCGAACGCCGTACCGGCGGTCAGGTAAATGCCGGCGAGAATCGCGCGGACGAAAAACCGTGGCATCTCATTATCGAGAAGCTGCTCTTTCTTTTTGGCCCCAGCGTGGACCATTTCTTGCAAAGCCATTGTGGCCTCCTCAAATTCACCTGAGAGATTGTTGCAGAATGTCAGTCTATCCGACGTTTCCCAAAAGCAGTACATGCGTACTTTTCGGGTGTGCTCTGCAGGTTCCCCCAAAAGACGTACACCCCCGCAACCCGGTTGGGTCGCAGGGGTGTTCGTCGAAAAGCAGTGACGCGTTATGCGCGCTGCATCTTGCCATCCTTGTCAGCGAACGGGAAGCCGAGGTGGCGCAGGAGTGCGCGGCCCTCGTCGTCGTTCGTTGCGGTGGTGACGACAGTGATGTCCATACCGCGGACGCGATCGATCTTGTCGATGTCGATTTCGTAGAACATCGTCTGTTCGGTCAGGCCGAAGGTGTAGTTGCCTGCACCGTCGAACTGCTTGTCGCTGAGGCCACGGAAGTCACGAATACGTGGCAGAGCAACCGTCAGCAGGCGGTCCAGGAACTCCCACATGCGGTCGCCGCGGAGGGTGACCTTCGCGCCGATCGGCATGCCTTCACGGAGCTTGAAGTTAGCGATGGACTTCTTCGCGCGGCGAAGCTGTGGCTTCTGGCCGGTGATCGCGGCGAGGTCCTCGAGTGCGCCGTTGATGACCTTGGAGTCACGTGCAGCGTCGCCGACACCCATGTTGACAACAATCTTGGTCAGACCTGGGATCTGCATGACGTTGTCGTACTTGAACTCATCGTTGAGCTTGGTACGGATGTCCTCTTTGTACTGGGTCTTCAGACGAGGGGTGTAGTTCTCAGCCATGCTTAGATGTCCTTCCCGTTCGACTTTGCAACGCGGACCTTCTTGCCGTTTTCGTCGAAACGGTAGCCCACGCGCGTCGGCTTGCCGTCGGAATCCAGGACCATCACGTTGGAGACGTGGATCGGAGCTTCCTGGGTGACAATGCCGCCGGACTCTGCGCCGCGCTCGTTGTAGGAGTTCGCGACGTGCTTCTTCATGCGGTTCACGCCTTCAACGAGAACGCGCTGACGCTTCGGGTATGCCTCAATAACCTTGCCCTGCGCGCCCTTATCCTTGCCAGAGATGACCTGGACCATATCGCCCTTTTTGATTTTCATCCCTAGATCACCTCCGGTGCGAGAGAAACGATCTTCATGAACTTCTTGTCGCGCAGCTCGCGAGCAACTGGGCCGAAGATACGGGTGCCGCGTGGCTCGGTGTCGTTCTTGATCAGCACTGCAGCGTTCTCGTCGAACGCGATGTAGGAACCGTCCGGACGACGGGTCTCCTTCTTCGCGCGAACGATGACAGCCTTAACGACTTCGCCTTCCTTAACGTTGCCGCCTGGGGCAGCTTCCTTCACAGTGGCGACGATCGTATCGCCGATGCCGGCGAAGCGCCGAACGGATCCGCCGAGGACACGGATGCACAGAATTTCACGTGCACCGGTGTTGTCGGCGACCTTCAGGCGCGATTCCTTCTGAATCACTATTGGTCTCCTGACCTGGGTCGATGTGCGTTAGATTTCCGTCCTATACGCACGTGGTCAATGTCTTCGATGTCTTTTCGCTTGTCGACGGCGCCTTCGGCACCGCAGGCGTACATGCTCAGCTCGGAAACGCGCAGAACAAACACGCAGCAACGGACAACTGGAATATTAAAGCACGGAACATGCGCGCCTGCAAACCGCGACTTTTGGTTGTGTGGATTCGTGCCCGGTTCTGACCTTTGGTATGGTCATACCTATGAACTTCGATGGCACACTTGCGGATTCAATCGGCTTCAAGTCGTACCTCTACACCTACGAACTCCCCAAGTTCGCGGTACGCTCCATGCTCGCCGGCATGTTTTTGACGATCATGACGGCCTTCGCCACCGTCGCCTCCACCCAAGTAGAAAGCAGCGCCCCCGGCTACGGCCGCTTCGTGTTCGCAGCTATCTTCTGCCTCTCGCTGTACGTCATCGTTGTCCTGGGTGCGGAGCTCGCCACCGGCAACATGATGTTCATGACCTACGGCAGCGCCTCGGGACGCCTCCCCTGGCTCAAGGGCTTCCTGATGGTCTCCACCTGCACCATCTTCAACCTGCTCGGCGTCCTCATCACCGCGGTATTCCTGGTGCACGCCACGGCGTTCCAGCCGATCGGGATGGACAGCTTCCTCGCCGCGACCGTTGAGACCAAGCTCGCGAAGCCGGACAGCTTGCTGTTCATGGAAGGCATTTTCGCCAACATCGTGGTCAACATCGGCGTGCTGCTCGCCATCCAGGCTGGCAAGGACTTCACCGCGAAGTTCCTCGCCATCATGCTGATCGTTCCCGCATTCGCCGCAATGGGGTACGAGCACTCCATCGCCAGCTTCGTCGTCTTCTCCCTGGCGGGCTACGGCATCGGCGCCGAGCACTTCGCCGGGTTCACACTGACGAATGGCCTGATGAACTGGCTCATCGTGTGGGTCGGCAACTACATCGGTGGTGGCCTCATCATGGGCGGCGTCTATGCTTGGCTAAACAAGGGCGGCACCCCGGCAACCCCGCTGGCGACACGCCGCTAACCCCCAAGCAGAAAGAAAACGCCCCGTTCCCGCGAAGGGAAGGGGGCGTTCGTTATTGCTCGGTGAGCACTTAGCTCGAAGCAGCGATGCCCACGCCGGTTGCCGCAGCAACAATCGACAGGATGACCACAACGGCCATGTTGACGACACCGATGGACGAAAGCACAGCCGGAACCAGCAGCAGGTTCGGACCCTGCGGGCCAGCGAAGTTGCGCAGCTCGTTCATGACGTTGTTCAGCGGCTCTGGGTACTGTGCAGCACTTGCATCGGTAGCAACAACGCCAGACAGGACAACAACAGAAGCGGCAACTGCAATTGCGTTACGAAGTTTCATTCTTACGTTCTCTCTCTATGGTCTCGGGTGAATGGGTGGGATTTAGACGCGCTGCGAAGACGTCGCGATGTTCGTCAGGAAGCCCAAAGAGGACAGCAGTGCAGGCACGAGGATCAGGTTCTGTGCCTGGTAGCCACCGAGGCGCTTCAGCTCGTGCAGGACACCTGCCAGCGGTTCTGGCGCTGGCTGTGCTGCCTGTGCGACCGGTGCGCCCACTGCAAGAGCGGAAGCCACGAGGCCTGCGGCGAGAATGCGACGAAGTTTCATAGTTTTCCTCCTGTGATGTCCGCTAGACCCTTGTGAGCTAGCGCGCTGAACAAGACACCAACAGATTAACAGACCAATTTAAGGTTGTTGCCAGTTTTCTAAAAAACTTTTATTTTGCTTCTTCAGCTATCTTTTTCGGCTCGACGAAGAAGAGGGCATCGCCAAACTTCGTGTCTGCAGGAAGGCTTCTCGACGCCCCAATCTCCCCTACCCGCTTCGTATTCGAGACAACGACCGGAGTCGTCACTTCGTATCCTGCGTCGCGGATGGCATCGATATCGAACGTCGCGAGGAGCTGGCCTGCTTCCACGACGTCACCTTTCTCCACGTGTGCGGTGAAGTGCTCGCCCTTGAGGTTCACCGTGTCGAAGCCGATGTGCATAAGGATGTCCACGTTCTTGCCATCGGTCCCCTTGGCGCGGATTGCGTAGGCGTGGCCGGACGGGAACGTGACCGCAACCGTACCGGCGACGGGTGCGCGCAGCTCTCCAACCGTCGGCACGATTGCCACGCCGTTCCCCAGCTTGCCCTGGGCAAACATCGGGTCACTGACCGTCGCAAGCGGCACGGCGTTGCCCTCGAGTGGCGCCACGACGTGGAGCGCCTCGTCGGACGCCTCGAGCAGCGCTTGCTCGGCAGCGGCATCGGCGGCTGGATCCTCGGTTGCGTCCGGATCGATGCTGCCATGCTTGCCCACCAGGTAGCGCCCGTACCCGTAGGCCGCCACGAAGGCGATCACGAACGTAATGACACCGAGGATCAGGAAGGTCACCATGTCATTCGCGCGGATGGAGACCACGCCGATAAAGCCCGCCGCACCAAGCGCAACTGCCTTGACATCAAAGATCGCAATCAGCATTGCACCAATACCGGCCGCGCCGAGGCCGATAAAGAAGGGCCAGCGGAGGCGCAGGTTGACGCCGAAGATGGCGGGTTCCGTGATACCAAATACGGCCGAGATGCCCGAGGAACCAGCTAGACCTTTGAGCTTTGCGTTGCGCGCCAGGAAGTACACGGCAAGGGCCACTGCGCCTTGCGCGATGTTCGCCATGGAGGCCGTCGGGAAGATGAAGGAGCCGCCCTGATTAAACAGCTCGAGCTCGATTGGCGGGAAGGACTGGTGCAGGCCAGTGATCACGATCGGCGAGTACACCAGACCGAAGAGCAGGCCACCGATTGGGCCACCGAAGTCGTACAGGCTGGAGAGGCCGACAATCAGCAGGTCACCGAGCCAGCGGACAAACGGGCCGACGGCGATGAAGGTAATGAAGCCCGTAATCAGCAGGGTTGCCAGCGGAGTAATCAGGAAGTCCGCCGTACCCTTCAGACGCTTGTGGAACCACTTCTCGATCGTTGCCAAGATCCACGCGACCGCCAGCACCGGCAGCACCGCACCCTGGTAACCCGCCTGCGCGACAGGCAGGCCGAACAGGTCCCAGAACGGCATCGTGCCGTCGGCTACGGAGTTCGCCACGTCGTAGCCGTTGACCAACGCCGGGTGAACCATCGCCATGCCCATGCCGGCGCCGAGGTATTCGTTGCCACCGAAGCGCTTCGTCGCGGAGTACCCCACCAGCACCGGCAGGAACGCGAACGGTGCGGAGGCCAGCACATTGATGATCTCCGTCAGACCCTGGATCTGCGGGAACATCCCCACCAGGGAGTTCTCCCCGAACAACCCCTCGGCGGTCAGGACGTTGTTGAGCGCCATGAGCAGACCGCCGCCAACCAGGATTGGGATCAGCGGCACGAAGATGTCAGAAAAGACCTTAATGAAGCGCGTAAACCAGTTGCCCTGGTTCGCCGCTACTTCCTTCAGGTCTTCCGTGGAGACAGCAATGCTCTTGCTGGTCATGCCGTTGAGCTGATCAAAGACAATATCTACGTCGCCGGGGCCGACGATGATCTGGAACATGCCGCCGGTTGCGAACGTGCCCTTCAAATCAGGGTCGTTCTCCAGCGTATCCTGCGCAACCTTGTCGACGTCCTTAAGCACGAAACGCAGTCGCGTCGCGCAGTGGGCGACGCCAACGATGTTTTCCTCGCCCCCTACCCCGGCGAGGACCCGCCGGGCTACTTCTTTGTGGTCCATGTGGGAATCCTTTCTCTTCCCACACAGTCAAACATCTATACGGGCATAAATCAGCTTACTTGCGTCCGATTACCCCCGGTTGTGGCCGATTTCACGTACTTCCACAGCGACCCATGGGGCTCCCTCAGTACCGAAGACCGCCGAGGAGAACGCCACTTCCCCGTCTCCGGCAACAACTTCGAGCGCCGCCCCGTCAGCGCACACCACGAGCTCGCCCTGCGCGCATTGGGCGCGGCGCTCGTCACCGCCGACCGTCACGCTCAGCGTTCCACGCCCGGCTTCGCCAGGCCGCCACGCCACGTGAGCACCAACGCCACCGGCATCGTCGACCAGGTCGGCCTCCCACGGCTGTCCCCTGAGAACTTCGCGGTGCACGACCATCCCCGCGGGATCGGTTGGGAGAAGGAGTTCGGTGCGAAGCTGGCCGTCGACAAGCTGGAGCCTGCGAGGCAACGTCAGCTGATGCACCCAGCCCTCTGCTTGAAGCGTTGGGGTGTCATCGCGGGCAGGCAGTCCCATCCAACCGAGCAACAGCGCATCGCCATCGTCCTCGGCGACCATCTGCGGCGCGTAAAACTGATGCCCAAAGTCCAACGCCCGGAACTGCGACTCCACGCGAAACCACAGGCCATCAAGCGAACCGACGACGTAGCCGCACTCGTCCGAGCCCGGGTACTGTGGGCACAGCACGAGTACCTCGCGCCACTGCCCCGTCGCGTGGTCACGCATCCGCAGCAGGTTCGGGCACTCCCACATGTAGGCGGCCTCAACGCGCGGGTCCAGCCCCTCGAACTGCAGCGCGCCAGCAAACGACCAGTTCAGCAGGTCCGGTGACTCGTAGAGCACCACCGCGCCGCGCTCCTCCTCACGCTGCGCACCGAGCACCATGCGCCAGGAGCCGTCCTCATTCTGAGTGACGTGCGGGTCCCGGTAGTGGGCGGTAAAGCCGAGGGCTGGGCCGTCAATGAGCGGATTCTCCGGCGCACGGTGGTACACACCGCCCATCGGGCCCTCCAAGTCCTCAACGCGGACCAGGTTCTGCGTGGTCAGGCGGCGCCCATCCTCCTTCACGTTGCCGGTGTAAAACAGCATGATCTCGCCGTCGTGCACCACGGAGGACCCGGAGTAGCACCCGTGCGTGTCGTACGGGAAGTCCGGATACAGCGCGTCCGGAAGGTGGCGCCACTGGCCCAGGCCCTCCTCACCCCCAATTGTGGTGACGGCGTGGCCCCAACCGGTGCGCTTCGCAGCGTGCGGAAAGCACGGATCATGCTGGTAAAACACGTGGAGTTGGTCGCCGATGAGCGTGACGCCGTTCGGGTCGTTGAGGCGCCCTTGCGGCGGGGACAGGTGAAATGTTGGCCGGTACGTCATGCGACTTAGTCTACGGTGGAACCATGATCACTGTGTACGGCGAAGCCCTCGTTGACCTTGTCCCCCAGGACCGTTCCCCGCTCGCGCCGCTGGTGCCCGCGCTCGGTGGCGGCCCGTTCAATGTGGCCCGTGCGCTGGGCAGACTCGGCGCAGACGTCTCCTTCCAGTCACGGTTGTCTCGTGACAACTTCGGAGAGACACTCGCCCAATCGCTTCTCGACGCCCACGTGGACCTCACCAACTGCGGCCGCGGCGACGAGCCCACCACCCTGGCTGTCACCGCCCTGGCTGAGAACGGCTCGGCAACGTACACGTTCTACGTCGACGGCACCGCCGACCGCTTCGCACAGCCAGTCCCGGTGCAGGAGGGCTACGCGGTGTTCGGGACCCTGTCCCTGGCGCTGGAACCGGCGTCGCTGCGCTACGCGGAGGCCGCCTCTGAATCGGCAAAGCACGGCGCAATCGTCTGCCTGGACCCGAATATCCGCCCGGCGTTCGCCTCCGAGAAACACCGCCTGTTCCTGCGGGGGCTGCTCGATTCCGTAACGGTGCTCAAACTCTCCGACGAGGAAGTCGAGTTCCTCGGTGACACCTCCCACGTGCCAGTCGTGGTGACCACGCTCGGCGCCGACGGCCTGCGGGTACGCGCGCCGTTCGGCACGGTCACGGTCCCCTCACCGAAGGTCACGGTCGCGGACACGATTGGGGCCGGGGACACGGTGATGGCGGCGCTGGTCCACCAGTTCGACGCCCGCGGCCTGGACCGCGACGGCCTGCTCGCCCTGGACGAGGAGGAGTGGCGCGAGATCCTCACGTTCGCCACCCGCGCGGCCGCGATCACGGTGTCGCGCACCGGCGCAGACACCCCCTTCGCCCACGAGCTGGATTAGGAAGCCGCGTACGCTGGCTCCCACCCAAGCGCCGGCGCGACGTGCTCGGCGAACCCGCGCAGGATCTGCATGCACACGTCCACCCCGGCCTGGTTCGGAACGGTGAGCATCAGCGTGTCCGAGGCCTGGATTGCTGGGTCATTACCGAGCTCCTCGATAAGCTGGTCGGCCTCTGCGGCGTACGTCTTGCCGAACGTGGTGTACACACCACGCTCAATCTGACCGATCTGTTCCTCGGTATCCAGCAGTCCGAAGAGCCGCTCGGTGTCCTCGTCCACGATCGGAAAGATAGAACGAGAAACAGAAACGCGCGGCTCCCAGTCGTGGCCCGCGGCCGCCCACGCCTTCCGGTAGTGCTGAATCTGTTCCGCCTGCAGCTCGCCGAGGCTGCGGCCGTCGGCTTCCGAAATCAGCGTGGAGCTCATCAGGTTCACGCCGTCGCGGGCAGCCTGCTCGGCGCTGGCGAAGGTACCTGCGCCCCACCACACCCGGCGCGCCGCCCCCTCGGAGTGTGGCAACACCGCAAGCGGGCTGGCAGGCGGGTACATCTGCGGGTACTGCTCCTCAAGGGATGCGGCGAGCGCCATCGGGTCCCCGCGCAGCGCGGAAATGAAACGCTGGAAATGTGCACGCGCCAGGTCAGAACCGTTCGCGGCCTCTGACTCGTAGCCGAAAGCGCGCCACCCTCTATCGGCAGGCTCCGGTGACCCGCGGGAGACGCCGAAGGCGAGGCGGCCGTCGCTTAGCAAATCGAGCGCGGCGACGTCCTCCGCGAGCTGCAGCGGGTTGGCGTAGCGCATATCGACGACGCCGGTGCCCACCTCAATGTGCTTCGTCGCCGACGCCATCGCGCCAAGCAGGGCAATCGGAGACGCGAACTGCGGCGCGAAGTGGTGCACTCGCACGTAGGCGCCGTTGACACCAATCGCGTCCGCCTGGCGCGCGAGCTCCACGGTGTCCTGTAGCGCCTCGCGCGCGGTCATCCCCTGGCGCCCGGGTGGTGCGTGGTGGCCGAATGAAAGGAACCCAAACTTCTTCATGCGGCCACTCTAGCGCGCTACTCCACCGTGACGGACTTCGCCAGGTTGCGCGGCTGGTCCACGTTCAAGCCACGTGCTTGCGCAACGGTGCAGGCGAAGATCTGCAGCGGGATCGTCGACAAGAGGGGCTGCATGAGGCCGGCCGACTGCGGGATGCGGATCACGTGGTTGGCGAAGCGGTTCACGTCTTCGTCGCCCTCTTCCGCGATCACGATGGTGACGGCGCCACGCGCGCGGACTTCCTGGATGTTGGAGACAACCTTGGCGTGCAGGTTGTGGCGCGAACGCTTCGACGGCACGATGACGAACACCGGCTGCCCTTCCTCAACCAGCGCGATCGGGCCGTGCTTGAGCTCGCCTGCGGCGAAGCCCTCTGAGTGCAGGTAGGCGACCTCCTTGAGCTTCAGTGCGCCCTCGAGCGCGACTGGGAAGCCGACGTGGCGGCCGAGGAAGAGTACCGACTTCGCGTCGGCGAGCTCGCGGCCAAGTTCCTGGATTTCTGCTTCGTTGTCCAGGATCCACTGGATCTTCTCCGGCATCTCCTCCAGCTCAGCAATGATGGTCTGGATTTCGTCGGTGAACTTGTTGCCGCGGACCTGCGCCAGGTACAGCGCCAACAGGTAGGACGCCACGATCTGGGAGATGAACGCTTTCGTCGACGCCACTGCGATTTCTGGGCCAGCGTAGGTGTACAGGGATGCGTCGGCCTCACGCGGGATGGAGGAGCCGACCGTGTTGCAGATCGCGATGACCTTCGCGCCCTGCTCGCGCGCGTGGCGTACCGCCATGAGGGTGTCCATGGTCTCGCCGGACTGCGAAATTGCTACGACCAGGGTGTTCGGGGTGACGATCGGGTCGCGGTAGCGGAACTCGTGCGCCAGCTCGACCTCCGTCGGGATGCGGCACCAGTGCTCAATCGCGTACTTCGCCACGTGCCCCGCGTACGCAGCGGTACCGCAGGCCACGATGATGATCTTGTCGACGCTGCGCAGCACGGACTCGTCGATACGTAGTTCGTCGAGCGTGAGCTTTCCCTCGGCGTCGAAGCGGCCGTAGAGGGTGTCGCGAACGGCGGCCGGCTGGTCGTGGATCTCCTTCGCCATGAAGGAATCGAACCCACCCTTTTCTGCGGCGGTGACGTCCCACTCGACGCGGAACGGGCTGCCCTCGGCGTGGTTGCCTTCGAAGTCAATGATGTCGTAGCTGTCGGCGGTCAGGGTAACGATCTGCCCGTTGTCCATCTCCACCGCGTCGCGGGTGAACTCGATGAAGCCGGAGACGTCAGAGCTGAGGAAGTTCTCACCCTCGCCCAGGCCGATGACCAGCGGGGAGTTCCAGCGCGCCGCAACGATACGGTCCGGGAATTCCTGCTCGATGGCCAGCAGCGTGAACGCGCCCTCGAGTCGCAGGGCGGTCAGGCGCATTGCCTCGGTGAGGTCCTTGTTCGCCTCAGTATTGAAGATGTCCAGCAGCAGCGTGGCTGCCACCTCGGTGTCAGTTTCGGAGCGGAACGTGTAGCCCTTCTCGCTCAGCTCAGCACGAAGTGCCGCGAAGTTCTCGATGATGCCGTTGTGCACCACGGCCAGCGCGCCGTCGCCGACGACGTGGGGGTGGGCGTTGGCGTCGGTAGGCCCGCCGTGGGTTGCCCACCGGGTGTGCCCGATGCCCAGGTTGGAGGGCGCAAGCGGTGCCTCTGCGATGGCCTGCTCTAGGTCCGCAACCTTGCCTGCCTTCTTCCTGCACGCGATGGTGTCGCCCTGCATGACTGCTACCCCGGCCGAGTCATAACCGCGGTATTCGAGCCTGCGAAGCCCATCAATAATGACGGTGAGGGCGTCGTGCTCGCGTGCACGCTCGCCACCTATGTATCCAACGATTCCACACATGGGGCGAATTTTACACGCGGCGTAGTTCCTGAAAAAGTGACGCCGCCGAACCCTATCTCAGAGAGCCCGTGAGCTTGCTGTGAAACTCCGTGGTACTCGGGTTCATGCCGATGAAGCGCACGTGCTTGCCGCGCTCTTCGTATTTTTGTTCAATGCTGTCGAGCGCCGCGACCGTCGACGCGTCCCACACGTGCGCGCGGTGCAGGTCCACGACCACTTCGTCGGGGTCCTCCGAGTACATGAACAGAGTGGTCAGGTCGTTGGAGGAGGCAAACAGCAGCTGGCCGGACACCACGTAGTGGGCCACGCCGTCGACAACTTCGCGGGTCACTTCCACCAGGTGGGCGACGTTTCGCACAAAGATTACGGACGCCACAAGCACGCCAACCACGACGCCGATAGCCAGGTTGTTCGTCGCCAGCACCACCGCAACCGTGATCAGCATCGTGACGGTTTCCGAAGCCGGCAGCTTGCGCAGCGTGCTCGGCATCACCGAGTGCCAGTCGAACGTGCCCACCGACACCATCACCATCACGGCAACCAGCGCAGCCATCGGGATCATGGCGACGTACTCGCCGAACGCGAGCATCAGGATGAGCAGGAACGCGCCCGCCAGGAAGGTGGAAATACGGGTGCGAGCCCCGGAGACCTTCACGTTGATCATGGACTGGCCGATCATGGCGCAGCCACCCATCCCGCCGAACAGGCCGGTGACAATGTTCGCGACGCCCTGCCCCCAGCTCTCGCGGGTCTTGTTGGAATGCGTGTCCGTGACTTCATCGATCAGCTTCGCGGTCATCAGCGACTCCATCAGGCCGACGAGCGCCACGCCGAGCGAGTACGGTGCGATGATCCGAAGCGTCTCCCAGGTCAGCGGCACGTGTGGGATGAAGAATTCGGGCAGGCTGCTCGGCAGCTCGCCGCGGTCTCCGACCGTCGGCACGGGTGCCTTCGTAGCGACCGCGATGAGCGTGACCACCAGAATCGCAATGAGCGGCGCCGGAACCGCCTGCGTAAACTTCGGCATCACCACCATGATCACGATGGCCAGCGCCAGCAGCGGGTACACCGCCCAGTGAATGCCGATAATTTCGGGCAGCTGCGCCACAAAGATGAGAATCGCCAGCGCGTTGACGAAGCCGATCATCACGCTGCGCGGCAAGAACCGCATCAGCGTTGCGACGCCAGCTACCGCCAACACAATCTGGAACACCCCGGCGAGCATGATGGCCGCCACCATGTAGTCGTAGCCGTAATCCCTCACCAGTGGCGCGATTACCAGCGCCACCGCACCGGTGGCGGCCGCGATCATGGCGGGGCGCCCACCCGTAATCGCGATCACCATCGCCATGATGAAGGAGGAGTACAGCCCGATCTTCGGGTCCACTCCTGCGATGATGGAGAAGCTGATCGCCTCTGGGATCAGCGCCAGCGCCACAACCAGCCCGGCGAGGACCTCCTTCGTCAGGATGCGCGGTGTCTTCAGCGCTGTCGCCACTGATGGCTCGGGCTTGTACCGGCGCGTGTTTTCCGTGGTCAGCACGGTGGCTGCCATATGTGTCACTCCAAACGTTGTTGCTATTCGTAGCGCAGGGCTTCGATCGGGTTCATTCTCGATGCGCGGTTTGCCGGGTAGTAGCCGAAGAACAGGCCAATCAGCAGCGCGAATACCAGTGAGAGTAGCACTGCCGAGATCGGGGGGAACACGAAGGCGTTCAGCAGCAGCGCGCCCAGCATGCCGAAGCCCGCGCCCACGACCACGCCGAAGAGCCCGCCGATGAGGCAGACGATCATCGCCTCGGTGACAAACTGCGTGCGGATCATCCGACGCGTCGCGCCCAGCGCCATGCGCACACCGATCTCACGGGTGCGCTCCGTCACGGTAATCAACATGATGTTCATCACGCCGATACCGCCGACGAGTAGCGAGATCCCGCCGATTGCGGAGACCACCACGCTCATCATGGTCAACGTCTGGTTGAGCTGATCGATGTCACGCTTCATGTCGGCCACTTTCCCCTTGTAATCGGGGTCGTCCTCATAGGCGCGGTCCGCCCACGCCTGGACGTCCTTGGCCACTTGATCGGTGTCGGCGCCGTCCGCGGCGCGCACGCTCACGTTGTCCACGCCAGGCACCGGCGTGCGCATCATGTCCGGCTGCACCGTGTACGGCACCGCCATCATCGACTGCGAAAAGTCCCCGACCAGCACTCCCTGCTTCTCAAAGTGCCCGTACGCACCGACCACCTGCACCGAAGCGTACTGCCCGCCGATGTCCAGCTCGACTTCCTGCCCGATCGCCGAATCAGGGTCGTTATTGAACAGCTGCTCCACAACCTCCGGCGAGACCACCGCCACGGCGCGGTTCGCCTCAATGTCGTCTTGGGTCAGAAATCGCCCGGCGGTCAGCGGCAGGTTCTGCATCTCCAGCTGGTCAGCGTTGACAAAACTCACCATCGTGGTGCCGTGCGCCAGCCCGCGTGTCGCCTGAGCTGTCGAGCTATCCAACTCAAACGCGATACCCTTCGCCCGCGTCCCGAGTTCGGCGCGCAGGTCCTCGATCATGTCGGGGGTGAGCTTCGAGGCGTCGTCAATTTCTTGGAACATGTAGCGGGCGGCCTCGCTGTCATCCTCCTGGCGGGGCTTGACTTCGAGGTGGACGTCGTGAATGCCGAACTGCTCCAGGCTGTCCAGCGTCTGCTTCTGCATCGCCTTACCCAGCGTCATAATCGCAATCACCGAGGCGATGCCAATGATCACCCCGAGCAGCGTCAGCGCCGAGCGCATCTTGTTCGCCCGCAGGCTCACCGTAGCGAGTCTGACAGATTCGCGCGGGTTCACTCCTGCTCCTCAACCAAGGTCACAGTGGCACCGACGCGTTCGCGGTACTCGGCAGGCTTGTTCAGCACCCGCGTCCCCTTCTCGACGCCCTCTACGACCACATCCGAATCCGAGACCAGCCCAACCTTGACCGGCGTCTTCACTACCTCGAACTTGTCCCCGTCATCCTTCGGGCGAAGCGTGTACACCGAGTAGCTGCCATTCTCGTCGACGACGGCCTCCCGCGGCACAGCGAGCGCGTCCTTCGCGGACTCCGTGGTGATCTGCGCCTTTGCCGTCCCGCCGATCTTGAGGCCCTCGGTATCACCCAGAACCTCGATCTCCACGGGGAACTCCGGGCGCGCCGCCTGTGCCGACGCCCCATCCGCAGCGGGCTGCGCTTCCGCAACCGATGAAACATCCAGCACACGGCCCTTAAACTTCTTCGCGCCGGTGCCAGGCGTGGTGAACGTGACGGCGTCGCCCGGCTGCATCTTCGCCGAGTCCAGCTCCTTGACGCTCGCGCGCAGCACCAGCCGATTCGGGTCCGCCACCGAGAGCAGATAGCCCGTCGGCGTTTGCCCCTGCTTCACCGCAACCTCCGCGACCACACCCGCGATCGGAGCACGCACCTGACCCGACGCCACATCGACCTCAAGCTGCGCGATTGACTGGCCCGCCGCGGCCTGCGCCGCCTGCACACCACGCTGCGCCTGCTGCACCGCTGCCGCCTGGGAGTCGAGCTGCTGCTGGGCCGCAAGCTTTGCTACCTCGAGCCCGACCGCTGCCTCCGCCTTCGCATCAAATGCCTGGGCAACCGCGCGCTGCTTCGCCGCAAGATCCGCGTCGGTGTCGTTGAGGGCAGCGTCGTACGCCTTTTGCGCCGCAGAAAGGTTGTGCTTCGCGCCGCGGAAACGCTCGTCGGCCTCCAGTTTGCTCAGCAACG
The DNA here is from genome assembly GCF_033877495.1 of Corynebacterium sp. UMB2355A. NCBI lineage: Bacteria > Bacillati > Actinomycetota > Actinomycetes > Mycobacteriales > Corynebacteriaceae > Corynebacterium > Corynebacterium sp. UMB2355A. The sequence goes on along the minus strand of NZ_CP138855.1, from coordinate 1,741,609 downwards.
GCTGCACAGCATCGTCTTGCGCCATCCCAGATTGGAAGATGCCGTGATTGCCGCGCACAGACTCCAGGGCCGCCGTCAGCGCGTCACGACGCGCCGAGTCCACGCCCTGCGCCTGCGTAAGCAACGTGCTGTCCAGGCCCGCCGCGACTGCTTTCTTTCGCTGCTCGAAAACTGCGGTAGCCTCCTGCAACTGGCCATCAGCCTGGCGAAGCGCCGCCTCCGCCTGCGTCACCTGCGGGTTCAGGCCACGCTGCATCGCGTCGCTCGACTGCTGGTAAGCCTGCTGGGCCTGCTCAAGCTGATTCTGCGCCGCGACATCCGCCGAAATCTGCTGCGCGCGCTGCGCATCAATCTCACGCTGAACCCCCGACGTATCCAGGACAGCGACCACCTGGCCGGCCTCAACACGCTGTCCCACCTTCACGTTCAGGGCTGTGACCGGGCCGGTCAGGTGCGTCGTCAACGCGGTCACCGTGGCAGCCTCCACCGTCGCGGTGACCGGCACTTTGGCAGCAACATCACGAGGAGCGAGCTCTGTCGTATCAGCCGCCATGACTGGCTGACCGCCCCCAAACCCGCAGGCGGCGGTAGAGGCAAGAATACAAAGCCCGAGCCCAACGGTTGCGAGGGCTCGGGAAACGACACGGTTCGTTCGGCGCAGTCCTTTATTCACAGCGCTAAGGATAGCCGAAGTTTCACATCAATCAGAAGTTTTACGGATATAAAACTCCGGGTGATCCGCGCGCAGCAACGTGTTGCCGGTCAGGCCACACCAGGCACGAATATCGATATCGATCGCCTCGTTCGTGGACCGCAAGTGCAGCACTTCCCCTTCCTTGATCTGGTCGCGGAACAAGAGGAAGAGGCGCACCAGGACATCACCGCACGCGATGTCCTGGGCATCCCAGTAGTGATCCTCATGCATTGCGGCGCGCCATCACATTGTCGCGGGCCTGCACAATGAGCGCGAGTTGCTGCTCAGCCAAGTTCGCAGCCACGATCGGGTTATCCGCAAACGTTGCAAAACCGCAGTCCGTCGAGAAGACCACCCGGTCAGCTCCGAGCGTGTCCAGGGCGCGCTCGATGCGCGCCTCCACTGCCTCGACGGGCTCCAGCTCCTGAAGCTTTTGGTTCAGCACGCCAACGCAGATGCGCTGGTCGTCGCGGATTCCCTCGAGGGCTCGGATATCGCCGGCACGAGGCGTCGCCAACTCCATGGACAACATACCCACGTTCAGCGAGGCGAACAGCTCAACAAACGGAGCGTAATCGCCCGTCAGCGCCGCCGACTCGTCCGTGGTCCAGTTGCCGCGGCACACGTGCAGCGCCAACCGCTCCTTCGGCAGCCCCTCAGTGAGCTCATCGAGCAACGACTTCGCGAACTCCAGCTCCTCATCCACCGTGCCCTCCAGGCCGTCGAGCGCGCCACACATAAACGTGCGGCCGCCCCCGCCTGCCTGCCCGTACACGACTTCAGTAAGCACCGGCTCATCGATCTGCACCAGCGACGTTCCCTTCGCCAGCAATTCGTGGAGCTCCTCGCGTAGCACGCGGACGATATCCTTCGACATCTCCTCACGGTTCTCGTACGCGCGGTCGGAGACACACTCCATCCACATCGTGCGCGTGAGCAGATACGGCCCCGGCAGGCACACCTTCACCGGGCGGTCGGTGAGCTGCTGCACGAACTCAACCTCGTGCGCAACCAGCGGCTTATCGCGACCAAGCGGGCCAAAGACCGCCGGGTGGCGCACCTCGCCCGCCGGGACGTCCAACGCGCGAAGCTCGCGCTCGAACTCCTCCGGGTCATCCACGTACGGCAGCAGGTCCGTAATCGGGATGAGCTGGCAGTTCTGCAGACGCCCCGCGACGAAGCTCGAGTAGTTGTCGCGTCGCATTTCACCATCCGTGACGACGTCCACTCCGGCCCGCTCCTGCGCCGCAAGCACAAGGCGCACTGCGTCGTCGGCTGTGGCCTGGAACGTGCCCTCATCCATCCGCTCTTCGAGGTGGCGGTGCAGCGCATCCAACAACCACGGAGACCGTGGCCAAGAGCCCATCGTCAGCACAGATCCCGCCGGAATCTCCGGCGCGGGAGCTGGCTCAGGCAGTTCCTTGGCGATCGTCGGCTCCACGACCTCCTGCGTCACCGGCATCTGCGGGCGCTTGCGCGGCCCCTTCTTCTTTTTCGGGCGCACAGCCTCGGGAGCGGCCGGGATGTCAGCAACCTCCACGGGCTTCGTGAACGCCCCCTTCGACACAAGGAAGCGCCACCGCTTGTGCTCTGGCTCCTCAACCACGTTGACCAGGTCGTTGCCAGTCAAGTTACACCAGGAAGGCAGGTCCACCTTGACTGTGGGGTCGTAGGAGATAATCTCCAGCAGCTGGCCAGACTCGAGCGGATCGATGTTCTTTCGGATCAATAACAGCAACCCGTTACCGCAGTCCAGATCGCCACCGTCGAAGCTGGCGTCTGGGGCGTACGGGTGCAGATTCTCGGACTGAGACATCGCTGCCTTAGTAGGAAACGCTTGGGGTGCCGTCTGCCAGGAACTCAACCAGCTTTGCGCCGCCGACGATGGTGGCGCCGTCGATAAGATCCTCTTCCCCGAAGCCGCGCTTCTTGGCACAAGGCGCGCACACGTACAGCTTGCCCTCTGCGGCAACGAAGTTCTCAATCAACTCCTTGATTGGAGCGAAGCCCTCCTCATGGATGTCGTCCGCGTAGCCCTTCGCAGCGAGGCGAGCGCCCTCGGAAGACAGGAAGACCATCGTGTCCTGCGCGGAACCTACAGCAGCGTTGGCGACGACGAAACCGAGCGTCGCAAGGTCCTCATTGTCCTTCGCGTGTGCAACAGTGACGCAAAACTTGCCAGTACCCATAGTGAACTCCTTTTCATTGAACGTTACGAGCACCAGAAAGTCTACCGAAATAGAAAAAGCACCACCCCGTCGTAACGAAACTTGGGGGTGGTGCTCTCTTGTCCTTGAGTCGGACGCCTCTACCGGATGGGTTTAGCGTGCCTTCTCAATGATCTCCACGAGACGGAAGTGCTTGTCCTTGGACAGCGGACGCGTCTCCTGGATGCGGACGAGGTCGCCAACACCGGCGGTGTTCTCCTCGTCGTGTGCCTTCACGCGCTTGGTGGTACGGACGATCTTGCCGTACAGGGCGTGGGACTTGCGGTCCTCGACCTCGACAACGATGGTCTTGTCCATCTTGTCGGAGACGACGTAGCCGCGGCGGTTCTTCTGAACACGCTTCTCGTTGGTCTGTTCGTTCACGTTTGCCTCACTCATGATTAAGCCTCAGCTCCCGGAACAACGGACAGGCCGAGCTCGCGCTCGCGCAGCACGGTGTAGATACGTGCGATGTCGCGCTTCACGGTGGAGATGCGGCGGTTGTTGGTCAGCTGGCCGGTAGCAAGCTGGAAGCGCAGGTTAAACAGCTCTTCCTTTGCCTCGGACAGACGAGCGCGCAGCTCTTCGTCGTTGAGCTCGCGGAACTCGGATGCGGGGGTACCGTTTGCCATTAGAACTGGTCCTCCTTCTTGATGATGCGAACCTTGCAAGGCAGCTTCGCGCCTGCGCGGCGCAGTGCCTCGATAGCGGTTGCGTCGTTCGGGTAGGACATCTCAAAGAGAATACGTCCCGGCTTTACGTTAGCGACCCACTTCTCGACAGGGCCCTTACCGGAACCCATACGAACACCGAGCGGCTTCTGCGTCAACGGACGGTCCGGGAAGATGTTGATCCAGACCTTGCCACCACGCTTGACGTGGCGGTTGATCGCAATACGAGCCGCCTCAATCTGACGGTTGGTGATGTACGCCGGCTCGAGAGCCTGCAGAGCGTAATCACCGAAGTTGATCGTGTTGCCACCCTTGGACACGCCAGAACGAGTCGGGCGGTGCTGGCGGCGGTACTTCACACGCTTAGGAATAAGCATTGATTAGCCCTCCTGCTTCTGCTCTGCACGCTGGCGGCGCTGGCCACCACGGCGTGGGCGGCGATCGCCACGGCCACGACGCTCGTTCGACGGAGCGTTGAGCTCGGACTCGCGCACGCCACCGACGACGTCGCCCTTGTAGATCCAAACCTTGACGCCGATGACGCCGAAGGTCGTGTGTGCTTCTGCGATGCCGTAGTCGATCTCAGCACGAAGGGTGTGCAGTGGCACACGGCCTTCGTGGTAGCGCTCGACGCGGGACATCTCAGCGCCGCCGAGACGACCCGAGGTCATGACCTTGATGCCCTTGACCTGTGGGTTACGCATAGCGGACTGGATTGCCTTGCGCATCGCACGACGGAACGCAACGCGGTTGACCAGCTGCTCAGCGATGGACTGAGCAACGAGCGTTGCGTCGGCGTCGACGTTCTTGACCTCGAGGATGTTCAGCGCAACCATCTTGCCGGTGAGCTTCTCGAGCTCACGGCGGATGCGGTCAGCCTCAGCGCCACGACGGCCAATCACGATGCCCGGGCGGGCAGTGTGAATGTCGACGCGGACGCGGTCACGGGTGCGCTCGATGACAACGTCGGAGATACCGGCGCGCTCGAGGCCCTTGGACAGGAACTCGCGGATCTTGATGTCTTCTGCGACGTAATCAGCGTAGTTCTTGTCGGCGTACCAGTGGGACTTCCAGTCGGACGTGATACCCAGGCGCAGGCCGTGTGGGTGAATCTTCTGGCCCATTACTTCGCCCCTTCCTTGGACTCGACAACTACGGTGATGTGCGAGGTGCGCTTCCGGATCTGGAATGCGCGACCCTGAGCGCGTGGCTGGAAGCGACGCATGGTCGGACCTTCGTTTGCCCAGCACTCGGAGACGACCAGCGTACGCGGGTCCAAACCGAAGTTGTTTTCAGCGTTGGCGGCTGCAGATGCAACAACCTTGGCGACGTCCTTCGCAGCACCCTGTGGTGCGTACTTCAGGACTGCGAGAGCCTCGGAGACGGACTTCCCACGGACGAGGGCGAGCACGCGGCGCGCCTTCATCGGGGAAACACGAACGAACTTGGCCGTCGCGGATGCAGTGGTGATGGTGTCAGCCATTGCTTATCGACGTCCCTTCTGTTCCTTGACGTGACCCTTAAAGGTCTTGGTTGGTGCAAACTCGCCGAGCTTGTGGCCGACCATGGACTCGTCGACAAACACCGGGACGTGCTTGCGGCCGTCGTGGACGGCGAAAGTGTGTCCGATGAAATCTGGGAGAATGGTCGAACGGCGAGACCAGGTCTTGATTACCTGCTTGGTGCCTGCATCGTTCTGAGCGTCCACCTTGTTGAGGAGGTGCTCATCGACGAACGGGCCTTTCTTTAGGCTACGTGGCATGTCTTACTACCTCCTCTTAACGCTTCTTGTTCTTCGAGCGACGGCGTCGCACGATCATGTTGTTTGAGTAACGGTTTGGGTTGCGGGTGCGAACTTCCTTCTTGCCCCATGGGGACACTGGGTGACGACCACCGGAAGTCTTACCTTCACCACCACCGTGTGGGTGATCCACAGGGTTCATGACAACACCGCGGACCGTTGGGCGCCAGCCCTTCCAGCGCATACGGCCAGCCTTGCCCCAGCGGATGTTGATCTGGTCAGCGTTGCCGACCTCACCAACGGTTGCGCGGCAGCGGATGTCCACGCGGCGAATTTCGGAGGACGGCATACGCAGCACTGCGTAGGAACCTTCCTTACCGAGCAGCTGAATAGAAGCGCCTGCGGAACGAGCAAGCTTGGCACCTGCACCAGGCTTGAGCTCAACAGCGTGGATCGTCGTACCGGTCGGGATGTTACGAAGTGGGAGGTTGTTACCAACCTTGATGTCGGCGTTAGGACCAGCCTCAACGACGGCACCCTGCTTCAGGCCCTTCGGAGCGATGATGTAGCGCTTCTCACCGTCGTAGTAGTGGAGCAAAGCAATGTTAGCGGTGCGGTTCGGGTCGTACTCGATGTGAGCAACCTTTGCCAGCACGCCGTCTTTGTCCGAACGACGGAAGTCAATCACGCGGTAGCGACGCTTGTGGCCGCCACCACGGTGACGAGTGGTGATGTGGCCGTGCGTGTTGCGGCCACCCTTCTTCGGGAGCGGGCGCAGCAGCGACTTTTCCGGAGTGGAGCGGGTAAGCTCCTCGAACTCCGAAACAGAGCTGGCACGGCGACCCGGGGTTGTCGGCTTGTACTTACGAATAGCCATATTTTGTCCTTTTCTATCGAGTCACTTAGACGGCTGCGCCGCCGAAGATGTCGATGGGATCGCTGCCCTCGCGGAGAGTAACGTAGGCGCGCTTGGTGTCCTTGCGCTTACCGAAACCAGTGCGGGAACGCTTGCGCTTGCCCTCACGGTTCACGGTGTTCACCGAAGCGACGTCGACGCCGAAAATCTCTTCCACGGCAATCTTGATCTGGGTCTTGTTAGCAGACTTCGCTACAAAAAACGTGTAGGTGTTCTGCTCCATCAGCGCGTAGGTCTTCTCAGAGAGGACCGGCGCGATGATGATGTCGCGGGAATTCACGATCTTAGCCATTTACTTCTCCTCCTCCGCAGCTTCAGCCTTGCCACGGTTGATGAAGGTGTGCAGCGCCTCAACCGAGAACACAACGTCATCGGCGTTCAGCACGTCGTAGGTGTTCAGCTGCGCCGGCTCAAGAATGGTGACGCCCGGCAGGTTCCTTGCGGACAGACGGGAGTTAACATCCTCACGGCCGATCACGAGCAGCACCGACTTACGGTCAGTCAGACGCTCAATGAACGCACGAGCAGACTTGGTCGAAGGCTTCTGGCCCGGAACAAGCTCCTCAATGAGGTGGATGCGCTCGTTGCGAACACGATCAGTGAGTGCACCAGCAAGTGCAGCCTTGATCATCTTCTTTGGGGTGCGCTGCGCGTAAGAACGCGGCTGCGGACCGTGGACAATGCCACCGCCGGTGAAGTGTGGCGCGCGGATCGAGCCCTGACGAGCGCGACCGGTGCCCTTCTGGCGGAATGGCTTCTTACCACCACCGCGGACCATGCCGCGGGTCTTGGTGGCGTGAGTGCCCTGACGAGCGGCTGCCAGCTGAGCTGTCACAACCTGGTGCATCAGGGGAATGGAAGCTTCACGGTCAAAAAGTTCTGCCGGAAGCTCAACGGAACCGTTGGTCTTTCCGTCTGCGGTGTGGACGTTCAACGTCAGGTTCGTCATGCGTGAGCACCGCCCTTCACTGCGGTCTTGACGGTAACAACAGAACCCTTCGCACCAGGGATAGCACCCTTGATGAGGAGGAGGTTGTTGTCGCCGTCGATGCGTTGAATCTTCAGGTTCTGGGTAGTAACGCGGTTACCGCCCATACGGCCAGCCATGCGCTTGCCCTTGAACACGCGACCCGGCGTAGACGCGCCACCAATGCCACCAACGCGACGGTGAGCAGCCTGGTTACCGTGTGCTGCACCCTGGCCCGCGAAGCCGTGACGCTTCATTGCGCCAGCGAAGCCGTGGCCCTTGGTGGTGCCAGCAACGTCGACGAAGACGTCGCCGTCAAACAGATTGACGGTGATCTCTTGGCCGAGTTCGTACGCAGAGGTGTCATCCATGCGGATTTCAGCTACGTAGCGACGTGGGGTGACGCCAGCCTTCTTGAAGTGGCCAGCCTCTGGCTTGTTCGTCTTACGGGGATCGATGTCGCCGTAAGCAATCTGGATGGCGGAGTAGCCATCAGTCTCTGGTGTACGGATCTGGGTGACCACGCACGGCCCAGCCTCAACGACGGTAACCGGGATAACACGGTTCTCGTCGTCGAAGATCTGGGTCATGCCGAGCTTGGTGCCCAGAATGCCCTTGATCTGGTTATCAGACATGTATTAGTTCTCCACTACTTACAGGTTGTCGGATCTCTAGTGATTACTGGATGTTCACGTCAACGCTTGCAGGAAGGTCGATACGCATGAGCGCGTCAACCGTCTTCGGCGTCGGATCGAGAATGTCGATGAGACGCTTGTGCGTGCGCATCTCAAAGTGCTCGCGAGAGTCCTTGTACTTGTGGGGAGAACGAATAACGGCGTACACGTTCTTCTCTGTGGGCAACGGCACCGGTCCAACGACGCGGGCACCCGTGCGGGTGACCGTCTCAACGATCTTCTTCGCAGATGCGTCGATCGCTTCGTGGTCGTAGGCCTTCAGCCTGATGCGGATCTTCTGTCCCGCCACGCTTACCTCTTCCTCGCATCCCCACATTCTGAACGAAGCGGTGGGGTTGTAGCTTCTAGTTTCTCTATAACGTTGTCCGGGCTGGGCCCATGGCTCAACGCCAGTGTCGTTTTCATTGACTGTTTGACACTTCCGGAAGGTGAGTAACGCGACAATAAACTGCGCGCTTACTTCAGTGCTTCCGCCTCGGTGCACACGTGCATCGGGGTGTCAGACTCGGAAGGGTGCGTGACCCTTGCGTACTGCCGCTGTTTATTTGCCATGTCCCTTCTCCGGTTTCTCACCTAGTTAACCTAGATAAAAACCTTCTTTGGAAGGTGTCATGTTTACCCCACCATCACAACCTTGCGGCCATCATGTCGAGGCAACCCGAGTATTAAAACACGTTCTTGCAAGAAGTGCAACCCCTTCTCCGAACATTTCAGTTTGGTTGCAGAGTGATATCCATTCGGAAATTTTTGCATCGATTCAGGCAAGCTAGCTGGTTGCTGTGTACCCTGGGTGTTTACACGGGCGTCTGTCCGTCGTACTTTTCTTTACCCAATATATAGACGAAGGGATTTTCCATGGCCGACCACAATGCAACCGAGAACACTCCTGCCACCACCGAGGCAAAGGAGACAGAGCAGGTTCGCACCCGCAACTCCAACCTTGAGACTGAGCACGGCACCACGATGATCGACGACAACGTCGTCGGCAAGATCGCCGGCATCGCCGCCCGCGAAGTTTCCGGAGTTTACAACCTGGGCGGTGGCGCTGCACGCATGTGGGGTGCTGTTCGCGAGTCGCTGACCTCCTCCACCAATGTTCAGCAGGGCGTCGATGTCGTTGTCGAGGACGGCCACGCTTCCGTCGCTGTTGCAATTATTGCGGAGTACGGCGTCGCCATCCACGAGCTCGCAAACGCCATCCGCGAGAACATCACTGTTGCTGTGACCCGCATGACCGGCCTTATCGTTGACCGCGTCGACGTCACTGTTCACGACGTCCACCTGCCGGAGCAGGACAACGAGGAGTCCAACGAGGCCGCCTACAACGCTAACCAGGCGCTGGCTCAGTAGTTATGGCGTACACCTCCGTTAGCCGCGAGGTGGCCGAAGCCGCCCGGGACGCCATTTTGGCTGTCCCCGGCGTTGCGGGTATGCATGGCGGGTTCTTCGGTGAAGTTGCCCTCCTGCTACCCGGCGAGCGGATCGAAGGGCTCAAACCCGCGACGCGATCCTCAGACCCCAACCTCCGCGGCCTTGAAGTCAACTTTATTTACGACGTTTCGAGCGAACGGGACATTCACTCCGTCGCCGACGACGTACGCACCGCTACCCTGCGCGCCACCGATGTCGATTTCGTCGACGTTGTTGTCGCCGACGCCGAATAGGAACGCCCGTTAGGGCGTCCGCGTTGCGTACCCACAACTACAAGTAAGTGGTGAACAATGAATCTTTTATCTAACAAAGCGTTAACCGGTGTCATTATCGGCATTATCGTTGCTTTCTTCGTCACCTTTGGCGGCGGACTCGGGCTACTTTGGCTCGTTCTCTTCTCCGTCATTGGTGGTGTCGTCGGCGCCCAGCTTGATGGCAAGCTGGACCTCGCAGAAATCCTGAGCACCAGCTCGGGCAAGGGTCGTAGCTAATGGCGTCGAACCAATTCCATCTCAGTGAGCGCGTCATCGCGCAGATTGCTGAGGTGGCGGCTTCGTCAGTGCCCGGCACGATCGAAATGGACGCAAAGCTTGCAGGTTTGGCAGGCCGCAGCTTTCCCCAAATCGATGTCCGCCTGGACCGAGTTTCAGGCACCGCGGCCGTCGAAGCCGAGATCGCTACTACTTACCCTGCCCCCATTGCTGCCATCACGGACGCGGTGCGTTCAACGATCATCTCGCACATCCGGACCTTGACTGGGCTTGACGTCTCCAGCGTCAATATCGAGGTGGCAAACGTCACCGCGAACGCCGGTGAACCCGTCTCGTGGGACGACGTTGCAAACCACCAGTCGTTCATCATCCCGACTCCGCTGAAGGTCAAGCCTTTGGACGTAGAGTCCCCGACGACGAAGGAGCCGGAACCGTTGCACGATATCGTCGCTCGCTCGCTTGTCGACGACCTGACGGACACCCACGTTCCAGAGCCAGTCTCTGTGAAATCCATTGCCGCTCCGACTCCGTACCCCGTGCGTACCAAGGGCTTCGAAGCACAGCCCACGCGGGTTTTCCGTCCACAAACGCCGGAGCCTGCCCGACTGCTTGGCGTGCAAACACGCAAACAGCGCGTATATAGCCCGAGCGTTCCGCAACCTGCGCCGCTCAAGCCCATTCGCGTGAAGCGCACTGCGGCACCGACGACGGTATCGGCACCGCAACCTCAGCCGCTTCGTGAAATTACGATCAAACCGGCGGTGAAGTACTATGACCGAACCTAATACGCCCGTCGCCCCAGTAGGCCCGCACCCGGCTGCCGCACCGAAAGCTAGCCCAGTTGCACGCTGGATCACCGTGCTCGCCGGCCTGGCGTTCCTCGGGGGCGCCGTTGTTATCGGGCACGACGTTTGGGTCCGCCTCCAAGAAGCAGATGGCCAAACCGAATGGCTCCCCGAGCTCTACGACCAGTTGACGTTGAATCTCATTGACATTACGTGGGTAGCCGTCGCCGTCGGCATCGTTGTGATGTTGGTGGGGCTTGCGCTCGTGATTGCGTCGTTGAAGCCACGCCAGAAAACTCATCTACGCGTGCAGTCACCGGTTTCGATCTGGACGCGACCCGTGGATATTGCGCGGAAGTCGACGTTCCTTGCAACGTCTCAGTTTGGCGCAAACCATGCGCGTACCAAAGCGGACCGGAACAAATTGACGCTCACAATGCAGACCGACGTCCAGCGGCCCGATGTCGAGCAGCAAGCGCACGAAACTCTCGTTGGTGAGTTCCAGCGTCTGGAGCAGGTACCCGCCATCACCATCAAGACCGAAGCGCCAGCACCAGTTGCTGAACAGGAGGCGAAGTAAATGACCAAGACACTTGCGTTCTTTGACCGCCTGCTCGTGTTCATCATTGGCGTTCTCCTGCTCTGCGTCGGGTTTATCCCACTCACGTACTTCTGGGACATCCCCTACGTGAGCGAATGGATCCAGCAGGTCGATCCAGTCGTGATCAGCAATCTTCCCTACCGTTCCTGGTACAACACAGCGCTGATCGTCGGTGCTGTCGTGCTGGTACTTCTTGGACTGTGGGCTGTCATCGCAAATATTCGCAGCCGCGGATTCTCGACCCGAGCAATCACCGCGGCCGACGCCGAGCATGGCACAACCGAAATCAACGTCAAACGCGTCGCCGAAGCGGCGTGCCACCACTTGGCTATGGACCCCATCATCAACTCTGCCGACGCCAAAGTTGCGATGGTCGAGACCAGGCCGACCGTTGAATTCGTTGCGATTGCCAACCCAGCATTCTCGCTGGACGAAGTCGTTGACGTTCTCGAGCGCGCCGATCAGGACTTCCGAATGGCAAACCACACAATGAACGTGGATACCCTGTGGAAGCTGCACTTCGACCAGGTTAGCGCCTAAAAGGACTCACGCGAATGCTCCCCACCAACAGGTGGGGAGCTTTTCGTGTCCAGACGGTGCGGCTTAAGGGACATTTTGTGTGTATAAATCTATTCGGCTTCCCGGACTCCCGATATGGTTTTCAAAACAGTTCCATTCGCCAGTCTTGAGAATTGAACGCCGGATGACGTCTGACGTGTGGGATGTATTGAGTCTGCGGGTAGCGCAGCGAGATTGGTGGCTCTAGGGAACAAGAACCGGTCTCCCTACGCGTTGGGCGATCGCATACTGCCAGGGACACGAGCAAAGCCCTGGGCGCGCACGATACTGGCCAGGGCACGAACAGGACCGGGAAGCAAGGCGTTGGGGTATGCCATTAAGCGAGCTGCCATACAGCCTGCGGGGCGAGAGACGATCTTGCACACCGCGGTGCGCTGAATGGGCGACTGAAAGAATTCAATACTGGCAATGAACGTCAGTGGAACCCCGGTCTAGCCGTGAGAAAGGGGTGGGCTGGACGCGGCTAGTTACACACAAAATGTCCCTTAAGTCGGCGGTGCCCAATGCACTGAAGTAACAGCACGGTGACCAGTTGCAGGACATAGTGGTCCTAGAACCATTGCCTTCCCAACGCACTGTAGGCATGAAAAAAGGTCACTCCCCGATGGGGAGTGACCTTTACGTCACGTTATCGGACTGAATTAGCCGAGGATCTTGGTGACGCGGCCAGCGCCGACGGTACGGGAGCCCTCGCGGATAGCGAAGCGCAGGCCCTCGTCCATAGCGACTGGGTGGATCAGCTCGACGGACATGTCGACGTTGTCGCCAGGCATGACCATCTCGGTGCCCTCAGGCAGGTGCACAACACCGGTAACGTCGGTGGTGCGGAAGTAGAACTGAGGACGGTAGTTGTCGAAGAATGGCGTGTGACGGCCACCCTCGTCCTTGGACAGGACGTAGACGGAGCCCTCGAACTTGGAGTGAGGGGTGTAAGCGCCCGGCTTGATGACAACCTGACCACGCTCAACGTCCTCACGCTTCAGGCCACGGAGCAGCAGAGCTGCGTTGTCGCCAGCCTCAGCGGTGTCGAGAAGCTTGTTGAACATCTCGATGGAGGTGACGGTGGTCTTCGTGGACTTCTCGCGGATACCGATGATCTCAACTTCGTCGTTGAGGTTCAGGACGCCACGCTCAACACGGCCGGTAACAACGGTACCGCGGCCGGAAATGGTGAAGATGTCCTCGATCGGCATCAGGAAGTCACGGTCGGTCTCGCGAACTGGGTCCGGAATGGAGTTGTCGCAAGCTTCCATGAGCTCAACGATGGAGTCAACCCACTTCTCCTCGCCCTCAAGAGCCTTCAGAGCGGAGATGTGAACGATTGGAGCCTCTTCGTCGTAATCCTGCTCTGCGAGAAGCTCACGAACTTCCATTTCGACGAGCTCGATGATTTCCTCATCGTCGACCATGTCGCACTTGTTCAGGGCAACGAGGATGTAAGGAACGCCAACCTGGCGAGCAAGCAGAACGTGCTCGCGGGTCTGAGGCATCGGGCCGTCGGTAGCAGCAACCACGAGGATTGCGCCGTCCATCTGAGCAGCACCGGTGATCATGTTCTTGATGTAGTCAGCGTGGCCTGGAGCATCCACGTGTGCGTAGTGACGCTTAGGAGTGTTGTACTCGACGTGGGAAATGTTAATGGTAATGCCGCGCTCGCGCTCTTCCGGCGCCTTGTCAATCGCGTCGTACGCGAAGGACTTGTTCTCCTCCGGGTACTTGTCAGCGAGCACCTTGGTGATAGCAGCCGTGGTGGTCGTCTTACCGTGGTCGACGTGACCAATGGTACCGATGTTGACGTGCGGCTTTGTACGTTCGAACTTTGCCTTTGCCACTGTATGTCCTCCTAGGACTTCATGGTGGCTACGACCTTCGCAGCCACGTGGTTTACATTTGCCTTTGCCTTCGAAAAGGCGTCGGCTCATTCACAATGTGCCAGTTACCTGATCCTAGAGATTCCCAGTCTGATTTTCAAACCGTCAGACCGAAAGTTCCGGGATCATTCGTCGCGAGTAACGGCCGGCTCAAACCACCACTTCAATCTTGTGGCGATTCCAGCGCGACCGCTACTAGCGGCCATCCCTGCTTCCTTCTACCGGTCACGCTCACTGGCACGTGAGCAGGCCGTCGAGAAGCAGGGAGCAGCGATTAGTTGCCGTTGCGGGCGTCGATGATTTCCTGAGCGACGTTGGACGGAACTTCACCGTAGGAGTCAAACACCATGGTGTAGTTCGCGCGACCCTGCGTCTTGGAGCGCAGGTCACCAACGTAGCCGAACATCTGCGACAGCGGAACAACAGCCTTGACAACCTTGGCGCCAGAGCGGTCGTCCATCGAGTTGACCTGGCCACGACGGGAGTTCAGGTCACCGATGACGTCACCCATGTACTCCTCAGGCGTGACAACCTCAACAGCCATCAGCGGCTCGAGCAGCACTGGCTTCGCCTTAGCGACGGCCTCCTTGAGCACCTGCGAACCGGCCATCTTGAAGGCCATTTCGGAGGAGTCAACCTCGTGGTAAGCGCCGTCTTCGAGGGTTGCCTTGATGTTGACCAGCGGGTAGCCAGCGAGGTAGCCGTACTGCATCGCGTCCTGGATACCGGCATCCACGGAAGGGATGTACTCCTTCGGCACGCGACCACCGGTGACCTCGTTGACGAACAGGTAGGTTGCGCTCTCGCCCTCTTCCAGGGTCTCTGGATCCGGGTTGTAAGGCTCGATGGAAACGATAACCTTTGCGAACTGACCGGAACCACCAGTCTGCTTCTTGTGGGTGTAGTCCAGGGACTGCACCTTCTTGCGGATGGTCTCGCGGTACGCAACCTGTGGAGAACCAATGTTCGCCTCGACCTTGAACTCGCGCTTCATGCGGTCAACGAGGACGTCGAGGTGGAGCTCGCCCATGCCGCCGATAACGGTCTGGCCGGTCTCCTCATCCAGGTGAACGGTGAAGGTTGGGTCCTCTTCAGCAAGCTTCTGAATAGCGGTGCCCAGCTTCTCCTGGTCAGCCTTGGTCTTCGGCTCAATAGCAACCTGAATAACCGGATCCGGGAAGTCCATGGACTCGAGGATGATCGGGTGATCAGGGTTGCACAGGGTGTCACCAGTAGTGGTGTGCTTCAAGCCAATGAACGCGTAGATGTTGCCGGCGTCAGCGTGCTCAACCGGGTTCTCCTTGTTCGCGTGCATCTGGAAGAGCTTGCCCACGCGCTCACGCTGCTGCTTGGTGGAGTTCATCATGTTCTCGCCCGGGATAGCCTGGCCCGAGTACACGCGCACGTAAGTCAGCTTGCCGAAGAACGGGTGCACAGCAATCTTGAACGCCAGTGCAGAGAACGGCTCATCAACGGAAGGCTTACGCGTGAGGTCTTCCTCACCGTCGACGGAGGTGCCGTGAACCTCGCCGATATCCAGCGGAGAAGGCAGGTAATCGACGATGGCGTCCAGCACAGGCTCGACACCCTTGTTGCGGTACGCAGTACCACAGAACACTGGGTAAACTTCCGAATTAACGGTCAGCTTACGGATGCCAGCCTTGAGCTCCTCGATCGTGAGCTCTTCGCCGCCGAAGTACTTCTCCATGAGCTCTTCGTCGGACTCAGCAACGGTCTCGACGAGCTTCTCACGGTACTCCTCAGCCTTTTCCTTCAGATCGTCCGGGATCTCGGTGATCTGCGCAGGGGTGCCGGTCTCGACCTTGCCCGGCCACAGCATTGCCTTCATCTCGAGAAGGTCAACGACGCCGTCAAAGTCATCCTCAGCACCGATCGGAAGCTGCATTACCAACGGCTTCGCGCCGAGACGATCGACGATCGTGCCAACGGTGTAGTAGAAGTCAGCGCCCAGCTTGTCCATCTTGTTGACGAAGCAGATACGCGGAACGTCGTACTTTGCAGCCTGACGCCAGACCTGCTCGGACTGCGGCTCAACGCCTTCCTTGCCGTCGAACACAGCAACTGCGCCATCGAGCACGCGCAGGGAACGCTCAACCTCAACGGTGAAGTCCACGTGACCCGGCGTATCGATGATGTTGATCTGGTTGTTATTCCAGAAGCAGGTCACTGCTGCGGACGTAATGGTGATGCCGCGCTCTTTCTCCTGCTCCATCCAGTCGGTGGTTGCGCCACCGTCGTGGGTCTCGCCGACCTTGCGGTTAATACCGGTGTAGAACAGAATGCGCTCTGTCGTGGTGGTCTTACCAGCATCGATGTGCGCCATGATGCCGATGTTGCGGACCTTGTGCAGATCCTTAAGCACTTCTTGTGCCACGTTATTTACCCCAACTTAAAAGTCGTCGACGTGCTGCACACGTCTTGGCGAATATTTACCTAGTTCATTGTGCCACTGTTTGCCCAAGATGGGCAGAGCCAGCCTGTAAGTCACTTCAAAACAAAAACCCGGACGCCGCACGTGAACCCACATTGGTGGGTAACCACGTATGCAATTGTGCACACGTTGTCCGTGTCAGCATGGTCCGGGCGTTTTGTCTCATATATGACCTACCGGCGACTACCAGCGGTAGTGAGCAAACGCGCGGTTTGCCTCGGCCATCTTGTGGACGTCCTCGCGACGCTTCACGGATGCACCCAAGCCGTTGGATGCGTCCAGGATCTCGTTAGCGAGACGCTCGATCATCGAGTTCTCACGTCGCTGGCGCGTGAAGGTGACCATCCAGCGCAGAGCCAGAGTGGTTGCACGAACTGGCTTCACCTCGACTGGAACCTGGTAGGTAGCGCCACCGACACGACGGGAGCGAACCTCAAGGTCAGGACGGATGTTGCCGAGTGCCTTTTCCAAGGTGCCAACCGGATCGGTGCCGGTCTTTTCACGGCAGATCTCGAGTGCACCGTAGACGATGCGCTCAGCGGTGGACTTCTTGCCGTCGAGAAGCACCTTGTTGACCAGCTGGGTCACGAGTTCAGAGTTGTATACCGGGTCCTTAACGATGGGACGCTTCGGAGCTTGCTGCTTACGCATTTCTGATTACTGTCCCTTCTTTGCGCCGTAGCGGGAACGAGCCTGCTTACGATCCTTGACACCCTGGGTATCCAAGGAACCACGAATAATCTTGTAGCGAACACCCGGGAGGTCCTTCACACGACCACCACGGACAAGCACCATGGAGTGCTCCTGGAGGTTGTGGCCCTCACCTGGGATGTATGCGGAGACCTCAATACCGGAGGTCAGACGAACACGAGCAACTTTACGAAGCGCCGAGTTCGGCTTCTTCGGCGTGGTGGTGTACACGCGGGTGCACACGCCACGACGCTGCGGGGAACCCTTCAGCGCTGCAGTTGCTACCTTGCCACGCTTGTCGTGGCGGCCCTTGCGGACCAGCTGCTGGATAGTTGGCATAGATTTTCCTTCTAATTTTTACGCTGAGGCGGACAATCGCCTGAACATGCAAAAATGAGGGCTCTTTCCCGGGGCCCTGCCGCACGTCCAGAACGCTCCGCCACGTTTATGCGAAAACGATCAGACACTTCACCTTGAGTTGGTGAACCGTCCGACAGCGTATCACGGCCACCCCAGCTTTGCAAGACCGAAACCTCCTCCACAGTACATACCCCCGCTCGAGGGTGTACTGAAGGTGTATGGAGGCGCTACTACACCTACACCTATCGCCCGTCGTCCACCAAGGATGCACACCCCTACGGCTACCACATGTTGTATCTCAGTTACTCTTTGTGTCCATATCTACTAAATACGATCAATGGAATTACAGCTACGTTAGTTACGAACCGAGAGAAAGGAAGCAGCATGGCCGCCAACAACGTCAACCCCCAAGCCACCATCAACGAATACCTCCACCGCGCTGACTGGCGCATCAACGCAAACGCCAATCAGGACTACTCCCTCGGCGGAATGATTCTCAACTCCGCCGGCAAAATCACCGCCAACTACTGGCTGGACGAAGTGTTTTCCGACGTCGCCGGCAATGCCCACCGCAACGGCGACCTCCACATCCACGATCTCGACATGCTCTCCGGGTACTGCGCAGGGTGGTCATTGAGGCAACTCCTTGAAGAAGGGTTCGGAGGGGTACCTGGCACGATATCTTCTCTGCCACCAAAACATTTCTCCTCCGCGTGCGGACAAGTAGTGAACTTCCTCGGCACGCTGCAGAACGAATGGGCTGGCGCGCAGGCGTTCTCCAGCTTCGATACCTACATGGCACCATTCGTGCGGCTGGACTCGCTCACCTACGAGGACGTCTTGCAACACATGCAGGAGTTCGTCTTCAACCTCAACGTTCCCTCGCGTTGGGGGACGCAGACTCCGTTCACAAACCTTACATTTGACTGGACGTGCCCTCAGGACCTCGCTGAGCAGACTCCGTTCATCGGTGGAGACCCTGTCGACTTCACTTACGGCGAGCTCCAAGAAGAGATGGACATGATCAACCGCGCGTTCATTGAGGTTATGTCCCAAGGCGACGCCGACGGCCGACCATTTACCTTCCCCATCCCGACGTACAACATCACCAAGGACTTCGACTGGGGCTCGCCAAACGCGAAAGCCCTGTTCGACATGACTGGCAAGTACGGCCTCCCCTACTTCCAAAATTTCCTCAACTCGGATTTGGACCCAGGCATGATCCGCTCGATGTGCTGCCGCCTCCAACTCGACCTGCGTGAACTACTCAAGCGCGGAAACGGCCTGTTCGGTTCCGCGGAGCTCACTGGCTCCATTGGCGTAGTCACCCTGAACTGCGCACGCCTCGGGTACCTCTTCCCCAACAATGAGGCTGCACTACTGCGCAGGGTTGACGAGTTGATCGAGGTGGCTGTCGATACGCTGGAGCGGCGTCGCGCGTTTGTGCAAGATTGCTTCGATAAGGGGCTATACCCGTACACGAAACGGTGGTTACCGGGGTTTGACAACCACTTCACCACCATCGGGGTCAATGGCTGCAACGAAATGGTACGCAACTTCACGCACGACGCCTACGACATCACCGACCCCCAAGGCCACGCACTTGTGGCGCGCCTGCTCGACCACATCAATGCCCGTATCACGGAAGCTCAGGAACGTACAGGGCACCTCTACAACCTAGAAGCGTCCCCCGCGGAAGGCGCAACGTACCGCTTCGCACGCGAGGACCGTGCCCGCTATCCCGGCATCATCCAGGCAGGTACCGAGGAGCAGCCGTACTACACCAACTCCTCCCAGCTGCCTGTTGCGCACACTCCAGATCCGTTCGCGGCGCTCGCCGCCCAGGAGGACCTGCAAACGAAGTACACCGGCGGCACGGTGCTTCACCTGTACATGGGCGCAGCAATGTCCAGTGGCGAAGCAACCGCCAAGCTCGTACGACGCAGCCTAGAAACCTTCCGCCTGCCGTACATCACTATCACGCCGACGTTCTCCATCTGCGCAAACCACGGCTACATCTCCGGCGAGCACCCCGAATGCCCGCACTGCGGAAGCGCCACCGAAATGTGGACGCGCGTAATGGGCTACTTCCGGCCCGTGCAAAGCTTCAACACTGGGAAGAAGGGTGAGTTCGCTGAGCGTCACTACTTCGCAGAAGCCTTCGCCTAACCTGCCGGTGGCGGGGATCATTCCGTTCTCCGCCACCGACTGGCCCGGCCGTCTCACGGTCACGGCATTCACACAAGGCTGCCCACTGCGCTGCAGCTACTGCCACAACCCTAACTTGCAGGAATTTACTCCTGCTCCCCACGATTTCTCGGAAGTGCTCGACTTACTGCGGGCTCGACACGGACTGATTGACGCCCTCGTCATTTCCGGCGGCGAACCACTCGCATGCGCAGGACTCGGCGAAGCGATTGCCGCGGCCCATGAGATCGGGTTTCCCGTCGGGCTACACACGAGTGGCTATGTCCCCGCGAGGCTGGGTTCCATTCTCGCTGAGTCGACTACCCGCCCCGACTGGATCGGGTTCGACGTCAAGGCGCTTCCCGAGCACTTACCCTCGGTCGCTGGTGTCACCAGCGTGGTGGCTGCACGGATGTGGGAAAGCCTCGACATCGTGTGCGCCGCGGCCCGCGAACATGGCATGGAACTGCAGCTGCGTACTACGTTGTGGCCGGGGTCCGTCATCGAGCAAAACATCGACCAGCTGCAGGACGCCGCCGCACAGCGGGGCCACGCGCTGGTATTGCAGTGGGCTCGCGGAGTTGACGCCCACGGCGTGTACAGCGCCTAAGGCAAAGCGCCCCGCCTCCCTGGGTTCAGGGGGCGGGGCGCTGGTGCTGGGGTAGCAGACCTAGCTATAAGCCAGAGTCACTAGATCTGGTCGTACCCGTATTCCTCCAGTGGGACGGAGGCGCCGGTGTAGTCGCCGTATGCCTCGTCGCCGTAGATGCCGTCGCCGAAGGACGGGATCGAATAGGCGGCGGAGCGGGCGGCTTCCGTCGGCTTGACCGTGATGTTGCGGTAGCGCGAGATACCGGTACCAGCCGGGATCAGCTTACCGATGATCACGTTCTCCTTCAGACCGATCAGCTGGTCAGAACGCTTGTTGATAGCAGCGTCCGTGAGCACACGCGTGGTCTCCTGGAACGAGGCGGCGGACAGCCAGGACTCGGTTGCCAGGGAGGCCTTGGTGATACCCATGATCTCGGAGCGCATCTCTGCTGGCTCGCCACCATCTGCAACAGCTGCAGCGTTGACCTGGCGTGCCTCCGACAGGTCCACGAGCGTACCCGGCAGGAACTCGGTGGTACCCGAGTCGATGACGGTGCCGCGTCGCAGCATCTGGCGGATGATGATCTCGATGTGCTTGTCGTGGATGGACACACCCTGGGTGCGGTACACGGCCTGCACTTCGTCGATGAGGTGCTTTTCCACGCCACGGCGGCCGAGGACCTCGAGCACGTCGTGCGGGTCAGCAGCGCCACGCAGGAGGCGGTCGCCCACGTTAACGTGGTCGCCTTCACGCAGGGAGCGCTCGATCATCGCGTTCGGGTTGGACTCCATCGGGCGGCGGACCTGTGCGAGGCCCTGGCGCTTCGACAGCTTCTCGTAGACCACAACGTCGGAGCCGTCATCCGGGTGGATGGTGAGCGTCCAGAAGTTGCCTTCGTCTTCGAGGGTGACGGTGCCGGCCACGGATGCGATCGGGGCGCAGTTCTTCGGCACGCGGGCCTCGAACAGCTCCTGAACACGTGGCAAACCACCGGTAATGTCGCCACCGACACCACCCTGGTGGAAGGTACGCATGGTCAGCTGGGTACCAGGCTCACCAATCGACTGTGCAGCCACGATACCGACGGCTTCACCGATGTCGACAAGCTTGCCGGATGCCATGGACTTGCCGTAGCACTTCGCGCAGACGCCGGTTGGGGTCTGGCAGGTCAGGACGGAGCGGACCTTGACTTCTTCGACACCGGCGGCGACGAGGGCGTCGATACGCTCTTCCGAAAGCTCAGCGTCGGCTTCGAGCACAACGTTGCCCTCGGCGTCCTTCGCGTCGGATGCCAGTACTCGGCCAGCGACGGAGGTCTCGACGAACTCGTCGCGGACGAACTTCTCACCGGCAAGCTGCGCAACTGGAACCTTGACTCCCTGGCGGGTGCCGCAGTCGTGCTCGCGGACGATGACGTCCTGGGCGACGTCGACAAGACGGCGGGTCAGGTAGCCGGAGTCTGCGGTACGCAGTGCCGTATCCGCCAGGCCCTTTCGGGAACCGTGGGAGTTGTTGAAGTACTCCATCACTGTCAGGCCTTCGCGGAAGGAGGTCTTGATCGGGCGGGTGATGTACTCACCGCGCGAGTTCACGACCATGCCCTTCATGCCGGCCAGGTCCAGATCTGACGCATGTTACCGGCAGCACCAGACTTCACGATCATCGGAATCGGGTTGTCATCCGGGTACAGCGCCTCAACTGCTTCACCGACCTGGTTGGTGGCGTCCTGCCACAGCTCCACGAGACGGTCGTAGCGGTTCTCCTCGGTCAGGGCACCCTTCTCCCAGTACTTGCGCTCGATCTCTTCGGCGCGCTGCTCGTACTGCTCGAGGATTTCCGTCTTGTTCGGAAGCACCAACACGTCGGACATGGAGATGGTCACGCCGGAACGGGTCGCCCAGTAGAAACCGGCGTCCTTCAGCTTGTCCAGCGTCTGGGCAACGGTAATCATTGGGTACTTCTCCACCATCGACTGGATGATGTCGCCCAACAGCACCTTGCCAGCGCCGCCGCCCTTACGGACCATCGCGCCTTCCTGGTACGGGAAGTTGAACGGAAGCAGCTCGTTGAACATGATGCGACCAAGGGTGGTCTCCATCATCCAAGCCTGGCCCTTCGACCAGCCGTCTGGGAACTGCTCAGCTTCAATCTCAATCGTCGGACGCAGGTGGTCGATGCGCACCTTGATCGGTGCCTGCAGGCCAAGTACGCCCAGGTCGTAGGCCATGATGGCCTCACGGTAGGAGGAGTACACGCCCTTGGCTGGGCCGTTCTCGTCGGCTGGGGTGAAACGACCCTCGCCGCCGATCTCGTCCTCGCCCTTTTCCATGGTCAGGAAGTACAGGCCGGTCACCATGTCCAGGCGAGGCATCGCCAGTGGCTTGCCGGATGCCGGGGACAGGATGTTGTTCGAGGACAGCATCAGGATGCGGGCCTCTGCCTGCGCCTCCGCGGACAGTGGCAGGTGGACTGCCATCTGGTCACCGTCGAAGTCAGCGTTGAACGCCTCACAGGCCAGCGGGTGCAGCTGGATTGCTTTACCCTCGACCAGCTTCGGCTCGAACGCCTGAATGCCAAGACGGTGCAGGGTTGGCGCACGGTTCAGCAGCACCGGGTGCTCGGAAATCGCCTCTTCGAGGACGTCCCACACCTCAGGGCGCTGGCGCTCCACCATGCGCTTCGCCGACTTAATGTTCTGCGCGTACTCATTGTCCACGAGGCGCTTCATCACGAACGGCTTGAACAGCTCGAGCGCCATCAGCTTCGGCAGACCACACTCGTGCATCTTCAGCTGCGGACCAACAATAATGACCGAACGGCCAGAGTAGTCCACACGCTTACCCAGCAGGTTCTGGCGGAAGCGACCCTGCTTACCCTTCAGCAGGTCAGACAGGGACTTCAGCGGACGGTTGCCTGGGCCCGTGACAGGGCGGCCTCGACGGCCGTTGTCGAAGAGGGCGTCGACAGACTCTTGCAGCATGCGCTTCTCGTTGTTCACGATGATCTCTGGGGCACCCAGGTCAATCATGCGCTTCAAACGGTTGTTGCGGTTAATCACGCGACGGTACAGGTCATTCAGGTCCGAGGTGGCGAAACGGCCACCGTCGAGCTGCACCATTGGACGCAGCTCCGGTGGGATCACCGGGATCGCGTCCAGGATCATGCCGGCAGGATCATTGCCGGAACGCTGGAACGCAGCCACGACCTTCAGGCGCTTCAGTGCGCGGACCTTCTTCTGGCCCTTGCCCTCAGCGATGATGGTGCGCAGCTCCTCCGCCTCAGCTTCGAGGTCGAAGTTGCGGATCAGCGTCTGGATCGCCTCAGCACCCATGCCGCCAGTGAAGTAGTCCTCGTAGCGGTCCACGAGCTCTTCGTAGAGGAACTCGTCGATAATCATCTGCTTCGGAGCAAGCTTCTGGAAGGTGGACCAAATTTCGTCGAGGCGCTCAACCTCGCGCTCGCCGGCCTCGCGGATGTGCTGCATCTCCTTGTCAGCAGCGTTCTGCACCTTCTTGCGGGCAGCAGCAGTTGCACCGGCAGCCTCGAGCTCAGCGAGGTCCTCCTCCAGCTTCTGCGCACGCTCCGCAATCTCGGCATTCGCGTCCTGCTCGACTTCCTTCTTCTCGAGCAGCATCTCCGCCTCGAGCGTCGACATGTCGTTGTGACGCGCCTCCTCATCAACACTGGTGATGATGTTCGCGGCGAAGTAAATGATGCGCTCCAGATCCTTCGGAGCAAGATCCAGCAGGTAGCCCAGGCGCGATGGGACGCCCTTGAAGTACCAAATGTGGGTCACCGGTGCGGCCAGCTCAATGTGGCCCATGCGCTCACGGCGAACCTTCGACTTAGTGACCTCGACGCCACAACGCTCACAAATGATGCCCTTGTAGCGGACACGCTTGTACTTGCCACACGCACACTCCCAGTCACGGGTAGGACCGAAGATGCGTTCGCAGAACAGGCCGTCCTTTTCCGGCTTCAACGTGCGGTAGTTAATCGTTTCGGGCTTCTTGACCTCACCATGCGACCAACGACGGATGTCGTCAGCAGTAGCCAGGCCGATGCGAAGCTCGTCGAAGAGGTTTACGTCAAACACGTAAATTCCCTTTCACCTCCCCAACGACGGGGAGGATTGCAGTTGGATAGATTCTTTCGTTCGTTCCTGGCTTAGGCGGTATCCGCCGCGGAGCCCTCGTCACGTGACAGGTTGATGCCAAGGGAGGAACCGGCCTGATCAAAGTCGTCATCATCGCCGTCGAGCTCCATCGGGGTGCCGTCCGTCGAAAGGACTTCAACGTTCAGGCACAGCGACTGCAGCTCCTTGAGCAACACCTTGAACGACTCCGGAATACCCGGGTCAGGGATGTTCTCGCCCTTCACAATGGCCTCGTACACCTTCACGCGGCCAACCACGTCATCCGACTTAATCGTCAGCAGTTCCTGCAGCGTGTAGGCGGCGCCGTATGCCTGCATCGCCCACACCTCCATCTCACCGAAGCGCTGGCCACCGAACTGGGCCTTACCGCCGAGCGGCTGCTGGGTAATCATGGAGTACGGACCAGTGGAGCGAGCGTGAATCTTCTCGTCAACCAGGTGGTGCAGCTTGAGCATGTACATGTAGCCGACGGAAATCGGGTACTTGAATGGCTCGCCGGAGCGGCCGTCGAACAGCGTGGTCTTGCCGTTCTCATCGACCATGACGTCACCGTCGCGGTTCGGCTTGGAATTCGCCAGCAGACCAGCAATCTCCTCGTTCGTCGCGCCGTCAAACACTGGGGTCGCGGTGAGCGACTCCGGCGGGACGTCGTACAGATGCTCAGGCAGCGTCTCGAGCAACTTGGCGTTCGCAGGATCGTCCGGGTTGACCGTCCAACCAGCCTTCGCCAACCAGCCGAGATGCACCTCGAGGACCTGGCCAATGTTCATACGACGCGGCACACCGTGGGTGTTCAGAATGATGTCCACCGGGGTGCCATCTTCCATGAACGGCATATCTTCCTGCGGCAGAATCTTGCCCACGACACCCTTGTTGCCGTGGCGGCCAGCCATCTTGTCGCCGTCCTGGATCTTGCGCTTCTGCGCAACATAGACGCGAATCATCTCGTTGACGCCTGGGGACAGATCGTCGTCGTCCTCGCGGGAGAAGCGACGAACCGCGATGACCTTACCGGTCTCACCGTGCGGCACCTTCAGGGAGGTGTCGCGGACCTCGCGGGCCTTCTCACCGAAGATGGCGCGCAGCAGACGCTCCTCCGGAGTCAGCTCGGTCTCACCCTTCGGGGTGACCTTACCGACCAGGATGTCGCCGTCACGCACGTCCGCACCGATGCGGATAATGCCACGCTCGTCGAGGTCCTTCAGCACGTCCTCGGACACGTTCGGGATCTCGCGGGTAATTTCCTCTGCACCCAGTTTGGTGTCGCGGGCGTCGATCTCGTGCTCTTCGATGTGCACGGAGGTCAGAATGTCGTCCTCAACCACGCGCTGGTTCAGGATGATCGCGTCCTCGTAGTTGTGGCCTTCCCACGGCATGAACGCAACCAGGAGGTTGCGGCCGAGCGCCATCTCACCGTTCTTGGTGCCTGGGCCGTCAGCCAGCACCTGGCCAGCCTCAACACGCTGACCGTGGTCAACGATCGGAACCTGGTTGTAGCAGGTGCCCTGGTTCGTGCGCTCGAACGTGCGCAGCATGTAGGTGTCCTGGATGCCTTCGTCGTCCATGACGGTGATGAAGTCACCCGTCACATTCGTGACGACGCCGGCCTTCGCTGAAATAATCGTGTCGCCAGCATCGTATGCAGCACGCTGCTCCATACCGGTGGCCACGTACGCGGCCTCAGAACGCAGCAGCGGCACAGCCTGCTTCTGCATGTTCGCACCCATGAGTGCACGGTTCGCGTCATCGTGCTCGAGGAACGGAATCATCGCCGTTGCCACGGACACCATCTGGCGTGGGGAAATGTCGAGGTAATCCACGCCCTTCGGGCCAACGACGCCGATGTCGCCGTCCTTCAGGCGGACCTCAATACGCTCACCGGTAAGGTTGCCGTCTTTATCCATCGGGGTGGCCGCCTGCGCAATTGCGTAGCGGTCCTCTTCGTCCGCGGTCAGGTAGTGGACCGTATCAGTCAGCTTGCCGTCTTCGACCTTCTGGTACGGCGTCTCAATGAAGCCGAACGCGTTGACGCGTGCGTAGGAAGCCAACGCACCGATCAGACCAATGTTCGGGCCTTCCGGCGTCTCAATCGGGCACATGCGGCCGTAGTGCGACGGGTGCACGTCTCGGACTTCAATGCCGGCGCGCTCACGCGACAGACCACCAGGGCCCAGCGCCGACAGACGACGCTTGTGCGTCAGACCAGACAGAGAGTTGTTCTGGTCCATGAACTGAGACAGCTGCGAGGTGCCGAAGAACTCGCGGATCGCCGCGGAAACCGGACGGACGTTAATCAGCGAGGTCGGCGTGATGGACTCCGCGTCCTGCGTCGTCATGCGCTCGCGCACAACGCGCTCCATGCGGGACAGACCAACGCGGACCTGGTTCTGGATCAGCTCGCCTACCGTGCGCAGACGACGGTTACCAAAGTGGTCAATGTCGTCCGTGTTGATCGAAATGACCTCGCCCTCTGGGGAAGTCATCTCGTGCTCACCTGCGTGCAGGCGCACCAGGTACTCGAGGGTCGTCGCGATGTCTTCCTCGGTCAGCGTCATCAGGCCGTCGTGGTCGCCGCCAAGACCGAGCTTGCGGTTGATCTTGTAACGGCCAACTCGTGCCAGGTCGTAGCGCTTCGCCTTGAAGAACGAGTTCTCCAGCAGGGACTGCGCGAGGTCGCGCGTCGGCTGCTCGCCCGGGCGCTGCTTGCGGTAAATCTCCAGCAGCGCCTCGTCGGTGTTCGCCACACCGTCATTCTCGAGGGTGGACATCATGATCTCGGAGAAGCCGAAGCGCTCCGTGATCTGCTCCGTCGTCCAACCAAGCGCCTTCAGCAGCACCGTCACTGGCTGACGACGCTTACGGTCAATACGCACACCAACCGTGTCACGCTTATCGACGTCAAACTCCAACCACGCACCGCGCGAAGGGATCACCTTCACCGCGTGCAGCGGCCGCTCCGTCGACTTATCAATCGTCTCGTCGAAGTACACGCCCGGCGAACGCACCAACTGCGAAACAACAACACGCTCAGTGCCGTTGACGATGAAGGTGCCCTTGTCCGTCATCAGCGGGAAATCACCAATGAACACCGTCTGAGACTTAATCTCCTGGGTTTCATTGTTGATGAACTCCGCCGTCACATACAACGGCGCGGAGTAGTTAATATCTTTTTCTTTACACTCGTCGATCGTGTCCTTGACATCTTCGAAGCGCGGCTCGGACAGCGTCAGGCTCATGTTGCCCGAGTAGTCCTGGATTGGAGAAATCTCTTCGAGAATGTCCTCCAAGCCACTCGTGATACGCGCGTCGGCGCCGCGAGCTTCCTGCTCACGCTCACGCCACTCCTGCGTACCAACAAGCCACGCGAAAGATTCAAGCTGTACATCAAGAAGACCCGGGACAGCGATCGGCTCTGCGATCTTCGCGAACGAATAACGTTCGGGAGCCCCGGGAATTTCAGCCATTGACATGGTCTGGTTTGAGACTGCCAAGTTGGGTCCTTCCAGCACCTAAGGCGGACGCCGATCTCTACTCTGGCTCTGTAAAAATCGGCGTTTCCGCTGGGTAGATTAGCATTCGGTCTGCTTCGGAATACCCGCCCCCAGAGACAGCAAAATCACCTTGTCAAGTCAGCGCTTCGAAAATTCTCGACGCCAACAAAGCAAGGTTGACATAGCGGACTGGAGACGGCTTCCAGTGCACCGAATGAGTTTACACAATGCACCCAATGTTGTAAAGGGCAGCAACAATCCCCCGATTCAATGCCGTCGCGGGGAAGCTTAGCACTAAACGCAGGCGCGACGCTAACGCCGACGCGGCCACAACGCGCCAACCAGACCAATCAAGGTCAGCGCACCACCCAAACCGAGCACGCTCCACGTGAAGGCTTGCTGCGTGGAAGGCCCGTAGGCGCCGTCGAGAAGCGAGATGAGCTCGGCCGTCTGCTGCTCGTCCATCGCGGCGTCGTAGGAAACAATGCCCTGGACCTCATTGCCGTCCACGTCAGCATAATAGTCGTTGACGCGCTCCTGCATCCCCACGACCACGCCGGTGATCTGATCAACCAACAACTCGCGCTGCGCGCTATGCGTATAGAACGTGCGGACCGGCTCACCTTCTTCCCCTTCGACGGTCAACGTGTTTCGCATATCCGCGTACCGCTGCGCCACGTTCGTTGGCGCAATGACCTGCCGGAACCGCAGCACCGTGCGCCCAGCAACCGATTCCTCTGCGACGAACTCCGCGGGAGCAGCCCCACGCAACACCGGGTCGAACACCTGGTACGTCTCCTGCTTCACCGGCGATGGCAACTTCAGCCACGACCCCTCCATCGGGACATCGACGGCCGGCATCGCCATCACAAGCTGGACCTTTGCCGGTCCCTGCGCCTCACCGGTTTCACGGTTCAAGGTATACGTCCACGTGCTCGCGCCGACAAGGTTTTCAAAGTCCGTACCCGCGTCCCCCGCACGCAACGTGTCCCCCACGCGCACGCTGGCAGAGTCCTTGCCCGCCGGATTCTGCACCTCCATGTGCAGCTGGTGCACCACCGGGGCCGCCCTCGCGGGTGCCATCGGGATCGGCCATCGTCAACGTTACCGCCCCAAGGTCCAGCGGTAGCTTCGCGCCCGAGTTCAGCACACGCGGGGCCAGCAGACCACCAACCAACAACGCAATGCCGAGGCCCGCCAACAACGAAGCAATGATCCTGGATTTGGGCAGCATGGTGCGAAATCTTAGCACACAACGCGAAACACCCCGCCAGTCACAGTACGTGGCAACGGGGTGTTCGTCGAAAAGCTATGCAGCCTGCGAGATTACTTGAGGGTAACCTTTGCGCCAGCCTCTTCCAGCTTGGCCTTTGCAGCCTCTGCATCGTCCTTGTTTGCGCCCTCGAGGATAGCCTTTGGAGCACCCTCGACCATTTCCTTGGCGTCCTTCAGGCCCAGGCCCGGAACGAGCTCGCGGACAACCTTGATGACACCGATCTTCTTGGCGCCAGCGTCCTCGAGAACAACGTCGAACTCGTCCTTCTCCTCTGCAGCAGCAGCGTCGCCGCCAGCAGCGCCCGGAGCAGCAGCAACAGCAACTGGTGCAGCAGCGGTAACGTCGAAGACCTCCTCGAATTCCTTCAGGAACTCGGAAAGCTCGATGAGGGTCATTTCCTTGAACTGCTCAATGAGCTCGTCCTTAGACAGCTTAGCCATGGTGGCTTCCTTTCTATTGGTGGGCGGTTAGCCCAAGTTTGTAAGTGTGTTATGCGGCGTCGTTCTGCTTGTCCTGCAGCGCAGCGACAAGGCGAGCCGTCTTGGATGCCGGAGCCTCGAACAGCCCAGCAGCCTTTGCCAAAGAACCCTGGAATGCGCCAGCGAGCTTTGCAAGCGTGGTCTCGCGGTTGTCCATCTCAGCGATGGCATCAACCTGAGCGGCGTCGATGGCAGCGCCATCCATGTAGCCACCCTTGATCACGAACGCGTCGTGATCCTTGGAGAACTTCTTCATGACCTTAGCAGCGTCGACAGCCTCGCCCTTAATGAAAGCGATAGCGGTCGGGCCGGTCAGAAGCTCGTCGAGACCCTCGATGCCGTGCTCGTTCGCAGCGATCTTGATGAGGGTGTTCTTGGCGACGTGGTATTCGACATCGAAGCCGAGATCGCCACGAAGAGTCTGCAGCTGACCAACGGTCAGGCCACGGTACTCCGTCAGCACGATGGAGCTAGCAGCGTCAAACTTCTCCTTCAACACAGCAAGCTCGCGCTCATTCTTCGGATTTGCCATTACACACGCCTCCTTCCAATAACTTCATGTCCTTCAATCCGCCCGGGACACAAAAAGTGCCCCGTGCAGAAGCACGAGGCACCATTAGAAAGGTAGGCCACGTTCCTCCTGCGTGGGTCGACCCCTGGAGAGGGGTACCTTCGGCCCCGAAGGGCGACCGACGGTCTTCGGTGAAACTTGAGCTCGGGTATTACCCGTTCAAACTTCGTTGTGGAACCTTACACGTCTTCTTGCGTGCGCGCAACTCCGCGCAACATCCGCGCCGCCACCACGAACAACGCAATGCCCCCCAGCAGCGCCATCAAGCCAACACCGAGGATGAGCCCGCCCCAGAAACCGCTGGCAGTCACGCCCGTTGCGGGTTCCTCCTGCGCTGCTCCCTGGTCGAAAGATGAGACGATGCCACCGCCACCAGCCTGTATCGGAGCATCCGGGATCGCCCTTCTTGTCGACGTCGGCTTCGCCCCTGTCGCCGTTGCCGCCTTCTGCTTCGGTGCCGACGTTGTTGTGGACTTCTGCGCCGGTTTCTGCGCTGTCGCCTGCTTTGGTGGCGCCTGCTTGGTCGCGGCCTTCGCTTCCGTCGCACGCACAGTACTTATTACAGTGCGCGGTGGCACTGGCTTTGACGGCGCAGTCGTTGCTACTGGCCGTAGCTTGTGGCCGAACTTGCTCAACTCCTCGTCGATTGAGCGGATCCCCTTCGCCAATGCACCCATCCACGTGTCGCTGGTCGCTGCATTGGAGCCGCACGAGTCCAGCTCACGATACCCGCTCGCGTGCTGTTCGCGGGCCGTCGCGATGGCGGCGTCGCCGACCGCGAAGACCGCAACGAGCTCCGCGGAGTCAAACGCGAAAGTCACGGCGTAAAGTCCAGGCTCGGTGAATCCGAATGCCTGGTGGTCATGGGCGTTCGCCGGGTAGCTCAGCGTGCGGGACTTGTCGCCGGAGTCCAGCTCGAGCTTCGCGCCCTGCAGACCCTCGTGCCAGGTGTACATACGGCCGGGTCCGGCGACAGCAGTAATGCGGACGGTGGCGGGGGCTGGGTGGTGGGTTGTCGAGAACCCGAGCCATGGCAGGTCCGCCTTCTGCGACTGCGGCAACACCCACATGCGCTCGGGACGGTTGGGGAACGTGTCGCGCAGCGTCGCAGGGATGTCCTGGCGCGCGCGGTCGGGAACCTCGAAGAGGAAGGTGCCGCTGGAGTGTCGCGCGGGGTTGTTGGGGTCGCGGTCGTCGATGAGCGCGGCCTCCCCCGTATCGACGGGCCCCATGTCCATATGCCCGTTCGCGATGAACGCCTCCGGGCGGGTGCGCAGCGCGGCGCAGTGCTTCGCAGCGGGTGCGGGTGCGGGTGCCGGTGCCGCGGTTGTCACTGGTGCTGTTGGTGTTGGTGTTGGCGGTTGCGTCGGTGACGGAGTGGGCGTCGATAGTGCGGGGGTGCGAAGTCCCGTCGTGGTGCCCTCCGGCAAACCGACGTCCGCGTCGGTGCCAACCAGCCAGTACTGGTCGGTCCAGCCGGTGTACTCGGTCTCACCGTTGGTCAGCTCGGCGCGACCCTGCCAACGCAGCTTATAAACGCCGGGCTTCGTAAACGTCCAGTTGAAATGGCCGTGCGCGCCAACCTCATACTCGACGGTGCGCATCTGTTCGTCAGCGCTATTGAAGAGGCGCTCGGCCGGCGAGGCGGCGTTCTTAAAGAAGATCTGCACATCACCCGGACCATCGATGCCCAGCAGGTCGAAGTACATCATGTCGTCTTTGAAGTTGCTTGGCACAGCACCCGGCAGCTCGTGCGCCGGGTCAAATGCACCGATGCCGGACCAGATGGGGCGCCAATCATCGGTAAAATCCGCGTGCTGGGGCGCGAGCCACACCTGACTGCCCGGAGCGCCCAGAAAATCGAGGGAACCATCATCCGGGATGGTGAGGCGGGAGACGTCATTGCCGTCGGCGTCAGCGTCGAGAGGCAGACGGAAGCAGACGTCGCGCTGGTCGGTGACCTGCTGACCGTCAACCGCACCAATGGACAGCTGGCCGTCGAACCGGGTGCCGTACAGCGCGTCATTGTGGGAGTGGTAGAGCAACTTACGCCCGGCACAGGGGTGGTCAAGGTCCTCCGGGAGGACGACGCCATGCCCCGGGTCACCGGGTTGATGCCCGGCAGGCGTGGTCGCGTGCGCCGGGGTGACAGTAAACGCGATCAGCGCAACCACAAGGATGAGTCTGCGGATCATGCCCGCACCCCTTTCCTAGCGAAGAGCCAACTCGCACCGAAGATGGTAGTCACACACAGTACAATCGTTGCGCCGGTCGGCGAGTCAAACGACCACGCCAGCCATACACCAACCACGCTGCCTACCACGCCAATCAGCGCGGCGAGGATCATCATGGTCTCCAGGTTGTCTGTAAACAGTCGCGCGGCGGACGCCGGGGTAACCAACAGTGCCAACACCAGAATGTTGCCGATCGTCTGCACCGAAACCACCACCGCGGCCGTCACACACAGGTACAACACCAAGTCCAGGAGCGCGACGCGCACGTTCATCGCGCGCGCCGTCTCTCGGTCGAGCGCCACCGCGGTCAGCCACGGCCGTAACACCACCACCAGCGACACAATGACAGCACACGTCGCAGCACTGACTATAAGGTCGCGCTCACTCACACCTGTCAGCGAACCAAACAAGAACGAACTCAGCGACGCTGTGTAGCCCTCAACACGCGAAATAATCACCAGGCCAAGCGCGAACGCGGCCGCAAACACAATGCCAATCACCGCGTCCTCTTTCAGCGCACGCCGTTGCGATAGCACTGCAATCAACACCGCCACGATCAACCCGGCAACGGCCCCACCGAGCAGCACCGACACCTGCAGCGCGAACGCCAACGCAACGCCCGGAAACACGGCGTGTGCCACCGCATCCCCGATAAACGCCATACCGCGCAGCACCACAAAACACCCAACGACCGCGCACAACACGGACGCCAACACCGCCGCCGTCAACGCGCGCGGCAAGAACGCCAGGTGTGGGTTGGCCACGTCAGCCAAGAATTGCAGAAACCCGATCTCAAGCACGGGATACCTCTTTCACATGTGTTTGCAGCGCCGCCAGCCATGGCGAATCCGGGCCGACGTCGAACGTGTCCATCCAGGGGCGGGCGTCGTCAAGATCAGCGGGAGCCCCGTCCGCGCCGATGCCACCGCGGAACAGCAGGAGGCGATCACAAGAGTCAACAGCCTCCACGATGTTGTGCGTGGACATCACGATCGCGATTCCGCGGGAAGCCAGCTGACGAAACAGCGCTAGCAGCTGCTCAGTAGACGGGATATCGAGGCCGGTGAACGGCTCGTCGAGGAACAGCGCGCCTGGACGACGCACCAGGGCGCGCGCCACCAATACGCGTTGGCGCTGCCCTCCGGAAAGCGCCGCGATCGGCCGGTGTGCCAGGTCTTGGAGGTTCACAGCTTCGAGTGCTTCCGCCACAGCTTCGTGGTGCTCCGCCTTAGGCCGCGCGTACCACGGGCGCAGGTCAAGCGTGGCGTTCATGACAGCGGACGCGACATCGATCGGGAAATCCCAGGCGACGTCGTGACGCTGCGGGACGTACCCCACCACTTTGCGCACCGCGTGGCCCGTACACTCCCCTACCCGCACCGTTCCGGCTGCGCCGGGAATCAGGCCGAGCGTTGCACGCATCAGCGTGGTCTTCCCCGCCCCGTTCGGGCCGAGCAGCGCGACGAACTGCCCCGCAGGCACAAGAAGATCAACGCCCTCAAACACCGGGCGGCCCGGGTACCCGGCGCGCAAGCCTCGCACCTCTATAAGCGGTTGCGTGCTCACGCGCGACGCTCCTTCCGAGAACGCGCCACTAGAAGCGCCACCAGCGCGAGCACCAACACACCGATCACCCCACCAGCGATCAGCCCCGCATTCAGCGTGCTCTGGCTATCTGCCTGTTCTTCCGACGCAGCACCCTCGCGCCACGGCCCGTTGAACTGCGCGGACTGCGCCGCCGCTACGTCCGTCCCGTCGCCTACAGCCACGCGCACCAACTGCTCGTCCGTGTGAACGGTACCAGCGTCATCCTTCACCACTGCTCGCACCCCGACCAGGTGCACTCCCGGCTCGGTGAAGACCCAATTGGCGTGGGTATGCGTGTTCGGCTCCACCCACATTGGCTGCACACCCGGCTCAGTAGTCGTCCACAGCAACTGTGGTGCGTGGAACCCGCCCGGTTGCAGGAACAGGGAGAACTCGCCTGGCCCTTCATGTCCGCCGAACTCCAGGCTCACGCCGTTTCCGGAGTGTTCGAGCAGGCTCGCGGCCTGCGTGTTCCACCCCAGCCACGGCACCCCGGCAACCTCAGTCTGTGGGATCACCCAGACGTCTGCACCTGGCTTTGCGCCGGTGAAGGCGAAGTCGTCGCCGTCGGGGAGGGTTTGCTTCGCGGCATCGGTCACGCGGAACACCACGTCGTCGAGGTGACGCCATACGGGCGGTTGCTGTGTGTCGTCGCGAGCGAGAAATTCAAGGGTATCCCCGTTGAATGTCGCGCCTAGATCGACGTGACCGGCGTCAATAACTGTGTGCTCACCGGCTGGCGCAATCGCCTCATCTGCGCTGACCACCTGTTGTAACGCAGGATCGTTGTTGGCGGCCTGCGCATTCGCGATCGCAGGAGTTGCCACGATCATCGCAGCAACCATCAGTGGGGTAATTCGAAGTTTCATTGTTCGCTCATTTCTCATTTCGTCCGAGGCACCTGCGTATCGACGCAGCATTCGCCTCCACAAGGTGTATATAGGTATCGGCTGGCCCAGACCCCGGAGGATCCAATGTGTCGCCCCAGATTGGGCATACCTCTATGCCAAGCCGGGCGGCGGTTTCTGTCAGCACTGTGCTGCGCCCCGCCAACTGTGGTTCCAGGAAGACCGCGGGCACGTGCAGATTCTCCAGTGTGCGGGTGAACGCGATGACATCACGCGGGCTCGGCTCCACGCTGGGGTTTGGCGTGACAAAACCTGCAACTCGCATTCCATATGCCCGCGCGAGGTAGGCGTATCCATGGTGCGTAGTCACCAGGTTGCGTTGTTCCTCCGGAACCGCGGAGACAGACTCGTGCATCATTTCATCCGCTGCGTCCAGTTTTTGCAGGTAGTCGCGGGCGTTTGCCTGGTAGATTTCCGCGTGGCGCGGATCCACCGCAGCCAACTCGTCACGGATTACCTGAACGATCGCTTTCATCGCCCGAACGTCGTGCCACACATGCGGGTCCAGCTCACCATGCACGTGATTGCCCAGCACCGCCTGCGGGAGCAGGTAGGTTTCCTCCCCCGGTGTACCGAGGAATCGGAAGGGGCGCTCCGGAGGGATCGGCTGCAGGGTTGTATTCGGCACTGTGACGGCTACGTTCACTGGATCCATGCGGCCGTCGTCATCCGAGTTGAGCACGAGGTGAGCCGCACCTTGCCCATCAAGCTCTGTTGTAATGTCGACGTGCCCCTTCTCCACCGCGTGCAACCCCGGCGTTACCCGCGCGGGATCCTGCCCCACAACGACCGTCACCGTCGACTCCGCACTTGCGCGCTCAGGTGCACCGACGGCATCGCGAATATGCGATTCAAACGTCAGCTTGTACACGCCTGGCTTGGAAAATGCCCAGCTCAAGTGAGTATGCGCGTCAACCGGCAGGGTCTTTACGTCACGGCTATCCAGCCCGTCGTGAGAGTTGAACACCACCTCCGGGGTGCCGAAGGTTCCCAGGATGAACGCAAAAGTGGCACCGGGGCCGTCAACATCTACAAGGTGTAAGTCCGCGACTCCCGTCGTCGGGAGCTGTTGGCCCGTATCCACCCGCAACCCGAGCCACACCGCATCTAGGCTCGCGTCCTCCACAAGCGGAATCGGCGCAAACCCGTACCGTTGCGCCTCCTGCGCAAGTGCCACGACCGGAGTCGTGTCACGCACGGTCGCCGCAATCGTATTCGTTAAAGACTGTGGCTCCAACAACAGTCCGTTGGTAAAAATGGCATCCGCATACGCGATGTCGCGTGTGGCATGCAAGCTCGGTTCGTAGCTGTGTGGATCAACCCCACGAGCCATCAGCGTGTGCACATCAGCCACATCACCTGCAACGTTTTGAACCGCATCCGCCAAAATAGGTGTCGACGCCACCACCGACGCCTTCCCCTCTCCCACCGACTGCCCTTCCGGTGCGCTACACGCCCCGAGCAGCGCCACGCACATCAGCACAGCGGCTCGTTGAAAAAACTGGATCACCGGTGGCCACCGAAACCCCACGCTGCGGCGACACGACGGCGCAACGACGCATCCAAACACAACCAACCCGCACCAAAGACAAACACGCCCAAGCCGAGCACAGCCACCGGCAGCGTCATCACTGTCGTACCCGTTTCTGCAAGGGCCCCACCGCGTTGCGCGGGAGCAACATCCTGCTGCTGGTGATCTTGTGATTGCAACTGAGTCTCTCCCTGATCAGGCGCTGGATTCGCGTTGCTCGCCGCCACTGGCTGCGCGCACTCGCCCTCCTCGTCAAAGACGGAGCCAAAGTCGAAGTGACCATCGTTCGCGTTACCGGCGCCGCCAATGTCAAAGGTGAGCGTCGCCTCCCCGCTCACCGGCTCGCCATTACTCGTCGTCGCGCTTTGACGAACTGTCACCGTGTAAGTCCCCGGAGCACTGAACATCCAGTTTGGATGCACATGTGAATTCGCAGGAATGGTATGGCTGCCCTGCGCCTGCCCATCGACGCCACGGAACCACTCCTCGCCCACGACCTGACCGAGCCCACCCTGTGTGAACACAAACATGGCACCGGGTCCATCAAAATTTGTAATCTCCCAGGCCACATCCCCAGAAGTGTGCTCAAGCAGCGACGGATGCTGCGTATTCGCTCCAAGCCATGGCACACCGGCTTGCTGAGTTGCACCGATCATCCACGCGGTACCGGCCGGAATTGGCCCGACTGGATTGGAGAGCTGTTGCTTTGCTGAATCACCCAGCCCAAAAACGAGTTCTGCGGGATCGCGCCACTCGGCCGGAACAGTGCGGTCGTCTTTCACCATCGGGTGCAGTGTCGGGTGGCATTCCGCCGCGAAAGCAGGCGTCGACATGGAAAGGAGCAGTAATGTCGCGGCGAGCGCTCGCAGAATCTTGATGACAAAAAATTTCACCTAATGAACATTATTTTCATTAGCGTTCGCATGCAAGTCATACGTTATCCACAGGGCACTTCAGAAAACGCCACACAAGAAGAAGTTATCCACAGGTAGCGTGAAAAGCCTTTCCCAGGCGTTCTGCAACCACATATGTTCAGGTTATGAACTTCAAGACATTCCTAGAATCCATGTCCACGCAGGCACTCGACGTACTGGACGGCTTCGATTACGAAGCCGCCATCGAAGCAGGCGTCGATCCAACAC
Organism: Corynebacterium sp. UMB2355A; assembly: GCF_033877495.1. Taxonomy (NCBI): domain Bacteria; kingdom Bacillati; phylum Actinomycetota; class Actinomycetes; order Mycobacteriales; family Corynebacteriaceae; genus Corynebacterium; species Corynebacterium sp. UMB2355A. Next base: position 1,704,304 of record NZ_CP138855.1, on the reverse strand, counting down.
GAGCCCGCGCCTGGCGCCAGCTCCACGACATCTACTTCGGGCCCACAAAATCCCGACAAAAACAGCGACTCGCTACCGAAAAGGCTCGACGCTACGGCTTCTCACTCGACCAACTCGCTATGATCGAACGGCGCTTACGCCCCATCAAGTCCGCGCGAACACGCACCAAACTGCGCCTCGTACTCCTCGATACCAAGGGCACATACAAAAAGCTCAGCGAACGCGCAAAAGCACTTCTTCCGAACAACACCAAGCACCAAAACGACCGCCTCACATTTTCGCCTTCCCGCAATGGGCGCCGCACCATGACGCTCACCACCAACGAGCGCGACCTCGCCGACCTTGAACACGCCCTCACCCAAGACATGGACCCCAAGACGCCACCCACGAAACACATGCTGCGCAGATTCCTCGACATCATACGTGGCGACGGCCGTTCCGTCCCCCACGCAGTCCCCCGACCTCTCTTGCTCATTCCACTCCCCCAGTGGATCCAAATACAGCGCGGCCACGGCGACGAGACCACCCTCACCCTGACCGATGGCACCACCATGACAGGCGCCGAATACCTAAACAGCCACGTCGCCACCACCGAGAACGAGCTCGAAGCCGCCGTCTTCCACCCACAGCACGGGGCAGTCAACCTCTACCGGACACAACGCCTCGCAAATGACAAGCAGCGCGCTCTGGCCCGCGCCGTTACCCCCGGCTGCCCAGTGCCTGGATGCCGCCATGCAGCCGACGCCTGCGAAATCCACCACATCACTGCATGGCAACACGGCGGGGAAACGAACATCAACAACCTGTCGCCATTGTGCCGCTACCACAATCGCGTCAACGACGACGACCCCCAACGAGCACGCCGAGGTCGCATCGAAATTGTGGACGCACAACCGCTCTGGCACTCACCACGCGGCTACTCCGCCCCAAACCCAGTCCACCGACCTGGTGCGATGAAAATGTTGTACACATAGCAAAACGCCCACCACGACGGGGCCGAAGTGGGCGTCGAAAAGCTGCTGACTAGAACTGACGCTTCATCCAGTTCACGATGACCTCATTGAACTCATCAGCCTTCTCAACCTGCGACCAGTGGCCACACTGTGCGAAAAGGTGAGCGTCAGCGGACGGAATTGTGTTCACCAGGTCCCACGTGCGCTGCGGCGTAATCACGACGTCTTGCATGCCGTGCACTAGCAGAACCGGGATCTCGACCTTCGACAGCACGTCGAAGTCGAGTGGAAGCTCGGTACGGTCACGGTCACGCGCCTGCACAACCTCCTGTAGGCGATCAGACGCCGTATCGTTCAGCGCGGACTGGTAGCGCAGCGACACGAGCTCATCGGTGATCAGCGACTTATCCACCACGAACTGCTCGAGCGTGTTGCGGATACCTTCTTCGGTCAGCTTCGGGTTCGAATGACCCTTCAGCGCGCCGGTCAACTTCGCCCCACCGGTGCCCATGGAGATGATGCCCTTCACACGCTCCGGGTGGTCGATGATCATCTGGAAGCCAACCCAGCCACCGAGCGAGTTACCAACAATCCAGGTCTTTTCAATTCCCAGGGCATCCAGCACACGGATTGCGTGCTCAACCCACTCGCGGATACCGTACTTGGTGCCCTCAGCTACGACGGTCTGGCCGTAACCAATGGAGTCGATCGCGATGCATCGTGCGTTCTCGGAGATGGTCGGAAGGTTCAGCCACCAGTTCGCGGCTGCAGTCACGCCCGTGCCGGAGCCGTGGAGGAACAGTACTGGTTCGCCCTCGCCGAGATCGTGGTAGTGAGTGAGCTCGCCGGGTGCCGTCTCCAGCCACTTGTCCTCGAGCCCGAAGAATTCGTCAGTCTTGTAATCAGGAATGGAAATTTCAGTCATACAGCCAACATAGCGACGAACCCACGCACACGCCGGAGTGTTCCAGTCCGTGGCACACGATAGACACTATCCGGTTACACTGAGCCTATGGTTCAAGACGCAAAACCAAACTCCATCGACAAGGCGTTCGGCATTCTGAAAGCGTTCAAGAGCGAGGACGTCAACGGGGTTGGCGTTTCAGAGTTAGCCCGGCGCGTCGATCTTCCAAAGTCGACGACGCACCGCCTTCTTAACAAGCTGGTGGAAAATGATGCCGTCCTCAAAGCGAACGAGCTCTATCGGCTCAACCCGGCGCTCGGAATGGCGTCAACACCGGAGGTGTATTCCGAGCAAACCGCTCAGGTATCAGAGTTGCTCACACCATTTTTGGCAGCGCTTTTTGAGCGCACTCGACACACCGTCCACCTTGGACATGTTGAAGGGACGAACGTTCGTTACGCGAACAAGCTCTTTTCCGTCCGTGGTGTGACAGCGCCGTCGCGCATTGGCGGCCTCATTCCCGCTTACGCGACTGGCATTGGCAAAGCAATTATGGCGTACGACGAAACGCTGACCGAGCGCATCATCCGTGAGGGGCTCGCACCATGGACTCCGCACACGATCTCAGACCCGGATGAGCTGCGTGAAACGTTGAAAAAGATCCGCGATGAAAGTATCGCCTACGACCTTGAGGAAATTTCGGAAGGTCTATGCTGCGTCGCCTGCCCGATTTTCGGCACCGAGGGCGTACCGATTGCCGCGATGAGCGTTTCCTTTCCCGCAGAAGACTTTCAGCCCAAAACAGTAATCCCGGTCCTCAAAAAGATTTGTGGATCCGGGACTCGTGCGTGGAGAGCGAAGCACGCGGGATAAACCCGCATACGCGCTCTACTTCGCTACTTCTGCTTTGCCAGGTCGATTGCGACGTCGATAATCATGTCTTCCTGACCACCGACGTAACCACGGCGACCGACTTCTTCCAGGATGGTCGCTGCAGGCACACCATAGCGTTCCGCGGCGCGCTGCGCGTGGAGCAAGAAAGAGTTGTAAACGCCAAACTCACCCTGGACGATGGAGCCGCGGTCCATCATTGGGAGACGCTCGACCATTGGCTTCAGGACGTCTTCAGCGGCGTCACGAAGCTTGGCTTGATCAACATTGCCGATGTCAATGCCGGTGCGGTTGAACACCGTGGCTAACACCTCGATCGGTGCGTTACCGGCGCCAGCACCAAGCCCATACAGGGTGCCGTCAATTTGGCGAGCACCATTGACTACAGCGAGCAACGAGTTTGCAACCCCGAAACCGAGGTTCTGGTGTCCGTGGAAGCCGACCTGTGCGTCGTCGCCAATCTCTTCAACGACTGCCTTGACGCGGTCCGCGGCCTGGTTCATCACCAGGTAGCCGGCGGAGTCGACCACGAAGACGCACTGACAGCCGGCATCGACCATGATGCGGGCCTGCTTCGCAAGCTCTGCTGGTGGGATGCGGTGTGAAAGCATCAGGAAGCCACCGGTCTCAAAACCAAGCTCCCGTGCTGCCTGGAAGTGCTGGATCGAAATATCTGCCTCGGTGCAGTGAGTGGCAACGCGCACGATGGATGCGCCCGCACTCTTTGCTTCTTTGAGGTCCTTTACGGTACCCAGGCCTGGAAGCATCAGTGCGGCAATCTTCGCATTCTTGACTTCTTCGACTGCGGCTTCGATGAGTTCGATGTCGCGGGTGTGGGAGAAGCCGTAGTTGAAGGAAGACCCGCCAAGCCCGTCGCCGTGAGTGACCTCGATCATTTCGACGCCGGCGTCGTCAAGCGCACGGGCGATCTTTTTCACCTGGTCTTTGGTGTACTGGTGGCGTACGGCGTGGGATCCGTCACGCAGGGTCGTGTCGTTGAGGCGGATTTTGTGTGTCGGGATGCCATCGATGACATCGCTCGCAACCGTGTTCATACTATGCTCCTTGCTTCTGCGCCGACACGAGCTCGGCGTACTTGTTTGCGGTGGCAATTGCTGCCGATGTGATGATGTCGAGGTTGCCGGCGTAGTCCGGCAAGAAGTCGCCTGCTCCTTCTACTTCGATGAGGACGGAAACACGACCGAGTCCGTTCCAGTCGTCGCGGGCTTCTTCGAACTGTGGATCCGCGGTGAGGCGGTAGCCCGGTACGTACTGCTGCACCTTCGCTGCCATTTCTTTGATGGACGCGGCGATCTGGTCTTGCAGTTCGCCAGGAGCCGCGGCTTCTGGAGGAAGGGCACAGTAGACGGTGTTGCGCATCATCATTGGTGGCTCGACGGGGTTGAGGATGATGATGGCTTTTGCGTGTTTCGCGCCAGCGAGTTGTTCGAGGGCGGCGGCAGTGGTTTCAAGGAACTCGTCGACGTTAGCGCGGGTGCCGGGACCCGCAGACTTCGAGGAGATCGACGCAACGATCTCCGCGTATTCGACGTCTACGATGCGGGATACTGCCGCGACAATCGGGGTGGTGGCCTGACCGCCACAGGTAATCATGTTCACATTGTCGACGGTTTCGAGCTCATCCAGGTTGACCGATGGGCAGAAGAATGGGCCGACGGCCGCCGGGGTGAGGTCGATGGCGCGGATGCCTGCTTCGCGGTAGCGCGGTGCGTTTGCTGCGTGTGCGCCCGCCGAGGTTGCTTCAAAGACGAGGTCTGGAAGCGGATCCTGCTGTAGGAGCCAGTCGACGCCTTCGTGGGAGGCTGCGATGCCGTTTTCGCGCGCACGCTTGAGGCCTTCCGATTCTGGATCGACGCCGACCATGTAGCGCAGATCAATGTTGGATTCGTTGTTCAAAAGCTTCATCATCAGGTCGGAGCCGATGTTGCCCGATCCGACGATGGCTGCTGTCATTTTCTTTTGCATTGTGGTGCTCCAAACCTATTTAAACCGGACGTCGATGGCCCCGTATGGGCCGTAGGATACTGCGAGGTGTTGGCCTGCTTTGAAAGCGACTGCGCCGCAGAAGCTACCGGTAAGCACGATGTCACCGGCGCGCAGGGCGGTGCCTTGCTCGTCGAGAATGCCTGCGAGCCACGGCAGCGGGAGCAGCGGGTCGCCCATCACATCCTTGCCGACGCCCTCTCCGACAACTTCGCCGTCGAGCGTCATCGTCGCGTGGACTGTTGCAGCTTCCTCCAGGTCGAGATCGAGCGGGGTCGGGTCCCACACGATGGCGCCGAACGAAGCGTTGTCGGCGATGGTGTCGACAAGGCGGATGTCCCAGTCACGGACTCGTGAGTCGATGATTTCGACTGCAAGGTGCGCGGACTTGACAGCCTTGCGGGCCTCTTCGAGTGTCGCGCCCGGTTCAAGGTCCTTCCCGAGCACGAACGCGAGTTCCGGTTCGACCTTCGGGGAGATGAAGCGGTCGACTGCAATGTCGGTACCGACTTCGTAGAGGTCGGCGTCGGTAAAGAACCCGAAGTCTGGGCTATCGACCCCCAGCTGCTGCTGCATTGCGAGTGAGGTCAGGCCAACCTTGCGCCCGATAACTTTGTGTCCGCGGGCAACGAAGTCTTTTTCCTGGATCTGTTGGATTGCGTAGGCGTCGGCGATGTCAAGGTCGGCGACGACGGTGCGCGGTGGCGCGATCGGCTCGCGGGACGGGTACGCGGCGAGCAGGTCGTTTGCGATGGTACGCAGGGAGTCCTCACGGCTACTCATCTATCTGTCTCTCCTATGATGCGATGACCAGGCCGAAGCCTGCGACGAACTCTGGGATTGGGCGGTAGAACGTGAACTCCGCGTTGACTCCACCGTTGGCGGCGGTCAGCGCGGAAAACGCCGCAACCCAGGTACGCACCTCGTGCGAGGAGTGACCGGCTTCGTCGTCCATGGTGTCGGCGTCGTAGGCGTCGAATCGCGTCGATTCGCCGGAGATGCAGTCCGCCATGAACTTTTCGTCCCACTCTGGGTTGATGTCGATGATTCCTGCATTTGCGGCACCTTCTTTGCCGGCGGCGATGACGCGAGCTTCACGAGCGTCGCGGTCGGCCTGGTCCGGGTGGCCGTGGAGCATGAAGTGCTTCTGCGCGTCGGTTGCGGATGCCCAGCGTGGAAGCGGCGGGTCGTGGGACAGGCCACCGGAGGCAACCATCAGCACCTTCTTATCCTGGGCCTTCGCCCACTTGCCGACGGCCTCCCCCATCACACGGATGCGCTGCATCGCGGTGAACGGTCGGGCGACTCCGTTGACGAAGATCGGGATGACTGGCTTGGCGGTCAGGGAGCCGAAGAGCAGCTCGACAGGCTGTGCGCCGCCGTGGTCGAGAACCATCTGGCGGGAGATTGCCATGTCGACGTCCTGGTCGATAACGAATTGCGCGAGCTCTTCTGCGGCTGACTCGGGCACGTCGAATGGGCCAGGCGTAGTGAGGTAGTCACCCATCGATTCTGCTTGTAGGCCTACACAGAACGGGGGCATCAGGGTGTAGAAGAACCCGTTGAAGTGGTCCGGCGTGAAGACGATGACCAGATCTGGGTCATATTCTTCCGCGGCTTTGCGGGCTTTTGCGAATGCGTCTTGCAGCGCCTCGTTCACCTCTGGTTTTGGCTCGTTGATGCCGAGCAGCGGGCTGTGGGAAAGCGCAATAAGTTTTACGCTCATGGTGGCCTCCTCCGGGGCTGGGTTTATCAGCTGTCACATCTGACTGTAGAAGTAGCGCATCACACTCCGCACCCTCGTTCCGGGTTTTGGAACACTAAACCACATACTCAAAAGCAAGAATGCCTGGACTACCCTCGTTCCCTACCCCCGTTCCACAGATTCTGTTCTATTCACTGGAACACATACGCGAACATAACTGCCCCCATGTAGCTTAAGAATTGTGTGAAGCAAAGAACGCTTCAGAAGTAATTGTGCTTTCTATCACTAGGTGCGAAGGAGTTACCTATGGCAACGCCACCAAAGTCCGGCTTACAGCGGCCGCCAGAATTGGATCAGTGCATCGACGTCAGTGGCATGGTCGACCCTGAAGGTGGCCTGGTAGATCGTCGAGTCTTTACGGACGAGGCCGTCTACAAGCAGGAAATGTCGCGTATTTTTGCCCGTTCCTGGCTGTTTATCGCCCACGAGTCGCAGTTCCAGAAACCGGGCGATTTCTTCCAGACGTACATGGGCGAAGACCCGGTCATCGCGACGATGAACAAGAAGCGCGAAATCCGCGTGCTGCTCAACAGCTGCCGTCACCGCGGTGCCCGCGTGTGCCGCGCCGACCAGGGCCGCACGAAGATGTTTACCTGTACGTACCACGGCTGGGCGTACGACCTCGACGGTAACCTCGTCAACCTTCCTGGCAAGGAGCAGTACGACGAGAACTTCTCCCAGGACGACTGGCCGCTGGTCACGGTGCCACGCGTGGAGTCCTACAAGGGCCTCATCTTCGCGAACTGGGACGAGAACGCCGAGCCGCTCGAGGATGCGCTTGGTGATATGCGCTGGTACATCGACGCATTCATGGACCGAGACCCTGAAGGCACCTACGTCGTTGGTGGCGTCACTAAGTGGGTGCTCGACGGCAACTGGAAGTTGGCAGCGGAGCAGTTCGCTACTGACTGGTACCACGTCAACATGTCGCATGCCTCTGCGCTGATGGTGATGTCCCCGTCGGGCAAGGGCCCGAAGAAGGAGATCGCGGAGCGCACCGGTGTGCAGTACCACGACGACCACGGCAACGGCGCGGGCTTCCCAGTCCACCCGAAGAACCGTTTCGACGCCCAGCCGGTCCACGAGTACTACGACTACGACTTCTTGCGCGAGCGGCTCTCCCCTGAGCAGGTGATGGGCCCGATGACGAACGGCCACGCAACCGTGTTCCCGAACTTCTCCTACCTTCCGGTGAATGGCTCGATCCGCGTCTGGCACCCGAAGGGCCCGAACAAGATGGAAGTTTGGGCATGGACTGTCCTGGACCGTTCGATGCCGGAGGATGTGGCTCGCGCGCAGCGCCTGTACAACCTGCGCACTTTTGGCCCGTCGGGCATCTTCGAGCAGGACGACGGCGAGAACTGGTCTGAGTGCCAGTCCATCGCGCATGGCTTCATGGTTGGCAACACCCCGCTGAACTACCAGATGGGTATGGCCACGGTCGGCGAACGTGAAGGGTTCCCCGGCACTACATCCGAACTGTATTCAGACGCTGCTGGTCGTGCGCTGTACCGCCGTTGGCGCGAACTGATGTCGACCCCAGCTTGGCACGAGAAGTAAACCAAACACACCCTCGAAAGGAACCGAATTACCATGGCTGAACCAGTAAAAGTTGCTGACCTGGACGATCTCGAGCAGGAGGAAGGCTTCCTGGTCACGGAGGAAATGTCGGGATACGACAAGCCGATTGCACTCTTCCGCACCGAAGACGATGAGGTGTACGCCCTCGACGATATTTGCACCCACGAAATCGCCCACCTGTCTGACGGCTGGGTCGACGGCACAATGGTTGAGTGCCCGGTGCACTCCAGCCAGTTCTGCATGAAGACTGGCGCGGTGCAGTGCATGCCAGCGACCGAGGACACCAACACGCACAAGGTTGAGCTGCGTGGCGAAGAAGTCTGGCTCTACCCAGGCGTGCCTGCTGAAGGAGCCGACAAGTGAGCAGCACGACAATCGTAGGCGGCGGAATCGGCGGCTTTACCGTCGCTGATGAGCTGCGCAGGAACGGTTACACCGGTGAGATCACGATCATTGATCCGCTTGGTGTTCCGTACGACCGCCCACCGCTGTCCAAGGACTACCTGACCAACGAGAAGACGCGCGCTGAGATTGAGTTCCGCCCGGCGGAGTGGCTCGAGGAAAACAGCATTGTGCTGAAGCAAGCCACCGTTGAGCGCGTTGAGGCGCAATCGAAGAAGCTGGTGCTGGAGGGCGGTGAGGAGGTTGCGTACGACAACCTCGTGATCGCCACTGGTGGTACTGCTCGTCGCGGCAGTGCGCCGGGCTTCGACAGCGACAACGTCGTGGTGCTGCGCACTACTGAGGACGCTGACAAGCTGCGCTCGCTGATCGGCCCAGGCAAGAAGCTTGGCATCATTGGCGCTGGCCTTGTTGGTGCAGAGGTCGCGTCCTCTGCACGCAAGCTGGGCGCGGACGTGGTACTCATCGACCCTGCACCGGTATCCCTGGTCCCTGCTGTCGGCCCTGAGCTGGCGCAGCGCCTCCACGACATGCACGCGGAAAACGGTGTGGAGTTCATCAACGCGATGACCTCCAGCATCGAGGAGTCTGACGGCAGGTTCCACATCGGCCTCGACGGCCACGACGCCGTCACAGTTGACGCTGTGTTGCTGTGCATCGGCATCATCCCGGAGACGGTCCTCGCCGAATCCGCTGGTCTGGAGACCGATAACGGCATCCTGGTGGATGAGCAGCAGCGCACGTCGAACTCCTCCATCTGGGCTGTGGGCGACTGCGCCCGCACCCGCCTCGAGGATGGCACGCTACTTCGCCGCCACGAGCACTGGGACTCCGCAATCCAGGAAGCAAAGACAGCCGCCACCTCAATTATCGACGGCCCGTCTCCGAAACTTTCCGCGTCCTGGTTCTGGTCCGACCGCTACGGCGTCCACGTTGAGGGTACCGGCGATATGACTATCCCTGGCGAAACCATCATCCGCAATGACGCGGAGGGTCGCCCGGCCGTCGCGTTGCGCCTCGACGAGAACGGCGCCCTGGTTGGCGCGGCAGCAATCGAAGATTCGATGGCTGTTCGTGCGGCACGTCGCATCATCGACCGCGGTATTGCCGTCGATAAGGACAAGCTGGCTGACGCATCGATTCCTCTGAAGAAACTTGCTCGATAGCTACAAGAAAGGAATGGACTCGTGACTGACTTTCTACGTCGCGACGACGTGACCCCCGGGGAGCGAGTGGACCAAACCACCTACTTCGATCTCCAAAACATGTACTACGACGAAGCCGCCCTCCTCGACGAGGGACGCTACGTCGACTGGCTGACCCACTTCGACGAAGACCTCTTCTACTGGGCACCAACCCGCACGAACCGCCTCCGCCGCGAGCAGGCCCTCTCCATTTCGGACGAGGACGGCCCGGCCTTCTACGACGAAACCTACGACTCGCTAGCGTGGCGCATCCGCCGCTTCGACTCCGGCATGACGTGGGCTGAAGACCCGCCGTCACGTACGCGCCACCTAATCACGAACCTGATCGCACGGCACGTCACCGTCGGTGAAGGCGCCGACGCCGTCGAGGCGCTCGAGGTCCGCACCAACTTCTACGTCTGGCGCACTCGCCTCGAGCGCGAGCAGGACCAGTTTGTGGGCACCCGCACCGACCTGCTTCGCCCCGCGAAGGACGGTGAGGACGGCCCGAAGTGGAAGGTCTTTGACCGCCGCATCCTGCTCGACATCAACGTTCTGAACTCCAAGAACATCTCTACTTTCTTCTAAGGGCCGACATGCTACAAGGACAACACGTACTTATTACTGGCGGTGGCTCCGGACTTGGGGCAGCGCTGGCGAAGCGCTTCGTTGAAGAAGGTGCGCGCGTAGCAGTTGTGGACATCTCGCTCGAGCGATGCGAAAGCGTCGCCGACGAGATCGGCCGCGAGCACGTCCTGCCGCTCGAGGCGGACGTGACCGACACACACTCGCTGCACAAAGCCGTCGACGCTGCCGTGGCGGAGTTCGGATCCCTGGACACCGTCATCGCGAACGCTGGCATCTGGGACTACAACCGTTCCATCACCCGTCTCAACGGCGAAGAGATGAGCGCCATTTTTGACGACGTCATGAACGTCAACCTCAAGGGCTACCTGCTCACCGCGGAAGCTACGTGGCGTCACTTGCTAGCGTCGAACGGTTCGCTGATCTTCACGCTGTCCAACGCATCGACCTACGCGGCCGGCGGCGGGCCGGTCTACACCGCAAGCAAGCACGGTGCCGAAGGCATGATGCTTGAGCTGGCGTACGAGCTCGCCCCGAAAATCCGTGTCAACGGTGTCGGCGTTGGCGGCATGCGCACGAACCTATCCGGCCCCGCGTCCGCTGGCCTGGATGACCGGAAGTTCTCCGACATCATGGACAAGCGCGGCGACGGCGGCAACCCATACCTACCACTCCACGACATTTCTACTGACCCCTATGCATTCACCGGGCCGTACGTGCTGTTGGCGTCCAGGAAAGACGGCGCGAACATCACCGGCGAAGTGATCAAGATTGATGGCGGAATCGCGGCTCGCGGTTTCGCTAAGACTGCCGGAGGCGACAACCTATGTTAATTCGCGGTGTTGAGCACGACGCAAACACTCTCGACGTCAGCCCTTGCTTCCAAGTACAGCGCCACGCTGACTGGCAGCCAGAACGCTTGGCGATGGCCTACGAAGGCCAAGAAATCAATTACGGTGAGTTCCGTGACACCGTAGTCCGCTGGGCGGCCCAGCTGAAGGAAGCTGGCGTGAATCCGGGCGATCGCGTCGCTTACTTCGGTATGAACTCCAGCTCCTTCATGTATGGCATGTTCGCGTCCTGGTGGATCGGCGCAGTGTTCATGCCTGTGAACTTCCGCCTGGCTGCGGGCGAAGTCTCGCAGCTGCTGGCGATGGGCAGCCCGAACAGCATCATCGTGGAGGGCACGTTCCTCGACGAGGCAAAGCGCATCTACGGCGTGGAGCGCCACCATGTCCTCGTCGTCGATGACGACGAAGCCGCCCCACCAGAGAGCAATATCCCGCTGTACTGGTCGCGGACCTCGCAAAGCTCCGAGTACGAAACCGTGGCGGTGGAAAAGCCGACGCCACGCACCATGTCTGACTTGGCGCTGCTGCTGTTCACATCCGGCACGACTGGCCTGCCGAAGGGCGCCCAGATCACGTTCGGCAACCTGTGGTGGAACCAGATCAACGTGGACACAGCGATCGACAGCCGCATCGGCGACGCGACGCTCGCGTCCGCCCCGCTGTTCCACGTCGGCGCGCTGAACTCCTTCGCGGTGCGCGCCTTCGGCCGCGGCAACTCGGTTGTGGTGCACCGTACCTTCGACCCAGCCCGCATCTTCAAGGACGTCGCCCAGTACAAGATCGGTTCGGCGTTCCTCGTGCCGGCACAGCTCGAGGCAATGGCACAGCACGACGAGTTCGCCGACTCCGACCTTTCTAGCCTCCGCGTCATCATCTGCGCAGGCGCCCCGGTGCCACCACGGCTGATCCGCACGTACTGGGAGCAGAAGGACTCCGTCGTCCAGCAGGCGTGGGGCCTCACCGAGACCTCCCCATTTGCCACCTACCTCCCACCGGCCAGGACCATGGAAAAGCTCGGCTCCTGTGGCATCCCCATGGCGCACACCGAAGTCAAACTGATGGACACCGAAACCGGGCAGCACATCAAGGAACCAGGCGTTCCCGGCGAGATGTGGGTGAAGGGCCCAAACGTTGCCGTCGGCTACTGGAACAACCCTGAAGCAACCCAGAAGGCGTACACCGGTGGCTGGTTCCACTCCGGTGACATTGGCTACTTCGACGAGGACGGATACTTCTTCATCGTCGACCGCCTCAAGGACCTGATCATTTCCGGCGGAGAGAACGTCTACCCCGCCGAGGTGGAGCGCGTCCTCGCCGAACACGACGACATCCTGGCTAACTCCGTCATCGGTATCCCCGACGAGCGCTGGGGTGAAGCCGTCGTCGCCGTCCTGCAGGTCAAGGACGGCAAGGAACTCACTTTGGAAGAAGTCCGCGACCACTGTGCGAACTACCTGGCACGTTACAAGCTGCCAACCCGCGTTGTGCACGTAGATGAAATCCCACGCAACCCGGCAGGCAAGATCAACAAGATCCAGCTACGCCAGGAAGTGCGCGCGATGTTCGGCGAGAATCCCGAGACTGCCAGCCAGTCCGTCGTATCATCGCAAAATCAGCCCGACGCGCAGAAGTAAGGAGGCGGAAACGATGCTCGACTACCGCAACATCACCAAATCGCCGCTGAAGCACACGTACCCGTACGGCACCACGGACACCGTGGTGGACCTCGGGACTACCGCGGAAATCAAAGAGACCGTGGCTGAGGTGTTCAAACAGCAGCCGGAGTGCCGGCGCGTCATTGTGCCTGTGCCTGTCGGCGACACCGACGGCGTCATCGCTGCGGAGGAGGCCGGGCTGCGGTACGTCTTGGACGTCACCCAGCGTGATGGCCAAGAGTTCTCCCTCCTGGTTGCTGAACCCGACTGGGTCACCAACCAATCCATGGATATCGACGGACTGGAGTTGAAATAAATGGCCGAACTTAACGAGTTCCAGAAGCGCTGGGCGCACTTCTACCGCGAGGACGGCGGCGTCCAAGACGTGGCACAAACCTTGCGCGTTTACGCCATCGACGGCAACAAGGACCAGGTCAAGCTCGGTATGCCGCTGCACAAGGCGATCGCCCAGCAGGCCGGCATGTTCTCTGCCCCGGCGCTGTTCGGCCAAGCCGACTTGTGCGGCACCTGGCTGGCGATGCAGCAGGTACCAGAAGGCGTATTCCCGCTCGCTGTCTCGGTAGCTGGCAACGTGGTGTCCAACACCAAGGAGGGTGACGCAATCGCTACCGCCTCCATCGTGAGGGCGGGTCGCACCATCATCGTTGCGGACGTGGAGACACACTCTGAGGTCACAGGCGCCATTCTGTCGAAGTTCACCTTCACCTACTCGGTGCCGCGCCCCAAACAGTAACCAAGACGCAAGAGTAGAAAACACCCCAGTCGACGAATCGACTGGGGTGTTTTGCGTAGTAAAACGCCGAAGCTTACGCCTTCTTAGCGAAGTCCTTCACAACGTTGGTGTCCACTGGGACGCCAGGGCCCTGCGTTGCGGAGACGGTGATCTTCTTGATGTAGATACCCTTCGCGGATGCCGGCTTGAGGCGCAGCACCTCGTCGAGCAGAGCGCCATAGTTCTCAGCGAGCTGCTCAGCGGTGAAGGAAGCCTTACCGATCAGCGCGTGCAGGTTCGAAGCCTTGTCCACGCGGAACGCGATCTTGCCGCCCTTGGTCTCCTCGATCGCCTTCGCGACGTCGGTGGTGACGGTGCCGGTCTTCGGGTTCGGCATGAGGCCACGTGGGCCCAGGACGCGAGCGACGCGGCCAACCTTCGCCATCTGGTCCGGGGTCGCGATTGCGACGTCGAAGTCGATGTTGCCGGCGTTGATCTGCTCGATCAGTGCGTCGGTTCCGACGATGTCAGCGCCTGCAGCCTCAGCCTTGGTTGCGTTCTCGCCCTCTGCGAACACAGCGACGCGGACGGTCTTACCGGTGCCGTGTGGCAGGTTGACAGTGCCGCGGACCAGCTGGTCAGCCTTGCGAGGGTCGACGGACAGACGCATTGCGACGTCGATGGTGGCGTCGTAGTTCTTGGAGGAGGTCTCCTGTGCCAGCTTGACGGCGTCGAGCGGGTGGTAGAACGCGTCGCGGTCGACCTTTGCCAGCGTCTCGTTGTAGCGCTTGGACTTCTTAGCCATGTTGATTTCCTTTCAGAAAATGGTGTTGTCAGGAAATGTGGTACGCGCCTGGCCGGCGCTCCCACAGACGGTGAGAATTACTTCTCGACCGTGATGCCCATCGAGCGGGCGGTACCAGCGATGATCGCGGCGCCAGCCTCGATGTCGCGGGCGTTGAGATCCTTCTTCTTGGTCTCGGCGATTTCCTTGCACTGATCCCAGGTGACAGAGCCAACCTTCTGGGTGTGCGGGACGCCGGAGCCCTTCTTCAGACCAGCTGCCTTCAACAGCAGGGATGCAGCCGGTGGGGACTTCAGGATGAAGTCAAAGGAGCGGTCTTCATACACGGTGATTTCAACCGGGATGATGTTGCCGCGCATGGACTCGGTTGCAGCGTTGTATGCCTTGGTGAACTCAACGATGTTCACGCCGTGTGCACCCAGCGCAGGACCAACCGGCGGAGCCGGGTTTGCCATGCCAGCCTCGATCTGCAGTTTGATCAGGCCAGTGACCTTCTTCTTAGCCATCGAATTACCTCAATTCCTTGGTACAGTGCCGCCTGCCACGATGACGGCAGGAGCACTTCCGGATGCCCCGCTTGACGGAGCCACCGGGGAGAACGAAAAAACGTCGCGGGCCTTACGGCACACGCGACGTTCAACCTTACGCCCCCACTAGGCTCAAACGCAAACGGTTACATGATGCGTTCGATCTGGTCAGCGGTGAGCTCGACTGGTGTTTCGCGGCCGAAGATGGACACGAGCGCCTGGATCTTGCCGGTCTCCTCGTCGATCTCGGAAATGGTGGCGGACACGGACGCCAGGGCACCGGACAGGATGGTGACGGCTTCGCCGACCTTGTAGTCGTGGTCGATCTTCTTCGGCGCTGCTTCCTCCGGCATCGCGACGACAGTCTCGCCTTCGGCGTTCGGCTTGGTGTCCTCGCCGGTAGCTGGCTCAGCCTTCGGCATCAGGAACTTCGCCACGTCGCGGTGCTTGACCGGGGTAGCGTTGCCCTCGTTGCCCACGAAGCTGGTTACGCCCGGGGTTTCACGCACGACGGACCACGCGGCGTCGTTCATGTCCATACGGACCAGGACGTAGCCCGGCAACAGCTTGCGCTTGACGAGCTTCTTCTTGCCGTCCTTGTTCTCGATAGCTTGCTCGATCGGCACGACCACGTCGTAAATGGAGTCCTCCACCTCGAGCGTCTGGATACGCATGTCGAGGTTGGTCTTCACCTTGTTTTCGTAGCCGGAGTAGGACTGGATGATGTACCACTCGCCCGGCAGCTTCTTCAGCTCACGGACGTACTTGCGCAGGCGCGCGCGGTACTCGGAGTCATCGTCAGCCTCCGAAGCACCCGAAGCCTGCGAAACCTCGGCACCCTCAGCGCCCTCAGCGAGCGGCGACTCGGCCGCGGTGAGGTCGCCCTCCTGCACCGGCTCCTCGACGGCCTCAACGGCCTCGTCTGCCTCTACAGTGGCCTCTTCTATCTCCGGATCGGTGGCCTCGGTGACGGCGCCGCCTTCGGCGACCATTTCCTCTTCGGCTTGCAGTTCGGTTTCCTGCTCAGTTGCTTCGATGTCGGCGTTTTCCAGGTTTTCCAGGTTTTCCGGCTCGGTGGTCATGGTGTTTCTCCTTGGTGTGGCAAAAACTAATCCCGCCTTACCTCGAGGTTGAGGTGGCGGGACAATCACTTGTTGTTCATGTTAGCGGATGAATACCCATTGCATCAACATGGTGCCGAGGCGGTCGGTCCCCCACACGAGTGCGGTGAGCACGATGAGGAATGCGAATACGACGAGGGTGTAGTTGAGCATCTGGTTTCCGGTTGGCCAGATGACTTTGCGCATTTCCTGGACGACTTCGCCCGGGAACGCACCTGGGCCGCCGCCGAGGGATTCTTCGCGGTCCTCTTCCTGCTTGGCGGGCGCGTGCTTCTCTTCGTAGGAAGCGGATGAAACAGAGGAAACCCCGCGCAGCTGGCGCTTGCCGGTGGGCTGTGCTGGGTTGTGTTCTTGCGGATTAGTCAAAAGAACTCCTCTAACTACAAGTTTTGGCAGGGGCGACAGGACTCGAACCTGCAACCTACGGTTTTGGAGACCGTTGCGCTACCAATTGCGCCACGCCCCTAGGACACTGTGAACAGTGCTCCTAACCCTACCACGGGAAACGCGTTTCCCGTTTTGAGGTGAGTAGCGATGGCGAGAATTGAACTCGCGACACAGCGATTATGAGTCGCTTGCTCTACCACTGAGCTACACCGCCATGTGTTTGCCGCCACGAGGGCCATACAAACAACAGAGCCCCCTGTCAGAATCGAACTGACGACCTTTTCCTTACCATGGAAACGCTCTGCCGACTGAGCTAAGGGGGCACAGCCTCTATGTTGTGAACTCACCGTTTTGGTGTGTCCGCTCCGTTGAAGCCTTTGAAAGACTAACCCGGTTCTATCATTGAACGCAAATCGCCAGGTAGCAATAGCTTTTCGACGCCTTCTTCGTGCACGCTATAACGCGTCACTACAACATGAAAAATGCCCGCCCCTCACGTTCTGTGAGAGACGGGCTTGCGGTGCCAGGTAGAAGATTCGAACTTCTGAAGGCGTACGCCGGCGGATTTACAGTCCGCTTCCTTTGGCCACTCGGACAACCTGGCATGCACCGTAAGTGCGTGGACTACTTTACATCAACGCACCCGCGATAAGGCAAATCGCGTGCACAGAGGGCATATCCCACCGCTATCCGACGCGTTCGATAGCGTACACGGAGACCTGCCGCAGTGCTTGGTTTGCGGGGCCGTCGGGAAGGAAGTCGAGTTCGCGCTCGACGATGTCGAGATACTCGTGCACGGTGGCGAGGGAGCGTTGGCGCCCTTGCGTCTGGCCGAGCAGAGTGATGGCCCGTTCGACGTCGGCGTCGTTTTCGAGTGGGCCAGTGAGGAGGCTACGAAGCTCCTCTGCCGCGGGCGAGTCCTCTTCGAGCGCGTACAGCACGGGGAGGGTAAACACGCCTTCGCGGAGGTCGGTGCCTGGGGTTTTCCCGGACTGGGCGCTGTCGGAGTAGATGTCGATGATGTCGTCGACGATCTGGAAGATCATGCCGATGGCGCTGCCCATTCGGGAGCAGCTCTCGACGATGTCGCGCGACGCCCCGGAGTGCAGCGAGCCGAGGTAAGCCGCGGACGCGATGAGGACGGCGGTTTTGCCGTCGATAACTTTGAGGTAGTGCTCGACTGGGTCCTCCCCCTGGGCGCCGACTGTCTCGCGCATTTGGCCGGTGACCAGGCCCTGGAAGGTGTCGGCGAAGTGGGCGACGGTGTCGGTGTCGATTTCGCTCATGAGGCGGGAGGCGTGTGCGAACAAGATGTCGCCAGCAAGGATGGCGACGGTGTTGTTCCACCGCATGTTGGCGGAGTCGACGCCGCGGCGCTTCTCGGCTTCGTCCATGACGTCGTCGTGGTAGAGGGTGGCCAGGTGCACCATCTCGGTGGTGGTGGCGCCTTTGATGACGTTGGTGGCGCCCGGGTTGGGGCCGAACTCGCTGCAGAGCAGCGCCACGAGGGGACGAAAGCGTTTGCCGCCAGCGACTGCTAGGTGCATCACTTTGTCGGTAATGAACGCTTCACCTTGTTGGAGGCGTTCCCTGAGCAGCGTTTCAACGTCGCCCATGCCCTTCGTAACACGCTCGGTGAGGGCGTCGTCGCCTAGGTCCATGCGAAATCCATGGCGTGGTGACGGTGTTATGCCGTTGGTCATCGATGATGTCCTTGCAGGTTAAAGTACTCATTGCGCCATGCCCGGGGCATGTGCTGCGCGCGGTTAACATCACTAACCGTAGTCCACACCCTCCATTTTTTGCAGTAATGGGGTGTGCCTGCGCTATCTGGCACAATGTGGACTCGTGACTGAGTTTGTTGATTGCGTAGTTGTGGGCGCGGGCCCGTCGGGGGCCACGGCGGCCATTGCCGCCCAGAGAGCTGGGTTTTCTACTCTGCTTCTCGACGCCGCTTCGCCCGGCCGCGACAAAACCTGCGGCGACGGCCTGACCCCACGCGCGGTACATACGTTGCGCCGCCTGGGCCTGGAGCACGTGCTGCCCGCCTACCGCAACAAGGGCCTTCGACTGCACGGGTACGGGGGTGACGTGACGGCGCCGTGGCCGGACGGAGTCTACGGCACGGAGGGCTCCGCGAGCCCGCGCGCGACCTTCGATGCCGCGCTGGTCGCGGAGGCTGAGGCCGCGGGCGCCACTGTGTGGCAGGACTGCCCAGCAACGGACGTGGCGTTCGGAGCGGACGGCCTGATCGAGTCCGTGCACACCGCGCGCGGCGAGGTGCGCACCGGCTGGGTGATCGTGGCTGATGGGGTGCGTTCGACCTTCGGCAAGCGGTTGGGACGCACGTGGCACAAGGGCGAGGTCTTCGGTATCGCGGCGCGTTCCTACTGCACCTCCCCCATGTCCGGGGAGCCGTGGATGCACTCGCACGTGGAGCTTCGCGACGACACCGGCACCATCCAGCCCGGCTACGGCTGGATCTTCCCGCTCGGCGACGGCACGGTGAACCTCGGCTGCGGCGCCTTGTCCACGGACGCCCGCCCGGCGCGCGTGAACACGAAGAAGCTGCTCCACCAGTACGCGGACCAGCAGCGTGACACCTGGGCCTTGGGCGAGCCGCAGCAGGTCACCAGCGCCCTGCTCCCGATGGGCGGGGCAGTCTCGAACGTGGCGGGTCCGAACTGGATGCTCATCGGGGATGCGGCGGCGTGCGTGAACCCGCTCAACGGCGAGGGTATCGACTACGGCATGGAAACCGCCGTCATGGCGGTGGAACTGCTGCAGGAGGGCAAGGACTGCACGCTGGCGTGGCCGCTCATCCTGCGGGAGGCGTATGGCCGGGCGTTCGCGTTGGCGCGCACGGCGGCACGTCTGCTTACTTACCCGCAGTTCTTGCCGGTGGCGGGCCCGCTGGCGCTGCGTGGGGTGGCAGGACGCCACCTGATGCCGGCGGCGGCACGCCTGATGGGCAACCTGGTCACCGAAGAAGACACGGACCTGATTTCGCGTGCGTGGCGCGCGGCCGGGCGCGCGGTGCCCGTGAACGCGCCGCTATGGGACGCTACGTTGTAGGTTTCACGGCGCTGTGCAGCGCCACAATGCCGAGCGAGAGGTCCTGCCAGCCGGCGCCTGCCCACCCGTTGTGGTTGATGGCGGCGGCCAGCTCTTCTTGGTGCGGCCACGCCCGGATGGACTCGGCGAGGTACTCGTAGGCTTCTGCGTTGGAGGAGAACACCTTCGCCAGCAGCGGCAGCGCCACCGGCAGGTACTGCTTGTACAGGGTGCGGAAGCCGGGGACGATGGGCGTCGAAAATTCGTTGACCAGAAGGCGCCCGCCGGGCTTGGTCACGCGCGCCATTTCGCGCAGGCCCGCCTCGAAGTCGTAGACGTTGCGCAGGCCGTAGGAGATGGTGACGGCGTCGAACGTGTTGTCGGCGAACGGCAGGTGCATCGCGTCGCCGACGACCTTGGGCACGTCGCGGTCGCGACCGGCGGCCAGCATGCCCTGGGAGAAGTCGCAGGCGACGACCCACGCGCCGGACTTCGCCAACTCCACGGTGGACACGGCGGTGCCGGCGGCGAGGTCGAGCACCTTCTCCCCCGGCTTCAGGTTGAGGCGCTCGCGGGCGCGCCTGCGCCAGTACTTGTCCAGCCCGAAGGACAACACGGTGTTGGTGATGTCGTACTTCTCGCCGACGCCGTCAAACATGCCCGCTACGTCGAAGGGCTTCTTCTCCAGATCTGCCTTGGCCATAACGCTCTACTGTAGCGCGCGCTGTGCCTGTTCGTAATACTCGACGAGTTGCCGGCACAGCGCCTCCCACGTTTTGCCGGAAGTGGACTCGCGGGCCGCGACCCGAAGGTCCTGCCACCTGATCTCGTCGAGACACCACGCGACGGCGTGCGGGAGTTCGGTGGTGAACGTGGGGACGTCGAGAAGGAGGCCGTTGGTGCCCTCGGCGATGAGGTCGATGGGCCCGCCGGCGCGCGGCGCGATGGTGGGCACGCCGCTGGCCTGAGCTTCTTGGATGGTTTGGCAGAAGGTTTCAAACTCGCCGGGGTGTACGAAGACGTCGAAGCTGGCGTAGGCGCGGGCGAGCTCCTCGCCGGTGAGCGGGCCGCAAAACACCGCGCCCGGCAATACGGCGCGCAAGGCGTCGGCCTCAGGACCGCCGCCGACGATCACCACTTGCAGGTCCTCGCGGCCACAGAGTGGTGCGAGGCGGTGCACGCTCTTCTCGGCGGCGAGGCGGCCGACGAAGCCGACGATGCGTTTGCGACCGCTCGGGTCCCAAGTGCGGCGTAGCTCCTCGCTGCGGCGGCGGGGGTGGTAGAGGGTGGCGTCGACACCTCGGCCCCACGTGTGGACGCGCTCGATGCCGTGCCTGTGCAGCTGCTCCACCGCTGCCGACGACGGTGCGAGCGTGAGCTGGCAGGCATTGTGGAGGCGCCGCGTCCAGTCCCACGAAAGCTTCGCCAGCGCCGGGAGGTGGTATTTCGTGGCGAACCCGGCCACATCGGTTTGGTAGAGCGCTACCGCGGGCACCTTCAGCTGGCGCGCGGCGAACGCGCCGGCCGCCCCGAGCACGAACGGGCTGGCCAGGTGCACCACATCCGGCTGAAAGGAAGCGAGCGCGGCGCGCACGGCACTGGTGGGGACCCCGATGGGCAGCGAGTTGACCATCGGCACGCGCACGGTGGGCACGCGCACCACGCGGAAGCCCCGGTAGTCGGGGATTTCCTCCTGGTGTTCACGCGCCCCGGGGGCGATCACGAGGGCGTCGTGGCCGTACTCGCGAAGGTGGTCGAGCACGCGCAGCACGGAATTGGTCACCCCGTTGACGTTCGGCAGGAAGGACTCTGCAACGATGGCCACGCGCATCCGCTACGCCGCCCCCTCGCTGTCCTCGCGCACGAAGCGCCCCACGCCCTTCCAGGCCGCGGCAGCCACAAGCGTTGCCACCACGGCGACGGACAGCGCAGGGATCAGCGACAGCATCCAACCGCGGCCCTCAACTTTGACCAGGTCGGGGTCGGTGCGCGAGTACGTCACCCACACCTGTTGGCCTTCGCTGAGCCCGGTTGGGTACAGCAGACCGGTCGCCGGCGAGTGGGTGCGCCCGCGGTCATCCTGGTACTCCACGGCGGTGCGGATCTTGCTCACGCCAGTCACAGTGGCGAGGCCGCGGCCGGGGTCGCGGGCGATGCGCCAGTCGTTGATGGCCGGCCCTGCGACCATCGCGAGGCTGCCGAGCATCGCGCACGTATACAGCGCCAGCACGAGCTGCTGGGCGCGTCGCTTCCAGCGGATCACTTCTGCAGCCGCTGCGCGAGCGCTCGCCGGGTGGCCCGTGTGGTGCGCGCTTCCACGACGGTGATCGGGCTGGGCTGCGCCTCCAGCTCGAGGAGCACCTCGTGCAGCTCGGCGAGGGTTTCGGCACGGCGGTAGTCGGCGCCGTAGGCCTCCGCCAGCTTTTCGACGTCCACTTCGTGCCTCGTACCAAACGCCTTCTCAAAGTCGTCCCGGACGGACTCCGCCCCGACCTCGAGCGTTTCGAAGATGCCACCGCCGTCGTCGTTGGCGACCACGATGGTGAGGTTGCCGGGGCGTGGCTCGTCGGGCCCGATAAGGAGCCCTCCGGCATCGTGAAGGAAGGTGAGGTCCCCCATGAGCGCGACGGTGCGCGGGGCGCGGATCTCGTCCGGGTGCAGACGCTGCGTGGCAAGGGCAATGCCGATTGCCTGGGAGACCGTGCCGTCGATGCCCGCGGCGCCGCGCGGGGAGAAGGTCGGCACGCCGTCGAACGGCATGCCGACGAAGGAGGCGTCCCGGACCGGGTTGGAGGCCCCCAACACCAGCGTGTCCCCGACCCCGAGGGTGTCGCACACGGCGGCGGCGACGTGCATGCCGGTAAACCCGTAGTCGGCGTCGGCGAGGGCGTCGCGCACCGTGTTCGCGCCGACGCCGCCCGCGGCCTCGCAGATGGTGATCCACTGCTGGCGCGGCTGGCCGGTCGCGTTGACTCGCGAACCGCGCAGCTGCGGGTTGCCCGTGAACGTCTCCGTGCGCGAAATGCCGATCACGGTGATGTCCGGGTCGGCGAGCAACGCCATCACGTCGCGGTGCAGGGTTGGGTGTCCCACCACGATGACCTGCTCCGGCTTCGTCGACGCTGCGAAATCGCCGCCGTCGTGGCTAATCGAGACCTCGCTCTGCGCGAAGAATCGCGCGGCCAGCGGGTGCACCTGGTGGAACGGCGTTGGCGCGGTGGGCTCGGCGATGGTGGGCACGTGCTCCAGTCCGGGAACGTCCCAGGCCTCGTCGCCTGCGATGACCAGCGTGTCCTTCGTCAAGTCGACGTCGACGGCGCCGTGGTCACTCCACGCGGGCTTCGTGGCCAGGCGACCCGGACCAACCCGGCGCGACTTCCCCACCGGCTCCGGCAGGGCGTCGGGCACCAGCGGGGTGTCCAGGGCCACGTTGACGTGCACCTGGGCTGCGCCGAAGTCCAGCGCGCGGGCCTCCTCCGCACTGGTGACCTGCTGGGTCTTGGCGTAGTGGCCGAAGATGCCCTGCTGCCAAATCGTCTGGGAGGCCCCAGTGCCGACCATCCACTCGGGGCGGTCGGCGCTGATCACGGCCAGCGGCACGTGCGCCATGTGCGCCTCCACCATGGCGGGAAGCGTGTTGGCAACCGCGGTGCCGGACGTCATCACTACGCCGACGTGGCGGCGCTGCACGCGCGCCAGGCCGAGGGCGGTGAAGGAGGCGGAGCGTTCGTCGATACGCATGTGGACGGTGATGTCCCTGCGTGCGAGCAGCGCGTACGCCAACGGCGAGTTGCGCGAACCTGGGCACATCACCACGTCGGTAACGTGCTGCGAGAGCGACTCGGCGACCTGGCGGGCAATATCCATCGAGTTCATGGCCACCTACCTTACTGGCCTTGCAGGGCGCTCTCTGCACCGGAGACGATGTCGTCGAAAAGGCCGCGCAGCTCGGTCGGCACCTCGACGGCTGGCTCGGTCGGTGCCACGGTCTCCCCGCTCTCCCCGCGCCCCCGGTCCGGCAGCAACTTCGGCCGCTTCGTCGTGGTCTCCGTGACCGTCTCCGTGGACACGGCAGTCTCGGTCACCGTGGAGGTCACCGGCGGCTTGTCCGCCTCGGCTGCGGCGCTGCGCCACAGGAAGAACAGCACCGTGCCGGCGCACAGTGCGATAGCAAGGGCAATCCCCAGCCCAATTGCGAGCCCGTTGGAGCGCTGCGGCTCCAGCTCGTAATAGGACTGGGGTTCGTAATAGGCTTCCGGCTCGTAGTACTGCGTTTGGTGCTCCGGGTCCGGGAAGTATTGCTTTGGACGTTGCTGGTTATCCATGCTGCTAGCGTACCGCTAGAGCACCAAACCAAACACCGGCACCGCCAGGAAGTAGGTCACCACGGTGATCAGGCCGAGGGAGATGATGTTCAGCCACAGGCCACCCTTGAGCATCTCGCCCATAGTGACGTAGCCGGAGGAGTACGCGATCGCGTTCGGCGGCGTTGCCACCGGGAGCATGAACGCACAGGTTGCGGACAGCGCCACCGGGATGGCCAGCAGCAGGATATTCATCTCGGTCGCCTCGGTCAGGCCGATACCAACCGCGACACCGCCCATGATCGGGAGGAAGGTGGCGGCGGTCGCCGTGTTCGAGGTCAGCTCGGTCAGGCCCAGCACCAGTGCAGCGACAGCCATGATGAGCAGGATCGTCGGCAGCACGGCGAGGCCCTTTGCGGCTTCACCGATCCAGAGGGACAGGCCGGTGGAGGTGAACATCGCGGACAGAGACAGGCCACCACCGAACAGCAGCAGGACGTCCCACGGCATCTCGTTCGCGGTCTCCCAGTCCATCAGGCGCTTGCCCTGCTTCGTGCCCGGCACGATGAACATCAGCAGGCCGGCAATGATGCCGACGATGGCGTCGTTGTACGGGAACTCCCAACCGAACTGCTTGATGCCAAGCGGAATGAAGATCCAGGCGAGTGCTGCGACCAGGAAGATGATGCCGACGGCCACCTGCGGGAAGGTCCATGCGCCCAGCTTGCGGTACTCGGCGTCGATAAGCTCCTTGCCACCAGGGATCCGGTCGATCTCAGGCTTGAACACGTTAATCAGGACAAACCAGGCGATCACGGTCAGCAGGATCGCCATCGGCATACCGACGAGCATCCACTGACCGAACCCGATCGTGATGTCGTGTGCTTCCTTCATGTAGCCGGCCAGCAGCGCGTTCGGTGGTGTACCAATCAGGGTGCCGAGCGAACCGGTGGAGGCGGAGTACGCGATTGCCAGCATGAGCGAGGTAGCGAACTTCTTCTGGTTCTGCATGCCACCCACGGAGTCAGCGGTCAGGGTCAGCACAGAAACACCAATCGGGAGCATGACCACCGCGGTTGCGGTGTTGGACACCCACATGGACATGAAGCCAGTGGCCAGCATGAAGCCCAAGATGATGCGCTTCGGGCTGGTACCCACAATGCGCACGACCACCAGCGCGAGCCTGCGGTGCAGATTCCAACGCTGCAACCCGAGGGCCATCAGGAAGCCACCCATGAAGAGGAAAATCGTGGACGACGCGTACGGCCCGGAGACCGCGCTGAACTTTGCCACGCCCATCACCGGGAAGATCGCTATCGGTAGCAAGGCGGTTGCCGCCAGCGGGATCGCCTCCGTCATCCACCACGCCGCCATGAGCACCGTGGTCGCGGCGACGACGCGCATTACGTCGGCATCGTAGGTCGTTTCAGGGTCGGCGCCCGAGGACTGTTGCACTGTTTCGGCAGCGCTGCCCGGGAAGATGTAGTACACCAGCAGCGCAAGCAGCACACCTGCGATCAGGCCGATGAGTTGGCGGCGCCACTCACCCGGTTCGGGCGACTTGGCAAGCTCGCCGTCGGAGAGCGCGGACGATTCGTGCATCACGGGAGTCGACATTTTCGATCCTTTCGAACAGGATTCACACAACAGCTAAAAAGGTGATCTTTCACACCCTCGCGTGGGAGACGTTACGCCCTCACACATCAAATGTCGCAAGAATGCACAGATTAATCAAACATTTCCACCCCCGCCCGGGCACGTTTTTACCCCCGCATGGTGTCCATGCAGTCCCGAACGCGCTGAAACCACCAGTCGCGACGTTCCGCGGGAGCCCGCAACTCGTGCAGACGCGCCGGATCGGGGGTAACAGGGGTGGCTTCGAGGCAGCCATCGATAAGTGGGCGGGGCTTCGCGACGTCCTCTACGAACAGCCGCTGCGTAGCCAATCCCGCTGCACGCGAATCCGCGCACCGCGCCGCTACCAGCCCCGCGTACATCCCCACCGCGGTGTCCAGGGCGCTGGCCACCGTCACATCCATCCCCAGGTCCCGCTTCAGCGCCAGCAGGCGGCGCACTCCCCCGAGCGGCGCAACCTTCAACACGGCAACATCCGCCGCGCCCAGCTCGGCGACACGCAGCGGGTCAGCCGCCCGGCGTATCGATTCGTCCGCCGCGATCGGCGTACGCACCCGCGCACGCACCTCCGCGAGCTCCTCCGCGCTCCCGCAGGGCTGCTCGATGTACTCCAGCTCCCCCAACGCGTCGGCGGCGCGCACCGCCTCCTCGACGCTCCACCCCCGGTTCGCGTCCACGCGCAGGGTCGCGTCGGGACGCAGCTCGCGCACCCGCTCGACGCGCGCGACATCGTCGGCGAGCGTCTGACCAGCCTCGGCCACCTTAATCTTGAACGTCCCGATCCCCGGGAAACGCTCCAACACCTCCTCCACCTGGGCGGCATCCACCGCGGGCACCGTGCCGTTCACCGGCACCGGTCCGGAGGCCTCCGGCAGACCATCGAACGCGGCCTCCGAACCGGAGCGCAGCCACTGCGCGGACTCTTCAGGGCCGTACTCCACAAAGGGAGAGAACTCGCCCCAGCCGGAGGGGCCGTCGATAAGCAGGGCCTCACGGGTGGTGATCCCGCGGAACTTCACTGCCATAGGCAGGGCTACAACGTGGGAGCGCTCAAGGATCTCGTCAACGGAAGGCAATAAAGAAGGCATAGGGCCAGGCTAGCGCCGGCCGAGCACCAACGCGACAGGGCCCGACGTGCACGCCCCGCGAGACGGACAGCCACCGCAGCCGCCCGCGCAGGAGTCGTTGAGGGCGCGGCGCTGCACTTCGCCGGTGGCCTCGAGGTGGGCCATGACAGCGTCGATAGTCATGGGTGACAGGTTGGTGCGGCGCGCGATTTCCTCGCGGCTCACGCAGCCCTCGCGCAGTGCGCCGAGCACCGCCGACATCGGTCCGCCACTCATCAGAAGAACACCTTCAGCAGCTGGAACGCGCCGACGGCCAGGCCCCACGCCATCACCATCTGCAGCGCGACGCCGAACAACGTCCACTTCAGGCCGATCTCCCGGCGCTGCGCGGCAAGTGTAGCCACGCACGGGGTGTATGCCAGCAGGAAGAGCATGTACGCCCACACTGCAGGTATCGCGTGCCCGCCGGAGGCCTGGTTGAAGTCTTCGCGGATTGCCTGGCTCAGCGGCGAGTTGCCGTCGCCTTCCTCGGGCTCCTCCAGCGCGTAGGTCTGGGCCCAGCTCGAGATGACGGCCTCCTTGGCCACGAAGCCGGTAATCAGCGGACCAGCGAGGGACCAGGAGTCGAAACCGGCGGGCGCGAAGACGGGGGCGATCGCGTCAGAGACAGTGCCGTACACCGACTCCTGCGGGGCCACCTCGCCGAACTCTGCTTCGGAGGTCACCGGGGTGGACTGCAGCGCCCACACCACGACGACAGTCGCGACGATGATCTTGCCGGCGGTCTCCAGGAAGCCGCGCAGGCGAGCCCACATCACCGACAGCGCCAGACGCGCGCCCGGCAGCTGGTACACTGGCAGGTCAATGACCAGGGGCTCAGTGCCCATCGTGGACCACAGCGCCTTACGCAGCGCCAGGCCGGTCAGCACGACAAGCAGAATAGAAATGACGTACATCGCGAAGACGACGGTGCCCGCGTGGTCCGGGAAGAACGTCGCACCCAGCATGACGTACACCGTCAAACGCGCACTGCAGGACGTGAACGGCACCAAGAGGGCCGTCATCAGGCGGTGGCGCGGGTCCCCCATCACGCGCGTCGCCGAAATCGCCGGCACATTGCAGCCGAAGCCAACGATGAGCGGGATGAACGCCTTGCCCGGCAAGCCCATCGCGCGCATCACACGGTCCGCGACGACGGCCGCGCGCGCCATATACCCGGAGTCCTCCAGCACGGCGAGGCACAGGAACATCAGCGCCATCAGCGGGGCGAACGTAAGCACCATGCCCACGCCGTTAATCAGGCCGTCGACAACCAGGCCGCGCAGCCAGCCGATATCCGGCAGCACCGCGAGCGCCGCGTCAGAGACCGGGCCGCCGAAGAAGTTCTCCAAACCATCCTGCAACGGCTTCGCCACAGTGGTGGTGATCTCGAAGACCATCCACATCGCCACCAGGAACATCAGCGGGCCAATCACCGGGTGCAGCGCGAAACGGTCCAGGCGCTCGGTGAAAGTCTGCTGGTGGCCGGTGTCGCTCGCGGCGCGCTCGACGGCGGCGTCGACCCAGGCGAAGCGGGCGTCGGCAAGCTCGAAGTCGTCTGAAGTGGCCACTGGGCGCAGGGTGACGGCGGGCTCGGCGAGCTGGGCGTCGATAACTTCGCGCAGCCCGCGAACGTCCCTCTTACGCGGATCGACCGCGACCACGGGCAGCCCGAGCGCGTTCTGCAGCGCCGCCGCATCCACCGCAATGCCCTCCGCGCGGGCCACATCCATCTTGGTCAACGCAACCACGATGCGGTACGGCGTCTCCGCGAGCTGCGCCACCATATACAAACCACGCGCAAGGTTCGCCGCATCAACGACGACCACCACCGCATCCGGACGCTCCGCCGGGCAACGCTCCAGCAGCAGCTCGCGAGTGAGCTCCTCGTCAGGGCTCTGCGGATCCAGCGAGTAGGCGCCAGGAAAATCAATCACGTTATAGGAACCCGCCCACACGCCGCGAGAAATCTCCACGGAGGTGCCAGGCCAGTTGCCCATCTTCACGTTCGCGCCAGTCAGCGCATTAAACAAGGTGGACTTGCCGGCGTTCGGAGCTCCGATCAGCGCGATGGTGGGCTCGCCCTTGACGGCGGTATCTGCGTGCGGCCCGCAACACGACGGAACCTGGGTGAAATCGGCCATGGCTATGCCACGCTCACCTTGATGCCACGCAGCGCGTCAGCGCTGAGGGCGTAGCGGGAGGTTGCCACCTTGATCACGCGGCCACCACCAGCCGTGGACTGCATAATGCTCACGCGCTGGCCTGGGCGAAGACCAAGCTCCTGCAGGCGACGCGCGACGGTAGGTGTAGTGTCAAGCGCCGCGATAACGGCGCTGTCGCCGACGGGGATGCGGGCAAGGGTGCCCTCGGCAGTTTTCGTTATCAGACTCATACGTTTGATTTAACTCCGAGCCCATTAGGTAAGCAATGCCTTATACAGCGGTTGCCTCCCTGTGGGGGTGCCCCGAGCTGCCGTCGGCACCGTAGACTACAAAGCCATGATCTATTCCACTGCGCAACCATTCGACCCAACCCAATGGCGCGAGGTCGAAGGTTTTGACTTCACCGACATCACCTATCACCGACACGTAGGGACCACGCGCGCCGACGGCATCGTCCGCATCGCCTTCGACCGCCCCGAAGTACGCAACGCGTTCCGCCCCCACACCGTCGACGAACTCTACCGGGCACTCGACCACGCCAGGCGCGACCCTTCTGTGGGCGTGGTGTTGCTGACCGGCAACGGGCCTTCCGAGAAGGACGGCGGCTGGGCGTTCTGCTCCGGCGGCGACCAGCGCATCCGTGGCCGCTCCGGCTACCAGTACGCGGGCGGCGACACCGCCGACACCGTCGATGAAGCGCGCGTCAAGGCCGAGGGCGGACGCCTGCACATCCTTGAGGTCCAGCGCCTCATCCGCACCATGCCCAAGGTGGTCATCGCGGTGGTGAGCGGCTGGGCAGCCGGCGGCGGCCACTCACTCCACGTCGTGTGCGACCTGACCATCGCCTCGAAGGAGGAGGCCAGGTTCAAACAAACCGACGCCGACGTCGGCTCCTTCGACGCCGGCGACGGCTCCGCCTACCTGGCCAAGATGGTGGGTCAAAAGTTCGCCCGCGAGATTTCTTCCTCGGCCGCACCTACTCTGCCGAGGAGATGCAGCGCATGGGCGCCGTCAACATCGTCGCCCCGCACGCTTCCTTGGAAGAGGAGGCCATCCAGGTCGCCCGCGAAATCAACGGCAAGTCCCCCACCGCACAGCGCATGCTCAAATTCGCCTTCAACCTTGTCGACGACGGCCTCATGGGCCAACAAGTCTTTGCCGGTGAAGCAACCCGCCTCGCCTACATGACCGACGAGGCCGTCGAAGGCCGCGACTCCTTCCTAGAAAAACGCGAACCCCGCTGGGACGACTTCCCGTTCTACTACTAGGTACTAGGTAGGTGCGCGGCCTGGCGGTTTTCTCCCCTTCGTGCCCGCCGAAATAGTTCCCGCCGCCGGGAACTATTTTGGGTTCGGGGCCGGTTCCGGTCGACCAACGGTTACATTTCCCTAGGTCACAACGACTGTCCACGAAAATGGTTCCGGCGATCACGAATAGGTTGGGAACTTTCTTCAGGTTTCTAGTTTTCTGTAGCGTGGTGCCATGAAGCGCTATCTGCCTCTCATCACCGCCACTCTCCTGCTGGCTTCCTGCGGCACGGCGCCTGTGCCGGAAGCGCCCGTGCCGGAAACAACACTGGGCACGCCCGCGACTGAAGCACCGGCGCCCTCCACCCGTGATCTGTACGCCGACGCCATCGCGGACCCGGCGCGATTCTTCGCAGATCTCGAAGGCTTGGACGGCACGTTCACCTACGACGTCTTAGATATCAACGGCGATCTTGAGCCGGAACTGCTGCTGCGCGCTGATGCTGACGGCCCCTCCCCCGTTCGTGTGTTGCGGGCCCAGGACGGCACGCTGAACTGGACGAAGGACTACCTCATCGACTCGGACGACCCTTACCCGACGGTGTTCACCAACGGCACGCAGCCGGGCTTGGACCAGTACGAAACCGAAGGCCCTCTCCTGCACGTGACGCACTTCGAGCTGCGGGGTCAGCGTTTGGAGAAGGTGTGGGGTCCGGAGGAGACGGTCGTCGGCAATCCGCTCAGCGAGTTCACCCGTATCACCTGGCACCCGACGACGGCCGCGGCGGCGCTGGGCACAATCAAACCTCCAGAGCTCAAAGGTCCAATGGAGGGCACGATGGGTCAGGTATCCGAGGTCGAGCACCTACAGGGGCAGCAGTTCCGTGTCTGGTTCGCGCCAACCGCGGACGGTATCGCGGTGACCTACCCTGAGCTCGGCTGCGCGGGCCACCTGACCAGGACCAATGATGGCTTCCGCGAGACGATCACCGAGGGCACCTGCGATAACGGCGGCACGTGGCACTTACTTATCGACGACAACCACGCCCACGCCTTCTACAACTCCCCCGATGGTCGCTACACGGCGGACGGACGCCTCACCCCGGCGGGTTAGCGTCGTACTGGGCGCATCCCGCGCAGCGTCCGCATCAGCAGCATTACAACCACCGCCAGCAGCACCAGCCCCACCGCAGCCGCAACCCACACTCGTGCACCGGTGGCCGTAGCTGGCCATGCGGGGACGGCGAGGATCCATAACGCAGATTGCGCGAGGACATCCCCGCCGATCGTGGCGGAGACGATTGTGACCAGGATCGTCGTGGCCAGCGTCCACGCCACGCCGAAGCGGACGGTGATGGCAAGTGCGGTGAGCGTCAATACGCTGCCTGCGAGAAACGCGAGGAGTCCGAAGCGTGCGTCGCCAACCACGGCCGCTCCGAACGCGCACACGAGGGCGACGACTCCAAAGCACCACGTGGCCAATGCGGCGCGGACGCGTGGGTGTTCGACCTGCATGAGCGCCCAGGCGGGACGCAGTTTCGGCCACACCAGTGTGGGAAGCACGCCCGCCCCTATCGGCAGGATGATGTAGGTGAACATCGCCTCACGCACATCCACCGGATATGCCAGCGAGAACAGCAGCACCAGGGCGGTGAGCAGGAGCAAGGCGCGTATCGACGACACCCTCGCCGCCATCGCAACCCCCTTCACCGCAGCCACGTATCCGGTGGCTTCGGTGCGTGGCGTCGCCGGAGAAGTGGCCAGCGGTGCGGTGACGTGGTGGACTCGGCGGCGGCGCAATATAGGTCGGGTGCGCGGTGGTACGAGGGCGGCCACTACAAAGCCAATTGCTGCGAGCACCAGCGTGAGGATGAGGGCAAGCACAGGAGACTCCCCCGCCATCGGATCCGTGGCGTCGAGGGGCAGCAGGTTGAAGTGCAGGCCCATGGTCGGCAGCACCAACCGAATTGGCCAGGCGCCGGGGTTGGCCCACCACCAGTCGCGTTCGGCGAAGTAGCCAAGCTCGATGGTGAAGAAAAAGCCGAGGATGATGGTCGGCAGCATCCCGATGCGTCGCGTAGACGCGGCGGCGAGGCCTGCCGGACCGAGCATGCCCAGCCACACAAACAAGCCGACGAGTGCGA
Source organism: Corynebacterium sp. UMB2355A (assembly GCF_033877495.1). Taxonomy (NCBI): domain Bacteria; kingdom Bacillati; phylum Actinomycetota; class Actinomycetes; order Mycobacteriales; family Corynebacteriaceae; genus Corynebacterium; species Corynebacterium sp. UMB2355A. The sequence continues at coordinate 1,672,301 of NZ_CP138855.1, read as the reverse complement.
TCGCGGCTGTGTTGTCTAGGTTGAACATGAGGCCGGCGGCAACCGGTACGACAAAGTCAAGGGCAACGAACACGGCCAGCGCCAGCCACACCACGGCGATGCGGGCGGCTCGCGTTCGCACCCGTGAGACCGGCCGCCACCAAGTGCCACCGCCTCGGGCGTCACGCTCGCGGGTCTCGGCCAAGCCTGCGAACAGTGCGGCGGCAGGCGCAGCCATGCCGGTGACCAACAGGCCTTGCGGGTAGAGCAGGTTCGTGGCGGTTTCCACATTTCCGGCCAGGGCGAACAACGTCAGCAGCACACCGACCAGCAAACCTGCCCCAGCGAGCCACCACAGTATGGAGCCGCGAGCACGGATCCATTCGGCGTGTAGGAGGTTCATCGTTCACCACCGGAGGTGAGCCGAAAGAACGACTCTTCTAGGTTTGGACCCAGTTCCGCGAGCTCGCCTGCGAAGCGGACGCTGCCGCCTGCGATGACTGTGGCGTCGTCGGCCATGTGCAGCACTTCGCCGAGTTGGTGGGAACTGACCAGGACGGTGCGCCCGGCACGTGCGTATTCGCGGAGGTAGTCGCGCAGGTGGGCAATGCCTTCGGGGTCGAGACCGTTTTGTGGTTCGTCGAGAATGAGCACCTCTGGCTCGCCGAGCAGCGCCTGAGCGAGAGCGAGGCGGCCTTTCATGCCGGTGGAGAAACTGCCGGCTTTCTTCTTGCCCGCGGTTTGGAGGCCAACCAGTTCGAGGACCCGGTCGGCTTCGCTGTCGGGAAGGCCCAGCAGCGTGGTGTGGACGCGGAGGTTGTTGCGGGCGCTGAGGTGGCTGTAAAAGGCGGGGTCGTTGATGGAGGCGCCGACATGGCGCAGTGCCGAGCGGTCAAACGGCTGCCCCATCAGTGTTACCTCGCCGACATCGGGTTCGATCAGGCCGAGCAGCACCGACATCAGCGTCGATTTACCCGCGCCGTTGGGGCCGAGCAGTGCGTGGACTCGGCCCGGGGTGGTGGTCAACGACACGTCGCGAAGTACGTGGTGGTCCCCGAAGGACACGGCCACGCCGCGGCAAGCAAGTTGCGTATCAGTCATGGCATTCATGGTCGTCGCCGAACAAGGCGACCACATCGGCCGGCGGAACCACACTGCCTCCTCCTCTAGGAGGAGATCCCGGCGCGCTGGGCGATCAAGGCAAGCGCCACCCTGTCGCGCGCGCCGAGTTTGGCAAGCAGGTTGGAGACGTGCGTTTTCACCGTGGTCTCTGCAATAAACAGTGTGGCGGCGATTTCAGCGTTCGTGGCGCCGCGGCCAATTTCTGCGAGCACGTCGTGTTCGCGTTGCGTCAGCGCCTCCAGCGCGGCGGCGGATTCTTGGGTGCCCGCACCGTCGCGGACCCATTCCATCACGCGGCCGGTCACCCCGGGGGCCAGAACCGATTCGCCGCGGGCGACAGCGCGCACGGCGTTGGCCAGGACGTCGGGTTCGGCGTCTTTGAGAAGAAAGCCGTGCACGCCGGCGTCGATAGCCGCATGGATCAAGGTGTCGTCGTCGAAGGTGGTCAGCATGATCACGCGTGGGCCCATTTCCATGATGGTGCGGGCGGCGGTGATGCCGTCGAGTACTGGCATGCGGATGTCCAGCACCGCCACGTCGATGCGGTGGGCGCGGGTTTGCTCCACGGCCTCGGCGCCGTCGGCGGCGGTGGCGACGACGGTGATGTCGTCCTGGGCGTCCAAGATGGTGCGGAGGGCGCTGAGGAGGAGCGGTTGGTCGTCGGCAAGGAGCAGGCGGATCATGCTGCCAACTCCGCCCACACGGTAAATGTCTCCCCTGACTGCCATGTCTTCAGCGTGCCACCGGCGCTTGCCGCGCGTTCGCGCAGCCCCTCCAGCCCAACACCAGTGCCTGGTTGGGGTCGAATCTGGCCGGTAGAAACGACTTCTACCACTACGGTCTCGCCCGGTGCGATCCGAACCATCACAGCGGGATCGACTTGGTGGCGTGCCGCGTTCGCCAGCGCCTCCGCCACGATGCGATAAATAGCAAGCGAGGTCACCGGGGAGACATCCACTGCTGGTGCTTCCAGCGACACTTCCAGACCGGCGTCGCGGTAGCGCTGCACCAACGACGGCAGGTCAGGGATCCCCGCCGCCGGCGAAAACGCATGATCGCTCTCACGCAGGCCGCGCACAAGCAGGCGAATCTCCGACAACGACTGCCCGGCGGCCTCGTTGATCTGCTGCAGCGCCTCCCGCTCCTGTCCGGCCGCCAACCCTGCATTGGCCTGCGCTTTGATCAGGGTCAGCGAGTGGCCGAGAAGGTCGTGAATATCGCGGGCAATGGCGCGGCGTTCCTCCTCGCGCGCCGCTGCGAGACGTTGCTCTTTCGCGTGTGCTTCTCGACGACGCACCTCATCCTCAGCTGCCACATTCGCCCCAAGGAGATACCCCACCGCACTCGCACCCCAGTGCAGCGCAAGCGTGATCCCGAGATCGACCCCGTGCCGGTAGAACAACACAAAGTTGTCGTCCCACGTCCACATGAACGGCGACAGCAGTGCCCACCCGCACGCGGCAGCGAGAACAACTAGCGCGAAGCGCTTCCCTGTAAACAGCCCGGCAATAAAGGTCGCCACCGGGACCGCCAACACCCACGGCGAAAAGCCAAGGTTGACCGGCGCGGCCAGCCACATCACAGACCAGGCAACATTCAGCGCGATAAGCGCAATCGAGGAGAACTTGGGTTTGCTCGTGAGCACCACGCACACCGCGACGAAGCCCCACGACAGCACGGCCTGGCCCCAACTGGCCGCATGCGTGGGTTGGGTAAACGCACTCGCGGTGTACACCGCCGCCAAGATGGCAACAGCGACCGCGAGCACAAGGTCACCCGGTTTGTAGCGCATGGCCGTAAGCCTATCGGCAACACCGAACACGCGCCTCCTCCCAGGGGAGGAGATCTACTTGTTCAGCCCGGGAATCTTCGGAAGCTCCGGCACATTGATGCCGGCGTTCTTGAGCAGCGCGAACAACCCACCCAGCGCTGCCAGAACCGCAGCGATGATGCCGATGATCTGGCCGAGCTTGGCGTCAAAGTTCTGCGGCTGCTCCGGCTTCGGCGCGGGCTGCTCCGGGGTCGGCGCTTCGGGTGTGGAAGGGTCTGCTGATTGGCCCGGCAGGGTGTTCTTCAGTACCGGCGGTGCTGGCAGGTCTGCGTTCTGGGTGCTGAAGATAAGCGGTGGGTTGTCGCTGCACTGTTGCGCCTGCTTAAGCAAGTAGTAGTACCGGGACTCGAGTGAGTCGGTGGCCTTGGCAAAGTATGTGTCGGACATGTTCGAGGCAAACGCGGCGCGCTTCCAGTCCTGGACGTGGTTCAGGAACCGAGCAGTGTTGTCGCCGGTACGGCCAAACACGTAGTTCGCCCCGAGGCTGGTCACCTCCGGCACGGAGCCGTCGATACCGATGTACCAGCGCGCCGATCCCTGCAGCGCCTTGCCCGCTGGTGAAAGCGGAATCTGGGCGCCCTGCTTCATGTCCAGGTAGAAGTCGGCGTCGGTGGAAACCAGGCCTAGCTTGGCCAGTTTTTCCTTAGTGGCGGCGCGGGTGGCGTCGTAGTCGGGACGCTCGCCGGGCTCCTGCCCTTCCAGGCGGAGTTGCTGGTAGGAGATGATGGCTGGTTGGTCGAGGTGGGCGTCGCCAAGTGGTTTGAGCCCCTCGAAGGTTGCCTCGAATGCTTCGGCGACGGCGGTGGCGTACATGCCGTGCGTGAGCGTTTTTGCGATGCGTTCGGCCTGCCAGGCAGGGCCGCGCTCGGCGTCGTTGAGGACGACGCGGCACTGGCCACTGTCAGTGCGGGCGAGGTGGGCGGCGTGGGCCGGGGTCGTGGCGAGGGCAGTGAAGGCGGTCGCCGCAGCGACGGCCGATGCGAGGATCTTCTTCATGCCCATGTAATCGGCACAGACGGTGCCGGGCGTTACGCGGCGACCACAACTCCCCCTCCGGTTCCATCGAACATCCGGCCGACTCCGTCCCTGGTGTGTCCGAGGCGTGCCTTATATTTATTGACGCCCCCAACACGGATGGACAAAGGAGCAGGAATGGGCCGGAATGGGTTTGCGGTCGTCGATTTGGAGACGACAGGGCTGAGCAACCAGGACCGCATTGTGGAGATCGGCGTGGTGCTGCTGCGCCCCGATTTCACGGTGGAGCGCACGTGGGAGACCCTGATCCAGCCGGAGCGCGACATTCCGAATAGTTACATCCATAAGATCACGGCGACCGATGTGGTGGATGCACCATTATTTTGCGTCGTCGCTCCGTACCTGGGCTCGCTGCTCAATGGCCGCACGCTGGTGGCGCACAATGCGTCGTTTGAGCACCGCTTCCTGACCAACGAGTTCGCGCGCGCCGGCGCGGAGGACGGCTTGTGCGAGTGGCTGGACACGATGCGGTTGACGAAGCAGTACATGGGCGTGGGCAAGTTAAGTGAAGCGCTGGATATCGCGAGGATTCGGAACCGGTTTGCGCACTCGGCGCTCGCGGACGCCGAGGCGACCGCCGAGCTCCTCCATTACTTGTGCGTGGGCAACGGAGTGGACGTCGAGAAGTATCCGACGGCGACGTTCACCGCCCCCGCAGCCGAGGCCCCGTGCCTCCCCCGCGGCGGCGAGCCCTCCTGGGCGGGGCAGCTTTCGCGCACCTTGCCGACGGCCACCACCAAGAACGAAGCCGACTACCGCGCCGAGCTGACCTGCGCACTTGTGGACCGCGCCATCTCCCGCACCGAGATGCGCCGCCTCGAATCCACCGCCATCGCCGCGGGCCTCAGCGCCGACGACGTCGACGCCATCAACGAGGAGTTTACGCGCCAGCTCGCCGTCGAAGCCTGGGCCGACGGCGTCATCACCGACGAGGAACGCGCCACGCTGCTCGACATCGCCGAGGCGCTCAACGTCGATGCGCAGCTCGTGCGCTCGCTTCTCGACGAGTCCACCTCCGGCCCCACCCCCGCCACCTTCAGCCTGCGCCCAGGCGACCGCGTCGCGTTCACCGGGGCCCTCGACATCCCGCGCGACGTATGGACCGACCGCGCCACCGCCGCCGGCCTCGACGTCGGCGGCGTGACCCGCACGTGCGCCGTCCTTGTTGCGGCGAACCGGGACTCGATGAGCGGGAAAGCGAAGCAAGCACGCGAGAACAACGTGCCGATCATCAGCGAGACCCACTTCGCCCAGCTGCTGACGGCCATGGAGGACTCGACCGAGGACGCACCGGTTGTTGCCCCTGATGCCGCTCCGCCTGTTTCAGCCCCGGAGCAGTTCTCTTGGCTGACCACCGAGCAGTCGCACGCTGTTGGCTCGTCGAGTGCGCGCATCGCCGCCGCATGGATCGAGCAGCACCCGGACCGCCCACTGCACGAGATCGCCGACAACCTCAAACCCCACCACGTCCCCGAGGCGACCGGGCGCGGCATCGACCGTTACCTCGCCATGTGGAGCCTCGAGCACCCGGAGATGCTCAACGCCAGCGCCTACGACCTACTTGACCTGCACGGCGTCGGCCCGAAGCGGTGCAGCCAGCTCGTGGAGATGGTGGTGGACCTCGCCGTCGACGGACTCGAGGAACCGGTTGAGGTGGAGGCGGCGGTTGTTGAGGAGGTCACTCCGGAGATTGTTGCGGAGGCGCAGCCTGCTCCAGCGCCACGCCCTGCAGCCACCGAGCCCCGACCTGCCACCAATGAACTGACACCTGAGGAGCTGCTTGCCGCAGCGTATGCCCCGCTGCACGCACCGGTTCCTGCCCAATCGACACCGTACGATCCCGCGCTAGTCACGCCTGCTACCGCCCCGAAACGACGCTCCAAGTCCGGGAAGGTATTCAAGCGGTCGGTGATCATCACCGTGGTGTCGTTTGTGCTCTTCGGTCTGTGCCTGGAAACGTTCGACCCGGAGGCCGAGTCCTTCATCGCCGGGATGCTCGCTCTGGCCACGTTGGCCGGAATGCTGACAGCGGGGGTCTCGGGCGTGATGGCATTGATCGGCAAGTTGCGGAGATAGAGCGCCAGGCCTTGTGCGTGTCTGATATTCAGTTAGACTTAGCCACGACATGACCTCCACTCATGTCGGCAAAAACGGTTGAACCCCTGCGAGGCCGGTTAACCAACGCAAGGGTTCGGCGAGACTAGCTATCTGGCCAGTCGGTTAACTTGCGGATCAGATCCGCAAGCAGTCTGGCTAGCAGCCCGCCTAAGGCTCGGATTGTGATCTCCTTCATCGCTTTCCGGGCCTTTCGCTTGTCCGGCTGGTTACCGGAATCAGCTTGAGGCATTCATCTCACCCCCTTCCTTACGGTCGAGACCAGCCGCTTCCACAAAGAAGCGCGTCCGCGCCGCCACTCACAGTCCCGCAAATTGCAAAAGCGGGTGCGAAAGCGTTGCAGAAACGGGTACGCCACCCGTGAGCTGCACGTTTACCGCAGCTCTAGGAACGCGCTCGCCACCATGCCGCGCACCCAAAAACAGCAGCGCGAGCCCCCCAAAAAAACTCCAAACTGTAGTAGGTGGATTGTAGTAATCCTCGAAATTCTTTGCGAAAAGCGGAATACTACAATCCTTTTACTCACTTTTAGGCGATCAACCCTAGCCCCCGGCCGCCCAACCCCAGCCCCCGCCCCCAACCTCACCCCACCCCAACCCAGCACAAGCCCAAACCAGACCGCCCCGACCACCTCGCGCCCCAACAAAATAGACCGACCAGTCTTGCAATAACAAACCGAGTGGTTTATTCTTCGGTACAGCTTAAAACATCTTGAAAGGAAACATCGTGCTGAAGAAACTCACTGCCATCACCGCGGCTGCCGCGTTAACGCTTGGCCTCACCGCCTGCTCCGGCGATTCCACCGACGCCTCCGCAACCCCGGACGGCGACTTGCAGACGATCCGTGTCGCTACTTCGCCTGGCCCGTACTCGGAGCTGTTCACGGACGCGGTCGGCCCCATCCTGGAGGGGCAGGGTTACGAAGTGGAGTACCAGTCGTTTACTGACTTGACCCAGGCAGATACTGCACTCAACGAGGGGTCTGCTGACTTGAACGTTGACCAGCACACTGCCTGGTTGAACGTGTTTAATGAGGAAAAGGGTGGCAACCTCGCCTCCATTACTGAGGTGCCGACGGTACCGGCCGGCTTGTACTCCGATAAGTACACGCAGCTCACCGAGGTTGCCGACGGCCACAAGGTTGGCATCCCGCTGGATGGGTCGAACAAGTCCCGCGCGCTGCACCTGCTAGTGGATGCTGGCTGGATCACATTGCAGGACCCGGATGCGACGCTGGTCGCGGAGTCGGATATTAAGGACAACCCCCACAACCTGGAGATTATCTCCATTGATTCGGGCAACCTGTCGCGCACGCTGCCGGACTTTGACTGGGCGGTGATTCCTGGCTCCATGTCGTATTCCGCCGGGTTGGACCCGAAGTTGCAGGTGTTCCAGGAGACGCTGCGTCCGGAGCTGATTCTTGTAGCGGTGACCACCGAGGACAAGAAGGATCAGCCGTGGGCGAAGGCGGTTGCGGACGCGTACCGCTCGGAGGAGTTCAAGCAGTACTTCGACGAGCACAACGAGAACAACTACTGGTTCCTTCCGGATTCTCTGAAGTAGACAAAGCGCTAGAAAGGCTCGCATGACCATCGCAACCGGCAGCGGCAACGCCGTCATATTCGACGGTGTGACCAAGGTGTTCGACACCGGGGACACAAGCTTTACTGCACTCGAGGACATCTCGTTCGCGGTACCCGCGGGCGGGATTTCCGGCGTGGTGGGGACGTCTGGTGCTGGCAAGTCCACGCTGATTCGTACCGTCAATGGGCTGGAGGTGCCGACGTCGGGCTCGGTGTCGGTACTCGGCGAGGAGCCCGCGAAGCTGAACGCGAAGCAGCTGCGTGACCTGCGGCACAAGGTGTCGATGGTGTTCCAGAACTACAACTTGCTAGAGACCAAGACGGTTGCGGAGAATGTGGCCACGCCCCTGCTGTTGTCGAAGACGCCGAAGGCGGAGATCCAGCGCCGTGTCGCGGAGGCCCTCGAAATGGTGGGGCTGGCCGACCGCGCAAGTCACAAGCCACGCCAGCTTTCGGGCGGTCAGCGGCAGCGCGTCGGCATCGCTCGTGCGCTTGTGACCAATCCGAGTATTTTGCTTTGCGACGAGCCCACATCCGCCCTGGATCCGCTCACCACAACACAAATCCTGGAGCTACTCCGAAAGATCAATGCGGAGCTCGGCGTGACCATTTTGCTGATCACACACCAGATGGACGTAGTGGCACGCCTCGCGGATGGAGTTGCGGTGCTATCCGAAGGCCACCTTGTGGAATCGGGCCCCGTCGCCGAGGTGTTCGCCGATCCGCAACACCCGTTGACGCAGCGGTTCGTGGAGACGGTCATCCAGCGCGAGGTCCCTGAGCACGTGCGCGAGACCGTCCGCGAAGGTGGGTTTGACCGCGCGGTGCAGCTCGTCCATACGGGCGGGGCTGCTCAAGAGGTGTTCACGCAGCTCGTTGGCAGGTTTGGTGTGGATGCGCGGCTGCTGGCGTCGTCAAGTACTGAGCTTGCAGCAACCACCGTGGGCACCACCATCGTCGGCTTGCGTGGCGGCGAGACGGGCGGCGCGGTGGCGTGGCTGTCCTCCCTGGAAGGTGTGACTGTGAATGAGGTGGAGGCGTAAATGGAACCGCTGAACTCTTGGTGGCGCGACCTGACGGGCTCGCGCGTGACTCCGTCGATGTACCTCGACTCCTTCGGGGAGACCGTGTACATGGTGGGGGTCGCGCTGTTCATTGGCGCTCTGGTTGGCATTCCGCTGGCGCTGGCGCTGGTAATCACCCGCCCGGGCGGTCTGCGCCCGAACCGGCTGGTGTACGGGGTGCTCAACGTGGTGGTCAACATCATCCGTTCCCTGCCGTTTATCATCTTGCTCGTCGCGATTTCGCCGTTCACCCGCTCTATTGTGGGCACCTCAATAGGCACGACGGCCGCGCTGGTACCGCTCACCCTGTACATCGCCCCGTTCATCGCCCGCCTCATCGAGCAGTCCCTGCTCGAGGTCAACCCCGGTATCACCGAGGCCGCCGAATCGATGGGGGCGAACATGTGGCAGACCATCCGCCACTTCCTCCTGCCGGAGGCGAAATCCTCCATCATCCTCGCGATCACGACGGCAACCGTGGGTCTTATCTCCGCGACCGCGATGGCCGGAACGATTGGCGGTGGCGGCGTGGGCGACCTTGCGATTGCCTACGGCTACCAGCAGTTCGACTCCGTAGCAATGCTCACCACCGTGATCATCCTGATCATCGTGGTGCAGGCCATCCAGTCGCTAGGTAATACACTCGCCCGCCGGGCCCGCGCGTAGCGCCCCAAACCGCTCAAAGCGTGGGATTCAAAGCGTGCGATGCAGCTCGCGCAGGAGGGCGCGCACGCGGGCGTCGATATCGTCGCGTACGAGGCGCATCCGTTCCATGCCTTCGATGCCACGGGTGGACGGCTCGTCGGTGTGCCAGCGTTCCAGGGTGCCGGCGGCGTCGGCTGGCATGTTGAGCTGGGCGGCGTCGCCAATTATTACTACTCGGTCGACTGTGCGCAGCAGTTCTGGGTCGATGGGTTTTGGTGTGCCGCGCGACATGTCGGCACCGAGTTCTGCAATTGCGGCGACGGATTCTTGGTTCAGCTTCGTGCCCGGTTTCGTGCCAGCGGAGAAGACGCTGACCTGGTCGCCTGCGTAGTGTCGCGCAAGCGCCGCCGCCATTTGTGATTTACCGCCGTTGCTGACGCAGACGAACAAGACACTGGGATTCATGAACGGCTCCTTGCAGCTGGCAGGGTGGGATCGCCTGAGAAGAGTCTCTGCCCGATGCCGCGCATGAGGTAGACAAGTCCGACGAGGACGGGGATTTCGATGAGCGGGCCGATCGTACCTGCCAGCGCTTGAGCCGAGGTGGCGCCAAACGTGCCGATCGCCACCGCGATGGCCAACTCGAAGTTGTTGCCCGCGGCGGTAAAGGACACGGAGGCGGATTGGGCGTAGCCCATCCCCGACGCCTTCGACACCACCAGGGCGATCAGGAACATGCCCACGAAGTACCCCAGCAGTGGCAGGGCGACTCGGGCAACGGTCCACGGTTGGGATGTAATCTGATCGCCTTGCAGGGAGAACAGCAGCACGATCGTGTACAGCAGCCCCACGAGCGCAAGCGGGGAAACCGCTGGCAGGAAAGTCTCTTCGTACCACGCACGGCCCTTCACTCGCTCACCGATGATGCGGGAGAGCACTCCGGCAAGTAGCGGGATACCGAGAAACACCAGTACCGCGGTGACGATGGAGAAGAAGGAGAACTCCACAGAGGTGGTCTCCAGGCCCAGCCAGCTCGGCAGGATCTGCAGGTAGAACCATCCGAGCACGCCGAACATGAGCACCTGGAATACTGAGTTGATGGCGACCAGGACGGCCGTGGCTTCCCGGTCGGCGCAGGACAGGTCGGACCACACCAGCACCATGGCGATGCAGCGCGCCAGTCCGACGATGATGAGGCCTGTGCGTAGCTCTGGCTGGTCCGGCAGAAACAGCCAGGCCAGGGCGAACATGAACGCGGGGCCGACGATCCAGTTCAAGATGATGGAGACGGTCATGAGCCGTTTGTCGGTGGCGATCTCGCGGATCTTGTCGTAGCGGACTTTGGCCAGCGGCGGGTACATCATCACCAAAAGGCCCAGCGCGATCGGCAGCGAAATACCGCCGACTTCAAAACGCTCAAGCGTGCTGCGGAGTCCTGGAACGGCGCGGCCCAGCAGCAGACCGAATGCCATCGCCAAGATGATCCACACTGGTAGGAATCTGTCGAGGAACGACATTCGAACGGGGGTCGGCTCTGGGTTGGTCATCTAATCACCTCACATATCGATAACTATCAATATGTGAAAATAGAGGGGCGCATAGACCGCTGTCAATATGAGAAGGTAGAAGTCATGCACGAACAATCCCCCGCCCCAGACTGCTGCTCACTCGGCTCCGGCCCACTCCCCCCAGAAGACGCCGAGCGCTTCGCGGCCCTGTTCAAAGTGCTGGCAGATCCCGCCCGGCTGCGCCTCCTCTCCCGCCTCGCCGCAGAAGGGTGCGAGCCGATGAGCGTGACCGCGCTTACCGAGTATTCCGGGCTCAGCCAACCGACGGTCTCCCACCACCTCAAGAAGCTTGCCGAAGCCGGACTACTCAAAAAGTCCCGGACAGGCCGAACCGTCACGCACGAAATCTGCCCGGCTCCCTTCGCGGAACTGCGCACCGTCCTGCAGATGGACTAGGCGCCAGTTTCACGGGCGCGTAGCCACTACACTCATTCGACATGCTTGACGTTCTGACTGGTTTCGCCATCATCTTCACCGTGATCGCGGCGGGCTGGTGGCTTGCCCAGAAGAAGGTGATCGGCCCGGGCGAGCAGCGGCTGCAGCTCAACCGCATCGCGTTCCATGTGGCAACACCGTCGTTGATTTTTTCATCGGTGGCGGTTTCGGACACGGATGCGTTCTTCTCCCCGGTGATCCTGGTGATCGCAATCGCGACAGTGACCACGATGCTGATCTATTGGACGATCAGTGCGGTGTGGTTCAAGCAGGATGCTGCGGAGACCATGGCGGGGGCGGCGTCGTCGAGTTATTACAACTCGGTCAATATCGGATTGCCCATCGCCACCTATGTGCTGGGGGATCCGACGTACGTGATTCCGGCGCTGGTGTTGCAGATGGCGGTGCTCTCCCCCATCGTGATCGCTGGCCTGGACCGTGGGGCGTCGGGGCTACTGAAGTCGGTCATCGCGGGGTTGAAGGCGCCGGTGGTGGTTGCGGCGTTTGCGGGGTTTGCGGTCTCAGCGTCGTCGTGGACGGTGCCGGAGCCGGTGCTCGCGCCGCTGCAGATTCTGGGTGGCGCGTCCATCCCGATGATTCTTATGAGCTTCGGCGCCTCGCTCACCGGGGAGAAGGTGCTGCAGAGCCAGCGCTTAGCGACGACCACCGCTACCATCCTCAAGCTGATCGGCATGCCGGCCGTGGCGTGGGGCGTGGCGTCGCTTCTGGGCCTGACCGGCTCCGATATGTACGCGGCCCTCATTCTGTGCGCACTGCCGACGGCGCAGAACGTGTACAACTACGCGGCGACGTACCGTTCCGGCGAGGTGATCTGCCGGGACACCGTCTTCCTCACCACGTTCCTTTCGCTACCTGCGATGTTGTTGATCGCGGGGGTGTTCTAGCCTTGACAAACATGGTGCGGTGGATCACACTCATACAATGGCTAAGACACGGACTACATTTTTTGCCGCAGCGCTGATGGCTGCGGCGTTGCTTGTTGGGTGCTCCTCAACAGGCGGCGCACCCCGCTCCGAGAACACTGAAGGGACCGCTGGTGGCGTCGATACGCCGAGGTACGTGGTGGCCATGGTCACGCACGGTGCGCCGGGCGACACCTACTGGGACCTCGTGCGCAAGGGCGCGGAGGACGCGGCGAAGAAGGACAACATCGAGCTGCGCTACTCCTCCGACCCGCAGGCGCCGAACCAGGCGAACCTGGTGCGCTCGGCGGTGGACGCTGGCGTCGACGGCATCGCCGTGACCATGCCGAACGCCGAGGCAATCGGCCCTGCGGCGCGCAACGCTGTCGACCGCGGCATCCCCGTCGTCGGCCTGAACGCCGGTATGGGCAAGTACCAGGACTACGGGATGACCGGCTTCTTCGGCCAGGACGAGTCGGTGGCGGGCAACGCCGCTGGCGAGCGCCTCAAGGAGGAAGGCAAGTCGAACGTCCTGTGCGTCATCCACGAGCAGGGCAACTCCTCCCAGGAAGCGCGCTGCGACGGCGTCCGCAAGGGCCTCGATGGCAACGTCGAACTGCTCTACGTCAACGGCCAGGATTGACGTCCGTGCAGTCCACCATCACCTCGAAACTGTCGCAGGACAAGAGCTTCGACACCGTCTTCGCCCTCCAGGCGCCGGTGGCGATGCGCGCGACGGAGTCCGTGAAGCAGTCCGGGTCCAAGGCGCAGGTCGCCACGTTTGACACCAACGCCGAGCTTGTCGACGCCATCGCCGACGGCCGTGTCGCCTTCGCCGTCGACCAGCAGCCGTACCTGCAGGGCTACCTGGCCGTCGACTCACTGTGGATCGCGAAGCGCAACGGCGGCACCCTAGGCGGCGGCCGCCCCGTCTACACAGGCCCGAGCTTCGTAGATAAGGACAACGTGGACAAGGTCGCCGAGGCAGCGAAGGCGGGCATGCGATGAGCGCGGCAGTGAGCGAAGGGGCGTCGACAAGCGATGACCGGCTACGAACGCACACTGGCTTTTCCAAGCTCATCCGGCGCCCCGAGTTCGCTTCGATGCTGGGCTTCATCGCGATCTTTGCGTTCTTCCTGACCGTCGCCCCCGCGTTCCGCTCCTTTGAGGCGCTCGCGACCACCTTGTACGCGTCCTCGACGCTGGGCATCGTGGCGCTCGCGGTGGGGCTGCTGATGATCGGCGGCGAGTTCGATCTTTCCTCCGGCGTCGCCGTGACCACGGCCGCGTTGGCCGCGACGATGCTGAATTACAACCTGCACCTCAACTCGTGGGTTGGCGCGTTCATGGCGCTCGGGATCTCGCTGGCGATCGGCGCGCTGAACGGCTACCTGGTCACCCGCACGGGCATCGATAGCTTCCTGATTACGCTGGCGGCGTTTTTGATGCTGCAGGGCCTCAACCTAGCGGTGACCAAGCTGGTGACCGGCCAGGTGGCGACACCGATCATCTCCGACATGGAGGGTTTCCCGTCGGCGCACGTGGTGTTCGCGGGCACCTTCGACATTGGCGGCGTCACCTTGAATGTGACGGTGCTGTGGTGGTTGCTGCTCGTCGCGATTGCCTCGTTTGTGCTGTTCCGCACGAAGTTCGGCAACTGGATCACGGCGGTCGGCGGGGACCAAAACGCCGCGCGTGCCGTGGGCGTGCCGGTGCGTCGGGTGAAGATTCTGCTGTTCATGGGCGTGGGCTTCGCGGCCTGGTTCGTGGGCATGCACACCCTGTTCGCCTTCGACTCCATCCAGGCAGGCCAGGGCGTGGGCAACGAGTTTCTCTACATCATCGCTGCCGTCATCGGCGGCTGCGCTATGACGGGCGGGCGCGGCACCGCGGTGGGTACCGCGATCGGCGCGCTGATTTTCGGCCTGACGAACCAGGGCATCGTCTACGCCGGCTGGAACCCTGACTGGTTCAAGTTCTTCCTCGGCGCAACACTGCTGGTCGCCGTGTTTACGAATATGTCCTTCGCTAAGTACACCAAGGGGCGCTAAGTGGCTGTCATTGAACTGAAGAACATCACCAAGTCCTACGGCAGCTTCGATGCGCTGCGCGGGGTGAACCTCGCAGTGTGTGAAGGGGAGGTCACTTGCGTGCTCGGCGACAACGGCGCCGGCAAGTCCACGTTGATCAAGATTCTCGCTGGCCTGCACCAGCCGACCTCGGGCGAAGTGCTTATCGACGGCCAGCCAACCACCTTCACCTCCCCCCGAGATTCGATCGATACCGGCATCGCAACGGTGCACCAGACGCTGGCGATCGTGGATGAGCTCAGCGTGTGGCGCAACTTCTTCCTCGGCCAGGAGCTCACCGGCCGCTTCGGCGTCCTCCGCGACGCCGAGATGAAACGCATCTGCGCCGAGCAGCTGCGCGAGATGGGCATCGACATCCCCGACGTCGAGGTGGACGCCGGGAACCTTTCCGGCGGCCAGCGCCAGGTCGTGGCCATCGCACGCGCGGTGTACTTCGGCGCCCGCGTGCTCATCCTGGACGAGCCGACCGCGGCGCTTGGCGTGAAGCAGTCCGGCGTGGTGCTGCGCTTTGTCGCCGCCGCCCGCGACCGCGGCATCGCCGTCGTCCTGGTCACCCACAACCCGCACCACGCGTTCCTGGTCGGTGACCACTTCACCATTTTGAAGCTGGGCCGCCAGGAGCTCGACGCCCCACGGGCCGAGGTCACCTTGGAGGAGTTGACGCACCAGATGGCTGGCGGCGGGGAGCTCGAGGCGCTGAGCCACGAGCTGGGCCGGTAGCGGTAACGACTTTTTCTGACACGGATCGCTTCGCCCCCGACATCGGCAACGTCACGTGGCGCGACGCCATCGGGGTGCTTGCGGGCCAGCGCACCCTGCTGCCAGACATGGCAGAGGAGGTGTTCGCCCGTAGCCGGGCATGGCTCGTGGACGTGTTTATTTGTGGGTTGCTGGCGCAGGCCGAAGGATCGTCGCCAAGCAACCTCCCCCTCCGCCACCCACTACCGCGACACCGTGTTTTTGACCATCTTCCTGGCGCTGCCGGCCATGCTGCTGATCGCCGAGGTGTTCTAGCTGTACTGACCTCAAACGTTGGTCAATCGTGAAAACCCAGTGCAACCAGCCGCCGAGCTCGCCGCGGTAGCAAAGCGGTGGAGAGGTGTGAGGATGATGTTCGTGTGTCTTAGGTCTCTCATGCCTCGGCCAGCGTCTTCTGCGGCATCTTGAGTTGACCCAGGGCTAGGAGCAGTGCTGCCATGGCCAGTGGCACCAGGCCGGCGGTGATGAACAGAGTCCTGGAGTCGATGAAGCGGCTGAAGAGTCCGGTGAGAGCGATGGACAAAGGCATGAAGGCGATGGAAATGAAGAAGTCGAGGCTGGCGACCCTGCCGAGCATCTCCAAGGGGACGTGCTCTTGGAGCACTGTTCCCCAGATGACCATCCCGATCCCGATCAGCGCCCCGTAGAACGCGAGTCCTGCACCGATGGCCCATGGATTGCTGGTGAGCGCCGGAATGGACAAGAACAGACATCCGAGCGCCCAAACGCCGACCATTGCGGGCAGGAAGCGTTCCGGTGTGCGCCACGACCCCGCCAGCAGGGAGCCCACCAACCCGCCCGCGCCGAGGGCAGCCAGGACGGCCCCGTAGAGAGCAGGTCCATTGTCATGCGAGGAGCGCATAAGAGCGGGTAGGAGGACTTCGAGTGGTCCGGTCACGACCAGTCCCATAACGGCCGCGAACAGGACACTGGAGCGGACCCAGCGTGTGCGGGAAACGTAGCGGAAGCCATCGAGCAGGTCGGTGATCGGTGAGTCGGCCGCAGCGTCAGCATCGGCCTCCGTTTCGGCACGGGTGGGGGTGGGAAGCCGCAGGGCCGCGAGCAGGCCAAGTCCGATTGCTGCTGCGATGAGGTACCCGCCAGCGGCGGGCATGCTTGCGCCGATGACCGCTCCGACGACGGCGGGCGCAAGTGCCTGTCCGACCAAGGGACGGGTGGCGCCTTCGAGGCCGTTGACGGCCATGAGGTCGTCGCTATCCACCAGGACTGGCACCAGTGCCGTGTAGGCGGGGAAGAAGAAGGCGGTTGAAGCGCCAATGATGAATGCGGAGACCGCGAGCATCCAGAAGGTGACAAAGTCGAGGATTGCTGCTGTGGACGTCGCGGTCGCGATGGCGAGGTTCAGGGCGAACACACCCACGATGACGGACTTGTTGGGGATCCGGTCGGCAATTACGCCAGCTGGGAGGGATCCCACAAGCAGGCCGATGCCGCTCCAGGCCACGACACCCGACAGGGTGGCGGGCGTGGCGCCCAGGTCGAGGGTCTGCATGGTCAGGTAGAGGGCCCAGGCGCCCTGGGCGAAGATGGTCAGCACCATCGCTACGAACAACTGGCGGTACGTGGGGATGGTCAAGGGGTGAAGCGGGTTCATAGCATCTCCTTCAAGTCAAGGTTCAGATGGGGCCAGTCGGTAAAGTCGCGGAGCATCTGCCGGTCATGGGTGGCGACGATCACCGCGCAGGAGGCCTGTTGAAGCTCGGTGGTGATGTCGTCGACGAGGTTCGATGACAGATGATTGGTGGGTTCGTCCAGGAGCAGCAGGTCTGGGTCCTGGGCCAGACACATGGCCAGGTGAAGTCGGCGTTGCTGTCCTTGCGACAGGCGCCCCACGGGCGTGTTGGTTGCAGAGGCCTCGAGCAGCCCGAGCGAGCCGAGAGTAGGCGCCTGAGATTGGCGGCCCAGCTTTGTTAGGTACGCCTCGTAGACCTCGTGTGCGGAGCTGGAGTGATCCCAGTCGGAGACCTCTTGAGACAGCAGAGCGATGCGCGCTGTCGGGTTCACTCGCACATGTCCCGTGGTGGGGGCCAGACGCTGTGCAAGAACTGCCAACAAGGTGGACTTTCCCGCGCCGTTTGGTCCGGTGACCACCAACCGGTCACCGCCGTCCACGTCAACCGACACCGGAGTGTCCAACCGGTCCTTCACAGTAACTTCGGTGGCGTTCATGATGCTCTGTCCGGCACGAGTTGTCGAGGCGGGCCACGCTAGACGCAGTGGCGGTGCCGGCACGTCGATCTCATGACGTTCCAGGTCTTCTATACGTCGGTTGAAGGCTTGAACCACTCCAGCAGCGCGTGTGGCGCGTTGGTGCTTGCCTGTGCCCTTGTCAGGTCTCCATCCCCCCTGAGACAGGCGGGAGCGTGCCTCGGCTGCAGCGCGTGTCAGTTCCTTGTGCCGGGCGACCTGGGCGGCGTGGTCCTGTTCCCACACGAGGCGTTCTCGTCGGCGACCTTCAATCCAGCCTTGGTAGCCACCCGAGTAGGTTCGCGGCACGGCATCTCGGGTCGGGTCGAGATCCAGGAAGGTGGTCGCCACATCACACAGCAGGGCGCGGTCGTGACTGACCAGAGCCAGACCACCGGGGTGATCACGCAGTCGTTCGGTTAGGAAGGACAGTCCTGCAGCGTCGAGGTGGTTCGTGGGCTCGTCCAGCAGGAGCAGGTCAGGGGTCGATCCAAGTGCGACGGCAAGCCGGACCCGGTACCGTTGCCCGACCGACAAGGTCGACAGTTTGCGGGCGCGGTCGCTGCAAGCGTCAAAGCCTGCAAGTGCGATGTCCACGCGCCTTTCTGCATCCCAGGCATCCAATAGCGTGGCGGTCTCGAGCGCTGCGGAATAGGCATCGGCCGCGTCGTTTCCTGCGGCGAGTGCTGCGCTCGCCACGTCGAGTGCCTCAAGTGCAGCCCTGGAGGGAGCTGTCGCTTCGGCGATGAGATTGCCGACGGTGCGGTTGCCCTCAGTGGGCATGTCCTGCTTGACCAGGACGAGGGAACCCATCTGGGTCACTACTCCCGAGTCAGGGGTCAGGAGCCCCGCCAAGATATGGAGCAAGGTGGTCTTACCACGGCCGTTGTCGCCGACGATCGCCAGGCGTGAGCCGGCGGAGACGGTGACATCCAGCCCGTTCAGGAGGTGCCTGTCTCCCAAGGTGATGTGGATTGATTCGGCACGGATGTGTGCGACTGGCCCGCGGGGCGTTCCATTCCACACACATGACCGCAAGGTTGGTGTAATTGGCATTTCGTACTCTCAGCTCGTCATGGAGCCGGGCAGCACTAAATGACCGCCCGGCAGATGGCCAGGACGGCAGACGAGAGGTCAGAAGGGGTCCCGCCGCCGTCAGCGGGCGGAACGCAGCTTCATGGAAGCGATGCCTGAATACATGAGGCAGAGCTTACCCAGCGTGGCGGATCCCGACAAATTAATTACAACCTCCGGTCAATACGTCTAGTCCGCTTGACGCACCCGAATGCGGTGGTTCACACTTTGGCAATGAAGAAGTCCAGGAAGGCGGTCGTTTCGGTGTTATGCCTTGTTGTGGCGGTGTTGGGCGAATGCTCGCCGACAGGCGGAGGCGCCATCGCTGGCGGCGGGGAGCTCGAGGCGCTGAGCCACGAACTGGGCCGGTAGCTGCGCGGGCAGCTGCGCGGTTTCAAGTATATCTGAAACTCTTGCCTGTTTTGGAGATAGTTTCCGGTATACTCGAAACTCATGAGAGTCCTGCACCCGAGGCAGCAGTACCTGGATAACCTGCTGGCAGTCACCGATAACGATTTCGTACGCATCATCACCGGCGTGCGCCGCTGCGGGAAGTCGACCCTCCTGGAGTTGTACCGCCGCCACCTGCGCGAGCACGGCACCCCGGAAGACGCCATCATGGTGGTCAACTTCGAGGATCAGGCCAACGCCACACTGCGGAACCCGACCACCTTCCACGACACCGTTACGCAACGGCTCGCACAGGGGCTGCGCTACCTCCACGTTGACGAGGTGCAGGAGCTGAAGGACTGGGCGCGCGTGATCAACTCACTGCGGCTCAACGAGCAGCTGGAGATCTGCGTCACCGGCTCCAACGCCTCCCTGTTCGTTGGCGAGTCGCTGACCTATCTAGCGGGGCGCTACATCGAGATCCCGATGCTGCCACTTTCCCTGGCGGAATTCATGGAGTTCCGCTACCCAGCGGACGCACGCCCTGGGCTTGATCACGCATTTCAGGAGTGGGTCACTATCGGCGGCTTCCCCGCCACGGTGCAGCTCGCGGACCCGGTGGTGATTCGTCAGGCGAACTCCTCCCTCTTCGATTCCATCTTTACCCGCGACATTTCGCTGCGCGGCCAGATCCGCGACACCGACGCTTTCCTACGTGTGGCCCGTTTCCTCTTCGATAATGCAGGTAACCCGGTGTCTACGAATCGCATCGTGGGCCACCTCAAGCACGAGGGGCTCAAGGCGTCGAGCGAGACGGTCGACCGCTACCTCGGCCTGATGTCGGACGCGCACCTTATTTATCAGTGCCGGGACTACGACACGAAGGGCAAGCGATGGCTGAGTACGAACGGTAAGTTCTACTTCGTCGATCCAGGTCTGCGCACAGCCCTGCTGGGCTCTCGCCCTTTCAACTTCGGCCACGACTTGGAAAATATGTTCTACCTGGAGCTTCGCCGCCGCGGCTACCAGGTTTCCACCGGCAAGGTGCCCGGTGGGGAGATCGATTTCATCGCCAATGATGGACAGCGCACACTCTACATCCAGGTGGCGCTCACGGTTACCGAACCCACAACGCTCGCGCGCGAACTCGCGCCGTTCGACACACTGCCCGCCGGATCCCGCTGCATCCTTGTAACGACGGATCGCTTCGCCCCCGACACCGGCAACGTCATGTGGCGCGACGCCATCGAGGTGCTTGCGGGCGGGGCGCTAGACTAACGCTTCGTGACGAAGCTGCTGGAACTCCTGCCCGTTAACCCTGCCGATCCGTTGGCGATCCTGCCTGCCCTCGAGGAGGCCCTGACCGGCCAGCGCGCCCTGCTGCCGGTGCCGACGAACGACCCGGCGCGCGCCAACCTGCTGCGCAACACACAGGGTGTGGGTGAGCCGATCGACGACGACGTCGCCCTCGTGGTAGCGACCTCCGGGTCTACGGGCACCCCGAAGGGTGCGCTGCTGACCCCGACGAACCTGATTGCCAGCGCGGACGCCACCCACCAGGCGTTGGGCGGGCCGGGCCAGTGGCTGTTGGCGATGCCGGCCGCGTTCATCGCGGGCATCCAGGTGTTGGTGCGCAGCATGGTCGCGGGTGTCGAACCCGCCTTCGTGGACCTAACCCACGGGTTCCACGTTGATGAGTTCGCGGCGCGCACCGCGGAAATCGCGACGACCGGGGACCGCTGCTACACCGCGCTGACCCCGCTGCAGCTGGATAAGGCGATGTCCACGCTCACCGGGATTGACGCGCTGCGCAGTTTTGACGCGGTGCTCGTCGGCGGGGCGGCGACGAACCCGACGCTGCTGGATTCGGCGGCGAAGCTGCGCATCAACGTTGTCACCACCTACGGTTCCTCGGAAACCTCCGGCGGCTGCGTCTACGACGGGGCGCCAATCGCCGACGCCAACGTGCGCATCCGCGACGGCCGCATCTGGCTCGGCGGCCCCATGGTCGCGCAGGGCTACCGCAACCAGCCGGAGCACCCCGACTTCGCCGAGCCGGGGTGGTTCCGCACCTCAGACGCAGGCCAGCTTATTGACGGCCACCTGACGGTCGAAGGGCGCGTCGATAATGTGATTGACTCCGGTGGCCTGAAGCTGCAGCCGGAAGTGCTCGAGCGCTTCCTGCTCGGCGTGCCCGGCGTGGCGGACGCGTGCGTGGTCGGCGTGCCGGACGAGCGCTTCGGGCAGCGTATTTGCGCTGCGTTTGCGGGTGAGGCGCAGGTGCCGGACGTGATGGATACGCTGCAGGACCTGCCACGGTGGCAGGTACCGAAAGAGCTCAAGCGCGTGGCGGCGCTGCCGCTGTTGGGGCCGGGCAAGGTGGACCGGGCCGCGGTGCGCGACCTGTTCTAGCCTGCGTTGACGACTGCGCTGATGTCCTCTGCGCTGTAGCTTGCGGCGAGCTGGGCGTCGTTGCCACCGCGCAGGTTCTTCCGCACCAGCGCCACCGACTGCGAGCCCGGCACCAGCGGAAACTCCTTCGGTTTGTCAAAGACTTGGCGCACAAAGTGCCCGGAGCGCACCGCGCACATGTTGAGCCAGACGTCGTCGGCGCTGGGTGCGGCGCGCAGGAAGGCGTCGCCCTGGGCGGCGACGAAGTCCACCATCGCGGGTGGGTACGCCACCCCGGATACGCCGGTGGCGAAGTGTCGCGGGCTCGGCGCGGTGGTGCGCACGCTGCGCCACTGCGTATACGGCGCGAACCCCTCACCCACCAGCGCGATCTCGTGGGCACGATACGCCGTCACTGCCAGCGGATCCACCACCAGCTTCTCGACGAACCACCTCGGGTACAACACGTCATCATCCACCGTGATCACGCTCGTCCCCGTACCCGCGAGCTGCCGGAACGTACCGTAGTACTTGGTGTGCGGGCCGTAGTGTCCGTCGGAACGCCGCACCTGCAGGCCGCACTGCACCAGCTCCTGCAGCGGCTCGGGCCAGGGTGCATCGAAGTCCTCCGCGTCCAGCCACAGGATGGTGGGCACGCGGCGAGTCCCCACCAACAGCGATGCGAGGGTGTGGTGGACCGTCGATAAGCGGGTGCCGTGCGAGGTCAGGCTGATCACGGTATGCCCCGCGGCGGGAAACTCCAGACGCCCAGAGCGCACCGCCAACCGTAACGAGGGCAAACGCGCCACCGCGCCTATCGACGCCACCGCCTGCCGCGCCGCATAATCGACCCACATGGCGCACCACTTTAGCCGACAGGCCCGACACGGGGCATGATGGAAACCATGAACGCACAACCCAACCTGCACGCGTGGTGGGAAGCCTCCCGCCCCCACACCTGGCCAAACGCCTTCGCGCCCGTCATCGCCGGCACCGGCGTCGCGGCCTTTACCGCGCACGCCAACCTCGGCCGGGCACTGTTGGCGCTGCTCGTGGCGTGGGCCCTCATCATCGGCGTGAACTTCGCCAACGACTACTCCGACGGCATCCGCGGCACCGACGACGACCGCTCCGGCCCCACACGCATCACCGCCAGCGGACTCGCCGACCCCAAGGACGTAAAGCTCGCCGCCTTCATCGCGTTCGGTGTTGCAGGGCTGTTCGGCATCATCCTGTCCGTGCTGGCCGGGGCGTGGTGGCTGATCCTGGTCGGCGCCGTCTGCATCGCCGCCGCTTGGTTCTACACCGGCGGCAACAACCCCTACGGATACATCGGACTTGGCGAGGTCAGCGTCTTCATCTTCTTCGGCCTCGTCGCCGTGATGGGCACCGAGTTCGTCCAGACCGGCTTCCTGTCCTGGGAGGGCCTGCTCGTCGCCGTGGCGATCGGCGCAATCTCCGCATCCGTGAACCTAGTCAACAACATCCGCGACATCCCCACCGACTCCGCCTCCGGCAAGCAGACCATCGCGGTCCGCCTCGGCGACAGCCGCGCCCGCACCCTGTTCACCGTCCTGACCTGCGTCCCGTTCGTAGTCAGCGTGCTGCTGGCCCTGGTGTACGCGCCGGCCCTGGTCGGGCTGGTAGCGCTCCCCCTGGCGATCGCCGCCATCATGAAGGTCCGCAGCGGCGCGACCGGCACAGCCCTCATTCCGGTGCTGGGCCTCAACGGCAAGACGATGCTGGCCTGGGCCGTGCTCACGGCCATTGCGCTGGCGTTCGGCGGGATGGTCGTCCCGTACGCGTAGGGCTGGTTCTTTGTGGTTTTGCGGGGTCTACGCACCAAATTTCCTCACGCAGTTTGCGTGACCCGGGCTTTTCCAAACCGGCGTGCGAAAATCTAGGAATTTAGTGTCCTCGTTCGCCGCGCTAGTGACAAAAGACGCAACCCCCTTTTCGCGAACTGGGCTTTTACCAAGGTCGACCGGCAGGATTGCGCCCATTGTCACTCGCCGTTCACACAAGACACCACATTCCCTCACACGACCTACACGACCTGGGCTTTTCCAAATCGACACACGATTCTTCAGGACACGCCCGGCGAACCCGGAGAGGATGGCAACGCAGCGACCATATCAATCCCGTCGGCCTCGTCCAGCCAGGCGTCCAGCAGCTTCGTGCCGTCGTGGATGGTGGTCTCGAGGTTGGTGGTGCCGTAGATGAACCTGCCAGCATCGAACGCCTGTTGGTCAAAGAACTCGAACCTGGCCGCCAGGCAGCGCTTCGACCCCGCATACGCCTCAGACTCTGTCACCTGGGTGATTGGGGAAACCGGACACAGCGTGAGGAAGGCTCTCGCACATACGCCCCCGAGGACCGACGAATCCGGACGGATCAGAGAGCCCACTGGTGTGTGAACGTACCGATGGCTCCGTGCCCCGTGTTCTTGCTTCGCCGTCGTCAACTAGGTAGCTTTGCAAGCAACATGACCGGTTCCGCTGCCCGCCTCGGTGGGAGTCCAGGGCCGGTCTTCGTTTTTTATCCCGAGCATGCCGAGATGCTGCTGGCGCGATTGAACTACTGATGCGCCGTTTCTCCCAAGGCGACGGCACCGCCCGAGATGAATTCGTTGACGGAGCATCGTTTGACCTGGTGGTAGCCCTCTATGGGTTTGACGAACAATTGCGCCACAGCGTGTTCATCGAGCTTGATCGCGTGGAGTTGGCTATTCGAACCAAGCTCGGTCACGAACTGGGCCGCCTTGACCCGCTGATCTATTTGGATCCTCAACGTTTGAACGCCCGGGCACGGCAGCGAAACAAAGACGGGCGTAGCGTGCATGAGGTATGGGTGAGAAAGTACCAGTCGGCATTGAAAGCGTCGAAGGAGGACTTCGTCACCCACCACAAATCCAAATATGGCGGGACTCTACCCATCTGGGCGGCCGTCGAAATCATGGATTGGGGAATGCTGTCATACCTGTACGGCATGTCGCCCAATATCGTGCGCAAACGGATTGCCCAACCCTGCGGCCTAACCGGTCCTCAGCTTGAATCGTGGCTGAAATCCTTGAATATTCTGCGCAACTACGCAGCTCATCATGCGAGGATGCTCAACCGCGTTTACGACATCAAACCGAAACTGAACAATGACGTCAGGCTGGCTCCGGTAGCTGAAGGAATGAATCGCGTGTTCGGGCAGCTCTCCCTTATCCAATACTTGCACCGCCAACTGGGCTTGTCCCCAGCCGACCGGATGCCGAAGCTGTTCGACACTTACCCGCACAATCCCATCGTGCCAATTTCTCGCACAGGCGCACCTGACAACCGGCGTGAGTTGCCTCTCTGGCGCGTCTAATCCTTGCGGTTCATTACCGCGCGACCAAAAACACCGACTGGGTTGCCTGCAAAAGTCACGATCACGTTATCCGCACGACAAGTAAAACGGCACCGACGCCGTGTGCATTGATGATGCATTGTTAACCATAAATCTGACTCACAACCACTTGACATAGAGCGTCGTCAAAGCCAACTCGCTGGTGGACTACTCGGGGCCGACTCCTGAGGATAACGTGATGGAACGGCTACTTCAGGCACGCTCATAGTTATTGGCGTAGTGCGGGTGCGGTGTGGGCGTAGATGACGACCACTGCAATCAAGGCGATACAGACGGCGAAGGGTGCCAGCGGGTTCCACCCGTAAAGGGCGGTCGAAGCCAGCGGGGCAATCGCGTACGCCAACCCATTATTAGCGTTGATGATGCCAGCCACTGCGCCTTGCTCATCTGCACTCATCTTCAAGGTTGGGCCAGTGTTGTACCCGGGCATCGCCAGTCCCATACCTACCCCCAGCACGATACACCCGACAACCAGTAAAGCGTGCGAGGAGGTAGGCCAAATGAGCACAGTTGCAACTAGTGTAATGGCCAGACCAGTACGTAAAAGCTTCGCTGCTCCCCACCCTGTCTTTGGAGCAATCACCGCTTGGGCAATGATCATGGTCACGCCCATGATGGTCAGGTAAATCGCGGAAATACCTGCGGTCGCAGTTGCCGACAGGGCGAAGCGGTCTTGGACAGTGAATCCAAAAATCGTAGCAACAGAAGAAAACACAAGAAACATCACCAGACCAGTTGCTAGCCAGGGAGCTACACGCGGATCAGTGAAGCGAATCCGTTGAGGCTTTGCAAAAAGTTGCCCTCGGCTTTGAGGTGCGAAACTCACCAAGAGAACAACCAGACCAATCACCATCACAACGGGCATGACCACCAAGGGCAAGAGCAGGCCACCAGCAGCGGCTAACACACCTCCAGTAACACCTCCAACAATGGAGGCCATCCCTTGAGCCGCTCCAATCATGCCCAGTGCTTTTACCCGCCCGTTCTCGCTGGCAGCATGCGTGACCAGGTGGGCTTGCGCGGTCGGGGCGATCGCTGAAATCCCTCCACCATAGAGCAAACCACGAGTGATCACAACACCAAAAACTAGTCCGACACCGCCAACTACCTGGTTCATCCCCAGGTAGGAGACAATACCGAAGGCGCTCAAAGCGATGATCGCGATCACAAGCCCGGCAGCGAGTACACGTTTAGCGCCGACACGTTGGGAAGCTCGCCCCCAATAAGCACTCAAGCTCGCTAGTACAATCGCTGCCAAAGAGATAGTGGCGCCAATATGCCATTCCCGCAATCCCATCTGTCGTGACAGTGGCGCGATGATCGGATTGAGAATCATTTGCCCCATAAAGGCGAGAAAAACGATTCCCACTACCAGGTTCGCTTGCGCTCCTGGATCAATAGAGCTCTGTGTCGGCTTATTACTACGAGGGTCGGGCATCACTACACTCCATTACTAGAACACTGTTTCACTTAGGGATATTGTAGAATGGTGTTCTAGTAAGGGTCAAGGAATAAGTTAGGGTCACCTTATGAACACTGTGCCAACGGGGCGAAGGGCTGGGCTATCACGCGAGCTGATTGTCAAACAAGCTGTACAGTTAAGCGCGATCAGTGGCGTTGAGGGATGGTCAGTACGGGACATTGCCCGTGAACTGGGCGTGGTTCCCTCAGTGATTTATCATTATTTTCCAAACAAGGAAGCCATTTGTGATGCTGTTGTAGACCGGGTATGTGTCGGGATTGAAGTTCCCGACCCGGACCTTGAATGGAAAGCCTGGTTTCGAGCTATGGCTCACAATCTACGCCCCGCATTGTTAGCATATCCGGGGATTACCGACAGGTTCGCGCGGGGCAAGTTCACCGAACAGTTTTTGCCGATGATCGATGGAGCCTGGGCCAAACTACAAGAAGCTGGGTTTGGTGACAATTCGCCTGTGGCCTACACAATTATCGCGAACTCGATCATCCACACGATCGGAGCGAGAAACCTGCGCGCATCCAATCAAATCCAGCCTCGCCACAACCTGCACGAAATGCTTGTCAGGCTTGAGCCTATGATGGCTCAATCTGTTGGACTGACCAGTATTGTCAACTCTTACCTGGAGCCTCTCTCACACCCTGATGAAGAAGAAGCGATGTCCGAGGAATACTACGACCTCGTCATCGATGTGATCCTAGACGGCATCGAACACACCCTGCTGCCTTAACTCTGACCCACTTCTCAATCATCGTCTTAGTGAGCGCCCGCACAGCTGTGTACTTCAACACAGCGGATGTACCCCAGTTGATAAGCCGGGTCAGTTCACGTTCACCCCCGCGTTCTCATGGTCACGGAGACGGTTAAGTAGTTCTTCCTGATACGGATTATTCATGGTGTGCCCTTCATCCAGGTATGGGTAAAGGGGGCCAAGGCACACACCCTGACCCCCTTCGCTGTCTGCTACGGGCTAGCGTCTACTCGGTAGCACCCGCCGTGGTCGGCTCCACCACATCCTGTTCAGCCGTCGCCAGCGCCTCCGGGCGGATCACGGAACCGCCGTACACCTGGAGGCCCGTAATCGCACGGGTGAAACGGAACGGCAGCATGGACGATTCCTCCACCTCCGTGATCTGGTAGCCGAACGGGGTAGCCATCGGGTGGCCCGCAATGACCACCTCACGGCCCGGCACCGTCGGCGCGGAAATGATGCG
Organism: Corynebacterium sp. UMB2355A; assembly: GCF_033877495.1. Classification (NCBI taxonomy): domain Bacteria; kingdom Bacillati; phylum Actinomycetota; class Actinomycetes; order Mycobacteriales; family Corynebacteriaceae; genus Corynebacterium; species Corynebacterium sp. UMB2355A. The sequence continues at coordinate 1,645,002 of NZ_CP138855.1, read as the reverse complement.
GAACCCGAGCAGGCGACCAATCTCACCGTTCAAGAGATTGCTGTTGTTCACTGCCTTGTCCAGGCGCTCGTCGTACAGCAACGCCGATTCCATCTCCGGGCCAACCATCACGAAACGGTCAGTCTTCGGAACCGAAGTGGCGTTGAGTTTCTTACGCAGCGCCACCAGCGTCTTGTACGCGTCCTTCTTCTCAATGTCGAGCGGGAGGGTGCCCACCTTGTTGGAGTTCTTCACTCCGTCCTTCATGAGCTTGCCGATGTAGGTATCGACCTGCTCGGACATGCCTTCCTCTGCCTCGCTGACTGCCTCCGGCTTCACGTCCAGAGCAGACTGGACGGAAGATACCAGCGGAATCTTGAAGTTGAAGTAGTCGCCCTGGTCGGTCTTGAACTTACGCTCTCCGAACTCGACATCTTCAACAATCATGTCTTCGGACTCGTCGTACTTACGGATGGTGGGGACGGCCAAGGTTGGAGACAACAACCTCGTCACCCTTGCCCTTGATTTCACCTTCGAATTCGCGGTTCGTCACGCCTTCCTGCGCGAATGCCCAGGTCTCCTTGAGCGGCTGCATGAGCGCGGACGCGACAACGGGGCCAATTACCGGATCCCAGTTCTTGTGGGACTGTGGAGTTGCCATAGTGTGTTCCTCCTAGTGGAAACTGTTAGCGGCTGATACGGCCTTCCTCCACTGCCTTGTTGATTTCCTCAAACTTGCCCTGTGCGTACAGGCGGTTGAGGTCATCGGCGGTGAGGATTCGGCCATCGTTGTTGTTCGTGGGGCTGGGGTTCCGCTGGTGCGGGGTGCTACCCCACCCGCCTTGAACTGTGGGAATGAGTTGAGCGTGTTGGTGACGAGTTCGCCAGCCTTACTGTCCCACTCGTCGCTGCCCCACTTCGGGAGATCACCTACACCACGGAGATACGGCACAAGCATGTCGGGGCTGCCCCGTTTTCCTTCGCCAGCTTGCGTAGGGTGTTGTCCTCGCGCATTCGGTCGAGTTCGGCCTGGAGCTTGTCACGCTCGGCTTCTCGTTCCTGCGCGGCGGCCTTGGCCTGCTTGATTTGTTCCTCCGGGTCTTCGTCGGACGGTTCAAAACCGAGTACCTGCGCGAGTTTCTTCAACGTCGCTGCCTGTTCTTCCGCCTGCTTCGCCTTCACTCGGCGGTCGCCGTTCTCGTTCTTCAACTTGCGGTTTTCCGCTTCGTATCGGGCGAGCTGCTTACGTAGCGCGTCAAGGTCTACGGCTTCGTCCGCCTCGTTGGCCTGCGCCTCGCCTAGGTGTTCACCGGCTTGGGTGTAGTTGCCCTGCTCGGTGTCGTGCTGGGCTTGCTGCGCCTTGTCAGCGGCCTGCTGTGCGAGTTCTGCGGGGGTGGTGTTTTCATCCGACATGTGGTTTGTCTCCTCCTTGGGGGCTTGGGTGGTGTTCCACGCCTTGGTGGTAACGGGGAGGAGTATCGCGGAGTCAGGGTGGCGGTCAGTGTTGCGTGATAATCACCCAGGCGGAATCGTCCTCACACACCTGCCAGTACCACTCCGGCCACGTATCAGCGTTGGAGGACAAAGCCACAACCTCTGTAGGGGTTACCCAGGCGGGAGCGTCACCAACCACCATGGGCACTGTTTCCTCCGGCATTACCATCGCCTCGTCACCGTAAACAACCACCCGGTTAGACCACAGGCGCTCGGGCAGCGCCTCCCTAGCGCGCTCCACCGCCCGTGCTGCAACGTCAATCAACGCTAATCACCGCCAAAACTTCATCCGTAGGTGTCAAATCGTCCGTGCGCATCATCGTCAGCGAACCCGCCTTCAACTTCTTCAACCGTTCGTCAACATTGATTAGTCCATCTGATGACTGGCCCTCAAACCACTTGATCTCGCCGTCCTCTTTAACCCCAGTTCCAGATATGGCCGCTCCTAGTGTGTGCACGGCACGTACCGGGACATCATCGCGGGGTTCCTCGGGACGGTCGAAGGGTTATAGAGCGTGGCGTGGGGTCGGATTGGCCGTTTTAAAAAATAATGCTTTGTTGCCTTAAGAAATCAAACTCTGTCATGCACTGCACTCCCAAGCCATTGGCAACGTCAGGCAGCTTGACCCGCGTTCGTTTTCGCGGACTCGGGGTCTCATTGGTGATCACGATGAAGTCTCGGGCATGCGCACTCGCCACTATCCAAGAATCTGCAACGCGCAAAAATTCTCGAATTGCACTTTCTTCATAGGGAGCATCCTTACGATCACGCACCCATCGTGTTACCGCACGATAGGAGTCAACCTCTTCTTGCGTCACAGTGAGAACCTGCGACGTAGGGACGAAGCTTCTCAGCCACTGTGACTTTTCGTCATCTCGTTTCAGCAACTCATCTTCTACAGTCTGGTGAAAATAAAACTGACCATTGGAGAAAAACGAATCGAACTGCCGCCAGTACGTTTCAAAAATGTCCCGTGGCCGATGGTTGAACGCACCAATCACGATATTCGTATCGATGAGGTACATCTATGCGACCCCCTGCGCACGAGTAACCGTATTCTTCAACGTCTCGGTCTTGGCAATCCCCAGTTGACGCGAAGCCTCCTCTTCAGAAATTGCACCGTCTACATATGCCCCGGTGACGGTGTCCAAAAATCGGCCACCCAGCCGCGACTTCAACGTGACGAAGAAGTCACCGCCTCCACTAACAATCGGAGGCGTAGGGTTCGAGGGACGTTGCCGAAGGAATTCCTGCACTTGTGGTTTGCCAAGGCGGCGCTGCCCCACAAGGGACCACAGTGCCGTATCCGCGCTTACCCGGTACGCATCGTATGCCCATTCAGTGATGCGTTTCAGATCGGGATTTCTGTCCCATTCCTGCAACAACGCATGCTGTGGCAGAAGCAGGGCAGCTGCAAACCTGTTACACCATCGCTCCACATCGTGATGATCATTCATGGCACCTGTGAGACCTTCTGCAGCGAGCAGTACGTGGCCCAGCTCGTGAGCAAGGCTGAAGTACTGCCCAACTTTGTAATCACTGCCGTTAACAAAGATCAAGGGGTAGGGGCCATCGAACAGTGTGAAAGCACGAAACTCGTCGATGTCGAGTTTGCGGTGGTTGTTATTTCCAAGTACGGAGTTCCGCATCACTAAGACACCGCAGTGCTCAATTGCATCCGCTAATTCCAGCACATTCTCCCGACCAGTGGGCGCTTTACCTGGCCTCCATCCGGCATCGGCAAGCTGGGGTAACAATGCACACACCGCATCGTCCGGGCTATCACGCAGTGTCCAGGCACCACCGAAATTTGGAGGATCAATTCCTTCCGCGCGCGCAAATTCTGCATACCAGCTCAAGCGGCGCTCACAGGTATAAATCGTCTCCTTCAACGCTGGGCTGAACTCAGTTACTTTCTTACTATCCACGGTGCGAAAATCTGGGAGATTCGGCTGGTCGTCCGTGGGGCCGTCGAGAAGCAAGTAACCAAACGGGATACATGCAAGCGATGCCAAGTGCTCAGCCTGATGCAGCGTCGGCGACACCTTGCCTTCCAGCCATTGCCGGACCAACCGAAAATCACTTCTTTGGGCAAGTTCTTCCACCGTGCTACCGGTTCGCTGCAGCGCCCAGCGCAGTGTCGGTTCTGCAATGTCGACTCGAACAGTCATCACTCACCTCCCGCTAGTTACGTAGTTTTTACCTTAGCGGAGGAGCCCGACAAACATCTCTGGGTAGCTACAGCTAGCAAATTGATACAAACGAGTTTTCAGGCTTGTGGAACTAACCTCACGAACGCTAGGATTCATGTCAATCGTTCAGCCCGCCTCCGAGCCAAGCTCAGAGTGTGGGCTGGATTTCTTATTGCAATCGGGGGATATACTTCGCCAAGCTGCAAAATCAAACCAGCTACAACCGTTTCGCAACAAATCGCAAGTTCTCCTCGCTTCCAGAAGGACAACGTGAACACAGTTTCGGAGCTTTCGTTATCATGTCCTCCGTAATTCGGGTTGTGTCCCCCGGGACGACTTGGCCAGACACAGTCTCGCAGTATCAAAAAGCGTGCCAGCCGTTGCACACAATAGCGATAGACATTTAAGATAAGGCTAACCTAAGTTACCTAATGAGGGGAGTCTCATCTTGAACGTATCCACACGGCGTCGCGTCGCAACGGGCGCTACCCTATTCGCGCTGCTCAGCCCCAACGTTGCGGTCGCGCACGCCTTCCCAACTATCGACGCCGCCACCGCCCCCGGCTGCACCGGCGAACTCGACACGCGGCACCCGAACCTCGGCGTGCAGTTCGACGTCACCGGCCCCGACACCATCGACCCAACCAAGGACATCACGTTCAAGTTGAAGGGGTCGGGGATCAACCCGGCGTCGACGCCCGGGGCATCCAACGGCGTCTACGTGGTGCTCACGCCGACGCGGGTGTGGCGCCTCAACCACTGCTCCACCATGACCGGCGACGGCGACGCGCTCGTCGCTCGCTGGATCCCCGCCGCCGTGATGAAAGACAACGGCGGGAAGCTGGACCTCGACCTGCTCGTGGAGGCAAACACGCTACAACCGGGGCAAACATACACGGTCGGGATCATGGCGGCGCACGCCCTGGCACTCAGCGAACGCTACTTCGACCGCGGCGTCACGTTCAAGGTGCCGTCGGTAACAACCGACCACGTAGCGACGCCATCCAACGTCCGCGGCGAGATCGACCAGAAGCGCAACGTCACCGTCGCGTGGGACTACCCCGAGTCCGTCCCCGGCACCGCGTGGCGCGCCCAGATCGAGTGCGTCGAACACTGCACCAGTGCCAAAACACTCCGCAGCCTCGACCTTTCCGACCCCAACGCCCGCACCGCCAAGTTCGACGACGCCGACCCCGGCGTCTACCAAGCCTCCGTCAACGCCAGCCGATGGGTCAACGGCAAATTCGTCACCACAGACTTCGGGACGTCGACGCGCTTTGTCGTAGGGGACGTCGATAAACCAATCAGCCAGCGACTGTACGCGGCGGGCATCGCGCACGAGTACGGCGAATACGTGGCGCCCGGCACCGATGTCACCCTGACGAGCCCCCTGAACACGAAGGCGAAATGGTCGGTGACCGGCGTGAAAGACTACGAAGTCGACCCCGCGACGCAGGCGATACGCTTCACTATGCCGACCAACCCCGTGCAGGTCGAAGTTGCAGAGGCCAAGGAGGCGCCGACGACCACCCCGACCACCCCGACTTCGACGACCGCAGCGCCTACCGTGCCTGCAGAGCCCACTACCCCTGCTGCCCCTACCAAGTTCCCAGCTTGGGGCGCGGTGCTGATCGCGGGCGGGGCAGCCCTGCTCGCCGTCGTCGCAGGCCTAGCTACCCAGTCCCCCGTGATCGCGGCGCTGCTCAAGCGCCTGCAGCGTTAGGCGTTAGATCTTCGGCAGGATGCTCGCCGCGAGCGTATGCAACGCGGCAAACCCACCCAACAGCGTGGCGATGACCCCCAGCACAATCGCCACAATCGACTCCGGGGCCATGCCCTGCTGCTGCGCCGACGGCATCTCGACCGGCGGCAGCACCGTCCCGTCCGTCAGCGTCACAACGAGCTTGCCGTCCTTATCCGTCTTCACCGACGCGATACCGCGACCGTCCTTGCCGTTGTTGCCATTTGTGCCTGGGGCGCCTTCCTTACCTGGGGCGCCGTCTTTTCCTGCGGCGCCGTCGCGGCCATCCTTGCCGTCCCTACCAGCGGGAGCATCGCGGCCGTCACGACCATCGTGACCGTCCTTACCATCAGCGCCGTTGCGGCCATCCTTGCCGTCCTTCCCCACCACTTTGCCGAGGTCCTTGGTCGCGCCGTTGGTGAAGGTCAGGATCAGGTGGCCGTCACGATTAATCGAGGCGTCGCGGATGCCGCCTTCTGGCTGCTGCCCTGGCGCTGGTGCCGGTTCCGGCTTGGCAGGCTCCTCGGGCTTCTCGCCGAGCTCCAGCGTCACAGCAAACGGCGCCGGCTTCTTCTGGTCCTCCCACCTGCTCCCCGAGTTGTAGAACCACGACCGCACCGAGTCCGTCACGTTGTTCACCAGCTCAGTCGGCCACGCATCCGGGTAGGAAATGTCCTCATCCCGCTTATAGACGACCCCTTCGTACTCCGGCGTCGCCCCCACCGTCACCGTCTTTCCCTCGACGGCAACGTTGGCACCCTTGAACGTCGCGACGGTGACCCGCTTCGCTTCCTTATTATTCACTGCCTGGTTCGGGTCCGCCGAGCTCACGACCGCCGTAATCTTACCGGCGCCCTCCACATCGACCTCGAGCGCGAAGTCCTTGAAAGAGATCGTTTGCGCCCCGTTAATCGTGTAGGTCACCTGACCAGTCCACTGCACCGACAGCGCCTTGGTGTCCTCGTTCACCCAGCCGGTCGCCTTGGTCAGTTTCAGGCTCCCATTGTTCGGCTCGGACTCGTCAACCGGAACGACGGAGACTCCCTCCCCTTCCACGGCGGCGTCCCACAGCAGGGCGCGTTTGCTCAGTTCCCACTCCAGGGTTTGGGATTGGGCGTCAGCAAGCGGTGTTGTCCCAGCTGGCTGAGCTGCTGCGACGGGCGCGACGGCCGTGGTGCCAGCCTCCTGGGCTTGGGCCGGGACGGCCAGCGGTGCGACGGCGAGACTTGCCGCGAGCGCAACCGCGGGCAGCGCTGGCAGCACAGCGTGGATCCGACGTTGGGACTTCTTCATAAGGTTCACCCTCCTCGTAGAATTATTAGGCTTGCCTTACCTTAGTGCAAGATATGGTTTGGAGTAAAGGTTTCCGGGCGGGTTTTGGGGCGTTTCTGGGGCGTTCGTTCCCGTCGCTTCCGTTCCTGTCGACCTCTTCCGGTCGACCAACGCAGGTCACAGCATTTTGGGCCTTTTTGGTGCGATTTTGCCGATTTTGCGCTGACCAGGGTTGGTCGACGCGAGCAGGTCGACGGTAAGAGGTCGACCGGAGCAAGCAGCACGCCCACCATCGGTGGCCGGTTCGTGAACGAACCTGTCGTGGTGGGCTACCACCCGACAAGCGTTTCAGAATAATAAACCCCCGGGAACCATAGACATTTAACTATGGTCCGGATCCGGGGGACTACATTGGCTAGCCTATAGCAATGACGTTTCCTACACAACTGCCTTCAACAAATGCTGCCTTGCTTTGGGGTTCCCTCCCACCCGCCCGTTTAGCCAGTTTTCTTAGCGAATCGCCGAACGGCAACATAGACGAAGCCCTCGAGCTCTATATATGGAACATCAAGCTATCTACTGCATTTCTAGCGGATATTGCCATTTTGGAAGTTGCACTACGGGAATCGATCAATAAAGCGGCAGCTGCAAAATGGGGCAGCCACTGGTACCTCGAAATTCCACTGGATGAACGGTCAGAGCAGAATCTTGCGGTGGCTTGGTCGCAACTTTCCAGGAGGGTACGTGAGCGTCCAAACGATGGTGACGTTCCCGGGCATCTTTTCGCTAACTGTACCTTTGGTTTTTGGACGAATCTCTTTGACAAAGGAGGACATACAGGCAAGTCCCCCAGACGGGTCCGCGTCAATTACGAGCACAACTGGGAAGCCGCCCTACGTCATGCTTTCCCTGAAGGAAGAAACGTAGCAAGACAGCAACATGCTGGTTTCACCAGAGATTGGGTGCACGGGATTTGCAAGCGAGTCAATAGCATTCGAAACCGTGTAGCCCACCATGAACCGCTCATCAGAGGTTTCCCGATGCCTGGACAGCCTCACCGTATGACCTGCACGGAGGCACACGAGGAGACCCTGAAGCTTGCCAGGATGCTTGACCCGAAGTTGGCCGCCTGGCTAGCAGAAAACAGCGATGTTCCCAGGCTAATCGCTGCACGCCCCTGCACCACGTAATAGCACCGCGAACCCCCGTTCGAACATCGCCCGTGCAATGTCGGGGCTGCATGCTTCAATGAAGTCAACAAGTGATAGTTGATGCGAAAGGTGCAGGTCATGGCTATTTCTATGCCGCAGGACTTCGAGCATGAGCTCGCGTCGATGCTCAACGGCGAGAGCGTTGTGATCGACGGCGCGCCCGGCACCGGCAAGTCGGCGTTGCTGCGCACGTTCATGGAGGTGAACGACGCACTACCCGATAGCCAGCGCAAACGGGTGCTGCCCGTCGCGCTGCTGGGACGCGCGGCGAGCGGCATCAGCGGGCTGACGATCGACTCTGCATTCAATTTCGATCCCTTCATGACGCTCGGCGACGTCCTGCCGGGCGGTTCCTGGGACATCGACAGTGCAAAGCTGCTGCTCAGCTTGATTGAGACATTAATTATCGACGACGCCCACAACGTCAACACAGAGCTCCTGTTGATGATGAGCGTCGCCCTGCAGCGCGTGCGAAAGAACAACGAACCGTTTGGGGGCGTGCAACTCATCGCTGCGGGAGAATTGGCTGGGCCCGACTCACCGCTGGAGATGATGCTGGAGGAGGCAAGGCAGGATCCCGAGCGTTACGTGTTCCTCTCCTTTGACGGTGTCAGTTTTAATGTGAGCTACCACGTGGTTCGCGTTCACGCGGTGGTTGTGGAGCGTGGCCAGGTCGTTGCGGACTTTGGCACGTGGCTCAACCCGATGTCTGACTTGGGGCAGTTCGGCCTCGACAACGAGGTTCCTCCAGGTGGGCTTGCTCTCGCACCAAGGCTCGAGGACTTTTGGCCGCTGCTGCTACGGCAGGCTGCGGGTGGCATTGTCGTCGGTGATCGGCTCGAGAGGGCCCAGGACGCCGGCCGCTACCAGGCACGAGGCCTCGACATGGAGCTCGGGGACGGTATCGACGCCGAGTCACTCGACATCATTGTTGAGGGCAGTGACGTCGTCGAGCGGGCACATTCAATGGCGCTCGACTTCCTCTCGGGGGGCGTCGAGATCCCCTACGTGCGACCGGTACCCGACGCATCCGATACACAAGAAGGCGCGCTCTTCCAGCCGTTTTGGGCACCCGCTGCCCCGCTCAAGCTCGATCAGACCCGCGCGACCGACTCCGATAACGCCTGGGCAGCCTTCTCTGGCTCCGGCGTGGAAGTCGGCGACCAGCGCATGCTCCAACAGACTGCCCTGCGGCTTTCTTCCTGGGGGATGTCTCGCGGTGTTTGGACGAAGCGGGCCGAAGAGGAGGTGCGCAAACGCGCCATCATGACAGGGCTGACGCAGGTGTCCCTCCCGGAAGGCGAAGAGCAAAACATCGATATTGCTGCGCTGCTCTCCCCAGGCATAAGGGTGGTATTTACGGGCTGCCGCGAAGCCATCAGCTTCTACGACGGCGAAGAGCAGCTCATCACCGCCTGCGAGTCGTGCGGACTCATCTTCGAAGACAGCGTCTCTGCAACCACGTGCGATGTCCTCGTAGCGTGGGACCCGGCATCCATGTCGCGCAAGGCAAGAACCGCCAGGGAGCTGGGCATCCCAATCGTCTCGTTCGCCGATTTTGAGGACTGGCATAGGTACTACACGGGTTCGCCCTACGAGACCTTCCTCGCGGACATCCTCGAGGAAGGCCACCAGGTGGCGTTCCGCGGATTCATCGTCATCAACGGGATCCACATCACCGACGGTGCACGCATGGCGCTCCTGTGCGACGAGCTCGGCCTCGTGTACAGCCCGGAAATCCCCATCTCACTTTGCGACGCCCTCATCACCGACGACCTGACCGCCAGCCAGTACGGCATACCACTCATCCCAGTGGATGCATTCGGCGCGTGGGTGAACAGGGAGTTCGCATCCAAGGGTCAGTTCTTCACCGAAGACTTCTTCATCCCCGCCGACATCACCGCGCTGTATGGCCCGGACGAGCTGCTTTCCAAGATCGACGAGAGCAAGGCTTGACTCTGACGTAACGTCAGGCTGCACAATGACTGCCATGACCAACAACGAAGAGCTTTACACAGTCGGCGAAGTGGCCAACGCATTCGGGATCACGGTGCGAACCCTGCACCACTGGGAGCAGGCCGGCCTCATCGAACCTGTGTACCGCAGCTGGTCAAACTACAGGCTGTACACGCCAGATGACCTGGAGCGCATCCAGCACATCCTGGTCTACCGGACCACCGGTATGAAACTGTCTGAAATCAAAGAAGTACTCTCCCACCCCACCTCGAACCGGGAACACCTGCGCAGGCAACACGAACGCCTGCTTGAGGAGCGTTCGCGGATCGATGGGATGGTGGTGGCCGTCGAAAAGTTATTGGAGCAAGCAATGAACAATCACAAGCCAACCCTCGAAGAAATCGGCGAGATCCTCGGCGACCCTAACTACGCCGAACATCAAGCCGAAGCGCAAGAGGTCTACGGCGACACGCCCGGCTGGGCGCAGTACCAGGGCCGCACCGGCAACTGGGGCGCGAGCGACTGGGAGGACAGCAAGCAGCGTTTCGACGCCATCGATACCAAACTCGCCGACGCTGTTCGCCGCGACGTGCCCACCGACAGCGCGGAAGCCGCCGAACTCGTCGAGGAACACCGGAAGGTGATCGGGCAGTTTTTCGACGTCACCCCGGAGATGCAGTTTCAGATCTCGCGCGGCTACATCGCCGATGAACGCTTCAAGCGCTACTACGAAGAACGCCAACCTGGCCTGGCACAGTGGCTCGCCGATGCCATCGCGCACGCCACCGGCCACGGCGACGAGAGCAAGGACTAGCCGGGCCTAGCGCAGCAGACGCTTGCCCAACCGCAGCCCGAGCGCCATCGTGTCCGCGACCTGCTTGCCGCCGCCAGCGCCGACCCCGCCGAGCGGCAAATAGCGCTGCGCCGCCACGGTGCGCGCCTCGGTGTACTTCAGCAGGCCTTCGTCGCCATGGCGCCGCCCCACACCTGATTGTTTCCACCCGCCCATCGGCGCGTCCATCGATGCCCACGCGGCCGCGTAACCCTCGTTGATGTTCACGGTTCCCGCATGCACATGCTCCGCGACCACGCGCGCCTCGTCCTCCGCGCCCCAAATCGAGGCATTGAGCCCGTAGTCGGTGTCATTCATCTTCTCGACGCCCACCTCCGGCCCATCCACCACCTCCACGTAGACGACCGGCCCGAACACTTCCTCACGGTACAGATTGGAGTCCTCCGGGACGTCCACGAGGATGGTCGGTGCGTAGAACGTGTCGCCGAGCTGCGGTAGCGCTTCTCCACCGGTCAGGACGGTGGCGCCTTTGTCCACGGCGTCGTGGACGTAGGCGTCGATGCGTGAGAGGTGCTCCGCAGAAATCAACGAGCCAACATCGTCACCCCACCCGTGCCCAATGCGCAGGCGTTTCGTCAGCGCCACAAACTGTTCAAGGAACACTTCTGCCACGGCGCGGTCCACGTAGATCCGCTCCACGGAAATGCACAGCTGGCCGGTGTTGCTGAAGCAAGCGTCGACGGCACCGCGCGCCGCCGTCTCGGGGTTTGCGCTAGCCAGAACCAGCAGCGGGTTCTTCCCGCCCAGCTCAGCGGAGAACCCAATCAGACGCTCCCCGGCCTGCGCGGCAAGCTTCCTGCCGGTGGCGGTGGACCCTGTGAACATGAGGAAATCGCATCGCTTCACGATCTCCTGCCCCACCGTCCGCCCGCTTCCTTCCACAACCTGGAACAGGTCGGCTGGCAAACCGGCCTGCACCAACAGCTGGTGGGCGCGCTGCGCGGTGCGCGGGGTTTGCGTATCCGGCTTCAGTACCACGGCGTTGCCCGCAATCAGCGCCGCCACTGCGTCCGACATCGCCAACGAAAGCGGGTAGTTCCACGGCGCGATCACTCCCACCACGCCTTTCGGCGCCCGGTGCACCTCGGTCCGTGTCACCAGTGGCATAGCGCCCCGCACCCGGGCCAGCGCCAGCAGGGTTTTTGCACGGTATGCGTAGTGGCGGGCGGTGATCGCAACGTCCATGACCTCGTCGAACGCGTTGTGCTTCGCCTTGCCGGTCTCCTGCTGGATCAGGTCCACCAGCTCGTAGCGGTGGGCAAGGATCAGGTCGTGGTAGCGGAGAAAGATGCGGCTGCGCTGGCGAAGAGGGGTCGTCGCCCAGGCGCGCTGTGCCGCGCGTGCAGTGTCGAAAGCGTGCTGTACTGACATGCAGCCCAGGTTAGCGCCGCCGTGCCGCCATGCGGCTGAACTTTTCCACCCGGCGCGAATCCCCATAGATCTGCACCTGCTCGCCAGCCGCCAGGACCATGTGTCCAAGCACCGGCTGCCAGCGGTCCTCCCGGCGCACGGCAATCACCTTCACGCCGTGGCTCTGCCACAACGCCTGCTCGTCGAGCGGGCCCGCCACGTGCGTCGGCACCACCGTGTGCACAATCGCCGTGCCCGAGGACAACTCCACATAGTCGAGGTTCGCGCCACGCACCAAGTGCGCCACACGCCGCCCCATCGCCTCCTCCGGGTGCACCGCATGCGGCACACCAATCTGGTCCAGGATGCGCCCGTGCGCATTACCGGAGGACTTCGCCCACAAATTCTCGACGCCCACATCCACCAACAGCGAACACGTCAAAATCGACGCCTCCACGTGCGCCCCGCCGATCGCCACGACGACGCCGTCGAACTCCGAAATGCCCAGCTCATCAATCGTGGCCACGTCCGTGCAGTCAGCCTGCACCACCTTCGACAGCAGCCCGTTGTTGCGCTTCACGGCAGCCTCTTCCAGATCGACGCCGACGACGGTGGCGTCGTCAAACATGAGCTCCCGGCCCACCGCCGAGCCAAACCTCCCGAGCCCAAGCACCGCGTACGTGGGCGTTGCAAACTTAACCAATGATCGGCCTTTCATAAGGAAGCAAAATTTTCGACGCCGGCTCCGCAAACGCGAACGCCGTCGCCACAGTAATCGGACCCAACCTGCCAACAATCATCATAAAAATAATGACCAACAACGAAGGCGCATCCAGGTGCGGCGTAATGCCCGTGGACAATCCCACCGTGCCAAACGCCGACAACACCTCAAACAACACCTCCGACAGGTGAAACGGCGTCAGTGCCAACAACGCGAACGTCGCCGCCACCACCAGCGCGCCGCTGAGCATCACCACCGTGATCGCCTGGTGCACCACCTCCACCGGGACACCTTTGCCCAGCATGACCGGCTGCGTGCGACCCCGCACCACCGCCGACACCGCCGCCACCAGCACCAACACCGTCGTGATCTTCACGCCACCCGCCGTGCCGCCGGGCCCGCCCCCACAAACATGAACAGGTCCATCGCGAACAGCGTCGGCTCGTGCATCCCGCCAATATCGACAGAGTTGAACCCGCTCGTGCGGGTCTGCACCGCCTGAAACAGCCCCGCCAACACCGCATCCGACGCCGGCAACCCACCCAGCGTGCGCGGGTTGTTCCACTCCATGACGAGGATGGTGGCCGTCGAAAAGCAAAGAAGGAAGAGCGTACCGGCAACCACCATGCGCGTATTCAACGTCCAGCGGTGCAGGTGAAACACGTCCCGCCGAAACTGAAACAGCACCGGAAACCCCAAACCACCAATAATGATCGCCGCCATGATAGGCACGCAGACCCACCAATCCCCCACGAAGCCGGTCATGTTGTCCGAATAAAGCGCGAACCCCGCATTGTTAAACGCCGACACCGCATGAAACACCCCATGCCCCAACGCGCGCGACAACGGGTAGCCCAACGCCACGAACCGCGCCGTCAACGCCAGCGCGACCAGCGCCTCCACCACGATGCTCACCAGCAGGACCCGCCTCAACAGCGGCGCGATCCCGCCCACCGCCGTACGACGCTCCACCGCCGAAATCACATTCGCACTCAAATTCGCTTTGCGGACCACCGCCTGACCCAGAATCGTCGCGAAGCTCATCACCCCGAACCCGCCAACCTGGATCAACACGGCAATGACCACCTTGCCGAACGTAGTCCAATACGTCGCCGTATCCACAATGGCTAGGCCGGTTACACACAGCGCGGACGTCGCCGTAAACAACGCCGGCAACAGCGGCAACCCACCCGGATTCACAGTGGAAGCCGGAAGCATCAGCAACACGGTGCCCACGAACAGGGCTACCAGGAAGCCGAACAAGATCACCGCCGCGCTATTGAGCTGGCGGTGCCGAATGTCAGCAGGCACCAGCGGAACATTACGCCAGCGGGGTGCGGGTGGCAAGGGTTTTCTTGTCCCTGAGTGGCTGTGGAGTGGGCGCCAGTGCCAAATCTGACATCGTTTGTTGTCTAGCACATTTTTTGCCAGCAACTTTGAAGCAATAGACCTTATTCGATTGCGTCTTTTGGCACTCGAACCGACCTGCCTGACACCAAATTCCCTCGCGCAGAACAGGCGACCTGGGCTTTGCGAACCCACGACGCCAAAATGCAGGAATGTGGTGCACACCGTCCCACGAGAGAACTAACGCTCGGCCAGCTCGGCCTCGATCCACGCCTTGCGGGCCTGGCGCTGCTCCTTCCAATGTGCAAGCGCCTGGACGGCCTCAATGCGCTGCTTCTTGAACACCAGCATGGACAGCGGGAACGCCACGATGAGGGCCAGCAGGGCCGACATGATCAGCGGGACGGGCGCCCCAACCGCGACGGCTAGCAGCTGGATCACCACGGTGAGGACGATGAAGAGGAGGAGCCGGTACAACCCGTAGATGGCGGCGGCTTTGTTTGCGCGACGCTTCGCGCTCGGGTCAACTTCGGGTGCTTCACTCATGGGGGCCATGGGGACTTAGCCTAACGCAAAGGTGGACCAGTATGTTAGAGGGCATGGGAAGGCTTCTACTCATCGCTCTGATCATTCTGGCTGTGTACTTGATGTGGCGCGCGTTCGGCCCGGGGTCGAATGCACGGTATGGAGGGTACGGGGTGCAGCAGCAGGAACAGCCACCGGTTATTAAGGGGCCGGATGATGATGAGGAGTTCCTGTGGGAGATTGAGAAGAATAGGTTTAAAGAACGCCGGGCCCGCGAGGAGGCGGAGCGCCGGCGTCGTGAAGAGGAGGAGCGTCGGAGGAAGCGCGGCGAAGACTAGCTGCGCGTTGCTTCCTCGGCGAGGACCTCGGGCAGCTTCTCTGCCCAGGCCAGGGAGTCGCGGACGCCCTGCTCGATGGTGAGTTCTGGGGACCAGCCGAGTACCTCGCGCGCCTTGTCGATGCGCGGTGCGCAACCGGCGACGTCGCCCTCGCGTGGTGGTGCGGTGGTGACCTCCATGTCGGAGCCGCTGGCGGACTTGAACGCCTCCGCGAGCTCGAAGACGGTGGTGCCGGTGCCGGTGCCTAGGTTGATGACCTCGTATGGGGCGAGGTCGGCCTTGAGGGCGGCGACGTGGGCGCGGGCCAGGTCCCAAACGTGGACGTAGTCGCGCAGGCCGGAGCCGTCGCGGGTTGGCCAGTCGACGCCGGTGACCGTGAACGCCTCACCCCTCTGGTGGGCGGTGATCATCTTGCCCAGCGCGTGGGACGGCAGCGGGTTCTGCAGGCCGGTGCGCAGCTGTGGGTCGGCGCCGATCGGGTTGAAGTAGCGCAGGGCCACAGCCTGGATCTGGCCGGCGGCAGCGGCGTCAGCCATGACGCGCTCCAGCATCCACTTCGACGCGGCGTACGGGCTGGTTGGCGCCACAACGGAGGACTCGTTGACGGTGAAGTCCTCGTCCGCCTGGTACATTGCGGCGGTCGAGCTGAGCATGACGCGCTTGACGCCGCGGTCGCGAAGGACCTGCAGCATCTTGGTTGCGCGGCCGACGTTGACGTCGTAGTACTCGAGCGGCTGCGCGACGGACTCCGGCACGATGATCTTGGCCGCGCAGTGGATGACGGCTTCGATGTCGGGGTGGTCGTCGAAAATTTTGTTGAGCAGCTCGGTGTCGGCGATGTCGCCCTCGTAGTGGTCGAAGCGCTCTGCGAAGACGCGCAGGCCAGTGGAGTAGTCATCCAAGATGACCGGGGTGATGCCTGCGTCGGAGCAGCACGATGCAATTGTGGAGCCGATGTAGCCGGCCCCTCCTGTAATCAGTGTTTTCATTAGTTCAATCCTGCGTACGAGTGAAGTCCAGCAATGACAGTATTTACATAGGTCATGTTAAAGATGGTCATGGCCAAGGCAAAAACGTTGATCCACGCGGCCTTCGAGTTCTTCCAGCCGGCGGTGGCGCGCGCGTGGAGGTAGGCGGCGTACAGAATCCACGTAATCATGGACACGGTTTCCTTCGCGTCCCAACCCCACGGGCGACCCCAGGCGACCTCAGCCCAAATCGCGCCGAACACGATGCCGATTCCAAACAGTGGCAGTGTAATGATCGCCGTCTTGTAGGTGATCTGGTCGAGCGTCTTCGCGCTCGGCAGCGGCTTCGCAATCGCGCCGAAGAACCCGCGCTCCTCGCCGCGCGGCTGCCACATGCGCAGCAAGTACAGCAGCGCAAAGATTCCCGACACAATACCTATCGACGCCCCCACCGACACCGACGAAACGTGCACCGGCAGCCAGTAGGACTGCAACGCCGGCACCACCGGTGCCACGTGCATGTGGAACACGGTGGAGTTGAGGAACATCGCGATCGCCATCGGGGCGAGCAGCCACGGCCAGATGGTGTGCCAGTTCTTGCGCTGCACCACGATCGCGGCTGCGACCATCACGACGGCCGTCATGGCCAGGATGTACTCGTACAGGTTGCCGAGCGGGAAGCGCTTCGCCGCCAGCCCGCGCGTAATGAAGGACGCGACGTGCAGCACGATGCCGAACCAGATCAGCGCCTGCGTCATGTTCGCCCACTTGCGGGCGCCGGCGACGCGGCGGTCGTATTCTGCCTGGTCGAAGGAGTCGGAGGGGACGTCGATAAGCTCGGAGCCGCCCCCGGCCCCCACGGCGACTTTTTGATCCATGCGGGCGCGCTCGCGGCGCATGTCGAGCACGCCGAACATGCGCCCGTAGTAGATACAGGACATGATCAGCGCAGCCAAGTACAGGATGAACGCGGTGCGGAACGTGAGGTCTGAGAGGTCCGCCATCGTGGAATCGACAAGCATGGGGAACAATCTACCGCGTCATCGCAGGTTAGCCAAGGTCATCAACCTCGAAGGAGGGGTTCTCCTCCTCCGAAATGCCCAGGATTTCCTCCACGATTTCATCGAACTCGGCGCCCCACCCGGCGCGGTCCGTGCGCGCCAGGCCGGCGAGCTCCACGTGGGTGCCGGTGGCCGTCGGGGTCAGGCGGATCCACAGGCGGCGGCGCTTGATGGTCAGCGAGCCAGCCAGCGCGGCCAGCATGAGCACCGAGGTTGCCAGCATCCAGCCCTGGGTCGGGTCGTGGGAGATTTGGTAGTTGGCGTATTCGGCGGCGCCGTCGAAGCGCACGCGGATGCCACCCTCAAGGGTGGTTTCCTCCCCCGGCACCAGGTTGACGCGCTCCACCTTCTGCAGGCGCCCCTCGGCGATCAGGTTCTGGTCCAGCACGAAGATGTTCTGCGGGCGGCCGGTGTCCAGGCCGGCGTCTCCGACGTAGATGTCTACGGCCATCGCTGGGTCCTGCATCGCAGGGAAGCCGGACTGCAGCATGTCGCCGTTCACGCCGGTCCACTGGGCGGTCGGCGCGAAGTTGCCCTCGATGGCGATCTGGTGCTCGCGGCGATCGGTGAGGTCCGGGTACATGCCTGCGGGTCGAAACGCATTACGCCGGCGGACAGGAAGTTCTGCACGTCCGTGGGCCTAAACTGCACCATCTGGGTGCGCGACTCCCCGTTCGGCCAGGTGATGGTCACCTGCGGGGCAAAGCCGTGCCCCTGCAGGTAGACGCGGTTGCCGTCCACGCGCAGCGGGTGGTTGACCTGCAGCGTGAAATCCTGCCACTGCTCACGTGGGGCGGCCACGTCCGGTGTGTAGGCCACGTCCGACCAGAACCCGTTCGCTTGCCCAGTGTTGAGGTACTCGGCGCGGAAGTTCTTCGACTCGATGCAGAACGGGTGCAGGCCGGTGCCGTCGAAGAGCGGTCCGGCGCGGAAGACGTCGAAGTTCGCAGGCGACGTATTACAGAACTGGCGCGGCTGCTCCACCGGCACCGCGTACTGCGACTCGGACTCGGTCACCATGATGACCTGGCCCTCGTAGAAGACCATGCGGCCCGCCGCGAACGCCACGATCATGCCCACCAGCCCGATGTGGAACAGCAGGTTCATCAGCTCGCGGGAGTAGCCGCGCTCCGCCGAGATCGAGAACACCCCGGCGCGGTCTTCCTCCGGCTGGTAGGAAGCCACGTGCCACTTGCGCAGCACTGCGCGCGCCTTCGCCTCCAACTCGTCCTTCGGCGTATCGACGTCCCCCTCCGCATGCAGCGGCATCCTGGACAGGTACTTCGGCGCCTTGGTCGGCGTGGCCCGGTACGCGCGCCAGTGGTCAATCGAGCGCGGGATGATGCACCCGACCAGCGAGACCATCAGCAGCGTGACGATAGCGACGAACCAGGTGGAATCGAAGACGTCGAAGAGCTGGAGCTTGTCGTAGATGGGCCCCATGGTTGGGTTGGCGCGCAGGTAGTCGTCTACCAGCGTCGCGGAGACCGTGCGCTGCGGAAGCAGCGCTCCCGGGATGGAGGCCAGGGAGAGCAGGAACAATAGCAGCAGCGCGGTGCGCATACTGGTCAGCCAGTGCCACGACCTGCGTAGCCACGTGAGTGCAGTGCTCATTTAAATCACCGTTGCTCCATATCCGACGACGAGCTGGCGCGTCCAGCCGATAAACACGTTCCAGGCCCCTGTCAGCAGCAGCAGGCCGACGATGACCATCGCTACCCCGCCGATCACCTGGATGGTGCGCGAGTGCTTTCGCAGCACCTCGATACTACGCACCGCTTTCGCCGAGCCAAGCGCCACCAGCAAGAACGGCAGCCCCAGCCCGAGGCAGTACGCGATGACCAGCAGCACGCCGCGCGCCGCCGTCATGCCCGCCGTGCCCACAGAGACGGAGACGATCGCGGCGAGCGTCGGCCCCAAGCACGGGGTCCACCCGAGCGCGAACACCCCGCCGAGCAGCGGCGCGCCCAGCAGCGTGGTCCACTTCTTCGGTCGCAGCCGCGTGTCGTTTTGCAGCGCCGGCACCCAGCCGGCGAACACCAGGCCCATCGCAATCGTGACCACGCCGCCCGCGCGCATCAGGGTCTCAGCGTTGAGCGCCACCGCGCTCACCGCGCCGAAGACGGTCACGGTGGCCAACAGGAACACCACCGTAAACCCGAGGATGAACAGGCCCGCCGCGCCGGCGACGGCCCAGCGGCGCCGCGTCACAGATACCCCGTGCTCATCCACGTTGAGCTCCCCGCCCACGATGCCCGTCAGGTACGACATGTAGCCCGGCACCAGCGGCACCACGCACGGCGAGGCGAAGGACGCCAACCCGGCCAGCGCAGCCGCCAGCATTCCCAGCAGCAGCGGCCCCTGGGAGACCAGCTCCGATAACGCCTCCCCCATTTAGGCCTCCGCCTCCTGGTGCAGCGTATTCGCCAGGTCAATGATCTCCTGGGCGTTGACCTCCCGCAGGAACACCGCCGCCGGGCGGTGCTGGGTGTCCAGCACGATCGTCGTCGGGATCACGGAGCTGGGCACGCCGCCCAAGAACGCGGCGGTCTTAAACGGCGGGTCGTAGATGGATGGGTAGGTCACCCCGTTGTCCTTCATGAAGTCGCGCGCAATGTCCGCGTTGTGGTCACGCACGTTAATGCCCAGCACGGTGCCGAAGCCCTCGATGGACTCCTGCACCTCCTGGAGGTCGTCGACCTCCGCACGGCACGGCGCGCACCACTGGCCCCACGCGTTGAGCACCACGACCTCGCCGTCGAAGTC
Source organism: Corynebacterium sp. UMB2355A (assembly GCF_033877495.1). Lineage (NCBI taxonomy): Bacteria > Bacillati > Actinomycetota > Actinomycetes > Mycobacteriales > Corynebacteriaceae > Corynebacterium > Corynebacterium sp. UMB2355A. The sequence continues at coordinate 1,625,227 of NZ_CP138855.1, read as the reverse complement.
GCTGAGCGAAATCTCGCTGCCCGGCTCCATCAGGGACTCGCCGGAAAAGTCCGGCAGCGGCTTACGCTCCTCCTGCGGGTAGAACAGCTCCACCTGCCCGCCCGGCGAGTGGAACGCGAAGGACCCGCCGTTGTCGCTGGCGCTCGAGCACCCGCTCAGCAGCACGGCTGCGGCAACGAATGGGACAAGGCTGCGGCGCACGGTCATAGGGTCCTTCCAGGTTAGATCGCGGATGCGGGGGTTGAGTATGACCAGTCAACAACAACGTCGTCGTCGAACACAAGTGACGTCACACTGGCCAGCTCGCAGCGACGGCTCGCGTGCGCGAAGGGCTTGCCCTGCACGTAGCGCTGCACCGTCACGATCGGCAGCTGGTGGCTCACCAACACGGCCTCGTGGCCCTCGGCGCGCTGGCGGGCGTCCTCAATCGCGACGTCCATGCGAGCGAAGATGTCCTCGTAGGACTCGCCCCAGCTCGGCTCCCAGGGCTTAAGCATGTGGCGCCACCGGATCGGGTTCCACAGCTGGGAGCGCCACCCCTTGGTGCGCAGCCCCTCAAAGGTGTTGCCGGCCTCCAGGATCTCCTCCCGGGTATCAATCTCCAGGCCAGTGACCTCCGCAATCGGCTGCGCGGTCTCCTGCGCGCGCAGCAGCGGGCTGGCCGCCAGGTAGGTAACATCGCGGCCCTCGAAAAACTTCGAGGTCGCAGCGGCCATCGAGTAGCCGCGGGAGCTCAAGTGGTAGCCCGGCAGGCGCCCGTAGAGGATCTTCTTCGGGTTGAACACTTCACCGTGGCGCACCAGGTGGACAACAGTTCGCGTCATTTACTGGCCCTCCGGGGTCGCGGCGGCTGCGGCCTTCGCAGCCGGGGCGAGCGCGGCCTCGATGGTGGCGAAGTCGTCGTCGGTCAGCGCCGTGGAGACGAACCAGGTCTCGAACGGGCTCGGGGACGCGTGCACGCCGTGGTCCAGCAGCGCGTGGAAGAACGGCGCGTAGCGGAACGTGTCCGCCGCCTTCATGTCGTCGAAGTTGTGGCCCTCGCCCTCCGCGAAGCGCACCGACAGCATCGTCGACGCGCGCTGGATGTGGTGCGCCACGCCCTCACGCGTCAACGCTGAGCTGACCAAATCTTCCAGCCTGTCCGCGTTGCGGTTCAGCACCGGGTAAATATCCTCGCTGGCCAGGCGCAACGACGCCATGCCAGCCGCCATCGCCACCGGGTTTCCGGACAGGGTGCCCGCCTGGTACACCGGCCCGTTCGGCGCCAGCTTCTCCATCACTTCTCGACGCCCACCAAAGGCCGCCGCCGGCAACCCACCCGAGATGACCTTGCCGAAGGTCGTCAGATCACCCGCAACACCGTCAACCCCGTACCAGCCGGAGTAGGAGGTGCGGAAGCCCGTCATCACCTCGTCCAGGATGAGCAGGGCACCGTTAGCGTGGCAGACCTCCTTCAGCTTCGCGTTGAAGTTGTCCTGCGGCGCCACCGTGCCCATATTGCCGGCGGCCGCCTCCGCGATCACGGCGGCAATCTGGCCCTCGTTCTCCGCGAACGCGCGCTTCACAGCCTCGATGTCGTTGTACGGCACCACGATCGTGTCCGCCGCCTGCGCGCCGGTCACCCCTGGCGAATCCGGCAGCGAGAACGTCGCAATGCCGGAGCCTGCCGACGCCAACAGAGCGTCCACATGGCCGTGGTAGCAGCCATCAAACTTAATAATCTTCGGGCGCTGCGTATACCCGCGCGCCAGGCGCACCGCCGACATCGTCGCCTCAGTACCCGAGTTGACCATGCGCACCTCCTCCACGGACGTACGCTGCGTGATCATCTCCGCGATCTCCACCTCGGCCTCAGTCGGCGCGCCGAAGCTCAACCCGTTCACCAGCGCCTTCTCGACGGCCTCCAGGATCGCCGGGTGCGCATTCCCGTGGATCATCGGACCCCACGAATCCACCAGGTCCACGTAGGAGTTGCCGTCGACATCTACAAGCGTGCTGCCGAACGCCTTCTCAATAAAGCGCGTCTGCCCACCCACCGAGCCAAACGCGCGCACCGGCGAGTTCACCCCACCCGGCGTGACCCGCTGAGCGCGCGCAAACAACTCAGCAGAACGAGCAGTATTTTCTGAAGTCAGGTTCGTCTTCGTCATAGTTGCCTATCCTAGGCGATATGAAGATTGCATTTTTAGGCCTCGGCCGTATGGGTACCGAATTAGCACTCAAGCTTGTCAGTGACCACGACCTCACGGTCTGGAACCGCACCGCAGCAAAAACCGCCCCGCTCGTGGAGCGCGGCGCCACCGCCGCCGACACCCCTGCAGACGCCGTGAAAGGCTCCGACCTCGTAATCACCTCCCTGTTCGGCCCCGACACCGTCCGCGAAGTCATCATCGAACCCGGCCTCATCCCCGACGGCGTCACCTGGGCCGACGCCACCACCATCTCCCCCGCCGACGCCGACTCCTTCGCCGCCGCCGTCCCCACCTTCGTCCACACCCCCGTAGTCGGCTCGCTCATCCCGGCGCGCGCCGGAAAGCTCGGTGTCTACGTCGGCGGCGCCACCGAGCAGCGCCGCAAGGAAGTCGCCGACGTCGTCGCGCCGTGGGCCGCCGCGAACCCGGAACGCCTCAAGGTCGTCGACACCGCCGCCCAGGCCGCGACGGGCAAGCTCATCGCCAACCTCGCCCTGGCAGTGACCATGCAGGGGTTCAAGGAAGCCCTGCACATCGGCAACGCCCAAGGACTTGACGACGCCACCATCGTCGACATGCTCGGTTCCACCGGCCTCGAGTTCATCGTGAACATGAAGTCCCCCTTCCTCCTCGGCGAACGCGACACCAACCCCGGCGACTTCTCCACCGACGCCATCGAGAAGGACGCGCGTTTGATGCTCGCCACCGCCGAGGCCGCCGGCAAGGAGCTGCCCGCCGTGGCAGCCGCAGTTGCCTCCCTGCAGGAGCAGCAAAAGAAGGGCCACGGGGACGAGGACTTCTCCTCAGTGGTGGTGTACCGCTAATTTTCTGGGGAGCGAGTGCCAAAGGACGCAATTCTTGTTCGGGGAGGACGCAAAAGCCCAGGTCGTGAAAAGGGGGTTGCGTCCTTTGGCACTGGCACGGTTGAGAGGGCACCAAATTCCTGGATTTCGCGCGGCGATTTGGAAAAGCCCAGGTCGAGCAAACTGCGTGAGGGAATTTGGTGCGCGCACCCGCCTACGCTTTCTTCGCTTGCCTCCTAAACGCGCCGAACATGATCACCACGATCAGGCCGATGGCAATCCAGTTGGCCACCTTCGCGTACTGCTCCAGCACGTACACCACGGGCTCCCCGATCCACCATCCGAGGGCGAAGTACCCAAGTGACCACAGGGTTTTCGAGATGAAGTCCAGCACCATGAACTTCCACAGCGGCATGCCGGTCATGCCCATCAGGACGAAGACGACGAAGGCGATGGGCAGCGGGATCGGTACGTAGGCGAGGAAGATCCCCAACCAGCCGAGCTTGAGGGCCCACTTTTCCACGCGCGCGATGTTGCGGGCGCTGCGCTTGGAGTTCTGCGCCTGCACGTCAAGGATTCCGCGCCCCCACAGTTTGCCGGCCCACCAATAGATCCAGTCGAACTTGATGGCCATCAGCGTGCCGATGAGCAGGTAGCCCAGCCAGTGCTGCACCTCGCCGACGGCGGCGAGCGCGCCCGTCGACGCCGCTCCAATCCGGGAACCGGTAATGGCCAGCATGATGGGCGGGTGCAGCCCAAGCAGCCAGGCACGGAGCGGGATCATGGCGAGGCCGAAGAGGCCTACGAAGCCGAACCAGCCAAGGCACCAGTAGTCGGCCTTGGTTGGTTTGCTGTTCCAGGGCATGCCTGGTTGTTCCCACCATTCTGGTTCGGGTGTGGTCTGCTCCTCGCTTTGCATAAGCAGAGAGTGTACCTAGCTAGAACATATTTAAAATTCCCGGGTTGGTGGCTACCACGATTCCGATGATTGCCAGCAGCCCGAGTACTACGCCGGCGATGATGCCGCCGGTGGAGGAGCCTTCCTTGTCGGCGCCGGTCAGCTTGTCGCAGTCGGCTTTGACGGGTTGGTATTCGGCTTCGGCGCGCTCGGTGTTTGCGCGGGCCTCGGCTGCGGCTGCCTTGGCGGCCGCAGCGGCAGCAGCCGCATCCTCCTGCATCTGCTTCGCAGCCTTCAGCGCTTCCTCGGCGGCGGCCTGTCGGGCCGGTTGCGCCTCCTTGGCGGCGGCGAGTTCCTGTTCACGCTTCGCGACGAGCTCCTGCGCCGCCTGCAGCGCGCGTGCGGCTTCCAGGGTCTGCTCCGCCTTTTCGACGTCCCCTTCGCGCTCCTCGAGCGTTTGACGCTTGGTGGCGTCGCCAAACTCGATGGCGTGCTTGAGGCCGTCGTAGTAGGTGTTGAAGCGCTCGGTGTACTCGTCGACGGTGAACAGTGGCGTGCCCTGCTTCATCCAGTGGGTGGCGAAGGTCTGCGCGTGTGCAATACGCCACGGGTACCCCTGGTACCGGAAGGCTTTGGTGTTCACGGCGAAGCCGGTGGCGCGCATGTCCGGGTTGACGATCGCCATGTAGTGGCCAGCGCCCGCCGCGAATGGCTCCTCGCCCTTCTCGAGTGCCTCGAAGTACGCGACGCGCTCCTCGTGGAACCAGCCCTTGAACGGGTTCTCGTAGTTCCAGGACAGGTTGTCCCATCCGTTCTTCGAGTGCCCGCGCGGCAGCTGGTGCGACCAGTTCACGTTTACCTGGGCCTGCGCCATCAGGAAGTCGGAGACGGGCAGGGCGGGCTGGCCGTCGCTTTCGCGGAGCTCGTTGGCCTCGGGCAGCCAGCCAATGGCTGCCTTCATGTTGTCCAGGTGGGTGGCGTCGTCGGCCTCACCGATGTGGGTGTCGTCCGCGATGCGGTAGCCCGTCTGCCCAGCCACCGGGTCTTCTTCTTTGAAGCGGAAGTCGGTGTTCAGTTCGGCGACGGCGTCGGTTGCGCCCATGGCTTCGAAGAAGCCGAGGGAGCCGCGGTCGAACTGCTGTTGCGCCTCGGCCTTGCTGGCTTCGAGGGCGGCGGCTGCTTCGGCGGCCCGCGCCTTCGCGTCCTCGAGCGCCTGCTGTGCAGATTCCGCCGTCACGCCGGCGGGCACTGCGGACTGTTTCGCGGTGCGGTCGGTGGTGGCGTCGTCAAGGAGTCGTTGGGCGTCGGCGACCATGCCCTTTGCTGCCTTGAGTTCTTCCTGGGCGGCGGCGACGTCGCGCTGCGCCGCATCGAGCGTCTGCTGCGTGGCGCGCTCGCGGTCCTGCGCATCGCGCTGCTTCGCGGTGGCGTCCTTGACCGCGTCGACAAGCGCCACGCAGCGAGCCTCCGTGAGCTGGGCGGTGTCCTCCGCCATGGCCTGCGGGGCCACCAACATGGCCGCTGAGCAGGTAGTAACGAGCATGAGTCCGAGCTGCTTCTTCATACCGGCAGATTAGCAGGAAACTTTCGTAATTTTCCCAAATAAAAGCCAGAATTGTTCTAAGGTTTTGCCCATGAAAACAGCACTGACCCGCACGCAGCGCCTCGATAGGCTGCCGGTTACCCCGAAACACAAGAAGCTCCTCGTCGGATCGGGGGTGGGGTGGGCGCTCGACGCGATGGATGTCGGGCTGGTCTCCTTCGTCATCGCGGCGCTGGCCGTGCACTGGGACCTTGAGAAAACCACCACGAGCTGGATCGCGTCCGTGGGGTTCATCGGGATGGCGGTCGGCGCCTCCCTCGGCGGGCTGCTCGCGGACAAGCTGGGGCGCCGCCAGGTCTTCGCCCTCACGCTCCTGATCTACGGCGTGGCCACGGGCGCTTCGGCGCTCGCCGGGTCGGTCGCTGTCCTGCTCGTCTTCCGGTTCCTCACCGGCCTTGGCCTCGGCGCGGAGTTGCCCGTCGCGTCCACGCTGGTCAGCGAGTTCGCGCCGCTGAAGGTGCGCGGGCGGATGGTGGTCTGGCTCGAGGCGTTTTGGGCGGCGGGCTGGATTCTGGCGGCGGTCATCGGCACGTTCGTCGTCGCCGAGGGCGAAAACGGCTGGCGTTGGGGGCTTGCGCTCGGCGCCGTGCCTGCGCTCTACGCACTGTACGTGCGCATGCAGCTGCCCGAATCGGTCCGCTTCCTGGAGGCGCGCGGCCGCGACGAGGAAGCAGAGGCAGTGGTCCGCAGCTTCGAGGAGCAAGTCCCACCCGAACTACTTACCGACGCACCCATCGCCAACACCACCGATCCCGATGCAAGTTCCGGCCATCACATCTGGGGTCCCGAACTGCGCGCCCGCACCGCCGCGTTCTGGACCGTCTGGTTCTGCGTCTCCCTCGCCTACTACGGCGCGTTCACCTGGATCCCTTCCCTGCTTGTGGACCAAGGCTTCAGCCTCGTGCGCTCCTTCAGCTTCACGCTGATCATCACGCTGGCCCAGCTGCCCGGGTACGCCCTGGCCGGCTGGCTCATTGAGGTCTGGGGGCGCCGCACCACCCTCGCCGTCTTCCTGGCCGGGTCGGCGGTGTCGGCTGGGCTCTACGGGTTCGCCACCGCGCCCTGGCAGATCATCGCCGCAGGCTGCCTGCTCTCCCTGTTCAACCTGGGCGCGTGGGGTGCCCTCTACGCCATCGGTCCTGAGCTCTACCCCACCCAGATCCGCGCGACCGGCACGGGCGCCGCTGCGGCCTTCGGGCGCGTCGGTTCGATCCTGGCGCCGCTGATCGTCCCGCCAGTCCTGGCCTTCGGCGGCCACGCCAGCGTATTCGTGGTCTTCGCGGTGGCGTTCACCGTGGCAGCCGCGGCTGCGTTCGTCCTGCCGGAGCAGAAGGGCAAAGTGCTCGTCTAGAGGAGATCCTGCGCCGCCTTACGCGCGTTGCCGATCACGGCCGGGACCCCAACCCCGGCGACCCAGGCGCCGGTCACGCCGACACCGTCGACGTCGGCGAGTGCGTCCTGGACCTTGGCCACGGTGGCCAGGTGGGTGGCGTCGTAACGCGGAAGGCCACCGAGCCAGCGCTGAACGAAGATCTCCTCGACGCCGGCGGCGCGGCCGTCGAAGCCGGTGATGGTCTGCAGGTCGTCGAGGGCCCAGTCCACGAGGTCATCCTCGCTGGCGGTCAGGGCGACGTTGTCGCCGTAACGGCCGAAGCTGGCGCGTACAAGGGCACCGCCGCGCTCGGCGAGGTGCGGCCACTTACGCGACGAAAGCGTGAACGCCTTGGCGTGCACGTCCTTCGCATCGGTGCTGACCAGCACGCCGGAGTTCTCCGGCAGGCCCTCGTCGGTGGCGAAGCGCAGGCCCACCACGGCGGAGTTCGCCAACTCGACGGAGCGAAGCGCTTCGGAGGCCTCGGGGGCGATGTCGCGAAGCAGCAGCGCGGTCGTCGGCGCCGGGGTGGCCAACAGCACGCGGTCGTAGACGGTGTCCTCGCCCCCCTTGAGACGGAACCCCTCGCCTTCGCGGCTGATGGACGGGATGAAGGCGTCGACGTAGATATTCGCGCCGGACTGCTCCGCAAGCGCCTCGTAGAGTTCCTGGTAGCCCTCGCGGAACGTGGCGAAAATCGGCACCGGCTTCGAGGGCTTCGAGGCACCTGAAGACCCAGCCGCGGCGACAGCCTTCTTCCGGGCGGCCTCCAGGTTGGCGACCGCGGTGGACAGGTGCACCGGGCCGTCGGCGGCCAGGCGGTCGAACTCGGCGGCGAGCTGCGGCACGGTGGCGCGAACGCCCAGGTCATCGGCGGTGCAGGAGTACACTCCGCCAAGCAGGGAGGAGACGATGTTGTCCACGACGTCGTCGCCGTAGCGGTCGCGGACCAGGGCGCCGACGCTCATGTCGCCGCCGATGGTCCACTCGAAGCCCTCGCGCTCCGCCTCGGTGTCGATGCGCCGCGCGGTTTCCTCGCTGACCAGGTGCGCGACCGGCTCGGAGGTAGATGGGATACCCATCATGCCGCCTGCCGGCATAGCGCGGGTTTCGCCGTCGACGTACAGCAGGGAGCGCATCCCCGATGGGGAGACCAGCGAGTCTTGCAGGCCCAGCTCTTCGACGAGCTGCTTTGCTTCCGGGCGGCGCGCAATGAAGGCTTCTGCTCCCATATCGGTGGGGCCGCCGTCGAACGCAACGGTGTACAGCTTGCCGCCGATGCGGTCGTTGCCTTCGTAGACGTCGACGGTGTGGCCGGAGTTGCGCAGCTCAAACGCTGCGGTCAGCCCGGCAAGCCCTGCACCGACAATGGCGATATTCAATGGGGATCTCCTTCGTTATGCTTCGTGGATCATTGCGACGGCGTCGGTGATGGCGCCTGCATCGGTGGTCGGCAAGACGCCGTGCCCGAGGTTGAAGATGTGGCCGGTGGCGGTGCCGGCGTCGATAGCTCGTGCGGCCTCCGCCTTGATGCGGCGCACTTCCTCCTGCACCACGGCGGGACCGGCGAAGAGCATCGCTGGGTCAAGGTTGCCCTGCAGCACACGCGGCGACGCAAAGCGCTTCGCAGCGACGTCGAGCGGCACGCGCCAATCGACACCCATCACCTCGGAACCGGCCTCCGACATCGCGCCAAGCAGCTCACCCGTGGCCACACCGAAGTGGATGCGCGGGATAACGCCCTCGACCTCCTTCAGGATCTCGGCGGAGTACGGCAGGACGTGCTCGCGGTAGTCGACCTCGGTGAGGAAGCCCGCCCAGGAGTCGAAGAGCTGCATGGCGTCGATGCCGGCGTCGACCTGCGTGCGCAGGAACGCGCTGATGGTCGGCACGAGGCGGCGCATCAGGGCGTGCCACGTGTCCGGGTCGCCGTGCATCATGGCCTTCGTCTTCTCGTGATTCTTGCTCGGCCCGCCCTCGATGAGGTAGCTGGCCAGGGTAAACGGCGCGCCGACAAAGCCGATCAGGGCCTGGGTGTCGGTGAGCTCGTCAAGAATGATCTCGATGCCCTTGGCCACTTCCTCAACGTTGTGGTCCAGCACCGGCAAATTATCGACGTCCTCTTTCGTCGTAATCGCCTTCTCCATCACTGGGCCGCGGCCTGGCACGATTTCAACGCCGATACCCGCTGCCTTCAGCGGCACAACGATATCGGAAAAGAGGATCGCCGCATCCATGTCGTGGCGGCGCACCGGCTGCATCGTGATCTCCGCGAGGAGCTCCGGCATGAAGCAGGAGTCCAGCATGGAGATGCCTTCACGGACTTTGCGGTATTCCGGCAGCGAGCGCCCGGCCTGGCGCATAAACCACACCGGGGTGCGTGAGGGCGTGCGGCCGTTGGCGGCCTCAATGAGCGGGGCAGAAGAAAGGTCGCGTCTGGTCATAGTCCCCCACCCTACCGCCGTTGCGGTTTAGGAGGGAAAATGATTTGCCCGCGAGGAGTGCGCCTCAATCACGAGCGAGCTGCCCAGCATGAGCAGCGTGGCCCCCACCGGGGGCAGCACGCCGATCGCGGCAAGCACGATCGCGGTGGAGTTGTACGCCCAGGCGAAGATCATGTTGTAGTCAATGATGTGGCACACCCGGCGCGCGTGCGCGATGAGCTGCGGGACGGCGGAGACGTCGTCGCGGATCAGCACGGCGTTGCAGGCGCGGGCGATGGTGGAGGACTGGGCGTCGATAATGTCGTCGGTGGCGTAGAGCAGGCCGACGTCCGCCACCTTGATAGTGGGAAGCGCGGTGGCGTCGCCGATCATGGCAACCGTGGCGCCCTTCGTGTGGATGGCGCGAACCGCCCCCGGCTTATCCGGCGCGGTGATGCCGGCGAGCACGTTGGACATACCCAAAAAGTCGGCAAAGCGGCGGGCCACCGGGTAGGTATCGCGGGTGAGCATCACCGTCTCTACGCCCATCTGTTCCAGGCGGTTGATGGCCTCGTGGGCGTCGTCCTTCGCGGGATCGTAAAGGGTGATCACGCCGCGGTCCTTGCCACGCCAGCGCACCACTACAGGGGTGCCTCCGGCGGTCGCGGCCATCGCGAGGCGGCCGTGCAGCTGGGACAAGTTCGTGGGGCGCCACAGGCAGGCGTCGAAGGACTCGGTACGGTCCTCGTCCTCGTCGCCGTAGGTCAAGGTGAGGCGGCCGCGGAACTCGCCGCCGGGCGTGATTTCCTCGTTGCTCATCTCGATCCACGACGGCACATCGGCGCTCTTCGTGCGCCCATCGCGCGCCTCACGCGCCGCCTTCACCATCGCGCGTGCCGACGGGTGGTTGGACTCCACCGACAGTGCACCCGCCACGCGCATCACCATCTCCGGGCTTTCGCCGCGCTCCGCGGTGACGGTCTCCACCGTCATCTGCGGCTTGACAAGGGTGCCCACGCGGTTGAACACGGCCGTGTCCGTCGACTCCAACGCGCGGAAGGTTTCGCCGTCGCGGATCAGGATGCCGTTTCGCACCGCCGACTCAATGCCGAGGCGGATCGCCAGCGAAGGCGAAATCGCCAGCGCCACCGGCGCCACCACCACCAGGATGGCCAACGCCGTGGAAAAGCCAGCGTTGTAGTTGCCGGTCAGCAGCACCCACAGCCCAAAATCCAAGATGGCCAGCGCATAGGCCGCTGGGATGAGCAGGCCCGCCGCGCGCGTGGACATCAACGTGGCCTCGTTCTGGTGGCGCAGCACAGCGTCCACCCAGCGCTCCACCGCGCCCAGGCGGGTGGTGTGTCCGACGCGCTCCACGCGCATCTTGATCTTGCCGCTGCGCAGCACCGACCCGGCGCGCACCGTTGAGCCGACTTTCACTTCGGAGGGCTCGCGGGCGTCGATAATCTGGGGGTTCAACACGCCAGAGCCGCCGACCACCTCGCCGTCGGCAGGGATGATCTCGCCCGCGTGGACGTAGACGTCATCCCCCTTGTTCAGCTCGACTGCCGGGAAGTCTTCCTCCGTCACGTTACCCGCCCGCGAACGACGCACCACCTTGTACACCGCGTCCGGATCAGGGTTGCGGGCCTGCAGGTCCTCCATGAGGCGGGGGCGAGCGCGCATGGTGAAGTAGCGGCCGACCAGCAGCAGCGTGGTGACGGCGCAGGAGACCTCGAAGAAGATCTCAACGTCGTGGCCCATCTGGTGCGGCACCCAACCGCTGCTGGTAGTCCAGCCGATCTGCCCGGCGGACGTCAGCACCACCGCGACCAGCGACCACAGCCAAGCGGCCAAAATCGCGATCGAGCTCGCGCCGTCCAGCGCGGAAATCCCGCGGCGCACGCCACCAAGCATCGCGCGGTGGAACGGGAACGCGCACCACAGCACCACCGGCGTGGACAACGCCAGCGAGCACCACTGCCACCCCGGGAACTGAAACTGCGGCACGTACGCCATCAGGATCACCGGGATGCTCAGCACAATAGCGATCCACATGCGAAGCGGCGTGACCAAGTCGCGGGCGGTAAACAACACGTCCTGGCCGCGCATCATGCCACGGCGCCGCCGGGCGGTGCGCACGAACCCGCTCGCGCGCGCCGTGCGCAGGGAGCGCTGCTCGTGTTCCTTCATCCGGCGCATCCGGCCGGACATGCCGCGCGTGCCACGCCGCGGCAGCGTGTGATCCACCACCGAATGCCCCTGGGCGCGGCGGCGCAGCGTCGAATCCGTCAGCTGCACCTCCACCCCGAAGCGCTGCATCACCTCGGCGATCGTGTGCGGTGCCGTGGTGTCCGGCGCGGTTACCCACGCCATCTTCGTCGGGTACACCAGGCGCGCCTGCACGCCCGGCAGCTCCTCGAGGGCCTCCTCGATGTCGCGCAGCTGCGCGCCGTCCTCCAGGCCCTCGAGCTCGAACGCGTAGGAAGCGTGGGGGCGCAACGGGTTGCCGTTGCTGTCCTCGGAGTGGCGCGAGTCCGGGTCGAACCCGGCGTCCTTGGCCGCCAGGCGGGCGTCGTCAATTGAGCGCGTCACATTATCAGCCATGCGCCGTTACTCCACTTCTTCCCTACTGCTCAGCCGGACGCAGGTAGTCCTGCGATTCCTTCCGGGAAGCATAGAACAGCCCCAATGCTCCCGCCACACCGACCACGATCTGCACCGCACCGTCGACGGCGAACAGCGCAACCGGCACTTTAGTCGCAGCGGGCGTCATCAAGAAGAGCGTGAGCACGCGCACCGCGAAGAAGACCGAGAAGACCTGCAGCACCCGCGTGGCGTTGAGCATCCACTTTCCGCGGCGCTGCACTGAGCGCAGCGCCAGGCAAAACACCACGATGATGCCCAGCTGCAGCAACGCCAGCAGCACAACCGTGGCGTACATGCTCGCCTGCATCATGTTCTCCGGCAGCGCCTCCGACTGGTTCTTCGCGGCCTGCTTCGCCGCCTCGCGCAGCGCAGCCGGGTCGAGCACCGTCACCACCACGGCGAGGATCTGGTGCAGGAGCTCACCGAGGATCATCACTGCCCACGCGCCGAGGAGATAGCGCACCGCCTCGGGCTGTTGCTGCGTCGGCTCGTCCTTCCGGTGTCTCGGTGGCAGGGCCGGGGCCTGCGCCGCGGGAGGTGTGTTAGCCATGAAGCTCCTTCAGCGCACGCGCGCCCTCGATTGCGTAGTACGTCAAAATCTGGTCCGCGCCAGCACGCTTGATAGAGGTCAGCGACTCCATCATGGTCGCCTCGAAGTCGATCCAACCGTTTTGACCAGCGGCCACCATCATCGCGTATTCGCCCGAAACCTGGTACGCCGCCACCGGCACCGGCGACATGTCTGCAACGCGGCTGAGCACATCCAGGTACGGCAGCGCAGGCTTGACCATGACGAAGTCCGCGCCTTCCTCAATATCGAGCTCGGTCTCGAGCAGAGACTCGCGCACGTTCGCCGGGTCCTGCTGGTACGTGCGGCGGTCGCCCTTCAGGGAGGAGCCGACCGCGTCGCGGAACGGCCCGAAGAACTTCGACGCGTACTTCGCCGAGTACGCCATGATGGCCACGTCCTGGTAGCCCTCGGCGTCGAGTGCCTCGCGGATCACACCGATCTGCCCGTCCATCATCCCCGACGGGCTCACGATGTGCGCGCCCGCGGCAGCCTGCGACAGCGCCATATCGCGGTAGAGGTCCAAGGTGGCATCGTTATCCACCACCTGGTTGCCATACTTATCGACGCCCACTACGCCACAGTGCCCGTGGTCCGTGAACTCATCCAGGCAGGTGTCGGCCATAATCAGCAGATCCTCGCCGAACTCCTCGCGCAGTGCGCGCACGTTCCGGTTCAGGATGCCCTCCGGGTCCCACGCGACGGAACCCGTGGCGTCCTTATCCTCGTCGAGTGGCACGCCGAAGAGGTCAACGCAGCGGACGCCTTCCTCGAGTGCCTCGTGGCAGATCGCCTTCAGGGTGTCCGTGGGGTGCTGGTACACCCCCGGCATGGAGGCAATCTCTCGGCGTTCAGTGATGCCATCAGCCACGAACAACGGCAAAATAAAATCGGCCGGAGCCAGTCGCGTCTCCGCGGTGAGCTGCCGAATCGCAGGATTCTGGCGGAGGCGACGTGGACGGCGTGGAAGATGATATGTAGTCATGTGCTACATCATAACGCCGGTTTCCGACGCGCCCTCCGCTTCTTCCGCGGCGGCGGCAGCTCCCCAGCTGCCCGCAGGGCAGCGACGTGCTCGGCAAGCGCGTCCACCAGCGACGGCACGTCCGCAACCTCTGGTACGACGTCGACACGCAGCCCCTGCTCGCGCGCTGCCTCAGCCGCCATTGGGCCGATGCACGCGATGATCGTGCGCTGGTGCGGCTTACCCGCGATGCCAACCAGATTGCGCACCGTCGAGCCGGACGTGAAGCAGACTGCGTCAAACCCGCCGGTCTTGATCATGTCGCGCACCTCAGGAGCTGGCGGGGCCGCGCGCACCGTGCGGTAGGCCACGACGTCCTCGACGTCCCAGCCCTTCTCAATCAGGCCATCCACCAGCACGTTCGTTCCGATGTCCGCCCGTGGCAGCAGCACCCGCGAGACCGGGTCGATGTCCTCCACGTACTCGGGGAACACCTCCACCAGGCCAGCGGCGTTCTGTTTCGTGCGGTGCGGCAGCAGCTCCGGGCTCATCCCTAGCGCGCGCAGCGCCTCCGCCGTCTTGCGGCCGACCGCCGCCAGGTGCACACCCGCGAACGCGCGGGCGTCCAAGCCAAGCTGCTCGAACTTCTTCCACACCGCGTGCACCGCGTTCGTCGAGGTGAACACCACCCACTGGTAGCGACCCTCCACGATCCCCTTAATCGCGCGGTCCATCTGCGCCGGGTTGCGCGGCGGCTCCAGAGAAATCGTCGGCACCGACTGCGGGATCGCCCCGTACGACGCCAGGCGGCTGCTCATCGCCTCCGCCTGCTCCTTCGCACGCGGCACCAGCACACGCCACCCGTACAAAGGACGGTTTTCCCACCACGAAAACTTCGATCGATCATCATTCACAGTACCGAGCGTCACCACCAAAGAACCAGGCAGATCCGCCGTCACCGAGTCCATGGTTGCCAGGGCCTCCAGGGTCGCATCGACCGTGCGCTGCAGCCGCGTCGTTCCGTTGGCCGTGACGCTGCACGCCAGCTCACCCGGGAACCCGCGCTGCATCAACTGCGACGCCATCTCCGGCAGCTGCTCGCGCACCGCCTGCAACACCAACGGCTGCGGCGCCTGCGACAACTGGTCCCAGTCCACCGGCCCGTTCGCCAGATCTGCTTCCGTATACGTTGAACCAAGCGCGATACCTGCAAAGGACGGTACCGTCGACGGCAGCGACATCCCCGGCACAATCTGGAACTCCAGGCCGGCGGCCGCCACCGCGGCGATCTCCTCCCGCACGGCATCGCGCGTCAGCGGGTTCCCGCTGACCAGACGGATCACATCCCCGTCACCGTCATCCCCCTTGCGGATCACCTCGGCCGCCGCCTGCAGCGCCGAGCGCAACCGCGCAACAATATCGTCCGTGCCAAGCGGCACCTCTTCAACCTCAGCCGCGGTCGGGTCCGCAGGCTTCGGCGGGCGGCGCCGCGCCCCCGAGGCCTTCGCCTCCGCACACATCGCCTCGTACTGCGCCTCAGCAGCGTCGATCTTCTCCTGCGGCACCGCGCACGCTGCGGCAAGAACATTTCGGACACCCTCAAGAACATCCGGTTCCACCAACGCGATAGAATTGCGTTCCATCACCTGGCGAGCGCGAATCGTCAGCAAATCGGGATTGCCAGGTCCGGCACCGACGAAGATCACCTTCCCCGGCTGGGGAGTGATTGAGGGCAGTGTCATCAAAATGGTCTTTTCTGGTCTTGTATAAGGCGTAAAGAAGTGTCCCGGCGTACAGCGAGCCCCAAAGGGACCCCTATACACCGAGACGATTGGACGTATGGTAGTTACACCTTAATTTGCATACGCCGTGTTTCAAAACCTGTTTCAAAACCAGTCTGAAAACTTATTGCATAATCTCTGCCGCCCCGCGGCCAATCAGCGTCTGCGCAAGCTGTGTTCCCAGCTCACGGGCGTCCTTACCTGAAGCCTCCTCAATCAGCTGCTTGGAGCCATCCAGGGCGAATACCCCCGCCCGCAAGGTAATGGTGCCGTCAGCGATGGTCGCGTGCGCCGCAACCGGGGCCGTGCAGCCTGCCTCCAAAGTCGCCAGCACCTGACGCTCCGCCGCCGCGCACGCAAAAGAATCCGCGTCCAACAGCTTGTCCAGGCCCTCACGCAGCGCGGTGTCGTCGACGCGGCACTCCACCGCCAGCGCACCCTGCGCCGGGGCGGGCATGAACACCTCAGCATCGAAGACTTGGGTGGCGCGGTCCGCGAACCCACCACGGACCAAGCCCGCATACGCCAGGACAATCGCGTCCATCTCGCCGCTTTCCACCCGGCCCATGCGCGTCTCAATGTTGCCTCGCAGCGGGAGGATCTCCAGGTCAGGACGCAGCGCGCGCAGCTGGGAAACACGGCGCGGCGCCGAGGTGCCCACCTTCGCGCCCTTCGGCAGCGTGTCCAGCGTCAGGCCGTCGCGGGCGATGAGTGCCTCGCGGTGGTCTTCGCGCTCCGGAACGATCAGGTAGGTGCGGGGCTCTGGGGCCGTCGGCAAGTCCTTGAAGGAGTGCACGGCGACGTCCACCTCGCCGTCGAAGAGGGCGTCGCGAAGCGCAGACGTAAACACGCCGACGCCGATGCGTTCCACCGGCGCGTGGGAAACATCCCCGGCAGTTTTCACAATGTGCAGCTCAGACGGGTACCCGTGCGCGATCAGGGCATCACGCATATGCCCCGCCTGCGTCGTGGCCAAGTGCGAACCCCGCGTACCAATTTTCAGCATGTAAATTACGACTCCTTCAACTTCAATTCGTCGGGACTCGGCAACCGGTCCATATCAGTAGCGGCCGACACGGGGCGCACCCCAAACAGTTCCTCAACGGCGGTCTCCAGGCTAATCGAGTCCGAGCTCGCCGCCAGCTCCTTAATCTTCACCGTCGGCTTATGCAGCAGCTTATCCACCACACGCTTCACCGACCGCGCCACCTGCTGGAAGTCCTCTTCACCCAGGTCAGGAAGACGCTTGCGCAGCCGCGCCAGCTCCTCCTCCGAAATCTCCGCGCCAATCCGGCGCAGCTGCGCCACCGCCGGCGCCACCTCGCGCACCCGCTGCTCGGAGCTAAACGCCTGCACCTCCTCGGCCACGATTGCCTCTGCGGCCTGCAGCGCTTTCGAGTCCTCCGAGTCTGCGTTGTGCAGCTGCTCGTGCAGGTACTCGATGTTGATCAAGTGCACGCCGTCGTGCTCCAGTACCGAATTGTCAATATCGCGCGGTAGCGACAAGTCAATCAGCATCGTCGGCCCCGAGATGTCCTCGCCCGAAATGGTGAACCCATCTGACGCCGTCGCCGACACCGTAATATCCACACGCCCCAACGCCCCCGCGCGCGCATTAAAGTCCACGACCTCCGCAGCCACCCCGGCCTCCCGGGCATGCTCCGCCAACCGCTCCGCACGCGAGCGAGTGCGGTTCGCAATAATCAACTTATCGACGCCCCTCTTGCCCAAATGCGTCGCCGCCAACGAGCTCATCGCACCAGCCCCCAACACCAGCGCAGTCTGGCCCTCCAGCGTGTCCACCCCCATCGTCTCCATCGCCGTATCCAGCGCGAAAGTCACCATCGAGCCGCCGGCATCATCAATCGACGTCTCCGTATGCACACGCTTGCCCGTATGCAACGCCGACTGCGCCAACGAATGCAACGCCGGGCCCACCGTGCCCTGCTCCGCCGCGTGCGTATACGCGGTACGCACCTGCCCGATGATCTGCTGCTCCCCCACCACCATGGAATCCAGGCCGGAGGCGACCGTCAACAAGTGCTCCGCAGCCGCGTCCGAATACCGCACGTACAGGTAGCCGCGCAGCTCCGCCTCACTCACCCCGGAGACCTCCGCCAGCACCGCCAACACATCCTGCACACCCGCATGGAACGCGTTGGCAACCGTGTACACCTCCAGCCGGTTACACGTCGAAATGATCATCGCCTCAGACAACGACGGGCGCTCCACCAGCGCCGACGCCGCCGAATGCTGCACCGCATCATCCATACTCAAGCGTTCCAACAACGCAACGGGCGCCGAGCGGTGCGACATCCCTACAACGAGAACACTCACTCAATCCCTCCAGTCAGCCGTGAATCAAACCAAAGGATAGCGCGTCACTCTGACAGCGCCTCGGCCAGGTCCGCGTTATCCACTTCCCAACACGCGAACTCGTCCCCATCAATCACCACAACCGGGACGCGATCCCCGAACTCGGCGTTGAGCGACGGAGAGGCGTCGACATCTACAAGCGTGAGCTGCGCGCCGCACTGCTCGACCACCGGGGCGATCTGCGCGGCCACCCGCTCGCACGACCCGCAGGTAGCGCGCACCATCAGTTCAACCTGTTTCATCTCTCCGCCAATCTTGTTTACGATACAAGCTATCACGTCTGCCACACGGTGAAAGGCTCGCTGGCAATGTCCGACCACAAAGAACTCCTGGCCCAATGGTCACTCACCCAAGGCAACCTTCGCCGCTTCCTCGAAGAAGTTGCCCTCCCACCTCTCGACGCCGAATCCCAGCGCACTGCCGGTAACGCCGCCGCAGCCGCCGCCATCGAAGAAACCTTCGGCATCAGCATCGAAGAATTCGCCACCGGCGTCGACTCCGTCGGCGGCGCCTTCAAAACCGCCGGCCGGGAGAAAATCACCCAGCCCGACCCCGACGTCCCCCAAGACACCGAGGCGGCCGCGTTCTTCGACATCGACAACACCCTCATCCAGGGCTCCTCGCTCATCCTGCTGGCCAAAGGCTTGGCCAAGCAGCGCTTCATCACCCTTCGCGAGCTCCTGCCCGCCCTGACCAAGCAAATCCGCTACCGCGTCTCCGGCTCCGAAAGCGCCAAAGACATCGCCAAAGGCCGCGAGCAGGCCCTCCAAGTAGTCAAAGGCAAGAACGTCGAGCAGCTCAAAGAGCTCTGCGCCGAAATCGTCGACCGCCAAATGCTCGACAAGACCTACCAATCAACTATCGACGCCGCGTCCCGCCACATCGCCCAAGGCCAACAAGTCTGGCTGGTCTCCGCCACCCCGGTCCAAATCGGCCAGGCGCTCGCGGAACGCCTCGGCTTCACCGGTGCCCTCGGCACCGTCGCCGAAGAGGAAGACGGCAAGTTCACCGGCCGCCTCGTCGGCGACATCCTCCACGGCCCCGGCAAGCAACACGCCGTCGCCGCACTGGCTGCCATCCAGAAGCTCGACCTGGCAAAGTGCACCGCCTACTCCGACAGCATCAACGACCTGCCGATGCTCTCCATGGTCGGCAACCCCGTCGCCATCAACCCGGACCGCGCACTTCGCCGCTACGCGACAGGCCAAGGCTGGACCATCGAGGACTACCGCTCCCTACGCCGGTACATGCTCCCGGCCCTCGGCGCTCTGGCGGGCGGCGCGCTCGCTGCCGGTGTCGCGGCTGGCGTGGTGGCGCTGCGTCGACGATAGTTCTTAGGACCCCTGCACCAAATTCCTGGTTTCCCCTAGCGTCGGGAGGGAGCTAGGACGTTTCCCCAGGTCGCCTAGGACGCGGGAGGGAATTTGGTGTCATCTCGAGCACGCGTGGCACCAAATTCCTATTTTTTCGCGAGCGAATCTGAAAAAGCCCAGGTCGCTGAAATTGAATGAGGGAATTTGGTGCGGGCATCACCGCTCAAGCCACTCCGAACGCAGCAATCCGTGGCGGGAACACGCCGCCGACCACGCCATCGGCGAAATCTTCACCACCATCCGCCGCTGACACAGCGGGCAGATACGTGGCGCGTCGTAGGGGCGGGCCGGGTCGAGAGGCCAGGCGATGTCGCCGGAGAGGATGGCGTCGGCAAGATCGGTGTTGTCTGGAATGCGCATCAGAGTGACTTGATCGTGTCGTAGAGGATGCCGTGGCCGGAGTTCACCTTCTGGCCGACGGGTGTAATGCCCAGGTTGATGCGCGGCCGAGAGCTCCCGTCGAGGACGCGGTCCACGGCGTCGCGGTCCTTCTCTATCGGACGGCCAAACGTGGTCAGGTAATTACCGCCGATGATGGCGTTCGCGCCGCCCATCAGGCCGGCTTCGGTGCCGTCGTCGCCAAGGGCGAGCTCGGTGCCACCGGCGAAGCGGAGCTGGGTGGTGGGCATAGCCAAGCGGAACGCGGCGACGGCCCGAAGCGCCTCCCCCTGCGGGACGAGTGGCCGGTCGGCGAACGGGGTGCCGGGGCGAGGGTCGAGGAAGTTCATCGGCACTTCGTGTGGTTGGATCTCGGCGAGCTGGGTGGCGAACTCAGCCCGCTGCTCAATCGTCTCCCCCAGACCAATGATCCCGCCACAGCAGGTCTCCATCCCCTCAGCGAGCACGTGCTCGAGAGTGTCTTTGCGCTCCTGCCAAGTGTGGGTGGTGACCACGTTCGGGAAGAAGGATTCAGCGGTTTCGAAGTTGTGGTTATAGCGGGACACGCCCATCTGCGCGAGTTGGCGCGCTTGTTCACGGGTCAGAATGCCAAGCGAGGCAGAAATAGAGATGTCCACCTCCTCCCGAATGGCAGTCACCGCCGCCGCGACCTGGTCCAGCAGGTCCTGCGTCGGGCCTTTCACGGCGGCGACAATACAAAACTCGGAGGCGCCCATCTTCTCGGACTGCTTCGCGGCCTCCACGAGCTCGTCGATATTCAGGGTGACGGCACGGACCGGGGACTCAAACAGGCCGGACTGGGAGCAGAAGTGGCAGTCCTCGGGGCAGCCGCCAGTCTTCAGGGAGATGATGCCCTCAAGGGAGACGTCGACACCACAGTGCTTGATGCGAACCTGATGGGCAAGGTCGAGCAGTTCCGTCAGGCGATCGTCCTCGATGGTGAGGATCTGCACGAGCTCTTCCTTGTTCAGGCCTTCGCCCCGCTCAAGGGCTTTTTCGCGTGCGATGTCGAGGATGTCAGTCATGGTAATGCGCTCCGTTCAGTGCGGGGACGTGTTGTAAGTACGCATCAGTGTAGACCGCAATTGAACACCGTTCAGGTGTTTCGTGCCCCAACCTCCACCCACATCAAAAAGTTCATTCCCGCGCCCGGGAACCATTTTGCGGTTTGGGCCGGTTCCGGTCGACCAACGGTTACGTTTCTGCAGGTCGCAACGACTGTCCACAAAGAAAGTTCCCGCGATCACAGAAATCCGAGGAACTTTTCGCAATTTCGGGGTAGTCCACCCGCCCGAACACCCGCCTGACCTGCAAAGTGTAGTAACAGGAATGTAGTAATCCTCGAAAAGGGAGCCAAAACGGGGATTACTACAATCCTGTTACTACCATTTGGGTTTTAGCCACGCCCACAACCGCATTTCCCCAGGCTAATTCGCTCGCTCACCGGTATGGAGCGCGAGCCACACGCATGAAAAAACGCCCGCTCCAACCATGTGGTGCGGGCGCTGCAAAAGCTTACTTGCCAAGCTTACGACGCTGAACACGCGTGCGACGAAGCATCTTGCGGTGCTTCTTCTTGGACATACGCTTGCGGCGCTTCTTAATCACTGAACCCATAAGGTTTCCTCGTTTCTTCGTAGTACGTTCTTGACGTGCCAGCATCCACTCGTGGTGTACGCAATGGGTGTAAGCATACAACCAAGGTGTTTGGCACTCAAAAAGGTTCGGGCAAGGTGAGTGCTATTTATCCGACGTCGTACACGGAGGACTCGAGGTACTCACTGACCGCCGTTTCGTTGACGCGGAAGGAGCGGCCGACGCGTACTGCCGGCAGCTCACCCGAGTGCAACAAGCGGTAGACCGTCATCTTGGAGACGCGCATAATTTCGGCGACTTCAGCGACGGTTAAGAACTTGCCTTTATCTTCATTTGCCATTAATTCATAAACCCTTCAGCACGGTCGCGCTGCAGGCTTCCCCTCCTGCAGGACGAAACACGCACGTGCTTCAAACAACCTTATCGTGAACACTGGGCCTAATGCGACTCATGTGCCGATAATTTTTCAAAGTGCCTGGAGAAACACCCCGTATCTGGTGTGAAAGCGGTGACTGCTGTGGCACAACCGGCACAACCGGCGCAACCGGCGCAATCGGCTCAGTAAGCTTCGGAGCGCGTCGCGCAGGCGTCGGTGGCGCGGTAGATCGCGGCGCGTAGGCCGGACTCCTCGAGTTCCCGGATTGCGGCGACGGTGGTGCCGCCCGGTGAGGAGACGGCGGCACGCAGGCCAACGGGGTCGGGGTGCTGGTCCAGGAGCGCTCCGGCGCCGGCGCAGGTTTGGGTGGCCAGTTCCGTAGCGAGGTCCCGGGGCAGTCCGAGGGCAACGCCGGCGTCGATAAGTGCTTCGGTGAGCAGGAAGTAGTAGGCGGGCCCCGAGCCCGAGAGCGCGGTGACGGCGTGCATTGCCTTTTCGGGGACGGCGACGACGCGGCCCGCGGACGTCAACAGCTTTTCGACGGCCTCCCGCTGCTCGTCTTCCACATAGCGGCCGGCGGAGACGGCGAGCACGCCCTTGCCCACGAGCATCGGGGTATTGGGCATCACGCGCATGATGGGGGTGCCCGCGGACGAGATGGCCTCTTCCATGTCGGCGATGTCGACGCCGGCTGCCATCGAGACGAGCACGGTGGGCACCGAGTTGCTCGCGACGGTCTCCGCGATCTCCCCGATCACGTCAATGATCTGGTTGGGTTTGACGCACAGGAAGACAACGTCGGCGTCGGCGGCGGCCTCGACGTTGTCCGTCGTGGCCTGGATGGCGTAGCGCTCGGCGAGCGCCGCCACGCGCTCTTCGGAGCGGCAGGTGGCAATGAGGTGGTGCGGTTCGACCTGGGAGGCGATCAGCCCCTGCAGCAGGGCCTCGCCGATATTGCCAACGCCAATGATTGCGATTTTTTCCATGCACCACACACTAGCGCCACGGGGGCACTGTGGTGGAAAACGCCCTTAGAGCAGGGCCGGGCCGAACGCCATGACCAGGGCGGCAACGCCCGCGAGCGTCATGGTCAGACCATCGCGGCCAGTGTGCATCGCGCGCACACCGAAGACGACGCCCGCAACAGCGGCGGCGCCCAGGATGGCTGCGAGTGCGGTTGCCAGGTTCGCCCAGATCCAGCTGAACAGCATGAACCCGAGCACGCCCAGAACCACGCCGATGAACACGAAGAGCACCAGCATGATGGGGTTGACGGCGCCGTCGTCATCGATTTCGGCGACCTCGGCGGCTTCAGCCTTTTCGACGTCCACATCCTCAGCATGCTCATCGTCGAAGAGGTCGAGCGCGTCTTCCTCGGCGGGCTTCTCAGCCGGCTTCGGCGCCGCCTCAGGCTTGGTGCGCTGCACTGGCTCGTTGGTGTCCTCCACGACGCGGATCTGCGTCGTTTCGTCCTCGGAAGGGCTGTCCTGCGCGGCAGGCGCAGGCGCGGGCGGGTCAACCGGCTTCTCGGCCGGAGCCGCAGGCTTTGCAGCAGGCTTTGCTGCGGGTTTCTCAGCTGCGGGCTCTGCCTTTTCAGCAGCAGGCTTCGCCGGTGCGGGTTCGGCTGGTGCGTCGAGTGGCACGCTGGAGTGCTTCGCTTCGGCCGGGCGGGCGTCGACAGCCTTGAAGGAGCCGGTCAGCTCCGCGACCGAGACGCCGCCTTCCTCCAAGCTGCGGCGTCGGCGGGGACGCTTACCCACGTCCGGGTTGGTTTTCTGGGCCCGGGCGAGGAGCTCCGCAACCGTCAGCTGCTTGTCCTCAGACATCAGTCGTTGTCTCCTTCGTCATCTCCTAAGTCATGCCCTTGGTCGATCCAACGGAGGATCACGCCTTCTCGTAGCGCCCATGGACAGATCTCTAACTTATCAAGCTTAAGCGCTCGCATGGCAGCCTCTGCAACTAGGGCACCCGCAACGATCTGGTGGGAGCGGTCGGCGCTGATGCCTTCGAGCTCCGCACGGTCGGCTGCGGTCATGCGGGAGATGAACGCGATGAGCTGGCGCAGGCCCGGCGCGGTGAGGGTTCGCTTCACGAAAGGCCCAGCTGAGGAGGGTGCAGCGCCGGTTAGCCGAGCGAGGGAGCGGAACGTCTTCGAGGTGCCGACGGCCAGCCCCGCCTCCCCCAGCGCGTGGAACTCGCGGGCGGGCCCGGCGAGTTCAGCGTCGATGTAGTCGCGCAAAAGGTTGATCTTTTTGCGCTCGGGCGGGTCGGATTCGAACCACTCGTGGGTGAGCCGCCCGGCGCCCAGGTCGAGGGACACGGCCAGGTCGGGGCTTTCTTCGGTGCCGGTGGACATTTCCAGGGAGCCGCCGCCGATGTCCAGGTTGGTGATGCGCCCGGCGGACCACCCGTACCAGCGGCGCACCGCGAGGAACGTCAGCCGCGCCTCCTCCTCGCCGGAGAGGACTTCGAGGCGCACGCCGGTTTTCTTCTCAACCTTCTTGAGCACTTCCTCGGAGTTCGTTGCCGAGCGCACGGCGGACGTCGCAAAGGCGAGGAACTCTTCGCACTTCAGCTTGCTGCTTAGACCTGCGGCTTCCCCCACGGCGTCGACAAGCTTGTCGACGCCCCGAGGTTCAATATTGCCCTCGTCGTCGAGGAGTTCGACGAGCCGGAGCGGCTGCTTCCAGTCACTCATCGGGGTGGGGCGGCCACCGCTGCGGGCATCTACCCCCACGAGATGCACCGTATTACTGCCTACGTCTAATACACCTAATCGCACACCCTCAGCGTAGTGCGTCTACGGTGTGTTGGTGTGAATCAACCAGTTTTTCTCGGATTCCCCGCCGAATCCCCCGCCGGCCGCTCGATCCTCGCGGGACGCGAAGTGCCCACCGACTTCCCCCGCGAATGGTTCGTGTTCATGCACCCGGAGGACCCGCTGCACTACTTCAGCATCGACCTGACGTGGGTGGAATCCACCTGGTCCTGCCGGTTTGGCACCCCGCAGTGCCACGGGATTGATGAGGACTTCTCCGTTGTCGGCTGCTGCATCCACGGCGCGTACCTCTCCGACGAAACGGACCGGGATGACCTCTATAATGCGGTCGCCGAGATGCCTGCGAAGTACTGGCAGCTGCGCCCCCGCGACGTCGATTCCTACATCGCGGCCGCCGACCCCACCATCCTGGAGCCCTGGCTGGAATGGGACGACACCGAAGAAGAGGACGACGGCCCACACATCAAGACGCGCGTGGTGGATGGCGCCTGCATCTTCGCCAACCGCAACGGCGCCGAGACCGGCCCGGGCTGCTCCCTGCACCAGTGGGCGATGGCGGAGGGCCGCAACATCATCGGCTCCAAGCCGGAAGTGTGCTGGCAAGTGCCGTTTTCCCGGGAGGACTCCTGGGAGGAACGCGCCGACGGCCAAGATCCTGCGCACCACCATCGGCGAGTACGACCGGCGCCAGTGGGGTGGCGGCGGCGAAGACTTCGACTGGTGGTGCACCGACGCGCCCGCCTGCCACACCGGCGGTACACCCGTGTGGCAGTCGATGAAGCAGGAGCTACAGCAGCTCATTGGCGAGAAGCCCTACGAGGTCCTCGCCGCGCACTGCGCCGCCCGCGCGAAACTCCCGCGTGAGGCGAAGACCACGCACCCGGCTAGCGATCAGGCCTCGAACTTGTAGCCCAGGCCGCGCACCGTCACCAGCTGCTTCGGCTTCGACGGCTCCTCCTCAATCTTCGAACGCAACCGTTTGACGTGCACGTCCAGGGTCTTGGTGTCGCCGACGTAGTCCGCGCCCCAGATCATGTCGATGAGCTGGGAACGCGTAAGCACCCGGCCGGCGTTGCGCATCAGGTACTCCAGGAGGTCGAACTCCTTGAGCGGCATGCGGACTGGTTGGCCGTCGACAAGCACGCTGTGGCGCTCGACGTCCATGGTGACGCGGCCGCCGATGAGTACGTCGCGGCTCGGCTCGTCCTTTTCCTCCGCCGCCGACTCCCCGCCGCGGCGCAGCACCGCCCGGATGCGCGCGATGAGCTCGCGGGTAGAGTACGGCTTGGTCACGTAGTCATCCGCGCCGAGCTCGAGGCCCACCACCTTATCGATCTCCGAATCGCGCGCCGTGACCATAATGATCGGCACCGACGAACTCGCGCGCAGCTTCCGGCACACATCCGTGCCGCTCATGCCCGGCAGCATCAGGTCCAACAGGACAAGGTCGACGTCGTTGGCCTCGAACGCCTCAAGCGCCGCGGGGCCGTCGGCCGCCCACACCGTGGAAAAGCCCTCCTTTTCCAGCAGATACGACAGCGGATCCGCCAGGGACTCTTCATCTTCAACGATCAGGATTTTCGTAGACACGGTTAGGGAAACCCTCCTGCAAAAGCTACATCGGCAACTCGAGCGTGAAAGTCGACCCGGTCCCCGGGCGCGACCACACTCTGATAGTACCCCCGTGGTTTTGCGCCACATGCTTCACGATGGCCAAACCTAGGCCAGTCCCCCCAGTCGAGCGCGACCTCGCCTTATCGACGCGGTAAAAACGCTCAAACACGCGCTTCTGATCCTCCAGTGCAATCCCGATCCCGCGGTCAGTGACGCGCACAAGCGCCACCTTCTGCTTCCCGGACATACGCACCTGCTGCGTAATACTCACCGGCTGGCCGTCCGGCGAGTAGTTAATGGCGTTCGACACCAGGTTACTCACCGCGGACGTCAGCAGGGACTGGTCCCCCATCACCGTGATCCCCGTGGGTTCCCCACGGATCAGGTCGATGTTGCGGCCCTCGGCGGTGACGTGATTGCGAGTGATGGCGTCGTCAATCACCTCGTCGAGGCTCACCGGCGACATCTCAGGCAACGCCTCCGCACCCTGCAGCTTCGACAGCGAAATCAGGTCCGTGATCATGTCGCCCATCCGGTGGGCCTCCTTCAGCACCTTCGTGCCGAAGTAGTCCACCATCTCCGGGTCATCCGGGTCCTGCAGCAGCGCCTCCGCGAGCAGCGCCATCCCGCCAACCGGCGTCTTCAGCTCGTGCGAGACGTTCGCCACGAAGTCGCGGCGCGCGTGCTCCATCCGCACGTTCTCCGACTCGTCCGTGCTGTAAGCAATCACGTAGGAGTTCTCCGTCAGCGTCAGCGGTTTGACCACCACGCGCACGTTCCGAATGCGGGACCCCGTCGCACGAATCGGCAGGTCAAGGTCAAGGACGTGCGTCTCCTGATCTTCAAAAACCTGCTGGGCGGTCTCCCACACCTCCGGCTGCACCGTGCGGTCATACACCAGCGACATATCGTGCGCCCTCGCGTTCGAGAGCAGCACCTTGCCCTCCTGGTTCATCACCGCAATCCCCGTCGGCGAGCCCTGCACCGCCAACTGCAGCACCTCACTAATCGTGGCCGCCCTACGGGAATCCGAACCACCATCAACCCGGTTGCGTAAACGCCAACGCAGCGCCCGCCGCACCAACGGTGCAGCAAGCGCTGCGAGAACTACGCCCCCTAAAAACGCCAGTAGCGGGGACAATGTGGCTACTTACTTCTGGCCCTGGTTAGCAACCGCAGCAGCACCTGCCGCAGCCGCCTCCGGATCGAGGTACGTGCCGCCTGGGTTGAGCACCTTGCCCTTGCTGTCAATCTCATAGACCAACGGCATGCCGGTCGGGATGTTCAGACCAGCAATGTCATCGTCGGAGATGTTGTCCAGGTACTTCACCAGCGCGCGCAGCGAGTTACCGTGCGCAGCCAGCATGACCGTCTTGCCGTCGAGAACCTCAGGCAGGATGACGTCGATGTAGAACGGCAGGAAGCGCTCCACAACGTCCTTCAGGCACTCCGTGCGAGGGACCTCTGGGAGGAACGCGTAACGCACGTCGTCGGTCTGGGAGTACTCGTTGTCGGCGTCGATTTCTGGTGGCGGAGTGTCGTAGGAACGGCGCCAGCTCATGAACTGCTCCTCGCCGTACTCCTCACGGATCTCGGCCTTGTTCAGGCCCTGCAGCTTGCCGTAGTGACGCTCGTTGAGGCGCCAGTTACGCACAACTGGGATCCAGTGACGGTCCGCAGCGTTCAGCGCGATGTTCGCGGTGCGGATCGCACGACGCAGCAGCGACGTGAACACGATGTCCGGCAGCACGCCCTTTTCTGCCATCAACTTACCGGCGTTGACGGCTTCCTGCTCACCCTGCTCAGTCAGATTGACATCGACCCAGCCGGTGAACTGGTTGGACTTGTTCCATTCACTTTGTCCGTGACGGACAAGAATCAACTTTCCATTCGTCATGGCACCAATCATGCCACGAATCGTATGATTTTTCTTTAAGGTTGGGTCTCATGATCCACGCCAACGCCGTCGCCGCCACGCTCTCCGTCGCACTTCTCGCACCTGGGGCACCATTTCGTGTCCTCCCAGAGCAACCACCGACCACAATACGAGTGGGCAATCACACAATTTCCATCCCCGAACACGCCAGCGCCGCGTCCTGCTCCCAAGGCTTCAGCGGCACCATCAACGGCCAGCTCGTCATGCTCACCGCCGGCCACTGCTTCGACCTCTCCGAGGGTGTCGACAACGAACCCACCGACGTCATGCGCACCCACCGCGTCGAAGTACCTATCGACGCCAGCTACCGCCCCATCGGCACCCCAACCAAACTCAAGCCCTCCACCGACTACGCCGACGTCTACCTCCCCTCACAGTTCTTCTGGGACACCGTCAACACCCCGGATTGGGGCGTCGTCACCGCCGCCCCCGACGCCCCGGCCACCCGCATGTCCTTCTCCCGCGACGCCAACGGCCACGCCCACGGCGCACCTCGCGAACTGCGCTACATCCAGGACACCCGCAACCTGCCCTACAACTACTTCGACACCTCCAACTTCGGCCAGCCCATCTGCAAAGACGGCGCCACCACCGGCCGCACCTGCGGCCACCAGCTCGCCCGCTCCCGCAACAGCATCTACTCCTGGGGCCTGCGCTACGAACACGGCGACTCCGGCGGCATCAACTACGACCCCTGCGACGGCGCCGTCCTCGGCGTCAGCTCCATGGGCATAGGGCCTCTCGGCAAAGCCCAGCGTGCTGATCGCATCATCGAAGACGCCTTCAACGTCCCCGACGGCAAGGTCAACGAAGCCTTCACACTCCCCGATTCCACCGCGCCCCACGCCGACTTCACCCCGCTCAATCAGGAGCAAGGGGCATTGATGGGCCAGATCATGCAGGACAACCCCGAACTGAAACCGCGCAAGACCGGCAAGCAGGGCTTCGACGAGGCCGTCACCGCCGCCCAACGCGACGCCGACGTTGCCGCCCAGCGCGCCGGCCAGGTCCGCACCGTTGAGCAGGCGCAACGCCTCGCCGCCGACGTCTCCGGTGCGGTCGATCACCACGCGCAGCAGCTCGGCAAGTGGGGCGCGGCCGCGGCTGTGGAGGCGCTCGGGCGGTAATCCGGGGCGGCTGGGGGACACCACATTCCTTCACGCAACGTCGGCGACCTGGGACAACGCACCAACGCTAAAACGAAAACATCGAATTTGGTGCATAGATTGGGGAGCCAGTGCCAAAGGACGCAATCCTGTCCGCCGATTCCGGCAAACGCCCAGGTCGCGAAAAGTGGGTTGCGTCCTTTGGCACTCGGGTCTGCTGGGGTGACACCACATTCCTTCACGCAGCGCCGGTGAACTGGGGAAACGCGCCAGCACTAGAACGAAAACATCGAATTTGGTGCGCACCCCCCCAAAAACACGCGACTAGCTCCCGATGGCTTTCCGGTCGCAGAGGCCGCGGTCGAAGTGGTCGAGGGTGTCCTGGTAGATGCCGGTGAGGTCGTGGGCGCTTTCGCGCCAGCTGAACTTGCTGGCTTGGGCGACGGCGGCTTGGCCCATGGCGATGCGGGTGTCGTCGTCACCGAGGAGCTCACCGATGGCGTTGGCCCAGTCGGCGGGGTCGTGGCTGGGGACGAGGGTGCCGGTTTCGCCATCGGCGATGACGATCGGCAGGCCGCCGACGGCTGCCGCGACGACAGGAGTGCCGGTGGCTTGGGCTTCGACGGCGACGAGGCCGAACGATTCGTTGTAGCTGGGCACGGCGACGATGTCGGCGGCTTGGTAGACGTTCACGAGTTCCTGCGGCGGTCGCGGCCCGAGGAAGCGCACGATGTGGCCCACGCCTTCTTCCTCGGCGAGGCGCTGATACGTATCGACGCTCACTCCGCCACCGGAGGCGCCGCCGCAGATAAGGACGCGCAGGGGGTAGTCGACGCCGTCGCGAACGAGTTGGCCGATGGCCCGGATGAGCACCTGCGGACCTTTGAATTCTTGGAGGCGGCCGACGAAGGCGACCACTTTGGCGTGGACGGGGATGCCGAGGTGGCGGCGTGACATTTCGGTGTTGCGGTTGGTGCCGGGGGTGTAGAGCTCGGTGTCGGCGCCGGGGGTGACCACGGCAATTTTGGCGGGGTCGACGTCGTAGTGGCGGGACAGTTCGGTGATTTCGTCTTCGGTGTTGACCACGAGGCGGTCGGCGTTGTCCACGAGTTGTTGTTCGCAGATGCGGCGGGCTTCGCTTTCGGAGCTTTCGGCACCGGATGCGTAGGCGTTTTTGACGGCGGCCCAGGTGTGGCCGGTGTAGATGAGGGGGACGTCGCTAAGTTCGGCAAGCAGCCAGCCGACCTGGCCGGAGAGCCAGTAGTGGGCGTGGATGATGTCGTAGTGGGCGTCGTAAATTCGGCAGAACTGCACGATGCCGCCGGCGAACGTGGCGAGCTGCGTGGGCAGCTCCTCTTTGGGGAGGCCTTCGTAGGGGCCGGCGACGATGTGGATGACCCGGAAGCCCGGCTCGACCTCGGCGATTTGTGACTGGCTGGGGCGCGTGGCGCGGGTGAACACGTCGACTTCGATGCCCTGGCGCGCGAGCTGCTGGGCGATATTGAGGATGTACACGTTCATCCCCCCGGCGTCCCCGATGCCGGGCTGTTCGAGGGGCGAGGTGTGCATTGAAATCATGGCGACGCGCATGCCCGCCAGCGTATTACATCACCGCGTGGCGGTGCCACGACCCGAAGTCCGCTGCGACGGTCGCGGCGAGCTGCTGGTAGGCACGCAGAGTGTCGGGCGCGAGGCGGTCCATATCGACGACGGCACCTTCGGCGAGGTGACGGTCGTATGGGATGGCGTGGACGGCGCGGGTACGGGCGGCGAAGTGCTCGGTGAGCCGCTCCATATCAATGGTGGGTTTACCCGGCGCGCCCGCGCTGATGACGACGACCGCGTTGGAGGCGAGCTGGTCGTAGCCGTGGAGGCTGAGCCAGTCGAGGGTGGCTGCGGCGGATTGGGCACCGTCGAGGGCTGGTGAGGTGACCAGGACGAGCGCGTTGGCGAGGTCGAGGACGCCGGCCATTGCGGAGTGCATGAGGCCGGTGCCGCAGTCGGTGAGGATGACGTTGTAGTGGTGTTGCAGGATGTCGATGGCTTTGCGGTAGTCGAGTTCGGAGAAGGCTTCGCTGACGGCCGGGTCGCGTTCGGAGCCGATGACTTCGAGGCGTGAGCTGGCCTGGTTGGTGAACGCCCGGACCTGCGGGTACCGCGAGGTGTCCTGTGCGAGCAGGAGGTCGCGGATGGTGGCGGGCGAGTTGGCGGTGGCGCGTTGCGCGAGCGTGCCGAGGTCCGGGTTGGCGTCGATGGCGATGACGCGGTCGCCGCGGGTTTCGGCGAAGACGCCGCCGAGGGCAATGGTCGTTGTTGTCTTGCCGACGCCCCCTTTCAGCGACATGACGGCAATCCGGTAGTCGCCGCGCAGGGGTGCGCGGATGGCGTCGATGAGTTCGTCGCGTTCGGCTTGGGCGCGGGAGCGCCCCGGGTTGATGCGGCCGCGGCTGGCGCTGTGGACAAGTTTGCGCCAGCCCTGTTTTGGTGGTGCTTTGACGGGATCGACCAGGTTGCTTTGGTCGAGGCCGGTTGGCGGTGTGAGGTCAGTGGTGGCGTCGAAAAATGTGGTCAATGGAATCCCCCCTTGTGTTTCCCCAATGGCTCACGAGCGTACCTGATGTGGAAAACTAGCAAAACCTACCAAACCGTAGGTTATACTTTCCCTCACCTACTTTCGACTAGCTAACAAAAGGAGTGTTTATGGGCGCCTACGAAACCAAAGCCTGGCTTACGCACTACCCCGAATGGACCGACCCGCACCCGATCGTCGGCAGCGACACCCTCGTCAGCCTGTTCAATACCGCCGCGACCACCCACCCGGACCGCATCGCCACCTGGTTTATGGGCAAAACACTCACCTACCAAGCCCTCAACGAGCAGGTCAACCGCCTCGCCGCCACCCTGCAGCGCCTCGGCGTCGCACCCGGCGACCGCGTTGTCATCGCGCTGCCGAACTGCCCGCAGCACGTCATCGCCATCACCGCGATCCTGCGCATCGGTGCCGTCGCCATCGAGCACAACCCGCTCTACACCGCCTACGAGCTAGAGAAACAGTTCCTGGACCACGGCGCGCGCGTGGCCATCGTGTTCGACCGGGAGGCCGAGACCTTCCACACACTGCAGGAGACGACGGCGCTCGAGACCGTCATCGCCGTCAACCTTATCGACGCCATGCCTCGCCACCTGCAGCTCGCACTCAAGATCCCGCTCGGGTCGGTGCGCAGCCAGCGCGAGGAACTGCACAAGCCCGCACCAAAGGCGATCTCGTGGGAATCCCTCGTGGCGAAGCCCGCCACACCAACGAACCTGCCGACCATCGCACAGTCCGACACCGCGTTCATCCTGTACACCTCCGGCACCACCGGCACCCCCAAGGGCGTGCCGCTCACCCACGCGAACGTGCTCTCCGTCCTGGTCGCCGGCGCACAGTGGGTGAAGGATTGGGGCGCCGTCAACGAGAAGGTGCTCGCCATCCTGCCGATGTTCCACATCTACGGCCTGGCCCTGAACTACGGGTTCCCGCTGACCGTCGCCGGCCAGATGGTGCTCGTGCCGGCGCCGAAGCCGAAGCTCTACCAACAGGCCATCGTGAAGACGCGCCCGACCCTCCTGCCTGGAGTGCCGCTGCTGTACGAGCGGATTGCGGAGTGGGCCGTCGAAAAGCATGTGGACCTCTCCTCCTTCCACAGCGCGATCTCCGGCGCTGCAACCCTGCCGCAAAGCACCATTGAGCTGTGGGAACGCGTGACCGGCGGGCAGCTCATCGAGGGCTACGGGCTCACCGAGACCTCCCCGATTCTGTGCGGCAACCCGCTCGACGGCAACCGACGCCCCGGCTACATCGGCGTGCCGTTCCCGAACACCGACATCCGCATCGCCAACCCGGACAACCCCAGCGAGACCATGCCCGACGGCGAGCCCGGCAAGCTGCTCGCGCGCGGCCCGCAAGTATTCTCCGGCTACCTCAACAACCACGAGGCCACCGAGAAGTCCTTCCACGACGGCTGGTTCCGCACCGGCGACATGGCCGTCATGGAGCCCGACGGCTTCATCCGTCTGGTGGCGCGCATCAAGGAAATCATCATTACGGGCGGCTTTAACGTCTACCCGGACGAGGTCGAGGAGGCGGTGCGCTCGCACCCGGACGTCGAGGACGTCGCCGTCGTCGGCCGCCCGCGCGAGGACGGCTCCGAGGACGTCGTCGCGTGTGTCACACTTCGCGACGGTGCCCCGCTCGACCCGGAAGGGTTGAAGGAGCACGCTCGCCAGCGCCTGACCCGCTACAAGGTGCCGCGCACCTTCTACCATTTCGAGGACTTGAACCGGGACCAGACCGGCAAGATCCGACGCCGCGCGGTCCAGCAGGAACTGGTGGCCATGCTGCAGCCCACACAATAGGTTACGGTAGCGTAGGGTAGGGCCATGACCTTGGATGCAAACACCACAAAGCCATGGCTGCAGTACTACCCGGAGTGGACCGCGCACTCGCTCGAGTACGGGTTCACTACGCTGCCAGGCATCTACGACGACAATCTGGAACGCAACGCAGACAAGCCAGCAACCAGGTTCTTCGGCCGTTCCATGACCTACGGCGAGCTGGACAAGGAAGTCCGTCGCGCCGCCGCCGGGCTCAAGGCCTTCGGCGTGCGCAAGGGCGACCGCGTGGCCATCCTGCTGCCGAACTGCCCACAGCACGTCATCGCCTTCTTCGCGGTGCAGAAGCTTGGGGGCGTCGTCGTCGAGCACAACCCGCTGTACACCGCCAACGAGCTTCGCCCGCAGTTCCAGAACCACGGTGCCCGAGTGGCCATCGCGTGGGACAAGGCGGCGGACACCCTCGAGGCGCTGCGCACCACCACGGACCTGGAGACGGTCATCTCCGTCGACATGACCAAGGCGATGCCGAAGCTGCAGCAGCTCGCCCTGCGCATCCCGATCGCGAAGATCCGCAAGGCGCGCGAGCAGCTCACTGTGCAAAGCTCCAACACGGTGCTCAAGACGGTGCCGTGGGAGACGCTGCTTGGCTCCGCCATCGGCGGCGAGGGCGACGACCTCGCCACCGAGGCGGACATCGCCCCCGACGACCCAGCACTCATCCTCTACACCTCCGGCACCACCGGCGAGCCCAAGGGCGCGGTGCTCACGCACAAGAACCTGCACGCCAACGCGTGGCAGGGCGTCGCCTGGGTCAAGGATCTGCAGTCCGATTCGCAGCAGCGCATGCTGGCCACCCTGCCGTTCTTCCATGCCTACGGGCTGACGTTCTCGCTGACGCTCACGGTGCTCATCGGCTCCGAGGTTGACCTGCTCCCGGCGCCAAAGATGGACCTTGTCATGAGCTCCATCAAGAAGTTCAAGCCCACCTTCATCCCCGGCGTGCCCACCGTGTTCGAGCGAATTATCGACGCCGCCAACAACGAAGGCCTCAACATCAACGGTGTCAACACCGGGTTTTCGGGCGCGGCCTCCCTGCCCGTCGAGACGATTGAGGCGTGGGAGCGCGTCACCCACGGCCACCTCGTCGAAGGCTACGGTCTGACCGAGACCTCCCAATCCTGATCGGCAACCCGGGCACCGCGGACCGCCGCGCGGGCTACATCGGCATCCCCTTCCCCGACACCGAGATCCGCATCGTCAACCCCGACAACCTGGACGAGGACATGCCCTACGGCGAGCCCGGCGAAATCCTCGCCCGCGGCCCGCAGGTCTTCTCCGGCTACCTCAACAACAAGGAAGCCACCGAGCAGGCTTTCCACGATGGCTGGTTCTGCACTGGCGACCTCGGCGTCATGGAGGAGGACGGCTTCATCAAGCTCGTTTCCCGCCTCAAGGAGCTCATCATCACCGGCGGCTTCAACGTCTACCCCGCCGAGGTGGAAACGGTCATGCGCACCCACCCGGACGTCGTGGACGTCGCCGTCGTCGGCCGCCCGCGCGAGGACGGCTCCGAGGACGTCGTCGCCTGCGTGACGCTTCGCGACGGCGCCCCGCTCGACCCGGAGGGCCTGAAGGACTTCGCGCGCAAGAACCTCACCCGCTACAAGGTGCCGCGCACCTTCTACCACTTCGAAGAACTGCCGAAGGACCAGCTGGGCAAGCTGTCGCGCCGCAAGGTGCAGGAAGAGCTACTGTCCCGGCTGTAGGTGACTAGATCGACATCCCGACCCACACCGGCTCCGGCACCAGCCGAACGCCGAAGGCGCGCTCCACACCGGCTTGCACGTCGCGGGCCAGAGCCACGATGTCGTCGGCCTTGGCGTTGCCCCGGTTCGTCAGCGCCAGGGTGTGCTTGGTGGACAGGCGGGCCGGGGCGTGCTCGCCGGGGTAACCGCGTGGGAACCCGGCGCGCTCGATGAGCCAGGCGGCGGAGAGCTTCACGCGGCCGTCCTCCTGTGGGTAGCGCGGCATCCCCTCAATACCGATTGCGTCCGCCACCGAGGCGTCCACCACCGGGTTGGTGAAGAAGGAGCCCGCGGACCAGGTGTCGTGGTCGGCCGGGTCGAGCACCATGCCCTTTGACCGGCGCGTCTCCAGGACGGATGCGCGTGCCTCCGCGAGTGGGACCCGCTTTCCGCCGAGGTGGCGCAGCGGCGCCGACAGGTCCGACTCGGTCAGCTTCAGCTCGAATCTCGAGGACCACAGCACGGTGGGTGAACTTCAGGTTGGAGTAGCGGTACGCCAGCTCCAACGACTCCGGGGTGACCCACTCGTCCACGCCGGTCTCTCGGTTCCACAGGCGGACGCGGTGCAGCACGTCAGCAATCTCGGCGCCGTAGGCCCCCACGTTCTGCACCGGGGTGGCCCCAGCGGAGCCCGGGATGCCGGACAGGGCCTCAATGCCCGCCAAGCCGTGCTCCACGGCGTAGGCAACCACGTCGTCCCACACGGTGCCGGCGCCGACGCGGAGGGTGGTGGCGTCGATAAGTTCGATGCCGGCGTTGCGCACGAGCACAGCAGTGACTGCCTGCGGGCCGTCGGCGACCACCAAGTTGGAGCCGCCGCCCACGACGAGCAGCGGCGCGCCTGCGGCGTCGAGGCGCGCGACCGTCGCAGCGAGGTCCTCTGCGGTGTCGCAGCGGATCACATCAGCGGGGGTGCCGCCGACGCGCAGAGTTGTCATTGAGGCAAAAGATGTATCAGACACCCCATCAACGGTAGTCTGTTCACTATGACTGCACGTAGTGAAATCACCGTAACCATCAACCATCCTGCCCAGAAGGTGCGCGACGCCTTTGCAAGCAAGGATTACTGGGCGTTCATCGCGGAGAAGCTCTCCCCGAACCGGGCGAGCTCCACGAGTTCGACGGCTCCACTGCCGTCCTCTTCGAGATCCTGCCGAAGTCCATCCTGCCTGAGGCAGCGCAGGCCATGATTTCGCAGGACCTGAAGCTGAAGCGCACCGTCAACACCGGCACGGACCCGATCACCTTCACCGGTGACGTCAAGGGCACCCCGGTCGACTTCGGCGGCGAGATCACGCTGACCGACAACGGCGACACCACCTCCCTGGCCTACGACAACGAGGCAAAGGTAGACATCCCGTTCATGGGCGCTGCGCTGGAGCCGAAGGTTGCTGAGGCGCTCGAGGAGATCGTCGAGAACGAGGCGAAGCTCACCGAGGAATGGATCACCAACAATCTCTAAGCACCACCACAATCTGCGCTCGCAGGCGGGCCGCGGGCAGCCCTACGGGGTGATCACCCGGGGCACGACCGGCATCAACCGGCTGCGGCGCTGCGATCGATGGACCCGCCACAACGCGCGGGTCATTTCGCTTTTGCGCGAAGGAACCCCACTAGCGCTCGACGTCGGCTACGGCGCCTCCCACACCACCACCTGCGAGTGGGCGGGCTGGCTGCGGCGCATCAACCCCAACGTCGAGGTCGTGGGCCTGGAGATCAACCCCGAGCGGGTACTCCCGCCGCGCGACGGCGTCCGCTTCGAGCTCGGCGGCTTCGAGCTCGCCGGCTACCAGCCGCACCTTGTGCGCGCGTTCAACGTGCTGCGCCAGTACGACGTCGCGGAAGTCCCCGATGTGTGGCGCACCGTCACCTCCAAACTCGCCCCCGGCGGTCTCTTCATCGAGGGCACCTGCGACGAGCTCGGCCGCCGCAGCACCTGGGTACTTCTCGACGCCACCGGCCCCCAAACCCTCACCCTGTCCTGGGACCCATTCGACATTTCGACGCCCAGCGACCTCGCCGAACGCCTGCCGAAGGCGCTCATCCACCGCAACGTCCCCGGTGAGCCCATCCACGACTTTCTTCGCGACGCCGACTCCGCCTGGGAACACGCCGCCGGCTGGGAGCCGCACGGCCCCCGGGTGCGGTGGCGCCACGCCCGCGAGGCCCTTGCCCGCGACTGGCCAATCACTCCGGTGCGCCGTCGGCTCAGCGACAACACCGTCACCGTCGACTGGGCGGCTGTGGCGCCCAAAGGTGAGTCGCTACACTAGTGCGCATGAAAACCGTCTGGAAAGTCCTGATCGGCATCCTCGCCGCCATCCTGGTCCTGTTCATCGCCGCCGAGGCCGGCTCACGCGCCTACATCGGCAGCCAGATGCGTGACCAAGCCCCGGAGGGCACCGAGGTTTCCTTCGGCGCTTCCCCCCTGACGCTGGGTATGCTGCGCGGCACCATCCCGCACGTCACGGTGACCACGCCATCCACGCTGGTGGTCAACGGCGATGAGACCACCGGCCAGCCAGCCTCCACTGTGGAGATGGACTCCATCAAGGTTGACGCCAGCGGCAAGTCCGTCGCGGACACCCTGACCGCCACCACTGAGGTTCCGAGCGAGTTCGTGCGTGCGATGCTGAACACGCAGCTGCAGCAGAACATCGGCAGCGATTTCCTCTCCGCGCTCATCAACGTGTCCGAGGTGACCACCTCCCCCGAGGACGGCACATTCACCGTCGAGTTCAGCGGTGGCGCCGCTGCGGTTTCGCTTCGTCCCGAAATTGACAACGCCGGAGGGTTCTCCGTCCAGGCCGTCGACACCTCGCTGTTCGGCAACACGCTGCCGGATGAGATCTCCTCCGCGATTACCGAGGCACTCACCAACGGCGTGGCCGAGTACACCGACCAGACGATGCGCATCACCGGCTTCGACGTCGTCCCCGGCGGCCTCCGCGTTACCATGCAGGGCCACAACGTGGACTTCGCCGAACTTCAGGCCTACCAGCAGTAGGCCTGCTTACCAGCCGTAATTCCCCCGCAAAATGTTGTTGATCTGCGGCCGCACATCGAAGTAGTACACACCGATAGCGACCGCGCCAATCCACGCCACGAACGGCAACGACAGCATGCAGGCAAACGCGGAACCGGCCAGAATGGCCACCCACGTGCCCTTCGACTGACGCCCCGCCGCCTCAAACGCGTCCGGGCGCGTCGACGCCGCCATCACCGCCGCCACAATGCCCGCGATGGCCAGCACCCAAAACAGCAGCGCGTTCGCCATCACGGGCAGCGACATGATCAGCTGCTCAGCAGTGAGGGACATTACTTCTTGCCGCCCAGGTCAGCGACGCGCTCCTGCACACGCGTAACCACGGACTCGATGCGCTGCTTCGCGTCATCAGCGTCAATGTTGCCGAACGCATCGCGGATCTCCTCAGCGACCAGCTTGAACGCATCCTTAGCCTCGCCGGCCTCCGCGGAATCACCGATGTTGCGCACGATGGACTCGGCGTCGCTCGCAAAGGAAGACACTGCGTCCTTCAGCTCCTTGTCATCGCCCGCACCGTCAAACGTGCTACGAGCGTTGTCCACAGCCTGCTTCAGCTGCTCAGTCACATCGCCGCCCAGCTTGCCGACGGCCTCTCCGACCGACTGCCCAGCAACCAGCAACGCATCCGCAATATCGCGCAGACCAGAATTGTTCTCAGACATCATCATTCTCCTTTTAGAAAAACAGCAACTGTGACACAGCGTATATAATAAGTCCGGCCAATGCACCCACGATCGTGCCGTTCACGCGGATGTACTGCAGGTCCTTGCCCACCATCAGCTCGATCTTGTCGGCGGCTTCCTGCCCGTCCCACTTCTGAATCGTCTCCGAAATGATCCCGACGATCTGCCCCGCGCCGTTCTCCGCAGCGAAGTGCGTCCACTTCTGCAGGTTACGCTCGGCCGCCTCACGCGTCGCCGGCTCGTTGACTAGCTTCTCGCCCCACTCGTGCACCGTCAGGGC
Organism: Corynebacterium sp. UMB2355A; assembly: GCF_033877495.1. Classification (NCBI taxonomy): domain Bacteria; kingdom Bacillati; phylum Actinomycetota; class Actinomycetes; order Mycobacteriales; family Corynebacteriaceae; genus Corynebacterium; species Corynebacterium sp. UMB2355A. The sequence continues at coordinate 1,586,228 of NZ_CP138855.1, read as the reverse complement.
TATCTTTCGACGCACCAAACTCTCCGGATCCGACGCCGACTCAATAATCGCCGCCGACACCTGCCCCCACAGCCCAGCGGCCGCGTTCTGCACCGCATTCGATGCCATCACATCCGCCTTCAGCTCCTCCACGCGCGTAATCATGGCGCCGTCGAACTGCAGGTCCTGCGCGAATTGGTTGATTTGGCGTCGAATAGCTCGGCGAGCCTCGTGGTCCTTGTCCTTATCGACGTCCGCCATGAACGCCACAAGCTCGTTATAAACTTTCGCACCAACCAGGTCCTTGGCGAATTTCGGCGCCCAAGCGGGCATGCGCTCATCGATGGTGCGGACGATGGCGTCCTCCATGCCGGCGAGGCGCTCGTTGCCCCAGGCGACGATGTCGTCGACCACCGGCTCGATCTTGCCGTCCGCGATGAACCCCTCCAGCGCGCGCCCGATCGGCGGGCCCCAGATCGGTTCCGCGAACCGGTCAATGACCTGTGAGTTGAGAAACTCCTCAGCCTCCGCAGGGTCGACCGCCTCAACGGCCTTGACCGTAAACTTGCCGACCTCCTCCGACACCCGCTTCGCGTTCTTCTCAAGCGACAACCACCTTCCGGCACGCTCCGGGATGCCCGCCGCCATCACCTTCTCGGTGATGGTCTCCGCGTTGAGGAAGTTCTCACTCACGAAGTCACTCAGCGCGTCAGCCACCTGGTCCTTCTTGTTCGGCACCAAGGCCGTGTGCGGGATAGGCAGCCCCATCGGGTGCTTAAAGATCGCCGCGACCGCGAACCAATCCGCCAGCCCGCCGACCATCCCGGCCTCCGCCGCCGCGCGCACGTACCCCACCCACAACGGCGCGGTACCCTGCGACTGCCACCACGAACACGTCAGGAAGATCACGGCCATCAGCCCAAGCAGGGCCGTCACCCCGATCTTGTACTTCCGCAGTGTCCTGCGGCGCTGTTCGTCCGCCTCGGTGAGCTCCATTAACGCGTGTGTAGCCATGCACTTGATTAAAGCAAAAATCTCCCCGCCACCATATTGAGCGTGGTGACGGGGAGACCTGGAGGTAGCCGCTAGTTGACGCGACCGGTTTGCTCGCGGTACTGACGGTAGGCCGCGCGACCCTTCACGATAAGGAACGCGCCGAGCACTAACGTCACAACCGCCTCTACGAGGCCGTACAGGATGAGCTGGCTGCTGACCTCAGCAGACGCACCATACCCGTACGTGCCAACAGTTGCGCCCCAGATGGCAAGCCCCATACCGAACAGTGACGCCAAGATCAGGCCCATCGCTACCCACGTGGAGTAGCGCAGCAGCGAAGAGTGCGGCGCGGAGTACGACACCGGGTCGTAGCCTTCGACGTACAGGTCCTGAATCTTGCCCTCGTACTCAGGGAACGATTCACTGCGGATATCAGCTACAGCATGTTGGGACGCCATCGTTGTTTCCTTCCTCGTTTTATTCTCTGTTTAGTCGTCGCCGCCACGGACAGCCGCGCGGGCACGCTCGGCGTTAATCGCGCCGACCGCGTCCAGCGGGATGCCTGCAGGGCAGACGTCTGCGCACTCGCCGTACAGGGAGCAAGGACCGAAGTTGGTTTCCAACTCGTCGATCATCTTGCGTGCACGACGGCTACGCTCCAGCTTGCCCAGTGGCAGCAGCTTCAAGTGCTTCAGCTTAGCACCAGTGAACAGGTGCGCGGCGCCATTCGGGCACGCAGCCACACAAGCACCACAGCCGATGCAGGCTGCGTAGTCGAGTGCAAGCTCGGAATCGTGGTGGTTGACGGACAGGGTGTCTGCGTCTGGGGCGGTGCCCGGGAAGACGGAGACGTAGCCGCCCTGCTGCATCACGCGGTCGAGCGCGGAGCGGTCAACCACGAGGTCCTTGATGACCGGGAACACAGCGGAACGGAACGGCTCGATCTTGAGGGTGTCGCCGTCGTTGTAGTTCACCAGGCGCTGCAGACATGCAGGGACGTTCTGGTCCGCACCGTGTGGGCGACCGTTGATGGTCAAACCACAGGTACCGCAGATGCCCTCGCGGCAGTCAGAAGCGTAGGTGAAAGGCTCCTTGCCTTCCTCAACAAATTGATTGTTGACGTGGTCAAGCAGCTCCAGGATAGACATCTGCTCAACTGCGTCCGGCACCTCGACGGTTTCGAAGTGGCCTTCAGTATCGGGTCCGGCCTGACGCCAGATCTCAAGTGTCAGTTTCATTACTTGTAGTTCCTCGTCATCAGTGGGATCGAATCGAAGTACAGTGGCTCGGCGTGACGCACGAACTGGTCGTTGCCCACGGTCTCCCATGCGGAGACGAAGCACCAGTTCTCGTCGTCACGGCGGGCCTCGCCGTCTTCGGTGAGGTGGTCCATGCGGTAGTGAGCGCCACAGGACTCGTCGCGGTCAAGTGCGTCAATGCACATCAGCTCGCCGAGGTTGATGTAGTCAACCAGACGAAGCGCAGCCTCGAGCACCTGGTTCATCTCGTCAGCACGGCCTGGGATGTGGAGGTTCGCCCAGAAGTCATCGCGCAGTGCGCGGATCTTGTCGATGCCCTCACGCAGGCTGTCCGCGGTACGTGCCACGCCACAGTGCAGGTAGAGGATCTCGCCCAGCTTGATGTGGTAGTACTCCGGACCGTGTGGGTCGGAGCCCTTGATGTTCATCAGGCTGTCAATACGCTTCTGCGCACGCTCAACGGCTTCGACGGATGCCGGAGCGTCCTCGCCGTACACCGGCTCGTTCAGGTGGTCTGCCAGGTAGTTCGGCACCGTGAACGGAATGGTGAACCAGCCGTCGACCGATGCGGACAGCAGCGAGTTCGCGCCCAGGCGGTTCGCACCGTGGTAGGTCCAGGAGCACTCGCCTGCTGCGAAGAGGCCGTCGATAGACGTCATCTCGTTGAAGTCGGTCCACAGGCCACCCATGGAGAAGTGCACCGTCGGCGCAATACGCATCGGGGCCTTGTATGGGTTCTCGCCGGTGGAGTCTTCGTACATCTCGAAGAGGTTGCCGTAACGCTCGCGGATAGTGTCCTCACCAAGGCGCTCGATGGAATCCTTGAAGTCCAGGTACGCCGAGTTGTGCAGCGGGCCAACGCCAAAGCCAGCGTTGAGCTGCTGGGAAATCGCGCGGGACGCAACGTCACGTGGCACGAGGTTACCGAACGCCGGGTAGCGACGCTCCAGGAAGTAGTCGCGCTCGTCCTCTGGAATGGTGTTCGGGTCGCGGTCGTCGCCCTTTTCCTTCGGGGTCCAGATGCGGCCGTCGTTACGCAGGGACTCGGACATCAGCGTCGTCTTCGACTGCCAGCTCGCGTTCAGCGGCAGGCCGGTCGGGTGGAACTGAATGAACGCCGGCGACGCCAGGTACGCACCAAGCTCGTGCGCACGCATCATCGCGGAGGAGTTCGAGTTCTTCGCCAACGTGGTCTTGTGGTACACGTTGCCGTAACCACCGGTACCCAGCACAACAGCATGGCCGGTGAACGGGGTCAGGGAGCCGTCAATCAGGTTGCGGGTAACAATACCGCGGCAACGCTTCTTGCCGTCTTCCTCAGTAATGATCAGATCGATCAGGTCGTTGTGCGTGAAGATCTCAACGTTGCCCAAGTGGATCTGACGCTGCAGCGCCGAAGCGGTGGACAGCTGCAGCTGCTGGCCCGTTTGGCCACGGGTGTAGTAGGTACGGGAGACCTGCACACCACCGAAGGAACGGGTAGCCAGGGAGCCACCGTACTCACGCGCGAACGGAGCACCAATCGCGTTCATGTGGTCAATCACGCGGACCGACTCGACGGCCAGGCGCCAGCAGTCAGCCTCACGGCAGCGGTAGTCGCCACCCTTGACAGTGTCCTTCACGTGGCGGTACGCGCCGTCGTTATCAACCTTCTTGCCGCGAGCAGCGTTGACGCCACCCTGCGCTGCAATGGAGTGTGCACGACGAGGAGCGTCATGGTACGTGAAGACCTGTACCTGGTAGCCCAGCTCGCCCAATGCGGCGGCAGAAGCACCGGCAGCCAAGCCCGTGCCCACAACGAGCACCTTGAACTTGCGACGGTTCAGTGGGGACACCAGCTGCATGTGGTCCTTCTGGTACTCCCACATGTCCTTCATCCGGACCTTGTGGCGGTCCGGCATTGCATTATCAAGAATGCGGCCAATGGTGACGCCAGGAGCCGAGGACTCCGGCTGGCGGAACACCTCGTCCTGCGTCTGGTTCAAAGAGGTAGTCATTAAAGTTTCTCCTAATCAGCCGTTAGCGGGTGTACCCCGGGATAAGACCAGCCATGATGGCCAGTGGCATGATGACGTTTCCAAGAACAACGATGAACGGCAGTACGTACCCCAACACGACCATTACGCCGCGCCCACGCTCGCCGAGCCATCCAAGGTCAGAAACTGCCAAGTACACACCGTGCGTCAGGTGCAGCAGCAGCGCCAGCATGGCAACCAGGTAGAACAGGGTCACGTACCAACGCTCAGGAGCGAAGGTTGCAATCAGGTTGTCACGAACATTGCCATGAACGAACTGCTCAGAAGCAACAACCGTGCCCGCGGTCAGATCCAGGATGTGGAAGATGATGAACAGCAGCAGGATGACGCCGGTCACCAGCATCCAACGCGTAGCGGTGGACTGCCAGCCTCCCATCAGGTTCGTGCGCTTGAACGTACCGCGCGACTCGGCGGAACGCTTCTTCAGAGTGAACGCACCATACACGTGCAGGATCAGGCAGGTCAGCAGGACGATACGGAGAATCCACAGGAATCCCCCGCGCGGGAACAGTGGCTCACCAAACGTGCGGAACCACTCGCCGTAGTCATCAATGTGTGCGCCGCCATCAGCCTTAAGCGGCATGAAAATCTTCAGGTTGCCCACCATGTGAACAAGAAGGAAGAGCGAGAAGATGAGGCCAGTGATGGCCATCTCGAGCTTTACTGCCCATGTTGGGAACCCTGGCCGCTCTCGTAGCGGCTTCTCAGTAATTTTTCCGTGACGAATTGCTTCACGGTCTGTTTTTTGTACAGTCATGGCACCTCCAGTGTCACAACCACTTTAGGCACCATTCTTCACTATTGCCTAGTCAGAGCATGTTTCTTTCGCCTGATTTTCACCCAAAATTCACCGCCCGGACGCGCTTGGCAAATTTTCGAAATTTTAAGCATGGCGACACCCTGCACATATTCAGTATGAGAACAAACCAAGGTAAACCTAATTTGTGATGTTACTCACGACCTGCGCGTAACGTCTATAAAATCTTCGAACTACCCCCAAAGGTCGGTAGTCAAGAGTCTGCTTCAAACATCGGGAAATGGGAGGGTGAGCGGTCCTTTTACTACCCCGTCAGCGCGCCCCAAAACGTTCGAAGCGTGCGCTTAGAAGCGTGCGATGCAGGTCGGTAAAAATCGGACGGGGTTGGCCAAAAGAGGCGACCAGCATCGCACTCCTTTAACTCCTCGACCGGAGCAATGTAAGAAGGCGCGAAGGCAGGACAACTGAGCGAGAACCCCACCCACACAGCGCAAAACCCGGTCCCACCAACAGGCGGGACCGGGCGTCGAGAAGAAAAAGGCTACAGGTTGATCATGTGGCCTTCGATGCCGTGGGCCGCTTCCTTCAGCACCTCAGACAGGGTTGGGTGAATGTGGATAGAGCGGGCGATTTCGCCAGCGGTGAGGTCGAAGCGCTGGGCGAGGACGACCTCCGGCAGCAGCTCGGCAACGTTGGCGCCAACCAGGTGTGCGCCGAGGATCTCGCCGTATTCGGCGTCGGCGACGATCTTGCCGAAGCCCGCGGTCTCAGCCAGGCCGACTGCCTTGCCGTTCGCGGAGAACGGGAAGGTCGCAACCTTGATTTCGCGGTCTGGCCACTTCTCCTTCGCCTGCTCCTCGGTGTAACCCATGGAGGCGACCTGAGGGTTGCAGAAGGTGGCGCGCGGCGTCATCATGTAGTCCTCGATTTCGAGGGTTTCGGCACCCGCGATGGTCTCGGCGGCGATGATGCCCTGCGCCTCGGCAACGTGCGCGAGCTGCAGCTTCGCGGTGACGTCGCCGATGGCGTAAATGCCGTCTACGTTGGTGCGCATGCGGTCATCGATAGCGATGGCCCCACGCTCGGTGAGCTTGACACCAGCCTTGTCCAGGCCGTAGCCCTCAACGCGCGGGGCGAAGCCGACGGAGATCATGACACGGTCAACGGTAAGCGTCTCGGTCTCATCGGTGCCATTCTTCTTGACGTCCACCTCGACCGAGTCGCCGTTGTCGCGCACCGCGGTGGTTGCGTGGCCGGTCATGAGCTTGACGCCGAGCTTCTTGTACGCCTTCGCGATCTCCTTGGACACGTCCTTGTCCTCGTTCGGCAGGACGCGATCCATGTACTCGATAACGGTGACGTCCACGCCATAGTTGGACAGCACGTACGCAAACTCCATGCCGATAGCGCCCGCACCCACGATGACCATGGACTTCGGTGCGTCCTCGTTGAGGATCTGCTCCTCGAAGGAGACAACGTTTTTGCTCAGCTCGATGCCTGGCAGAGTGCGCACGACGGAGCCGGTCGCGATGATGCAGTTGTCGAAGGTGACGGTCTTGCCCTTGTCATCGCCTTCGGTGATCTCAATCGTGTTGGAATCGGTGAAGGAGCCAAGACCGTGGATCTCCTGGATCTTGTTCTTCTTCATCAAGTAATGCACGCCACCGACGATCTTCTCGGAGACCTTGCGGGAGCGCTTGTGGGCGTCTTCGTAATCAAACTCGACATCACCCTTGATGCCGAACGTCTTCGCTTCATGGTTGAAGATGTGGGCGATCTCCGCGTTCTTAATCAACGACTTCGAGGGGATACACCCAACGTTGAGGCACACACCTCCCCAGTACTGCTTCTCAATGACCGCAACCTTCAGGCCCAGCTGCGCTGCTCGGATGGCGGCGACATAGCCACCAGGGCCAGCGCCGAGGACAACAACGTCATAATGCTCTTTAGTCACGCCCCATAGAATACGTTGCTTGTAACGTTTTCGCTTCAATATCGGACACTTTAATAGAATGCTTGAAGGACCCCCTTCACCACCTACAAAAAGTTGAGGAGCACCCCGTGAATATTGCGCGTCCAGCTATCGCCGGAGCCGCCGCCGTGGCGATCGCTGCAGGAGGCTGGTATGCCGTTGCACCATCCGAACAGGCAACGACTATCTCTGCCGCCCAGAGCGTAGAGGAGACGTCGATAAGTGAGGCGACGACGACCTCTTCCTCGAAGACCACCACGACCACAACCAAGGTTGAGGAAACGACGGTCGTCGAAGTCGTAGAGGAAGACAGCACCGAACCCACGCTTGACGACGCCGACATCCCCACAGCCGAGGGTGCCGAAACCACAAACGATGCCATCGCGCGCGTAAAGAAGCTGGAAACCGCACCGCAAAAACCCAGCGGCGGCGATCAGTACTGGTTCACCAACATCGACGGCATCAAGGGCTCCGAGAAGCTCAGCGTCTACTCCCCCGCTATGGAGCGCGACATCCCAGTCGGTGTGATCCGCGCGGGCGTACCAAACGCACCGACCATCTACCTCCTCAACGGCGCCGGTGGCTCCGAGCAGGATACTGACTGGATCGCGCAGGCCGGCACCGTGGTGAAGAAGGTCTTCGAAGACGAGCCGGTCAACGTCGTCATCCCGATGGCGGGTGCGTTCTCCTACTACATCGACTGGCTCTACGAGCCGAACTCCCGCTACCTGCAGGGCAAACAGCTGTGGTCCACATTCTTGGGCTCCGAGCTTCCTGACGCCATCGAGCCCTACCTCGGCACCAACAACGACAAACGCGCCGTCGTCGGGTTCTCCATGTCCGCAACCTCTGCACTCCTCCTCGCCGAGCACAACCCGGGCAAATACGCCGCCGTCGGCTCCTTCTCTGGCTGCGCGGCAACCTCGACCGGCATCCCGAACGGCTGGGTCAACCTCACCGTCAACCGCGGCGGCGCCAAGCCCGAGGAGATGTGGGGCCGCGCCGGCAGCGAGTACAACCGACACAACGACGCCCTCGTCAACGCCGAGAAGCTCAAGGGCACCAAGCTGTACATCTCCAGCGCAACGGGCCTTTTCGCCGAAAGTGACACCGTCGGCTTCCTCCGCAAGACCCGCGACATGGACTTCGTCCAGGCCTCCGCGAACGCCCAAACCCTCATCGTCGAGGGCGGCGTGATCGAAGCCGCCATGAACGCCTGCACCCACGACCTGCTGGTCAAGCTCAAGGCCAACGACATCCCATACAACGCCAACCTGCGCGCCACCGGCACCCACTCATGGCGCATCTGGAAGGAAGACTTGGAGCTGTCCTGGAAGCAGACCATCAAGCCGGCGCTTGGGCTGTAGCCCCCACCCCAGACACCAAATTCCTTCCCACACTAGGAATTTGGCGCGCCCCCTGGTCGACCAGTGCCAAAGGACGCAACCCTTAACATCTAGCGCTTTTCTCACCTGCAGGTTTGAATGTCTAGCCTAAATAAGGTTGCGCCCTTTGGCACTCCAGCGTTTCCACAAGACACCAAATTCCCTCACGCCCACTCGGCGACCTGGGGAAACACAAACCTGCCCCCCAAAAATTAAGGAATTTGGTGCGCAGCGCCCTGCACGAACCACAAAACCCGCCGCACCACCCAACAAAAGGTGGCGCGACGGGTTCAAGCGGGCCAAGCCCCTAGAACAGGCCCATGCCGTATGCGATGGTGGAAGACGTCGAGGAGCCGAAGTGGATCAGCTCACCGAGGACGTTATTGATGGCGACCTGCATGGACTCGATCGGGTTCATTGCAACTACCTTCTTTCAAAGAGAAATTCTGTAAGAACGAAATACTTCCCACATTCTTGCACGAAACGCCGAACAAAGTGACACCAGAAGCCCCAATTGCCACATCTGTAAAGTAGGATGGCTTCCATGTTGAAGCGCATCACTCGTTCGGTTGTGGCTACAGCGATGGCTGTAGCCATTCCTTTGTCGGCACTCCAGGCGGTCCCAGCAGTTACGCCAGCAGCATCGGCCCAGCCCGTGGGTACGGTGAAGCCCTGGAACGCAATTGCGAATCCACCGTTGGCGAAGACGGACGGGAAGCCGCAGAAGTGGGTCGAGAAGGTTGACCATAAGCAGGTGTTGAGCTTCTTGGTGTATTCGCCGTCGATGCGCCGGGATATCCCGGTGGCGGTGTTGCCTGCAACGAATACTGCGGGGCAGCGCGTACAGAACGCGCCGACGATCTACCTGCTCAACGGCGCTGGTGGTGCGGAGCAGCACCAGGACTGGTTGAGCATGAGTGATGCTCGCGAGTTCTTCGCAGGCAAGGGCGTCAATGTTGTGATTCCGCAGGAGGGCGCGTTTTCGTACTACACGGACTGGGTGAGTGACAATGTGCGCTCGCGCTACATTAACGGCCCACAGAAGTGGGAGACGTTCCTGGTCAAGGAGTTGCCGGGCCCGATTGAGGGCCTGCTGGGGGCGGATAAGAACCGTCGTTCGATTGTGGGATTCTCCATGTCGGGAACCACGTCCCTAGTGTTGCCGACACACTACCCCGGGTTCTATAAGTCTGCGGCGTCCTTCTCGGGGTGTGCGGCGACGTCGACGCCTGAGGCGTACCAGTTTGGCCGGATTACGGTGAACCGGGCGTCGGGAACGTTGGATTACCGCACGGTGACGCCGGAGATGATGTGGGGCCCGATGGGCAGCCCGAATAACCGCTACAACGATGCGCTTGTGAATGCGGAGAAGCTGCGCGGGACCCGCTTGTACATTTCGACGGGCACGGGCCTGGCGGGCCGCCAGGATCAGGTGAGTTACTTGGTTGGCCAGGGGCTTCCGCAGCCTGCGGCGAGTGTCGGTTCGGCGATTCTGCAGGTTGAGGGCGGCGTGATTGAGGCTGCGATTAATAAGTGTTCGCATGATTTGCGCGCGAAGCTGGAAGGCCTGAATATTCCGGCGCAGTATGAGTTCAGGAATGCGGGGACGCACTCGTGGCCGTACTGGCGCGAGGATCTGCACAAGGCGTGGTTTACGACGATCGCGCCGTCGTTCGGAATGTAAGGCGATGTAACGCCAGGTGAAGCACCTTTCTTTTGCCACGCTGTTCGCGGCGGTCAGCGGCTTTGTGGTGTTGTGGGTGGCGTCGAAGGCACTCGACGCCGACTCGGCCTACCGCTACTTCGCTGCGTACTGGGGGTTGTTTTTCGCGTCCACCGGGCTTATCGACGGCCTCACCCACGAGACCACGCGTGCCGTCGCGGCGGCGCGCGAGGACGGTCGGCGGGGTTCGGCGAATCCGTGGCGGTTGGGGGCGTGGACGGCGCTGGTGGTGGTCGTTGTGGCGGCGGTGGCGGGCGCGCTGTTTCTTGGCACCGTTGTCCCCGGGAGCACGCTGACGGCCACTGCCCTGCTGCAGGTTGGCCTGGTGATGTACGTGTTCCAGGCGGTGCTGGGCGGGGTGTTGTCGGGGGCGCAGTTGTGGGAGCGCTACGCGGCGTTGGTGGCACTGGATTCGGGTGTGCGGCTGGTGTTGGCGCTTCTGGCGTGGGCGCTGGGGTGGGGCCTGCCTGCGTTTTTGGTGATTACGGTGGTCGGCGCGTTGAGCTGGCTGGTGGTGTTGCGTCGGGAGCATTTGCGGGTACCGCTGGATGTGCATCGTGGGGTGTTCGTGCGCCGGGTGTTGACGGCGATGGTGGCGTCGGGGGCGTCGGCGGCGCTGATCACGGGCTTCCCGACGGCGGTGAACGCGGCGTTCCCGCAGGCGTCGGTGGCGGCGATTATGAACGCAGTGATTTTGACGCGGGCGCCGGTGTTGGTGCCGTTGCAGCGGTTCCAGTCGGCGTTGGTGGTGAGGTTTGTGGAGCGTCGAGAAGCGTTGTTTGCGGCGTTGGTGCAGCCGGTCGCTGCCGTGCTCGGCTTGGGCGTGGTGGGCTTCGCCGCGGCGTGGGCGGTGGGCCCCTGGATTCTAAAACTGGCGTTTGACCCGGAGTTTTACGTCGATGGGTTGACGCTTGGGGTGCTCACGTTCGCGTCGGCGTTTATGGGCGCGCTGATTATTACGGGGGTGGCGGTGCTGTCGCTGGAGCGGCACGGCTGGTACGTCGCGGGGTGGTTGACGGCGACGGCGGTGGCGTTCGCGGTGCTGGGGGTGATGCCGCGGCTCGTGGGTGTCGACGTCCACTCCGTCGTGGTCACGGCCTTGTTCGCGGGCCCGCTGGCGGGGGCGGCGGTACATTTGGTGGCGCTCCGGCTAAGGTAGAAGCCCATGGGAACAATGCTGGTCACTGGTGGTGCGGGCTTCATCGGCGCGAATTTCGTGCGGATGGTTACCGAGCGCACTGACTACAAGGTCACGGTCTTGGACAAGCTGACGTACGCGGGCAACCCGGCGAATCTGCGGGGGCTGGACGTGGAGTTGGTGGAGGGGGACGTCGCTAATGAGGCGCTGGTGGGTGACTTGGTGGGGGCGTCGGATGTGGTGGTGCATTTCGCGGCGGAGTCGCATAACGATAATTCGTTGGAGGACCCGTCGCCGTTTATTCACTCGAATCTGATCGGCACGTATGTGTTGCTGGAGGCGGTGCGGGAGCACGGGGCGCGGCTGCACCACATTTCCACGGACGAGGTGTTTGGGGACTTGCCGTTGACGGGCAATGAGAAGTTCACGGAGGCGACGCCGTATAAGCCATCGAGTCCGTATTCGGCGACGAAGGCCGGCTCGGACCATTTGGTGCGGGCCTGGATCCGCAGCTTCGGTATCAAGGCGACGATTTCGAACTGCTCCAACAACTATGGGCCGTACCAGCACGTGGAGAAGTTCATCCCGCGCCAGATCACGAACATCCTGTGCGGGCAGCCCGCGAAGCTGTATGGCACGGGCGCGCAGGTGCGCGACTGGATCCACGTCGACGACCACAACGATGCTGTGCTAACCATCCTGGAACGCGGCACGTTGGGCGAGACGTACAACATCGGCGCGGACAACGACCACACCACGAACAAACAGGTCATCGAGATGATCTGCGAGCTGATGGGTGGCGAGTACGAGCACGTCAACGACCGTCCCGGCCACGACCAGCGCTACGCGATGGACTCCACGAAACTCACCACCGAGCTTGGGTGGCGGCCGCGCTACACGAAAGATCTGCGCGATGGGCTGCAGCAAACCATCCAGTGGTATCGCGAGAACCGCTGGTGGTGGGAAGGGACGAAGGGGGACGTCGAGAAGCGTTATGAGGCGAGAGGACAGTAATGATTGCTGGGTTGGAAGTCCACGAGCTTGCGGTGCACCGCGATAACCGCGGCTGGTTCAAGGAAAACTGGGCTGGACAGAAGCTGGTGCCGGTGCAACAGAATGTGAGCTTCAACGCGCGGCGCGGGGCGACTCGCGGCATGCACGCGGAGCCGTGGGATAAGTGGGTGTCGGTGGCGTCGGGCCGCGTGTTTGGGGCGTGGGTGGACATGCGCGAGGGCTCAGCGACGTTCGGGGAGACGTTCAGCTGCGAGATTGGCCCGGAGACGGCGGTGTTCGTGCCGCGCGGGGTGGCCAACGGCTTTCAGGCGCTCGAGGACGGCACGACGTACATTTACCTGGTCAACGAGCGTTACCAGCCCGGCGCGCGCTACGCCTACTGCTCCTACAGGGAGGTCGAGTGGCCGCTGGAGCCCACGGAGCTTTCGCAGGCTGACCTCACCCACCCCATGCTTGTCGACGCCCCCCCAGTCCCCCAGCGCAGAATCCTCGTGACGGGCGCGAACGGCCAGCTGGGCCGGGCACTGCAGGAGCTCTACGGGCCGGATGAGGCGGAGTTCTGTACGCGGGAGCAGTTGGACATCACGAAGCTGGAGGGGGTGGACTGGTCGAAGTACTGGGCGGTGATCAACTGCGCGGCGTACAACGACGTCAACGGTGCGGAGGACGACCCGGCGGGCGCGTGGCGCGTGAACGCGGAGGCCCCGGCACGGCTGGCGCGGGTAGCCAATGAGCACGACTTGGTGTTGGTGCACGTGTCCAGCGACTACATCTTCGACGGCACGCAGGAGGTACACACGGAAGAGGAGCTGCCGAGCCCGTTGAGCCGGTATGGGGCGTCGAAGGCTGCCGGGGAGACGGCGGCGCAGGTGGCGCGCAAGCACTACGTGGTGCGCACGTCGTGGGTGTTCGGGGACGGGGCGAACTTTATGGCGACGATGCGCTCCCTCGCGGAGGCCGGCGCAAAGCCGCGGGTGGTGAAGGATCAGCGCGGGCGGCCGACGTCGGCGGAGGACCTGGCGAAGGGCATCCGCCACCTGCTCGCGAACGAGGCTGAGTACGGGGTGTACAACATCACCTCGGATGGGGATTCGGTGGGCCGCGACGAGATCGCGATGGCGGTATTCATCGGGATGGGCAAGGACCCCGCGCAGGTACACCCGGTGACTTCGGAGGAGTACGGGGACAAGGCGCCGCGGCCTGCGGAATCGACGCTAGCGCTGGACAAGATCAAGGCGACGGGCTTTGCCCCCATGAACTGGAGAGCTGCGTTGGCGCTCTATCTTGGGTAGGTTGTACTGCATGAATCGCACTTCTCTTACAGCTCTCGCGGTGGCGGGGGCACTGGTGGTGGCAACCCCGGCGTTCGCTTCCACCCAAACTTCTACCCCTTCGGCCCCGGCAACCACCACGGTCACCGTCACCCCGACGGTGACGGCGACGGTCACCCCGACGGTTGCACCAACGACGACGAACACCGCCCCGACGGACCCTGCGATGGCGCTGTCCGCGGGCGACACGTCGAACGTGTCCACCCCGGCGCTCGTCCTGTTCATCATGGGCATTCTGACCACGGTGCTGACCGTGATTGAGAAGCTGCCGCTGGACCAGATCCTGCCGAAGCGCTAAGTCGATGAAGGGCATCATTCTGGCCGGCGGGTCCGGCACCCGGCTCTACCCGATTACGAAGGGTATTTCGAAGCAGTTGATGCCGATTTATGACAAGCCCATGATCTATTACCCGCTGACCACGCTGATCAGCGCTGGTATCCGGGAGATCATGGTGATCACCACGCCGGAGGACGCGCCCGCGTTCCGGCGTCTCCTCGGTGATGGTTCCGACTGGGGCATCATGCTCCACTACGGCATCCAACCCTCCCCCGATGGGCTTGCCCAGGCGTTCCTGATCGCCGAGGACTTCATCGGGGATGACTCGGTGGCGCTCGTGCTGGGTGACAACATTTTCGACGGCGCCCTGGACTTAAGCCACGACGGCACCGGCGGTACCATCTTCGCCTACGAGGTCTCCGACCCGCACCGCTACGGCGTGGTGGACTTCGACGCGAACGGCGTGGCCACCTCGATTGAGGAGAAACCGGAGCACCCGAAGTCCAACTTCGCCGTCGTCGGCCTGTACTTTTACGACAACCAGGTCGTGGACATCGCGAAGACGATCACCCCGAGCGCCCGCGGCGAGCTGGAGATCACCAGCGTGAACGAGGCGTACCTGAAGGCGAACCAGCTGCGGGTACACCGCCTGAACAGGGGTGACGTGTGGCTGGACACCGGCACGATCGACTCGATGGCGGAGGCCTCCGCCTACGTGGAGGTGCTGCAGAAGCGCACCGGCCTGGTGATTGGCTCGCCGGAGGTCGCCGCCTACGAGCAGGGGTTCATCTCTGTGGACAGGCTGGTCAGCCTGGGTGAGTCCATGGTGAAGTCGGGCTACGGCACATTTCTTCTCGACGCCGCACGCAACTAGTATCGGTATCCATGTCCACCGTTACTGCGCTCCTTTCTGCCTACCACGGCACCGTTCCTGACCAGCTCGCTGAGGCGCTCCAGTCCCTCGACGAGCAGACCCGCCCCGCGGACGAGGTCGTGGTCGTCTTTGATGGGCCGGTGGCGGATGGGGTCGAGGGGGTCGTCGAGAAGTATGGGGCGCGCGTGGTGCGCTGTGCCGAAAACCGCGGTGCTGGCCCCGCGCTGCAGGCGGCCCTAGAGACGATCGACAGCGAGTTCGTGGCCCAGCTCGACTCCGACGACAAGGCGTTCCCCCAGCGCATCGAGCGACAACTCGAATTCCTGCAGCAGCACCCCGAGGTGTCCGTGGTGGGAACTGCGGTGCAGGAGTTCGACGGCGAGCGCACCGGCGGCATCCGACGCCTGCCCGAGCACCCCGCACACTACGCCAAGATGAACTCGCCAATGAACCACCCTTCCGTGATGTACCGCACGGCGGACGTCAAGGCGGTGGGCGGGTACCAGGACGTGCACCTCATGGAGGACTACGACCTCTTCGCGCGCCTCATCGCCGAGGGCTACACGCTCTACAACATGCAGGAGCCACTCACCTACTTCCGCGTCACCGACGAGCAGTTCGACCGCCGCACCGGCAGCGACATGTTCACCTCCGAGGTAGACATGCAGATCCGCCTGGTGCGCTACGGGCTGATCGGCCGCACCCGCGCGATGGTGAACGTCGCGGTGCGCACCCTCTACCGCCTGCTGCCGAAGCCTCTGCTGAAGCGCGTTTATGCGCGGCTTTTCCACCGCGCCGGGTAACATCTGCGTCAACATGAACGACGACACTTGGCTCATCATCCCCTGCTATAACGAGGGCCCCGTTATCCAGCAGGTCATTGAGCATGCGCGGGAAACGTTCCCGAACATCGTGGCCGTCAACGACGGCTCCCGCGACAACTCCGCCGACGCCATCCGCGCCGCCGGGGCCCACTTGGTCAACCACCCGGTGAACCTGGGGCAGGGCGCCGCGATCCAGACCGGGGTGGAGTACGCGCGGGCTCAGCCGGGGGCGAAGTACTTTGTCACCTTCGACGCCGATGGCCAGCACCAGGTCAAGGACGTGCAGCGCATGGTGCAGCGCCTGCGCACGGAGCCGCTCGACATCGTGGTGGGCACCCGCTTCGCCGGCCAAGATAGCTCGCAGGTCCCGTGGATCAAACGCGTGGTGCTGCGCACGGTGGTGATGCTCTCGCCGCGCACTCGTCGCCTCGGGCTGAGCGACGCCCACAACGGCCTACGCGCCTTCAACCTCAAAGTGGCCAACGAGATGAACCTGCGGATGAACGGGATGTCGCACGCATCCGAGATCGTCGCCCTGATCGACCAGCGCAAGTGGCGCGTCGCCGAGGAACCAGTGGAGATCCTGTACACCGAGTACTCGATGAGCAAGGGCCAGTCGCTGATCAACGGGGTCAACATCCTGGCCGACAACATCGTGGCAGGGAGGCTCCCATGATCCAATTCGCGCTGATCTGCGCCACCGTCCTGTTAGCGCTCTACTTTTTTGCTAACCGCCGAAAGGCGAACGCGAAAGCGTGGGTGAAGATCGGCTTCGGCGCGATGTTCATCGCCGCCATCTGGGCGATCCTGCGCCCCGACGACGTCACCATCCTTGCCAACTGGTTGGGTGTTGCCCGCGGCACGGACCTGATGCTGTACGTGCTGATCATCGCGTTCTTCTTCACCACCATCTCGACCTGGACCCGGTTCCGTGAGCAGGAGCTGCGCTACGCTCGTTTGGCGCGGGCGGTAGCATTACAAAACGCAGAACAACCAAAGGAGCACCATGAGTGATACCAAGATCCCACCACTGATGTGGGCATTTACGGCAGTATTGGCGGTCGGCACCGGGGTGGGTGGCTACGTCATCGGCGCAAACTCCGCGACACCCGCCACGGAGACCGCCCAGACTGCACCGTCTCAGGCCGCCGAAGAGCCTGCCGCCGAACCGACTATGAACGAGGCCGCCGCCGAGATCGAGCGCCGCGACGCCAACGACCCAATGGCCCTCGGCGATGTCGACGCCCCCGTCGTCCTCTCCGAGTTCTCCGACTGGGACTGCCCATTCTGCATCAAGGCCAACGTTGAGATCATGCCGCAGATCATCAAGAACTACGTCGATGAGGGCAAGGTGCGCATCGAGTTCAACGACTTCGTAGTTAACGGCCAGGCCGCCGTCGAAGCAGCCCGCGCCGGCCGCGCTGCCGCCGACCAAGGCAAATTCTTCGAGTACCAGGACGCCTACATGGCAGAGGCCATCAAGGCCAAAGGCCACCCCGACTTCGACATGGAGGACTTCGTCCGCTTCGCTGAAGCCGCAGGCATGCCGGACATGGAGAAGTTCAAGGCCGACGCCGCCAGCGACAAGTACGACGCCGCCCTGCAGGACGCCAACAACCTAGCGCAGCGTGCAGGCTTTAACTCCACCCCGTCCTTCCTGGTCAATGGCCAGGAAATCATCGGCGCGCAGCCTTACGAGGCCTTCGAGCAGGCCATCGAGGACGCGCTGGCCAAGTAGCTAGTTTCTAGGAATGCGCGATGACGTCCGCGACGTGGGCGTGGCCGCGCTGGTTCACGTGCAGCGGCATGTTGCGTGGCGAAGGGCCGAAATCGACCAGCCCGGCCCACATCCGGATGTGGTCCGGGGCACACATGTTGTTGTTCCACGTGGACGGCTTCAGGTCCAAAAATTCGACACCCGCTGCGCGCGCCAGGTCCACCTGCATCCACTGCGCGGTGTCCTCCCACGCTTGCACGAAGGGCATCGGGGTGGCGTCGTGCATGTTGTTGCCCAGCTGAAACAGGCACACGCGGTCGCCCTGCGTGATCTTCGGGTAGCCGACAATCTGGATGCGCGCGTTCGGCGCCGCCGCCCGGATACGGTTCACCTGCGGCACCATCGCGTCGACGAAGGCGCGACGCACCTGCTCCGGGGACCGGCCGCCGGTCGAATAGGTGTCATTGAAGCCGGTCGAGATGATGACGCGGGCCGTTGCCGGGTTCAGGGCGCGGTCGCGCAACGCGCGGTCAACCTGCAGGGAGAAATAGGGGCCAACGCGAGTTGAAACGGTGCCGGCACAGGAGTAGTCCATTGCCCGCAACCCGAGGCGCGCAGCCGCCTGCTTGCCCCAATTCCTCGCACCGGTTGGGCACCAGACCTTCGCATCCGAGGAGCCTTGTGGCGTGGCGCCGATTTTTCCTGCCGCCCAGTCGTGGACTGTTGGGTCGGCAATGACTGAATCGCCGAAAACCACCATGTTACGCGGCTGCGCGGTGGCCTGCGCTGGCACAATGGCCAGCGCGGTCGCGACGATCGCCGCCGTCAACTTACGAAACACAAGTGCACTTCTTTCACATCTACAACAAGAACTACGCCTACTTTGCCAGATGTCATAGAATAGAGCAATGTTTCTCCGCTTTCTCAGGGCCACCCACCGCGCCGGAATGATCAGCCTCGGCAACAGCCCGAAAGCAGCGCTAGGGGTTATACCAAATCTGCTCCGCTTCCGTTTCACCACCGCCCGCGCCATCGAACAGGGCTACCTCGCCGCCCCCGAGCGCACCGCCCTTATCGACGACGCCGGCCTCCTCACCTACCGCGACCTCCGCACCCAAGCGCGCAACGTCGCCAGCTGGGTCCTCAGCGTCACCGATCAGCCGCGCATCGGCGTCATCGCCCGCAACGGACGCGGCATCATCCT
Organism: Corynebacterium sp. UMB2355A; assembly: GCF_033877495.1. NCBI lineage: Bacteria > Bacillati > Actinomycetota > Actinomycetes > Mycobacteriales > Corynebacteriaceae > Corynebacterium > Corynebacterium sp. UMB2355A. The sequence continues at coordinate 1,567,742 of NZ_CP138855.1, read as the reverse complement.
GCCGCTGGGCGCCAAAGGCTACACCGGCGGCTCCATCTTCCTCCTCAACGTCGGCTCCTCCACCGAACAGCTCCGCGGGTGTATCGAGGAAAACGACATCAACGTCCTCTTCACCGACGACGAGTTCCTGCCCCGCATCCCAGACATGGGCACCGCCATGGTGGTAGTTGACGAGGCGAAGTTGGCGTCGATAAGTATGGGTGGCGGCGACGCCGCGCTGCCGCTGTTTCCGAAACATGGCGACATCGTGCTCATGAGCTCAGGCACCTCCGGCATCCCCAAGGGCATCCTGCGCGCCGAGCCCGCCCTCCCCTTCGTGGTCACCGGCTACCTCGAGGCGATCCCCTTCCGCGCCGGCGACACCGTCCAGATGACCGCCTCCATGTTCCATACCTGGGGCTGGTCCGCGCTCAACATCACGCTTGGGGTCGGCGGTACCATCGTTACGCAGCGTGTCTTCGACCCCGACAAGGTTTTTCGGCAGCTCGAACACTTCCGTTGCGACGGCCTCATCTCCTCCCCCATCTTGCTCAAACACATGCTTGACCTGGATGAACACTACGACACCTCGCGCCTGCGCTTCATAGGCACGGCCGGCAACGCCCTGACCCCACTCCTCGCCGAGCGCCTCATCTCCCGCTTCGGGACCATCGTCGCCAACATTTACGGCTCCACCGAACTCGCTCTCGCCGCAGCCGCCGACGCCATCACCGTCGCCAACGACCCGACCTGCGTCGGCCGCGTCCCACCCGGCACCACCCTGCGCATCTACGACGACGCAGGCCGCGAAGTCCCCACCTGCACCGTCGGGCGCATCTTCCTCAACAACGAAACCGCCCTGCGCGGCTACACCAACCCCGACACGCCCATGGTCACTATCGACGGCCTCATCGAAATGGGCGACCTCGGGTACTTCGACAACCAGGGCCTCCTGCACGTCGTGTCCCGCAGCGACGACATGATCATCGTCGGCGGCGAAAACGTGCACCCCCAATCCGTCCAGGCGGTCCTCGAACGCATGCCAGGTATCGACGACCTCTACGTCGGCAGCGTCGACGACCCCGACACGTTCAAACGCGTCGCCGTCTGGATCGTCCGCACTGACGATCCCGCCGGCCAGGCGTTGACGGCTGCCAGCGTCCAGGCTTGGGTCCGCGACCACCTCGCCGACCACTCCATCCCCCGCGACGTCCACTTCGTCGACGCGCTGCCGCGCAACGCCACCGGAAAAGTGGTGCCGCGGGAGCTGTAGCGGGCATTCGGCGCGCGGGTTGGTACGTAGCAGCCTCACATGAGACGCTCCGAATCGTTCCGGTCGAGGTCTTAGAAGCGTGCGATGCTGGTCGCCGAAAATCAGACGGGCTTGGAGAAAATGGGCGACCTGCATCGCACTCCTTGAACACCTCGACCGGAGCGAGAACCGCCCAGAGACCAGCCGCAAACCACCCCCACCTACCCCCGAATTCCCACGTTAACGCTGTCGCAACATGCGGTGTCGGAAACTAATCGCGTACACCTGGTACACCCACTCGACCTCAAGGAGGACACCATGAAACGTATCGTTACCTGCGCTGCTGCCACTGCGATCGCGCTCGGCACCATTGCCGCACCCGCCCACGCCGCGACGGTGAACGTGAAGGACAAGGACGGCATGTGCACGGTGCAACTCTCGGCCGACGAGCAGCGCTTCGTTGTCTCCTGGTTCGAAGCGTCGAAGGCGATTGGGCTGCATGAGCAGGCACGCGACTTCGTGGCCGCCGTGGATACTGCTTACCCGGACGCCACGAAGCGCCCAACCAAGCTCGCCGAGAAGTACGCCGAGGCACAGAAGACGGTGAAGGAGACGAAGCCGACGAAGGAACGCACGCTCGAGGGCATCGACCCGGCCAAGCGCCAGGTCGGTCCGGAGATGAAGCGCGCTGAGGTGCCGTTTGGCGTCGAGAAGAGTGATGAGGCGCTGTATAAGGCGTGGGCCGCCACGCCAGCTGGGAAGGTCGCCGAGAAGCAGGCAATGCTTGACGACGCCGACTCCGCCGCGGCCGCTGCCTGCGCGAAAGGCGCTCAGGCGGATGTTGCGTACCCGACGGCGGAGCCAGAGCTGAACGTGGCGGCGATTGTTGGTGGCGTGATCGCGGCGGTGCTCGCGATCATTGGCCTGATTGCCGCGTTGCCGAAGCTCGGCGTGAAGTTGCCGATGCTTCCTATGTAGACAGGTAGTAGCTGCTAGAACTTAGGCAGCTGCGTGCGCAGGTTGTCCACCAGGGATGGTGCTGCCTGTGCGATCACAGCCAGCAGACCGGCGACTCCGAGGATGGACAGGATGGCGATGAGCCACGGGGAGTCGGCGGAGGAGCCGTCGGCAGGCTTCTTGTTGTCTGCTGGCTTTTCGCCGTTCCACCACTTGTCCAGGGTGAGGCGGGCGACGGTGGTGTTGTCGATGTAGGAGCCGCGGATCTTGTCGGTGTGCTTGGTGGCCTCTTCGTAGATGTCGTCGGAGCCTGCGCCCTTGTACCAGAAGCCGACGAGCTGGTTGGTGTGGTTGTCGGAGTTGTAGGTGTGCTCCGGCTTGGCACCCTTTTCGCCGCTGAGCTCGCTGTACTTGTCGGTATCCTGCGGGCCTGCGAGGTAGCCGGTTTCGTGGTCGGCGGTGACGATGAGCAGGGTGTCTTCCCAGGAGGAGTTCGCCTCGACCCACTTTTCGACGGCCTCTACCGCGTCAAAGAAGTCGATGGTCTCTTCGATGGAGCGGCCGATGGTGTTGGCGTGGCCGGTCCAGTCGATGGCGCCGCCTTCGATCATGAGGTGGAAGCCGTCTTTGTCCTGGTTGAGGGTGTTCAGAGCGCCGAGCGACATGGTGGCCAGGGTTGGCACGCCCTTGTTGAACTCGGTCAGGTACGGGCCGACATTTGCCTTGTCTTCGCCGTCGGAGCCGTCGCGGCCCTGCTGCAGCGTGTTCGCCACAGGTGCGAGGCCGAAGACCTTCTTGGCGTCCTTGTTGGCTGCCTTGGCGAGGGACTCGAAGTCCGCCTGGTCGGTGACGAGGCTCCAGTCGGTTTCGCCGTTGGCGACCTTGTTGTAGGTCTCCTCGGTGATGTACTTCGGGTTGAACTTGTCGGTCTTTTGGGCGTTGTCGTCGTAGAGTGGGTGGCCAGCACCCATGATCACGGACAGCGGGCTGTCGGGGCCGAGCATTTCGTCGGCGAGCTGGGTGTAGTTGCTGCGGTTCTCGTTGTGTCCACCCCAACCGGCCGGGGTGGCGTGGTTGAACGGCACGGAGGAAACCACGCCGGCGGCCTTGCCCTGCGCCACGGCTCGCTGGGAGGTGTTCTCGAGCTTCTCTCCCTTGTGGTCAACGCCGATCTTGCCGTTGTCCGTCTTGACGCCGGTGCCCATCGCGGTGGCTGCTGCCGCGGAGTCGGTGTAATCCTTGTTGATCCAGTCGCGGTCGCTCCACGCCTTGATTTCGTCGTACTCGTTGCCGTACTGGAAGGTGGTCATGGAGGTGTGCTTCCAGCCCTTGTCCTCCTGCTCGAAGGCCTGGACTGGTTTGCCGTCAACGTTGGAGATGCTGTTGATGCTGTTTTCGCCGTTGAGCATCCACTTTGACTGGCCGGTCTGCCAGAGGTTGACTGCGGCGACGTGGTTGTAGCCCATGCCGTCGCCGATCATGTAGATGATGTTCTTTGGCGCCTTCGGTTCAGCGGCCTGCGCCGGCGTTGCGACGACAGCGAGCGCCACCACAGCGGACGTTGCTGCAGCGGCGACACGTGGGTTGGTAAAAGCCATGAGTATCCTTCACAGAATCAGTACTTGGTTCGAGCCGCCGGGTTGGCGACGTATCGATTCTGCGAAAGCAATGTGAGTTTCCGGAGACATTCCGGTTATGTTTGGCGCAATTTTGGGTGAACGCTGAGCAAACCCTCAACTGCGGCGGAACGCCAAAAGGCGCCACCCGGTGTGGGTGGCGCCTTTCATTCGGCTCTGCGCGGTTTACTTCTGTTCAGAAGAACCGGCCTTGGCGTTGTCGGCAGGCGTGTCGCCCTTCGACGAACCGAGGATGGTCAGGCCGTTATTGAACCCGTCCTCCTCACACGCCTGGGCAATCAGGACACCCAGCATGCTGACCGCGGCGATCGCGCCAAGCGCGATACCCAGTGGGCGCAACTGCTCGCCGTAGCCAGCGAACTGACGGTTCACTGCGTCAGCCTTCGCACGCAGCTCACGGACCCATTCTGGGTCTTCGTGACGGCGACCCTGCTGACCGTGGCCCCAATCACGCTTCGGCATCGACTCCTGGAAGCGGGCGTTCAGCTCAGCACCAGCCTGCTGCAGCTGCGGACCGAACGCTTCGTTCACGCCGTATCCGATACCGGCAAGGAGGCCGATTGGCAGCAGCCACAGCAGCGGGCTGTTGACCGCGAACGCGTTCGCCGCACAGCGCTTCGCCTTCTCCGAGGAACCGTTGGCACCTGGCTCAGCAGGCGTCGAAGGCTCGGTTGGCTTCGACGGATTGGTCGGGTCGGTTGGGCTCTTCTTCGTGCCGACCTTGATGATCAGCTTCTGCGGAGCAACCTCGACGACACTGCCGTCTTCCTTATGGATGCGCTGACCAGGCTTACCCGGCTGCACAACCTCGTGCTTGCCCGATTCGAGCTCGGAGTCCTCAACGACCTCGTAGTCGTAGGAGACCTCCTCAGTCCAGCTGGTGCCCGCCGGTGGTTTGGTGCCAACGCGAACAACGCGCTCAACTGGCTTCTCCACCATTTCGGCGACGGGGCTGCCGTCGACAACCTTGATGGTGTAGCGGCCGTCCTTACCCGCAACATCCTCGACTTCCTCGCCTGGCTTCAGGCTCGGGTCGTAGACAATCCGGGTGGTGTAGCGGACCTTGATCTCCAGGTCGCCACCAGGCGTCGGCTGCTCAGGCTGGTCTGGATTCTCTGGGTCTTCGCTCGGCTTCTTGGTGCCGATGAGGATGACGTGATCCTGCTTCTCTACGAGCGTCTCTTCGGTGCCGTCAGACTTGTGGTGGACCAGGCCTGGCTTGCCTTCCTGCTCGACCTTGTGCTTGCCAGCCTCGATGGTTGGGTCAAGTTTGACTTTCACCTCGAACGGGATTCGCTCGTTCCACTCGATATCCGCAGGTGGCTTGGTGCCAACACGGATGATCTTCTCGACTGGCTCCTTCACGACCTTCACCGAAGGCTGACCCTTTTCGACGGTCACCTCAACCTTGCCGTTTGCGCCTTCCTGGTCCACGATTTCCTGACCAGGCTCGAGCGTCTCGTCGTAGATGATCTTCGTGGTGTACGGAAGCTCGACTTCCTTCGGATCGATCGACGGCCCTGGCTCATCGGTCGGCGGCGTCGGCTGCTCCGGTTCATCGGTCGGTGGTGTTGGGTTCGCAGGCTTCTTGGTGCCGACGCGGATGATCGCCTTCTTCGGCTCCTTCGTACGCTCGGTCTTCACCACAGGCTCGCCGGATGGTTTGCCGTCGACAAGCTTCTGCGTGGAGGTGACGACCTCCTCGCCGAACTCGCCCTGCTCGATGACCTGCTTGCCTTCTTCAAGGTTCGGGTCTTCGACGATCTCGGTTTCGAACTCGACCAGGCGGGTGGTCTTGGAGACGACGCTGTCGTCCTCAAGGCCTGGGCCGAACTCGACGATCCGCGGAGTCGGCTCGGTGCGAGCTGTCTCCTCCGTCTTGGCGGCCTCACCGTTGGTGCCGGTGAATGTCGCGGTAAAGGTTGCCTCGCCGTCCTTACCTTGCTGGACGACTCGCACCTCACCCGGGGCAAGGTTCAAGTTCGGGCGCAGCTCCGTCGGGTACGGAATTGGCTCCTTCCACTCCACCTTGTCGGATGCAGTTGCCTGCTTGGTACCGACCTTGATGACCTCGGTGACCGGCTCAGAGTTGGTCGTCTCGCCGCGCTTGGCATCAACAACCTTGCTGTTCTCGATCGTCTGGGTGATCTTGGTGGTCTTCTCACCAGGCTGGCCCTTGGTGACGATCTTGTACTCGCCAGCCGGAATCTCTGGGTCGTACTCAACGACGGTGTCGAACGGGATCGGCAGCTTCTCTTCCAGCTCGTACGTGCCATTGGTCATGGAACCGACACGGACGATCTTCTTCTTCGGTGCCTTGGTCTGCTCGACGGTGATGTTCGGCTCGCCGTCTGGCTTGCCATCCTTGATCTTCTGGGTCGAGGTGATCAGCTCCTCGCCCTTCTCGCCTTCCTGCTCGACCTTGGTCTGGCCGACCGGCACCGTGTTGTCCACGATGAACTCGGTCTCGTAGTTGACCTCGCGTGTCTTTGTCGACGTCAGCGTCTGGTCAGGAGTGGTCGGACCGTACTCGATGATCTCCTTGACCGGGTCCTTGGTCTGCTTCTCCTCAGGCTTCACGGAAGAATCGTCGCCCTTGGAGGTGAAGTTGGCCGTGTAGGTCTTCTCACCCGGCTCGCCCTTCTGGACGACCTTGATCTCACCCGGCTTCAGATCCTTGTTCGGACGCGTCTCAACCTCGAACGGAACTGGCGCCTTCCACTCGACCTTCTCAGAGGTCTCGGACGGCTTGGTGCCGACCTTGATCACCTGATCGACAGGCTGCTCGGTGACCTTCTCCTCTACGGTGGCCTCGCCATCCGGCTGGGAGTTGGTGACCTTCTGGGTGACCGTGGTGGTCTTCTTACCCGGCTTGCCCTCAGTAACTACCTCGGACGTGCCAGCAGGCATGTTCGGGTCGTACTCGATCTTCACGCCGAACGGAACCTCAGACTCAACGGTCTTCTTGGTTTCACCGGCGGTCTTGGTACCGATGCGGATCTTGGCCTTCTTCGGGGCCTTGGTCTGCTCGATGTTGATGCTCGGCTCGCCGTCCGGCTTCCCATCCTTGATCTTCTGGGTGGAGGTAATCGTCTGCTCACCCGGGACGCCCTCTTCGTCGACAACTTGCTTGCCGGACTCGAGGGTGTCGTCGTAGACGTACTCGATCTCGAACGGGACCTCTTGGGTCTTCTTGCTCGTCAGTTCCTGATCAGGGATGCCCGGGCCGACCTCGATGATGCGCGGCTTGGCTTCCTTGGTGGTCTCTTCCTCAGCAACCTGTGCTTCAGAGCCCTTGGACGTGAACTTAGCGGTGTAGGTCTTCTCGCCGTTCTCGCCTTCCTGGACGGTCTTCATCTCGCCAGGCTTGAGCTCCGGGTTCTCGCGAACCTCGGTCGGGTACGGGATCGGGAACTTCCACTCGATGTCCTTGGCGCTCTCGGCAGGCTTGGTGCCGATAACGACGACCTCGTTCTTCGGTGCCTTGGTACGCTCCCAGGTACCGTCCTTGTGCATCTTGGCTGCACCCGGCTCACCCTTGGTTTCGACCTTGTACTCACCAGCAGGGAGGGACTCGTCGAACTTGTACTCGACCTCGAACGGTTCCTCACGCTCCGGAAGTCCGAGGACATTGACGACAGCGTATGCAATATCCGTAGAACCGTCTTCGTAAGTCACGGTGACCGGAATCTTGACTTGCGTGCCCGGCTTTGCATCCGCAGGTGCGGTTGCAGTGATCCGGCCATTGTCGTCAATGCTGACATTCCAACCAGCCGGAACATCGCCCAGCTTGTAGGGGTTTTCCTTCGCGACGTTGACGTCCTCCGGCTTTTGAAGATCAACTGGCAACGTTGCAGCTTCACCCGGGTAGACAGTTTCCACCGGGTATACCGGCTCAGCTTCCCAGCTGTTGGTGTGCTTCACCACAGTGGTGACGGGGACCTCTGGGCGGGAACCGTCCGGAGTCTGGACCGTCACCGTGATGGTCTTCTTGTCACCCGGCTTAGCGGTTGCCGGCGGGGTGGAAGACACAACACCGGTCTTCGGGTCAATCTTGTATTTCCAGCCGTCGACTTCCTGCTCCGTGACCGGATTGCCGTCCTCGTCGTTACCGAAGGAGTAGGTCGAGTCTTGCGGCGCACCCGTCACCTGGTGGTCAACAGCCTGGTTCGGGCCGGTGACCTGCACGTTGTACTGCGGGGCGACGTCGCCCTTGATCACAACGACGGTGCCCTTGACCTTCTGCGGCTTGTCCGCATTGTCGTAGTGCGCGAGAACCGGCACGTCGAGGATGTCACCTTCCGGCGCATCCTTCGGGATGGTCGTGGTGATCTTACCGGTCTTTTCGTCGATCTTTACGGTCCACGTCTTGCCCTCTTTACTCGTGAGGGTATTCGTGGTTTGACCGTTCTCGAAGGTGTAGCGCTTCGGAGCCTCGTCAGAGGTGTTACCGCTGAGGCCACGCTCAGGAACGTTCGGGATCAGGCTGACCTTGGCGTTCGGCTTGTTGGTCACCGTGTCGTACTCAGGGATCTTGATGTCCACGATCGCCTGGAACTGGGTCTCGATTTCATCCGTGGTTTGGTCAGGGTAGGTTGCCTTCACCTTCGGGGTGATGACGGTGCCCGGCGCAACAGAATCGTCTGCCTTCGCGGTGACCTTGCCGGTCGCATCGACCGTGACGGTCCAGCCGGACGGTACGGTGTCCGGATCAACCTCAAACTTTGCTGGGTGGACTGGCTTGTGGCCCTTCATGATGGACTTGGTGCCCACCTGCGCGGTGAGGTCCTCACCGATTTTGCCCTTGGTCAGCCCCGGGCGTACCAGGTCGGTGACCTGGGTGTTGTTCGGGTCAACGACCACCAAGAGCTGGAGAACATCGGTGGAGCCATTGGAGTACTCCAGCGTGATCTTGGGCTGCGCGAAGGTGCCCGGCTTCGGGTTTTCCGGTGCGGTGACGGTGACGTTGTAGTTCTCGTCCATCTCGACGGTCCAGCCGTCGTAAACGTACGTTTTATCCAGGGCGACCTTCGCCTCGAAGCCACCGTCGCCCTTTTTCTTCGCCAGCTCCTTGATCAGGTCAGGGGTCTGGGTGAAGGTGACCCTCTGCGGCTCGGTAGCCAGCGGTCCGGTAGCGCTATCGACGCCGGAAATGATCGTGGCGTCAACCTTGTCATACCGAGGGTTATGTTCATCCGTGTTATCCAGGGAAAACGCCTGGGAGCCGATGACGTTCGCCTTATTGTAGCGTGTCAGCGAGTTGGAGCTGTCGAAGACTTGAGTGGTGCCAAACTCATTGTTGTTCTCACCAGCGGCCTGGAGCTGGTCCACGTTACGCGGCTTCGCCAGAACGGAGAAGTTCACGTTCTTGTCAGTTGCCAGGTCGGTACCGCGGTACTCGGGCCAGGTGAAGTAGATATCGCCGGTCTTGCTGTCGATACGCAGGAGCTGCTCGCCGCCGGATGCTGCCGGGTCCGTGGTGCCGATGAACTTGCCGTTGCCGTCGTAGGCTTCCACGACCATGCGGGACATGGAGTCATCCGTGCCACCGCTGGTCACAGCAGGAACGTTGATCTTACCGACCTTGGATACTTCTCCAGGGACAATCACGTGGTTCTCGGATACATCGGGAGTATCCCACGACACCGTGATCGGGTTACATTCGATGTTCTCGCTCGGCCACGGGTTCACAACGGCAGTGAAGGATACACTGTCTCCCCCCGGGTGGCCCTTGGCCCACCCGGATTTTCCTTCGTATAGTTTCCCTGCCAAGCATAACGTACCGGGTTCGCGGCAGTGGCCTCAGCGAACTGCTTGACTTCCGCATTGGTCAGTTCTGCGAAAAGGTTCAGGTTTCGCTGTTGCCTAGTGCCATTAATGATGAGGGCTTCATCGGCCTTGTGTGTGACATTGTTGCCAAGAAAGGTCTGGCCGACATTCATCGACTGGACTTGACCTGTGTCGAGATACGCACCCATAAGACCTGAATTGGTGAAGCCCCAATCGGCGAACGTGCGGTCCTTCGAATTATCAAAGGAGACGCTCAAGCCCCAGGCTTTCTTGTCGGGGCTGGTCGCAGACGGCTCCAGGGTGTTCCAGCTGAAACCAGCCTGGCTGCCATCCGGAGTGGTGTCCGAGACAACACACGAGCCGGCCTGCAGGTCAGAGGCCTTTTGGGCGTCCTTCTCCACCGCGCCGGACTTCTCGCGGATGCCGCCGGAGAGTGTGGCGGCTGCAGCCTCCGGTGCAAGTGGGCCAGGTGCGACGACGCTCAGGCCGCCAAGCGCGAGCGCGATCGCGGATGTTGCCGCGATGCCAGTAGACGTTGACTTACGTAAACGCCGAGATGATTCGGCCATTAATTTACTCCTCATAATTGCTTCAGAAAATACTGATAAAAACAACCAGCTTCCTGAATCTGGTATAAAAGTGCCACTGACATGGTATTTCCAGCAGTAGATAGCCATCTATTCTAGTGAATAGGTATAACGAATGTCGATATATGTTTCACAGCACCCCCACCGCGACGGTCCATGGAACCAGAAAAACACCCCGCGTATTCGCATTTTCCGTACGGGCGGGGGCGAGTTTAATTTTCTTGCCAGACTGACCTCTGCAGTGGTGGAAACAGGGAGTGGGGCAAAGAGGGCGTCGATACATTGGCGAGACCTGCCACACAGCGTAAAGCGCGCTGTGTGTGCCCTATGCCCATGAATATAAGTCACGCTAAGTTTTCGCAGAGAGCGTGCTACCGCTGACCGGTTCGGCTACGAAATGGTTCCCGGTTCCGCGAACTATTTTGGTCCCGGCCCAGACTGTCTGCGTTTTCTCGTAACGTTTTACCAAGTCGTCGAAGTGGTCATCTGAAATAATTCCAACGAACGCGCTGGTACGGGGACGATGGACTTTGACACCCACGCATAACAAAACCCCAGCTAAAACCGTGTTCTAGCTGGGGTTTTCATTGAGCCACCTGCGAGAATCGAACTCGCGACCTTCTCATTACGAGTGAGACGCTCTGCCGACTGAGCTAAGGTGGCAACGCTGCACAATATTACAGCACCGCCAAGAATCTACGAAACTGCCAGGTCAGCGGGCGTCGCAGGCGAGGCGGATGTGGCCGAGCATCCCGTTGAACGCCACGACGGGGCTCACCTGTTGCTGGAGGCGCAGTCGACACTGGGCGATGGCGTCGAGGCAGGCCACGAGTCCTTCGGGGCGGACCTTCTCGGCGAGTTCGGCGGCCAGCGGCTGGAAGTCGGGGTGGGTCAGCGAGACCTGCGCGTCGGACTGGACGGCGAGGGCGTCGCGGTAGATACCGGCGAGGTCCACAAGGATGAGGTCGAAGACGTCGCGCTTGCGGCGGGTGCCGCGCGCTTTCTGGCTCGCCTCGAGCGCTTTGACGGAGGCGGACGCCCCGCGCAGCGCCTTCGCCGCTCCCCTGCCCTTCGCGCCGACGCCGAGGGCCTGCTCGAGTTTGGCGCGCTCCTCGGCATCCTCCTCTGCATAGTCCTCGACGGCGGTCTTCTCCGTGGCCTTCACCAGAGAGGCAACGGCCTGGAAGGCCTGCGCGCCGTGGAAGATCAGCTCGGCAAGGTTGATGGCTTGGGCGCGGCGGATCTGTACGGATTTGTCGTTGACCATCCTGCGGGCACGGCCCACGTGGCGCAGGGTGGTGGCGGCGGCAAGCCGAGCGTCGGACTCTGTGGCGCCTTCCTCTTGCATGAGGATGCGCACCACCTCGTCCTCGGAGGGCGCGGGGATATAGAGGTGCCGGCAGCGGGAGCGCAGCGTCTGGGAGAAGTCCTCCGGGTCCGTCGACGGCGCGCACAGGATAATGACGGTGTGGGCTGGGGGCTCCTCCACCGTTTTCAGCAGCGCGTCGGAGGCGTCCTGGCCGAGGCGGTCGGCGTTCTCGATGATGAGGACGCGCCAGGGGGCGACCGTCGGCATGCGGGCGGCCTGCGCGATGTACTCGCGGGTCTCCTTCACCTTGATCGTGAGTTCCTTGGGCACCACATGCATGACGTCGGTGTGTTGGGAGGACAGCGCGTCGCGGCAGCCTTTGCAACGCCCGCAGCCGATCTCGTCGGGGTCCGTGCACACCAGCGCGGCCGCGAACGCGAGCGCCGCGTTGGAGCGCCCCGAACCGGGAGGCCCCGTGAACAGCCAGGAGTGCGTCATCGCGCGCGCGTCGCCGATTCCCCGGGCGGCCGCGGCAGCGTTCATGATGACCTGCTGGACGGAGGGGGCGTCGGCAAGTAATTGACTCACGGTAGGCACAAGCCCCAAGCGTACAGCAGGGCGAAAACCCGCTAAAGTGTTACAGCATGGAACGATTCTGGCGCAGTTTCAAATGGCTGTGGGGCACCTCGTGGCCCCTCTACGCCGCAACTGTGCTCGGAACCAACGTGCTCGGCGCCGTGCTGATTATGCTGTTCGTGCGCTTCCTCATCCCCATGCGGGAGGTGCAGCAGCTCAACATTCACGACGAAGGCCTCGGCTTCCTCGGCGCAGCCTACTTCTGCTTTGCCATCTTCGTGGGCATCGTGGTCACGTTCTTCCTGTTCCGGCCGGTGCTCGAGTGGCAGCTCAGCCCCGACGACCACGACCCAAACATGGTGCGCAACCTGGTCATGCGCATCCCGGTGCTGCAGACCGTGATCGTGGTCGGGGTGTGGGCCATCGGCATCATGATCATCACCGTGGCTGCCTGGCGCATCGACCACCAGCTGGCAATCGTGACGTTGGGGTCTACGTCGCTGGCGTGCTTCGTCACCGCCGTGATGACGTATCTGCAGGCAGAGCGCCTGGTGCGGCCGGTGGCGGCGTCGGCACTCGCACGCCGCTTCGAGGACTCCACCCTGGAACCACCGATCAAGCACCGCCTCTACCTGACGTGGTTCACCACCTCCGCCGTACCAATGTTCGGGGTGCTCGCCCTGTTCTTCGCGCAGCGCCACGGCTTCTTCTACAACCGCCCCGGCGAGCTCATGCCTGCCGTGCTCGCGCTGACGCTCACCGCGCTGGCCACCGGCTTCATCGGCACCGCGTTCGCCATCATGAGCGTGGTGGACCCCATCAAGGAGCTGCAGGAAGCCATCAACAAGGTGCGCCGCGGGGAGCGCAACACCCAGGTCGACATTTACGACGGCTCCGAAATCGGCGTACTGCAGGCCGGGTTCAACGAGATGATGCGCGGGCTCAACGAGCGCCAGCGCGTCCGCGACATCTTTGGCCGCTACGTCGGCACCGAGGTTGCGCAGAAGGCCCTGGAGGAGAAGCCGGAGCTCGGCGGGGAGGACCGCCGCGTGGCCGTCGTGTTCATCGACGTCATCGGCTCCACCACGTTTGCTGTCAACCACACCCCGGAGCAGGTCGTGGCCGCGCTGAACAACTTCTTCGAGATCGTCGTTGAGGTGGTGCACCGCAACAAGGGCGTGATCAACAAGTTCCAGGGCGACGCCGCGCTGGCCGTGTTCGGCGCGCCCGTCTCCATCCACGACGCCGCCTCCCACGCCCTCCAGGCCGCCCGCGAACTCCGCCGCGAACTGGCGGGACTGGAGCTGCAGGCAGGCATCGGGGTGGCCTCCGGGCACGTGGTCGCCGGCCACATTGGCGGCTCCGACCGCTTCGAATACACCGTGATCGGCGACGCCGTCAACGCCGCCGCCCGCCTCACCGAGCTGGCCAAGGACACCCCGGGCTGCGTGCTCACCAACGCAGCTACCCTACGCGCCGCCAACGAGGTTGAGCAGCAGCGCTGGACGCTGATGAAGTCCGTGGAGCTGCGCGGGCGCAACCGCATGACGCAGCTGGCCCGCCCGGTGCGCTCCACCCTGGCGGACCGCTACTAGCCAGCCCCGCTACTAGCTCTTCGCGGCCTTCTTCGTTGCCTTCTTGCGCGTCGTCTTCTTCGTCGCCTTCTTGCGCGTGGTCTTACGCGTGGCCTTCTTGGCTGGCTTCGGGTTCTCCGCCTCGCGGGCCCGGCGCGCAGACAGCAGCTCGTTCGCGCGCTCGTCCGTCATGGTCTCCGGGGTATCACCGCGCTGGAGGGACGCGTTGGTGGTGCCGTCAGTGACGTACGGGCCGAAGCGGCCGTCCTTAATGGACATCGGCTTGCCGGACACGTCGTTGTCCCCGAGCAGCTTCAGCGGCGGCTTCGCAGCCCCGCGACCGCGGCGCTTCGGCTCCGCGTAGATGCGGCGCGCTTCCTCCAGCGTGATGCTGAAGATCTGCTCCTCGCTGGCCAGGGAGCGCGAGTCGGAGCCCTTCTTCAGGTACGGGCCGTAACGGCCGTTCTGCGCCGTAATCACTTCCCCATCGTCGACGCCCACCTCGCGCGGCAGGCTCAGCAGCTGCAGCGCCTGCTCAAGCGTGACCGAAGCCGGGTCCATCGACTGGAACAGGGACGCCGTCGCGGGCTTGAGCTGCTCGTCGACGAGCTCGGTCATGCGCTTTTCTTTCTGCTTCGCGGCAGTCTTGGTGTCCCAGTTCTTCTTCCGCTTGCCTTCTTCGGCGCGCTGCTTGTCCTCGGTGGCACGCTCCTCGGCGATGACTTCCTCGGCGTGGGCTTGCGCTTTCTCCAGCTCGTCGTCGCCGAGCTGCTCCGTGACGTACGGGCCGAAGCGGCCTTCCTTGGCCACTACCATGCGCCCGTTGGCAGGGTTCACGCCCAGCTCGCGGCCGGACTGCGGGGTAGCGAACAGCTTCTCCGCCAGCTCCAGGGTGACCTCATCAGGTGTGGTCGCCTCGGGGATGTTGGCGCGCTGGTACTCCGGCTCGCCGTCGGCGGTGACGCCCACCTGGCGTTCCATGTACGGCCCGTAGCGGCCCACACGCACGTTGACGGCGCGGCCTTCCGCGTCGTCGAAGAGTTTCAGAGAGTTGACCTGGCGGGCGTCGATACGCTCGAGGTTGTCCTCAATGATGTGCTTGAGCCCACCGCGGCGCGCGATCGCCTCGGCGGTGTTGTCGCTGGCGTCGGCGTCACCGAAGTAGAAGCTGGTCAGCCAGCGGGTGCGGTCCTCGTTGCCGTGCGCGATCTCGTCGAGCTCGTCCTCCATCGAGGACGTGAAGTCATAGTCCACCAGGGCATCGAAGTTGTTCTCCAGCAGCCCCACCACGGAAAACGCCACCCAGCTGGGCACCAGCGCGTTGCCACGGGAGAAGACGTAGCCGCGGTCCTGGATCGTCTTAATAATCGACGCATACGTCGACGGACGCCCAATCCCAAGGTCCTCCATCTTCTTCACCAGGCTCGCCTCCGTGTAGCGAGCCGGCGGGTTCGTGGAGTGCCCATCCGCCGAAATCGCGGTGGTCGGCAGCTCGTCGCCCGCAGTGAGCTGCGGAAGGTGCGTCTCGCTGTCTCGCGTATCCGAGTAGGCGCGCAGCCAGCCTGGGAACGTAATCGTGCGGCCGGTCGCAGCGAACTCGGTATCGAAGTCGCCCGCAACAGTCACCTTCGTGGAGTTCCCGCGAGCGTTCTCCATCTGGGACGCCACCGTGCGCTGCCAAATCAGCTCGTAAAGCTTGAACTCCTCCGCATCAAGCACCTTCGACAACTGCCCCGGCGTAGGAAAACGCTCACCAGCAGGGCGGATCGCCTCGTGCGCCTCCTGCGAGTTCTTCACCTTCCGGTCGTAGATACGCGGCTTGTCCGCCACGTACTCCGTACCGTACAGCTCCGTCGCGGCAGCCCGCGCCGCCGACAGGCCCTGCTGCGACAGCGACGTCGAATCCGTACGCATATAGGTAATGTGGCCGTTCTCGTACAGGCGCTGCGCAATACGCATCGTTCGCGCCGACGTAAACCGCAACTTCCGCCCGGCCTCCTGCTGCAGGGTGGACGTCATAAAGGGTGCGTACGGCTTGCGGCTGTACGGCTTTTCCTCCACGCTGCTCACCGTCATCGAGGTGCCCTTCAGCGCCCCAGCAAGCTCCTCCGCCACCTGCTTATCGACGACCACAACCCCCTCAGCCGACCCCTTCAGCCGACCGCGATCATCAAAGTCCTTGCCCTGCGCAATCCGCGAACCATTAATCGCAACAAGCTTCGCATCAAACGCCGTACCCCCACCGTACGTCGCAGTCACATCCCAATACTCCGCCGGGATAAACGCCATGCGCTCGCGCTCACGCTCCACAATCACACGCGTCGCCACCGACTGCACACGACCCGCCGACAGCCTCGGCATGACCTTCTTCCACAACACCGGAGAAACCTCGTAGCCATACAACCGGTCCAGAATGCGACGGGTCTCCTGGGCGTCGACAAGATCCATATCCAGCTCGCGGGTATTCTCCGCAGCCTCCCGAATCGCCGACTCCGTAATCTCGTTGAACACCATGCGCTCCACCGGCACCTTCGGCTTCAACGTCTCCAGCAAGTGCCACGCGATCGCCTCACCCTCACGGTCCGGGTCTGTCGCCAGCAGCAGCCTGTCCGCCTGCTTCAACTTCGCCTTCAGGTCAGCGACCTTCTTCTTCTTGTCAGGACTGACAACATATATAGGTGCAAACCCAGACTCCGGATTCACACCCAACTTCGCCCACGGTTCCTTCTTGTGCTTCGCAGGGATGTCAGCAGCGCGGCCCGGAAGATCACGAATGTGCCCCACGGAAGCTTCCACAATGTAGTCGCTCCCCAGATACTTCTGGATCTTCTTCGCCTTCGTCGCGGACTCCACGATGACGAGGGTCTTGCCGTCTTCAGCCACGCTTCGTGACACCTCACTTCAAGAACTATGTTCGTTAACTCACATAAGTTGTATCAGACAATATGAATAGCAACCCTACAACTCCTCGTTTTCACCCCCACCAACTACACTGAACCCCCATGAGCACCATCGGGCACCCAAGGAGGTAAAACCCCAGATGATCGACTCCCTCATCGGCTTCCTCCACACCCTGATGGGCACACCCCTCTTCTACCCACTCGTCATACTCCTCATCCTCGGCGACGCACTCATCCCCCTCATCCCCTCCGAAACCGTCCTCAACCTCTCCGGCGCCTTCTCCGCATCCCAAGGCGTCCCCAACGCGTGGGGCATCATCGCCGCCGCCATCATCGGCGGCATCATCGGCGACAACATCTGCTTCCTCCTCGGCGGACGCCTCATCCACGTCGTCGACCGCCTCGACCCCAACTCCAAAGCCGGCCAAGCCATCGACTGGGTGCGCCGCAACATGAACCGCGGCGCCGGCATCACCGTCCTCGTCGCCAGGTTCCTACCCTGGGCACGCTGGGTTGCCACCATCGTGCTGGGCAGCGTGCGCTACAACTGGTTCGCCTTCTTCCTCTACGACACCATCGGCGTCATCATCTGGGCCTGCCTCTCCGTCGGCCTCGGCTACGCCGGCGGCTCCCTCCTTTCCGACTTCCCCCTCCTCGGCATGATCGTCGGCATCGCCCTCGGCGCCCTCGTCGGCTGGATCATGCAGCGCATCCAGTCCTACATCTTCGAACTTTTCGACGTCCGGCGCGGCGTCTCCGCCGTGTAGGTCTTGGCTGTGCTGGCGGCGCGTGCTTCCCAGGTGGCTAATTTCGGCGAGGGAATTTGGTGCTAGTAAACAGGAGTCAGTGCCAAAGGACGCACCCTACTTTTCACGACCTGGGCTTTTCTCGAATCCCCCGGAAGGAATTGCGTCTATTGGCACTGGCACGTGAATGGAACTCAAAAGCAAAAACCCCGGCCGGAGCCGGGGTGTGCACCTATATAGATTAGAGAGCGGTGACCTGCTGGGCCTGTGGGCCCTTGGCGCCCTCGCCGATTTCGAACTCGACCTTCTGGTTCTCCTCGAGGGTGCGGAAGCCGCTGCCCTGGATCTCGGAGTAGTGGACGAAGACGTCGGCGGAGCCGTCGTCTGGAGCGATGAAGCCGAAGCCCTTTTCTGCGTTAAACCACTTCACGATGCCTGTAGCCATTGGTGTGTTCCCTTTCAAAAGATGGATAAATGAAGCCGTCCACCAGGGCTGATGTCCTGGCGCCCGCGTAAACAATCCCTCGCGAGCACCGTTGAAGGCGCGCACAAAATTTGTTACTGCCAACCAGTGTGCCACAAACTGGCATACTTTGCTGTGTCATGAAGCAGGATTTTTGTTCTTTTGGGGGCGAGCTCGTTCGCGGGCTTCGCGAGCAGTTCCCCCACTCCACGATCACCCACGTGGAGGAGGTTCCGGCGCGCCCGGCCGAGTACGGCGAGTGGCCCGAGTGGGTGCATCCGGCGCTGCGTCACGCACTCGAACAACGTGGCATTCAGCGGCTGTTTCGCCATCAGCAGCTGTGTGCCGAGGCTGCTTGGCGGGGTGAGGACGTTGTGGTGGCGACGGGGACGTCGTCAGGCAAGTCGTTGGGGTATCAGCTGCCGGTGCTGTCTGCGTTGGCGGCGGATGAGCGGGCGTGTGCGCTGTACATCACGCCGACGAAGGCGCTGGGGTCAGATCAGTTGCAGGCGACGTTGGCGCTGACGAAGGATCTGCCTGGGATTACGCCGGCGCCGTATGACGGCGATACTCCGGTTGATGCGCGGCGTGCGATTCGCGATCAGTCGCGGTTCGTGTTCACAAATCCTGACATGTTGCACGCGAGCATCCTTGGTTCGCATGAGCGGTGGGCACGTCTGTTGCGCCACTTGCGTTTCATTGTGGTGGATGAGTCGCACACCTATCGGGGGGTGTTCGGCGCCAATGTGTCCCTCGTTTTTCGACGCCTGCTTCGCCTCGCCCGCGCGTACGGTTCGGAGCCGACGTTAGTGTTTGCGTCGGCGACGTCGGCGGCCCCGGCGGAGCACGCGGAACTACTGTGTGGCAGGCCGGTGCGGGCGGTGGATGTGGATACAGCGCCGACGGGTGAGCGCACGGTGGTGTTGTGGGAGCCGGGTTTCATCGAGGGCGCGGAGGGTGAGCACGGTGCCCCGGTGAGGTATGCGGCGACGACGGAGGCGGCGTCGATAATGGGGTGGTTGGTGCGTGAGGGGGCGCGGACCTTAACGTTTGTGCGCTCGCGGCCGGCCGCGGAGGTTGTGGCGATGCGCGCGCAGGAGGATTTGAGTGCTGCGGGGCGGCCGGATTTTGCGCGGCGGATCGCGGCGTATCGGGCGGGCTACCTTGCGGAGGACCGTCGTGCGCTGGAGCGCGCCCTGGACGAGGGCGACATCCTGGGCATGGCCACGACGAACGCGCTCGAGCTGGGTATCGACGTCGGCGGGCTCGACGCCGTGGTGATGGCGGGCTACCCGGGGACGGTGGCGTCGTTTCGGCAGCAGGCGGGCCGGGCGGGGCGCCGCGGGCAGGGATCGCTGGTGGTGCTAGTCGCGCGCGATGAGCCGATGGATGCCTTCCTGGTGCACCACCCCGAGGCGCTACTGGGACGCCCGGTGGAGCGCAGCGTGTTCAACCCGTCGAACCCGTATATCCTGCGCGGCCACCTCTACCACGCGGCACTCGAGCGCCCGCTGACCTCGAAGGATGTCGACGACTTCGGCGCCCACGACGTGGTGGAGCAGATGTGCGAGGAGGGCCTGCTGCGCAAGCGTCCCCGCGGCTGGTTCCCGGCGCCCGACGCTGAGGTGACCGTCTCTATCCGCGGCGGTGCTGGTGCCGAGGTGATGATCGTGGACGTCAGCGACGGTCGCCTTTTGGGCACCATCGATGCCGCCCGCGCCCTCACCCAGGTCCACGAGGGCGCCGTGTATGTGCACCAGGGTGAGCACTTCGTGGTGCAGGAACTCAACCTGGACGACTACGTTGCGCTCGTGGAGCCCGCGCAGCCCGACTACACCACCCGCGCCCGCTCCACGACGGACATCCGCATCCTGGGCGAGGCCCACGAGACCCACCAGCTGGCGAAGGGCGTGTGGGTGGCCAGCGTGGACGTCGAGGTCACCGACCGCGTCACCGGCTACGTTGTCCGCCTGGCGGACGGCTCGGTCAGCGAACACATCCCGCTGGACCTGCCCGCGCAGCACCTGGAGACCCGAGCGGTGGCCTACACGATCGACCCCCTGGTGCTGGACTCGCTAGGCATCAGCGCGGGCGAGGTGCCCGGCGCGCTGCACGCCGCGGAGCACGCGGCGATCGGGCTGCTGCCGCTCATCGCCACGTGTGACCGCTGGGACATCGGCGGCGTATCGACGGCCCTCCACCAAGACACACTGCTGCCCACAGTGTTCGTGTACGACGGCCACCCCGGCGGCGCCGGCATGAGCGACGAAGGCTTCGCCCGCTTCCACACGTGGATCACCGCCACCTACGGCGCAGTGGAGTCCTGCCCGTGCGAGCACGGCTGCCCGTCCTGCATCCAGTCTCCAAAGTGCGGCAACGGGAATCAGCCGCTGGATAAGCAGGCGGCGCTGAAGGTGTTGGGGCTCCTGAGCAAGGCGTCATCCGTGGACGCAGAAAACCGGGAATTTGGTGCATAGATCGGGGAGCGAGTGACAAAGGACGCAATCCGGTCGGCCGAATCCGGCAAAAGCCCAGGTCGCAAAAAGTGGGTTGCGTCCTTTGTCACTCGGTTCTGCTGGGGTGACACCAAATCCCTTTGCGCAGGGGTCGCGACCTGGGGAAACGCCACGGCGCCATCCCGAAAAGCGGGATTTTGGTGCACACCTTGGCGCAGCACGCACCAAAATCCATCACAGCCCCTAGCGAGCGGAAATGCTATCCTTTACCTCGAAAGCCCCGGAACGATCCCTGCACTACGAAAGTAGGAGTAAATCGCCGGGGTTACTGGTTTTCAGCTTAATCATAGTCCTTTTGATTGATACACTGCGGGGCATGGATAAACGCACACTCCGCATGTGGATCCCAAACCAGCACGGCGCGTGGGCAATGGCGCTCACCCCCGCCATTGTGGGGACCCTCGGCGTCGCGTTCGGCACCGAGCGCTTCCCGGCCGCGATCGTGTGGTTGTTGATTGCGTGGTTTATCGGATACTGCGCGTTCTTCACGTTCGGCCAGGCGGCCCGGGCACGCACTGTGGAGCGGCGCCGCCAGTACATGCCGCCAGTACTCACCTACGGAGCGATCTCCCTGGTCGCGGTAGCGATCGTGGTCATGCAGGATCCGTCGGTGCTCAGGTGGGCGTGGTGCTACGCCCCACTGGTCGGCATCGCTGTGTGGGAAACACTGCAACGCAGACCGCGCTCGCTGGCCAGTGGCGCAGCGACGACGGTCGCCTCCGCACTACTGGTCGCGGTGATCGCGCACCTAGCCGGGTTGCCGACTGATTGGTCCAGCCCGGCGATCGTCGCGACGACGTTTTTGGCGCTCTACTTCACCGGGACGGTGCCGCTGGTCAAGACAATGGTGCGTGACCGCGGCAGCAGCGCCATGTTGGCGTTCAGTATCGGCTACCACGTGGTGGCAATCGTGGTGATGGTCGTATATACCGTCCTTGTTGGGTTCGGTTGGTGGATGGTTGCGGTACTGGTGTTGGCGCTGGCCCGCGCAGTGTACTTCCCACTGAGCGCGCGTCGCGGAAAGCGGTGGACTGCCAAGGACATCGGCAAGGCGGAGGTTGTGCCGTGCGTCCTGGCGGCGCTCGCGGCACTTGGGGTGCTGCTCACCGGATAGAGCGGCGCCTGACCAGATTGAGCAGGGTGTATCACAGATCTTCCGCTTCTCTGGCGGTAAAGCTGGGATACTGTAGTTTATGTCCTCTCGAAAAATTCTGCTTCGTCCAGAGTATAGCCATCCAAGCTCTTTATGGCCGTCTAAAGAACTAGTAGTCTCTGAGCCTAAAAACCTAGGGTTCTATCTTCCTGAGGAGATAGGGATTAAGCCAGCTTTAGGAAACGAAATCCTTGAGTGGACGAGGGAATTTCAGGATAATTTTCTCGAGAAACCCGATAGCTTTCATCAGCGCCCGCGCTGGAAAGACCAATTCGATAGATTTCAATGGTATGACGCGGGCTGGGATATCACGTACGCCTTGAGAGATTCATTCCCATCGACGCAGATCATTCCCCGGTTTTCGCAATTTGTTTTTTCCATCAATGAGCGAAGAGAGAATTTCGGAAAGCAGCCACTATGCCTTCCCGGGGACGAACGGGAAGGGTACGTGTCCATCAAGGAATGTCGGGAATAATGAAGAATTGTGGATCGCGCCGTCTGGGACAAATATTGCGAACCAAAACCTAAATAAGTTCAAGGGCTTCTTACCCGCGCCGATATATGCTTTTCCTCATAAAATAATCGATGTTCAAACCTACAAGACCCCGTGGCCGGGTGACCCTCGTGTCAATATTCAAAATGCGAAGGGCAAGGCCAAGCCATATCAAGTGAACCAGGTTCTCGAAGCAATTGAGAAACTAGGCACGCAGAAGAGTGAATCGGAGTAGCCAGCATGGACATCAATAAGTACACCTATCAAGTCTCCTGGTCGGAAGAAGATCAGGAGTACGTGGCGACCGTGGCTGAGTTCCCCTCATTGTCTTGGCTGGATGCAGATCGGCACCAGGCCGAGCGCGGTTTGATTGATCTTGTGACTGAGGTTGTCGAAGACATGGAGGCCTCCGGCGAGGTGGTTCCCGTGCCATTGGGGAGTCGTAACTATTCGGGGAAGTTCAACGTGCGCACGTCTCCGTCGCTGCATCGGCGGTTGGTTATCGCCGCTAAAACAGAGGGAATTTCTCTCAACGCACTAGTCAATCAAAAACTCGCGTCCGTCTAACTGGCGCACAGACCACACGCGCACTGAGATGCTCACGACGAGACGCCACTCACCTGCTAGACCGGCCCGGCGCGCGCCTTCTGCACGGCCCGGCCGACGCGCACGCTGACCTGCACGTCCGGCCCGTCAACCTCGCACGTGTCGACGCTTCCACCGTTGGCCTGGGCGGTGTCGTTGGCGGTGGAGCAGGCCTCGACACCTTGGTAGAGGGCGGTGGCCGCGGCGACAGCTGCGAGGTCGGCGGCGACGCGCGCCCGATGGGTGTTCGCCACCCCGGCAACCACCGCCGCAACCGCAAGAGCCAGCGCGGTCACCGCGGCGATGATGCCCGCCGTGGTGACAGATGCGGAGCCTTCGTCGCTTCGGAGTTGACCAAGCATGTCTAGCCTCCGAACTCGGTTGGGAAGACGGCGGTGGCCTCCATGCCGCGCACGCGGGCGGTCACGGTGACCATGCCGCCGCGTTCCTGGGTGGTCACGCGCCCGGCGGGCGGGTCGTAGTCCAGGCCGATGGCGTGCGCGCGGGCTGCGGCCCCGGCGATGTCCACCGCCGAGATGTAGGCGCCCATCGCGGCCAGCGCCGCCACGATCACACCGGCGACGACCACCAGGGCGCTCAGGGAGAGCGCTGCCTCGATGGTGTTCATGGGCTAGCCCGGCTTGTTGGTCAGCGCGTCGGTGATCACGCCTTCGATGGCGTCGGAGACGCCGTTGCTGGTGACCACCATGTAGAGCACCCCGGCAAGGGCCGCGGCAGCCAAAGTACCAAAGGCGTATTCGATGGTCGAAAGCCCGTCGTCGTTGGATAGTTTCGCCTGCATGCGCGTGATAATTCGGGCAGCTGCAGCGTGAACAAGATTCATAGACATTTTTATCTCCTTATTAGTTGTTGGTGTTTTAAAACAGGGTTTGGCCCAGGCTGACCACCACGGGCGCCAAGCCGAGGACGAAGAACGCCGGCAGGAAGAAAGCGGTCAGTGGGAGTGCGATGAGCACCCCGGCGCGCTCGGCGCGGGCGGTGGCGTGGTCGGCGGCGTCTGCGGTCAAGCTGACCGCGATGCGCTCGCAACCCGCGGCGAGGGTTGCACCCGTGGCGTTAGATAAGGCCACCAGGTGCGCGAGCTCCTCACCGCCCGGCACTGTGTGCAGTTCCGCCCAGGCGCGTGCCGGATCGGCCCCGAGCGCGCTGAGCGCCGCCACGGTGTGCCAGGGGCTTGGGTCCTCGCCGTGGGTGTCGGCCACTGCGCCCGCGGCAGCGGCAACCGGCAGGCCTGCGCGGCAGCACGCCGCGAAGAGCCGGATGTCGGTTGCGCTCCTGCCGGGGCTTGGCGACGGCCCGTCCCGCGGGGTCTTCGGCGCACGGGTCACGTCGCGCCCCACCCGGCCGCGTGGGCTGTGCCCGGCGACGGCCATCGCGCCAGCGACGCA
Source organism: Corynebacterium sp. UMB2355A (assembly GCF_033877495.1). Lineage (NCBI taxonomy): Bacteria > Bacillati > Actinomycetota > Actinomycetes > Mycobacteriales > Corynebacteriaceae > Corynebacterium > Corynebacterium sp. UMB2355A. The sequence goes on along the minus strand of NZ_CP138855.1, from coordinate 1,543,816 downwards.
CAAAGCGGTAACAAACGTACTCATTGGGTTGCCCTTTCAATGATGTGTTGTGACGTACAGAAACCGGCCCCCACCAGCGCGGTGCCGGCAATGAGCAGCACCCCGCCCAAGTTGGTGCCGGTCAAAAAGTGCAGCGGGCGCGCCCCCATCGCGGCGCCCATACCGATCCCGGCCAGCGGAAGCAGGGAGAGCACCACCGCGCTCGTCTTCGGCCCGGCCAACGCCGCGGCGGTGGCGGCGCGGTGGCGCAGCGCAGCGTCGATCTCCTCGCGTGCGGCGGTGACCAGGGAGGCGATCGGCACGCCGCGTTGCACCCCGACCCGCCACAGGGCCTCCACCCGGGACAGCTCCGGGGTGCGAAGCCCCGCGGCGTCGCCGGTGCTTAGCACGTGGCAGAACAGGGAGGCGTCGGCAAGCAGGTCGGTGGGGGTGGTGTCGGGGAGTTGGTCGGTGGCGCGAAGGGTGGCGTCGAGAAGCGAGGAACCTGCCTGCAGGCTGGCGCTGATGTGGCCGAAAAACTGCGAGGCCGCCTCCTGGCGCCGCACCAACGCCTGCCCGGCGCGGCGCCGCGAGTAGGCGTAGAGCACCGTCGCCCCGGCGAGCGCGGCAGCGATAACCACCGCCGCGCGATCCGTCACGATGACCAGCAGCGCCACAGCGAGCGCCACCGGCGGCACCCACCCCCAGGACACCGCACGCGGGCGAATCCGACGCACAGGCACCCCTCCCGTCCAGGCCACACAGGCCGCGAATGCGAACAGGTACGTCATGGCCGCTGCCAAATCACTCGCGTGGTCACCGGGTTGCCCTCCAGAGCGCCGACCTGGTGCAGGACGCGGCGGCCGTCGGGGCGGCGCTGCATCACAATCACCGTGTCCAGGGCTGGCGCGAGCTGCGCGTGCAGGGCGTCGCGCCCCATCCCGCCGAGCGCGGCGAGCGCCTCAAACCGGGCCGGGACCTCCTCGATCGCGTTGGCGTGCAAGGTGCCAGCGCCGCCCTCGTGACCGGTGTTCAGCGCCGCGAGGAGGTCCGTCACCTCCGCCCCGCGGATCTCCCCCACCACGATCCGGTCCGGGCGCATCCGCAACGACTGGCGCACCAGGTCCGCGATCGTCACCTGGCCCGCACCCTCCGTGTTCACCGCCCGCGTATTCAGGTTCAGCACGTGCGGGTGGTTCGGGGTCAGCTCCAGGGTGTCCTCGATCGCCAGGATCCGCTCGTGCGGCGCCACCTCAGCAAGCATCGCGGAGAGCAACGTCGTCTTGCCCGACCCGGTCCCGCCCACGATGACGAAGGCGCGCCGGGCCCGCACGATCTCGCGGAGCATCTCGGCGCGTTCCTCGTCCATCGTGCCGCTGGCCACTAGCTCGTCGAGGGTCGCGGTGGTGGTGCGCAGCACGCGCAGCGACAGGCACGTGCCCGCCACGGCCGTGGGCGCCAGCACCGCGTGGAAGCGGATAATCGAGCCGTCCGGCCTGCGGAAATGGCCGTCGCAGTAGGGTTGGGCGTCGTCAAGGCGGCGCCCGCAGCGCAGCGCCAGGCGCGTGGCCAGGCGGCGCACGGACTCCTCGGAGTCGAAGCGGATCTCGCTGCGCTCGAGGCCGTGCCCGCGGTCCACGAACACGCGGTCGGGGGCGTTGACGCAGATGTCGGTCACCTCCCCGTCGGCGAGCAGCGGTTCCAGGGGCCCGGCGCCGGAGGTGTCGTCGCGAAGTTGGCGCATCGCCGCCAGCACGTCCACGTCACTGATGACGACGGCCTCTTCACGGATCAGCGCTGCAAGCCGGGTGGCGTCGATCTCCCCGGGCTCGTCGGCCATGCGGCGTTGCACGCGTAGTAACAAGTCCCAATCCACTAGGCCACCTCCTCGAGCACAGCTTTTGCCGCCTTCGCAAGCCCAGTAGGCAACCGCTGCGGCAGGCCGCGCTGCTCGACGCGCTTCGTCAGCCCGCGGACCTGGCCGATGGTGGCCACCACCCGCGAACCCGCAATCGCGGCGATCTCGTCCACGCCGATGCCAGCCCACCCGATGTCCCTGACCACCAGCACGTGCCGCAGCCCGGCTCGCTCGCACTGGGCGACCAGTTGCGCCGCCGCGGACACCGCCCTGACCTGCGGGGCGACCAGGATCGCCACTACGTCGCAGCGCGCGGGCAGCTGCGCGCACGGGGCGTCCACCACGGTCACCCCGCCGGTGCCGAGCACCTCCACCAGCGCCTCAAGTTCATCCACACCATCCCCGAGACCAGCGCCGGAGACCTCCCTGCTACACGTCATCACCGCCACGCCGTCCGGGGTGGCGGGCAGCGCGCGGCGCACGTCCTCGCGGGCGACCGCGCCCTCCCCGATCGCGATCTCGCCCCACCGCGCGCCGATCTCCTCCTCGATACCGAGCAGCAGGTCCAGCCCGCCGGAGTGCGCGTGCCCATCAACCAGGGTCGACGGGGCCGCGGCCCTGGCGCACGCCGCCGCAAACGTCGAGGCGCCCACGCCGCCGGACGCGCCCACCACGCCGATGACCCTGCCGCGTTCCTTCGGTGTCCGCAGCGCCCCAATCGCGCGCAGCAGCTGTCCGGACTGATCCGGGACGTCGTAGGCGCCGCGCTGCTGGCCGAGCTCGAAACAATTCGGGCGGCGCAGTACCGCGGGTGGCAGGTAGGTGGCGAAGTGGGCGTCGATAAGTATGGCGAAGGCCTGCTCACAACGGCGGGCGACCTCCGCCGGCTCGGCGCTACTGAGGTCGGTGACGGGCATACCTGTTGCCGCCGCGAGGTGCATGGCCTCGGGGTGCAGCGCCGCGTCGCTGACGGCGATGGTGATGTTGTGCGTGCTCATGGCTTCGAGCATCACCCACGCCACAACCGCCCCACAACGGTTTGGAACGCGCCTGTGGATAACTCCCCTGTTGCCTGAACGCTCGACCCTGATTTGTGGATAACATTCTGCACAGCCCAACGCGTTCGTGTATGTGGCGTTAGAATGTGCCTCATGGCTTCGAATTCGGCACCGGTAGCGGCGTTTTTTGATCTGGATAAGACGATCATCGCCACGTCGTCCGTGTTCGCGTTCGGCAAAGAGTTCCTGAACAACGGCATGATCACACGCCAGGAAGCGCTGGACCTCTACCTGACCAAGGCCGCCTACATGCTCGTCGGGCAGAGCAGCGAACAGATGGACACCACCCGCGACAACCTAGCCAACATGATTACTGGTTGGAGCGTCGAGGACGTCACCGCTGTCACCACCGAAACGATGCACAACGTGATCACCCCGGCGATCTACTCGGAGGCCCGCGAGCTCATCGAGGCGCACCGTAAGCTCGGCCACGACGTCATTATTATCTCGGCGTCGGCAAATATTTTGGTCGCGCCGATTGCGAAGGAGCTGGGCATCGACATGATTGTCGCCAGCGAGGTCGAGGTTGTCGACGGCACCCTCACCGGCCGCATCACCCGCTACCTCAAAGGCGACGCCAAGGCCGAAGCCATCCGCGAATTCGTCGCCGAACACGGCTACGACCTGGATCGCAGCTACGCCTACTCCGACTCCGCCACCGACATCCCCATGCTGGAGCTGGTGGGCAACCCCGTCGCAGTCAACCCGGACCGGGCGCTGCGCAAGCACGCGCAGGCGGAAGGCTGGGACGTGCAGACGTTCAAGAATCCGGAGCCGCTGATCCAGATCCCGAACGCGAAAGAAGTCGGTATCGGGGCGTCCGTCATCGCGGGCGTGACCGCGTTAGCCGTGGCAGGGACGCTGCTGGCAAAGGCCATGAAGAAAGATAAGTCTGCCTAAGCCCTGAGGGTGTGCGACAAATCCCATCAATGGTTGCTAGGGTTGAGTGTATTCAATAATCGCAGGAAGGTTGAACATACAGTGAGCAACGAAGGTCTGTACACCAGTGGAACGTCCGCAGTGTCCGCAAAGGTTAACTCGATTCCTTTGCACGACACCGATGTCACCCACCCGGGCAAGGACTCCATCGGTACGTTGATTTCGAACGCCTCCGAGCAGGTATCCACCCTGGTTCGCGGCGAGATTGAGCTGGCGAAAGCCGAGGTTATCGGCGAGGCCAAGAAGGGCGCCGTCGGCGGCGGCCTGCTGGGCGTCGCAGGGGTTATCGCCCTGTACTCCTCCTTCTTCCTCTTCTTCGCGTTCGCCGAGATGCTGTCCTCCTGGATGCACCGGGGTTGGGCGTTCCTGATTGTCTTCGCCATCATGATCGCCCTGGCGGGCATCCTGGCGCTGGTCGGCGTGAAGAGCCTGAAGAAGATCCGCGCGCCGAAGAAGACCATCGATTCCGTCAACGAGCTGAAGAACCTGCGCCCAGGCCAGGCACAGAAGAACCTTGCCAAGGACAGCTCGGGGCTCTACACGGGCTCGAACTAGGGCGTGCCAGACTTTTCGACGTCCCCTTCGGCTATCGACCTACCTGGTCCTTTTACCCACGAGTGGTTGCACACTCGTGGGTTGCGTCTGCATGCGGCCGTCGCGGGCGACCCTACGAATCCCCTGCTGTTGCTGCTGCACAGCGCGTTCGGCGGCTGGTATGACTACCGCAACCGCATCGCCGACTTTGCCGATTCCGGCTATCACGTCGCAGCCCTCGACCTGCGTGGCTGCGGTCTGTCCGACAAGCCGGTGCGCCGCAGCGGCGACGCCCTCCTGCTGCACGCCGGTGACCTGAAGGGCGCGATCCACACGCTGGGCCACGACTCCGCGGAGGTGATCAGCGCGGGCGCCTCCACCGTGATCACGAACACGCTGCGGGAGCGGTCCCCGCACCTGGTCACGCGCCACACCTCAGCACCATGGACCGGCAGCAAAGCCGCCTTTGTGCCGACGCCCCTCTACCGCCACTTCCCGGCCCTCTTCGACCAACTGTGGCTGCGTGACCTGCTGCGCAACCAGCCCGAGGACGCCACCGCCGACCACCTGCGCCTGCGCCGGGACGGCACCCACATCACCAACGCGCTGCCCTACATTCTGGAGCTCGCGCGCATCGAAGCCCGCATGTAGCTAGCGCCCGACGCACGCCCCCGTACCAACCTGCTCACGCAGCCCAGCGATCTCGCCCGTACGCTCCAGGATCTGCTGCGCGGTGAGCACGTAACCGGTCTCCGTGGCGTCCACAGAGGCGCCAAACACCATGCCCGCGACACCGCCGGACGGGGTCAGCATCGGCCCACCCGAGTTGCCCTGACGGATATTGCCGCGGATCGTATACACCTGGCGTTGCACGTGCCGCTTCGCGTAAATATCGGGGCCAGACAGGCTGACTTGGTTGCGCACCCGCACCGGCATCGCTTCAAACGGGCCGGACTCCGGGAAACCCATCACCAGGGCGCTGTCGCCGGTGCGCAGCGTGCCCTCCGCCCAGCGCAGCGGCGCGATCCCCAGCGCCTCCGCGTGCAGCACCGCGATGTCCGCCTCCGAGTCGTAGAAGACCACTTTTGCCTTCTTCACCCCAAGCACCGTGTCCAGGGACACCGTCTCCGTACCCGCCACCACGTGCGCGTTGGTGAGCACGTAGCCGTCCTCGATCACGAATCCGGAGCCCATCAGCCGCCGACTGCAGGACTCCGCGTCCCCCATCACGTGCACCACGGAGGCGCGGACGGCGTCGACAAGCTCGGGGCGCGCAACCGACGGGTCCGGGGCGTCGACCTCCGCATGCCCATCCGAGGCAAACGGGGAAATCAGCGGCGGCAGACCCGAATCCGCCAGCACCGCCGCCACCTGCAACGGCAACTGCTTGCCCGCCGCCGGCATCGCAGCATCAATCTGCGTGAGCACCCGCGAGCTCTGCAAGTGCTTCGCCCACGCCCCCGGCAACGACGCCGCCAACGGCATACACACGCACCACACCAACGCCACCGCCACGGCCCCCTGGAACAGGGCACCGAACAGCGAATCGAGACGCTGCGCCGCCTTCCGTCGGAACCGGTCATGCATCCAGTCACCCACCGTCGATCCCGCGAAGGACCCCAGGCATACCACCAGCACAACCACCACAATCAGCACCGCCACGCGCTCCCACTGCGCGTCCGCCCGCTGAATCAGCGGCGGCAGCCCCACCACCGCGAGCGTCAAACCGGCAACAATGCCCAGCGCCGACAGCACCGCCGAAAACGCACCGCGCCGCCAACCGCTCACACAGGCGGCGAGCACGATGATGAGGATGAGGACGTCGATAAGCACTAGAGCCCCACCGCTTCCTCAAGCTCCTCCAGCGAGTGGAACTCCTTCGGGAACAACCCAACCTGCCGCCCATCGCGCAACACCAACGTCAACGGCACCACCGCAGGCAGCCCCAACGCGCCCGCGAACGCATTCTCACCGTCCTGGTAACTCGGCACATCGACACCCAGATCCCCCAACAACGCCGCCCCATTCGCAGCGTTACCATCCGCGTGCACACCCACCACGCGCACGTCCGGGTGCGCCTCCGCCAGCGCGTCAAACAACGGCAACTCCGCGCGGCACGGCTCGCACCACCACGCCCACACGTTCACCACCGTCAAGCCCGACTCCGACTCCTGGCCCGACTCCCCACCCAAACACGGCAACGCGACGCCGGCCACAGTCGGGCCCGGGCAATCCGGGCGCTGCGCCACCTGCGCCGTCGTGGCGGGCTGGTTACCCGGCTGCGCCGGTTCCCCAGGGCGCAACAACTGCCACGCACCCCCAACCACCAGCGCCGACACCACCACAATCGCAGCGACGCTCGCAACCACCGACCTACTCGCGCTCACACCTGCTCCATCTCGCCCTTGACACGTTTCGCCGCCTCAGCAGGATCCGTCGGACCCTCCAGACCAAAGCTGGGACAATCGTACGCGATAGGGCAGACACCACACGCCGGCGACTTGGCATGACACACCCTCCGGCCCTCAAAAATGATCCGATGCGAAAACATCGTCCACTCCGAAGGCTCAATCAACTCCGCCACAGCATGCTCAATCTTCACCGCGTTCGAGCCCAAGGAGGCGTCGATAAGCTTCAGCCTGTGCATCAAACGCTGAAAATGCGTATCGACGGTCAGCCCCGGCCTCCCAAACGCATTCCCCCGCACAACGTGCGCCGTCTTGCGCCCCACACCCGGCAAGCTGACCAAGTCCTCCAACGCGACCGGCACCTCACCACCAAAATCCGACACCAACTTCTGCCCCAACCCAATCAAGTTCGCAGCCTTCGCACGGAAGAAACCCGTCGGGCGAATGATCTCCTCCACCTCCGCCTGCGACGCCGCCGCATAATCCGCCGCCGTCGGGTACGCCCGGAACAGCGCGGGGGTGACCTGATTCACCCGCACATCCGTCGTCTGCGCCGACAACACCGTCGCCACAAGCAACTCCAGCGGGTTCGAAAAATCCAACTCCGCATGGGCATCAGGGAACGCTTTCGCCAGCGTACGATTAATCCTCCGCGCGCGACGCTTCCGCGCCAACGGCGACACCTCCCCCTTCAACACCGGATGCTTACCAGGGACCCGCCGCTGCTGCGGCGTCAACGAACCAGACATGCTTTCTCACCTTAACGGGGTAAGCGATACGATGGACGCATGGCAGTACTCTTAGTCGTCGCGATTCCCCTCATTCTCGGGCTGTTCACCATAGGAATGGAACACCTAGAGTCCGCAGTCGTCGACTAGTGGTACAGTTCCAGTGTGGTGTGACTCACGCACACTTCAAGAGCTAACGTGACAACCGACACGGGACTGTCACACCCGTCCACAAGGAGGATTCATGGAAGGCGCACACGAAATTCTCGCCCGCGCGGGCATATTTCAAGGCGTGGATCCCGCGGCCGTCGCAGCACTGATCCAAGACATGGAAACAGTCACCTTCAACCGCGGCACCACCATTTTCGACGAAGGTGAACCCGGCAACCGCCTCTACATCATCATCAGCGGCAAAGTGAAACTCGCGCGCCACGCCCCCGACGGACGCGAAAACCTCCTCTCCGTCATGGGCCCCTCCGACATGTTCGGCGAACTGTCCATCTTCGACCCAGGACCACGCACCTCCTCCGCAGTGTGCGTCACCGAAGTCACCGCGGCCACCATGGACTCCACGCTGCTGAAGAAGTGGATCGACAACCACCCTGAAATCTCCCAGCAGCTCCTCCGCGTCCTGGCCCGCCGCCTCCGCCGCACCAACGCGTCCCTCGCCGACCTCATCTTCACCGACGTCCCCGGCCGCGTTGCCAAAACCCTCCTCCAGCTGGCCAACCGGTTCGGCACCCAGGAAGGCGGCGTCCTGCGCGTGAACCACGACCTCACCCAGGAAGAAATCGCCCAGCTTGTCGGCGCCTCCCGCGAGACCGTCAACAAAGCCCTGGCAACCTTCGCCCACCGCGACTGGATCCGCCTCGAAGGCAAGTCCGTGGTCATCGTGAACACGGAGCACCTCGCCCGCCGCGCGCGGTAGGCTGCTGTTCTAGTTTTTGCCTGTTTTGTGAGCCCCCGGGCCTTCCCCGGGGGTTTTCTTCTGCACTTGTGAGGTCCCCCCTTCACCGCCAGTGCCAAAGGACGTACCTTCTTTTGAGTAGTCCTTTTTCTACCAGGCTGTTTGAATGTCTAGCTTCTTCTGGATTGCGTCCCTTGGCACTGGAGCCCTGGGAGTGTGCACCAAATTCCCACACTCGGCTTCGGCGACCTGGGCTTTTGCAGACCGGCCTGTTGAAATCCCGGAATCTGGTGCCGAGCAGATTGGGCCAAGCACCAAAGGCAACACAAAAGCCCTAGCTGCCAGCATCCACGACTAAGGCAACTAGGGCTCTAGAACTCGAAACGCCAGGAACTAGTGTTCCTTCAGGTAACGCAGGGCGACGCGCGTGGACTGTTCCGCGGCGCCGCGGAGGACTGGGTCGACGTCGTCGTAGATGGCGTCGACAAGGGTGTTGATGTCTACGTCCTCGCCGTACTTCTTCAGGGCCTCACGGATCTGGTCGAGGCGCTGCTCGCGGCGGTCGATGTACTTGCGGGCGAAAGCGGAGAGGTCCGGGGCATCAGGTCCGTGACCTGGCAGCAGCGGGATGTTCTTACCGCGGCGCTCCAGCATGGACAGCGTTTCCAGGTATTGGGCCAAGTCGCCGTCGGTTTCAGAGATCATGGTGGTGTGGCGGCCGGCGATGGTATCGCCGGTAATGATGCCTTCGAGCTGGTCATCTTCGACGTCGTGGGTGTAGACGAAGAAGCAGGTAGAGTCCGCGGTGTGGCCCGGGGTCGCAACGACCTGGATCTTGGGGGAGACGCCTTCGATGGAGATGATTTCGCCATCGGTGAGTGGCTCGGCGCCGTGGGTGTAGCGGGCGTCAAGAGCACGGATTGGGGCGCCGGTGAGCTGCGAGAAGCGGCGGGCGCCGTCGGCGTGGTCGTGGTGGCGGTGAGTCAGCAGGATGAGGGCAACCTTGTCCGCTTTAGACTGCAGGACGTTGAGGTGGCCTTCGTCTTCTGGGCCCGGGTCGACGACGATGCTGTACTCGTCTTCGGGGTCGCGCACAACCCAGGAGTTTGTGCCTTCGAGCGCCGCGTAGCTTGGATTGGGCGCAAGAACGACCGCGACGGATGCCGTTACAGGACGCAACTGACTATAAGCGGGATGCTGCATGCCACCCACCCTACCGCCTTGCGCGCGGATTTTGCTGCGAAACAACGCGATTCCCCCGCTTAGGGGCACCGCGCGGTATCACTGCAGCTCGACGACGATCTCCACTTCCACTGGGCTGTCGAGCGGCAGCACGGCAACGCCGACGGCGGAGCGGGCGTGGGCGCCGGCATCGCCAAAAATGTCGCCGATGACGTCGGAGGCGCCGTTGATCACGCCTGGCTGGCCGGTGAAGGCCGGGTCGGAGGCGACGAAGCCCACAACTTTCACCACGCGCTTGATGCGCTCGAGGCCCACCAAATTATCGACGGCAGCTAACGCGTTGAGGGCGGCCTGCCGGGCGTAGCCGTAGGCGTCCTCGGCGAAGACGTCCGCGCCGACTTTGCCGGTGGCGGGCAGGGTGCCGTCGATAAATGGGAGCTGCCCGGAGGTGTGCACGTGGTTGCCGGTCTGCACCGCGGGAACGTAGGCCGCGACGGGCGCGGCGACGGCGGGCAGGGTGATGCCGAGTTCGGTAAGGCGCGCGGCCCAATCAGTGTGTGCCATGGCCTACTCCAGCGGGCGCTTCATGTAAGCGACGACGCTGTCCGGCGTCGGCCCTGGGGTGACGGTGACCAGTTCCCAGCCGTCCTCGCCCCAGGAGTCCAGGATTTGCTTCGTGGCGTGTGTGAGCAACGGAACCGTTGCGTATTCCCATTTCGTCATGGCCACTACCCTAGACGAATTCTAGAGGCCGATAATCTCGCGGCCAGGCGACGAGGTGCTCGCCCCAGTCGTTGACCTGTGGGTTCTTGCGCAGGACGGCGCGGCGCTGACGCTCGGTCAGGCCGCCCCACACGCCGAACTCGACCCGGTTTTCGAGGGCCTCGGCGAGGCACTCGAGTTGGACGGGGCAGCGTCGACAAATTTCTGCGGCCTTGCGCTGCTCGGCACCTTGCACGAAGAGAGCGTCTGGGTCACCTGTGCGACAGATTGCACGCGTAATCCACTCCCCACGGTCAAACACAAATCCCCAGCAGAGTTCACGCGGCGCGGAATGGCGCGGGTGTCCTCGCAAGTCGCGGTTCCAAGAGTGGCAGTCATGAATCGGTCTCCTTTCAAGCGGAGGCAAAGTATAATACTTAGACCCATTAAGCGCTTGTAAGTGTATTCACAGGGTATGCAGCTTGTAAAATGCATCACACGAAAGGTGGGGGCGTCCTATTCACTCTCCCCCGCGTTTCATTTAAGGTAACGGTGTGAGTGCACTTCGTTCCTTTGGAAACCTTTTGCTCGGCCTTTGCGCCGTTGCGCTGGCGATTGCCCTGTGTTTGGCGCCGGTCGCAGGCCTGACGGGCCTCGCGATTGCGCGCACCGCGAATACAATGCAGTCGAATCTGCTCGACCTGACACACGGCGATGTCCCCGGTGTCACGACCGTTACGGACGTCAACGGCACCCCCATTGCGTGGTTATACAAACAGCGTAGATACGAGGTTCCAAGCGAAAAAATTTCAGCGCATGTAAAACATGCGCTGGTTTCCACAGAGGATCGACGCTTTTATATGCACGACGGCGTTGATATGCAGGGCTTCGCGAGGGCCATGGTGACCAATGTGCTGGCGGGTGGTGTCGAGCAGGGGGCGTCGACAATTAATCAGCAGTACGTGAAGAACTACCTGTGGCTGGTGGAGGCAGGTAACGACGAGGAGGCGCAGGCGGCGACCGAGCAGTCGATCCCGAGGAAGCTGCGCGAAATGCGCATGGCATCCGACCTGGACAAGACGCTGACGAAGGACGAGATCCTCACCCGCTACCTCAACCTAGTTTCCTTCGGAAACCACGCCTACGGCATCGAGGCCGCAGCCCGCATCTATTTCGACATCCCGGCCGCTGAACTGAACCCGCCGCAGGCGGCGCTGCTGGTGGGGCTGCTGCAGTCCGTGGAGTACCTGAACCCGTACACGAACCCGGAGGGCGCGACGCAGCGCCGCAACACCGTGCTGCAGAACATGGTGAACGAAGGCCACCTCACGCAGGCGGAAGCGGACCGCTACGCGGCGACCCCACTGGGCGTGGTGGACAAGCCGAAGGGTTTGCCGGACGGCTGCATCACCGCCGGTGACGCAGGCTTTATGTGCGACTACGCCCTGCAGTACCTGGAGAGCAAAGGCTTAAGCCTCGACGAGATCGAGCGCGGCTCCTACACCATCACCACCACCCTCGACCCGGCGGTGCAGGCCTCGACGGTGCAGGCGGTGCGTAACAACGTCAACCCAGCCACCCACGGCGTGGCCGAGGTCCTCAACGTGATCCGGCCCGGCGCGGACTCCCGCGACATCCTCGCGATGGCATCCTCGCGCTACTACGGCCTCGAGCTGGAGAAGCACCAGACGATCATGCCGCAGCCGACCTCCATGGTGGGCAATGGCGCCGGTTCCGTGTTCAAGATCTTTACCGCCGCGGCCGCGCTCGAGCAGGGCTACGGCCTCGACTCTATGCTGAACACCCCGGCACGCTCCGTGGTCTACGGCATGGGCAAGGGCGGAGCCGCCGGCTGCCCGCCGGGCGCCTACTGCGTGGAGAACGCCGGCGTCTACCCGCCGCAGATGACGCTGCGCGACGCCCTGGCTCAGTCCCCGAACACCTCGTTCATCGAGCTCATCCAGAGCGTCGGCGTCACCCCAACAGTGGATATGGCGGTGCGTCTGGGCCTTCGCTCCTACACCGAACGCAATACGTTTGGCGACGGCCGCTCCGTCGCCCAAGCCGCGAAGGAAGAGAACATGGGCTCCTTCGTGCTCGGCCCCACGGCCGTGAACCCGCTCGAACTTTCCAACGTGGGCGCCACGCTCGCCGCGGGTGGCCGCTGGTGCGAGCCGAACCCGATCAAGAGCGTCGTGGATAAGCACGGGCAGGAAGTGTTCATCCAGCGCCCGCCGTGCGAGCAGGTCATCGACCCGGACATCGCAGGTGCGCTCGCCCTCGGCATGTCACACGACACTATCGACGGCACCGCCAAGGACGCAGCCGCCGCCTCCCGGTGGACCGCACCCGTCGCTGCCAAGACCGGCACCACGGAGTCCCACCAGTCCTCCGCGTTCCTCGGGTTCACCCGCGGGATGGCCGGCGCGCCATACATCTTCAATGACGGCACCCAGACCACCCCGCTGTGCACCGGCCCGGTGCGCCAGTGCTCCGCAGGCAACCTGTTCGGCGGCAACGAGGCCGCGCGCACCTGGTTCCAAGCCGCCCACGGCGTGCCCGGCGCCGCGGCCGCCGGCCTACCACCAACGAACGCGACCTACACGCGCGGCACGAAGCAGTCGGCGCTCGACGCCGTCGTCGGCCTCCCAGCCGCCACCGCGAAGCAGCAGCTCCAGGCGCAAGGGTTCAACGTGACCACCCAAACCGTCTTCGGCAACGGGGCGCCCGCCGGCAACGTCATCGCAGCGATCCCCGCCAACCCCGCGCTCACGCAGGGCACCATGGTGACCCTCAACGTGTCCGACGGCAGCGCCGCCTCCCCCACCGCGTCACCGTCGGCGTCCACCCCGCCACCAACGAGCACGCAGGCCCCCGCCGTCGACTTCGACGGCATCCAGCAGTCGCTTAACGACGCCCGCGATGCGCTCACGAACGTCTTCCAATAAGGCTGGTTCCTAGTTCATCCCTAGCTCAGGCGGGCCTTGACCGCCGTGGAAAGCCGCTTGCCGTCAACACGGCCGGCGGCTTTCGCATTCGCAGCTTTCATGACCTGCCCCATCTGCGCCATGGACTCGGCGCCGACCTCGGCGACGGCCTCCTCCACCAGGGCATCAACCTCCTCGTCCGTGAGCTGGGCAGGCTGGTATGCCTCGAGGATTTCGGCTTCGTGGAGTTCGGCGTCGGCAAGCTCTTGGCGGCCGTTCGTGGCGTAAATCTCCGCGGACTCGCGGCGCTTCTTCACCTCGCGGGCAATGATCTTCAGGATCTCCGCATCGTCCACCTCGTGCTTCGTGCCCTCGGTCTCAGCGGTCTGGATGGCGGCCAGCAACATACGGATCGTGCCGGTGCGTTCCTTCTCCTTCGCCTTCATCGCGGTCTTCAGGTCTGCGCGCAGCTGTGCTTTCAATTCACTCATGTGGGAAAGCGTAGTCCATCTGTACGCTAGGACGCGTGAATACTTCCCTCAAACGCCTCACGCGTGCCGCCGGCGTCATCGCTGCGACCGGCATGGCCACCGCCGCGTACGGCGTGAGCCAACTCAACAACTACCGACTGAAGGAATACACCCTCCCCCTCCTCCCTCCCGGCACCCTCAACGGGCGGGACTCCTTCGACATCTTGCACGTCAGCGACCTCCACATGATCCCAGGCCAACGCGCCAAAGTCGCCTGGGTCTCCAGCCTCGCCGAACTCCAACCCGACCTGGTGATCAACACCGGGGACAACCTCTCCGACCCCAAGGGCGTGCCTTGGGTCTTCCAGGCCCTCGGACCGCTCCTCGACGTCCCGGGCGCCTTCGTCTTCGGCACCAACGACTACTGGGCGCCCCGCCCCGTCAACCCCTTCAAGTACCTCCTCGGCACGAAGCGCGAGCCCTCCTACGTCGACCTCCCCTGGGAAGGCATGCGCGCCGCATTCCAGGAGCACGGCTGGCACGACGCCACACACCGCAGGCTCGAGTTCAAAATTAACGACGTCCGCCTCGCCCTCGCAGGCGTCGACGACCCACACCACAACCTTCACGACTACTCCACCATCGCCGGCGCCCCCAACGCTGACGCCGACCTCTCCATCGCGCTTCTCCACGCCCCCTACCGGGAAGTCCTCGACGCCTTCGAGCGCGACGGCTACCAACTGGCGCTGTCCGGCCACACCCACGGCGGCCAGATCTGCCTACCTGGCGAGCGAGCCATCGTCACCAACGCCGACATCGACCGCGAGCGCGCCTCCGGCCTCCACCGCTTCGGCCGCATGTGGATGGAAGTCTCCAACGGGCTGGGCACCTCCAAGTACGCCCCCGTACGGATCTGCCCGCCATCCGCAGCGCTCCTCCACATCACGGAGCGGCCCTGAACACGGCTTTTGTTTTTCGCGGGCACAGGAGTAAAGTAACCAGGTGCCCACGGGATATGGCGCAGCTTGGTAGCGCGCTTCGTTCGGGACGAAGAGGTCGCAGGTTCAAATCCTGTTATCCCGACCAATAGAACCCCGCCGCTTTCGCGGCGGGGTTTCGCGTTGCTCAGGTGGGTTAAGGGTCAAAATGTGTGTCTGGCTCGGCGTGTCGCGGGGGTTAGATTTGGCCTTTTTGAATGCCGATTGAGTGGGTGTAGTCGGTGTCGATAGCGTTGTCGTAGAGGGCTGGGCGTCCTGTTTCGTGGTCGGCTTGGTTCTCGGTTTGGGTCAGGGTGGATACTTTGGCGAGTTGGCCCTGGCCCCAGTCGGACTGCCTGGCGATTCGTACTGGATCGTCAGGCAGTTCCGTTTTTAAGTAGAGCCACCAATCCAGCATGCGGCGTTGTCGTTCGCCTGATCTGCCGCGGTGGGTTCTGGCGAGCAGTTTGAGCTGGGCGTTGATGCCGCCTTCTAAGCTGTTGGTGGTGGATTTGATCCGCTCGGGCGCAAGGACTCCTGCTGGCGGGTTGAGGTAGACAAACAGCATCTCGGACCGCCAAAGATGGTTGAGGCTGTTGTAGGCCTTGCGCACGTTGTGGTGGGTCCACACGCGGGTCCATGCACCTGTTTTGGGGTCTTTGATCATGGTTTTCTCGTTCATCCATTCCCGGTAGATCGTTGAAAACTCGTGCAGTTGCACACCCCACGCGGCGGCTTCATCCAGTGTGGTGATCCGGGTCAGTTTCAGCGCAAGTCGGTAGATGGTGCGCCCGGCATCGGTGCGTGGGTTGGTGGTGGTGTAGCGGCGGACCACGCGTTGGGCGTGGACGAGGCAGCGTTGAATTTTCGTAGTCGGCCAGCACTTTTTGATTGCGCTGTATGCGCCTTGGCCGCCGTCGATGACGGCGATGAGTGGGGCTTCGATGCGTTCAAGCAGCAGTTGGTAGTCGCGGGTGGTTTCGTGTTTGCACCAGTGCCAGGCGATCACGTGGTCGATGGTCGCCGCGACGATCAGGCAGCCACCGGCGGTGTAGGTGCCATCGAGAAATACCTGGTCGTAGATCCGCTTGTGGTGGCCGGCGGTGGGGTCAGGCACATCAACGAGCCAGCACCACTTGAAGCGCCGCTTCATGGTGGCGCGGCTAACACCGTTTCGTTTGGCTAGGTCGTCGAGTGATATTGCGGTGGTGCAATGCTCGATGAACTGGGTGAACACTGCCGCGTTGGTGATGTCGTTTCGACGTTTGACGCTGGAGGCGCCGCATTGTTTGCAGCGCCATCTGGTGGTGCCTTTGCTGGTGGTGCCGTTGCGTTTCATTTCACCGCCGCAGTGGCAGCGTGGTTGGTTCTTCGACATTGCGACACCACACCACGCCGCGCATAGCACATCACGGCTGCCACACCGAGGATTTCCCGTCGGGGGCTAGATATATGCTTCCGGAGCATATACTTTCCGGAAACCTACAGGTCAATCCGTGAAAATCCGCGATTCCGGACACACTTTTTGACCCTTAACCCGCTCAGGTGGGCTTGGGACCCGCGCACCACATTCCTTGTTTTTTGGGGAGCACCGTCGGCGTTTCCCCAGGTCGCCAAGGGGCAGGGTGGGAATTTGGTGTCACGACGAACGGGCTAGACACCAAATTCCCGGTTTTCCCACGCAGATCCGGAAAAGCCCAGGTCACGAAAACCTCGTACAGGAATTTGGTGTCACCCCAACCGGGGCGAGTGCCAAAGGACGCAACACCATTTGGATTAGACGTCTAAACTCGCAGGTCCCAAAAGGCCTACTTTTCGGAAGATGCGTCCTTTGGCACTGGCTCACCATCTTTGGAGGAACCGAGGACGGTCATGCCACGGTCAAAGCCCTCGGGCTGGCATGCCTGGGCGATCAGGGAGATCGCCAGGCCGCCGACTGCGATGGCTCCAAACGCGATAGCAACGGGCTGCAGCTGACGGGCGTCGACGCCGAACTGCCTGTTAATGGCGGCAATCTGGTCCTCGAACCCGCGGCCTACGTGGCGCAGGGAGTCGTTGAACTGCCCAAGAGCGGCGTTGATCTGTGGCTGCATCGTGTTCGCAACGCCAATACCGACCGCGGCGGCGAGCCCGATTGGCAGCAGCCAGAGGATCGGGCTGTTGAGCGCGAACATGTTGGACATGCAGCGCTTGAAGCCGTCGGCAGATGAATCGGCGGGAGCGGGAGTAGGCGTAGAAGGCGCAGGCGTGGTCGGGCTCGGGGCTGCACCGCCCTTCGCGATGACCCCCACGACGGTCTTCACCTCGTACGTTGCACCTGTGGCGGTGGTGACAGTAACTGGGATGTCGACCTTCTCGCCAACTTCGGCGGAGGCGGGTGGGGTGACCAGCAGATCTCCCGAGGCGGACACGGAGGCCCGCCACCCGGTCGGCAGATCACCGATCTTGTAGGTGTTGCCGTCGGTGTGGCCGCTGATCTTGATGGACGTCGGCACGCCCGGCGCGGTGATGGCCGGCGGGTACGACGGTGCTGGCGCGATAGGTACAGAAGGAGCAGTCGGAGTGGCAGTCGGGGACGGCTCCGGCGCCGCAGTCGCGGAAGAAGTAGGTTCAACTGGCCCGGTCGGCACGTTGGCCACGGTGAAGACGGCCTGGGTGGTGTAGGCCTCGCCGTGGGCTGGGGTGACGGTGACGGGGACGCGGATCCAGGCACCTGGGGTGGCGGACTTCGGCGCGGTCGCGGTGACGGTGCCGTGCTCGTCGACGCTCACCTTCCAGCCATTGACCCGGTCGGGTACCGAGTAGCGGTTGCCGTCGGTGGCATTCGTTGCAGGCTGAGTACTCGTCTCGCCGGGAAGGACGGAGGCGGAGGCGTAGCTGACGTGCGGGGATTCGTCGGTTTCCTTGATGGCCGCGAATGCCGGAACGACCAGGATGGCTCCGTCGGTGTAGGTGACCTTGACGGGGATGAGGATGGAGTCGCCGGGCTTGGCATCGGCTGGCGGCGTCGAGAAGACGCGGCCGTGCTCGTCGACGGTGGCGGTCCAGCCCGGGATGGTTGGCTTCCACTCGGCGTCGATTTCGAAGGTAGCGTCAGAAGGCACCTTGGAGCCTTCGTGGAGAGGGACCTCATCGGTTGCGCCCGGTTCCTGGACGACCTTGCCGTAGGTTGGCACGATGTGGCCGACGCCGACCTCGATGATGCGCTTGACCGGGGTCTTGGTCGTGGTGGTGTGTTCGACGGGGTTGCCGACGACGTGGCCGTCGACAAGCTGCCAGGTCTTCTCCGTGATGGTTTGGCCGTAGGAGCCTTCCTGGATGGTCTTGACCACGCCAGCGGGCAGGCTGTCTACCTGGCGGATTTCGGTCTCGAACGGCACGGGGGTGTGGATGGTCTCGCGTAGCTCTGTCTGCTTGGATTCCTTCTTGGTGCCGACCAGGATGAGTTGGTCCTCGGCCTCCACGACCTGTGGTTTCTGCGCGATGCCGTCGATAATTTTGTAGGAGATCCTGCCCACCTTGCCGCGCTGTGCGACCTTGTGGGTGCCGGCCTCGAGCGTCGGGTCTTCCCGGATGATTACGCGGTACGGCGTCTCTTCCGACCAGTGGATTTCCGGCGTGACGCCCGGCCTTTCCTTGGTGCCAACGCGCACGATGCGGTCCTGCGGGTCCGCGATGCGCGTCTGCTCGATGCGTGTGCTGACCACCTCGGAGTTCGTGATGGTCCTGGTCGTGTTCACTTTGTCGGTGCCGAGCACGCCGGGGTGTTCGGCGTCGACGACCTGCGTGCCTACGTCGAGTGTGGGGTCGAAGACGATCTGCGTCTCAAACGGCACGATCACTTCGTACTCGGTGTTGATGTCGAAGGAGACGTCAGGCGCGGGCCCCCTGACCACGACGAACGCGGCGGTGACCACGTCTTTCGAGCCGTCCTGGTAGGTGACGGTGACGGGGACGTTGAGGTGGTCGCCAGACTCGGCGTCTTTCGGTGGGGTCGCAGTGACGGTGCCTTTGCCGTCGACGCGCAGCTTCCAGCCGTCGAGGCTCGCGGGCACGCTGAACGGCGTCTTTTCCGCGAGGTCGCGGGCAGGGATGCGGGTGGGCTCGGTGATCTCAGATCGCTTGTCGACGCCCGGCTTCGCCTCCTGCTGCTCGTATCGCGGCTCGTAGACGGCGCGCTGCTCACCGAGGACGACCACGGTGGCGACGATGATGGCGGTCGTGCCGTCCTTATAGGTCACGCGCACCGGGATGTCCGCGGAGCTGCCCGGTACGGCGCGCTCGCTGACCGGGGTGGTGATGGTGCCCGTCTTCGGGTCGATCTTGACCTGCTCCCACCGGAGGTTACGCGGCGGAGCGATGTAGTGCTTGTCCTTCGGGTCCGTGATCAGTGCGAACTTCGGTTCCGAAATGTCCCGGACGCTTCCAGTGTCCAGTTTGCTCGTGACCGTGGTTCCCGGCTTGCCCGACTTGGTTTGGTACCGCGGGTTGTTCATGCCTTTGTCGTCGCCGACGACGGTGAACGCCGCCGGGACGTCCGCCTCGGAGCCGTCCGGGTAGCGGACGTGGATGTCGATGATCGCCTGGTCACCGGGCCGCGCGTCCTTCGGCGGAGTGGCCGTGACCACGCCCTTCTTCGACACGTCGAACGTCCAGCCGTCCGGGAGTTGCTCCGGCAGGCTGTACTTCGCCTTCACCGGGTCCGCCAGCAGGGTGCTGATCATCGAGGAGACCGGCAGCCCGGGCTTGGTGAAGCTCTGCGGGTAGTTCGCAACGTCGGTGCCCGTACCGTCGCCGATCACGTTGATGGTGGCGGTGGTTTCCTGCGGCACGGCGCCGCTGGCGTAGTGGGTACGCACCGGCACCGTGATGTAGGCGCCCGGCAGCGCGGTGTCCGGGATGGTGACGGTCAGCTCGCCGGTGGTGGCGTCGAGAGTGACGTTCCAGTCGCCGACTTTGTACTGCTGGGAGCCGTTAGGGAAGGTGTAGCGGTTCGGTGTTTCGTCGTGCGCGTTGCCGCCGAGGCCAACCTTCGGCACGGTCGGCGTGAGCGTCACGCGGTCTGCCGCCTCACCCGAGGCCGAGCCATATGACGGCACCTTCACGTCCGAGAACACCTGGAAGGACACCGGAGCTTCGTCGGTCGTACCGTCCGGGTAGGTCGCCTTCACCACGGGTTTGATGGTGGTGAAGTTCGGCACGGTTGCCTTCGCCTTCGCGGTGACGGTGCCTTCCTTATCGACTGTGACGTTCCAGCCGTCTTTGTCGGAGGGGGCGTCGATAAGCTCGAATTTCTTCGGCTTGATGACGTCCCCCTTGCCCAGCACCCGTGTCAGGCTCGCCTTGGCGGTAAGTGTTGTGTTTTGGGCGCCCTGCACTGGCTCCGCGGGGTACTCGAGGTTGGTCTGCTGCGTGTGATTCGGTTCGACGACCACGAGCAGCGGGATGGCGTCCTTGGAGCCGTTCGAGTAGCGTACATGCACCACAGGCTGCGCAAACGTCCCAGGGGTCGGCTTATCGACGCCCTCCGGCGCCGTCATGATCACCCTGTAGTCGCCCTTTTCCTCGTCGGCGAACTTGGCGGTCCAGCCGTCGTAGACGAGGCTCTCGTCGAGGGCGATGGTGGCGTCGAACTTCTCTTTCAGGTCGGCGAGGGTGTGCCCGTTTGCGTCGGGAAGCTCCTCGAAGACAATCGCATCCTTTGAGATCCCGGAGGTGATGTTGACCTCAGACCTGGTGAACTGCGGATCGTGGTAAAGCGTGTCATCCACGCTGATCGCGTGCGAGCTGAGCTCGTTGGCGGTGTTGTAGCGTGGCAGCGCAATGGAGCTGGCCGTTACCCCAACCCTTGTATCTTCGTACGCGTGGTTCTGAGCGATAGCCTCGAGCTCCTCGACACTGCGCGGCAGCGCAACCGCGGTAAACGTGAGGCCCTGGAGGCCGTCGAGCTCGGCGTCGTCGGCGAACTTCGGCCAGGTAAGGAAGAAGTCGGAGCCATCGCGCGTGATGGTGACGTGCTCGAGCACCTTGCCGCTGCCGTCCGCGACCTGAATGCGCAGACGATCCAGGTCACGTTCCGTGAACATCCCGCCGGCAGAGGCGATCTTGACCTTCTCCCCCGGCTTGATCACGGCCTTCGAAATGTGCTCCCAATCAAGTTTGAGGGGGACGCATTCGTCGGTCTCGCTCGGCCAAGGGTTTGCGTTCGCGTCAGCTTGGAAGTTTTGGCTTTTGAAAAACCTGTGGTCAGAGTCTTCCTTTGTGTAAGCCCCTTTCCACGCAAAGGTGAGCCCTTCCGGGCTCACGGCTTGTTGCTGGAACTGTTCCGTGAAGGGGAACGCGCCGTTCAAGTTGCGCTGAACTCGGGAAGCGGTAATTTCGGCGGGCTCAGCAGTGTTGTTCACCGTGAACGGGTTACCGCCATCGAGCTTCTCGTCCGCGGGGACAACGCCTAGCTCGCCAGCTTCGACTGGAACAGGCCCGCTGTCGCTAAACCCTGTATCCGTGAAGGTGCGCTGCTTGTCCGCGTTGAAGTGCAGCTGAATGCCGAACTCAGTTGCGCTCTCGGAGTACTCGCCAGGGTTGAGCGCGTCAAACCTGAAACCCGCAACGTCCTTGCCGACATCGTCCTTCTCCAGCACCACTCGGCAGGCATCATCGCCCAGCCCCTCTGACTTCGCCTGCTGCTCAGCGCCGATCACCGCACCGGTGTACGCCAAGTTCTCCTGCGCATATGCAGCAGGGGAAGGTACAACCACAGCCGCGCTCCCCAACGCGAGCGCTATCGCAGACGTTACGGTAATTCCAACACGTACTTTCCGACGCCCCGCGCCCGGAAATGTGCCTTGCATGTGGCTGCCCTTCACTTTTCACAACGATTGGTCAGTAACAGCGTAATTCGGGCTGTGTGCTTCGTACACTCTTAACGTTGCATAAGTGGCAATAAGTGAAGGCCCCGCCAGCCGAAGCCGACGGGGCCTTCCCCATCCCTAACCCCTTTCTTGCCCACAATGGGCGAAAGGAGACCACTCAATCCAAGCCCCTATTACTTGAAATGAGCACCGCTAGATTAACACAAACCCATCCGAAAGTAGGAACCATGTCCGTGTGCTCGGATTATTCCTCCACGTGAACCGCAACGTCACGTCGCTGCGGTACTCCGCCCAGCAGCCCGACCGCCGCGACGAGCGCGCTCATAGCGATACCAATCCATAGTGCCTGCGCAGAGCCGTTATTGCCCGCGCTCGAGAGCGACGCGGCCAGCCAGTGCATCGGCATCGCCGAAGAAAGTGCCTCGAGGACCCCACTAACAGGGGCAGCCGCGGCGGCTTTCCAAACCCACCCGACTACCCCCATCTGAAGAATTATCAGGATTGCGGCAACCAGACTCCCCCATCCGCGGCCAAACAGCGCCGCGAGCGCCGTCGTCACACCAACGGAGGCGGCCGCACCGCACAGCAGCGCGAGAGCCGCGATCCCCAGAGCGGCCGGGCTCAGGTTGTGGCCGAGGATGAACACCAGCACCCAACCAGCAACCGCCAGGAGCACGACGCCTAGCTCCAGCGCCAGCCAGCGCCTCGTGCGGGACATCCACGCCGCCGCGGCGACGCCAACACCGCCCAGCCCCACGAGCGCCGCGACCAGCATCGCCGCGACCGGAGCCAGCGAGGACTCCTGCGGCTCCTGCGCCTCCGCACCCGCCTGCGCCGCCGCCGGCGCCGGGAGCGCGCCACGCACCGCGCGAATCTGGTCGGCGGTCAGGTTCGCCATGTGGTCAATCTTTGCGACACCCTCATCAAGCTGTGCAATACCGCCGACCGCGCCCTGCGCCTCGTTATTGAGCTGAGTCAGTCCACTCGCCAGCTGCTGGGCGCCGTTCGTGGCCGTGTAGACGCCGTCGTGGTAGGCGTAGCCCGGCACCGCTAGCTGGTTGGCTACCTCGCGGGAGCCGTCGCGCAGCTTGTTCATCTGGGCGACAACCTCCGGCGGCAACTGGGCATTGTCCGCCTGGACCTTCAGTTGTTGAAGCTGCTCGCGTGCGGCGATGACGTCCGGGTCCTTGGAGGCCTTCGTCGATACGAGGGCGCGGTCGATGGCAGCCGTGACCTGGCCACGCACCGCGTCGAAGGCCGTGGCCTGCTCAACAACCTGGCCAATCGCGTCCGCGACCTCCGTCGCGCCACCCCCGAGCTGGCCCGTCGCCGCCTGTAGCTGCACCATCCCGGCCGACAACTCCTGCGCACCAGCCTGCGCCTGGGAGATCGCGGCGACGAGTTCGTCGGCGCCGCCGGTGAGTTGGGAGGTGCCGTCGACAAGCTCTTTGGTGCCCTGCGTGAGAAAGCCCGCCTGCGTGTTGGCCTCCCCCGCCGCGCGGCGCGCCTCGTTCGGGTTGCCGCGATCCGACGGCAGCTGCGGCGCGCTGGCGTCCCCCTGCGTGGACATCCAGGTACTCACCGGACTCAACGGCAGGAACGCCGCAACAATACACACCAACAACACACACAACACGCGCCACTTCATGGTGCACAATGTAACCCCTGCAACTGCATGAATGCTGGAAGGCACACCGCACGCTCCCAAAGATGTTGTGGCCTTGTCCAAGCTTGTTGCTACCCTTTAAAGCAACTGACAGTTTTCAAATCCCAAACTCAGAGAGGGTTCACCATGGCACTACCTCTCGTGCTCGCATTCGTGGCCGCGACGGTTCCGCTATCGCCGCTGCTCGTGCGAGTTTTCGACAGGAAAGCAGGCTGGCCGCTGGCGCTCCTGCTGTTCGCCGCAGCGGTCACGCTGGGCCGCGAATTTCCTAACATTTCCCAAGGCAACGTGGAAACGTGGTCCCTTACATGGGCCAACGACATCCTCGGGCCCGGCACCGAAATCGCGTTCTCACTGCGCGCGGACGGCCTGAGCATCTTCTTTGCGTTGCTCGCGCTCGTCATTGGCGGCATTGTCCTTATATATTCGGCCGCATACCTGCCGAAGCGCGAGGGCAACACCAGCTTCTACACCATCATGACGGCGTTTACCCTCTCGGTGCTGCTGCTCGTGCTTGCGGACGACACCGTGCTCCTCTTCATCGGCTGGGAGCTCGTCTCGATCGCGTCCTTCATGCTCATCGCCCGCTCCGGCTCCGGCGGCGAGGCCGGCTCCTACCGCACGCTCATCCTGACCTTCTTCGGCGGGCTGACGCTGCTGGCGGGCCTGGCGGTCGTCTCCGTCGCGGCAGGAACGACGCAGCTCAGCGCAGTGCTCGCGTCGCCGGTCTGGGCGCAGTCGCCGGGGCTGACCACCACGGTGGCACTGCTCATCGGCTTCTCCGCCTTCACCAAGGCCGCGCAATTCCCCTTCCACTTCTGGCTGCCTGAAGCCATGGCGGCAGCCACGCCAGTCTCCGCGTTCCTGCACGCGGCGGCAGTGGTCAAGGCGGGCGTCTACGTCCTGCTGCGCTTCTCCACCATCTTCCACGACGTCACCGCGTGGAACACGCTGCTGCTGGTCACCGGCCTGTTTACCGCGCTGATGTCGGCAGCCTTCGCCATTACGAAGACGGACCTGAAGCACCTGACGGCCTACTCCACGGTTTCCCACCTGGGTTGGATCGTCGCGGCGATCGGCATCGGCACCCCGGCGGCGCTTGCCGCCGCGATGGTGCACACGCTGGCCCACGCGCTGTTCAAGTCCTCCCTGTTCATGCTCATCGGCGTCATTGACCACCAGGCCGGCTCCCGCGACATCCGCCGCCTCGGCCAGCTGTACAAGCAGCTGCCGTTCACCTTCGCCTCCACCTGCGTGGCCGCGGCCTCCATGGCCGCCATCCCGCCGCTGTTCGGCTTCATTTCGAAGGAATCCATCCTCACGGCGTTCGACGCCACAAGCTTCGGCCCGCTGCTGCTCGCCATCGCCGGGCTTGCCGCCCTGCTGACCTTCATCTACTCGGCGAAGATCGTCTTCGGCGCATTTATCGACGGCACCAAGCCCATGCCGCACGTCACCGAAGCGCCCGTCGCGCTCTGGCTGCCAGCCGCGCTGCCCGGCCTGACCTCCCTGGTCCTGCCGTTCACGCTCGGCTGGGTAGACAACCCGATCAACGCGGGCGTGCGCACCATCACTGGCGACACCGAGTTCCACTCACACCTGGCACTGTGGCACGGTCTGAACGCGCCATTCATCGTCTCGCTCATCGTGCTCGTGCTGGGTGTTTGCTTCGTCCTCTTCGTGCGCAAACCGTTCTTTGAGGCCGTCGAGAACAAGCAGCTGCTGCCAACCAGCGGCAATGACCTGCTCAACGCCATGGTCCGCGGGCTTTCCAAGGTGGGCCGCTGGCTCGGCGCGATGGCGGACAC
Organism: Corynebacterium sp. UMB2355A; assembly: GCF_033877495.1. Lineage (NCBI taxonomy): Bacteria > Bacillati > Actinomycetota > Actinomycetes > Mycobacteriales > Corynebacteriaceae > Corynebacterium > Corynebacterium sp. UMB2355A. The sequence goes on along the minus strand of NZ_CP138855.1, from coordinate 1,518,801 downwards.
GTTCAACCCGTCGCGCCACCTGCTGCCGACAGTGCTGTGCATCCTCGTCCTCGGCGTGAGCACCGCGGTGTTCACCGAGGGTGTCGACGGCATGCCACTCGCACCGCGCGCCGAAGGCATCGACGTGTGGTGGGACCTCATCCCATTCGCCATCATCACCCTGTCCGTCATCGGCCTGGTGCGCACCCGCTCCCGCCTCGCCGCGGCGGTACTGCTGGGCACCACCGGCGTGGGCATGACGCTGCAGATGCTCATGCTCGGCGCACCCGACGTGGCGCTGACCCAGTTCCTCGTCGAGTCGCTGACCGTCGTGATCATCATGGTGGTGCTGCGCTACCAGCCACGCACCTTCCCCAAGACCCCGACCTCACGCAAGGTCTTCGCGGCCGTCGTCGCTGCCATCGCCGGCGTGGTCGCCTTCCTCGGCGTCTACGCCCTGCTGGGCCGCCACGACCGCTCCGACCTCGCCCTGTGGTACCTCACCGAGGGAGGAAAGATGACCAGCGCCGACAACATCGTCGCCGTCATCATCGTTGAGTTCCGTGGCTTCGATACCCTCGGCGAGCTCTCCGTGCTCGGCATGGCGGCAGTGGTCATCGCGGCCGTCGTCCAGTCCATGCCACGCCACATGTTCGAGGCCGGCACCCGCCCACGCCCATTCGGCCAGTCGCAGCTCAACTCGCTGCCACTGCGCAAGGCGTCCGCGCTCGTCGTACCGATCCTCGCACTGCTGTCCGTCCTCATCTTCTTCCGTGGCCACACCGCGCCCGGCGGCGGCTTCGTCGCAGCGCTCGTGCTGGCCACCGCGTTCGGCCTCAACTACCTGTCCCGTGGCGCGGACGCGTACGTCGTCAAGCAACTCACCCCGATCAGGCTGACGGGCTGGGGCATCATCATCGCCATCAGCTCCGGCTTCCTCGGATTCCTCGAAGGCGGATTCATGTACGCCATCCACGGCGAGATCGCCGGACAGCACATGACGACGTCCCTCATCTTCGACTTCGGCATCTACCTCGCCGTGCTCGGGATGGTCACGCAGGCGCTCAACGCGCTCGGCGGCTACCTGCGCCCAGGCACCGACATCTCCGACCTCACCTACACCCGTGGCGGCGAGAACCCACTGCCGGACGTGCCAGAGCCAGAGGCGCCCGCCGAGCCTGTCGACGCCCACCCAGCACCACTCAACCCCGCGGAAAGCCCGCGCCCAGTTACCACGAAGGAGCTGTAAACCACATGGTCATGGCACTTACCATCGCGGTCCTGGTTGCAGGGTCCGTCTACATGATCCTGCAGCGCGGCATGGTCCGCATCATCTTCGGCATGTCCCTCTTCGGGCACGCCTCCAACCTGACGCTGCTTGCCACCGGCGTCGGCGCCTGGCGCGGCGAGGCATTCCCCTCCCGCACCGCCTTCGCCGACTTGTCCGACCCACTCCCGCAGGCCTTCGTGCTCACCGCCATCGTCATCGCCATGGCGACGACCACGATCCTGCTCATGCTGGCGTCCCTCGGCAAGGATGACGACACCATGGACAACCCGACCGGCGTCGCAGGCACCTACGACCTCATGCGCCTGAGCCCGTCCGCGCTGTCCACCGCAGGCCGCACCGCGCGCCTCAACCCGAACAAGATGAACAACACGGAAGGAGCACCACGCGCATGAGTGCGGACGCAATCCTCCCAGTCTTCGTCGCGCTGCCGCTCATCATGGCGGCGGTGACGACGCTCAGTCCCTGGAAGCGCGGCAACGACGCCCTGGGCCTCATCATCCCCGCTATCAACCTCGGCCTGGCCATTTGGCTGTACAGCTACACCGCCGAGCACGGCACCATCTCCCACGTCATCGGCCTGTACCAGGGTGGCGTCGGCATCTCCTTTGCTGCCGACCAGTTCTCGGCCATCATGCTGATCACCACCATGATCGTGGCGCTGACCTCCAACTGGTTCGCCAGCGTGGCCGGTGAAACCCAGGCGCGCTACTTCACGCCGCTAACCCTGGTGCTTATCACCGGTGTCTCCGGCGCACTGCTCACCGCGGACCTGTTCAACTTCTTCGTCATGATCGAGGTCATGCTGCTGCCGTCCTACGGCCTCATCGCCATGACCGGCACCCGCAACCGCCTGCTGTCCGCCCGCACGTTCGTGCTGGTGAACCTGGCGGCGTCGACACTGCTCGTGATGGGCGTGGGCTACATCTACGGTGTTGCCGGCGCCGTCAACATCGCCGCCCTGCGCGGCGCCGCGGCCGGCAACGGACCGATCACCGTGGCCACCGGCCTGGTCGTCATCGCCATCGCCGCCAAAGCCGGCGTCTTCCCGGTCCATACCTGGCTGCCACGCACCTACCCCTCCACCAGTGCCGCCGTCATGGGCCTGTTCTCCGGCCTGCACACCAAGGTGGCCGTCTACATGCTCTTCCGCATCTGGGTGGTCATCTTCGACATGGACGCGCGCTGGAACGCACTGATCATCGTCATCATGGTGATCTCGATGCTCATCGGTGGCTTCGCCGGCCTTGCCGAGCACACCATGCGCCGCGTCCTGGGCTACCAGATGGTCAACGGCATGCCGTTCATCCTCATCATGCTGGCCTTTACTAACGACGACGCCCGCTACGCCCTCGCCGCCGGCCTCATGTACACGCTGCACCACATGATCACCATCGCAGCACTCGTGCTCAACGTCGGTGCCATCGAGGAAACCTACGGCACCGGCACCATCTCGAAGCTGTCCGGCCTCGCACGCCGCGACCCGCTGACCTCCGCCGTCTTCGTCGCCGGCGCGTTCTCCATCGTCGGCTTCCCGCCGTTCTCCGGCCTCTTCGGCAAAGTCACCATCGTGCTCGCCGCCGCTACACCCGGCGACTGGCGCTCCTGGGTGGCAATCACCACCATCATCGTCGCGTCCTTCGGTGCGCTGCTGTCCATGATGCGCGTCTGGAAGCGCGTCTTCTGGGGCCGCCCAATGCAGCACTACCCGAAGGCCCTCAACGTCCGCGCGAAGCTGCTCGCACCGTCCGCGCTGCTCATGTTCATGTCCCTCGGCATGTTCATCGGCGCCGGCCCACTCTGGGCAGCCAGCACCGCGGCCGTCGACAGCCTTCTCGACGTCGACTCCTACACCACCGCCGTCCTCGGCGACGACGCCATCGGCATCCCCGATGTGGACACCCTCCAAGGAGGTAACTAACCATGCTGCAACGCTTCGCACACGGCGTGGGCTACACCGCCTGGCTCATCAAAGAAATCTTCGCCTCCGGCTTCAGCGCAGCCGCCGCCGCGTTCAAGCCCAACACCGGGCTGGACCCGATCATCATCTACTACCCGCTGCGCCTGACCACCGACTGGCAGATCTTCTGGTACTCCACCTCCATCACCGTCACCCCGGGCACGCTGTCCCTCGGACTGCGCTACCCCGCCCAGGAAGGCGGCCCGATCGTGTTGCTGGTACAGGCCGCGTTCGGCAGCGACCCTTTAGAGCAGATCGCCGGCCTCATCGACATGGAAGAGCGCATCAACCCGGCAGTCAAAGCCACCCCGCTGGACCCCGCATCCATCGGGTGGGACCACTACGTGGACCTCGGCGACCCCGACGACCACACCCTGCCACCAGCGGAAAGGATGGACTAGAACATGTTTGAAACAATTCTCATGGGCTGCGTCATCGTCATGGCGCTCAGCCTGCTCGTCGGCCTCGCTGGTCTGATCCTGGTGAAGGACGAACTTTCCCGCGCCGTCATGGCCGACCTCATCTTCTACGCCATGGTCACTATCTTCCTCGTCTGGTCCATCTGGACCCCGACCATGATCGGCTACGAAATCGCCATCCTCGCAGGCCTTGTCTGTGGCGTCATCCCGACCATCTCCATGGCCCGCATCATCACGAGAGGACGCCGCTAATGACCATCATCGAAATCATCGTCGCAGCGCTCGTCATCGTGGCCACCCTGCTCGTGGTCGCCACCGCGCTCCTGCAACTACGCGCCCCCGACGCCCTGACCCGCGCGAACCTGCTCGGCCCAACCGTCTGCCTGGCCTTTCCGATCCTGGTCGTTGCCAAGCTGATCTGGTCCTGGTCCACCACCGGATTCGACCTCAACGACTTCCTCCGCGCCATCATCGCCATCGCCGGCGTATGGATCGTCGGCTCCGTCGGCTCCTTCATCATGGGCCGCACCCTCTACGGCGTGACCGTCTCCGATAAGCGCGACCGGCACCCAAACCGGCCGAACCACCGGATTTAGGTTCCGGTTCTGGGGTTTGCTGGCGCCCAAAACCATTCATAGCGTGGGCTTAAAGGAGTGCGATGCAGGTCGCGCATTTTCACCCACCCGGGCCGATTTTCGGTGACCAGCATCGCACTCCATTAACACCTCGACACGAACAAAACGCTCGGGGTGGCGCCGTGTCTGTACCCCACAAACACCAAAACCCGCCGGGGCGTCACCGTCCTGGCGGGCTTAAATCGTTAAGGGTTACTTCTACTGCTCAGCGCGCTTAGCGGCGAGGGACTCGCGGACCTTGGTCTCCAGGTCAGCGTCGACCTTGCCCCAGTATTCGTAGACGCGCTCCTCGATCTCCTTGTTGGTGATCGCCATCATCTTGTTGGTGATGTTGTGCACGAAGCGTTCCTTGGCGGCGTCGTCGAAGACGTCGCGGTAGAGGGTGCCGGCCTGGCCGAAGTCGTCATCCTCTGGGTGCTTGACGTAGGCGGCGCGCACCAGGTCGGTGCCCTCCGGGTCCGGGTTGATGTACAGGTTCTCGGCGAGGCCGAGGTCCTGGCCGCTGGCGGAGGTTTCGCCGTCGTCGAGGTAGCCGGCGCCCTTCTCGTAGGAGTTCGGGCTGTAGTTTGGTTCGTTCTCTTCGTTGAAGAAGTATGCCATGGAGCCGCGCTCTGCGTAGGTGTTCACCTCGTTGATCGGGCGGTTGACCGGCAGATCCTTGTAGTTGGCGCCGATGCGGTAGCGCTGCTGGTCAGCGTACGCAAAGACGCGGGCCTGAAGCATGCGGTCTGGGGACAGGCCGACACCTGGGACCAAGTTGGCTGGGTCGAGTGCCAGCTGCTCGATCTGTGCGTGGAAGTTCTTCGGGTTGCGGTTGAGGACGAAGTAGCCGACGTCGATAAGCGGGTAGTCCTTCTGCGACCACGTCTTGGTGAGGTCGAACGGGTTGAAGCGGTAGTCTTTCGCTTCCTCGAACGGCATGATCTGGACCTTGACGTCCCAGATTGGGTAGTCCCCCTCCTTGATGGCATTGAAGAGGTCCTCGCGCTGGAAGTCCGGGTCCGTGCCGGCCTTCTCGGTGGCTTCTTCGTCGGTGAAGCATTCCCAGCCCTGGCGGGTCTTGAAGTGGTACTTGACCCAAACTGGGATGCCTTTCTCGTTGATCCACTGGAAGGTGTGGGAACCGAATCCGTCCTGGTGGCGGGAGGTCTTCGGAGTGCCGCGGTCGCCGAGTAGGTAGGTCACCTGGTGGGCGGATTCAGGGGTGCGGGTCCAGAAGTCCCACTGCATCTCGTCATCGCGCAGGCCGGAGTTCGGCTGGCGCTTCTGGGAGTGGATGAAGTCCGGGAACTTGATGCCGTCGCGCAGGAAGAACGTCGGGGTGTTATTGCCGACAATGTCATAGTTGCCGTCTTCGGTGTAGAAGCGCAGTGCGAAACCGTGAACGTCACGCCAAGTGTCTGGGGAGCCTGCCTCACCAGCAACGGTGGAGAAGCGTGCAGCCATCGGGGTGACGGTGCCAGGCTGGAAGAGCTTCGCCTTCGTGTACTTGGACACGTCCTCGGTGATGTGCAGCTCACCGAATGCTCCGTGGCCCTTCGCGTGTGGAATACGTTCGGGGACATTCTCGCGGTTGAAGTGCGCAAGCTTCTCGATGAGGTGAATGTCATCCAGGACATTCGCGCCCTGACGGCCCTGCGTAACACTCACGTTTTCCGATGGGACGGGCTGGCCGCCGAGCTGAGTGGTTTGACCTTTGCCCGCTGGACGTTCGCCGTTCGAAAGGATGTGGTCTACGTTCTTCTCTGCCATTGTTAGGCCCTCCTTATTGTTAGGGTTCGATTTATACAGTACGCGAATATCAGAGTGGCATCAAGGGTTTTTCCAATACTGGTACCCTTTTTATTCGTGAACAGCAGCGATAGCCAGTACGTCACCGACCTCGCCCTCCGGGCCGGCCGGGGCGACAAAGCTGCCCTCACCGACTTCATCGCCGCCACCCAAGACGACGTCTGGCGCCTCCTCGCCCACCTCGCAGGACACGATGCCGCCGACGACCTCACCCAAGAGACCTACCTGCGCGCCCTCGGCGCCCTCCCGCGCTTCGCCGGCCGCTCCACCGCCCGCACGTGGCTCCTCTCCATCGCGCGCCGCACCTGGATCGACTCCGTGCGCCACGACCGCAGCCGCCCGCGCGCCACCAACAGTGACTACGACGACGTCGCCAACCAACAGCCCAGCACCGACGACCCGAACCTGTGGCCCGAAGTTATCGACGCCCACAACCTCCTCAACGAACTCGCCCCCGACAGGCGCGAAGCCATCGTCCTCACGCAAGTGCTCGGCTACAGCTACGAGGAAGCCGCCAAAATCGCTGGCGTGCGCATCGGGACCATCCGCTCCCGCGTCGCCCGCGCCCGAAAAGACATCATGCGACTCACTGAACAGACCTAGTTCATAATCCCATTTTTCGTTTATTGCACAGCAGGCCCTCGAAGACCTTGACATCGCGCTTTCACAACCCCACTCGAGCAGCGTCGACATTGTCGTCGATGGGTCCCAGCAGCCGATACGCATTCCACGATCCGCTGCCTCTGCACTACGCGAAGTGCTCGCCAACGAGGCGGAGGGCAGGCCGGTTGAAATTGTTCCGGTACAAAAAGAGCTCACCACCCAGCAGGCGGCGGACCTCCTCCACGTGTCCAGACCTCACGTCGTGAAGCTCATCGACACCGGCCAATTAGCCGGCCACAAAGTCGGGGCGCACCGGCGCCTCTACGCCGACGACGTCTTCGCATTCAAACGCAAAAGGGACGCAGCGCAGCGCGCCAACACGGACGAATGATCCACCTGGAACCAAACCAAAAAGGTTCCGAATTCACCGACCAGGCCCAACCCATCAACTACACTGCCTTTTATGATTCGAAACGCAATAGCGATCTCCTTTGCCTTCATCGGCATCGTTGTCGGCGCCGGGTTTGCGTCCGGGCAGGAAGCGATGCAGTACTTCGTCGCCTTCGGCACACAAGGCATATGGGGAGCACTCTTGAGCTCGGCCCTGATGCTGGTCGGCGGCATCTCCATCCTCCAGCTTGGCTCCTACTTCCAGGCGACTGAACACATGGAAGTGCTCGGTAACATCACCGGCAAGGTCATGGGCTGGGTTCTGGACATCTCGACGATCATCACGCTGTTCTCCATCGGGTTCATCATGTTCGCAGGTGCGGGTGCGAACCTGAACCAGCAGTTCGGTATCCCGGTCTGGATCGGCGCGGTCATCATGCTGGCAATGGTGCTCGGCGTGGGCATGCTGGACGTCAATAAGGTGACCAGCGCAATCGGCATCCTCACCCCGTTCCTCCTGATCTTCGTGATCGGCGGCTGCACCTGGACCATCGTCAACGCGCAGCCAGACTGGGACAGCATCAACATCGCGGCCCAGGACGTCGCAACCGAGCTGCCAAACTGGTGGATCGCCGCACTGAACTACACCGGTCTGAACTTCATCTGCGTTGTGTCCATGGCGGTCGTCATCGGCGGCAACTACCTCGACCCGCGCGAAACCGGCCTCGGCGGCCTCTTCGGCGGCATTGCCTACCTCGCGATGCTGCTCCTGCTCGGCATGGGCCTCATGGTCAGCATCAGCGACGTCAACGGCCACGACATGCCGATGCTCACCCTCATCAACAACATCAACCCAACACTCGGCCTCATCATGACCTTCGTGATCTTCGGCATGATCTTCGCCACCTCGTTGGGCATGTTCTACGCCCTGGGCAAGCGCCTGGCACGCGGTCGCCAGCAGAAGTTCCGCGTCATCTACATCTCCGCGTGCCTGATCGGGTTCGTCCTGTCCTTCGTCGGCTTCAAGGACTTAATCTCGTTCGTCTACCCGATCCTGGGCTACCTGGGCCTGGTACTCATCGTCGTGGTCACATTAGCCCGCATCCGCGGCTCGGAAACCCTGCGCCACGAAGGCAGCCTGCGACGCCGCGCCCTCGAGCTCATGAAGGACAAACTCGATCCGCGCGTGAAGTTCACCCGCCACGACCAGCGCGAGCTGGACAAGATTACCGAGAAGTCCGTCATGGAAAATAAGGACTTCAAGGAAGCCATGATCGAAGAGGCCGAGCAGGCCCTCGAAGCGGAAGAAGTCCTCGAGACGGAAGAGGCTGAGAGCCAGGCTAAATAATCCTGCCCAGCCAAGTGCCAAGGGACGCAAGATGCGTGCTTTGGCACTTTTTCTTTGGCTCATACAAGGGTGAGCGCACCAAATTCCTGTTTTTCGGAGAGGAGTCGGAACGTTTCCCCAGGTCGTAGGCAGTACTTGATGGAATGTGGTGTCCCCACCACCCGGTCCGACACCAAATTCCCGCTTTCAGGAGCAGCCCTGAGCGTTTCCCCAGGTCGTTGATTCTGCATGGGCGAATTTGGTGTGCACCCAGAGAGGCCAGTGCCAAAGGACGCAACCGGTTTTGGTGCAGCCATTCAACACTGCAGGTCAGCAATGTGCTAGATGTTTTCCGGTGCGTCCATTGGCACTGGCTACCTAGCAACCACACCTCAAACCCAGGATCCAAGAAAGTATTGGGGCATTTCCCTGGTCACGGACCGGCCTGCCCCAAAAGCCGAAGCAGAAAAGCGGCCCCGCCAGGGAACAAACCCCAGGGGACCGCCTCAAGCGCCCTCAAGCGCCCTCAAGAAGCCAGAGAAGCTACTTCACAAGCAGCTCCGCGATCTGAATCGTGTTCAGTGCGGCGCCCTTGCGCAGGTTGTCGCCGGAGACGACGAACACGAGGCCGCGGTTGCCGTCGACGGCCTGGTCCTGGCGGATGCGACCGACGAGGGAATCGTCCTTGCCGGCGGCGGCGAGAGGGGTCGGTACGTCGACGACGGTGACGCCCGGCGCGGCCTCCAGGACGGCGCGAGCCTGGTCAGGGGTGATTTCCTTTTCAAACTCGGCGTGGACGACCATGGTGTGCCCGGTGAACACTGGGACGCGGACGCAGGTGCCGGAGACGCGCAGGTCTGGGATGGAGAGGATCTTGCGCGATTCGTTGCGGAGTTTCTGCTCCTCGTCGGTTTCTTCGGTGCCGTCGTCGACGAGGTTGCCGGCGAGTGGCAGCGCGTTGAAGGCGATCGGCGCGACGTATGGGCCGAGCTCCTCGGGCTGGAGGAGGGAGCCGTCGAGGGCGAGTTCGGTGTTGCGCTCGCCGATTTCGGCGACCTGGTTTGCAAGCGCCTGCACACCGGCGAGGCCGGAGCCGGATACGGCCTGGTAGGAGGCTACGCGCATGGTGTGAAGGCCGGCGGCGTCGTGGAGTGCCTTGGCCACGGGCATGATTGCCATGGTGGTGCAGTTCGGGTTCGCGATGATGCCCTTGGCTGGCGCCTTGGCTTCGTCGGGGTTGACCTCGGAGACGATGAGGGGGACGTCGTCGTCCTTGCGCCACGCGGAGGAGTTGTCTACGACGGTGGCGCCGGCGGCTGCGAAGACTGGGGCCCACTGCTTGGAGGTGCCGCCGCCTGCGGAGAAGAGCGCAATGTCGACGTCGGCGACGGAGTCTTCGGTGACCTGCGTGAGGTCTTCGACGACGACATCCTGGCCGCGGTATTCGAGGTGCTTGCCCGCGGAGCGTGGTGACGCGAAGAAGCGCACCTTGTCCGCTGGGAAGTCTCGTTCGGCGAGGATTTCGCGCATGACGCGGCCGACCTGGCCGGTTGCACCTACTACTGCGATGGTGGTCATGAAGTGTGTCCTTTCTTAGCGTCCGGTGCCAGCGTAGACGATGGCTGGTTCGTCGCCGCCGAGTTCGAACTTGTCGTGGATAGCGCGGGTGGCTTCCTCGAGGTCGATTTCGCGTACAACGGCAGTGATGCGGATTTCGGAGGTGGTGATCATGTCGATGTTCACGCCGGCGTCGCGAAGTGCTTCGGTGAAGTCGGCGGTGACGCCCGGGTGGGTCTTCATGCCTGCACCGATGAGGGACACCTTGCCAATCTGGTCGTTGTAGGTGATGTTGTCCCAGCCTTCTTTCGCCTGGAGGGCCTTGAGCAGTTCCATGGCGCGGGGGCCGTCGGCAATTGGGAGGGTGAAGGTGATGTCGGTGGTCAGGTTGTGGAGGCTGGAGATGTTCTGCAGCACCATGTCGATGTTGATCTCGTTGTCGGCGAGGACGCGGAACACCTTGGCGGCCTCCCCTGGCAGGTCCTTGACGCCGAGGATGGTGATTTTCGCTTCGGAGGCGTCGGTGGCAACGCCGGACAGTACTGCTTCTTCCATGGGGATATCCTCCAATGCTCCGGCGACGAGGGTGCCGGGATCGTTGCTGTATGACGAACGCACCCGCATGGGTACGTTGAATGCGCGCGCATATTCCACACTGCGCAGCACAAGGATTTTCGAGCCGGACGCGGCGAGCTCAAGCATCTCTTCGAAGCAGAGTTTGTCGAGCTTGCGGGCATCGTGGACGATGCGTGGGTCGGCGGTGTAGACGCCGTCGACGTCCGAGTAGATTTCGCACTCGTCGGCGCCGAGGGCGGCGGCGAGGGCGACGGCGGTGGTATCGGACCCGCCGCGGCCGAGGGTGGTGACGTCCTTGGTGTCACGGTTGACGCCCTGGAAGCCGGCGACGATGGCGATGCGGCCGGCGTCGATAGCTTCTTGGACGCGGCCCGGCGTCACCTCAATAATGCGGGCGTTGCCGTGGCGCTCGGTGGTGATGACGCCCGCTTGCGAGCCGGTGAAGGACTGCACATCAGCGCCGAAGGATGCGACCGCCATCGCGACCAGCGAGTTCGAGATGCGCTCGCCTGCGGTGAGCAGCATGTCCATCTCGCGGGCTGGCGGCGTTGGGTTGACGCGGGCGGCGAGGTCCAGCAGCTCGTCGGTGGTGTCGCCCATTGCGGAACACACCACCACGACATCGTGCCCCTGCTTCTTAGTGGCAACGATGCGTTCAGCAACCGCGCGTATGCGGTCGGCGCTTTCGAGGGACGAGCCCCCGTATTTCTGCACGATCAATGCCATGGTAGAACCTTCCATCGGTGTAAAAACTGTCGCGTGAAAATCCGCACTATAAGAATAGCGTCCCAAAAACGACTATGGGGCGACATGGCACAGAAAATTAGTATTATCGTTGACCATGCAGAACGACTTCCTTGCGATTAGCTTTGCGCTCACGTCTGCGCTGCTCATCGCGGTGGGAACGGTGTGGCGCCACCGCATCTTGCGCGCCGGCCGCTCCACAACGGAGGTCAATCCCTCACCGCTTTCTTCTTTGCGACGCCCCGCCTGGTGGGCATCGCTCGCCCTTGCGCTGGCCGCGTACGGATTTCAGGCGCTGGCGCTGGCGTTCGGATCCCTGCTGGTAGTCCAGCCGATTCTGGTGCTGTCACTGATGTTCACGCTGCTGCTTTCGGCGCGCGTGGAGCACCGCACAATGTCGCCGCAGGGCACGGCGTGGGCGACGCTGCTGACCATTTTCGTTGCGGTGGTGATCCTGGTGGGCCGCCCGGTGCCGGGCACCGCCCCGCCGGGAATGGTCGGCTGGGTGCTGGCAATCGGGGTTGGGCTGGCCTGGATGGTCGGGACGGTCGCGTTCGCCCGCACCCGTGGCGCCGCTACGCAGGCGCTGGCCTACGGCATCCTGTGCGGCGCGATCTTCGGCTACCTGGCGGTGTTTTCCAAGGTGGCTGTGGACGCCTACGTACACGGCGGAGTCGTTGGACTTGTGGAGTCGTGGCAGTTCTGGGCCATGCTGGCCTGCGCGGTGCTGGGCACGGCAGTGCAGCAGTTCGCGTTCGGCGCCAGCAAGCTGGCCACCACGCTGCCGGCCATGAAGGTTGTTGAGCCGCTGGTAGCGCTCACCTTGGGCATCGTGCTGCTTGGGGAGAACTTCGCCGTGTCCAGTGTTGGGGGTTGGGTGGCGATAGTGGCGTCGATAATTATGATGCTGGCCAGCGCGGCGATGCTCACACGGGTCAGTATTCAAGTGGGATAGGCGCAAACCGTGTATGCTTTGGCGCATGTCACATCAGCTGCTGCTCCTAATCTGCCGCGGCGGGATACAGGCCTCGTTGTAACACGGCCGGCGCCCGTCGCGGAGTTTGTGCACGCCGACCGTGAAACTCGCCACGAAGGAGAACAGCCCAATGACCACCCAACCAGCCTGGAATAAGCAGCAGCCATCGAAGATGCCAGCGCACCGCTACCTGCCGTTTGCGCAGGAGGTAGAGCCTATCCGCCTGCCGGATCGCACCTGGCCAGACGCCACCATCACGCACGCGCCACAGTGGTGCGCGGTGGACCTGCGCGACGGCAACCAGGCCCTGATTGACCCGATGAACCCGGAGCGCAAGCGCCGCATGTTCAACCTGCTGGTGGAGATGGGTTACAAGGAGATCGAGGTGGGCTTCCCGTCCGCCTCGCAGACTGACTTCAACTTTGTGCGCGAGATCATCGAGCAGGACATGATCCCGGATGACGTCACCATCCAGGTGCTGGTACAGGCCCGTGAGCACCTGATTCATCGCACGTTCGAGGCGTGCTCGGGCGCGAAGAACGTGATCGTGCACTTCTACAACTCGACGTCGAAGCTGCAGCGCGAAGTGGTGTTCCGGAAAGACCGCCCGGCGATCAAGAAACTGGCGACGGACGCGGCGGAGCTGATCAAGGGCATCGCGAAGGATTATCCGGACACGAACTGGCGCTGGCAGTACTCGCCGGAGTCCTTCACCGGCACTGAGCTGGACTTTGCGGTTGAGGTGTGCGACGCCGTCGTCGAGATCATGGACGCGACCCCTGAGCAGCCGATGATCATCAACCTGCCGGCGACCGTCGAAATGATTACCCCAAATGTGTATGCGGACTCGGTGGAGTGGATGCACCGCAACCTGCAGCGCCGCGACTCCATCATCCTGTCGCTGCACCCCCACAACGACCGCGGTGAAGGCATCGCCGCGGCCGAGCTGGGCTACATGGCGGGCGCGGACCGCATCGAAGGCTGCCTGTTCGGCAACGGTGAGCGCACCGGCAACGTCGACCTGGTCACGCTGGGCCTGAACATGCTGACGCAGGGCGTCGACCCGCAGATCGACTTCTCTGATATCCAGCGCATCCGCGACGTCGTGGAGTACTGCAACCAGCTGCGCGTCCCCGAGCGCCACCCATACGGCGGCGACCTGGTCTTCACGGCGTTCTCCGGCTCGCACCAGGACGCTATTAATAAAGGCCTGGACGCACTGGCGAGCAAGGTGCGCCCCGGCGCGAACTCCACTGAGGTGCAGTGGGAAGAGCTGCGCGAGACGGTCTGGGAGGTCCCATACCTGCCGATCGACCCGAAGGATGTGGGCCGCGACTACGAGGCCGTCATCCGCGTCAACTCCCAGTCCGGCAAGGGTGGCGTTGCCTACATCATGAAGACGGACCACGGCATCGATATGCCGAAGGCGATGCAGCCGGAGTTCTCGGCGGTGGTGCAGAACATCACCGACAACGAGGGCGGCGAGGTCAACTCGAAGAACATGTGGGACATCTTCGCCACGACCTACCTGGACCCAGATTCGCCACTGGAGCTGCACTCCTTCCGCACGTCGGATGAGGAGGGCAAGGACGCCACGACGACCGGGATCCGCGCGCGCGTGACCTACAACGGCCAGGACCACGAAGTCACGGGTGTCGGCAACGGCCCGATCGCGGCGTTCGCGAACGCTCTGGAGAACATCGGCATCAACGTCGAGGTGCAGGACTACTCGCAGCGCGCCCGCTCCGCGGGTGACGACGCCAACGCGGCCTGCTACATCTACGCGGATGTCGACGGCAAGCGTGCGTGGGGCGCTGGCGTGGCAGGATCGACGACGTTGGCGTCGATGCAGGCCATCGTGTCCGCGGTGAACCGCTCGACCGTCGCCTAACACTACCCCCCGTCAGGGGGGTCGTTCTGCCTGGTGGACTGAGATGCGAGTGATAAAGCGCGCTCACTTCTCTTACGCCTCTCTCAGCGTATAAGAATCCGCGCTGCGTACGACCGTGACGGGTCACACGTCTCCACAGGTCGACATGCGTTTACCCAGGTGCGCGCCTTATACTCATTGCTCGGAGATTTATCTACTGGCGAGGCAGCACCGGGTAAGGCAGGGCGAAATGGCAACAACATACGTGGTTCCAGACCACGGGCTTGGTGCTGTTCGCAACATCCCGGTGCACGAGGCAGAGCAAGAGCACATCATTCACCTGCTCGATTCCGCCGATACGGGCGTTGCGGACCTCGCGGCGCTGCTTATCCCGCGCGCTGAGGGCGGCGGGTTCGACATTCACTTCCAGGACTCGGTGCTCGGCAGCATGAGCGCCTCGGACGCGCGCGAGTACGCGGAGCTGTCCTGGATCGTGGAAGCCTCGATGATCCCGCAGGTCACGGTGCGCGCCACCCGCCTCGCGGACGGCTCCCTGCAAACCGTCCTTCGCCTGCCACGCCCCGGCCTGTGCATCCCCACCAACCAGCCCCCGACCGAGCCGTGGGTGTTTCTCGACGACACCCGCACCTACGACGTCTCCTTCCTCCCGGACGCGCAGGAAGCCCAGGAAGTTTCGGTGCTGGACCGGAAGCATTACCTGCTCACGCTGAGCGCCACTGAGGATGCCGCCGAAGATACTGTGCAGGTCGCGATTGGGGATCGGGCCGTCGGCACCCTGGTGGGGCCAGTGGCCACCGCGCTGCTGCCGACGCTGCAGTCCCTCAGCGAGCGTGGCCTGCTGGCGGTAGCTCACGGCTACCTCGCGCCGTTGGGCGGCAAGCCGTCGTTGAGCGTGACCGTTGGCCCACTCGCCCCGGACGTGCTTCCGCCCCTCTCCCCGATTCCGCCGGTGCAGGTCCACCCGCGCCACCCAGATACCTCGGCGATGTCGGCGACCACCGTGATCCCCGTGGTACGCCCAGAGGAGCTGGAAGACAGCGCCGACGCGGTGGCCAAGTCCGCCGCAGCGAAGGCTGATTCGGAGGAGTTCCCCGCCGTGGAGACCCCGGCGGACGAGAAGGCCCCGGAGGCGCAGCCGAAGAAGAACCAGCCGATCCACCCCATGCGCTGGGTAGCCGCTGTCATCGGCGCGCTGCTGATCGCACTGATCGGCTCGGTGGCGTTCAGCGAGCAGTGGAGCGGCTCGCCGGACACAGTTTCCACGTACATGACGGAGCCTGCGCACTCCCCGAGCAAGTCCGGCCAGAAGCCGGAACCTTCGAAGCGGTCGACGGAACAGACCACCGAAGAGACCACGCCGCCTTCTTCGGAGCCCGCGTCTGAGCCGGCCTCGGCGCCAGCCCCGGCGCAACAGGAACCGGCGTACCAGGTGCCAGCACAGCCGGCCCCGGTGTGGCAGGCTCCAGCCCCTGCGCCCGTGCCCGCTCCTGCGCCTGCACCAGCGCCTGTGCAGCAGCCCGCTCCCGTGCAGGAACAGCCCGCGCCGGCCCCTGCACCAGCGCCTGCCCCCGACTACCAGTACAATTTCGGCGGTCTACAGATCCAGTCGGACACGCCGCTCGGCGGGCCATTACACCGCGTGCAGTGGCCATAGCTACTATCTAAGTGATGACAACACCTGACCACGAGCTCTTTCCGTTCGTCGCGGTAAGCGCCCTTTCGACAAGCATCCACCCCTCCACGGGGCGTTTGCTCACCCTCGATGCGGTCACGTTCGACGAAAACGGCGAGGTCGGCGAGGACTTCCACGCCGTATTCAACCCGGTCAAAGACGCCGGCCCACGCCACCTGCACAACCTGGAGAAGAGCGACTTCGCCCAGGCGCCACGGTTCGCGCGGCACCTCAAGACACTCAACAAGCTTATCGACGGCCGCACCCTCATCGTGCTCGACAGCCCCACGGAGTGGGGGTACCTCGTCTCCGAGTCGCGCCGCGCCATGAACGCCGCCGCCCGCGCCAACCGCCAACGCGCGCGGAAGCACAACCGGCGCCGCCAGCGCGTCGGCCACATCCCGCGTCCCGAAGCAATCGTGGACATCCTCGGCAGTGCGCGCCGCCAGGGCCACATCCTCATCGACGAGCGACTCAACGCCGTGGCCAACCAAGTCGGCGTGCTCTCCGAACCGGCCACCGCCACCGTCGAACGCGCCAGCGTCCCCGAGGAGGAACTCTCCCGGGCGGCCACACTGAAGCTCGTCGCGGTGTACCTGCAGCTGCACGAAAACGGCACGCTGACCAGCATCGAACCGGAGGACCTCAAGGCGGACCGCTTCGGCCTGCAGCGCTCCGCACTGCGGGTGGACGCGCATAAGCGCGAAGGGGACGTCGATAATCCGGGCGTCTACACGGGTGCGGGCCTCAAGCCAGGCATGGAGATCTCCATCTCCGACGACATCGCCGTCGACCCCGACGAGCTCATCCAGGTCGCGCTCGACGCCGGGCTGAACTACCAAGAAAAGCTCACACGCACCGCCTCCCTCGTCGTATCCGACGCCCCCTCCCGCGGCGCCGAACTGCGAGGCAAAGCGATGCACGCGCACCGCAAAGACATCCCGGTGCTCAGCGCGCAGGAGTTTCTCCAGGCCGTAGCGCACGACTAACGTAGAGGCATGCTCTCACAACTGCGTACCTCTGTTGCGCTGGCCGCCGCGCAGGCCGCCACGTTCGCGTCGCGCGCCACCGGCCGCGGCGCCGGCGGCATGATCGGCGGGCTCGTTGCCAACGCGATCGACCCGAACATCATGGCAGGCCTGTCCAAAGGACGCCCGGCCGTGCTCGTGACGGGCACGAACGGCAAGTCCACCACCACAAAAATGCTGGTGGCGGCGCTGCGCTCCACCAGGACCGTGGCCACCAACGACGGCGGCGACAACATGGACGCCGGCATCATCTCCGCGCTCATGGCGGGCAAGGACGCCTCCACGATCGCCCTCGAGGTCGACGAGCTGCACGTCCCCCACGTCGCCGACCGGCTGCAGCCGAAGGCGTTCGTGCTGCTCAACCTGTCGCGCGACCAGCTGGACCGCGTCGGCGAGATCAACAAGATCGAGCGCGCCCTCCGCGGCGCCGTCAACGCACACCCGGAGGCCACCGTCATCGCTAACTGCGACGACGTGCTGATGACCTCCGTCGCCTGGGACCACCCCAACGTCATCTGGGTTTCCGCGGGCGCCGGCTGGCTCGGCGACTCCGTCACCAACCCCCGCAGCGGCGGCCACGTCGTACGCACCGAGGACGACTGGTACGCCGTCGAGCCCCTCCCCGACGGCTCTGAGTTTCGACGCCCCACCCCCACCTACGCCGTCACCGACGACGGCCTGCGCTGCCCGGATGGGGGCGTCGTCACGCTTGACCTGGCGCTGCCGGGGCGGGCCAACCGCGGCAACGCCGCACAGGCCGTAGCCTGCGCCGTCGACGTCTTCGGTGTACCACTCGCCTCCGCGCTCGCCGCCGTCGCCGACGTCCAAGACGTCGCAGGACGCTACTCCACCATCCACTTCGGCGACCACGAAGTCCGCCTCCTGCTGGCCAAGAATCCGGCAGGCTGGCAAGAGGCCCTCTCCATGGTGGACCGCACCGCCGACGGCCTCGTCATCGCCGTCAACGGCCAAGTCGCCGACGGCGAAGACCTCTCCTGGCTCTGGGACGTCAAGTTCGAAGACTTCCACGGCATCGCCGTCAAAGCCGCCGGCGAACGCGGCACCGACCTCGCCGTGCGCCTGCTCTACGCCGACATCGAACACGAACTGATCCACAACTGCGTCGACGCCATCCGCGCCTGCCCACCCGGCCGCGTCGAAGTGCTGGCCAACTACACCGCCTTCCGCGACCTCAAAAAGGACCTACACAAGGAGCTGGACCGTGACTAACACTTTGACCATCGGCCTGCTGCTGCCCGACGTACTCGGCACCTACGGCGACGACGGCAACGCACTCGTCCTGCGCCAACGCGCCCGCATGCGCGGCATCGACGCCCACATCCGGCCCATCCCCCTCACCGAGGACATCCCCTCCGACTGCGACATCTACACCCTCGGCGGCGGCGAAGACTCCGCCCAAATCATTGCGGCCTCCCGCCTGCAAGCATCCCCCGGCCTGCAGCGCGCCATCGACGCCGGCCGCCCCGTCTTCGCCGTCTGTGCCGGCATGCAGGTCCTCGGCCACAGCTTCACCGCCCACGGCGAAGAAGTCGCCGGCATCGGCGTCCTCGACGTCCGCACCTCCCCCATGTCGGAGCGCGCCATCGGGGAAGTCCAATCCCACCCACTTCTCGACGGCCTCTCCGCCCCCCTCACCGGATTCGAAAACCACATGGGCGGCACCACCCTCGGCCCCGACGCCTCCCCACTCGGCCAGGTGAAACGTGGCGTGGGCAACAACGGTTCTCGGGCTGGCGTTGAGGGCGTTGTGCAGGGCAGCGTCATCGCCACCTACATGCACGGCCCCGCCCTGGCCCGCAACCCCGAACTTGCCGACCTCCTCCTCGCCCGCGCCCTCGGCATCCACGCCCAGGAACTCACCCCACTCGCGTTGCCCGAGGTGGACCAGCTGCGCAAGGAGCGCCTCAGGTAGGTTGCCGCTAGCGCTCTAGGAGCCAGTGCCAAAGGACGCAATTCGTTCCGAGGAACTCGGGAAAAGCCCAGGTCGCAAATAAGCGGTTGCGTCCTTTGGCACTCGGCCCGGTTGGGGTGACACCAAATTCCCTCATTGGATTTTCGCGACCTGGGGAAACGCCTCAGCGCCTGCTCAGTGAGGGAATTTGGTGCACAGCACCTCCTACAACGTGAGCCGCCCGGAGAGCGCGCGGGAGAGGGTGAGCTCGTCGACGAACTCGAGGTCGCCGCCGAGCGGCATGCCGGAGGCCAGGCGGGAGACGGTCAGATCTGGGAAGTCCTTGAGCAGGCGGGCCAGGTAGGAGGCGGTGGCTTCGCCTTCGGTGTCGGGGTCGGTGGCGAGGATGACTTCGGTGATTTGGGGGGCGTCGTCGCCGTCGAGGTCGGGAAGGACGCCGCCGATGCGCTTCAGCAGGGGCGTGACGGCGAGGTCCTTGGGGCCCACGTTCGCAAGTGGGTCCAGTGCCCCACCGAGCACGTGGTAGCGGCCGTTGAACTCACCGGTCCGCTCGATGACCTGGATATCTTTGGCGTCTTCGACGACGCAGATGAGGTCTTTTTTGCGGCCGGAGTCGGCGCAGATGCGGCAGACCGCTTCGCGGGAGACGTTGTTGCAGATGCGGCAGAACGTCACGCCGTCGCGGACGCCGGCGAGGGCGGCGCGGAGTCGGTCGATATCTTCGGGCTCGGTTTGGAGGAGGTGGAAGGCGATCCGTTGCGCAGACTTGGGTCCGACGCCGGGGAGGCGCGAGAGCTCGTCGATAAGGTCTTGGAGCGGTCCTTCGAACATGGGGGTCCTTTACAACACAAAACGCCTGGCGAAGTGCCAGGCGTTCAAGCGGGTGGGTTTAGATGATGCCGCCGAACGGAATCTCACCAGGTGCAGGCTGCTGACCACCAGGAGCCTCCTGTGGCATTGCGCCGCCGGTCAGTGGGCCGATCTTCTCCTGTGCCAGCTCGCCGGCCTTGTTGTGGGCGTCGCGGTATGCGGCGAGGATGAGGTCCTGCAGCGTCTCGACGTCGTCGGCGTCAACAGCCTCCGGCTTGATCTGCAGGTCGGTGATCTCTGCGCCACCGGTCATGACGACGGTGACCAGGCCGCCGCCAGCGGTGCCGGTGACGGTGGTGCTGAGCAGCTCCTGCTGTGCCTGCTGCAGCGCCTGCTGCACCTCGGCTGCCTGGCGGATGAGTTCCTGCATGTCCTGAGGCATATTTGGCTGGGTCATGGTGCGTAACACCCTTTCGTGTCAGTGATTTTGTCTAATTTGCTCACCAGTGTACCCGGTGGTTCCTGAATGCTTACAAGGGCTTGGCTCCAAGTTCGCTGGCAAGCAGGTCCATGGCAACTTCGGTGGCGTCACGACGGTCGAAGGTCGCCGACTCGGCCTCGGCCTGGTCGACCATGTCGCGCTCTTCGTCCTCTTGGCTGTAGGGCTCGGGCGGCGGCGGTGGCGGTTCCCATCCGGCGTCTTCGTGGAATGGTTCGGGCGGCGGCGGGACTTCTTCGTGCTCGCGGCGCTCCTGTTGCGCGCTGCGTTGCCCGGCGGCTTTCGCTATCGCCCGCCAGTCAGTGGGCTGCTGCGCTGCGGGTTTTGGGGTTGCTTCACTTTTCGACGCCCCCTTCGCCCCTTTCGTGCCCACCACACAGCGCACGGCCACCTTGGTGCCAAGCGCTTCGGAGAACACCGCGACGATGTCCGCGTTGTTGTTGTCGGCGTTGAGGCGCTCCGCGAGGGCACCCGTGTTGTGTCCGATGAGCAGCGTGGGCTGGCCGTCTTCGTTGTCGAGGGAGAGCGGTTTTGCCTCGGCAAGCATGATTTCGGCGACCTGGTTGCGCTTGCCCACAGCTTGGCGCAGCTTCATCCAGTCACGCTGCACGCGTTCGAGGAGGTCTTCCGCAGGTGCTGGCTCTGGCTTCGGTGCCGGGGTTGGTTCCGGCTTCGGCGGCGTTGCGGGTTCCGCCGGCGGTTGCGGCACAGGCTTCGGCTCGGGCTTCGGCTCGGGCTTGTGCTCAGGCTTCGCTGCAGGCTCGGGCTTGGGCTCAGGCTTCGGCGTGTTCTGCGCCTTTCGGCGCTCCGCGATCCTGGCCGCAGCAGCCGCAGCGGCCGCGGCTCCCCCACCCTGCGAAGGAGTCTGCGACGGGCCGGCTGCGCAGGCTGGGCCGCCTGCGCAGGGGTAGCAGGCGCCGGTGCAGCTGAGGTAGCCGAGGAGACCGCCGGGCGGTCGCCCATCGTGAGCAGGTGCGCCATCATCACTTCCAACAACAGGCGCGGGGACGTCGCACCGCGGAGGTCGCCGATCCAATCGTTGACCTCGGTCGCGAGCGCGGCCAGCGTCGACGGGTGGAACTGTTGCGCTTCGGCGCGGAGTATTTCGGCGCGGTCGACGGGGGCGTCGACAAGCCCTTCGCCGAAGGCATCCGGCACGGTGACGATGAGCAGCAGGTCACGCAGCCGGTCCAGCAGGTCGAGGGCGAAACGGCGCGGCTCGTGGCCGGACTCGATCACCTTGTCGATGGTGTGGAACATCGCCGCGGCGTCCTTGGTGGCGAGGGCGTCGACGGCGGCGTCGAGAAGCGTGAGGTCCGTGACCCCGAGCAGCGGCAGCGCCATCTCGTAGGTCAGGCCGTCCGGGCAGGCGCCCGCCAACAGCTGATCCAGCACGGACAGCGTGTCGCGCGGCGACCCGCCGCCAGCGCGGATGACCAGCGGGTACACGTTCTCGTCGACGAACGCGCCCTCCTCCGCAACGATGTTTTCCAGCAGGTGGCGCATCGCCTGCGGGGTCAGCAGGCGGAACGGGTAGTTGTGGGTACGCGAGCGGATCGTGCCGAGGATCTTCTCCGGCTCGGTCGTCGCAAAGATGAAGATGAGGTGCTCTGGCGGCTCCTCCACAATCTTGAGCAGGGCGTTGTTGCCGGAGGGTGAAATCATGTGCGCCTCGTCGATGATGAAGACGCGGTAGCGGGACTCCGCAGGCGCGAACATGGCGCGTTCGCGCAGCTCACGCATGTCGTCGACACCGCCGTGGGAGGCGGCGTCGAGCTCCATCACGTCCAGGTTCCCGGTGCCACCAGGCGCCAGCGACACGCAGGACGCGCACTTGCCACACGGAGTGGATGTCGGCCCCTCAACGCAGTTCAACGAGCGCGCCAGGATGCGCGCCGAGGACGTCTTGCCACACCCCCGCGGCCCCGAAAACAGGTACGCATGGCTGATGCGCCCGTTGTCGAGAGCGTTCGATAACGGCACAGTCACCTGGTCTTGCCCAACCAGCTCACCAAACGTTGCAGGACGATATTTCCGGTACAGAGCCACGGCGCCAAGTGTAGACGATCAGCCCTCTTCCCGGCACCAATCTTTCACATCCACACCACGCCTGCGAAGACGCCGCTCCAGCACCGGATAGCCCTGCTCGGAGGCGATCCCGAACTCCTCATCGGTGAGCGCAATCAGCTCCAGAAGCAGCGTAATCCGGCCCGGCTCACGCACCAGCGGGGTGCCCTGCGCAAACACCTCCGGCTCCCGCAGCAGCCCATGCCGCACGGTGCCCGGCGCGTCGGCCAGCAGCCCCTCGAGCAGCACGCCAGGCTGCCCCGGCACTCCAAGGCGCTCAAGCTCGCGGGTCGCGTCCACGACGGCCTCGGCAAGCACCTGCTTCTCGACGTCCCCCACCGCCATCACCTCACACACCACTTTGGTGGCGTCATCGTCAGCCAGCACCAGACCCAAATCGGTGCCGCTGAACCCGGCGGTGACCGCCACGTTCGCACCGTTCAGTTCAGCGGTGGCGGCGGCGCGGGCGTCGATAAGCGAAAGCTGCATCCCCGGAAACACCGAGGCCAGCCAGGCGGCGAGGTCGTCACCCGTCATGCGCTGAGCTTCTCCACCGCCGCGAGCAGCACGCACGTGGCCACCCCGTCCATCGCCCGCGTGACATCCTCCAGTGGCGGCATCGACGGCGCTAGGCGAATATTGCGGTCGTTCGGGTCCTCCCCCTTCGGGAACGCCGACCCCGCCTTCGTCAGGCTGATGCCGGCCTGCTTCGCCAACTCCCACACGCGAGTCGCGGTCCCGTCCATCACGTCCAGGGAGATGAAGTAGCCGCCCCTCGGCTCCGACCAGGTCGCCACGCCCGTGCCCCCGAGCCGGTTCTCCAGCACCTCAAGCACAGCCTCAAACTTCGGCGCCAGCGACTCAGCATGCTTCCGCATCACCTCACGCACACCATTCGCGTCCTTGAAGTACATCGCGTGCGCCAACTGGTTCACCTTGTTCGGGCCGATGCCTCGCACATTCGCGATCGACTCATACCACTCCAGGTTCTCCTCCGACGAGGCAAAGAACGCCACACCCGAGCCCGCGTGCGTAATTTTCGACGTCGACGACATGTACCAGAACCGGTTCGGGTTACCCGCCTTCGCCGACAGCGCAAGCACGTCCGCGTTCACCGGGAACGTATCCGTCAGCGTGTGTACCGCGTACGCGTTGTCCCACACAATGCGGAAGTCCGGCGCGGCCGTCTCCATCGCCGCCAGGCGCTCGATAGTCGCCTGCGAGTACACCGCGCCCGTCGGGTTAGAAAACACCGGCACGCACCACATGCCCTTCACGGCAGGGTCCTTCACCAGTTCCTCCACGACGTCCATGTCGGGGCCGTCCTCCAGCAGCGGGACAGTGATCATTTCGAAGCCGAAGCGCTCCGTAATCGTGAAGTGGCGGTCATAGCCGGGCACTGGGCACAGCCACTTAATCGCGTGCTCGCGCTGCTCATCCGCCCACGGCCGCGGCGAATCATTCGTCCCAAACGTGTACGCCCAGGACACCAGGTCAAACATAATATTTAGCGACGACGAGTCTCCCGCCACCAACAGCTTCGGGTCAATGCCGAGCGCCTCGGCCCACAACTCACGCAACTGCAAAATGCCCGTCAGGCCGCCGTAATTACGCACGTCCACACCCGAGGCGTCACGGTGATTCCCCACACCCGGCAGGGCCAACAGGTCGTCCGCCAAGTCCAACTGGCGCGCCGAGGGCTTCCCCCTCGTGAGATCCAACGCCATGTTGGTCTCCTCCAGCTGCTTGTACTGCTCACGCAACTCAGCAGCCAGGCTTGCAAGCTGCTCAGCATCTAGTTCTTTCAACGGGGTGTTCAATGTCTTGGTGTCCTATTCGAGTACGTCGGCGTATCTACTAACGACCCATCATCGTACTAGCGACACCCCACCCCGCGCGACGGTTTTTCCCCAGTTTTACCCCATAAAAAAGGGGACCTCACGCACCTGCCAGCGCCCGCTTACCCTTGCTGCGTTCCCGCCCTGGGGGAGTTCACGAGATGAGCACCGCGTGAGATCCTGCAGAACACTCTAGCCTGAAGCTTTAGGCGTTGCAAAACATTGACTGCGCAGGCGTTTTGTCGGAACCTGGGGGGATGGGTTAAAGTAGTCCCTCGACGCATGATGTGTCGCAACTAGGAGGATTCGACTAGCGGCCTATGTCACACGCCTGGAACGCGTGCGGGTTTCACGACCCTCGTGGGTTCAAATCCCACATCCTCCGCGCTATTCAGACAGCGCATCCGGTTGAAGTTTTTCGCCGGGTGCGCTGTTTTTGTATTTGCATTGGGCTTGCTGTGCACCACATTCCCTGTTTTTCGGAGTGGTGCCCGAGCATTTCCCCAGGTCGCGCTCGCTTCGTGAGGGAATGTGGTGCACTACCCATCGCCCGAGTGCCAAAGGACGCAACCCACTTTTCACGACCTGGGCTTTTACCCCCTCCCCCAACAAAAACTGCGTCCTTTGGCACTTGCACCACGCACGGAGACACCAAATTCCCCCACCGGCTGCCAGTGACCTTGACTTTTCCAATCCGTCCCGCGAAAACCCAGGAATGTGGTGCGCGAGGAGGGTAGTTGCGCACCAAAATCCGGCATTTTGAAAAGTCGCCAAGGCATTTCCCCAGGTCGCACCGACCGTATGAGGGAATTTGGTGCGCGGGTCCAGCATGCGCAAAACCCCGCGACCCAACTCACAGGTCGCGGGGTTTTATACAGAGGAGCTACTTGTTCTCTGTAGTGGTCGGCTCAGCCGAGGTCGTGGCTGGTGCCGTCGTGGGAGCTGCCGTCGAGGTCGTGGCAGTTGCCGTGGTCGATGGCTTCCGGCCGAGGAAGTCGCCGAGCGAGGAGCCCTCGTTGGAGCTCTGCTGGATCTTGTTGGCTGCGCCGTTCTCGCCTGGGGCACACAGGGAGAGCAGGCCGGCCAGGGCACCAATGCCGAGCGTGACCGCTGCGATGGCGCCGAGGGCTTCGGTGGCCTGCGGGCCGAACTTGGCGTTCAGGCGGGCGGCTTCAACGTCGAGCTGCTTCAGGAAGTCAGGTCGGTTGTCGCCGAAGTTGCCGAACGGGTTCGGGATGTTCATCTGCTCGGAGACACGGCGTGCGGAGGCGCTGATCTCTGGGCCCATTGCGGCGATGAGTGGCGCGCCGACGGCGGCTGCCAACCCGAGCGGGATGAGCCACAGGAGTGGTCCGCCGTGGGAGGACATGTCGGCGAAGCAGCGCTGCAGGTCATCGGTCGAGCTCTTGCCTGGGGTCTTCGGCTGGTCTTCACCCTGGACAACGACGTGGACGGTGACGTCGCCTTCGCGGCCTGGGATCGTGATGTCGAAGCCCTTGGGGTCCGGGGTTCGCTCAGCTGGTGGGACGATGATGACCTTGTCGCCCTCGCGCTGAGCGGTCCAGCCGTCGGGGAGTTTGAGGTCGCCGATGTTGGCACCTGGCACGTGGACCTCAACGTGCGATGTGCCCGGTTTGACCTCAATGGTCGGAGGGGTGTTACCTGCGGAGGTTGACGGGGTATCACCAGTGACGGTAACGACGGCCGGGCGGGTGACGGTCTTACCGCCTGGGTAGGTGACCTCTACTGGGACGACGACCTGCTCGCCTGGTTTGGCGTCGGCAGGTGGCGTGACGGAAACTGAGCCGCCGTCGTTGATGGTGACGCTCCAGCCTTCCGGCGCCTTCCAGCCGTCGACGATCTTGAAGGTCGCGCCGTCAGGCTGCGTGCTTGGCGGCACGACAACGGTGACGCCGCCCTTGGTACGGCCAGGGTTGTAGTCGACTGGTGGCTGGCCTTCGGGGGTGTCGGCGTCGTCAACAACCAGGATGGTTGCTGGGCGCGTGACCTTCTGGCCGCCTGGGTAGGTGATGTCGACTGGGACGACGGTGTAGTCGCCGGACTTGGCGTCGGCAGGCGGGGTGGCGGTGACGCCGCCGTCTTCGCCGACGGTGACCTTCCAGCCCTTCGGCGCCTTGTACTCAGGCGAGATGACGAAGGTGGTGCCGCCCGGCGCGCGTGGCGTCGGGTTGACGGTCACGGTCTGGTTCGGCTTGGTCTGCTTCGGGGCGTAGTTCTGGTCGGGGGCGGACGGGGTGGCCGGGTTCGGGTCGACGGGTGCGGCCGGGTCGTCGATGACGGTCACGACGATTGGGCGCGTGATGCTGTTGCCGTTCGGGTCGGTGACCTGTACGTTAATCACGCCGAAGTCGCCTGGCTTGGCGTCGGCAGGCGGGGTGACGTGCGCGACACCGGTGTTTTTGTCGATGTTGATGGTCCAGCCTTCGGGGATGTCCTTCTGCTCGACAACGTAGGTGGAGCCCTCGGTGCCGCCCTTAGGGGTGACAACTACGACGGTGCCCGGCTTGGTCGGCTTCGGTGGGAACTGGACGTCGTTGGTGCCCTTGGGGGCGTCGTCGACAACTACGACGACCGCTGGGCGAGTGATCGAGGAACCATCCGGGTAGGTGATCTGGACAGGCACGACAATGCGGTCGCCTGGCTTGGCATCGGCCGGCGGGGTCGCGGTGACGGAGCCGTCCTCACCGACGTTGACCTTCCAGCCCTTCGGTGCCTCGTAGGCGTCGTGGATGGTGAACGTGGTGCCCTTCGGCGCATCAGCGCTGAACTCTGGGGCGTCCACGGTGACCTCGACACCTGGGCGGGTGGTTTCCGCCAGGTAGTACGCGTCTGGGTTCTGCGCCTGCGGCGGCGCGCTGACGATGACGGTGCCCGGTACGACCTTGGTGGAGCCGTCTGGGAAGGTCACCTCAACGTTGATGGTCTTCGTTTCGCCGTCGCGGGCGTTCGCCGGCGGCGTTGCGGTGATCTCGCCGGTGCGCTTATCGACGCCCACCGTCCAATCACCGAGCTGCTGGTCAGGGGCGATCTTGAAGGTCGTGTCGGCCGGCAGCTCCTGGTCACGGACCTGCGGCAGCGTCACTGTGACGGATGGGCGGGTAATCACCACGTCGTAGCCAGGGGTGTGCTCCTGCGCCAGGGTCGTGTCAACGCCGACCACGGACTCCAGCACGTCGTGGGATCCGTCTGGGTAGGTGGCCTTGACCTGCACGGTCACGGTGTCTTCCAGGCGCGCGCTCATCGGCGCGGTGACCTTGAGCGCGTTGCTGCCCTCTTCCAGAGTGACGTCCCATGGGCGAGCCTCGCTGCTTGGGGTAGCGCCGATAACCTCGAAGGTGGTGCCGTCAGGGTACTTCGGGCTGCCCGGCTTCAGCGCGACGGTTGCCGTCTTGCCCGGGGAGGTCTTCTCGTTGCCGTAGCTTGGGGCCCACTGCTGGGTCTTGAGCTGGAACGTTTCGCCGATCTTGGCGTTGTCCTTGTACTTCTGCAGGTTGAGCTGGTCGGAGCCGTCGCGCGGGGTGGCGTATACCTCAACCTGGAGTACCTCCGGCTTCTCGTTGTCGATTTCGCCGGTCCCGCCGACAGGCAGGGTGACATGCACGCGGCCATCCTTATCGACGCGCGCATTCGCGCCCTCGACAGCCTTACCGTTTCGCGTCACGACAGCAATCACACGAGCGTAATCTTCTCCAGCACCGTTGGTGACCTGGATGTTCGTCGCAAACTCCTTGCCGTTCGCGGTGACAACCGGCACCTCGTCCTGAGCCGCCTGCAGCGGGAAGCACTGCGCGTTCTCTGCCGGGACCGGCAGCAGGTCAACCTCGGCGATGTTGCGGGCTTCGAAGCCCAGGCGGTTCGGGAAGTTCTCGTAGCCGTTGCCTACGCTTCGGGCGACCCACGCGAACGTGCGTGTCTCGCCTTCCTTGATGTCCTTCACGTCCTCGAGGGTGACCTTCGCGGACACCACCGGGGAGCCTTCCGAAAGGTGCAGCTCGACCGGCTCAACGTGCGCGGTGCCGGTGACCTTCAGGTCCATATTGGTGGTGCTATCCTCGCCGGAACGCACCGCTCCTGGGATAGTCTCCCCTACAGACACCGCCGAAAGGGTGAAGGTCTCCTCGAAATCAGAGATGCCGGTCTGGTTCATGCGCAGCTCGGAAACCATCGAGTCCACAGCGTGCTCACCGTCGCCGTGGAGGCTGACCCAGTAGTACACCTCAACCTGGCCCTGCTCGTTGACAACGCGGGTGCCCGTCTCAAACGAGCCCTCGTTCGGCGTAGTCACGGCACCAACGTGCTGGTGCGGGAACAAGGTGTTCGCGCTCAGCACGTCGTGGCATCGGTTCTCCTCGGCGCTCTGCGCGTCCACCTGTGGCACCACGAGCGCGGACGCCCCCAGCGCCAGCGCCACCACAGTGGCTGACATTCTACGATTTCGCATTCTGAAACTCCCCTCAAAGGCAACTGTGTGTTATTTGTGCTATCCATTCATCATGAACGGTTTTTAAGAAGTTTCAAGTACTTTTGACAGTTTATTTTCAGCGAATGCCCGGACCTGCACAGTTGTCGTCAAAATATTTGCATCACATGAATGTTATTCAACCAGCGGTTACCCCCGCTCGGGTGTATTTGTCCAGACGAAAGGATCCGCTGAGAGCCTCTCAGGGTCAAAGCGCTCAAGGATCTCCTGCGCCGTCACAGCGCCTGCGCACCCAATCGATTCTGCAAGCGCCCGCACCACGCCATCCACCCCAATGCGCTGCGACATCTCCGCAAACGTCACCGCCCCATCACGCTTCGCCAACCGCTTGCCCTCCGCGTTGAGCACCAGCGGCACGTGCACATACTCTGGCTCCTGCCCGCCCAACAGGTGCGTCATGTACGCCTGCGCCGGCGCTGACATCAACAGGTCATCCCCGCGAACCACCTGGTCAACCCCCTGATCCACGTCGTCGACGACCACCGCCAAGTTATACGCCCAATCCCCCGCCTGCGCCTGCGCAAGGTTTCCGCCCCGGCGCACCACCACGTCATCGACAGGCCCGGTCACCTCCCCAGCAAAGAAGTCCCGGACCGTCCACTCCCTCACATCAGCACGCAGGCGGAGGGCAGGCATGCGGCCCTGTTGCGAAAGCTGGTGGCGTCGAAAAGCTCGCTGCTCCTCGCTCAAGTCCCTGCATGTACCTGGGTACAGCCCAGGCTGCGCGTGCGGCGCACTTGCCGCCTCCCGAATCTCCCGACGCGTGCAGTAGCACTCATACACCGGCAGCTGCGACAACGCCGCCTCATACAGCGCCGAACGCTGCGACTGCCACACCACCGGCGGATCAAAATCAAGCCCCAGCGCCAGCAAGTCCCCTATTTGACGACGCCCCGCCTCCTCCGACGAACGCTCCGAATCAACATCTTCCACCCGCAACCAAAAACGCCGCCCACTCTGACGCGCGAACAACCACGCCAGCAACGCCGTCCGCAAATTACCGAAATGGAGATCCCCACTCGGAGAAGGTGCATACCGTCCAGCATTCATGTGTATAGGATATGTAGCCGTGACAAACCAAGAAACTTTTGCGCGATCGCTTTACCCTGTACTGGTATCTGTGTTCTGCGCCGTCTTCCTCATTTCCAACATCACAGCACAGAAGGGAGTCGCCCTCGGACCATTCATCACCGACGGCGCCTTCTTCCTCTTCCCACTTGCATACGTCCTCGGCGACGTACTCGCCGAAGTCTACGGGTTCAAAGCCGCCCGCCGGGCGATCTTCACCGGGTTCGGCATCGCCATCCTGGCCGTCGTGTCCTTCTACATCGCCATCTGGCTCCCCGGCGCCGACTTCTACGACATGCAAGAACCCTTCTCGACGATCCTCGGCCTCATGCCGCGCATCGTCATGGCATCCCTGGCAGGCTACATCGCAGGCCAGCTGCTCAACGCGTGGGTGTTGCAGAAAATGAAAGACCGGTTCGGACACGAGCGCCTGTGGGCACGCCTCATCGGCTCCACCATCGTCGGCGAGTTCGCCGATACCCTCCTGTTCTGCGCCATCGCAGCGGCGGTCATCGGCATCGAAACGCCAGGTCAATTCATCAACTACGTCGTCGTCGGCTTCCTGTGGAAGACCCTGCTCGAAGTCGTCCTCCTCCCAATCACGTACCCGACCATCGCGTGGGTGCGCCGCCGCGAGCAGGAACTACACGCAGAGCTGCGAAGCTAACGCCCAGAGCCAGCGCTAGGAGCTGGCTCGAACACCAATCTGAGATCAAGGGCCGCAAGCACTTTGAGCAAAGTGTCAACAGTCGGGTTACCAAGCCCGTTTTCAATGCGGCTCAACTCGGCTTGCTGGATCCCAGCGGAATCTGCAACCTCTTGCTGCGTTGCGTCGCGTTCTTTCCTCGCGGTCATCAGGGCAGCACCCACTGCCCTTCGGTCTGCAATCTCGGAAGCAAACGCACGAGCAGCAGCATCTCGCACGATCTCAGCAGCTGGTGAAGCTGCTTCCCGATACGGTTTTACGAATTCTTCAAATGCTGTAGTCCCCATTCCCACACCTTTCATCCGCTGATTCAATACCCCTGATCTTATGTGTTACAGCACATAAGATCAAGAGGGTTGGTCACGCTTCCACTGCTCCAACGCAGCCCTTGCAGCTCGAATCTCCTTCTGTTCTTGCTTGCTACTTGGCGCACGCAGTTTGTTGTACCCACCCAGCAACAGAACGATCTTATCGCCGTGAAAAGTGCAGTAGACACGGATCAATACGCGTTTCTTCCACCAACGTTTTGGCACCCGATCAGCTGCTCCCGAGGGCCCATGCTCGCGAAGAATTGTGTCGATGCTTCTTCTTATTCGAAGTTCAAACAGCCCCCTACCAAGGCTTTTGCCCCATTCGCTTTCACAGATGCGAATCCCCAGCGGCGCTAAGACATACTGGACTGCTGCGTCCGTGACTGCTCGTTCCACTTCATCCAGGCGTTTGTAAAAACGATGAAAGTTTCCACCATCGAAAACCTCGACACGCCAAAGTTGATCAGACAATATACCCCCTTGTCCCCCGAAATGCGCTCTAGCTTAACGCCTATAAGAGCCTCTAGCCCCCAGAAACACCTACTTCCCCGCGTAGTACCTGCCCATAAACTCGTCTCGGAACGCCTCGTACTCCCCGGCATCGATGGCGTGGCGGATGTTGTCCACCAGGCGGATCATGAACTCCAGGTTGTGCATGGTGCACAGCGTGCCCGCCAGGAACTCCTTGGCCTTGAGCAGGTGGTGGATGTAGGCGCGCGAGTAGTTCTCGGAGACGTAGCCACCGAACTCCTCATCGACGCCGGAGAAGTCCCGCTTGAACCGGGCGTTCATCAGGTTCATGCGTCCGCCTAGCGTATAGACGCCCCCACGGCGACCAAGCCGCGTCGGCGCGACGCAGTCGAACGTGTCGGCGCCGGCTTCGACGGCGGTGAAAATGTCGTCCGGCTCGGAGATGCCCAGCAGGTGGCGCGGCTTGTCCACGGGCAGCTCATCGGTGACCCAGCCGACGATGGTGCCCAGGTTTTCCTTCTCCAGGGCGCCGCCGATGCCGAAGCCACCGAAGCCGCGTCGGCCGGCCTCGCGCGCCTCCCTGTCGAGGTCGAGCAGTCCGCGGGTGGCGTGGCGTCGTAAATCTTCGTACTGGGCGCCCTGCACCACGCCCCACAGTGACTGCTTCGGGCGGTGCGTGCGCGCCTCGGTGAGGCGGTGGTGCTCGTCGAGGCAGCGCTTCGCCCAGCGGTGGGTGCGCTCCACGGAACGCTCCTGGTAGTCGCGGGTATCCACGAGGGTGGTGAGCTCGTCGAAGGCGAACATGATGTCGGCGCCGAGCTGGTGTTGGATCTGCATGCTCACCTCGGGGGTGAAGCGGTGCTTGGAACCGTCGATGACAGACTTGAAGTCGACGCCGTCTTCGTCGACCATCGCCATGCGCTTACGCTTCTCGGCCCGGATGTCTTTGTCGGTGAGCCCGGCGGTGTCCATGGCCAGGACCTTCTTGAAGCCGACGCCCAGGCTCATCACCTGGAAGCCACCCGAGTCCGTGTAGGTCGGGCCGTCCCAGTTTTCGAAGGCGGCGACGCCCCCGGCCTCGTCCACGATGTCGGGACCCGGCTGAAGGTACAGGTGGTAGGCGTTGGACAGGATCGCCTGCGCACCGGTCTGGTGGATCTGCTCCGGGGTGAGCGTCTTCACCGTGGCCTTCGTGGCCACCGGGATGAACGCGGGGGTCTGGATCGGGCCGTGCGGCGTATGGATCACACCCGTGCGCCCATGCTTGCCCGGCGCGTCATACAAGGTGGTGTTCAGGTCGAAGGAAAGGTCGTCGGTCATGCGTGCTCCAGTGATTCGGGGTGGAATTCGGCTTCGAGTTCGGTGCCCTCCACGTCAACTTCCGGCAGCACCTTGTCCAGCCACTTCGGCATCCACCAGGTGGAACGGCCCAGGATGAACATCGTAGCGGGGACGAGCGCCATGCGGACGAAGAAGGCGTCGAAAAATACGGCGGCGCCGAGCGTAAAGCCAAAGATTTGGATGAATGGCAACGGCTGGTCGATGAACGCCACGAACACCGCAATCATGATGACGGCTGCGGCCGTGACCACGCGCGCGCCCTGCACGAAGCCCTCGACGGTGGACTCGCGCACCGCCTTGATTTCCGCCTCCGGGTCGCCGGCGCGGCGCAACTTCAGGTAGCGCTCGCGGATACGGGTGACAAGGAAGACCTGGTAGTCCATGGCCAGGCCGAACGTGACGCCGATCAGGAAGATCGGCATAAATGACAGGATCGGGCCGGGAGTGTTCACAAGTCCGCCCCAGCCGAGCTGGAACAGGCCCACCGTCATACCGAACGCCGCACCGACCGACAGCAGGAAGCCCAGGCCCGCCACCACCGGCACCAGGATGGAGCGGAACACCAGGATCAGCAGGATGATCGCCAGCCCAACCACAATCGCCAGGTAGAGCGGCATCGCGTCGCCCAGCTCCTCAGTAATGTCCATCTGCACCGCAGTGAGACCCGTCAGGCCTATCGACGTCCCCGTCGCATCCTCCACCTGGACATTGTTCGCACGCAGCGCATGCGCCACCTCCAGCGTGTACTCCTCTTCCGGACCGCCCTTCGGGGTGGCCAGGATCCGGGCCGCCGTCAGGTCCTCATTCGCGCCGACGAGCTGCGCGTGCTCGATACCGTT
Organism: Corynebacterium sp. UMB2355A; assembly: GCF_033877495.1. Taxonomy (NCBI): domain Bacteria; kingdom Bacillati; phylum Actinomycetota; class Actinomycetes; order Mycobacteriales; family Corynebacteriaceae; genus Corynebacterium; species Corynebacterium sp. UMB2355A. Next base: position 1,485,581 of record NZ_CP138855.1, on the reverse strand, counting down.
GACGCTGTTGGCCTCCTGCACCGCGTACATAAACGACGCCAGCGCTGCCTTCTGCGCGCGCCCGCCAGCCTCGTCCGGCATCATCGCCATGTACGGCTGCAGCATCTCCGCGTCCGGGTTGACGGAGGTGGCGTCGACAACCAGGAGGAACGGTGCGTTGACCCCCGGGCCGAAGCCCTCCGCCATCAGGTCCGCCGACTTGCGCTGCGTCGTGTCCAGGTTCGACGTCGTATCCGACGGCAACGCCATCTCCAGCTGCAGCAAGGGTGACGCCAGCGCACCCAGCCCCAGCACGACCACCGTCATCACCAGCACCGGGAACCTGCGCACCACATTCACCCAGGACCGGCCCACCGACTTCGCCGACAAGTCGCGGCCAGGCCGCTTACCCGGGCCAGGGTTGCCCGCGAACCACGGCAGCTTCCCACCAAACGAGCGATCACCCCACACCCCCAGCAGCGCCGGGAGCAGCGTTAATGCCACAAGCACCGCGATGAGCACCGTCAGCGCCGCCGCCAGGCCCATCCACGTCAGAAACTCGATACCTGCCAGGGAGAGCGCCACCAGCGCCGTGAACACCGTCGCCCCCGCGAACACCACCGAGGACCCGGCCGTGCCCACCGCCAGGCCCGCCGCCTCCGGCGCGTCCAGCGTCTGCCGTTCCTGCCTGTACCGCGACAGGATGAACAGCGCGTAGTCAATACCGACAGCCAGGCCGATCATCACCGCCAGCACCGGCGTGACCTCATTGAGCTCCACCCAATGCGTCGTGATCAGCACCGCCAGCACACCAATACCCACCCCCACAACAGCACTCACAATCGGCATTGTCGACGCCACCAAGGACCCAAACGTCACAATCAACACCACGAACGCCACCGCGAGCCCCACCATCTCCGACGTCGTCTTAATTTGGATCGGGTCTCCGAACCCGGCACCACCGGCCTCAACCTGCAGGCCAGCCTCCCGGCCGATCTCCAGCGCCTCATTGACCACGGCGCGCTCTTCCTCCGACACCGACATCGAAGACTCCGCACCAAACTCAAACGTGGTGTACCCGATCCGGCCATCATCCGACACCATCCGCAGGTAGTACGCGTCCTGCTTCGCCTGCTCCTCAGGCAGGCCCATCTGCGTCATCTGCCCGACGATCATCTCCCCCAGCTCCCGGTTCACATTCACCGGGTTGCCAAACCTGTCCGTCCCCGTCAGCCCCTCCAGGTGCTCCTCGATGTAGCCGACCGTCGCGTCCATCCCCGCCATGAACTCCGGCTCATCTAATCGACGCCCCTCCGGCGCCGCAAACACCAAATTCACCCCAGGCGCCGTCGCCACGTTCCCTTCACCCGGGAAGTGCCGCTCCATGTCCTCGAGTGCTTCGATGCCAGGCGTACCCGAAATCGGAAACTCCGACGTAAATGGCTTCATCAGCGAAAACGCCCCTGCCGCCGTCGCGCCGAGCAGCAACAGCCACGCCACGATCACCTTCCACTTATGCAGAAATGACCAGCGCCCAAGCCGAAACAGCATCTTCGCCACGGTGTTTACGTCCTCACTGTCGCTTCTCGATTCTGACTGCCACCAAACCGTGGCACACTACCAGGCCATCTTATAGGCGAAACCTTGCTGGACTCGATTTCCCTTCATACCCAGGTCACCCGTCTGGCCAAGCGAAAAAGTTGCCCGCCTTAGACAACCTGGGGAAACGCACCGACCCCACCCCAAAACAGGGAATGTGGTGCACATACAAAGGAGCGAGTGCCAAAAGACGCAACGCAATAATTCTAGCCCTTTTTTGGCCTGCGGGAATACAAATGCTCGTTTTGCGAATTGCGTCCTTTGGCACTCGGGGTTAAGGGTCAAAAAGTGTGTCCGGAATCGCGGATTTTCACGGATTGACCTGTAGGTTTCCGGAAAGTATATGCTCCGGAAGCATATATCTAGCCCCCGACGGGAAATCCTCGGTGTGGCAGCCGTGATGTGCTATGCGCGGCGTGGTGTGGTGTCGCAATGTCGAAGAACCAACCACGCTGCCACTGCGGCGGTGAAATGAAACGCAACGGCACCACCAGCAAAGGCACCACCAGATGGCGCTGCAAACAATGCGGCGCCTCCAGCGTCAAACGTCGAAACGACATCACCAACGCGGCAGTGTTCACCCAGTTCATCGAGCATTGCACCACCGCAATATCACTCGACGACCTAGCCAAACGAAACGGTGTTAGCCGCGCCACCATGAAGCGGCGCTTCAAGTGGTGCTGGCTCGTTGATGTGCCTGACCCCACCGCCGGCCACCACAAGCGGATCTACGACCAGGTATTTCTCGATGGCACCTACACCGCCGGTGGCTGCCTGATCGTCGCGGCGACCATCGACCACGTGATCGCCTGGCACTGGTGCAAACACGAAACCACCCGCGACTACCAACTGCTGCTTGAACGCATCGAAGCCCCACTCATCGCCGTCATCGACGGCGGCCAAGGCGCATACAGCGCAATCAAAAAGTGCTGGCCGACTACGAAAATTCAACGCTGCCTCGTCCACGCCCAACGCGTGGTCCGCCGCTACACCACCACCAACCCACGCACCGATGCCGGGCGCACCATCTACCGACTTGCGCTGAAACTGACCCGGATCACCACACTGGATGAAGCCGCCGCGTGGGGTGTGCAACTGCACGAGTTTTCAACGATCTACCGGGAATGGATGAACGAGAAAACCATGATCAAAGACCCCAAAACAGGTGCATGGACCCGCGTGTGGACCCACCACAACGTGCGCAAGGCCTACAACAGCCTCAACCATCTTTGGCGGTCCGAGATGCTGTTTGTCTACCTCAACCCGCCAGCAGGAGTCCTTGCGCCCGAGCGGATCAAATCCACCACCAACAGCTTAGAAGGCGGCATCAACGCCCAGCTCAAACTGCTCGCCAGAACCCACCGCGGCAGATCAGGCGAACGACAACGCCGCATGCTGGATTGGTGGCTCTACTTAAAAACGGAACTGCCTGACGATCCAGTACGAATCGCCAGGCAGTCCGACTGGGGCCAGGGCCAACTCGCCAAAGTATCCACCCTGACCCAAACCGAGAACCAAGCCGACCACGAAACAGGACGCCCAGCCCTCTACGACAACGCTATCGACACCGACTACACCCACTCAATCGGCATTCAAAAAGGCCAAATCTAACCCCCGCGACACGCCGAGCCAGACACACATTTTGACCCTTAACCCTTTAAATGGATATAATTAGACCCATGTTGATTTCAGGTACCGCTTTCTTGCGGTTGCGCACCAACCGCTAAGGCGGTTTCCTACCCCGTAGGTTAAAAACCGCTCCGGTCCTTTAGCCGGGCGGCTATTTGTCATGCCCGGCTCCCTTTCAAATCCAAGGAGCACACCTGATGTCTGCATACGGACACGGCCGTCACGAGCATGGCCAAAATTTTCTCACCAACCACAAGATCATCAACTCCATCATCGACCTTGTGAAACAAACCTCCGGCCCCATCATTGAGATCGGACCAGGAAGCGGTGCCCTCACTCACCCGATGGCCCACTTGGGGAGGGCGATAACGGCAGTTGAAGTGGACGCAAAACTAGCTGCCAAAATCACACAAGAAACCTCCTCGGCGGCGGTCGAAGTGGTCCATGATGATTTCCTTAACTTCCGGTTACCCGCCACTCCCTGCGTCATTGTGGGAAACATTCCCTTTCACCTCACCACTGCCATTCTTCGAAAGTTGCTGCATGCGCCAGCATGGACTGACGCTGTACTCCTCATGCAGTGGGAAGTCGCTCGCCGCCGGGCCGGGGTAGGCGCAAGCACGATGATGACGGCTCAGTGGTCCCCATGGTTCACATTTCACCTGGGTTCTCGGGTACCAAGGACTGCTTTCCGGCCACAGCCAAACGTTGACGGGGGGATCTTAGTGATCCGCCGGGTGGGTGACCCGAAGATTCCGATAGAGCAGCGCAAAGCCTTTCAGGCGATGGTGCACACCGTTTTCACTGCCCGGGGACGCGGGATAGGGGAAATTCTCCGAAGGGCAGGGTTGTTTTCATCACGTTCAGAAACACAATCATGGTTGCGCTCGCGAGGAATCGACCCCGCGACCCTACCTCCCAGATTGCACACCAACGACTGGATCGATCTCTTCCAGGTGACTGGTTCCTCTCTACCTCACCATCGACCCATTTCACCATCGGGAAGTAGTCAACGACCTCCTCAACGGAAAAACCGAAGCCGGCGGCGTTAATCCCCACCAAAACCGAAATCCACCAGTAGTACTAAAAGGGCTCTTCCGGTTTTAGAGTGCATTGATTAGTTCGCCGGGGGTTCGGGCGTGGCACAAGATATTGGGGTCCTTGGCTTTGTAGGAAAAAGGTATCTAATCCATCCGTACAAAACTAAGGACCTACTGTGCAGCCTAACGGAAATGTCATCGTCGATACCATCTGCCGCACCGCAAAACTAGGAACTACTATCACCGGTGCCACAGAAAACGGTGACGTCACTGTTATTGAAGCCGAACCCGTCGAGCCGATCAATGAATGCCCTACCTGCGGGCAGCCTGGAGTATTCCGCGACCACGTCATCCGCAGCCTGGTCGATCTGCCCATCGTCGGCCACCCAACAACTTCATGTGCGCCTTCCACGCTACCGGTGCACCAACAAGCGTTGCTTGCAGAAGATCTTCCGTGCTGGCCTTGCCTGCGCGCCAGACAATGCAAAGACCACGGACCAGGTGACCCACTGGATCCTGCAACGACTCTGCCTAAATCGGATGAGCGTTGCCGCTGCACCCAAGTCATTAGGCCTGGGGTGGGATATGAAGTGTCCCAGGTTTTGTTCCGTTTGATGAAACCCGTTTTTGAAACAACGTACGGAGCACAACGCACGCCGATGCCAAAGCTTCCGCAACATCGACTACCTCATCAAACCCACGACAGTGGGATTCACACCCTCAATCCCCACGCGTGCAATCTGGGTTAAGGGTCAAAAAGTGTGTCCGGAATCGCGGATTTTCACGGATTGACCTGTAGGTTTCCGGAAAGTATATGCTCCGGAAGCATATATCTAGCCCCCGACGGGAAATCCTCGGTGTGGCAGCCGTGATGTGCTATGCGCGGCGTGGTGTGGTGTCGCAATGTCGAAGAACCAACCACGCTGCCACTGCGGCGGTGAAATGAAACGCAACGGCACCACCAGCAAAGGCACCACCAGATGGCGCTGCAAACAATGCGGCGCCTCCAGCGTCAAACGTCGAAACGACATCACCAACGCGGCAGTGTTCACCCAGTTCATCGAGCATTGCACCACCGCAATATCACTCGACGACCTAGCCAAACGAAACGGTGTTAGCCGCGCCACCATGAAGCGGCGCTTCAAGTGGTGCTGGCTCGTTGATGTGCCTGACCCCACCGCCGGCCACCACAAGCGGATCTACGACCAGGTATTTCTCGATGGCACCTACACCGCCGGTGGCTGCCTGATCGTCGCGGCGACCATCGACCACGTGATCGCCTGGCACTGGTGCAAACACGAAACCACCCGCGACTACCAACTGCTGCTTGAACGCATCGAAGCCCCACTCATCGCCGTCATCGACGGCGGCCAAGGCGCATACAGCGCAATCAAAAAGTGCTGGCCGACTACGAAAATTCAACGCTGCCTCGTCCACGCCCAACGCGTGGTCCGCCGCTACACCACCACCAACCCACGCACCGATGCCGGGCGCACCATCTACCGACTTGCGCTGAAACTGACCCGGATCACCACACTGGATGAAGCCGCCGCGTGGGGTGTGCAACTGCACGAGTTTTCAACGATCTACCGGGAATGGATGAACGAGAAAACCATGATCAAAGACCCCAAAACAGGTGCATGGACCCGCGTGTGGACCCACCACAACGTGCGCAAGGCCTACAACAGCCTCAACCATCTTTGGCGGTCCGAGATGCTGTTTGTCTACCTCAACCCGCCAGCAGGAGTCCTTGCGCCCGAGCGGATCAAATCCACCACCAACAGCTTAGAAGGCGGCATCAACGCCCAGCTCAAACTGCTCGCCAGAACCCACCGCGGCAGATCAGGCGAACGACAACGCCGCATGCTGGATTGGTGGCTCTACTTAAAAACGGAACTGCCTGACGATCCAGTACGAATCGCCAGGCAGTCCGACTGGGGCCAGGGCCAACTCGCCAAAGTATCCACCCTGACCCAAACCGAGAACCAAGCCGACCACGAAACAGGACGCCCAGCCCTCTACGACAACGCTATCGACACCGACTACACCCACTCAATCGGCATTCAAAAAGGCCAAATCTAACCCCCGCGACACGCCGAGCCAGACACACATTTTGACCCTTAACCCCACTCGGGCCCCCCAAAACCAAAACAACGCACCCCAGGCGAACCCAGGGTGCGTTGTTTTTAATTGGCGGTAGCGGCGGGATTTGAACCCGCGGAGGTTTTACCCTCACTCGCTTTCGAGGCGAGTACCTTCGGCCGCTCGGACACGCTACCGCAAACCAGAGTAACGGTTCTTGCCCGAGCAACCAAATCAAGACGGGGACTAGTCGTTCAGCTTGTCCTCGACCTTGGCGGCTACCTCGTTTGCCTTGTCCTTGACGGAGTCGGCAGCCTCGTTGACCTTATCCTTAGCATCGCCGATGAGCTGGTTGGCCTTGCCTTCGTTCTCGAGGGACTTGTCGTCGGAAAGCTTGCCAGCTGCTTCCTTAGCGGTGCCCTTCAGCTTGTCTGCTGCTCCTTCAAAAGCCATATGGTTGCTCCTTTTCGTTTCGTTCTTAAGCTAACGGTTCCCCATGGTAGCCACTTTGGCAGGGCGGCACTGTAACGATTCGGTTAAGTATTAGCGCAGGTCCCGGAAAAATTCGGCGAGCAGTTCCGCGTTTTCGGGTTCCATGATCCCGCCGCGGACTTGGATCTGGTGGAGGTGGTGAGGGTCGCGGAGGGCGTCAAACAGGGAGCCAACGGCGCCGGTTTTGGGCTCGAAGGCGCCGAAGATGAGCGAGTCGATGCGGGCGCCGAGCAGGGCCCCGGCACACATGGTGCAGGGTTCCAAGGTGACGACGAGCTCGCAACCGTCAAGGCGCCAGGTCCCGAGGGTGCGCGCGGCGTCCCGGATCGCTTCGACTTCGGCGTGGGCGGTGGGGTCTTGGCGTTGTTCGCGCCGGTTGACGCCGCGGCCGATCACCTCGCCGCCAGCGTCGAAGACGAGGGCGCCGACGGGCACGTCGCCGGGCGGGGTCGTTGCCGCGAGGTCGAGCGCTTGTTGCATGCGGGCGGTGGCGCGCCGCTGCCAGCTTGAGCAGGCCACCGTTACCGCAGTGCTTCGTGAAGTTCGTCGGCGAAGCCGAGGGCGTCGGCGATGTCGTCGATGAGGTCGGCGGGTTCTTCGTCGGCGTCGAGGAGCAGGCTGAGGCGTTCTTCGGTGAGGCCGAGGTCGGCGAGGATATCGAAGTCGCCGTCGGCCCAGCTGTCAGTGTCGTCGAGGTCATCGGGGTCGATGTCGGGGATGTCGCAGCCGGCTTCCTCGAGGGCGTCGGCGGCGTAGTCGTCGTCGACGGCGATGGGGGCGTCGCTAAGGAGGATGCGTGCCCTGTTTGGGCCTGGGCGCAGCACCACAACGTACTCATTTTCGACGTTGAGCAGCGCAAACGTGGGTCCTTCGCTGCGGAGGCGGCGTACTGCGGCGATGGTGTCTTCCAGCGAGTCGAAGCTGTCGTTGTAGCGGTGCACGGACCATGCACCGTCGTGCTGGGCGACTGTCACTGCGTACCCGTCTGGAAATTCCTGTGCCATGTCTCACGACATTAGCCTGCACGCAGTGAATTTGTCACTAGAATGTGAAACCGTGACTGCCTCATTCCTACATTCTTCGCGCCACCTGCCTCCCGTCTGCATTGTTGGGCTGGGGTTGATCGGTGGCTCCATCATTCGCGACCTCACCGCGGCCGGCCACGATGCGTTCGGCTACACGCACTCGAATGCGGGCACGAGGGCTGCGCAAAAAGATGGTTTCGACGTCACCAACGACCTCGAGGCCGCACTGCAGAAGGCAGAGGCGCAGCAGGCCCTGATCGTGGTCGCGGTACCGATGGATGCGGTGGCGACCGTCCTGGACGCCATCGCGGAGCACGCCCCGAGCTGCGGCATTACAGACGTGGTCAGCGTGAAGCAGCCGGTGTACGACCTCGTGCTGGAGCGCGGTCTTGAGGAACGCTACGTTGGCGGGCACCCGATGGCCGGCACCGAGTTTTCCGGCTGGTCGGCGTCCCAAGAGGGGCTGTTCCAGCGCGCGGCGTGGGTGGTGACGTATGACTACGCGGAGAGCGTCGACAAGGTGCCACAGACGTGGGCGAGCCTGTTCGCGGACGTGTGCAACCTGGTCGCGGTCACGGGCGCGGAGGCCGTGCCGGTGTCAGTGAAGCGCCACGACGAGGCAGTGGCCCGCGTGTCCCACCTGCCGCATGTGATTGCGGAGGCGCTCTCCGTGGTCGGGGATCGCGGCGGCACGTTGGCGCAGTCGCTTGCGGCTGGCTCATTCAAGGGCGCCACGCGCGTCGCGGGCACGGACCCGTCGCTGGTCCGCAACATGTGCGAAACCAACGCCGAGAGCCTCGTCAGCATCATCGACGAGTTCACCGAACTGCTTGCCGACGCCCGCTCCGCCCTCTCCGCCGACGCTCCTTCCATGAAGCGCCTCGCCGACAACGGCCACCGGGCGCACACCCGTATGCTGGCGCGTTCGGGCGCGCGACGTGAGTCGGTGTCACCGGTGAAGATTTCTTCGCGCCCTGTGATGCGCCTGCACCCGGGCGCGCCAGGCTGGGTGAAGCAGCTGCGCCAGATCGAGTCATTGGGCGGGCGCGTCGAGGTGTTCTAACTCGCGTTTGCTAGGTACGGCAAAGGCCCGAGGGGATCACTCCCTTCGGGCCTTTACTCTGTACTGCTAATGCGCTTTATGCGTCGCGGCGACGTCCCATGAAGACGTACGCGCCACCGATCAGGAACAGCACGATGCCGAGCGTGATCACGCCGGACATCGGGGTACCGGTATCGGCGAGGTCCCCGCTGCGGGTCGACGTGGTCGTCGAGGAGGACTTGCTGGAGCTGCGCTTGCTGGTGCTCTTCGCCGTGGAGCGCGCGGCTGCGGTGCTGCGGGACGTTGCGCTGGTGGTGCGTCCGGTGGACACGGTGCCGGAGCTCTTGGAGTTAGAGAACGTTGAGGTCGTCGAAGTCTTCGAGCTTGTCGACTTCGAGCCTGCAGCCCCTGCGCCTGCGCCCGCGAGGGCACCGAATGCGCCGAGCAGCGGCTTGACTTCCTTGAACACCTCGAGGATTTCCTGCGGCTTGGACATCGTGCTCGTTGCACGGGTGTCCTTGTCCAGGGTGATTTCCTTGACCAAGTCATCCTTCTTGATCTGGATGGACTTGTTCTTGTAGCCTTCCGGTGCCTCTACGAGGCGGACAGTGAAGCTCTTGTCGTTGAGCTCTGCTGGCAGGGTGGTAGACAGGTAGCCGTCGGCGTCGGTTGCGCCTTCGAGTTCGAGGTTGTCCAGGCTCGGGACGACCAGGCGTGCGCCCTCGACCGGCTTCTTCTTTTCACCAGTGCCGACGTAGATCTCGACCTCGAGCGTGCGCTGCTCGGTGGCCTCTGGCGTCGGGGTTGAGGACGGCTTCTCACTGTTGTTGGCCGGAGGCTGCTGCTTGTCCGCATCCTTGTTCGTCGGCTCAGCAGGCTTCGCAGCTTCAGCGTCAGACTTCGTCGGTTCGGACGGCTTCTTATCCGCCTGCTCCGCAGTATTGTCAGACTTCGGGGCCTCCGCATCGGCCTTCGTCTTGTCCGAAGCCGGCGTCTCCGCGTCCTTTTCCTCACCCGCGTGCTTGATGGCGGTGAATCCGAACTTCTTATCGGCGCCGAGCACCTCACTGAGCGTGTCGTCTCCGTCCTGGGAGAACGTGGCCACGAGCTCGTCACCAGGGCCGATCTTGAGCTGCGTCGGCTTGAACTCGACGGTGTTGCCGTCCTTGTCGCCCGCAACGAAGACGTCGGTGTCCTTGGTCACTGCGTAGGCAACCTCACCCAGACGGTCGATGCCCTCGGTCTTCACACCACGCGCCACCTTCAGCGTGGTCACGCTGAGCTTGTCGGTGTCGGTGTTCAGGGTCCACAGCGCTGGCTTGCCGTCGAGGGTTTCAGCGTATGCGTGCAGGTACTCCCCCTTCGGGTCGACCTTCTTGGAGGCCGTGCCCCACGCACCGGGTGCCTTGAAGTCCTTCGGCTTGCTGAAGGTATCCACCGACACCTTGTGCTCGGTGAACACCGGGGTGGTGGTCGCGCTCAGCTTGTCCAGGTCGATGGCGTAGTAGCTGTCGCCGTCCTTCGAGAGTTCCTCCGACACAATCAGGCGGCCATGAGAGGTAATGGTTGCCGTGGTGATGTCGGTTGGAAGTGCGCCGTGCTCGACGCGTGCAGCCCCAAGATCCTCGACGTTGCCCGTCGCCGGGTCGATCTTCAGCAGGTGGTTCTCCTGCGGCGCGGTGGACAGCGCGTAGACGCTGCCGTCGGTTGGGTGCCCCGCCACCGCCGTGTACGTCCACGCACCGGACTCGAGCTCTACACCGCTGGTACCAGTGCCTGGCTTATCGCTTGTCGACGCCTTCTTCGCCTTCGCTGGCGTCGTCGCCACTGCTGGTGCGCCCGCGACGGACGGGGCAACGCTCACGGTTGGGGTGTCGCTGGCGCTTGGCGTCACGCTGGAGGTAGCAATGCTCGAAGGAGCGGTTGCTGTCGTGGTGACGGGCGCCTGGGTGCGCGTCTCGGTCGTGGTGTCAGCGTTCGCTGCCACTGGGACGAGTGTGAATGTCCCGGCGAGTGCGGACGCCATCGCCAAGCGGCCGTAGTAACCGGCGGTCTTCGAAATTTTCATTGTTCCCTCTCGTATAGGTTGCGGGGCTGCAAACCCAGTAATCCACCATTCAATGTACAAAACGATGTGGTACTTCTCAAGCAGCAACCCGCCACCATTTTCGTGGTGGCGGGTTGCTTTTCGCTCGTCCTTAGCGCTTTGGGCTAGGAGACCTTTTCCTGCTCTTTCGCTGGGGTCTCTTCCTTCTTGCTCGAACCGTTGCCCTTGCTGGAGCTATCGACTCCGGACTCGCAGGCGGCGTACGCCAGACCCACGGCAATGGCACCTACTGCGACCAGCATGATGGCCAGGACTGCCGGGCCTGCTGCTGGGTGCAGCTGCTCTAGCTGTCGGCTGATCTGGTTCATCCACGCCGGACGCTCGATTGCGAGCTGCGGCATCGCCTGGTTGAACTGCTTGACCACGGCGTTGAACTGGTCCTCGTAGATGACCAGGCTGCCCGCCATCGCGCCGACCAGCAGGCCGAGCGGGATGAGGTACATCGCCGGGTTCGAGGCGGAGGAGGTCTCCGTGATGCAGCGCCCAAGGGAGCTGCCTTCCTTCGGAACTTCCGCCTTCACCAGCTGGATGCTGAGGTCCGTCGGCTGTTCTGCTTCGACTTCGAACAGCTTGGTGGTGATCTTCCCACCCTGGGCTGCCTTCTCGGACGGGATGCCGTACTCGCCAGCGATCTTCATGACGTCCTCGGACGGGTTGGTCACGCGCAGCTTGTACTTGCCTGGCGTGACGTTGCCGTAGGCAAACTTTCCGTTACCGTCGACGGTTGCGCTCAGGGAGGTCTTGTTGTCCTCCGAGATGAGCTCAACCTTCGCCTCCGTGAGCAGGCCAGCCGGCAGGCCGCTGAGCACACCATCGATGTAGCCCTTCGGGGTCTTGCCCTCAGACACAATCACGTGTGCGTTACCCCACGAGTTCTTGTTCGGGGTAACCGTCAGGATTGACGGTGGGTCCTCCTCGTAGATGCCCTTCTCTTCCTCAATACCCGGGCTACGACGCGGCTGGTCAAGGTCGGCCTTCACCAGCGCCTTGTTGTGGTGACGGGTGCCTGGCTTCAGCGGCGGTAGCGCAGCGGTGAGGAAGACGCGCTCGCCTGGCAGCAGGGTGCGGTTCCAGTCGCTCGGCAGGTCGATTTCCATCGGCTTGCAGTCGTTGGAATCGTCTTCGCTCGTGCCTTCCTTCCACTCACAGACCTCGTCGGTCAGGGTGACGTTGTACATCGGTGCGGCGCCACGGTTCATGATCTCGTAGGTGAAGTACATGTCTTCATCCACATCGAGGGACACTGGCTTGTTCTTATCCACACCGAACCGTGCGTTGACCTTCTTCTCCACAGAGGCAGAACCAATTCTTGCCACTGCGTTATCAGGTGTCGACGCCACCATCTGCCCCTTGCTGCCCGTACCGCGGGCCGTCGCGATGTTGTTCACAACGGACATGTCCTTCTGCGGCGGAATCTTCGCGGAGGCAAACACGTGCTCGCCTGGCTCCAAGGTGCGATTCTCTGGCTTCTCCCAGCCCTCAGGCCAGGTGATCTTGGCATCTCCCAGGAATGGGTCATCCAGGGTGATGTTCTTGATGATCTCGTCGGTCTCGTTGGTGATCACGAAGCCGTAGATCAGGTCCCAGTCCTCAGGGAGGATCGGGGCGCTGTCCATATCGTCGGCATCGTACCCGCGGACACGCTTGCTCAGCTTGAGCTGCTTCTCCGTCAGGTGGACGCCCGGGATTGCAACGTCCTGGCCAGGCTTGACCGGAACGTACATTGGGTCGACGTTCTGGATACCCTGCGGGGTGAACACCTCGATGGTGGAGGTACCCGGCAGCGCCTTGTCAAAGACGAACTTGCCGTCCTTGTCGGTCGCGACCGCGCTGGTCTCACCACGCGGGTCGGTCGCGGTCACGATGACGCCCTCGACTGGGTTGCCGGAGCCGTCGTCAACAACACCTTCGACGTTGCTTCGCGGTGCCTTGATGCTGACGAGGCCAAGCTCAATCGCCTTGTCCTCAGTAACAGTGACCTTCTTCGGCCAGCCCTTCGGCTTTGGCCAGCCATCTGGGACGTCGAGCTCAATGGTGTACTCACCTGGCTCAAGGCAATCCGTGGTGAAGTAGCCGTCCTTGCCAATCTTCACCGCTGGAAGTGTCTCGATAGGCTTGCCGTCCTCGTCAAGGCGTGGACTGCCGTCCTTATTCTTTGCGGTGCCCTTGATGCGAACCGTGCCGCCCTTGATTGGGTAGTTGCCGTCATCAAGGAGCCAGCCGCTGATCGTGCCTGGTGCTGCACCTGGCTTCGGGTTCGGCGTCGGCTTGCGCTCGAGGTAGACCCGCAAGTCGTCGTTCGTCTTGCCAGCCTCAACAACGACACGCTCGTAACGTGGCGTATTGAAGCCCTCCGGTGCCTCCACCTGGACGACGTACTCGCCCGGCTCGAGACCGGAAGCGGTGAAGATACCGGAATCGTTCGTGGTGACCTGCGTAGATCCGCCACCGAGGCGGAGGATGTTCACCTTCGCGCCAGCAATCTGCTCAACTGGCTTGCCCTCGCTCACGCCGAGCACGTTGCCCTGCAGGGTACCCGTGGTCGGGGTGTTCTCAACTGGGATCCTCTCCAGTTTGATGTCCTGGGCATAGTTGTCCAGGCCCGTCTCGATGACAACGGTGATGTCCGCGCGCTCGAGGTAGCCCTCCGGCTGCGCGATCTTCAACTGGTAGTTACCGGTTGGGATGCCGTTGCGGCGGAACGAACCGTCAGCGTTAATAGCCACCGGGTAGCGTCCAGCGTCGCCAACAAGAACCAGGCCGGTCTGCGGCAGCGGAGCATTCGTCGCCTTGTCGTAGACACCACCGATGAAGTTACCGGTTTCGGCCTCCACCTCGCTCTTCTTCAGCGTGATGGTCGGGACGACACGCTCCTTACCTGCGTCGATCTTGACCGGGATGTTGTCCACCGGTTCGTAGCCAACCGGCTGGGTCACCTTGAGGCTGTAGGAGCCTGCTGGGATGGTGGCGTCGTCAAATGTGCCGTCTTCGGCGACCTTGACGTCGATGGTGTTGCCCTTGCCGGAGGTCGGCTCGAGCGAGATACCAACGTTCGCAACCGGTTCACCGGCTTCGTCCTCAATGTTGCCCTTGATGGTGCCCTTCGTCGGCTTCGTCTCGAGGGTGATGTCAAGAGCCGTTTCCTCGGCAGGCTTCACCGTGGCGGTCAGACCGCGGACCGGCTTGAACTTCTCCGGCTGCACAACGTCAACCGTGTAATCGCCCACCGGGACCTTGGTGAAGGAGAACGTGCCGTCTTCGGCAGATTCAGATTCGATTGGCTGCTGGCCTGCTCGCTGCAGCTTGATCTTGACCTTGCCAACAGGCTCGCCGTTCTCGTCACGGACAGTGCCTGCAACGTCGCCGATCTCGGCGGTGAACTTAATCACGCCCAAGTCAGCTTCCTTGCCTGGGTAGACCGTCAGTGGTGGAACGCTTACGCGCTTGTAGTTGTCCGGGGACTTGACCTCAACATTGTACGTACCTGCTGGTAGCTCTGGCACGGCAATGTTGCCTTCGTTGTTGAATTCCAGATCGATTGGATCGCCGGACTCCGGTACCAGTCGGATCTCGGCACCGTCGACAACCTTGTTGTTCGAGAATTCGACCTTACCCTTCATGCTGCCTGGCTTGCGCTGCAAGGAGACCTGGACAGGATCCGTACCCTGGCCAAGCACAACCTCGAAGCTTTCGCTCTCACCAGCGAGGTGGGTGTCAGTCTCCTCGACCTTCACCGTGTAGGTACCCGGCTCCATCTTGTCGAATGCAAAGCTACCGGACTTATCGGTGGTCTGGGTCTTTACTACCTCACCGTTCTGGATCAACTGTGCTTCGACGCCTTCGATGGCATTGCCGCCATCGTCAAGCACGGAGCCGTTGAGGCGCTTAAGGTCTCGGGTGACCTCGATGGTGATCTCTTTCTGATCACCTGGCAGCAGACCGTTCACGGTGAGGTTGTTACCGGTGTACTCGCTAGTCTTCGGGACCTCAAAGGTTGCGTTGCCTTCGCTGAGGCCCTCGACGACGAACTTGCCGTCCTTGTCAGTCGTGACTTCTTGCATGCCTTCGTTCGTCACCTTGACGGTGGCGCCAGCAACTGGCTGCTTGTTTTCGTCGACGACGGTACCGATCACCGTCGCGGACTCGTTGGTCACCCTGACGAATTCCTTGTTATCAGCTGCTGTGGTGCCAGGCTTGATGGTGACGCCGGACTTCGATCCACCCTTGTGGCGATCCGTTGGCTCAACCTCAATCGTGTAAGTACCTGGGCGCAGCTCGTTGAACTCGACCTTGCCGTTCACGTCCCCGGTGCCCTTGGTCTCTGCACCGTTTTCATCAATCAGCTTGATGACTGGTGACGAGATAGCACGGCTCTTCTCATCCATGACGTGGACCGTCATGGATGCATCTTTACGACGCAGCTTCACATCGCGAACGACGTTGCCCGCTGCATCGACCTTGAGCTCAATACCCTGGGCCTCGTCGTATACTGCAGAGTCTTCAATGGTGACCTTGTAGGTACCGACTGGAACCTTATCGAAAGCGACCTTGCCGTTTGCGGTGGTCAAGTCCTTGTTGATTTGCGTCTTGTAAGCGTCAGACTGCGTGCCCTTAAGCCGTACCTTCACACCGTTTACTGGCTGCCCTGCATCGTCAGTGACGTTAATCGTGACGGTGCCCGGGTTACGCGTGACGATGTAGTTAGCGCGGCCACCTGCAGCCCACCTCACGGTGACCTTACCCTGCGTCGAACCATGAGTGTCGTTTGCCTCAACCTGGACGATGTACTCACCAGCAGGCAGGTTGCCCGAGGTGTACACGCCGCGCTCGCCTTCGGTCCAGGTAGTGTCAACGTCCTTGAGAGTCAGCTTTGCGCCACTGACTAGCTCGCCGGCCTCATTACGGACGGTCGCGACAATTGGAGCGCGATTTTCCTTGAGGTCAAACTCAACCTTTGCAGCCTCTCCAGGCTTGACGGTGACAGACTTGGTCGTCTCGTCGAAGCGGCCATCACCCGAGTTTCGGACCGTGACCTCGTACTTACCTGGCAGCAGCTTCGCGGAACCGGTATTTGCAAAGGAGAACTTACCGCTCGAGTCAACGCCACCGAAGTCGATGTACGCGCCGTTCTGGCCCTTTGCTTCCACCGAGACACCACCCGAAGCAGGCTTCCCGTCGATGCGGACGGTGCCTTCAATGCGGGAGGTTGCTCGGTCGACCTTGATGTCTTCGACAGTCTTCCTCTCCGCTGCCTTGAGCGCGGAGAACTTCTGCGAGGCCTCTGCGTAGGTGCCGTCACCTGCGGCAGCAACGGTTACCGAGTCAGTACCAGCCGCGACCCTGTTAAAGGTGTAGTAGCCGTTCCAGTTCGTACGAACCGTCTCATTGCCAACTCGAACTTCGGCATTCACCACTGGCTTGCCATCGTCGTAGATGACGCGACCGTTGATCTCGCCTGGGTTCTTCTTCAGCGTGATCTCCTGGACTTGCATGCCATTCTTGGGATCAATCGTGACGGTTCGAGGAGCATTCTCGAACGTGTACTTGTCGCCCAGGTCGCCCTTCGGAGAAGTCAGCTTGAGATCGTAGGTGCCTGGGTACAGCACCTGCTGGACAAAGCCGTTCTTATCAGTGACGCCCTTACGTCCTTCAGCCCCGTTTGCCTTCTTATGGTTCGGGCTCGGAGCGACTTCCCACGTCACGCCCGCAGCGCCCTCTTCACCGCCGAGGAACTGGAGAAGGAGTTCCTTCGTCATAAAGTTCGGCTTCAGCGGGTCAGGAAGATCGTAGGTTTTGCCGCCTTCAGTCTTATTGACAGGCACTGACGTATTCAGTTCGTAGGTGTAGTTATCAATTGCATCGACCTTGACCTGAACTGTCGCAGTGGGCTTCACGCCTGCAACAACGAACTGGCCGCGACCGTCCGTCTTCACGCTCTTGCCGTTTACAGAGACCGTGGCACCAGAAATTGGCTTATCGAACTGGTCAAGCACCACGCCCTGGTAGGAAGCCAGCGTCTTGGACACTGTGGCGCGCACAATCTTAGTTTCGCCTGGAAGCACGAACTCATAACCGCTGCCTACGACCTTTCCGTTCCGGTCGATCAGCTGGACGGATACCTCACCTGGGTTGACAACACCGAGGTCGTATCCTGCTTGATTCTTGTATGGGTAGTCACCCCAAGTCTGATTGTTGTATTTCAGGCGAATCTTTCCGCCATCAAAGTTCTCGTTGCTTGGGACCTGGATCTCTACCTTAGCGCGGGCCTCTTTCAACGTTGGTCGGAAGTCAACTCCGTCGATCGTACGGTTACTAATATTCACCGTTCGTGAAACGGTATTGATGTAGTCACCAGAGAGCTGGAAGCGGTAGCTTCCATTGTCCAGACCCTGAATCTTGTAATCCCCAGAGTCCAGGAGAGATACCTTCCGGACCTCGCGTTTGTTTTGGTCAAACACTGTGAGGGTAAGCCCCTGCGCAGCATTGAACGAGTAACCAGACGGCAGGTAAACCCTACCGCTTACCTCCTTGCGCTGCAGGTAGAACCTGATTTCACTTGGCCGGTTCCCTGGGATATTGAACGACTGTGCTGATGTAGGGAAGTACTCATCCGAGCCGCTGTACCAAATTTGGTAGTCGCCGTAGCTTCCGGTTAGTTCAGTCGACGACCAATTCCCATGGTCAATTGAAGCTCCGTTACTCGGGCCAAGGTCGGTACGTTTGATCTGCAGGCTACCTCCCGTGTTCCACAGCGGGTAGCCATGACGATCGTGCATATGGACCAAAACGGTCCCCTTGCGCTCCTCAAGTTTGATATTGAGGTAGGACTGCTGGTCAGCACTGATTGTAACGCTACCGCTTGACGTTGAAGTCTTATCGTTCAGGCGAGCTTCCCAGCCGTACGTCCCAGCATTGAACTTCTCGCTCACAAACCAGCCGTTGCCACCAACTTGAACTGGGCGCCCATCAATCTTCAGGTCAACATCGGAGGCCGAGTAGCCATTCGGTACCTGTACAAGGCCCGCTACCCAACCTTGTTTGGGGGCTTCTGGTTTCTTTTCCTCAGCTTCACGGTGCCCAAAGCCTCCCTGAAGGCGACCTTGCTCGAAGTTTCCCAAGAGCTTTCGATCGAGATCGTTCGCAGACTCAATCCACAATGAGTGGACGTCAGACTGTGGGAGGTAACAAGGCGAAGAGGTGGTGCACTTGGAGGAGAGATCAAGCTCATAGGACTTCCCGTCAGAGGTGATCGGAAAATCAAACTCGCCTAGAGTCTCAACAACTTCAGCACCCTGCTTGATCTGGACTTTTACCTTACCGATCGGCACGATCGGCTTTTTGGACTCCAGCCAAGGAGTGATTGTAAAAATCCCGGAGATAGGGATTGGATATCGCGCCGACCCTACAGACTGTATCGCCCACGAAATTTTTCGCTGCCCCTTTTTAGTCACTTTTGCCTGCTGAATGGGCAAATCAGTGATAACAGTTGCCGCCGCCGACGGCAGCGCCACCTCGGCGGCGTGGTCGCTCACCGCCGGGACGGCCATCCCACCGATAGCTAAAGAGAAAGCGGTCGCCGTAGCTATGGCCGCTTTGCGAATGCTGGAAAACAGCCCGCGTCCGGACTTACCGTTTCCGGTCATTATGGTCTCCTGATTCGTACGTTATTGAGAGAAATTCGAAGCCTAGGAGCGAGCGCACAGACTTCTCCTAAGTAATCTGTACAAATATACGTCGTTTACCACCGTCAACTCAAGCTAAGAGCTACATATACGCAGCGCAAGAATCGCAAATCCCCTCTTCGCACCGCTCCAATTATCGACGCCCCCTCCGACCTGCGCCCTTAGTCCAAATCAATCAAGCGCCCCCAACACGCACTGAGCGAACCTTGCAAAAAGCTGAGAGCAGCGGCCCCCTTTTGTTTCCCCAGTTCACTGATGGCCAATGAGGAAATGAGTATCAAGAGACGCAATTCGAGAAAACGTGACCAATATACGCACAGGTCAGAAAGGGCCTAGATTTCAAGGGGTGCGTCTTTTGGCACCGCCTCAAAGAATAAAGCAGAAACCCCAGCCCACACGCGGTGGACTGGGGTTTTATTTGGTGCGCCCGGAGGGATTCGAACCCCCAACCTTCTGATCCGTAGTCAGATGCTCTATCCGTTGAGCCACGGGCGCGGTGTTTTGCTGCCCTGTAGGCAACGAAAGAGACTCTACACCGAAACTGCGAGTGCAGCAAAACGCCTGTTAGATGCCCAGAACCGCCTTCGCAATAAAGAAGTAGATAATCAGACCGGTGGCATCACAGAACGTAGAGATAAACGGGTTAGAGAACACGGCTGGGTCGGCGCCAATGGTCTTAGCGATGATTGGCATCACACCGCCCACGGTTGCGGCCATCGTGCAGACCAGCAGCAGCGTCAACCCAATGACAATGCCCACCGACTGCCCGAACACCAGCCCTGCCAGCACAAAACCCAGCGAGCCGAGCACGGCACCGAGCAGCATCCCCACCCGCATTTCACGCCACGCCACCTTAGCCACGTCGCGGTTACGGACGTCATTGAGTGCGAGCGCGCGAGTCACGGTGGTGGCGGCCTGGTTGCCGGTATTACCGCCGGTACCCGTCAGCAGCGGGATGAATAAGGACAACACGACGGCCTTCTCAAGCGTGTCCTCGAAGATACCGAGCACCTGCACCGTCAGGATCGCGGAGACCGCAAGCACCAGCAGCCAGACGATACGGCTCTTGACCAGGGCCTGCACGGGCGTTGAGAGGTACGGGCGCTTCAGGGACTCGGACGCACCCAGGCGGGCTGTGTCCTCACTGTCTGCTTCTTCGACGATGTCGTGGGCCTCGTCGTATGTGAATATGCCCACCAGGTGGTGCTCATTATCGACGACCGGCAACGCCAGCAGGTTCGACGCCAGGAACCAGCGCGCGGTGTCCTCTGCCTCGTCGGAGGCGTAGGCGTACTGCGCTTCCCGCATGACCTCGGAAACGGGTTGGTTGGCGTTGGATTGGAAGAGGCGTCGTAAAGAAACGATGCCTACGAGCGTGCGGTGCGCATCCGTGACGGGGACGGTGTAGATCGTCTCCAGACTGTCGACGTTCTCGCGGAGATTATCGACGACCTCCTTGACCGTCATCTCTGGCGTGACCAGCGGCACCTCCGGCGACATGGTGCGGCCGACGGTGCCCTTCTCGTAGCCAAGGACGACGTTGGTAACGCGCTGGTCGTCCTCGTCGAGCTCGTGCATGAGGCGGGCGGCGACCTCGGGAGGAAGCTCGTCGAGGAGGGCCACGCGGTCCTCGGCGCCGAGGGCGTCGAAGAAGCCGACGACGGCTTCGTCTCCAAGTGCGGTGACCATGTCTGCCTGGTGCGCCGGGTCCAGCACGTCGAAGACGACCGCAGAGCGCTCCGGCGACAGCAGGCGCAGAATCTTCGCACCGTTCGTGACATCGGTGCGCTCAATCATCGCGATGATGTCCTTGAGGCGGACGTGCTTCAGCTGCTCCTGAAGCTCCGAGAGCTCCTCAATTTCAGGATCGTGGTCCTCTAGCCGACGCTCGAGCTCGTAGAGCTGCTCGGGGTCATTGATCTTCATCTCCACATCCTTTCACCTCACCGCGATTGGCCAAGTCAAGCATTGCAAGCGTAGCCGCACTTACCCCCGGAGGTGGAATAGCGCACCTTTTTGTTCAGCGAACTACCTGCATGTTTTGCCTATCCCTTTACGTTCCTCGCCTTGGGCGGGGGTGAGAATGTTAAGTTTTACTGGACAGAAACGATATCAATCTGTGACATACCTGTGCTGCAGGTCCAGTGCAGCGTTTCCGCTCTTGAGCAAAGGACAAGTTTATGGCATACAGCACGCGCACAAAGCGCATCTCTATCGCCGCCGGTGCGCTTTCGATCGCGCTGGTCGCCCCATTCGTCAGCGTCTCGACGTCCGACCTCCCCGCAGCCCACGCCCAGACAGTGGCGACGCAGGCATCCGACTTCGACACGCCCGAAGAGGTCAACTTCTGGGACGCCAAAACGCGCCAGCTCAAAGACCTCGCCCTAAACCCTGGCGACAAGGTAGAGACCTATTACAGCTGGACGACGATCGGCACGTACCGCTGGAAAGTCACCGTCGACGACCTCGGCGTCCTGACCGTCGGGCGCCCGAGCGACGGCTTGGCGTTCAGCAGCAAGGTCGGAAAGACCGTCGAGATCCCGATCAAGGTCAACCCAACCTCCGGCGAGCCCTACGAGGCCACGCTGAAGATCACCGTCAAGGATGAGAAGCCAGCGGAGGAGACCACCACGCCGGAGACGACCTCGGCAGAAACCACCACGCCGGAAACCACCACGGCTGAGTCCGGGGCACCGTCTGAGTCCTCCGAACCGGAGACACCAGCCGAGTCTTCCGAACCGGAAGCACCAGCCGAGTCGGAGGGGCCGTCGACAAGCGAGGAAGCCCCAGCCCCTGAGGCGCCGAAGTTTGACTTCGACAAGACCTACGAGGCCGAGAACTTCTGGAACAAAGAAACCGTGCCCGTGCCGGACGCCAAGCTCGAGCCCGGCGACAAGATCGCGTCGACCTACTGGGATAGCACCACGCGCTGGCCGGTGACCGTCGATGCGGAGGGCAACCTGACCATCGGGAAGCCGTGGAACAGGATCACCTTCAACAACGCCATCAAGGCTGGTAGCGCGGATATTCCGGTCACCATCACGCCGAAGGAAGGCGAGCCGTACTCCGGCACCCTGAAGGTCAAGCTCACCGACACCATGCCTCCCGCCGAGTGGGAAGGCGACCTGCCGGACTTCAGCAAGATCTACTCAGTCGACTTCGAGAAGCAGCGCGTGAAGCCGGTTCCGGGCCTCACCCTGCCGGAGAACGTCACGATTGAGCGCAGCGGCGCGAAGTACCCGCTCTGGTCCTTCACCAACCTCAACGGTGAAGTACAGGTCAACGCACCTGCCACCTTCACCCCGGGCGTGTTCGACCTGCCAGTCAAAATTAGCGACGGCACCTCCACCGTCGAGCGCACCATCCGCATCAACGCCACCAACCCGCAGACCACTGGCGGGGAAATCGCGAAGGGTATCGGTGGCGTCCTCGGCCCGATCCTGGGCGGTCTGATCGGCGGCGGCACCGGCGGCATCGGTGGCGCTATCGGTAACTTGCTCGGCGGCCTCATCGGTGGCGGCTCCGGCGGCTCTGGTGAGGACGGCAAGGGCGGCTCGGGCGGCGGGCTGCTCGGCAGCCTGAAGGGCGCGCTCGAGGGCATCGTCAAGGTTGAAGACGGCGCGATCCGCATCGAAAACAACGGCAACAACAACGGCCATGTCACAGTCACCGGCAACGCGAACCCGACGGTCAACATCTCCGACAACGGTTCCAACAACGGTAACCCGCAGGTCAGCGTCGTTGTCACGGATAACGCCAAGGTCCACGACAACGGCAACGTCACCATCACGGGCAACGCCAACCCGACCGTAAACATTTCCGACAACGGCAACAACAACGGCAACCCAAACGTTGTTGTGACCAACAACGCGAACCCGACGGTCAACATCACCGATAACGCGAACAACAACGCGTCCAACAACGGCAACCCGGACATCAAGATCTCGGATAATGCGAAGGCGTCCGTTGTTGTGACCAACAACGCGAACCCGACCGTCAACGTTTCGGACAACGCGTCGAACAACGGCAACCCGAACGTTGTTGTGACCAACAACGCGAACCCGACCGTCAACGTTTCGGACAACGGCAACAACAACGGCAACCCAGACATCAAGGTCTCCGACAACGCTAAGGCGACCGTCGTGGTCACGGGGAACGCGAACCCAACCGTAAACGTTTCGAACAACGGCAACAACAACGGCAACCCAGACATCAAGGTCTCCGATAACGCGAACCCGAACGTGCAGGGCATCCCGCTCAGCTCCGGCGGCGGCTCCTCCAAGGGCGGCGGCCAGGGCGGCGAAGGCCAGGGCGCTGGCAATGGCGGCTCCTCGAACCTGAACGCGCGCGTCGGCGCCGAGGGCGGCATCTCCGACCCACGCTGCATCGCGACCCTGGTCGGCCTCGGCCTTCCGCTGCTGGCCGCAATCCCGGTTGCACTGTCGAACCAGCTCGGCATTCAGGCTGCGGGCGTCGATAAGAACTCGATTGACCGCGCACTCCGCGACACCGCCCGCTCCCTCAACGTCGACGCAAACACGCTGACTGCGGTCGGCGGCGGCCTGGTCGGCGTCGTGGTGACCCTGCTGGCGATCGCCGGCCTGCGCAGCTGCATCCCGAACGTCAAGGACATCGACATCACCGTCGGCAGCTCCGGCAACCAGGGCCAGCAGCCGACCGGCTCAGTGACCACCACCGCGCCAGTCGTCCCCACCACCCCAGCGAAGTAAGGGCGCCGGGCGCTACTCGAACACTGTCTGGTTCGAAATGCGCCCCAACCCCTCAACCTCAATCGTGACGACGTCCCCGTCGCCCACATAACGCTTCGGGTCGCGCGCATGCCCAACCCCGCCCGGCGTACCAGTCAAGATGGTGTCGCCGGGGTTCAGCGGGTAAATGTGCGAAATGTACTCAATCAGAAACTCCGGTGTAAACACCAGGTCAGACGTCGAATCGTTCTGCACCACCTCGCCGTTGAGGCGCGTCGTGAGCTGCCCCGCACCCGCCCACTCGTCGCGAGTGGTCAGCCACGGCCCGAACCCCGCCGACTTCTCCAGGGACTTGCCCTGGTGCCACTGCAGGGTGGAGTACTGGTAGTCGCGCATCGTGTAATCATTGGCCACCGCGTAGCCCGCGATGTAATCAGCCGCGTCCGCCTCTACTACTCGACGCGCCCTCTTCCCAATCACAACCGCCAACTCCCCCTCCCAATCCAGGGCTCCCCTGGCCCATTCGGGAACGTTCACATCGTCGTAGGGGCCGGTGAGGGCGTCAGCAAACTTAATGAACAGCGTCGGGACTTTCGGCAGCTCACGACCCATTTCCTTGATGTGGTTCGCGTAGTTCAGACCGACACAAATGACCTTGCCCGGGCGAGGCACAACTGGCGCGAGATCCTTGTCCTGGAAGGTGACCTGCTCCCCGTCTGCCGCGGCAAGGTCCTGCCAGTTTTCTTGGGCGAGGAGCTCGCCGACATCTTGAAAGCCGAGCTTGACTGCGGTCGTTTCCCCGGTGCGGCGCGCGGCGGTCGTGGTTCCGCCTGGTTGGCGAAGTGTCATCAGTTGCATAGTGCGATTCCTTTCGGTGCGTGTGTGTACGCACGACGCTACCGGCCCGCATATGCGCGCGCACCAGATTCGCCAATTCGCGCGACGGCGCTCGGCGTTTTCCCAGTTCGCTGATGGGCTGGGAGGGAATTTGGTGTCCCTCCCAGCCGATTGAGTGCCAAGGGACGCAATTCGAAAAATCGGCCCGGACATATAAGCAGGTCACGAAAGGGCTAGGCAATAATGGTTGCGTCCATTGGCACTGAGACACTGGCACAAGCAACACAACAACCCCAGCCCACACGCGGTGGACTGGGGTTTTATTTGGTGCGCCCGGAGGGATTCGAACCCCCAACCTTCTGATCCGTAGTCAGATGCTCTATCCGTTGAGCCACGGGCGCGTGGCGGAGACGACAGGATTTGAACCTGCGGCCCTCCGCAAAGAGGGCAACTCCTTAGCAGGGAGCCCCATTCGGCCGCTCTGGCACGTCTCCAGACCTTCGCCCATAGTACACACACCACGAACGGGGAACAAAACGAAGGCCCCTCACCAACCGGTAAGGGGCCTTCACGTGCGGAGACGAGGGGATTTGAACCCCTGGAGGTGTGACCCTCGCTGGTTTTCAAGACCAGTGCATTCGGCCGCTCTGCCACGTCTCCAATGTTGCGTGATTCTACAGCACCGCCTTGCCGAACGCGAAAATTCAGTACGCTGGCGCGGTATGAGCACACAGAACACGAAGACTATGCAGGCCATCGTCCAGACTGATACCTCGGACCCGCAGGCTCTCGAACTGACAACCGTCCCCCTCCCCGAGCTGAAGGAGGGCGAAGTACTGGTGAAGGTGCACGCCGCTGGCGTGAATCGCGGGGACCTGATGCAGGCGAAGGGGATGTACCCGCCGCCGAAGGGCGAGTCGGAAATTATGGGGCTGGAGTGCGCGGGCACCATCGCCGATCCGGGCACGACCAGCCGCCGACAAGGTGAAGAGGTCGGCTGCCTGCTGGCAGGCGGCGGCTACGCCGAGTACGTGGCGGTGCCGGAGGGCCAGCTGACGCCGAAGCCGACCAACCTCACTCTCACGGAGACCGCCGGCGTTGTGGAGGCGGCCGCCACGGTGTGGTCGAACCTGGGGATGGTCGCCGGGTTGCAGTCCGGGGACAAGGTGCTCATCCACGGCGGGGCGGGCGGCATCGGTTCCTTCGCCATCCAGCTGTGCAAGGCTATGGGCTGCGAAGTCGCCGTGACCGCGGGGAGCGCCGAGAAGCTCGAGTACTGCAGGCAGCTCGGCGCGGACAAGCTCATCAATTACAAGGAGCAGCGCTTCGAGGAGGAGCTCGCGAGCTGGGCGGACATCATCCTGGACGTCATCGGCGGCTCCTACCTGGAGGCCAACATCAAGTCGCTGGCGGTGGACGGCAGGCTCGTCGTCATTGGGCTGCAGGGTGGGCCGAAGGGCACGCTGAGCCTGGGCCGCATGCTCACGCGCCGCCAATCCGTCCACGCGACCACGCTGCGCGCCCGCCCGCGCCCAATGAAAGCAGCGATCGTGGCAAGCACGGTGGAGCACGTGTGGCCACTCATTGAAGCAGGCCACATCACACCGAACATCTCCCGGACCTTCCCGCTTATCGACGCCCGCTGCGCCCACTCCTACCTCAACTCCGGCGAGCACACCGGCAAGGTCGTCCTAGAGGTCGAAACCGCTTAGGCCAGGGAGGCCACGGTGCGGATCAGCTGCTCGATGTCCACTTCCGTATTGAAAGGACCGAGCCCGACGGCGACCGCGCCGCCCATCTCGGTGACGCCCATGTCCTGCAGTAGCGGTGTGGTCGGGGCGGGCGTCGATACGATGCCATTGGCGAACAGCCGCTGGTGCACCGTCTCTGCCGGCACGCCGTGCACGCCGAAGACCAGGCGCGGGGTGTGCTCCATGCGCGAGCCCTCAGCGGCCTCGCCGGACACACCCACGATGTGCACCGACGGCAACGTGCCCAGGAAGGTGTGCAGGTCGTCGCGCAGGCCGCGCATGTAGCGCTGCGTCAGCCCCATCGAGAACTCCAGCCGGTTGCGGCGGGTCTTGCGGCGCCCCGGCTCCTCCACCAGGCGCGCGTAGTGGTCGACGATGGCGGACACCCCGCCGGCGAGGCCCGTCGATACGTCGAGCTGCAACGCCGACATATCCAGCCTGCCGAACATCGCCTCATCCCGGAACACCAGCGCCGCCACCTGCGGCCCGCCGAGCTCCGCGACGTCAATGCCCAAAATGTCCGCGCCGAAGCTATCGAAGTCCATCAGGTAATACGGCGCGTACGCCGAGACGTCCGCGAGCACCCACGCGCGGGAACGATCCCGCACCGTGTCCGCAATGTCCGCCACGCGGACCACAGACCCCAGCACCTCATGCGCAGCCGGGACCGCCACCAGGCGCGTCGAGCCGTCGACCAGCTCGCCGAACTGCCAGGCAGGCACATCGCCAGTCGCTAGATCCGTCTGTGCCCAACGCAGCTGCGCATCCTCCGCGCAGCGCGCCAACGCGTCCGTCAACACCGGGCGATCCGCATTGCACACCACCACCGACGAACGGTGCCGAAACAGCGGGCGCATCGCCAACACCAACGCCGAATACAACACCGGGAGCGACGGCCCCAACACCACACGCTCGGGCGAAACGTTGCACAGGTCGGCGATGGCGGAGCGGGCGTCGAAAAGAAAACTTTGCCCCTCGGGCACACCGACAGTCGGGCGAGCATGCGAGCCGACCCGCGGCTCCGGGCGTGCAACCGCCGTCGACATACGGAAGGAACGCGCAACCGCCGCCGACACCCGCTCCGGAATCTGCGGGCAGTCGTGCGCATTCATATAGGTCCAGCCGTCAGAAAGAGAGGTGTACAGCCCACGCACACTAGCAACGTCATACGACTGCAACGACACCACGACCTCCTCCAGGCAACACTTCCAATCATTATGCACGCCCGAACACCGCAGCGCACCCCACCCGCAGCATGCTGCCAAAACACCGCTCAACGCACACGCAAGCTAGGGTATGAACCGTGCACAATACAAACCAGCTCCGAAACGACGTCGCCAGGATGACCTCCGAGCCACACCACGACGACGCTCCGAAATCACAGTCGAAAACACTGAAGCTGGCATTCCGCGACCTCATCCGCGGATGGGGCCAGCACGAACTCTGGCTCCAACTAGGCTGGCAGGACATCAAACAGCGCTACCGACGCTCCACCCTCGGACCGCTCTGGATCACCATCGCCACCGGCGTGATGGCGCTCGCCCTCGGCCTCCTCTACTCCATGCTGTTCCAAATCAGCGTGCGCGAATTCCTCCCACACGTCACCGTCGGCTTCATCATCTGGGGATTCATCTCCGGCTGCATCAAAGACGGCGCGGAGGTCTTCATCGAAAACGAAGGTCTGATCAAACAGCTGCCGTCGGCGCTGTCGGTCCACGTATACCGACTCGTGTGGCGCCAACTCCTCTTCCTGGCGCACAACCTGGTCATCTGGGTGATCCTGGTCCTCGCGTTCCGCATTCACCTCGGCTGGCAAGTCCTGCTCGCCATCCCGGCGATGGCGCTCCTCGTGGTCAACGGAGTGTGGGTGACCATGCTCTTCGGCATCATCGCCACCCGATTCCGCGACGTCGCCCCGCTTCTGGAAGCGCTCGTGCAGCTGCTGTTCTACGTCACCCCGATCGTCTGGACCACCCACACACTCAAGGTGCAAGGCGGCGACGTCGCCAAGCGAGCCATGCTCGCCGAAATCAACCCCCTCTACCACTACCTCGAGATCGTGCGCGCCCCCATGATCGGCCAAGAACTCGCCGGCTACCACTGGATCGTCGTCGGCGTCTGCACCATCATCGGCCTGCTGCTCGCCCTGCTCGCTATGCGCCAGATGCGCTTCCGCGTGCCGTACTGGGTCTAAGGAGAAGAAGTCACACATGGTTTCCATCGACACCTACAACGCCTGCGTCGACTTCCCAATTTTCGACGCCAAATCCCGCTCACTCAAAAAGGCAGTCATGTCCTCCGCCGGAGGCAAGATTGGCAAAAATGCTTCCAACACCGTGGTCGTCGAAGCACTCAAAGACATCAACCTCCACCTGCGCGAAGGCGACCGCGTGGGACTGGTCGGCCACAACGGCGCCGGCAAATCCACGTTGCTACGCTTGCTCTCCGGCATCTACGAACCAACCCGCGGCGTCGCCGACGTCCGCGGCCGCGTCGCCCCCGTCTTCGACCTCGGCGTCGGCATGGACCCTGAGATTTCCGGCTACGAAAACATCATCATCCGCGGCCTCTTCCTCGGCCAGACCCGCAAACAGATGAAAGCCAAGATGGACGAAATCGCCGAATTCTCCGAACTCGGCGACTACCTCTCCATGCCCCTGCGCACCTACTCCACCGGCATGCGCGTTCGCCTAGCCCTGGGCGTAGTCACCTCCATCGAACCCGAAATCCTGCTCCTCGACGAAGGCATCGGCGCCGTTGACTCCGCCTTCATGGCCAAAGCCCGCGTCCGGTTGGCCGAACTCGTCGAGCGCTCCGGCATCCTCGTCTTCGCCTCCCACTCCAACGACTTCCTGGCACAGTTGTGCAACACCGCCCTGTGGGTGGACAAAGGCGAAATCAGGAAAGCCGGCCTGGTCTCCGAGGTCGTGGGCGCCTACGAAGGGCCCGAAGCCGGCCAGTACGTCGACGACCTGGTCACGCGGTTCCAGGCGGAGTAGGCGCCGGGCTGGGTGGGCGCTGGTTTCGGTCGGTTTTCGCTGGCCAGAGCTCCTCTGAAACCCAAATGGGAGTAACAGGATTGTAGTAATCCCCTTTTCGCAATCATTTTCGAGGATTACTACAATCCACCTACTACACTTTGCAGTTTTTGCCGGTTTTCGAACGACCGTTTGGCGGCCTGCCCTCCCGTTTCCCCTCCAAGGTTAAAACCGAGCGGTGCAGGTCGCGCATTTTCACCCAGCCCGGCCGATTTCTGGCGACCAGCGTCGCACTCCTTGTACACCTCGACCGGAACGAAAACCGCGCAAAACCCCCGCGAACCCCCACCCCGCCCCGCCGATGGTGCACAATATGAGGCATGACTGGAACTGGAACGGCACACCTGAAAAGTAGTGGTTCGACGGCGGCGGTGATTGTGACGCATAAGCGTGTCGAGATGCTGCGGCATTCCCTGGAACAGGTGGTGAACCAGACGCACCCGGTGCAGTGGGTGATCGTGGTGGATAACGGCTCTGAGCAGGCTGTTCAGGAACTGCTGCAGGAGTTGGCTGGGGATCGGGCGGTGTATTTGCCGTCGAAGACGAACTTGGGTGGTGCTGGCGGTTTCGCGTATGGCTTTTTGACGGCGCTGGCGTTGGGGGCGGACGCGATTTGGTGCGCGGACGACGATGGCCGCCCGGCGGACCACGGCGTGTTGGAGGAGCTGTATCGCGTGGCGGAGCAGCACCGGCTGCATGAGGTGAGCCCGGTCGTGGCGAATATTGGGGATCCGGCGAAGTTGGCGTTTCCCCTGCGCCAGGGCTTGGAGTGGAAGCGGACGACGGCTGAGTTGGAGGGGTCGTTCTTGCCCGATTATGCGTCCTTATTTAATGGGGCGTTGATCTCGGCGGAGGCGATGGAGCGGATTGGTGTGCCGGATTATCGCCTGTTCATTCGGGGTGATGAGGTGGAGTATCACCGGCGTTTGTCGCAGTCGGGGCTGCGGTATGGCACGGCGCTGACCACGAAGTATTTGCACCCGGATGGGTCGGGCGAGTTCCACCCGATTATGGGTGGCAGGGCGCATGCGCAGTGGCCGGATAATGAGTCGAAAAGGTATTTCACGTATAGGAATCGCGGCTACATCATTAATCAGCAGGGTATGAAGAAGATGAAGCTGCAGGAAGTGGTGCGCTTCGGGTGGTTCTTCCTGGTGGAGCGGAAGGATCCGAAGGGCTTCCTGCAGTGGCTGCGTCTGCTGCGGATGGGGGCGCGGGAGGACTTTAGGCGTCCTTAAAGATGACTTTGCTTTGGAGGACGAAGTTGGTCACGGTGGCAACGCCTTGGGCGATGACGAAGGACACGGCGTTCTTCCACGAATCTTGCAAGCCTAGCGACGACAACGGCTCGTCCGTCACCCTCCACAGCAACATCTGCACCGCGAAGGTGGTGGCGTAGAGGATGAACACGGCGCTGGCTTTTTTGGCGTCGATTTTGGCGTTGAAGGCGAACTTGGAGTTCAGCACGTAGGCGGAGATGGTCCCGAAGACCCAGCCCACGGCCTTGGCAAGATCGCGTTGGACGTCGAGGGCTTGGTCGAGGGTGTTGGTGATGCCGAAGTCGATGACGGCGCAGCCGATGCCGATGATGAGGAATGGCAGCACCTGCTGCTTCATTGCGCTCACAGTTGTTTCGCCCCGAGGTATGCGAGGGCTGCGACGGTGCCGATCGCCACGTTGGGCTTTGCGACGCCCCTTCGGCCCAGCCAGCCTGCCAGTTTCTTTTGCGCCTGCACTCCGGCGGCGAAGGCGCCGACGGCGGCCACGGCGATGCCGCCGATGGTGAACCAGGTGGTGGCGATGGATTCGGCTTCGCCTTGTTCGGATTCGAGGACGGCGGTGAGGTCGTTGCGTGGGTCCTCGTCGAAGGCGTTGAAGGCGGCGATGGTGGCGAGGTTGGCGGCGCCGAGGAGGGTCCAGGCCAGCGCTTTGCGCGTGGTGAAGTCGGGGACGGAGGCGGCGGCGAGGATGTAGGCGGCTTGGATGCACTGGCCACCGAAGGTGTCGTCGAGGGCGTTGTAGTCGATGGTGGGCTCGTCGACAAGTGATTGAATCGTGTCAGTCATGGTGTCCAATGCTACTAGTAGGGTGAAAAGCATGACTAAGCATGAGGAGATTCATGAGGCGGCGCAGCGCGTCGAGGTGCCGCTGTCCGATTACATGGTGAGGCTGTTCGCGGAGGAGCTGCCGTTTGTGGATTCGATGTCGCGTGGGCGCATCTATGAGCTACTGCGGGAGCATAAGGCTGCGGGGAAGCCGGAAATTACGTCGCAGGAGGAGCTTCCTGCAGAAATCAGGGAGCTTATGGACCTTTAGTTTGATGTTTTTATAGGTTTTTCGACTTACATCATTTAGACTCGAACCGAATGTCTTCGCACTTCGGCGAAGCAACGACGACAAGAAGAAGCGAAAGAGATGGAACTACACACCAATCTTAAGTCACTCTACGGCTGGGGCCGCACGGCTCCGTCGACTGCGCATGTGCTGTCCACGCCTGACGTGGAGGTCATCAAGCAAGCCGTCGCACAGGTCGCGCAGGATAACGAGAGCCTGCCTGAGCACGCTCGCCGCGGCGTCATCGCCCGTGGTCTGGGCCGCTCCTACGGCGACCCAGCACAGAACGGTGGCGGCCTGGTCATCGACATCAACGAGCTGAACAAGATCCACTCGATTGATCCGGAGACCGGCATCGTCGACGTGGACTCGGGCGTCAACCTGGACCAGCTGATGAAGGCGGCCCTGCCGTACGGCCTGTGGGTTCCGGTCCTGCCGGGCACCCGCCAGGTCACCATCGGTGGCGCGATCGGTCCGGACATCCACGGTAAGAACCACCACTCCGCTGGTTCCTTCGGCGACCACGTGGTCTCCATGGAGCTGCTGGTGGCGGACGGCCGCGTCCTGCACCTCGAGCCGGAAGGCAGCGCGGACGACCCGGACGGCACGCTGTTCTGGGCGACGGTCGGCGGCATGGGCCTGACCGGCATCATCCTGCGCGCACGCATCCAGATGACCAAAACGGAGACCGCGTACTTCCTGTCTGACACGGATCGCACCAGCACGCTGGATGAGACGATCGCGCTGCACTCGGATGGTTCCGAGGTCAACTACACCTACTCCTCCGCGTGGTTCGACGCCATCTCCGCGCCGCCGAAGACGGGCCGTTCCACCATCTCCCGTGGCTCGCTGGCGACGCTGGCTCAGCTGGAGGAGTACGCTCCGAAGCTGGCGAAGGATCCGCTGCGTTTCAAGGCGCCTCAGCTGATGACGGTGCCGGACATCTTCCCGTCCTGGACCATGAACAAGCTGACGCTGTCCGCCATCGGCGAGGCCTATTACATGATGGGCGCCCCGAGCAAGAACGACATCAAGAACCTGACGCAGTTCTACCAGCCGCTCGACTTGATCGGTGAGTGGAACCGCGGCTACGGCAGCGCGGGCTTCCTGCAGTACCAGTTCGTGGTGCCGACGACCGCTGTGGAGCCGTTCAAGGACATCATCTACCAGATCCAGTCCTCCGGCCACTACACGGCGCTGAACGTGTTCAAGCTGTTCGGCGAGGGCAACCGCGCGCCGCTGTCCTACCCGATGAAGGGCTGGAACGTCTGCGTGGACTTCCCGATCCGCCCGGGCCTCAACGAGTTCCTGGACCGCCTGGACGACCAGGTGATGGAGTTCGGCGGCCGTCTCTACCTGGCGAAGGAGTCCCGTACGTCGGCGGAGAAGTTCCACAAGATGTACCCAGGTCTGGAGGGCTGGCTGAAGACCCGCCGCGAGATTGACCCGACCGGCGTCTTCGCTTCCGACATGTCCCGCCGCCTCGAGCTGAACTAGCTGAATGAACTGAAGGAGATTTTTCACATGTTGAATGCAGTAGGCCAAGCGCAAAACATTCTGCTCGTGGGTGGCACCTCGGACATCGGCCTCGCCATCGTGCGCGAGTTCGTCACCCGCGGCGGCAATCCGAATGTCACCCTCGCGGCTCGCAAGAGCTCCCCGCGTATCGACGCCGCCGTTGCTGAGGTCACCAACGCAGGTGCAGGCTCCGTTGAGGTCCTGGACTTCGACGCGACCGATTTCGCGTCTCACCCGGACGTGATCAAGCAGGCGTTCTCCGGTGGCGATGTTGACGTCGCCGTGGTTGCCTTCGGCACCCTGGGTGACCAGGAGCAGCTGTGGCAGGACCAGGCGGCAGCCGTGGAGTCGGCGCAGGTGAACTACACCGCGTTCGTGTCCATCGGCGTGCTGTTGGGCCAGGAGATGAAGCGCCAGGGCCACGGCACCATCATCGCGATGAGCTCCGTTGCGGGCCAGCGCGTGCGTCGCTCCAACTTTGTGTACGGCGCGTCGAAGTCTGGCATGGATGCCTTCTACCTCCAGTTGGGTGAGGCGCTTCGTGACTCCGGCGTGAAGGTGACTGTGGTTCGCCCAGGCCAGGTACGTACCAAGATGACGGATGGGTTGGAGGAGGCTCCGCTGACCGTCGATAAGGAGGAGGTGGCGCAGACTGCCGTTGAGGCTGCGTTGAAGGGCGAGCCAAGCGTGTTTGTGCACAAGCTGTTCGGCCCGATTTCCTTGGTGCTGCAGCACATCCCGGCAGGGATTATGCGCAAGCTCAACTTCTAATTCCCGGCGGGGAACGTGGTGGATGCGCTGCGATGTGCCAAACTGAGTGCATGACAGATACATCCATCCAACCCACGCTGGAGTTCAAGACCGTCGACTACGAGCCTGACGCTGTGTCATGGACGTCGGCGGTCTTGCGCATGCTTGCGGCCGGTGCCAGCGCGGCGGTGGTGACGTTGGCGGTGTGGTACGTGCTGCACTCCACGTCGCTGCCTGCGTTTAATACCTCGATGGTGACGCGCGCTCTATCCACGGGCGGCTCTTTCGTTGTGATTCTGTGCGCGGCGTTGGCGTGCTGGGCGTGGGTGCGGAAGCGCCTGTCGCGGCCGGTGCGCGTGCTGTGCCAGGCTGTCTGCGGGCTGGCCCCGGCTGGTCTGGTGATTACGGCGCTGGGGATCCCGCTGGCGTCGACACGCCTGTGGCTGGACGGCATCCAGGTGGATCAGGGGTTCCGTACCCAGTTCTTGAGCCGGATGACCGAGGTGGCCACCAACCAGGACATGAACTACCTGGACCTGCCTACCTTCTACCCGATTGGGTGGTTCTGGCTCGGCGGGCGCCTCGCGCACCTGCTGGGCATGGAAGGCTGGGAGGTATACCAGCCGTGGGCGCTGGTATCGCTGGCTGCCGCGGCGTGCGCGCTGGTGCCGATTTGGCGGAAGCTGTGCGGCTCCCTGCCGGTTTCTACGCTGATCGCGCTCGTATCGACGGGCATTGTGCTCACCGAGACTCCTGACGAGCCCTACGCGGCGATCGTCGCCCTCTTCGCCCCCGCGGCCGCTGTCACCGCGTATAAGGCACTGACGGGCTCCTGGCAGGCCACGGTGGTGCTGGCGCTCTACCTGGGCGTTTCCGCCATGTTCTACACCCTGTTTACTGCGATCGCCGCACTGACCGTTGTGGTGATCGCGGTGCTGTTGTGGTTCCGCCGCAAGTTCGCGCGCGGCCCCGTCGTGCACCTTTTGGCTTCCGGGGTGGGTGCGCTGTGCATCGCGGCGATTGGTTGGGCGCCGTACCTGTACGAGTCGGCCTTCGGCGGTTTCGACGTGCGCCACACCGCGAACCACTTCCTGCCCGCCCAGGGCACGGTGATCCCGCTGCCGTTCTTCTCCCTGTCCATCATCGGCGTGCTGTCGGTGTTGGGCCTGATCTTCATGGTTGGGCGCCTGCATGTGCCTGAGGTGGCGTCGTTAACTGTGATGGTGGTGGTCTGCTACACCTGGGTGATCGTCTCGATGTTTGCGTCGCTGCTGGGCACGTCCCTGCTGGGCTTCCGCATCGAGGTGCTGCTGATGCTGCTGTTTTCCACCGTGGGTATCTTCGCAGTGGCGGACTTGCGCACTGCTGGCGTCGATTATTACTACCCGGGCCACTTCAAGGAGCGCACGCAGCGCGTGATCACCGCGGTGCTCATCATCGTGGTGGCTGCGGGCACGCTCTCGTTCGTGCAGCGCATCCCGGCGGTCAACGAGGCACACATTGACCAGGCGTACTCGGATACGGACGGCTTCGGCGAGCGCGCCGACCGCTTCCCGCCGGACCCGGGCCGCTACTACGGCGAGATCGACGAGTTCATCCAGTCGCACGGCCACACCCCTGGGGAGACCGTGGTGTACACGGATGAGATCAACTTCATGGCGTTCAAGCCCTACCACGGCTTCAACGCGTTCACCAGCCATTACGCTAACCCGCTTGGGGAGTTCCACCTGCGCAACGAGGCACTTTCGCAGTGGGCGAAGCTCTCCTTCGACGCCCCCGAGGAACTCGACGCAGCGATGCAGGAGGCGAAGTGGACGGCGCCGCAGGCATTCATTTTCCGCGGAACCATGAGCGATGACCCGCGCGCCGACGCCACCGAGAACCGGGATGCGGCGTGGAAGACGCACATCGGCCACAACATCTTCCCGAGCGAGCCGAACGTGCGCTACGAAGGCCTGTTCTTTAACCCGAAGGCGTTCCCCCGCGAGACGTGGGACGCGAAGCAGATTGGTCCGTTTGTCGTGGTGGTTCGCAATGCCGCCACGCCTGAGAAGTAGAGTATGCCCCTGTGACAACTGAGACATCCGTGAATCCCGTGAACCCTGCGAACCCACAGAGTGCGGCGAGCACGCCCGGCGCGCAACAACCTCGGCGCGCCCCGCGCCAGCTGGTGGCTGCGACCGTCGTGTCCGGCTTCATCGCCTTCGTGTTGCTGCTGCTGACGCCGCTGCTGCCTGTGACGCAGGTGCAGTCGTCAGTGCAGTGGCCGCAAGGCGGCTCGGTGGGGTCGGTGAATGCCCCGCTGATTTCGCTGGCGCCGCAGGAGATTGACATGACGGTGCCGCTGGAGGCGACGCGTCACCTGCGTGAAGGCCAGAACATCATTGTGTCGACGCTGCCTGCGTCCTCGGAGGAGGCGACCGACCGTGGCATGTTTGTGTCCGCGCCGGATGGCGGGTTGGTGGTCAGCTCGATTAATAAGGTGCTCTTCGAGTTGAGCCCCGGCGAGCTGGCGGGTATCGGCCCGGACAAGCAGCTGCGGGTGCACATCACGGATGAGCAGGCGGAAATTTCGGTGCCGGGCACCAGCTTCGAGGAGGTCCTCGAGGATGATTATCGCCCGCAGCTCAGTGGGTTGTACTCGGAGCTGAAGGAGGAGTCGTCGGCGCAGCTTATTGACGCCGGGCTCGCCGCCAACATCGAGATCAACTCTCGCTTTACGTCCAGCCCGACCCTGGTGAAGTCGCTGGCGATGTGGCTGGGGCTGGCCGCGATGGCGGTGAGCCTGTGGGGGCTGTGGCGCCTGGATCAGCTGGATGGGCGTCGTATCCCGCTGTTCAACCGTCGTTGGCGCACGTTCAAGCCGCTGGACGCGGTGGTGCTGGCGGTGCTGGGGTTCTGGCACGTGTTCGGCGCGAACACCTCGGATGACGGCTTCCTGCTGACGATGGCGCGGGTCTCGAACGACTCGGACTACATGGCGAACTATTACCGCTGGTACGGCGTGCCCGAGGCGCCGTTCGGTTCCCCGTTCTATGACGTGTTGGCGTTGTTGGCGAAGGTGACGACGGCGTCGATGTGGATGCGCCTGCCGACGCTGCTGGCCGCCATCTTGGTGTGGTGGCTGATTTCCCGCGAGCTGCTGCCGCGCTTCGGCGCGGTCATCGCGGACCGCCGCATGGCGTACTGGACTGCAGCGTTTGTGTTCCTGGCGTTCTGGCTGCCGTACAACAACGGCACCCGCCCGGAGCCGATTATCGCGATGGGGTTGACGCTGACGTGGGCGCTGTTTGAGCGCACAATCGCGACGAAGCGGCTGGCCCCGGCGGCGCTGGGCACGGTGGTGGCGGCGTTCACGCTGGCCTGCGGCCCGACGGGCCTGGCGGCGGTGGGCGTGTTCCTGATCTGCCTGCCTGAGGTGTTCCGCATCATGAACAAGCGACGCGCGATTGCCCCGGGCATCGCGTACATAGCGGCGTTTCTGGCGGCGGGCTTCGCCGTGATGGTGCCGGTGTTCAAGGACCAGACGCTGGCGACGGTGTTGGAGGCCACCAAGGTGCGCGGCGAGGTCGGCCCGGCGCTGTCCTGGTACTCGGAGTGGGTGCGCTACGGCACGCTGTTCCAGGAAGCTGTCGACGGCTCGCTGTCGCGCCGCTTCCCGATGCTGGTCTTCGCCTTCTGCGTAGTCCTCATCCTGTTTTCGATGGCACGCCACGGCGCGATCCCAGGCACGCCTGCGAAGCCGACGCAGCGCCTGATGCTGATCATCGGGCTGTCCACGTTCTTCCTGATGTTCACCCCGACGAAGTGGACGCACCACTTCGGTATTTACGCGGGTATCGGCGGTGTGGTCGCAGCACTCGGCGCGGTGGTGCTGTCTCACTTTGCGCTGCAGTCGGCGCGCAACCGCTCCTTTGCGATCGCCGCGGTGCTCTTCCTGGTGTCCCTGAGTCTGGCGGGCTGGAACGCGTGGTGGTACGTGTCCTCCTTCGGCGTGCCGTGGTGGGACAAGAACCCGCAGGTCAAGGGCATTGAGGCGAACACTGTTTTGCTCGGAATTACGCTGGTGATTGCCTTGGTGGGCGTCGTCCAGTGGCTGCGGCCGCGCCCTGATTCTGCGCGGGAGCGCGCGGCGGCGTCGCGCTGGGCTGGCGTGATGGCCGCGCCGATCGCCGTCGCCGCGGTACTCATGGTGGCGTTTTCGTGCCTCACCTTCGTGAAGGCGTTTGCGGAGCAGACCCCGAACTACTCGGTGGGCATGGGCAACGTGAAGACGTTCAAGGGTGACATCTGCGCCCTCGGCAGCGAGATTCTGCTTGAGACCGACACGAACGATTCCTTCCTCACCCCTGTCGACGGGGTGCCGCTGGGCCGCTCGCTGGACTCCGGGGTGAACCGCGCGTTCTACCCGGACGGCGTGCCTGCCACGATCGCGGACGACAACGCCGACACCACGGATACGAAATCGGGCGACGACACCGCCATCGAGACCGTCCAGTCCGATGCAAACGAGGAGCCTGAGCTCTCCTCGGATGCACGCAGCGTCGAGGGCAACCGCCCGTTCACGCTGCGTGGCGTCAACGGGTCGACGGTGCGCCTGCCGTTCAACCTGGACTTCAACCGCGTCCCGCTGCTGGGCACATACGACGAGCGCGCGACGCGCACGGCCTACCTGGAAACCACCTGGTTCGAACTGCCACAGAAGCGTGACGACGCCCCCCTGCTGGTCACGTCCGTGGCTGGCAAGATCGCGCACCACGACATTAATGGCGTCGAAAAGGAAGGTGCCGAGCTGGTGCTGGAGTACGGCGTGCGCAGCGACGACGGCTCGATAAAGACCCTGGGCGAGGCAGAAATGCTGGACCAGGGGCCGACGCCGAAGTGGCGCAACCTGCGCTACCCCATCGCGGACCTGCCCGAGGAGGCAAACGTGGTGCGCCTCGTCGCCGAGGACGCCTCCCTTGCGGAAGACGACTGGATGGCCGTCACCCCGCTGCGCAACCCGACGCTGCAGCCGCTGAACAAGATGTTCGACTCGGACACCCCGGGCCTGCTCGACTGGTCGGTGGCCTTCCAGTACCCGTGCCAGCGCACGTTCAACCACTTCGCTGGCGTGACCGAGATCCCGGAGTTCCGCATCATGCCTGACGC
Source organism: Corynebacterium sp. UMB2355A (assembly GCF_033877495.1). Classification (NCBI taxonomy): domain Bacteria; kingdom Bacillati; phylum Actinomycetota; class Actinomycetes; order Mycobacteriales; family Corynebacteriaceae; genus Corynebacterium; species Corynebacterium sp. UMB2355A. Next base: position 1,446,816 of record NZ_CP138855.1, on the reverse strand, counting down.
ACCGGGTAAGCAGCAGCTGTCCGGATTCATGGACTTCCTGGGCGGCGGTGCGCTGTCCACCGCGGAGGCCGTGAACTACTCCTACCAGGTGCCGGGGTACATGAAGGGCGACTGGCAGCGCGACTGGGGTTCCCTGTCCCGCTACCAGCTGCGCACGAACTCCATCGGTGAGGTGCCAGCGCTCGCGGAGATCCAGCTGGAGGAGGTCACCCGTTCAGGGTGGTGGACCCCAGGCCCGATGAAGATTCGGGAGGTCTAACAGCTAAGATGAGGCGCCATGCGCGCTTTCGCATCCCTCCGCTCCGTTCTTGTTGCCGCCGCTACCGCCGCCCTTGTCGCGGTTGGTGCGGCGGCTCCGGCCTCTGCGCAGCAGCTGCAGCTGCCGGCGCCGATCGCACCGTCGTTCCGCCTGCCGAGCCTGCTGAAGTCGCAGGGCTGCAAGTCGGAGTACTTGATTGCGGTGCCGGGTGGCGTCAATACGATGCCGGGGCTACCGCGCAACCTGCCGCACGGCGGGAACGTGTGGCTCACGGGCGTGCTTACCCAGCTGTATACGGGTGGGCAGATTCAGCCGCTGTGGATCGCGTACGACGCCGCGCCGTTCGCCACCACGCAGTACCAGACGGCGTCGAACCGCGGGTACGCGGAGACGAAGAAGGCCGTCGCGGGCATCGCGAACGCCTGCCCGAACGCGCGCTTCAGCTTCACTGGCTACTCCCTCGGCGCGGATATTGTGTCGCGGATGCTGAATAACATTGCGCATGACCGTGGCCCTATCGCGAAGGAGCGCGTCGTCTCGGCTGCCCTGTTTTCCAGCCCCTACCAGGGCGGGAACGGTGCGGTGATGTCTGTGGGAACGTCGCCACACGTGCGCGGCGCGCTCGGTGAGCTGGAGGGCGGCTATGGCGACCTCGGTGAGCGCGTGCTGGAGATCTGCAACACCGGCGACATCGTGTGTTCCCCGTCGGAGGATCAGCGCGAGATCGTCGACCCTGCGATGGACGTCAACCTGAGCAGCGGCGGGATGCCCCGCTGGGTGATTGACATCGCGCGCGCGAACGACGGCCGCACGAGCAGCATCATCCACTCGATCGGTGCGCACGGGTCCTACACGCTGGCGCAGCAGCATGAGGCTGCGAACTGGATCGCCAACCACCGCTAGTCCCGCCGACGCGCATGTCCGCCCCACACGTTAGAGTTGTGGGCATGCATGATCTTTTTCATCACGTAAACGGCGAGTGGGTCGAATCCCACGAGATCCCAGCCGATCGCGGTATCGACGGCTCCTTCTACGCCCTGCGCGACAAGGCGGAGGAGGACGTCCACACGATCGTCTCGGAGACCAGCGACCTGTTCGCCTCCTTCATGGATACCGACGCCATCAACGCCGCAGGCACCGCGCCTCTGCAGCCGGACCTGGACCTGATCGCGGTGAAAGATATCGAGGAGTTCGCCCACAACCTGGGCGTGCTCGACCGCACGGGTGTCGGCTCCCCCCTGGCCTTTTGGGTTGAGAAGGACTCCCAGGGCGAGGACAGCGTGCCCTACCTGGTCCAATCCGGCCTTGGCCTGCCGGACGAGGCCTACTACCGGGAGGACGCCCACGCGGAGACCCGCGCCACCTACCAGAAGCACGTGGCCCGCATGCTGGCGTTTTTGGACCCGGCGTACCTGCTGGGGCTTACGCCTGAGGTGGCGGCGCAGCGCATCATGAACCTGGAGACCCAGGTGGCGGCCAGCCACTGGGATGTGGTGCGCAGCCGGGACGCGATGGCTACCTACAATCCGGTGGAGTTGGCGGAGTTGCCGTCGATAATTGTGACGATGCTGCGCGGCGCCGGGCTTCGCGACGGCCGCGTGATCAACATGATGCCCTCCTTCACCGAGGACTTAGCGACGATGCTTCGCCCCGAAACCCTCGCCGACTGGCAGCTGTGGGCGGCGTGGACCGTGCTGCGCTCGCGCGCGAGCGTGCTCACCGAGGAGATCGGGCGGGCGAACTTCGAGTTTTACGGCACGGTGCTCTCCGGCGCGACGCAGCAGCGCGACCGCTGGAAGCGCGGCGTGGGGCTGGTGGAGTCGCTGGTTGGCGAGGAGATCGGTAAGGAGTATGTGGCGCGCCACTTCCCTACCGAGTCGAAGGAGCAGATGCTCTCCCTGGTGGACTACCTGGTGCGGGCCTACGAGCAGCGCATCAGCGACCTGCCGTGGATGACGCCGGCGACGCGCGAGCGCGCCCTGGAGAAGCTGCGCCTGTTCCAGGCGAAGATCGGCTACCCGGAAACGTGGCGCAGCTACGAGGGCCTGACCTTTGATCCTTCCGGCGAGCAGCTGGTGGCCAACGTGCGCCGCGGCGCCGCCTTCGAGCACGACTACCAGCTGGGCAAGATCGGCAAGCCCTCGGACCGCTCCGAGTGGGTGACCACCCCGCAGACCGTCAACGCGTTCTACAACCCGGTGGTCAACGACATCACCTTCCCGGCCGCAATCCTGCAGCCGCCGTTCTTCGACCCAGAGGCGGACCCGGCGCGCAACTTTGGCGCGATCGGCGCGGTGATTGGCCACGAGATCGGCCACGGTTTCGACGACCAGGGCTCGCGTTACGACGGCCACGGCAACCTCAACTCCTGGTGGACCGACGAGGACCGCGCCCACTTCGAGGAGCGCACCGCGAAGCTGGTGGAGCAGTTCCAGGGCCTAGTGCCTTCTGTGCTGGAGGGCCAGGACGTCGCGGGTGTCAACGGCGAGTTCACGCTCGGCGAGAACATCGGCGACCTGGGCGGCCTTGGTATCGCGGTTGTGGCGTACCAGCTGTACTGCGCCGACAACAACGTCGAGCCGAACCTGGAGGAGCTCTTCCTGGCGTGGGCCCGCGTGTGGCGTTCGAAGGCGCGGCCGGAGATGGCGGCGCAGCTGCTGGCGATTGACCCGCACTCGCCGAACGAGTTCCGCTGCAACGTCATCGCGTCCAACGTTGACGAGTTTTACGAGGCCTTCGACGTGGAGCCCGGCTCTGCGATGTGGATCGCCCCGGAGGAAAGGGTCAAAATATGGTAGAGGAATCGTCGCTTCAGCCCGGCGCGGAGGGCGCGCACTACCCGCTCAACGAGCAGGGTTCCGAGGAGTTCCAGGTCGGTGGCGTGGAGCGCACCCTGCCGGAGTCGGAGCAGCTCGCGCAGCTGGTGTCCTACATCGAGGCGTCCTACGAGGACTCCCCGCAGTACCTGGCGTTGCTTCCGGACCGGATTACGCACGCCGCGATGCTGATGCTGGGTTCCGCGGTGGATCACCAGATGCCGGGTGTGGCGTTGACCGGGGACGTCTCGGTCGAGGACGCCCCGCTGGGTCAGGTGTTCACCTCATCGAAGGCGCCCGCCAAGGGAGGCGTGTGGGTGGTGTCCTGCTACGACGGGCCAGCGGATGCCCGCGAGTTCGCCTGGCGCCCCGAGGTTGCCGCCTGCGCTGAGCAGGCCGGCGCCCGTGCCTACGACGTGGACGACCCGGCCGGCGTCGCCTCCGCCGTGCATGCCGCACGCCAGGAAGGCGCGGACGTGGTCGCGGTGTGGGGCACCGGCTCCTCCTGCGGGCTGCTGCCTGCGGGCGCGGACGCCTACGTGCTCACCTTCCCCGCCGAATCCACCGAAGCCGCTGGGGCCCTCGCGACGGCTGACGCAAAGGTACTGCTGCAACGCGCCTCCGACGCCGCGTGGGAGCAGCCCTCAGTCGAGGGGGCGGAAGTGAAAGAGTACGTCTCCACCGGGGTAATCGCTACCCCGGCCCAGCACCGGCGCAAGGTCCTCGATGCCGCGGAGTTTCTTTCCGGACTTGCTGTGGCCGAAGGCTGACGCGGGCGTGGCGTCGTGGCGCTGCACAATGCCGCGCCGCACATCCACGGTGTTGTGGTAGGCGCTGCCGTTCGTCAGCGCCGCCACCGCCCACGTCTCATCCAGCGTGGTGCCCCAGGAGACAGAGGCGGTCGCTGTGGTGGCCTCGTTGGCCCAGCCCATCTTGGAGCCCTGCACGCCACGCAGACGCGCGGTGCCGAACTGCTGACCAAACCCGTCAGAGGCCACCAGCGACTGCCGACGCATCCCGTCCAACAGCGGCTCAGCAACCGGGTCCCACAGGATCGCGGCGATGAACGTGGCCACGTCCCTCGCCGAGGTCAACGTCGTGCCCCACGCGCCGACGCGCTGCGTGCGCTCCAGCTCGAAGTCGGCGGCAATCTCGTCGATGGCCTGCGGGTAGCGGGCGTCGAGTTCCTCGGCGATGGCGTCGTTGGAGACGCGCACCATCTCCTCCACCTGCGCCTTCTCCTCCTTCGTGCCGTTGTAGAGCACCCAATAGCCAAGGTAGAGCTTGGCCAGGGACAGGGCGGCGCGGGGCTCCTCGCCCGCCGGGGAGATCGACACCCGGCCGTCCGGGTGCACCACCGCCAGCGCAGTGCGCTCCCGCGTGTAGCCGGGGTTCACGTGAAACCCCTGCAGCGCGGGCATCAGCGCGCACACCAACAGCGCCGTAATCCACTTCTTCAACACAGTGCTTCCGCTTCGTTTCGCGCCCTAGAGGTCCAGGATGGAGTCTGCTTCGCTGACGTCCTCGCTGACCGGCTCCGGCACCTCGCACAGGTACACGTTGGCGCCGGTGGCGTCCTTCGCCCCAAGCATCGGGCCGAACGGGCTGAGCGTCGGGCCAGCCAACACCTGGCCGCCACCCATACGCACCGCATGGGACGCCGCATCAACGTCCTTGACGCCGAAGTAGGAGTGCCAGACCGCCGCAAGGCCATGCTGCTGCAGCCGCGGGTCCAGGCGCAGGCCCAAGAACGCCGCGCCCTCCTGCAGCGCAATGTAGTAGCCGCTTTCCTTGCGCAGCTCCCAGTCGAACAGCTCCCCATAGAAGTCCACGGTGGCCTCATCCGGCGCCACGCACTCGTACCACACCGGAACACCCGGCTCACCAGCGGCAACAAAGGCGTCCTCCCCCGCAGGGCGCATCAAGCCGAACAGGCCACCGGACGGGTCCGCGCACACCGTCATCACACCGAAGTCCACCTCCTGAGAGCTCAGCACCTTGCCACCCAGCGACTCCACGCGTGACTCAATCGAGCCGTCCGCGTCCATGAAGTACGTCACCCACAGGTCCCGCTCCTGCTTCGACGGCACGAACCCCGCCACCGGCAACCCGTCCTTGCGGGCAACCCGGTACGTCTCGCCCGTCACTTCCCAGCCGAGCACCTTCGAGTAAAAGTACGCGGACTTCTGCACGTCCTTGGTCAAGCAGTCCTGCCAGTACGGCATCCCTGGTGTTCCCTGAAACGCAGGCATTTACATGTTCCTCCACTTTTCCGGATCGAAATCGTCGTTCGCGGTGCGCTCATCGAAGTAGTCGCCGTCATCCCCGCCGGTGCTCACGGTTGCTGTTTGGGTGCCGACGGTGACGGAGTCGGCGTCGAAAAGCAGGTGCCCGCGCGCACGCACCACCTCCCCATTGACACTGACCTCGCCGGCGTTGATGAGCTCCTTGGCGTGCCCGCCGGACTCCACAAGGTTGGCCACCTTCAAAAACTGACCGAGCTTAATGCTCTCCCCCGAAATCACCACATCAAACGCCATGATTACACCACCGGCGGAGCAAGCTTGACCGCAGTGCCCACCGCGGACACCAACATCATGCCGCCGTCAGCGCCCATGGACTCGTAGTCCACCTTCACGCCAACCACCGCGTCAGCCCCCATCTCCGCGGCGCGATGCCACAGCTCGTTCAGGGCCTCCTCGCGGGCGCGCACGACGTCGGCCTCCCACGCGGCGGCGCGACCACCCACAATGTTGCGAATGCCCGCCGCGAAATCCTTGAACACATTCATGCCGACGATCGCCTCGCCGCCCACGATGCGCATGTACTCAGCGATGGTGCCCCCATCGACGGAATTAGTAGTGCTTAGAATCATGCAGCCAGTCTAAGCCACGCCCCCGACACTTAGCGTTCAGCCTGGTCAGTCGGCATAATCGACAACGTATCGATGTTCACGTGCGGCGGCAAACTCGCCACCCAGCGCACCGCCTCCGCAATGTCCTCCGCGGTCAAGTTCAACTTGCCCTCGTACACCGCGTACGCACGCTCGGCATCGCCCGCGAAACGGTTCAGGGAGAAGTCCGTCTTCACCCGGCCAGGGTCAATCTCCGTAACACGGATGTTGTTCTCCGCCTCCTCCCGTCGCAGCGCCCGCGTGATCCCGCGCAGCCCGTACTTCGCCGCGTTATAGCCGCTGCCGCCCTTGTACGCGTCAGTCGCCGCCACGGACCCAATGTTCACCACCAGACCGGACGCCTCCAGCAGGTGCGGGTACAGGGCCTTCGTCACCCGCATGGTGCCGAGCACGTTCGTCTCGTACATCCACTGCCAGTCGGCGGGGTTCGCGTCGCGAAGCAGGTCGAGGCCCTTCGCGCCGCCCGCATTATTCACCAGCAGCCCAACCGGCCCCTCAATTATCGACGCCAACTCCCCCACACTCACCTCATCCGTCACATCAAGGCGCACCGCCACGCCCCCGATCTCTTCTGCGATGGCCTGGCAGTGCTCCACCCGGCGCGCCGCCACGTACACCTTCCAACCGTCCGCGGCGAGCGCCCGCGCACACGCCTCCCCGATCCCGGCGGAGCCTCCCGTTACTACGGCTACTTTCGTTGTCTCTGTCATGGTTGGCAGTGTAGTGCTCGTGCGGGCTCGGCGTGCCTGGGCGTTTGGGTGATCGTCCTGCTTTTTCAAATCTCAGGGTTATACTCTCACCTGCAGTGCGTACCCATTCATGTGAGTACTTCACTGTCCGCAGGAGTTTATTCACCTGCGCCTCTCCGTGGGATTTCGTCCCTCACCTGCGGAAGGACCCTATGGGGCGGCGCCTGATAAGGAGGAATCCTATGGGTTGCTTCATGCTCCAAATTGGGCTTAAGAGACATTTTGTGTGTATAAATCTATCTGGTTTCCTGGGATGACCTCGGACAACAACCAGATATGGTTTTCAAAACAGTTCCATTCGCCCGTTTCGAGAAACCAACACCAAATGACGTCTGGTGTGTGGTATGAAGTCTGCGGGTAGCGCAGGGACCCCAGCGAGATCGAGTGCTCTAGGGGGGTGGTTTACAAGTAGTCCGCGAATCGGTCGGGGTAAGCCACGGCTAGTTGGTTGATGGCTTGTTTCCACCCGGTGGCTTTCGCTCCTTCAATATAGCCGTTGCACTCAATGTCGCGCTTTGCTTTCTTCGCTCGCTGGGCGGCACGCTTGTTCGATGTTGCAGATCATCAGCCACAGCGTCTTTAGTGCGGCAGTATCGTTCGGGAATTGGCCCCTGTTGCGGGTAGCTTTACGCAGTTCAGCATTCAGCGACTCGATTGAATTGGTGGTGTAGAGCACCCGGCGTGCCGCCGGCGGAAACTGCAGAAACGGCACGAACCGCTCCCAGGCGTCGCGCCAGACTTTGACCGACTGGGGGTATTTCCGGCCCAGTTCACTGGCCTCGAAAGCATCCAGGCTGGCACGTGCGGTGTCCTCGTTAGCGGCTGTGTAGACCTCACGCAGCGCGCGGGAGACTGCTTTGCGGTCCTGGTAGGACACCCACCGGTTCGCAGCCCGAATCAGGTGCACAATACAGGTCTGTACCATGGAATTCGGCCAGGTTGCCTCCACGGCTTCCGGCAAGCCTTTGAGCCCGTCGCAGCACACAATGAACACGTCTTGGACACCGCGGTTAGCCAGAATCCGCACACACCGATGCCCAGAATGCGGCTCCTTCATTGTCGGCGATCCACAGTCCCAGGATGTGCTTGATGCCGTCCATGTCGACACCAACCGCCATGTAGCAAGCCTTGTTGACCACGCGGTGGCCGTCACGGATTTTCACGCGTAGCGCGTCGAGGAAGATCACCGGGTAAAACTCGTCGAGCTGGCGGTTTTGCCAGATCATGACCTCGTCTAACACCGCATCGGTAATGGTGCTGATCGTATCCGGGCTCATATCCACCCCAAGGGTGGTCGCGAGGTGATGCTGGATATCGCGCACGGTCATCCCACCGGCGTAGAGCGAGATAATCATGTCGTCGAGCTCTGTGAGCCGACGTGCACCCTTGGGCACCATCCGGGGAGTAAACGTGCCGGCACGATCCCTGGGCACGGTCACCTCAACTGCGCCGTAGCCAGAATTGACGGTCTTGGTGTACGACCCGTTACGGTGATTATTCTCCTGTGCGGTTTCGACCTGGGATTTCGCTTTGCGGTCGGAATGGCCGTAGCCCAAGTGCGCATCCATCTCCGCCTTAAGGCCAGCGTTGATTGATGCTTGCAGCAGGCCTTTGACCAGCTCGCTTGCATCATCAGCGGAGCTCGACAGCTCGCTAATCAAGCTGGCGATTTCAGAATTTTCCATCAGCTTCTCGCTGATCTCGTTGACCCTCGCCGGGTCATGGTTTTCTTCGGTGACACCGTAGTCATTATCGGTGAAACTCCTTCTAGATCAGAGCCTCACACACAAACTTCCTGACACCCTTCAGGAATGACAGGCGAGGAGCAATCCGCGGGGACGGATAAGGCCACAGCGCGTTCAAATGTCTCACATGAGTGCAACGGTGAGGGGTGTAGAGAACGCACGGTGGGCGGTTGCGAATAAGTGACCACGCTGGCAGCCAAGAGGTACGAGCGATGAAAGATCAGCTCGAGCATTAGCGAACGTACTGACGTCGCTTTATTAGGTGTACTGACCGGGTACGTTGCGGGCACGCCGGTTCGGCGCACCGCCACAGCCGCTTGCGCCACACCAGCAGCACCGGCCGCCCCGCCGAGGGGATGTCACGCACCAGATGCTCACGCCGGCCGTGGGCCACCGCGACCACCCCGCACCGCGGGCACCCGGTCACCGACTCGGAGGTCTCCACCAACAGCTCCAGCTCACCGCCGTACTCACCGACGGCAAGCACCACCAACCCCGAGATGCCGAGCATCGCAGCAGACAGGACGGTAGCCTCAACACTCACCTGGGACTCCTCTCGATCCGTTGCTTGGTCGCTACGAATCGTGGAGTCCCAGGCCCGTCTTCACCAGCCCAACCCGGTCAGCGCGTCGCAACCCGGCTACCACGCTTGGTGAGGAAAAGCTGCTAACATGGTTCGGCGACGGCCCGGGCACGTCCTTGTTCCTAACCGTCGTGCGCTGGGGTCCGCGTGGACCGCTCGGCCAGCGTCCATCCAGTCAGGAGGAAGTCAGCAAATGTTCGACGACAACGGCTCATTCCTACTCGCCATGTTCGAGTTCTTCATCTTCTTCGCATGGTTGATGTCCCTGTGGTGGATCTTCGGAGATCTCTTCCGCAGCAAGGACCTCGGCGGCTTCGCGAAGGCGCTGTGGGTGGTGTTCATCCTCGCGCTGCCGTTCATCGGAATGCTCGCGTACCTGCTTGTTCGAGGTCGGGGGATGACCGACCGCGCGGTCGAGGCGCGCCAGGAGCTCCAGCAGCGGCAGGATGAGTACATCAAGTCCGTCGCCGGCGGCTCCGCCGGATCGAGCCCGACCGATGAGATTGCCTCGGCGAAGGCCCTTCTCGACTCGGGAGCGATTACCCAGCAGGAGTTCGACCAGATCAAGGCAAGGGCGCTCTCCTCGGTCTGACCCTGGTCCGCTCCCTCGCCAGCCGCAGCGTCGCGGTCCGAGGGCGGCCATCCGGCGCGGCCTAGGTATTCGCCAAGTGTGCGGCTTGCGCGCGCGAGCAGGCGCATACCGGGCAGAGGGTGTCCGATTGTTTGTGTGCGGGGGGGTGGGACTAGAACCAGCCGCCTGTGCGTTGGGCGGTCGCATATAGCCAGGGGGACGAGCAAAGCCCTTGACGTGCACAATTCTGGTCGCATAGAGGTATCGGGGGTTCCGGTCGACCTCATTGCGTCGACCAACCCAGGTCAGCGGTGATTTGGATGATTTTGGGGCTATTTTGCCGATTTTGCGCTGACCTGCGTTGGTAAACCGGAGTAGGTCGACGGGAAGAGGTCGACGGGCCGAAAGAATTCGATACCGGCATTGATCATCAGTGGAACCCAGCTTAGGCGTGAGAAGAGGGTGGGCTGGACGCGGCTAGTTACACACAAAATGTCCCTTAAGCCTCGATACCGGCATTGATCATCAGTGGAACCCCAGCTTAGGCGTGAGAAAAGGGTGGGCTGGACGCAGCTAAACACACACAAAATGTCCCTTAAGCCCCAAATTGAGAGACACAGAAAACTAAAGAGAAAGGGATGCGAAGATGGAAATTCAATCTTCGCATCCCGTGGGTGTGGTTACTTGCGCTAACCGTTGGATTCACCCGCGCTTCTGAAGCAGTTTGGCCGCTCCTTCAGAATGCTCTCATGTAGTGTGTCCCTCGCCACCCTCCAGGTCCTCAAACACCCTGGAGGGTGGTTCTATTTTGCAACACAACAACACATCACAACACCATGTTTTGTGTTGTACTCATTGTCCCCCTGACATGTCCCCCTGTCAACCGAAACCCCTCAATGCTCTGTCCCTTCTCGGCTCGCACCGATACTCTTTGAAAAAGTTCCCGCGCTCGGGAACCATTTTGGATTTCGAGCCCACTCCGGTCGACCGACGCTGCCGTTTCCCCAGTTCGCGACGCCTGTCCATGAAGATCGTTCCCCGCATCACGGTTCTCGGGGGAACTTTTTCGACGGGCGGGGGCGGTAAGCCGAGCGGCAGGCAGGGCCGTAGGGGCTACACACCCCGGTACCCTGGCTGGTATGTATTCGATGGAGCAGATGCGATCAGGTCAGTGGTACCTCCCCGGCGGCGAGGAGGCCGACGCCCAACACGCCCGGACGTGGGAGTTGATGCGCCAGGTCAACGCCCTGGGCAACACCGATCAGCCGCGGGCGGAGGAGCTGTTGCGGCAGGTGTTTTCCAACAGTGAGCACGTGCCGGGACTGTTCGCGCCGCTGCATGTGGAGTTCGGGCTGAACACCCGGTTCGGCAAGGGGTGCTTCATGAACTTCAACTGCGTCATCCTCGATATTGCGGAGGTGACCATCGGGGACGGGTCGGTGTTCGGGCCGGGCTGCCAGCTGATTACGGTGGGTCACCCGGTTGAGGATGCGGCGAAGCGGGCTGAGGGGTGGGAGATTGCGAAGCCGGTTCGGATTGGGAAGGACTGCTGGTTCGGGGCGGGTGCGATGGTGATGCCTGGCGTGACGGTGGGTGATCGTTGCGTGGTGGCCGCCGGCACGGTGGTGACGAAGGACGTGCCAGATGACTGTTTGGTGGCGGGGGTGCCGGGCGTCGTGAAGCGAAAGTTTGCGCAGGATGCCTGAGCACGCGTTTGACCTGGGCAAGATTGGGGAGGGGCTGCCCGTCGCGAAGGTGATTGGGGAGCTGCCGCGCACCGGGCCGCTGGTGGTGGAGGCGCCGCCTGGGACGGGTAAGACGACGCTGGTGCCACCGGCGGTGGCAAATGTGTGTGGGAAGACGCTGGTGACGGCGCCGCGGCGTGTGGCAGTGCGTTCGGCGGCGAAGCGGCTGGCGGACCTGGATGGGTCGCGGCTTGGGCAGCGGGTGGGCTACTCCATTCGTGGTGAGCATCGGGATGGTTCGCTGGTGGAGTTTGTGACGCCGGGTGTGCTGCTGAACCGCCTGTTGCAGGACCCTGGCCTGGAGGGCGTCAACGCGGTGATCATCGACGAGGTGCACGAGCGTGGCCTGGACACCGACCTGGTGCTGGCCATGTGCATGGAGACTGCCCTGCTGCGCGATGACCTGTACCTGTGCGCCATGTCGGCGACGCTGGACGCGCGCCGCTTCGCCGACCACATGGGCGCCGAGGTGCTGTCCACGGAGGCGGCGACCTACCCCGTCGAGGTCACATATGCTCCGCACGCTGGGCGGATGCAGGGTTCGCGCGAGTTCTACCGGCATGTGGCCGCCCTCGCGGAGGCGCCGGAGCGCACCCTGGTGTTCGTGCCGGGGGTGCGGGAGGTGGAGCTCGTCGCCAGCTTTCTTGACGACGCCACTCCGCTCCACGGCCGCTTGTCCTCCGCGGAGCAGGACGCCGCGCTCTACGGGGATGCTGCGGTGGTGGTGTCGACGAACGTTGCGGAGTCCTCGGTGACGGTGCCGGGTGTGCGCCGCGTGGTGGATGCCGGGCTTACCCGGGTGCCGCGGCGGGATGCCCGCGGGATGACGGGCTTGGTGACGGTCTCTGCGGCGAAAAGCAGTGCGGACCAGCGGGCGGGCCGCGCCGGTCGCCTGGGGCCTGGCACGGTGGTGCGGGCCTACTCGGAGACGGACTACCAGCACTTTCAACCGGATGTGGCGCCGGAGATCGCGACGAGTGACCTCACGCAGGCGGCGCTGCAATTGGCGGCGTGGGCGTCGCCAGACTTGCCGCTGCTGGACCCTCCCCCGGCGCACCACTTGGCCGCTGCACAGGAGACGCTGCGGCTCATCGGCGCGCTGGACGATGAGCACCGCATCACCGCCCTCGGTGAGAAGCTGGTGCGCATGCCGGTGGATCCGCGGCTGGGGGCCGCGTTGGTGAAGTTCGGCTCGGGCGCTGCGGACACGGTGGCCAAACTCGCCGACCAGCCCGCGAAACGCCTGGCCAGACTCGTACACCAGTCAGCGCCGGTGGCGCCTGGCGACGTGATCGCGGCGGCGTACCCCCAGTGGGTGGCCAAGCGCGACGGGGGCGAGTACCTGCTTGCCTCAGGAACGAGGGCGCGGCTGGACGTGCCGATCGGCGCCCCGGAGTGGATCGCGGCCGCAGAGGTGCAGCGCACTGCGCGGGGTGCGGTGATCCGCGCGGCGGAACCGCTTGCGATGCCGCAGGAGCGCGTCGAGGAGCACGTGCGCGCATCACTGGTGGACGGGAAAGTGCGCGCACGCAGGGTCAAAGCCATCGGCGCCATCGAACTGAGCGCCACCCCAATCCGCCCCGAGCCCCACGAGGTGGAAGAGGCACTGCGCGACATCAGCTTCGAAGATTTCGCGCTTGATAGCGCCGCCACCGCCCTCAAGCAGCGCCTCGATTTCCTGCACGCCACCATCGGCGAGCCGTGGCCGGACGTGACCAAGGGCGACTACTCGCTGGAGGTGGCGCAGTTGGCCAGGGGGGCGTCGATAAGAGAGCTGGACATGCGACAGGCGCTGATGCGGCAACTGCCGTGGCCCGAGGCTTCGCGGCTCGACGAGCTGGCGCCGACGCGCATCGCGCAAGGCAAGCTGGACTACTCGACGGGCCGACCCGTCGTGCGGCTGAAGCTGCAGCTGGCGTTCGGGCTGGCGGACTCGCCGGTGATTGGCGGGCAGCGGGTGCTGTTCCACCTACTCTCCCCTGCTGGGCGCGAGCTGGCGGTCACGGACGACCTGCGCAGTTTTTGGAACGGGCCCTACCAGGACGTGCGTAAGGAGATGCGCGGGCGCTACCCGAAGCACCCGTGGCCGGAGGACCCGTGGACGGCAACGCCTACTGCTCGAACGAAGCGCACGCTGAATAAATGATGCCGCCGCCGACAAGGCCAGCGACCGTCAGCACCGACGCGATGCCGAGGTCCGCATTGCGGCGGTTGTACTGGCGCGGCTTGAGGTGAATGTTCACCGGCTTCGCCAGGTTTGTAATCTGCAGGTTAACGCTGTCCTGCACCGCAACGATTGGTAGCCCCATTTGGGTGGCAAAGCCGAGCGGGATCAGTGCCAGCAGCGGAATGCCCACTGCCAAGGAAGTCTTGGAACACTTCGGCGTGATCTGCTCAAAACCGAGCGGCTTCAGGAAGTCCGGTGCCACGCCTTCATCCGTTCCCGGGTTCGCCACAGTGACTCGGACCGGGATGATTTCCGTGGATTCGTCGCCGTAGTGGGCAACGACTGGCCACTGGTAATCGCCAGGATCGACGCCGACAGATGGCGTCAGCTCGATGGAGCCATCGGCTTCAGAAAGGTGCGCCCAGCTGGGGATACTCGTGCCGCTGTACCAGGCTTGGCCCCTGGGCAGTGGTGGGGGTAGTGTTTCCGTACTACCGATAGTTACGGTTGTAACGGGGTAATTGCCCTGCACGATCGCCTGTCCGTGCGCAGTTTCTACCGCCACGGCATGTGGGGAGGTGCAGGCAAGCATGACTGCACACGCAGCAGCTGTAATCCGGCCACGCATGACCGACCTCCTTCGACGCTTCACGGCTCTCATCATAAGGTAACTTATTCTCCATGACTAATGCCCAATCACACACGGTGACCATGTGGACGCTGGTGTCGCTCATTATTGGCTCCACCATTGGCTCCGGCATCTTCGCCTTGCCGCAAAATATTGGCTCCGTGGCGAGCCCCGGCGCAATGCTCATCGGCTGGGTTATCGCCGGGGTGGGCATGCTCTCCATCGCGTTCGTGTTCCAGATCCTGGCGCGGCGCAAACCGCACCTGGACTCGGGCGTGTACTCCTATGTACGCGCTGGCCTGGGCGACTTCATCGGGTTCACCTCTGGACTGGGCTACTGGTTGGGTTCCGTGATGGCACAGGTGGGCTACGCCACCCTGTTCTTCTCCACGGTGGCCTACTACTTCGCCCCGCTGAATAATCGGTGGGTGCTGGCTGTGGCGGTATCCGTGATGACGTGGGGCATCTTCATCATGCTGACCCGCGGCGTGAAGCAGGCTGCCGTGATGAACGTGGTCACCACGGTGGCCAAGCTGGTGCCGATCCTCTGCTTCATCGTCTTGGTCGCCTTCCTCGGCTTCTCCTGGGACAAGTTCACCTTGGACTTCTGGGGCGAGGGCTCGGCCATCCCGTTCTCGCAGCAGCTGCAGGGCATCATGCTCTACACCGTGTGGGTCTTCATCGGCATTGAGGGCGCCTCCGTGTACTCCAAGCAGGCGAAAACCCGCAAGGACGTGGGCCGCGCGACCATCATCGGCTTCCTGTCGGTGCTGTTGCTGCTGGTCTTAGTGTCCACGCTCTCCTACGGCGTGCTCACCCAGGAGGAGCTGGCGGCGCTGCCGGAGAACTCGATGGGTGCCGTGCTTGAGGCGGTCGTCGGCCCGTGGGGCGGCGTGTTCATCTCAATCGGCCTGTGTCTGTCGGTGCTGGGCGCGTACGTATCCTGGCAGATGCTGTGTGCCGAGCCGATCGTGCTCATGGCGAACGACGGCCTGCTGCCGCAGTCGCTCGGCGTGGCCAACAAAGCGGGCTCCCCGTTCCGCGCGCAGCTGATCTCCACCGTGGTGATCCAGCTGTTCGTGATCATCTTCTTCGCCAACGAGACGTCCTATAACGCGATGGTGCAGCTGGCGACCATCATGTACCTGCTGCCGTACATCTTCTCCTCGCTGTACCTCATCCTGCTCGCGGTGCGCGGCAAGGGGCTTAACCACCCGAACGCGGGCGTGCGTTTCGACGACTCCGGTCCGGAGGTCAGCCGCAGCGACAACCAGCGCCACCTCATCGTCGGCGCGGTCGGTTTCGTGTACTCGATGTGGCTGATCTACGCCGCCGACCCGGTCTACGTGCTCTTCGGCGCGCTCGCCGTGGTTCCGGGCATCATCCCGTACGTGTGGACGCGCATCGCGAACAAGGAGCGCCTCTTCAACAGCTTCGAGTGGGTTGTGGTGGCGATCGTGATCGCGGGCGCTATCGCAGCCGTGGTTGGCCTGGCCAACGGCTCTCTGCAGCTCTAGTCAGCTCTCAGCAGCTCTAATCGTTTCGGCGGTCCGGGTCCACAGCTAGCTGTGGCCACAGGACCGTCGCGGTATTTTCGGCGTGCCGCTCGGCGGAGGCCTCACTGAACGCCTGGCGCATAACAATGCCGCCGAGCAGCATGCCCACGAAGGCGTACGGGTTGATGTTCGGGTTATACAGGCCCTCGTCCATCCCCTTGCGGATCCCCTCCACCATCCGTTCGAGGATTTCGGTTTCAAGGCGCAGACGCCACTGCGACACGAAAGGCTCTGCGCTGGCGATGATGGAGCCGATCAGCCTCACGCCCAGCGTCTCGTCGAGGTAGCGCTGCAGGTCAATCATGTATTTTACGAACTCTGCGCGCGTGGTGGGGAGGTAGATCGGGATCTGGAGCGCGATTGAGTCCAGCGCCGCGGTGATCATCTCGCGGCGGTCAGCGTAGCGGCGGTAGATCGTCGTCTTTGCGACACCACAATCCGCCACAACCTCGTCGATCGTTACAGAGTGCAATCCGCGATCGCGGGCGATGCTGAGCACCGACGCGAAAATCTTCTGCTCGGTTGCTGCCCTACGGGCCTAAGAATCTTCTGCTGCTTTTCCACGCCGCCATTATTGCACGAATTCTTGCCACCCAAGCCGCGCGCATAGAACAACTACGAGCGTCAATAAGGCGATTCGGACCAACTTGGACCCGCCCTGCAGCACGGTGCGCGCGCCGAGCTGCGCGCCGATGACGTTCGCGATCGCGAGCGCGATTGCCAGCGACCAGTCCACGTAGCCCCCGGCGATGAACACTCCGAGCGCGCCGATGTTCGTCGCGGTGTTGACCACCTTCGCCATCGCCGCGGACTCGAGGAAGGTTTGAGAGAACACAGCTGTAAACGCCATGATGAGGAACATGCCGGTGCCGGGGCCGAAGACGCCGTCGTACCCACCGACGAGCAGGGCCACCGCGACGCCGAGCGCCACCCGGCGCGGCGTGATGATGCGGTTGCCCTCCGACCCAAACGAGGGCTTACACACCACGAAGATGCCCACTGCCAGCAGTAACACAATGATGAGTGGGCGTATCACGGAGTCGCTGACGAGCGCGACGGCCAGCGCACCGCCCGCGGAGGCGCACATCGCGGCGAGCGCGAAGCCCCACGTGCAGCGCGGAACCCCAACCTTGCGCACCATGGTGACCGCGGCGGAGGAGGTGCCGGTGAACGCCGCGAACTTATTCGTCGCCAGGACGGCGGCGGCAGGCATGCCGGTGGTGGACATCAGCACAGGGATGAGCACCAGGCCACCGCCGCCGATGACGGCGTCAATCCAGCCGGCGGTCAGTGATGCAATCAGCAGGGCGACAATCATGCACTAAAGAGTAATATCAACAGCCATGCTTCGTTGGTGTGTGGTCGTCCCGGTGTCAATCGCGCTCGGTTGGGCCTTCAGCGCGCTGCACCTTCCGGCCGCGTGGATTCTGGGGGCGATCGTCGCATCGGGCGCGGTGGCGCTGCGCAGCGGGCGCGACCTTCCCATCAACGAGCTCCTGTTCACGTGCACCCGCGGCGTGATCGGCGTACTGGCGGCGCTGCCACTGGTGGGCATCCCCCCGAAGACGCTGTTGCCGTTCCTGCTGCCCGGCCTGCTGGCCGCGGCGAGCATGATCGGGTTGGCCTACGTGGGCGGCGCGGTGCTCGCGCGCAAGGGAATCTCGCAGGAAACCGGGGTGTTGTCGCTGCTCGCGGGCGGTGCGTCGCTCATGCCGGTCATCGCGAAGGAGATTGGTGCCGACGTCCGCTACGTCGCTCTGACGCAGTACCTGCGCCTGCTCGTCGTGTCGATGACGCTGCCGGTGGTGGCGGGGCTGCTCACTACCAAGCACGCCTCCGCCACGGAGCATCTGGAGCCCTACTGGTGGATGTGGTTGCTGGTGCCGGCGCTGGTGGCGGTTGGGCAGCCGATCGCGAAGGTGCTGCACATCCCGAACCCGTCGATTTTCGGCCCGATGATCGTCACCGCAGTGGTCGGCTCCTTCATGGACGTGGTCATCGTTCCGCCGGAGCCGCTGAACATCGCGGCGTTCTTGTGCATTGGCTGGGCGTGCGGCGGCGGCCTATCCGTACCTGCCCTGAAGCAGTTCTCCCGCCTGCTGCCCATCACGATCGTCTACATCGCCGCCCTCATGGCAGCCTGCGCCGGACTGGGCTGGCTGCTGGCGCTGTGGCTGAATATCAGCTTCTACGAGGGGTACCTGGCCACCACGCCAGGCGCACTCGAGACGGTGCTGGCACTCACCGCGGAGGGCGGGGTGGGCCCGGCGGTCGTGGCGGTCCAGCTGATCCGCCTGATCTGCATCCTGCTGTTCGCGGGTTACCTGCCGAAGTTGGTCAACTGGCAGAATCGCAAACGCAACGGCTAGCAGGCTAGTCGTGGTGGTTGAGCACCTCGTGGGCCAGCATGTCCATCGGCATCGACCCGAACTTGAGCGCCTTGTCGTGGAACTGGCGCAGCGTCATGCCCTGCTCCAGGGCGCTGTCGCGCAGTGAGCACCAGTCGCGGTAGCCGATGGCGTAGCTCGGCGCCTGGCCCGGCCAGCCCAGGTAGCGGTCCAGTTCGAAGGCGATGTGGGACTCTGGCATGGCGGAGTTGTCGCGCAGGAACGCCTTGGCGTAGGCGGCGTCCCACACGCCGGTGCCGTCCGGGGTGGCCTTCTTGAGGTGGACGCCGATGTCGATCATGACGCGGGCGAGGCGGAGCCGGCGGGCGTCGAGAAGCCCCATGCGGAAGCCTGGGTCGTCGAAGTGGCCGTGCTCCCCCATGAGCTCCTCGGCGTAGAGCGCCCAGCCCTCGCCGTGTGCGGAGTTCCAGCACGCGGTGCGACGCCACAGGTTGAGGTCGTTGCGCTGCATGAGCGCGGTGCCGATCTGCAGGTGGTGGCCCGGGATACCCTCGTGGAAGACGGTGGTGAGCTCCTGCCAGGTGTGGAACACTTCCTGGCCCTCCGGCACTGACCACCACATGGTGCCGGGGCGGATCAGGTCGTCGGACGGCGGGGTGTAGAAGATGCCGCCGGAACCGGCGTGGTCAATCGCGCACTCTACCTTGTGCAGGCCCTCCGGGATGGTGACGTCAACGCCGTCGAGGTCCCGCATGACCTGCTCGTTGACGGAGTTCATCCACTCCAGCAGGGCGTCGGTGCCGCGCAGGGTGTAGCGCTCCTCCTCGTTGAGACGCTTGTACGCACCCAGGATGGTGGCGTCCGGGCCGTAGAGCTTCTGCGCGAGCGCGCGCTGCTCAGCGACGGTTTCCTTCAGCTGCTCCTTGGCCCAGGTGTAGGCCTCGTCGAGGTTGATGCCGCGGCCCAAGAAGAACTCGGAGAAGAGTTCGTAGCGGTCGCGGCCGACGGCGTCGTCGTGGCGGCCGTGTGGCGCGAGCTCGGTGGACAGCCAGGTGGCCATCTCGTCGAATGCAGCCTTCGCCTTTTCGACGACGGCCGAGTCCTCCGGCAGACCCAGCTGGTCGAAGACGCTGTCGTCGTCGGTGAGGTCGCCGCACTGCTTGATCACGGCTTCGATCTGGCGGTACGCAGGCACATTGCCTGCCGACGCCGCCTCCGAAAGCGACGCGCGATAGCCCGCGAGCGCCGCCGGCACCTTGGACAGGCGCGCCTCAATGTGTTCGAAGTCCTCCTTGCTCACCTTCGGCATCAGCGCGAAGGAGTCGCGGATGGTCTGCACCGGCGAATCGATGTTGTTGAGCTGGCGCAGGTCCTCGCCCTGGTGGTGCAGCTCCAACTTGAATGCCATCCGGTCGCGCAGCAGCGAAGCGGTGAGATTGTCGACGTCGTCGAAGTCGTCTTCGTCGTCGGAGGCGTCCGTGGAGTCGTTGAGCGCGTCGACGTCGGCGACGACGTCACGGATGCGGTCGGCGACTTCGCCGTAGTACTCGGGGCTGAAGTCCTGCAGGTCGCAGTCGTGGCCTTCGAGGCCGATCTCCGTTGCCAGGGTAGGAATCAGCTCGGCGAGGTCGTAGAGAAAGTCTTCGCAGGTGGCGTCGAGTAGCGAAGGCTCGCGTTCTGACTGGGATGCGTGCTCCTCAAGCAAAGGATTGGTCATGGGTAGGCAGTGTAACCGAGGGACACGCTGAATGTGCACCTCTACACCCCATACAAACCGCATTGTCTACCGAGACGGCCCACTCTAGCTCGATAACTGGACAAAGCGGTCTACTACCGGTACATATATTCACATGCCTGCGACACGGACAGCGTTCCATCACCCAACAACCCCCGCCGCCAAGTGCCTGCACCTCATTCGCCTGCAGGAACAGTGCGTGCGACGAGACCTGATCGCAGCCACCGGCCTCTCGCAGCCCACCATCACCCGCGCCGTCACCGCGCTGGCAAACTCCGGCTACATCGTGGAACGCGGCGACCTGTCCGAGTCCACCGGCCGGGGCAGGCCCACCATGCCGCTCGAGCTCGGGGAACCGAACTCGCTGTACGCCGGGGTGGCCGTCGGCACCTTGAGCACCTACATCGCGCTGTTCGACCTCAAGGGGCGCACCCTGCGCAGCATCGATGTGGACATCCCCGTCGCACACATGAGTCCGGATGACTTCGTGCAGCACATCATGGCCGGGCTACACCGCCTCAGCGCCGGGATGGGCCGCCCGCTCGCAACCGTCGGCGTGACTACCTCGGGCACCGTCAACGAGGACGGCGAGGTCACCGCGGCAAACCTCGGCTGGCACGGGGTGCCGATCCGCCAGCAGATGCGGGAGCAGTTCGGCGTGCCCGTCGAGGTCGTCTCCATCAGCCAGGCGATCGTCGGCTCGGAGATGCAGTCGAGCCTGGACATCGACACCCCGCCGGTGATGGCGCTGTTCGCCGATGACTCGCTGGCCTGCGCAATGTCCACCCCGACCGGCGTGATGGCCATCGACGTCGCCAGCGATCACCTGACCACGCAGGGGCTCCTCAACGCCATCGGACAGTCGGCAGTACAGTCACTGCAGGAGGTCGTCGCGCTCGCGGAGCAGCAGTCGGCCACGCGCCAGGCGCTCGACCAGCGCGCACGCGGCCTCGGCTCACTCGTGGCCACGCTTGCCGACGCCCACACCCCCAGCACCGTCGTCGTCGCCGGCAGCGCCTTCATCGACGACCCGCAGGCGCCCGCCACGTTCGCGCGCACGGTGGTCAGCGAGGCCGAGCGCGCCCCGAAGCTGCGCATGATCCCTTCGCACCGCGAGATCGTGCGGGACATCGCGCGCGCGGTTGCACTGGATAAAGTGCTACGTGAACCGCTCTGTCTAGTTTAGATTTGACGCGTTTCTAGAGGATAGGTGTAGAATTTAGCTTCGTTTAATACCGATTAGTCTATAAATCTACACCTGGAGAACTTCATGCACCTTCCAAAGTGGATGACCGGGTTCGGCGCCCAAGTGATCGCCGGCCTGATCATCGGCCTCATCCTCGGGCTCATCGCCGCGGCCAACGACATCACCTGGCTCAGCGAGACGCTCAGCTGGGTCGGCAGCGCCTATGTGCAGCTGCTGAAGCTACTCATCCCGCCACTCGTGTTCACCGCGGTGGTCACCTCTATCGCGAACCTGCGCAAGGTCACCAACGCCGCGCGCCTTGCCTGGCAGACCCTGCTGTGGTTCGCCATCACCGCGTTCTTCTCGGTGATCATCGGCATCATCGTCGGCACCGTCATGCAGCCCGGCGCGAACTCGTCTGTCGACGCCTCCTCCGCCGCCGAACCAAGCGGCTCCGGCTCCTGGCTCGGCTTCCTGAACACCGTCATCCCGTCGAACTTCTTCGGGCTTGGTGTCAAGGTCTCGGAGACGAGCGCCTCGGTGAACTTCAACGTGCTGCAGATCCTGGTGATCTCTCTGCTCATCGGCGTGGCCGCCATCAAGGCGGGCAAGGCCGCGGAGCCGTTCCTGCAGTTCTCCGCCTCTTTCCTGGAGGTCATCCAGGTGGTGCTGTGGTGGATCATCCGCCTTGCCCCAATCGGTTCGGCGGCGCTCATCGGTAAGGCCGTGGCCACCTACGGCTGGGAGGCTCTGGGCAATCTCGGCCAGTTCGTGCTGGCGATCTACGTGGGCCTCGCGCTCGTGATCTTCGTGCTGTACCCGGCGGTACTGGCCGTCAATAAGGTGCCGGTCGGTGGCTTCTTCCGCCGCGTGTGGCCGGTGACCACCCTCGGCTTCGTCACCCGCTCCTCCATGGGCGTGATGCCGGTGAACCAGCGCACCGTCGAGGAGTCGATGGGCGTGCCGCGCGAGTACGCGGCCTTCGCCATGCCGCTCGGCGCGACCACAAAGATGGACGGCTGCGCCTCCATCTACCCGGCGATCGCGGCCCTGTTCGTCGCGCAGTTCTACGGCCTCGACCTGGGCGCGACGGACTACCTGCTCATCGTGATCGTGGCCGTGCTCGGCTCCGCGGCGACCGCGGGCACCACCGGCGCGACCGTCATGCTCACGCTGACGCTGTCCACCCTGGGCCTTCCGCTGGCTGGCGTGGGCCTGCTGCTGGCCATCGAGCCGATCATCGACATGGGACGTACCGCCGTCAACGTCACCGGCCAGGCCGTCGTCGCCGCCATCGTGGCGAAGCGCGAAGGCATCCTGGACGAAAAAATTTGGGACGCCGCAGAAGACGGCGCCCCAGCTCCCCAGCGAGGATAGCGATGCTACTGCTCGTCCGCTGCCCCACCACTGGTGGCGCGCAGCGCGCCGATCACGAGATCTAATGCCGCGCGAACGTTTTCTACGCGTTGCGCGGTTTCTTCATGCTCGCGGTCGCGCAGCATGCCGTCGATCAGGATGTCCTGTGTTCCGGCAGCCATGAAGCGGGCCGTGTCGCGCAGCGTTTCCTCCGTCAGAGCAATTTCTTCGCCTGACTCGATCTGGGTGTAGATCTTCTTCAGGTAGGCGTCCGCCAGAATGTTGCAGATCTTGTCGTTGAGATGGCCGTGCACCGAGGAGTTGATCAGATGCTTGACCGCCTTGTCGTAGCGCTCGAGGTGCTTCACCAGCCGCGCCACCTGGTCCGGGTACGTTTCGTCGATCACGATGTCATTGACGAAAGACTCGTAGGCAGGGAGGCAAATGTCGCACCCCGCAGCCAGGATGAGCGCGTCCTTGTCGTGAAAGTGCTCGTAGCAGGCCTGGCGGCTGACCTGCGCGTACTTCACAATCTGGGACAACGAAAGCTCATCCACCCGGTAATGGAGCAGCAGTTCCTTCGTTGCGTTCAGTAACGCCGTGCGCGTACGAACCGCGCGCGGGTCCATACTAAGTTCACGTGGTGTCATGAATGCAGGATACCTCACTGAGGCAAGCTCATTGCCCTACCGAACACTCCGAACACGCTCATTGCGCGTTTGACGGCTTCCTCGTAATTCTCGGACTCAGTCGCCGACTTCATAAAGATCGAAAACGCGCCGGAGCACAGGTAAGAAGCCACGTCGGCAGCTTCCTCGTCGGTCATCGGGACGACCTCGGCGCGCATCGCCGTCACCATGTCGTGCAGCATTGGCATCTCGGGCGTTGTAAAGCAAGCCATCAGCGTGGCGTGGGCCGGGCCGTTAATCACGTGGCTCAAGAGGCAACGAACCTCGGCGAGCTGCGAGAACAGCGCCTCCAGCGCAGGAGGCATCTCGCCGGTCTTCTTATACGTCTCGATGTAATCGTTCACCGCCGGGGCCAGCGCGCGCTGGATTGCTGCCTTGACGGCGGCGTCGCGGTCCTTGAAGTGCTCGTAGAAAACCTGGCGGCTCATCCCTGCCGCGTTCACAATCTGGGACACCGTGATGTCCTCAACCCGGTGCTCATTCAACAACTCGGTAGTTGTCTTGATGATCGCGTTCCGCGTTTTCACAGCGCGGGGGTCCTGGCTGAGTTCTCTTCGAGCCATACGACACCAACTCCTCTCTGGATGCCCACAAAAGCACCTAATATGCCAGACATGAACCTACATAGCGCAACAGTGGATCTCTTACGAACCCTTATCCAAAATACGTGTGTCAACGACCTTACCCCAACTTCGGGGGGAGAATACCGCAACGCGGCCACGCTCGAATCGTTTTTCGACGGCGCTCCCGTGCGCATCCAAAAGTATGAACCCACAGATGGGAGGGTGTCTATCGCGTTTACCATCGAGGGTACCGACCCCTCCGCGGAGCCCCTCACGCTGCTCGGCCACACGGACGTAGTGCCCGTCGATAAGGAGCAGTGGACGCACGACCCCTTCGGCGCCGAAATTATCGACGGCCGACTCTACGGCCGCGGCGCCACCGACATGCTGTACATCACCGCCGCGATGGCCGCCGCCACCCGCGACGTGGCCCTGAGCGGCAAACGCCCGCGCGGCACACTGACTTTCGTGGGCGTGGCGGACGAGGAGGCGCGCGGCGGGCTCGGCGCCGGCTACCTCTCGCAGCTCGACCCGGAGCCGTTCAGCTGGAAGAACTGCCTCTCCGAGGAGGGCGGCTCCCACCTGCCGGTGCGCGACGGCTCGGACGCGATCGTCGTGGTGATTGGTGAGAAGGGCGCGGCCCAGCGCCGCCTCGTGGTGCGCGGGGACGCCGGCCACGGCTCCGCCCCGCACGACCGCGACATGGCCGTCACCAAGATTGGTGAGGTTGCTCGCCGTATCGCGTCGGTGCAGCCCTCCGTGACCACCGAGCAGCCGTGGCCGGACTACATCCGCGCCTGGAAATTCGACCCCGAGACCGAGGCCGCCCTGCTGCGCGGCGAAGGCTACGAGGCGCTCGGCGACCTGGCGCGCTACTCGCACGCCATGAGCCACCTGAGCATCGCACCGACGGTGCTGCGCGCGGGCGAGGCCATCAACGTACTGCCGTCCATGGCCTACATGGAGCTGGACATCCGCCCGCTGCCCGGCCAGAGCCAGGAGTGGATCGACGAGCAGCTGCGCACGGCGCTCGGCGACCTGGCCAGCGAGGTGGAGATCCAGCACCTCATCACCGAGGACGCCACCATCTCCCCCACCGACTCGCCGCTCTATCAGGCGATCTGCGAGACCTACGCCGAGTTCTTCCCCGACGCCGTGGTGGTCCCAACTATCGCCGCCGGCGGCTCGGACCTGCGCTTCGCGCGCCGCAAGGGCGGGGTGGGCTACGGATTTGCGATGCACGCCCGTGAGCGTCACCTGGGTCAGGTGCTGGATTTGCTGCATGGCCACGACGAATACGTGGATATCGAGGACGTTCACCTCACCGTGGACGCCTACCGCAGCCTGATCCGACGCTTCCTCGACGCCTAACCGGGTGTGACAGATGGGGCTGATGTGACATACTGGCGGCTATGAAAATTCGCACAGCTGCACTCACCGCACTCATGGCCGCCACCGTTTCTACCGGCGTGGCCTCCGCTGACGCCATCGACGACGCCCTGGCAAAGCTTCCCGCAGGCCAGATCTCCTGCGATCAGGCATCCCGCTACTGGACCAACGACGCCGACTTCAACGCCAAGAAGCGCCAGGCCCAGACCATCGCAGCCTTCGACCGCCGCGGCCCGCAGATCCAGGCCGCGCTCGGCCGCGTGGAGGAAGCCGCCAACCGCTGCGGCCTGCGCGGCACCACGGGCGCGCCTGCAAATAAGCAGCAGCCTGCCCAGCAGAACGCGCAGCCAGCGCAGCCTGCCCAGCAGAATGCCCAGCCGGCCCCCGCACCCGCACCGCAGGGCACACCTGTGATCACGCTGGCACCCGCCAACGTGCCCACCTTCGACATGCCGGTCGCGGGCGCGGTCACGCTGCGCCTGCCGGACCTGTCCGTCATTGCCCGGGAGCTGCTGGCCAAGTACGCACCGGGTTCCTCCCTGCCGTTCTAGGCCGTTCTAGCGGTTAGACAGCAGACCACTCGTAGCAGGTCTCGCCCCCGGACGTGATGCGCACGCCCGGCGCGGGGTCGAGCCAGGCGGTCACCGTCGCGCGCTCCGAACCGGATTCGAGCGCCACGGTGATCGCCTCATTTGTTTTGTCGGTCACCTCGAGGGTGGCGGTTTCGAGCCAGCGGTGGCGGCGTCGAAAAGCGATGAGCTTCTTGTGCTCCTCGAAGATCCACTGCCCCAGACTCGAAAGCTCCGCGGGGCTGGCTGGCAGCGGCGGGCGCACGGGGTCGTCGGCGGCGAACCCCTCCCCGCGCAGGCCCTCGAAGCCCTGCTCATCGCCGTAGTAGATGCTGGGCATGCCGGGCAGCGCCATGAGCAGCGCCGTGGCCACAAGCGCGCCGTCCTGCCCCACCTTCGAAGCAATCCGGTCCACGTCGTGGTTGCCGACGAACGTGTTGGGCACCATGTGCTCGCACAGGTCGCGGTGGCGGCCCAGCGCGTGGTCAAGCTCCCAGAAGTTCACGTCCTTGATGGAGGACCACAGGGCCTTCCACAGCTCGTATTGAGTGACGGTGTCCAGGGTGCCCGCCGCGGCGATCTCGGCGTAGTCGCCGTGGATGACCTCGCCCAGGAAGAGCGCGTCCGGGAAGCGCTCGCGCACGCGCGCCAGCACGGTGCGCCAGAACTCCGGCGGCACCGAGTACGCCACGTCCAGGCGCCAGCCCGTGATGCCGCGTTCGAGCCAGTAGCACATGACGTCGGTGACCAGGTCCGCCACGCGCGGGTCCTCGTGGTGGAGGGTGGCCAGCTCGCCGTGGCCTTCCCAGTCCGTGTCGCCGGCCAGGCCCTGCGCCACCAGCGGGTGGGTGCGCGCGACGTGGTTGAACACGCCATCGAGCATCACGTGGATGCCGCGCTCGCGGCAGGCGGCCATCAGGTGGTCGAAGTCCTCGTTGGTGCCCAGGCGGGGGTCGATCTGGAAGTGGTCCAGCGTGTCATAGCCGTGGGACACCGATTTGAAAATCGGGCCGAGCAGCAGCCCGTTGCAGCCGAGCTCGATCAGGTAGTCCAACCAGGGCTCGAGCTGCCGCAGGCGCGGCGCTTCGTCGTGCTCCTCGCGGATCGGTGCGCCCGTGGCGCCCAGCGGGTAGACGTGCCACCAGATAATGTCTGACGTGGACAAGTTCCTCACACTTTCTATTGAGCAAAGCTCAGTACTGTAGGGTGGTGTCCATGACACAACCACGACGGAGGCTCAGCGTCGAGCAACGCCAGGAAGAAATCCTCGCCGCTGCCACGGACATCTTCTCCACCACACCTTACGTGGAAGTCTCCACCCAGGACATCGCCGACGCCTGCGGTGTGTCCCAAGGCCTCCTCTTCCACTACTTCGAATCCAAGGCAGGGCTCTACACCGCTTTCCTCAAGGCACACACCCAGCCGCTTTTCGACGACCACCTCGACCCCAACACCGACACCCACGAGGCTCTGCGCAGCACCCTGGAGCGCTACCTCAACCACGTCGCCGAGCACCCGTTCGTGTGGCTGGCCGGTCGCCGCGGCGGCGCCGAACCCACCGAGGCAATCAACCTGCGCATTGAGATGCGCGACGCCTCCGTCGAAACGCTGTGCTCCCTGCTGGGCCGCGACGACGAGCACGCCGCACGCGCCGCATCCGGGATGCTCGGCTTCCTCAACGCCGTCTGCATCGACTGGGTCGACGAAAGCTGCCCCGCCCCCGAACGCGACGACATCATCGACACCGCCATCGGCGCACTCACGGGGGCACTCGCCGCTACACAGAAGTAGCACTTCGAGAGGTCTATCCCCTAAACTTTGCGCATGCACAAGTTGACCTCCGGCGCCCTCGTTGTCGCCCTGACCGGCACCGCCGTCACCGTCCCCGCCACCATCAACCCCACCGCCCACTACGCCGAAGCGCAAGGCCTCCTCGGCCTCGGCGGGCAGGCGTTGCAGGGGCTCGTCGAAAAGGGCGAAGCCAAAGTCGCCGAACTCGAATCCCAGCTATGGAAAGCCGACCTGGCGCTCAAGGGCGCGCAGGCTGTCCTCGAGATGAAGCGCTGGGGCGTCGTCCTCGCCATCGGCGAGGAGAACAAGAAGGCCAAGCAAGCCGAGTACGACCAGCAGAAACTGCTCGTCGACTCCGCCGAACTCCTCGTCCGCACCACCAAGACCTCCCTCGACGCCGCACGCAAAACACTCGCCGTGACCAAGAAGCAGCTCGAGGACTTCAACGGCAAAGACCCATCCGCCTACGAAGACGCCCCCGAACCCGACATCAAACCCGTCGCCCTGCCCACCAACCTGCGCGAAGCCCTTGAGAGCATCACCGCGCAGCAGGAGGCAGTGGCCAAGCGCCAAGCACTTTTCGACGAAGCCGACTCCGCCTACACCAAACACAAAAAAGAAGTCGACTCCAGCTGGTTCAGCTGGCTCGCCCCCTCCAACACCAAGGAGCTCGAGGGCCTGAAGAACCGTCGCGACGCCCGCAAAGCCAAACTCGACCTCGAACAAGCCCGCCTGGACAACATCACCCGCTCCATCGAACTCTTCGAAGCCATCGAAGCGGAAACCCCTGCACATGACGGCCACGGCGCCGACCGCTACGACGCCACCACACCCACCAATGTCGACGACGCTTCCCGCCAGCTCGAGTTCGCCAACAGCACCCTCGAAGCCGCCACCCACCGCAAGGCCAACATCGAAGCCAACCTCGCCGCACTCACCGGATGGCAAGAGCGCAACCCATTCACCGGCTTCTGGCACAACGCCGACAAGTGGACCCTCGAACACGCCCTCCGCGCCGCGGACAACGAAATCGCCGACGCCACCAAACGCATCGCCGACAAAGCCGCCGCGCTGGAGGAACTGAAGAACGCGCCCGCGGAGACTGAGGCTTCTGCGCCGGAGGTTGAGACGCCGTCCGAGGTTGTTGAGCCTTCTGCGACGGTAGAGCCTTCTGCGGCTGCCGAGCCGACCGAGGACTCCGCCCCGCGGACACCGGAGCCATCGGCACCTGAAGTAGCTCCGGAACCGTCGGAATCTGAAGCGCCCACTGCCCCTGAATCTCCCGCAACCTCCTCAGAGGAGTCCGCCCCGCGGACACCAGAAACAACAGAGCCAACTACGGACGTGTCCACGGCAACCTCAACACCAGCGACAACGTCTACTTCAACTCCGGAGGATTCCGCCCCGCGGACACCCGAAGCTTCCGAAAGCGTTGAACCTGCAGACACTTCCGCCGAACCCGAAGATCAAATCGATATCGACGAGCTCACCCACAACCTCGACGAGGCAAAGAAACTCGAGCAGGACATGCTCGATCTGCAGAAGCTGCTGCAGCAGTACATCAACAAACCTGAGGCCGAGACAACCGAGCCGTCCGAGACTGAGGTGACTCCAACGACCGTGACCGAGGTGTCCGCGGCGACTTCGGCACCAGCGACAACGTCTGTTCCAACTTCGGAAGTGTCCGCCGCGCGGACGACCGAAACGACAGAACCGGCTACCGAGGATTCCGCCGCGCGGACAACCGAGGAGACAGCACCCACTGCTGACAGTTCCGCCGCGCGGACAACCCCGACCGAAATTCCTTCAAGTGAGCAGTCCGCCCCGCGGACAACTACTTCGGCAAAGCTGTCCACGGTAGCCGTGGCCCCTGCAACCTCGTCCGAGGTGTCCGCCGCGCGGACAACTGAAGCCGCAGAGCCAACGACCGAAGTGTCCGCGGCAACCTCAACACCAGCGACAACGTCTGTTCCAACTTCGGAAGTGTCCGCCGCGCGGACAACCGAAACGACAGAACCGGCTACCGAGGATTCCGCCGCGCGGACAACCCCGACCGAAATTCCTTCAAGTGAGCAGTCCGCCCCGCGGACAACCACTTCGGCAAAGTTGTCCACGGTAGCCGTGGCCCCTGCAACCTCGTCCGAGGTGTCCGCCGCGCGGACAACTGAAGCCGCAGAGCCAACGACCGAAGTGTCCGCGACAACCTCAACACCTGCGACAACGTCTGCCCCGGCCTCATCGGAAGTGTCCGCCGCGCGGACAACCCCGACTGAAATCCCTTCGAGCCAGCAGTCCGCCCCGCAGACAACCGAAGCCGCAAAGCCAACCACCGAGGTGTCCGCGGCAACCTCAACACCTGCGACGAGGCCGGGAAGTTCCGCGCCGCGGACAACTAGCCAGGCGCCGGAAACTACGCAGCAGGCCAAACCAACGCAGCAGACGGAAGGGGCTGCGAGTGGGGCGGAGGGGTCGTCGGCAAGTAGTTGGCTGTGGCTGATCCTGCCGCTGCTGCTGGCGCTTGGGTTCGGCGGTGCGGCGTACGCGGACCTGATTCCGGGCGTGCGGCTGCCGAGGATGTAGCGCGCGCACCAGATTCCTTGTTTTCGCGGGGCGGATTTGGAAAAGCCCTGGTCGCGGGAAGCACGTGAGGGAATTTGGTGTGCGTAGAGTAAGGTCTGAGTGCCAATGGGCGCAACCTCTTTTGGGCTAGCTATTCATACTAGCTGGTAATAAAAGCGCTAGATGTTTAGTCGTGCATCTTTTGGCACTGGCTTCCGGGAAGAGTCGGAAAGGCTATCGCGGGCTGAACTTTGAGCCCCGAGGCCCCTCCTTTTATGCCCGCCGGGGCTGTTCCATTGACTGGAACGTGGGTTTTAGCCAATTATTCTTCCGTTTAAAGTCACTCCCACAGATGACACAGATCACAGAGGGGAAGTGGCTATGAGTAAGATCGCAGAACTCATTGATCCGGTCGGAGGATACGTTTCCGGCAAGATTTTCGCCGACGAGGACATCTACCGCCAGGAGTTGGAGACCGTCTGGCAGCGTACCTGGGTGTTCCTTGCGCACGAGTCGATGCTGCCGAAGCGCGGGTCATATATCCAGACCTACATTGGTGAGGACCCGGTCATTGTTGTGCGCCAGAAGTCCGGTGAGGTCAAGGCGTTTCTGAACCAGTGTCGTCACCGCGGTATGCGCATCTGCCGTGCTGACCGCGGTCAGGCGAAGTCTTTCATGTGTTCCTTCCACGGCTGGTCTTACGACCTTGAGGGCAACTTGACCAACATCCCGCATGAGAACAATGCGTACCCGGAGGGCATCGATAAGTCGAAGTTGTCGGCAATCAAGGTGCCGCGCATTGAAAACTACAAGGGCTTCATCTTCGGCTCCTGGGATGAGACGATCCCGCCGCTGGAGGAGTACCTGGGCAACGCGAAGTACTACCTGGATGGCTACATGGACCGCTACGAGGGCGGCATGGAAGCCATCGCCGTCCACAAGTGGGTCCTGCCGGCGAACTGGAAGTTCAACGTTGAGCAGCCGACGTCCGACATGCAGCACTCGGAGATCTCCCACGTCTCCGCGGTGGAGGCGCTCAGCTCCGGTTCGGACACCTTCGACCGCAAGACCGGCCGCAAGAAGGTCCCGGAGGGCCGCCAGTTCCTCAGCCCGTACGGTCACGGCGGTGCGTTCTTCGGCAAGCGTGACGCGGAGATCCCCAACACCGGCCCTGCGCTGATCGAGTGGGAGAACACCATCCGTGACTCCATCGTGGAGCGCCTCGGTGAGTTCCGCGAGGTCCGCGGCCACATGAACGTCTTCCCCAACTTCATGCTGCTGGGCAACTACACCTTCCGCGTCACCCACCCGCGTGGCCCGAACGAGATGGAGATCTGGTCCTGGGCGTTCGTGCCGAAGGACGCGCCGGAAGAGGTCAAGGAAGCCATCCGTGTCGACGTCATGCGCACCTTCTCCCCTGGCGGCATGTTCGAGCAGGACGACGCCGAGAACTGGGAGGAGATGCAGCACATCCTCCGCGGCGCGAAGTCCCGCGAGACCGGCTTCACCTACAACATGCGTCGTGTCCCCGTCAGCTACGACGATGACGGCTACCCAGGCGCATCCACGGCACATGTCTACTCGGACAACGCCGCGCTGAACATGTACGGCTTCTACCGCGACCTGATGGAAGACAAATCTTGGGAACAGCTCAAGGCCGAACGAGGGGGCGTTCCGGAGGTTGACCAGCGAGACTTCACCAAGGTGATGGATCCGGAAGCAGCAGCGGCAGCTGCAGCCTCTGACGGTGCTTACGAAGGCAACGTCGATTAGTCCCTAGCTTTTACACGACCTTTGAAGGAGAAACCCATGGCGAGCAACAACACGCAAGCGTCAGAGGCAGTGACCCAGGCCCCTGCGGGTGCGGAAGATGAGCGCCTCATCGCGCGCTTCCTGTACGACGAAGCCGAAATGATGGACAACATGCAGTGGGAAGACTGGCTCGACTGCATGCACGACGACGTCGACTACTGGGCGCCGGTCCGCGAAAACCGTGTGGCCCGTGAGCGTAAGGAAGAGTTCTACCCGAAAGGGACGTCGGTCTACTTCGAGGAATCCAAGGAGTTCCTGCGCCAGCGCGTCGTCCGTCTGCAAACCAACATGGCGTGGGCCGAGGAGCCGCCGTCACGTTCACGCCACATGCT
The DNA here is from genome assembly GCF_033877495.1 of Corynebacterium sp. UMB2355A. Taxonomy (NCBI): domain Bacteria; kingdom Bacillati; phylum Actinomycetota; class Actinomycetes; order Mycobacteriales; family Corynebacteriaceae; genus Corynebacterium; species Corynebacterium sp. UMB2355A. The sequence goes on along the minus strand of NZ_CP138855.1, from coordinate 1,414,754 downwards.
CACCAACCTGCGCATTGACGAGCGTAGCGACGGCGCCTTCGCCGTTCGTTCGAACTTCCTCATCTATCGCTCACGTGGAGAGCGCTACGAGGACACCATCGCAGGTGAGCGCCGCGATGTCATCGTGCGGGCACCGGAATCGCGTTACGGATTCCTGGTGCTCGAACGTGAGATCCGCTTCGATATGGCAACCATCCTCGTCAAGAACTTGTCTCTGTTCTACTAAAGAAAGGAAACGCTCTTGAGTACACAGATTGAAACCACGAACCTCCTGCGCATCGGCGTTGTCGTCTATGATCTCGACGCCAAAATCAAGGATTACTCCCGCATCTACGGCATTACCGACTGGGACATCGCCGAGCACGCGCCAACCGACGCAGTAGCGCACGGTCGACGCCTGGCGACGACCCCGGGCACCTGGCGGAGCGCCGTCGGCACCACCCCTGCCGTCAACGGCGAGAAGGGCCCAGGCGGACGCCCGGCGTCGAGCCTTACCTTCGAGCTCATCGAACCAACCGGCGGCGAGAGCCCCTTCAACGAGTTCCTGCGCACCAAGCGCGAAGGCATCGCGTTCCTGCAGGTCCGCTCCACCGCGGCCAACGACGAGGCGGTCGCGGAGCACTTCAAGGCGCTCGGCTACGACATCGCCTACACAGCAACTGTCGACGGCGCCACGCGCACCTTCTACGACACGCGCGAGAACCTGGGCGGCTTCCTCGTCGAGATGCTTCCGGCAACCGCCGCCGACCCGGCCCAGGTGAGCACCGACACCCGCCCGACTCAACCGGTGCAGGGCATGTACCACTTCGGTGTCCTCGTGCACGACGTCATGGCGGCGCTGCCGCACTACCGCGACGTCTTCGGCATCCAGCGCTACGAGATGAAGACGTGGGAGACCGGCTTCGGCCGCCTGGACAAGCCGTACTACCGTGGCAAGGACGGCGACACCGGCTACTTCACCGCCCAGGGCACCGCCGGTGACTTCGGCTTCGAGATCATCTCCGTCAACCACGGCGACTGCCACTACAACCGCGAATTCTTCGATGAGCGCGGCCCGGGCATCCACCACTACTTCGCGTGGATGACCACGGAGGACTCCGAGTGGGACGAGGTCGTCGCCTCCATGACCGAGGCTGGCCACCCACTGTGCATGGGCTCTAACCTGCGCGGCGGCGCCGCCGAGTTCGGCTACTTCGACACCTTCGACGCGCTCGGCGGCTACCTCATCGAGATCGTCGCGCGCCGCGAGCCACCGAAGCCGGAGTTCGCCGCACCCGACTGGATCGTCGACTTCGAGGAGCTCGTATGATCCGCATCGTTCATCGCGGAGCCACCGACGCTCCAGAAAAGCTTCTTCACGACGTCGCATCCCTCCGCCAGCGCGACGGAATCAAGGAAGCCGAGGCCTATCAAACCCTGGCGGTCGAGGACGAGGACTACGCCGTCGCGATTCTCGCGGCGAACGTGTCCGACTACGCAGAGATTGTCGAGAAGCTGCCGGAACTCCCGAACCTGCACACATTCGTGCAGGACGGCACGACGGAGATCTACGAGCAGTCCAAGTACGTCCTCGCCGACGGCGTGTGGGCCCCAGAAGCGGGCTACGACGCCCGCATCATGTGGCCGGCGCGGGCCAGTCAGCATTGTCATCCAGAACGCTTTCGTCGAAAACCCTGAGATGCGCGCGCTGACCGCCCAGGAAATCACCGAGACCCGCCGTGAGCCGGGCTGCCTCTACTACGCGTGGATGGAGAACCTGGAACTGCCCAATCACCTCATGCTGCTTGAGGTGTGGGCGGACCAGACAATCTACGACCATCACTGGTTCGGGCGCATGGCCACGGGCGAGTACCGCGGCAACTCCGGACGCGAGGCCGCCACGCCGCAGCGCGGAGAACTTACCCGCGAGTTCTACCGCCAGCAGCCCTTCGAGTACCACTACGGACGCCTCCTCCCTGAGGCAACCGAAAACTATTCCCACTCCGTTGCGTGGTCCGCGCGCTAGCTGACCACCCCATCCCTTTCAGGAGACCCACATGACTAACATCACCCATGCCCCGCCGGTAGACCTCGCGAAGCATGAGCGCACGCCGAAAGAGCGGCGCCTCGCCCTTGGTTCGTCCTTCCTCGGCTCCACCGTGGAGTACTACGACTTCCTGCTCTACGCAGCCGCAGCTGGCCTGGTGTTCCCGCAGCTCTTCTTCGCGAACATCGACCCGAAGCTGGGCACGATGCTCTCCTTCGTCATCCTGCTCACCGGCTACCTCTCCCGCCCGATTGGTTCGATGGCGTTCGGCCACTTCGGCGACAAGTACGGCCGTAAAAACGTCCTGGTCATCACGCTGATGACGATGGGGCTTGTCTCCATCTCGATCGGCCTGATGCCGTCCTCGCAGATGATTGGGCCTGCCGCTCCGATTCTGCTGGTCATCCTGCGCATCATCCAGGGCATGGCGATCGGCGGCGAATGGGCCGGCGCCACCCTGATGGCCATGGAGAACTCCACCGCCAAGAACAAGGGCTTCGGCGCCTCCGTCGCCATCGCTGGCGGCCCAGCAGGTGCCATCTTGTCGACGCTGGTCCTCGCGATCTTCGCGAAGGCTTCCGGCGACAACTTCGCCAACCCCGAGCAGTACTTCATCACCGACTGGGGCTGGCGCGTTCCGTTCCTGTTCTCCGCAGCCATCGTCATCGTCGGCCTGTTCATGCGCGCCAACGTGAAAGAGTCCCCAGAGTTCGAAGCAGCCCGGCGCGCCGGCAAGGTGCATACCGGTGTGCCGCTGGTCCGCATGCTGAAGGAAGCCCCGCGCGAGCTGGTCCTCGGTGCGCTCGCCGGCACCGCCGCACTATTCGTGCAGGGTCTGCAGGGCTCGTTCATGGTGCCGTACATCGTGAACGCGACCGCTGAAACTGAAACGCCAGTCGGCCGCTCGACTGCCCTGATGATGGTCACGGTCGGCTCCGCCATCGCGATCTTCGTCATGCCGGGCTTGGCCGCCCTGTCTGACCGCCTCGGACGACGCCGCGTCATGCTGGCCGGTGGTTTGGTCTCCATCATCGGCATCTGGATCGTCTTCAACATGATCGACTCCGGTGACCCAACCAAGATCTGGATCGGCATGGTCCTGCTCGTATGCGTGGTGCAGCCCGCACAGTACGGGCCGATCGGCGCGTTCATCTCCGAGAAGTTCGTCCCCGAGCTGCGCTACACCGGCTCCGGTATCACCTACCAGGCGGCGTCCATCCTCGGCGCTGGTACCGCACCGCTGGTCGCGACCCGCTTCGTCTCCCCGGAGACCGGCCTGACCCCGCTGGCCATCATCATCACCGGCCTGTTCGTGGTCTCCTCGCTGGCGATTTACTTCTCCAAGGAAACCGCCCAGAGCATGGGCCACGCAGAGCGCTTCACCAAGACGAATATGTTCAAGGGCTAGGTCAAGGGCTCACACAGCACGAAAAAATACCCCGGAGCTACTCTGGGGTATTTTCTTATTGCCTTAGTCGACCGGCTTCACCAGCCGCCGGGCAACCGGGGTGAACGCCCCCACGATAAACCCGAGAGTCAGCGCCGAGACGATCGTCGCCTCACGGGCAGCTTCAAAATGGCCGACCCACACGACGGAAAGCACCAACGCCAGCAACACACACACGATGTCGAAGACTAGCTTGACCTTGTAGAACGGTTTTCGACGCAGCGTCGCAACGGTAGCGACGAAGCCCTCGCCCGGCAGGAAGACGGCGTTGGCAGTAGCCAGAATCGCCACGCCAAAGCCGAGCACCACCAACCCGACCGCGACGAGTGCAACCTGCGCCGCGTAATTCGTCGACGCCAAAGGGCGGCACACATACATCCACCCGTCCAAACTCACGCTGCCGACAAGCAGCGCGGGCAGCTGCAGCCAGTACCGGCCCGGGAAGTCCTGGCGCAGCATCACCCACTGCGCCGCAATGAGGAACAGGTTCAGCGCAAACGTCCACCCGCCAAAGCTCAACCCGCCGATCAGCGTCATCGCATACACCGGCGACGAGACCGGCGGCGTGCCGAGCTGGCTCGTCGTCACAAGGGCGGTACCGGCCATCATCACCACAATGGCGAACACTGAATATGCGTAGTCTCTCGGCCGCGCCGAGTGTTTCGAGTCGCTCACTTGCGATACCTCCTTGATAAAGACTTGTTAAACACCAGGGACACCCAAACATTCCTGTCTGAGTGCCCCTGAAGTAGTCAGTATGTAATTACTGCACGCGCATGCTTGCAGCCTGCTTGTACGCCTCCCACGCCTGGCCTGCCTGGGCGTTGAGCGTTGCCACCGCAACGAACCTGTCCGGGCGGACAAGCACCGTACCAACCGCGCGGGTATCAAAGAAGCCCTTCAGCGCACCCGTGATATCCGAGACAACCTCGGTGTCCGCCGACACGTACTCCTTCGCCCACTCGACCTGCGTCGGGCTGACCGCACACACCAGTTTGACGTTCGCCTTTGCCATCTCAGCGAGCTGCTCCGGCGTGAACAGGCGGGCCGGGTCCACGCCCCAGGTCACCACGGCGTGGTTGAGGCCCAGGGCGTCGTCGAGAAGCACCTCAGCGCCGTTGTACTCGACCTTCGGCTGGATGATCTGCAAGCCCACCGGCGACAACTTGTTCACCGCAACGCGCGACGTGACGATGCGCGGGCGATGCGACGGATCATTCGAACGATCTGCAACGCCAGGCTTCAACGTCGCCTGATCCACCACCGCGCCACGGCCGTAGCGAGGCACCGGCTTGAACTTCATGTCCGCGAAGTACTCCTTGACACGCGGCGAAAGGTTCATCAGCTTCGCCGCCGTGTCGCGCACGAACGCCACCTTCTTATCCGTCGGCTTAATCACCGTGCCGAACGTCATCGACAAATCGATCATGGCCTTGGCGTGGTCGCGGCGCTCGACATCGTAGGTATCCAGCAGCTCCGGGCTGAAGTTGCCCTGCAGCACGCCAGCGAGCTTCCACGACAGGTTCGTCACATCGCGGATACCCGAGTTGTACCCCTGGCCCATCCACACCGGCATCAAGTGCGCCGCGTCACCGGCGATGAGCACGTTGCCCTTCCGGAACGTCCGCGCCATCCGGCCGTGGTGCGTGAACACGCGGCGGCGGATCACGTCCAGCTTCGTGCCCTCCGGGATGTGCTCCGACAGCAGCTCCTCGATGAAGGCATCCTCGTCGACTTTCTCGGTCGGCTCGTCATCAAACAGCATGAACTCCCAACGACGCACCCCGCGCGGCAGGCCAATGGACACGTACGGGCGGTTCGGGTCAGCACCGAGGTACACATTCGGGGCGCCCAGCGGATCATTATTGACGTCAACAACCACCCACCTTGTCGACGGCGACTTCCCCTCAAACTCCGTCCCCATCCACTTGCGCGTAAACGAACGGCCGCCTTCACAACCAACGAGGTACCTCGCGGTGATCTGCTCCTGCTCGCCCGTGCGCTCCTCCCCCTCTTCACCACGCACGACCTCAAAGGTCGCGCGGACGCCACCCTCAACCTCCTCGATCTTCACCAGCTCACGGCCAAACGTGGTGGTGACGTGCGGGAACCTCGCCAACCCATCGAAGGAGGCCTTATCCGCCAGCGGCTGCAGGAACCCAAACTTACGAGGCCACCCATACGGCTCACCCTGCGGGTTATTCGTCAGGATGACGTTGCCGGCACCATCGACCAAGCGCATGATGTGGTGCGGAATCGTGTACGGCCGGAACTCCTCCGCCAGGCCCATCGCCTGGATGGTGCGCATGGACTCGTCGTCGAGGCCGACCCCGCGCGGGTAGTCAATCAGCTGGTCACGCTTCTCCATGACCGCGACCGAAACACCACGGATGCCAAGCAGGTTCGCCAGCGCTAGGCCAACCGGTCCCGTACCGATGACCAGCACATCAACGTCTGCATTCAACTCTCCCAAGGTGTTCGCTCCTTGACTTTCGACAATAGACCCAGCGCAGTGAGTCACCTCACTTTCGCATGTGTTTCTAGTTCTAATCACAGGAGTAAGTTGACGCATCTCCAATTCCGCCTTTCGGAACATGTGAGAGCGGGTGCGCGCACCAGATTCCTTGTTTTTCTCGGGGCGGGTTTGCAAAAGCCCTGGTCACGGGAAGCGCCGCGAGGGAATTTGGTGCGCAGTCTACTCAGATTTGCTCTCGCGCTTGATCAGCGGCTCCAACTTGTCGCGGAGACGCGCCTTCCAGTCGGCGGCGGCCTCCTCGTAGCCTTCCTCGTGCGGGTGCATGCCGCGGTGGGTGAATTTGACGCGGGTGTCGCCGTCGGGGGCGTCTTCAAGCTCGAAGATGATGTCGGTGTCGTCCCACTCGGGGTCCTCGAGCAGGTTGCCGGTGGGCTCGACGCGCCAGACGAGGCGGTCGCCCTGCTCGGCTTCGGAGACGTAGAGCTCGGCGAATTGGTCGTCGTTTTGGAAGTGGAACTCGCCGCCGGCGGTGTCGGCGGAGCCCTCGATGGTTTCGTCCCACCACTCCTGTGGCCTGGTGATGGCGCGGAAGACTTCGGTGCGGCTCGCCGGGACCTCGAAGGAGGTGGAGAAGTCCTTCACGGCGCGGAATTTGGTGCCGTCGGAGAACTCGTAGTCGGGCATGGCGCCGTCGGGGTCGTAGATGGAGACGTCGAAACCTTGGTCGCGGATCTGCTTGATGCCTTCTTTAATCAGCAGGCGCCCGGCCTTGTTGAAGGAGGTGACGTGGGAGACGTCGAGCACCAGGCGGTTGCCGGCGAGGCGGTATTCGCCGAGGTCGTGGAGGATTTTCTCGGCGGCAGTGAAGTTGATCATGCCCTGGAGCTGCACGACGGTCTTCGCTTCTCGACGATCCACCGTCCGGATCCCTGGCGCCGCGTAGTAGTCGGCGCTCATCAGGTTGAGGCCGAGGGATTCGGAAAGCTCGCGGAAGATCTTCACGCCGCGTACCGAGTTGCCCTGTTTGTCCAGGCGCGGGCTGAGCGACGCGATGCCGAGCTGCCCCGGCATCGTGCCGATGAGGCCACCGGCCACGCCCGACTTGGCGGGGATGCCCACGTTGACCATCCAGCGGCCGGAGCCGTCGTACATGCCGGCGGACGTCATCACGGCCTGTGTCACCCGGCTAGCCGCAGCGGACATGATGCGCTCGCCGGTGATCGGCTGGACGCCGCCGTTGGCCAAGGTGGCGGCCATCACGGCGAGGTCGCGGACGGTGACCAGGATGGAGCACTGCTGCGTATACGAGTTCACGGCGTCGTGGGCCTGGTCCTGCACCATCCCGAACTCCCGTAGCAGGTGCGCGATGGACAGGTTGCGGTGCGCGGTGGCCAGCTCGTCGTCGAGGATGTCCTGGTCAATGCGCAGTTCGCGGCCCGCAAGGCGGGAAAAGAAGGACCGAATCTTTTCGACGCGGTCTTCGACGCTCGAATCCGCCCCGTTGATGAGTTGGTTCACGGCGATGGCGCCCGCATTGATCATGGGGTTTGAGGGGCGGTTGGTGGCGTCGTCAAGAGAGATGGCGTTGAAGGCCTCCCCTGAGGGCTCAACCCCCACAACCTTGTGCACTTCTTGGGCGCCGAGTTCCTCGAGTGCGAGGGCGTACACGAACGGCTTTGAGATCGACTGGATGGAAAACTCGTAGCTGTCGTCGCCGACGGAGTAGAGGTGGCCGGACGTGGTGCACACGGCGAGGCCGAGCTTGTTTGGGTCGGCGGTGCGCAGCGACTCGATGTAGTTGGCGGGCTCGCCGGCGTCGTCGTCGCGGACGAGGTCAAGGATCTTATCGAGGTACGCGGGCACTGGAGTTGGCATGCCGCCAGCTTACTTCCCACATAACATCCCACATAACATCCCACATGTGGGATGTTGGGTGGTATGTTGAGTTTATGCAGGCAGAAGAGTTATCGAAGATCGTCGCAGATCTGCGGTTGGTCGGTGAGACACCGCGAGTTGAGGTGAAATCGAACGTCGGGAAGAGCATCCTGGAGACGCTCTCCGCGTTTGCGAATACGCGGGGTGGGGTGATTCTCATCGGATTGAGCGAGGACGCATCCTTCGCCCCGCTCGATAGGTTCGATGCGCAGCGCGCCCAGGATGCGGTCGCGTCGCGCTGTGACCAGCTCTCACCAGTGCTTCGACCACTTGTCACGCCGGTGCCGTTCGAAGGGTCCGTGATTGTAGTCGTCGAGGTGCCCACCCTTCCCCCGCGCGAGCAGCCCTGCTACGTCAAGGAACGAGGGATGTACAAGGGCAGCTTTACTCGTACCGGGGAAGGCGAGCGGCGCCTCGAGCCCTACGAAATTGACCGCCTGCTCGAGGAACGCACCCAACCCACGTGGGATGAGGAGCCAGTGACAGACGCCTCCCCGGACGACCTGGATACCGACCTGCTCACCCCCTACCTCTCCCATCAGAAATCACTACGCCCGCGCACCTTCAAGCAGGGTGATGTAACAGCAATGCAGCGCCTACGCATCCTCGATGGCGAACACCCCACACTCGCTGCTCTTCTCACTATGGGTGAGTACCCGCAGCAGTTCTTCCCGCGTCTGACCATTACGTTTACTCTCTTGCCAGGCACTGAGATCGGGGAGGTCGCGGAAGGAATTCGGTTCCTGGACAACGCGACGCTCACCGGCACGATTCCCGAAATGGTCGAAGCGGGCGTCGAACTTGTGAAGAAGAACATGCGCACCGCGAGCGTCATCGGCGATGTGTACAGGAAAGACATGCCGGACTACCCGGTGGAGGCAGTACGCGAGGCGCTGGTCAATGCCGTCATGCACCGCGATTACTCCCCTGCCGCGCGCGGAGGCCAGGTCCAGATTATGATGTTCGCCGACCGTCTGGAGATCACGAATCCTGGGGGCCTCTACGGCGGAGTCACCACGGAAAACCTTGGCGACGCCGGGGTCAGCAACTCACGCAACCAGCGGCTTTCTACGTTCCTGGAGGAACTGCGCTTCGACGACGGCGGGCCCGTCGCGGAAAATCGCGGCTCCGGAATCGCCGTGATCGAACAAGCGCTTGCCAAAGCGCTCATGCCCCCACCGACGTATGCAAACTCGCTCACGCACTTCACGATCACCTTTCACAAACGCAGAATCATCGCAGCAGAGCGGCACGGGACGGCCATCGACCAAGTGAAAGATCTCCTTGCCACGAAGGAGTCCTGGTCCACGACCGAGCTCGTAACGGAGACGCAGCTGAGCCGAACAGCGGTCCAAAACGCACTCAATCGCCTGGTAGACGCCGGAGAGGCGGAGCGAACAGAGCCGCATAAGAGCCCCCGCCAGCGCTACCGCGCAACATAACATCCCACATAACATCCCACATGTGGGATGTTGGGTGGTATGTAGGGCATCCGATTAAACACGAGTATATTCGTGTTTATGTTCATTGACGAGAAACCGAACCCGAAGCAGGCCTACCTAAGCGACGAGCACGCCGAGATCATCAAGGCGACGCTCCCGCCGGTAGGCGCGAACATACAGACGATCACGAAGACCTTCTACAACAAGATGTTCACCGCCCACCCCGAGCTCATCGCCGACACGTTCAACCGCGGCAACCAGAAGCAGGGCGCGCAGCAGAAGGCACTGGCGGCGTCGGTGGCGACGTTCGCCACGCAGCTGGTGGACCCCGACGCGCCGGACCCAGTGATGATGCTGGACCGCATCGCGCACAAGCACGTCTCGCTGGGCATCACGGCGGACCAGTACCAGATCGTGCACGACAACCTGATGGCCGCCATCGTCGAGGTGCTTGGCGACGCCGTCACCCCAGAAGTCGCCGAGGCCTGGGACAAGGTGTACTGGCTGATGGCCGACGTCCTGATCAAGCACGAAGGCAAGCTCTACGAATCGGACGGCGTGGAAGCCGGCGACGTGTTCCGCACCGCCACCGTCACTGAGAAAACCCAGCTCAGCGACACCGTCTACGCCTACACCCTGGAGGGCGACTTCACGGCGCCGCGCCCAGGCCAGTACACGTCGGTCGGCGTGAAGCTGCCGGACGGCGCGCGCCAGCTGCGCCAGTACTCCATCATCGAAGGCGACGCCTCCCACTACCGCATCGCCGTGGAGACCGAGGGCGAAGTGTCCACGTTCCTGCGCGACCACGTCAACGTCGGCGACACCGTCGACGCCACGCTCGCCGCCGGCGACCTGGTGCTGCAGGCCGGCACAAACCCGGTTGTGCTGATCTCCTCCGGCATCGGGTCCACGCCGATGACCGGCATCTTGGGGCACCTCGCGGCGGAGGGCTCGCCACGCAAGGTCACGGTCGCGCACGCCGACGAATCGCAGCAGTCGTGGGCGCAGGCGGATGAGATGCGGATGCTCGTCGACAAGCTTGACGACGCCTCCCTGCACCCCTACTTCCGTACCGAAGGCCAGCGCCTCAATGTCTCTGACCTGGACGTTTCCGGCGCGGATGTGTACCTGTGCGGCGGCGAGGGCTTCCTGCAGTCCATCCGCGACGACCTGGCACAGCTCGACCCGGCGAACGTGTACTTCGAGCTGTTTAGTCCGAACGACTGGCTGATCGGTTAACCAGCCGGGCACCGCACTGCCCCTGCGCGTCGAACGGCATGAAGTCGAGGTGGTGGGGGCCGATGGTGGCGTCGATAAACCCCTGGTGCAGTGCGCAAATCGTGGCTGCGGGCGGGGTGCCGTCGGCGGCGACGAACGGGCACGCCTGCAGGCCGACCTCCACAGAGGCGTCGCCGTCAGCCTCGCGGACGAGCGGGTCGAAGCCCATCTCGCGCAGGGAGCGCAGCACCGCGTCGGCGAGCTCCTCGAAGTCCTCGGGCGGCTCCCCGAAACGGTCCGCGTTGCGCCGCGCCCACGCGCGCCCGAAATCGCGGGCTGCGTCCAGGTCGAAGCCGGCGAGCGACTCAATCAGCGACTCGACGAGCGCGACGTACTCGTGCATCACAGCGTGATGCTGCGGAGTGCGCGCGTGGTACACGTGCGAGGGGCGACCACGGGTGGTGCGGCTGGCCACGCGCCAGCCCACCAAACCGCGCTCCGCCAGCTCATCGATGTGGCCACGCACAGTATTGACGTGGATGCCAAGCTCCTTGCTCAGCTCGCTGAGCAAGGCACCCTCCGGGAAGGAATCGAGCGCATCGAGGACCTCACGCTGCTTCGGACTCAGCTCTGCCGCGCGGCGCATAAGTTCCGCGGTGGGCAGGGGGGCGGCGGCGTCGTCGATAGTCATAGTTCGATCTCGCACTGCGATGGTCGACTATACGGCAGCAGCTTGTGCACGATGCCGCCGCCGAGTTCATCCAGGTAGCCGGCGTGCAGGGCACAGATGACCGAACTTGGCGCGCTGACGCCCACCGTCGTGAACGGGCAGGCGTTGAGGCCAATGTTGCCGGACTGGTTTGGGTAGGAGGGGTCGAAGCCGAGGTCCCGCAGGATCGCGATCAGGGCGTTGAGCTGGGACGCACCGGAGGCGTCCGACTGCACCTCGCGGCCGTTGTGGGTCTGGCGCGCCCACTGACGGCCAATCTCCCGCGCCTTCTCCTCATCGCCCTCCGTGAGGCACTCCGCCATCGTCCTGACCAGGCCGATGTACTCGCGAGTCACGGTCGAGTGGTGCGGGGTGCGGGTGTGGAAAATGTTGCTCGGGCGGCCACGGCCCTCGCTCGGAGCCGTGGTGACCTGCACCAAATCCCGCGCCAACAACTCATCCAAATGCCCGCGGATCGTGTTGGGGTGCATCCCCATCTCCTTGGCAAGGTCGCCGACCTGCGCCCCATGCGGGTGCAAAGCCAGGCGATCAAGCACCTCGCGCTGCTTCACGCTCAACTCGGCGGCGCGGTCCATCAGGTCCGTCGTCGGTTGAGGCGGGGTCGCCGAATTCACGTGTCCTCCTTCGGTCAGAGCTACTGACCAGCTTAAACCGAAGTCGCCGATTTTCCCTATTCCAGGCCGTATTTATTGAAAGAACGTGACGAAGAGGTTATTTCGCACTTTCTCGCCATAACACCTGGTACTTCACTATTGGCCACCAACCACGTAGCCAGGTCAGTGTCAATCATGCGGGCGAGGGACAAGATTTGCGCGAATGCCTCCTCAACTGTTCTCCTTCTTTTTTCATTTCGATGCGTTTGTCCACGAAGTGGGACACCATTCAGTAACGGTTCATGATGCGCAACACGGTTTCGAAGTTCATTAATCTCTTGGCACAACTGATGAACCCACACACGAGAAAAAGTTATCGCTCTCGCCTTTTCAGGATGCTCATCCCGCTGACGTGCAGCTTCTCGCCTGCCGCCGGGGAATGCTTTTGCTAGAACTGGCCAGTTCCGCTCATTGTCAACCTTTCTGCGCCAAGGACCTCGGCCGGTATAACCGCCTTTATCAAACAGATTCGTCCAGAAGCCAAACATGCAGTTGGCCACTAGTCTCCCTGGTAAATCCCCACGTTCCGAGTTCAATCTCACGTGAGCAGGCAGACGTTCCCAAGCACTAGCCAAAGCCGTTCGCGACCGGTCGTCCAAAGGCATTTCCTGATACCACTGCACGCCCCATTTCTCGGTCAGAACAGCATGAATAGCCTCACGTAACGCAACTTCGAGGACCGCTAAATCGGCCATAAAGGCCATGGACAAATCGCGATTCCATACATAAAGTTCAAGCGCCTCATCGGCGCAATGATGAGACGTGTGTGATAGAAATGTCGCCATCCGAGCAGGTGAAATAGACCCCCATAACAGGTGGTGGCGCCCTGTAGGCGGCTGCACTGGATACGTCATTGTGCTATTGTAGCCAACGTAGTCCCTCGGATCTGGGTCACAGACATAGACTCTGTGTTCCCCCGAGGGTTTTTCTATGGGTGCCGAGCTTTCCCTATTTCGAACCATATTTATTACGATCGAGACCGTGAATAAAAAAGGGCAGACCTCCGACGGCCTGGCGTGGGGCATCATCGCCGTATTCGTGGCGCTCGTGGTGGCGTTCAGCGCGCTGAGCTCGACCGCAGGCGACAATCGCGGCCCGGAACCACTCGACACCAGCGGTGCCACCACGCTCGACGTCGACATCCAAGGCATGGCCTTCACGCCGAATCGTATCGACGTCCCCTCCGGTACCCGCCTCATCCTCACCATCACCAACTCCGACGACCAGCAGCACGACCTCAAGCTGGGCAACGAGTACACAGGCCGCATCGATCCCGGCGACACCGTCGTCCACGACTTCGGCGTCTTCACCGAGTCCACGCAAGGCTGGTGCACGATCGCCGGACACAAGGCGATGGGCATGGTGTTCGATGTCGTGGTCGGGTCGGCGAGCCCGAGCACTTCACCGAGCGTAGCGCCCAGACCGGTAGTCGCCGCGGATGGGCCTGACGACGGCCTGGTCTACCGCGACCCGGCGCTGCCTCCCGCGCCCGATGCTCCCGAAAGAACTGTCCACGAGCACACCTGGCACGTCACCGAAGGCGAGCGCCAAGTCGCGCCCGGCGTCACCCAACCCGTCTGGACCTTCGACGGAAAAATGCCAGGTCCCGTACTGCGCGGGCGCGTCGGCGACCTGTTCCGCATCACCATCGTCAACGACGGCACAATGGAGCACTCCATCGACTTCCACGCGGGTGAGGTCAACCCCGATACAAATATGGCCCAGATCGCTCCGGGTGAATCGCTCACGTACGAGTTCGAGGCCCGCCGCTACGGGATCTGGATGTACCACTGCGCCACCATGCCGATGAGCCTGCACATCGCCAACGGCATGTTCGGCGCCGTCGTCATCGACCCACCGGACCTCACGCCTGTCGACGCCGAATACGTCCTCCTCTCACACGAGGTCTTCCTCGGCGAGGACGGCGCCGACCCCGAGCGAGTCGCCGCCGGGCTCTACAATCTCACCGCGTTCAACGGCTACCCCAACCAATACCAGCACCGGCCGATTCCGGCCCGCGTCGGCGATACCGTCCGTGTGTGGATCTTCAACGTCGGCCCCGACAACCCCCTGAGCTTCCACGTGGTCGGCGAAATCTTCGACACCGTATTCAAGGAAGGCCAGTACCAGGTCCGAAACGCCACTGACACCGGTTCACAGGCGCTTGGGCTCCTCGCCGCCCAGGGTGGGTTCGTCGAGATGACCTTCGATGAACCCGGCACCTACACCTTCGTGAACCACCAGATGACCGACGCCGAAAAGGGACAGCGCGGCCAGTTCGTGGTCACCCCCTAGGTGACCGGGCTCAGGCAATCCCGCCGAAGGCCGCCACAATCGTGGCCACTAGCGCCAGCGCCAGGGCGGACTGCCCAGCGGGGCGCTCCACGTGGGCGCCCGCCACCGGGGCCTCGCGCTGCCCTCGCAGCACCGCCACCTGTGCTTTCACTGCCCTGCGCAGCAGCGGCAGGTACGCCACCAGCACGGCGAACACGAGCAGGCTCATCACCACTCGCAGCCAGGACTGCTCCGTCAGCAGCCACACCGTTAGCGCGAGGTTGTACAGCACGACCCGGAAGTAGGTGCCCCGGGACAGTTCCAGCAGCCCGGCGCGCACCGCCTTCGGCCCGCCGCCCATCGTGGTGGGCAGCAGGTAGCTCATGGTGCCGATCAGCAGGGGCGCCACGAAGCCGAGGAGGAGCGCCAGCGTGGGGATCTCCGGGACCGTCCGCACCAGGCCCACGGCGTACCAGAGCATCGTGCCGATCAGCCAGAACATCGCTACGAAGACGGACAGGCCTGGGTAGGTGATGCGGTCGCGCGGGTCGCGCAGGACGTCGATCACGTTGACCACGAAGCCCTGGAAGAGCCACAGCCACGCGCCGACGTAGACGAACGCGCCAACCGCGACTACCTGCGAAATTCCCAGCAGCGCGCCGGTAACCGCGCACGCAATCCCGGCCACCGCGCCCCAGATCGCCGCGCGGGTTCGGTCGCGCATGCCGTTAATCCGCCACATCGTTGGGAACAGCACGCTCAGGCTCGACATCGCGGCCAGGCCCACAAAGCCCGCGACGTTGGTGAACAGGTGCGCCTGGCGGATCTGCTCCTGCCAGGTGCCGGGCAGGCCCATCGACAGCGACGCACCGAAGCACACCCCGAACAGCAGGCAGGCAGCCGACGCCACGTACCCGACCGCGGCGGGCCGGTGCCGCTTCTCCGGGCCGGCATCACGCACCAGCCGGGCGAGCACCACCGCGTGCCACAGCACCGCACCTGCGACCAGCAACCCGCCGGCCCAGGTGACCAGCCAGTGCTGTTCCCACCAGCTGGCCAGGACCTGGCCCACCAGCACCAACACGACGCCGACGTTCAGGACCCAGGTGCGCCGCAGCTGGGCCGGGCGTGCCTCCTCGGGAAGGCGCTGCTGCAGGAAACGCTCGGTCAGGTTCACGCTCCACAGCACGATCGAGTTCGCCACGATACCGAGCGTGAAAATGTGAATCAGCAACCATGCCGGTTCAGGGAACAGCGTGTGGGTGAGCCCGATCAGGATGAACACCCACATCCAGATGCTCACCGGCTTGGACGCCTTCCGGTGCCAGCTGCGTGCGCTCATTTATGCCGCCACCTTCGCGTCGCCCGACTTCGGGTTATCGCGGAAGCACCACCAGGTCACCGCACCAAAGACCAGGGCCGAACAGGCGATCATCACAAGCACATTGTGGTACGCCCCGGCGTAGGCGGGGGCGGCAAGCGCGTTGGTGGAGGCGTCGTAAATTGCGTCCATGCCGATGGGCTGCAGCTCAGCCGGGAGGTTGCGCACCATCCACATAGGCAGCAACGAGCCAGTCACCGCGACGGTGACCAGGGTGCCGAACTCGTAGGAGACCTCCTCGACGCCCGCCGCCATACCGGAACGGTGCAGGGGCGCGGCGCCGATAATCGCGATGGAGGACACGCTCATCACCGAGCCCGCCGAAAAGCCCATCACGGCCAGCGCCGTAATCTCGATGCCGAGGCTGCCCGCGTCCGAACCCCAAATCAGAGCCGCGGCACCCGCAGCCGCGCCCAGGAAGCCGCCGCCGATCAGCGGCAGGAAGCCAATCTTGTGCAGGTAGGCGCCCCCAAGTGTCGACGCCGGAATCGCCGCCGCCGCCATCGCGATGATGGTGGCGCCGGCGTGGAGGGGGGAGAAGCCGTCGACAAGCTGAAGCTTCTGCGTGGTCATCAGCTCGGCGCCGGCCATGAAGAACATGCCGCCGGCTGCTGCGACGACGCCGCCGGTGAACATGCGGGACTTGAAAATGTCGAAGGTGAGCAGCGGGTCCGCCAGCTTCCCCTGGCGGCGCACGAACAACACCGCGCCGACGACGCACAGCACCACCGCCACCACGAACAGGGACCAGCCGGAGTTCGGGTTCGCCAATTCTTTGATAGCCATGGTCAGGCCCGACAGCGCGAACAGTGCGTACACCGAGGAGATAAGGTCCCAGTGCTTCGCCGGGTTCGGCATGTTCTCCGGGGCCAGCCAGAACGTCAGGGCCAGCGCGATGAGCACGATCGGCACGTTAATCAGGAAGACGGAGCCCCACCAGAACGCCTCCAGCAGCGCGCCGCCGACCAGCGGGCCCAGCGCCGCACCCACCACGGCCACCGACCCCCAAATGCCGATCGCGGTGTTGCGCTCCCGCTCGTCCGGGAACGTAAGGCGAATCAGCGCGAGCGTCGCAGGCATCATCACCGCAGCACCCATGCCGAGCAGCCCGCGCGCGCCAACCAGCAGCCACGCCGACGGCGCAAACGCCGCCGCCAGCGACGCCACCCCGAACACCACCAGCCCAACGATGAACATCAGGCGGTGGCCCAGCTTGTCCCCCAGCGTGCCCGTGCCCAGCAGCAGCCCCGCCAGCACCAGCGGGTAGGCGTTAATAATCCACAAGCCCTGGGTCGGGGTGGTGTGCAGCTGCTCGTTGAGCTCCGGCAACGCCGTATACAGAATTGAATTGTCCAGCCCGATCATCAGCAGACCGAGCGAAATCACTGCAAAGAAGGTCCAACGTTGACCCGGCGTCGAATCAGTCATAGCAACAAGCTACACCCGAGGAAAGCTAATCGACGCCTCTCCCCCCTCCACCGAAACATCCACACGCCCGCCGACCGGGAACGTCAGCAAGGGGTTCGTGTGCCCAAACGAAGCGTTCGCCACCACCGGCTTCCCCCTCAACTCAGGTATCGACGCCACCATCTCCTCCACCATCAACCTCGTGACACGGCTCGCGGTCTGGAAACGCCCAATCACCAACCCCTCAATTCCGTGACCATCCGGGGCCTGCAACAACGACACCAACTCACGTCGGAAATCCATCACGGTGTACTTCCCCGTCACCTCCGCAAACAACACCGCATCGTTCAGGGACGGCATGAACTCCGTGCCCGACAACAACCCCAACGTGCCCAAATTCGACCCAAGCGCAATCCCCTCCGCGCGGCCCTCCTGGATCACCCACCAGCCATCATCCGGCTCCTGCACACGACCATCCTGGTTAATAAACCAGTCATCGTCCGTGTACCAGTCCCCCGGCTCCCACACGATCGGCCCATCAGTAAACGCCGCCTGCACAAACGCGTCACGGGTCACCTCGCCGAAATCGCGCATCCCCAACGTCGACCAGTGCGGCCCCACGTACACCACCTGGCCCGTCTTCGCATACACCGCATTCGCCAACGCCGACACATCCGAATTCCCACACAAAAACTTCGGGTGCTCCGCAATCACGTCAAAGTCCAGGTGAGGCAGGATCTCGTTACTGGTAAAGCCGCCAATCACGCTCATGATGCCGTCGACGGATGGGTCGGAGTAGGCGTCGATAAGATCCTCAGCCCGCAACTTGCCCGGCGCAGACCAAAACATATCCGAGACCCGCACATTCGCCCCAAAACTCACCGACAGGCCAAGCTGCTCCAGGCGCCGCGTGGCCAACTCAGCCACAAAACGACCCGCCGGCCCCTGCTCCACATACGCCAACGAACGCGCCGGAGCCACCACACGCACATGATCACCCACCGACAACGGGCGAGGATACAACGCCATTAGTACAAATACACCGACGCGTTATTACCGCCCTGGCACCGGGCTCCCCCACCCGCCGGCCAGCACGACATCGTGTACGTCTGCCCCGTCACCGGGCTATACACGCTCAACGACCCCGGGAACTCACCAGTGGCCGCAGCCCGCTCATTAAACACAGCCAACACATTACCCGCGAACTCCGACGACGTATTCCCGGTCTCCGCCGTCGCGTTCGAGAACCCCGCACTCGACCCCATCGGCTCACGCCGGTTCACATTAGGCTTGCTGCCCTGGTTGCCGTTGTTGCCGTTGTTTCCGGCTTCCGGCGCGACCGTCTCAATCTCCGTCACGATCACCGGATCCTGCTGCTCGTCCTTCGTCCCGTCGGAGCGCACAACCAAAAACGCCACCGCTCCAGCCAACGCCAACAACACCAGCGTCCCCAACACCGACAACGCAACCACCAGGCCGGTGTTGCTCTTCTGCTGCGGCTGGTACGGCGGCTGCGGCTGATATGGCTGCTGGTAGTACGGCTGCTGGTACTGCTGTTGCTGCTGGGTCGCCCACTCGTTGGTGCCAGGGTGGGTGTCGTCGGGCTGGTACGGGTTCGTCATGAGGGGCTTCCTTCAGGGATATGCAACAATACTGCAGCTCACCTTACTAGGTGCGCGCTGCTCATATAGGCGGGCGGCCCCATATTTCTATAGCGCCGGCATCTGCCATGCAGTCACCGACTGCACCTGGCGCTGACTCACCGAATCCGGCACGCGCCCAAGCACCCAATTACGTATCGACGCCACCTTCCTTCCTCCGGCGTGAATAGCCCGCCCAACGAGCCGGGACTGACGCGCAATCGTTTGGCTCCTCCGAAGGCGGTACTCATCGTAGGTGCGAATGTCCTGGGTGCCGTTGAGAAGGAGAGCGGAAAGGACAGCGACGTCCTCAAGTCCCTGGCACGCCCCCTGCCCAAGATTCGGAGTCATGGCGTGTGCCGCATCCCCGACGAGCACCACTTTGCCGTTGCAATAAGTGGGTAGCGGTGACACCAACTCTTGGATCGGCAAAAGCTGGATCGACTCGTCAGGTGTTGCGCGCAGCAGGTCCGGGATGGGGTCATGCCAGGAGGCAAAGGTGCTTTTGAGCAGGTCAAGGCGAGCCTCGCCCGGTGTGGCCTCTGCCCCGGAAAGAACGGCGAACCAATAGACGCGGCCGTCGTGAAGTGGGACGGCGCCGAAGCGAGCGCGCTCGCCCCAGGTCTCGAAGACGGCGTCGTAAAGCGGGCCATCGCTGACGCCGCGCCAGGCGTTGCAGCCCGCGTAGGCGATACCAGGATCATGAAAGCAACTACGCCGAACCGCGCTGCGGATCCCATCCGCGCCGACCACGACGTCGAAACGCTCGACTTTGCCATCGGCGAAAGTGACCGTTCCGGTCTGCGCCTCAACGTCCACGGCCTCGGCGGACGTGTGGACGAGCGTTTCGGGCAGGTGCTTGAGCAGCAGCGTGTGGAGCTCCGCGCGATCAATGCCGAGCCCATCCGCTGGAATACACGACAACCACTCCCCCTCCGGGCACCGAATCCCACCCCGCACAAGGGTCTGCCCCCACTGGCGATGACGGAACGCAGCCCCAATCCCTAACGCATCAAGTGCCGTAAGTCCGTTTTCGGCCAACGTGATCCCTGCACCCGTACCGCGGATGTGTCCGTGGCGCTCATACAACTGCACGTCCACCCCACCACGATGCAGGGCCGCACCCAGCGCGAGACCCGAAATACCAGCACCGATAATGCCAACTCTCATGATTTTCGAGGATAGCGAGTGTAGCTGGCGCCTGTGAGGAACTTTGCACCAGATTCCGGGTTTGCATTTTCGCGACCTGGGGAAACGCCGCTCGGGTTGCTTGAAAATGGGGATTGTGGTGCACAGGAAACTCGCAGGAGTGCCAAATCTGACATCGTTTAACATCTAGCACTTTTCTGAACTGGCACTTTAAATGGCCGGACCAAATCGGGTTGCGTCTTTTGGCACTCGCATCCCTTTGCAAGAACCCAAACGCAAAAAGAACCGGCCCTCCCGAAGGAGAGCCGGTCCGTTTGTGCCCGGGGGGGGACTTGAACCCCCACGTTCTTGCGAACACTGGCACCTGAAGCCAGCGCGTCTGCCAATTCCGCCACCCGGGCGGGCACTGGAACAATATAACACCCTTACATAGAGAAGTGCCAAATCCGCATGTCATGGGGCGTAAAGGTGTTTCACGCTAGGTTGTGTCGGAATGCGCACCTATACTAACGGGGTTAAAGAAAGGAGGTGCATGCGGATGGGAGTCATGGATCGATTGGCAAAGCTGGACAGTTCGTTGCAGCGTGGCCTGGATAATTCGATGGCGGCGCTGTTTGGCGGCAAGGTGGTTCCGGCTGAGATCGAGGAGCTGCTGAAGCAGGAGGCGCAAGACTCTGTTGTGGTGACTGACCATGATGAGTTTGTGGTGCCGAATGTGTTCGCGGTGGGTGTTTCTTCGAAGGATTTGGAGAACTTGTCGCAGGAGCGTGACCTGCCGGTGCACCTCGCGGAACAACTGACGCGGTATGTGCGCAACCAGGGTTGGTTCTTTGATGGGCAGGCGGTTGTGCGGATCGCGGAGGAGTCAGGGCTGCGTACGGGCCAGTTGCGGGTCAGTTCTTATATTGATCCGCAGCCGGAGGTCGCGAGTGGGTTTGATGCCATTGTGGCGGAGCCTACGAAGCGGTCGAAGGGTGGTCGGCACCGTCATGCGGCAAACCGGGATCAGGAGGATCACATGCATGAGCCAAATACGATGACGCCGGTTGAGGGCGGCGAAGCGACTGTGAGCCTGCTGTTGCAGGACGGGTCGTCGCGCACTTACTTGGTGCATGAGGGCTCGAATATTTTGGGCCGTTCGAATGATGCGGATTTCCGCCTGCCGGACACGGGTGTGTCGAGGCAGCATGCGGAGATTACGTGGGATGGCCAGGTTGCGGTGTTGGTCGATTTGCAGTCGACGAACGGCACGACGGTCAATGATGAGCCGGTGGAGAACTGGATGCTTGCCGACGGTGACGTGATCACCCTCGGGCACTCCCACATCGAGGTGCGCATTGTGGAGCCGAGGGCGTCGAGCCCCGCGGCGCCGGACCCAGCGGAGGGCGCGCCGCGCTACACGGATGCGGCGTCGCACCCGCAGACAGAATTTTTCCAGGCCTAACAAGCCCTGACTTGAAGGAGCTCCTTTGTTGGATTCCGCGGTGATCCTGAGCGCACGCTTTGGCCTGCTCGCGCTGCTCTGGCTGTTCATTCTGCTGGTGTTGTGGGTGCAGCGGAAGAATGTGCGTGAGGTGGGTGGAGCTGGGCGTCGACAAGTGAAGCAGGCGGGGAAACCGCTGCAGTCGCGTGAGAAGGTCCGGCAGATTGCGGTCGTTGAGGGGCCGCTGCAGGGCTCGCACATGGAGATTGCGAGTGTGGAGCATGTGACGCTGGGCCGCTCGCCGGATAATGATTTCCAGCTTGGGGATGATTTTGCGTCCTCGCGGCACGCGCGACTGTTCCGCCGCGGCAGCGACTGGTTTGTTGAGGACCTGGACTCTCGCAATGGCACCTTTGTGCAGGGCATGCGCATTGACCAGCCGGAGCGGGTGTCTGTGGGGACGAATATCAAGATGGGGCGCACGATTGTGAGGTTGATGCCATGACGCTGCGGTTGAATTATGTGGCGGCATCGGACAAGGGTCTGGTGCGTGGAAACAATGAGGACTCCGCCTACGCGGGCCCGCACCTGCTGCTGCTTGCGGACGGGATGGGTGGCCACGCGGCGGGCGAGGTTGCCTCGCAGTTGATGGTCAGCCACATGGAGCACCTCGACCGGGACCCGGAGGACGCCGACATGTTGGCGCTGCTCGGGGCGGCTGCGGATGATGCGAACGCGACGATTGAGCGTTCGGTGGCGCAGCACCCGGAGCAGGAGGGCATGGGCACGACGCTGACGGCGTTGATGTTCAACGGCGCGGAGTTCGGCCTCATTCACGTGGGCGATTCCCGCGGGTATTTGCTTCGCGACGGTCAGCTTCGCCAGATCACCGAGGACGATACGTTCGTGCAGTCCCTGGTCAACGAGGGGAAGCTGGACCCGGAGGACGTGTCGAGTCACCCGCAGAAGTCGTTGATTTTGAAGGCGTACACGGGCAACCCGGTGGAGCCGCACCTGGAGATGGTTCAGGTTCGCGCGGGGGATCGTGTGTTGTTGTGCTCGGATGGTTTGTCGGATCCGGTGACGGCGTCGACGATTGGGGAGGCGCTTGGTCAGGGCACCCCGTCGGTGGCGGCGCAGCGGCTGATTGAGTTGGCGCTGCGTTCGGGTGGGCCGGACAACATCACGGTGGTCATCGCTGATGTTGTGGAGGTCAAAGACGGCGAGGAGCACCCCGACTTGCCGACGTCCCCCGCGCTGGCGGGCGCGTTGGCGCCGGAGTTCGAGTCGACGCACCCGGACTCTTCGGCGTCTCGTGCGGCGGCGTTGATGCGCAAGTCGGAGACGATTCCGCCGAACCACAATCGTGAGGGCCGCCGTGATGGGTCGCAGCCCGGCGCGAGTGACGCGTCGGCGGACGAGGAGGATGACCAGCGGTTTCGACGCAAGGTGAACGTTTGGCCGTGGGTGCTGTCCGCGTTGGTGATTGTGCTGATGTTGTCGCTGGCGGCGGTGTTGTGGACGAACGATAGGCTCAACGACCGCTATTTTTTAGGCACCGACGGCAACGACGGCCACTTCGCGATTGAGCGGGCCGTCGGGACGTCGTTGTTTTCGGAGCCGCGCCGCGAGGTGATTCAGCGGGCGTGCATTAATGAGCAGAACAAGTTGCAGATTGTGTCGTCGAACTCGGTGCCGCAGGACTGCGTGATCTTCGGTATCAATGACCTGCCGGAGAGCCAGCTGAACACGGTGGAGAACTTCAAGGGCGGCACGTATGACGATGTGCTGGGTATCTTGAACCGGTTGGCTGGTGAGGCGTTGCCGGTGTGCGTCGATAATGATGCGGCGAAGGACGCCCCGCAGGGTGCGTGCCGGGAGGTGAAGTAGCGATGTCTCGTGTGTTTCGGCGTGCGAAGGAGCTGTTCCTGCTGCTGTGTTCGGCGGGGCTGCTGCTGCTGATGCTGTTCGGCCTGGAGCTGAGCCAGGGCCGCACAATGTCGACGGAGATGTTCTACCTGGTCGGCGGGTTCGTGGGCGTGTACGCGATTGCCCACGTGGCGATTTCGCTGGCGGCGCCGCACGCGGACCAGCTGCTGCTGCCGCTGGTCTCCCTGCTCAACGCGATTGGCCTGGTGGTGATTTACCGCCTGGACCTGGCGGAACGGGCGGGGTATGCGCCGCTCGCAGAGCGTCAGGTGATGTGGTCGCTGGCTGGTGTAGTGCTGATGGTGTGCACGCTTGTGATCGTGCGCGACCATAAGGCGCTGGCCCGCTACTCCTACCTGCTGGGCCTGCTTGGCCTGGTGCTATTGGCGTTGCCGCTGGTGTGGCCGCAGCCGCCTGGGTTCGCGGATGCGCGGATCTGGATCTGGCTGGGACCGTTCTCGATCCAGCCGGGTGAGTTCTCGAAGATCCTGCTGCTGGTGTTCTTCGCACAGCTGTTGGCACAGAAGCGCGCCCTGTTTACGGTGGCGGGCAAGACGCTGCTGGGGATGAGCTTCCCGCGCCTGCGCGACCTGGCGCCGATTTTGGCGGTGTGGGCGATCGCGATTGCGATCATGGCGGTGTCGAACGACTTCGGCCCGGCCCTCCTCCTCTTCGCCACGGTGCTGGGCATGGTGTACTTCGCCACGGGGCGTACGTCATGGCTGGTCATCGGTGCAGGCCTGGTGGCTGTTGGCGGGTACACGGTGTACCAGGTCAGTGAGAAGATCCAGGACCGCGTCGCCAACTTCATGGACCCGCTGGCCAACTTTGACACCACGGGCTACCAGCCGTCGCAGGCGCTGTTCGGCCTGTCCTGGGGTGGGCTGACGGGCACCGGGTTGGGCTATGGCCACCCAGAGATGGTGCCGGTGGCGCACTCGGACTACATCCTGGCGGCGATTGGTGAGGAGCTCGGGCTCGTGGGCGTGGCCAGCGTGCTGTGCCTGTTCGCCATCTTCATTACCCGCGGCTACTCGGCGGCGCTGCAGGTCAGTGACACGTTCGGCAAGTTGTTGGCCGCAGGCTTAGCGACGACCATCGCTATCCAAATCTTCGTGGTCGCCGGAGGGATCTCCGCGATGCTGCCCATGACGGGCCTGACCACGCCGTTTATGTCCGCTGGTGGCTCGTCGATCATGGCGAACTACGTGCTGCTGGCGCTGCTGCTGCGGATCTCGAACGCGGCGAACAAGCCAGCGGAGTTTGATGCTTCGGCGATGGGTGCCCAGGCACCGGAGGCGGTGAGCGCACGATGAACAAGTCTATTCGCTTAGGCGCGGGCATTGCCCTGCTGCTGATTGTGGCGCTGCTGGTGAACTTCACCGTGGTGCAGGGCTTCCGCGAGGAGAAGTACGCGCAGAGCCCACTGAACTCGCGCACCGTGGTGGAGCTGCGCCAGATCAACCGCGGTCAGATCAGCGCCGGCGGGCAGGTGCTGGCGGAGTCCCACCCGCTCGAGGACGGCTCCTACCAGCGCACGTACCCGAACATGCCGTGGTCCTTTGCGCCGGTGCTCGGCTACGTGTCAGACCAGTACGGCACCTCCCAGATTGAGGCCGGCTACAACGGGCAACTGACCGGGGCGGGCTCCGGCAAGTCCTCCCGCTTCCTGCGCACCGGCCTGGAGCAGGACGTGGTGGGCAACTCGGTTGAGTTGAGCATCGACCCGCACCTGCAGGCCCTGGCCTACGAGCAGCTTTCAAACCGCAACTACGAGGGCGCGATCGTGGCGCTACGCCCGTCGACCGGCCAGGTGCTGGCGATGGCGTCGACGCCCTCGTACGACCCGAACGCGATCTCCAACCCTGACACCGCCGAGGGCGCCTGGGCCGAGGTGAACAACAACCCCGGCAAGCCGCTGCTCAACCACGCGACGCAGGACCAGCTGCCGCCGGGGTCGATCTTCAAGATCGTCACCACCGTCGCCGGGCTGCGCAACGGCTACACGCCGGATTCCCCGCTGACGGGCGCGCCGTCCATCACCCTGCCGGGCACGACCGTGCCCCTGACCAACTACGCGGGCCAGGCCTGCGCCGGCGGCGGCCAGGTGCCGCTGCGCACCGCGTTCGCACTGTCCTGCAACACGGCGTTCGTGCAGATGGGCATGGCCGTCGGCGCTGACGCGCTGCGTGAGGCCGCCCACGGATTCGGCATCGGCGAGCAGTACGACCTCGGCATGCCCAACGCCACCGGCTCGCTCGGCGACCTGCCCGGCGACGCCGAACTTGGGCAGTCCGCGATCGGGCAGCGCGACGTCACCATGACCGCGCTGCAGGCCGCCGTCATGGCGGGCACCGTCGCCAACGAGGGCCGCCGTATGGCGCCGTACGTGGTCAACCGCGTACTCAGCCCCGACCTGCGCGAAATCGAAACCACCAAACCCCGCATGCTTTCCGACTCCATCAAACCCGAGGAAGCAAACACCATCAAGGACCTCATGTTCGGCTCCGAGCGCGACACCTGGGGCTACGACGGCAACGGCTTCGCCTCCAAGACCGGCACCGCCGAGCACGCCGAAGGCGCAGCGCCGCACACCTGGTACGTCGCCTTTGACCCGGTGAAGGATGTGGCGGTGGGGGTCGTCGTCAAGAATGGTGGCGGCCTGGGCACCGGGGCGACCGGCGGGCAAGTCTCCGCACCACTCGGGCGCGCGGTGCTCTACGCGGCACCCGCAGCGCCAGCTGATGAGGAAGGAACCAACGCGCGATGAACTACGAAAACAAAGACGAACTACAGAAGCTCATCGGTCCCGACTACCAGCTGCAATGGATCATCGGGCACGGCGGCATGTCCACCGTCTGGCTTGCCGACGACGTCCGCCACGAACGCGAAGTAGCCCTCAAAGTACTGCGGCCGGAATTCACCGCGAACCAGGAGTTCCTCACCCGCTTCCGCAACGAGGCCAACTCGGCGGAGGGGATCAACTCCCCCAACGTGGTCGCCACGTATGACTACCGCGAGGTGAAGACCGACGGCGGGTTCCCCATGTGCTTCATCGCCATGGAATACATCCGCGGCGAATCCCTCGCCGACCTCATCGCGCGCGAAGGCCAACTCAAGGAAGACATGGCCCTTGACGTGCTGGAACAGGCCGCGCACGGCCTCGCCGTCATCCACCGCATGGGGCTGGTGCACCGCGACATCAAGCCCGGCAACCTCATGATCACCCAGAACGGGCAGATCAAGATTACGGACTTCGGCATCGCGAAAGCGGCGGCGGCCGTGCCGCTGACGCGAACAGGGATGGTCGTAGGCACCGCCCAGTACGTCTCCCCCGAGCAGGCCCAAGGCAAGAAGGTCACGGCGGCGTCCGACGTGTACTCGCTCGGCGTGGTCGGCTACGAGATGCTCGCCGGGAAACGCCCGTTCACCGGGGACTCCTCGGTTTCCGTGGCGCTGGCGCACGTCTCCGCCGAGCCGCCCGCACTGCCGATTAGCGTGAGCGCCCCGGCGCGCGAACTCATCGAGATCGCCCTGCGCAAAACGCCAACCCAGCGCTTCCGGGACGGCAACGAGATGCAGCTGGCCGTCGAACAGGTCCGCCAGGGGATGCGCCCGACGCAGCCCGGCGGCGACACGGCCGTCATCGCCATCGAGCCCTCCCCGACCGCGTCCACCCAGATGCTCGCCGACATGTCCCGGCCGACCACGGCCCGGCCCGCCGCGCCGCGGCGCCGCCCGCCCGTGCCACCGCAGGCCCCGGCGCGCGCAGCGATGCCTGTGCGCCCGGCGCCCGCTGACGTTGCTGCTCCTGGGAAACGACGCGGGACAGCCGGCTACTGGGTCGGCATCGTGCTCGGCGTGATCACCCTCGCCGTCATCGGCGGCGTGGCCTGGGCATTCAACAACGGCACTCTCGGCGGCAGCACCCCGAGCAGCACCGCCCCGCGCCAAAGCGTGGTCACCCAAACCACCACCGTGGAAACCGAACCGACCTACGAGGAACCCGTCGAGGAGCCGACCACGCACGCCCCCGACACGCCCACTGAGCACAGCAAGCCCAGTAGGCACAGCAGCGCCCCGGCCACGCTGACCATCGAGGACGAAACGCCAACGCAGCCAACCCACACCCGCTCTTCGGTGCCGGAGCAGCGGCCGACGGAGGGGACGTCGATAAATAATGAGGCGCCCACGACGCAGGCACCCAGCGAAAGCCCGGTTGGTGGGGAAATCGGCAATGGTGAACTAGACTTGCACAATCTGCCAAACATCCTCGGAGGAAATGCGTAAATGACAACGATCGCTAACCGATACGAACTCGGCGCCGTCATCGGCACCGGGGGCATGAGCGACGTCTACGCAGCCACCGATACCGTGCTTGGCCGCGACGTCGCCGTCAAAATGCTCAAAATCGACATGGCGCGCGACGAAAATTTCCGCGAACGCTTCCGCAAAGAAGCCCAAAACTCGGCGCGGCTCAACCACACCAATATCGTCGCCGTCTACGACACCGGCACCGAAGAAGTCTCAGGTGTCGACGTCCCCTTCATCGTCATGGAACGCGTCACCGGGCAAAACCTGCGGGACCTCGTACGCGCCGAAGGGCCCTTAAGCCCCCAAAAAGCGGCCGCGTTCCTGCTGCCCGTCACCCACGCGCTCCAAGCCAGCCACGACGCCGGCATCATCCACCGCGACATCAAACCAGCCAACATCATGATCACCAACACCGGCGAGGTGAAAGTGATGGACTTCGGCATCGCCCGCGCGCTGGATGACTCCACCTCGGCCATGACGCAAACCTCCGCCGTCATCGGCACCGCGCAATACCTCTCCCCCGAGCAGGCCCGCGGCAAAGCTGCCGACGCCCGCTCCGACATCTATGCCCTCGGCTGCGTCATGTACGAAGCCATCACCGGCAAGCCGCCATTCGAAGGCGAATCGCCCTTCGCCGTGGCCTACCAGCACGTCCAAGAAGACCCCATCCCGCCGAGCGAACGCGTCCCCGCTGACCGCGAACTGACCCCCAACGAGGCCGTCAACCTGGACAGCGTCATCCTCACCGCCATGGCGAAACACCCGGCGGACCGCTACCAAACCGCCACCGAAATGGGCGAAGACCTGGCGCTCCTCAAGCGCGGCGCAGTGACCAACGCCGCCCGCAGCCACCTCGCCTCCCCCGGCGGCGACCACGCCGACCCTACGGATGATGCCACCATGGTCTCCGAGACCATGGTCTCCGAGACCGTCCAGGGCAATGCGCCACGCCGCGCGCCACGCCCCGAGCGGCCCGTCGGGCAACTGCCGGAGAAGGCAGCCGCCGGTGCGGTCGGTGCTGGCGCTGGTGCCGGGGCGGCCGGGCGCTACGCAGCACACCGCCGCGAACACGAAACCACCACCCCAACCTGGATGAAATGGCTCGCCATCGGGCTCGGCGCCGCCATCATCGGCGCCTCCGGCTGGCTCGCCTACTCCTACTTCTCCCCCAACAACGAAGAAACCAACAAGACCTCCCAGATGGTGATCATCCCGGACCTCGCCGACAAACCGCGCGCGGAAGCCGTCGCCGAACTCGAAAACCTCGGCTTCCAGGTCGCCGTCTCCGACGAGCCCAGCCCCGACATCAAGCGCGGCAACGTCATCGACACCAACCCGATCGCCGGGTCCGAACTCCAGCGCGGCACACTCGTCACCGTCAACGTCTCCTCGGGGCGCGAGCTTACCGACGTCCCCGACGTCACCAACATGGACGCCCAAGAAGCCGCAAAGGTCCTCGAAGATGCCGACCTGGAACTGAATGCGGAGCTGCGTCGAGAAGCCAGCGAAGACGTGCCGAAGGGCGAGATCATCAGCCAGCACCCCGCAGCCGGCACCCAGATCTCCAAGGGATCCAAGGTGACCGTCACGGTGTCCGACGGCCCCGAAATGGTCCAGGTACCGTCGCTGTCCGGCGTCAACGTCAACCAAGCGTCCGCCACCCTCGGCTCCATGGGGCTCCAAGTCACCGTGAACAAGGTCGACTCCGAACGCCCAGACGGCGAAGTCATCGCAGTCGCCGGCGAAAACACCGAGGTAGCCAAGGGCACCACCGTCGAAGTGCGCGTCTCCAACGGCATGCTCATGGTCATGCCGAACATCACCCGCATGAAACCTGCCGACGCCGACAAAGCGCTACGCGACGCCGGCTGGAGCGGACGCCTCGTCGAAGGTCCAACCGTCCCGACCGGCGCCCTCGTCGACAACGGCCTCATCGGACACCAAGAAGTCAACGCGGGCGACACCGTCCGACGCGACGCCGCCATCGGCTACAACCTCTGGCAGTTCACCGCCGAACGCCTGATAAGGTAAAAACCCTGATAGCTGGAAAAGCCACCGCACTTGCTTGTAAAGGACTGACATAATGCCAAAGGCAAAAATCACCAAGGACCACCGCCCCGTATCAACCCCAACTGGCGTGTCCCGCACCCCGGTCAAGATCAACACCGGCGGCACCCCGATCTGGTACAAGACCATCATGTTTGGCCTGATGCTGCTCGGCCTCGGCTGGATTATCTTCTACTACATCGCCGGCGACCAGCTGACGTTCCTTGCGGAGCTCGGCCCGTGGAACTACGGCATCGGCTTCGCAGGCATGATCCTCGGCCTGCTCATGACCATGGGGTGGCGCTAGCCTCTGGCGTTTTTCCGGGATTTTTCGTAGATGGTAGTAACAGGATTGTAGTAATCCCGATTTTGGCCCCCATTTCGGGGATTACTACAATCCTGTTACTACCATTTGCGTTTTGACGTGCGGTTTTGACGTGCGTTTTAGCGGGCCGCGCGGCCCTTTGCGCGGGCCCGTTCCAGCTCGATTCGGGCGAGGATCTCGTCCATGCGGTGAAGCACATCCGTGAAGCCGTACCGTAGAACGGTGTATCCCTGGTTGGTTAGCTCGCGTTCGCGTTTGCGCTCCTGCAGGAGGCTGCGGCGGGGGTCGGAGGCGTGTTTGGTGTCGCCGTCGAGTTCGAGGATGACGGAGTCGTCGAAAAGGAAGTCGACGCGGTAGCGCTGCACCGGCGCCTGGAACTTCCAGCCGGTGACGCCGCGGAGGAGGAACTCGGCGCGGGCGAGGGACTCCATGGGGGAATCGGCGTTGTAGACCGCGGCGCGGGCGGCGTCGCGCGCCACGCCGCAGTTGCGGACGCGGCCCATGCGCTCGATGTGCAGCAGGATGTCGCTGCGCTCCACGTGCGCGATGGAGAGCAGCCAGTCCATAGCGATGAGGCCTTCCTGAAACCCGTGGTAGCGGGCGATATTGATTGCGGTACGGATAGGTGTGGAAAGGCGGATGCCGTACGCGGTAGTGACCTCGGCGGCGGTGAGAGCGGAGGTGCGGTAGCGGACATCGGGCTCCACGAGGTGTTTCGCGGGGCCGCGGCGGCTGGGCGTCGTTACTTCTTGGATTTCTTCGGTGAGGCTGATGACCCACATGCCGTGGATGCGGGCGGCGGTCCTGCCTACGAGGCAGCCTTTGGTCATGGCGCGGGCGGTGGCATAAGCGCGCACGAGGTGCCGCTGCCAGGCATTGAGTTGCCCCCAGGTGCGCGACGGGATGCATTGCGTCCGGTTGAGGCGTCGGTACTCGGGGCTGTGCAGACGGTGACGGAGCGTGCGCGTGTCCACGATGGATGCGAAAAGTTCAGTGTTTTCCAACATGAGGTTTAGACGCACAGGAAAGCCGCCAGGTTCCCCACAGGTGTTCGGTAGCGGGGTGGCACGGGGGTGGATTGTTGAACAATCCGCGCACAGAAGGTGTACACATAGGAACAGGGCCAGAAAGGCCCTGACCTGCTATTTTACTATTGTCACCTTATGAAAGGTATAGTCATGCGGTTTATTCGTTCCATGACGGGCGTTGTAGCGGCCTTGGCATTAGCTGCCGGTACGCTGACCCCAGCCACGGCTCAGACGCTTGAGGAGTCGTACCCCGAAACCCCAGCGACCAATGATGCGCTGCCGATCATCCACACCTACAGGGGATCGGACCACTTGAAGGCGAACGTGCTCAACCCGCGCCCAGTGTGCAACTCCACTGAGGACTACCGGACCATCGTGTACAAGGTGAAGGACAACTTCCTGCCGGTCGGCACGATTTCGACGACCAACCTGACCAAGAACACCATCCCGCTGACGCAGGACCTGGCGCGCACGCAGACGATTTCGGCGTCGGTCAACGGGTCGAAGACTGAGACGATCAACATTGGTGGGTCGGGCTCGAAGGATGGGCTGCAGGGCAACATCGGCTACTCGCTGGCGAAGATGCTGGGCTGGTCGGTGTCCGGAAGCTTGAGCTGGAACGTCGGCCAGAAGATCGGGCCGTACGAGGTTCCGGCGGGCAACACAGGCGAAGCGACGTACGGCTTCCGCACCGTCACCATGACGGGCACGCAGCAGCGCTGCCGCCCGAACGGCACGTGGGCGACGCCGACGGCGTGGGTCGCGAACATGCCGATCAAGAACGAGGTTCGTGTGAAGAACTACTCCACACCTGCAGGTTCGTGGGCACCGAACCGCGGCGCGCAGGTCACTGACACGGTAGAGAACCCGAACCCGGCGTACAACGAGGATGTTCAGAAGATCACCGAGGGTGAGAACCTTGACGACGTCACCACCATCGACGACAACGACGAAGCCAATGTGACCAACGTGGAAATCGACGGCGAGACCGCCGCGGTGATCACGGATGAGGAGTCGGATGAGGCGACCTCGGAGGAGAACACTGAGGTCGAAGAGGTCGTCGATAATGCGGAGGCGCCTACGCTCGACCTGGTGCCATACTTCACGACGAGCTCCTGGAAAGCTTCCGGCTTTGCTGGGTCCGTGGCGCTGCGTGTGAAGAACGTGGGCACCGAGCGCTACTGGGCGGAGTTCCCGGCGCTGACGTTCCGCGTTGAGGTGCGTACCGAGTCCGGCCCGAAGGGTGTGGACCGCCTGATCACCACCACCGGCGCGAACGGCTCGCACATCCGCGACCTCGGCTACAACGCCAAGAAGGGCGCGCGCATCTTCGAGGTGACGCTGTCCAACCCGGTCAACGCCGGTGACGACATGCTGCTCGGCGCGTTCAGCTTCGGCGACGGCAAGACCAAGGAAGGCCGCCTGCACAACTACATGACAGTCACCCAGACCAGCCGCCTGGCCGGCGACGTTTCCCAGTGGAACGACCAGAACGTCGACTCCCGCGACGTGACCGTGTCCGACTTCGGCCGCTGGCTGAAGGGCACCTTCTAGGGAGCATTTTGTGTAATTCGTAGTGCCAAGTTATCCACAGGTTGTGGGTGGTTCTGTGGAGAGGACCGTTATCCACACCTGTGGATAACTCTGTGCACAACCTATTCGCACATCGAACGCCTGGCGTAATGAGCTGCAATGATGCCCATTCGCCAGGCGTTTTTTCTTGTGAATCGCTGACATGTTCTAGCGATGTTCTAGAAATTACACGGTTGTGTTTATCCACAATGTGGACAACTCTGTGGAGTTCTCCACCGGTGTACAAACTTGGGGATAACATGTGAAAAACTAGGCAACACCAATCACAAACGCCACAGCAGCCACAGCTGCTACGGCCGCAAGAGCGGACGCGAGCCACCTGACGCGCTTCTTCACCGACGTCACAGGCCAGCCCGCCAACAAGCCCACCACCAAACCGCCAAGGTGCCCCCACAGACTGATACCCGGGGACAGCACCGAGTAAGCAAGATTCGCGCCGACCAGGGCCAACGGCGCCCGGACGTTGACCTTCTGGCGCATCGACAACGCGAGCAACACGCCCATCAGCATGTAGAGGGCGCCGGACGCGCCGGCCGTGGGCACGTCGTAGTTCCACTCCAGCACCGACGCCGACGACCCCAACACACCCGCCACGTACAGCAGCGAATACGGCCCAGTCCCCAGGCGGCGCTCCAGCTGCGGGCCCAACAACGCCAACGTGATCATGTTCACGGCCACGTGGGAGATATCCACATGCAGAAAGCCCGCGAGGAGGGTGCGGAAGGTGGCGGAGGGGGCGTCGATAAATGGGCCGAAGAGCACCATGTTCTCGGCGAGGCTGGAGCCCCACACCACGTTGCTGATCGAATGCGACTGGAGCGCCGTAATCACGAAAACGCCCAGGCAGACGGCGGTGATCAGCGCGGTTGCGGGCGCGCCGCGGAAGAGAGAGCGAACGAATTGCATACGGCTTACGGTACGGGGCGGCCTGGGCGTATTGCGAAATTGTGTTAAAGATGTGCCCGTATCTGATTTTTCGCATCTGGGCACATCTTTGTGGATATTTCAGGATAGGCGCTTGATATAGTCCGCCATTCCAGGGACCGTGAACTGCACAACACCGTGGTCAGGGGCAAAAATGAGACCCTTCTCAATCAGGTGCTTCCGGTTACTACTCAACGAATTCACCGAAACGTCAAGCGAATCCGCAATGTCCTTCGTGGGAACCTGCTTCGCAGAATGCGCAGCCATCGCCTGCAAATAGCGCTTCTCACCAGGCGTCGCACGCTCCCAACGGCTCGGGAAAAACCCGGCGTCAAGGGCCGCATTGCCTTCCGCCACCGCAAGCTGCGCATCGCCTTCAGTAAACGGCGAAGCAGGAGCAACGTTCCAGATCGCCTTCCCGTACTCCTGAAGGAAATAGGGGTAATTCAGAGCGGCGTCCACAAGATTCCGCAACGCTGCTGATGTAAACAGCACCCCTTGCCTGGTAGCCGGATCCTCAAGTGCGGCCGCCGCCGCGCTATCTGACAATGGACCAATCTTGCGGTACTCGAACAGACGCTCCGCGTACGACTGAGATTCCGCCAGCTTCTGAGGCAACGTAGGTAGGCCCGCCCCGAACACATAAAACGGCAAACCACGCTGGCCCGCCTGGTGCTGCGCGGTAATCACCGCCGACATCAATTCCGCATCAAGGTCCTGCATCTCGTCAATAAAAAACGCAATCGCCTTCCCGTCCTTCTGCGCGGACTCTGCGACACTCAGCACAAGTTCCTCGAGATCCATCCCAATATCACCAGAGTCAGAAATACCCGCCTGAGCAGGTACCTCCAGCGCGACGTCAATACCACCGACATGCCAAGCAAACGAAGAAATCGCTGGAAGTGCGTCCTTGAAATGCTGCCACCGCTTACGCAACGACACCTTCCGCGCACTCAACGCCAGTTCACGGGCCAACCGCTTCCGGACCCGCTGCGCACCAGCACGATCAGCGCTTGCCTCAAGCTGCACCGTCAACCAATCTGCATTCTCGGCACGCGACGCGAGTTCATTCAGCAACACCGTTTTGCCCACCCCACGCAAACCACTCAGGATAACGCCGCGATTGTGCAATCCGCTGCGGGTCCTTGTGATGATCGCCTCGACAAGCTCGAGCTCCGCTTCACGCCCTGTCAGCGCAGGTGGACGCAAGCCAGCACCTGGCGAATACGGGTTCAGTGTTTGGTCCATGGGTTCACGATAATCGAAAATGTGTGAAATATCCGGCTAGATGTGCCCAGATGTCCCCGTATCTGATTTTTCGCATCTGGGCACATCTTTATGGATATTTCAGGATAGACGGGTGTGCTGGGGCTGGGGGTTGGGGGCTGGGGCCGTGCTGCTTGCTGAAATCCGTTCCGGTCGAGGTGTTCAAGGAGTGCGACGCTGGTCGCCAGAAATCGGCCGGGGTGGGTGGAAATGTGCGACCTGCATCGCACGCTTTGAAGCGCACGCTACGAGCAGGTGTGAGGGCCGGAGGCGCCAAAAGCGCCAGCGCGGCCTACCAGGTCGGGCCGGGCAGGTGGGCGCGCCAGCCGAGGACCACGTTGACCAGGCAGCACAGGGCAAGGATGGTGCCGATGACGAACAGGGTGGTGAAGCCGACGACGGGCGCGGCGGCACTGAAGACCATCGGGATGAAGAAGCCGGTGTAGGACACCGAGTAGTAGACGGCGGTCAGGCCGGCGAGTTCGTCGGCGTTGGCGATGCGTTGGACCTCGGAAAGTCCGGCGACCAGGGCCAGGCCGTAACCGGCGCCCATGATGGCGGCGGCCGCAACGCCGATTGGCAGCGACAGCGACCGGGACGCTTCGGCGGCGAGGATGCAGCCGACGGTGATCACGGCCATCGCGACGGCGGACGCGCGGGCGGACCTACTCGTATCGATGACACGGCCGAGCATCTGGACGCCGACGCCGCAGCCGAGGGTCACGACCGTCATGAAGCCGGAAAACGCGATGGGCATATCGTGCGCCGAGCTGGATAGCAGCTGCGGCAACAGGGCGTACGCGGCGCCGGCGCAACCGAATACCCAAGGCGCGACCGGCACGACGATGCGCACGAAGCGGCGGTGCGCGGCGGATGGGATGTGCAGCATTTCGAGCATGTCGCGAACGCGCAGCTCAAGGAAGGTTTCCTTCACGGTGCCCCGGCGCGGCGGGCGGGTTTCCGGGGTATCTAGGAGCCAGTAGGCGGTGCCGAGGGTAAGCAGGATGTGCAGCACGTACGCGGTGTGCGTGGGCCACGGGCCCCACTGCGCCAGCACGGAGGCGAGCGCAGCGCCGATCAGGAAGCCGACGGTCAGGCACATCGACGCCTTGCGCGGCCCCGACGCCGGGTCCCCGCCCGCTTTAATAATCAGCTCCGAGACCCACGTGGACCCCACCGCCATCACGATGCCCAGGGCGAGCCCGCACAGGATGCGGCCCGTCGCGATCACCAGTGGCTCGTTCGGGGCGATGGACAGCAGGAAGGACCCCACGAGCGAAAGTGGTGCGGCTGGGAGCATGGTGGGGCGTCGTCCAATGTGGTCGGACAGCGGACCGCTGATCAGGAGCGCCGGGATGATGCCCAGGACGTAGGCGGCGAGCAGCCCATTGACGGTGACCTGCGAAAAGTGCGAGGTTTCGCGGTACATCACGAGCAGCGGGGTGAACTCGTTGCCGCCCCACGCGACAGCAACCATGCTGCCTGCGACGGGGAACCATGCGCGCGGATGAAATTGTTGAGTCATAATCAGTTCTTCACGTTGTCCGATTGGTAGCACGAATATATTGCTCCTCGGATGAGGTATGACCAAATCGCGCCCCGCTAGGGGTCCAACTTTTCGACGACGGCTCTGCCCTATCTTCTGAAAATCTGGAAAAGCAGAACTTAGGCGCTGTTCGATACGCACCTATCTTATAGAAATCGCGGTTTTTAAAAGATAGCTCCGCCTCGGGAGGCTGCTATCTTCTGCCCCGCGCGGTTGTTAGAATGACGCCATGATTACAGGCGCACTGAAATCCCAGGTAGACCGCATTTGGGACACTTTTGATCCAGTGTCATTTCGAACCCGATCACGATGATTGGGCAGCTTGGGAACCATTTCAAGCCGACGCACGTGCGACCTGGGGAAATGTCAGTGGTAAGTGGGGGTTTTGGGGCTCAGCTGTGAAAAAGTTCCCCGTTTCAAACGTGAGCTGCACCAAATTCCCTCACGCGCGCTCGCCGACCTGGGCTTTTACAAATCGAGCTGCTCAAAAACGGGAATTTGGTGCAACCCCCAAAGGCGCTCTTCACCAAAAGCCCTGGTCGGAAGTTAGTTGTATGGTTCTTGGGCCGCTCGTGGGCTTCAGAACCGTGTGAGGACTTCCTCGACCGCCGACGAGAGGTGCCACACGAACCGCAGGCGCTATCTACCGCTACTTTGGGGGGCATGATTGAAAAGAAGTTGACCACCACGCTCATTTTCGGAAACGTCGTATTGGAGTCAACCCTCACAGCATGTTACGTGCGCGTGTATTCGGATGATAAGCGATCTTTTTCTATGAGCACGAACCCTCCAGTCGAGTTGAAAGTACCTCTTGATGAGCTGAAAAAGAACGCCTCAAGGGAGCAAAAGGAAGCAATCGCTACCCACATTTTCGACGAGTCCAGACACTTGTTGGACGCTGACTATCCAGGAGGCGCTGATGCTGCGGCTGAGGAATTTTTTGAATGGCTGTGTGAGGTTTAGAAGAGTCTCATTGGATAGTCCGTGATGGCATCTCGCTGCCTGCCCCGCGCGGTTGTTAGAATGACGCCATGATTACAGGCGCACTAAAGTCCCAGGTAGACCGCATTTGGGACGCTTTTTGGTCCGGCGGCATCTCCAACCCAATCACCGTCATCGAGCAATTCACCTACCTGCTGTTCATGCGCCAGCTCGACGAACGCCAAGCACAAGCCGAGTTCCTCGCCAACACACTGGGTGCGCAGCCGGATGACACCCAAATATTTTACGACGCCACCCACGACCACCTGCGCTTTTCCAAGTTGTTGGCCGTCGATTCGCCGGAAGCACGCTTCGCCGCGTTCCGCGAAGGGTTCGACTACATCAAACAACTCGGCGCCGCACGTGACAGCGGGTTTGTCACCCATATGAAAGACGCAGCGTTCCTGATCCCGAACCCGGCAACACTGACGACGGTCGCGACGATGATCGCGAAGCTGGAGTTCTCCAATAAGGACATGACCGGCGACTTGTACGAATACATGCTGTCCAAACTGGCCACCGCCGGCACGAACGGACAGTTCAGAACACCAAGCCACATCATCGAACTCATCGTGGCGCTGACTGAGCCGAAGGTCACCGACCGGCTTATCAACCCGGCCTGCGGCACCGCAGGCTTCCTCGCCGCCACCAGCGAATACCTACGCGACGACTTCAAAAACGCCACCAAACAACAGCGCGAACACTACCTCGCCTGCGGCCTGACCGGGTTCGACTTCGACTCCACCATGGTGCGCATCGCCGCGATGAACATGGTCATGCACGGCTTTAGCGACCCGAACATCTCCTACCTTGACTCCCTGCAGGAGCTGGCGCCAGAGCGGCTTGAAGCATTCGATGTGTTGCTGGCGAACCCGCCGTTTGCGGGCTCGATTAACCAGGACATTTTGGATCCGGAGTTGGCGTCGATAAAGACGAAGAAGACCGAGCTGCTGTTCATCGCGAGGTTTTTGACCTTGCTGAAGCTGGGCGGCAGGGCGGCTGTCGTTGTGCCGGAGGGTGTGCTGTTCGGCTCGACGCGCGCGCACAAAACCCTGCGCAAAGAGCTTGTGGACAACCAGAAAATCGACGGCATCATCAAACTGCCGTCCGGCGCGTTTAAGCCGTACACCGGCGTGTCCACCGCCATCGTGTGTTTTACCCGCACCGACTCACCGGGCCAAAATGAGCACATCTGGTTCTACGACATCACCGCCGACGGCCGCTCCCTCGACGACAAGCGCAGCCCACTGCTCGCCGAGGAACTACTCGGCCCCTGGCCCGCTACTCCACTTGACGACGCCCAGCTGCGCCTCAACAACCTGCCCGACGTTGTGGCCCGCTTCCACAACCAGACCGCCGAACGCGACCGCGCCCGCACCGAAGCATCCTTCACCGTCCCCGTCGACGAGATCCGCGAGGCGGACTACGACTTGTCGATGAACCGGTACAAAGAAATCGTCTTCGAAACCGAAGAAACCCGCGACCCGCAGGATATTCTTGCCGACATCGACGCCCTCGACGCCGAAATCGCCGACGCCATGAGCACGCTCAAGGGGCTGATCTAGATGGGGTGGGAGATGGTGAAGCTGGGGGATGTTGCCGAGGTTGTTACCAAGAAAGTGCCGGGAGAAAACCTCGACCCTGCGACACCATACTTTGGATTGGAACACCTCAAAACCGGTGGCGGAATTCTAGGAAACAGTCGTGCCGATGCGTTTTCGCTTAAAGGCGGAAAGCCCGTATTCGAGTCCGGTGACATTCTGTTTGGACGTCTCCGGCCCAATCTCCGCAAAGCTGCTATTGCATCTGCGCCGGGCACGTGCTCAGGTGACATCACTATCCTCCGCATGATTAACGGCGACGATACCCACTACCTGTTGCATTTCTTACTTAGCGGTTTCGCATTTGCTCAAATCAAAAGGCATCTTAACGGGATCAACCTTCCCAGGATCAACAACCGCGACCTCTTGGAGATCAAGGTCCCTCTGCCTCCTCTGGAGGAGCAGCAGCGCATCGCGACAATTCTGGAAACGGTAGAGGAGGCGATCCGCGCTGAAGAGCAGTCCATTTCAAAGCTAGAAACACTGATCAAAAATCTGGCACCAGAAACGAACCGAACTGTCCCGATTGGAGAATACGTAAAGAGAATTGTCTCCGGGAAAAGCCTCAAAGAGCATTCAACGCCTGGAGGGCCACGTGTCCTCAAAATTAGCTCGACCACTAGCGGGTACTTCAAACCAGAAGAGTCGAAACCCTTGGACCCGAGCTACGAACCCCCTGAGCATCACCGAGTACAAGAAGGGGACCTACTCGTTTCTCGAGCCAACACCACCGAACTGGTGGGGGCGTCTGCAATCGTGGATCAACCCTATGAGAATTTGCTGTTGCCGGATAAGTTGTGGCGTTTGGTCACGAAGGACTCGGTCGACCCTTTCTTCCTATGGGCATGTCTGCAGCACCCACTTACACGGAATGCGATTAGTAAGGCATCTTCCGGTAGCGGCGGAAGCATGAAGAACATTTCGCAAACTAATTTTTTGTCCGTTGAAATTCCAGATGTCGACGCAGCTCTGCAAACAACAGTTGGAAATCAAGTCCGGACGGCTTTTCACCAGCGAGCACTTCGCAGCAGTAAATTGACACTGCTCCGAGAGCTCTACACCTCCCTTTCCTCTCGGGCTTTCTCGAGAGAGCTTTAGAGCTGACAGATAAAAGGACTCGTTAAAGACCACTTGGCAATCTACTCGAAACGGTTTCGAGTAGATTGTTTTGCGCTTTTCACGACTTGAAAGTTCGTTTCGAGTACGTTTCGAGCCATACGCAGAATTACATTTGGACTATCTTCCACCCGGTCGCATCTCGGACAATGTTGTAGATCTCTTTTACAAACGCCTCGGGTCTATTCCGCGGGCGGACAATCCTCAAGGTTCCACTGTCCGCGGCACAGCCACTACCTGCGACTTTCCTGGCGTAAACCCGTCGAGGTGTCCGCCGCGCGGACAGGCAACCACACCGGCTTTCCGCGGGGCGGACAGCAATTGCTAACGGTGTACGCAACTTCGGGTGTCGCAAAGGTCCGCGGGGCGGACAGTTCACTCGTTTCGAATGTCCGCGGGGCGGACAAGTTGTCACTGGATTCCGCCGCGCGGACAGATCTTCATCGCTCACCCGGAAGCCGGGTCATGTTGTTGGTGGTTAGCGTGGTGGGACGGAGAGGGCGTCAATAAGAAAGTATTCGCTGCTTCCACTGTCCGCGGCACCATCGTGACCAGCGAGCTTCTTGACGGCAACCAGTTGAGGTGTCCGCCGCGCGGACAGTCGGCAGCAGTGAACATGATGTGGATGACGGATGAAGGTATCCGTGGTGGGAGGGCCACCTATAAAAAGCTGCGACAGATTCCGCGGGGCGGACTGACATCCACCACTCACCCGGAAACCGAGGCGCGTTGTGAAAGGTAAACGTGATGGGACGGAGCCGGCGTTGATTAGAAAACCCGCCGCTGCTTCCATTGTCCGCGGCACGCCATCTACCAGCAACTTTCCCGGCGTGAAGCCGTCAAGGTGTCCGCCGCGCGGACAGGCAACCACACCGACTTTCCGCGGGGCGGACAGGTTGCCACCGGTGAATGTGGCTTCGGGGTTACGGCAGAGTTCCGCGCCGCGGACACTCTGCAAAACCTCGGCTTCCAAGTCGAACTGTCCGCGGGGCGGACAGTGGGATCGTATTCGGGTGTCCGCGGGGCGGACAGTTGGCAGCAGTGAACACGATGTGGATGACGGAAAGGTATCCGCGGTGGAAGGGGCGTCGATAAGAAAGCTGCAGCAGATTCCGCCGCGCGGACAATGGAGTCGGTATTCAGGTGTCCGCGGGGCGGACAGGTAGTCGCTGGATTCCGCGGCGCGGACAAATAATCACAGTTCACCTGGAAACTGGATCATGAGTGTTAAAGGTAAGCGTGGTTGGTCGAAGGGGCATCGATAAGAGCCCTCGTGCTTCCACTGTCCGCGGCACTGCCACTGCCAGCAACTTTCTCGGCGGTGAACTTATCAAGGTGTCCGCCGCGCGGACGAAATAGCCGCGAACATCCTGCAGCTCATGGGATGAGGAGGCGGCAACCCGACTGATAGTTTCGCAGGAGTTATGAAATCTCCGTGCTGCAAAACTATCCTATATGGTAATTTTTGAAGTATGGATGCCGCCGAATCGTTGGAGATCATCGGGGAGATCGCTTCCCAACAGTGGGGACTGTGCACGGCAAAACAAGCACGCGCAGAAGGAGTAACGCCCTTGACTCTCTCCCGACTAGAGACAAGGGGTGGACTCATCCGAGTTCGACATGGGGTTTATGCGACCGTCGGCACCATGATGAGTCCAGCGTTAGACGTCAAAGCACAATGGCTTGCACTCCGACCCGAGATGATGGCCGCTGACCGGGTCCACGACCCTACATTGGCGTCCGAATCCGTCATCTCCCACACCACCGCAGCTGAACTCTGGGGCATCGGTGACCTCTGGCCCGATGGAATCCACTTCACCGTCAACCGTCGACGCCAAAGTAGGCAACCAGAAGTCCAGTTTCATCGAAACAAACTCGACGACCACGAATGGACCCTGCACCCCGAACACAACCTCCCCATCACAACTGCAGCTCGCACCATCGTGGACCTCGCACTAGACGGACATGAACCCCAACATCTCCTTGATCTCATCGCAGATGCGAGCGAAAAGCAATTACTGCAAGAACCTGAGCTACTCAGCGCTTTTGCTGGAAACGAAACAGCTTTCGGCCTGCCAAAAGGTGATCAGGAGGGGCTACGTATGCTTTGGAAAGAATGCTTTCCACCTGTTCCCGCGGCAATCATGGAAGAGCAAATCCAAAGAGCTGTCGCCAAGGCGCTCGAGCCATTTGCTGAAGAGTTAAAGGCGCTCGTCGCAAAGATGCCACTTCAAACCGACTTTCACAGCAGCAATGTAGAAGAGGCACTCCAGAACATGCTCGCTGGCAGAGCAGCTACTGCCCATGCGCTCGAAGCAACACATAAACAATTAGCCGAAACGATCGTGCACAGTGAAGGTTTGAAGACCCTCTGGCTGTCCACCCCTCTTCCCCCATCCCACACAGCAAAACCTCAAGGAGAATCCTGTGCCACAACCTCAAAAACAAAGGGAGCGCCACGGTCAGATCGTTTCAGCACTGAAGAAGGAAGCAAGCCACGCCGGAAAGAAGCCAAACGACGTATATAACCAGTTTTTCCGTGAGGTGTTCCTTCATGAACTCATGCGCCTAAACGACGGTTGGGTGCTCAAAGGGGGCACCAACATTTACTGCCGAATACCAGGCGCCCGGCAGACAAAAGACCTCGACCTATTTCGGCAATATGCCCCTACCTCAGCCTTAAAAGCCGCTGACAGCCTCATCGCGACAATGAACAAGCACCGAGTAGGCCCTTATACATTTCAAGTGGAAAAGAGCAATGGCAAGGCGGAACGAATCGGCACGATAGACAGCAAACGCCTCAAAGTTACAGTCACTTACGGCTTAGGTAGCAGCAACCGCTTCATTGAGTTTTCCATCGACGTCAGTGGTGACCTTGAGGTCACTAGTGAAGTGGAATCAGTCACCGTAGCTTCAAGTTACGACGTCCAGACACCTTATCTTCCAGAACATTTCCAAGTCACGTCGTACCCCATCGCAAACCAGATCGCAGATAAAGTCTGCGCAATGTATGAGATACACGGCGACACACCTCCGGGCAAAGCGTCGACACGCTATCACGATCTCTACGACATTGCGCTATTAGCTTCAGAGCTTCCGCCAACAACACAGCTCAATGCTGCTGAACTCCGCGACGCTCTCAACTCACAGCAACAAATCCGAGGCGTTACTCTCCCAACAAATCTCAATATCCCTGATGCAACGTGGGCAGATCGGTACCCGAAAGCCGCAAAGAAATTTGGCAACGAAATACGAAAAGAATTCTTGATTCTAGATGAAGCCCTTCGGGTTGCTGCACTCCTCATTGACCCCGTTCTGAACAATGAACTCCATACGTTGACCACAACCTGGAACAGCGCAACACTTTCCTGGACACAATAGCCAGCGCCGGATATCCGCTTGAGGGTGTTCACTCTTCCTCAACCAACTGCACCAAACGCACATTGCCAAAGTGCAAAACCAAAGTGTGAAAGTGCAAAACTTTTTGGCCCCCCTGGCTTGAACATATGGCGATGAAAACTAGACTTCAAGTAGTTGAACTTTTGGTATGGAGATGCCTATGCGTAAGACCTTAATCAGCCTCACCGGCCCCGCCTTCGTTGCTGCAGTGGCTTACGTCGACCCCGGCAACGTAGCCGCCAACATCAGCGCCGGCTCCCACTACGGCTACCTCCTGGTGTGGGTACTCGTCGTGGCCAACCTCATGGCCATGTTCATCCAGTACCACTCCGCCAAACTGGGCCTAGTCACCCACCGCTCCCTGCCGGAAATCATGGGCGAGCGTCTCTCCCGCCGCGCGCGCCTAGGCATGTGGGCCCAGGCCGAGCTCATCGCCGCGGCCACCGACCTCGCCGAAGTCATCGGCGGCGCCATTGCCCTGCAACTCCTCTTCAACCTCCCCCTGTTCGCGGGCGCGCTCATCATCGGCACGGTCTCCATCATTCTCCTCATCTTCCAGAAGAAGAACCAGTGGTTCGAGGGGCTTGTCATCGGCCTGCTCCTGGTCATCTGCATCGGCTTCCTTGCCGGCCTCGCCATCGCCCCGCCCGACCCCGCCGACGTGGCCGGCGGCCTCATCCCCCGCCTAGAGGGCAAGGACAGCATCCTGCTGGCCGCCTCCATGTTGGGCGCCACCGTCATGCCGCACGCCATTTACCTACACTCCTCCCTGACCAAGCAGCGCT
This sequence comes from Corynebacterium sp. UMB2355A, assembly GCF_033877495.1. Lineage (NCBI taxonomy): Bacteria > Bacillati > Actinomycetota > Actinomycetes > Mycobacteriales > Corynebacteriaceae > Corynebacterium > Corynebacterium sp. UMB2355A. Next base: position 1,370,700 of record NZ_CP138855.1, on the reverse strand, counting down.
ACCCCGACCTGGAAATCCCCCACGTGCTGGCCGGCACCCGCGCGGACATCGCCGTGGCGCTGTCCATCGCCGGGCTCGTCAACGTGGGCCTGCTGGTCCTGGCGGGCTCGGCCCTCTACGGCGTGGACGGCACAGAGACCATCTCCGGGGCCCACACGGCGATTGCCAGCCACCTCGGCCCGCTGGCCGGCGTTCTCTTCGCCATCGGCCTGCTGGCCAGCGGCCTCGCCTCGACGTCAGTGGGCGCCTACGCCGGCTCCGAAATCATGGACGGCCTGCTTCACATCAAGGTCCCCCTACTAGTCCGCCGCCTGGTCACGCTCATCCCGGCGCTGGTCATCATCGGCTGCGGGGTCGACCCCACTATGGCACTGGTGGTCAGCCAGGCACTTCTTTCCCTGGGCATCCCCTTCGCCATCATCCCGCTTTTCCGCTATGCCGGCTCCCGGGACGTCATGGGTGAGTTCGCCGCGAAACCCTGGTCTATGGCCGTGGGCTGGACGCTTGCCGCGCTGGTCATCGCACTCAATCTCGCCCTCGTGCTCCTGCCGCTGCTCTAGGCCGCCTACAATCAGCAGCCATGATTGAAGTAGCAGCCGTCGTCATCCGCAACCCACAAGGCCACGTGCTTACCGTGCGCAAGAAGTCCTCCACCAAGTACCAACTGCCCGGCGGCAAGCCCGAGGCGGGCGAGGCGCTTGTCGACGCCGCCCTGCGCGAAGTTGCCGAAGAAGTAGGCCTCACCCTCGACGCCGAGAGCCTCAACAAACTCGGCACCTTCGACGCTCCCGCCGCCAACGAACCGGGCGAGGTCGTCGTCGGCACCATCTTCACCTACACCCGCACCGTCACCGCCGACGAACCCCATGCCGCCGCCGAAATCGGCGACACCGCCTGGGTCAACCCAGCAGCCCCCGACCGCGAGCTTGCACACCTGCTGCGCGACCGCGTCTTCCCCACGCTGGCCTAGCGCCAACTGTCAACACTTCGGCGTCATTGACCTCGAAACCATCAAGAGCTACCCTTTTGAACATGTTCACTGAACACGTTCACTCATCGCGCTCGGCCGCCAAAGCTGGCACCGTCAGCAAGGTCCTAGCCACCGCCTACGAACTCTTCCTCACTCAGGGCTACGCCACCACCAGCATCCGGACTATCGCATCCGAAGCTGGCGTTAGCGTGGGAACCGTCATGGGAGTCGGCGACAAACAAACGCTGCTCATCCGCACCATTGGCCAACACATTTCAGAACTCCACGATGACATCCGGGGACAATCCGATAGCCTTCTCGATGTCCTGAGACCTTTCCTCCAGATGTTTACCGGCCACGAAGAGCTCTCCCGCGCCTTTGGCGCAGCACTCATCCAACAAGGCAATCAAGGCGAAGCGCTCACCGCACTCAAAACGCTCCTGACCGATGAAATCACCCTGCGACTCGGCACCAGGCTCAGCAGCGCCGATGCGGCCGAGTACGCCGACCTGCTGTACAACGTCTACCTCGGCTTACTCATCGGCTGGGCCGCCGGAATCTACGACACCGAGCACCTCACATCCCAAGCCGCCTCATCAATCGAACGCCTCAACACCGCATTCGGAGTAACCCAATGATCCTAGAATCTTCCCCAGCCTGGCCCTCCCTTCTACTAGCAGCCATTCTGCTTGGCGACGCCGCCCTCTCCCTCAAACCAGTCCCCTTCATCGAAGCCTGCCTCAGCGGCGTCAAACTCCCCAAGGACTGGTGGTGGGCGCTCATTGTCATCAAGTGCCTCGCCGCCGTAGGACTCATTGCCGGCCTCTGGTTCCCCGGCGTAGGAATCACAGCCATGATTGGAGTCATCGCCTATTTCTGCGCGGCCGCAGCAGCCCATGTCCGCGCCCACTTCCTCGGTAGCGCATTCTGGATCAACTGCTTAGGCATGCTCGCATTCTCCATCGGAGTACTGATCCTGACGCTCGCACTGAATTAAGACACCAGTCAACCTTTCACGGCTTCCTGAAGGCAGATACATCATTGCACCTCTTGAATGATGACTTGATGCTTTCTACCCTAAAGGTATGCGCACGACGATAAACCTCCCGCCGAAACTCCTTGAAGAAACGAAGGTCCAAGCCAAAGCCAACAATGTCACTTTGAGCTCATACGTCGAAGAGGCGGTCCGCGCTGCCCTCAAGAAGGAAGCCCGCATCAGTACCGAAGACACCCCCGTTAACCTGCCCTCCTTCGATTGCGGCGGACCGGCTCTAGTTGATCTCAGCAACAAAGAAGCTGTGTGGGCGGTACTCGATGATCATTCCTGATGTCAACATTCTCGTTTATGCCTTCCACTCCGCTGCACCGCAACATAAACCCGCTCAACAATGGCTAAGTAGTGCTCTAAATCGGCATGAAACAATTGGACTCCTGGATGTTGTGGCAACGGGCTTGCACTGAGGAGGGCTTCCCACTATTCAAACTGCTAAACATGCAGGTCATCAAAGTGTGAAACTTCAAAAACCATACTGTTAAAGTGTAAAACTGTTGCTTGCTCCCAGACCAGTTATGTTTCACATGAAACGGAGTGTCGGGTTGTCACAAAGTTCCGCGGACGGCGGGGCGGACACCCCGGGCGGCCTCTGCCTACAGGTCGAACTGTCCGCGGGGCGCACAAGCTGTCGCGGGGTTCCGCCGCGCGGACAACCACGCTGACGAAGGCGGCGGCACCCGCGAAGCGATCACCTCCTGCCGCGAATCACGCGTAGCGACGCCCCGCTTCATCAACACCAGCGTCCAATTCACCGTACTGTTCCCACGAGGCTCCCGCTCCAGCGCAGAACACGATGCCCGGCTGGAAGACATAGGCTCCAATACCCGACTCTCCCCGACCGAGGAAGACCTACTGGTCAACCTCCAAGCCTTGGGCAAGAACGTACCCCGGATCTACCAGGCACTCTCCGCGACAGGTAGCGGTATCACCGTGAACGTACTGGCAGCCAATACCGGACTTTCCACAGGCCAAGTGCGCTACGGACTCGCGCCACTGCTTCGCGAGGGCATCGTCACCATGGAAGGTGGCCAAGGCGACCGAGCAACGGTGTACAGGATTGTGCAATCGGTGAGTTAGTAAAACCGCATCATTTTCTTTATTAAGCCTTTCTGGGGAAATTTTTTCCCGTAATGAGCTTTTCTCACCTAAACTTACTTCCATGAGACTGCTTAGCTTTATTGCGGAGAATCACCGTAGCTTCCGTGATGAGTTTGCGCTGGAAATGACGCGCAGCTCCTGGCGCACCGCAGTTCCTCGTCAAGGTGAGAGTTGGGCCGATGCCGTTCTACCGGTTGCAGCCATCTTTGGACCCAACGCGTCAGGAAAGACGGCGGTACTCGACGCAATGCGCTATGCAATGGAGGCAATCCAATGCTCTGCAAGCAGATGGCTTGAATTTCAGAAAAATCGTCGATCTCCATTCAAGCTAGATGAGGACTCTGTACGTTCCCCCAGCTTCTTTGCACTCGATTTCACGTTAACCGGTGGCATTGGCGGCCCGGAGCTTGCGGCCCGAGAAATTCGATATCACTACGAATTCTCCATTTCCGCGAACCGCATTGAACACGAGCTGCTGCTTGGTTATTTCTCCTCCCGCCCAACACGACTTCTGGAAAGAGACGCCGAACAAGGCATAACCAGCTGGCATAAGTATCTGGGACCACGTATATCTCCAGCCCCGCGAGAACTTGTGCTCTCCCGTGGCTACGTTGCAGGTCACGACAAACTGCAGTCGTTTGTGGGAAGCATTATCGCTGGCGTCGATTTCTACGACATCAGCGACAGTGCCCGGCGGCAACGCCTCGACCGAATTGCGGCGGATATCGCCGATGAACGAATTCCGTTGAACGTACTCACCACACTCGCAGCAGTAGCGGATATCGGAATCACGCGAATTGATGTAGATGAACGAGAGTTACCCCCGGAAATACGCAAGATTCTCGAGCGATCTGCGGCACGGGGCCTGAAGGCGACCGGGAAAGCTCTATCAGGCCAAAGTCTGATCGACCACGACTTCGTAAACAGAACACTGCGGTTTTATCACCATGGCAACGAATCCGCCGACGCCGGCTTTCTCATGCGCGATGAATCATCCGGAACGTTGGCATGGCTCGCCATGGCCGTTCCCATCTTAGAAGCGCTCCGCGACGGCACAATTTTTTGCGTCGACGAGCTGGATACCAGCCTCCACCCCATTCTCGCCGAAGCAATCGTCGCACTGTTCCAAGATCAAGATACAAACCCACACGGGGCCCAACTGATCTTCACGTCACATGACGTAACCCTGCTCCAGCCGCAGTCTTCTGCGAACCTGACGAAAGAGCAAGTCTGGTTCACCGAAAAAGACAGCTCTGGTGCAAGTACGCTCTATAACTTGCAGGACTTCCGCGATTTGAAACCGGCATCAAATCTTGCAAAGCAATACCTGGAAGGCCGATTCGGCGCGCTACCGTATCTATTACCAGGTTTAATGCGAAGTGCTGTTGAAGAACTATCACCTACACGACGGGGGCAAGAAAATGGGGAACGTGGCAGCGCGTAAAGGTACACCCAGAAAGCCCAAGAGCAGGGCAAAGCGGAAGCTGAAAAGTCGGCTTCTGATTGTTGTAGAAGGCGACAAAGGAAAGTCTGAGCAAGTTTACTTCCAAAGGCTCGCACAAATTCTGCGTTCCAACGACGTGGCCACGGACATCAAGGTTGTACCTAGTAAGGGAGAACCCAAGCGAGTTCTTGATACATGCGAGAACCATCTGAAGTCCGACAACTTTGACCGCGCGTTCCTAGTCGTCGATTGTGACCAACACACCACCCTGGGTGATGTTCTTCAGCTCGCACAAAAGAGCAATATCTCAGTCGCAGTAACGAACCCTCAATTTGAGCAGTGGCTGTATTGGCACCTCTACGACGGCGGGAGCGACGCGAAGAAAATGACCGATGTACTGCAAAAGGAACGCTATCTCACAGGCCGCAATGCGAAAGAACTCGGGGTAACGTTCCCAGTCGAGAGATACCCTGAGGCAACGGCACGCGCAAAACGCCACTGGACCGAAATGCGCCCCAATGCACCAATGCAAAAGGGCCATGCCCGTCATCTTCAATCCCGTACCTTATAGAAGCGATGCAAAAGTAATGACTAACTAGAGGGCCACACAAACCTCCCCACGCACCCGTGGGGAACTTTTGTTCGTTGGTCATGTATCAGTAACGCAGCGGGCTGACCGCTGACCATGTTGCGCGAGGATCCCTCAAACCGCTTCCGTTCCACTGCACGAGTCCAGCGTCCCGGAGTGCTTGCAGAGCACGGCGGACGGGAGGGTTCGAGAGGTGAAGGGCGTTGGCCACTTGGCCCGTCGATAAGGGATGTGGGCTTGCCTGCAAGGCTGCAAGCACCTCTGTTGAGTAGCGCGGCAAGTCCGCACGAAGCGACTCGTCGAGGCGTTGCACTGCCTTCAATGTCAAGACAACACTGCCACTTGTCTGCCGGTACACTGGGTCTGCAAAACTCGCCTTTCGCATACCAGCGATCATTCGTCGAATCCCTTCCCCCAACTCCTGCCCAATCCGCAACTCAGCAGTCCCACGCGCAATCAACGGGTTTCTTGCAAACCTCGCAATTGCTTCGGGTTTCGACGGGTCCACCAAGCCAGGGAACCTGCCAGGGCTAGACACCTCAACCCGATCAGGATAGATCTCGAACCTGACGTGATCCCCAGCCATACTGTAAGACCTGTGGATCACCGCATTCACCAAACCCTCTAGCCACACATCCGGCGGGATCAAATCCTCCTCTTCAAAAAGCCCACTGCCTACAAGACGGCGCACTTTTGGAAGAATCTTGCTAATCGCAGTTCTGGCCTGCTGAATCTGTTCTGGCAGGGTGCCGTCGAAGCGTTCGTCGTAAAGAATTTGCTGACCATGACCCGGCAACCGATCTATGTCATTGAACTGGACCACACGAACATGAGCGTTTGGAAAGAACTCCTGCGGATGTTTTCCGAAAAGCAACAATGCTGCTGTCCGCGGGTTGCCGACCCTATCTACCAAGTTTCGCGCCCTCAACGCATCTTGGGCCGAGGCCGAACCAATCGCCTCCGCATACCGCTCGACCTGCGCCATATCGAGGTCTCCAGGCTCAGCACGTGGTGGAACAATTGCATCAAACTGCTGCTCCCCCTTCAAATACCGCAACTCTAAAATGCCGTCGGGGCCCAGCTGCTTCGTTTCATCCCCGATGCGCAGGAAGCACTCCCCCGAATTGGAATAATGTACACGCTCACTAGGCAAGATATGGAATAGGTATACAGATGTGGCGTCATCAATGCGAAGGCTCTCGATCTCGACTCGAACCGTTGGATCGGTGTGATCAAACGCCGATTGTCGTAAGTCGTTGTCCTGCCGTGCGCTAGGCAACCCGTCGAATTGTCGATCAGTGATACCGACAGCGATGACCCCGCCCTCGGCGTTGGCAAACGCGATAATCGCCTTCGCAAGATCCTTCGGTTTAATACGAAACGATTTCCGCTCAAACCACTGATCTTCGGGGCGCGTAAGTAACTCATCAACCTTTACCGCAGTATTCATGTGGATCACTCTACTCGAAACGCTTTCGAGTAGGGTGATATACCCAGGTCAAAACATGTAAATCCGTTTCGAGCATGTTTCGAGTAGGTTTCGAGCCACAACCCAACGGTATAGAATAACGCGCAGGCGAACGAGCGCACCGGGAAGAAAGGCGATCAGGTGAGCATCACTCCACGTCCGTCCAACTTTGGCTTCGTTGGGCAAGCATGGCCCCAGCTCATTATTGAGTGTCGCAATGCGGAGGATGCCGCGCTGACCAACCCGCGCGCGTCGATGTTCCAATCCCGGTTCGTGTTAGAGCAGGTCATTGGGCATATCGCGGCGCTGAATGGGCTGGAGAAACAGTCCAACATCTTCGATACACTGACCAACCCGGACTTCTCGCGCCTGCTGCCGGAGACGATCCGTTCCAAGATGCACATCCTGCGCAAGGCCGGCAACACCGCGGTGCACAGCGAAGCGCACATCACCAGCGATGAGGCGCTGCAGGCGCTGAAGCACCTGTATGACGTGATGGTGTTCGCAACTACGCACTTCTCGGGGAAGACGATTCGGGGGATTGCGCCGTTTGACGTCGAGATCTTGAAGCAGGCACCGCGGCAGGCGGCGTTGAACCAGCGGCAGATGATGGCGCTGGCGGCGAAGGAGAAGTCCGCGAGGGAGCAGGCTGACCTGTACAAACTGCAGCTGGATGAGGCGCAGCAGCGGGAGCTGGAAAAGGCTGCGGGGTATGAGGAGGAGATCGCGAAGCTGCGGGAGCAGATTCGCAAGCAGCAGGAGAAGCTGACGCCACCGGCGCCGCAGTTGGCGGTGGATGAGGCGCAGACGCGCCGTGACATCATCACGCCGATGCTGGAGGAGGCCGGGTTTGTGCGCGGCCGAACGCTCATCGAGGAATACCCGGTGGCGGGCATGAAGGTGGACTATGTGCTGCTGGATACGCAGGGTGTGCCAATCGCCGTTGTGGAGGCAAAGAAGGCCAGCCGCAGCATTAACGACGGCCGCCAGCAGGCCGCGATCTACGCCGACGCCATCGGCAACGCGACGGGACGTGTGCCGCTGATCTTCTACACCACCGGGTACGAGGTGCGCTTTTGGGACAGGGACGCCGACCTACCGGGCGGTGTCGGCTACGAAACCCGCACTATTGAGTCCTACCCAACAGTGCGCGCGATGGAGGCGCTCATCGCCCGGCGCGACAAGCGCCAACCACTCAGCGCGCACAGCGCCACCATCACCAAGATCGCCGGTAGGCCCTATCAGCTGGAGATGATCCAGTCCGTGGCGGAGGCGTTCGGCAAGGGCAAGCGCCGTGCGCTGTTGGTCATGGCGACGGGGACGGGCAAGACGCGCGTCTCCATCGCCACCGTGTCCATGCTGTTGGAGGCCGGCTGGATCCGCAACGTGCTCTTCCTTGCCGACCGGAAAGCGCTGGTCACGCAGGCGCACGCGGCGTTCAACGAGCACCTCGCAGAGGCGGTGCCCGTCAACCTGACCACCAACCCCGCCGGCGAGGGCCAGGTGTACGTGAACACGTACCAGACCATGATCGGCATGATCGGCGAAGGCCAACGCTTCAACTCCTTCGACTTCGACCTCATCATCGTCGACGAGGCCCACCGGTCCATCTACCAGCGCTATCGACGCATCTTCGACTACCTGGACGCCCTCGTCGTCGGACTGACAGCCACCCCGCGCAGCAACCTCTCCCACGACACCTATACCTTCTTCGGCTGCGAGCCCGACACCCCGACCGGCTACTACAGCCTGAGCCGCGCAATCGAGGAGGGCAACCTGGTGCCCTACGAGGTATTCTCCGGCAGCACCGCCTTCATGCGCCGGGGCATCTCCTACGGCGAACTCACCCCCGAGCAGCAGCTGGAGTGGGAAAACGCCGAATGGGGTGTCGACGAACACGGCGACCCACTTTCCGCACCCCAGGAAGTCAACGCCGCCGAGATCAACGCGAAGCTGCTCAACCGGGACACGATCCGGAAGGTGTTGCGCCAAGTCATCGGCAAGGGGCTGAAGGTCGACGGAGCGGACCGGCTGGGCAAGACCATCATCTTCGCCCGCAACCAGGCCCACGCAGGCCTCATCGCCGACGAGTACCGGGCCATCTTCCCCACCACCGCCACCCGCGCCGAAGTGATCACCCACGGCGTGTACAACGCGGAAGCACTCATCGCCGAGTTCAAACAGCCCGACTCCGGCCTGGACATCGCCATCAGTGTGGACATGCTCGACACCGGCATCGACGTCCCCGAGGTCGTCAACCTGGTGTTCTTCAAACCCGTCTACTCCCCCACCAAGTTCTGGCAGATGGTCGGCCGCGGGACCCGCCTGCGCCCCAACCTGTTCGGCCCCGGCGTCGACAAGACCTGCTTCTACATCTTCGATTACTGCGACAACGTGCGCCAATTCAGCGGCACCACCAACACCACGGAAGGCTCGCACCAGATCTCGCTTTCGCAGCGCAGCTTCACCACCCGCGCGCGCCTGCTGCTGACGGCCACGGATGAGGTGCGGAGGGACGTCGCAAAGCATCTTTCGGACGCCGTGCGCAGCGTGCCCCACCGCAGCATCCTCGTGCCTACCGAAGCGCGCGCCTACCTCGAACGATTTAGCGACGCCACCCCCTGGCTCACCGCCGACGCCGACACCCACCAACAAGCCGTGAGCGCACTCGCGCCACTACCCTTCGCCGCGACCGGCGACAAAGAACAAGCCCGGCGCTTCGACTACCTCATCTACCAGCTCGAACTCGGACTATTCGAAGAACGCGGCGACTGGGACGCGCTCGCGGAGAAAGTCGCGACCATCGCCGCGGCGCTACTGCAGAAAACCAACATCCCCACCGTTGCCAACAACGCGGCGCTCCTCGAAGCGCTCGCCGGCCCGCAATGGTGGGACGGCGTGACCTACAGCGACCTCGAACTCGCCCGCAAAACAATCCGCGGGCTCACCGTCTTCCTCGACAAAGCGCAACGCGCCGTGGTGATCACCGACATCGAAGACGAACTCGGCGAACTCGAACACAGCACCCTCCAGGCCACCGGCGGCACCCAACGCGAGAGCTCCGTCGTCGAAGAAGAACTCCGCCGCGCGCTCGAAGGCAACACCACCAGCCTGGCGCTGCGCAAACTCCGCAACGCGCAACAGCTCAGCACGCACGACCTCGACGAACTACGCCAGCTGCTGCTCAACGCCCACGTCGACGGCGCCGCCGAACTCGCCGACACCCACCAAGCCAAACTCGGCCTCTTCCTGCGCGAAGTCGTCGGGATGGACGCCACCGCCGTCGAGGCACACTTCGAGGAACTGCTGCACTCCACCGACCTCAACTCCGTGCAGCGCACGTTCCTTAACACCGTCGTCAGCGAGGTGATCCGCAACGGCGTCGTCGAAGCCCACGAGCTCACCCAACCGCCCTTCGACGAAAACGGCTCCATCATGGACATCTTCCACGAAAACGTCGGCGTTGTTTTGCAGCTGCGCGACAGCCTCGAGCAGCTCAACAACACCGCCCTGCCGAGCGCGGGGTAGCTTCGATAAAATCAGGCGCATGAGCAAATGGTCACAAATCCTTGGCATTGGCGCAGCGACACTGCTGATCGGCGGCGGCGTCGGCGCGGGTACCTACGCAGCCATCGACGAGCCCGACCCGGCGCACTACGCCATCGCCACCACCGCCGAGGCGCCACGCCTGCAACTGACCAACCCCGACGGCCTGCTCACCCCATCTGACCAGGCACAACTCGAGCAGAACCTGCAGCGCATCGACCACCCCGAAGTCGTGCGCACCATCCACATCCTCGCGTTCAACAACGCCGAAAACACGCGCGACAACATCAACGACACCATCGAGGAATACTTCCGCGCCCACTACCCCGACGAAATCCTGGACAAACACGGCTTCCGCGACGGCACGCTCATCCTCGCCGTCGACATGGCGCACCGCCACCACGCCATCTTCGCCGCCGACGACGTCGCCGACGTCCTCGACCTCCACAGCGAATCATCGCGCGTCTCCTCAGTTATCGACGCCATGGTTCCCGGCCTACAAAGCAACAACGTCCCCGCCGCCCTCTTCGCCGGCGCGAGCCTCGCCATGGACACCGCCGGCCTGCAGCAGGAGCGTTACGAGTCCGCAGTCGACGACCGGATTGGGGGCGGCATCGGCGCCGGTGTGGGATCCGGCGTGTTGGCAGGCGTTGTTGGCGGCACAGGCGTCGCGCTGCGCAACCGGCGCCGCCGATTGATCGAGCAGGCGCGGGCGGACTACTCGCTCGTGACCAAGGAATACGCCGACCTCGCCGGGCGCCTCGACGGCATCGACGTCCGCGCCAACTCCCTGACCAGCGCGTTTGCCGATGCGGAGCTGCGTCGTCAATGGGGCGACGTCCGCGACCGCTTCCTCAAACTCCACGACACCGTCTCCGGCGCCGGCGGCATCAGCAGCATCCCCATCTCCGACGACGCCGCTGCCTACCGCGCCCGCAAACAACTCGCCGACGCCGCCGAAACCCTCACCCACACCAGCCACGCCGAAGACAACATCAACCGCCTCTTCAACATCGAACAAGGCGACACCACGACCCGCCGCACCGACCTCGCCCGCCTCAGCAGGGACATCACCAAAGCACGCACCTCAATTAACGACGCCACCCTCCGCCAAGAACTCGTCTCCTTGGAGGAGCGCGTCCGGCAGCTGGATGCGGACCCCGCCAGCCCCACCTTCCTCGACGACTACCTCCACCTCCTCTCCGACTACCGCATCATCCTCGACGCCGTCAAAGACAAAGAGTTCAGCGACGTCAAAGACCGTCACAAACTCACCACCCCAGCCATCTACGACAAGGACTACTGGTACCCCACCTACGTCCCATTCGTTGCGATGCAGTCCTGGCACAACACCAACGTCGCCGCCGCGAACTCGGCTGCTTCTTCCTCCTCTTCGGGTGTGAACACGACGTTCAGCTCGGGGTTCACGGCCGCTGGCGGGTCGGGGAGTTTCTAGGGGTTGGTCCTGCACCAAATTCCCTCATACGCGCTCGCCGACCTGGGCTTTTGCAGATTGGGCTGCTGAAAAGCGGGAATGTGGTGCATGTCCCGGCCTTAAAAACATCAGAATGCAGATTGATGCTAAATTGGCGTTGCAGACCTCCACCGCACATGCGGAATTTGGGGGTCTAGCTGTTTTCCAGGGCTATTGGCCGTATCTTCGGGGAGTTCCACCCCAGTCTCACCTCTCAACCGGTCCGGGACAAATCTTGAAATCTTGTAAATGTGAGGACTGTGGAATCCATCTGAGCAGGAGGAATCTGAGTGATAGCCTTATTCTCGTGCGAAAAATGAACATTAATTTCAGGGCCGAATGGAATAACGCGCAAGTCATTGCCGCTCTGCTCGTTGCTTTCGTGTTATTCCTTGCCATGGTGCACTGGGGGTTGGTGCTCTTCTGGGAAAAGCCCTGGCAGGAATCGCTTGCGACGATATTTTCATATCGAGGAGCGATACCTGCTGCCGCAGCTGCCGTACTTACGCTAGGTATCGCCACCAAGTCACTGTCGCAGAAATCAAATGCTGATGACCGCTCTGCGTACTACGAACGTGTTCAGTGGGCAATCGATATGACACTTGCAGAAAATCCCGCTCAGCAAAATGCAGGTTGGCATTTTTTGACCCCAATGCTGGAGTCAGGGTTGAAGTCTTCAGAAGATATCGGGTTTACTCGGGCAATTCTTGAATACGACAATAAATTTAACCCGACGAATTCAACCTTTTCGCCGGGTACTACTTCGAAGAACTGGGTTTCAGACCTAGAGATTTTGTTACTATTATCCGTACTAGGTCATAACAGGGATAGGAAGGAGTCTGCTGATGACTAATCAGGCAATGGCAGAGCGGAAGTATCCACTGACCGAGTCCCATAAACGAATGATCGAGCAGTTGCCAATGACACAGGCGAAAGCTAGCCGTGATTTGCAAGAGTATGCCAAGAAACTCGAAGCACGTCAGAACCGGCCCTTATGGCAGCGGATTCTAGGCATTTATCCGATATAGATGGTGTTGCCCGGAGGGCTCCACACATAGGTTAAAAGACCGAGTGTGATCCATGCGACCATCAAACACAGCCACAAGCAGCGGTTCTAAAACGTTTCACGGGGCTTCTCCTAGTATGAGTAGTGTTTCCTTGCAGGATAAATGCAAATATTTTTGCACACAATTGTTTGCTCTGCCCGAACACATTCACTCCAGCTGGCTGACTAGCCGTCACCAATCTAGGCTTTTACAACTTGGCCAACTCAAAGCGAGGGAATGTGGTGCAGGCACCTCTTCCCTGCGCACCAAATTCCTGGTTTTCGCGGGGCGCTCGGCGTTTTCCCAGGTCGCGATTCGGCAAGATGGGAATGTGGTGCGCGCCCCAGCCTGCCCAGCCGAGCCAGTGCCAAAGGACGCAATTTCGAAAAGTAGCACCAATATAGTGCCTGGTCAGCAATGGGCTGGATGTTTAGGGGTGCGTCCTTTGGCACTCACGGCACTCGAGACCTAAGAACGCCAAAGGCCCCACCAAAAAGGCGGGGCCTTAAGCCAAAAACTAAAGCTACTCCACGGTGACGGAGTTGATCACGACGTCCTCGACGGGGCGGTCCATGCGGCCGGTCGGGACGTTGGCAAGCTCGTCGACGACCTTGCGGGAAGCCTCATCGGTGACCTCGCCGAAGATGGTGTGGCGGTTGTTCAGCCACGGCGTCTCGGCGACGGTGATGAAGAACTGGGAACCGTTCGTGCCTGGGCCGGCGTTGGCCATGGCCAGCAGGTATGGGCGGTCAAACTGGAGTTCTGGGTGGAACTCGTCGGCGAACTGGAAGCCTGGGCCGCCGGTGCCGGTGCCGGTTGGGTCGCCGCCCTGGATCATGAAGTCGGGGATGATGCGGTGGAAGATGGCGCCGTCGTAGAAGGGGCCTTCGGTGGTGCCGGAGGCGTTCTTGGTGGAGTAGTCGAGGGTGCCCTTCGCCAGGCCGGTGATGGTGTCAACGGTGTGTGGGGCGTGGTTACCAAACAGGTCGACTTTGATGTCGCCGTGGTTGGTATGGAACGTCATTGTCTGCGTCTTTTGAGTCATGGTGTACAGCGTACACGACCCTCCACGCCCCTCGTCCGGTGTTAGCGCTGGGCGAGCACCGCGTCGCGTGCGGCAACCAGGTTGCGTAGCGACGGCACCACTTCCTCATACTTGCGCGTCTTCAGGCCGCAGTCGGGGTTGACCCAGAGGTGTTCGGCTGGGACGTGACGCAGTGCTGCTTGGAGCAGTTCGGCGATTTCCTCGACGGAGGGGACGCGCGGTGAGTGGATGTCCCACACGCCGGGGCCGATTTCGGAGTGGAAGGTGTCGTCGATGTCGGCGAGCAGTTCCATGCGAGAGCGGGCGGCTTCGATAGAGGTGACGTCGGCGTCGAGGCCGGCGACGGCTTCGATGATCTGGCCGAACTCTGAGTAGCAGAGGTGGGTGTGGATCTGGGTGGTCGGAGTGGCGTTCAAGGAGACGAGTCGGAAGGAGCGGACGGCCCAGTCGAGGTAGGACGGGCGGTCCTTGGCTCGGAGTGGGAGGAGTTCGCGCAGGGCTCGTCGATTTGGATGATGCTGATGCCGGCTTCCTCGAGGTCGCGGACTTCGTCGGCGAGGGCGGCGCCGATTTGGTCGGCGGAGACGGACAGGGGGACGTCGTCGCGTTTGAAGGACCAGGCCAGGATGGTGACTGGGCCGGTGAGCATGCCCTTAACCGGCTTGTTGGAGAGGGATTGGGCGTAGGTGGCCCATTCGACGGTCATTGGGGCTGGTCGGGAGACGTCGCCGTAGACGATTGGTGGGCGGGTGCAGCGGGAGCCGTAGGACTGGACCCAGCCGTTTTCGGTGACGACGAAGCCGTCGAGGAGTTCGGCGAAGTATTGGACCATGTCGTTGCGTTCGGCTTCGCCGTGGACGAGGACGTCGATGCCGATTTCTTCTTGCAGTTCGATGACCTGCTTGATTTCTTGCTGCAGCGCTTCCTTGTATTGAGCGTCGCTGAGTGTGCCGTTGCGGTGTGCGGCGCGGGCTTGGCGGATCTCGGGGGTTTGGGGGAAGGAGCCGATGGTGGTCGTCGGCAAGCTGGGGAGGTTCAGGGCGTCGCGCTGAGCCTGCTGGCGCTCGGCGAACAGCGGCTGACGCTGCACCTGACCTGCAGGAAGAGTGCCAAGACGCTTGGCGACGGCCTCGTCGTGGCGCAGCGGGGACTCCGCGCGAGTGCGCGCCACACGGGCGGATGCGGCGAACGCGACCTCCGCGGCCTGCGGCCCGGCGCTCAAGGCGAGGGCTTCGGCGATCTTCTCGTCGGCGAACGCAAGCCAGGTGGCGACGTCCACGGGCAGGTTGCGCTCGGCCTTCAGGGTGTGCGGCACGTGCTGCAGCGAGGTGGACGTGGTCACCGATGTGGCGCCGAGGGTGGTGAGGACTTCGGTGCGTTCGGCGAGGTCGGCGGCCCAGACGTTGCGGCCGTCGATAAGTCCGGCGACGAGGTGTGTCTCGGGCGCGACGTGGGTGCGGACCTGCTCGACGTAGTCAGGGGTGGCCTGCAGGGTCCACGGGGACAGGTCGACGTGGAGGGCTTCGGGCTTGAGTTCGCCGAGGACGGGAAGGGCGGCGTCGGCGGCGCCGTACGGGGTGGTCAGGTAGACGCTCGGGCGAGCGTCGGCGCCGAGGAGCGTCGACCATGCCTCACCCAGGTAGCGCGCGATATCGGTGTCCGGGGTGTCAACGTCAGCGACGACGATCGGCTCGGCGACCTGGACCCACTCCACACCGGCCTGGTGCAGCGCCGCGAAGACCTGAGCGTACGCGTCGACCAGGGCCGGGAGCAGGGACCACTCCACCGGCTTCGACAGCGCGAGCAGCGTGACTGGGCCGACGAGGTACGGGCGCACCTGATGGCCGGCCTCGCGGGCCTCCTCCACGATGCGCACGATGCGGTCCGGCACCGGCGTGATCTCCTGACCAGCGGCGACCTCGGGCACGAGGTAGTGGTAGTTGGTGTCGAACCACTTGGTCATCTCCAGCGGCACGCGGTTGGCGGTGCCGCGGGCGAGCGCGAACTCCTCGTTCAGGTCGGTGCCGCCGGCGACGAGGCCGACGGTCAGCGCGGTCTCCAGGACGTGGTCGTAGAGGGCGACGTCCGCCGGGATGGCGTAGGGCTCGGAGAGACCGAGGTCACGCAGGTGGTTGTACGTATCGATGCGCAGGGCGCGCGTCGTGGAGCGGAACGTGTCCGCGTCGATCTGCCCGGACCAGTAGGACTCCAGGGCGCGCTTCAGTTCGCGTTGCGCGCCGATCCTCGGGTAGCCCTCGATGGTCGTGGTGGGGAATGCTACGGTGCTCACAGGTTGAGTCCTTTCAATAGTTCACGTGTTACTGCTAAGTCGTTATGTGTGTAAACATGCAGGCCACCGGCGCCAGCCTGCAGAATCGTGCGCGCTAACTCAACGGTGAGTCGCATGCCAATCTGGTGCTCTTCCTCCGGTGTCCGCGCCGCTTCAAGCTGCTTGATGACGTCCACCGGGGGTGCCACACCGGACAACTCGCCCATCCTGCGCACCCGGTTCACGCTGGTCATCGGCATGATGCCGGGGATCAGCGGGATGCGCACCCCGGCGAGCCGGGCACGCTCCGCGAAGCTGAGATAGTCCTGCGCGTCGAAGAACAGCTGCGTGATGGCGAAGTCGGCACCGAGGCGCTGCTTCGCCAGCAACACGTCCAGGTCTTGGTCGTCGCTGGTGCTCTCCGCGTGTCCCCGCGGGTAGCAGGCCACCGACAGCGCGAGCTTGCCCGCCGCGAGGCGGTAGGCCTGGGCGTCGGCAACGTCCTGGATCAGGTTGAGCAGGTCCGTTGCGTGCTGCAGGTGTGTGTCCGGCAGGCGGTCGAGTCCGGCCGGGATGTCGCCGCGAAGGGCGAGGAATCCGCGGACGCCGGCGTCGATAAGCTGGGTGATCCACTGCCGCAGCTCGTCGGGCGTGCCGGCGGTGCAGGCGAGGTGCGCGATGGGGCGCATGCTCGTGGTCTGCGCGATGCGCTCGATGAGGCGGGCAGTGCCTTCCAGCCAGTCGCTGCGGTGCGAGCTGGTGACCGACACGTAGTCGGGCTGGTAGGCGGCGAGCCCTTGGATGAGGGCGTCGAGCTTGGCGGAGTCGGCGCTGTGACGCGGTGGGATCACCTCGAAGCTGAGTGCCGTGCGTGCCCGCTGC
The DNA here is from genome assembly GCF_033877495.1 of Corynebacterium sp. UMB2355A. Taxonomy (NCBI): domain Bacteria; kingdom Bacillati; phylum Actinomycetota; class Actinomycetes; order Mycobacteriales; family Corynebacteriaceae; genus Corynebacterium; species Corynebacterium sp. UMB2355A. The sequence goes on along the minus strand of NZ_CP138855.1, from coordinate 1,353,815 downwards.
GGGCGTGGTGCGAGCTCCTCCTCGATGCCGTCCAACGGTGCCGACGCCGAGATCCGCGTTTCCAACGTTGCCTGCCGCACCTGACTCACCTGCCTTCTGTTGCTTCCTGTTGATGGGGTGCAATGAAATTTAAGACTGGCCGCAAGGGTGCACAACTACTTTTGCGTATCGCGATGTATTGCCACAGGTCAGCGACCTGCGAAATGTGAATAATATTTCCCAAAACTGAACCGCTTGGTCTACTTTGTGCGGACTGTGGGGGCACATGTCGGTGCAGCCCGCTAGGGTGGTTGGGAAAGAACACAACGAAGGAGCACACATGAACCTCACCACTGCACGACTCGCACTGCGCGGCATCAGCGGCGCCTGGAACTACTTCCGCGAACTCAACAGCAAGCAGCAGCGTGACGTCTACGAAGCACTCACCGAAGCCATCAAGGACGACAACATCGACGACCTCCACGACCTCGCCGACGTGCCACAGCTCGAGGGGATCTACGACGCCGCGCGCCAGCAGGCCGGCAAAGTCACCCGCGCCAGCCACGCGCGTATCGACGCCCGCCGCGCCCTCCACGCCGCGACCGCCCCTGACCGCAAGGCCCGCCAGATCGCGCTGAAGAAGGAAGCGCGCAAGCGTGGGACCGGCTCGAAGGTCCTGTTCGCCTCCCTCGGTGCTTGCGCGCTCGCGGTCGGCGGCTGGGCGCTGTGGGAGTTCTACCTGCGCGAAAAGCTCGAGGAGCGCAACCACGAGCCGAAGCACGCGCTGCGGGAAGACGCGACTGAGGGCACGTCTGAAGGCACGGCCACGCTGGTGTATTCCACCGATTCCGCCGACGACCAGTTCAGCACCCTCGACGCCCTCGACGAGGACCAGCGCCGCGCTACGAAGTAGCTGCTAGCTGGCGTCCACCCGCCACGCCAGCAACAGGTGGTTGACCAGGCGGGTCTTCACGTCTGGGAAAAGGTTGCGCAGATTCGCACTCATGGGGCGGGTCACCACGATGAGCTCGGCGGCGATCTCGGAGGGAGTCAGCGCTGGGTCCACCAGGCCGTGAGCGGCGGCGAGGTCCAGCAGCTCTTGGGCGTGCGCGAAGAACTCGTCGCGGCGCTGCCGCACCGTGGGCTCCAGGGCGTGCGGCGGCTCGTCCGCCGGGGCCGCCACCAGCATGCCGATACCCGAGTCGGCGCACGCCCAAATGAAAGCGCGCCACTGCTCCTCCGGGGCGCTGTCAAACTTGGCCAGCGTGTCCCCCAGCTTCGCGTCGAGCACGTCAATGAACTCGAGGGCGCACGCCTGGCGCAGGTCGGCGCGCGTCGGAAAGTGCCTGTACAGCGTGGCGATGCCCACCCCAGCGTGCTCCGCGATCTCGCCAAGCGTGACCTCCGAGTTCGGGCGGGTGCGGAAGTTCTCCACCGCCGCCCGGATCAGCTGTTCGCGCTTCTGTCTCGCATCGGCTCGCATGGTGCTTCCTTTCCGCTTGACATTAACTGATAGTCAATCCTACGCTTAGCACCATTCTGCAACGAAAATCAACCAAAGTAGGTGTTCAATGGACTGCATCCTACGAGCCGTCGACGTCGTCGTGCGCCCAGGGAACAACCCGGTCAACCTCGAGGTTGGCGAAGGGTTCACGCTGGTCACATCGCCTCGCGAGTCCGGCGCGTCCACACTGAGTATGGCGCTCGCCGGCCGCTACGAACCACACAGCGGCACCATCGAGCTTTTCGACGAGCCCACCACCGCCCGCCAACGCTTCCCCGAGATCGCCCTGGCGGGCATCTCGCTCATCGACTCCGTCGAGCGCTCCGTGCCCACCAAGGAAATCATCCGGGAGCAAATCTCCTGGGAGCTGCCGTTCTTCCGCCTCATCCCGCGTGACCTGCTCGGCCACGAACTTGTCGAACCCTGGCTGGAACCCCTCCAATTCGACCTGGACGAGGACAAACTCAAGCTCGGCATCGGCGACCTCAGCATCGTCGACCGGATGCGGTTGCGTGTACTGCTCGCGCTCATCGCGCGACCAGACGCGCCGCTCATCATCGTCGACGACCCAGACCAGCTGCGTAACTTTGAGCTGCGCAAAGAATTCATCGACAACCTGCGCGACGTCGCAAAACTCAAACCTGTGCTGGTCAACAGCGTGAACAAGGAGGACCTATGATCGCAGGGCTGCACATCGGCAGCAACTTCCGAAAGTTCGGTCACGGCAAACTGCCGCCGCTCGCCATCATCGCCATCACGCTCATCCCGCTGCTCTTCGGCGGACTGTTCGTCTGGTCCTACTACGACCCGCTGGGCAACCTGCACAAGATGCCCGTCGCCCTGGTCAACTCGGACGAGGGTGAGCACGGCCTTACCGTGGTGGAAGAACTCATGGACGAGCAACCCATGGACTTCCGCCTGGTCAGCGCGGAGGAAGCCCAAAAGGGCGTCGCCGACGGCACCTATTACCTTGGCGTGGAGATCCCCAGCGACTTCTCCGAAGCCGCCGAATCCGTCAACTCCGACAACCCCCACCAGGCGAAACTCAACATCTCCCTTAATGAGACCAACGGGTTCATCCCCACCATGCTGGGCAACCAGGTCACCATGATCATGAGCTCCGTCATCTCGGAGAGCGTGAGTAAAGAGGTGGTCAACCAGCTCTTCGTCGGCTTCAACACCATCCACGACGGCATGGTGCAGGCCGCCGACGGCGCGGGCAAACTCGATGACGGCGCGCACAAAGCCAAGGACGGCAGCGGCAAACTGAAGGACGGCGCCGGCAAGCTCAACGGCGGCGTCGGGGAGCTCGACAACGGCATCAAGAAGCTCGCCGACGGCGCGCAGCAACTCGACTCCGGCATCGGCGAACTCCAGCAGGGCGCCAACACGCTCAACGAGAAGCTCGGCGAAGCCTCCCAAGGCGCCAACAAGCTTGCCAACGGCCTCACCGCCCTCCAAGACGGCACCGCCCAGCTCGGCGCCGGAGCAGCCGCCATCGCCGGCGGTGTAGGCAAGCTGACCTCCATCACGGACCAGCTCAACGTGGCCCAGAACACCTTCAACAGCATCAACGCCACCCTGGACCAGGCCATCCGTCAGCTCGACGCCACCCCAGTTCCCGGCGCCTCCGACCTGGCCAATCAGGCCCGCGGCCTGAAAGCTCAGCTCAATGCCGACCAGTTCGTCGCCATGAACCCGCAGATGATCAACGACCTGACCAGGCTGCGCAACGGCGCCCACGAACTGTCCACCCAGCTCAACGACCCCACCGCCAAGTACCGCTCCGGCATGGACCAAGCCGCCGCCGGTGCGCAGACGCTGGCGCAGGGCCTGCGGATGCTGCAGGACGGCTCCGGCACGCTCGTGGTGGGCGTCGGCAAGCTGAAGGACGGCTCCTCCCGCCTCGTCGTGGGAGCGAACTCCGCAGCCGAAGGCACCTCCAAACTCGCGGGTGGCTCCAACCAGCTCGTCGTCGGCCTCAACGACCTGAACGACGGCCTGGTCACCCTCAGCGACGGCACCGGCGAACTCAGCCTCAAACTCAACGAAGGCGCCGACAAAGCCCCAACCTGGGAAGGCGACCGCCTCGAGAAAGCCACCGAGGCCGCCGGTAACCCCGTCGTACACAACAACACCGGCGACGAACTCACCTTCTTCGGCAAGGGCCTCTCCCCCTTCTTCCTGTCCCTCTCCCTGTGGATCGGCGGCCTGGTGCTCTACATGATCCTTGCGCCGTTCTCACGCCGCGTCATCGACTCCGGCACCAACCCCTTCCGCATGGTCGCCCACACCCTGCTGCCGTCCCTGATCGTCGGCTTCGTGCAGGCCGTGCTGCTGTGGCTCGTGCAGGTCGTCGCGATCGGCGTCGAGCCGAAGCACCCACTCGGCCTGTTCGGCGTGCTGTGGTTCGGCTCCTGGGTGTTCATGTCCCTCATCCTGGCCATCAACATGGTCTTCGGCCCCGCCACCGGCAGACTGGTTACCATGGCGCTCATGTCCCTCCAGCTGGTGGCCTCCAACGGCCTCTACCCGCCCGAAGTGCAGCCAGGGTTCATCCAGTGGGTCCACGCCTGGGACCCGATGCGCTTTACCGTGGATATGATCCGCGTCGCCTTCTTCGGCAACCACGCCGAAGACCCGCGCCTGCTGCGCGCCATCGTGGTCCTCACACTGCTCGCAGTGGCCGCGTGGTTGATCAGCGCGTGGGGCATGTGGAAGCGCCGCATCCTCAACGACAAGGACATCCACCCAGAGCTGTCGCTGTAAGGGTTTGTGGTTGCTGGGGGCCGGTCCCTGGCACCACATTCCTATTTGGGGGTTCGGTGAGCTGGGGAAACGCTGTGGCGCATTTTCGAGATTCGGGAATTTGGTGTCTGGGCAGGGGATGCGCGCACCAAATTCCTGGATTTTGGCAGCCGGGTTTGGAAAAGCCCAGGTCGATGGGGGTCGGGGAGGGAATGTGGTGTCCCATCGGGAGATGCCAGTGCCAAAAGACGCAATTCTTGTTGGGGGAAGGGGTAAAAACCCAGCTCGTGAAGAGAGAGTTGCGTGCTTTGGCACTGAGGTGAGGGGGAGTGCACCAAATTCCTCCTCGTGGAGTTGACGACCTGGGGAAACGTCGCGTCGCCTTTTCGAGATTCGGGAATGTGGTGTCGTGATGCTTGGCCTGCGCACCAAATTCCCTCACTGGCCCTAGGTGCGTTTAGTGACCTGGGAAAACACGTGTGCGACCTTCGGAAAATCACGAATTTGGTGCGCTCCCCCTTCTGCAGGTGACTTCTACGACTGGTAGACTCGCAACATTGTTGATGCGTCAACACGCATTGCGATCTACCAATAACGAAGGAGCACACTATGTCTACATCCGCAAAGCTTGCATCCGTTGCCCTGCGCGTCCCGACGGGGCTTTTCATTTTGAACTCTGCCCTGGGCAAGTTCGGCCTCAACCGCGAGGCCGCCGAGGGCCTCCAAGGCATGGCTGCCACGGGCATCCCTGCGCTTGGCAAGTTGGATCCGGAGCAGTTCGGCAAGGGTCTCGCTGTCTCTGAGGCAGCGGTGGCCGGCGCGCTGCTCGCCCCCTTTGTGAGCAACCGTCTCGCCGGTGCGGCCCTTGGCTCGTTTGGCGCTGGCATGTTGACGATGTACTTCAACAACGACGCCATGACCGAGGACGACGGCATCCGTCCTTCCCACGATGGCCTTTCCCTGGCGAAGGATTCGTGGCTGGTTTCGATGGGTGCGGCGCTGATGGCGTTGCCGAAGAAGCGGAAGTAGCCGATTCCCTTTACTGCAAGAGAAAACCCGGCCCGCGCACCGTGTGGTGTGCGGGCCGGGTTTTGTTATGCCCTGACCTCAGCCTGAGACGGAGTCAACGTTAGTTGTTCTCCGCTGGCTTGTCCTCGGCAGGCTTTGCTTCCTCGGTGCCCTGATCGTCCTTCTTGGAGGAACCGTCAATCAGGGTCTGGTTGCCGGTTGCCTTGCCCAGCTGGTAGGAGGACGTTGCTTCGTCCACACCACAGCTACGCAGGACAACGTCCATGATGATCAGGCCGGCGGTGATGGCACCGAGGGCGCCACCTGCGAGGCCGATCATCTGTGGGTTCGCTACCTGGAACGCACCCTGCAGGCCGGCTGCGCGCTCTGCGCGGTCGCGGTCGTAGATACCCAGGCCACGCTGGATGTCATCGTTAGCGCGCTTGATGGCTGCGTTGACCTCTGCGCGCAGGCTCTCGAGGCCCGGAATGCGGACCTGGGAGAGGATGCCCAGCGGGATCAACAGCAGCAGTGGCGACGCCATGCCGACCAGACCAGCGATGCACTTCGGGTCCTTGAAGTTCGCGTTCGAGGAACCCTTGGTTTCCTTCGTAACGGTGATATTTACCTCAACATCGACTGGAGCACCCTGAGCAGAGTTCGGGAAGATCGGCACGATGGTGAGGTTGCCATTCTTCTCCGGGGTGATGATCCACTTGCCGTCCTTGAACTCCTTCGTCGCCTTACCGCCGACAATGTCGAAGTCGACCTTGCTCAGGTCAAGCTTCACGCCAGAGTCAGGGTTGAGCTGGATGGTGATGACGCCGGTCTTCTCGTTCTTCTTAATGATGAAGAGCTTGTTCGGGTCGGCAATGTTTGCACCCTCGGAGGTGGACCAGCCCTTTGGCAGGACGGAGATGGTGTATCGAGTCACCAGGTCACCGTTGGCGTTGTACTCCTCAACAACCACAGACTGGTTTGCAGCCTTGTCCGTCGGAGTGAAGACGGAGTTATCAGCGCTGATGTCAGTGAGAAGATCGCGGCCCTTGACGATGGCCAAGGTGTTGTCCTTGTCCTTCTTCTCGATGGTCTGCGTCTCACCAACAAGAGCGCCCTTCTGAACCTCATCGAACTTACGGACCTTCGGCGCCGTGATGTTCAGCGTGTAACGGTTGACAACGTTGCCGTCTGGGTCAACCTCCTGCACGATGCCCGACTTGCCAGCCGAATCCTTCACAGGCTTTGCAACCCACTCAGAGATCTTGTTGCTCTTGCCGTCGACAGAACCGCTGTCCTGAACGTTAGTCGTGAAGTTCTCGGAACCACTAACCCACACCATGGTGTTCGGGTTGATCTGCAGCACGCGGAACTCAGACGATTCTGGGATCTCGAAGGTGCGGTTGCTCTTGTTCTCGCCAGTGCCGACGGTGAACTCGTAGTTCGCGTACACGCCACGGTCGTCAGCGATCTGGAAGGTGAAGACCTTGCCGATTGCTGCCTCGAGCGGCACGAGCTGGAACTCGTTCGTCTCCTCGGAGTACTTGAAGTACTTCTTGAACTCGCTGGTGATGTCCTTACCATCTGCCAGGGTACCCTCGAGGACCTTGAAGACCTTATCGTTCTCGTAGCGGGCCAACTTCGCGGTGCTATCCGTCGTGATCACGCGCTTGATGACCTTGTTCAAGTCACGACCAGGCTTGAAGTTGATGGTGTAGCGCTCGAAGACGTAGCCGTCGTTCGTGCGGTTCTCGACGACAACGGTGCCTTCTGCCTCACGCTTCGGCTCCAGCTTCATGATGGAACCTTCTTCAGGCTTCGACTTCAGCAGCTCCTCGCCCTTGATGAGCTTGAGGTCGGTGCCCTGAATCGTCAGGTCGTTGTCAGTGGTGAACTCGTGGTTCAGCTCCTGGACGTGACCCGGCTCGACATCAACAACCCACTCGGTGATGACAAGGTCAACGTACCGCTTGCCGTCCTTGTTCTTCGGAGCCTTATCAACAATGATCTTCGGCTTCTTCGGGTTATCATTGTTCGGGTCGAGCAGGCTCTCGTCAGCGATGGTGGAACCCTCAGGAATATCCTCTACGTCGAGCCAACGCATGGTCTCCTGGATCTTGACCTGGCCCTTCGTGCCCGGCTTGAAGCGGAAGCGCAAATCGGTAGTGTCACCGTTGTCGTTGGTCTTCGTATTCTTCTCATCCTTGACGACCAAGTCCTCACCCTCAGTGATGGTGAGGTTGTTGTTCGTGGCGTTGCCAGCGTTAATCGTCATGTAGGAACGATCAACCGCCTCACGCTGCAGCACGCGCTTTTCGAAGGTGTCCTGGTTGAGAGCAGGGTTAATCTGAATGTTCCAGATGTTGCGCAGCTCACCCTTGTCGTCGTTCACCTGAACGACGACCTGGCTGCCCTGAAGGTTATTGGCAGCTGCGTCGGTCGGCTTCACGACCCACTTGCCATTCTCTTCAATGATCTTCGCGTAGTCTTCACCGCTGACAATCTTGATGGTGTAGTTGTCGCGGCGCTCGATCTCGACCTTGCCATCGTGGTTGATGAGAACGTCACGGATGTCCGGGCCAGCATTCACGTCCTTCTTGACGATGAACGTGAATTCGTAGGTGCGGCCGTCCTTGTCGGTGAAGGTGACGGTTGCTTCGCCTTCAGCGCCTTCGTTCGGAACGATCTTCCAGTTGTCGCCGTCCTCGACGATCTCCTTGATGACCTTGTTCTCGTCGGAGGTGATCTCGAACTTGGTACCACCACGACGCTCAACGAAGCCCACGGAGGTGTTGAGGATCTCGCGGGTCACCTTGTAGGTGGAGTTGATGTTCTCAATGGTGATAATGTTCTGCTTCTCTTCACCGTTCTTCGACGTGATCTTGACGATCACCTCACCGTGAACATCCTTGTCCTTCGGGGTGATGACGAGCTTGCCAGCACCATCGTCCTTCACGGTCGCGATGTCGCCACCCTCGAGAACCTCTACCTTGTCACCCTTGTCCAGCGTGATGATCTTGGTGCGATCAGAGCCACCCTGGTTGATGTTGTAGAAGTAGTTGTTCACGATCTTGTTGAGGTGCTCGACCTCACCAGTGCGATCGTTGATCTGCAGCTCGTAGATGTACTCGTTGCCGTTCTCATCGGTAACGACGATCTCAACAACACCGGATCCCTTGAAGTCATCCTTCGGCTTGATGATCAGGTTGTTGTCCTTATCGCGATCCACGATCACGAGGTCCTCGCCCTTCGTGATGCGCCAGGAGTAGCCCTGCTTCTTCAGATCGCCCATGTCAAGGATCTTCTTCTCGTCCTTGTGACGGATGTCGATCGTGTTGTGGATCTCGTAGACTTCCTTCTCGATCCGGGTGTAGTACTCCTTGATGATCTCCTGAACGTTGACGTTCGTGGAAGTCGTCGTGACCGTGGACTGCTCGGTCTTCGTCTCGGTGACGTCAGTCGGGGTGACCTCAACCGTCGTTGGGACGGTCGTGTAGTGGGTCTCCGTCGTCGGGGTGACGTGCTCCTTGACCGTGGTCACGACTGGGCGCTCAGTAACGGTCGTCGTGTTGGTGACTGTCGAGCCTGGAACAACCGTCTCAACGATCGACGGCTCCGGCGTGATGGTCTTCGTGACCGTGACGTCCTTGCCGTTTTCACGCTTGGTCGTCGTCACCGTCGACGGCTCGTGAGTAACCGTAGTGGTCTTCGTCTCCGCCGGCTTCGTTACAGTCGTTACCTTCGTGGTCGGCGGGATTTGCTCCCAGCGGGTCTCGGTCGCCTCTGGGACTGTCACGACGGTGGTAACCGTGCTCTTCGGCAGCGTCACTGTCGTGTTCGTGTAGTGAGGCTCCTGCGGCTTTGGCTGCTTCGGCTTCTCCAGACCTGGCTGGTACGGCGTGATCAGACGCTGGGAAGTGTATTCACGCCTCCAGCTGAAATTCAGGTTGTAGTTGTTTGGCATCAAGACAACGATGTATTCGCCTTTGTTGTAGCTCTTGCGAACCTTTTCCATCGCTCCCTCGTTAACGACGAGGTAGTAGTTCGGCCCCGGGTTTGCCCTATCAACACGCTTGTAGCGAATCTCGAAACCGGTCAGCTCGGTGAACATCGCGTCACCCATCAGGTTCGGGCGAACCTCGTTGAGGTATGCAAGGTTGTTGGAAACCAACGCCTGCATGTACATCATCTTGCGCTTAACGCCCTCGATGTCGCCTTTCTCCTGGTCCTCGAGAACGGCCTTCATCAGGTTGATGGCGCCCTTCTCAACATCCGGGTTGATGCGGTTACCAACGCCGTAGCGGCCGGACTGGCCGGTCAGCTTACGGAAGGAGTAACCCTTCGGGTTGTTCCACGGGTTATCGACGCCCCAGTCGATGCACCAGCCCGGGCCGTACTGGGTAGCCAGCAGACCGAGAGCGTTCTGGCCCTTCGGGATCTTCTCTTTCCAGATCTGCTGGCCTTCAAAGACCTTCTGCAGCTCCTCCTGGGAGAGCTGATCGTACTGGCTTGTAACAGCAATGTCTGCGCTTGCGTTCGGCGCAGCAACGTGCACGGTGCTAACGGCCATGACGCCTGTAATCAGGCCGGCCATGATTCGCTTCTTAAGATGTGCGTTTTGCAACGGCTCAATCCTTAAAAATCGTAGGAGATATTCGAAGCAGCCTGAAGACCATCTGAACACGGATCCACAAACTGACAGACATTTATTCAATCACAAAAATCTCCCTGAAAGTAGTCCACTACGCCCCCACCACCACAAAAACACCACCACAACCCACAAAACCACACCCCACAACCCTCAAAAACCCCCTGACCAGCAGCTTCACAAAACCTGTCAAAGTATGCAACAAGAACGTGATCTATCACACTCAAAACACCACTGCCACCAAACAGGGGGGACACGTGTCATCGTGCTCACCTCGATGAACGCCAAAAGGCCCCTTCCGAAAGTGGAAGGGGCCTTCTGCTAGGCGAAATTACTTCTCAGGCTGCGCCGGAGCATTTGCCTCAGTAGTAGGGACCGGGGTTGCGGTCCTGATTACGTCGTTCTTCTTCGAAGAACCGTAAATGAGGGTGTCGTTACCCGTTGCCTTACCAATCTGGTAGGACGAGGTCTTGTCGCCCTGGCCACAGGAGCGGAGCACAGCGTCCGCGATGAGCAGACCCACAGTAATCGTTCCGAGAGCACCGGCTGCGAGGCCGACCATCTCTGGGTTGGCTACGTTGAATGAGGCCTGGAGGCCCGCAGCGCGCTCTGCGCGGTCGGGGTCGTAGATGCCCAGGCCACGCTGGATGCGGTCGTTTGCCTCGCGGACAGCGGCGTTCAGCTTGCCCTGGACGCCTTCAAGGCCCGGAACGCGAACCTGGGACAGGATACCCAGCGGGATCAGGAGCAGCAGCGGCGAAGCGATGCCCACGAGGGATGCGATGCACTTGCCGTCGGAAGAAGTAGCCACATCCTTACTCGTGAGCTCGACATTGATTCGAACTCGCTTCTGCGGCTGACCGTTCACCTGAGGGATGAACGTGATGTGGGTCGTGCCCTTCTCGATGCCGCCCTTACCAGGCTTGATCGTGATGGACCCGTCCGGGTTCGGAACAACCATGTCCGGATCCACCGGCTTGCAGTTCGAACCAGAGCAAATCTCAATGTCGGTCGCGCCACCGCCAGGAACGACAATCTTCCAGGAACCATCTGGGTTCGGGCTGACATCGTGGTTGCCTGGCTTGCCGATGATGTTGCCCTCGGACGTAGCCGGGACGTCGATCTCAATGATGCGAACCGGGTTGCCAGCACCGTCAACTTCCTCGATGAGGACGCGACCAGACTTCTGTGGCAAAGGCTTCACGTTGAAGCTGCCTGGGTGCGTCGGGATCTCCTCGATGAGGTCCTTACCACGAAGGACGCGGAAGGTGTTGCCTTCGCCCGTGGTGATCTTGTCGGTCAGCTTCGGCTGGTAGACACGACGCTCCTCGACGAACTTCAGCACACCACCGCTCTTGGTGATGGTGATGTTGTGCGTCTTCACAACCTTGCCGTTGTTCTTCTCAACGACAACAACCTTCTTGCCCTCGGTGTTCTCGTTGATGCGGAGCTCGAAGCGCTTGTCGGTGTCGTTGACGACGGTGACGTATTCCTTGCCCTCAACAACCTCGTACTTGTTGTTGTTGACAATGGTGACGTCGAAGGTGCCCTGCTCCGTGATCTTGTGCTCAACAACGGAGTTGTTGGAGGAGTCGGAGCCGCTACCGGTTCCCTTGGTGATATCCAAGATGAACTGCTTGTAGACCTTGCCGTCCTTGTCGGTGACGTCGAGGACGACCGTGCCCTCAGCGCCATCCTTCGGCGTGACAGTCCACTCGTCACCGTTCTGGGTCACTTCAACGAGGTTCTCGCCTTCGACGACGGTGAGCTTGTCACCAGGGTTGAGCTCGGTGGTGAACTTGTCATCCGAGGTGATCTTGAACTCGGACTTGTTCGGCTTCGTCAGCTCAACATTGTAGGTGTAGCGGGAAACCGGCAGGCCACGGGAGTTCTGGACCTCGAGGACGATCTTTCCGGAAACGCCTTCCTTGATCTTGATCTTGCCGCCGCCAGCTTCGTTGACGTCGCCGTCGATCAGGTCCTTACCAGACACCACGACGAGCTTCTGTTTGTCAGGCTGGGACAGCACAGGCGCAGGCTGCTCCGAGTTGTCTGGAACCGTGACGGCGTCGAACTCGTGAACCTTAGCAGGCTTGACGTGGATCGTGTACTCGATCAGCGCATGGCCGCCCTTGGACTGCTCGACGACCTTGATATCACCCTCGAAGTCAGGGTTCGGCATCAGGTAGAACTTTTCAGGATTGTCCTGATCCTGAACCCAGCTGAAGTTATCTTCACCCTCTGGGAATACGAACTCGTTAGAGCTCAGGCCCTTCGTCAGGATCGCCGTGTTGCGGTTCGTAATCGTGTAGTCGTCGACTTTCTGTGTCGCAGGCTTCGCCTCTTGTGGCGTCACGATGATCGTGTAGACCGCGACCAGGTTGCCCTCTGCATCCTTGACATGCGCAACGATCAGTCCATCCTTGATCGGCTTCAGGGTCCACTCGCCGGTGCCCTCAAGCTGAGCTGGGTCGACGAGATCCTTACCGCGGGCGATCTCGATCTTGTCGCCGTCCTGACCCTTGACCTTCACAGATCCGCCGACGGCAATGATTTCCGTCTCGGAATCAACGAGAACGTTGCGGCCTTCACGTACGTCGAGGGTGAACATGAAGGTTTCGCCCTTGTCGTTCTTGGCGCGGACAATCACGGTGCCGGTCTGGCCAGCCTTCGGGGTCAGTACCCAGTGGTCACCCTTCTTCTCCAGGGACTCAACAATGTCCTTGCCCTTGAGAATCTCAGGCTCGCCGACGATGTTGTCTACCTCGAATCTTGTACGAGGAGATGTTACCGATCTTGCGGGATTGGTTGTACTTGTTCGGCTTGGTATCGATGTTGAACTCGTAGTTCTGCTCGTTACCGGTTGGCTTGCCGTCCTTGTCAACCTCGAAGACCTTGACCTTCACCCGGCCTGTGATGACGCCAGCCTTGACGTTCACGTTCAGGGTGTTGCCATCCTGGGTGGTGGTGACCTTTTCCTTGCCCTCGGTGACTTCGTACTTCCAGCCCTCTGGGATCGTAATGGACTGGTCAAGGCCAGTAACCCCGACGTTGAAGAAGTGGTTGTCCACGCGAACAGTCTTCTCGGTGGTCTTCTCGGAATCCTTGTTCACCACGTGGATGCGGTACTCGTGGCGGTTGCCGTCACCGTCCTTGATGATGATGCGGACGTCGCCCTCACCCTGCTTCTTCGGGGTGATAACGAGGCGGTTGTTTTCCTTGGTGACCTCGACGAGGCCGTTGGAGTCGTCGACAAACTCGATGGTCCAGTTACCCAGCTTCTTTGGCTCGATGACCTTCGACTCGCTCGTGTTGGAGAAGTCGTAGAAGTAGTTGAACTGGGAATAACGACGCTCGAATCGTGGTGGTCTCGTGCTTCTCGGAAACACGGGTGACGGTCGTGTCAACGACCTTCGTCTCGGTCTTCGGCGCAGCGGTGACCGTCTTCGTCTCGGTCTTCGGTGCACCAGTCTCGGTCGTAGTGACGTAGACAGGCTCAGTAACCGTGACCTTCGGCTGGACCTTGTCGGTCTCAGTGATCGTCGGCTTCACCGTTGCAGTCTCAGTGACAGTTACTGGATCGCGCTTCTCCACGACAATGACGCGTGGATCTTCCGTGACGGTCTCAGTGGCGGTGGACGTTGGTCCGCCCTGCTCGAACTCAGTGACGGTAACAGCAGGCTTCACTACCTCATGCGTCACGGTCTCCGTTTCCGGAGCGACCTCAACCGTCTTGTAGTGAACTTCCTGCCGCTCGTTGGTCACGGTGACCGTCGGACGCTCGGTAACAGTAGTCACAGCGGCCTCTGGGCGAACAGGCACGGTGTGCGTGATGGTCGGGCGACCAGTCTCGGTCACGGTGGATGTAACACCAGCTTCACCAGGAACCGTCACGGTGGTGGTCACAGTTCCGCCGCCGTTGCCGCCGCCTGGGCGTGGGTAGAAGCCGTCAAGACCCGGCTGGGTCGGTGGGATCAGGCGCTGGAAAGTTGCCTCGCGGCCATCCTGGTAGATGTTGTAATCCTTCGGCAGCAGGATGGTGACGTACTCGCCAGCACGGACGGTGCTGGAGACGCGGCTGAATGCAGCCTCATCCTTGATCAGTGCGAAGTTCGGCTGGAACTCCTGGGTACCGCCGAAGACAGCGCTGACGCGGAAACCGGTCCACTGGGTGAACTCCTGGTTAGTCACGCGAACGCCATTCTGAGTCTGGCCGTTCATGATGTAGGAACGCTGGCCGTCCAGAACGCTCTTGTTGTTCGACAGCAGTGCCTGCAGCGCGACGTTCTTCTTCTTCACGTCCTCGAAGTTGCGGTTGTACCAGGAGACCAGCATCGACTTCGTCAGCGAGATCGCTGCCGTCTCGATGTCAGCGTTAATACCAAGGTCGCCGTTAAAGCCGTTGAAGCCGTACAGGCCGGACATGCCGTCCAGCTTGCGCAGCTCGTAGCCCTGGGTCTGCAGGTTTGGCTGCGGCTTCTCAAGGTCAATGCACCAGCCCGGGCCCATCGGGGTGACCTGCATCCAGGTCTTCAGCATGGCCTGGTAATCATTCTGATTCGTGAGCATCTTGATCTGCTCAGTGTTAAAGCGCAGCGCCTCATCGTACTTATCGCTCGGCAGTGCGGAGTACGTACCCGTAATGCGATCGTCTGCGCTTGCGTCCGGGGCGACGACGACAGCGCCACCTGCAATCATTGCGCCTGAAATCAGGCCGGCCATGATTCGCTTCTTAAGATGTGCGTTTTGCAACGGCTCAATCCTTAAAAATCGTAGGAGATATTCGAAGCAGCCTGAAGACCATCTGAACACGGATCCACAAACTGACAGACATTTATTCAATCACAAAAATCTCCCTGAAAGTAGTCCACTACGCCCCCACCACCACAAAAACACCACCACAACCCACAAAACCACACCCCACAACCCTCAAAAACCCCCTGACCAGCAGCTTCACAAAACCTGTCAAAGTATGCAACAAGAACGTGATCTATCACACTCAAAACACCACTGCCACCAAACAGGGGGGACACATGTCAACGCATGAAGAACCGTACGAAAAAACCCTGGCCTCCGAACCGGAGACCAGGGTGAACCTGTGGAGCATAGGAGAATCGAACTCCTGACATCCTGCTTGCAAAGCAGGTGCTCTACCAACTGAGCTAATGCCCCTTTTGTTCCTGTGGGCCTAGCAAGAATCGAACTTGCGACCTCATCGTTATCAGCGATGCGCTCTAACCGACTGAGCTATAGGCCCTGGGAACGAGAAGTAAGATTACCTACCACTATAACCTTTGACAAATCGCCAGTACAAGCGGTGTTTTTATAGTGGCTATAGCGGTAGGTATCTCACGGCTATCGGGCCCTGTTGGACATCACCAGGGTGACGCCGCCGACCAGGTCCGCGATCGAGTTGTAGAGCAACGCCGTCAGCGGAGCCATCACGGCGATGAACACCACGCCGATGAGCCCGAAAAGGCCGGCCGCGGACATGACCAGGGTGGCGTCGATAACTTGGTCGCCGCCGACGCCACTGACCAGCGAGTTCAAGGAGTCGATGACCCCTGTCTGCGCGAGGCCGTAGTAGACGATGGCCGCGCCCAGCATCCACGCGACGAAGCCGACGAGGGCGAGGATCGTCGCCACCTTAAACACGGAGGCGACACCCACGCGCCGCACCACTATCTTGCGGGCGGCCATGGTTTACTCCCCATCCTTCGGCGAGGCGGAGGTGGACGAGGAGGTCTGCTCCTTGGCTTCCTCAATCGTCTTCTCGCCCTTGGCAACCGCGGTTGCCTCCTCTTCGCCCTGCTCCTCGACGTTCTTGTCGATGGCCAGCAGCTCAACGTCATCCGCGAGGTCGACCAAGCGGACGCCCATCGTGGCGCGGGAGGACGGACGGATCTGGTTGACCTCGGTGCGGATCACGCCGCCGGCGGAGGTGATGGCGAAGATCTGGTCTTCCTCATCGACCGCCAGGGCGCCGATCAGCTTGCCGCGCTTCGGGGTGTACTTGAAGGTCATGACGCCCATGCCGCCGCGGCCCTGGGTGTTGTACTCCTCGATCGCGGTGCGCTTGCCGTAGCCGCCAGCGGTAGCGACGAGCAGGAACTCGCCGTCCTGGACCACGGTCATCGCGAGCAGCTTGTCGTCGCCGCGGAAGCGCATGCCCTTCACGCCGGCGGTCGCGCGGCCCATTGGGCGCAGCTGGTCGTCGTCGGCGGTGAAGCGGATGGCCTGGCCTTGCTCAGAGACGAGCAGCAGGTCGTCTTCCTCGCCGGCCAGTGCGGCGCCGATCAGGGCGTCGCCCTCGTTGAGGTTGATCGCGATGAGGCCCGCGGAACGCGCCGACTCGTAGTCGGTCAGGCGGGACTTCTTCACGCGGCCGTCGCGGGTGGCCAGGACCAGGTACGGGGCGTCCTCGTAGGACTGGATCTGGATGACCTGCGCGATGCGCTCCTCCGGCTGGAACTCCAGCAGGTTCGCCACGTGCTGGCCGCGAGCGGTGCGGCCTGCCTCCGGCAGCTCGTAAGCCTTGAGGCGGTACACGCGGCCGAAGTTGGTGAAGAACAGGATCCAGTCGTGGGTGGAGCAGATGAAGAAGTGCTTTACCACGTCGTCCTGCTTCAGTTCCGCCCCGCGGACACCCTTGCCGCCGCGCTTCTGCGACTTGTACGCATCCACCTTCGTGCGCTTCGCGTAGCCGGTAGAGGTGATGGTGACCACGACGTTCTCGCGCGCGATGAGGTCTTCCTCGGTCACATCGCCGGTTGCGGCCACGATCTTGGTGCGGCGCTCGTCGCCATACTTTTCGACGATCTCACGCAACTCGTTGCCAACGATCTCCCGCTGGCGCTCCGGGCGGGCCAAGATGTCCTTGTAATCGGCGATCTTGCGCTCGATCTCGGCCAAATCGTCGATGATCTTCTGGCGCTCCAGCGCTGCCAGGCGGCGCAGCTGCATTGCCAGGATTTCGTTGGCCTGGATCTCGTCGACGTCGAGAAGCTTGATCAGGCCCTGGCGGGCGTCGTCAACGGTCGGCGAGCGACGGATCAGGGCGATGACCTCGTCCAACGCATCGAGCGCCTTGACCAGGCCGCGCAGGATGTGGGCGCGCTTCTCTGCCTCATCCAGGCGGAACTTGGTGCGGCGAACGATGACGTCGATCTGGTGCTTGACGTAGTAGCGCAGCATCTGGTCGAGGCGCAACGTGCGCGGCACGCCGTCGACGATGGAGAGCATGTTCGCGGAGAAGTTCGTCTCCAGCTGCGAGTGCTTGTACAGGTTATTGAGCACCACTCGAGGAACCGCGTCGCGCTTCAGCGTGACCACGATCCGCATGCCGACGCGGTCGGAGGACTCATCCTCAATCTTGGAGATGCCCACCATCTTGCCCGCGGTAACCTGCTCCGCAATGTTGTGGATGAAGTTATCCGGGTTGACCTGGTACGGCAGCTCCGTAATCGTGATGACCTGACGGTTGCCGATCTCCTCGATCTCGGTCACACCGCGCATGCGGATGGAACCGCGGCCTGTGGTGTAGGCGTCCTTGATGCCCTGATCGCCGACGATGAGGCCGGCCGTCGGAAAGTCCGGGCCCTTCACTCGCTCCATTACCGCATCGAGCGCCGCCTGCTCATCCGCGTCATAGTTGTCGAGCATCCAGTAGATGGCCTCCGCCAACTCGTTCAAGTTGTGCGGCGGAATGTTGGTGGCCATACCGACGGCAATACCGTTCGAGCCGTTCATCAGCAGGTTCGGCACACGCGACGGCAGCACGTCCGGCTCGCGGGTCTTGCCGTCGTAGTTCGGGGAGAACTCCACGGCGTCCTCGCGGATGTCGCGGACCATCTCCATCGCCAGCGGCGTCATCTTGCACTCGGTGTAACGCATGGCCGCGGGGCCGTCGTTACCCGGGGAACCGAAGTTACCCTGGCCGTCGACCAGCGGGTAGCGCATCGCCCAAGGCTGAGCCATGCGCACCAGCGTGTCGTAAATGGCGCTGTCACCGTGCGGGTGGAAGTTACCCATCGTGTCAGCGACAGGCTTGGCACTCTTCACGTACGAACGCTCGGGGCGGTAGCCGTGGTCGTACATCGCGTAAATGATGCGGCGGTGCACCGGCTTCATGCCATCGCGAACATCCGGGAGCGCACGGCCGACGATCACGCTCATCGCGTAATCGATGTAGCTCGTCTGCATCTCCTCATTGATGTCAATGGGCTGGATGGCGTCGGAACCGCCGCCACCTAGAGTGTCATCACTCATTGCTCACCTTTCGTCAAACATTGGTTCCTACCGATTCTAGCGCCTTGTGCACCGAATCACCCCTGCGCCGTGGTATCACTCTGATACCATCACGACATGGCTATGACGCTACGACTCTCCACAGACGAAGACACAGCCCTCATCATGCTCGCCTCCGCCTGGGGCTGCTCCAAGCAAGAGGCCGCCCGCCGCGCCATCGTCACCGCCGCCTCCCGCCTTCTTGACGACGCCACCATTACCAACCTCGCCCGCACCACCCTGCAGGAATACGCCCACACCGAACGCCGCATCCGGCAGGCCCGCGATGCGTAGCTTAAGCAGTGAGCAGCTGCTGGCCATCGCCGACGAATGCGCGCATATATATAAGGTGCGAATACGCTCCTTCGCCGCACTATGCGCCTGCGCTGCCGTCCCCGGCGCCCACCTCCACGGCGTGCCCGTCTACGACACCGCACACGCCGCCGCCCGCGGCCTCGCCGACACGATCCGGGCCCTGTGCCCCCTGACCGGAGCCAACGACGCCTTCGCTGACGTCGCCGGCACCACCTATTTGCGGTGGGTCGAGGAAGCGTAATCGCGTACTTTCTCCTACACTGGCAACTATTTACACGGACCATTAGAGAACACTTGGTGGAGGAACAATGAACGCTACAAAGTACACCGCTGTACTGGCAACCACCGCAGCGCTGATCGGCGCCCTGGCCGCGCCGCAGCTGCGCGCGGAAGAGACCGCTGCTGCGTCTGATTCGGCGTCTGCGGCGTCTCAGTCTCAGGAGGCGCGCGAATGGCGCGACGCCGAAATCACCGCAGGCGACACCATCACCGTCGAACCGAGCGTCCCTCTCCCAGAGGGCGCCAAGGCCGTCGGCCCGACCAGCATCGACGGCTGGAAGCTGACCACCGACGAAAAGACGGGTGCCGTTACCATCGAGGCCGCACCGAAGCTGCGCCCCGGCCAGGGACTGCGCTACCGTGTCTTCGTCCTCTTTGCAGACAAATCCACGGCCACCTATGACACCGAGGTCACCGTCGTTCCCGGCGGAAACAACAACGCCAACACCGCCACGATCGAATACAAAGATTCGCTCGTCCAGCCGAAGGAGAGCGTCACCGTCACGCCTACCGGCAAGTTCCCGCAGGGTACGAAGTTCTACCTCAACAGCGACAAAATTGAGAAGTGGGACGTCAGCGTCGAGGAGGCCACCGGCGCCGTCACCGTCAAGGCCGGCGATATTGGATATGGTTCCTGGATCTCCATCCCAGTTCGCGCCGAGTTTCCCGACGGCTCCTCCGACGTCAAGCACGCCAAAGTATCCGTCGCCGACAAGCACGGCAACACCACCCCGTCATCCGACCGCCTCGCCGCGAAGCACACCCCGTCCTACCCAACGGAGCAGATCGCGGGCAACGAAACAGCCACCGTCAAGCAGACGGCTGAGCTGCCGGAAGGCACCACGTTCAAGATCGTCGGCGAGTCCAAGCTATGGGACCTGTCTATCGACGCCACCAACGGCACCATCACCGCGAAGCCAAAGGAGCCGCTCGCTGCCGGTGCAGTCGTGAATGTGCCTGTCATCGTCACCTACTCCGACGACTCCCAAGACTTCGTACAAGCCAAGGTCGAGGTGACCAAGGACCCCGTCTGGCAGTCCAGCAAGGCCAACGTCGATTATCCAGTGACCAATACGCCCGCTGATGAGACCGCCACCATCACTCCTGCACTCAAAGATGTGCCGGACGGCACCAAGTTCGCCATGAACGCAACGCCACCAACGGGATGGGAGATCAGCATTGAGCCATCGACCGGTGTGGTGACCGTCAAAACCCCAGAGGGCACCCGCGCAGGCACCCAGATCAACGTGCCTATCCGCGTCGAGTTCCCCGACGGTTCCCGCACCGTCACCAGCGCCGTCGTCCTCTTCGAGGCGCCAACCAATCCCGAGTCCGAAAAGTTCAAGGTGACCTACAAGGACGTGACCATCAAGGCCGGCGAGAACCACGTGTTCAAACCAGCTGAATCCCTGCCGACCGGTGCCATCGTCAACGGCCCGAAGAACCAGAGCGTCAACGGTGTGAAGGTCAATACCGACAAGGACGGCGCTGTCTCCGTTGAAGTACCAAGCCACGCCCGTGACTTCGACTTCACGGTTCCCCTCGAGATCTACTTCCGCGACGGCTCCAAGCAGGAGACGAAATTCCACGTCACCGTGAAGGCAAAGGAGACGACTACTCCGACGACCTCCACCAAGGAGTCCACGCCGACTTCGGAGGAGTCCGCGCCGCGGACAACCGACCCGGCGACTTCGGAAAAAACCACGGAACCGTCCACGCCACGGACAAGCGAAGAGGCTACGACGACGAAACCGACGACTTCGGACAAGACGACAGAGCCATCCACGTCTGAGGAGTCCACGCCGACTTCGGAGGAGTCCGCCCCGCGGACAACCGACCCGTCAACGACTACGCCGACGACTTCGGACAAGACGACCGAGCCGACCACGTCCGCGCCGCGGACAACCGAGAAGTCCACCACCCCGGAGACGACCACCCCGGCCACGTCGACTACCAAGGCAACGCCAACAACCAAGGCAACGACGACCACGAAGGAGTCCGCGCCGCGGACAAGCGAAGAGGCGTCGACAAGTGAGACGACTCCAACTACCTCGACGAAGCCTTCGAGGCCGCAGAATGAGACGACCAAGATTGAGTACGCGCGCACGCCGGTGCACGCGGGTGAGTCTGTGACGCTGAAGCCGAAGGGCGAATTCCCTACGGGGACGAAGTTCAACGGGCCGAGCGGGTCGCAGCAAGGATGGTCCGCCACCACGAACAGCCAGACTGGTGAGATTCGGATTACTGCACCAGCGAACGCGACGGTTGGTACCACTGTGAGCTTCCCTGTCACCGTGGTCTTCCCAGACAAGTCGAGGCAGATTCACGAAGTCACCGTCTACGTGGAGCGCACCACCACGGCGCCGTCCACCAGCGAGCAGCCGACCAGCGAGCAGCCGACGAGCACCACGACGCCAGCAAAGCCGAAGGAGTCCCAGGCGGACAAGTCGGACGTCGACTTTGAAAACCAGAAGGTGAACGCTGGCGGCACGATCGTGCAGCGCCCGAGCGGCAACGCTCCTGCAGGCACCAAGTTCACGGGCCCGAACGGTACGTACGACGGTTGGAAGTTCGCCACCGACCCGAACACGGGTGAGGTCACCATCACGCCTCCGGCGGACGCGAAGCCTGGCGCCTCCATCGACTACACCGTCACCGCGACGTTCCCCGACTGGTCGACGAAGGACTACAAGCTGAAGGCCACGGTTGAGGGCGGAGTGGACGTCGATAAGGGTGGTGACACTGGATCGAGCAAGGAAGGCTCCAGCAGCTCCTCGTCGAACGAGGAGGGCTCGAGCACGGGTGCGACCATCGGCATCGTGGTTGGCGTGCTCGCGCTGCTCGGTCTGCTGGCCGGCGCGGCGAACTATGTGCTGCAGTACGTCGACATCAACGCGCTGCTTCGCTAACACCGTTCGCGCGGGGACGATATTCTAAGCACTATGAAGAAAATGAGTGCTCTCGTCCTCGCCGGCGGGCTTACGGCGTCGCTGATCGTCGCGCCGCAAGCCACCACCGCTCCATCGGGGTCCTCCGGATCCTCCAAACCGACGCCGGTGATCACGCCGACCGTCACCCCACCAAAGCAGCCACCGCTCGGCAGCGCATACACGGGCTCAGCGCCGGTCTCGCTGACCATCGCGGCGCTGCTCACCCTGCTGGTCGGCCAAGTAATTGTCGACGCCGTCCCCCCACTGCGCGCAGCCGTCGACGACCTCGCGCGCCAGGCAGGACTCTCGGGCGTGATGGGATCCTCCCAGGGTAACCGCATTTTCGATTTCTCCAAGATCGACCTCAACGAGCTGCAGAAGATGTTGCCCAAGGTCTAAACCCCACCCCAAATATGTAACCACTGTGACTCATGATAAGTTTGTTCCTGTTGTGGTTACAGTGTCCTGTGTGACGGCTGTGGCGGAAGAGCCGCAACGCTCAACGTAACAATGCGACCTGCCGGGGGGCAGGTCGCATTTGTCATACAATCAACGGCATGGAAACACCACAAGGACTCAACGCACTGCTGCACAATGGGCGCCGCCCAGGAATCGTCGACGCGCTCGCCGGAGTGGTCGACCAGACCGTCGCAGACCAAAGCGGACTCACCGGCATGGCGCTGCGCTCCGCAATCGCGGGCGTAAAGAAAGTCGACGCCCGGATCCTGCACAAGGGCATCAACACCGTACTCCCCCAGCTGCTCGAGCAGCTCAACCCCCGCTGGGAAGACTACAAAAACAGCGACCACGCCGCCTTTGGCGAATACCTCGCACAACACGAAGACGACGTGGTCACAGAACTCGTCTCACTCGGCGACAACCTCCGCGACTCCATGCCAGCCGGCGTACAGAAGATCTACGCCACCTTCCGCAGCAAGGCCGCCAAAATTGTGGGGCCTGCGTTGCCGCGGATCGGAGAGGTCGTCGAAAAGCAGATGGAAGGCTAGACGTCCAGGAAGCGGACGTCCTTCGCCTTGCGGGTGATGAAGGAGCGGCGAGCCGCCACATCATCGCCCATCAGGATGCTGAACAGCTCATCAGCGCGCTGGGCATCCTCCACATCAACGCGACGCAGAATACGGTGATCCCGGTCAAGCGTGGTCTCCCACAGCTCGCTCGGGTTCATCTCACCCAGACCCTTGTAGCGCTGGATGCCGTCATCCGTGTTGATCTTACGGCCGGCCTCCAGGCCCTCCGCGAGCAACTGGTCACGCTCCGCGTCGGAGAAGGCGTAGCCAGGCTCGCCCTTCGCCCACTTCAGCTTGTAGAGCGGCGGGTTCGCCAGATAGACGTGGCCCTCCTCGATGAGCTCCGGCATGAAGCGGAACAGCAGGGTGAGCAGCAGCGTCGCGATGTGCTGGCCGTCGACGTCAGCATCCGCCATCAGCACAATCTTGTGGTAGCGCAGCTTCGAAATGTCGAACTCTTCGTGAATACCCGTACCCAGCGCGGTGATGATCGCCTGGACCTCCGCGTTCTTCAACACGCGGTCCATGCGGGCCTTCTCCACGTTCAGGATCTTGCCGCGCAGCGGGAGAATCGCCTGGTACATCGAGTCGCGGCCCTGCTTCGCCGAACCACCTGCTGAGTCGCCCTCAACAATGAACAGCTCGGACAGCTTCGGGTCCTTCGAACGGCAGTCCGCCAACTTACCCGGCAGGCCACCCAAGTCCGTCGCCGACTTACGACGCACCAAGTCACGCGCCTTGCGCGCCGCCTGACGCGCCTGCGACGACGACACAGCCTTCGAAATAATGGCCTTCGCCTCCGCCGGGTTGGCATCAAACCAATCCGACAGATTCTCGTTCACGGCGCGCTGCACGAAGCCCTTCACCTCGGTATTGCCGAGCTTCGTCTTCGTCTGGCCCTCAAACTGCGGGTCCGCCACGCGGACAGACACCACGGCCGCGAGACCCTCACGGCAGTCATCACCAGTGAGGTTCGGCTCCTTGTCCTTCAGCAGCTTATGGTCACGCGCGTAGCGGTTCATCAGCGTGGTCAACGCCGCACGGAAACCCTCCTCGTGCGTACCGCCCTCATGCGTATTAATGGTGTTCGCGAACGTGTGCACAGACTCCTTAAACGAGCTGTTCCACTGCATCGCCACCTCAGCCTCAAGGCCGTCACCCTTCTGGTCAAAGCCCACGATCGTCGGGTGGATCGCCGTCTTCGACTTATTCAGGTAGTTGACGTAATCAATCAGGCCATCCGGGTAGTGGTACGTGACCTTCTTCTCGCGCTTCTTCGGGGCAGCAGATGTGTCACCCTCGGTGGCGTCGTCAAACGAGTCCGAGCCAACCGCAGCGGCCGTCTCACCCTCCTCCGCGATCGCCTCGAGCTCAAGCTCCTCCTCGGAGACGCGCTCATCCTTCAGCGTGATGGTCAGGCCCTTGTTCAGGAACGCCATCTCCTGCAGACGACGCGCGATCGTGTCCCACTTAAACTCCGTGGTCTCAAAAATCTCCGGGTCCGGCCAGAAACGAATCGCCGTACCCGTGCCGCGGGCATTGCCGCCCTCCTCCAGAGGCTCCGGCTGCGCGTCCACAAACCGCTGGTACCAGTGCTTGCCATCGCGCTTAATGTCCGCCTCCACGCGCGTGGACAGCGCGTTCACCACGGAAATACCCACACCGTGCAAGCCACCCGACACCGCGTACGACTCCGAGTCGAACTTACCGCCCGCGTGCAGCTGCGTCATCACGACCTGCACCGTCGGCGCACCAGACGGGTGCATCTCCACCGGAATACCACGACCATTATCGACGACCTCTACGCCGCCATCCGCGAGCAGAGTCACATCGACGCGATCGGCATAGCCCGCCATCGCCTCATCGACCGAGTTATCCACGACCTCCCACACCAAGTGGTGCAGGCCACGCTCACCGGTCGACCCAATGTACATACCTGGGCGCTTCCGGACGGCCTCAAGGCCCTCGAGGATAGTAATCGACGACGCGTCATAATGAGGTTGTTGATCAGCCACTGGAAAAGACGCTCCTCCTGAAAAATGTCATTAACCCGTCCCATCTTACACGTAAAACAGGACACCAAACCCCACGACTACCCGTACGTGTCCCTCGGACCCCGCCCCTTCACGTGCAGCGGACCATAGCGCCAACTCTTCACCCGCGGCCCATAAATGTGCAGCTTCCGGATCACATCCGGGCCCACCTTCTCCGCGATCGCGCGCAGCACCGTCGACTGCATGTACTTCAGCTGCGTCGCCCACGCCGTCGTCGTGCAGGTGATGAAGACCTCGCCATCCTTAATCATCTCCACCTTCGTATGCTCCGCGATCGTAGCTCCGACCAGGCCCTCCCAATTGCCCATCACCCAGCCATACGCCATGTTCTCCGTCCAATCGCGCTTCCGGATCTCCTTACCCAGCAGCGACGAAAACGACTTCACCTTGTAACTCCGCGGCAACGCCCGGCCATCCTTGCCCGTCGGACGGCCCCGCTCCAGCCACGGCCTGCGCTCCTCCTGCTCAAAGTGCAGCCCCGGCACCGTAATATCCTTCACCGGACGGCCCTTGCCCTGACTGCGGCGCGGCACCACGCTCACGCCCTGCTTCGACAAATCCGGCAACCGCCCGCCGCGCCGCTTCGCCGTGCGCCGCAGCTGATCAAAGGTGGTGCCCACCAAGTCACGCTCGCTCAATATGGGACACCCCCTCCTCCATCCGCACGTGATACCGCGCCGTCACCGCCCCATCCAAATTCCCCGGCAAATCATCCCCGACCGCCGCCGTAATCAGCACCTGCTCCGCCGACTCCGCCACGTGCACCAACCGCTCACGGCGCTTCGCGTCCAACTCCGCAAACACATCATCCAGAATCAGCACCGGATCCGTGCCCTCACCAGCCAACAACCGGTACTCCGCCAAGTGCAAACTCAGCGCAAACGACCACGTCTCCCCATGCGACGCATACCCCTTCGCCGGCTGCTGACCCAGCATCAACACCAAATCATCCCTATGCGGACCAACCAGCGTTGAGCCGCGCTCAATCTCCTCTTTTCGACGCCTCCCCAACTCCGACAACATCGCCGCCTCCAACACCTGCGGATCCCGCGACGCCTCCCCCGTCAACTCCAACACCGCCCGATCCAACGTCGACGTGTACTCCACCGACGCCGCCCGCGACTCCGGCGCCACCGACGCATAGGACTCCGTGATGGGGTCGGAGAGGGCGTCGACAAGCAGAAGCCTGCCCGCCAGCACCTGCGCCCCATAGCGCGCCAACTGCGCATCCCACGCATCCAACGTACTCAACGCACCCGCGCCCGCCGCATCCCCATAACCGCGGCGCAGCGCCATATTCTGCGAACGCAACAACGCATTACGCTGGCGCAACACCTTGTCATAATCCGCCTTCACCCCACCATGACGCGGCGTACGCACCGCCGCCAACGCATCCAAAAACCGGCGACGATCCCCCGGCTCCCCATTCACCAACCGCAAATCCTCCGGCGAAAACATCACCGTCCGCAGCACACCCAGCAGCTCACGCGCCGACTTCAACCGCGTCCTATTAATCTGCGCCTGATTCGCCCCACTCGCCTTAATCAACACATGAGTAGTCAGCGCGCGCCCCTCATTCACCGTCGTCGCCGACACGCGCGCATCACTCGCCCCCGAATGAATCAGCGGAGCGTCCGTGGCCACCCGGTGACTCCCGAGCATCGACGTATACCGCACCGCCTCCACAATGTTCGTCTTCCCGTGCCCATTGCGACCCGAAAACACCGTGACGCCCGGCTCCAAATCCACATGCAACTCCCGCCACGAACGGAAATCACGCAGGTCAAGCTCCGAAACGTACATCGTGGCAAACTAGCCCGGCAGGCGAACCGGCATCAACAGATACGTGAAATTCGTCTCCGGCGTCGGGAACAACCCATCATCGCCCTTCTCCGGCAAGGACTCCGGCTCCGGAATCATAATCGCCGGACGCGACGACTCCGTAAACCCAAACACCGCACGATCCGTCCCAATCACCGACAAACCATCACGCAAATAACCAGCATTAAACGCAATCAACAGCTCATCCTCCCCCACAAACTGCGCAGGAATCGACTCCGACGCCTCACCCGAATCAGCCCCCGACGCAAACAACGTCACCTGACCCTCCGAAAAATGCAACCTCAACTGTGCATTCCGATCCGCCACCAACGACACACGGCGAATCGCCTCCAACAACGGAGCCACCTCCACCGACGCCATCGACGTATGCGCCTTCGGCAACAACGGCTGCACATTCGGGAAATCCGCATCCAACATGCGCGTCGTCGTCTCACGATTGCCCGCATGCAAACCAAACAAGCCGTCCGCGCCCACATTATCGACGCCACCAACGGCAATCTGCACCGGCTCCTCCAACTGCGTATCCAACGTCCGCGCGTTATCCAACAACGTCTTCGCCGGCACCAACAGCTTCGCCTGCACCCCCTCACCAGCAGGCGACCACTCCAACGAACGCAACGCCAACCGGAAACGGTCCGTCGCCGTCAAGTGCAACGTCGAACCCTCCACCTCAATGTGGATACCGGTCAGCATCGGCAACGTGTCATCCTTACCCGCCGCGGCAGCCACCTGCATCACCGCACCACTCAGGTCCTCCGAACCGATCGTGCCCGTCACCTCAGGCAACTGCGGCAACTGCGGATAATCGTCCAACGGCATCAAAGGCAGCTCGAAGTGGGCGGAGCCGCCGTCGAGAAGCAACTTTGTGTCACTCGTAGAAACCTCAACCGGCTGATTCGGCATATTCGCAACAATGTCAGACAACAACTTGCCCGCCACCGCCACGCGACCAGGCGTATCCACCTCAGCCGCAATCCGCACCCGCGACGACACCTCATAATCGAAGCCCGCGAACTCCAAACCCTCATCCGACGCCGTAATCAACACCGCGCGAAGAATCGGCTGCGTGTTCTTCGTAGGCAACATCCGAGCAACCCACGCCACCGCGTCCGACAGGTCCTCCTTGTGCACGCGGAAGGAAACGTTGGAATTCAAGTTGTCTTGGATGTCCGCCATAGTGACACGGGCTCCTTGCAGTACGTAGAGATTCTTGTAATTACGTTCTCACTTTAGGCGGGGACGGGCTTTTTGTCATTCGAGTTTTCACACGCCTGGCTCATGGCTTTTTGGGGCGTTGGTCGTTTGTGCGCCGTTCTGCACAGCTCCCCTTTCTACTCTAGGAATTACAAGTAAAAACCTTGGGAACAACAATAAGTCCTGTGCAATCTGTGGAATTACATGAATTCGCCGTGGTCGGAGCGCGAAAACAGGGTGTGCAATTGCCTGTGGAAGAAATGTGGATAACTCTGAGCGCTTGTGGATAGATTTTCTGTCATTTGATCTGTGCACAACTCAGGAAGGGTTGTCCACTGGGGATTCACACGTTATCCACAAGGCCTGTGGTGTGTGATGTGGGTCTCGTTGTGGTGGGGGTCACTTAGGTGTTTTGCCCCTAAATGTGAATTACAGCGGTGTAATTACACAGGTGTGGATAAGTCTGTGGATGGATTTTTAGGGTGCGGGAGGAAGGAGTGCCAAATGTCGCAATCTGATATGGACTAGGTGTTCAAAGTGCCTGGCAGAAAAAGGGCTAGTCAAAAGTGGGTGCGTCTTTTGGCACTGAGAGACCAGGTGGGGCACCAAATTCCGGGATTTGGGGAGTCGGGCTTGTGTTTCCCCAGGTCGCTGGGGGTGCGTGAGGGAATTTGGTGCGGGCGACGCCGAGAGCGACGAAAGTTAGCGCAGGGTGCGGGCGCGGGCCTTGATGATTTGGGTCAGTTCCTGGATTTCGTCGTAGGTGCCGCGGTTCTCCGTCATCTCCTTGCGGATCTTGCGGTCCGCGTACATCACGGTGGTGTGGTCCTTGCCGCCGAACTCGTCGCCGATCTTGGGGAGGGAGAGTTCGGTGAGTTCGCGGCACAGGTACATCGCGATCTGGCGGGCGTGCGCCACCTGGCGGGTTTTACCTGCGCCGATGAGCTGGTCCATCGTGACGTTGAAGTATTCGGCGGCGTACTCCTTGATGGTGGAGGCGTTGATGTTGATGTCGCCTTCGTCGGGGAGGATGTCGCGAAGTGCGACTTGGGCGACGTCGAGGGTGATGGGCTCGTCGATAAGGGAAGAGTAGGCAGAGACCCTGATGAGGGCGCCCTCGAGCTCGCGGATCGACGACTCGAACTGCGAGGCGATGAGCTCGAGCACCTGGTGGTCGACCTGCGTGCCGTCGGCGGCCGCCTTCTTCATCAAGATGGCGATGCGGGTTTCCAGGTCTGGTGGCTGGACGTCGGTGATGAGGCCGCCCTCGAAACGGGTGCGGAGGCGGTCTTCGAGGGTGGTGAGCTGCTTCGGCGGGCGGTCAGACGACAGGATGATCTGCTTATTTGCCTGGTGCAGCGCGTTGAAGGTGTGGAAGAACTCCTCCTGGGTACCTTCCTTGCCCTCGAGGAACTGGATGTCGTCGACCATCAGGATGTCGAGGTTGCGGTAGCGGCGCTTGAAGCTTTCTTGGCGGTCGTCGCGCACGGAGTTGATGTAGTCGTTCGTGAACTCCTCGGAGGAGACGTACTTGATGCGGAGGTTCGGCTGCAGGACCTGCGCGTAGTTGCCGGCGGCGTGCAGCAAGTGCGTCTTGCCGAGGCCAGAGCCACCCCAGATGAACAGGGGGTTGTAGGCGCGGGCCGGGTTCTCGGCGACGGCGACGGCGGCGCCGTTGGCGAAGCGGTTCGAGGAGCCGATGACGAAGTTCTCAAAGGTGTACTTCGGGTTCAGGCTGGTCTCGCGCTCGGGGTCGTGGGCAGGCTTTTCGCGGGGGATTCGCTTAGGGACGGTCGGGTGCGCCGGCGCCTGGTGTTGTTGCTGTTGGCGGGCGTGCATCTCGGCGAGTTCGTCGAGGCCCATTGGGATTTGCTCGCCGGGGGTCATGTGGGCCGGGTCGACGGCCTCGGGGGCAGGCGGAGCTGCCGGGGCTTCTGGCGCCTGGATCGAGACGGCGAGTGTGCAGTGTTTGCCCAGGTGGGAGGCCAGTAGCGCCGTGATGTGCGGCGCGAGGGACTGCTCCACGACCGTTTTTGCGGCGGCGTGGGGGGCGGAGAGGATGGCGTAGCCGTCGACAAGCATGACGGGGCGGACGAGCTGGAGGTACGCGCGCTCTTGTGGGGTGAGCGTCGGGACCTGCGAGCTGGGCTGCGCGGACAGCGCCAGCAGGTCAGCGACGATGGTGCGCCATAGCGTTTCGATGTCTTGCTCTGCCAACGTCCCGCTTTCCTCCTAATCCGACATGTCATTTAGTGACGTTCATCACAACTGTGGAATTTCACGTACATTCCACCGCTGTTTCACAGATTTTGTAATTCCAAAACCTGCGTCTCACCAGTATCTTCCACAGACCTATCCACACCTGTGGATAACTTCGGTGAGTAAGTTGTCCACAGTCTCTCCCCTCCCCTGTGGATAACTTTTCACGGAACTTTTACCGGCTGTGACCTGCTGTAATTACAAATTACGCCGCAAAGTCTCAACCTGTTGTTCACAGTTATCCACAGCGATGTGGAGAAAGAACGTGTGTAATTGTGGTGCTTTATCATTGTTACCCGGTGTGAGCTTGTAATGTCTAACAGCCCGCACGCCACAACCCTGTGGATAACTCGTTTCACGGATGTGATTCACAGGAAATCTCGAACATTGCGTACGCGTGTTGGGAAGTAATCGCGCGTCAGGCCGGTGATAGCGCGGCCCCCGGTGTTCGAAAATGTGCAACCACCTGCGCGAAAGTACACCTTTGTAATTACGGGGGTAAACGAATGGACCTGCGCCCCACCCGGCGCAAAAGACAGTGTGTCGATTTGAACAACCAGCGGTTTTTCGCGTAGTCTGGCGTAGTCTGTCACACCACGGGCGCGAAGCAACATGCCCACGGTGTGCTTGAGAGCACCATCTACGCAGTGCACCGGGCCGCCCACCCAGGGCGAGTCAGCGAAGGTGATGCATGCAGGTCAACGCGCACACCGCGCCGCGGCCGGGCGATCTCAACCTGAACATTACAATTCCGGGACGGCTACTACCCCGGGAGGGAATGCGTCGCACACCGCGGCGGGTTCCCGCTGGCCGTCGTGACCTCTTATAAGGAGTCCACCGTGTCTAAGCGGACTTTCCAGCCAAACAACCGCCGTCGTTCACGCAAGCACGGCTTCCGTGCCCGCATGCGCACCCGCGCCGGCCGCGCAATCGTTTCCGCGCGCCGCAAGAAGGGCCGCGCAAGCCTGACGGCATAAACGCCCGAAGCGCAGCGACATCGTGTTACCCCGCCCGCACAAACTCTCCTCCTCTGCCGACTTCCGGCAGACCATGAGGAAAGGAGTGCGCGCGGGGTCTCGCACTTTAATCGTCCACGTCCGCTCCCGGGCCGGCGACACCATCGCGCTGCACGGCGGGCCGCGCTTCGGACTGATCGTGTCCAAGCAGGTCGGTAACGCGGTGACCAGGCACGCGGTGTCTCGGAAACTGCGGCATGTGCTGCGAGGGGGCGTCGATAAGCTGGAGCTGCACCACGACGTCGTGGTGAGAGCCCTGCCCGCCTCAGCCACCGCCACGAGCGCGCAACTCGCGCACGACTACGACGCCGCGCTGCGCAAAGCCCTGGACAAATGGCGTACTACAACTTCCTAGGCCAACGCATCCCCGCACCACCAACCGCGGCCGCGCGGGCACTCGTGAAGGCCGTACGCTGCTACCAAAAGTACCTCTCACCCCTTAAGATGGGTGCGACGTGTCGTTTCATGCCAGTGTGCAGCGCCTACGCACTCGAAGCGGTCGCGCGACACGGTGCCATCAAAGGCACCCTGCTCAGCGTGGCCCGCATCTGTAAATGTGGGCCCTGGCACCCCGGCGGGTTCGACCCAGTACCCGGCAGCGGTACGGACGCGTCCACAGGAACGACCACCAAGTAACCAACGAGGAGAAACACCCCAAAGTGCTGAATTTCATCTACTGGCCGATTTCTTGGGTGCTGTGGTTCTGGCACAAAGTATTCGGCTTCATCCTCTCGCCAGACTCGGCGTTGTCATGGATCCTGTCCATCGTCTTCCTCACCTTCACCCTGCGAACCCTGCTGGTCAAGCCCATGGTCAACCAAATGCGGTCCATGCGCAAGATGCAGGAAATGCAGCCGAAGATGCAGGAAATCCGCCAAAAGTACAAGAACGACCAGCAGAAAATGGCGGAAGAGACGCAGAAGCTGTACAAGGAGATGGGCACCAACCCGCTCGCCTCGTGCATCGTCCCGCTGGCGCAGATGCCCGTGTTCATCGGCCTGTTCCACGTGCTGCGCTCCTTCAACCGCACCGGCACCGGCCCCAACCAGCTGGGCCTCAGCGTTGAAGAAAACCGCAACCTGGCCAACTACGCGTTCTCCCCAGAAGACGTCCGCTCCTTCCTGGACGCCGACTTCTTCGGTGTGCCGCTCTCCGCGTACATGTCCATGCCAGAAGACGCCTTCGCGGCGTTCACCGGCCTGGACTTCACCCGCGCCAACATCATCATGGTGTGCCTGCCGCTCGTGCTCATCTCCGCGACGTTCACCCACCTCAACGCCCGGATGTCCATGAACCGTCAGGCCGCACGCCGCGCCGCCGGCAAGGTCAACACCCCATCCGGTGACAACGCCGCCATGATGCAACAGCAGATGCAGATGATGAACAAGATGATGCTCTGGGTCTTCCCGGTCATGATCATCGCGTCCGGCTTCCTGTGGCACATCGGCCTGCTGTTCTACATGCTGGCCAACAACGTGTGGACCTTCTTCCAGACCCGCATCGTCTTTGCCAAGATGGACGCCGAGGAAGAGGCCGAGGAGCGCGCCAAGGCGGAAGCCAAGCGCGCCTCCGCTCCCGTTGTCGGTGCACGCAAGGTGGACAAGCGCAGCAAGAAGCAGCGCAAGCAGCAAGGCAAGTAACTGACTGCCTTCAGCCCCCAGCAAGTGTTTGCTGGGGGCGTTACTTTTACTAGAGTCGATGCCAGACTAAAAATTCAAAGGAGTACACAGCCGTGTCAGAACAGCCCACAGCCGCCGCCACCATCTTCGGCGACCGCCTACCGCTCGCCGAGGCCTACCACGAATCGCTCGCCACCACCGCCGCCGAGCGCGGCTTCATCGGCCCCAAAGAAGTCAGCCGCCTGTGGGAACGGCACATCCTCAACTGTGCGGTGGTCTCCGAAGCACTTGACGACGCCACCACCGTCGCCGACATCGGCTCCGGCGCAGGGCTGCCCGGCATCCCACTGGCCATCGCCCGCCCCGACGTCTCGTTCACCCTCATCGAGCCGCTGCTGAAGCGCTCCACGTACCTCGCCGAGGTGCAACGCGAGTTGGGTCTGGACAACGTCACCGTCGTCCGCGGCCGCGCCGAGGAACAGCCCGGCGGGCAATTCGACGTGGTTACCTCCCGCGCCGTCGCCCCCCTGGGCAAGCTGGCCGGCTGGAGCCTTCCACTGGTGCGCCGCGGGGGCTCGATGTTGGCGCTGAAAGGCGCTAGTGTTGCAGAAGAACTCGAACGCGACGCGCGGGCGATTAAGAAAGCTGGGGGGATCACGCCGAACATTTTCCAGGTTGGCGCCGACGTCCTCGACCAGCCGACCACCCTCATCCGAATCGTGCGGAAATAGCGGAAAGGAACACCACCAGCATGGACAACGCCACGCTGCAACGCCCCGCGCACACCCGCGTGTTCACCGTTGCGAACCAGAAGGGCGGCGTCGGCAAGACGACGACATCGGTGAACATGGCGTCGGCACTCAGCCGCCAAGGCATGCGCGTCCTCGTCATCGACCTGGACCCGCAGGGCAACGCCTCCACCGCGCTCGGCGCCGAGCACACCTCCGGCACCACCTCCAGCTACGAAGTCCTCATCGGCGAAGCAACGCCCGAGGAAGCACTGCAGGCGCACGCCAACAACGAGAACCTCTACTGCATCCCCGCCACCATCGACCTCGCCGGCGCCGAAATCGAGCTGGTGTCCATGGTGCGCCGCGAATACCGGCTGCACGACGCCATCCGGCGCGGCTTCCTCGAAGAGCACAACTTCGACTACGTCTTCATCGACTGCCCGCCATCACTTGGGTTGCTCACCATCAACGCCATGACCGCCGTCGACGAAGTCATGATCCCCATCCAGTGCGAGTACTACGCGCTTGAGGGCGTCGGCCAGCTGCTCGGCAACATTGGCATGATCCGCGAGCACCTTAACCACAACCTGCACATCTCCGCGATCGTGCTCACCATGTACGACGCCCGCACGCGCCTCGCTGCGGACGTCGCCGGCGAAGTGCGCAACCAGTTCGGCGAAGTGGTGCTGCGCAACGTCATCCCGCGCTCCGTGAAGGTTTCCGAGGCGCCAGGCTACGGCCAGACCGTCATCGACTACGACCCACTCTCCAGCGGAGCGCTGGCCTACTACGACGCCGCCCGCGAACTGGCAACACGCGGCGACTACCAACCACACGCCACCACGGGGCCCATCGGAGTCAGCCCGCAGGTGGCCCAACAACTTGACGAGGGCGAGGAATAACCATGGCACAAGAGCGTAAAGGCGGCCTCGGCCGCGGACTAGCAGCACTTATCCCGCAGGCACCCGCTGCGACCGACAAAACCGGCAAGACCGGCGGCATCGGCGGCAAGGCCTCCGACGTGATCTTCGGCGCAGCCGGCGCCGCCGGGGCTTCGGGAGCTTCAGGGGCTTCCGGTGGCGGCGACAAGCTTCCGCCCCGCGGAAAGCGCCCCAAGGTCGCGGGCGCGCCCACCGTCGGCGCCACGCCAGAGAACGTTATGCAACCCGTGCCCGTCGGCGCACGCTACCAGGAAATCGCGGTCGGGCAGATCATCCCGAACCCGAAGCAGCCACGCCAGGTCTTCGACGAAGACGACCTCAACGAGCTGGTCCACTCCATCCGCGAGTTCGGCCTGCTGCAACCCATCGTCGTCCGCGACACGCCCGAGGGTTTCGAACTCATCATGGGCGAGCGCCGCTGGCGCGCCGCCTCCAAAGCCGGCCTGAAGCACATCCCGGCCATCGTCCGCGAAACCTCCGACCAGGACATGCTTCGCGACGCCCTCCTGGAAAACATCCACCGCGTCCAGCTCAACCCGCTCGAAGAAGCCGCCGCCTACCAGCAGCTCCTCGAAGAGTTCGGCGTCACCCAGGAGCAACTCGCCGACAAACTCGGCCGCTCCCGCCCGGTGATCACCAACGCGATCCGCCTCCTGCGCCTCCCGGTGCCGGTGCAGCGCCGCGTCGCCGCCGGCGTGCTCTCCGCAGGCCACGCCCGTGCGCTGCTCGGCCTCAAGCTCGGCAGCGACGCCCTGACCTCCAACGGCCAGACCCTGCTCGCCGAACGCATCGTCTCCGAGGGCTTAAGCGTCCGCGCCACCGAAGAAGCCGTCACGCTCATGAATAACGAAGGCGGCGTCCCACAAAAGAAACGCCGCGAACCCGTCCCCCAGCCCGAATACCTCACCCGGGCCGCCGACCAACTCGCCGACGAATGGGACACCAAAGTCTCCGTCACCATGGGCAAACGGAAAGGTAAAATCGTCGTCGAATTCGGCGACCGTCAGGACTTCGAACGCATCATGGGCCTCATCCAGGGCACCGATTAACTACAGGTGCTCCTGGCGGAGCAAGTCCTGGAAAGAGTAGGTGCCTGTCGGCTGGTCATCAGAATCCAGCAAGTACAGGCGCTTCACCGCCACCACAATCGCCTCCGCGATCGCGTCACGCTGCTGCGGATCCGTCACCACCTCAACATCGTGCGGATTCGTGACATAGCCAGCCACGATCTCCACTGACGGCATCCGCGTCATCCGCAGCATCTCCCACGTCCGGGCATGATTCCAGCAATTACGTAGCGACGTCCTCGCCGCAATCTCACGCTGAATATAGCCCGACAGCGTCTCCCCCGTCATCGACGACGTCCCGTTCTCCGAACCGAAGTAGAACGTGGCCACACCATTCGCCTTCTCATTGGCATAACGGTCCAACTGCAGGGAAATCACCAAGTCGGCGTCGAAGCCGTTCGCCAGATCGGCGCGCTCCTTACACGACGGATTATCACCACGCGGGCGCGAGATGATCGTCTCCACACCAGCCGCAATCATGCGGCCCTCCACGCGCTGCGCCAAATCCCACAGGATCTCCTCCTCCGTGATCTGGCCGAAGGGGCCGTCGACAAGCGCGCCCTTATCCGCACCACCAAGATGCGGATCAATCACCACGCGCTTGCCCGCCAACTGCGGGCCAGCCGCGCGCACATGCTCACGCTCGCGAATCGCGTGCGCCGAACCGCCCGTAATCCGGCGGCCCAACAGACTCAACGCGTGCAACGTATCCGGGCCACACACCCCATCGTCTTCCAAGCCCGAATTCAGCTGGTAATTCATCACGGCCTCGTGCGTGCGCGGACCGAACCGCCCATCCACACGATCCGAATAAAAGCCCAGCTCATGCAGCTGCGTCTGCAACTGCCCCACGTCGTCGCCCACCAACTCCTGATTCGGCTGGTACTGCAACACACGCGCCCCCAACGTATACGACGCCTCACGCAGCTCACGCAACGTCAAGTCATCGATAGCGCCAGTCGGCATAATTCCCCGCGACTGCTGAAATGCTTTCACGGACTCCGCCAAAGGGGCGTCGAAAAGCATCTCGTCGGGAGTGAACTGCCGCGAGTTGAAGTCCTCGAATATCCCCATCGAAGTCCTCCAACATGCCCAAACGCGCAAGCGTCGCACGCGCCTCGGCCACGCGAGCACTCGAATCACCTACGCGGAGAATGTCACCCACTGGGCACCTTTCTACAAAACCAACAATG
Organism: Corynebacterium sp. UMB2355A; assembly: GCF_033877495.1. Lineage (NCBI taxonomy): Bacteria > Bacillati > Actinomycetota > Actinomycetes > Mycobacteriales > Corynebacteriaceae > Corynebacterium > Corynebacterium sp. UMB2355A. Next base: position 1,317,177 of record NZ_CP138855.1, on the reverse strand, counting down.
CAGTCCATCCTACGACGGACAGCCTACAGATACGACTCAACCTTCTGGACGATCTGCGCCTTCGGGAGCGCCCCCACAAACTCATCCACCTTCTGGCCATCCTTGAAGATCAACACAGTCGGAATCGACATGACCTGGAACATCATCCCCAGCTCACGCTCCTCATCCACATTCACCTTCGCGACCTTCACCTTGCCATCCAGCTCAGACGCAATCTCATCCAACGTCGGCGACAACTTCCGGCACGGAGCGCACCACTCAGCCCAAAAATCCACCAACACCGGCGTCGAAGCCTCAACGACCTCAGCCTTAAACGTATTCTTCGTCACATCAACAGGTGCACTCATCGTTCCTCCTTGAACACAGTTCTTTCTATTCTAAAGCGCCGCAAGGAAATGCTGCGCATCCAACGCCGCCCGGCACCCCGAACCAGCCGCCGTAATCGCCTGACGATAGTGGTTATCCACCAAATCACCACACGCAAACACGCCCGGCACGTTCGTGCGCGTCGAAGGGGCGTCGACAAGGACGTACCCACCCTCGTCCGTGGCCACCTGGCCCTCCAGGAACGCCGAACGCGGATCATGCCCGATCGCCACGAACAACGCCGTCGCGTCCAGCACCGACTCCTCGCCCGACTGCACGTTGCGCACCTTCAGGCCGCCAACCTTGCCATCCTTTTCGACGACCTCTTCGACCACCGAATGCGTAATAAACTCAATCTTCTCATTTGCCCGGGCGCGCTCCAACATAATCTGCGACGCGCGGAAGTTCTCCGAACGGTGAATAATGGAAACCTTCGACCCAAATTTGGTCAAAAACGTCGCTTCCTCCATCGCCGAATCCCCACCACCGACAACGGCAATGTGCTGATCCTTAAAGAAGAAGCCGTCACAGGTCGCGCACGTGGACACACCGCGACCCGTCAGCTCAGCCTCACCCGGAATGCCCAGGTGACGCGGTGCCGCACCAGTAGCGAGAATGACCGCGCGGGCCTGGTAGACGTCATCCCCCACGAACACCTTCTTCACGTCACCGGAGAGATCAACCTTGTCCACCAGCTCCGACTCCAGGCGCGCGCCGAACTTCTCCGCCTGCTCGCGCATCTGCATCATCAGATCCGGGCCCATCACCCCATCCTTGAAGCCAGGGAAGTTCTCCACCTCAGTGGTGTTCATCAGCTCGCCGCCGTACTCGTAACCCTCAAACACCAACGGGTTCAGCTCCGCACGCGCCGCGTACAGCGCCGCCGTGTACCCCGCCGGGCCCGAGCCGACAATAATCACGTCATGAATTTGTTCTGCTTGTTCGCTGGCCTCGTTGGTCATGGAAACTCCTCGTAGATTTGCTCTGTCAGGGGTGTAAACGTAGCCAGTCTACTGTTTGTTCCAGACGTGTGCTTTTGGGCTAACAGACCTCTTCCATGTGCTCGAGCATCATGGCGCGAGCTCGGGCGCGGCGCGACTTCATGGTGCCGGGCTGGACGCCGCAGGTGTCGGCGGCGGACTGCAGGGACATGCCCATGATATCGATGAGGAAGACAGCCTTCCGGTGCGCCTCCGGTACGACGCGCAGCGCGTCCTTGACGGCGATGAGGCGGTCGAGGTGAGCGGTCGGGTCGTGGGCCAGGCGGGGATCCTTGTCCTGGGAGAGCTCATCGTGGTCGTCGAGGGACACGGTGTACTCGGCCTTGCGTCGGCGCTGGTGGTCCAAGCTTGCGTTGGCGACCAGCCGGTATAGCCAGGTAGACACCTTCGACTCGAAGCGGAAGCCATACAGGTGGCGGGATGCCTTGAGCAGGGCGTCCTGGACGATGTCTTCGGCGTCGCACTCATTGCGTGAGTAGCGAAGGGCGACGCCGAGCATGTTGCGTTCGTGGCGCCGGACGATGAGGTTGAAGGCGTGGATGTCGCCTGCGATGTATTCGTGGACGAGTTGGTGGTCTGTTTTTCTGCGCATGATGCACCCTCCCATTGCTGATGCATCCAGTGTGATGCATCAGCGCCGGAAGAGGAAGCCTTTTTTGTCCACCATGGTGGACATCATCGGAGACTAGTGCGCCCGATGAGGGTGACGTCCCGGAGGATGATGTCCTGGCCGGAGACGTTGAGGACCAAGCCGGTGAGTTCCGGTGAGTCCTCCACGTCGATGCCGTTTTCGCCGTTGAGGAACGTGCCCTCCTTAAGCAGCGGCAGGTCTGCGACGTCGCCGTTCCACGAGGCGCCGGCGGGCAGGCCGTAGATCCGGAAGCTGTCGCCGTTGGATGGGGTATCGACAATCACGTGCTCCAGGGTGAACCCTTTGCGGGCGGTCGCGCCCTTGGCGGGTCGGAGCTCGACGCTCACGTTGTCTGAGCCGGTCCAGGTGGTGGAGCGGTCGGCGTCGACAAGCTCGGGCGCGGAAGCACCTTCGATGGTCGCGCGCATCGGGGTGAGCAACACGGGCAGACCCGTGACCTCCTCCTCGACCTCCTCTACCCCAGTCTGGACCGAGTCCACCGTGACGGGCGCGTTCGTGTCGTCGCCGGAGAGGAAGCCGACCAGGTACGCGGTGAGCGCCGCGATGATGATCACCGCGCCAACCGCGAGCGACAGCAACACCGCGAGTGTGACTGGGCCGTAACGGCGGGATCCGAAACCGCCGCGCAGGTCCTTCGGCTCCTCCGGCTCCTCCTCCACCGGCTCGACGGGGTCGATAGCTTCGGCGGGTGCGTCCTCGGCTTCGTCGCGGGTGAGCTGGCGCTCGAGTTCGCGGAAGTCGTGAGACTCGATGGCGTCGGCGTCGACGAGGGCGCGGGTGGTGCTGGCGACGTCGGCGAGGTCGTCGGAGTCGACGTTGGTGGTCAGCAGCTGCAGCGCGGAGGCGAAGGCGTCGGCGTCGTCGGCGGCGGAGGCGTCCGGCAGGACTGCCGGGAACGCGAGGCGCACGTGGCCTTCGCGGTCGATGCGCAGGCGCTGGCGGTTATCCAACCCGAGCGGCACCCCAGCCTCGTGCGCCGCGGCGATCGCGCCCGCCAACGGGGCAAGCGCGTTCGCCACCGCATCCGTGTGCAGCGTCTGGCCCGACTCGGCGACGGCGCGGACCGAGGAGCCCTCCACCCAGTCAGCGACCACGAGGGCACCCGTGCGGTACGAGAGGATCTCGATGTTCTCCGGCAGCGCCGGGTGGCGCAGCATCGCGAGCTTGCGCGTGCGACGCGACACACCCGCGGCGTCGATAGCGGCCTGGCGCGGCGTCGCCGGAGCCATCGGGGCCATGCCCGTCGTATCGACGAACGTCAGCGCCACGGAGCGGCCCGTCGACACCTCGCGGGCCTGCCAGAACTGCGCACCCGTGGTAGAGCCGTGATCGCGGATGAGGCGGAAACGGCCATCCGACACCGACGCACCCGGTACCAAGCGCGGGCCGCGCACGACACCGGCCGACATCGGCGGCGGCACCGGCGACGCATTGAACGTATCGGCGGCCAGGAACTGCTGCGACACATCCCGCAGATCCACCTCGCCGACCTCGATCGCGGCGTCCTCGTCCGGGCGGATAAAGCGACCCATGCCCGGGATGCGCGCCAGCGCGCGGCCCAGGTTCTGCACCTCCGGCAGGCCAGAGCGCGACAGCACCAGGCCCGTCGCCACCACGAACAGCACGCCGAGGACCATCACCTCAAGCAGGAAGCCCAGCGACGGCAGGCCGATGAGCCCGCCGAGGAAGGACGGGGCGTCGATACCCGCGACATCACGCACGAGCCAGCGCACCAGGAACATCACCGCGATACCGACCAGCGCCGAAGCCGCCGCCCACAGCGACGTGTGCAGCACCGAACGCGCCTCCAGCGTGCCCAACTTCCGACGCAGCAACAGCGCGCCGATCACCGCGCCGGCGACGAAACCGAAGCCGTTCGCAGCACCCAACAGCACCACGACGGACTGCGTCGAATCCGCAACCAGCGGCGCTAGGTACGACAGCACCACCTTCGTAATCGTGATGCCGGCGATAATGAACGTCGGCGTCCATGCCTCCTCCCGCGCGTAGAACACGCGCAGGTGCAGCATCACCAGGGCGTACGGGATCAGCGTAAACGCGGAGAAACTCACCGTCAGGCCCAGCGTGCGGGCCGTGCCGCCGTCGAAGTTGCCGTAGGCGAACAGCGCGTGCCCGATGTCCGGGCCGAGCGCCGTCATAAAGACAATGATCGGGATCAGGGCGATGAACGTCAGCTTCGTGCCCAGCGTCAAGTCCCGGACCACCGCGGCGTCATCACCGTCGGCGGCGTTGCGGGACAGGCGCGGCATGATCGCCGTCAGCAAGGTGACGCCAATGATGCCGTAGGGCACCTGCAGCAGCATCCAGTGCTGCTGGTAAATAATCGGGGCGGCGTCGCTCGCCATCGACGCGATACGCGTGGTCACGATGTAGCCGACCTGGCTGATGCCCACATAAGTCACGATCGCCAGGGCCATCCCGCCGAACACCTTGAGGCGGTCGTCGATACCCCACAGCGGCCGCAGATTAATGCCGAGCTTCCGCAGCGCCGGCAGCATAATCAGGCACTGCACCGCCACACCCAACGTCGTGCCGACGCCCAGCAGCAGCACATGCGGATTCGCTATCGACGCCGGCGCCGCGGGATTCAAACTGCCCGGCAACATCATGTACCCCAGCAGCACCGCAATCGACACCACGTTGTTCGCCACCGGCGCCCACGCACCCGGCCGGAAATGCTCCTTCGTATTCAGCACCGCCATGAACAGCGAGAACATGCCGTAGAAGAAAATCTGCGGCAACACCAAATACGCAAACGACGTCGACTGCGCGACGTTCACCTGGCCCTCATCGTCGAGGAAGATGCGCGTCAGCAACGGCGCGGCGGCCACCGCGATGATGGTCACCACCGTCAGGAGCGTCAGCGTCAGCGTGAACAGCTGGCGGATAAAGCGCTCCCCGCGGTCCGGGTCCTCCTTCTCCGCGCGCACCAACACCGGCACCACCAGGGCCGTCAACACGGACCCCAGCACGATCTCCGTAATAATGTTCGGCAGCGTATTCGCCGTATTAAATGCCGACGCCACCGCCGGGCCCAACGCGGCGCCGATCAGCACCGTGCGGATGAACCCCGTGATGCGCGAAATCAGCGTCGCGATCGCCATCGACCCCGTCGCCCGCACCACGGAATTGCTCTCCGGGGCGGGATCTGGCACCGCCGCCGAAGGGTCCGCGGTCAGCGTCGAACGGTCCGGGGCCTCGGCCTCGGTGGCGTCGATAAGCTCTGGGTTCTCTCGCGGGGTGGGCACCGGCGCCGGCGGCGCAGGGGGCACGATTCGGCCACGCGTACCAGCCCGAGGTTGCTCAACCACGTCAGTCTCCAATCAAAGGTGGGTGTTCATTGTCCAAACGTTGCGGTGTTGTTGGGCTGCGTGGCGCTGCCCGCGCCCGGCGGCGGCGGCCCACCGAATACATCAGCATCAGCACCACCAGCACGCCGAGCCCGGTGACCAGCGCCCAGCCCTCCACGGCGGCGCCCGCCGTGCGCACAGAAATGTTCACCGGCTGCGAGATCGGGCTGCCATCGGAACCCGCCAGGTACAGCTGCAGGTCGATACTGCGCTGGTCCTCCGGGTAATCCGCCGTCATCTGTACCGTCTGAGAACCGCGGGCCGGGATCCGCATCGTCGTTGGCACGTGCAGCGTGATCGGGCCGCTCGCCGCCTGGAACCGGATGGTCGTCTGTACCGGCAGCGGCATCCCGTTCTGCGCCACGATCAGCAGCGGGCTCGACGGGGAGGTCCGCGTGTACACGTTGCCCGGCGGGATCAGCGTCACCGACGCCCGCAGCGCCTGCAACGTGTCGCGGCTGCCCCGCAACCGCTCGGCCGTGGTGCGCACGGCGGCGTCGTACCGCGACAGCGACTGCCGCTCCTGCATACTCAGGGCCGCCAGCACATCGCGGCGCAGCGGCAGCGTGAACCCATAACGCGTCAGCGCCACCTGCGGGTCGTTCGCGAGCAGCTGCGTCAAGTCATCTGTGAACTCGGCCTGCTGGGAGGCCGTCAGCACCTCCGCGTCCGAGACCACCGTCGGATCCGGAAATAGCGTGCCCACGCGCGTCGCCGTCGGCACCTCCGCCGGGTCGGGCGTGTTCAGGAAGTCGCCGAAACTCATCGGCGCGACCTCACCGGACCGGACCAGCTCCGCGACCGTCCCCAGCAGCAGTGCCGCCGAGTCCGCGTCCCAGCCCGCCGGCGGGTTCACGAACACCGGCTCCTCCGGCGTCGCCTCCTGCATCGCAAGCCTGAGCGCGGAGGCCGCGTTGATCGCGCGCGCCCGTTGGGAGTCCATCTCGTAGCGGTACCGCAGCGCGTCATTCGAGTAGCCGACGGTGGCGGGGGCGGAGCCGACCGTCGCTAAGACCGAGGCCAGCGAGTCCTGGAACTGCACCGCCATCACCCCCGGCGCCACCCACGCGGCGTTGCCGGGGCCCGGGTGGTCGACGCTGCTTCGCGCCGCCAGCACGTGCACCGGGTGCGCAGGCGCCGCCGGGAACACGTCCGCGGGGTCCGGCAGTTCGTTGCGGTCGAGCGCAGCCTGCCCGTCCCCACTTGTCGACGCCCGCTCCGCCCGAGCAGCCTCCCACTCCCCTTGCAGCCCGTGCTCCGGGATCGCGGAGTCGATGTGGTTGGCCCAGCCGAAGGCGGGGGCCGCATCCGGCGTGATGTAGCCGGCGCCCGGGATGACGGCGTTGAGCGTGCCCGGCGTGCCGAGCTCCCGCTCGAGCACGAACGGACCGCGCTCCAACGCCTCACGCATCAGCCACGGATCCCCGGTGCGGGCGAGGGCGTTGACGTCTACGTTTTGCCACGGCAGCGCCACCGTGCACCCCTTCGCGGCGACGCTGCGCAGCTGCTCCAGCCACGCCTGCGCGTCCGCGGAGCCCGTGCCTACCTCTCCCTGGGCGGTGGTGTCGTCGGTGTTCCAGCTGTCGCGGAGTCGCTTGGGCTCCTCAGCGACCGGCGGGCGTGTGGTGGTCACGCGGTAGCCCTCCGCCATCCGCGCCACCGTGTCCACGAGCGCCGGGTCCAGCCCCACGCACGTGGCGAAGCCAACGCCAGGTTCCTCCACCGCGTCCTCGTACTGGCTGAGCAGCCGTTCAAGGCGCCCGCCGGGCGCGAGCTGGCTCGCCAACGTCTCCGACTTCAGCAGCAGCGGGGAGCGCTCCGGGGCTTCCCCAGTCTCGCCAGGCACGATGTCAATCGGCGCGGTGATCGGGTACAGCGCGGTCATAGCCGGCGCCGGGTCCTCCGACGGCTCGCCGCGCACCGAGATGTGGAAGCGCTCAGTGTCCAGCGAGGTCAGGTTCTGTTTGAGTTCGAACAGCAGCGGGTACGTCCCCGCGCCCGGCAGCTCAACATCCAGCTCGACCTCTGCCGACTCCCCCGCGCCCAACTCCTTATCGACGTCCACTCCGCGCCCCACCGGGCCGTACTCGCTCACCGAGGCGACCGCCGCCGCGCGCTGGTCCAGCACGGAACCCGTGGCCGGGCCACGCCGTGGGACCACGCGCAGGTTCGCCAGCGGCGCGTCCGTGTCGTTGTGGATGCGAAGTTTCACGTGAAACATTTCGCCGACGTTGAGTGCCGAGGGGGCGTCGACAAGCGTGATGGACGCGCGGGTGCCCTCCCCCGGACGCACTGCCGGGTTCACCCACTGCGACGCCACCGCCGGGTCCTCGGGCGACGTTGGCGCTGGTAGGGCGCCCGCCGTGACCGGAAGCAGGCCCAGCGCCGCCACCGCAATCGCCGCGGCTCCGCTACGCACGCTGCTCATCGCGGTGTCAACCTTCCGGCCGCGGCTTCCTTGCGCGCCAAGTCCGGCATCCTGTTCACCGCGATCCGCGCGAGCTTGCGCTCGTCCGCGTACGCCAGGCGCTCGATCAGCTGGTTCATCGGCACCCACGCGACTTCCGTGACTTCCGGGTCTTCGTCGTTAAACGCCCCGTCGACGTAGCGCAACAAGTTGTGGTGCACTGTCTTATGAATACGGACGCCCTCAGAAATGAACCAATAATCAATCACACCGAGCGTGTTGAAGGCCTCGCCGGTAATCCCGGTTTCCTCCCACACCTCACGCTCCGCAGTGCGCCACTGCTCCTCGCCTTCCTCCACGTGGCCCTTCGGCATCGACCACAACAGACGCCCCCGACGGTCCAGCCGCCCAATGAGCGCGACGTAAATCTTCGACAGGTCCACCTTGTCGTGCCGGTCCACAGCCTCCGCCATACCAGACACCACCAGGCCGCCCGCACTCGTCTCGTTCCGGGTCTCCAGCGACGAATCCATCGGCCGCTGCTGCCTCTTGCGTGCCGAGGTCCCCCTGCCCCGCCGGTTCGACCCGCGGCGACGCTGCTGCTGCGACCCCCGCTTTTTGGCGTGCGAACCACGCCGACGGCCACGCCGCCGCTTCGGGGAGTCACCCCCCGCCTTCGAGTTAGCGCCGTCCCCGCGCCCCTTCCCGCCAGAGTTCGAAGACTTCCGCTCCGACGGAGGAACCGGCTTCGGCCGAGTGTTCTCAGTCATTCAATTCATGGTATCCGTACTGGCCACCTTTGTGGTACTTAACAGCACCAGGGAAGCAAAGTATCGTGTGAGAGGTGACAAAGACTGAAGAAACACACCGGTGCCCGTTCGACCTCCCCGACCCCTCCGACCCGAACGCCGTCGCGGCGTTGCAGGTTCGGGCCGAAGAGGGCGTCGAAAAGCTGAGTGGCTTGCTGACGCCCCTCGCCCAGCGCTTCGTGGAGCGCGGCGAGCACCTCTACCTCGTCGGCGGGCCCGTGCGCGACGCGATGCTTGGCAAGCTCGGGCACGACCTCGACTTCACGACGTCCGCCCTGCCCCCCACCGTGCAGGAAATTCTCGACGAGTGGGGCGAGACGACCTGGGACACCGGCATCGAGTTCGGCACGGTGGCCGCCGTGCGCGAGGGGCAGCAGGTGGAGATCACGACGTTCCGCTCCGACCTGTACGACGGCGTGACACGCAACCCCGAGGTGACCTTCGGCGACACCCTCGACGGCGACCTCATTCGGCGCGACTTCGCCTGCAACGCGATGGCCATCGAGCTCGATGTGGTCGACGGCGCACTTCGCCCAATCTTCCACGACCCCGTGGATGGCATCAGTGACCTGCTCCAACGCCGCCTTGACACCCCGCAGGCCCCCGAGATTTCCTTCCGCGACGACCCGCTGCGCATGCTGCGCGCTGCTCGCTTCGCCTCCCAACTCGGCTTCGAGGTTGCCCCGCGCGTCTTCGACGCGATGCGCGACATGGCAGGTGAGATTGAGCGGATCACCGTCGAGCGGATCCAAGCCGAGCTGGACAAGCTCATGTGTGGCATCGCCCCCTGGGACGGCATTGACCTGCTGGTTCGCACCGGCATCGCCGAGTTCGTGCTGCCTGAGGTGCCGGCGCTGCAGCTCGAGCAGGACGAGCACATGCAGCACAAGGACGTCTATGCGCACTCACTGACAGTGCTTCGACAGGCCACCGAGCTCGAGGACGACGGCCCCGACCTCAAGCTGCGGCTCGCTGCGCTGCTTCACGACGTCGGCAAGCCCGCCACCCGCGCCCTCAAGGAAGGCGGTGGCGTGAGCTTCCACCACCACGAGGTCGTGGGTGCGAAGCTGGTGCGCAAGCGCCTCCGCGCGCTGAAGTACCCGAAGCACGTCATCAGCGATGTCGGCCAACTGGTGTTCCTGCACATGCGTTTCTATGGTTTCGGCGAAGGCAAGTGGACCGATTCGGCGGTGCGTCGCTACGTCACCGACGCCGGCGACCTCCTCGGCCGCTTGAACAAACTCGTGCGCGCCGACTGCACGACGCGAAACCCACGCAAGGCGCGCCGCCTGCAGCGTGCGTACCAGAACCTCGAGGAGCGAATCGCGACGCTCGCCGAGCAGGAGGATCTTGCGCGCATCCGCCCTGACCTGGACGGCAACGAAATCATGCAGATCCTGGATCTTAAGCCCGGCCCGGAGGTCGGCGAGGCCTGGAAGTATATGAAGGAACTACGTCTGGAGCGCGGCGAACTCGAGCACGGCGAGGCCGTCGCTGCGCTGAAGTCTTGGTGGGAGGAACGTAATGCCTGAGTATTTCTTCGGTGACCGCCTGTTTACGTCACTCGAACGCACGGAACCCGACAGTGGCATGCTGCTCGTCGCCGCCCCGGGGATGTATTCGCCGGAGTTCGCCCGCACGGTCGTGTTGGTGATCGAGCACGGCGAGCAGGGCACGCTTGGCGTCATCTTGAATCGTCGTTCCGACGCCGCCGTCGTGAACGTGCTGCCAGAGTGGGAAGCGCTCGCCAGCGAGCCGCCGGTGATGTACTACGGTGGACCCGTCAGCCCGAACGCGGCCGTGGGCCTGGGAGTGACGCACAACGATGTGGATATCGCCGAGCACCCGACCCTGACGCGCCTTGCGAACAAGCTGGTGCACGTCAACATGCATGAGCCGGCTGATTCCTTCTCTGAGTTGCTGGAGGGCTTCCGCCTCTTCGCCGGGTTCTCTTCGTGGGACGCCGGGCAGCTCGACGAGGAGATCGAACGCGGCGACTGGTACGTCGCCCCGGCCCTCCCCTCCGACGTCATCACACCCGCGAGTGTCGATTTGTGGGCCGACGTCCTACGCCGCCAGCCCATGCCTCTACCCCTTTTCGCCACCTTCCCATCGGACATCGAGGACAACTAGATGAATGTTTCACGTGAAACATTGCGAGAACTCGGCCTCGGGGTGCGGGACATGTGGCTCGTGGGCCTCGGCGTTGTGCCACTCGGTCTGGCGTTCGGCCTGCTCATGGTGCAGTCTGGTTTCGCCTGGTGGTGGACACCGGTCTTCTCGATGCTTATCTACGCCGGCTCACCCAGTTCCTCGCAATCCCGATGGTGCTCGGCGGGGTCGGCCCCGCCTCCGCCGCGATGACGGGTTTCATGGTGAACTTCCGCCACCTCTTCTACGGCCTCACCTACCCGCGGGACGCGATCCGCTCGACCTTCGGCCGCCTCTATTCGATGTATTCACTAACCGACGAAGCCTACGCCGTCATCAGTGCCCGGCAGCAGACCACGCGCTACACCGGGCCGCGCCTCATCGCCATCCACGTGATGTGCCAGGCGCTCTGGGTCGTGTCCGGGCTCGTCGGGGCGCTTGCCGGCGAACGCCTTCCCGGCACAATCGAGGGCATGGACTTCGCCCTGACCGCGCTGTTCATCGTCCTCGCCTACGAAGCGTTCCAGGCATCCCGCGACATGAGCGCCGTGCTCATCGCCGCTGGGATCGGGCTCGTTGCAGCCTTCGTCGTCCCCGGGCAGATGCTGATGGTAGCGCTCATCGCGTACTTCCTGGTCCTGCTGGTTCGGTTCTGGGTACCTGGCGTCGATAAGCGATTGGAGTGGAAGCGATGAACGGACTTCCCGCCGGCGTTGATCTGCCCATGGTGTGGGCCGTCATCTTGCCGATCGCCGTGGTCACCGTGCTTCTGCGTGCCCTGCCCTTCGCCTTCCGCGGGTGGCTAGACGGCAGCCCCCTTCTCGACTTCCTCCGCCTCTACATGCCCGTCGGTGTCATGATTGTCCTCGTGCTGTACACCTTCACCAGCTCCGACCAGCCCGTGTGGACCGGGGTGCTCGTCGGCTTCGTGACGCTCGCCCTCCACGCTTGGCGACGCTCCCCCGCCCTCTCCATCCTGGTCGGCACGGGGTTGTACGTGGCGCTCGTCAACCTTGTCTTGTGAATAGAAGTGTTGCTGAGTTAGAAACTGCCTGATACATTAGCGGTTGTTGTTAAAAGCCTGGCAATATCGCCCTCTGTATTCAGGAGATTCCCATGAAGCGTTTCGCTACCGCTGCCATCGCAGCCACCACTGCCCTTTCGCTCGCTGTTGTTCCGGCGGGTGCTGCAGACACGTCAAGCAACGATGACGAAGTCACCTCGTCGGTTGGTCTTTTGGCTCTGTTGCAAGCAGGCAAGCTGGCCGGTGCCGAAAACCAGGCGGATTACGATCAAGCAGCTGTAGAGACGCTGTTCGGCGCCGCCGCATTGCAAAGTTCCTTTGAAAACGACGAGAAGAAGGGCTGGCCCATGGGTCGCACCTTCGACATCATCTGGGGTTCCTTGCTCGGTGTTGCGGCTCTTGGTGGTCTTGCGTTCCTGGCACTAAACGCAAAGTAGATTTCAAGATTTAGCGCTCGGCTCGGGTTTCGGGCCGGGCGCTTTCGCGTATATGCCACAGGGTTTAATAACGTCACATACGTTAGACTGGTCCATAGTCTTGGTAGGGGCGAAGCTTCAATTTCTGCCACTTACTTGCCTCGTCCGAAGCGTTCCCAGGGGATGTTGTGCCTATATTTATTGTCACTCAACAGTGTGGTGTGGGGCTGAGATGATCCACGAGCGGGTTGATGGGGCCGAGCTATTGACTGGGAATTAATAGGCGCCAATCAAATTGAAAAACCCAGCCTTATACGAGAGGCTGGGTCAGAATGTGGCGTCGATAAGTGAATTAGAACGGCAGCGCTGGAAGCTGAATGCCCGGAATGACGCCGGAGACTGCAGCAACGACACCAAGAAGTGCAACGAGCGCAGCCGGAACGCCGATCAGGAGACCGAGAATGCCTGCCTTGTAATCCTTGTCGTTGATCAGCTCCTTGACACAATCCAGCTCGTCAGAAGAAGAGGTCAGCTCCTCGCGGATCTCCTGACGAGTCTGATCAGCCTTGTTCTTAGCGATGTCACCAGCAGTCTGTGCATCAGCTGCCTTCTTCTTCGCCTCAGCCTTCTTTTCCTTCTCTGCGACCTCAGCCTTCGCCTTGCACTTCGCGAAGGCAACCGACGAGCCGACCTTGGCATCCTTGTCGGAAGGCTGAGCCTCAGCCGCGAATGCAGGGCCAGCGACCAGGGACAGGGACAGAGTTGCAGCAGCTGCTACGGAGGTAAAACGCTTCATGGGTAGCTCCTTTGTGGGATCGGTTAAAGTTAGGGACTCGCCAAAGTTTTGGCATGTCTGCAACTAACATCGATCGGAACGTCCTGTGCGTTACTTCGGAGATCAAATGATTCCGAGAGGTGATTTGGGAACAGCGCTCCCCTGCCCTGCGCGGGCTCGGACCAATAGGTCAGAGTGGGTTGAGAACTTGCTACTCCCATGGGGCCGTCGAACGGCTCCGATTGTCCGCGGGGCGGACAGGTGATTGCGTGTTTCGATATTCCGCGGGGCGGACAACTCGCCGTTGTTGCAACCCAGTATTGTTCACTTTCCGCGGGGCGGACACCACTTCGCGAATTGCATCGGCGAAGCACGCATTCCGCGGGGCGGACAATCTATCCGTTGTTGCAACCCAACCTCCCGCACAGTCCGCCGCGCGGACTCCAACGAAGCTTTAGTCGACTCCAGTAGCATTCCGCGGCGCGGACAGAGCGAGTTCAGCTCAAGACCCCAACGATTGCATCAAGGTGTCCGCCGCGCGGACACCCACCCACACACCCGTGCTCGAAAGTGGCGTCGCAAAGCGCCCCGCGCACTGTCCACCGCGCGGACACCCACCAACAAATATTTGGATAAACCTCTTGACACCATCATTCGAACACGTATACTAAACAAAACAGCCAAAACACCAGGGGGAACCATGCACACCACCACCATCGACGCAGAATCAATCGTCAACACCATCCATGCAAACGCACGCATGTTCGCCTACTCACATGCGGAAATACTGACCGCGATCGCCGAATTCGACACCCATAACCTCGCCGAGCACTACGGCTGCGCTTCTACCGGGGCATGGCTTGCCAGAGTGTTAAAAATGAAACGCACCCGCGCCTACGAATACGCCGCCGTCGCACGCAAACTCACCGCCTTTCCCACCATCCTCGACGCGCTGCGACAAGGAACCATCGACTACACCAGCGTGCGCTACATGCTCGACTACGCCACCGACACAAACCAACACGAACTCGTAGAAATAGCCGCCGAATCTGGCTACCAAGGCCTCGTACACGCCCTGGCAGGCGCAACCCCCACCGACAAACAGCCCGAGGATGCTGGTGAACACTGCGGGCTGACCATCCGCGAAGACGGCCAATACCTACGCGGCTGGTTTTGCATGAACGCTACCGACGGTGTGGCCTTTCAAGCAGCCCTGCGCGCAGGCGCACACGCCTATGCGGACGACAACGCGATGGATGAGGCTGATGCGCAGATGATGCGCTCGACCTTCGGGCTGCCACCGGCACGATTAATGCTGCAATCACTGATGGGGATGGTGCACATGGTGCGCACCGGGGCCGCTAAGCATGCAACGATGGCGCCGGCAGCACAAGTGATGGTGCATATGACATCAGATGGGCGGGCGTTTTTACCGAATCACATGGCCGCTCCTGCCGCACGGCTTGCCAATCTGGTAGATCATGCAGATTTGATGGGTGTGCTCTATGACGCCGACGGGCAGGTGATCAAGTTTGGGCGCAAACGCAGGCTTGCAAGCCCGAAGCAGGTGCAGGTGTTGTTAGGGATGTGGGGGCATAAGTGCGCGGTGCCAGGCTGTGGGCATACCAGGTTCTTGCAGATGCATCATATTCGGGATTGGGCCGAGGGCGGCACCACGGATTTGGAGAATTTGGTGCCGTTGTGCTCGAGGTGTCATTCGTTGGTCACGGATGGGTTTATTCGGGTGGTCAAGCCTGGGCCTGTGTTGTATTTCCGGTTTGTAAGTGGTGAGCAGTGGGTGTGTGAGCCTGGTCGGGTGGGGTATCGCGATGATGCTGCCGAGATTGAGTTGGATGGGTGGGGTGTGGATTCGTTTGCGGATGAAGCCGCACCGACGTGGGATTGGGACACACCCAAGGTTTAAGCATGCCTCAGCAGACTACAAGCCTCAGCCCACAGCGCCTCGAACTCCTCTACCGCAATGGCTGTCGCAGAAATGCCCTCGAACTGTGCGTACAGGTCTGGGTGCGGAACGATAGACATCGGCTCATTCGCCTGACCAATCACTTTGCCGTCGGTATAAATGCCAGTAATGGTCTCGCTCGGGTCCAGCTCGATCATCCGAACCATCGTACATTCGCGAGGGTTCAGCTCCTCAAGTTCGGCAATATTGAGAAGCTCTCCCCAAGATCTGGAGCGCTGTAATGAATCCGGACGTAATGTTTCACGTGAAACTATTCCTTCGAAGCTGTGGTTTGGGCAAGGCGCGAGACGTACGCGGAGCACGTCATCAACTGAATCAGATGGTAGACCATCAACGGCACAATCAGCACACCGAGTTGACCGCCGCCAAAGATAACCGACGCCATCGGCAGCCCCGCCGCCAAAGACTTCTGCGTCCCGCACATCTGGATGGCTACCGTGTCCGCCCTCGAGAACCTCAAGGCCTCCGGGACAACCCGCGTCACCCACAGCATGACGCAAACCAGAACCAGAGCGAACGCAGAGAGGAAGACCAACTCGAGCGCAGAAACATTCGACCACACGCCAGAAACAACACCGGCTGAGAACGCCGAGTACACGACCATCCAAATGGACCCGCGGTCAACAAGCTTGGTAGCTTTCCGCGCAGCGAAGCCAGCAACACCAGGCACCACTGCCCGAGCGACCTGACCCAGCACGAAAGGAAGGAGCAACTGTAATGCAACATTCCGGAACACGGATGCATCGATATGAATGCCACTGTCGGCACCCATCAGGACCATAACGAGGGCGGGCGTCGCTACGACACCAACTATCGACGACAGGCTCGCCGCCACCACCGCTCCCGGCACATTGCCACGCGCGATGCCTGTCAGTGCAACCGAGGACTGGACAGTCGACGGCACCAGGCAAAGATAGAGGATCCCCTGGTATACCGAGTCGGAAATGAACGCGGTTGTGGGGCGCATGGCCAGGCCGATCAAAGGATACGCGATGAACGTAAAGGCGAGGATGATCGAATGCAGGCGCCAATTCGTCAAACCTTGCAGCGCCTCGCGGGTGGAAAGACGCGCACCATAGAGGAAAAACAGCAGACCGATTGCAAGTTTGACAGCAATGGAAAAGCCCTCGGCAAACGAGCCTCGGGCGGGCGCAATGAACGCGAGTACCGCGGCGAGGATGATGCCGAGGAGCAAGGGGTCAATACGGCGAAGAAAACCTGGCATGCACACATGATAGCCACGCAGGCCACGCCAGGCAGGCCGAGAAAGCAGCAGTTTTACATCGACGCGTTCAGCGTCTCACCCTCTTCTGTCAGCTGCGCTGGGGTCAGTGGATTTTGCGTTGGCCCGGAGACTGCGGAGCCGTCGATAATGCTGAAGACGGAGCCGTGGCCGGTGCAGCGAACAGTGTCCCCATCGACCTTGGTGATCTTCTGGCCCTGGTGGGGGCAGGTTTGGGAGTATGCGACATACTCACCGGCGGTCGGTTGGGCGATAATGAAGCCGTCGAGGATGACGGCGCTGCCGACCGGTACTTGGGTTTTGGCTACCTCGGCGGTTGGTTCAGATCCGCAGGCGGCGAGGAACGCGCCGGCGAAGGTGGTGGCGGTGCCGAGGAGGAACATGCGTCGTGAACAAGTCATGCCCTGATAGTAGCCTGTTTCATTGCCGTGACGTAGGAGGACAGCTCGGCGGTCAGCGCGTCGATGTCCGTAATGCGCGCGGGGTTCGGGTGCGTGTGTTCGGTGTATCTGGCCACGATGTTCGCGATCGCGGAGCCGGTGATTGCGCCTACTGCCCCGGCTGCGATTGCGTCCGCGACGTGCTGCGGTGTGGAGATCCCGAACCCGAGCAGCACCGGGGCGCCGCCGTATGCTTGCACGTTGTCCACTACCTCGCGAAGGCCGTCGACGGAGGCTTCCTTGTCGGCGCCGGTCACGCCGTCGCGGGAGATGGCGTAGATGTACCCGCGGGACTGGGCGGCGACGCCCTCCAAAGTCTGCGGGCTGGCTTTGGCAGGGGCGATGTAGATCGGGTCGACACCCGCGGCAAGAGCAGCTTCGCTGAACGGCACCGATTCGCGCACAGGGACGTCCGGGAGTAGCACGCTGTCCGCGCCGGCCTCTCGGAACGCCTCGTAGAACGAGGAAAGACCACGCACGTAGGCGACGTTGGCGTAGATCAGCATGCCGATCGGCAGGTCGGGGTATCGCTCGCGGATCGTCCGAACTTGTGCCAGTGCCTTATCGACGGTCGCTCCGCCATCGAGTGCCCGCACGTGTGCCGCCTGGATGGCGGGGCCGTCGGCGACGGGGTCGGAGAACGGGACGCCGAGTTCGAGGGCGTCGGCTCCGGCGGTGACGGCGGCGTCGATGATTTGGAGGGCGTCGTCGGGGGTTGGGTCGGAAAGCATGATGAATGGGACGAATGCTCCCTCTCCCTTTTCCTGTAGGGAGGCGAACAGTCTTTCGTAACGTGACGTTGTAGGGGCGGACATGTTAGTTGGTCTCCTTTCGTACATTTTCAACCCATTCCGGGTGTTCGGCGAGTGTTCTACGGACGTGAGCGACATCTTTGTCGCCGCGGCCGGAAAGGGAAACGAGGATTGTGAGCGGTTCCGCGTCAGCTGGGTGGGACGCCGCGCGTTGCAGCGCGTACGCCAACGCATGCGAGGACTCGAGCGCCGGGATGATGCCCTCGTGCCGTGACAGCAACTGGAACGCACGCAGGGCGGATTCGTCGGTGACGGGAACGTACTGCGCGCGTCCCGTCTTGGCAAGGTGTGCGTGCTCGGGTCCGACCGCAGGGTAGTCCAGGCCGGCGGATATTGAGTAAGACTCAGCAACTTGGCCGTCGGTGTCACGCATCAGGTAGGAGCGCGTGCCGTGCAGAATGCCGACGGTTCCGGCGGCAATCGCGGCGCCATGCTTGCCGACGCCCACGCCCTCTCCTCCGGGTTCGACGCCGACGAGTTCGACGCCCTCCTCGTCGATAAACTCGGCGAACATCCCGATGGCGTTGGAGCCGCCACCGACGCAGGCGCAGACGACGTCCGGCAGTCCGCCGGTGTGCTCAAGCATCTGGGCTTTCGCCTCGGCGGAGATCACGCGGTGGAACTCTTTGACGATCTTGGGGAACGGGTGCGGTCCGGCAGCGGTGCCGAGCAGGTAGTGTGACTCGTGGAAGGTGGCGGTCCAGTCGCGTAGTGCCTCGTTGACGGCGTCTTTCAGGGTGCCGGCGCCGGAGTCGACGCCCACTACCTCAGCACCCATCAGCCGCATGCGGTAAACGTTTGGCTCCTGCCGCGCCATGTCGGTCTTGCCCATGTAAATGACGCAGTCCAAACCCAGCAAAGCGCAGGCGAGCGCGGTCGCGGTGCCGTGCTGGCCGGCGCCGGTCTCGGCAATGATGCGCGTCTTCCCCATCTTCTTCGCCAGTAGTGCTTGGCCGATGACCTGGTTCGTCTTGTGTGCGCCGCCGTGCACGAGGTCTTCCCGCTTGAGGAAGATGCGGGCGTTCGCGCCGTTGAGGAGCAGGTTGCGGCATTCGGTAAGCGGGGTCGGTCGGCCGAGGTAGTCGCGCAGCAGCGCGCGGTATTCGGCCATGAAGCTCTCGTCGGCGAGGGCGTCGACAAACGCTCGCTCGAGCTGGTCAAGCGCCGGCAGGAGCGATTCGGGGACGAATTGCCCGCCGAATTCGCCGTAGTATGCGGGCAGGATGGTGCTGCCGCCGTGGGTGTAATCAGTCATTTTCTGTCCTTGGGTAGTGGTAGTTGCCGATGATCTCGAAGGCCCGCCGCAACGCGCCCGCGTCCTTACGCCCGGCCTGAGCAGGGTATTCGATGCCCGAGTTGAGGTCTACGCCGGAGCAGCCGACGGCGAGCGCGTCCGCAAGGTTGTCGGGGTGCAGCCCGCCGGCGAGGAGCGAGTCGCCGCGCACCTCGTCCGGGATGTCGGCCCAGCGGAAGGTCTCGCCGGAGCCGCCGTCGCGCGCGTCGAGCACCAGCTTGTCGACGCCCCCTCGGATCCCCAGCGCAACCTCCACGCCAGCCCCTGAAGTCATGGAGACCGCCCTCCAGAGCTCAACGTCCTCCCCGATCTCTGCGCGCACCCGCTCGACCAGGGAGCGTTCTGCCTCGAGCAATCCCTGGTACGGAGCGTGCACCTGCACCGCGTGGATGCCCGGCTGGACCAGTTCGCCGTACCCGGACGTGCGGCGGGAAACCGCGACGTACCGCAGCCCCGGCTCGTGTGCGATGATGTCCGCCGATGTTTCACGTGAAACATTGCGCGGACTCGACTCCTCGAAGATGAGCCCGCCGTACACGGCGCCCGCCGCCTTGGCGGCCTGCGCGGCGCTCCACGACGTCAGCCCGCACACCTTGTTTGGCCCGTACACCAGTTTCCGGGCGGCCAGGTCGATGTCCGGCTGACCGGTCAGCTGCGACCCGACCAGGAACCCGTCCGAGTGCCCGCCGAGCTGACGCACAGTCTCCACGGACCGGATGCCGGACTCCGACACCACCGCCGCTTCGGCAGGAGCGAGTCGCGCCAACCGGGCGGAGCGCGTTAGGTCAATCGACAGGTCGTGGAGGTTCCGGTGGTTCACGCCGAAGATCCGCGCGCCGAGTCGACTAGCCCGCACGGCCTCCTCCTCGCTAATCACTTCGGTGAGCACGTCCATCCCGAGGGACTCGGCGAGGCCGGAGAGGTGGGCGTAGCTGGCGTCGTCAAGAATGGAGAGCATGAGCAGAATGGCGTCGGCGCCGAAGTAGCGCGCGGCGTAGACCTGGACTTCGTCGATGATGAAGTCCTTGCAGAGCACGGGCAGGTGCGTGCTTGAGGCGACCGTGGCCAGGTGGTCGTAGTCGCCGCCGAAGCGGGAGGGCTCGCACAGCACGGAGATGCCGGCGGCGTAGCGCGAGTACACCGAGGCGATTTCCCCTGGCTTGTAGTCGGCGCGGATCAGGCCGAGGGACGGCGAGGAGGACTTGCATTCCATGATGAAGCTGGTGCCCTCGCGCTTCAGGTTGTTGTAGAGTGAACGCTCCGAGCGTGGGAGTGCAGCGACATTCACGTGGGCAAGACGCTCGCGGATCGCTGCCAGATCGCCGCGTCGGCTTGCCACGATCCCCTCGAGCACGGTGGGTAGTTGTTTAGGCACTGTAATCAGCCTCCTCGTGTCGTTGCAACCATGCTTGCACGGTGCCGTCGGCAAGCAGGTTGAGGGCGTGGGTGACGCCGTCGGCGATGGTCGGCGCTGTGCCGTTGAGGTAGAACATGGCACCCGCACCGGCGGCGACGGCCGAGCGGTGCGCCGCCGGGCCCTCCCCCGCGAAGGTTGCACGGATGGCGGCGGCATTCTCCACGCCGTCGCCGCCGCGCAGGTCCTCGAGCGAGCAGCGCTGAAGGCCGAGCTCCTCCGGCGTAAGCACGTACTCAGTGATGGAACCGTCGCGGCCCAGCTCCCAGACCTGCGACTCGCCGTGCACCGCCAGCTCGTCGGTGCCCGCGCCGTGGACGACGAGCGCGCGCCCCCGCCCGAGCTCGCGCATCGTCTCAGCGATGACGCGTCCCTGCGCCGGGTTGGCGATGCCCATGATCTGGTACTCCGGCCGCGCCGGTGAGAGCAGCGGCCCCATCGTGTTAAACAGCGTGGACACGCCCAGCGCCTTGCGCACCGGCTGCACGTGCGCGATGGCCGGGTTGTACGCCGGCGCGAAGAGGAAGGTGAAGTTGGAGGACTCGAACTGTCGCACCGCGCGCGAAGGGTCGAGGTCGAGTGGGATGTTCAGGGCCTCGAGGACGTCGGCGGAGCCGGACTTGGAGGACACGGACCGGTTGCCGCACTTGATCATGGGCACTCCGCCAGAGGCGGCGACCAGTGACGCCGCGGTGGTGATGTTGATGGTATTCGCGCCGTCGCCGCCGGTGCCGGCGGTGTCCATCAGCCCCTCCCCCGTCACCGGGAACGGTCGGCCTGCGGCGAGGAACGCGCGAGCCGCGCCGGCGATGTCGGCGAAGGTTTCGCCGCGTGTGCGGATCGTGGCCAGGAGTGCTGCGATGTGGACGTCGTCGTAGTCGCCGACGGTGAGCGGGGTGAATGCCTCGATGGCTTCCTCGAGTGTCGGCTCCCGGTTGTCCAGGAAGCGCTTGAGGATGGTGAGGGATCGTTCGGTTGCCATGGTTAGTTTCCTTTCTTCAGCTTGTCGACGCACCGGCGCAGCATCGTTGGGCCTGCGGGTGTGAGGATCGATTCGGGGTGGAACTGCAGCCCGATGGACATGCCGTCGTCGGTTGCGCCGGCCATGACGATGTCCCCGGTGCGTGCCAAAGCGTGCATCCCTGCAGGCATTTCCGTAGCCCCGAGCGAGTGGTAACGTGCTACGGGCACGTCGCGCCTGAGCTGGCTGGTCATGCCGTCGAAGAGCCCGCACGCAAGCCCTTCCGAGGTCAGCCTCATGGTGTCCGAGACTCCGTGGACGGGCCCGCAGGGCTGGACGGTGCCGCCGAAGTGTTTCACAAGGGCCTGGTAGCCGAGGCAGATGCCGAGCATCGGCACGCTGCCCTGTGCCCGGCGGATCAGTTCGGGCATGCAGCCGGCGTCGCCGGGGTACCCGGGCCCGGGTGAAAGCACGATCAGTGAAGGATCCAGCGCCAGTATTGAGTTAACATCAACAGTGTTACGAAACACTACTGACTCATACTCAGCAAGCGCGTCCACCAAATTGTAAACGAACGAGTCCTGGTTATCCAGCAGCACAATCATTTGATGACCTCCAGTTCTGCGCCAGCGGCCAGCGCGATCGCGTTGAGTACCGCGTACGCCTTGTGCAGCGTCTCGTCGGCTTCGGACTGCGGGTTGGAGTCGCGCACGACTCCAGCGCCTGCCTGCACGATCGCCTTCCCGCCGGTGACGTACGCAGAACGGATCACGATGCAGGTGTCAAAGTCGCCGTTGCTGTCCAGGTAGCCGACTGCTCCGCCGTAAGACCCGCGCCGCGCGCCCTCGAGCGAGCGGATGAGCGAGGTCGCGCGCAGCTTCGGCGCCCCGGTGAGCGTGCCCATGTTCATGCACGCCCGGTACGCGTCGAGCGCGTCGAGGTCCCCAGCCAGCCGCGCGGTGACCCGGGACACGAGGTGCATGACGCGCGAATACCGGTCTACCTGCAGCAACTCGGCAACTCGCCGCGTGCCGGGCTCCGCAACGCGGGCGACGTCGTTGCGCGCGAGGTCCACGAGCATGGTGTGCTCGGCGACTTCTTTGGCGTCGGTGCGCAGCTGCAGCTCCATCCGCGTGTCCAGCTCGTGGTCGACCGTCCCGTCCTCGGCGAGCCCGCGCGGCCGCGTCCCCGCGATCGGGTACAGCTGCACCTCGCGGTCGGCGTTGGTGTACTTCAGGTTGGACTCGGGCGAGGCGCCGAACAGCTCGAAAGAGTCACCATGCTTATCGACGCCCCTTTGGTAAAACATGTACGGCGAAGGATTAGTCGCGCGCAGTTGGAGGTACGCGGCGAACGCGTCCGGGCAGTCGGCGATGAAGCTGCGGGCGGGCACGACTTGGTAGATGTCCCCGTTGTAGATGTGCTCCTTAAGTCGCTCCACGTCGGCGCAGAACGTGGCATCGGGGATGTCGGCGCGAGCAACCAGGGTGCCGCCGGCCTCCTCCGAGGAACGTAATGGTGTGGGCGAAGCGGCGTCGATACGCTCGGCGAGCGCGTCAATCCCAACTCCGCTGAGCGTCGCGGTCTGTGATTGGTGATCGATGCGCAGGAGCACTTCGGCGAGGACGAACTGGTAGTCGGGGTAGGTGTTGGCGCCGTCGGCGACGGCCGGGAGCTCCTCGAAGGTTTCGAGGTAGTCGTAGGCGAACCCGCCGGCGAGGAACCCGAAGCGGCTGAGCGCGCGCAGTACCTCGACGGTGGAGGTGGCGGTGAGGCGCTCGCGCTCGTCCGCAACAACAGCAGCGGCAACAGGCGGAAACGCGTAGACGTTCTCTCCAACGTGGTACTCCCCCAGCTGCTCCCGTACGCGATCGGCCACCGTGCGCCCGAAGGAGGTCAGCGGCTCGACGTGTACATGGCTGCCCGAGCAGGTGACGCGCACCGCGGCCCGCAGCACCGCGACCGATTGGATACCGGAGCGGGTGGTGATGTCGGCGGATTCCAGCAGGACGGTGTCCCGGGTCGTGGTGCCGCCGAGGTGCGCGAAGAGGCTGGCGGCGTCCGCGTGGTACTTCACGCGGCGGGTGGTATGTGTGCTCATGGTCGTCCTTCGTGTGTTGGTACACCGAGGGCGTGTGAGCCAAAGCAAACGGCCCGCGGTGCTTGTGGTTACAAGCGGCGGGCCGTTGTTGAGACTCGAGAAGTTGCTAGAGAAGGCGGCTCGCCGTGTTGGGGAGCCACCACCAGTTCTTCTGAGTCGTGAAAGTCATAGCTGCAAAGCTAGCGGAAAGATCGGGCGCGGGGAGCAAAACCGTCAAACACCCAGCGCAAAGCGTGAATATAAAACGGCTACTGCTGTTCGTCCGCCTTCCCGGCGGCCTTACGCAGTGCGCCGAGGTCCACGGCGGGCTCGTCTGAGGAGTCTGAGTCTGAGGCGTCCAGGGCGGCGTCGACAAGCGCGGCGGCGCGGGCCCCGAAGTTGCCGCCGACGGAGATGCTCACGAGTGCGGCGATGACCGCCACGGCGACGAGAATCCACATCCACCCGTATGCAATAAATGCAAAGGCGGCGCCGATGGCGAAGGCGACTGCGGCGAGGACCCAGAAGGGGCCGGTGACGCGGTGGGCCTGGCGCCAGGTGGACTCGTGCTTGCGAACTTCCGGTACACGCAGCCCGATCACGCCGTTGCCGGGCAGCTTCCCGGCGGTCGCGAGGACGCCTGGTATGAGAAGTGCCACAGTGAATACTATAAGGAGTATCCCAATGATAGTATTTATGGAACTTGTGTCAGAAAATGGCCCATTAGGGCTCTGTGCAAGCAACATACCGTATAGCATAACCATCACAGGTTTTTCGCCTGTGGATCTGTCCATCGCCTCGTATTAAAGGTGCAACAATGAAATCGAAAGTGTTGAGCTCGCTGCTCTTCTGGATTGTCGTGGCGATCGTCGCCGGCTTTCTGTGCAGTTTTTTCTTTCCTGACTGGCTCGCGCGCGTCTTCGTGACGTTCAACGGCCTGTTCTCGAACTTCCTGGGATTCTTCGTCCCAATCCTCATCTTCTCCCTGATCGCCCCCGCGATTGCGGGCCTGGGCAAGGGCGCGGGTAAGTGGTTGGGTATCACGGCCGGGGTCGCCTACGGATCCACGATCATTTCCGGCCTGATTGCCTGGGGTGTGGCTTCAGCACTCTACCCAACGTTGCTGGCTGGTACGCAGCTGCGTACAGATATCGACGACCCCTCCGAGGGCGGCCTGTCGCCGTTCTTCGAGGTGGAGATGCCTGCACCGTTTGAGGTGATGTCGGCGCTGCTGCTCGCGTTCGTGATTGGTATCGCGATGACCACGGTGAAGTCCCGCACGATGCACGAGGTGCTCAACGAGCTGCGTGACGTGATTATGAAGGTGGTCCAGAGCTTCGTTATTCCGCTGCTGCCGTTGTTCATTTTCGGTACGTTCCTGAACCTGGCTATGAACGAGAACTTCGGTTCGACGATGGCCGCGTTCGGCGTGGTGCTGCTGCTCTCGGTCGGCATGACGATCGTGATTGTGCTGGGCCAGTACTTGATCGCGGGTGCGGTGGCTGGTCAGAACCCGTTCACGGCGCTGAAGAACATGCTGCCGGCGTACTTCACGGCGCTGGGTACGTCGTCCTCCGCGGCGACGATTCCGGTAACCTACCAGTCCACCCTGAAGAACAAGGTGGACGAGAACGTGGCGGGCTTCATCGTGCCGCTGTGCGCGACGATTCACCTGTCTGGTTCGATGATGAAGATTACGCTCTACGCCCTGGCGATTGTGTTCATGGCGCAGCTGCCGATCACCGGTGGCGCCGTCGTTGGTTTCGTGCTGCTGCTTGGCATCATGATGATCGCTGCGCCGGGCGTGCCTGGTGGCGCGATCATGGCCGCGGTTGGCCTGCTGCAGGCGAACCTGGGCTTCGACGAGTCGATGATTTCCCTGATGATCGCCGCTTACATTGTGGTTGACTCCTTCGGCACCGCGGCGAACGTGACCGGTGACGGTGCGATCGCGATGATTGTGAACCGTTTCGCGAAGGGCAAGATCGTCACGCAGGATATGGAACGCGCTAAGGAGATTCAGGCGCAGGACGCCTAGTCGCTAGCGAGTCCCCGCCCGAGCGGTGCCGCGACGAGCAGCTGTACAAGAAACAGCGTGAGCGCCGGCACCAAAAAGAAGTAGGCGGGGATCCACACGGCAACTGAGGTCCACAGCGGCAGGGATGCCGCCGCCCCGATGCATAGGAGTGCGCCGAGGGTGCGTGGCAGTTGCTGGAACGTGAGGATCACGGAGCGCCCCAGGGTTTCGCCCAGGGGCGCTTTTTGCTGCCCTTCTGAGGTCGCCTGGAGGTCCAGCTGCGCCTGGAGCGCGAAGAACCACACGCTGATGCCGGTGATGATGAGGATGCCGGACAGGGTGAGCCCTTGCGTGAGGTTGAGGAGGTGGCCGTCGACACCTGCTTGAAAGATGACCCACTGTTGGTAGGTGACGCCGAGGCCGATGGCGACGAGGATCCCCCACCACTGGGTGGAGGCGCCGCCGAATTTGCCGCCGCCGTAGCGGAACTCGCGGAGGTAGTGCAGCCCGTAGCGGGAGCCGCGCCCTTCGACCATGTAGCCGGTGACGACGTTCGCCGCGCGGATCGCCATGCCGCCCGTCACGATGGGCAGGCTAGACAGGACGAAAAGCATGTTGACAATGACAATGTCCGCCATCAAGGTGAAGGCGGACATAAATCGGGAATCGGGATTGAAAAGGCTCACGCCAGAATGTTATCCCTTCACGGCGCCAGCTGCGACACCCTCCACGATGTGCTTCTGGGAAGACATGTAGAAGATGATGATCGGGACGATGGCGAGCACGAGCATTGCCATCATTGCGCCCATGTCGCGGTTGCCCTGGGACCCAACGAACTGCTGGATGACCACTGGGATGGTGCGGTATGGGGTGGACAGGCCGATGACGAGGTATGGCAGCAGGTAGTCGTTCCAGACCCACATTGCGTTGAGGATGGCGACGGTCACTGCGGTTGGCTTGAGCATCGGGAGGACGACGCGGAAGAACGTTTGCAGTGGGCTGCAGCCGTCGATGGTTGCTGCTTCTTCAATCTCGAGCGGGATCGACTTGACGAAGCCGGCGAACATGAAGACGGACAGGCCTGCACCGAAGCCGGTGTAGAGCACCACCATGCCGAGCGGGTTGGCCAGGCCGAGGCGGTCGGCGATGGTGACGGTTGGGAACATCACCATCTGGAACGGGATGACCATGGAGAACACGAACAGGTAGTACAGCGTGGACGTCCACCACGTTTTCACGCGGGTGATGTAGTAGGCCGTCATCGAGGAGAAGAAGACGATGGAGGCGACGGAGAGGATCGTGATGGTGAAGGACCACACGATGGCCCACGCGAAGCCTTCGCCTTGGATGCCGGTGATGTAGTTTTCGAATCCGGCCCACATGTCGCCGAGTGGGATGGCGAATGGGTTGTTGGAGATCGCGAACTTCTGCTTGAAGGAGTTCAGGAAGATGAACACGATTGGTCCGAGGAAGACCACGGTGAGGAATACCAGCACCGCGTAGATGAGTACTTTGGCTGGGCCGCTGACGCTCGCCTCGGAGGCGGTGACGGGTGCCTTTGTTTTGGTTGCCATGGGTTATGCCTCCACTTCCTTGCTGCGTGTTGCGCGCAGCTGGAACATTGCGATGACGACGACCACTACGACGAAGATGACGGCCTTTGCTTGGCCGACGCCCTCGACGTTGTTGCGCAGGAACATCGTGTTGACGATGTTCAGAGCGACCATTTCGGTTGCGCCGCCTGGTGCACCGTTGGTGAGCGCGAGGTTCTGGTCGAAGAGTTTGAAGGTGTTGGACAGGGTCAGGAAGAGGCAGATGGTGATGGACGGCATGATCATTGGGATGGTCACGTGGCGGAGCATTTCCCACTTGGAGACGCCGTCGAGTTCTGCTGCTTCGATGAGCTCTGGTGGCACGTTCTGCAGGCCGGCGATGTAGATGATCATCATGTAGCCGACGAGCTGCCAGTTAATGAGGATGACCAGGCCGAGGTAGCCGTACTTCCAGTCGGAGACGATCGTGGTGCCGTATTGGGCGAGCACGGCGTTGATCATGGACTGCCATGTGTAGCCGAGGACGATGCCGCCGATGAGGTTCGGCATGAAGAATACGGTGCGGAAGAAGTTGGTGCCTTTGAGTTTCCGTGTCAGTGTCCAGGCGATTGCGAACGCGAAGACGTTGACGGTGATGATGGAAACGATGGAGACGAGGGCGGTGAATCCGAACGCTCGGACGAAGCCTTCTCGCGCTTGGAACGCTTGGACGTAGTTGTCGAATCCTACCCAGGTTGCGTCGGTGATGGTGTGGAAGCTGGTGAATGACAGCAGGAAACCAATGACGAATGGGGCAAGGAAGGCGATCAAGAACGCAAGCAGCGTCGGCAGTACGAAGATTGGGAAATATTTCTTCAGTGATTGCTGCATTTGTGGTGCCTATCTGGGGAATAAAAAGCGCGGAGTGCGCTGTTCGCACACCCCGCGCTCTGGTTTACAACATGTTCAGTGCTTAGTTGGAGCCCTTTTCGGCCTTCCAGTCCTCGCTGAACTTAGCGACGACGTCTGCCCACTCCATGTTGCCGGATGCGTACTGGGCGAGGTTGCCGCCGAAGTCATCCTTGAACTGCTGGGATGGGAAGAACTGGAAGTCCCATGGCAGGGTGCTCAGCTCGGTGTTGGAGATGGCTTCCTGGACCTGGCGTGCCAGCGGGTCTGCTGGGACGTCGGTCTCCGTGTAGTTCTTGAACGGTGCGATGAAGCCGAGGTCCTCGATGACGTGCTTCTTGCCTGCCTCGGAGGTGAACAGCCAGTTCAGGAAGTCCTTGGTTGCCTGCTGGTCCTCTTCTGGGGCCTTGGCGTTGATGGCGAGGTAGTTCTCGGTGCCGACGTTGATGCCGGTCTTCTCCTCATCTGGGAGGCCCATGTACATCGGGAGGAACTTGATCTTGTCTTCCTTCACGACGTTGCCGTTCACGTCGGCGATCTGCGACCATGCCCAGTTACCGTTCTGGACGAAGGCTGCCTGGCCGAGTGCGAACTCTGCCATGGAGTCGGAGACTGCCTTGGACGGTGCCAGGGTCGGCGCGATGGTGGAGTTGTTCAGGTACAGGTCAAAGAGGTTCTTGAACTCCTTGTTGTACTTGAAGGTGACGTCCTCTGCGTCGGTGGTGCCGAGGTCCTCGAACTCGTAGTGCATTGGGCCGTTGGCCAGGTGCGTCTGCCAGCGCCAGTCCTCACCGCTGGTGAGGGAGGTGGAGGCGAAGGTGCCGTCGATGCCAAGCTCGTCCTTCTTCGACTGCATGTCTTCGGCGAGCTTCTTCAGGGATTCGAAGTTCTTGACTTCGTCCATGGAGGCGACTGCCGGGTTTGGCAGTGCGAAGTACTTATCGGTGATGTCCTCGTTGTAGATGATGCCGAAGCCTTCAACTGCGAACGGGATGCCGCGCACGGTGCCGTCTTCCGCGGTGAGCGGGGTGACGTCCTCGTTGAGGTCCTGCGCGAGGGAGAAGTCGGACAGGTCTGCGGTGTAGTCCTTCCAGGTCTTGAAGCCGGTTGGGCCGTTCATCTGGAAGAGCGTCGGAGCGTCGGACTTGCCGACCTCGGTGCGCAGGGTCTGCTCGTAGTTGCCGGATGCCGCGGTGACGACCTTGACTGGGACGCCAGTTTCTGCGGTGTACTCTTCGGCGATTGCTTGGTAGGTCGCGTCCTGCTCAGGCTTGAAGTTGAGGAAGTAGACGTTCGGACCTTCGGTGTCGCCACCGCCGCCACAGGCGACGAGGGCGGATGCTGCCAGTGCTGCGACAGCGGTTGAGGCAAAAGCTCGCGTGAATTTCTTCATGGGCCATCCTTCATGTGTAGCCGTGCTCCTTGCCAGCGTTACCCGATGCGGTTCACGGCGCGTTATAAGGTACTACCTCAGTATAGTGACCATTTATGGAGCACGGCAAACATTATGGCCCGCGTCACATCTCCGGGGGTAATTTATAGACGATTGCTTCGTCCGGATGCCCCGGCAGCACATGATCGAAATAGGACTGCGCCGCCTCGGCCAAGGTGACGTAGCGTTGGTCGTTTTGGCTCATGAACCAGCGGTGATCCAGGATTTCGTGGAAAATCTGCGCGGGTTCGAGCTTCTCGCGCAGCTGCGGCGGGATGAGTTCCACGATGGGTTCGTAGTTCTTCACCATCCAGCGGTGCGCGACGGCTTCGAGGGGGAGCTTGCCGCCGTAGCGCACGGCGCGGTAGACCTCCATCTCGCCGAGGAGGCGCTGTGCCTGCCGGTCCTGCACCTCCAGCCCGGTGAGTCGCAGCAGCTTTTTCTGGTAGAAGCCTGTGGAGAACACGGCGGGCTCGATGATCACCCGGTAGGTGTCTTCCCCGTCGTGTTCGATCTCGACTTCGCCGACGTCGAAGCCCAGCTCATTAATCTTTGCGACGCGCCCAGCGATCGCCCCGAACGCATCACCTTCGACGATGAGCTCCCCTGTCATCAGGTCCCACAGTTCGTTGTAGGTGGAGGCGATATCGTTGCCAAGGGTGATCACGTCGACGTCCTCGCTGAGGTAGCCGCCTGCCTGCAGGTCCATCATCTCGCCGATGATGTTGACACGGGCGACGTCGACGTCGTAGAGGCGTCGTCCGTCGGAGATGGGGTCGTGGAATTCGCCGGTTTCGGCGTCGACGAGGTAGGCGGAGAACTGGTCGGCGTCGCGGCGGAACAGGGTGTTGGACAGTGAGACGTCGCCCCAGTAGAAGTGGAGCAGGTGCAGGCGCACCAGCAACACCGCGAGGGCGCGCACCAGCTTGTTGATGGTGTCGACGGTGATGTCGCGGGAGAACACGTCGCGGTACGGGAGTGAGAACCGCA
Organism: Corynebacterium sp. UMB2355A; assembly: GCF_033877495.1. NCBI lineage: Bacteria > Bacillati > Actinomycetota > Actinomycetes > Mycobacteriales > Corynebacteriaceae > Corynebacterium > Corynebacterium sp. UMB2355A. The sequence continues at coordinate 1,287,097 of NZ_CP138855.1, read as the reverse complement.
GGTGCTCTGTGACCAGGCAGGGGGTGAGTTCCTCTCCGTTTTCGTCGACGCGGTGCGTGATGACGGCCACGGGGACGACGCAGGGGGCGTCGAGCTCTTGGAGCCTCCGGAGCATGTTGTACTCGTGGTAGGCGACTTCCCCGCCGATTTCCTTGACTGCGAAAACTAGCCCGTCGGCTTCGATGAGGCGCACCGTGTGTCGCGAAATGCCGCGGGGCAGCGCCGCGAGGAGGTCGGAGGACCAGTCCTCGAGTGGCTGCGCCCACGGCATTTTCAGCAACGTCGGTGCGTAGACGGGCGAGACAACGCTGAGTTTCTCGCGCAATGTGTGTCCTTAGATCCGCTGGCCGGTTGCCTTGCTAAATACGTGGAGCCCACCGTCAACGATCTGGACGTGGACGACGTCGCCCTTCATGATGCCGGACAGCGGCGCGGTGCGCACCACGATCTGGCCGGAGGTCTCCTCCTCGAGGCCCTCTTCCTTCCAGCCGCCGCCTGCGAGGTGGCCGTACAGGTAGGAGTCGGAGCCGAGCTCTTCCACGAAGTCGATCTCGACCGGGATGGAGTGCTTCGCGGTCTCGTCGACGACCTGCAGGGACTCTGGGCGGAAGCCGAGGATGACCTGGCCGTCGTCTTCCACGGTGAGGTGGGAGATGTGCTCGTCGGAAAGTGGGATGGAGGCGCGGCCGAGCTTGGCCACCTTTTCGTTCAGGTCAACGTCGAAGGTGGACAGGTTCATGGCCGGGGAGCCGATGAAGCCTGCGACGAAGACGTTGTTCGGGTGATCGTAGAGCTCACGCGGGGTGCCGACCTGCTGCAGGACGCCGAAGTTCAGGACGGCGATGCGGTCGCCCATGGTGAGGGCTTCCGTCTGGTCGTGGGTGACGTACAGCGTGGTTACGCCCATGCGGCGCTGCAGGTTCGCGATCTGGGTACGGGTCTGCACACGCAGCTTCGCGTCCAGGTTGGACAGTGGCTCGTCCATAAGGAAGACCTGTGGCTTGCGCACGATGGCGCGGCCCATAGCCACGCGCTGGCGCTGACCACCGGACAGTGCCTTCGGCTTGCGGTCGAGGTACTGGGTCAGGTCGAGGGTCTTTGCAGCCTCTTCCACTCGCTTGTCGATCTCGGCCTTGTCCATGCCGGCGATCTTCAGCGCGAAGCCCATGTTCTCGCGCACGGTCATGTGCGGGTACAGGGCGTAGTTCTGGAAGACCATCGCGATGTCGCGGTCCTTCGGGCTGACGTGGGTGACGTCGCGGTCGCCGATGCGGATGTGGCCTTCATTGGTGTCCTCGAGACCGGCGAGCATGCGCAGCGCGGTCGACTTACCGGAGCCGGACGGGCCGACGAGGACGAGGAACTCCCCGTCCGCGATTTCAAGGTTGAGTTTGTCGACACTCGGTGTGGTCGCACCCGGGTAGATGCGCGTTGCGTTGTCGTAAGTTACTGATGCCATGTGGTCCTCCATCGGCAGGTACGTGCCGAACGTTCCGTAGTGGGGATAAGGTACTCCCTTAACCTACCATCTGGAATCACAAGCCCATACTCGCTATGTCGCGAGTCACACTCCCGCTACCCCCGTTACATCCTCCCCCCGTACGGGGCTGAACTGCGTGACGTGTCCCCGTTTTTCAAACTTTTTTCTATTTGGAATACCCCAAGGTCAGCGCGAAATTAAGAGAAAGTTAAGAAACCTTCGTTGTCCCCTGTCTTTAAAGTTTAGGCCGATTTTCTCACGGGTATTCCCCTTTTTCGCAGCTGGTTCCGTATAGTCCCAAGTAGAGAAATTCGAAGCAGAGACCCGGCACCTAGAACACGAGGTGCCGGGTTTTTCTTTGCCTTCTTAGAATTTTTTTAAGCCGCCGGGCCCTCGCCGTCCAGGATCCGCTGCGCGTCCTCGGTGCTCAGCTCGTATCCGTAGAACGTTGAGTAGAATTGTTGCGTCTCAGCAACCAGGTCGACGTCCTCAAACTTCTCCGGGTGGAACAGCTTCGCTGCCCACAGCAGCTGCAGCGCTTCCTCCGCCGAGTAGCGGCCCCAGTTCGACGTCCCCACCGGGTTCTTCACCACGTTGCCCTGCTTCACCGCAGGCACGTTCGCCAGTGCAGGATCATTCACCAGCTTATCGACGCCCAGCTGCGCCTCCATACCGCCCACGATGATGAAGTCCGGAGCGGCGTCGACAATGTCTTGCGGGGTGACGGTCGTGACGTCCACAACCTCCTCGATCACATTGCGAGCCCCCGTCGCTGCAATCCACTCCCCCACCAGGGAGTCCGGCCCGTCCGCCTGCGTGACGTCCTCCCCGCCAACGATATGCAGCACCTTCGGCTTCTTCTCCCCCGGCATGCCGCCCAGGCGGTCCGCGACCATCTTCAGGTTGCGCTCCATGTAGGTCACGTACTCGGTCGCCTTCTGGTCGGCCTCCTCGGTGCCCAGCGCGTTCGCCGTAATGCGCACGGACTTCATCAGTTGCTCAAAGTCATCAAAGTCGACCCTCGCCGCCGGGATCCCCTGCGCACGTGCCGCCTCGACCTGTTCCTTCGAGGAGGTCAGGAGCATTTCGGGGTTGATCTCTTTCAGCTCTTCCACGTTGAGCCGAGTTCCCGACGCCGGCGTCGGCAGCTCAGTCACGTGCGGGTAGATCTTCGTCAGCCACGGCAGCCGCTTCGCTTCCTCGGTGGTGGCCACCAGGGTGTCCCCGCCACCAAGCATCAGCACGAACTGGTTATTCACGTCCCACGTGTCCGCCAACCGGGTCACCTGCTTCGGCACCCGCACGTCTGTGCCGTCGATGTCCGTGAGCAGGCGGGTCGTGTCCTCCTGGGTTGTTTGGGTCGTCTCCTCGGCTGTGTTTTCGGCTGAGTTTTCTGCTGAGTTTTCGGTGGTACACCCGGTGACCAGCAGTGTTGCGGTCAACAACGTTGCGGCTACGGCGTGGTGACGCATAGGAAAGGACTCCTTCTTAGGGGTTGTGATTACGCCAGCAGTGTACCCACCGACACCCCCATGCCCGAACCCGCCCCTCCCCGCGCACCAAATTCCCTCACGCAGTCTCAACGACCTGGTCTTTTGCCGACGCCGCTTCCAAAATTCCGGGATTTGGTGTCGTATCTCGGCGTGCCAGTGCCAAAGGACGCAACCGATAACATATAGCACATTTATGACCTGCGGAAATGCGGAGGCCGGAATTCAAACATGCGTCTCTTGGCACTGAGGCCTCTGTGTACGCACCACATTCCCACCTGGCCGACCCCCGACCTGGGCTTTTGTCAACGCCGTTTCCCAAAAATCAGGGATTTGGTGTCAGTCCCCTCGTGCCAGTGCCAAACAACGCAACCGATAACCTCTAGCACATTTATGACCTGCGGAAATGCGGAGGCCGGAATTCAAACATGCGCCTCTTGGCACTGAGGCCTCTGTGTACGCACCACATTCCCACCTGGCCGACCCCCGACCTGGGCTTTTGCCAACGCCACTTCCCAAAATCCAGGAATTTGGTGCGGGAACCTCGAAAAGAAAAAGAGTGAACCCCCTGCGCTCTCGCACTCGAAAATGGGGGGTGTTGAGTGCTCAACCGGACTCGGGGGGAATCCGTGGGCAGGAGGCTCGACATTTATTATAGCCAAATTTTCTCCCTTGTAAAGCCCGCGGGAAAAGAAGCAAATATTCCAAGGTAAACGCCATAATTAGGATATCCTCATTTTTTAGCAGTACGTGCGTACTGCAGTTCTTGAGTGAAAGTAGGACAACTATGCATGTAGGCAAAGAGCTGGTGCCGGTTGATGATCAGACGCAGGGGTGGGCGTCGAAACTTCTCACGGCGAGTTGGGTGCTATTGACGATCTTTGTGGTCGTCGGCGGGCTGTTTTTCTGGGTCATGGGCGGCGTGAAGGGTGAGGACCTTGGGGCGCTGACGTGGACGATTGCCTTTTGCTCGATGATTGCGTTGATGACGATTCGTCAGTACTTGTTGGCGGAGAGGAGCTAGGGCCATGTTGATGCAAGGTATTACGTACAACACGACGATGGGGCTGGTCGTCGGTGTAATTATGTTGATGGTGCCGCTGTTCATGCGTGCGTTGCAGAAAGTCGGAAACCGCTCAGTGTCTGGGTTTGGCTGGGCGTTCGTGTTCCTCGGTGCGTTTCTCGGGATGACGGGTGTGCATATGATGCTCACGTGGCCGCTGGAACAGATCGAGGGTGTGTTCTGTTGTGCGGTCGATAATGTGACGTTTGGTGAACCGGCCGCATTTTACGGTGTGATGACACTTACCGTTGGTGTTGCCGTGCTTCGCGCAGAGGATCGCGCTGACCGTGGTATCCGCGATTTGGACTGGGTGGCTACGCTCCGCCCGATTCTGTATGTGGCTGCGGTCGGTGGGTTTGGCCTGATCATGTTTGGTATCGCCGGGATGCATTTTGGTCAGTGGCGTCCACCAGAGGTTGAGCCGATTGCGCGTTTGTTGGCGGGCTCGATGCTTGAGCCGTTTATGGTGTTTACCTTGTATGTGGGTACGGGGCTTTCGGCGTTGCTTTCCCCGTTCGTGCTGACCAGCCCGGTTGCCCGGAAGGTGTTTGTGCCGGTGACGTTCATCATCGGCATGATGTGGGTGTTCCTCGGCCTGACCCTGTTTTACGGCCACGTTGGGTTCTTCCCGTGGCCGTTGCAGGGTGGCGGTGAGATGCACCCGGTGGGTGAACCGCTGTTTTAGAACGGCAGCTTCGCGGGCAGGTCGAACGGCAGTAGGTCCTTCAGTGGCCCTGCTACGACGGCCACGATGGCACCGAGAGCAGCCAGTACGCCGAGGGCGATGCCTGCGGCTTTGAGCTTGTCCTCGGTGTCGATGTCGAGGCGGGAGCTCAGGTCGGCCTTGCCGAAGGTCAGGTTGAGGTCGGCCTTGGCGTCGGATGGAGTCTCGCCGGCTTTGAGGCCGAGTGGCGTGATGCCGATGCCGTAGGTGACAGGGCGGGCCTTGGCGGCAAAGTTGGGCTGCGATGGGTCGATGGCGTTGTCGAGTTGGAAGGTGCCCAGGACCACGTCGTTGTGTTCGCGTTCGATGACCGTTCCGGATTCGATGTCGCCGGTGATGGTGGCGTTGGTGCCGGTGATAGTGATTTTGATGTCGTCGATGTCGACCTTGGGGGCGACGGTGCCGTGCAGTTTCAGTTCGCCGTCGAAGTGGAGGACGCCGTTGCCGTTGGCGTCGAGGCGGGTGTCGGCGACGTCGAGGGGGAAGGTGACCAGGTTGGCGTTCGGGTCGAAGACGGCTTGGTCCTTGGCGTAGACGCCGGCATCGGTCACCAGGTTGGCGTTCTTGTTCAGTTCCTGCAGGAGGGACTGCTTGATTGGCCAGGTGAAGGTGCCGCTGGCGACTTGGGTGGCAGCGGTGGCAGCGGTGGCTTGTGGGGCGATGAGCGTGGATGCGGCGATGGCAATTGCGGCGCCGCTAGCAAGTGCAGTGTTCTTCATACTGCGACTATCGCCCCCTGCTACCTGTTCTGTTACACGGCGTCCGCTACCGCCTTGGCGACGGCCGGTGCCACGCGGGGGTCGAGTGCTTGGGGGACGATGTTGTGGGCGGTGGGGGCGTCGATAAGTGAGGCGATGGCTTCGGAGGCGGCGAGCAGCATGGGGCGGGTGATGCGGGTGGCGCCGGCGTCGATGGCGCCGCGGAAGATGCCGGGGAACGCGAGGACGTTGTTGATTTGATTGGGCATGTCTGAGCGCCCCGTTGCGACGACCCCTCCGTGCTTCCGCGCAACCTCCGGCTCAATCTCCGGGGTGGGGTTGGCCAGCGAGAACAGGATGGGTGCCTCGGCCATGAGGAGGACTTGCTCTTCGGTGATGTGGCCGCGGGACAGTCCGATGAAGGTGTCGGCGTCGCGGAGGGCGTCGTCGACGGTGGTGTGGATGTTGCGCGGGTTGGTGCGCGCGGCGAGGGACTGTTTGACGGGGGTGAGGCCGGCGCGGTCGGCGTGGATGGGGCCTTGGGAGTCGAGGACGATGATGTCGTGGATGCCGGCGTCGAGAAGCATGTCGACGCATGCGATGCCCGCGGCTCCGGCGCCGGAGATGACCACGCGCAGGTCGGCGAGGGTGCGGCCGAGGACGCGCGCGGCGTTGCGTAGTGCCGCATAGATAACGACGGCGGTGCCGTGCTGGTCGTCGTGCATGACGGGGATGTTGAGGCGTTCGTCGAGGCGGCGTTCGATGTCGAAGCAGCGTGGCGCGGCGATGTCTTCGAGGTTGATGGCCGCGAAGGAGGGCGCGATTCGCACGACGGTGTCGACGATTTCGTCGACGTCCTGGGTGTCGAGGACGATCGGGAAGGAGTTCAGCCCGGCGAATTGTTGGAAGAGCTGGGCTTTTCCTTCCATGACGGGCAGGGATGCCTGGGGGCCGATGTCGCCGAGGCCGAGGACCGCGGTGCCGTCGGTGACGACGGCGACGGTGTTCCCTGCCCCCGTGTAGTGGCGTGCCTTGGCGGGTACTTGCGCGATCGCCTCGCACACCTCCGCTACCCCCGGCGTGTAGCAGATGGCGAGGTCCCGCATGGTGTTCACCTCCATCCGCGATTGGATGGAGAGCTTGCCGCCCTCGTGAGCTGCGAATATCTCGTCTGTCGTTGGCTGTTCCTGCATGATTTCCCTTTCATCATCCTAAAGATTGACCTCATAGTACAGCTGTGGTGTGTCCGGGTCTATGGGTTAACCCCGATGTGTTTCACGTGAAACATGGGAAATGTGGCGGTGGACTAGGCTAAGATGACTTTACCTATGTTGTTTTTCGCCCAAAAGGAGCGCAGGTGCAACGCGCAACTAAACTCGGAGCCGCAGCGCTAGCCGCAACGCTGGCGTTATCGGGTGCCGCCGCTCCCAACGCTGCTGCGGACCTCAGCTCCGTGCGCTACACCGCCGGCGTCGTGGTGAACCAAGGCGACATTGTTGAGGTCGGCATCACGAAGTGCCAGGTTGGCTACGTCGATGCGGCGTCGAAAACGGTGTACGTCGCGCGCCACTGCTTCACCCAGAGTCCAGGAGAGGTCCTGTATAAGAACAGTCAAGCGGTGGGCTACAGCACTCGCGCCGGGCTTATCGACGCCCGCTTCAAAAACGACGACGTCATGGCCGTCAGGCTCTACGAGGATGTTATCGCAGGCCAGAACGTGTTTTCGGGCGATACCGTCGTAGATTACGGCACCCTGGAGTCCGGTATGGAAGTGTGCGCTAACTCGGTAAAGCAGCGCAAAGTTGTGTGTGGCAGCCTCCAGGGCGCAGGTGACGGCGTGATCAAGGTGGAGTCTGATGACACCCTCATCCAGGGCGACTCCGGCGGGCCCGCCTGGCTCGTCGATGACTCCGGCAACCCCCTCTCATTCGTTGGCGTGATCTCGCAGACCAGCACTACCGAAACCCCGAACGGTAAGCCCTGGTACGAGTGGAAACTCACCTCCGTAACCGCGAAGTCCTGCCGTGCCAGCACGGAAGTTCCCTCCTACACGCGCACGCAGCCCGAGTCGTGCGGGATTCACGACGACGCCCCCGGCCTCCTCGCACCCGTCACCAGAATGCGCCCACCCGGCCAGCCCTGGATGAAGCGGGTAGCCACCGAGTTTGAGGTGTTGTCCTCGAAGATCAAGGCCGGGGAACCCCTAAGCCGATAGCAGGAGGACATGGTCTTGGGGCTTACGCTGTCGATCGTGATCGGCATCGGAGGGCTGGGCCTTTACGCCGCGTACCTGGTGGGAGAACCCAAGGTCGCGCAGTTCGTGGATGGGCTCAAGCGCTAACCCCACTCAACCGTTCGGTTGACGCAATGTTCAACCTGCTGCGCGATTAATTTCTGCGCCCGCTCCAGCACCATTGATGGTGTCAATGGATTTCCCGCCGGTGTCGGCGGTTGTAGAAGGAGTGTGTACCGTGCAGAAGTTGTACAGGGCAGCAGTGTTGTACTTGGTGCTTGGGTTGGGCGCGGGGTTGTTCTACCGCGAGTTCACCCGCGCGAATGATTTCCCGGAAGGCCAGTTCACGCAGCTCGGCGTGACGCACACGCACTTGCTGGTGCTCGGGTTCGTCATGTCGTTGATTTTCTTGGTGTTGGAGAAACTGTTCCGGGTTTCGCGGTCCGGCAAGCTGTTCACTTGGTTCTTCTGGGTGTACAACGTCGGCGTGCTCATGACCTCGGGCATGATGGTCTGGCACGGCATCCTCACCGTGCAGGGCAAGGAGTCCACGGCGATGATCGCGGGTATCGCGGGCTTGGGCCACATCGCGATCACGGTTGCGTTGGGCTTGTTCATGGCGGCGCTCGGTCGCGCGCTCAAGTCTGTTGAGCCGGAATCAGTAAGGCGCTAGTGATGAACGAAGCAGAGGCCACCACGCCAACGCGTCGCGACTGGATCAGCCTCGCCGTCCTCTCGGTGGGGCTCGGGGTCATCGTTCTCGACGGCACGATCGTTGGCGTGGCGTTGCCGTCGATAATTACTGACCTCGGCCTGGACCTCACCCAGGCACAGTGGGTGAACAGTCTGTACGCGGTGCTGCTCGCCGCGTTGTTGCTGTCCACGGGCAAGATTGCGGATTCGTGGGGCCGCAAGCGCGCCTTCCTCGCGGGCCTCGGGGTGTTCGTCGCGGGCAGCGTCCTCGCCGGCTTTTCGACGTCCGCCTCGACCCTCATTTCCGCCCGTGCAGTGCAAGCCGTCGGTGCTGCCCTCATCATGCCGTCAACCCTTTCGACGGTAAACGCGGTGTTCCGCGGGAAGTACCGCGCGGCCGCCTTCGGTGTGTGGGGCGCCGTGATCTCTGGAGCCGCCGCCGTCGGCCCCCTGGCCGGTGGCGCACTGACGCAGTGGGTGTCCTGGCACTGGATCTTCCTGGTCAACGTGCCAATCGGCGTGATCGTCGCCATCGGCGCGGTGCTCACCGTCCGCGAGACCCGCAGCCCCGACAAGCTGCCCGGCATCGACGTCGACGGCGCCCAGCTCAGCGCCATCGCCTTCGGCACTCTCGTCTTCGCCATCATCGAGGCACCCGACCTCGGCTGGTGGACCCCCAAGGAACCCCTGACCGTGTTCGGCTGGACCTGGCCCACCACCGCCCCGGTCTCCCCCGTCCCCGTCGCACTTGCGATCTCCGCCGTCGCATTTGCCCTCTTCATCCGCTGGGAACAGCACCGCAAGCGCGTGGAACGCTCCGCGCTCCTCGACTTGGGCCTGTTCTCCTACTCCACCTTCTCCTGGGGCAACATCACCGCCGGCGCCGTCGCCATCGGCGAATTCGCCATCATCTTCATTTTGCCGCTCTACCTTATTAATGCGCTGGGCCTGTCCGTCATGTCCGCCGGCCTCGTCCTGGCCGCGATGGCCGTCGGCGCATTCCTCTCCGGCGCGGCAGCCCGCCACGTCGCCGCCCGCTTCGGCGCGCCGGGCACCGTCCTGATCGGCCTCGCCCTCGAGGTTGTGGGCGTCATCATCCTCGCCTCCGTCATGGGTGCAAACACCAGCGGTTGGCTCATCGCCGCCCCACTCACTCTCTACGGCCTCGGCCTAGGCCTGGCATCGGCGCAGCTCACCGGCACCGTCCTGCGAGACATCCCAGTGCAGCGCTCCGGCCAGGGCTCCGCCACCCAAAGCACCGTCCGCCAGATCGGCTCCGCCCTGGGCACCGCGGTCTCCGGTTCCGTCTTCTCGATAGCCCTCGCCATCGCCCTCCCCAAAACACTGACGGCCGCCGGCATCACCGGCCCCCTTGCCGACGCCACCTCCACCGCCACCCGCCAATCCGCCGGCTCCGCCATCACCCAACTCCGCATGGAGGGCGCAGCCAGCGCATTCGGCGACCAAACCGCCGTCGTCGTGCAGGCCCTCAGCGAGGGCATGGCCGACGCCGCCCGCTGGTCCCTCCTCGCCGCCACCGCCTTCCTGGCCCTCGGGTTCGTCGGCGCGCTGCAGGTGCGGAGGGCGGCGGGTGTTCAGGCGTAGGGCCCTGCCACGTCCCCAGCTCCGCCCCGCCTTGCCCCTCCGAAAAAGTTCCCGCGCCGGGGAACCATTTTGGGTTTCAGGCCCGCTCCCGTCGACCGGCACTCGTGTTTCCGCAGGTGGCGACGCATGTCCATGAAGAAAGTTCCCGTTATTCAAAATCCGTTGGGAACTTTTCTGGCCTGCACACGAACCCGGCCTTCCTGCATCAGCTCTTCGATCAAGGTGAGGCACTCAAACATCGTGGCCGCCGAACACCGCGCCGGTGTCCAACCTTGCCGAATCATCTTTAAGGTGATGGAGGAGTCCTTATTCCGCTGTTGGTAATCGGAGTGATGTGCGCCGTCGTACATGACGGCAATCTTCAACTCGGGAATGGCAAGGTCAAACACTGTGACAAGCTGGTCACCGACTCTCAGCGGCACTTGTTCTTCGACTGTGCAGCCGTACCGGTTGGCCAGGGCGGCAACCAGCAGGCGCATTTCAGTTTCTTTTGGTGAGTCCGCCAATACGCTGCTGTGTCGTAGCACCTTGTGCAGCCATGTGGCGTCAATTTTGTGCCGAGCTGCCTTGGCGATGCTGCTGGGTGTGATGTCCCAAAAACGTCGCACACAGTCAACTAGTTGGATACCTCTGACCTCTTCGGGGGCAAGGCCTTCTACAGTGATGGTACTCCACCGGTGCTCACCACGTTTGACCTGCACAAGTGCCTGTATTACGGCGGTAAGTGGTGTGACCGCTTGCAGTGGTACACCTCGGTGGGTGACGGTCCATGTTGCAAGTGAGATCCGTGATCGGCGGATTGTCGGACGGCAGGCCCCGGCTACGCTGGTGTGGCCGGAGGTGGTCACCAAGGTGGTGTCGGCGCCTTCGACGAGATATGGCAACCCGTAGAGCGCGAGTGCCGAGAATCCAGAGATGATGCTGCCGGGTTGTTCTACCGCATGTGCGATTGCACGGACTGCTGCCGGGGCGGGGTACATGACGTTTTGGGGGTGGTAACGCGCATTGTTTTGTACTTGCCATGGTTGCAGGCAGTGTTCGTTTTGTAGGTAGCGACGCACGCTGACCTGCTGGTATGCATGGTTTGGTCTTCGCTGTTTTTGGTGGATCAGGGGTGTGTCGAGGTCGATGGTCATGCCGTTGTAGAGAGTGTTCATACCGTTTAGACGTAACGACGGCGTGTTCGGCTCCCTCGGTCCTTATTATTTTTCGACGCCCCTAGCCCCGCCCGCCGCCCACCGCCCGCCGAGAAAGCTCCCAACGTTTTTTGAAACCGGGGACTTTTCTTCGTAGACATGCGTCGCGACCTGGGGAAACGTAAGAGGTGGTCGACCGGAACCGTCTCAAACCCCAAAATAGTTCCCGGGATGCGGGAACTATTTCAGGCCTACCCTTTCGACCGCCCAGCCCTATCAGTTTCCCTGGAATTGGCCATGACCTAAGACGAAGTCCGCCTGTCTCGCTCGTATGCGATGCGCTGCCGTCGTGCTTTGCTCCATCCGGTACGCCGTTTTGGTGCTCGCGCGTTCTCGCGCATCATGAGCGTGATGCCGTCGAAGTCTGTGGGTTTCCAGGCGTGCCGGTGCTCGCGGAACTCCATACCTTGCTCGTTATTTGAGCTGTAGACGAGCAGTGCCCTGCCGTCTTTGCAGAGCTCGATGGTGCGGTCCCAGAGTAGGTCTCGGATGCGAGCTGATGGGGTGCCCACGAAGACACCTGGGCTGAGTTCCATGAGCCACTTTGTCAGGTCGCCGCGCAGGCCCGCCGGGCATGCGGTGACGATGAGCACCATCATTGCATTGCCTCTTCCTCTGCCCAGTTGACGCCTGCAGAGATGACTTCCAATTCGCTCCACAGCATGAGTTCGACGTCGCTGTAGAGTTCTTCTTCGGGTACGTCCATGACGTATTGGAGGTCTTTGACCATGCGCTGCATAAGTCGCTTTTCGACGACGGCGTCGCGCACCTTCCGTCGCACCTCGATATGCGGTTTCCCTTTCGCTTCAGCTACTGCGTCGAACGCGGCGGGGATGGCGATCTCGGCTTTGTACAGGTCGGCGATGTCGTAGACGAACGCGCGGTCTGTGCCGGTGTGGACAACTCCGAGTGCGGGAACGAACCCAAGCCCAGCGATGACCGCGTGAGCAATGCCGTAGAGCGCTGCGCTTGCTGCGGTGAGCGCTTGGTTGATGGGTGTGCCGGAGTCGAAGTCGTTCGCGTCATAGCTTCGTCGGTCCCAGTACACGCCGGTTCGCTCGGCCTCGGCGGCGTAGACGCGTTTCATGCGGGCGCCTTCCCTGCCTCGTAGCTGCGCCATGGTGAGCGCAGAGACGTCTTCTCCTGGGAATCGGAGGCTGTACATTTTCCTGGCGCAGTCGAGCCGTTTGCGCTGGTGCGTTACGACTTCCGCCTGAAGCAGCGCCATTCGTGATGACTTTGCGGGTGGGCGTCCGGATGCGTAGTAGCGGACACCGCGCTCGCCGACCCAGACTGTGCTGGTGCCTGCGTCACCGAGTAGTGCCATGGCGGCGTAGGTGATCCGGGTTCCGGGGCCGAGCAGGAGCACTGCCAGCTGTGTCGCGGGGACGTGTGCGGTGCCGCGTTGGTCGGTGATCGTCAACGCGTTGCCGTCGCGGTTGACCACGCACCGTTCCGTGTAAAGGAAGGACAGCCGATCACTCATTCGCGCGAGTGCACGGCGAGTGACCGGGAGTTCATGAGGCGTTGGCATCTCAGCACCTATTTGGTGGGAGCGGCCAGCGTTAGGAGGCCACAGCCGTAGCCGCGACCACGTCCGATGCCTTGGGTGAGGGTGCGTCGAAAAGCTTCGACGTCAGTGACTTCCAGGACCCCGGAAAAGCGGGCCTTGGCGATCCGTACGGGCCTGCCTTTGGTGCCGTCGGCCTTCTTCCGGTGAAACACGTCGGTCCAGCTTTGGATAACTGCCGGCGCTTCAAACGCGTCCCAGCGTGCGCGCTCTTCGTCGCTGACCTCGTCGTCGAGGCCTGGTGCGAGCGCAAACCCATGCGCGAGTGACTTTTTCCGAAGCCATCCCAGCTGGTGACGCGGGGAAACGTGCGCCTTGACTTTGCCCCGCTTACCTTGCTGAAACTCGCTATACGTTGGGTTGGCGACGAGTTCGAACCGCCAGCGCTGCCCTTTCATGATGCTGTCGAGGAAGCGGTTGTAGTCGGCGATCTTCGCCGGCCGGGTATCCCACCCTGCCTGTTCCACGATGGAGTCAGCGGTCGGTTTTTCGGGCCCCACGATGTAGAGCACGTGGGTGTGCTCGTGGCTATCGACGCGCCACAGCACCCGCCCTGAAGTCTCATCGAGATCCGGCGGGAACGCACTGCGTACGGCGGCGTGCATCGCTTGGGAGTCGGTGAGCAGTCTCCTGCCTTGGCGTCGGGCAGGGTTAATGAGGATCCTTGTGAATGTATTGCTCATGCCTTGATCACCGTTTCGAAGAAGACGTCGCTGTCTACCAGCGATTCAGTTCCATCGGGATTATCGATAGCGACGTCCTCTACGCGCAGAACGTCACGCCACCCGTAGCGTCGGTGCTGCGGGTCGAAGCTTATGGGCACGTCCTGTCGCCGGACTCCGCCTTGTTCTTCCTCGTCCGCATCCCGGTAGAGCGCCAAGTGGACGTGTTTTGGCGCTTCACGCTTGTGCTGTGCTGTTGCATGCCACGTAGGATGCTCGCGCAGCGCAGTTTCCGCGTCGGTGTCGACGATGCCGATCACTAGTCCTGGGTGCACCGGACATGACCTTCGGCCCATGAAGAGTGGGAATGCGGGAGCGCGTAGTGCTTCCGCGATGCCCTCCAGCAGGGCACGGTCGTCCGATTCGACAGCTACTACGAACGCAGCGTCGCTGAGGAAGTATCGGGTGATGAGCTCCGCGGATGCGTTCGGGTCGGTAAGCCAGGGCTGGGCCGTCTGATAGTCGCGCAGTAGGCTGCCTGACTGGTCAACGCGCACTCCGAGCCGGAGGCGAGTGAGGTCTTCGACTGGGTCCGTTCGACGCCGCCCCTGTGCTGCAGCGATGAGTCCGATGATGCCCGATTTCGTCGGTGTGAGCGCAGTAGCACGTATTTTGTGCCGAGACTCATCACCCCATGACTGTAGGGGCCCTTTCAGTAGGAGGAGTAGGGAGGAACTCATGCGTCATCACCTAGTGCGGTGGCAACGTCGGCTGCGACGCGTTCGCCCAGCTCCTTCAGTGTTACGCGCTCCGCGAGGCCGTCGAATGGCGCGGCGATATCGCCGAGACCGAGGACGTATTGGCTGGTGGGGACGAAGCCGTAGGTGTCCTGAATTGCGCGTGCCTCGTCGGCAAGACGTGCTGCTGCTACGTGGCGACGGTCGAGTTGCTCGGTTGCAGTCACCGCGTCTTCAAAAGCAGTGACGAGGGAGACTGGGCGGGTATCGCGGACGGTCACAAACACGAGCTCGGGGAGAGTCTGGTTGGCAAAGGTATTGATCTTGCCAGTTGGCATGGACGCGACGAATGCCTCGATGAACTGCTCGACAGCCTTAATCGTGGCATCGGTGGACTCGAGGTTTTTCTTCAGGCCGTCGACGTTGATGGTGGCGTAGCGGTAGAGGCTGGAGGACATCATCTGTACAGTGCCCAGCATCCCAGCGCCTGTTTCTTCGCCTTGTTCGGCAAGGTCGTCGACGGCGGTGTAGAAGTCGAATTCAGGTGCGGATGCGTGCACGCCGATGGCGTGCGCTACCTGGACTGCTGCGTCGACATTGAAGGATGCGTCATCCGCGACCATGCGACCGAACATAGACATGTCCACGCTGTGGTTGGTGTCCAAAATGGCTGTTGCTTCGGCCTTGGTGAACTTCTGACCGTCGCGCTCAGCAAGTTCACGGACAGCGCGGTCGATTTGCTGTGGGCTGAGGAAGATCAGGTATGTGGTTTGTGGCCACGGGTTGTGCTCGGTGTCGTCGCCCTTCTTTGGCTTCTCCACGACGGTCTTGATCTTTACAGCGCTGAAGAGCTGCTCCGTGCGCTTGATCGCGTCTTCCTGGGAGATGCCGGCAACTTTGACAAGCTGCTTAGCAATTTTTTCTGGAAGGCGCTTGGAGCGGTCGCCGATGGATTCTGGGTCGAAGTGCTCGCCGAAATACTTCCGGATTGCGCGCTTCCAGGACTGGGAGGAGACGCGCTGACGTGGGACGCCGCCGAACACGGCTGTCTTAGGGGCGCCGGTATCGTCGCGGTTGATGAGTGAAGGCGGGACTGTCTGAAGTGCGTGGATATCGATGATGAGAGACATGATTGTCCTTTCGAAAAGTAGAAGTTAGCGGATTGCGTTGTCGAGTTCTTGTGCTTCTGCCTGGGCAGAGGGCCGGAGTGTTCCGATGGCGAAGTCTCTACCCCACCGCAGCAAAACGCCGTCCCGGTACTTTGGGTTTTGGAGCGATCGGAGATCCCCGGCGAATTGCCCGTAATCAAACGGCAAGTCTTGCGAGCGAAGCAGGCTGACGAGTGAACGTAGATGGGTGATCCGTGATGGGAAATCCAGAGCAACCTGCATCGCGTCGAACCGCTGCTTTATTGAGTTGGACTCAGTTTTTCTGTAGAGCTGACCACATGCGAGTGCGAACGAATCTCCCTGCTTGTGCGCCGGTGTGCGTGCACTTTGCATGTGGACCCCGAACAGGGCGAGTGCGTAGAACGCTGCGTACTCGCTTGGGGAGGGCTTGTCAGACTTTCCCAGTTCTTGATCACTGAGTTCCGGTTGCAGCAGCATGAGCACGTCTTGGAGTGCGAGCGGGTTATGCTCCAATCCTATTGAGGCATATTTGCGCAGGTCGGCAAGCGATCCGCGGGCGCTAGCTCCTAGAGCGGTATAGGCTTGCTCTAGGTAGTGGTTCTGTAGCCGCGTCGCCGTTGCCCCTACTGCGGCGCGGAGGGTGGGTTTAGTCATGGTTTTCTCCCTGTTGTGATGTGCGGTCGGCGTTTCGCTGGGCAAGAAGCGGAAGGGCGTCGCGCAGCTTCCGAAGCAGCTGGTTATGGATGGATCCGGCGTTGATCACACGGCCTTTGCCGTCTTCAGTGCTATCGAGGCGGCCGATCATGGCTTTGGGTCCTGCTCCTCGGACGAGTTCCGCTGCAAGCTCGAGTGCGCTATCCCGGACGAGTTCCTGCCAGCGCACGCACTCGGAGGCTACGTCGTCGATGTTGAGATTCCGGAGCCACGTCATGAACTCGGGTTCGAGAAGGGCGTAGAGTCGGTCCGCCGACTTGGTGCCGAAGCTGTACTCTCCGCCTGCCGCGACCGCGAGTTGTCCTTCAAACCAGCCGAGGCAAACCGCTGTATCGCGCACCGCCTGGGCGGCCGCGCGGACACGTTGCCGGTCGGTGGTGGAATACTCATTGTTCTGCAGCAGATAGAGGGGCAGCCCGATTTCGCCGCTGATCACGGTGCCGACAGAAGAACTCTGAGGGCCGTAAGCTATGGAGACAATGGCGATGTCGAGCAGTTCTTGCTCCCCGGTCACGTCGGCAATCTCCGCCAGATTTGCGAGTGTTGCGGGTTTGATCGGGGCCAGGTTCTTTCCGCCAAACCCGGCGTCATTTTCGCTGACAAGGAGTGCATCGATCGAGTTCCACACGGTGCGCTCTGAATCGTATGGCTTCGGGTAGTACGCGGTGAGGTCTTTCTTACTCTGATTCGGGCTGTACCGGTATGGCGTCATCGGGTCGCCGAAAACATTCTTTCCTGCGTCTGGGATGCGGTCACCATTGCAGACGAGCACTCTGGTGACGCGGTCTCCCTCTGGGAAGAGCCGGATGCGTCGGGTTTGCCAGGTTGCCAAGTCAGCAGGGCCGTTCGGCATCACGCCTTCCTTGGGCGCACTGGGGTCGAACAATCGCTGGTTAGCGGTATCGGGGTCGCGTTCCCAGGCCGGTAAATCTCCGGTGGCCGTCGGGTCTACTGCTTCCTTTACCGTATTGAGCACCAGTGTTTCTTGCAGTGTGTCGCCGCGTACGACCGTTCCGCCGGTCATGCCAGCCCACCCGGTCCCGATCGGGTAGCCTTTGCCACCTGAGGCGCGCGGGTCATCTGCAGCGCCAGATTTGATACCGGAGTAATCGTAGGCGTGCTGGTGGATCAGCCACCTGGCTGCCTCCGGGAACGAAATGGAGGCGCGCCCTGCGCCGGTGCGCATGGTGAAGAAATCTGCTTCGGCGTCTGGGAGAATCCGCGAGATGGGTGAGTTTGAATTCTTGCTGGTATGCAGGTTTGCGACCTGCATGAACGGCACTTCATCGTCGATCAGATTGAAGCGGTGTTCGTATTCTTTCAGATAAGCAAGAACGATGTCATCGCGCTGGTGCTGTCTCGCCTGGTTGCGCTGTTCCTGGAACCACGACTCCCAGCGGAAACCTCGGCTTCGTCGGCCGGTGGGTACTGAACTCTTGAGGTGATGGTGGTGCGCTCGCCAGTAAATGGCAAGCAGCACTCGGAGCACCGCGTAGTCCTGTGTCGGTGAGTCGCCAACGACGCTGAGTGGCTGCTCGGTGCCGTCGAAAATTTGCTGCAAGCTGAGGACTTTGTCGCCGTCAGTCGTTGTGGTGCAGATCCACGGTTCATGTACGAGGTTGAATGTCACGTTCATCACTCCTTTCTCTCATTGTTGTGCGTATGACTACAGCGTAGCGGTGGAGGGGACACCACTACTCACCCCTTTCGAACGAGACTTCGATTCCGAGCTCGCTGCTGTAGCGAACGAGGAATCGGCCGATCCTTGTTTCGCCGTCCTCGTCGAGGGGAAGTGCGAGTTGGCCGTTGAGTAGGTAGTGCTTACTCCAGGTGACAGGGGTATTTTCCTCGAGCGCATCCATGACGATGTTGAAGTCGCTCTCGTATCGCGTCAGGCGCGCCGGGAGTCGCACAGTGCTTGATGCGAGTTGGAATGCCGTCTGATAGTCAGGCTCGGCGTCGGCAAGTACTTCCTTATCGACGCCCCATAGCCGGTACCCGTAGTCAGTCTCGATAATCGGAATCACTTCGACGGCGGGCTCCGCGTCGCGAACCTGCGCGGCGCCGGCTTCTTCCCTGTCCAGGTTCAGCACGGCCTTACTGTCCTTGAAGAATTCATTGAGTCGAGTCGAGCAGAACGGGGATGGAGTCCGGAAAGACTTCGAGCGTTCTCGCGCGTTATGCTGCCTTAGTCGACTTGCTCCAGCGGCTTCGTCCCAGATCTGCTGCATCTCGTCGGGTACTACGGTCGTGTCCAGGTCATATGTTGACTGGACGAGTTCTTCGATGTCGTCTGGCCGATGGAACGTCGTGGGCAGATGGAGCAGGGTGGAAAGAAGAATCTGGGGATCGTAAATGGCCATCGCGCCACCATCGAATTCAGGGGCTGGCATTGGCGAGAGCATGCCGCGGATAAAGATTTTCGGATCCCGTAGCAGTGGTGGCCGGTCATCGACCGGGCGACTGTGACGCTGGAGACGGCCAGCGCGCTGTACGGCGAGGTCCATCGGCGCGATGTCGGTGATCAGTACGTCGGCGTCGATGTCCAAACTCTGCTCGGCGACTTGGGTAGCAACAACAACCTTGCGGTATGGGCGACCTGCGCCACGTCGCGCGTGCGGGCCGAGTTGTTCCCGGAGTGCGTCTTCCTTTTGCGATCGTTCCCAGGCGATGAAGCCGGCGTGGTGCAGTTCGATGTCGTCCGCATACTGGGTTTTGAGCTCCCGGTACGCATCTTGGGCGCGGGCAATGGTGTTGCAGATGATAAGGGCGCAGCCGCCGTTGATAAGCAGGTTGTCGAGCGTGCCTCGAAGAGTGTCGAGTGAGTCGTCGATGTGCTCGATGGTGGCCACCATGTTGGTTGGATTTGGGGGTGGCGTGATGTACGTCGTTGCTGACTCGTCAGCGACCGTAATCAGCGGGTAGCCGTGTGGTGCTTCCTCGGGAGCCACCCCGGTGTACGCTTCGACGAGCGAGGCCCGTCGCTGGGCCGGCAGCGTCGCAGACATCATAATGACGCTCGCGCCGTAGTACGCAAGCCACTCAAGTGTGGTTTCGAGGTATTCGGAAGTGTAGGCGTCATAGGCATGAACCTCGTCGAAAATGATGACCTTTCCTGCTAGCGCGGCGTGACGCAGCATCGAAAAGCGTTGCATGAGCGACATCATTAAGACTTGGTCAATAGTGCCAACGACAATGTTTGAGAGGAGGCCGCGACGTCTCCCTCGCATCCAGCTGCTCGCGATCACATCACCGCGGTTCGACGTTTCGTCTTCGGCGATCCCGCGCGGCAGACTCATTGCTGCCCGTGAGAGCTGGTTTTTGGAGTGCGCGAGGTACAGCGACGTGACAGCGCCAACGCCTGAGGTGTTGCGCGCCCAGTCGATGGTTCGCTCCAGTAGCCCGTTCGCAGTGGCCATAGTGGGGGCCGCAAAATAGATGCCCTGTGCACCAGTCTGATCAGCGATGATGTGTGCTGCTGCAAGCGCCGCCTCAGTCTTGCCGACGCCAGTCTCCGCCTCAAGAATGAACAGCGTGGGCCGGGTTGCGCGTCGCGCAGCTTCAGCGAGTGCGCGTTGCACGTTGCGCGCATTGAAGTGTTGGGGCCAGGCGAATGATGCTCGATATAACTCGTCGATGTCACTGATCGGCGTAGTTGGATGCCACGGAGCCGTGAGATCGGTCCGCGCCATCCCCGACCGCAGCCTCTCGACCTGTCCTTTATCGACGACCATCGGAAACGCCTCAGCGTTCGACGCTATCCAGTCCGCAATGACCACCAAGCCAGTCAGGAACTGCGCAACCCCCGCCTCGGGGTCCTCGATCTTTCCGATTTTGTCTAGGACCGGTTGCGCGTGCAGCGTCGTCGTCATTGCGCTGACAATTTCGTCTTGAACGCCTAGCCATGCCGCTGGGTACTTGCTGAATTCGTTTTCAACGGCTGTCTTCTCGTCGCCTGTCGACGCGACTCCGTGGTGCGCGTCCCCTGTCGACCCAACCCAAGTAGCCATCGTTCGCGGCATGCCTTGTGTTTCCAGCCAGCGCCTCAGGATGACTCCCGAACTCCTGCCGTGCGGCATCTTCAGAAGTTCATCTTTTTCGAGGTCAAGGCCAGTATCGACAATGGCATTGATGATATGCTCGTACCCGGCTCGATCCTGAAGCTGGGTCTGGAAAGAGCGGGTAATCTTCCCCGCGTCGTGAGTGCCAGCGAGCCAAATATAAAAAGTGCGGAGCTCCTCGACGGTGATTGCTAGATGCCCCGCGATCTCGCGTTTGATGTTATCGGCGACCCATACGTCGAACACCGCAGCTGCGGCACAGGCTGCATCTACTAGATGCTGGGGAACTGAAAGATGGCCAGTCTCATCGCCGGACTTGGCCCAAAGAGACTGCGCCTGCGGGGAGCGTTTCGAGACCCACTTTTCGAACAGCTGAGCTGTCTCGAGCGTGCTTTCTGGCAGTTCGTGTCCGGGCCTCATGTTTTAATCCTTTTGTCGATGTTGCTTCAAGTTATAGCAAGTGTTTCATACCAATGCAACCCGGAACCCGCTCTAATCAGTTAACGAAAAAATACTTAACTCTTTTGAGCACGGCAGATTCAGGCACTAAATTCTAAGTATCCCCGCTTCGGCAGGGATGAGCCTTGATTGGATCGAGGCTTTAGATTCTCCCTGCGTCGGCGGGGTTATGTTCCGATCGCAAGTCGTATGTAGAATGCGGTACAGGCTCCAAAACTTGCAGCTCAGCAAGTGTGTTCCCCGCGCCTGCGGGGATGAGCCCCACCGCCCAAAAATCCAATTGCTACCGCCAGTGTGTTCCCCGCGCCTGCGGGGATGAGCCCTGTTTCATCTCGTGAAAATGTTGCCCCTGACCGTGTTCCCCGCGCCTGCGGGGATGAGCCGTCCAATGAAGAGCCGGGGCACACCACCCGCGAGTGTTCCCCGCGCCTGCGGGGATGAGCCCCCCCAATCAGCTTTCGCCTAGCCATCAGTAAAGTGTTCCCCGCGCCTGCGGGGATGAGCCGTGACCGCATGAGCAGCAATTATGACCGGTTGGGTGTTCCCCGCGCCTGCGGGGATGAGCCCATCGACAGTGGCCTCATGGGACTCGGCAACCCGTGTTCCCCGCGCCTGCGGGGATGAGCCGGCGCGGCGCGCGCTATCGAAGTTTCCCGGCCTGTGTTCCCCGCGCCTGCGGGGATGAGCCGCGCACCCTTGCCCGGTTTGAACCCCCGGTTGTGTGTTCCCCGCGCCTGCGGGGATGAGCCCCTTGACGGGCCCGATCTCGCCGTTCCATCGCAGTGTTCCCCGCGCCTGCGGGGATGAGCCCCTTGCGCCTCACACACAGCGCATCTCGAAGCCGTGTTCCCCGCGCCTGCGGGGATGAGCCGTCTCCTTCCATCATGGGGCGCGCCGGGGAGAAGTGTTCCCCGCGCCTGCGGGGATGAGCCCATCACCCGTGGACGATGCCGGGCAAGCACTGGGTGTTCCCCGCGCCTGCGGGGATGAGCCGGATACGCGGGTGGCGGAGCATGTCGAGAAGCTGTGTTCCCCGCGCCTGCGGGGATGAGCCCGACGCCTCAGCAACCGACCCAGAACCAGGCCGGTGTTCCCCGCGCCTGCGGGGATGAGCCCCCCAACCCGCCACCTCACGGACGGCGAGGTCTGTGTTCCCCGCGCCTGCGGGGATGAGCCCCGGGTGCCATCGGACAATTCAGTCCAGTGCTCGTGTTCCCCGCGCCTGCGGGGATGAGCCTCAGCTGGGAACCGAGTTTGATAAGGCGAAGCTGTGTTCCCCGCGCCTGCGGGGATGAGCCCACTGGCCAAAGGCATGCGCGTAATCGTGACGGGTGTTCCCCGCGCCTGCGGGGATGAGCCCGGCTCCCCCGCCCGAATCAGGCGACCCATTGCGTGCTCCCCGCGCCTGCGGGGATGAGCCGTTTGGCAGGTCAATTAGCGACTATCTTTTGAGGTGCTCCCCGCGCCTGCGGGGATGAGCCCACTGCCTCGTCGATACCGCCGTGCGCGAGGTGGTGCTCCCCGCGCCTGCGGGGATGAGCCTGAACCGTGCACGACTGTAAAACTCAACCCCGCGTGCTCCCCGCGACTGGGAAAACTTCGGGAACACCCCCACCGTGCTCCCCGCGCCTGCGGGGATGAGCCCCACTACCGAAAAGGAGCCGACCGCCGATGTCCGTGCTCCCCGCGCCTGCGGGGATGAGCCCCACGGAGGAACAGCGCATGAAATGCAAACGGCGTGCTCCCCGCGCCTGCGGGGATGAGCCCCACTCTTTCGCTTGTTTGCATTGCCAGCACGCGTGCTCCCCGCGCCTGCGGGGATGAGCCCATCTCGAAGCCACGAATCAAATCCCGAAGCTCGTGCTCCCCGCGCCTGCGGGGATGAGCCCACGAGGGCGTCCTTAAACGGAACCTCGAGTGCGTGCTCCCCGCGCCTGCGGGGATGAGCCCTCACGCGCCCACGCCTCAAACGTCAACGCCCCGTGCTCCCCGCGCCTGCGGGGATGAGCCGCTGAAGATGAAGGAGGTGACGGGACGTGATTGGTGCTCCCCGCGCCTGCGGGGATGAGCCCCTCATTGGGGTTCGAGGCCATTGATTTTTGCGGTGCTCCCCGCGCCTGCGGGGATGAGCCCAGCTCCTCGTCGAATTCCACCGGGTGAATTTCGTGCTCCCCGCGCCTGCGGGGATGAGCCCGTGAACAAGGCTGTTGCCGCTTCCGGGGCGCTGTGCTCCCCGCGCCTGCGGGGATGAGCCGGCGGGCACCGACCGTGTGGCCCGTAACGGTCTGTGCTCCCCACGCCTGCGGGGATGAGCCCATCAATAACGCTTTCGTAGGTGCACCACCGATGTGCTCCCCGCGCTCGCGGGGATGAGCCCGACCCTTCGCGGGCCGCATAACGGCGCACTCGGTGCTCCCCGCGCTCGCGGGGATGAGCCCAACACTGTTTGGATCGGGATGCCTGGTGCGCCGTGCGCCCCCGAGCGGGTGGGAAAGAGCCACATAGTGTGTTCTTTTCTGAGGCTTTGTGACGAGGTCTTTAACGCTCCATGTGCTTGCGGGGATGAGCTCGTTGAGTCTCGACGCAATACGTTTTCAAGGGTGTTCCCTGCGTTTGTGCGGTGGTCCGGTCTTTTGGCAGTTTATAGAATCCATGCACTTTCTGCCGTAGCACGCCATTCGCTGGGAAAATCCAGGGCGAATTGTCTTATCGAAGGGGAGCTTGGTTGCCTAATCAACCACGATCTACCGACGCCCTCTCCTTGGATCGAATTCACTTGTTGTAGGCCGATCCAGATAGATCCATCCGGATATACCTTCGGTCACGACACGTCCACCTCAACAAAAAGGGCAGGCCCTCACGAAAGTGAGGGCCTGTGACCTGTATTGTACGGGCGTTTTCCCGTTTCACTCTCGCCAGTATACGGCCTATCCGTTTCGTATCCAACACTAACCATCGACCAGCAAAATAGTTCCCGCGCTCGGGAACCATTTTGCGTTTCAGACCCGCTCCCGTCGACCAGTACCTACGTTTCTCCAGGTCACGACGCCTGTCTACGAAGAAAGTTCCCAAGACCCGTAGGTCCGGGGAACAATTCTGGAGCGGCGGGGTGGGTCAGACAGCCAGACAGCCAGACCGGGAGAAGCCTTCAAAAGCCAAAAGCCATCAAAACCCGCTAACCTCAAGCCCAACACCACCCACCCCCAACCAAAACAGCCCGCGCCGTACCGTAGTACCGCGCGGGCTGCCCCACCATGGGCCCCACCAGGCCCTTTAGGTTCGGGCCCCACCAGACCCGAAAGGAGGTCGTCACGCTGTTGCTGTCATCAGAGCCAAGCAATGTGACAGGCAATGGTGACTGACCGCGTTCCATGGTACCCGGTTGGCGCGGTGGGGGCGAAGTGGGCGTCGGAAAGCGAAAAGTGGGACGCAAGCAAAAACGCAATTCTGTTCACAAAATCTCGAGCAAACTCATCATCACTACCTGTCCCCCCAAAAAATGACGCCTACAATCAAACTTTCCAATTCCACAATCTGTAAAGGACCGCCCATGGACCTCGTAAGGCTCCTGCGCAGGCACGCGCGCCCATACCGCGGCGCGATGCTCGCGGTGGTGTTGCTGCAGGCAATCACGACTGCGGCGACGCTCTACTTGCCCAGCCTGAACGCAAAAATTATCGACGAAGGCGTCTCCCAAGGTGACGTTCCCTTCATCTGGCGCACCGGTGGCGTGATGCTGGCCGTGGCGTTTGTGCAGGTGATCGCGGCGTGTGCGGCGGTGTGGTTCGGTTCTAGGGCTTCGATGGGCACGGGTCGCGATATCCGCGAGGAGGTGTTTGGTCGGGTGTCGCGGTTCTCGGCGGAGGACATGTCGCACTTCGGATCGGCGACGCTGATTACGCGCGGGACGAATGACGTGCAGCAGGTCCAGCAGGTGTTCTTGATGTTCTTGAACTTTATGGTGGCGGTGCCGATCATGATGGTCGGCGGCGTGGTCATGGCGGTTCGGGAGGATCCGGGGATGAGTTGGCTGGTCGCGGTTTCTGTTCTTGTGTTGGCGGTGGTTGTGGCGGCGCTGATCGGCCTGCTGCTGCCGTTGTTCCGCTCGATGCAGTCGAAGATTGACCGTATTAATGGCGTGCTCCGCGAGCAGATCGCGGGCGTGCGCGTGGTCCGCGCGTTTACGCGGGAGGAGTTCGAGTCCGAGCGTTTCGACGCCGCCAACGCCGACCTCACGCGGTTGAGTCTGCGGATCGGCAATTTGTTTGTGATGATGTTCCCGCTGATCATGCTGATCCTGAACCTGGCGACGGCGGCGGTCCTCTGGTTCGGCGGCCACCGTGTGGATGCGGGTGAGGTGCAGGTCGGGTTGTTGACGGCGTTCTTGCAGTACCTCCTACAAATCCTCGCCGCGGTGATGATGGGCGCGTTCATGGCGATGATGCTCCCGCGCGCCCTGGTGTGCGCCACCCGCATTACGGAGGTGCTGAAGCACGAGCCGTCGCTGACCGAGCCACACACCAGCGCAGCCAGCGACCCGACAGACAGCACCGTCTCTTTCGAGGACGTGACCTTCACGTACCCGGGCGCGGAGGAGCCGGTGTTGGACGGCATTTCCTTCCAGGCCAACCCTGGCGAAACGACCGCGATTATCGGCTCGACGGGCTCGGGCAAGTCGACGTTGTTGGGGTTGATTCCGCGCCTCTACGCGCCGACGGGCGGTCGGGTGCTGGTTGGTGGTCGGGATGTGGCGTCGTTACGCCGTGGGCAGCTGGTGGATGCGGTGGCGATGGTGCCGCAGAAGCCGTATTTGTTCTCGGGGACGGTGGCGTCGAATTTGCGTGTGGCCAGCCCGGATGCGACGGATGAGCAGCTGTGGCGGGCGCTCGAGATCGCGCAGGCCACCTTCGTGGATGACTTGGAGATGCCGATTTCCCAGGGCGGCACGAACGTGTCCGGCGGGCAGCGCCAGCGCCTCTGCATCGCGCGTGCGATCGTGGAGCGGCGTGGCGTCCTCCTGTTCGACGACTCCTTCTCCGCGCTCGACATGACCACGGACGCGCGGCTGCGCACAGCGCTCGCCGAGCACGTCGCCGAGGCGACGGTGATCGTGGTGGCGCAGCGTGTCAGCTCGATCCAGAACGCGGACCAGATCCTGGTGCTTGACGCCGGCCGTATCGTGGCCCGCGGCACCCACGATGAGCTGCTACAGTCTTCGCCGACGTATCAGGAAATTGTCCGTTCCCAGCAGACTGTGGAGGCAAAATAATGGCCGCACATCAAAGCAAGGACCACGTCGAACTCACCGACGAGGAAATCCAGAAGCTCGAGGGCTCCATGGACGGCCACTTCGGCGGCGCCCCGCGCTCCGCGAAGAACTTCTGGCCGTCGGCGAAGCGGCTGGTCGGTCTGCTGGCCCCGCACAAGGCGTTGTTTGCCCTGGTGGTGGCGCTGGTGTGCGTGTCCGTCGGGCTGAATGTGTACGCCCCGCGCGTGATGGGCCACGCGATGGACGTCATCTTTTCGGGCGCGATCGGCGCCCACTTGCCTGGCCGCGCGACCCAGGAGCAGGTGATTGAGGGCCTGCGCGCGGGCGGCCAGGACACCTTCGCGGACATGCTGTCCGGGATGGATGTGGCCCCTGGTGTGGGCGTCGATTTCTCGCGCCTCGGCGAGCTGATCCTGGCGGTGCTGGCGCTGTACGTCGGCGCCAGCCTGCTGATGTGGCTGCAGGGTTTCTTGCTGAACCGCATGGTCATGCGCGAGATTTACCGCCTGCGCGCCCAGGTGGAGGCGAAGCTGAACCGGGTGCCGCTGAGCTACTTTGACCGCGGCCAGCGCGGTGATATCCTGTCGCGCACCACGAACGACGTCGATAATGTGCAGCAGACGTTGCAGCAGGCGCTGTCGCAGGCGTTGCAGTCGGTGCTGATGGTGTTGGGCATCATGGCGATGATGTTTACGGTGTCGTGGCAGCTCACCCTCCTCGCCCTCGTCTCGATTCCGCTCACGGGCCTGGTGGTTGGGGTGATCGGCAAGCGGTCGCAGCGTCACTTCAAGCAGCAGTGGCGCGCAACGGGCCAGCTCAACGGGCACATCGAGGAGTCTTTCTCGGGCCACGAGGTGCTCACGCTCTTCGGCCGCCAGGACGCCTCCCAAGAAATTTTCGACGCCCGCAACCACGACCTCTACACCGCCTCCGCCTCCGCGCAGTTCCTTTCCGGGCTCATGATGCCGATCATGCAGTTCATCTCCTACCTGTCCTACGTCCTCATCGCGGTTTTCGGTGGCCTGAAGGTCGCCAACGGTTCGCTCACGCTCGGCGCGGCGACGGCGTTCATCCAGTATTCGCGCCAGTTCAACCAGCCGCTCGGGGAGCTCGGCGGTATGGCTCAGATGGTGCAAAGCGGCGTCGCGTCCGCCGAGCGCGTCTTCGAGTTCCTCGACGCCCCCGAGGAACCCCGCGAGTCACACACCAGCCCGAAGCGCGCCTCCGGGCACGTCCAATTTATCGACGTCCACTTCTCCTACACCGACACTCCCCTCATCCAGGACCTCAACCTGGAGGTGCAGCCGGGCCAGAAGGTCGCCATCGTCGGGCCGACCGGCGCCGGCAAAACCACCCTGGTCAACCTGTTGATGCGCTTCTACGACATCGACTCGGGTCAGATTCTCCTTGATGGCGTCGATACGCAGTCGATGTTGCGCCAGGACTTGCGCAGCCAGGTCGGCATGGTGCTTCAGGACGCCACCCTCTTCGAAGGCACCATCCTGGAAAACATCCGCTACGGCCGCCTCGACGCCACCGACGAGGACGTGATCGCCGCCGCCAAAGCCACCCTTGTCGACCGCTTCGTGCACACCCTCCCCGACGGCTACCACACCGTCATCGACCAGGACGGCGGCGCCCTCTCCGCCGGCGAACGCCAACTGATCACCATTGCGCGCGCCTTCGTGTCGAAGCCGTCCCTGCTCATCCTCGACGAAGCCACCTCCAGCGTGGACACCCGCACCGAGCTGATGGTGCAGCACGCCATGGCCGCCCTCCAGGCCGACCGCACCAGCTTCGTCATCGCCCACCGGCTCTCCACCATCCGCGACGCCGACCTCATCCTGGTCATGCAGGACGGCCACATCGTCGAACAAGGCGACCACGCCTCCCTCCTTGCCCGCCGCGGCGCCTACTGGGAGCTCAACCAGGCCGGCTTCGCCGAGGACTAGGCCCCTCGGTGGGCCCGCTGAGGCCCCGCTGAGGCCCCGTGCGCACCACATTCCCTCCCGTACCCCCGCCGACCTGGGCTTTTCCAAACCCGGCTGCCGAAAAACCAGGAATCTGGTGCGCGTGTCCCCCGCCCAGACACCACATTCCCGTTTTCCGCCAGACCCCCTCGGCGTTTCCCCAGGTCGTCAACACCACGAGAGGGAATTTGGTGCACTCCCCCTCACCCCAGTGCCAAAGGACGCAACCCCCTTTTCGCGACCTGGGCTTTTACCCCTTCATCCAACAGGAATTGCGTCCTCTGGCACTGGTACCCCAACCTCGAACATAGTCTCGCCTAATACGCCTGCCGTGTCGGGTCCCGTTCGTATCCTGATACTTGCAACCCCCGATGGCCCCCAACAACCACCAGAGAAAGGAACCCATCATGGATCAGTCATTACGCGCGCGGGCCCGAGGCGCCATGTACGGCCAGATCATTGGCGATAACCTCGGCGCGCTAGTCGAGTTCTCTTCCCCCGCGCAGATTCGCTCCCGGTTCCCGGATGGCGTCCGCGAACTCACTGGCGGCGGCCCGTTCAATGTCGCGCCGGGCCAGGCCACTGATGATTCGGAGCTGGCGCTGGCGCTTGCCCGCAGCATGGTGCGCTGCGGCGGGTATGAAGAAAAGGACGTGTTCGAGTCGTATGTGCGGTGGGCGGCGTCGTTCCCGCCGGATATCGGCAATACGTGTGCGGCTGCGCTTCGGCCACCGTTTGCGCCGAATGCGGCTAGCAAGTCGAATGGTGCGTTGATGCGGGTCAGCCCGATCGGCATCGCGTACGCGCACGACCCGCAGCTCGCCGGCGACCACGCCCGCACCGACGCTCGCCTCACCCACCCCAACGAGTACCCGGTGGCCATCAACGGTATGTATTGTGAGGCGCTCGCCCGCACGATCAGTGGCCAGGATCCTTGCGAGGCGCTGCTCGCGGCGGCTGGGGATGAGGCGTCGACAATTAGGGAGTTCATACAGTACCTTCCCGTGGATGTTTATAGCCAGCAGATGGGGTACGTGCAGTTCGCCTGGAATATTGTGTGCTATTTCGTCGCGAACGGTGTCTCCTTCGAGGAGGACCTCGTCGCGATTGTCGGGATGGGCGGCGACACGGACACAAACGCCGCGATTGCCGGCGCGTTCCTGGGTGCGGTGTACGGGGAGGAGGGGATTCCTCGCAGGTGGCGCCACATTATCGACGCCTACTCCACCCACAACGCGAACCGCCCCGAGGAGTTTTCCGTCGAGGACGCCCTCGAACTGGTGGACGCCCTCCTCTCCTAGGCGCGCACCACATTCCCTCGCCAGCCCCCAGCGACCTGGGCTTTTTCAAACCCGGCTGCCAGAATCCAGGAATTTGGTGCATTGCCAATCCTCGCGTACACCACATTCCTTGATTCCAGAAAAGCCTTCGGCGTTTCCCCAGGTCGCCAACGCCACGAGGGAGAATTTGGTGCACTCCCCCTCGCCTCAGTGCCAAAGCACGCAACCCCATTTTCACGACCTGGGCTTTTATCCCCTCCCCCAGCAGGAATTGCGTCCTTTGTCACTCGCACTCGCTGACGCGACACCACATTCCCTCACCGACTCCCAGCGACCTGGGCTTTTCCAAACCCGGCTGCCGAAAACCAGGAATTTGGTGTGTGCACCCCCAAAAACCAAGCCCCTATTCGTCCGGGTTCCGGATCTCCACGTAGTCGGGGTCATGCCAGTCGACGTTGACGTTGTCCTTGGTGTCCAACCCCTGGTCGGCGAGTTCGGGCACCTTGGCGAAGATGTTGCGGCGGGCGCGGCCGGCGCGCAGTTGGCGTTCGACGCGTTGGGCGAGGACGGTGAGTCCCCAGTTGATGAGGATCATGATAATGGCCACGACGGCCAGCGATGCCAGGAAGTTCTGGTTGGCGGATGCGCTTTGGATGCCGGAGCGGACGACTTCGACGTAGCCGATCTGGTAGCCGAGTGCGGAGTCTTTGAGCGCGATGATCATTTGGGCGATCAGGGCTGGCAGCATGGCGGCGATGGCTTGGGGCAGCAGGATGGTCCGCATGGTTTGCGGGTAGGTGAGGCCGAGTGCTTCGGCGGCTTCGGTTTGGCCTTTGGGGAGGCTTTTGATGCCGGAGCGGAGGATTTCGGCGATGACGGACCCGTTGTACATGGTGAGCCCGAAGACGACGGCGGCGAACGCCAGGTGCTTTGGCGGGGCGAGGTGGTAGATGGCGAAGAGTTGGTAGGCGAAGATCATGAGGAGGAGCACTGGGATGGCTCGGAAGATCTCGACGATGACGCCACACACCCAACGAACAAAACGATTGCGGGACAGCCTGCCGAGGCCGAGGAGGATGCCGACGGCCAGCGCGAGCAGGATGGATGCCACCGCGGCTTTGAGGGTGCCCATGAGGCCGGGGAGGATGTAGGTGGTCCAGGTTTGGGAGTTGAGGAACGGAGTCCATTTCGCGGCGGCGAGTTGTCCGTTGGCCTGCAGTTTCCAGAAGACCCATGCGGCAATGCCGAGGCAGACGGCGAGGCTGATGCCGGTGAGGATGCGGTTGGTGCGGCGGCCGTTGGGGCCGGGGACGTCGTAAAGTACTGTTGCGCGGACGCTCATTATTTTTTCACCGCCATGCGTTCGGAGAGGGCGCCAAGGGCGAGGCCGGTTGGCAGGGTGAGGATGATGAAGCCGAGTGCGAAGATCCCGAAGATGGGGAAGAGCATGTTGGCGTGGTTTTCGATGGTGGATTTCATCAGGAGGGATGCTTCGGCGACACCGATTGCGGATGCGATGGTGGTGTTTTTCGTCAGCGCGATGAGCGTGTTGCCGAGCGGTACGATGGCTGCGCGGACGGCTTGGGGGAAGATGATGTTGCTGAATGTTTGGCCGAAGCTGAGTCCGAGGGATCGGGCGGCTTCGGCTTGCCCGAAGTGGACGGTGTTGATGCCGGAGCGCAGCGATTCCGCGACGAACGCCGAGGTGTAAATGATGAACCCGAGTACGGCGAGGCGGAAGTTGTTGTCTACCAGGAACGTCGCGGACTCTCTATCAGCGAGGGTGATGCCGAGGTTTTGGTAGAGCCCGAAGGAGCAGAAGATGATGATGAGGGTCAGGGGTGTGTTGCGCACGACGTTGATGTAGAACGTCGACATCGCGCGCAGCACGGGGATGGGTGCGACTCGCATCGCGGTGAGGATCGTGCCCACAATCATGGAGCCGATTGCGGAGTAGATGGTGAGCTTGATGGTCAGCCAGAAGGCTGCCAAGAGCTGCGGGCCCAGGTCGGACCAGAGTGTGGACATGATGTTCCTGCCTTAGGGGGTCTTACTGTTCGATGAAGGAGAGGTCGCCAGGGGTGCCGGCGTCGACTGCGTCGTCGCCGCCAAGGTTCTTATCGACGAGGGCGTCGAACTCACCGGACGTTTGCAGTTCTTTGAGTGCGTTGTTGATGGCGTCGGTGCCTGCGGTGTCGCCCTTTGCCAGGCCGATGCCGTAGTACTCGTCGGTGAATGGCTTGCCGTCCTTGGTCATTTCGACGACCTTGAAGTCGCCTGGGGTTTGGGCGGAGTAGCCGAGCAGGATGGTGGCGTCGGTGGTCATGGCGTCGATGTTGCCCTGGCGGAGTGCTTCAACGCAGGAGGAGTAGGTGTCGTACTCCTGGAGCTGCACGCCTGGAAGGGCGTCCTTGACCTTCTGGGCTGGGGTGGAGCCGGTGACGGAGCAGAGGATCTTGCCGTCGAGGTCTTCGAGGCCCTTGATGTCGGTGTTGTCGTTGCTGACGAGGAGCGCCTGGTGGGTGACCAGGTATGGTCCGCCGAAGTTGACGGATTCGGAGCGGCCCTTGTTGATGGAGTAGGTCGCCGCGATGGCGCCGACCTCGCCGTTTTGGATGAGGGTTTCGCGCTGTGCGGATGGGCTTTCGCGCCAGGTGATGGTCGGTTCTGCCCAGCCGTTCGCCTTCGCGATGTGGTTGACCACGTACGTCGCCACGTCGACGTCGAGGCCGGACATGGTGCCGTCCGGGTTGCGCAGGCCGAGGCCCGGCTGGTCATACTTGGTGCCCAGGGTGACCTGGCCGGATTCGATCTGGCCGAGGAGGTCGGTGCCTTCACCGGCACCGCCGCCACAGGCGACGAGGGTTGCGGCAGCAGCGGAGAGCGCGGCGGTGAGTGCGGCGTAACGGATGTTCATGGTGTTGTCCTTTCGGTTAGTGGGCCAGGATTTTGGCCAGGAAGTCTTTCGCCCTGTCGGTCTTCGGGTTGGTGAAGAACTCTTCGGGTGTGGCGTCTTCGATGATCGCGCCGTCTGCCATGAAGATGATGCGGTCGGCGACGCGCCGGGCGAAGCCCATTTCGTGTGTGACCACGAGCATCGTCATCCCCTCGTTGGCGAGGTTGGCCATGACATCAAGCACTTCATTGACCATTTCGGGGTCGAGGGCGGAGGTGGGCTCGTCGAAAAGCATGACTTTGGGTGACATGGCGAGCGCCCGCGCAATCGCGACGCGCTGCTGCTGCCCACCCGACAGTTGCGCCGGGTACTTGTCCGCCTGATTCGCGATGCCCACGCGGTCCAGCAGCTCAATCGCCCGCTTCTCGACGTCCCCCTTCCCCTGCTTCCGCACCTTCAACGGACCAAGCGTCACGTTGTCCTTGATGGTCAGGTGCGGGAACAAGTTGAAGGATTGGAACACCATCCCGACGTCCGCCCGCAACTTCGCAAGGGCCTTGCCCTCCTCCGGCAGCGGGACTCCGTCGATGGTGATGGTGCCTTCGTCAATCGTTTCGAGCCTGTTGATCGTGCGGCACAGCGTCGACTTCCCCGACCCCGACGGCCCGAGCACCACCACTACCTGGCCCTTCGGCACAGTAAGGTTGATGTCTCGAAGCGCGTGGTAGTCGCCGAAGTGCTTCTGTACGCCCGCTAGGTCAATCATGGCTTCACTGGAGCTATTGCCCGACCCACTCTGGGCAGTGAATGTGCTGTGTGTCATATCGGGCAGGTTAGTGGCCTGGCCCACACTTTGTATAGTTCTCGGGTGCTTTTCGCCCGAAAGTTCACCCCCACTGCCTGAACTGCGCGCCTACTTCCCTTCCGGTTCGCAGCCGACCTGAGCTTTTGATCTCACCCCCACGAGGAATTGCGTCCTTTGGCACTCACTCCCCTGTCGCGCGCACCACATTCCCTCCCGTACCCCCGCCGACCTAGGCTTTTCCAAACCTGGCCGCCGAAAAACCAGGAATCTGGTGCGCGTGTCCCCCGCCCAGACACCACATTCCCGTTTTCCGCCAGACCCCCTCGGCGTTTCCCCAGGTCGCCAACTCCACGAGGGGGAATTTGGTGCGCTCCCCCTCACCCCAGTGCCAAAGCACGCAACCCCCTTTTCACGACCTGGGCTTTTGCCCTCACCCCCACCAGGAATTGCGTCCTTTGGCACTGGCACCCCCGATGGGACACCACATTCCCTCCCGCGCCCTAGCTGACCTGGTCTTTTCCAAACCCGCCTGCGAAAATCCTGGAATTTGGTGCGCGCCCCCTAGGCTTCTAGCCCAAGCGCATAAAAAATGGGCGACCCACATGGGTCGCCCACATCTATCGGTGAGATGCTTCTTAGAAAGGAAGCGCGTCGCGCACTGCTGGTGGCAGCATCGGTGCAACCTGTGGCAGGGCCACTGCGATCAGGGCGATCAGCGCGAGAACGGAGCCACCAGCTACGGCACCGATGCCATAGTTGTTCAGCTTGCCGTCAATGGAGCTGAGGGTGGACTCGATCTTGGAGCTGGATGGGGAGAGGTCCTTGCCAGCTGCGCAAGCGCGAAGTGCTGGGGCGGTGGCGTTCAGGGTGGCGAGCTTTGCGTCGATCTCCTTGAACTTCTTGTCGGCGTCTTCCTGCTTGATCTTCTTGTCCTTGAGCTGTGCCTCGACCTCAGCGCGCTCCTTGACCAGTTTGGCCGAAGCCTCGATGTCCTTCTTCAGCTGTGCGTCAGCCTCAGCCTTGGTGAATTCCTTCGTTTCGGCCTTGTCGCCTTCCTTGGCAACCGGGTAGGTGATCTTGCACTTGGTCTCCTGTGGCTGGTTGTCAGCTGCCTGTGCTGGAGCGGCCAGGCCACCAGCGATGACTGCCGAAGCAACTGCGGCGGTGATGATCTTCTTCATGTGAACCTCTTTTCAGGGGTAAGAAATAAGGGGCTTTAGGTGAACTACCTAGCTCGAAAATATATTGAATCCCCACTATTCGGGAAACAGTTTTTCGATAAATGTTTGGAGTTCATCCCCTAACTACCCCCGAAATAGGTGCGCCTAGAACGGCAGCTTCGGCGCCAATGTTGGGAATACCACGGTCACGAGTGCGGCCGCGCCGAGCACTACTGCGAGGAAGATCCCGGCGAGTGGGCCAGCGACGCTGAGCCAATCGCGCATCTCTGCTGGGCTCACATCTTTAATGCTACTTCCTTCGCTGTTGCCGATTGACCCGGTCTGCTTTGGTGCAGTTTGCTTTGGCCGTGGGCTTGTGGTCTTAACTGTCCATTTCCCGTGATTTTCGCGCTGAGAGCAGGCTTTCAGGGCAGGCTCGAAAGCGCGAAGGAACTTGAGCTGGGAGTTGAGCTGTTTAAGTTGTTGTTCGTCGGCTGTGCCGATGGTGGTGGCGTCGAGAAGTTCGGAGCGCTGCTTGGTGAGTGCGGTGACCTCCTGATCGAGGAGCGCCAGCTTTTCGGATGCTTCTTGTGGCGTTACCAGCGCGAATGCCTCGCGTAACCCATCCTCCGAAAGTGCTTTCTTGGGTGCGATGGTGCTTGCTTTGAGGCTGGGAAGTTCGTCGTCGAACAGGGTGAACGTGCAGGTGCCATTCCGGTACTCAACGTTCGCTGCGTGTGCTGGTGTTGCGGTCGTAGCCAACAGGGCTACGGCGGTTGCGGAAGTAATGATTCGCTTCATGTGGTGTCCTTTCCTGTCGGGGAACCTGATGGTTCAGGTTCTTCAAGAGTTTGACGCTGCGTCGCGCGCTTTGGTTCCATCGCGTCTTTGACTAGCTAGGCGTGGGTTAGTATTTCGGTATGCTTACCCGCTTTGAAGTTGATGGGTTTAAGAACCTGCGCAACCTAGCTATCGACCTCGGCCCATACACCTGTGTCGCCGGGGCGAATGCTATTGGTAAATCTAATCTTTTCGACGCTCTCCAGTTCCTAGCGCTCACTGGGTCGCGGACGTTGAATGAGGCTGCCATCAAGATCCGGGGTAATGGCGGGGACGTGCGCGATATTTTCGCGCCGGGTGGCAAGATGTCGTTTGCTGCAGAGATGATTACGGAGAAGGAGTTTGAGGATTCCTTCGGCAAGTCGATTACTGCTGATCAGACGTATCTCCGGTATGAGGTTGATCTTGAGCTGCGGGACGTGACTGTTGGTAACAATAGGAATGTTTCCAGCATTGTTGTTACGCGTGAGGAGCTAAAACCGCTCACGAAGGCGGATGCTCGAGAGAAGCTGGGTTGGGCAAAGAAAAGCTTTGTTGAGTCTGCGATCGTGGGCGGACGTCGAAAAGCGTTTATTGAGACGAGTGAGCAGGAACGACAAATCCATGTGCGGCATGGAAGTCAGGGAAGGCCGTCGTTGGTGTCGCTGAGCGGGGATGCGCCGGCCCGTACTGCGCTGTCGGTGTATGGGCAGCAGGACCAGTATCCGGTGATTATGGCGGCGCGCCGGGAGCTGGATGCGTGGATGTACCTTTCCCTTGAGCCGAGCGCCATGCGCGCGCCGAGCGAGGCGTTGGCTCCCGACTTTATTAGTGCGAAAGGCGGGAACCTGCCGAAGACGTTGGATCGTCTTGTGGGGCAGTCGCCGGATCATGATGTGCTTGCGGAGCTTGCTGACATCGTCGGAGATCTTGTCGATGTACGCAGCGTTACGGTGGACTTTGACGAGGCACGCCAGGTGTTTACGCTGCAGGCGCAGGTCGGTAATGGCGGTGTGGTGTCTGCCCGTTCTCTTTCCGACGGGACGTTGAGGTTCCTAGTCCTGGGGACGATCCTGCTGGACTCAGAGGGCAGTCGCCTGATCTGCTTCGAAGAGCCCGAGAACGGCATTCACCCGTTAAAGATCCAGGCGATGTATTGGCTGTTGCACGATTTGAGCGTGGACCCTGAGGAAGCAATTGGGGCGGAGAATCCGCTTCGTCAGGTCATCGTGAATACCCATTCACCAGCATTTTTAGCGCTGCACAAAGACAATTTCGATGAGCTACTGCTGGGGTCGAAGGATCCGATGAATGGCTCGCTGGTCCTCACCCCGGTGGTGGCGGAGGGGAGCTGGAGGAAGTCGAAGGTGAAGGCTTCGGCTGCGAACGTTGAGGAGCTTCTTCGCGAGTCGTTCCCGGAGCTCAACTTCCGTGAGCTCTTTGTGGCAGACGATGAGGGGGATCGATGAGTAGGCCACTGTACTGTTTGCTCGTTCGCGAGGGCACCAGCGACGATGGCTTGATGAGCCCGCTCAAGGCGCTCCTCATCGATCTCGGATTCGGGGCTGACTCCCAAATTGTTGCTCAGCCTTTCGCGGGGTCGAAGCGCACGGCTGATGTCCTTCAGCTCATCGTGGATCAGGGCCAAACGCCTGACATTGTTTTTGTCCATCGGGATGCAGACAATGACGGCTATGAGCGCCGTGCGCTTGAAGTCCACCAGGCGTCCGAAGAGGTCAGCCCGGAGTTCGCGGTTGTTCCCGTTGTGCCGGTGAAAATGACTGAGGCGTGGGTGCTCCACGCACTGCACAGTCCGCAGTATCAGGCACAGCTGGGGATCAACATTCCTGCGAAGGATCTGCCAGCCAGGAAAACTATCCCGAATATTGCGGCGAAGGATCGGCTAAAACAGCTTCACGACGCCCACTTCGCCACCCGCGGGCGCCGAAAGCGAAAGCACGATTCCCGCTTCACGACGGACCGGTCCCGTTGGGTCGAGGCACTCACCAATGTGAGCTTCTTGGAGGGGTGCGAGTCCTTCGAGCGCTTGCGCGACGAATCCTCAGCGCACAAACAGGCCTCTAGCCTCACTCCCTCCCGATGGGACACCACATTCCCTCCCGTACCCCCGCCGACCTGGTCTTTTCCAAACCTGGCCGCCAAAATTCAGGAATTTGGTGCGCTCCCCCTCACCCCAGTGCCAAAGGACGCAACCCCCTTTTCACGACCTGGGCTTTTACCCCCTCACCCAACAGGAATTGCGTCTATTGGCACTCGCTCCCAAAAAACTAGATCTCGAACCCCTGCCGCCGCGCGACATCCAGGGACCCGTCCTGTGGCACGGCGTGCGTCGGCAACCCTGCGCGGACTTGGCGGAAGAAGTTGTCTGACCTGCGGTTTTTGTCGCGGAGGTCGTAGTAGGTGGTCATCTCCTGGTCGTACTCCCCCAGCGCCTCGGACCAGCTCGCGGGGGCCTGGTAGGTGTTTTCCATGACGCGCAGACGCGCCGGGATGCGTGGTTTGAGTTGTGGGTCTTGGGCGGGCCAGCCCAGGGTCAGCCCGACGACTGGGAAGGTAAAGCGTGGCAGTTCCAGCAGGTCAACGACGGCTTGGAGGTCGTTGTGGATGTTGCCGAGGTAGTTGGCTCCCATCCCAAGTGACTCCGCCGCGTTGACGACGTTTTGGGCCATGAGGCAGGCGTCGGTAAATCCTTCGATGAAGGGGCGCGTGTGCCCGGCGGCTGAGGGGTCCTCCAACAGCGCCGCGTTGCGCGCGGTGTCCACGATGAACAGCAGGTAGACGGGCGCGCGCCCGACGTATTCCTGCTGCCCGATCTCGGCCAACCGCCGCTGCTTGTCGGCGTCGGTGACGTGGATGATGCTGGCTTGCTGCAGGCCGCGCGAGCTCGCTGTGCGCATCGCGACCTCGAAGAGCTGGTCCAGCACCTCCTTATCGACGCCCCTCCGCTCAAACTCGCGGATCGTCCTGTGCTGTAGCTGGTGTTCGATGGTGTGGTTCATGCCCACACGCTACTTGAAATCGGCTACCCGAGCTCCTCCCGAAGCACATCGCGCACGATTTCGGCGACGTGCTGCGCCTGGGTGCCGGTGCCCTGCTCGACTTGGGTGCGGCAGGAGAAGCCGTCGGCGACGACGGGGCCGTCGTGTTCCCTCACGCGCGGGAACAGCTCGCGTTCTCCCAGTTCGAGGGACATTTCGGCGTGGCCGTCTTCGAAGCCCCAGTTGCCGGCGAGGCCGCAGCACCCGGTTTGGATCTGTTCCTCGTCGTAGCCGAGCGCCGCCAGGATCAGGGAGGACTGCTGCGGGTCGCCGAGTGACTTCTCGTGGCAGTGGACCTGGGTGAGGATGCTGCCGCTGTGCTTGCGCACCTTGCCCTCGGCGACGAGCGCCTGGATCTTCGGGGCGACGATTTCGGCGAAGGTGTGGGTGGCTTCGGCGAGTTCCCGTACGGCGGGGTCGGCGGTTTGGGTGGTGGCGTCGTGTTGCAGCATGACGGTGCACGACGGCTCTAGTGCGACGACTTGCAGCCCTTGGTCGAGGTACGGCTTGAGTACGCGCGCGGAGTGTTCGAGCACGCGCCGCGTCATCGCGAGTTGCCCGGTGGAGTGCCAGGTCAGGCCGCAGCACACGAAGCCGTCGGGGATGATGACCTCGTAGCCGAGCATCTCCAGCGTTTCGACGGCCGCTCGCGCCGGGCCGGTGTTGAGTTTGTTGTTGAAGCTGTCTGGCCACAGCACAATCCGCTCACGCGAAGCCGCAGAACCAGCAGCACCGCCATCAGCACCCGAACGCTTCCGCGCCCACTTCTGCAGCGACTCGGGTGCGAAGCTGATGAGCGGCCGCCCGGTGTCGACGCCGCCGAGTTTCGCGACGGCCGTCGAGACGCCGGGGGCGTGGAGGGCCCAGTTCGTGATGCGTGGCACGAGCGGGAGTTTGTGGGCGATGTGGCTGAGGATTGGCAGCCAGCCCATGAGGTAGTGGACGCGTGGGCGGACGCGGCCGGCGTAGTGGTCGTTGAGGAACTCTGCTTTGTAGGTGGCCATGTCCACGTTGACGGGGCATTCGGAGGCGCACGCTTTGCAGGAGAGGCACAGGTCGAGGGCGGTGGTGGCGTCGTCACCTGTGATGGTTTCGCCGCGGAAGAGTTCGGAGAGGATGCGGGCGCGGCCGCGGGTGGAGTGGATTTCGTCGTGGGTGATTTGGAAGGAGGGGCACATGGAGCCGTCCATGGAGCGGCAGGCGGAGACGCCGACGCAGCGGTTGACGGCGTCGGTGAAGCTGCCGTTGTCGCGTGGGAAGAGTTGGACGGGTGTGATTTCGTGGGTGCGTTGGGCGGGTTCCATGCGCAGGCCGTCGGTGACGGCGTCGGCCCAGACGAGGACGCCGGGGTTCATGATGCGTTGCGGGTCGAAGAGCAGTTTGAATTCTTCGAAGATGGCGCGCATTTCGGGGCTGTACATGGTGTGCAGCAGGGATGAGCGTGCGCGGCCGTCGCCGTGTTCGCCGGACAGGGACCCGCCGTGCTTGGTGACGAGTGTGGCGGCGTCGTTCATGAAGTTGTTGAAGTTGGTGATGCCCTCTGTTGAGTGGAAGTCAAAACTGATGCGGACGTGGACGCAGCCTTCGCCGAAGTGGCCGAATGGGATGCCGCGGTAGCCGTAGGTGTCCATGAGGGCGTAGAGTCCGCGCAGGTAGCTGGCCAGGTTTTCGGGTGGTACGGCGGAGTCTTCCCAGTTGGGCCAGGCTTCGCCGCCGTCGGGGAGGCGGGTGACGGTGCCTGCGGAGG
Source organism: Corynebacterium sp. UMB2355A (assembly GCF_033877495.1). Lineage (NCBI taxonomy): Bacteria > Bacillati > Actinomycetota > Actinomycetes > Mycobacteriales > Corynebacteriaceae > Corynebacterium > Corynebacterium sp. UMB2355A. The sequence continues at coordinate 1,247,577 of NZ_CP138855.1, read as the reverse complement.
CTTCGCGGATGCGCCACAGCGCGCGGGCTTCGGCGTGGTCGCTGACCACGACGGCGCCGGTGTGTTCGACGGTGGTCGTGAGCGCTTCGGCGGCGGCGATGGCTTCCTCGAGGGTGTCGCCTTCGGTTTCGCAGTAGAGCCAGCCGCCGGCGTGGGGTTGGCCGGGGAGGTTCTCGCCGGCGTGTTCTTGCCCGTTTTTGCTGCGCAGTGCGTCGAGGAGGTCGCCGCCCATGCCTTCGATGGTGGCGACGCCGGGTTGGCGCAGTTTGGGGGCGGCGTCGGCGGCGGCGAAGACGTCCGCGAAGGACAGCACGGCCAGCGCGGTGTACTTCGGCTTATCGACGAGCCTCACGGTCATCCGCGTAATCACCCCGAGGGTGCCTTCGGACCCGGCGATGGCTTTGGCCATGTCGGTGCCCACGTAGTGCAGTCCGTACCCGGAGACTTGGCGCGGGAAGCGCCCGAGTTCCCGCTGGATCAGTTCCTGGTTTCGGGTGTAGAGGTCGGAGAGGGCGTCGTGAAGCGTGGGGTCGTCGCAGCCGTCGGCGCTGAAGGTGACTTCCCTGCCGTCGGCGAGTGCGAGCGTGATGTCGACGAGGTTGTCGGCGGAGGTACCGTAGGCCACTGAGTGGGAGCCGCAGGCGTTGTTGGCCACCATGCCGCCGATGGTGCAGCGGGAGTGGGTGGAGGGGTCGGGACCGTAGGTCAGGCCGTGGGGTGCGGCGGCGTCGCGGAGTTGGTCGCAGATGACGCCGGGTTCCACGGTGGCCGTTTTGGCATCCGGGTCGATGTCGAGGATGCGGTTGAAGTAGCGGGAGGTGTCGATGACCAGGCCGTCGCCGATGGCGTTACCAGCCACGGAGGATCCACCACCACGCCCTACGATGGACCAGCCGCGTTCGCGTGCGTAGGCGATGCCGTCGAGCACGTCTTGTGCGCTGCTGGGTTCGAGTACTGCGGCCGGGACGCGTCGGAAGAGTGATGCGTCAGAGGAGTAAGCGGCCCGGGTTGGCATGTCTTTGCGGAGCTTGGCCCGGATTGCGTGTGGCGTGGTGTTCATGCGTGTCCTCTATTATTCTGCGCTGTTTTCGTCCCGAGCATCGTCGCGGTGCTCGCGGAATTGCACTTCTTTGTCGCGTTGGCGTTGTTCGCGTTGTGCTCGGAGCGCTTCGGGGCGGTAGCCGAGTACGAATGCGGATACTGCACAAAGTGTAGCTGCGCCGAAGACCCATGGCGCGAGCGCCGCTTTGGCGCCGGTGATGGTGTCACCGCTGCCGGTGACGAGTCCGACCGCCTGAATGCCGACGAGTGCGAGCCCGCCGAGGAGGAATGCGGCGAGGAAGACGTAGAACAGGATGGAGAAGAGCTTGAAGATTGAGTTCATGGTGTTACGCTCCTGGTACGTAGACGGGGACCATGCCCATGCCGACGAGCCACGCCAGCAGGATCATCGGCAGGACGAAGTAGATGATGAGCGGGATGAACATCTTGGTCGGGTTGGCTTCCGCCATCGCGGCCGAGAGGTAGATCGGCGCGCCCACGGGTGGCGACGCCCCCTCCGTCGAGGTGCACAGCAGGGTGACGACGATCGCCACCGTCGGGTCGATGCCCACCGCGGTGAGCGCCGCGACTGCCGGGGCACCGATGGCGGCTGCCGTCGCGGTGGAGGACAGTGGGGTTGCCACGACGACGGCGAGCACGCCGACGACGAGGATCATGACCCACTTCGGCAGGTCCATTGCCCCAAGCGTGTTGGAGAGCTGGTCGCCCACACCGAGTTCCTCCATGATGGACGCGGCCGCGAGCGCTGCGAACAGCGAGATGCCGACGGTGGCGAAGCTCGGTAGGTCACGGACGATTTGCGCCCTGAACTGGGCGTTGTTGCGGCGGATGCGGCCGGCGCCCTCGATGAGGGCGATGAGCGTGATCAACACCGGAACCCACACGATGATGGAGATGGCCTTGATGCCGTCCTCGCCGACGCCGGTGGAGTTTTTGAACCAGTTGGCCAGCGGGCCGATGGTGAGCAGCACCGGGATGATGATGCCGAGGAAGATCGACGGCGAGCGCCACCCCTGCGCCCACGCCTGCCCGAACGGCACGATCTGGTCTTTTGGTGTTTTGGGAATGCGGTCCTTCTTGGTCCAGAAGAACACGACCGCCAGGCGGTACAGCACTGCGTACGCGCCGGCGCAGGCCAGCGCCACGTACACCTGGCTTGCCGACGACGCCGCAGCCGCCGGCATCGCCAGAATGATGAACATGGTGGAGTTCGGCGGCAGCGCCACGCCCAGGCCGGAATTACCGGCGACCAGCGTCGCTGCCCTGTTGGAGGAGAAGCCGGTCTGCTTCATCCACGGGATGGTCACGGAGCCGACCGTGGCGGAGTTGCCAGCGGTCGATCCCGCGATGAGTCCCATCATCGCCGAGGCCAGGGTGGACACGTAGCCCGCCCCGCCGCGCAGCCGACCAAAGATCGAGTTCAGGATGGTAATTAGCCTGTCAATCAAGCCCGTCGACTGCACAATGATCCCCATGAACACGAACGCCATACCGGCGAACGTGACCTCCGAGGAGACGGCCTTTTTAATTCCCAGCCACAGCAGCTCTGGCGCCCTCGTTCCGCCGACGAGCGCCACGCCGACCAGGCCGATCAGCAGCGCTTCTGCAATATTGCGCTTTAGCAAAACATTGAACACAACCGTGATCGCGATGAACACTATCAACGCAACGATGCCCATGTTCACTCCCTTCAACTCCAATTAGTGACGCGGCACACATTACGCGCTGCATGTTGCTGTAGCTACAAAATCCAACTAATTATCGACGCCCCTCCTCCCCCATCAACGCAAAAACCCGGGCGGGTGCGTTGTTGCACCCACCCGGGTTTGACCCCCGGTAGCGGTAATCCTTACTTCGCCGGCACGTTCACTTCGGCCAGGTCGGAGCCGTCCGGGTTATCGATGCTGACTTCCCACTGCAGTACGCCGTTGTCTTCGTCGAGTTCGGCGGAGTCGAGGATGCCGTCGTGCTGGCTCAGGGCGTCCTTGATGGCGTCTTCAATGGCGACGGTTGCCTGGCCCGCCTTCGCGACGTCCTCGGCGTCCTGCTCGGACTCCTTTTCCATCACGTGGTTGCCGTCGACATGCAGCTCAACGATCTTGTCCTCTGCCGCGACCTTGACCTCGAAGGTGTTGGTGTTGTTCTCGCGGTCGATGGCAATGACGGTGCCGAATGGTCGCGCCGCCTCAATCGCGTCGTACGCGGCGTCGTTGGTGGCCTCGCCCGCGCTTTCCGACGCTACGCTGGTCGCCACCGTGGTCTCCGGAGCCTCCGTCACGGTCTTCGTCGCTGGTGCCTCGTCCGTGCCGTTCGAGCAGCCTGCGAGCAGTGCCGCCGCGGCCAAGACTGTCAGTGTGCGTTTCATGATTGCTCCTTCGTTCGGGTTCAGAAAGCCCCCACACTACCTGTTTTGGAGGTAGAGTGTCGCACAACAAAGGTTCACAAACGCGGAGGAAATTCACCATGACCGATGTGGAAAAGATCGAGCGCGACACGCTTCTACCTGCATATTTCGGAGAGTTCGGCGGACAGTACGTGCCCGAGCCGCTCTACCCGGTGCTCGATCAGCTGGAGCGCGCCTTCGTCGAGGCCCGCGAGGACAAAGAGTTTCTCGACGAGCTCTCGCGCCTCCAAGCGAAGTTCCTCGGCCGACCGACTCCGGTCTATGAATGTGCCAACCTGCCGAGGGTTGGGTCGTCGAAAATTTTCCTGAAGCGTGAAGACCTCGCGCACGGCGGCGCCCACAAGGGCAACCAGGTGCTGGCGCAGGCGCTGATCGCGAAGCGGCTGGGCAAGAACCGTCTCATCGCGGAGACCGGCGCCGGCCAGCACGGCACCGCCACTGCCATGGTCGCAGCGCTGATGGGTATGGAGTGCACGATTTACATGGGCGCGCAGGACGTCGCCCGCCAGCAGCCGAACGTGCGCCGCATGCGCCTGATGGGTGCGACCGTCGTCCCCGTCACCAACGACGCCGGCGGCTCCATGTCCAACGCCATCGACATCGCCCTGCAGGACTGGGTCGAGCACATCGACTCCACCCACTACGTCCTCGGCTCCGCCTGCGGCCCCCACCCATTCCCGACCCTGGTCAAGGAGTTCCAGGCCGTCATCTCCCGCGAGTCCCGCCAGCAGATGCTCGAGGACACCGGCCGACTCCCCGACGCCGTCATCGCCGCCGTCGGCGGCGGCTCCAACGCCATCGGCGCCTTCGCCGAATACCTGAAGGACGAGCCCGGCAACGCCGACGTCAAACTCATCGGCGTCGAACCCGCCGGCGAAGGCCTGGACACCGACCGCCACGGCGCACCACTCAACCACGGCAAGCTGGGCATCCTGCACGGCTCCCGCTCCTACATCGTCACAGGTCAGGACGGCGAAGTCCTCCCCGAGTCCTTCTCCGTCTCCGCCGGCCTGGACTACCCGGGCGTCGGCCCCGAGCACGCCTACCTCCGCGAGATTGGCCGCGCCCAATACGTCGCCGTCACCGACGAAGACGCCCTCCAGGCCTTCCGCCTGCTCTCCCGCTACGAGGGCATCATCCCCGCCCTCGAGTCCTCCCACGCCCTGGCCTACGCCCTGAAGCTCGCCGAAGTCGCCGACGCCGACGGCCACGAGCTCAACCTGCTGGTCAACCTGTCCGGCCGCGGCGACAAGGATCTCGACTACGTCTACAACATCCTCGGCGACCAACTCTTCGAGGACCCCGAGCAAGCCCCCATCGGCGACCTCCACATCAGCGAAGTCCTCGCCTCCATGACCAGCTCCTCCAACGAACGCGAGGCCGGCCACACCGTCGCCCACTAGTTATTGGGTTCTTGAGGGTCCCTCGTGGGGCCCTTTTTCTTCCCGCGCCTGCCTGTGTGCTGCCTGTGCGTTCCCCGTGCACCACTTTCGCTCGTGACCTTTTGGCGACCTGGGCTTTTCCACGCGGCCCCTCCCAAAATCCCGGAATCTGGTGCGCGCCTCCTCGCAGCAGTGCCAAAGGACGCAATTCCATCTGCCGGATCCGGCAAAAGCCCAGGTCGTGAAAAAGGGGTTGCGTCCTTTGGCACTCACTCGGTTGGGAGGGACACCACATTCCCTCCCGCCCAACCTGCGACCTGGTCTTTTGTCTCGGCACCTTCCCGAAATCCTGGAATTTGGTGCGTCCAACCCCCTCACCAACGCAAAAACCCGCACCCCCAGCCACGAAAGCTAGGGGTGCGGGCTCAAACCCATTTGCAATTATGCCCGTGGAAGGACTGCGAGCGGTAGCACGTCGATGCCGGTGGCAACGCCGTTGTTCTCGTCGCGGAACCACGTGCGGATTTGGTTGATCAACTGCATCATGTGGGTCCCTCCTTTCAAAGTGTGAAGGTTGTTAACCTTCTGTTCACGTTGAGGTAACTCTAGGGCCACAAAATTAGTTTGTCAACACCCACTATTGGCGTGTCGCAGGTATTTCTGGAACGAGCCCCGGTGGCCAGCACACTCATTTCCCCAGGCTTGAGCCGAAGAGCAACAACTCGTTTATGGTGGGGTATGACATGAAGCAACCCAATGCCTCCATGTCAGCGTAAAGGCGAAGCCCCTCACCCGCCGCCAAGCAAAGTGAAGGGCTTCGTGAGACTAGTTAGTCGGCCAACCGGTCAGCTCGCGGACAACATCCGCGAGCAGTTTGGCCACTAACGCCATAAAGGTCCGGATCGTAATCGCACCGATTGCTATCCGGGCCTTTCCCTGATTCTCGGGCAATCAGGCTCTACGGCTGAACCGCAGAAATACCCCGATCCATTCAAAGCGTGGGATTAGAAGCGTGCGATGCAGGTCGCGCATTCGCACCGGCCCGGGTCGATTTTCGGCGACCAGCGTCGCACTCCTTTAACACCTCGACCGGAACGAAAACCTACAAGAACGGGTACGGGTCCCACCCGGTGAAGTATTCGATCCGCTCGCGCGCGATCAAAAGGATCGCGGCGACCACGGCCACGAGCACAATCGCCAGGAACACCCACCCAACGACCCGCCGCACTCCGCTTGCCGCCGTGCCGTCTTCGGCTGGGGACAGGAAGTGGATGCTCATCGAAAACAGGGTGGGCAGCCCGGCGCCGAGGAGCAGGCCTACGCCGAGGACCATGAGTAGTGATTTCAGCATTGGTGCCTCCTATTTGCCCAGGTGGTGGTTGAGTCCGTGGGTGGTGTCGACGATGTGTGCGGGTCCGGTCGGGCCGGTTTGGGGGCCTTCGGGGCCGTCGATTGGGTCCCAGTCGTCGTTGACGTTGTCGCGGTGCACAGGCTGCAGTTGCGCGCGGTAGAACATGTAGCCGCCGCCGATTGCGAGGATGACGGTGAGGAGGATGCCGCCCCAGACGAGGTCGCCTCCAATTGTCGACGCCCACTTCGCCACCCACCACGTGACGAAGGAGATGGCTGCCGCGATCGGCAGTGTGGTGATCCAGGCGAGTGCCATCCGGCCGGCGACTCCCCAGCGCACTTCACCTTTCGGGCCGGTGAGTCCGGAGCCCATGATGGATCCGGTGGCGACGTGGGTCGTCGATAGTGCCATGCCGAGGTGGGAGGAGGTCAGGATGATTGCTGCGGACGATGTTTCCGCGGCGAGGCCTTGTGGCGGGTGGATCTCGACGAGCCCTTTGCCCAGTGTGCGGATGACGCGGAACCCGCCCGAGTAGGTGCCGATGGCGATGGCCAGGGCGCACGCTGCTTGGATCCAGAAGGGCATGGTGTGGTCGGCGTCGAATTGCCCGGCGGCGACCATGGCGAGGAAGATGACGCCCATCGTTTTTTGGGCGTCGGACGTGCCGTGCGCGAGCGCGACGAGCGACGCGGTCCCGACCTGTCCCCAGCGGAAGTAGGTGTCGCGGTGTTCGTGTTCGGCGTTGGCGGTGAGTCGGTACACCAGCCACGTCGCGACGGCCGCAATGATCCCCGCGACGAACGGCGCGAATACTGCGGGCAGGATGATTTTGTCCAGGACGCCTTCCCACACGACACCTCCCCACCCGATTGCTGCGATCGCCGCGCCGATCAGCCCGCCGAACAGCGCGTGCGAGGACGATGATGGGATCCCGTACAGCCACGTGAACAGGTTCCACATGATGGCGCCAGTCAGCCCGGCGAACACCACGAGCAGGAGCTTCTCGGATTCGATGGTGTTGGACAGGTCGAACCCGTCCAGCTTCACGATGCCACTCGCCACCGTCTTCGCCACCGCCACCGACAGGAACGCACCTATTAAATTAAGGACGCCCGCGAGCGCCACCGCCGTTTTCGGCTTGAGCGCCCCCGTCGCGATGGATGTGGCCATCGCGTTCGCCGTGTCGTGAAAACCGTTCGTGAAGTCGAAGAACAGTGCCACAGCGATAATCAGAATCAGAAGGATAGTGATACTCACAACCTGGCATTATTCTCCTCCCCCGCCGGGAATGAAACTCTTTTCCACTTTTTACCTATTGTTCACCTCCCACCAGGCCTTTTCCCAGAGCGTCCGCCCGTTGTTCACCTTCTGGGGCTGGCGTGGGGGTGTGTTCGTGTTAGAGTCTGTGCCAATGAGGACACGCCGAGGTTGGGGAGGTGCACCGTGAACGATTCCGCTGCGTACGTTCCGTTTCTGACGTTTGCTGAGTGGTCCAACCAGGCGAATGGGCATGGGGCGTTTGAGCGACTTGCTGCCGAGTTTCGACGTTTCGGGGCGGAGCAGCGTGCTCGCTATTCGCGTGAGTCGACGCGCTTTGCTGCCGTCGATACGAATGCGATTGAGGGGGTGTTTCGTTCGGATCGTGGTTTTACGTATTCCGTGGCGAAGCAGGCGCATGGTTGGGAATCGGCGATGGAGGAGCGCGGTGTCCATGTGCGGCCGTCGTTTGAAGCGGCGATGGACGGCTACAACTTGGCGCTTGATGTAGCCACGGGCCGCTGGCCGTTGACGGAGGCGTTGATCCGTCGCCTGCACGAAACGATCATGGCGAGCCAGGACGAGTATGAGGTCAGGGTGCTGGTTGCTGGTGAGCTTCGTCGCCAGAAGCAGCCGCTGCAGCGTGGCGTGTATAAGTCCCAGCAGAATTCCCCGGTGCGCCCGGATGGTTCGCAGCACGTGTATGCGTCGCCGGAGGAGACGCCGAGTGAGATGCGGCGCCTGGTGGAGCAGTGCCGTTTGGATGAGTTTGTGGCGGCGCATCCGGTGGTGCAGGCATCGTATGTGCATTATGCGTTCGTGTGCGTGCACCCGTTTGCTGATGGCAATGGGCGTGTGGCGCGCGCGTTGGCGTCGGTGTTTTTGTACCGGGATCCGGGTATCCCCCTTGTAATTTTCGACGACCAAAAGCACCACTACTATGACACCCTCGAGAGCGCCGATGCGGGTGTGTTCCGCCCGTTCATCGATTTCATTGAGCAGCGGGCGATTGACACGATGAACGTCGCGATGCTCGAACTCGGCGGCACAGATGACGTTGATTCCGCCCTCGCCGACCTCGGCGATGCCTCCGCACTCCGCCTCGCGGACATGGTGTTCACGGAGCTCGAGCGCCAGTTCGGTGCACTCCAGCACCCTCTTTTCGACGCCACCATCGCCCGCACCTGCACCACTCCAACCTGCGCCGATACCGGCTACCTCCCCGCCATTTCCGACGCTGACGGCTTTTCTTTCTCCCTCACGCCGACCTCATCTTCCGGCTCCCAAGTGACCGCAAACTTCAGCGTGTTTGCCAATCTGCAGGCTACCGATCGTCCCGAATACATCGTGGCTTGTACGTATGTGCAGCCATCCGGCCGCCCTGGCCCGCGAAACCTGGAAGTGTTCCGTCGCGAGCTCACCCCGGACATCAGCCTGAGCCTGACTGCCCGCATCCGCGCCTGGTCGGCAGCCGTACTCGCCGACGCGGTGCGGGTGTTCAAGGGTTAGCACACCCCTGTTAGCTCACACTGTTCGCTCACCACGGCAACCCCACAAACACGAACGGCACGACCGAGACCAAGCGCGACAGTCCCGATCTGGTTCTCCGGGCGGCACGCCTCCTGTGCGCTCAAAGCGTTCGCTTCGAAGCGTGCGATGCAGGTCGCGCTTTCTCACCCAGCCTGGCCGATTTTCGCCGACCAGCGTCGCACTCCTTAAAGCCCACGCTTTCAACCCAGCTCGAGAGGGCACCCGAAGTACCAGAGTGGCTAAGAGGGCTTCCTGAACGTTAGCTGTGCACCACAATCCCCGACGTGACGGCAGTGACCTGGGCAAATAGAACGTCGGCAAACAGGAAACCCGGATTTTGGTGCGCCATCCCGCGCCCGCCGACTAAGCCCCTCGACCAGACACGAAAAAACTCCCCTACCAGCAACCTGGAGGGGAGCCCAAGAAACTAACTACTGCACCGCCACGAAGGACTTTCCGGAGAACATGTCTGGCGAGACCGCCAGCACACCGTTCTCGATTCCTTCCGAAGGTACCGCGATAGCAATGTTGCCGGTGGTGCTTGCGCCTTCGTACAGGGTGCCAAGCTGGTCGAAGTCATCTGGCGCGACGGCGAGGTTATCGTGCGAGGAGAAGGTGTTGCCGTCAGCGGATACGTACGCAACCGAGCCGAGTGGGATGGAGCCTTCTGGGTCGTTGCCGGTGTAGGTGGCGGTGACGTTGATCAGGATGTACTGCTGGCCGTCGGAGGGGGCGTCGTTAATTGGGTTTTCGGCCAGGACGGCGTCGGTGCCGTTGAGCTCAACGCTGTTGATCTTGTAGGACCATTCCTTGGACTCGACGCTAGAGCCCACTGGGAGCGGGTTGTCGCGACTCGTGCCCTGTGCGTCCTTGCCCTTGTCCTCGATGGTCTCCCCATCCGGGCTGGTCTGGGCAGGAGGAGCGTTGAGTGCTTCGTCGGCGGCGTCGGTAACGTACGCCAGGAACATGATCGGCGCTACAACTGCACCCACCACCGAGACCACGATCGCCGCGATGCCCATCCCCTTCTTCTTGTTCTTCATGAACAGCGACACGATGCCCAGGATGAACGCGATCGGCAGCAGGATCCACCCCGCCATCAGCGCGCCTTTCACGCACGCCAGGATGAGCCCGAGGATCGCGACGATGAGGGCAATGAGCCCCAGCGTGTTCTTCGTCGGTGCCGGCTGTGCGGGCTGCGCGTACATGGGCATTGACTGCTCAGGCGTTGGGATAGGTTGAGTCATGGTTACTCCCTAGTCGGTGGAGAAAAACAAAATTCAGGACCATTCAAGCCCCCCCCCCCTCTCACATGACGGTAGGTAGCCCCGTTTGAATATGAGAAGATATTTCGTTGATATATGTGTTAGCGATGTGCGAGTGCTCGGTTGTACACTTTATTGTTGAGCATTGCGCTCTCAGCGGGGCGATTATCACTAATACCTTGGAAGAGGTATGCAGTTGTGAATGTGCTGTATTCACCTCGGGGGCGTCGCCCGAAGAGCGTTCCAACAAACTCTGTCGCGCCAGTATCTGGATTGATGCGCCAGACAGGGCCACCTGAGTCGCCTCCGATAGCGCCATTACCGTCTGCAGCTTGAGCGCTGTAATTCACTTGAGATTCGTCTTCGTGGGCGAGAGCGTCACCACAAGAAACTTCTGTGCCGTGCCCATTAAGCATACAGAGGGTATCCCCTGGTGCAACAGACTGGGTGACAACAGTATCACCGGAAAAGCGATTGTTGCCGAATGCAACATCAGTGGCATTGAGATGAAAACCACTTAAGTCAGTACTAGCGGTCTCACGTGCATCACCACGCGGGTAGCCAAAGCCTAATATATCGTCGCGGTATGCAACGATTGGGTTTCGTCCATCGGAGGTAATAAGGCGAATAAACAGGATTTTCTCACCGTTTTCTTCCCTGAAGCAGTGACGTGCGGTGTAGATCGTGTTGGTTTGTTTTTCAACGTAGCCTACCGTGCACATCGATCCTGGTCGCTCGGTGCTACCAGACTCGGATCGTACAATGCGCAGTCGGTTGCCTTGACTAATCGCGTAGTTGACACGGGATGCGTCTGCCGGGTTGGCAAAGTCGTCGACAACATTGCGGGGGTTGTCGTAGTACCAGCCATCTGTAGTGGAAGTAACGGTGGAGTTGCGACCGTGAATAGCCTTGATGTTTTCAGCAATGAGCTTGTGGTGAGCATCGACGTTGAGACTATTGATGTAGTCAGTTTCATTGTTCGTGTATGGCAGATTGCGTCTGCGCTGAATTTCATCGCGTGCGTTATCTGCGGGCTGCATGTCACGTTCACGCTCTTGACGCTCGCGTTCACGCTGGGCTTCTGCCTCACGTTCGCGTTGCAGCTGTGCTTCGCGTTCGCGCTGAGATTGCTCTTCACGCTGGCGCTGCTGCTCCGCACGAGACCAGAGATCACCGTGATCGAAGTTTTCATTCTGCTGCATTGTCGGCGGAATGTACTGCGATGTCTTCGGTGCGGGTGGTTTCGGCTTCGCGGGTGCTGCGGTTGACGTGGTTGACTGTGCACGCTTTGCGTCGTTTTGACGCTGCAACTCTTCGATGCGGCTCCAGAAATCGCCGTGATCGAAGTCGTCGTTTTGCTCCATAGTGGGAGGGATATACTGCGACGTTCGCGGCGCTGTAGTCAACGGTGCACGTTGTGTGTGCTTCGGCTGCGCTTGTGGAGTCGGCGTGACCTTTGTAGAACGCTTCGGCGTGCTTGCCGGTGGCTGTGCCTTTGTTGTCAGGCGCTGCGAGGTTGCAGCCGGTCGCTTCGAGCTTGGCTTCGCACTCGACTTCTTCGAAGAAGTCTTTGTAGTGGCGGTAGTAGACGTTGTGGGCTTTGCGCCAGGCGTTTGCGGGGCGGTTTGTGATTGCTCACGCGAGGAGGAGCTCCCAGTGCCGTTCTGCTGCGGAACAACGATGCCCACAATAGTTAAAATAATGGCCAGCAGCACCCCGACGGCGGGGCCCAAGTGCGCGATCATATCCACAGTAACGGACCTTTCGTGAGCATAAAATACATTGCCGTTACCCCAAGTATTAACCGAACATATCGACAAATCAATGTGTTCAACAGTATTTAATATGCGTGGTAATTTTAATTATGCATATCTGGTATTGGTTACCCACATACACACTATGAAGGCGTCAATCGACTATTCGAACGTTGTAAAAGCAGAACATGCTGATGGAAGGTTTCGTTGCTGGTGTTGCTAAACAGCGGGACTCAGCTTCGAACGACAAAGCTATTGATTCCCTTTACCCTGGAATCTAGGTTTCAATTCGTTAAACAGCGAGACTCAGCTTCGGACGTAGATCCTGATAATACTACCGAAGAGTAGTACCGTTTCAATTCGCTAAACAGCGAGACGCAGCTTCGGACCTCACTCAACCCAGATGACTGGTACGCAACCGAAAAGTTTCAATTCGCTAAACAGCGAGACGCAGCTTCGGACGCCCAGACTGCGGCGGCGCCGTCATCGCAGCCTAGTTTCAATTCGCTAAACAGCGAGACGCAGCTTCGGACGGAATTCGAGACCTTTATCCCGAAGTCCGTCGAAGTTTCAATTCGCTAAACAGCGAGACGCAGCTTCGGACCGGTAAGATGAACTACCGTCAGTATGTCGACGTCAGGTTTCAATTCGCTAAACAGCGAGACGCAGCTTCGGACGAGAAACCAACACGCTGGAGACACCCAGCCGGTCACTGTTTCAATTCGCTAAACAGCGAGACGCAGCTTCGGACATGTGGAATTGGAAGAAGAAGTAGGAAGGATTAGTTTCAATTCGCTAAACAGCGAGACGCAGCTTCGGACCTCGAGAAGATCATCAACAAGATGAAGTAAAGTTTCGTTTCAATTCGCTAAACAGCGAGACGCAGCTTCGGACTTTTCGCAGGCCGTCTTGCAGCCGATCCAGTTGTGTTTCAATTCGCTAAACAGCGAGACGCAGCTTCGGACCCTACCAGATTTTCGTAGCCCGTGACCAGCACCGATTGAAGACGTGTTCACACACCGGGTGTTTAGCAGATGAATGGCGAGCAAGGCGAGTCAAATCCGAAGCATATTGCCTGGTCATGCCTGTTCACACTCCTGCCATGTTTTCTTAGATGATGAACCACCCCTGCTGGCCGTCGTCGAGGTTCATTTGGCCGTGGGATCCGATAGCAGCGTAGCAGGACTTGCATACGGGTAGGAAAAGGATGCGGTCGACATCCAGATTGCACAGGTCGAGGATCTTGCTGCCAGGAGGTGTCGGGGGTTGCGGTGTGGACGACGAAGACAGACTCCTGGATACGCTCGCCGATGGCTTGCAAGCGGGCGGATACTTTGGAGCGGCGCCGGTTGTGGGAGATGTCGTAGCAAACGAGATACTTCATCGCCATGTGAATCCTGTGAAGTGTGCGGGGTCGTGCTCCTCAATTGCGCGCATGACGCACTCGGCCTGCCGGTAGAGGGTACGGCGCGTGCTGCCTTTGAAGTTATCCAGCGCACCCGAACGGACTTGGAGCATGCGCCGTTCGTATTCTTTCAGTAGGACCTGCTTCCCTTTCTTGGTCAGGAGTATTCCGCCTGGCCGATCGCTGTCTGGGCGCCCGTGGTCAGGTGTGAGCGAGCCCCACTTGGCAAGTTGGAGGACTGCACTATCTACGACGTAGGGGCGGAACTCTTCCATGAGATCGAGGGCCAAACTCGGCCTCCGACGCGCATTGCTCGATGCGTGCATGATACCGCACGCCGGCTCCAATCCGGCGGCTGCAGCAGCCGCAGTCGCTTCGGAAGCAAGAACGGCGTAGCCGTACCCGAGTGCAGCGTTGACAACGTCGCGGGGTGGGCGGCGGGACCGGCCGTCGAAACGCAGTGGTTCGGGGAAGAGCTGCCCGTAGGCGTGGAAGTAATTGCGGGCGGCGATGCCTTCAAGGCCCATGAGAGTCTCAATCGAAGAAGCGTCGGTAAGCTGCTGACGTGCTTCGACGATTTCTTTGATGGAATCTTTTACTGCTCTGGCATTCGCTACGCTGGAATGCCGTCGCAGCAGCGTGAGCTGATGGCTCAGCTTCGAAGAAAGAAACTCCCGTGCAAGTGCGAGGCGGAACTCTTCGTCGGCGCTGGCCGCAATTTGCAGCTGGAGGCGCTCAACGTTGGCTGCCGAGGAAGCACTCTGCAAGCGCCCCATGAAGGAACCGCGGCGTGACAAGAACGTGATGGGTAACCCGGTGTAGAGCGCGTGGGACCTCACACCGGCGGAAACACCGATGGAGCCGAAACAGACGATTGCCCCGACGTGGGTTTTCGGCACGCTGAGCAGCTCGTGGCGTTTGCCGTCGCTGATTCTGATTCGTCCCTTATCCGTGTGCACGTAGGAGCCTTGTTTTGCCACGTAAAGCGTTTTCTTTGGGGCTTCCTCGTACTCGTTAACCTCGGCGGTACTAGGGTGCTTTGGTCCGAATTCTTCGCCAAGGAAGGTAAACCCAGACTCAAAGTTCATAATTTCGCTGTCTTCGCTGTTGAGCGTCATGCCCTGTCTTCCTAAGAGTTGCGTGGCGTAGGTGATGGCGTTGAGCATTTCAGATTTGGTGTGCCCGAATACTGCCATATCGTCGGAGTATCTGACGAGGGCGTAGCCCCGTTCTTGCATTTTGCGGTCAAAGTCGCGGAGTGCAAGGTTCAACAGCAACGGTGAGAGCGCACACCCTTGTGGGATGCCCACGTCGCTGAGCGCTTCCCCAGCAACCGGTCGCACGACCAGTTTGTGAAGGAGCTCGTCGAGTGAGTTGTCGGGAAGGAGAGAAAGGAACACCTTGAGGGCGCATTCACGAGGGATGTGGTCGAAGCAGTCGTCGATATCCATGCGCGCGCACCAGTCAAGTCCGCTGTCCCGGTACTCGACGATGTCTGCGGTCGCCGTAAATACGCCACGCCCGGGCCGGTACGCGTGGGCGGCGGCATCCACTCCGCGATCGGTAAACGCCCCACACTGTTCGACAACCGCCCGCTCGACAACGCGGTCCCGAACAGAAGAAACCGACAGCTTTCGGGTGCCTCCGTCATCTTTCGCGATGTAGAATCGATGGAATGGCTTAGGTTGGTATTCTCCGCTCAGCAGCTGCTCGTGGAGCTCAGCAATCCTTTCTGTTGCCGCAGCTTGGAACGCGTCAATTGCGCGTGAATGGTGCCGCTCCCCGGCAGCGTTTCTGCGAACGTCGACCCAAGCATCCCAAAGATTAGAAGGATCGGCGATGAATTCGATGAGCGAAGCTGGCAACGTCGGCTACTCTTCTGCATCCAAGTCGATCACGCCCAAGCCGCGGGTGGTGTAGGACCCCAACCCGGTAAGTAGCACGAGACCGAAGAGCGAACTGAACGATTGGGCGGCAAGGACCGAATCGAACTCGTAGGTCATGGTGCCTTCGAACCCTGACACCGTCACCTGTTTTCCGATAGTAAATACACGGTTCTTCCCATCAATATCGGTCACGCGACTGTTGGCCAGGATATTCTGCTTTTCTGCGGCGAACGTTTCTTTCGGAAGAAACGGGCTGCCGAACACGTCCAACCAGCGGTGCGTCATCGAATTCAGCAGCCGCGCCGGGTCCGCCAAAGGGGTGGTCTTGTTGCCGGTGCGAAACGTTGTGGGCGCGCGGAACACGACGGTAATCCGCCTCCACGGCCTGATTGCTCGCAAATCCTCCTCACTCTTCGAGAAAACACGAGCGGGCTCAAACAGTACCTGTGCCTGTTGCCTCCCGAGCTGCAGCGTCTGCCCCGGAAAGGCTTGCGCAAGGAGGCGGTCGGTGGCCTCGTCGCCGATGGTGGTAACACGTAGCGACGCAACACCAGGCTGCTCCTCCTGCAACATACCGATGGACCACGGTTTTGCGCGCTGCCAGTGCTGTTGGTCCAGCAAGCGAGATACGGCTGCGTGGGCGTGGGCCAGTTTCACCGAGCGCGCGTCCACGTTTCCAAGGAGCAGGTTCCAAACATTGACGATCATGCGAGCCTCGCTAACCCTCTACACCCGATGATCTCGTTGTGCTCGTTACGCACGACGGGGTAGGGAAAATAGAGATCGTCCCGGTGCGGGAGCGCCTGACAAATCAGCTGCGACACGATCAAGATGGTGCCAGCGCAAAAGTCAGGCAGGTTCTCTACCTGCTCGGTGTAGCTGACCTGCGCGGTGGGTATCACAACACCCTCAGCGTGCAGCGCATCAGTCGGCGTGACTGCTTCTGACACACGGGCCGCTGTGTCCGCTGCAGGCACTGTCAGAATGACATCGCCGTGAGAACTGTTTACGCCGCTGCCCAAAAAGTGGACTGCGTGTGGTGTGAGGTTCAGGAGTTTCATCGGGGTTGTGCCTTCTACTGTGAGGGGTATTCCAGGAACGGTGCTTCGCCGGATTCCCAATTCAGCGTCGGCAGCGTGGCGTCAGCAGTCTTCTGCCACCACTCGTACTGCTTGCCTTGCTGCTCTTGGGTGAGGCGCGGATATTGGATCCGAGTTTTCTTACCAAAGCCCGCCGCCATGAGGTAGAACTCGCGCACAGCCTGACGAATGGAGGGGTCGGCGTTGTCGCCGTCGAAAAACTGAGTGAAACGCTGTTTGAGTTCTTCCACGTGTGCGGAGATCCCGCTATCTGCGTCGGCCGAGTGGACGCGTAGCGTGCGTGGCTCGAAAAGCGCATCCATGCTGTACCGATTGGCCGTGTCTTCGTCGTCGCGGAGATCTGATGCCACGACTTTGCACGTGGTGGCGCCGAATCCGAGGGGTTTGCCCAGGCCGAGAAGCAGTACGGGCTGCGTTCCAACGCCACCTTGCTCAAAATCGATGGTGTTGTTGCTGATATCGAGCAACCAGAGCAGGGCCGCGGCGTCGTTGCGTGCAACATTGTGGAGCTGCAACTGGCACCGGAAGGTGACGCCATAGTTCACCCAACTACTGATTGCAATAGCCACATTGGACTTGTCTTTGCCGTCGCTGGTCTCGGGAAGGAGGAATTCTCTCTTTGACTTCTTCGTCAGCGGATCATCCCAGTACTTGTCCTGATTCTTGGTTACAAAGCGGCCCTGATGTGCAATGTAAAACTTGCGTCCGCGCAGAGAAGAGCCTTGTCTATAGCTGTTTGTAGCGTAAAACCC
Source organism: Corynebacterium sp. UMB2355A (assembly GCF_033877495.1). Lineage (NCBI taxonomy): Bacteria > Bacillati > Actinomycetota > Actinomycetes > Mycobacteriales > Corynebacteriaceae > Corynebacterium > Corynebacterium sp. UMB2355A. The sequence goes on along the minus strand of NZ_CP138855.1, from coordinate 1,230,429 downwards.
TGCGCTATTTGTCTTGCCGCCGTTGAGTACTGCCAGGTCAAGTGGCTGGCTAAAGTGCACCACCGGATTCGAACCACTTGCGCAGCTGCGGTAATGCACGCTTCCGACATCCAGCTGTGCACGGTGCGCAGTCGTCGAGGTGTTCTCGCGCGGAACCCACCCGAACACGCGGTCTGCGGCGGACAGCTCGTCGAGCGTTGTTGCCGGCCTGTGGTTGGTGTTCCTGATGAGGTCCCACGGAGAGGCGTCGAAAAGGGTCCTTCCGATCATGGAGGGTGAGAGCAGCTTTGATTTCGGGTCGAACCAGGCAGTTCGGCCTGGCTGTAGTTCCCAATTCTTTGCGTACTTTGGGTCAGCGTACGTGCCGGGGCGAGCACTGGTGCCAGCGTTGGTTTTGTCAAACTCTTCAGCAGCCATCCGGTAGGAGTGAATGAGGTCGTCCCAGTCCTTGACCTGCACCTTTACGGTTCTTTGTGCACTCTTGGCAAGGAGGTTGTCAAGGTGATCCGACGTCGACTTGAGAACGTTAGTGATGAAGAGTCGCTCGTTCTTCTTCCCGTCAATCGAGCTGTCTGTCCAGTGGACAATGCCCTCAACAAGCGTTTCGCCCTTAGCCAGATCTTCCTCATCCGCTTTGGTCCCGAGCGGGCGAAAGCGATCTACCGTGTAGCTCGACGGGTTTCCGCTGTGTATGACCACCGCGCAAGTTCTCAGCATGTCGGGAGAATCGTGTTCGGGTTTTTTGGAAAGCGGAAGCTTTGCGGCGCACTGCTTGTCAAAGATCCGGACGGTCGCAGTCCTCCGGGAGGCGTCGACCGATTCTACGATGCCCGGCAAGACGTTCGAGCCCTGCTTCGCCCTTTGCCGGTGCGAACCTACAGTGCTGTGCGTGGCAACGTCGAACGTGCCGTAGCGCGAATTCGTGATCGCCTCATAGGCGGCGCGGAGTGCTCCTTTGAGGCTCGAGCCGAGCATCAGTGGCTTGTCCAGGCCGTCGACTCGTGTGCCTTTGATGTTGTGGGAAGAGCGATCCTCCGCGGGCAGCAGGAGCGGTGTGAGGGTGGTCAGCTCGATGGTCACGGAGCCAGAGATGCCAGACGCCTTACCGTGGGGCGCTGGCCTGCTATCAGGGAACGGGTTCGTGGCAGTGTCCCGTGGGAGGAGCGAGACAAAGTTATACGGGTTGATGAATTTGGGGCCCTGTTTCTTACTCATGATTCCTTGCTCCTTGTCTCTGAGGGGTTAGCGGAGGCAGGCGCGAGGCCGGCGATGCGCGAGCTGCCAGGGAAGCAGTTCCCAAACTCGTCCGTGTCGATGTTCGTCACTTCGACCAGGCAGACTCGTTGTCCCGCGCTCAGGCCGTCGAGTGGGACTGCGTAAGTACCGATGCGGGGCTCAGCGCACAGCGACCAATGTGGGCTCCGGCTGCCGTCGATGACGCTGCCCCACAGCAGCTGCCGCTGCTCGAGGGTGTCCTTGCTGGTCTCGTCGTTGTCTGTAGGTGCGTGTTGCTCATACGCGGTACCGACGCCGTCTGCTTCATGGCGCCACCGCAGTTGGGTGTCCTCGCTGAAGAAGACGGCTTCGAAGGCGGAGTCCCACGTGGCAGGCGATTCACCGTCGAGGTAGCGCTGCCAGGTTGCGGAGGGGGCGTCGAAACGCACGAAGTAGGTGGCATCGGGCGTGTACACGAACCCGGTCTCGCACCCGGCGCTGTGGGCTTGTTCTGCTGCTTGTGCAGCGCTGATGTTATGCATGAGTTGCTTCTTCCAGTTCTTCAAGGACGAGACCCCAGTTCATCGCGATGCGTTCGCGGCATTCGACGAAGCCCGTGCCGTAGAGGAAGTCGCTGAGGCTGCATTCTCCCTCGAGCCAGGTGATTGTGATGTGCTCAGGGTGCGTGACGACGCCGCCACTGCCCCGCGTTGTGTTCGCGCCGAAGCGCAGCGCGCCTTCGACAAGGTCGATGAGCAGGAACGTGAGGAGCGCGTAGGAGGCATCGATGCGCGTTTGGTCGCCGTCTGCCAGCTCGCGGAGCAGCTGGAGATCGAGCGTGATAGAGAGCGCATTCCAGGAAACGTGCGGTTCGAGCGTGCTGAACAGCGCGCCGACGACGGTGTTGCCGGAGAACCTGTCCACAGAGTTGCGCACGGCTATGTCGAGGAAATCGGAGTTGAGCTTCTGGTTGATGGAGTCGACGAGCTCGAGCGCGTCCTCTTCGGTACGCTGTGTCTTCGTCATCCTGATGAGGTCCTGGTAATCCTTTTTGTTCACGGTCGTGGCTGAGGTGACGTCGTTGAACGTGAGGGCGCCTCGGTTTGCGGACTCGGCGTGCGAGGAACCGAACAGGTCCGCGATTTGTTGAAGCCCCGTCTGAGACAACTGGTCCAGGAACCGCTCTGGCACGTCGGTACCAGTGACGGTGCGGGCGATGAACTCCGCTCGGCTGCGGAACACCCCTTTGATGGAGCTGCCTGGGAGAAGAAAGCGCACGACTTGCCCATCTGTTCTGGTCAGTGGCACGGTGTCGATCACGGTGCCGTCGCGCGTTTGACCCACAAACAGCGTCCCTTCCGCTTTGATGGGGATGGTGATGGTGACCGTGCCCGAGACGTATGTGGCGGTGGCGGCGCCACGAGGTTCGTCAACAGCAGTGCCACCGCCGAGCGATTCGAGGAGGCCGGCCGGGGTGAACTCCCGCCTTTTCAGGGTGGAGTTGGTCAGCCGGATATGACCATTACCGGTGGAGGTTCCTTTACCGATCTTGATGCCCGGCTTCGTGATCAAGCCTTTGATAGCAAGCATGAGTTGCTCGACGCGCTCGCTGTTCTCCGGTGTGCAGTCGGCGTAGCAGCGGAACCGGAAGGTGGCACCCGGCAAGACATGCTCGCGGGAGTGCAGGTGGTGGGCTGCAACGCCGCCGGTACGGCGGTCGATGGAGTTCATTGTGCGGGTCTCAATAGCGGGTGGTGCATCTGCCCACGCATCGCACACGGTGAGAACGCTGGTCGTGAAGTCTCCTTCGGACTCACCCCACAGTTCGTCGTCACTGAGTAGAGAGCGGAGCACACCGGCGAGGGACGTGCCGGGGATGAGGATTCGTCCCTGGCCGTCGCGCATGAGTTCTTCATCAACAAGATCACCTTCGTCAGCAGCACCGATGTGCAGCGGCGTGATCACGCTGAGCTGTCCTTCTAGCTCCAGAGTTGTAATCATTAGCTTGCCTCTTTCTTCTCGCGCAGGCTCCGCTTCACAATTTGCATGATGAGCGTCTGCACCATGTTCGAAATGATGGTGTTGCGTTCCTCGCTGTTCAGCGCCGGGTCCCACAGCGATTCCAACAGCGGGCCGCCAACCTGCTTGAGCTGCGGGTGCATGTCCTGAACAGTGTTGGGAAGGCTCAGCATATGCCTCATGGATGCGAAGAATTCAGTGGAGTCCTGGTCGTCGAACCAGCTGCGGATGGCCTCCTGCCCGTCTTGCGACGCCATATCCTGGGCGAGTGAACGCAGCTTATTTAGCTGCGTGTTGCTGATCTCCGTTGTCATGAACGCCTGCGGCAACTGGCACGAGGCCGCCCGCTGCTCCAAGACATCATGGATGATCACTGCCCGCAGTGCGCTATCGATCTTGGGCGCTGCGTGCTGTTGCACGTCGAGTGGGAGCAGCTCCAGCGTGGGGTGCATGAGGTAGCGCGGGTCCACCGCCACCTGACCGAAGCCTTCCGCGGTCCGCACGCCGATCCCCCGTTGGAGGCGGAGGAACTGCTCCGGGGAAATCTCCTGGCTTGAGCTGATGCCGAAGACGCTACCGGCTGCCAGCCCAATCAGGCTTGGACGCGGAAGGCCCCATTTGGTGTGCCAGGACTCGTGGCGCGCGACGCTTGTGATCTGTGTGAGGGCGAACGATCCGCCTTCGCGTGGTGCTTCCTGCACATGCAGCGTTTCTGCTTGCAGCCCGAGTACGCGCTCGAGCTCTCGCAGCAGCTGGTCCGGGGTTGGTAAGAAGTCGCCGGTCTCCCCAACCAGGAGCGCATCCGACATCAGCGAAAGCGTGAACTCCGAGACCGGAGCACTCGGCGGTGGGCACGGCGCGGTGCCGTTGCGGTCAATTGTGACGCTCACCAGGCCGTAGTCGTCCTTCCTGGAACTGCCGATCCTCGCCTCAACCGCACCCCCCTCAGGCAGCCGCGTGTGGGTCCCCGCGGCGCAGAAAATATGCGCCACGAACTCGGTTCCGGCCGGCACCGCACGGTACTCGTACAACTCTGGGTCGCGGCCGGGTTCGAGGGAAACGTGCGTGTGGGAGACGTGGTCGATACGGATTGCTGAACCGGTGCCGTCCCCGCGGTCGACGAAGTAGGCGTCGCTAAGCGGTTTGAGCTTGGGGTCGAAGATGTGCGGCTCGAGCTTGTTGGTCAGGTTGGGCTGATCCGCGTCCTTCTTGCGCGTGAGCGCGGCGGGCCACGGCACCCCGGCCCTGTCGGCGCTGGACGGGTACGCGTTGGTCACCAGCACGTCGCCCTGGAACACGGCGGCGCGCTCCCACCCGAGGGTGCGCTGCACCAGACCGAGGAGTGTCGCGCCGGGAATGTACGTCGCCGAGGTGACGACGGTCCCCCGCTTCGTTGGGCCGACGATCAGCGGAGTGAGGGTGCGGATCTTGGCCGTAAACCACGAGTCTTCCGCGAGTGGTGCCGCTGCGCCCTCGTCGTTGGGCGTGGCCACGCCGGTTGGTGGTGCCGGAACGTCGGCAGTAAACCCGTTGGGGCCGACATACCGCTTGAGCCGCGACAGCTCGAGCTCCGGTGCGTCAAACGTGAACGCGAACTCGCCTGCTCCGCGGCGACGCTTGCCTCCGACGCTACGTAGCAGGCGTTGCACGCTCGCGAGGAGTACCCACATCGGCCACAGCTGCTCCATAGCGGCATCGGCATCCGCGACGAGGTTGACGGTCAGGGCCCCGCGAAGGACCTGCCCGGCGCGGGCGCGCTCCTCGCTGCGGAGGCTGCCGTCCGCTGCGGTGCCGGTGTGGGCGTCAATTTTGACGGACTTGCGTTGCACCGTCATGGAGCGTTGCAGCTCTTGGTGGGTAATGCCTAGGGACGCTGCGATTGCCTCGCCGTCGAGAACATCAGTGAGTCGGAGTGGGGTTGCGTGAAGCGCGGCTGGAACAGGGCGTTGGTGTCCGCCTTCGCCGCGGTCGGGCTGGCTGCCGAACAGGAAGGTGACCCACTCGTGCCACACGGTGCTGTCGCCCACTGTGAAGCTTTCGGCTAGCTGCTCGGCGCGTTCGCGCAGGAGCCCGATCAGTGTTTTCGCCGGAATGTAGGGCAAGCCGGCGGCGTCGCGTACCACCGCGGAGTCGATGCCCTTTGAAAGGCCGTGTCCTGCCCGGATACTCCAGTCGGACAGCGCCTCCGCGGTGACGGGGATGGTGAGTTGTTTCATCGCTCTACCTCTTCTTCTGCTTCCAGGACGGCGGCTACTTCGAGCGCAGTAATGAACGTGGTCGGCGATTCCTCCGTATACAGGTTTGCCTCTGACTTGGAAGTGTCCACCTCGATTGCGCTGAGCAGGCCGAGCTTGTCCTGTTGCCCGAGTTCGGACGCGCGGTCCTTCGCTGCTTTGAGGGCCTCACCCGCGCTGTTCACGGTGGGCGCTTCAGTCACCGCCTCGCGGAACATCTGGATTACGCCGTGGCTTGGTGCATCCGCAGCTGCGTGGGCCGCGCCACGGATGGTGCGCAGCATGGCTTCGAATTCTTCTGTGGTGCCTACGCCGGAGGCTTCGCTGTCAACCACGATGGGTTGCATGTTGAAGCACTGGCCTTCGATGGCGGCGTCGTCACGCAGTGTGTCCAAGGGGCGCAGCGAGGGCTCGTAGAGTACATGCACGGCGACCGACGACTCGGCGCGCGTGCGCGTCTTCGCGAACGACGTGAGCTCCTCCGCGACGGTGGCGCTGTGGTGGAAGGGGTGCTTGATCTTGGTCAGGAGCACACCCGCAGCCATCGAAAGCTGCTCCGCGTTTTGGCTCGCCGGGGTGCTCGTATCGGTGCCAAGCACGTCCCGGATCTCCCGGAACATGTGCTGAAACTCCACCGCGGTCGCGTTATTGGGGTCTGTCGCCACCGCCTGGAACCGCCGTGTGAGCGCCACCGCGAAGTCGTAGGCGATCGCACCGCTGACCATCACGACGACGTCGTCGCCGCCGATGAGGATCGGGAGCACTGAGTTCTCGTGGTCGGCGGCCACCTCCTGTACGGCCTGCCGGAATGCGTCCCACGTGATTTCTTCCAGCCCGCGGGACAGTTTTGCCTGCGCGATGATGAACTCGCGCCCTGCCCTGCTGGGGTTGTCGGCGTTCTTCGCTTTGACGTCCGCGAGGTTGCGGAAAATCTTGCCGACGCCGTTGCCATCGGCATGGATGACGCCAACCCAGGAGGACGCGTTGATGCCCCGGTCGAGTTCCGTCATGCGTAGCAGCGCCCGCTCGAGACCCTCGCCACCTTCTGCAAGGAGTGCGTCCTCGAGCCTGCGGCGAGCCTTCCCTGCTTCCTCGAAGAGGTAGTTGGTTTTCGCGCTGCGCAGGTACAGGCGTGCGTCACGGCGCGTTTCCTTCGCCGCCGTGGTTGCGACTTCGTTGCTGTAGTCACACCGTGCATGGAACGGGGTGGCGGGGTGTGCCGCGCTGGGGCCAGTGCGCTTGTAGCGCTGCGCCTCGAGCTGCAGCGTTGCCTCGCGCAGGCGCTGCGCGGCGTCTTCCAGGTTGGCGGCGATCGGATCAGAGACGACGCCCCACACGTCAATGCCCGTGCCGTCCATCATTGCCTGACGCGTGATGGCGTGGATGATTTCTTCACCGATCTGCCGGGTTGGTACCAGCAGGTACGCTTTGCCGGACGCCTTCACAATGTGCGCGATGGTGCCCGCATACTGGTCTGGGCCCCCGCCTTCAGCGCCAAAGCGTTGCTCGATCTCCGCCGGCTCCGACAGGTATTCGCAGCCGTGCTTGTCGGCTGCTTTCTGTGCGGCCTCCTCGACCCACTCGTAGCCAAGCGACCAAATCGCTGCCGAGGCCGCCACCTGCAGGCGTTGCTTCGTTGTCGAGAAGATGTACTTCTGGTTCGACCCTGTTTCAAGCAGCACCCAGAACAGGCCGCCCGCCTCGCCGTTATGCTTCTCCATGCTTGCCTCCTTGCTCACTGTGCGCGTGTGCATACTTTTCGACGTTTTCCCGCTCCAACTCGTGCGCGATCAGCCAATGAAACTCCGTCTCTGAGACAAAATGAAGTAACCGAAGACGTGACCAATAGTCGGTGCTCCTGCGGGTTCCTGTGCCGTCGTCGTTGCGCGTCTCAATTTCGGTGATGGCCATGCCAGAGGCGAAAGCCACTGTTTTTGGCGCTCGCAGGACCACATCAATCGTCGCGTTCGGGTAGTCGGTGAGCGCTTGCGCCACCGCGTAGGCTACCGTGCGCGAGAGCTCAAGGCCGTCGACCTGCGGGATGTCCGAGTTCTCGGCGTTGTCTTCCTGTAACGCTACGGCGTCTGCAGCACCCTGGTCATCTGAACCGTTGATCTGCTTCAACCCAACAATCCGGACGACATCATACGGCGCTGCTTCGCCTACTGGCGGGGTATCAACATTGTTCACACCTGCATTTAGCCCTGTCTGAACATGCAGTTTCACCCTCTTCGGCCCATGGTCCACATGGTCTGTGGTCAAAGTGGTGCAAGGGAAGCTCGTCTCCCTGAACGTTTCTGGGCCTTTCCCATGCCGTTCGGTCACGCGGACTTTCAACGCATTACTCGTTGCGCCACTGGTGTTTCCAGCCTGGTCGACCGCGAGCGTTGTGTAGTCCCAGTGAACGAGTTGGGTAGGAGTGCGCTGGTTCATTTCGCGCATCTCAACACGCTGGCGAGGGAACCACTGGTGCCCGAGCCGAAACGCCAATGGCCAGGGCAAGTCCGGTGCTATCTGGAAGCGGGAGTGCTCGTTGTCCGCGTTTGTCTGCTGTTCCAGCTCACGTGAGATGGAGGTTCCAATCTCTGACAGGTCGTACAGCGTTTGATTTTCATCGACTGATGGGATGACGCGGTTAATAGCTTTAAAATCCAGTGCGTCGCTAATTAGCTGATTAGCCTGGAACGCGTGCCACGCCAGCGTGCTCTGAGGATGGGCGCGTAGGTAATAGACGGTGCCCATTTCTTCGGCAAGCTTCTTTTTCTTCCCCGTTCCCGAAAGAAGCAAAAGCGCCAAAATTACGATGATGAGCGCCCAGATACCTGCGGAAAGCAGTGGCTCCAATTTAGACGCAACGGAATCTTCGGCTGCGTAGGTAAAACCCCAATTGATCACGTACTCGATGACCAAACCCGCAAGGATACCGATCGCCGTGATGTAGATGGCATTCCAGTTTTCAATCGAGAGTTTCTCTTCATACTTCGACCGCTTTTTGTCTGACACTGCGTGTTGGCTCCTTGCTAGGTAAGAGATGTCCAGAATTCGTCCGGAACGAGGATATGGTCGGCGAGGATTCCCCCGTAGGGGACTACTTCGAACCAGTCGTTGGCACGGACTGCGGTTTCCCACGTGAGTCGGCGCCCACTGGGTGATTCCTTTGCTGTGGGCGGGGATCGGAACGTGTCTGGCAGCACTACCATCACCCGATTTAGCGGACCAACGACGGCCTCCAGCTTTGCCTCCTCTTCGACGATGCGGTTTCGCGCAGCCCGGACAGCTGCCTGGTGGACAACGCGTTGCGACGCCGACTGGTCCACGACTGCAACAAGGGCGGTCATGTTCCTGCCCGTCAAGATCAGTACCTCGATAGGAACGTGCGGTTCGTGCCTGATCTGGAACTGCCGCAGTTTCCCGTACTTTGAGTCCGCCGGGACATACACCTCAATTCCGCGTGCGTCGGCTTCCTCGGCAATCGTCCGTGCGCGGCGGGTGAGTTTCCCGAACTGCCCAGGGGTCAGCAATTGGTAGTCTCCGCTGTCAGAGATGTTTTCAAATGTCTCTTCGTACTGGCGCCGATATGCCAGCGACTCCAAGCGTGGGTTCCAGAATCGCACGCAGCGACCGTAGGTGTCGTCGTCAAGAAGAAGCTGAATGCGGTCGAGGTGCGCCAGATACACTGACTCGCTTTCCCACGCGTACCGGGTGAATCCCCCAACTGCCCACTTCGGGCCCGACGTCACCCCGACGTACGTTGGCCGCGAAGCACACGCCACCTGGTACGCCACAGCAGCATCCAGCCGGCCAAATTGAAACACTTTCTTTTCGACGCCCCCAGGCAACTCAGGCGCACCATCCAACGAGGTCAAACACCCAAACACCGGAGCACGTTCGATGCCATCCATCCTGAACTTCGCAGCGACCTCCCCCGCCAGCGCCTGCGTCGCCGGCGCGACCCCCAACGTGCACGACAACACATCCACCTGCGAGACACCGCGCAGATCAGGCGTCGCGGGCGCGGCCTGCCTGGGACGAAAGGAGACGATCTTCTCTACAAGGTGCTGGTAAAACTCACGCCGCTCCTTCCCCGACGCGATCACATCAAAGTCCAACCTGTCCCGCGCCGTTCCTGGTGTGTGCCCCACCTCTTCCAGCTCTTCGAGCTGCTCCTGGATCTCTCGCCTGGTGGATCGTAGCGTCACTGTCCACGCATGCGTCTCGGGGCCAAACATGCTCCGACCCAGCATGTCCCTATCGATGAACAGACTTCTCGCTTGCTGGTCTTTCCTTTTCACCTCAAAGTGGAGGATGCGCTGATTGACGCGCAAAACAACGTCGAACTCAGCAAGGTTGGCTTGGACACCATATGCATTTGCAATCTGAATCTTCACCCCGCCGAGCACTTCGTACTCCAAGCCCTTCTCCGCGCACACCTCATCTGCGGCGAGCGCCGCGTAGCAGCCCACCACAATCTCCCCCGCGGCACCAGTCGCATTGTGCTCGAGCGATACATCATCCAGCCCGGAGAAGTACTCCCTCAGCGGCTCGAACGCTTTGCGAAGCCTGCCAGCCGTGGTCGCATTGGGCTGCGAAGAATCATGGCGAATTACTTCATCGCAAAGGTGGTTCACGTGCTTGAATGCGGCGGCTCTCCTGCTGGGGCTGCTGTGTTTCACTCGCATCGGCCCAAAACTTGTGGCGTAGGACCTCCCTGTCGCACCGATGAAATGGCGCAGCGACAGCTGCTGCCCAACGCCGTAGGCGTTGACGTTGTGCTCCACCCCGTCCAGCAGCATGTTTCCCGAAAAGTTGTCCAGGTATTGGCGCAGGTGATGGTGCTCGCCGCCATGGTCGTCGAGATGTTTCCAGATGGCGCACGCAGCCAAGACGCGGTTACCATCCGTGTAATCAAGCCGATAGGGAGCGTGTACGTCTATAGCGTTGAGCTGCGCAAGGCAGTCGTCGAAGTCAACACAGTAACCAGCATCAACTACTTCAAATTCAAGTCCTGCAAACTCTCTTTGTGACTGCAGATAGTCCACCAGCACCTGTGCATCTGCGACAGCCTCTGTCGTACTCACTACCTTGATTTTGTCCTTCGGCTGTAGCGCAAACAGTCCGGGAAGAAGCGCAGAGCTATGGCCATCAAACAGAAAAACGCAGTCCACTCAATCCACCTTGTGAAAACTCCCGAGCAGTGGATCCTTGGCCACACCCGTGTGTTCCTTATCGTAGACCAGGCAGTGCGCTGGAAAAGGCTTTTTTCGGAACGCGGGCCACTACACTTCTTCTACAGATTTTCGTTGAAGAAAGCCCGAATCATCATGACGAGTGCAGCACCCACCAGCGCCACTGTTGCCACCCCGAACGTTCCATACTCCAGGTTCGGCTCGGTTCTTGCAGACATCCTCGTCCTCACCGCCGTCCTCTTTGTCGCGTATTTGATGGTCACGCTGATCGGATTCTCCGCCTTTGAGGTGTACGGTCGGGCGCCGAGTTTGGTGATTATGCACGTCTACCTCGCTGGGTATGCGCTGGTGTATTTTCTGTGCAGGCCGCAGGACTCGTACGGTGTGGCGCCTATGCTTTCGGAGGCAGAGCAGGGTCCCGCCATGAAGAAGGTGGCGTGTTTGGTTGCGGTGTTTTGTGCTGCCGTTCCGCTCGCGGTGCTTGGGTATAACAGGGTGAACCATGTGAACTATGGGGATCCGAGTTTGGAGTACCGCATATTTAGTCATATTGGTGCGTGTATTGCAGCGCCGATTGCGGAGGAGCTGTTGTGGCGCAAAACGACGTATTCCCTAGTCCGCCGGTACTCGCTGCTGTCAAGCTACCCTATGGTCCTGGCTGTGTTGTACTTGCTGTTCATGCCAATTGCTTTTGGATTTTCCCATAACAACTTTTTTCAGGCGATCACCGTCCTCCCGCTGGCTGCGATCGTGACTGCGGTGTACGTGGCCACGAAGAGCGTCGTGTGGTCCATCGCAATCCACATGCTGTACAACATCACGTGCACGGCGGTGACCTGGTTGTTGCGCCCGACGTTTCGCCAGCTCAGCGACGGTGACGTGGAGCTGATTTGGCAGGTTGGCATCGCGGTCGCGATCGCGTGCTCGGCGGGGGTAGTGTTCGTGCTCAGGCACGCACTTGCCCGCGAGGTTCATTCGTTTGGGCAGCTCCCCCACCGCGTCATTGAAGGCCCCAGCTTATCGACGCCAGCTTCGCCTCACCTACATTTCGCCAGCAGCCGCTTGTAGTTCTGCCGCCTCGAGAGCACCTAGGCTGACGCCATCGATAGTTTCCCAGTAGACCTTTCCCGAGGTGGGTGTACCCATTAGGAAGCTCGATGCTGCGGACGGAGAAGAGAACACCGTGTCTTGCTTGAGTACGTTACCTTCGACGCGGCTAGCTAACCTCTCTCGGGCCTTTCGCACCGAATCAGGCGCGGAATCGGTCACTTCTGCTCGCAGGTTCGAGCCTTTAAGGACGACGAATCCGTCGCTTGTCTGGCGGCCTTCTCCGGAAGCACCCCTCTCTTCTATCACCAGCGTTGGCTCTCCACTGGAGTGTGTTGGCTTCGATGTGTTGTGCGCCAAGGATTTGGCGTCATCGGCCGGTTCAAACGCCCGGTAGCCCAGTGAACTGATCAGGATTTTCGCCTTTGCAATAAATTCGTCCAGCTTGGCCCTCTTCTCCTCGGTCACATTGCCAGGAGAGGGATCGTTGCCGTTGGCCATGTCAACACGGCCAGCGTCTTTCGCCTGCTTGTAGAAAGCATTTTCCAGGTAGGAAATCTCCGTGGGGCCGAATGAGTTATCGGAGTCGATGATCAGGACGCTTCAGAAATCACTATTTCAAATGGTGACTTTGAAGAATGTGTTCAAACAGCAGAAAAGGTGGCTTTGTTCATTTCAATCCTCCATACCACCCGTCTCTGAAGCTTCAGCATTTACAAGTTGTGCTCGGTTTAGAGAGGCAAGAAAGATTACGTGACGTATTTGTTGAATTAGACAGAAGAGGTGCTCATGTCATGTTGTCCAATTGGGATTTACTAGTCATTTATGAGCTCTGTAAGGACTATCAAAATACGACGCATATTGTATTTACTGGCCGTATGATTAACTCTAAAGGAACAGGCCGTGGAAAAGTAAATGAATTAATAATCATAAACCGTAGAGAAAGGGCCTAGAAGTATGCGGCATGATGTTTTTAGTTATCTAAATATGACCCCTGGGCAAAAAGTGGAATATTTTTTAGAAACACGCTCGACCCTTAATTTTTTACCGAGCTATTGGGTTAACTACGATAATGTAAGAAAAAACATGAAGCGTTATGAGTTGCCCGAGTTATATACGCTAGATTATTTGATTGGTAAAACAAACGAAGAGGTGCATAACTTTTTTACCGAACGGCCAAATATGCTTACAATGCTGCCTACATTGCTAGGCATAAGACCTGGTCGAATGAGTGGTGGAAAATTATCAGTTCAAGATGTAGATAATCATTACGAACTAGATTTTAAAGAGATACAAAAAGAAGATCTGCCATTGTATCTTAAATTTTTAGATGAATCGGGTTTGACATGGGTCTTTCAGTCAGGAATTAGAAAATCGGTACATGATTATGCCGTAGGGCTTGAATCAGGATTAGATTCTAATGGGCGTAAGAATAGAAGCGGAAAAATGGGGGAAAGTTTCTTAGAGGCTGTTTTGCAAGATTTTGCAGAAGAAAAAGATTGGTTATATAACGGTCAGACAACGTCTAAGACAGTTAAAACCATGTATGGCCTAGCGCTTGATGAGACATTCAACAATCGTCAATTTGATGGCTCTTTATTTAATCCTAAAAGAAAAAAGCTGTACCTTTTTGAGGTAAACAATTTCAACGCTGGAGGCAGTAAGTCTAAAGCTTCGGCAACAGAATTTATGGATTTATCAGACCGTTTCTCTCGTACTAATCATGAGTTTATTTATATTACTGATGGTAAAGGGTGGGACTCAGACAAATCGCACTTGTTAGAAGCGATGGAGTATATCGGTAAAGTATTTAACTATCAAATGATAGAAGATGGCTACCTCAAAGACTATTTAGGATAGATGATTTTACATTAAAAAGTGTCCAATTAATGTATTGATAATCAAAGATCCCCTACTCCATAAGCGCTAGGACCCAGGCGATCCAGCTAGCGACAGATTGGGCGCGCCGATTGATGGTGGATTCTTCGATGCAGATGTTGTGTTGACGCATTTCATTCGTGATGACGTCGATGCGGGGGACACAACCGCTGGTGAGCGCGGTTTGTAGGAGCATGTTGAAGATGTGGTGCTGGCTGAGGAGACGAACATAGGCGAGTTGGCGTTGTTTGTATCCGAGGTTGAGGATGTCGTTGCCTTGTTTATTGAGGACGTACTTCCCGGACCCGATCCTATCGACGACCCCAAGGTAGCGTGCCGCCGCGATGTAGTAGGCGGTTTGCCGGATGACGAGCCCCATGAAGTCGGTGACTTCTGAGGAAGTGGCTTCGTAGTCGGGTTGGTTAGAGAGGAATTCGATAAGGGAAAGGACGCGGTCGAAGCGGTCAGCTTGGATGAATGGGATATCGGAGCTGCCGTGGGTGTCGTATGTGGTGACGGTAGTTCCACGTACCACGGATAGTAGGTCTTGGGCAGTGATGCCTTGGTCCTCGAAGCTGTAGGCCTTGCTTTTTATCAGCTCGATTGAAGAGAAGTTTTCAGGGTCTGTGAAAGTGTATTCGTACAGGTGATAGGTCAGGTTTGTGAACTGGGAGAAAACGAGTCGGATTGGTTTGTGTACGCGGGACTTGTAAAGGCGGTATGGGAAGTAGAGCTGTCGGACGTTGAAGTCGTCGTTGATGACGTTCTTGGCTTCCATGATCACCACGGAGCTTGGGGATTCGAAGCCACCATCGATTTCAAGTTGTGCCTTATTCACGTTGATACGAACCTGTTTGTTCAAGGCCTGCTCGAGAGGTGAACTTTCCCCAAGAGTCTTGGAATTGTGCAGATTCACGCGGAAGTCAAATTTGCCAGTGCCCATTCGTCCGTTGAAGGTTTCGATGAGGTCCCCCTGTTCTTCGCCGAGGAAGTCGTTGAGGGCACCTGAGACGACGAGCGCGTTGATAGCGTTAGATTCGCTGGTTAGGTTGTCGATTCGTAGTGTTTCGAGCTCTGGCAGCGGGATGGATGTGGGTGTGAGGTGGCTGCTGTCTGGGAATTCTTGGTAGAGGTTAAACCCACCGATGACGTATGAGCTCCGGCTCGTGGGTAGGACGTTGAGTTTCCTCGTACGCAGTGGGGCGGCGACGGAGTCGGAGGTGTCGAATTTCGTCATGAGGCGCGGTTCACGGAACTCTTTGATTGCGGCTGCGGTGATGTCGTAGAGCCCTTCGGTCTCAACGGTTTCCTCAATAGGATACTTTTCCAGCAGTGCGTTCCACGCCGTGTTTGTTTTGCCTTCTGTACTAGCCACGAATGAGCACCTCGGTTATTGAACCGCGCTTGGCTGCTTTGGAATTGACCGCACGGCGAGCATTCACCGTGTGAATTTCAAAGTCTTTGTAAAGTTCTCGGATTGCTTCGCAGTCACTATTAGACTGTAGAAATGCGATTCCTTGCTCTTTCAGTTTAAGGCACTCGTCACGCAATATGACCTGATCTTGGTAAACAAATCCCTCTTGCGTGTACCCAGTAAAGGAGGAGGTTCGGCTTAGAGGCATGTATGGTGGGTCCAGATACACGAAACTGTCCTGTGGTAGGTCCACGAGGCAATCTTTGTAGTCACCGCATCGCATATCGACTTCCGCTTCGTTCAGGTACTCTTCCAGTGCCAAGATCTGCTCTCGGTTGACGATGTTAGGGTTCTTATACTTTCCGTATGGTACATTGAGCTGGCCGGCGGAGTTCACACGAAAGAGTCCGTTGAAGCAGGTTTTATTCAGATAGAGGATGCGGGCAGCTCGCTGAATGTCGCTAAGATCGCGGTACTCTTCACTCCGGTCGAGCGCGCGCACGGAGTAGTAGTACTCGCTGCCGCGCGCGGCGTTGTGACGGGCGTGTTCTTCTAGGATTTCTATAAGCTCCGACGCGGACTTCTTCACACACTTGTACACGTTGATGAGCTCTGCATTCGAGTCATTCACACGTGCCTGCGCGGGCTGTTCATGCAGCAGCACGGCGCCTCCCCCGAGGAACGGTTCGACGTATAGCAAGTAGCTGTCCGGCACATGCTTCGCAATCTCCGGTAGCAGTTGCCGCTTGCCGCCGACCCACTTCAAAATTGGGGCCAAAGGTCGTTGTGCCTGTGTCATGTAGGGCTCCTCGAAGTTGCTTGCGAATGATTCAGATGCAGTCTACTCAAGGCCCCGGACAAAACTCACTGATGCTCTTTCAACCCAGCTCAGACGCCTTTTAGCTTTTAGCCTCCTCCACATCTCTCGTCGCAGTGAGATGTTGAGGTGTACCGTCGCCAGATCATTCAACTCGGATTGACTCTGGGGAACTCGATTTAGCGTAAGCGGATAGTCGCTTATACCTACGTACCAAATAGATCGAGAACCTGCTCACAGTGGTAGCGAAGTACGTCAAAATGAATCCATCGTCCTTGGTGAACAAACTGTCTCGTCGTCGATTTGGGCCTTCTGTAGTAGCGCCTTTCTTATACTAGGCGTCCTCGCACCTCAGCTTCGCGTTCCTGTTTTTTCGCCTTGGAAAGCCAGGGTTCATATCGTGATATACCTGCTTTACCGATTTGAGAAAAGTAAGGGTCTTCATCCGTAGATAGTTTTTGGAACTTATCAAGGTACTCTTGCACTTTGTCTGATTCGAGGCCAGAGTAGCTTCGAAACTCTGTTGCATACACAAATTTCTCTGCATCTGGCTGCAGCGGTCGTAGTGCTTCCGCAAGCTCTCTCATTTCGTAGTCTGTGTCTAGGGTGAACATGTAAGCATCCAATAAATCATCCGCTGTTTGTTTGAAACCTGCATTTGAAACTTCGCTTTTCACCCAAGTGATGTCGTTGCCCGCTACTACCCAGAAAGCTTCAGCAGAGAGAGGCGCAGTTGAGATGTTTTGCCAGATACGGCTTTTTATAGGTGCGTCTGTACTTTTTATGGCATAGGACCATTGTGTGAAATCTAAGTTGTTGTTGTTCACGAGAGCAGAACGAAATAGTTTTGTAAATAGATCAACGTCACTTTGCAAGATTCCCCAGAGAGCTTCGTCGGAAAACGAGGAGCTAGCTTCGGCCGTTGCAAAGGAGTAATCAGTGATGGCTTTTCGCCAATGAGTATTCTGCGTATCGAGATTAGGCCACTCCGCCCAGATAGCTGCGCATCTGCCTCTGATTGTGACATTCGGGTGAGCGAAAAGTTTGTCTCGAGCGAGAGTACCGGAGCGCCAGATAGCAGCGTGGCTTATATGAACGAAATTATCGGCAGTTGCTCGCACCAGACAGTGCTCAAGAATTGTTTCATCGGTGCTGCATTCGATCGCAGTCTCCAGCAATGCTTGGAAGCCTTCCGAGGAATCTCCGATGCACTCGAGATCAGCTGTGGAGAGTGTGTTCTGCTTGACACATTCAGATAAAAGAGGTTTAGATTCCTTTACGAAACCAGCCATTTGAGCCGCCAATAGCCAAGCACGATGGTCGATATTCTGGTTGGATAGCACCCTGAAAAGCGCTTGAACGCCCTCTCCATTACGCACTAGGTGAATAGATGCCGAGTGTCGTTTCAACCACTTGACTAGGATCTGAGGCTCATCGTCTAGATATGGAGCCAAGGCACGGATGATGGCAGCATCGTGTTTTTCAAAGGCTTCAGTTGTATCAAGTCGGAGATCGTATTTGTCTACCAACGCTGTAAAGAGCTCGTCGGGTTCTTCTAATTTTAAATTGAGAGGCTTAGCCGCATCGTTGAATAGTTTTCTGACACCGGAATCGGTGATTGAACTCGACATTGTTGTCGCCAGTGAAAGAGCCACATTCTTAGCTGCATCTCGCTGATCAGGTGTCAGCGTAAACGTCGTACCCCTGAAGGCGATTTGTACCCACTCCCTTAAGAGCTCCAACAGTTGGCATTGAGCCTTAGGCGGTAAGTACTGCCAACGACTTAACAAAATTTGATCAGTAATTTCTCCGATCTGTTTTAATGTCTGTGGCTCCCAAGCTCCGTTCATAAGTATGAAAGTTGAGCGGGACTCGGGATCGATAGAAATGGTTTCCACTATTGGCGAAGCTAGAGCCGCAGTAAGTCGTGCGATGACTTCACCAAAATCATCTGGGGCTGGTGCGTTGTGGATACTGCGAAGAAGACGGATTGTTTTCTCAGCTGATGGTCGTTCGCCGGGAAGTGGGGTTTGTAAGTTCTTTGCCAGTTGAGAAATCGCAGACTGGCAATCGGCACTAGCGGCCTCAAGAGTATGGAGGGCACCTATTAGGTGCTCAACGACTGGCGAGCCTTCCGACCAATGCATTGCAGCCAGCGCATTACCGAAATCTTGTGCGCTTTTGACCGCGTTCTTTCGGTTATTCTCCTCCATGCAGCTTTGTATGCGGTGAAGAATTGCTTCTGCGCAAGACTCGGACTGCCATGGGCCGATAGCAGAGAAGAGCCGGAGTAGTGAGGAGTCGTTGTGCTCTACTGCCAGGTATTTAATCTCCTCGAATTCTGGTAGACAAGGCCGAGTAGCCTTTAGAAAATAACCTTCGCATTGGGCTCGCAGGATTGATGCAAGCTTTTCGGGAAAAGCATCCTTTACCTCGATAATGCTAACCGGTAGGTTCCGTTCGGAGAAGTAAACAGCAGTGGCGAGCGATGCTCGCATCAGCCCCGGTTGGGTGCGGTATAGGTTCATTGGCTGTTTTGCAGTGCTTATTACCGCGTAAGTTCGCTGTAGTGACACATCAATTAGCCCAGCTTTCGCGATATTCTCTAATGATCCGGATACGTCGGTACGAGGGATGCCCAGCAATTCACCGAATTTCGCCATTTCTCGTTCATCCAAATCACCTATTAGCGCTAGAGTCCCCAAGATAGCTAGAGAACGTTGGTCATCCAACCCGAGCTTCTCCATCGATTCTTCCACTGCTTTTTGCAGCCCACCGCCGTACCACGCGGCATCTAGATCTTGGTGCTCGATTACAAGATTCGCTAGGTTGATTGCCCAACCAGGCCTGCCGTCTGCCTGGTCCAAGATCTGAGCACGTATGGCTAATCGGGTGATCCCCTTACCTCGCAGGATTTCTCCAATTTCTGCGCGAGATAAACGCTCGATCTGAACCGTTTCTGCTTGATTAAGCTCTTTGGTAACCTTGCTCTCTTGATGCGGCCAGCAGGTAGCGATAAGTCTGAAATCGAGGCCTTCTGCATGCCGTATATCTCTAAGTAGCTGGAGTTTTTCTATGTTCAGCCCAGCATCATCAACTACAACGTAGTCGGGGCGTAGTTCAATCAAGTCGTCAATGAGGTGGGCCCCAGTTGCATATGAATTGGTGAATGCGGTATTGCGTAGAGATGCAGCGACGTGGGTTTTGCCGATGCCGGGTATTCCATACAACACCACGTCACGTTGAGCTCTATTTATTTGATTGATTATTGATTCGCGACCGATGGTGTAGCGGTCGGCAAACTCTTGATTCCATCCCGGAGGCTTTCGTGAAAAACAGGATGGGTCCCCGGGGATTTGTAGGATGGTCTTCCGCCAGTCTGGATACTCATAGAACTGATCGGCAAACCAGTCTCTGTCAAAGACTGCTTTAAGAGTGAACCCTAAGTCCTGGGCAATGACCTCCAATTTTTTCCTCTGGTACATTGAGTTTTTCGCTAGTGAAGCGAAAATAATGGCTTTTATGTGTGGATAGTTCTCGGAAACTGATTTGAGGTTCTTCCTAAGGTTCTCTCTGGCTCCTTCTTGTCGTCGGGACGACGTAACAAGGACGCCAACGGTTTCGTCTTCTTGATTGACCCTTCCATCCAGGCCTCCGTCGGTTCCTCCTGACACTGCTTCAATGTTGGGATAGAGGTTTCGGAGCATGGAGATTGTGCACATCTCGAAATCCTCATGTTGAATCTTCACGGAACGGTCGTCAAGAGTGTGTACGATTCGCTGTCGGAGGCTAGACATAAAGTGATCATAGCCTGTTTTCGAAGACAAGTTCGAGGTGTTGTGGGGGAATATGAGCGAGTCTGGTTTTATTACAGCTGCTTCAACCCCCTCGCGACATTATTGCGACGGGCCGGTTACTTCTACGACAACCACCACAAGTTCAACCCAGAGCCTCGGCTTACTGCCCACCCGACTACCTCGGCACCAACTCAGAACGCCTCCAGCCTCCGCAACCACTGGGCGAGCGTGCCGTCGATAAGGCGGCATGCAACATAGCTGGACTAGCAAGCTGCGCCGCCTGGATGTTCTTCTGGATCACCGAGAGCACCTGCAGCTCTGTGGCCGGTTCCGGCGGTACCTGCTCGTTGATCCCCGGCAGCGACAGGCGAGCGACGTCCGCGTCCGGCGTCTCCAGCGCGTATTTCGCGAACTCCTTCGTGAACTGGGTCCGCAGCGCCTCGGTGTCCTCAAGCGGCGTCTGTAACTCGGCGGCTTCGTCCATCTCCGCGACGAACTTCAGCAGTCATCCCGCGCGAAGGGAAGACCGCCGTCCCCCTCCACCGTGGTCTCTTCGCTTCTTGACGTCCCGTCCTTCTCGTCATTGGGGAGCAGGGCAAGCACCACGGCAAGCGCGAAAAATGCGACTGCCCCGGTCACCAGAAACTCTGTCAGTGACAAGTCATCGCTCAAACGTGGCCCCAGTGTGGCAAAAACCGTGTGGGCTGCATCATGTTGTGCATGCAGGGTCCAAACGGAGCTAGCTCCATTTGGTCAAACTGCCATGCCAAAAATTTCACACGCCCCCGCCCTACTCACTGACCCGATAAAGTGGAGCGTGTAGCTGCTGCCCCACAGATTGGATCAACGATGTCCCAGCCAAAAGACGACCTACCTGTCAACCGCCCCGAAGTGTTTGGTGCTGCAGACTCGGCAGACTCGATCGACCACGCCACCTGCATCCAGACGATCAACGCCGTCGCCCCAAGGCCGGACAACGCGCGACCGGGCGTCAAGCGACTGCTACAGGGCGACGGCGCGAACCTCATCGTCTTTAACTTCTGCCCTGGCCAGACGCTGCCGGATCACAAGGCGGCCCACCCGATCACCGTGCAGTGCCTCAACGGGTCCCTCGAGTTCGAGTGCGGCGGCGAGCGTTTCCCGCTCAAGCAGGGAGAAGTTGTCCACCTGCGCGCGTACGTGCCGCACGCGGTCTACTGTCCGGATGATGCCCTGTCGCAGGGTAACATTTTGCTGCTCAGCATGCTTACGGGCGAACGCCACGGCGAGCAAGACAGCTAACCCCAAACACAACCCTAAAGGTGCACGATCTCCACGTCGTCCCAAACTTCGGCGAGGTACTCGGCGGCAACTAACCGATGACAGGTGGAGGGGTCTGCTTCGGAGCAAAGCAGCACGGCGTCGTCAAAAAGCGACCGATCGAGCGACGAAACATCCCCAGCGCCGTACTCCTCGCGCAGCTGCTTCGAAAACTCATCGAAGCCAACCTCGTCATGCCGATACGCGCGCATCAGATCCGCCGACGGCGCGAGAGCCAGCTCATGCGTGTACGGCATGTCCAGGATGACCCGCAGGAAGTAGCGCAGGTCGTCCTTCTTGGTAAACCCAGCGAGCTGGTTCGTGTTCGAGCGGCGAATATCCACCACGCGCCGCACGCCGGACTCGCGCAGAATGTCGAAGAACTCCTCCGCGCTCTTGTGTGAAAACCCGAGTGTGTAAATTCGCATAATCCTCCTAGATCACGAAGCCTTGCCAGCGAGCCGCTCGGCAGCGATTCGTCCTTGCGTTCGTGCGGTGCGTTAGCTGCGCGCGCAGCTCCGACGGCGCGTCGATCGAGAGGTCTTCAGGCTTGGGCGCAAGTGCATCAGTCACGCAGCCCACGGTACCGCAGGGACTCTTGCTTATCGACGCCCCACTGCCCCACCAAACGTCTCCCGCTGTGCCCTAATGTCCCTTAAGCCCGGATTACTCCCATCTGCAATTCTGTTCACAAATTCCCGACTCCGTTTGTGACGCCTATCCCTTCCCCTAGCCTGTTCCCATGCCTACGATCCGCCGCGCCAGGCCCGACGACGCCGAAGCCCTCGTCGAACTGTCTATCGCCACGTTCACGCAGACCTTCGGCCACCTCTACAATCCGGCCGACCTCGCGGCCTTCCTTACCGAAGCCTACGACCTGCAGAAGCACAAAACCCTCCTCGCCAACCCCGACAACGCCACCTGGGTCGTCGAGGACAACGGCGCCCTCGTGGGCTACGCCCTCGCCGGACCCTGCAGCCTCCCCCACCCCGACATCCTTCCCGAAGACCGCGAACTCAAACGCCTCTACCTCCTTGCCGACCACCAACAGTCCGGCCTTGGCTCCACCCTCATCGAGCTCGTCCTCGACTGGATTGGTCCGCGTACCGCGTGGCTCGGCGTGTGGTCACAGAACTTTGATGCGCAGCGCTTCTACCACCGCTACGGCTTCTCCAAGGCCGGCGAGTACTTCTTCAAAGTCGGCAACCACCGCGACCACGAGTTCATTTACCGGCGCTCCGCGTTCTCTGCCTCCTAAACGTTCCGGTCGACCTCTTACGGTCGACCAACCCAGGTCAGCGCAAAATCGGCAAAAACGCCCGGATTCGGTCGAAAACGTCGTGACCTGCATTGGTCGACCGGAGCAGGTCGACGGGAACGAAACCAGCGCGAAGACCAGCAGCGCACTTACCGTCGGGCGCGGTTGAGGGCGGAGTGGACCGTCGATAAGAAGGCGGTGGGGTTGCGTGCGAGTTCGTTGGGCGAGAACCGGATGAGTTCGTAGCCAAGGTTGCGTAGGGTGTCGGCGCGGCGCTTTTCCCGGAGCAGCACGTCCGCGGTGTCGACGCCGGCGTCTTCGTATTTCACGCGACCGTCGATCTCGATGATGAGCGCATTCTCGATGAGAAGGTCTACCCGGTAGCGCGTCTTTTCGATCCACACGTTCGGCAGCACATTACGGAACCCGGCATCCAGCAATATCGCCCTGGCATGCGACTCTGGCGCCGACTCCGGCCCAAGTTCCGCACACTTAACAGCCCTACGAGCTGCGCCAATACCGTGAAATCTGGGGGTGATGCACATCATGTGTTCTAGCTGCGCAGGTACCATTGTCCCCGAATAGAGCAGCCAGTCCGCCGCCACGAGTGCGTGCACGAACCCCGCTTCGCGAGCAATCTCCAAAAAGGTCCGGTATGGCGTCGTCGTGTTGAGGTGCTGCCCGCGCACCACCTCGTCCCGCCGAAGCGGCGCCCGCACGTAGCGCACACCCGGCTGCTGCTTGGACTTCGGCGGCGGATGCTTCGCCAGCAGCCTCACCTCGGGCATCGGCGCATTCACCGTCCACATCCCAAACAGATGCGCCGCCGCCCGCCCTGTCACTACCGCCGCCCGCGCGCCCATCCCTACGCAGAAGCTCCTCGCCCATTGCCGCTGGTACCTCGGCAATCCATTAATTATCGACGCCGGCACCGCCACCCCCGACGACAACCTCACCAGCTCACCCGTCTCCAGTCGCTCCCTGACCTGGCTGTTTACGTTGACGCAGTCGCGGACGTCGATAAACTCTGCGCGTAGTGCTGACTTCCAATCCCCCGTATGCATGCGTTCATTCTGGCAGCCCCCACTTTCCGACGCCCCCTCTTTCCCCAATTTGCACACCATGATGTACATCCCCCTCCCCTGCTCCCCACCCCCGTCTCCGCCGTGCTCCATCCCGGGCGAAACGCTTCCCCTCCGCTCCCTCAATTAGTTCCGGTCGACCTCTTGCGGTCGACCAACCCAGGTCAGCGCAAGATCGGCAAAAACGCCCCAAAATAGCCGAAAACGCCGTGACCTGCATTGGTCGACCGGAGCAGGTCGACGGGAACGAAACCAGCGCGAAACCGGCGCGAAAACAGTGTGAACCCACCACGCTACCAGCGCCCCAAACCGGCACGTTCATGCCGAAAACGCCTCTTGCGCACGCCAGAACTGCAAACTACACTCCAAAACGGCACGATCGTGCCGAAACTCCAAAAGGCCGAAACCCCTCCAGAACCGCAACACGAAAGGCCCCCATGTCCCTCACGCCCCGCAGTCTCGGCGAGCAGGCTCGCGAGCAACGCCGTGCCATGCGCCTGACACAGGCGGACGTGGCCGACCTGTCGATGGTGTCGGAACGGTTCATTCGCGAGTTTGAACAGGGGAAACGCTCGGTTCGCCTGGATAAGGTTGAAGCCGTGCTGGCGGTGCTTGGCTTGGATGTGGTGGCGGTGCAGCACGTTCCGGAGGCGCTGCGATGATCCAAAACCCGATGATTCACGCACCAACCCAAGTCCCGGCCGCTGGTGTGTGGGTGAATGACGTGCTTGCGGGACAGATTGTGAGTCGGGGTGGCGTCAATACGTTTAGTTACGTTGATGGGTACGCGGAGTCGGGTGGCGCTGTGGTCGCGACGACGTTGCCGTTCGGCAAGGTGGTGGAGACTTCGTCGGGCGCGCTGCCTCCGTTTTTTACGGGGCTGTTGCCGGAGGGTCGTCGGCTGAGTGCTTTGCGGAGGAGTGTGAAGGCATCACTGGATGATGAGCTGGCGATGCTGCTCGCCGTTGGCGGCAACACGGTCGGTAATGTGCGGGTGCTGCCGTGGGGTCAGCGGCCGTCTGAGGTTGCGCCGCTGGTGGACGTGCGGGATGGGTATGGCGATTTCGCTGATTTGCTGGATCCATCGACCGGGTTTGATGCGAATGCGTTGGCGGGGGTCCAGGAGAAGGCATCGGCGCGCACGCTTGCGCTTCCGGTGCGGGGGGATGCGATTTTGAAGGTCGCGCCGCCGGAGTTTCCGAGGGTCGTCGAGAATGAAAATGCCTGCTTGTCGGCGTATCGCATGATGCCGTCGGCGCGAGGCCGCGTGGTGGAGGCCCAAGTTGTTCACGATGCTTCGGGCAGGTCAGGCTTGGTCGTCTCGCGTTTCGACGGCCACTTCCCCCGCAAACGTCCCGTCGAAGATGCTGCTCAATTGCTGGGCATCTACCCGAGTGGGAAATACAACGTGAGCTACGAGGATGTGTGTGCTGCGGTGCTTGGTGTGGTTGCTGCGCCGTTGGTTGCGGCGCGCGGGTTGGCGCAGCAGTTGGCGTTTGCGTGGCTGTCGGGCAATGGGGATCTGCATGCGAAGAATGTGTCCGTAATGGATTCGGGTAGAGGCTTCGAGCTTGCCCCGGTGTATGACATCCCGAGCACCGTGCCTTACGGCGATACTTCCCTTGCGCTCCCCGTTCGCGACTCGACG
Source organism: Corynebacterium sp. UMB2355A (assembly GCF_033877495.1). NCBI lineage: Bacteria > Bacillati > Actinomycetota > Actinomycetes > Mycobacteriales > Corynebacteriaceae > Corynebacterium > Corynebacterium sp. UMB2355A. Next base: position 1,205,535 of record NZ_CP138855.1, on the reverse strand, counting down.
TCTGGGTTGAGCTACAAGAAGTTCCTCGCCTTCGCGGAGGATATTGGATTGCCGGAGCAGGTGGTTCGCAAAGTCGCCGACGAAGCCCTTGCCGCCACGGAGGATTTAGCCGAGCGCCTCATTCGGGACTGTGATTTTGATCCACGCCGGGCCAGGGATCTGAGGCGGGTGCTTCGGGCTCGTCGTGCTCACTGGTAGCCCAGGCGCAATTCTGTTCACAAAATCGCTAAGGACAGTTTTCGACACCTTCCGCCCAACCCTCCGCGCAGCTGGCCGTCGATAAGTTAGCTCAATTTCATTCATCGGCTAAGGTGTGTGGGGTCACATTATTGTCGAGCGAGAGAGGATTTCATGAGCGAGCGTGCCACGGACCCCGTACCTTTCAGCAGCGAGCACCAGGAGGTTGCCGCTGACGAGTTCGAGCTGGAGAACCTCACGCCGGCGGACAAGCGCGAGATCCGCCGTACGCGCCGAGCCCCGTCTCCGGACGGTAGTACCTGGTCGTGGGCGATTACGCTGTTCGGTACCGCGGTCGGCGCCGGAATCCTCTTCCTTCCTATCGACGCCGGCTCCTTCGGCTTCTGGCCCCTCCTCCTTGCGACGATCCTGGTTGGGCCAATGGTGTTTTTCTCGCACCGGATGTATTCGAGGATTGTGTCGGCGTCGCCGGTGAAGGGCCTGGACGTGCTGCAGGTCATCACGTCCCTGGCCGGCCGGAAGCGCGGCCTGGCAACGGCGCTGATGTACTGGCTGGCGATCTACCCGATTGTGCTGATTTACGGCGTTTCGGTGACGAACACGATGGACAGTTTCATCGTGAACCAGATGGGCGGCCCGCACATTGACCGTTGGTTGCTGGCCACGATTTGCGTCGGCGTGATGACGGGCGCGTACGCCCTCGGCAAGAAGGCGACGCTGTGGTTCGCGAATCTGCTGGTGTATCCGCTGATCGTGGCGCTCGCTGCCGTCTCTCTGTACCTGATTCCGTACTGGGACTTGGAGAGTTTCATGGCGTACAAGTCGGATGTGCCGCTGTGGAAGGCGATGCTGTTTGTGCTGCCTGTGCTGGTGTTTTCCTTTTCGCATATGGCGGCGGTGTCGCAGTCGGCGTTGGATGTGCAGAAGTCGCATGACGGTGATGTGGCCGGTACGGAGAAGGAGGTGTCCAAGATTGAGTTGATTACTTGTACCCTCCTGGTCAGCTTCACGATGTTCTTCGTCTGGTCCTGCACGCTCGCCCTCGGCGCGGATGGCATGGCCGCCGTGCGCGAGGAGAACATTCCGGTCCTCTCCTACTTCGCCAACACGACGAATGCCCCGTTCATGGCGGTGGTGACTCCGGTGGTCGCGCTGTGTGCGATTGCGTCGTCGTACTTTGGGCACATGCTTGGCACGGAGGAGGGCACGCAGTATTTGCTGCGCGCGGTCGCGCCGAAGGCTTCGGAGAAGTGGAATCCGCGTGCGGTCCGCGCGGGCATCTACATCTTCGTCTTCGTATCGACGGTCGCTGTCGCCATCTTCAACCCGTCAATCCTGGACCTGATCTCGGTCGTCGGCGGTATTTTCATTACGCTGCTGGTCTACATCGTGCCGATGCTCCTGTTCCGCCACGCGACCGCCTTCCGCCACTACGCGAAGCAGCCTGAGGCCATCTTCGTGTTCGGCCTGGGCATCGTGATCATTTGCGTGACGGTGTGGCAGATGGTGGCGTAATACGGCGGGTTGCACGTTTATGGTGCGGAGGTTACAGTTATAAGTGTAAACCCTCTGGAGGTGAAGCGCTGTGACAACGAAAACTAATCCGGCAATTGAGGTCACTCAAGCTGTCGAGCAGCAGGCCAGCCAGGTCGTGGCTAACCCCGAAACGTTTCATGATGCCGTGCGCGGTACGTTTCCACCTGCATTAGCCTCATTTATCGAGTCCATCTTGGCCAGGGTCGCGCGCGGAGAGAGCGTCGCGCTTTCCCGCCCCTCCGAGATACTCACCACCACTGAGGCCGCTGAGTATCTTGGGATCTCTCGGCCGACTCTGATGAAACGGATTCGAGAAGGCGAAATCGATTACTTCAAAGCCGGGTCACACACGCGGCTTCGCAGGGAAGACGTCGTCGCATACTTGCAGCGGTGCCGTGCGCGCGCACGTCACGAGTTCGATGCGATTCGAGAGCTCGATAATGAGATCGAAGGCCTGTGAGTATTCCAGTCCTTTTTGACGCTAACGCCTGGTACTCGCGCACTCTCACCGACTGGTGCTTCCTTCTCTTCCTGGGCTCTGATAAAGATGTCGAGCCACCATTCTTTCCAGTGTGGACCGAGGATATTATCGCCGAAGCTCAGTATCATTTGCGTAGAAATAACCCACACGCTCCCGAGGGTGCTATTTCAAAACGCTTCAAGCGAATTCGCGGTGCGTTGGCGGAATGGGAAATCTCCGGTTTTGCTGTTGGCAATTATGGGTACGCGGACATTCATGATCATCACGTTCTCAGCGCTGCCGTCGCTGGCAACGTCCAGTACGTCGTCACCAGCGACAGGGGACTCGTTGACTATGTTGACTCACAGCAGTTTCTGTTTGACGTGCTGACTCCGGATGATTTCTTTTGCCACATTTTTGAGGCGTTCCCAGGGCTTTGTAAGAGGGTGGCGCAGGAAAACGAGGCTTATTGAGAGAAGGTGAAGGGCATCAAAGCAGCGGACCGGCCGATAACTGCTGTAATGCTAGAGCGCTCGGGCTGCCCGAATTTCGCAACGGTTGTTGATTCCATTTTAAGGTAGCGAGCGCAGTCGGCGTTTCGCGCACCACATTCCATTGCTGATTGTTCGCGAACTGGGGAAATGACATGCGACTCGGTCGAAAATAGAGATTGTGGTGCACAGGGAGTTCGCAGAGTGCCAAATCTGACATCGTGTAATATCTAGCACTTTTCTCACCTGGAATTATGAATGAACGGACCAAATAGGGTTGCGTCTTTTGGCACACGCACTCTCTGCTGGGCGCCAAATTTCCTCGTCGGAAGTTGGCGACCTGCGGAAACAGATTGCGGCTCGGCCAAACCGGCCGGAGCCCCGGGAATACTTTCAGCTCCGACGCGTTAGGGTAGTTGACACGTCACGTAAATGAGAGGGGCTAACGATGCATATCGGAATCCTGGGGGCGGGCAAGCTCGGCACCGTCCTGGGCAGGCACGCGATCGCCGCAGGCCACGAGGTCACGTTTGCGGGCTCGGGCGATCCTGCGGCGATTGACCTGATTGTGCGCGCGCTCGTACCGGGTGCGGTGACCGCTACCGCAGGGGACGTTGTCAAGGTTGCTGACGTCGTGATCCTCGCGCTGCCGCTGCGGAACTTCCGCCAACTGCCTGCTGATGCGTTGGCGGGAGCGCTGGTCGTCGACGCGATGAATTACTGGTGGGAGACGGACGGCCACCACCCGGAGCTCGCGGAGGCGAACTCCTCGCGGCTGGTGCAGGACCACCTGGCGCAATCCCGCGTGGTGAAGGCGTTCAACCACATGGGCTACCACGATCTTGATGAAGGCTCCGGGACTGGCAAGGCGATTGCGGTGGCGGGGGATGGCGAAGGGGACGTCGAAAAGGTGGCGGGGCTCGTCCGCGACTTTGGGTTCGATCCCCTGCCCCTGCACTCCCTCGATGCCGGGGTTGCGCTGCAGCCCGGGCACCCCGCGTTCGGCGCGAATGTTGACGTGCACACGCTACGCACACTGATCAACGACAAGGAGCAAGCATGACCACGCTAGATCCCGCAGCTATTGAGTTCGGCTTAGATACGTTCGGCGACATCCCGCGCAAGGAGGACGGCGCGCTGTTCACGCACGCCGAGGCGATCCGCGCGACACTCGAGGAAGCAAAACTCGCCGATGCCATAGGTGTCGACGCCTTCACCGTCGGCGAACACCACCGGCCCGACTACGCCATCTCCTCCCCACCGGCGATGCTCGCGGGCATCGCCACCGCCACGCAACGGCTCAAGCTGGCGTCCGGGGTGACGGTGTTGTCCTCCGACGACCCTGTCCGCGTCTTCGAGCAGTTTGCCACCCTCGACGCGTTGTCAAATGGCCGCGCGGAGGTGATCCTCGGGCGCGGATCCTTCACCGAGTCCTTCCCGCTCTTCGGCTACAACCTCGAGGACTACAACCGGCTCTTCGAGGAGAAACTCGGCCTGTGGGCCGAGGTGGTCAAGGAGGAGCCGGTGACCTGGTCCGGCCAGACTAGAGCCGCGCTCAACAACGCCGACCTCTACCCGAAGACCGAGCGCGGCCTGACCACATGGGTCGGCGTCGGCGGTTCGCCAGAGTCCGTCGTGCGCACCGCGAAGTACGGGTTCGGCCTCATGCTCGCGATCATCGGCGGCGCACCCGTCCGGTTCAAGCCGTACGTGGACCTGTACAAGCAGGCCTCGACGCAGTTCGGAACCACCGCGCACCCCGTGGGTGTGCACTCCCCCGGCTTCGTCGCCGACACTGATGAGGAAGCCAAGGAACTCATCTTTGAGGAGTACGCGGCGGCTCAGCATCGCATCGGGAAGACGCGTGGGTGGCCGCCGCTGACCCGCAGCCGCTTCGAGTCGGAGATCAGCCGCGGCGCGCTCACGGTGGGTTCGCCGGAGACGGTAGCAGCAAAGATCGCCAACACGGTTCGCACGCTTGACCTGGGTCGATACGACATGGTGTACTCCACCGTCGGGCACATCCCCCACGCCGCCCGCATGCGTTCGGTGGAGCTCTACGGGACCAAGGTCGTGCCCCTGGTACGCGACATGCTTGCCGACGCCTAGCACTCTAGCCCCGCGCCACCGGCCCCGGGTTGCGGCTCGGCTTCAACGTCGCGTACGGCAACTCCTGCGTGGGCAGCCAATCAGCCCTCGCCTGCTTGATCTTGCCAACGCCCATGTAGCCGATCGCGTGCTCCGGCAGCGCTACGTTCTCGAGGCGGACGACAAGTAGGCCGTGCTCGAACGAAACCTGAGCGCAAGCTCAACCTCAGCCCCCGAGGCGATGCGCAACTGCGCCCCAATCATCGGACGCTGCCGATGCGGAATCGTCCGATGCACCGGCATCGCCCTCGGGCCACCAAGCGGCACCTCCCGCGGGAGAAGCACCTCGACTGCGCTGTACTGGGAACTCATGGCGGCAATGGTATCCGGTGCGGGGTGAAGGGAGCTTGTGTGCTCGCGTGCCGCACCAAATTCCATTGCTGGCCAGTGACGACCTGGGCTTTTGCTGTCTCGGCACGCCGGAAACCCGGGTTCTGGTGCACAGCTAATTGCCAGAAACCCTTTCGTTAGTGGAGCCAGTGCCAAAGGACGCCTCCGAAAATTCACGACCTGGGAAAACACCCGTTTTCAAAACCGAAATTGCGTCCTTTGGCACTCGCTCCCTGTAACCACACCGAAAACCCCAGGTAATTCTTTTAGAGGCCTATTTCCACGCCAGAAAGATATCGGAAAGATATAGGGAGCCTGGAAGCCTCGCCGAAATGTTATTCGTGCAGGTCAGCGATTTGTTTCGATATCTTCTATCTCTTTTACGCCCGGATCCAACGGGTGCCGCGGCCGCGCGGAGGACCATCCGGGTCGATCTTCGCGCGCCCGAGGCTGCGCAAGTGTCGAAGGATCCGGCCTGCTTCGGCGACGCTGACACCGGTCTGGTCGGCGATGTCGGCGGATTGGAGTGCGGCACCGTCGTGGAGTTTGGCCTCGATCCATTCCTGGACGCTCACGGTGGCGAGGTCGCTGGGTTGTCCCAGGTTGAGGAGTTTCCGGGCTTCACCGCTGAGGGTCCACTCGTCGGCGTCGGTGACGGGGTCGAGAAGGCTGCGGGCGACGAGGTCGTCCATAAGCTCATGTACTTCGAGGGAGCTGAACTGGGTTTTCTGTGCAGCCGTTGTTGCTGTAATGAGTGGTGCGGAGTTGAGGTGCCAGAGCACAATCAGCGGCGCAACACTATCGACGACCTCCTCGCCGAAACGCTCCGAAAGCTTCCGCAAGCCCTTGATGAAGTTGGTATCTGGCTGCTGCGCTGCCAGAACCACCTGCACATTTGCCTCGGTGGCGGTTACCTCCGGGGCGCTGCGGCCGGTGCGGATCATGGTGGCCCACATGCGGTCGAAACCGCGCGAGCTTTCCTCGGCGAGGCCAAGGGTCCGCATCGCCGCCATGAGCCGGTTGTTCCGTGGCACTGAGGGCGTCGATAATAATGTGTCAACCGTTACGCCTGGTGGGAGAGGTCCCGGAGAAGTGATCTTGAGCGTGCGGTTCGTTTGCTCGACCACTACTGGGCCGGGCAGGCGCCAGTCGCGGTGAATGAATGCGTTCGAGACGGCCTCGTCGACTGCCTGCGACGGGAACCGACTGATGGCGACTTCCTCACCATCCTCAAACTGCACGCGCTCAATCTCGCGGTCACCATTTTCCGCAATCAGACGTCGCAGGCGTGGCAACGCGAGCAGCAGAGGGTCTGAAATGAGCGTGGCCTGCGGTTCTTGCCCTGGGATGCTGCGCCACAGGTGGCGGACCACCACGTCTGTCGGGTTTGGTTGGGCGAGAAGGATTTCGGCGGCGCGCTTGAGTTGGCCGTCGTCTCGCATGAGTCCGAGTTCCCGAAGCAGGCCAGTGGTGGTCTGAGGGATTGCCGCGTCCGAGCCCCGCGAGCGGCGATGCTCCCGCAGCATCCGCCGAGCCTCCTCGATGACGGGAAGTTGCAGGTCATCGATAGTGATATCGGCTGGGTCGTTCGAATAGTCAGGGTCTCGCCGCGCGGCATCGATCGCCCGGCGTAGCTCCTCTGTCATCGGCTGGCACGAGAACTGCGAGTCCGCCGTCCGCCTTTTCGCCGCACCATCACCCCGCGTGTACAGCGCACGAGCTTCCGGCACGTGAATCACTACAAGCCGAGCACCCCACGCATGCACCGCTGTCACCTGCACATTCATGTTCGGCTTCGTGCCATTGAAGATCCGCCGGGCAATGTCCTCCTCGCCCAGCTCAGTGCCAGTGAATGCGCCCGCGCCAGGAGTCCGGTCCGCAACGCCGACAACAATGTGTCCCGTCGCCGCCTCGCTGTTGGCCATACAAATAGCCTCATTCAACAGCTTCTCGACGAGCTTCGCCCTCCCGCCCTTCCCCTCACGAGCAGAGGGATCTCCTTGAATTCCAAAATCAGCGACTCTTGCGAGTCCGCCGTCGCTCCATCATGAATCGCCTCCAGCGCTAAACGAACATACGAGGGGAGCGCGTCCCAAGCTGATTCCGTGACCATGTGGCAGATTGTACATTCCCCAGGTAATTCTTTTCGGAGCCAATTTTGGGAGTTGAAGAATATCGGAAAGGTATCGGGTGCTGGGAAAGTGTAGTTCTGAACGTTCGTGCAGGTCAACGAATTGTTTCTATATCTTTCTATCTCTTTCTATATCTTTCGGCGTGAGGGCGCCGGGTGCACCAAATTCCACCTCGCGCAATCAGCGACCTGGCCTTTTACCCTCCCGCCCCGCCAAAAACCCGGGTTCTGGTGCACAGCTAATTGCCAGAAACCCTTTCGCCAGCGGAGCCAGTGCCAAAGGACGCACCCGAAAATTCACGACCTGGGAAAACAGCCGTTTCCAAAACCGAAATTGTGTCCTTTGGCACTCGCTCCCTGTGACCAAGCCACCAGCAAGCCACCAGCAAGCCACCAACCTGCCACCAACCTGCCACCAACCCGTCTTGCGCATTCCCTCACAACCGATGTGCGAGTAAAGTAGGCCCGTAATTTATGGGCAAACAGCCCAGAAGCCACGAGCCCAAAGGGCCACGAGGAAAGGGAGGCGCATTATGCGTGTTGGCATTGTCGGCTATGGAAACTTGGGCAAGAGCGTGGAGCAGCTGGTGAAGCTGCAGCCGGATATGGAGTTGTCGGCGATCTTCTCGCGCCGCAGCAAGCTGGACACGGACACCCGCGTGTTGCCGGTGGCGGAGTTTGGCCAGTACAAGGACGAGATTGACGTCGCGATTCTGTGCCTGGGCTCTGCGACGGATATTCCGGAGCAGGCGCCGGAGTTCGCGAAGTACGTGCCTACCGTGGACACCTACGATAATCACCGTGACATCCCTCGTCACCGCAAGGCGATGGACGAGGTCGCGCGCGAGCACAACACGGTGTCCATCGTTTCCACTGGTTGGGACCCGGGCATGTTCTCGTTGAACCGCGCGATGGCGGAGGCAATTCTGCCGAATGCGCAGCAGCACACGTTCTGGGGCCCGGGTTTGTCGCAGGGGCATTCGGATGCGGTGCGCAGGATTGAGGGCGTCGCGAAGGGTGTGCAGTACACGATTCCTGCGCCGGATGCGTTGGATCGCGCGCGCCGCGGCGAGACCGAGGGTCTCGACGGCAAGTCCGCCCACAAGCGCGTCGTTTACATCGTGCCGGAGGATGGCGCCGACACCGCCGCCATCGAGCACACCATCCGCACGATGCCTGATTATTTCGTCGGCTACGAGGTCGAGGTCAACTTTATTGACGACGCCACCTTCGTCCGCGAACATTCCGGCATGCCGCACGGCGGCCACGTGATCACCACTGGTGGCGTCGGCGAGAACCACCAGCTTGTCGAGTACACCCTGGAACTCTCCAGCAACCCCGACTTTACCGGCGCCGTCGCCGTCGCATACGCACGCGCGGCTGCCCGCCTCGCGGAGGACGGGAAGTCCGGCGCCTACACGGTGTTGGAGGTTCCGCCGTACTTGCTGTCCCCGGTCGCCCTCGACGACCTGATCGCCCGCGACGTCTAACCCACGGGTAGAGGGTGCCGCAAAAGGCCCTTAGAGATTTTGTGAACAGATTTGCATATGCAGATCTGTTCACATTTTTCTGACTCTTCTGGCTACACTTCCTGGAAATAGCATTTTCAGGAGGCCCCTGTGAAGAAGTTCATTGCCCTGTTTGTGGCGTTCGTGCTCGCAATCTTGGCAGCGCCGAGTGCTTCGGCGATCTCCGTGCGTGGCGACGCCGCTTCGCCCCGGTCCGCGGTGGCTGTGGTGCATGCGGGTGGGGGAGTGGAGGCGTCGAGAAATGGGTGGGAGGCGCGGCCGGCGCTGAGCCTGAGCAAGCTCTACCTGGGCTATTGGGTGCTGTACCACGGGGCGCCGCGGCATAAGGCGATGGTGGAGGAGATGGTGCGCACCTCGAACGATGGCATCGCGAGCGTTCTCGATGCGGCGTACCCACAGGCGATTGACGCGATCGCGCGCGACTTCAAATTGAGCGCTACTCAAAGGCGTGGCAATTGGGGAGTGGCGAGTACGTCGGCGGTGGACGTCGCGAGGTTTGTGCAGGCCATCCGGCATGATCCGGTGGCCGCGCCGCTGCTGCGCGGCATGGCGCACGCGGCACCCGTCGCCGCTGATGGCTTCCCGCAGAACTACGGCACATCGAGGCTACCCGGCGTTCAGGGCACGAAGTTCGGGTGGGCCGACGACCGCCGCAGCTCCACCGCGACGGTCAGTTATGGCAATGGGTTCGCGGTCGCGGTGCTCACGTACGGTGATGCGCATGCGAACACGGTTGATGCGCAGCGCGCCGTCGATACCTCGGTGATGCCGGGGCCGGGCGGTGGCCGACGAGTTGTTGATATGTTGCCGCCGCAGACGCCGAACGAGATCAGGAACCTGGTTCCGAAGCATTGGGAGGTCCCGGCGGGCTCGTCGGTGCCGTGGTAATACGTAGACCTGACCAGCCATTACGAGAATAGAGTGGTCTAATCTCCCAAGGTTTCGACGTTTCAGGAAAACCTTGGGAGATTAGGGGGTAGGCGCAATTCTGTTCACAAAATCCCGAGCAAGCTTGTCAGCACACCTTCCACCACAGAACTCCGAAACCCGCGCCACTACTACTCACCCTTGCGATACCTGCGGGAGCGCCCTCCGCCCACGGCGACGAGTAGGCCGTCGTCTTCCCATCCGCTGATGAGGTTGGTGGCCGTGGAGCGGGAGATGTCGCAAAGTTCGACGAGGTCCGCGGTCCGGATTTCGCCGAATGCGGAGAGCCATTGCATGACAACTTTGCGGGCGTTCTCCGGATCGGTGCCGAGGTACCAGGCGGGCCGCGCGGTGGGGGATTCGTGGTCGCGGAGTACGGCACGGCTTGTCTCGTTGAGGAGCCACGCGTCCCCATGCTTGCGGATCAGCGGTTCGCCATTGACCGTCGTTTGGTGCGCCGCGGTCAGGGCCAGTTCGGCGGCTTCCTCCGTGGACTGTAGTGCTTCGGCAACGCTTCGGCGGGTGATGAAAGGGTGGTTGAACAGGAGGTACAGGATGATGGCGATGCGTGTGTCGCGCTGGCGGGGCGTCGGCACGATGCGTGAAACGAGGTCCAGCACGGGCAGCTCAGGCTGGCCGCCCACGAGCGTCGTTTCGATGTATGGTCCTGGAACCTCGATGATCTCCGGAGACCGGTGGCCGAGCGTGATCATGGATTGGTACATGCGGTCAACGCCGACGCCCTGCTTGTCCACGAGGCCGATTGCGCGGTAGAGGTCGGCAAGGGCGGGGTAGCGGGCTTCCCGGTTGCTGAGCACGTTTGCCGCAGAGATGGCGGGCATGAATGGGCCGGGGCTGCGCACGATGAGGGTGCTGTCGAGTTCGATTCAGCGGACGTCGACTGGTTCTTGTCGGTTCCAGTCGCGGTGAATCATCGCGTTGAGCAGGGCTTCACGCACGGCGCTGTGTGGGATCTGTGGAATCGGTTGGTGCACGAACCCGGACACGATCGTGTTGTTCTTGTTCACGATGCGCAGTGCCTGCTCAATATCTTCAAGCTGTTCAAGTGTCGACGTCCCCGCGTTGCCACTGACACGATTCAGTATGTTGCCGCCGTGGACGTCGAAAATTGTCAGTTCGAGTACCGCGCGCGGGGTGGCGGCGAAGAGCGTGACGCCTGCTTGGGTGAGGTTGTTGTTCGCGTCGAGTGCTCCGAGGCCACGCAGTAGTTCTTCGTCGGTGAGCTCGCGGAAGGCTTCTTGTTGACGCCGAACAATCTCAAGCGCTCGCGGCCGAACGTCCCCAACACCCAGGTCGGAGGCCTGCGTCATCGGGTCGATGTTCATTTGCGAGCGCTGGTACTCCCACCATTCGGAGAGGTCCACCGGCTTGCACGAGTCGCCGACGCGCCAGCGCAACTGGTCGCTCGTGTTCGGGACGGGCTGTTGGGACGCTGCCACAAAGAGGATCAGCAGCCGTTGCCCTTCAACTACCCGCTCTTCGATGGAAGGGGCAACCTGCACACGCTGGTAAATCTCTTGCCGCAGCCAATCGACGTCCAACTCCGTCCCAATAATGCGGCCCGTTTTGTCCTCAACGCCGACGATGAGCGCGCCACCGCCGGGGGTGTTAGCCATGCAGGCGACTTCGTCAGCGAGTTTGGTGGCCGCCATCAGGTTCCGGGGTGCGCCCGGCTCGATCTCAGGCCCGTTGCGACGTCCGGCTTCCTCCTTAAAGTCGACATCCTGGGTTTCGGTCGTCCTATGGACGCGTCCGCCCGCTGCTGTCGCCAGAATTGCGCCGACTTGTTCAGCCAAATCTTGCCGAAGGGGGTGAAAGCCGGGCTGCATACGACCCCTCCCCTCCGACCTGCGATTGTTTGAATAGATGTGTCTAATCTACCAAGGTTTCCGCGTTTCCGGGAAACGTTGGACGATTAGGCAGTTGTATTCGGCTTGCGTCGATAGGCGCCGTGATGGTGTTACGGCAGCATCGCAGCGATGTTGGCTGGCAGCATCGGCTTGAGCGCTGGCAGCGCGACCGCGCCGAGGACGCCCGCGATCAGCAGCGCGACCGGCGTCCAGAATGCCGCGGCGCGTTCGGACTGTGTCATCTTCGAGGACTGCTGCAAGAGCTTATTGGTCTCGTACTCGTGGCCAGTAGCACAGGCTTCCAAGGCACGTCGATATTCGCGGTAAAACAGATGCTGCTTTGTGTTTGAAACGTCCCGGGTAAAGAGGACTACATCCGTCCTGGCATCGTCCGTGCCGGTAAGAAAGCGGAGAAGGTGTGCGGTTCCCGCGTAATATTCGTCCCCGTTTGCTTTATCTTCCTCGGCGCTTTCCTTCAGCTCACGCAGGTTGTCGGCGGCTTCAGCCGGGGTTCGAGGGCCACCGAAACCGTACATTTCACCGTCAAGTTGTGCCAGAATCCAGCACTTATTGTCCTCAAACTTGTTGACCGCATAGGCGCCAGGAATGTTTGAATACTCGTGGGCGCCAGCGGTCGGCGCGAGCGCCCCGACGGTCATGGTTGCGGCGAGGGCCGCGGCTGCCATTTTCTTCACAGTGAAAACTCCTTTGGGTGACAGGAAAAAAATAAGGTTCTTGTATATTCAAGCCCCCCCCCCTCGTGATTTGTCAAGGCTGCGGCCCAGGCGGGGAGGCAAGTGCAATTCTGTTCACAAAATCCCGAGCAAGCTTTTCATCGGCCAATCTCGACTCAGAACGTCGAATGGAGCAGCTAGATCAGGCCCCGGGCATCCGATGCGCATCGGCAAAGTGTCGTGGTGAATTACGGCAGCATTGCAGCGATGTTGGCTGGCAGCGCGATAGACGTCCAGAATGCTGCGGCGCGTTCATGCTGTGCCACCCTGGTAGTCAACCACGGCTCATCGTGGCTGTGTGTGGGTGCAGTGGAGAATGCGCAGTGGGTCTGAGTGTGATTTTGAGTGTTGTTCTTTAAAATCGCACTCAGAATCGCTCTCACACAGTGAGATATGCCTTTAACCTGCGGGTTTTGAGTGCGATTCTGATTTATATTTTGAGTTATACTTCTATACATGAGCGAAACCGCTATCAAAACCACCATCAACACACTGCGAGACATAGGCAACGACACCTACAAAATCGAAGCAAAAGATGCCTCGCACGGCTTGCCAAAGAGCATTGATGAAACTCTCTCTGCGTTTGGAAATATGCCAGAGGGCGGAGTCATCCTGCTCGGTGTGGCAGAAGAAGACGGCAGTTTCCCCGTGACAGGTATTTCCAGCCCAAAGCCCGTAGAGAGTCAGTTAGCAAATAAAGCACGACAGAAGATCGTGCCTCCCCTCCACCTCGGTGCTATCGAAACTGCAACAGTCGATGGCAAGACTGTGCTGCAGTGCATCGTTCCTCCGCAACCCTCGGACCGTAAGCCATTCCGGGTTGGGAAGGGCGGCCCCGCCTACATCCGGTCCGGTGACGGTGACTACGAGCTCGACCCAAACGAGGAACAGCTTCTTGTTTCGCAACGCGGAGTCCCAAAGCACGATTGGGCACCTGTGGAGGGCGCCAGCGTAGAACGAGACCTCGACCCGGATCTGCTTGAACAGTATCTGGAGCAAGAGCGCTCACAATCCAGGCGTCTTGCCCAACTACCGCGAGAAGACCAGCTGATTCGCACCAATGTCGTCGCACCCGATACGGGTGAGCCCACGGTGGCAGCAATCTATGCCCTCGGTATACACCCTCAGCAGTTTTTGCCTCTCAACGTCAAAGCACACGTTACCCGCGGACCGCATGACCCCAGGGCAATGCGAATGCGGGACAGGGAAGAATTCACCGGACCAGTCCCCGATTTGCTTGAAGCGGTAGTCGAGTGGGTCACCGACCACCTGCAAACAACCACCGTCTTTACTGATGGCCACGGCAAGGATGTGCCAGAGCTTCCCACGTTGGCCATTCGCGAGATTGTAGCCAACGCACTTGTCCACCGTGACCTGTCTCCGGCCAGCATGCTTGCCTACACACAAGTAGTAAAGCACTCAGACAAGCTCATCGTGGTCAACCCTGGCGGACTTTGGGGATTGACCGAAAGCGAACTTGGCAACACCGGACCGCGGGCACGCAATCCCGTCTTGTACCGCATGTGTACTGCAGTAAAGACGCCGAAAGGACACCGCGTCATTGAGGCGAGTGCGACGGGCATTCCCGCAGTACGTGAGGCTCTTCATGACGCTTTCCTCCCCGCCCCCTATTTCAAAGACAGAGTCATCGACTTCCAAGCGATCCTGACCTCTTCGACCATGCTTTCCGAAGCGGATCTCGCTTGGGCTACGAATCTTCCGGGTGGAGAGGTGTTTTCCACGGCGCAGCGCCATGCGCTCATCCGGATGCGCAATGGTGAGACGCTTACCAACGCGTCCTATCGCCAAGAATTCCCGATGGACTCCACCCAAGCACGCGCCGAGTTACAACAGCTTGTGGAATACGGCCTAGCGACCGCCCTTGGCCAAGCAGGTGGCACCGTTTATTCTTTCCTCCCGGAAGAAACATCTGCGCCGAAAGCGCCAGAGCCAGCAACTCCGACATCTTCACAATCACGGAGCCGCGCGTACCTACGGAGCGGGGAAAAAATCGACCTGATCCGCAAAACGCTCCACGCCGCCGGACAGCCACTGTCCAAACGCGAAATCGCCGAGCACACTGGCATGAGTTACGGTCAAATAACCCCGACCCTGAAGACAATGGAGCAGCAAGGCATCATTACGTTCACAGAAAAGCACTGGAACGCAAAGAACCAGCGCTACGCGCTTTCTGGTGAACAAGACGAGTAGATGCGGACAACGCGGCGTCGATAAGCATCATGCCTATCGCCAGCACGACGACCAGGGAGATCAAGAACTCGGTGTGGCTCCCCTCAGCGCGCGGCCACAAGTCAATCAAGCCCGGCACCGCAAGCGCAAGACCCGCGATCGCGATATAGCTTTGCGGCACTCCTGTAAATCTCTTGCCGCAGCTAATCGACGTCCAACTCCGTCCCAATAATGCGGCCCGTCTAGACGTGATTAATCGTCCAAGGGTTCCGTGTCTCCGGGAAACCATGGACGATTAGGCAGTTGTATTCGGCTTGCGTCGATAGGCGCCGTGATGGTGTTACGGCAGCATCGCAGCGATGTTGGCTGGCAACATCGGCTTGAGCGTTGGCAGCGCCACCGCGCCGAGGACGCCCGCGAACAGTAACGCAACCGGTGTCCAGAATGCTGCAGCGCGTTCGGACTGCGTCATCTTCGAGGATTGTTGCAGGAGCTTATTGGTCTCGTACTCGCGGCCAGTAGCACAGGCTTCCAAGGCACGTCGATATTCCCGCTCGAACAAATGCTGTTTTGTGTTTGCAACGTCCCGAACAAGGAGATCTACGTCCGTCCTGGTATCGTCCGTGCCGGTTATAAAGCGGAGAAGGTGTGCGGTTCCCGCGTAGTATTCGTACCCCTCTGCTTTATCTTCCTCGGCGCCTTCCTTCAGCTCACGCAGGTTGTCGGCGGCTTCAGCCGGGGTTCGAGGGCCACCGAAACCGTACATTTCACCGTCAAGTTGTGCCAGAATCCAGCACTTATTGTCCTCAAACTTGTTGACCGCATAGGCGCCAGGAATGTTTGAATACTCGTGGGCGCCCGCGGTCGGCGCGAGCGCTCCGACGGTCATGGTTGCGGCGAGGGCCACGGCTGCAATCTTCTTCACAGCGAAAACTCCTTTGAGTGACAGGGGAAAATAAGGTTCTTGTATATTCAAGCCCCCCCCCCCCTCATCATTTGTCAAGGTCGCAGCCCGGGAGCGAAGGCAGGCGCAATTCTGTTCACAAAATCCCGAGCAAACTTTTCAGCACACCTTCCACTCCAAAATCCCGGAACTCGCAGCGCCCGGCCTACCCCAACAGCGCGTTGTCGATGAGCCGCACGCCGTCCACCGTCGCCGCAACGAGCGCCAGGCCGGGCTCGGAACGTCGGCTGCAACGTATCCGGATCGACGACCACCAGGTAGTCCAGCGTCACGCCCTCCGACGCCGCGAGCTCCGCGCGCACCGCGTCGACGTCCAACGCGCCCGCGTCGACCTGTTCCTGCAGCGTCCGCAGTGAACGCGACAGCGCCAACGCCTGCGAACGTCCAGCCTCGGAGAGGCGCACGTTGCGCGAGGACTGCGCCAGGCCGTCCGCGGCGCGCGCGATAGGCAGGGTGCGGATCTCCACGTCGTGGTTCAGGTCGCGAACCATCCGGCGGAGCACCGCCACCTGCTGCGCGTCCTTCTGTCCGAAGTAGGCGACGTCCGGTTTGGCCAGGTTGAACAGCTTGTTGACGACGGTCGCGACACCGTCGAAGTGCCCCGGCCGCGACGCGCCTTCCAGGACGGTGCCCATCTCGCCGGTGCGGACCCAATCTGTGGAATCCCGCCGGGGTACATTTCCTCGACGCTGGGCGCGAACACGATGTCCACACCGAGGCCCTCGCAAAACGTTGAGTCAGCCTCAATATCGCGTGGGTAGTTGCGGTAATCGTCGGTGTCGCCGAGGTCGGTGAACTGCAGTGGGTTGAGGAACACGCTGGTAATCAGCGTATCGACCTCTCGCCGCGCACGCTCGATGAGCGTGCCGTGCCCCGAGTGCAGGGCGCCCATCGTCGGCACCAGCCCGACGGTCCCGGTTGCTTCGGCGCGTGCCGCGCGGAGCTCTTCAACAGTGGTAATGACTCGCATGGTGGCCTTCCTTAATCCTTGAACGATTCGGCAGCAGCAGGGAAGTCTCCCTTTTCGACGTCCTCCCGGTACCTCCGCGCGCCCTCCAGCAGCTGCGCGCCCAGGTCCGCATACTGACGTACAAACCGCGGCGTTTTTCCGCCGGCGCGGAACCCGAACGCGTCCTGCCACACGAGCACCTGCCCGTCAGTGCCGTTACCTGCGCCGATGCCGATGGTCGGGATCGGAACCTCGTTCGTTACCCGCGTCGCATCTCCGAAGGCACCATCTCCAGCACGACCGCGAAGGCGCCCGCAGTTGCGACGGCGGTGGCGTCGTCAAGTAGTTGCTGGGCCGCGTCACCACGACCCTGGACAACGTAGCCGCCGAGAGCGTGCTCGGATTGCGGCGTGAACCCGATGTGCCCGCAGACGGGAATCCCGGCGTCGACAAGCGTTTTGATCGTCGGCGCCATCTCGACGCCGCCCTCCAGCTTCACTGCCTGCGCCCCAGTCTCCTTCATGACGCGCACCGCCGCGGCGAGCGCCTGCGACGGCGACTCCTCATACGTGCCGAATGGCAGGTCAACCACCACAAACGTGCGCTGCGTCGAGCGCACGACCGCGGAGGCGAACGTGATCATCTCATCGAGCGTAATCGGCAGGGTAGTAGTGTGGCCGAGCACCACGTTGGCCGCCGAATCCCCGACGAGCAGGAAGTCGATCCCGGCTTCGTCGAAGATCTGGGCGGTCATGGTGTCGTAGCTGGTCAGCGCCGTAAATTTGCGGCCTTCTGCCTTCGCCTGCGCGAAGTAACGAGTACGGAGTCGTTTCATAGGGCCTTATATTAGGACGCTGGGTGGCGCCTCGCTGGCGGTTATTGAAAATCGGATGTCCACCATGGTGTACACAAAACCCTTTACAATCGCGCGAAATGCACTAGGTTGTGTAGAAACACTTTGAAAAACGGGGGGACACTTTGCGCACCTATACCTTGGCACCACTACTCGCCGCCACACTGCTCGCTGGCTGCTCCAGCACCACCCTTATCGACGCCCCCTCCGCCCCCTCCAACGCCCCTCCTGCGGATTCTGCTGTTCAGAGAGCTTTTGTCTTCGAATCCGGTACCGTCCCCATCGGCGACTTCGACCCATTCACGCTTGCCCCCGAGGACTACTTCAATCCCTGCAACGACATCACCGAGGACGAATTCCGCCGCGCGGGCTTCACCGGCGAAATCAAGCGGAGCACGGACGGGGAGATTGACTCGCCGCATGGTGCATCAGCGTGCACATTCAAGGATCCGCACACCAATTGGATCGTGGGGCTGGCGAATGTTGACGCTAACCGGGAAATGACTGAACAGACTCGGATCATTTCTTCTGACTATGCGTCGGATGCTTTGCCGAGTCTTTACGTTTATAACAAGGGCGATCTCGTTACTCCGAGCAATCCTTGTGTTGCACAGCTAGACACTGCTATCGGGGGCATTGGGGTCTTCGTTCAAACACCAAGTGATGAAGATGGCTTCGACATACTTTGTCCAGCAGCCGTTGAAAAACTTGAATCATTGTATTTGAATAATAAAAAATAATTGGGGGAAATAATGGTCCTTATACATATCGAGGTAGAAGACGTAAACAAGGCAATCGTTGATCTACTTGATCTTGGCGAAGCTGCTACTACCGCGTCAGGTATTTCAGGCATGGCGCCCGGCGGAACCTTCTCCGCCGTCTCCGGCCTCCGCGAGGCAGGGGAGAAACACGGCGATACTCGGAGCACGCTCCACTTGCGACGGACGCGTTCACAGGGAATGTGAAGTCGTCGGCAAAGGTGTTGAAGGTCTGCCTGGACAATACGGTGATGGCGGACGATTCGATTGCGGGCATTGTGAACGCGGTCGGGCTTAGTGGAACGCCTGGGTTGAGCGGGCTGGGTTCCAATCTGGGGATGTCGTCGGCGGCTGCGGTTGCGAAGAGTTACAAGACGCAGCCGTTCAATAACAGTGCGGTGTATGCGTCGACGGATGGGAGCTTCGAGTCGCTGGTGAGCAACATCCTGACCACGAACACAGCGATTCCGTCGGGGTTGGCGTCGAATTGGACGTCGAATGCGCAGCGTATTTACGAGATGGTGGAGGCCATCGCCCCAGCCATTGCGTCCCTCGAATCTTCGGCGGAGACCGAGTTCGTCGCCCAGGCGATTGCGCGTCTCCAGCTGATTCAGGCAGCGGGGTCCGAGTACGCAGCCAACTCGGCGGCGCTTGCGGGGAATAACACGGGGTTGGCGGCGTTGGCGTCGTCGTCGCAACTTATGGCAGCGGCAGCTCAGGCTGCGGCGATAGCAGCTGAGGCCGTATCGCCGGCCGCGGTGAAAGCTGTGAAGGAAGCCTTCGTCAGCTCCTGCCCGATGTATGTCAACTCGTACCTGCCGGCGACGAACCCGACCTTCGTCAAACTGCTTCCGGATCTCACCGATGTCACCGGCTCCGATTTCTCCATCAATGGCCCACCTGCGCCGACAGCACCCGAGTTCGCGGACGCACCGATGCCGGCGGGGCTTGCCAGCATCTTTGCGAACAACGGTTACACGAATCTCGCCAACGCGCGCGGCCCGCAGGACGTGTTGCAGCAGTTCGGGAAGCCGAACCCGGACATGCTCAACGCCATCGCGTCCGGCGCCACCCCGACCCAGGTCGCCTCAGCGCAGGCCCCGACGCTTCCTCCACCGGGCGCGCTGAACGCTCCGGGCCACGAATGTCGCGCCGGGCGCTGGCCTCCATGGCGGTCTCGCCTCCGGTGCAGGCGGGCTCAGCGGTGCGACGACCGGCGCCGCCTCCGCAGCAGGCTCCGGCGTAGGCGCAGGCCAAGGCGCATTCGGTGGCATGCCGATGGGCGGGACAGGCGGTGGTGGCCGCCATCGCGCCGGGTCGCTGCACCAGCAATCAGCAGGGTTCGGCTCGTCGGCAGGCGCAGGTGCAGGCTCAGCCACAGGCTTCGGCTCCAACGCTGGCCTCGCCGGCGGCGGCGCGGGAGGCTTCGCGGGTCGGCCGGGTACCGGGTCCACAGGTGGCTTCGGCGGCCAACCAGGCGCAGCGGGTGCCACAGGTTCTGCCGCCAACACCGCAGGTCAGCAAGGGCAGCGAGGCGGCTTCATGGGTGCGCCAATGTCGCAGGGCCGCGGCAAAGATGACAAGAAGCAACGCCCGAGAGCGGTCACCAGTGCCGTCGAGAGGGAGGGCAACATCCACGCCCTGCTTGGCGACGCCCCCTTGGTCAATCCCGGCGTCATCGGTTTCAACGTGCGTGGTCAGTAGGCAGTCCAGCACGCTGGCGTAGTTCGGCGGCGCGCTCGGGGCGTGGCCGCAGCCGCCAGATGTGCGCGCTCACCCCGGCACCGATCGCGGCGAGCAGCAACGCCACCGGCCACAGCCCGACCACCACTATCACCACCCATATGGAGGCGCCCATCCCCAACCACAGCAGCCCCAGAATCCGCAGCTTCTGCGCCCGCGTCAGCTGTCCTGAGTAGTAGTCAATAATGAACGGCCCGAACGTGTCATGGCGCAGCAGGTAGCGCTCCAACCGTGGCGAGCTCCGCGTGAAGCACACCAGCGCAAGTAGCAGAAACGGCGTCGTGGGCAGGATCGGCACCCACACGCCGACCGCTCCCAGGGCAAGCGCCACCAGCCCCACAATCATGTACACGTACCGCATCGTCGCCACATTCTAGCCGCAACATGCAACAATAGTTGTATGACTGCCTGCACTATCCTATACGCCTCGTTCTACGGATCCACCAAGGAATACGCCGATGAGCTGGCAAAACGCCTCGGAACTACCGCCGAACCAATCCCCGACGCCGACTTCACCCCCGAAGGCCCCATCGTGGTTCTCGCCCCCATCCACGGCCCGAACAACCCCGGCGCCAGCTTCATCCGCAAGCTCCCCGACCCACTTTTCGACGCCCACTCCGTCTCCCTCGTCACCGTCGGCATGAGCCTGGACGAAGTGGCCGTCGATAAGGACTTTTCCGCGAAACTTTTGGGCAGCCGCGCGGACAGCGTCACCCGCTTCTACCTGCCCGGGCGCATGAACTATTCCGAACTATCCGCTGCTCACGCCGCCACGATGGCGGGCGTCGTCGGCGCTTTGCGACTCAAACCGCGCAAGTCCGCGAACGACCGCATGATGATCGACACCTATAACAAGGACGTCGACCGCGTTGACTTCACCCGCCTCGCCCCCGTCGAGGCCTGGGTGCGCGACAACAGCTAGCGGATCAAACCGGCCTGCTTTGCCAGGCCTGCGATACCGGCCAGCACCGTGAACACGACGCCGATAATGATGCTGCTTGGCTTGGATGTGGTGGCGGTGCAGCACGTTCCGGAGGCGCTGCGATGATCCAAAACCCGATGATTCACGCACCAACCCAAGTCCCGGCCGCTGGTGTGTGGGTGAATGACGTGCTTGCGGGACAGATTGTGAGTCGGGGTGGCGTCAATACGTTTAGTTACGTTGATGGGTACGCGGAGTCGGGTGGCGCTGTGGTCGCGACGACGTTGCCGTTCGGCAAGGTGGTGGAGACTTCGTCGGGCGCGCTGCCTCCGTTTTTTACGGGGCTGTTGCCGGAGGGTCGTCGGCTGAGTGCTTTGCGGAGGAGTGTGAAGGCATCACTGGATGATGAGCTGGCGATGCTGCTCGCCGTTGGCGGCAACACGGTCGGTAATGTGCGGGTGCTGCCGTGGGGTCAGCGGCCGTCTGAGGTTGCGCCGCTGGTGGACGTGCGGGATGGGTATGGCGATTTCGCTGATTTGCTGGATCCATCGACCGGGTTTGATGCGAATGCGTTGGCGGGGGTCCAGGAGAAGGCATCGGCGCGCACGCTTGCGCTTCCGGTGCGGGGGGATGCGATTTTGAAGGTCGCGCCGCCGGAGTTTCCGAGGGTCGTCGAGAATGAAAATGCCTGCTTGTCGGCGTATCGCATGATGCCGTCGGCGCGAGGCCGCGTGGTGGAGGCCCAAGTTGTTCACGATGCTTCGGGCAGGTCAGGCTTGGTCGTCTCGCGTTTCGACGGCCACTTCCCCCGCAAACGTCCCGTCGAAGATGCTGCTCAATTGCTGGGCATCTACCCGAGTGGGAAATACAACGTGAGCTACGAGGATGTGTGTGCTGCGGTGCTTGGTGTGGTTGCTGCGCCGTTGGTTGCGGCGCGCGGGTTGGCGCAGCAGTTGGCGTTTGCGTGGCTGTCGGGCAATGGGGATTTGCATGCGAAGAATGTGTCCGTAATGGATTCGGGTAGAGGCTTCGAGCTTGCCCCGGTGTATGACATCCCGAGCACCGTGCCTTACGGCGATACTTCCCTTGCGCTCCCCGTTCGCGACTCGACGTCTGGGTTGAGCTACAAGAAGTTCCTCGCCTTCGCGGAGGATATTGGATTGCCGGAGCAGGTGGTTCGCAAAGTCGCCGACGAAGCCCTTGCCGCCACGGAGGATTTAGCCGAGCGCCTCATTCGGGACTGTGATTTTGATCCACGCCGGGCCAGGGATTCGAGGCGGGTGCTTCGGGCTCGTCGTGCTCACTGGTAGCCCAGGCGCAATTCTGTTCACAAAATCGCTAAGGACAGTTTTCGACACCTTCCGCCCAACCCTCCGCGCAGCTGGCCGTCGATAAGTTAGCTCAATTTCATTCATCGGCTAAGGTGTGTGGGGTCACATTATTGTCGAGCGAGAGAGGATTTCATGAGCGAGCGTGCCACGGACCCCGTACCTTTCAGCAGCGAGCACCAGGAGGTTGCCGCTGACGAGTTCGAGCTGGAGAACCTCACGCCGGCGGACAAGCGCGAGATTCCGCCGTACGCGCCGAGCCCCGTCTCCGGACGGTAGTACCTGGTCGTGGGCGATTACGCTGTTCGGTACCGCGGTCGGCGCCGGAATCCTCTTCCTTCCTATCGACGCCGGCTCTTCGGCTTCTGGCCCCTCCTCCTTGCGACGATCCTGGTTGGGCCAATGGTGTTTTTCTCGCACCGGATGTATTCGAGGATTGTGTCGGCGTCGCCGGTGAAGGGCCTGGACGTGCTGCAGGTCATCACGTCCCTGGCCGGCCGGAAGCGCGGCCTGGCAACGGCGCTGATGTACTGGCTGGCGATCTACCCGATTGTGCTGATTTACGGCGTTTCGGTGACGAACACGATGGACAGTTTCATCGTGAACCAGATGGGCGGCCCGCACATTGACCGTTGGTTGCTGGCCACGATTTGCGTCGGCGTGATGACGGGCGCGTACGCCCTCGGCAAGAAGGCGACGCTGTGGTTCGCGAATCTGCTGGTGTATCCGCTGATCGTGGCGCTCGCTGCCGTCTCTCTGTACCTGATTCCGTACTGGGACTTGGAGAGTTTCATGGCGTACAAGTCGGATGTGCCGCTGTGGAAGGCGATGCTGTTTGTGCTGCCTGTGCTGGTGTTTTCCTTTTCGCATATGGCGGCGGTGTCGCAGTCGGCGTTGGATGTGCAGAAGTCGCATGACGGTGATGTGGCCGGTACGGAGAAGGAGGTGTCCAAGATTGAGTTGATTACTTGTACCCTCCTGGTCAGCTTCACGATGTTCTTCGTCTGGTCCTGCACGCTCGCCCTCGGCGCGGATGGCATGGCCGCCGTGCGCGAGGAGAACATTCCGGTCCTCTCCTACTTCGCCAACACGACGAATGCCCCGTTCATGGCGGTGGTGACTCCGGTGGTCGCGCTGTGTGCGATTGCGTCGTCGTACTTTGGGCACATGCTTGGCACGGAGGAGGGCACGCAGTATTTGCTGCGCGCGGTCGCGCCGAAGGCTTCGGAGAAGTGGAATCCGCGTGCGGTCCGCGCGGGCATCTACATCTTCGTCTTCGTATCGACGGTCGCTGTCGCCATCTTCAACCCGTCAATCCTGGACCTGATCTCGGTCGTCGGCGGTATTTTCATTACGCTGCTGGTCTACATCGTGCCGATGCTCCTGTTCCGCCACGCGACCGCCTTCCGCCACTACGCGAAGCAGCCTGAGGCCATCTTCGTGTTCGGCCTGGGCATCGTGATCATTTGCGTGACGGTGTGGCAGATGGTGGCGTAATACGGCGGGTTGCACGTTTATGGTGCGGAGGTTACAGTTATAAGTGTAAACCCTCTGGAGGTGAAGCGCTGTGACAACGAAAACTAATCCGGCAATTGAGGTCACTCAAGCTGTCGAGCAGCAGGCCAGCCAGGTCGTGGCTAACCCCGAAACGTTTCATGATGCCGTGCGCGGTACGTTTCCACCTGCATTAGCCTCATTTATCGAGTCCATCTTGGCCAGGGTCGCGCGCGGAGAGAGCGTCGCGCTTTCCCGCCCCTCCGAGATACTCACCACCACTGAGGCCGCTGAGTATCTTGGGATTTCTCGGCCGACTCTGATGAAACGGATTCGAGAAGGCGAAATCGATTACTTCAAAGCCGGGTCACACACGCGGCTTCGCAGGGAAGACGTCGTCGCATACTTGCAGCGGTGCCGTGCGCGCGCACGTCACGAGTTCGATGCGATTCGAGAGCTCGATAATGAGATTGAAGGCCTGTGAGTATTCCAGTCCTTTTTGACGCTAACGCCTGGTACTCGCGCACTCTCACCGACTGGTGCTTCCTTCTCTTCCTGGGCTCTGATAAAGATGTCGAGCCACCATTCTTTCCAGTGTGGACCGAGGATATTATCGCCGAAGCTCAGTATCATTTGCGTAGAAATAACCCACACGCTCCCGAGGGTGCTATTTCAAAACGCTTCAAGCGAATTCGCGGTGCGTTGGCGGAATGGGAAATCTCCGGTTTTGCTGTTGGCAATTATGGGTACGCGGACATTCATGATCATCACGTTCTCAGCGCTGCCGTCGCTGGCAACGTCCAGTACGTCGTCACCAGCGACAGGGGACTCGTTGACTATGTTGACTCACAGCAGTTTCTGTTTGACGTGCTGACTCCGGATGATTTCTTTTGCCACATTTTTGAGGCGTTCCCAGGGCTTTGTAAGAGGGTGGCGCAGGAAAACGAGGCTTATTGAGAGAAGGTGAAGGGCATCAAAGCAGCGGACCGGCCGATAACTGCTGTAATGCTAGAGCGCTCGGGCTGCCCGAATTTCGCAACGGTTGTTGATTCCATTTTAAGGTAGCGAGCGCAGTCGGCGTTTCGCGCACCACATTCCATTGCTGATTGTTCGCGAACTGGGGAAATGACATGCGACTCGGTCGAAAATAGAGATTGTGGTGCACAGGGAGTTCGCAGAGTGCCAAATCTGACATCGTGTAATATCTAGCACTTTTCTCACCTGGAATTATGAATGAACGGACCAAATAGGGTTGCGTCTTTTGGCACACGCACTCTCTGCTGGGCGCCAAATTTCCTCGTCGGAAGTTGGCGACCTGCGGAAACAGATTGCGGCTCGGCCAAACCGGCCGGAGCCCCGGGAATACTTTCAGCTCCGACGCGTTAGGGTAGTTGACACGTCACGTAAATGAGAGGGGCTAACGATGCATATCGGAATCCTGGGGCGGGCAAGCTCGGCACCGTCCTGGGCAGGCACGCGATCGCCGCAGGCCACGAGGTCACGTTTGCGGGCTCGATCCTGCGGCGATTGACCTGATTGTGCGCGCGCTCGTACCGGGTGCGGTGACCGCTACCGCAGGGGACGTTGTCAAGGTTGCTGACGTCGTGATCCTCGCGCTGCCGCTGCGGAACTTCCGCCAACTGCCTGCTGATGCGTTGGCGGGAGCGCTGGTCGTCGACGCGATGAATTACTGGTGGGAGACGGACGGCCACCACCCGGAGCTCGCGGAGGCGAACTCCTCGCGGCTGGTGCAGGACCACCTGGCGCAATCCCGCGTGGTGAAGGCGTTCAACCACATGGGCTACCACGATCTTGATGAAGGCTCCGGGACTGGCAAGGCGATTGCGGTGGCGGGGGATGGCGAAGGGGACGTCGAAAAGGTGGCGGGGCTCGTCCGCGACTTTGGGTTCGATCCCCTGCCCCTGCACTCCCTCGATGCCGGGGTTGCGCTGCAGCCCGGGCACCCCGCGTTCGGCGCGAATGTTGACGTGCACACGCTACGCACACTGATCAACGACAAGGAGCAAGCATGACCACGCTAGATCCCGCAGCTATTGAGTTCGGCTTAGATACGTTCGGCGACATCCCGCGCAAGGAGGACGGCGCGCTGTTCACGCACGCCGAGGCGATCCGCGCGACACTCGAGGAAGCAAAACTCGCCGATGCCATAGGTGTCGACGCCTTCACCGTCGGCGAACACCACCGGCCCGACTACGCCATCTCCTCCCCACCGGCGATGCTCGCGGGCATCGCCACCGCCACGCAACGGCTCAAGCTGGCGTCCGGGGTGACGGTGTTGTCCTCCGACGACCCTGTCCGCGTCTTCGAGCAGTTTGCCACCCTCGACGCGTTGTCAAATGGCCGCGCGGAGGTGATCCTCGGGCGCGGATCCTTCACCGAGTCCTTCCCGCTCTTCGGCTACAACCTCGAGGACTACAACCGGCTCTTCGAGGAGAAACTCGGCCTGTGGGCCGAGGTGGTCAAGGAGGAGCCGGTGACCTGGTCCGGCCAGACTAGAGCCGCGCTCAACAACGCCGACCTCTACCCGAAGACCGAGCGCGGCCTGACCACATGGGTCGGCGTCGGCGGTTCGCCAGAGTCCGTCGTGCGCACCGCGAAGTACGGGTTCGGCCTCATGCTCGCGATCATCGGCGGCGCACCCGTCCGGTTCAAGCCGTACGTGGACCTGTACAAGCAGGCCTCGACGCAGTTCGGAACCACCGCGCACCCCGTGGGTGTGCACTCCCCCGGCTTCGTCGCCGACACTGATGAGGAAGCCAAGGAACTCATCTTTGAGGAGTACGCGGCGGCTCAGCATCGCATCGGGAAGACGCGTGGGTGGCCGCCGCTGACCCGCAGCCGCTTCGAGTCGGAGATCAGCCGCGGCGCGCTCACGGTGGGTTCGCCGGAGACGGTAGCAGCAAAGATCGCCAACACGGTTCGCACGCTTGACCTGGGTCGATACGACATGGTGTACTCCACCGTCGGGCACATCCCCCACGCCGCCCGCATGCGTTCGGTGGAGCTCTACGGGACCAAGGTCGTGCCCCTGGTACGCGACATGCTTGCCGACGCCTAGCACTCTAGCCCCGCGCCACCGGCCCCGGGTTGCGGCTCGGCTTCAACGTCGCGTACGGCAACTCCTGCGTGGGCAGCCAATCAGCCCTCGCCTGCTTGATCTTGCCAACGCCCATGTAGCCGATCGCGTGCTCCGGCAGCGCTACGTTCTCGAGGCGGACGACAAGTAGGCCGTGCTCGAACGAAACCTGAGCGCAAGCTCAACCTCAGCCCCCGAGGCGATGCGCAACTGCGCCCCAATCATCGGACGCTGCCGATGCGGAATCGTCCGATGCACCGGCATCGCCCTCGGGCCACCAAGCGGCACCTCCCGCGGGAGAAGCACCTCGACTGCGCTGTACTGGGAACTCATGGCGGCAATGGTATCCGGTGCGGGGTGAAGGGAGCTTGTGTGCTCGCGTGCCGCACCAAATTCCATTGCTGGCCAGTGACGACCTGGGCTTTTGCTGTCTCGGCACGCCGGAAACCCGGGTTCTGGTGCACAGCTAATTGCCAGAAACCCTTTCGTTAGTGGAGCCAGTGCCAAAGGACGCCTCCGAAAATTCACGACCTGGGAAAACACCCGTTTTCAAAACCGAAATTGCGTCCTTTGGCACTCGCTCCCTGTAACCACACCGAAAACCCCAGGTAATTCTTTTAGAGGCCTATTTCCACGCCAGAAAGATATTGGAAAGATATAGGGAGCCTGGAAGCCTCGCCGAAATGTTATTCGTGCAGGTCAGCGATTTGTTTCGATATTTTATCTCTTTTACGCCCGGATCCAACGGGTGCCGCGGCCGCGCGGAGGACCATCCGGGTCGATCTTCGCGCGCCCGAGGCTGCGCAAGTGTCGAAGGATCCGGCCTGCTTCGGCGACGCTGACACCGGTCTGGTCGGCGATGTCGGCGGATTGGAGTGCGGCACCGTCGTGGAGTTTGGCCTCGATCCATTCCTGGACGCTCACGGTGGCGAGGTCGCTGGGTTGTCCCAGGTTGAGGAGTTTCCGGGCTTCACCGCTGAGGGTCCACTCGTCGGCGTCGGTGACGGGGTCGAGAAGGCTGCGGGCGACGAGGTCGTCCATAAGCTCATGTACTTCGAGGGAGCTGAACTGGGTTTTCTGTGCAGCCGTTGTTGCTGTAATGAGTGGTGCGGAGTTGAGGTGCCAGAGCACAATCAGCGGCGCAACACTATCGACGACCTCCTCGCCGAAACGCTCCGAAAGCTTCCGCAAGCCCTTGATGAAGTTGGTATCTGGCTGCTGCGCTGCCAGAACCACCTGCACATTTGCCTCGGTGGCGGTTACCTCCGGGGCGCTGCGGCCGGTGCGGATCATGGTGGCCCACATGCGGTCGAAACCGCGCGAGCTTTCCTCGGCGAGGCCAAGGGTCCGCATCGCCGCCATGAGCCGGTTGTTCCGTGGCACTGAGGGCGTCGATAATAATGTGTCAACCGTTACGCCTGGTGGGAGAGGTCCCGGAGAAGTGATCTTGAGCGTGCGGTTCGTTTGCTCGACCACTACTGGGCCGGGCAGGCGCCAGTCGCGGTGAATGAATGCGTTCGAGACGGCCTCGTCGACTGCCTGCGACGGGAACCGACTGATGGCGACTTCCTCACCATCCTCAAACTGCACGCGCTCAATCTCGCGGTCACCATTTTCCGCAATCAGACGTCGCAGGCGTGGCAACGCGAGCAGCAGAGGGTCTGAAATGAGCGTGGCCTGCGGTTCTTGCCCTGGGATGCTGCGCCACAGGTGGCGGACCACCACGTCTGTCGGGTTTGGTTGGGCGAGAAGGATTTCGGCGGCGCGCTTGAGTTGGCCGTCGTCTCGCATGAGTCCGAGTTCCCGAAGCAGGCCAGTGGTGGTCTGAGGGATTGCCGCGTCCGAGCCCCGCGAGCGGCGATGCTCCCGCAGCATCCGCCGAGCCTCCTCGATGACGGGAAGTTGCAGGTCATCGATAGTGATATCGGCTGGGTCGTTCGAATAGTCAGGGTCTCGCCGCGCGGCATCGATCGCCCGGCGTAGCTCCTCTGTCATCGGCTGGCACGAGAACTGCGAGTCCGCCGTCCGCCTTTTCGCCGCACCATCACCCCGCGTGTACAGCGCACGAGCTTCCGGCACGTGAATCACTACAAGCCGAGCACCCCACGCATGCACCGCTGTCACCTGCACATTCATGTTCGGCTTCGTGCCATTGAAGATCCGCCGGGCAATGTCCTCCTCGCCCAGCTCAGTGCCAGTGAATGCGCCCGCGCCAGGAGTCCGGTCCGCAACGCCGACAACAATGTGTCCCGTCGCCGCCTCGCTGTTGGCCATACAAATAGCCTCATTCAACAGCTTCTCGACGAGCTTCGCCCTCCCGCCCTTCCCCTCACGAGCAGAGGGATCTTCCTTGAATTCCAAAATCAGCGACTCTTGCGAGTCCGCCGTCGCTCCATCATGAATCGCCTCCAGCGCTAAACGAACATACGAGGGGAGCGCGTCCCAAGCTGATTCCGTGACCATGTGGCAGATTGTACATTCCCCAGGTAATTCTTTTCGGAGCCAATTTTGGGAGTTGAAGATATTGGAAAGGTATCGGGTGCTGGGAAAGTGTAGTTCTGAACGTTCGTGCAGGTCAACGAATTGTTTCTATATCTTTCTATCTCTTTCTATATCTTTCGGCGTGAGGGCGCCGGGTGCACCAAATTCCACCTCGCGCAATCAGCGACCTGGCCTTTTACCCTCCCGCCCCGCCAAAAACCCGGGTTCTGGTGCACAGCTAATTGCCAGAAACCCTTTCGCCAGCGGAGCCAGTGCCAAAGGACGCACCCGAAAATTCACGACCTGGGAAAACAGCCGTTTCCAAAACCGAAATTGTGTCCTTTGGCACTCGCTCCCTGTGACCAAGCCACCAGCAAGCCACCAGCAAGCCACCAACCTGCCACCAACCTGCCACCAACCCGTCTTGCGCATTCCCTCACAACCGATGTGCGAGTAAAGTAGGCCCGTAATTTATGGGCAAACAGCCCAGAAGCCACGAGCCCAAAGGGCCACGAGGAAAGGGAGGCGCATTATGCGTGTTGGCATTGTCGGCTATGGAAACTTGGGCAAGAGCGTGGAGCAGCTGGTGAAGCTGCAGCCGGATATGGAGTTGTCGGCGATCTTCTCGCGCCGCAGCAAGCTGGACACGGACACCCGCGTGTTGCCGGTGGCGGAGTTTGGCCAGTACAAGGACGAGATTGACGTCGCGATTCTGTGCCTGGGCTCTGCGACGGATATTCCGGAGCAGGCGCCGGAGTTCGCGAAGTACGTGCCTACCGTGGACACCTACGATAATCACCGTGACATCCCTCGTCACCGCAAGGCGATGGACGAGGTCGCGCGCGAGCACAACACGGTGTCCATCGTTTCCACTGGTTGGGACCCGGGCATGTTCTCGTTGAACCGCGCGATGGCGGAGGCAATTCTGCCGAATGCGCAGCAGCACACGTTCTGGGGCCCGGGTTTGTCGCAGGGGCATTCGGATGCGGTGCGCAGGATTGAGGGCGTCGCGAAGGGTGTGCAGTACACGATTCCTGCGCCGGATGCGTTGGATCGCGCGCGCCGCGGCGAGACCGAGGGTCTCGACGGCAAGTCCGCCCACAAGCGCGTCGTTTACATCGTGCCGGAGGATGGCGCCGACACCGCCGCCATCGAGCACACCATCCGCACGATGCCTGATTATTTCGTCGGCTACGAGGTCGAGGTCAACTTTATTGACGACGCCACCTTCGTCCGCGAACATTCCGGCATGCCGCACGGCGGCCACGTGATCACCACTGGTGGCGTCGGCGAGAACCACCAGCTTGTCGAGTACACCCTGGAACTCTCCAGCAACCCCGACTTTACCGGCGCCGTCGCCGTCGCATACGCACGCGCGGCTGCCCGCCTCGCGGAGGACGGGAAGTCCGGCGCCTACACGGTGTTGGAGGTTCCGCCGTACTTGCTGTCCCCGGTCGCCCTCGACGACCTGATCGCCCGCGACGTCTAACCCACGGGTAGAGGGTGCCGCAAAAGGCCCTTAGAGATTTTGTGAACAGATTTGCATATGCAGATCTGTTCACATTTTTCTGACTCTTCTGGCTACACTTCCTGGAAATAGCATTTTCAGGAGGCCCCTGTGAAGAAGTTCATTGCCCTGTTTGTGGCGTTCGTGCTCGCAATCTTGGCAGCGCCGAGTGCTTCGGCGATCTCCGTGCGTGGCGACGCCGCTTCGCCCCGGTCCGCGGTGGCTGTGGTGCATGCGGGTGGGGGAGTGGAGGCGTCGAGAAATGGGTGGGAGGCGCGGCCGGCGCTGAGCCTGAGCAAGCTCTACCTGGGCTATTGGGTGCTGTACCACGGGGCGCCGCGGCATAAGGCGATGGTGGAGGAGATGGTGCGCACCTCGAACGATGGCATCGCGAGCGTTCTCGATGCGGCGTACCCACAGGCGATTGACGCGATCGCGCGCGACTTCAAATTGAGCGCTACTCAAAGGCGTGGCAATTGGGGAGTGGCGAGTACGTCGGCGGTGGACGTCGCGAGGTTTGTGCAGGCCATCCGGCATGATCCGGTGGCCGCGCCGCTGCTGCGCGGCATGGCGCACGCGGCACCCGTCGCCGCTGATGGCTTCCCGCAGAACTACGGCACATCGAGGCTACCCGGCGTTCAGGGCACGAAGTTCGGGTGGGCCGACGACCGCCGCAGCTCCACCGCGACGGTCAGTTATGGCAATGGGTTCGCGGTCGCGGTGCTCACGTACGGTGATGCGCATGCGAACACGGTTGATGCGCAGCGCGCCGTCGATACCTCGGTGATGCCGGGGCCGGGCGGTGGCCGACGAGTTGTTGATATGTTGCCGCCGCAGACGCCGAACGAGATCAGGAACCTGGTTCCGAAGCATTGGGAGGTCCCGGCGGGCTCGTCGGTGCCGTGGTAATACGTAGACCTGACCAGCCATTACGAGAATAGAGTGGTCTAATCTCCCAAGGTTTCGACGTTTCAGGAAAACCTTGGGAGATTAGGGGGTAGGCGCAATTCTGTTCACAAAATCCCGAGCAAGCTTGTCAGCACACCTTCCACCACAGAACTCCGAAACCCGCGCCACTACTACTCACCCTTGCGATACCTGCGGGAGCGCCCTCCGCCCACGGCGACGAGTAGGCCGTCGTCTTCCCATCCGCTGATGAGGTTGGTGGCCGTGGAGCGGGAGATGTCGCAAAGTTCGACGAGGTCCGCGGTCCGGATTTCGCCGAATGCGGAGAGCCATTGCATGACAACTTTGCGGGCGTTCTCCGGATCGGTGCCGAGGTACCAGGCGGGCCGCGCGGTGGGGGATTCGTGGTCGCGGAGTACGGCACGGCTTGTCTCGTTGAGGAGCCACGCGTCCCCATGCTTGCGGATCAGCGGTTCGCCATTGACCGTCGTTTGGTGCGCCGCGGTCAGGGCCAGTTCGGCGGCTTCCTCCGTGGACTGTAGTGCTTCGGCAACGCTTCGGCGGGTGATGAAAGGGTGGTTGAACAGGAGGTACAGGATGATGGCGATGCGTGTGTCGCGCTGGCGGGGCGTCGGCACGATGCGTGAAACGAGGTCCAGCACGGGCAGCTCAGGCTGGCCGCCCACGAGCGTCGTTTCGATGTATGGTCCTGGAACCTCGATGATCTCCGGAGACCGGTGGCCGAGCGTGATCATGGATTGGTACATGCGGTCAACGCCGACGCCCTGCTTGTCCACGAGGCCGATTGCGCGGTAGAGGTCGGCAAGGGCGGGGTAGCGGGCTTCCCGGTTGCTGAGCACGTTTGCCGCAGAGATGGCGGGCATGAATGGGCCGGGGCTGCGCACGATGAGGGTGCTGTCGAGTTCGATTCAGCGGACGTCGACTGGTTCTTGTCGGTTCCAGTCGCGGTGAATCATCGCGTTGAGCAGGGCTTCACGCACGGCGCTGTGTGGGATCTGTGGAATCGGTTGGTGCACGAACCCGGACACGATCGTGTTGTTCTTGTTCACGATGCGCAGTGCCTGCTCGATATCTTCAAGCTGTTCAAGTGTCGACGTCCCCGCGTTGCCACTGACACGATTCAGTATGTTGCCGCCGTGGACGTCGAAAATTGTCAGTTCGAGTACCGCGCGCGGGGTGGCGGCGAAGAGCGTGACGCCTGCTTGGGTGAGGTTGTTGTTCGCGTCGAGTGCTCCGAGGCCACGCAGTAGTTCTTCGTCGGTGAGCTCGCGGAAGGCTTCTTGTTGACGCCGAACAATCTCAAGCGCTCGCGGCCGAACGTCCCCAACACCCAGGTCGGAGGCCTGCGTCATCGGGTCGATGTTCATTTGCGAGCGCTGGTACTCCCACCATTCGGAGAGGTCCACCGGCTTGCACGAGTCGCCGACGCGCCAGCGCAACTGGTCGCTCGTGTTCGGGACGGGCTGTTGGGACGCTGCCACAAAGAGGATCAGCAGCCGTTGCCCTTCAACTACCCGCTCTTCGATGGAAGGGGCAACCTGCACACGCTGGTAAATCTCTTGCCGCAGCCAATCGACGTCCAACTCCGTCCCAATAATGCGGCCCGTTTTGTCCTCAACGCCGACGATGAGCGCGCCACCGCCGGGGGTGTTAGCCATGCAGGCGACTTCGTCAGCGAGTTTGGTGGCCGCCATCAGGTTCCGGGGTGCGCCCGGCTCGATCTCAGGCCCGTTGCGACGTCCGGCTTCCTCCTTAAAGTCGACATCCTGGGTTTCGGTCGTCCTATGGACGCGTCCGCCCGCTGCTGTCGCCAGAATTGCGCCGACTTGTTCAGCCAAATCTTGCCGAAGGGGGTGAAAGCCGGGCTGCATACGACCCCTCCCCTCCGACCTGCGATTGTTTGAATAGATGTGTCTAATCTACCAAGGTTTCCGCGTTTCCGGGAAACGTTGGACGATTAGGCAGTTGTATTCGGCTTGCGTCGATAGGCGCCGTGATGGTGTTACGGCAGCATCGCAGCGATGTTGGCTGGCAGCATCGGCTTGAGCGCTGGCAGCGCGACCGCGCCGAGGACGCCCGCGATCAGCAGCGCGACCGGCGTCCAGAATGCCGCGGCGCGTTCGGACTGTGTCATCTTCGAGGACTGCTGCAAGAGCTTATTGGTCTCGTACTCGTGGCCAGTAGCACAGGCTTCCAAGGCACGTCGATATTCGCGGTAAAACAGATGCTGCTTTGTGTTTGAAACGTCCCGGGTAAAGAGGACTACATCCGTCCTGGCATCGTCCGTGCCGGTAAGAAAGCGGAGAAGGTGTGCGGTTCCCGCGTAATATTCGTCCCCGTTTGCTTTATCTTCCTCGGCGCTTTCCTTCAGCTCACGCAGGTTGTCGGCGGCTTCAGCCGGGGTTCGAGGGCCACCGAAACCGTACATTTCACCGTCAAGTTGTGCCAGAATCCAGCACTTATTGTCCTCAAACTTGTTGACCGCATAGGCGCCAGGAATGTTTGAATACTCGTGGGCGCCAGCGGTCGGCGCGAGCGCCCCGACGGTCATGGTTGCGGCGAGGGCCGCGGCTGCCATTTTCTTCACAGTGAAAACTCCTTTGGGTGACAGGAAAAAAATAAGGTTCTTGTATATTCAAGCCCCCCCCCCTCGTGATTTGTCAAGGCTGCGGCCCAGGCGGGGAGGCAAGTGCAATTCTGTTCACAAAATCCCGAGCAAGCTTTTCATCGGCCAATCTCGACTCAGAACGTCGAATGGAGCAGCTAGATCAGGCCCCGGGCATCCGATGCGCATCGGCAAAGTGTCGTGGTGAATTACGGCAGCATTGCAGCGATGTTGGCTGGCAGCGCGATAGACGTCCAGAATGCTGCGGCGCGTTCATGCTGTGCCACCCTGGTAGTCAACCACGGCTCATCGTGGCTGTGTGTGGGTGCAGTGGAGAATGCGCAGTGGGTCTGAGTGTGATTTTGAGTGTTGTTCTTTAAAATCGCACTCAGAATCGCTCTCACACAGTGAGATATGCCTTTAACCTGCGGGTTTTGAGTGCGATTCTGATTTATATTTTGAGTTATACTTCTATACATGAGCGAAACCGCTATCAAAACCACCATCAACACACTGCGAGACATAGGCAACGACACCTACAAAATCGAAGCAAAAGATGCCTCGCACGGCTTGCCAAAGAGCATTGATGAAACTCTCTCTGCGTTTGGAAATATGCCAGAGGGCGGAGTCATCCTGCTCGGTGTGGCAGAAGAAGACGGCAGTTTCCCCGTGACAGGTATTTCCAGCCCAAAGCCCGTAGAGAGTCAGTTAGCAAATAAAGCACGACAGAAGATCGTGCCTCCCCTCCACCTCGGTGCTATCGAAACTGCAACAGTCGATGGCAAGACTGTGCTGCAGTGCATCGTTCCTCCGCAACCCTCGGACCGTAAGCCATTCCGGGTTGGGAAGGGCGGCCCCGCCTACATCCGGTCCGGTGACGGTGACTACGAGCTCGACCCAAACGAGGAACAGCTTCTTGTTTCGCAACGCGGAGTCCCAAAGCACGATCGGGCACCTGTGGAGGGCGCCAGCGTAGAACGAGACCTCGACCCGGATCTGCTTGAACAGTATCTGGAGCAAGAGCGCTCACAATCCAGGCGTCTTGCCCAACTACCGCGAGAAGACCAGCTGATTCGCACCAATGTCGTCGCACCCGATACGGGTGAGCCCACGGTGGCAGCAATCTATGCCCTCGGTATACACCCTCAGCAGTTTTTGCCTCTCAACGTCAAAGCACACGTTACCCGCGGACCGCATGACCCCAGGGCAATGCGAATGCGGGACAGGGAAGAATTCACCGGACCAGTCCCCGATTTGCTTGAAGCGGTAGTCGAGTGGGTCACCGACCACCTGCAAACAACCACCGTCTTTACTGATGGCCACGGCAAGGATGTGCCAGAGCTTCCCACGTTGGCCATTCGCGAGATTGTAGCCAACGCACTTGTCCACCGTGACCTGTCTCCGGCCAGCATGCTTGCCTACACACAAGTAGTAAAGCACTCAGACAAGCTCATCGTGGTCAACCCTGGCGGACTTTGGGGATTGACCGAAAGCGAACTTGGCAACACCGGACCGCGGGCACGCAATCCCGTCTTGTACCGCATGTGTACTGCAGTAAAGACGCCGAAAGGACACCGCGTCATTGAGGCGAGTGCGACGGGCATTCCCGCAGTACGTGAGGCTCTTCATGACGCTTTCCTCCCCGCCCCCTATTTCAAAGACAGAGTCATCGACTTCCAAGCGATCCTGACCTCTTCGACCATGCTTTCCGAAGCGGATCTCGCTTGGGCTACGAATCTTCCGGGTGGAGAGGTGTTTTCCACGGCGCAGCGCCATGCGCTCATCCGGATGCGCAATGGTGAGACGCTTACCAACGCGTCCTATCGCCAAGAATTCCCGATGGACTCCACCCAAGCACGCGCCGAGTTACAACAGCTTGTGGAATACGGCCTAGCGACCGCCCTTGGCCAAGCAGGTGGCACCGTTTATTCTTTCCTCCCGGAAGAAACATCTGCGCCGAAAGCGCCAGAGCCAGCAACTCCGACATCTTCACAATCACGGAGCCGCGCGTACCTACGGAGCGGGGAAAAAATCGACCTGATCCGCAAAACGCTCCACGCCGCCGGACAGCCACTGTCCAAACGCGAAATCGCCGAGCACACTGGCATGAGTTACGGTCAAATAACCCCGACCCTGAAGACAATGGAGCAGCAAGGCATCATTACGTTCACAGAAAAGCACTGGAACGCAAAGAACCAGCGCTACGCGCTTTCTGGTGAACAAGACGAGTAGATGCGGACAACGCGGCGTCGATAAGCATCATGCCTATCGCCAGCACGACGACCAGGGAGATCAAGAACTCGGTGTGGCTCCCCTCAGCGCGCGGCCACAAGTCGATCAAGCCCGGCACCGCAAGCGCAAGACCCGCGATCGCGATATAGCTTTGCGGCACTCCTGTAAATCTCTTGCCGCAGCTAATCGACGTCCAACTCCGTCCCAATAATGCGGCCCGTCTAGACGTGATTAATCGTCCAAGGGTTCCGTGTCTCCGGGAAACCATGGACGATTAGGCAGTTGTATTCGGCTTGCGTCGATAGGCGCCGTGATGGTGTTACGGCAGCATCGCAGCGATGTTGGCTGGCAACATCGGCTTGAGCGTTGGCAGCGCCACCGCGCCGAGGACGCCCGCGAACAGTAACGCAACCGGTGTCCAGAATGCTGCAGCGCGTTCGGACTGCGTCATCTTCGAGGATTGTTGCAGGAGCTTATTGGTCTCGTACTCGCGGCCAGTAGCACAGGCTTCCAAGGCACGTCGATATTCCCGCTCGAACAAATGCTGTTTTGTGTTTGCAACGTCCCGAACAAGGAGATCTACGTCCGTCCTGGTATCGTCCGTGCCGGTTATAAAGCGGAGAAGGTGTGCGGTTCCCGCGTAGTATTCGTACCCCTCTGCTTTATCTTCCTCGGCGCCTTCCTTCA
Source organism: Corynebacterium sp. UMB2355A (assembly GCF_033877495.1). Lineage (NCBI taxonomy): Bacteria > Bacillati > Actinomycetota > Actinomycetes > Mycobacteriales > Corynebacteriaceae > Corynebacterium > Corynebacterium sp. UMB2355A. The sequence continues at coordinate 1,168,443 of NZ_CP138855.1, read as the reverse complement.
GCTCACGCAGGTTGTCGGCGGCTTCAGCCGGGGTTCGAGGGCCACCGAAACCGTACATTTCACCGTCAAGTTGTGCCAGAATCCAGCACTTATTGTCCTCAAACTTGTTGACCGCATAGGCGCCAGGAATGTTTGAATACTCGTGGGCGCCCGCGGTCGGCGCGAGCGCTCCGACGGTCATGGTTGCGGCGAGGGCCACGGCTGCAATCTTCTTCACAGCGAAAACTCCTTTGAGTGACAGGGGAAAATAAGGTTCTTGTATATTCAAGCCCCCCCCCCCCTCATCATTTGTCAAGGTCGCAGCCCGGGAGCGAAGGCAGGCGCAATTCTGTTCACAAAATCCCGAGCAAACTTTTCAGCACACCTTCCACTCCAAAATCCCGGAACTCGCAGCGCCCGGCCTACCCCAACAGCGCGTTGTCGATGAGCCGCACGCCGTCCACCGTCGCCGCAACGAGCGCCAGGCCGGGCTCGGACGTCGGCTGCAACGTATCCGGATCGACGACCACCAGGTAGTCCAGCGTCACGCCCTCCGACGCCGCGAGCTCCGCGCGCACCGCGTCGACGTCCAACGCGCCCGCGTCGACCTGTTCCTGCAGCGTCCGCAGTGAACGCGACAGCGCCAACGCCTGCGAACGTCCAGCCTCGGAGAGGCGCACGTTGCGCGAGGACTGCGCCAGGCCGTCCGCGGCGCGCGCGATAGGCAGGGTGCGGATCTCCACGTCGTGGTTCAGGTCGCGAACCATCCGGCGGAGCACCGCCACCTGCTGCGCGTCCTTCTGTCCGAAGTAGGCGACGTCCGGTTTGGCCAGGTTGAACAGCTTGTTGACGACGGTCGCGACACCGTCGAAGTGCCCCGGCCGCGACGCGCCTTCCAGGACGGTGCCCATCTCGCCGGTGCGGACCCAGATCTGTGGAATCCCGCCGGGGTACATTTCCTCGACGCTGGGCGCGAACACGATGTCCACACCGAGGCCCTCGCAAAACGTTGAGTCAGCCTCAATATCGCGTGGGTAGTTGCGGTAATCGTCGGTGTCGCCGAGGTCGGTGAACTGCAGTGGGTTGAGGAACACGCTGGTAATCAGCGTATCGACCTCTCGCCGCGCACGCTCGATGAGCGTGCCGTGCCCCGAGTGCAGGGCGCCCATCGTCGGCACCAGCCCGACGGTCCCGGTTGCTTCGGCGCGTGCCGCGCGGAGCTCTTCAACAGTGGTAATGACTCGCATGGTGGCCTTCCTTAATCCTTGAACGATTCGGCAGCAGCAGGGAAGTCTCCCTTTTCGACGTCCTCCCGGTACCTCCGCGCGCCCTCCAGCAGCTGCGCGCCCAGGTCCGCATACTGACGTACAAACCGCGGCGTTTTTCCGCCGGCGCGGAACCCGAACGCGTCCTGCCACACGAGCACCTGCCCGTCAGTGCCGTTACCTGCGCCGATGCCGATGGTCGGGATCGGAACCTCGTTCGTTACCCGCGTCGCGATCTCCGAAGGCACCATCTCCAGCACGACCGCGAAGGCGCCCGCAGTTGCGACGGCGGTGGCGTCGTCAAGTAGTTGCTGGGCCGCGTCACCACGACCCTGGACAACGTAGCCGCCGAGAGCGTGCTCGGATTGCGGCGTGAACCCGATGTGCCCGCAGACGGGAATGCCGGCGTCGACAAGCGTTTTGATCGTCGGCGCCATCTCGACGCCGCCCTCCAGCTTCACTGCCTGCGCCCCAGTCTCCTTCATGACGCGCACCGCCGCGGCGAGCGCCTGCGACGGCGACTCCTCATACGTGCCGAATGGCAGGTCAACCACCACAAACGTGCGCTGCGTCGAGCGCACGACCGCGGAGGCGAACGTGATCATCTCATCGAGCGTAATCGGCAGGGTAGTAGTGTGGCCGAGCACCACGTTGGCCGCCGAATCCCCGACGAGCAGGAAGTCGATCCCGGCTTCGTCGAAGATCTGGGCGGTCATGGTGTCGTAGCTGGTCAGCGCCGTAAATTTGCGGCCTTCTGCCTTCGCCTGCGCGAAGTAACGAGTACGGAGTCGTTTCATAGGGCCTTATATTAGGACGCTGGGTGGCGCCTCGCTGGCGGTTATTGAAAATCGGATGTCCACCATGGTGTACACAAAACCCTTTACAATCGCGCGAAATGCACTAGGTTGTGTAGAAACACTTTGAAAAACGGGGGGACACTTTGCGCACCTATACCTTGGCACCACTACTCGCCGCCACACTGCTCGCTGGCTGCTCCAGCACCACCCTTATCGACGCCCCCTCCGCCCCCTCCAACGCCCCTCCTGCGGATTCTGCTGTTCAGAGAGCTTTTGTCTTCGAATCCGGTACCGTCCCCATCGGCGACTTCGACCCATTCACGCTTGCCCCCGAGGACTACTTCGATCCCTGCAACGACATCACCGAGGACGAATTCCGCCGCGCGGGCTTCACCGGCGAAATCAAGCGGAGCACGGACGGGGAGATTGACTCGCCGCATGGTGCATCAGCGTGCACATTCAAGGATCCGCACACCAATTGGATCGTGGGGCTGGCGAATGTTGACGCTAACCGGGAAATGACTGAACAGACTCGGATCATTTCTTCTGACTATGCGTCGGATGCTTTGCCGAGTCTTTACGTTTATAACAAGGGCGATCTCGTTACTCCGAGCAATCCTTGTGTTGCACAGCTAGACACTGCTATCGGGGGCATTGGGGTCTTCGTTCAAACACCAAGTGATGAAGATGGCTTCGACATACTTTGTCCAGCAGCCGTTGAAAAACTTGAATCATTGTATTTGAATAATAAAAAATAATTGGGGGAAATAATGGTCCTTATACATATCGAGGTAGAAGACGTAAACAAGGCAATCGTTGATCTACTTGATCTTGGCGAAGCTGCTACTACCGCGTCAGGTATTTCAGGCATGGCGCCCGGCGGAACCTTCTCCGCCGTCTCCGGCCTCCGCGAGGCAGGGGAGAAACACGGGGCGATCTACTCGGAGCACGCTCCACTTGCGACGGACGCGTTCACAGGGAATGTGAAGTCGTCGGCAAAGGTGTTGAAGGTCTGCCTGGACAATACGGTGATGGCGGACGATTCGATTGCGGGCATTGTGAACGCGGTCGGGCTTAGTGGAACGCCTGGGTTGAGCGGGCTGGGTTCCAATCTGGGGATGTCGTCGGCGGCTGCGGTTGCGAAGAGTTACAAGACGCAGCCGTTCAATAACAGTGCGGTGTATGCGTCGACGGATGGGAGCTTCGAGTCGCTGGTGAGCAACATCCTGACCACGAACACAGCGATTCCGTCGGGGTTGGCGTCGAATTGGACGTCGAATGCGCAGCGTATTTACGAGATGGTGGAGGCCATCGCCCCAGCCATTGCGTCCCTCGAATCTTCGGCGGAGACCGAGTTCGTCGCCCAGGCGATTGCGCGTCTCCAGCTGATTCAGGCAGCGGGGTCCGAGTACGCAGCCAACTCGGCGGCGCTTGCGGGGAATAACACGGGGTTGGCGGCGTTGGCGTCGTCGTCGCAACTTATGGCAGCGGCAGCTCAGGCTGCGGCGATAGCAGCTGAGGCCGTATCGCCGGCCGCGGTGAAAGCTGTGAAGGAAGCCTTCGTCAGCTCCTGCCCGATGTATGTCAACTCGTACCTGCCGGCGACGAACCCGACCTTCGTCAAACTGCTTCCGGATCTCACCGATGTCACCGGCTCCGATTTCTCCATCAATGGCCCACCTGCGCCGACAGCACCCGAGTTCGCGGACGCACCGATGCCGGCGGGGCTTGCCAGCATCTTTGCGAACAACGGTTACACAGATCTCGCCAACGCGCGCGGCCCGCAGGACGTGTTGCAGCAGTTCGGGAAGCCGAACCCGGACATGCTCAACGCCATCGCGTCCGGCGCCACCCCGACCCAGGTCGCCTCAGCGCAGGCCCCGACGCTTCCTCCACCGGGCGCGCTGAACGCTCCGGCAGCGAATGTCGCGCCGGGCGCTGGCCTCCATGGCGGTCTCGCCTCCGGTGCAGGCGGGCTCAGCGGTGCGACGACCGGCGCCGCCTCCGCAGCAGGCTCCGGCGTAGGCGCAGGCCAAGGCGCATTCGGTGGCATGCCGATGGGCGGGACAGGCGGTGGTGGCCGCCATCGCGCCGGGTCGCTGCACCAGCAATCAGCAGGGTTCGGCTCGTCGGCAGGCGCAGGTGCAGGCTCAGCCACAGGCTTCGGCTCCAACGCTGGCCTCGCCGGCGGCGGCGCGGGAGGCTTCGCGGGTCGGCCGGGTACCGGGTCCACAGGTGGCTTCGGCGGCCAACCAGGCGCAGCGGGTGCCACAGGTTCTGCCGCCAACACCGCAGGTCAGCAAGGGCAGCGAGGCGGCTTCATGGGTGCGCCAATGTCGCAGGGCCGCGGCAAAGATGACAAGAAGCAACGCCCGAGAGCGGTCACCAGTGCCGTCGAGAGGGAGGGCAACATCCACGCCCTGCTTGGCGACGCCCCCTTGGTCAATCCCGGCGTCATCGGTTTCAACGTGCGTGGTCAGTAGGCAGTCCAGCACGCTGGCGTAGTTCGGCGGCGCGCTCGGGGCGTGGCCGCAGCCGCCAGATGTGCGCGCTCACCCCGGCACCGATCGCGGCGAGCAGCAACGCCACCGGCCACAGCCCGACCACCACTATCACCACCCATATGGAGGCGCCCATCCCCAACCACAGCAGCCCCAGAATCCGCAGCTTCTGCGCCCGCGTCAGCTGTCCTGAGTAGTAGTCAATAATGAACGGCCCGAACGTGTCATGGCGCAGCAGGTAGCGCTCCAACCGTGGCGAGCTCCGCGTGAAGCACACCAGCGCAAGTAGCAGAAACGGCGTCGTGGGCAGGATCGGCACCCACACGCCGACCGCTCCCAGGGCAAGCGCCACCAGCCCCACAATCATGTACACGTACCGCATCGTCGCCACATTCTAGCCGCAACATGCAACAATAGTTGTATGACTGCCTGCACTATCCTATACGCCTCGTTCTACGGATCCACCAAGGAATACGCCGATGAGCTGGCAAAACGCCTCGGAACTACCGCCGAACCAATCCCCGACGCCGACTTCACCCCCGAAGGCCCCATCGTGGTTCTCGCCCCCATCCACGGCCCGAACAACCCCGGCGCCAGCTTCATCCGCAAGCTCCCCGACCCACTTTTCGACGCCCACTCCGTCTCCCTCGTCACCGTCGGCATGAGCCTGGACGAAGTGGCCGTCGATAAGGACTTTTCCGCGAAACTTTTGGGCAGCCGCGCGGACAGCGTCACCCGCTTCTACCTGCCCGGGCGCATGAACTATTCCGAACTATCCGCTGCTCACGCCGCCACGATGGCGGGCGTCGTCGGCGCTTTGCGACTCAAACCGCGCAAGTCCGCGAACGACCGCATGATGATCGACACCTATAACAAGGACGTCGACCGCGTTGACTTCACCCGCCTCGCCCCCGTCGAGGCCTGGGTGCGCGACAACAGCTAGCGGATCAAACCGGCCTGCTTTGCCAGGCCTGCGATACCGGCCAGCACCGTGAACACGACGCCGATAATGATGCCGGCTTTCGTGCCGTCATCCATCGGCTCAGCCTTGAAATCCTTGCCCTGCAGGCATGCCTGGAGCGCCATGCCATCGTTGATGGCTGCGGTGTCCGCTGCATTGGATGATCCGAACGCCTCGCTGAGCTGTGACGACTGCTGCAGCTTGGTCAGGTCTGCCTCCGCCAGCTTCTTGGCATCCGCTTGCTGTGCAACCCAAATCTTGACCTCGTTCTGGGTGTGCGTGCCGTTGTTCTTGGTCATGTTGGCGCTGTCGAACTTCAGCGTGCACTGCGGCTGGTAGTTCTTGTGGCTCATCGTGTTCGACGCAGCATCGGCAGTCGGCGCGAGCATGGAGGCAGCCATCGCAGTAGCGACGACGGTAGCGGTGATCTTCTTCATCGCGATGTCCTTATATAGAGAAGAAAGCTCCGCATGATGCGGAGCTTTAGAGGGGGAGGGGATACTACTTGAGGAGGTTGCCCAGGAACTGTGCAACAGGTACTGGAAGTGCGTTACGGAACTCAGGCGAGAACGCTGCACCAAGCGCCGCGATACCCAGGAGTGCAGGAACAATGACGGACAGCCAGTACGCGGCCGCGCGACCCTCATGCGGCTCGACGACGGAGGACAGCGAGTTCACGAAGTTGGTGGTGTAGTTCTCGCCGTTCGCGCAGGCCTGCAGCGCGAGCAGGTCTTCGCCCTTCATAAAGTCGTAAAAAGTTTGGTCACTGTCGCCCCGCAGGTAGGCCTGGTGGTTCATGAGGAAGGAATTAGCGGTAGTGGCATCTGGCATCTTCCGCCTCGCCTCTGCAGGGGTGAGTGTATCCGGCAGGCCGATTGCGTAGGTGATCGTGCACTTGTTGCCGGAGACGACGGTGGTCACCTTGTAGGCGTCGTCATAGCTGCTGCCTTTTTCTTCTGCGGCACCTGCCGTCGGGACGATCAGGCCGAGGGTCATGGTTGCAGCTACAGCTGCGGTCGCGAACTTCTTCACAGTGGGCACTCCTTGCGTTGACAGTGAACCATTAGATAGCGCTCATAATGTTCAGTGATCTGTACGTTTTTCTCAAGCTTTACCCCCGAAAGGTCCGTACTTAGTCCAGCAAAACTTCCGTCGACCTCTTCCGGTCGACCAACGCAGGTCACGGCATTCTTGGGCTTTTCGACGCCAATTCCTCCATCTCACGCCGACCTGCATTGGTCAACGCTAAGAGGTCGACCGGAACATGTCGACGGGAACAGGTCGACCGGAACGTCTCGCCGGCCGACAGGCAAATGGTCTGGACCCCATGCAATTCTGTTCACGAAATCTCGAGCAAAATCGAGAGGACATATCCCACCCGCCAACACCACCACGCACCCCACCTCCGGGCCCCACCCACTACACTGTGTATCCATGACTAACGCGAGCGAAACCCCAGCGCACCGTTACGGCGCTGGCCTGGCAAATCAGATTGAGCAGAAGTGGCAGACGTTCTGGAAGGACAACGGCACGTTTAACGCGCCGAACCCGGTCGGCGACCTCGCCACGGGCGGCCCACTGCCCGAGGACAAACTGAATGTGCAGGACATGTTCCCGTACCCGTCGGGCGCGGGGCTTCATGTGGGTCACCCGCTTGGCTACATCGCGACGGACGTGTTTGCCCGCTACAACCGCATGTTGGGCAAGAATGTGCTGCATACGTTGGGCTATGACGCGTTTGGTTTGCCGGCGGAGCAGTATGCGATCCAGACGGGTACGCATCCGCGCACCACGACTGAGGCGAATATCCAGAATATGAAGCGTCAGCTGGGCCAGTTGGGTCTGGGCCATGATCCGCGTCGTTCGGTGGCGACGACGGATCCGGAGTTTTATAAGTGGACGCAGTGGATTTTCCTGCAGATTTATAACGCTTGGTTTGATGAGGAGCTGCAGAAGGCTCGTCCGATCGAGGAGTTGGTCCGTGACCTGCTCACGGGCGCCCGCACAACCAAGGATGGCCGTAACTTCCGCGACTTGACGCACGCGGAGAAGCACAAGGCGATTGATGAGTTCCGCTTGGTCTACCTGTCCGATTCGATGGTGAACTGGTGCCCTGGTTTGGGCACGGTGCTGGCGAATGAGGAGGTCACGGCGGAGGGCCGTTCGGAGCGTGGGAACTTCCCGGTGTTCCGCAAGCGGCTGCGTCAGTGGATGATGCGCATTACTGACTACTCGGATCGTCTGCTCGATGACCTTGATCTGCTGGATTGGCCGGAGAAGGTCAAGGCGATGCAGCGTAATTGGATTGGTCGTTCGCGTGGTGCGCAGGTGGCGTTCGCGTCGGAGGCGGGCCCGCTCGAGGTGTTCACGACGCGCCCGGACACCCTGTTTGGCGCCACCTACATGGTGCTCGCGCCTGAGCACCCGCTTGTCGACGCCCTCACGGCCGATGCCTTCCCGGCCGACACGGATGAGCGTTGGATGAATGGGGCGGGGTCGCCGAAGGTGGCCGTCGAGAAGTATAGGGCGGCGATTGCTGCCAAGAGTGACTTGGAGCGGCAGGAGAATAAGGAGAAGACTGGCGTGTTCTTGGGTTCGTTTGCGACGAACCCGGTGAGCGGCAAGCAGGTGCCGATCTTTATTGCTGACTATGTGTTGACGGGCTACGGTACGGGCGCGATTATGGCTGTGCCAGCGCATGATGAGCGCGACTACGAGTTCGCGAGCGTCTTTGGCCTGCCGATTGTGCCGGTGCTTGACGGCGACATCGCAGAAACTGCCTTCACCGGCGACGCGCCGCACATTAACTCGGCGAACGAGCAGGGCCTGGACCTCAACGGCCTGGGTAAGGACGAGGGTATCGCGAAGGCGATCGAGTGGCTGGCCGCCAACGGTGCTGGTGAGGAGAAGATTCAGTACAAGCTTCGCGACTGGCTCTTTGCCCGCCAGCGCTACTGGGGCGAGCCGTTCCCGATCGTGTACGACGAGAACGGCCAGGCGCACGGCCTGCCGGAGGACATGCTGCCGGTCGAGTTGCCGCAGGTGGAGGACTACAACCCGGTGTCCTTCGACCCGGAGGACGCGGATTCTGAGCCGGCGCCGCCGCTGGCGAAGGCCACGGACTGGGTTGAGGTGGAGCTCGACTTGGGTGAGGGCACGAAGAAGTACTGGCGCGACACGAACGTGATGCCGCAGTGGGCGGGTTCCTCCTGGTACCAGCTGCGCTACATCGACCCGACGAACCAGGACGCGTTCTGCGACATCGAGAACGAGCGCTACTGGACCGGCCCGCGCAGCGAGAACGATCCGGGCGGCGTGGACCTCTACGTCGGCGGCGTGGAGCACGCGGTGCTGCACCTGCTCTACGCCCGTTTCTGGCACAAGGTGCTCTACGACCTGGGCTTTGTCTCCTCGAAGGAGCCGTACCGCCGCCTGTTCAACCAGGGCTACATCCAGGCGTACGCCTACACGGATTCGCGTGGCGTGTACGTCCCGGCCGCCGAGGTGGAGGAGAAGGACGGCAAGTTCTACCGCGACGGCGAGGAGGTCAACCGCGAGTACGGCAAGATGGGCAAGTCGTTGAAGAACGCTGTTGCTCCGGATGACATCTGCCGCGATTACGGCGCGGATACCCTGCGTGTGTACGAGATGTCGATGGGCCCGCTGGACACGTCGCGCCCGTGGGCGACGAAGGACGTCGTCGGCGCGCATCGTTTCCTGCAGCGCCTGTGGCGCCTGGTTGTGGACGAGGAGTCCGGCGAGGTCACCGTCACCGACGCCGCGCTCACCGAGGATGACAACAAGCAGCTGCACCGCACCATCGCCGGTGTCCGCGATGATTACGAGCACCTGCGGGATAATACGGTCGTCGCAAAGCTGATTGAGTTCACGAACTACCTGACCAAGACGTACCCGTCGGGCGCCCCGCGCGCGGCGGTCACTCCGCTGGTACAGATGGTTGCGCCGCTCGCCCCGCACATCGCCGAGGAACTCTGGGCAAAACTCGGCCACGCCGACACCATCACGTTCGAGCCGTTCCCGACCTTCGAGGAATCATTCCTTGTCGACGCCACCATCGAACTACCCGTCCAGATCAACGGCAAGGTGAAGGCCCGGATCAACGTCCCGACGGACGCCTCCAAGGAGGACACCGAGGCGGTTGCGCTGACGGATGCGCGTGTCAAGGAACTGACCGACGGCAAGAATGTGGTCAAGGTGATTGTGGTGCCGGGCCGGATGGTGAACCTGGTCGTTAAGTAAACGTTCAGGAAACGTGTAGGTGCTGCGGAGCGTTTGTGTGTACTGTTGGGCACCATGACTGAACCAAATACACCTAACAACGATCCGCAGAACCCGGGTGGCATCCCGTCCTACCCGGAATACGGCGCGTCGCCATACGGCCAGCCCTCGGGACAGCCCTACGGGGAGCAGGCCGATTTCGGTGCGTTTGACGTCAACTCGGCCGCCCAGGCGTCCGGGCAGAGCGCGTTGCGTTACCACGGCGCCCAGCTCGCCGTCCCGACGAGCCCCGCAGCCGCCATGCTCGCTAACGACGACGGCTTCGTCGGCATCACGCCCGCCCAGTACGGCGACGGCGTCACCCCGCACCCGATCAGCAACCCGGCCGTCAACGGCGTCGCCCACGGGCTGGGCACCGGGAAGCTGTCCGTCGGCGCCGCGCTGAAGTACGGCTTCAAAACCACCTACTCCAACCCGGGCACCTGGCTGGTGCTCGCGTTTGTGTACGCGCTGCTGAACAACATCGGGGCCGTCTTCCAGAGCGACACGGTCAGCGCCCTGGGCATGCTGGCCCTATTCTTCGTCACGCCGCTGTTCCTGGCCGCCGCGCTGCAGCAGACCCTGGTCGGCCCGAAGCAGTTCGTCCTGAAGGACATCAAGTCGGCTGCCTACGGCAAGACGCTGGGTATGTCGGTGGTCGTCGGCATCATCACGACTCTGATCTTCGCCCTGCTCATGGTGATCGGGTTCGTCGCTGGTTTCGCCGGCGCGGACCCGGAGGCGCTCCTGACCGCCTCGAGCGGTGATCTCAGCGCTATCGACCCATCCGCGTTCGTGACCCTATTCGTTGGGATCGGCATCGCGGTGCTGATCATGTTGATTATCTCGCCGTTCTTCATCTTCCAGTCGTTCTACGCAGCCGACAACAACGGCACTTTCGGCGACGCCTTCAAGGCCGGCTTCACCACAGCGAAGCGCAACTACGGTGGTCTGCTCGGCTTGATGATCGTCTGCGGGATCCTGATGGCCACCGTCTCCGGCAGTGGCGCCGCCTCCGGCGTGGCCGCTTTTGTCTCGCTGGTGTTGGGCACGCTGCTGGCCGCCCCAGCACTCCTGGCGATGGTATACGCCTACCGCCAGGTTTCCGGAGGCCCCGTCCCGCACGAGGTAGCCGTTGCCTAAGCGCAGCACCTACTACACGGCCGTGGCACTGACCGCCGCGGCCGTGCTCTTTTTTACCGTCGGCAAGGCGTACGTGGGCCTGCCCGGCGTGTGGGACACAACCTCCCACGAGGTCCGCCACCTGCGCCTCATCCCCTTCGGCTCCTTCATCTACTACCGGGTCTGGTGGGGGCCGTGGCTCAACCTCATCGGCAACATTGTCCTCTTCCTCCCGGTCGGCTACCTGGCCCGCCTCCGGCTCGGCAAGATCTGGAAGGCCACCCTCTTCTCGATGGTGGCGTCCCTAAGCATCGAAGTAGCCCAGTACGCGCTCGCCGCCGGCTACTCGAATATCGACGACCTCCTCATCAACACCGCCGGCGGCGCCCTGGGCGCTACACTTGCCCACATGCCCAGCTTCACCCGCACTGTCTTCCCCGACGGCGACGAACCCGACGCCCGCTTCACCCTCGCTAACGAGCGCACCTTCCTCGCCTGGACCCGCACTGCGCTGGCATTCCTGGCAGGCGGCATCGCCCTCGGTGCTTTCGACGTCACCGGCATCACCCCAGAGACTCAAACCTTCGCCGCCGCCACCGTGATCGTGATCGGCATGGCCATAGCTGCCGGCGCCGCCATCCGCTGGGTCCGCGTCGAGCGAGCCCTGCGCCACGGCCGTCCCCTGCCCGCCCCCGCGATCGCGCCGCTGCTCGGCGTCGGGATCCTGGTCGCCTCCATCGTCGTGCTGGTAGGCCTGCTCTCGTGACCATCCCCGTCCCGGACCCCGGCCTCCAGCCCGAGCGCACCGCCCTGAGCTGGACCCGCACCGCCCTGGCCATGCTCGTCTGCTCGATGGTGCTCCTGCGCTGGTCCTACGCCTACCCCGTGCCCGTCTTCGGCGCCATCGGGTTACTACTCACGCTCGCGACAGTGCTCATCGCCGAATATCGACGCCTCTACCGCACCGAAGCGCACAACCTCGCCCAGGAGCGCTCCCAACCAAACACGGTTTCCGTCTTCGCCACTGCGTGTGCGCTAGTCGGTCTGGGTGGGTTGGGTCTGTGCCTGGTCCTTGCGCAGTAGGTGTGCGCACCTTTTTCCTACCCGAGGAATCCGCGACCTGGGCAAACGCGCCGGGCCGTGGGCGAAAACAAGGAATTTGGTGTCTTGTGGCGGGGCGCAGTGCCAAATCACGCAGCTAGGAAAAACTAGCCCTTTTCTGACCAGTCACTATGAACATCTATACCAAAACGAAGTGCGTCCTTTGGCACCAGGCCTACGAAGAAAAGTCGATGGCGATGCACTTCAGCATGTCGTAGCCATCCCCGTTGAGGGCGAACCCGTCGCCGGTGTCCTCGCCGAATCCGAAGGCCTCCAACAGGGCGGTGCCTTCCTTGTAGATGGTTGAGTCGGGAAGGTGGGGGGAGTCGGAGATGAGGTTGAACATGAGTTGGTTCCAGTTTTCGCGGCCGAAGGTCGCGTAGAACCCGCGGGCGATGTTTTCGGCGAAGTCGAATGGGTTGTCGCCGCCGCTGAGCAGCTCGACGCCCTCGTTGGTGATGGTGTAGCGCCCGGTTTGTTCGGCGCGCATGAAGCCGGATTCGACGAAGAAGTTGTGGAGGTGCCTGCGCCAGATGGGGTCGTCGGGGAGGAGTCCGTCCATGAGGTTGTAGAGGGCTTCGGTGATGCCGGTGTAGACGGGGGAGTCGAAGGTTGGGTTGGGCCCGTAGTAGTCCTCGAGGAATTCGCCGATGGCGGCCATGACGGCGGGGTTGCTTTCGGGGTTGGGGTCGATGGCCATGATGTCTTTGAGGTCTTCGCGGTTGGCCAGGTATTCGCGGAGCGCTTCGCGAACGTCTTCGTCTTCTTCGGCGGCAGCCTCGGGGTTCATCATGTTGCGGGCGACCATGGTTTCGACGCTGTAGTACATGCGGTTCGAGATACTGACCGGGTCTGCCTTGGTAAGCCTGTCCACCATGTGGCCCGGCGACATGACGGGCATCGCGGAGAACAGGGTTGGCGTGATGTGCATGTCGGCGGGTTGGCCGGCTGCGAGGCGGACGGCTTCGTCATAGAGCTCGCTCATCATGGCGGGGCCTTTGAGGTGCTCGATGACGTCGGGGCCGAGTGTGGAGATGAGGACGGGGGTCGGGCCTGCGATGGTGGATGGCCCGAGTACTTGGACGTTGATGTTCCAGTTGGCGCCGGCGTCGTAGATGTAACTCATGGTTTCGGGCATGTCTTGGACGGTGAGGTCGTTTTCGTCGTATTCGCCGGCGGCTGGTTGGGCGGTGTAGACGCGTTGTTCGCCGTTGATGTTCCCCGAAAACATGTGTGTTGCTGCGCTCGAGAAGCCGAGGGTGGCGTCGATAATGAGTGCGAGTTCCCCCAGGTACATCGAGTGATCAACATTAATGCATCGTGAAATCTCGGGTCGGGAGTTTTCTACGGTGATTAATAGAGAGATGTTCATGTCGTTCACTCTATAGTTTTGTATCTTTTAGCGCTCGCGAACTACCCAGAATGTGCAGCGGGTGACGCAGAGGAGCCAGTGGAAGACGAGGAGGGCTGGCAGTGCGGTGGCGATGATGGTGAGCCATTCGAGGTTCCAGACTTCGGCGAGGTGGTGGCTGCCGACGCTGATGGTGCCGGTGGGGAAGGTGGAGGCCCACCAGGCGGGGGAGTATCGCACCCAGTGCGCGACGGCGGGGTAGAAGTGCCACATGGCGAAGGCGATCATGGGGATCGCGATGATGAGCAGCACGGTGCCAACGATAAGCTCGGCATCCTTGCCGAACAGCAGGTCCACGGCGGACACTGTCTGCCCGACGACGCCGAGGGGGATCCAGGCGGTCGCCGCGTTCGGCCCGCTCAGGTCCACTTTTCGACGCCACGCCGCCACATACACCCTGGCAAACAGCGGATACGCTGCGCCTATCGACGCCACCAAGCAGCACACGCCGAGTATCCAGTAGATGTCGCCGCCGCCTTTGGCGTGGGTCGTCCCGGCCGTGTTGGCCGCCATGATGGGGCCGACGAGCGCGAGCCCCCACGCGAAGTTCGGTTCCCCTTGGAAGCCGCGGAGCTGGTTGGCGTACACGGCGAGGCAGGCGGGCGCCCCGACCCAGAAGCCAACCAGGATGAAGGCGAGGTTGTCGGTGAGGTTGGTCCACGCGGTGCCGAGCGACATGATCCCGATGAACGTCATGGCCCACGGCGCCATCATGTCCTGGTGGAAGCGGGGCGTGCGGTAGATGATGAACCCGACGACGAGCGCCACCAGGATGGCCACCCCGATACAGGCCACGACCCACGCCAGAGGGTCGAGTCCGCTGATGACCAGCAGCGTCGCCACCAGCGAGGTCCCCATGAGGCTGCCGCCCCACGCCGGGCCCGCTGGCGGCAGGCTATAGCTGGTCCTGGTTTTCACACGCGCTCACGCTGCCAGGAACGGAATCGGAGTGCGCACGCGCACCAGTGGAACAGCAGCAGGAGCAGCAGCCCGAAGGAGAGGGCGTGCCAGCCCTCGGTCCAGGAGCCCAGGCACAGGGTGCCCACCGGGAATGTGGAGCCCCACCAGCCCGGGCCGTACGGCGCCCAGGTGAAGACCGCCTGGTAGAAGCAGTACATGCCGAAGAGGACGCACGGTACGCCGATGGCGAACATGATGATGCCGTAGAGGTGGGCGTCGAAAAGGAAGGTGGAGGCGGCCGTCGACTGGCCGACAACCCCGAGCGGAATCCAGGCTGTGCCGGCCGCCGCGCCGCGCGGGCGTTCGCGACGCCGCCACAGCGACCAGTAGCAATAGGCGAACAGTGGGATCGCCGGGATGAACGTGAAGAAGAAGCACACGATGCCCGCGTGGTGGTAGAACATGCCGTGCTCTGCGGCGAGCTGCCCGCCCGATGTCGCGGCGACCATCGGCGTGACCGGCGCCAGCCCCCACGGGAACGCCGGGGTGGTGTAGTGCTCCGAGACCTTCCAGAAGCCCCACAGCTGCCACAGGCACACCGCGATCGACAGCGGCGCGCCGATCCACCAACTGATCAGCTGGAAGATGTCGTTGCCGGTCAGCGCCGTCCACGCCGAGCCGCACGCCAAAAGCCCCATCGTGTACATGCCCCACGCCGCCATGTTCTGGTGCCGCGGCGGCTCGTTACGGATGCCCACCGTGAACACCGCCAGCAACACCGCCGCCACCAGTGCAAACGCAACCTGTCCGAGGCGGAACCCGTGCAACCCGGACAGTGTAGAGGCGATCGACGTCCCCATCAGGGACCCGGCCCACGCGGGGCCATACTTAGGCAATTGCATGCACCTACGCTAAGCCCGCCGGGCCCGTTTGGCCAACTACGTAACGCGGCCAAACAGCAGCGCTCGGCCGGTTTCCTCCCCCGTATTGCGCACCGTGACGGCCAGGTGCCCAGCCGCAATCCGCCCGACCTGGCCCGGCTTCAGCGCCACACCCTCCAGGCGCAGCCCCTCCGACTGGGCCAGCACGTGGTGCTCGTACTCGTCGTTGACCCACACGGTGACCTGCGCGCCGGGCGCCACCCGCAGCTCCGCGGCAAGCCTTCCCTTGGGCCCCGGCACCTCCTGCCCGGCCAGGCGCCCCGCGTGGACGCGCAGCTTCCCGCCCGGCGTGGTGTCCACCGCGCGCAGCGCCACCCACGCTGAGGGCTCGCGGTCTGTGAGCGCCTGCAGCGACTCCGGCACATCGTCGATCGAACAGATTTCTACAGTCGCACGCATGCAGCTATCCTACCGACGTGCAGAAACTTTCCGGTGGCCTCCTACTTGCGCTGGCCCTGCTCACCGCAGCGGGCCCGCTCGGCATCGACATGTACTTGCCCGGCATGCCCGAGCTCGCCACCCAATTATCGACGTCCCCCTCCTCCGCCCAACTGACCATCTCGGGGTTCATGCTCGGGATGGCACTCGGCAACCTGGTCTTCGGCGCGATCTCTGACGGCACGGGCCGCAAACCCGCCATCCTGGTCTCCTCGGTGGTGGCGCTCGCGGCGTCGGTGGCCTGCGCCCTCGCCCCCACAATCTCCTTCCTGATCGCCGTCCGGTTCCTGCAAGGCCTGGCCGGGGGCTGTGCCGTCGTCGTCACGAGGGCCGTCATCCCCGACATCGCCCACGGCCGCGAGGCCGCCCGTGGCCTGTCGGGCCTGATGGCGATCTCCGGCTTCATGCCCGCCATCGCACCCGTCCTCGGCGGCCTGATCATCCCCACCTTCACCTGGCGAGGCGTCTTCTGGACCATCGCCGCCGTCAACCTCGCCCAGATCCTCATCGCCTGGCGCTTCGTCCCCGAAACCCTCCCACCCGCCAAGCGGACTCGCGGCACACTGCGCACCATCTTCCCTCGCATGGTCCAGTGCCTGCGGCGCCCCGCCTTCCTCGGCTACATGTTCGCCGCAGGTCTCGGCTTTGGCACCCTGTTCTCGTACATCTCGGCATCACCGCTGGTCCTGCAGGTGCAGCTCGGCGTTACACCGACTACCTTCTCCCTCATCTTCGGCGGCATCGCCCTGCTCATCCCGTTGTCGAACTCCATCAACATGCGCCTGGTCAAGACCCACCAGCCACGCACCCTGCTCGTTGTGGCGTTATCTGTTGACATCCTCGCCGGGCTGATCCTGCTCGCTTACAGCCAGCTCGGTCCCAACCTCACGATGCTCCCCTTCATCGCCACGCTGTCCGCCATGGCCGGGTTCATCATGGCCAACGCCTCGGCGCTCGCCGTGGAGGAGATCCGGGACATCGGGATCGGCGCCGGCACCGGCGCGATGGGCTTCTTCCAATTCATCATCGGCGGCCTGGTCCCGCCCCTGGTGGCGCTCGGGTCCAACCCGACCGCATCGATGGCCACCGGCATCCTCACCTGCGCCGGCCTGGCCCTTCTGGGAGTGCTTTTGGGTAGCGCTGCACCACATTCCAGGCCTAAAAACATCTAGCACTTCTGTGGCGTGCAGGTGTCCTGGGGCCGCTTTTCAAATGCTGGAATTTGGTGCATGGAGTGGGGAGCGAGTGACAATGGACGCAATCCTGTCGGCTGAACCCGGTAAAAGCCCAGGTCGTGAAAAGTGGGTTGCGTCTTTTGTCACTCGGGTCGGCGAGGGTGACACCAAATTCCTTTGCGCAGAGATCGCGACCTGGGGAAATAGCCAGGCACCTTTCCGGAAAATCGGGAATTTGGTGCACGTTCTGCCGCGGTTAGCGCCAAATACCCACATTAACAATCAGCGACCTGGTCTTTTGCGTGCACGTCCAGCTCAACGCTCGAACTTAGAGAAAAAGAGCTATCGATTTCGATCCGGTTCTACTTATCCTCAGAGCGATTGTCCTTGAGAAAGCCCATGAAACTGAAGTATGGGACATCTTCTGTCGCTCGTTGAACGGCTTCGAAAACAGCATCACTAATAGGGTCAATTACCTGGTCACTTAGGTTTAAGATTTCCAAGAAGAAGTGCTGGGTAATCACGTATGGACGAAAGCTCTCCTGATTGCTACCAGGTTCTAATTCTTTAGCAAGTTCGTACTCGTCTTCATCGCATTCACTAACTGTGAAATCAGGAAGAGCGTCAATTTCGGAGAAGGAAAGTTTGAGTTCCTTCTGGAAACGCTCTGCAATGTGGTAAGAATCCTTTTCAGAGCAATACACGTAAAGCTCTTCGTAAAAGCCTTGCAGCTCACCATTTGACAAGGAAGAAAGACTGGTCATTCGAAAGCCGCTCCGTTCATGAGTAGTTGGGATAGTAAGTTTAGCTTTCACGGGGGCAGCAATTTCGGTTGCGCCGAGTGCTAGTGCCTATGCACCGAAGCCAGCATCGGAAGTCTTCCCAGCGCAGAAAAAGCCTCCACGAGGAAAAGGATTCAAGCTCAAGCACTGCCGAGCAATCTAGCGCCCAACCAACACCTAAATAATCTTGCGCTCCCTCGCCCGGTCCACGGCGGCGGTCCGGTTGTCCACGCCGAGTTTGTTATAGATGTGGATCAGGTGGGTTTTCACCGTGGCCTGCGAGATGAAGAGCCGGTCGGCGATGGCGCGGTTGGAGGCGCCGGTCTGCAGGGCGCGCAGGATTTCGATTTCGCGGGCGCTTAGGGCTTCGTCGGGGCGCATGAGGCGCTCGGCGAGGACCCCGGCGACTTCTTGGGAGAGGACGCGTTTGCGCTGGGAGGCGGCGATGATGGCGTCGTGGAGTTCGTCCTCGGGGGCGTCTTTGAGGAGGTAGCCGAGCGCGCCGGCCTCGACGGCGGCGACGACGTCTGCTTCGGTGTCGTAGGTGGTCAGGATGAGCACGGGTGGGCCGCCTGTTTCTCCGAGGCGCCGGGTGACTTCGATGCCGTCCACGTTCGGCATCTGGATGTCGGTGACCACAACGTCGACGTTGTCGGGCATCCGCTCGATGGCGCGCCCGTCCGCGCCCTCGCCAACAACGGTGATGTCGCCGAAGGAGTCGAGTACTGCGCGGAGGCCGGCGCGGACGACGGGGTGGTCGTCGAGAAGCATGACGTTGATCTCACTCATGGGTGTCCTTTCCCAGGGGGATGCTTGCTGCTAGTACGTTACCTTCGACGCTGAGGGTGCCGCCGACTTCCGCGACGCGCGCCCGCAGCCCGCGCAGGCCGTAGCCTTCGGGCCCGGTGATGCCGCGGCCGTTGTCGAAGACGTCGACGGTGGCGACGTCCCCAAGCTGTTCCACCGTGACCACGGCGCGGGTGGCGCCGGCGTGCCGCACGATGTTGGAGAGCCCCTCGCGCACGACTCGCTCGATGACGCCGGCGGCGGGCTCGGGCACGTCCTCGACGTTGAGGTCCACCGTGAGCCGTTGCCCGAGTGCTTGTTGACGCCCCTCCGCTCCCCGCGCGAGCTCCTCCAGCCTGCGTGGCAGGGGTTCGGCGGGCCCGGCGTTGACGGCGACGAAGCGGCGTGCTTCGGCGAGGTTGTCGGAGGCGGTGGCGCGGATGGTGTCCAGGATCTGTTTCGCGCCGGGCTCGGTGATTTGTTTGTCCAGCGTGCGGCCGAGCAGCACGATGGAGCTGAGGCCTTGCGCGATGGTGTCGTGGACTTCGCGGGAAAGGCGGGCGCGTTCCTCGAGGACGCCGGAGGCGTGTTCGGCGGCGGCGAGCTCCATGTGGGTGGCCTGGAGTTCGTAGGCGAGGTGTTTGTAGTGGTCGGCTTCGGCGCGGAGTGCCCGGTAGGAGTGGTAGATCAGTAGCGCCAGCACGGTGCCCAGCAGCGGACCGACCACTCCGCCGATTCCCGCGCCCGGCGCTGTGACCGACAGCGTGAATGCCAGCAGCAGCGCCGCCACCGCGATACCGGACCAGGTGGGCAGCACCACGGAGACCAGGATGACCAGCGGGAACTCCAGCCAGACGAACTCCGCGGCGTGCAGCGCCATAACCACCCACAGCGCGAGGACGGCGGCGAGCCAGGTGTACATAGCAGCGCGGGGGAAGCGCTTGCCTTCGTTGTAGGCCACGGTCCCGGCCAGGTAGAGCAACGCGAAGGGGACCGCCATGCAGATGGCCAGCGGGTTCCACCCGCTGGAGACAACGCCGACGAGCAGCAGCACGGCAACGAGTACGTGCAGGCTGACGCGCAGGAAGGTGAGGATCCGGTTGGTGGTGTTCACGCAGATCACCTTAGACGCTGCACCCGACATGCGATTGAGAGCGCATCAACCGGACGGTTGATTCGAGGTTCAACCCCGCTCCCGATGTGGATTATGCCTGCTCACACGCACAATGTGGGCATGTTCGTCGGATTGAGAGAAATTGTGAAAGCCAAGGGGCGGTTCGGCCTCATTGTCGGCACGGTTGGCCTGATCACGTTGCTCGTGGTGATGCTGACCGGGTTGACCAACGGGTTGGGCAAGCAGAACACGGAGGCCCTGGAGGCACTGGATGCAAAGTCGGTCGTCTTCCAGGACATGGATGAGCCTTCCTATATGACGTCGCGCGTGACGGCGGAGGAGGGCACGGTCCCGCTGGGCACCGGCCAAACCTTGCTGCTGCGCGAGAACGGCAAGGAGGAGTCCATCTCCATCCTGGGTCTGCCGAAGGGCACGGAGCTGCCCGGCGGCGAGGTGCTCGGCGACGGCGCGGTCGCGTCGCGTTCGCTGAACGTCGCTCCTGGCGACGAGCTCTCCGTCGGCGGCACCCCGATCACCGTCGACGCCGTCACGGATGACCTGTACTTCTCCCACACCGCGGTCCTGTGGGTGAACACGGAGGACTGGAAGGCCGCCATGCACACCGATGCGGACGGCACGGTGCTGCTCGCTAGCGATGACCGAGGCATGAGCATGAAGGACTCCTTCAACGGCCTGGCCGCGTACAAGTCGGAGCAGGCGTCCTTCAACATGATCCTGGGCTTCCTGTACGCCATCGCGGCGCTGGTCATCGTGGCCTTCTTGACGGTGTGGACCATGCAGCGCACCCGTGACCTGGCCATTTTGAAGGCGATTGGGGCGTCGAATAGCTACTTGCGCAAGGATGCGCTGGGTCAGGCGGCGGTGCTGCTGGGCATCGGCGCGGCGGTTGGTGCCCTGATTGCGCTGGGCATTGGGCTGGCGGCGTCGAAGGTGGCGCCGTTCTCGCTGACGGTGCTCACGGTCGCGGGGCCGCCGCTGGCGATTTGGGCGATTGGGATGGTAGGCGCGTTCATCGCGACGCGCCAAATTACAAAAGTTGAGCCGCAGCTCGCACTGGGAGGTATTGCGTAAATGTTGCACATGGAACACGTCACCGTCACGTACCAAGACGGCGAGGACACACTCACGGCGCTGGATAACATCAGTTTCGACGCCAACCCTGGCCACCTCACCTTCATCATCGGCGAGTCCGGCTCCGGCAAGTCCACGCTGCTTTCCGCAGCGGCCGGGCTACTGAAGCCCGACAGTGGCACCATTCTTGTCGACGCCACCCCGGTCTCCGACGAAGTCCGCCTGCAGAAGATCGGAATGATTTTCCAGCAGGCCAACCTGATCGGGGCGCTGAACGTCCGGGATCAGCTGCTGGTCACCGACCATATTCGTGGTGTGAAGCCCCGCGTGGACCGCGCGAACGAGCTGCTCGCGGAAGTCGGCCTCGACGGGCTTGGGGACCGCAGCATGCAGCAGCTCTCCGGCGGGCAGCGCCAGCGCGTCGGCATCGCCCGCGCGCTGATGGGGGAGCCGAAGCTGATCCTGGCGGACGAGCCGACCGCGGCGCTCGACTCCGAGCGCTCCCACGAGATCGTGGCGCTGCTGCGCACCCTGGTGGAGGAGCACAATATTGCCTGTGGGTTCGTCACCCACAACGCCAGCCTGATTTCCGACAGTGACGAGGTTGTCCGCGTCCGCGACGGCCACGTGTCGCGGGAACGCGCGCTAGCGTAGCTTCGGGCGCGACCCAAGCGCCAAGGTGATGAACGCGCAGGCCGCCAGTCCGGCCGTCATGCACAGCGTGCCGGGCAGGAAGCCGGCGTCCACCACCGCGGCGCCGAGCGCGGATCCGGCCGCGATCCCGACCTGGTAGGTCACCACGTAGATGGAGCTTGCCAGGTCTTCGTTGCGTTTTCCGGCGTGCAGGAAGATGGTGGTTGCCGACGGCGGCAGCGCCCCGTTCGCCAGCCCGAACACGATGATCATCGCGATGATGAGCAGCACCGATTTCGTCTCCAGCGCGAGCAGCCCCAGTGCTGCCGACCCCACCAACAGCATGGCGACGAACCCGTTGACCCGGATCATGCGCCGGTCCACCGTGTTGCCCGCCGTCAACACGCCAATCACCCCGCAGATGCCGAAGAGCGACAGCCCGAACGGGACCAGCTTCGGCCCGGCTGTCGTCGTCATGAGCAGCGCCAGGTAGGTAAAGGTGGTGAACACGGCGGTGACGTTGAACGTCAGGAAGAGGACCAGCGACGGGATCGCCGACTTTGTCCGCTTCGCACCCGCTGCCGACTCCGGGTGCTTCGCCGGCATCGAGGGTAGCGACGCCACCAACGCCACCACCGAGAAAATCACCGCGACACCCAGCACCCAGGTGGCGCCGCGCCACCCGATCCACCCGCCGAGCATGGTGGTCAACGGCGTACCGATCACCGCCGACATCGTCGACCCGAACGACACCGTCGCCACCGCCTTGCCCGTCATCCCCTGCGGCGCCAGCCGTGCCGCCATCGGGTTGATCAGCGACCAGAACAGCCCGTGCGTAAACGCCGCGGTCACGCGGGCAGCGACGAGCACCGCGTAACTGTTCGCGATGCCCTGCAGGATCACGCCCCCGGCGAGGAAGCCGAGCGTGGCCAGGAAGACGGGCCTGCGGTCCCAGTTGCGCGTGAAGTGCATCAGCGGGATGGTCACTACGGCGACCAGGCCGGCGTACACGCTCATGAGGAGGCCGATCTGGCCTTCCGTCACCCCGAGGTCCTGCGCCATGGGCCGAATCAGGCCGACCGCGAACATCTCGTAGGTGACGTAGACGAACGCCGCGAAGCTCATCGCGGACAACGGCAGCATAGGAAGCGACGACTGTTTACTCACACGTGACAACCTACACCGGGCGTGTTAGGCGAACGCCCCCAGGTTGAGAGCCTGCATGATTACGGTGCCTCCCGCCAGCACCGCGCCCAGCACTCCGAGCACGATCCCGGCGATCGCGAGCGGGGTGAGCTCCTTCTCTTCCTCGGTCTCGGGCGGGGTCGTGGTTGTGGGCGCGGGCGTGGTTGTGGTTGGGGCTGGCTTCGTTGTGGCCGTTGCGGTCGGCTCGGGTGCTTGGGTGGTTGGCGTGGCCGGTGTCGTGGGCGTGGGCTTTGGTGCCGTGCTGGTAGTCAGCGTCGGGATCGGCGGCACCACCGTATTCACCGCGTTCGGCGGGATTGGGAGCGCCAGGGTGGCGTCGCCGCCGGCGGCACAGAGCTGCTCAGCCCGCTCCCGAAGGCTGACGTATTCCTTGACGCGCCGCAGGTTGGTGTAGAAGAACGTGTAGGCGTACTGCTGCGCCCAGGCGGTGGCGGCGGCGTCGCTGAGCCCAGGGAAGCGGGTTTGGAGCTCGCGCGCGATGTCTGGGGTTTCAGTGGCTTGGGTGACCGGCCGGAACAGGGCGCGTTGCCCTGGCCCGAGCACCTGGTATTGCCCCATCAGTTCGTAGTAGTGGTAGGTCAGCACGTCATCCGCCGACGCCTGCGGTGTGGTGCGCTGCGGACTGTACTTGAAGAGGTACCACTCGGCGACACTCGCGGGCAGCCCCGCCTCAGTGAAGGCCTCAACCGCGTACGTGTGCTGCAGCGAGTCGGGCCGCGCGAAGTTGCTGGGTGCGAGGAACTCTCGCCCTTCCTCTTCCCTAATCCGCTTATAGACGTCCTCTTCGACCTTCCCCAGCTCCGGAAACGCTTGCCGGAATGTTTGATAGTCCAGCGCGTACTCTTTTTCGGGCGCGGAGAAGTGGAGGCGCGCTGCGTTCATGAGGCGGGCGTATTCGGCGGGGGAGAGGTAGAACGCGCAGAGTTTCGTTGCGGGATCTTGGGGGCCGATGACGGCGGCGTCCGCAACTGGAGATAGCAAACTGGCGCTGAGCCCGAGGGCTACAACGCCAGTGAAAAATCTCCGAGACTCCATGGAGATGAGATTACAGCATCTTGGCTGCCGTCAGGCCGAGGACCGCCAGGATTGCAATCACGATGGTGCCAACAATGCCACCGATAAGGGCAGCCGAGTTATCGCTCGTATCGACTGTCTTCGAAGGCTCCTGGGTGACGGTGGTCTTCCCGTTAAATGGGTTGACCTGAACGTCAACGGAAACCGTGGTGGTCGGAGAGGAAGGCGTGGTGGTTGGCTGCTCCTTGCTGCGCTCAGTGCCCTCAGCACCCTGCGAGACTGCGTCCGGGTTGGAGTGCTGCGTTGGGAAGAGCACGATGCCGGACTTGCCGTCGCGGCAGTTGTCCTTCGACTGGTTCAGCGCTGCTTCGACCTCCGCCATGGTGCGGGTCTCTGCGACGCCTTCCTGGTTCTCGAACTGGTCAACCCAAGCAGCTGCCTGTTCGTCGGTGAGGCCCTTGAACTGGTCCTTCTTCTCCTGGATCAGGGCGTCGCGGTCACCGATGGTCGGGAAGACTGGTTCCGGTGCGCGGAACGACTGCTTCGAGGCTGGGATCTCGCCGTTCTCGAAGTACTTGTCGTACTCCAGGATCTCTGGGAGGCGACCCGGGTTCTCGAAGCCTGCCACGACTGCGTCGCTCCACTTGTGGGTGACGTAGTCGAGTGCGACAGACTCTGGCAGTTCCGAGTCCTCAGCGACCTGCTTAGCGAGCTCAGCGAGCTTCGGGCGAGGATCTGGCTGGAACTGCTGCTGGTACGCAAAGTCCGACTTCAGATCGTTGTACAGCTTCTCGCCGTGCACCTTGGCTGCTGGGAAAGCCTGCTCGAATGCGAGCTTCCACGCCTTGTCGACGTCGAAGCTTGCTGCCTTGCCCTTCGACTGCTCATAAAGCTTTGTCTCTTCGGCGTTAAGGCGGATGGAGCATACGCCGGAGACATTCTCGCCAACGGTGGCACCTTCAGCGGAAGGGGCGACCATGGCGCACGCGCCGAGCGAGAGCGCGATTGCGATTGCTTGGAGTCTCCGATTGTTGAACATATTTCTGAGTGTAGCCGAGGGAGCTGCGGAAACGTATTCGTTCGTTGACGCGTGTTTCTGTATTTATCCAGGAAAAACCGTAAATAAACCTTAATATTCACATACTCGCAGGTCCATGACATGTGTTTGCGGGATTGTTCAACATCTACATTTAAGGAAGCCACAAACCAAACAAAGGGACCATACCCCACCTAACCCTTTCTGGGGGTGTACGGGGTGAAAATGCAGTTCATCGGCCCTAAATTACACCGCTGTAATTTAGGGGCCTTACACTGCTTTTGCTAAAAACGTGCGCACCACGCCGTAGCGCTACGCACATTGGATGCAATTTCGCTAGCAGAAGTCTGTGCGTGGCCGTACGGTGTCCGGGAAGCGAGCCACGCAGCCACCGCGTGTACCTGAACCGACTGGGCCAAAAGTAGGACGTCGTCTATCCCGTCGCGCGCCACACGAGCCCCAATAATCCCGGCAAGCACATCGCCGGAGCCGGGTGTGGCGGCCCAGGAGGAGCCGGCGTCGATAAGGATGGATTCCTGACCGTCTGAAACGACAGTGGCGCGCCCTTTGCGGACCACAGTGCAACCAAGTTGGCGGGCGCAGTCGGCAGTCTCCCCGACGTGATCTTTGATCATACCTATATACAGGCGTGAAAATTCACCGTCGTGCGGGGTCACCACAACCCGCGCCAACTTACGCGGCGCGCGGGCCACAAGGGTGAGCGCATCCGCGTCGAGCACCACCGGCACACCCTGCCGCAACACCCAATCGACGGCAGTATCCGCCTCCTCGCCGAGTCCAATTCCGGGACCGCACACCCACGCCTGCACCTGACCGGCTTGCTCCAACTCGCGGGTTGCCACGACCTCCGGCCGCGCCCGCACCACTTCGAGCGCCTGCGCGCCCGCGAAACGCACCATCGCCGGCGTCGCCGTCACCGCGCCAGCTGTGCACAGCAGCGCCGCGCCGGGATACGTACCGCTGCCAGCGTGGATGCCCACCACACCGCCTGTGTATTTGTCGTCATCGGCGCCGGGCTCCTTGACGTCCACCGGCACTGGGCCCATCGGCCTGATGTCCTCGAGGTCCAGGCCCGTGTTGGGCACCGCGCGGTACGTCCGCACGTGGCTCTCCGGCAGTGGTAGCCCAATGTCCGCGCACAGCACGTTCCCGCAGCGCGTCGAGAGGGCGTGCGCGTAGCGCCACCCGCCGAACGTCACCGTCACGTCGGCCTGCAGCGCGTTGCGGCCGGCCTCGCCGGTGTCGGCATCCACGCCGCTCGGCACGTCCACCGCGAGCACCTGGTTCGCGTCGATGTCGGCGACAGCGTCGGGCAGGTCGCCGGCACCGCCGAGGCCGAAGAGGCCGTCGATAAGGAGGTCGCACGCCCCAGGCTTCTCGACGACCCCACCTCCGGCCCCCACAAACGCATCTAACGCCCGCTGCTGCGCCCGGCCCAGTGGCAGCCAAGCCTCGACGTGCCAGCCCTCCCTGACGAGCTCCGCCCCCGCGTACAGCGCATCCCCGCCGTTGCCGCCCGGGCCCACCAGCAGCAACACCCGCTCCCGCGGCCCCGACATCTCACGCGCCACCCGCGCCACAGCGTGCGCGGCGCGCTGCATCAACGCGTCAGGAGACGCCTCAGCGGCAAGGAGGGGAGCTTCCGCGGCCCGAATCTCCGCGGCGGAATACGCAAACGGTGCAGCAAACATTCCGCCATTCTACGCGCTATTCCGCCTGGCAGGAGGGGCACCAGAACAAATTGCGGCCCTCGTACTTGCGCACCTCGATCGGCGTGCCGCACACAAAGCAGGGCTCGCCGGCGCGGCGGTACACGTAGACCTCACCGCCGTGGTCGTCCTTCCGGGGTGGTCTGTCCATCGCCTCGGGGCTGTGCTCGGGGCGCACAGTATCTATCCGGCCGTGCTCCACCCCATACTCCATCAGCTCGCGCACGTCCTGCCATAGACGCAGGAACTCCCCATGGTCCAACGCCCGGCCCGGCACAAACGGCGAAATACCCAGGCGAAACAGCGGCTCCGCACGGTATATATTGCCCACGCCAGCGAAGTACTGCTGGTCCATCATCAACGACCCAATCGTGCGTCTCGACGCCCGCACCCTCTCCCACAGCGCCTCCGGATCCGCGTCCGGGTCGAGGGGGTCCTCGCCGCTGCGGTCCAGGATCGCCTGCTCCTCCGGCGGGGAGACGTAGCGGCAGTACTGCGGGCCGCGCAGGTTTGCCGCCACCTCCTCGTTGGCCAGGCGCAGCCGGATCTGCCCCCACACGTCCTCGGCGGGCTCGAATCGGAAGGAACCAATCAGGCCCAGGTGCACGTGCACCGTCGCCGTGGAGAACTCCAGGAACAGGTGCTTGCCCACCGCGCGGGCCTCCGTCAGGGTGGCGCCGGCGAGCGGGGAGACGTCGAAACGCCCTTGCGGGGAGGAAATCTCGATGGGCTGCCCCGCAAACGTGTCGTTCAAGTGGCGGGCGAGGCGGTGGATGACGTGGCCTTCGGGCATTAGACTCTGCTACTCCTTATATCTCACCGACCAAGGTACAGCGCGCACCCGCTTCCGCTCCGGTCGACCTCTTAGCGTCGACCAACGCAGGTCACGGCAATTTGGGGCTTTTCGACGCCAAAAACCTGATTCCGCGCTGACCAGGGTTGGTCGACCGTAAGAGGTCGACGGGAACCAACCCGCCCCAACGTGCACAAATAGAGATGCGCGCGCTGGCCCGGTATACTTCAGGTTCCATGCCATATAGCGTTGGATTTGATCGGGATAAGTACATTGCGATGCAGTCGGAGCACATTTCGGCCCGACGAAAAGCAATTGGGGGAAAGCTCTACCTAGAGATGGGTGGCAAGCTCTTCGACGACAATCATGCCTCCCGCGTTCTGCCGGGGTTTACGCCGGATAACAAGATTGCGATGTTGGACCGCATCAAGGATGAGGTCGAGATCGTGATCGCGTTTAATGCGGGTGACGTGGTGCGCCAGAAGATGCGGGCGGACCTCGGGATTTCCTACGAGGAGGACGTGCTGCGCCTCGTGGACGTGTTCCGGGAGCGAGGGTTCCTCGTCGAGAATGTGGTGGTGACCCAGCTGGAGGGTGAGAACCCGCTGGTGGAGGCGTTCATTGAGAGGCTGCAGCGTCTGGGCCTGACAGTGTCGCGCCACTACATGATCGCCGGGTACCCGCACGATACGCAGCGCATCGTGTCCGAGGAGGGCTTCGGCCGCAACGAGTACGTGGAGACGTCCCGCGACCTGATCGTGATGACGGCACCGGGCCCGGGCTCCGGCAAGCTGGCCACGTGCCTGAGCCAGATCTACCACGAGCACCGTCGCGGTATTAACGCTGGCTACGCCAAGTTTGAGACGTTCCCCATCTGGAACTTGCCGCTGTCGCACCCGGTGAACCTCGCGTACGAGGCCGCGACGGCCGACCTTGATGACGTCAACGTGATCGACCAGTACCACCTGGACGCCTACGGGGAGACCGTCACCAGCTACAACCGTGATATTGAAGTGTTCCCGCTGCTCAAGGCGCTGCTGCGCGAGGTGACGGGGGAGGAGCCGTACCAGTCACCGACGGACATGGGCGTGAACATGGCCGGCTACTGCATCAGTGATGACGCCGCCTGCCGCCACGCCGCGAAGCAGGAGATCGTGCGCCGCTACTACAAGACGCTCGTGGACGAGCGCCGCGATGATACCGACCACACCGTCTCCGACCGGATCCTCAACGTCATGCGGAAGGCGGAGGTGACCCCACAGGACCGCGTGGTGGTCGCCCCGGCCCTGGAGGTCGCACAGGCCACCGGCTCGCCGGGCGCTGCGCTGGAGCTGCCGGACGGCACCATCGTGACCGGCAAGACGACGGACCTGCTGGGGCCATCGGCGGCGGTGCTGCTCAATGCGCTGAAGGTGCTCGCGGGCATCGACGATTCTGTCCACCTCCTGTCGCCGGATTCCATCGAGCCGATCCAGACGCTGAAGACGCGCCACCTCGGGTCCGTGAACCCGCGGTTGCATACTGATGAGGTGCTCATTGCGTTGTCGGTGTCGGCGTCGACAAGCAGTGATGCGGCGGCGGCGCTGGAGCAGCTGAAGAACCTGCGTGGCTGCGACGCGCACACCAGCACCATTCTTGGCTCCGTCGACGAGGGCATTTTCCGCAACCTCGGCGTGCTGGTGACTTCCGAGCCGAAGTACTGGAAGAAGGGGCTCTACCACAAGCGCTAAACTCGTGGGCATGACGAGCAAGATCCTCCTGTATTACAAGTTCCAGCCCATCGCGGACCCGGACGCGGTACGCCTCTGGCAGCGCGACCTCTGCGAGGGCCTGGGACTGACCGGCCGCATCCTGATCTCCAAGGACGGTATCAACGGCACCGTCGGTGGCGACATTAAGGCCTGCAAGACCTACGTGAAGAAGACGAAGGAGTATTTCCGGGGCATCGAGTTCAAGTGGTCTGAGGGCGGCGCGGAGGACTTCCCGAAGCTGTCGGTCAAGGCGCGCGATGAGATTGTGGCGTTCGGCGCGCCGGGCGAGCTGAAGGTGGACGAGCATGGCGTCGTCGGGGGCGGCACACACCTGAAGCCGGAGGAGGTCAACGAGCTGGTGGCCAACAACCCGGATGTTGTGTTTTTCGACGGCCGCAACGCCCGCGAGGCTGAGATTGGCAAGTTTAAGAACGCCGTGGTCCCGGACGTGGAAACCACCCACGACTTCATCAAGGAGCTGGAGAGCGGCAAGTACGACTGGATGAAGGACAAACCAGTCATCTCCTACTGCACCGGCGGTATCCGCTGCGAGATCCTGTCCAGCCTGATGAAGAACCGCGGCTTCGAGGAGGTCTACCAGATCGACGGCGGCATCGTCCGCTACGGCGAGAAGTACGGCAACTCGGGCCTGTGGGAGGGCTCGCTGTACGTGTTCGATAAGCGGATGCACACCGAGTTCGGCCCGGAGAATGACCCGGACTATGTGCAGCTGGGCCACTGCGTGCACTGCGGGGCGCCGTCGAACATGTTCTATAACTGCGCGAACGAGCCGGAGTGCCGCCACCAGTACTTAAGCTGCGAGGCCTGCCGGGAGGAGAACCCGTACTGCGCTGATTGCGCTAGTGCGTCGCATCAAGCGCCAGCATCCCAATCGTGACCGTCAGCCACCACATGGTGAACGGCACGATGGGCAGCCAGAACACGCCCATCCAGGGGATCCAGCGCTCGTAGCGGTTGAGCTTGCGCACCATCAGCACCGCGCAGGTGAGCAGGCCCGCCACCGGCGGAATCGAGGTGACGACGGCCCACCAGGTCCGCCACGACTCGGTGCACAGCCACGTCGCGTCCCCGGCCTCACACAGGGGGCCGCCCTGCACGCGGGCGACGGCGGCGAGTGCCCACGCGAACAGCAGCGTGCCAAGCACCGTCACCACCGCAAGCGTGATCGCCTGCTTCGTCGACGCCTTGTTGCGCCGCGCGACCTCCAGCGGGTCCGGCTCTAGGGCAAGCTCGTCGAAGCTGGCAGGCTCCGGCCGGACGCGGGAGAAGCGGTCCGCGCCGGAATGCAGATCGTTTTCGGGGTGGTCAAATACGTCAGCCATGGTTAGTGCTTCCCTCGTGGGTACACGATGACGGGCACGGGGGCGAAGCGGATGAACTCGCCCTCGCGGGTGCCAACGAACACGCGCTTGAGCGGGCCCGAGGACTTCGAGCCCAGGCACAAGATGTCGCCCTTCTTCCACTTCACCGAGTCGATGGCCTTCTTCCAACCCTTGCCGGTGGCGACGAAGTTGGAGACGTCGAGACGTTCGGTGTGCTCCGGCCCGAGGTGTTCCGCGACAGCAAACGCCGAGTCGCGTGCGCGGTCCAACAGGCCGAGCGCGGCCTCGTTCCACTCCATCTGGTCTTCCTGATCGTCGAAACCGCCGCCCTCGCTGGGGGAAAACGCGATGATGCGCAGCGGGACGTCGAGAAGGCAGGCGAGCGTGGTGGCGTACGCCAGGCCGGAGAAGCTCGGCTGCACCGCGCCAGAGTCGATGAGCGAGTAGGTGACGCGGGTGATGCCCTTCTTCGAAAGCTGCACGCCCTTCGGCGCCAGGCCCAGCGGAAGCGGGGAGGAGTGCATCATCTCGTCCGCGTCGGAGGTCGGCCGGAAGCGGCCTTTCGATGTCTTCGACTTCGAGCCGAGCAGCAAAATATCAGCCTCGAAACCGTCCGCCATCTCGAACAGGCACTCCGCGAGGCTGCCGCGCTCCAGCACCTGCGCCACCGGGTCCGCCCACTGCGAACGCGGCAACTCGTGCTTCAGCGCCTTCGTGGCCTTCTCGCTGATGGTGTCTCGCTGCTTCTGCAGCCACTTGTCGTACTTCTTCGACGACAGCGACTTCGTCCACGAACCCGACACCGACGCCGCAACCCGCACCGTCACGGGCAGGCTCCGCCCCAGCCAGGCGGCGAACTCGATCGCCTCCGAGTTGGAAGCATCCCAACCAACGAGCACTCGAAGTGGGCGCTCAGACTCAAAGGACTGGGCTAGTTCAGAAGAGAAAGATCGTGGCGCCATACCGACCTAGTGTATTAGCTTTCCGGGTTCGCGTAGACGTCTGCCAGGGTATTAATTGCCTCGGTGGCGGCGTCGAGCTGCTGCAGCGAGGCGTCATCAAGCGTGGCGAGCATATCCGCGAGGTACTGCGTGCGCTCCTTGCCCACTCGCCTCAGCTCGCGTTTGCCCTGGTCAGTTAGGTCGACGAGCACGCCGCGCCTGTCCTCCGCGGAGCGCGTGCGGTGCACTAGGCCGCGCTTCTCCAGCTGGTTGATGGTGTTCGAGGCCGTCGGCATTCGCACGCCCTCTGACGTGGCGATATGGCTGATCCGGCTTGGCCCTTCCACCTCGAGGCGACGCAAGATCGAAAGCTGGGGGCCGGTGAGGTCGGAGCGTTCCGTATTTCGGAAATACGCGACATACAAACTCGTCATCGCCGGGCGAATACGCTGTGCCAACTCCAACGGGTCAGGACGATCAGCCATAAGGACCTGCCTTGTACAAAAGAGACGAACAAAACGTGCAACGCATCATTCTATACATAGGCGAAGGAAACTATGTTGTTGCGCTAGTATGGCGGCGATGTTCACCTACCAGCACGAAGTTTCGCACGAATGGCAACGCCGGGCGGCCCTTCGCGCCTATCACGCCGGGCACATTCCCAAAGAAGAGCTTTGCGACGCCGACTTCCTCCTCCGCGCAGCCGCAGAACATCACGGAGAGGCGTCGAAAAGAAACTGCCCAATTTGCGGCCGTGACATGCGAGAAGTGCGCTGGGTGTACAGCGAAAAGCTTGGACGTCGCACCGGCACCGCACGCAGCGAGGCCGAGATTGACACCCTCGTTGGTGAGGTCGGCCCCATCACCGTGCACAAGGTGGAAGTGTGCCCCCACTGCCACTGGAACCACTTGTTGCAAGAATGGACCGCCACTCCAGTGCGGTAAAAACGCCCGGTACGGGTAGTGTGTGCTGTAGCAATTCTGTAGGTGATCGTACAGGGACAATGTGTGACTAACGTAGACGAGAAAACCAAGACCCCATCCAAGTCCCGGTCGCGGACGGGCCAATGGGTCCTAGCCATGCTCCTGCTCGTGGTGTTGCTGGCCAGCATCCCAGCTGTGTGGTTTATCTGGAACTACCAGCGGGCGAACATCCCGGAGCCGCATGAGATCGAAACGGCGCAGATCTCAAACCTCTACTTTAACGACGGCAAAACCGACCTGGCTCGCATCGTGCCGCCGGAGGGCAACCGCGTTCAGATCCCGCTGGAGCAGGTGCCAGTTGACGTGCAAAACGCCGTCCTCGCTGCCGAGGACCGCGACTTCTGGGACAACTCCGGCTTCTCCTTCACCGGCTTCGGTCGCGCCGTGATCGGCCAGATTACCGGCAACGCATCAGCCGGTGGTGGCTCCACGATTACGCAGCAGTACGTGAAGAACGCCCTGGTCGGCAATGAGCACTCCTATGAGCGCAAGGCCAAAGAGCTCGTCTACTCCATCAAGATGACCCACTCTTGGACCAAGGAAGAAATCCTCAACGCCTACCTCAACACCGTCTACTTCGGGCGCAACGCATACGGCATCGAAGCTGCCGCGCACGCATTCTTCGACAAGCCGGCCAGCGAGCTGACGCTGGAGGAGGGCGGCGTGCTTGCGTCCTCCATCCAGCTGCCGAGCCAGCTTGACCCGTGGACCAACCCGGACGGTGCGAAGGCCCGCTGGAACTACGTGATGGATGGGCTCGTTGAGACGAACAAGCTCGACCCTGCGAAGCGCGCCGGGCTGCAGTACCCGGAGACCCGCGATCCGTCGACCTACTCCGCCTACACCGAGGCCAGCGGCCCGAACGGCCTGATTAAGAACCAGGTGATGACGGAGCTGGCCACCATCGGCATCTCCGAGTCGGACCTTACCAACCGTGGTTTGAAGATCACCACCACGATTGACCCGAACTCGCAGGCAGAGGTCGAGCGGATTTCCCGCGAGCAGCTTTCGCTCCTGCAGGACGACGCCCGCACCGGCGTCGTGGCCATCGACCCGAAGACGGGCGCAGTACGCGCCTACTACGGTGGCGACGACCCCTCCGGCTGGGACTACGCCAACGCAGGTCTGCAGACCGGTTCCACCTTCAAGATCTTCGCGCTGGCCGCGGCCTTGCAGCAGGGCATCCCGCTCAACGCGATGTACTCGGCCACCCCGGTGACGCTGCCAGGCGGCCACGTAGTGACCAACTGGGACGGCGGCGGCTCCGGCATGCTCTCCATGCTCGACGCCACCCGCACCTCCTCGAACACCGCGTTCATGCGCATCCAGGATGACCTGGACAACACCACGCAGGACACCGCGGACATGGCGCACGCCCTCGGCGTGGCCCGCTCCATCCCGGGCATCCCGGTCACGCTGCGTGAAAACGGTGGCCAGCCCTACGAGGGCATCGTGCTGGGCCAGTATCAGTCCCGTGTACTCGACATGGCCACCGCCGTCTCCACGCTGACGAACCGCGGCCTGGCGCACCCGACGCACTTCGTGCAGCGCGTCACCGACGCCTACGGCGAGGTCCTCTACGAGTTCGACCCGGGCTACACGGAACGCCGTGTTTCCCAGCAAGTCGCCGACAACGTGATTAAGGCGATGCAGTCCGTCGTCCCGTACTCCAACGCCGTGTTGGCCGGCGGCCGTCCGTCGGCCGCGAAGACCGGTACTGCCCAGCTGGGCAACACCGGCCTGAACAAGGACGCGTGGACCGTCGGCTCGACGCCGCAGCTTGCGGTGGCCGTGTGGGTCGGTACCGCCGACAACACCTCCGCGATCTTCAATTCCTACGGCGGCAACATGTTCGGCGCCGACACCCCAGGCCGGATCTGGAAGAACGTGCTGGACTCCCTCCTGCAGGGCCAGGACTTCGAGTACTTCCCTGAAGCTGCACCTGTGTACTGGGGTGTGAACCCGTACTCGGGCGGCGTGAACCTGGGCGGCTACTACGGTGGCTTCTCCGGTAATTCGACCACGGGTGCTCCGGCGGATGCGGCGTCGCCAAGCGCCGACGCCAACGCGCCGACGGGCGAGGCCGGGCCTGGGCAGCCGGCGGCACCAGCCCCCGCACCGGCTCCGGCTCCGGCGCCAGCACCGGCGCCCGCGCCGCGGCCGGACCCGGTACAGGACGCAATCGACCAGGTTATAAACGATATCTTGGATAACGGAGCAACGATGACAGCAACCACGTGGCCTGACCCGAAGGATCGCGTCCAGCCAGCCCTCACCGAACCCGCCGCCCGCGGTTGGGTTGAGTTCCTCGGCGGACCTATGGGGCGCTTTGCCCAAATTGGACGCTCTAAGTTCTGGACGCCGCTGCGCACCATTTTCGCGCTCGCCTACGTCTTCATCGGCCTCGGCGCGCTCTCAAAGTCAAACTGCGCGATGGGCAAGCTTGACGACGCCGGCGTGATGCAGGTCAACTGGGACGGCAACCGCCAGTACACCTCCTTTTGCTATAACGACATCCTGCCGCTGTACGGCGGCCGCGGCCTGGACCAGCCGGGCTTCGTCTACGACTTCTCCTGGGTTGAGGGCGACCTGACTCGCTACATGGAGTACCCGGTGCTCGCCGGCCTGTTCCAGCAGTTCTGCGCGTTCATCTCCCGCAACACCTACTTCGCAGTCTCGCGCATCCTGCCGGAGTCCGGTTGGTACTTCTACGTAACAGTGCTCATCCTGGCCGCCATTTGGGTGGTTACAGCGCGCATGGTGGCGGAGCTTGCCGGCAACCGAATCTGGGACACGCTGCTCGTTGTCGGTTCCCCGTTGCTGATCATGCACCTGTTTACCAACTGGGACATCCCCTCAATCTTTTTCGTGGTGGCGGCGATGCTCGCCGTGCGGAATAAGAAGTACTGGCTGGCAGGCGTGCTGATTGGCGCCGGTACCGCGTTCAAGCTGTGGCCGCTGTTTATCCTCGGCGCATACCTGGTGTTGGCCATCCGGAAGCGGAATTTCGTGCCCTTCTTCAAGATGGTTGCCACCACGGCGCTGACCTGGGCTGCGGTGAACCTACCGGTGTACCTGCACAACCCGGAGGCATGGAATGAGTTCAACCGCTTGAACACTGACCGCGGCTGGGAGTGGACCACCATCTACGCAGTGATCAACCGCGTCTTCGGCTGGAGCGGGTTTGATAGTGGTGAAGGCGCCCCCGTCATCCTGAACACGGTTACGCTGGTGCTCTTCCTTGCGGGCTGCGCAGCCGTCCTCGTGCTTGGCCTGAAGGCGCCGCGCACGCCGCGCGTCGCCGAGCTGTTCGTGCTCATCGTCGGGTTCTTCCTCCTCTTCAACAAGGTGTGGAGCCCCCAGTACTCCATCTGGTTCATCGTTCCCGCTGTCCTGGCGCTGCCGTACTGGCGCCTCCTGCTTTCCTGGATGACGGTCGACATGATGGTGTGGCCAGTGCTGATGTGGCACATGATGGGCGAGGACCAAAAGGGTGCTCCTGGCGCGCTGCTGGACACCGTCATCATCTCCCGCGACGCACTCATCATCGCCATCATGGTGCTGGTTATCCAGCAGATGTTCGGCAAACGCGAGGACAAAGTTGCTGCCGCGCACAACGGCCACGACCCGCTTCTGACTACCCCTGAAGATTGGAAGGAGCCAGCATGGGATCCGCAACCGTTACCGGAATCGCCTCAATCGCAGTCGGATTCGGTTTCATCGCCGCAGCGTTCGTAGCGACGAACCGTCAAGAAATCCCTCGCGCCGTCGGCTACGGTCTTGCCGCTTTTGTCTTCATTACCGTCATTCCGGTGATCCTCGCGGTCTTCGTAGCCGTGCCCAATCCGCAGTAGGGCGGAGGGGGCGTCGAGAAGTATTTTGCCCAGCGTAACGGGTGGGGTACGCTGGTGGGGTTGCTTGACGCAACGACCCTCCTGCCACCGCACAATGCGGCGGCCGAAAACATTCAAATCTAGACCATAGGAGGTGATGAGGTCCGTGCGTCACTACGAAGTAATGATCATCCTCGATCCACAGCAGGATGAACGCACCGTTGCCCCGTCCCTGGACAAGTTCCTCGAGATCGTCCGTAAGGAAAACGGCAAGGTAGAAAACGTTGATGTGTGGGGCAAGCAGCGTCTTGCGTACCCAATCAACAAGAAGGAAGAGGGCATCTACGCTGTCATCAATCTTGAATGCGCAGCAGATACCGTCCAAGAGCTCGATCGTGTGCTGAGCCTGAGCGAATCAGTGCTGCGCACCAAGGTTCTGCGAACCGACAAGTAAAGAACGGCTTTCGGAACCACGGAAACGAAGGAGTCAAAACAATGGCACAAGGCGATACACCGATCACCGTCGTCGGCAACCTGGTTGCGGACCCGGAACTGCGGTTTATTCCAAGTGGTGCAGCGGTAGCGAACTTCCGCATCGCTTCCACGCCACGCCAGTTCAACCGCGACACGAATCAGTGGGAAGACGGCGAGGCCCTGTTTTTGACCTGTAACTGCTGGCGTCAGATGGCGGAGAACGTCGCGGAGTCCCTCACCAAGGGCATGCGCGTTATCGTCAACGGTCGCCTGAAGCAGCGCTCCTACCAGACCCGCGAGGGCGAGAACCGCACCGTGTTTGAGGTCGAAGTTGATGAGGTAGGCCCGTCCCTGAAGTATGCCACCGCGAACGTGCAGCGCACGCCACGCGAAGGCAACTCGGGCTACGGTCGCCCACAGCAGCAACAGCAACAGCAGCAGCCTCAGAACATGGGTGGGTTTGGTCAGGCACCGCAGCAGCCTGCACAGCAACAGCAGCAGGCACAGCAGTCGCAGCCGCAAAACGATCCGTGGAATTCGGCTCCACCTGCCGGTGGATTCGGCGGGATGGACGACGAGCCCCCGTTCTAAGCATTTCCCACACATAAGCATTTTCAACTCAAGGAAGGTTAGGATTCATGAAACTGATCCTCACCGCTGCCGTTGATAACCTTGGCGAGGCAGGCGAGATCGTCGAGGTCAAGGGCGGCTATGGCCGTAACTTCCTGCTCCCACGTGGCCTGGCTATCCCAGCCACCCGCGGTGCAGAGAAGCAGATCCGTGATATTCAGCGTGTACAGAAGGAGCGCGAGGTCCGCGACTTGGACCACGCAAAGGAGCTGCGTGATCAGCTCGACCAGCTGACCGGCGTGAAGGTGCCAGTGCGTACCTCCGAGAAGGGCAAGCTGTTCGGCTCCGTCAAGCCTGGCGACATCGCAGCAGCTGTCAAGGCAGCCGGCGGTCCATCCCTGGACAAGCGCCGCATCAATGTACCGAAGGGCCTTGTTACCAAGACCGGTGGATACCAGGTCAAGGTGAACCTCCACGACAGCGTGGAAGGCAAAGTGAACTTCGAGGTCGTTAGCAAATAACGACGATTACCGATAGGTAGTCCAACGACAACAGCTTGAGAACGGGTCCCGCTTGTGAGGAGCGGGGCCCGTTTTCGTTTGCCTGCCTGCGCTTGTGGATAACTCTCCACAGCGAGGCGGTGTGCCCCTCATGTGACGGTGTATTTAGCGCACCGAAGGCGCCTAGTCAAACCGGCTGGTAGCGGGTTATCCACCGGGGGTGCCAATGGGTATCGTCTTGAATAAAAGTGGTGTGACCTGCGAAGAGGTTGCTGTAGGGCGCGCCTTCGATGGCTTTTCCACACACTCTCCACACGTTGTGCACACCCCCTGTGGATAGACCCCAGGCACAATAGAAAACTATTCACAGCCCCTGTGGATAACTCAACTGGCGGTACGTGAATGTCTGGGGTATCCGGTACGCTGTTGTGCAACACGAAAGGGTAAAGGGTACTGCATGGCTGAGAACTCGAGTGCCGCGAGCTTCGACGATTTTGACGACGACTACGTTCCACCACCGGAGCCTCCGGAGTCCTCGGTGCCGCCGGAGCCACGCCAGTGGGACGGCGGGTCGTTGAACTTTAACCGGGGCCGCAAGGACCTGAAGGAGTACCGCCAGCCCCCGCACGACGAGCGCGCGGAGCGTTCCGTGCTTGGCGCCATGCTGCTCAACCAGGACGTCATCACTGACGTTTCGGACGCGTTGCGCCCGGAGGACTTCTACTTCCCAGCGAACCAGCTGGTGTACAAGACCATCACGAACCTGTACTCGCACGGATCCGACATTGACGCGGTGGTCGTCGCAGGCCAGCTGGACCGTAACAACGAGCTTGAGCGTGTCGGCGGCGCTCCTTACTTGCACACGCTCATCTCCGAGGTGCCGACGGCCGCCAACGCCCGCTACTACGCGGAGATCGTCGAGGAGAAGTCGGTCCTCCGCCAGCTGGTCAATGCCGGTACGCACGTTGTGCAGCTCGGCTATGAGGGCGAAGACGGCATGGAGATCGACGCCGTCGTGGACCGCGCTCAGCAGGAGCTCTTCCAGATCTCCCGCAAGAACGCTGGCGAGGACTACAAGGTGCTCGGCGACCTGCTGCAGGACACCGTCGACGAGCTCGCGGCCATCGCGCAGGGCGGTGGCCTGGAGCAGGGCGTGCCCACCGGCTTCATTGACCTGGACAAGCTCACCAACGGTCTGCACGCAGGGCAGATGATCATCATCGCGGCGCGCCCGGGCGTCGGTAAGTCGACGCTGGCGCTCGACTTCATGCGCTCCTGCTCAATCCAGCAGGGCAAGACCTCAGTGATTTTCTCGCTCGAAATGAGCGCGTCCGAAATCATCATGCGCATGCTCTCCGCCGAAACGGAGATCAAGCTGTCCTCGATGCGCTCGGGTCAGATGGGGGAGCAGGACTGGGAGAAGCTCACCCGCCGTCTCGAGGAGATCCAGGACGCCCCACTATTTATCGACGACTCCCCCAACCTCACCATGATGGAGATCCGCTCGAAGGCGCGCCGGTTGAAGCAGCAGCAGGGCCTCGACCTGATCGTGCTGGACTACCTGCAGCTGATGAGCTCCGGTAAGCGAGTGGAGTCGCGCCAGCAGGAGGTCTCCGAGTTCTCCCGTAACCTGAAGCTGTTGGCGAAGGAGCTCGAGGTACCGGTGATCGCGAATCTCGCAGCTCAACCGTGGCCCCGAGGCCCGCACGGACAAGAAGCCGCAGCTCGCCGACCTGCGTGAATCCGGCTCCCTGGAGCAGGACGCCGATATGGTCTTCCTGCTCTACCGCCCGGACTCGCAGGACCGCGACGACGAGCGCGCCGGTGAAGCCGACATCATCGTGGCGAAGCACCGCGGTGGACCAATCGACACGATTCCGGTTGCGCACCAGCTGCACTACTCGCGCTTCGTGAACATGGCGCACGGCTAATCCTGCACCCGTCCGGGGGTGGACAGCCAAGGCTGTCCTTGCTTAGGGTTGGCTCGCCATGCATGACACGCTGCGCGTTTCTGGCTAGCATTGTGGCCTAACACAGTTACGAACGAAGGAAAAGTCACAATGTCTGTCCGAATGATGCACGACGCACCGTCCGCGTGCGCCCACACGGTGGCCCAATTAGAGGAACGTATTACCGTCGCGAAAAACCAGGATTCGACGATGCTGCTGAACCTCCCCCGCAGCATCGACGAGCTGGCCGCCACCTCCCAGCCAAGCGGTGTCCTGCACCGCCTCCGCGGCCTGTTTAGCGCGTAGCGCGGAAGCGGCGCAGCCGCAGCGAGTTCGTCACCACGAACACGGATGAGCAGGCCATCGCTATGCCTGCGAGCAGGGGGTTGAGCAGCCCGATGGCTGCCACGGGGATGAGCACCACGTTGTACGCAAAGGCCCAGAACAGGTTGCCTTTGATGGTGCGCAGCGTCGCGCGCGACAGGCGGATGCCGTCGGCGGCGCTGACCAGCGAGTTATTCATCAGGGTGATGTCGGAGGCCTCGATGGCCACGTCGGTTCCCGCGCCCATCGCCATGCCAAGGTCGGCCTGCGCGAGCGCCGCGGCGTCGTTCACGCCGTCGCCGATCATCGCTACGCGCTTGCCCGCGTCCTGCAGGCTGCGCACCAGCTCGACTTTGTCGGCGGGGAGTACGCCGGCGGTGACGTTGGCGGCGTCGATACCCACTTCCTTCGCCACGGCGAGCGCGGTCGCGCGGTTGTCGCCCGTGAGCAGGTGCGGCTCGAGCCCCAGCTCCTTCAGCTTCTCGACGCCCACCCGGGAGTCTTCCTTCACGGCGTCGCGCACCGCAATAACCCCTTCAAGCGCGCCGTCGACCTCGACAGCGACTACGGTCGCGCCCGTCGCCTCCATGGCGTCGAAGGCACCACGGTACTCGCCCAGGTCACCCGATGGCCTGCCGACTCGGACGTGCTTGCCGTCAACGGTCGCGCTGGCGCCGATGCCGGGCTCGTTCCGGAAGTCGGTGACGGACTCGGTGCGAGCGTCCTGGACGTAAGCGGTGATGGCACGGGCGATCGGGTGCTCCGAGTGCGCCTCCACCGCGGCGGCGAGTGCGAGGGCGTCGCTGCTGCCATTCGCGTCAACCACGGTCATTTCGCCGGTGGTGACGGTCCCGGTCTTGTCCATCACGATGGTGTCCACCTGGCGGGTGGATTCCAGGATCTCCGGGCCGCGGATCAGCAAGCCCAGCTCGGCGCCGCGCCCGGTACCCACCAGGATGGCGGTCGGGGTGGCCAGGCCGAGCGCGCACGGGCACGCGATGATCAGCACCGCCACCGCCGCCGTAAACGCGGCAGCCACGCTGTAGCCCAACAGGAGGTGCACCACCAGGGATACCGCCGAGATAGCGATCACGGTCGGGACGAAGATCTGCGCGATCCTGTCTACCAGCCGCTCTACCGGCGCTTTGCCTGCCTGCGCGTCCTTGACCAGTTGACCCATCTGCGCCAGCGTCGTATCCGCCCCAACGCGGGTCGCCTGCACGAGCAGGCGGCCGTGCGTGTTCAGAGTCGCGCCGGTTACCGCGTCGCCGACCTCGACGTCGACGGGGACAGATTCGCCGGTGAGCATTGAGGCGTCGATCGCCGAGCGTCCCTCGACCACCGTGCCGTCCGTCGCGACCTTCTCGCCTGGGCGCACCACGAACGTGTCGCCGACCTTCACGTCGGCGATCGGCACGCGCGTCTCCACGCCGTCGCGCAGCACCGTCGCGTCCTTCGCCCCCATGTGCAGCAGGTTGCGCAACGCCTCGGAACTACGCCCCTTCGCGCGGTGCTCGAACCAGCGGCCAAGCAGCAAGAACGTGATAACGACGCACACCGTCTCCAGATAGACCTCGTCCATCGCTGCCGCGTTCGGCATCAGGCTCATGTGCATTTTCATGCCCGGCTCGCCCGCGTTGCCGAAGAACAGCGCGTAGATCGACCACCCGTAGGCGGCCGTGGTGCCCATGGAAATCAGGGTGTCCATGGTCATGCTGCCGTGACGCAAGTTCAACAGCGCATTGCGGTGGAACAGCGACCCTGCCGAGAAATACACCAGGGTCGAGGCAGCAAACGCCGCCCACTG
Organism: Corynebacterium sp. UMB2355A; assembly: GCF_033877495.1. Lineage (NCBI taxonomy): Bacteria > Bacillati > Actinomycetota > Actinomycetes > Mycobacteriales > Corynebacteriaceae > Corynebacterium > Corynebacterium sp. UMB2355A. The sequence continues at coordinate 1,126,912 of NZ_CP138855.1, read as the reverse complement.
CCAGTACGTGAACTGCAACGCCGGAATCATCGACACCAGCATCACCGGCAGTGACACCACCGCGGACCACACGATGGTCCACAAGAGGGTGTCGCGCTCGGGTTCGGAGGGGGCGTCGTCAAGCGGCTCGTCGGCGTCAGTGACCGTGAACGCATCGTAGCCCGCGTTCCGAATCGTTTTGATCAACGCATCAGGGTCCGCGAGCGCCGGATCGTACTCGACGGAGGCGGTCTCCGTCGAAAAGTTCACCGACGCCTCGACCCCCTCCATCTTGTTCAGCTTTCGCTGCACCCGCGACGAGCACGACGTACACGTCATGCCCGAAACGCCGAGTTCTATCTGTGCATTCGACATTAGATCAGCTTGAACCCCGCTTCCTCAACCGCCTTATCGACGTCCTCCCTGCTCACCTCTGCGCCCTCAACCACAACCTTGCCGGTTGTGTGATCAGCGTTCACCGAGGTCACGCCCGGGATTTCCCCGACCTCTTCCTGGATGCTGAGCTCGCAATGCCCGCAGCTCATGCCCTCAACCTGGAATGTTTGCGTTGCCATAATATTTCCTTCCTTCCTGCGGGAATCGCCCCGCACTTGTTAGTGTTGCATTGATAGCTGCCAATCTAACAAAAAACGAAAAGGAGCTACCTAATGGCCACAACCGACCTCACTGAGGAAACATTCCAGGAAACCGTTCTCGGAGAGGGCATTGTCATCGTCGACTGCTGGGCGTCCTGGTGCGGCCCCTGCCGCCAGTTCGCGCCTGTTTACGAAAAGGTCTCCGAGAAGCACCCGGATGTGACCTTCGCGAAGCTCAACACCGAGGAATACCAGCAAGTAGCGGTCGCCCTGGATATCCAGGCAATCCCGACGCTCATGGTGTTCCGCGACGGAATCATGGTCTACCGCGAAGCCGGTGCCCTGCCGGAATCCGCATTCAACGACCTCGTCGAACAGGTCAAAGCACTCGACATGGACGAGGTCCGCCGCCAGGTCGAGGCCCAAAACGCGCAGGAGGGACAGTAATGGCAAACCCATTCGTAAAGGGCTGGAAGTACCTGATGCAGTCCTTCGACACCAAGATCGACGAAAACGCCGACCCGAAGGTGCAAATCCAACAGGCCGTCGCCGCCGCTAAGAAGCAGCACCAGGAAATCACTGAGCACGCAGCCGCCATCATTGGCAACCGCAACCAGCTCAGCATGAAACTGGACCGCCTGCTCAAATCCCAACAGGACCTTGAGGCGAAGACCAAGACCGCCCTCCAGATGAACGACGACGCCGCCGCCGAGGTCATCGCCACCCAGCTGGTGTCCGTCGAGCAGGAACTCGAGCAAACCAAGCAGGCCTACGCTGCCGCCGAGCAAGCCGCACAGGAAGCCCAAGCGAAGCAGAAGGAATCCGAGGCGCGCCTGCAGGAACAGCTCGCCCAGGTCTCCCAGCTGGAATCCCAGCTTGACCAGGCGAAAATGCAAGAGCAGACCACCAAGACCATGGACTCCCTCAACCAGTTCGGCGGCGACGACAACGTCCCGACCCTCGACGGCGTTCGGGACAAGATCGAACGCCGCTACGCCCAGGCGCTCGGCGAGCAGGAGCTGGCTAAGTCCTCCATGACGGACCGGATGACCGAAATCGAGTCGGCCGGCAGCGATGTCGCCGCCAGCGCCCGCCTGGATCAGAATCCGCGCTGAGCTTTCCGGCGGCAAGTCGGCTTCGTCCTCTTCCGAGGCCCCGAAGGAAATCGAGGACAGCAAGGATTAGGAAAACCTCAGCGCCGCAAACTGTAGTAACAGGATTGTAGTATTCCCCGAAAATAAGTTCGAAATGGGGATTACTACAATCCTGTTGCTCACATTTAGAAAAACCGCAGCGCACAACGCAGAAAGAATGCCCCTGCCCGACCTGAATGTGTCGGACAGGGGCCTTGTTGTATCGAAAGTGTGTTAGCTTTCGCGGCGAATGTTGATGAGTACGCCGCGGATGCCGGAGTGGAAGCCGTCGCGAAGGTTGACGCGCTGGGTTTCCGTCAGGGTGTACTCGTGCAGGGTCTCGCAGGCGAACTGGAGCAGCGGCCTATCGATCTCCGGCGGCAGACCGCCACCGGAAAGCATGTGGGCCTTGTCGCGCTGTTCGCTGGATGCGGCGTTCTCGAACCACCAGGCTGCGTACTGTTGTCCCACGTCGTAGGGGGTTTGGAAGCCGGAGGACGTCCAGACTTCTTCCGGAAGCGGCACGTAGCGCGAGCGGAGTTTGCGGCGCGGTGCCATCATCGACGGCTTCGGTGCCGGTTTGGGGGCCGGTACGTCGTCGGTGTCCTCGTCGGAGATGGTTTCCGGCTTCGGGTCCTCGGCAGGTGTTGCAGGCTCTGCCGACTTGACCGGTGCCGGTGGTTCCGTGGGGACCGGGCCAGGCTTTGGGCCGGGCTTCGGCATATCGGCAGGCGATGGGGTCGCCGGGGTCGCTGGGGTAACTGGGGTTTCCGCGGCCGGTGGATCGACCGGCTGGTCCGAAGCGGGCTCCTCAGCAGCAGGCTCCTCCGGCGCAGCGAGTGGGTCGGGTCCCAGGCCGGGTACTTCGGTGGGGCCTTGGTTGTCTTCGACGGGTTCGGCGTCGGCGATCGGGCGTTCCCGGATGCTTGGTGGGAGGGGCCCTTCGAGGACGCGGAGTTGCATGGAGTCTGCGAAGTCTTCGCGTGGGTCGAGGATGGTGGTGGTGTCGCAGGCGTGGCGGAGGGCGGAGGACATCGAGTCCCAGCCGAATCCGTAGAGGTGGACGCGTACGCCGTTGTTGGTGGCTTCTTCGACGCCTGGGATCATGTCGGCGTCGCCGGAGACAAGGACGAAGTCGCTGAACTGGCCACGTGTTGCGTTGATGACCAGGTCGGCGACGAGTCGGGTGTCGACACCTTTTTGGGTGCGCCGCTCACCCCATTCGATGAGTTGCCCCGTGCGGAGTTGGACCCCGTCGCAGGAGCGCAGGGCGCGCTGGTAGCGGTGGGGTCCGGAGTCGGGGATGCCGTCGTACCACATTTGACGGTGGATGGGTTGGTGGAGTTGGTGGCTGATCATGACTCCGAGGTTGGCGACTACCTCGGGTAAGTCGATTTCTAATTGTGCTCGTGCGCCGATTTCCCATGAGTTGTAAAAGCTCGCCAGTAGGTAAGAAGTGTCGACGAACACCAGTGTGCGTTCAAGCATGGCTCCTAAATTCCGATTCTTTATTGTCGTTAAATTCTTTTCATCACAAGGCTACATATGTTTGTGTGCCTACTCATGCTAGTAGTTCAAGAAATTTCGTAGGGGTCCTTGCGAGCCACCTGGCCACGGTTCTATAGTTAGTTAGTGCAGTAACTAACCAACGAGCTCGAAGGGAGAAATGGTGGTTGGGGATTCAGAGCCACTCTTCGTGCAGATCGCGAAGTTGGTGGAGGACCTCATCGTCGACGGGACACTGAAGTCGGGCGAGCGGGCGCCGTCGACAAACGAGCTCGCAGCCTTCCACAACATCAACCCCGCGACAGCACGCAAGGGCCTCGGCTTACTTGTCGACGCCCAGGTCCTCGAGAAGCGCCGCGGCCTCGGGATGTTCGTCACCCCGGACGCGCGCGAACGGATCCTGGAAACCCGCCGGGAAGCGTTCCCGGGTACGTTCGTCGCCCCTCTTATCGACGAAGCCGTCCGCGTCGGCCTGAGCCGCGACGACTTGATCGACCTTGTACATCGAGTAGCAGAAAGTAGAGGAATGTATCAATGAACGCCATGATTATCCGCGCCGATGGGCTAGAGAAGCACTTTGGTAAGAAGCACGTCCTCAACGGGGTGTCCTTCGACCTGCCGTCTGGCGGCATCCACGGGCTGCTGGGGCGAAATGGCGTCGGTAAGTCGACGTTGTTGCAGATCGTCGCGGGCCAACTGAAGTCTTCCGGCGGCGCCGTCGAGGTGTTCGGCCTGGCTCCGTTCGATAATGCTGAGGTGATGGACCGCGTCGCGCTGACCGGCGTCGACGTCACCTACCCGGCGAGTTGGAGCGGCAAGGACATTCTTAAGGGCGCGCAGCTGCGGTACCCGAACTGGGACGATGGGCTCGCGCGCCGCCTCATCGACGACTTCGACCTCGGCGAGGCGCTCGGCGCCGCGTACAACAAGATGTCGCGGGGCCAGCGCGCGATGGTGGGCAACATTATCGGCATCGCGTCCGGCGCCGAGCTCACGCTTCTCGACGAGCCCTACGTCGGCCTCGATGTCCACAACACCAACGTGTTCTATCGCCACCTCCTCGACGTGGCCGAGGACGGACGCACGTTCGTGATGGCCACGCACCATATCGAAGAGGCGTCGAAAATTCTGAGCAGCGCCCTGGTGCTGGGCCGCGACGGCAAGGTCAGCGCGCACGTGACCGCCGATGATGCCGACGCCCACGCCGAGCGCCTCGACCTGAGCAACCCCCTGCGACCTGTCGATTTCGGCGACGTCATCGAGCACCTCCTGGAGGTGAGCTAAATGTAGACCTTTGTCCGCCCCGGCTTCTTCCGCGCCCAAATGTTCGCAGGCTCCAAATGGCGCTTCTGGATGACACTCTTCGGCCTGCTCATGGGCGCAGCGACCATCTTTGCCGACTGGTTGGGCAGCGTCCCGCTGGTCATTACAGCCGCGACATTCTCCTCGCTCCTCCTCTACGCGACCTTCATCCCCGAATCGGACGTTTTTCGCTCCTATGGGATGAACCGCAAGCGCGCCCTCGCGTACAAGCGCCGCGCCGCCCTCGTGGTCTGGGCCGTACTTTGCATCCCGACGCTGATCGTGAGCCCATCGCTGTACGGCCTGCTCGCCATCGCACTGGTCACCGGCTGGCTTGCCCTATACGTAGCTAACGACTCCACCACCGGCGAAGAACTCAACTCTTCCGACAACGGTTCGGCCATCATGGGGCTGCGTCTGGACCAGCCCCTCATCTTCCAACTCTTCTGGAAACAGCCGCTCCTCTTGGCCGTGGCCTTTGGCCTTGGCTCGGTCGCCGTGCAGTTTGCGGTGCGCTCGTTCGCCGACAAAACATGGATACCGTCGTCGCAACCATCCCTGACCTTTTCCTTTTCGGTTGCTTCGCGGCTATCTATTCTTGGGGCACAAGCTCGCCGACGACGGCCCGAGCGTACGGCATTCCCCGTCGCACGTGGGCTCTGCATGAACTGGGTGCAGCGGCGGTGGCCGCGGGGATCTACGTTGCGCTGCGTACCCTTCCTACACTTCTCGACGCCCACACCCTGCCCACCGTGCCCCTCTGGGCAACGTTCATCTTGATCCTCACTGGACTTGCGATCCCGTTGGCCTGGGGACGCAACCAACTGGTGACGTTCATGGCCGTCATGATTCTCTGGCAATTCCTCCGCGATCCCGTGCCCTGGAAAGGAGCGCTCAGTGTGGCCGGATGTGCGTTACTGCTGGCGCTTGTGACGCTCGCCCTGTACGTCAGTGGGCGCGTCAATGGCGCCCAAAAGAACCCTGATATGAAGTTGTAAAAATGTTGTCTGGGCTGGCGATTTGTGTTGTTGTTGGTGTGTGTGTAACTTTATGTGAGTCAGCGAGACCGACAACGCCCCGCCAGACAGGCTCTGAAGAGAGTGGTTTGGTGAGATGGCGGTTAGGAAAACTACCGCTGGCCGACATAATGAAATAGGTTCTGTGATGCGGCGCGTATTTGCGTTGTTGAGAATGTTTTGTTAGTGTCAATCTTCGTCGCTTTGAACGCGCCACTGTGTTTTGTGGTGTGTTTGGGTGTGCGGTTGTTGTTTGAGAACTCGATAGTGTGCCAATGTACTTTTTATTTTTTTGATTGCATTGACTTTTGGTTGCGTGCTGTGTGCCATGTTTTGGTGTGTGCCGGCGGTGATGCTTGAACCTATGATTGGGTGTCACTGGTGTGGTGCAGATGCACGGTCATGTTGACTGTATTGGTTGATGTGGTTGTGACTGGTCCTGTTTTGCCCCGTCGGGTTGGGACTGGTTGTTTGTACTTTACAGTTTTTGTAATTTTAGGATTTTGCCAGACACTGGCGATGACTGTTTTGGTTGTTGTTGGTGGTTGGTTTGTTTTTGGTTAGGTTTTCGGGCTTTTCACGGCCTTGTTTCTTTCTGAAATAGTTTTTGTGGAGAGTTTGATCCTGGCTCAGGATGAACGCTGGCGGCGTGCTTAACACATGCAAGTCGAACGGAAAGGCCAGTGCTTGCACTGGTACTCGAGTGGCGAACGGGTGAGTAACACGTGGGTGATCTGCCCTGTACTTCGGGATAAGCTTGGGAAACTGGGTCTAATACCGGATAGGACAACTTTTTGGATATTGTTGTGGAAAGCTTTTGCGGTATGGGATGAGCTCGCGGCCTATCAGCTTGTTGGTGGGGTAATGGCCTACCAAGGCGTCGACGGGTAGCCGGCCTGAGAGGGTGTACGGCCACATTGGGACTGAGATACGGCCCAGACTCCTACGGGAGGCAGCAGTGGGGAATATTGCACAATGGGCGCAAGCCTGATGCAGCGACGCCGCGTGGGGGATGAAGGCCTTCGGGTTGTAAACTCCTTTCGCTAGGGACGAAGCGCAAGTGACGGTACCTGGAGAAGAAGCACCGGCTAACTACGTGCCAGCAGCCGCGGTAATACGTAGGGTGCGAGCGTTGTCCGGAATTACTGGGCGTAAAGAGCTCGTAGGTGGTTTGTCGCGTCGTTTGTGTAAGTCCACAGCTTAACTGTGGGACTGCAGGCGATACGGGCATAACTTGAGTGCTGTAGGGGAGACTGGAATTCCTGGTGTAGCGGTGAAATGCGCAGATATCAGGAGGAACACCGATGGCGAAGGCAGGTCTCTGGGCAGTAACTGACGCTGAGGAGCGAAAGCATGGGTAGCGAACAGGATTAGATACCCTGGTAGTCCATGCCGTAAACGGTGGGCGCTAGGTGTGAGTCCCTTCCACGGGATTTGTGCCGTAGCTAACGCATTAAGCGCCCCGCCTGGGGAGTACGGCCGCAAGGCTAAAACTCAAAGGAATTGACGGGGGCCCGCACAAGCGGCGGAGCATGTGGATTAATTCGATGCAACGCGAAGAACCTTACCTGGGCTTGACATGTAGCGGATCGCCGCAGAGATGTGGTTTCCCTTGTGGTCGCTATACAGGTGGTGCATGGTTGTCGTCAGCTCGTGTCGTGAGATGTTGGGTTAAGTCCCGCAACGAGCGCAACCCTTGTCTTATGTTGCCAGCACGTAATGGTGGGGACTCATGAGAGACTGCCGGGGTTAACTCGGAGGAAGGTGGGGATGACGTCAAATCATCATGCCCCTTATGTCCAGGGCTTCACACATGCTACAATGGTCGGTACAGCGCGTTTGCTACCTTGTGAGGGGATGCTAATCGCACAAAGCCGGCCTTAGTTCGGATTGGGGTCTGCAACTCGACCCCATGAAGTCGGAGTCGCTAGTAATCGCAGATCAGCAACGCTGCGGTGAATACGTTCCCGGGCCTTGTACACACCGCCCGTCACGTCATGAAAGTTGGTAACACCCGAAGCCAGTGGCCTGTCATGGGAGCTGTCGAAGGTGGGATCGGCGATTGGGACGAAGTCGTAACAAGGTAGCCGTACCGGAAGGTGCGGCTGGATCACCTCCTTTCTAAGGAGTTTTATTTTGTTGGCTCACAGTTGTGGGCTTGTTTGTTGGTTGAGTCACCGTAGGTGTGGCTGCCAATTGTTGTTTCCGGGTGGAGACACACCAGCTACAGACTGTCATGCATTCGTGTGGTGGTTGTGGTTGTGGTGGTGCGTAACTGGTTGTGTAATCAAGAAAAGTAAATGTTGTGTGTGTTGGTGCACTGTTGGGTGTCTGAGGCAGCAGTTGTGTTGTCTTGAATGATTCCGCGTGTTGATCACTGACTGGTTTGGTTGGTGGTTGGTGTGTGGGGTGTGTTGTGTGAGAACTGTATAGTGGACGCGAGCATCTTTATTCTTGTGGAAGAATTTTTTGATTGTAAGTTTGCCTAACAACAAGTGATTGTCATGCTGTTTGTGTGTGGTGGTTGTTTGTTGTTTGTTTGTTGTGTGTTTTTGTTTTGTTACAAGGGCGTACGGTGGATGCCTTGGCATGCTTAGCCGATGAAGGACGTGTGAGGCTGCGTTATGCCTCGGGGAGTTGCCAACAAAGCGTTGATCCGAGGATGTCCGAATGGGGAAACCTGGCACTTGTTATGGAGTGTTACCTGCAGATGAATGTATAGTCTGTGTGGGGGTTACGCGGGGAAGTGAAACATCTCAGTACCCGTAGGAGAAGAAAACAATTGTGATTCTGCTAGTAGTGGCGAGCGAACGTGGATGAGGCTAAACCATGCGTGTGTGATACCTGGCAGGGGTTGCGCGTGTGGTGTTGTGGGCGATGATTGTGGGTATGCTGCCATGTACCCTCATGATGCGGCGTGTTAGCGGAAGTCACCTGGGATGGTGTGCCGGAGAGGGTGAGAGCCCCTGTACGTGAAGGCGTGTCGTGTTGTGGTGATTGTTTGCCCGAGTAGCAGTGGGCTCGTGGAATCTGCTGTGAATCTGCCGGGACCACCCGGTAAGCCTAAATACTAAGTGTGACCGATAGTGGATAAGTACCGTGAGGGAATGGTGAAAAGTACCCCGGGAGGGGAGTGAAAGAGTTCCTGAAACCGTGCGCTTACAATCCGTCAGAGCACCGCGTGTGTGTGATGGCGTGCCTTTTGAAGAATGAGCCTGCGAGTCAGCGGCATGTCGCGAGGTTAACCCGTGTGGGGTAGTCGTAGCGAAAGCGAATCCTAATTGGGTGTTGTAAGTGGCATGTCCTGGACCCGAAGCGGGGTGATCTACCCATGGCCAGTGTGAAGCAGCTGTAAGAGGTTGTGGAGGCGCGAACCCACTTAGGTTGAAAACTGAGGGGATGAGTTGTGGGTAGGGGTGAAAGGCCAATCAAACTCCGTGATAGCTGGTTCTCCCCGAAATGCATTTAGGTGCAGCGTTATAGTAGTTTGCCGGAGGTAGAGCTACTGGTTGGTTGAGCGGGACTATCATCTTAGCAACATCAGCCAAACTCCGAATGCCGGTCAAGTGTTCTATAGCAGTGAGACTGTGGGGGATAAGCTTCATAGTCGAGAGGGAAACAGCCCAGATCGCCGGTTAAGGCCCCTAAGGGTGTACTAAGTGGAAAAGGATGTGGGATTGCGAAGACAGCCAGGAGGTTGGCTTAGAAGCAGCCATCCTTGAAAGAGTGCGTAATAGCTCACTGGTCGAGTGGTTCTGCGCCGACAATGTAGTGGGGCTCAAGTACACCGCCGAAGCCGCGGCATAGTTTTTACTATGGGTAGGGGAGCGTCGTGCATGGGGTGAAGCCATACTGTAAGGGGTGGTGGACTGTGTGCGAGTGAGAATGCAGGCATGAGTAACGAGAGATACGTGAGAATCGTATCCGCTGGATGACTAAGGGTTCCTGGGTCAAGTTCGTCTTCCCAGGGTGAGTCGGGTCCTAAGGCGAGGCCGACAGGCGTAGTCGATGGTCAACGGGTTGATATTCCCGTACCCGTATGCATGCGACAAAGAGTGAAGCGGTGATACTAACCACCCTGAACTGGCAACATGCGCATCCTTTTGGGTGTGTGGTTGTTGGTGATGCGTGGGGCCTGATCCGTGGTAGTTCAGTGATGGGGTGACGCAGTCAGGTAGCCGCGCCAAGTGTTGGATATCTTGGTGTAAGCGTGTGGCACGTCGACTTGTGAAATGCGGTCGATATTTTGTGTGAGGCGTGATGCGTAGCCCAATTGTTGGGTGATGGTGGTGATCCTTTGCTGTCGAGAAAAGCCTCTAGCGATGTGTGTGTATGGCCCGTACCCGAAACCGACACAGGTGGTCAGGTAGAGAATACTAAAGCGGTCGGGTGAACTGTGGTTAAGGAATTCGGCAAATTGCCCCCGTAACTTCGGGAGAAGGGGGGCCCTTGCTGGTTGCATGCCTTTTTCGGTGTGTTGCTGGTGGGGGTCGCAGAGAATAGAGGGGAGCGACTGTTTATCAAAAACACAGGTCCGTGCGAAGACGGTTAAGTTGATGTATACGGACTGACGCCTGCCCGGTGCTGGAAGGTTAAGAGGACCTGTTAGATCCTTGTGGTCGAAGCGGAGAATTTAAGCCCCAGTAAACGGCGGTGGTAACTATAACCATCCTAAGGTAGCGAAATTCCTTGTCGGGTAAGTTCCGACCTGCACGAATGGCGTAACGACTCCCCTGCTGTCTCAACCACAGGCCCGGTGAAATTGCAGTACGAGTAAAGATGCTCGTTTCGCGCGGCAGGACGAAAAGACCCCGGGACCTTCACTATAGCTTGGTATTGGTATTCGGTGCGGTTTGTGTAGGATAGGTGGGAGACTGTGAAGTGGTCACGCTAGTGATTGTGGAGTCGTTGTTGAAATACCACTCTGACCGTAGTGGATGTCTAACCTTGGCCCATGATCTGGGTTGGGGACAGTGCCTGGTGGGTAGTTTAACTGGGGCGGTTGCCTCCCAAAATGTAACGGAGGCGCCCAAAGGTTCCCTCAGCCTGGTTGGCAATCAGGTGGTGAGTGTAAGTGCACAAGGGAGCTTGACTGTGAGACTTACAAGTCGAGCAGGGACGAAAGTCGGGACTAGTGATCCGGCACCTACTTGTGGATGTGGTGTCGCTCAACGGATAAAAGGTACCCCGGGGATAACAGGCTGATCTTCCCCAAGAGTCCATATCGACGGGATGGTTTGGCACCTCGATGTCGGCTCGTCGCATCCTGGGGCTGGAGTAGGTCCCAAGGGTTGGGCTGTTCGCCCATTAAAGCGGCACGCGAGCTGGGTTCAGAACGTCGTGAGACAGTTCGGTCTCTATCCGCCGCGCGCGTTGAAACTTGAAGAAGGCTGTCCCTAGTACGAGAGGACCGGGACGGACGTACCTCTGGTGTGCCAGTTGTTCCGCCAGGAGCAGGGCTGGTTGGCTACGTACGGGAGGGATAACCGCTGAAAGCATCTAAGCGGGAAGCCTGTTTTGAGATGAGGTTTCGTTTGAGGTTCCCTAGAGATGATGGGGTTGATAGGCCGGATCTGGTAGCACTGTGAGGTGTGTAAGGTGACTGGTACTAATTACACCGAGACTAAAACAAAGCACACACATGTTGGTGTTGTTTATGGTCAAATTATTGAGTGTTCTTCCGCGAAGAAGAGTGTTTGCGTCCACTGTGCAGTGTCTGGCATGACATGCCTGTGCTGATTATTTGAATATTGTCGTTGTTATCAACAGTATTGTGTTGGCACGATTTTGGTCGTGTCGGTGGTTGATGGCGGCGGGGAAACGCCCGGTCCCTTTCCGAACCCGGTTAGCTAAGCCCGCCCGCGCTGATGGTACTGCACCTGGGAGGGTGTGGGAGAGTAGGTTACCGCCGGCCTATAACTTCATTTTCTTGTGTGTGGTGAGTGTGTGTTGTTGTGGCACATACTCACCACACTTTTTTGTTTTGGTGGGGGTGTGCACCACGTGCGTGGGGGTGTGGTGTGGCTCGGGTGTGGGGTGTGTGCACCAGATTCCTTTACGTAGGGGGCGTGAGCTGGGGAAACGCCACCGCACAGTCTCGAAGACCCGGAATGTGGTGCACAGCTGCCTCGGCTACCGTTGGAGACACACTATTGGTACTCCGAGAGGGTTTATGGCCAGGGCACCGATGGGTCGGTCGTGAAGTGGACGGCCTTGCTGGAGAGCGGGTCGGTGAAGGCAACGGAAATGCATTCCAACAGCATTGGTTTGGTGAAGTCGTCCTCCCCAAAAGGATGTGGGACGGGGTAGATAGAGTCGCCGATGATGGGCACCCCGGCGTCCAACATCTGGATTCTCAGTTGGTGCGTGCGTCCACTGATCGGTTCGAGGAGATAGCGCCCGAGCGGTCCTTCCACTCCGTAGCGTTCTTGTAGCACTGTTTCCTCTTCTGACGGCAAACGGGACGCGCCAAGGAACAGCGTTTCTGAATTGGGTTCCGCGCCGCGGACAATCTTGGAAGCAACTTCGCCGTGTTCTTTGACGATGTGATGCCGCCAAGGTCCGGCAGGTAGCGAAGGATCATAAGGCGCAACCGCCGAGTACAAGCGTCGTACCTCTCTGCGGGCGAACATGTCTTGGTACGCCCCGCGGACTTCACGGCGCTTCGTCAGCAGCAACAGTCCACTCGTCATGCGGTCGAGGCGATGCGCCGGTGTGAGCTCCTCGTTGCCGGTCTCGCGGCGAAGGCGGACGGTGAGGGTCTCCGTGATGTGGGCGGCGCGTGGCATCGTCGCCAAGAACGGCGGTTTGTTGACGACGAGGACGTTATCGTCTTCGAACACCACGGTGTGAGTAAACGGTACGGGAGTTTCGGGGGCGGGGCGTCGATAAAAGAAGACGTCTGTGCCTGGCTGCAAAATATCGTTGGGGGAGAGCGGGGTGCCGTCGCGCAGGACGACTTCGCCGACGGCGAAGCGCTGGAGGACGGCTGCGGCGTCGTCATCGGGGTGGCGGTGGCGCTGCCCCTTGATGACTTCGGTGAGGAAGTCGCCGGCGGTAATGGGGGCGTCGGGGACGCGGACTCGTGACGCGCCGAGGCCATCGCGCGGAGGCAGTGGCGGGGGCGACTTCCTTCGTTTTCTACTCATATCCTTTGCTAGATTAGTCGCTATGGATATTGGAGCGATGTTGCAACCAGTACTGGCGTTCTTCAATGAAGGTATCGGGAAGGTGATCGCGGACGTGCTGCGAGCACTCTATGAGACGTTCTTCCCTGCGAACTCTGAGGGCGCGAAGCCCGTGGAAATTCCCAAATAAGGGCCACGATATCGATGTGGGTTTTGTCTACAATGGGGGTAGAAACTGCCTACCTTCTTGAGAAAGGGCGAAACACATGTCGAATGAAGAAATGGTCGTCGTAGCTGTGGACGGAAGCCCGGCTTCCCACAACGCGGTCCGCTGGGCGGCGAACACCGCCGCGAAGCGCGGCATCGCGCTGCAGCTGGCTGCAAGCTACACCATGCCGCAGTTCCTGTACGCGGAGGGGATGGTTCCGCCGAAGGAACTGTTCGACGATCTGCAGAAGGAAACCATCCAGAAGGTCGAGGAGGCGCGTGACATCGCGCTTGAGGTCGCCCCAATATCAAGATTGGGCACGCAATCGCGGAGGGATCCCGATTGACATGCTGCTTGAGATGTCGCGTACCGCGACCATGATCGTGATGGGGTCGCGTGGCCTTGGCGGGCTTTCCGGGATGGTCCTCGGCTCTGTGTCTGGTGCGGTTGTCTCCCACGCAAGCTGCCCGGTTGTGGTGGTCCGCGAGGACAACAACGTGACGGAAGAGAATAAGTACGGCCCGGTCGTAGTCGGCGTTGATGGCTCTGAGGTTTCCCGCCACGCAACGGAGGTCGCCTTTGAGGAGGCGCACGCTCGCGGTGCGGAGTTGATTGCGGTGCACACCTGGATCGATACGCAGGTGCAGGGGCCGGGCGCTGGGTTCTCTGTCACGGACGAGCACTGGAAGGCTGTGCAGGAGGAGAAGGACGAGATCCTCAATGGCTACCTGGAGGACTCCGCCGCGAAGTACCCAGATGTGCAGATCCGCAAGGTGATTACGCGTGACCGTCCAGTCCGCGCGCTTACCGAGGCCGCTGAAGGCGCACAGCTCCTGGTCACCGGTTCCCACGGTCGTGGCGGGTTCAAGGGCATGCTGCTCGGCTCGACGTCGCGTGCGCTGCTGCAGTCCGCGCCGTGCCCGATGATGGTTGTTCGTCCGAACGACTAATCTCGCGGAACGCAACCAAGTCCCAGCGGTGCCGTTTCCAGATCGTTACCCGTTGGTGTCCGAATCGTAGTGGCATTATGCCCGAATGGGAGGCACCATGGTCAGTAGACATTAAACGATCGTTATAGAAGGAGACGTGCACATGCTGGGACTTGGCTTTTTCGGCTGGATTATCATTGGCGGACTTGCGGGCTGGATCGCTTCGAAGATTAAGGGCAAGGACGCCGACATGGGCATCGGCCTGAATATTATTGTCGGCATTATTGGTGGTCTGATTGGCGGCTGGTTGCTGGCGAAGTTCGGAGTGGACGTCGACAATGGCGGACTTTGGTTTAGCTTCTTCACCTGCATCCTTGGTGCGGTGATCCTGCTGACCATTGTCAACTTTGTGAAAGGCAAACAACGCCAATAGCCAGTAGCGCGAAAAGCGCGTGATGTATGTACCGGCCGGAGGGACACACCCCCGGCCGGTATTTTTCTTTTCAGAAACTACGGTACGCGGTATGGTGAACGTACTGGTTTGTCTACTAGAGATTTTGGAGGAGCAGTCGCGTGAGCAGCGGTACAACCAGCAAGGCAAAGAGTGCTTCCAGGAGGCGGAATCGTCCCAGCCCCCGGCAGCGGCTGCTGGACGCCGCCACGAAACTCTTCCAAGAAGAAGGCATCCGCGTCATCGGTATTGACCGTATTTTGAGGGAGGCGGACGTCGCGAAGGCGTCGTTGTACTCCCTGCTTGGGTCGAAAGACAACCTGGTCATCGCGTACATTGAGCGGCTGGACGAGGAGTACCGGCAGCGTTGGGCGGAGCGCACCGAGCATGTCTACGACGCGGACGGCAAGGTGCTGGCGTTCTTCGACATGGCGATTGAGGAGGAGCCAGACCGGGAATTCCGTGGCTCGCCGTTCCTGAACGCGGCGAACGAGTATCCGCGCCCGGACACGGAGTCGGAGGAACGCATCGTTGCGGCGTGTAAGAAGCACCGCCAGTGGATGTACGACACGATTACGCACCTGCTCAGCGTGAAGAACGGCTACAACTCGGCCTCGCAGACGAATGAGCTTTTGATCTTCCTCGACGGCGGCCTGGCGGGAGCCCGCTTTGTGCGCGATACCGCGCCGCTGGAAACTGCCCGTACGCTGGCGAAAGCTACGCTTGGGACTCCTCCTGCTGACTATTCGATTTAGCCTCCCGCTGCACTTTCGACCGCTCTTTCTCGATTGCCTTTTTGGCGCGCTTCTCGTCGCGCTTGGCCTCGGCTAGGGCGGATTTTTCTGCGCGGATGTCGCGGCGAACCGCTGGGATGGTCGTCGGTCGCACGAGCGCGCCAGCCTTCTTGCGGCGCCAGGTCCGCTTGCGCTCGCGCTTCTCCCGCTTCTTTTCGACGTACGCTTCGCGCGCCTCGCGTACATGGTTGCGGTGAATCTCTTCGGAGGGGAAACGCTTTACAAGCAACGCCCAGAGCAGAACGGTCTGTGAGGCGGTCCAGAAGTTGTTGACTACCCAGTACAGCAGTAGCGCGATCGGCACGAGGCCGAGCAGTCCCGCCGTGGTCAGGGACAGTGCGATGAAGGGGATCATCCAGTACAGAAACCGGTAGCTGCCGCGGGTGAACGCGTTTTCCCACTCGAGGGTGGTGCGGTTGCGGATCTGGGAGAGCAGCAGGTTGATGCTGGTGAAACAGATGGCGGCGATGAGCATCGGTATGGCCAGGCCGCGAACGGCGTCGACCGTAGTGCCGAGGGAGGCAAACTGCTCTGGTGTCATGGAGACGTAGGCGGGGAGGGGGACGTCGAAAAGCGTGGTGTTGCGGAAGCTTTCGATCTCGTCTGGGGTGAGCAGGCCGATCCGGTGGGCGTCGCCGACGTCGGGGACGGCGAGCCAGTACAGCAGGCGGTACAGGCCGAAGAAAAACGGCAGCTGGATCATGGCGGGAACGCAGCCGGCGAGCGGGTTGTAGCCGTGCTCGCTGCGGAGTTTCTTGATGGCTTCGCGCTCCGCCTCGATGTCCTCGAGTGCGGTGGAGCTGCCGTAGCGGTCCGCGATGGCTTTCATGTGTGGCCGCATCATGTAGCTGGTGCGGCCTACCTTGTACGTCTTCCAGGAAAACGGTGCGATGGCGCCGCGCACTGTGATGACCAGCAGGATGATGGATGCGATCCAGGCGCCAGAGACGGGGGCGCCGAGGACGTCGGCGAGGAGCCAGTGCCAGAACTGCAGCACGGCGGACACGGGATAGACGAGGATTTCCATCATTCGCTAATGTTAGGCCATGGTTTACCAACAACCCAGACGCAAGGTGCGCGCCTCCCAGGTGTTCGGCGAGGTGCTGCTGACCATCGGGGCGTTGTTGTTGCTGTTCGCCTTTTACGAGTCCTATTGGACGAATATCGCTTCCGGCAAGATGCAGAACGAAGCGCAGGACACGTTGTCGGAGCAGTGGAAGAACCCGCGCCAGCTGCGCACGCCACAGCTTGGCGACGCATTCGCGCGCATGTACATCCCTGCGTTCGGGTCGGACTACCAGTTCGCCATCATCGAGGGCACCGACGAGAACGAGTTGTTGGTGGGTCCGGGCCGCTACCCGGACACGCAGATGCCGGGCGAGCCGGGCAACTTCGCGGTGGCGGGGCACCGCGTGGGCAAGGGCGCGCCGTTCAATGACCTTGGGGCGCTGAACAGCTGCGACGCCATCGTGGTGGAGACGCAGGATTCCTGGGTGACGTACCGCGTGCTGCCGATGGGCCTGGATCCGCAGGAACGCCGGGACGTGGCGGCGGGCTGCGTGCCAGCCGAGATCAACGAGCCGATCGCGACGGGCGAGTACCGCAACGTGGTGGGCAGGCACATTACGCTGCCGGGAGACGTGAACGTGATCAACCCGATCCCGGAGCAGCCCTCCATTGAGGTGCGCCCGGACATGCTGGGCATGATCACGCTGACCACGTGCCACCCGCAGTTTTCGAACGCGGAGCGCATGATCATCCACGCCGTGCAGACTGAGGTGCTGGCGAAAACACCGGGCGAGCAAACGCTGCCGCAGGCGATGTCGGAGGTGAGATAGACAATGTATGGAGCACTTTGGCGGATGCTGCCGGGGCCTACGCCGGTGAAGTGGCTGCTCGCGATCGTGATCGCGGTGGCCGTGTTCTTCCTGCTGATGGAAGTGGTGTTTCCGTGGGTGTCGGCGCAGATGCCCTACAACGACGTTGCAGTGTAACGCCCTAGAGCTGCAGGTTCTTGATGGTCTCCTCGGCGACGAGCTGCGCCTTGATGGACTCGTCCTGGTTGGTGAACACGGTCACGGCCGTGTTGCTCTTGGCCACGGAGTAGGCGGCGCCGATCCTGTTGGGTACGGCCCCGCCGCCGTGGCGTCCGCCGTTCCACCCGGCTGGCTGGTTGGCGGGTTCGGTGTAGTCGATGGGTGTTGCCCAGTCGACAACGGCCATGGCGTCCTCGGGGCTGTCCATGTGCCGCACGATGACGGTCAGCTGAGGCTCGGGCGGGTAGGACCAGAACTGGCAGGCTGGGGGGTCGAAGCGGGCGTCGATACCTACGCCGGTGACGCGCTGGCCGTTGGCGTCGGCGACCCAGTCGGTGTCGAGGTATGGGCAGGGCTGCCACGCGTTGCGGTCGGTGGCGGGCAGGGCGTCGAGAGGCAGGGCGGCTTGTTGCTTCTCGACGCCCCCTTCGCCCGCGGGCGCCGGATCCGGGTCGGGGGCGGCGCACCCGGCGAGGACGCCGAATGCCATGACTGCTGCGAGGGTGGGTAGTGTCAAACGCATGGGTTCCAGATTAGCTGTGTTGTCGCCGGGCCCCGGCGAAACCACTGAGGTGCCGGTAAACCGCTCCTTGGATATCGGTATCACGGTGTTGTCGGTGTCGTTAGTGTTGGTGTCGCTGGCGGCGCTGGCGCGGATGTCGCTGGATGAGGCGCTGCTGCACATCACTCTGGTGACGACGTTTTCCTTCCTCCTGTTCTACGGGATGACAGAGATGCACTACTGGGCAACCCCGGGCCGCGTGCTGTGGCTCGTGGGGCTCACCGGCGTGTGGATGCTGGACACGACGATCTCCGTGGTGGCGATGTACTGGGTGTTCACCCTGTTCTTCGTCTACATGCGCGCGTTCAACGACTGGCGAGGTATTGCCGGGGTGGCTGCTGGGCTTGTGATCACGGTGCTGGTACAGCTGCCGGATCATCTCACGCTGGGCAGCGTGTTGGGGCCGGCGCTGTCGGCGGTGGTGGTCCTGGCGATCAACTATGCCTTCACCACGATTACGAAGGTGAGCGACGAGCGCGCCGAGCTCATCAACGAGTTACTGGAGACACGCGAACAGCTAGCAACTACGGAGCGCGCAGCCGGTGTGGCGCAGGAGCGGGAACGGCTCGCGCACGAGATTCACGACACGGTGGCGCAGAACCTGTCCTCGATCCAGATGCTGCTGCACGCCGCGGAGCGCGACCTGTTGGCCACGGACCTTTCGGAGGAAGAGCTGGCGGCGCCGTTGAAGAGGATGGAGACGGCACGTAGGGCGGCGTCGAGAAACTTGGCGGAGACCCGTGCGATTATTGCGGCGCTGACGCCGGCGCCGCTGAGCACGACGTCGCTGGAGGAGGCGCTGCGCCGCATCGCGGCGGACTTCGGTACGACGGGCGACATGGACATCGAGGTGGAGGTCGACGGTGAGCCGCAGCAGCTGCCGATGCGCATCGAGGCCGGCCTGCTGCGTATTACGCAGGGCGCGGTGTCGAACGCGGTGAAGCACTCCGAGGCGAGCCGCATGCGCATCACGCTGACGTTTGGGGATGACGAGGTCCGCCTTGATGCGGTGGACAACGGCAAGGGCTTCGACGTAGCGAGCCAGGCCAAAAAGCCCTCAGGGTTAGGCCATTTGGGTCTCGATGCGATGCGTTCTCGGGCCGAGGAATTGGGCGGTGAGCTGGCAATTGAGTCCCAGCCCGGCGGGCCGACAGCACTTTCTGTGGCGGTACCGAGTAGTATCAAGCAAAAGACTGACCAGGTGGAGAGGAAAACTTCATGATTCGTGTGTTGCTGGCTGATGACCATGAGATCGTCCGGCTGGGGCTTCGGGCCGTGCTCGAGGAGGCCGAAGACATTATGGTCGTCGGCGAAGTTGCCACAGCTGAGGGCGCGATCGCGATGGCGCAGGCCGGTGGCATCGACGTGATTTTGATGGACCTCCGCTTCGGCGCGGGCGTCGAGGGCACCCGCGTGACCACGGGCGCGCAGGCAACGGCGCAGATCATCGCCTCGATGACGAACCCGCCGAAGGTGCTCATGGTGACCAACTACGACACCGACGCCGACATCCTCGGCGCGATCGAGGCCGGAGCCGTCGGCTACCTGCTGAAGGACGCCCCGCCGGAGGAGCTCGTCGCCGCGGTGCGCTCCACCGCGCGTGGCGACGCCACCATGTCCCCGGTGGTGCGCGAGCGCCTCGAGACGCGCGACCGCACTCCGCGCTCCTCGCTCACGCCGCGTGAGCTGGAGGTGCTGCAGTTGGTGGCGGCGGGGTCGTCGAATAGGGAGATTGGCACGGAGCTCATGCTTTCAGAGGCGACCGTGAAGTCCCACCTCGTGCACATTTACGACAAGCTGGGTGTGCGTTCCCGTACTTCCGCCGTGGCGTCGGCGCGCGAGCAGGGCGTGCTCTAGTAGTAGGGGTGGGCTTCGTGGAATGCTTCCACGATGCCAAGGGGGATCTTGCCGCGGTTGGCAATGGGCAGGCCTTCGGTCTGCGCCCAACGGCGGATCTCGGCGGGGTCAAGGGCCCGATCGGTCGCGTCGCACGCCTCCCTGGCTGCTTCGACGTACGGCTTGAGCTGCGCCAGGAAGCGCTCTGCGTTCTCCGGCTTGAGGTCCAGCACGTAATTCTTCCCCTGTAGCCCGAAGCGGATCACGCGAACATCCGCCTCGTGCAGGGGCGTGTGGTCCAGGTCGTCGAAAAACTGGGTGATATTTTGCCGGGCCATGAAGGCTGTCCTTTCTCCGGTACTCCCAAGAGCGATACTTGGGAGTAGTGTTCGCGTTTGGAGGAAGTCTAGCAAATACTTTGGCCGATAATACTAATTAAGTTTCTTCTGCACTTCCGCGGACAGTTTCTGCAGGTCTTCATCAATAGAGTTGTGAGCCAGGCGCTGCTGTACCGGGTTCATGTGCTCGGCGTTTTCCACCGCGGTCTGCAGCTCCGCGAGGCGGACCTTCGCGTCGGTGGCGAAGCCCTTCGGCAGCTCGGCGGTCTTGACCTGGCCCTCGAGGGCGTCGACGCGCGACTTCAGCTGCCCGCCGCTCTCAGAAAAGCGCGAGACTTCCTGGGAGGACAGGCCGACGCTCTGCGCGCGCTGCTGCACCTGCTTTTGCTGGTAGGACGTCCAGCCCTTGTAGAACAGCGGCAACAGCACCGGCAGGAGCAGACGGGTCGCGCCGAGCCACTGCTTGGCTTTCTTCTTCGTAATGCCGGACTCCTCAATGCGCTGCAGATGTGCCTTCGCTAGCCGCTCCTCGTGCTTGCGCTTCTGCTTCAGGCCCTGCTTCTCTGCCTTCAGCAGGCGCTTCTCGGCCTTGTCCAGCAGCTTTGCGGTGCGGAAGTCCTGCTTCGCCTCCTCCTTGGCAAGCTTGCGGGCGTGCGCCTGCGCGGCCTTAATCTCAGCCTTGGCCTTCGTGCGTGCTTTCCGGATGGATTTGAACAGTCCCATGCGAGTTAACTCCTTTACGCTTCAGCGTTCGTTTGGACACCAACCTTACCTGTTTCTCCACTGCGCCTAGTAGAGTATTGCCCATTGTGAGTACGTCGAAGCAGCAGGATGGCACACGCATGCGGCCGTCGGATCTTGTGGGGTGCCGCTTCCGGTTCCGCCGGAGGTGCCAGTTCCCGGACTACCCGTCGCGCGAGGAGGCCGAGGCGCACATGCCGCAGCGCATCGCGGTGCAGGAGGCGGTACTCGCCCAGCTGCCTACCAAGCCAGCGCTTGGCGACGGCCGGCGCCGCCTCTTCACCCGCGCCGACGCCGCGGACGCCACCACCGAGGGCGTCTTCGACTTGATGCGCCGCGGCACCCACCTGATCACGCGGGCGACGCTCCATGGGGACATCGCCGGGGTGGCGGTCGAGGTGGACGTCGACATCCTGGTGCGCACGGCCGACGGGTACGTGCCAGTGATCATCTCGAACCACAGAGTCGCGCGCACGCACCCGACCTCGACGCTGCAGGCCGTGCCGGTTGGGCGCCTCGGGCTGGGGGCACCACTGCGGGTAGCGGGCAAGTACCGCCACCACACCATCGACGGCTACCGGCTAGCCATGGCGCACCTCCTACTCGGGGAGCGTTCCGCGGGCCGCGGCGGCGTCATTGGGCAGGATAGGTCGCTGGCGTACGGAGTGGACGTCGAAAAGTATGTCGCGCCGCTGCTGCTCGCGCTCGCTGAGCCCACGCCCGAGCACCCAACCCGCTACAAACAGTGCGCCACCTGCAGGTTCTGGCCGCTGTGCCTGCCTGAGCTCGAGGCGCGCGACGACATCTCGCTGGTGCTGCCCGGTGGCAAGGGTGACCGCTTCCGCGCCCAGGGCATCACGACGGTCCAACAGCTTATCGACGCCCAGCTCGGCGAACCTTCCCGCATCGCCGAAGCCTGGCGCGCCGGGATACCCCTGCTCAGGAGACCGGGACCGATCGGTATTCGCCGCGCGGACGTCGAGATCGACATCGACATGGAGTCCTACATGGACCAAGGCGCCTACCTGTGGGGCACCTTCGACGGCGAGCGCTACCGGCCGTTCGTGACGTGGGAGGAAGTCGGCGGCGACGCGGAGGAAGCCAACTTCGGTGCGTTCTGGCGCTGGCTCCTCGACCAGCGCGCCCAAGCCCACGCAGATGGCAAAACGTTTGCCGCCTACTGCTACGCCGCCGCCGGCGAAAACCACTGGCTGCGCATGTCCGCGCAGCGCTTCGCCAGCATCGACGCCAAGGAAGTCCAGGAGTTCATCGCCTCCGACGAGTGGGTCGACGTGTTCGCGGCGGTGCGCAAGCACCTCGTCGGTACCGACGGGCTGGGGCTGAAGGTGCTCGGGCCCATCGTCGGCTTCCACTGGGAGGACGACGACATGGACGGCGAAGCCTCCATCGACCGCCGCTTCGCCGCCGTCCGCGGCGACGAGGACGCAAAACAGACCCTACTGCAGTACAACGAAGACGACTGCCGGGCCACCCGTGCCGTCCGCGAATTCCTTGCCGCCGACGCCCCCGGCATCCCTTTGCTCTAGCTTTGGGGTTTAGCGCCTGGTGTTTTAACGCCTGGTGTTGCGGGCCACTGCCGCGGTAATCAGCACCAGCACCACAACGAGGCAGGCCAGCACCATCGTGAACCCGGCCCACGGCAGCAGCTCGTACACCCAGCCCGACGCCGCCCCCACCATCGACGACCCCATGTAGTACCAGAACACGTACATGCTGGACGCCTCCGCCCGGTCACGCTCCGCGATGATGCCCACCCACGCAGAGGCCGTCGAGTGCATCGCGAAGAAGCTCGCCGTAAACACCAGCAGACCGGCCAGCAGCGCCACCAGGTTCGGTATCGCTGCCAGTATCAGGCCCACCACCATGAGCGACGCGCCCCCAATCACCACGTGCCCGCGACCGTACTTGCTCACCAGCGCACCCGCACGCGACGCAGACCACGTCCCCGACAGGTACAGCAAAAACGCCAGCCCCACCAGCGACGGCGGCAGGCCAAAGTAGTCAATCGCGCGGAACCCCAGGTAGTTGTACAGGGAGACGAACACGCCCATCCCGATGAACGCCGTCGCACATAGCGCCAGAATCCGCGGGTTCCTCGCGTGCCGAACCATCGCGCGGAACTCATTACCCGGCCGCAGCTTCGCCTTCGGCGTGAAGTTCCGCTGCGCAGGGAGCAGGATCGCCGTTGCAATCGCCAGTGCAAGTGCCGTCACGCTACTGGCTGCGAGCGCCCACCGCCACGACGTGACCGCCAGCAAACCCGTCGGGATCAACCTACCCGTCAGCCCGCCGATTGTGTTGCCGGCGATGTACAAGCCCATCGCGCCGGGCAGGTCCTTGGCGTCGAGCTCCTCGGAGAGCCAGGTCATCGCAACGGCCGGGGTGCCTGCAATCGCGATGCCTTGCAGGGCTCGCAGTAGCACCAGCTGTTCCATCGACTGCGCCAGCGGCAACAACAGGCCAATGCCCGTTGCCACCAGCGCTGACACGATCAGCACGCGTCCGCGCCCATACTTCTCCGAAAGTATCGACGCCGGCACCACACACAGCGCCAACCCGCCCGTCGCCGCCGACACCGTCAGCGCCGTCGTGGACGGGGAAGCGTCGAACGCCTCCGCCAGGGTGGGGAGCAGGGCCTGGGTGGCGTAGAGGGCGTTAAAGATTCCGAGCCCGGCGAGCAGCATCGCAATCGTTGCGCGACGATACTCCGGGCTCCCTTTCTTCATGCTCCATATCCTGGCACTTTGTGGCGGGGACCTCAAGGAGCGTTCAGGATGCATGCACCACATTCCTGGTTTTGGTGGACGGATTTGTAAAAGCCCATGTCGGTTTGTGTGCGTGGTGGAATGTGGTGCGCAGGTCGTGAGACGGCCACCCGAAAACCGCTCCCGTCGACCTCTTTCGGTCGACCAACCCTGGTCAGCGCAAAATCGACAAAAACGTACCAAAATGACCGAAAACGCCGTGACCTGCATCGGTCGACCGGAGCAGGTCGACCGGAACGCAGAACTGCCGAAACAGGGAACAGGCCCGGTTAACCCCGCTCCCTACCCCCTCTTGCATGGCAGGTTAGCCTACCCTAATATTCCTAGTGGGTCCTGGTTCCTTCAACGGACTCGTCGTGAATACAGATAAAACCCGCCGTGTTTCATACCCCTGTATGAAACACGGCGGGTGGCCATGTAAAGCGCTCCTCGCGAGAGCGCCTTTAATCTAACAGAATTACATGGCGTTGTCTATACCGACTTACTTGGAAGCCGCTGCGAAGCGATCGTTGACGTCGTCCCAGTTGACAACGTTCCACCAAGCCTTGACGTAATCGCCCTTGACGTTCTTGTACTGCAGGTAGAAGGCGTGCTCCCACATGTCGAGCATCAGCAGTGGGGTGAAGTCAACGGAGATGTTGCCCTGCTGGTCGGTGAGCTGCTCGATGATGAGGCGGCCTGCGATGTGGTCGTAACCCAGGACTGCCCAGCCGGAGCCGTGCAGGCTTGTTGCAACACCGGAGAAGTGTGCCTGGAACTTCTCGAAGGAACCGAAGTCGCGGTCAATTGCCTCGGCGATTGCGCCGGTTGGTGCGCCGCCTGCGTTCGGTGCCATGTTCTTCCAGAAGATGGAGTGGTTGGTGTGGCCACCCAGGTTAAATGCCAGGTTCTTGGACAGTGCACGCAGCTTGTCCGGGTTGGCGTCGCCGTTGCGCTCTGCCTCGAGGGCCTCGAGTGCGGCGTTTGCGCCAGCGACGTAGTTCGCGTGGTGCTTGTCGTGGTGCAGCTCCATAATCTCGGCCGAGATATGTGGCTCGAGTGCGTCGTATGCGTATGGGAGCTCTGGAAGTTCGTAAACAGCCATTGTCAGTTCCTTTCGTTTGGGGTTGGTGACGTGCCCCATAATAGACAAGAATCACATTCCCGCAATGGCGTACGCTGATTTTTATGGGTTTCTTGTTTGCACCGACGCCGAAGCTGGTTCCTGAAGATCGCACGTTGCCTGGCCGTGATGAGCCGGTGTTGGCGCATCCGCGTCCGCATGCTGTGTTGGGGACGCCGATTACTGGTCCGTGGCGCGAGGGCCAGCGCCGCTTGCTGGTGGGTATTGGGTGTTTTTGGGGTGCTGAGAAGATGTTTTGGCAGATGGAGGGGGTGGAGTCGACGTCGGTTGGGTATGGCGGGGGCGTGACGCCGAACCCGACGTATCGGGAGGTGTGCAGTGGGCAGACGAACCACGTTGAGCTGGTGGAGGTGGTCTACGACCCGGAGCGCGTCTCGTTGAAGGAGTTGGTGCGTGCGGCGCTTGAGGCGCACGACCCGACGCAGGGTTTCCGTCAGGGCAATGATGTGGGGACGCAGTACCGCTCGGCGTTCTTCACCGACACGGAGCACGAGGCGCAGGACATCAAAGGGTGGGTTGCGCACTACGGTGAGCAGCTTGTCGACGCCGGCTTTGCCCCAATTACGACTGAGGTGGGGTGGGGCGTCGATTATTACTTGGCGGAGGATGAGCACCAGCAGTATCTGCACAAGGTGCCGAACGGGTACTGCCCGCACCACTCGACCGGCGTGGAGTGTGGAATCTAATGTTGCCGAAGATTGTGGCGCATCGTGGATTCTCGGCGATGTACCCGGAGTCGACGCACCTGGCGTTCGAGGCGGGCCTGAAGCTGCCGATTCACGGCGTGGAGTGCGATGTGCGGCTGACGCGCGACGGGCGGCTGGTGGTGTTCCATGACGGCCTGGTGGACCGCACGACGGACGGGATGGGGCGCGTGTCCACGATGGACTTCTGCGACCTGCGCGAGCTGAACTGCGGCACGAAGGAGTGCCCGCAGCAGGTGATGCTGCTCGAAGAGCTGCTCGAGCTGCTGCAGGACTACCCGGACAAGCACCTCTATATTGAGACGAAGCACCCGACGCGCTACGGCCCCGAGGTGGACGAGGCGACATTTCGGGCGCTGGCGTACGCGGGCATGCTGGATTCGGAGCAGGTCACAATCATTTCCTTCTCGCATAAGGCGGTGCGGTATTTCACGCGGATGGCGCCGGACCTGCTCACGTATTACCTGTTCCGGCTGCGTGAAGCGAAGTGGAACCCGAAGTCCGTGATGCTTTCGAGCCCGTACGGGATTGGGCCGGGGTTGGCGCATGTGCAGCGGCGCCCGGAGCTGATCGGCAAGTATGGATGCCCGACGTACGTGTGGACGGTCAACGACCCGAAGGATATGCGGTGGTGTGCCGAACACGGCATCGATGCGATCGCGACCGACCACCCACAGTTGGCGCTGCAGACGTACGCAGGGCTGCTGTAGCGCCTGTACGATGTGTGTCTATGGCTAAAAAGAACCGTAGAAAGCAAGAGAATCTCCCAGAGGGAATGAGCCGCCGCCAGGCGAAACTCGCTGCCCGCGCCGCTGAGCGCGAGGCGCTGCAGAAGGACCCGCGCCCGTACGAGGGCCTGGCCGCTGAGGCCGAATTGGTGGCGCTGCAGGAGTTCGTGCCGTCCGCAACCGCGCAGGTGACCGTGAAGGACACCCCGGTGCAGCTGGTGACGGTGCTGCCAGGCGCCGTCGCGGCGATGGTGCGCGAGGGCGGCGAGCGCCTGGTCGCGCTGCAGGTTGCTGCGCACTCCCAGAACCCGGGCCGCGACCTCGCGTACGCCCTGAACTGGGTGCTGAGTGCCAAGGAGGGCGAGCAGCTCCAGTCCACCGCGGCCGACGGCCAGCAGCCGACCCTGAAGGACATCTTCCCGGTTGACGCCGCCTTGGACGTCACCTCCTACGACGACTTCTCCTGGTGGTTCCCGGAGGATGCCCAGGTTCCGCCGCAATCCAGCAGGCGATGGCGGCCGCGAACGACGCCGTCATCCCGTCCGTCGAGGTCAAGTCGGACGCGCCGGGCGCCGTGTGGTGGGTCAACCCAGGCGGCGGCAAGGCCCACATCCGCTGGGTGCGCACCGAGGATAACGAGAGCCAGATGCTCTCGGCGCTGGCGCGCATCGCGGCGCGCGGTGAGCTCAACCTGGGTGAAGGCACGAAGTTCGCTGGCGCGTTCCGCACCCATGGTGTTGTGGTCCCGGTGTGGGACCTGGACCCGGCGGTGGAGCCTGCGTCCTACGCGGATGCGTTGGTGGCGCTGAACAAGGCCATCGAGGCCGAGTACGCGAACGAGGCCCAGCTCAGCGCCGACGAGCGCAAGCAGCTGGACAACATCAAGTCCCGCCAGGTCACCATCTAAACAGAGGGCGACCGGGCTACACGGGGGCTATTCGGGGGCCTACCTGAGTGACGAGAAGAGCTGCTCGGCAGCGACCTCGTCCCACAGGATCACGTTGCCGACGTCCGCGTCCATAAACCCGCCCACCGGGATGGTTTCCGTGTTCAGACCCATGCTGAACGCCAGCCCGATGCGGGCCAGGTTCCATACGTGGTCCTTGCTGCCCACGGTGAACATGGCCGGGGCGGTCCACAGCAGTGGCAGCGCCCGGAAGGGGTTGAGCAGCACGCCGGGAGAGAGGATGCGGCTGGTCAGGGCGCCGAGGAACTCGCGCTGGCGCCCGACGCGGTCCAGGTCGCCCTGGGCGGTGGCGCGGGTGCGCACGTACCCAAGGCCGGTCGCGCCGTCCATCGTTTGGCAGCCGGGCTCGACGAACAGGTTGGCCAGCGGGTCCTGGATGGGCTCCGCCACGCAGATTTCTACGCCGCCGACGGCGTCGACGATGTTTGCCAACCCACCCATGCCGATTTCCGCGTAGCGGTCCACCCGCAGGCCGGATGCCTGCTCAACGGTCTGGATGAGCAGCTGCGGGCCGCCGTAGGCGAACGCCGCGTTGATCTTTTCCTGCCCGTAGCCGGGCACGGCCACATAGGAGTCGCGCGGGATGGACACCAGCGTCGCCTTCCCGAACAGCGGCAGGTGCAGCAGCATGATCGTGTCGGTGCGGGTGGTGCCCAGGTCGCCGCCGGTGCCGAGGCGCGCCGCGTCCTCCTCGCTCAGGCCCGTGCGCGAGTCGGACCCGACGAGCAGCCAGTTCGTGCCCGAGGTGTTCGCGATGCGCTCGGCGGGCAGGGCGTCGACGCGGGAGAGTCGGGCGTCGACAAGGAAGGTGAGGGCGAGCAGCACCACGAGGAGGGCGGCGAGCAGACGGCCGCAGCCACCTTTTCGACGCCCCCTCCGCCGCTGCGTGCGCTGCCGTGGGGGTCGCTGTGGCCGCTGCGTGACCTGCATCGGGACGTGCTCGCGCTCCGGGCGCTGCTGCGGCGGCCTGTGCTGCGCTGGACGTTGCTGCGCCGGGTACTGGCGCGGCCGGTATTCGCGCGGTTCGTAGTCGCGCGGGTTGTACTGTCGTGTTTCCTGCGGCTCGCGCCGCTCCGGCCGGATGGCTGGCCGTTCCTGCCAGGCAGGGGGCCGTTGCTGCTCCCGCTGCGGGCGACGCTTCCGGATGGGGCGTCCGTAGCGGTCCACGAGCGGTTGGCCGTCCCTGCCAAGCACGAAGTCCTCGAGGTTATCCCGGGGATCGTTGGAATGCGGCGTACTCATGGCAACAGTGTAGACGGCAGGAGTGGGTAGGCGAGAAAAGCGACGGCGTCGATAAGGAAGTGTGCGAGGATGAGTGGCCAGACTTTGCCGGTGCGGTGGTAGTAGTAGGCGAAGACGGCGCCCATCGCGAGGTTGCCGAAGCCCGCGGAAACCCCCTGGTAGAGGTGGTAGGAGCCGCGCAGGATCGCGGAGGCGGCGATCGTGGCGGGTACCGACCAGCGCATCTGCCGCAGCCGGGTGCAGAGGTACATCACCACCACGACTTCTTCGGCGAACCCGTTGGCGAACGCCCACAAGAGGGAAGTGGGGATCTGGACAGCCTCGGTGGTGGGGATGACTACCTTGGACCAGCCGAAGCGCACCGCCCCGATGTAGAGCGCCAGCCCCGGGATGCCGATAAGTGCCGCGAACCCGGCGCCGCGCAGCCAGTCGCGCCACTTCGGCGCAACCCACGCGGTGCCCAGCAGGTACCACGCCAGGCCACCCCACCCGATAAGCGAAAGGGCTGAGACCGCCTGGAGCGCCACGTCGAGCCAGCCGATGGAGCTCGCCTGGGAGTAGAGCGTCGTCGATTGCTCGTTGAGGGGCGCCTGCAACAGCGAGTCGACTAGACGCAGCGCGGCGCGCAGCCCGCTGGCGCCGAAGGTGACGGCCAGCACAAGGAGGACTTCGACGCGGTACCGAGTGTGCATGCAGGCTACAGTAGCCCCATGACAACGATTGCGTACCTCGGCCCGGCGGGAACGTTCACGGAGCAGGCCGTCTGGAACTTTGACCTGCCCGACCCGCAGCTTGTGCCTGTGGATTCCCCGGCGGAGGCGCTCAACGAGGTGCGCGCCGGGCGCGCGGACTACGCGGTGGTTGCGGTGGAGAACTCGGTTGACGGCGCGGTCACCGCGACGACGGACGCACTGACCGAGGCGCCCGGGGTGCAGATTTACGGTGAGACCGAGCTGGAGATCGCCTTCGCAATCATGACGCGCCCCGGTGCTTCACTTGTCGACGCCACCCGCTTCGCCACCCACCCCGTGGCCTACCAGCAGGTAAAGCGTTGGATGGCCGAGCACGCCCCGAATGTGACCTTCCACCCGGCGACATCGAACGGCGCCGCGGCGCAGCTCGTCGCTGAGGGGGAGGCGGACGTGGCCGCGGCCCCGGAGCGCGCGGCGGAGCTGCTCGGGCTCGAGGTGCACGCGCGCGGCGTGGCCGACTTGTCCACGGCGCGGACGCGCTTTGTGCTGGTTGGTCCGTCCGGGAAACCAACGCCGCGTACAGGCAACGATAGGACGTCGATCGTGTTCCAGACCCCGAACGAGCCTGGCACCCTGGTGGCGGCGCTGCAGGAGTTCGCGTTCCGCGGCGTGCACCTTTCCCGTATTGAGTCACGCCCAACACGCAAGGAGCCGAACACGTACTCCTTCCACGTGGACATCGTGGGGCATATCGACGACACCGCCGTGGCGGAGGCGCTGCGGGCTGTGTACCTGCGGTCCTCGCAGATTACGTATCTGGGGTCGTGGCCGTGCGCGCAGCAGGCCACGTGGCCCAGCGGCAACCCGCGCCTGGCGGAGGCCCAGGCATGGGTGGACGGGCTGCGCTAAGCAGGGATAGCTTCGGCTAACCCCAGCCGAGTTCGTGCAGCTCGTGCTCCTCGAGCCCGAAGTAGTGGCCGACCTCGTGGAGGACGGTCACCTTTACTTCGTGGCGCAGTTCTTCTTCGTCGCTGCACATCGCCTCGAGTGCGTCCTTGTACACGAATACCGCGTCCGGCAGGAACCCGCTGTGGTTTGAGTGCTGCTCAGTAAGGGGGATGCCCTCAAACAGTCCGAGTAGCATGGGTTCGTCCGGGTTGAAGTCGCGGGCCAGCACCACCATGTTCGTCATGTGGCGGGCGAACTCCTCGGGGATGGTGTCCAGGGCGTCGTTGATCATCTCCTCGAAGGCGTCCTGGCTGACCGGCTCCATCATGGTCGGGGCTGCTCCTCCCGAAGCGGGCGGCGCTCGGGACGCTCCGGTGGCGGGTTGCCGTCGATCTTGAGCACTTCGCGCCCGGCGGTCGCGGACCCGGTCAGGGTAGCGAACTGCCCCTCCGGATTCGAAAAGACCAGCGCGCAGTTCACGCTGTGCGAGCCACCCTCCCATGCGGACGGCTTCTGCGTGGTCCAGAACGGCTGCAGCGCGATCTGGTAGAGGTTTTCCTCCGCGCCCATGTACTTCTGGGCGGCGTCGGTGCATACGTCGCGAAGGTGGTTGTCCTGCTCCTCGATGCTCGGGGTGTGGTCGGGGAAAACCGGTGCGAGGTCCACCGTGCTGGTGATCTCCATCTGGTGTGGCTCGTTGCAATCCACGCTGCTCAGGCTGGAGGTGCCGTCGATGGCTACGCACTCCCCGGGATTAAAGGTGCGCGCCTGGTCCTGCTCGGACACGCGGCCCGTGGTCAGGATTGGGGTGCCGTCGCGGTCGGTTTCCTGCAGGCCGCACAGCATGGTGCGGTCACCCTCTTCCCACGCGGCCGCGGGTGGCAGGATCGGCGCGATGGAGTAGCGCCCGTTCGGGTCGAAGGCGCCGTTGAGGTAGCGCAGGGTTGCGCCTCCGCACAGCTCCTCGCGCAGCTGTGCCTGGCGGGTCTGGTTCGGCATCGGTGCAGACGGCCCGAACTCGGAGGTGGGGTAGGTTGCCAGGTCTTCGCGCGCCGAGACCTCGAAGCGGTGCTCGAGTGCGCAGTCGGTTTGCTCGAAGGCGGTGATGTGGCCTTCGGCGTCGGCTTCCCACGTCAGGCAGGCGCCTTGGTCCGCCGTGGTGAACGGCGCTGGCTTGTTTTTGCTGTGTCGTTTCGGAGTGGACGTCGATACCTGAGCCTCATCTTGAGGCGCGGGCGACGCGTTGTAGGTGTAGGAGCCGAAGCCGACCGCACCCGCGAGCAGCGCGACGAGAAAGCCGCGCAGCGCTGTTGTCCTGCTAGCCATGTGCATTTCCTATCCCTCGAGGTTGCGCAGTACCTGTGTGCAGACTATAACGATCCGTCCGGTACACACTGGCACAGTATTCCACACGTGTGCCATGGCTTTGCGCATAGCGCACGATTCGCAGCAGCGCGCGGTTCGCCGGCACCTCGAGTAACGGGGCGACGGTCGCGCCGGCATTCACGGCGGTCACGGTCTGCTCAGCTTTGGTGATGCCGAGGTTGTAACGCTTATCGAGTACCTCGTACACCGACGCCTGCAGGTCGTGTTCCAGCAGGTCGGGGACCAGCTCGCCGTTGTACCAGCCGTCGTCGACGGCGTAGGGTTGGGCGTCGCCAAGCCGGAGGCGACGCAGGTGGATGTGCTCTGTGTGTGGCGGGGTGCCGAAGTACTCAGCGACTTCTTGAGGCGCTGGCGCGCGCTCCGCCAACAAGATGCTTGACGACGCCACCACGCCTTGCGCCTGCATCTCCTCGGAGAAACTGGCCAGCTGCAGCTTGCTCACCAGTGGGCTCGGCGCCACGAACGTGCCTTTGCCCCGGACCCGGCGGAGCTTGCCCTGGGCGACGAGGTCCCCGATCGCGCGTCGCACCGTGATCCGGGAGACCCGGTAGGTCTCCTCGAGGGCGCGTTCGCCGGGCAGCGGGTCGCCGGGGGAGAGCTGATTGCGGCAGTACTCTTCGAGGATGATGCGTAGCTGCGCGTGTTTCGGGAGGGGGCCTTCCTGGATTTCGGTGGGGGGCTGCTCGGGCGTGGACATACCCCCACCATAGCGCACTGGTTATTACCAGAGTGGGGCGGCGGTGCAGGTGGCGTATCGAGGGGCGGAACCGGGTAGAGTTGTGGGCGTGATTGATCTGAAATTTCTGCGCGAGAATGCAAACGACGTCCGAGAGTCCCAAACCGCCCGTGGCGAGGATCCCTCCCTCGTCGATCAGCTGCTAGCCGCCGACGAGCAGCGCCGCGAGGCTATCCAGGCAGCAGATGAGCTGCGTGCGGAACAGAAAGCCTTCGGCAAGAAGATCGGCCAGGCTTCCCCGGAGGAGCGCCCGGCGCTGCTCGAGGGCTCGAACGAACTCAAGGCTAAGGTGAAGGCCGCCGAGGCCAAGCAGGCTGAGGCAGAGCAGGCCGTGCAGGACTTGCAGTACAAGATCCCGAACCCGATCCAGGGCGCACCGGCTGGCGGCGAGGAGGACTTCGTGGTCCTCGAGCACGTCGGCGAGGTCCCGACCTTCGACTTTGAGGTGAAGGACCACCTCGAGCTGGGTGAGAACCTCGGGATTATTGACATGAAGCGTGGCACCAAGGTTGGCGGTGCGCGCTTCTACTACCTGGTCGGCGACGGCGCCTGGATGCAGCTGGGTATGATGATGCTCGCCGCGCAGAAAGCCCGCGAGGCCGGCTTCAAGGTCATGATCCCGCCTGTCCTGGTCCGCCCGGACGTCATGCAGGGTACTGGTTTCCTTGACGAGCATGACGAGGAGATCTACTACCTCGAGCGCGACGACCTTTACCTGGTTGGCACCTCTGAGGTGGCGCTGGCCGGCTACCACACCGACGAAATTATTGACCTCTCGGACGGCCCGCTGCTCTATGCCGGCTGGTCCAGCTGCTTCCGCCGCGAGGCCGGCTCCTACGGTAAGGACACCCGCGGTATCCTGCGCGTCCACCAGTTCGACAAGCTGGAGATGTTCGCGTACTGCAAGCCTGAGGACGCCGAGGCGATGCACCAGAAGCTGCTCGGACTCGAGCGCGAGATGCTCGCCGCAGTCGAGGTGCCGTACCGCATTATCGACGTCGCCGCTGGTGACCTCGGCTCGTCCGCGGCACGCAAGTTTGACACCGAGGCGTGGGTGCCGTCGCAAGATACGTACCGTGAGCTGACCTCGACGTCGAACTGCACCACGTTCCAGGCGCGCCGCCTGTCCATCCGCTACCGCGACGAGAACGGCAAGACCCAGACCGCCGCCACCTTGAACGGCACGCTCGCGACGACGCGCTGGCTCGTCGCAATCCTCGAGAACAATCAGCAGGCCGACGGCTCGGTCAAGGTGCCTGAGGCGCTGCGCCCGTGGGTTGGGAAGGACGTACTGGTTCCCTAATGCGCACGATTGATGGACTGTTTGAAGTAGCAGACGGCTATACCGCCCCGCGGCCGCACAGCGGTGATATGCAGAACCGCTTCTACCAGCGGATTGTGCGCGCGGCAAAGCGCTACTTCCGGTTCGCCGGGACGAAGGCGACGGTCCACGGCCTCGAGCACGTCCCGCTGGATGGCGGGGCGATGCTGGCGATCAACCACACCGGCTACCTCGACTTCATGCTGGCAGGCATTGGCCCGTACCTGCGCGGGGAGCGCCTGGTGCGGTTCATGGCGAAGAAAGAAGTCTTCGGCATTCCGGTGCTGCGGTGGCTGCTGCGCAACATGGGGCACGTCCCCGTGGACCGCTCGGCGGGCGCCGGGGCTATCGACGCCGCCGTTGCCGCCCTACGCGAAGGGGCGATCGTCGGCATCTTCCCAGAGGGCACGATTTCGCGCTCCTTCGAGATTGCGGACTTTAAGACGGGCGC
The DNA here is from genome assembly GCF_033877495.1 of Corynebacterium sp. UMB2355A. Classification (NCBI taxonomy): domain Bacteria; kingdom Bacillati; phylum Actinomycetota; class Actinomycetes; order Mycobacteriales; family Corynebacteriaceae; genus Corynebacterium; species Corynebacterium sp. UMB2355A. The sequence continues at coordinate 1,093,274 of NZ_CP138855.1, read as the reverse complement.
CGTGCGCATCGCTCGCCAGGCCGGAGTGCCGCTCGTGCCCTGCGTGATCTGGGGCTCCCAGCGCTTGTGGACCAAAGACCAGCCGAAACGGCTCGGACGCTCGGGCATTCCGGTCATCATCCGCTACGGGGAACCCGTTGCTGTCGACGGCACCGTTGAAGAAGCCACGGGTAGGCTCAAGGCAGCGATGGAAGCCATGCTGGAGACCACCCGCGCCGAATACGAAACGCGCTTCGGACCCTTCGAGCCCGGCGAGCCATGGATGCCGGCCTCGCTCGGAGGGAGCGCACCGACTCTTGAAGAAGCAGCCGAAATTCGCCGAAAAGAACGCGAGGCAAAGAAAGGGAAATAACATGAACGCCCCCAGCCTGATCATCAGTGACATCGATGGCACATTCCTCAACTCCTACGGACGGGTGACCCCGCGCCTGTTGGAGGTCGTCGCGCGGGCTGTGCGCGGCGGAACCAAATTCGGGTTGGCCACCGGGCGCCCCCACCGCTGGCTGCTGCCGGTGCTCGAGCAGCTGCCGTTCGAGCCGGTCTGTGTGGCCGCCAACGGCGCCGTCATCTACGACCCAGAACACGACGAAGTGGTGAAATCCTTCGCGCTGTCCCCGGAGAGCATGGAAGAGACCGTGGAGGTCGTCGAGAAGGTAATGGGGGAGGCCGGGGTGACCGTCGGCTACGGGGTGGAGCGACTGAGCCAGAGCGCGCTCGACCCGGAGGAAGAGTGCTTCCTGATTACACCGGAGTACAACCCAGACGCCTGGGACGCACGCTTCGGCGTCGTCCACGTCGAGGAGCTGCTGGCAGAACCTGCGGCGAAGCTGCTCGTGCGCTGCCCGGGCCTGATGGCGGCAGAGATGTTCGACATGATCGCCCCCGAGATCGACCAGGACATAGCGCACGTGACCTACTCGATGGAGGAGGGGCTGCTCGAGTTCTCGCGCCCCGGCGTGACCAAGGCGGCAGGTGTTTCCTACCTGGCGGCCCAGTACGGGATCGACCCGTCCCAGGTGGTGGCGTTCGGCGACATGCAAAACGATGTTGAGATGCTGGCGTGGGCAGGCATGGGCGTTGCCATGGGCAACGCGACGGACGCGGTGAAGGACGCCGCTGATATTGTGACCGCATCAAATGATGAAGACGGCGTTGCACAAGTATTGGAGCACTGGTTTTAACTCATGACGTTGCTGGCGGCTATTGATCAAGGCACAACATCAACCCGGTTCGTAGTCGCCACTACGGGCGGCAAGGTGATCGCGCAGGCGCAGTTCGAGCACCGGCAGATTCTGCCGCGCGAAGGCTGGGTCGAGCACGACCCACTCGAGATCTGGCGCAACACGCGACGCGCCATGAGCGACGCCGTGGCCAGCGCAATATCGACGAAGCCGCCATCGCCACTTTGGGCCTGACCAACCAGCGTGAAACCGCCGTCATCTGGGAGCGCGCAACCGGTAAACCCATCTACAACGCCATCGTGTGGCAGGACACCCGCACCTCCTACGACGGCGACGCCACCGAGTTCCAGGCCACCACCGGGCTGCTGCGCAACTCGTACCCGGCCGGGCCGAAGTGGGCCTGGATCCTCGACCACGTCGACGGCGCCCGCGAGCGCGCTGCCCGTGGCGAGCTGCTCGCCGGCACCATGGATACCTGGCTGATCTGGAACCTCACCGGCGGCCAGCGCGACCCTGACAACGCACTGCACGTCACCGACGTCACGAACGCCAGCCGCACCCTCCTGATGGACCTGGAAACCCTCCAGTGGGACCCCGACCTGTGCGAAGCCATCGGCGTGCCGCCCGAAATCCTGCCGGAGATCCGCCCGTCCGTCGGCGACTTCGGCCAGGTCCGCAACCGGGGTCCGCTGGCCAACGTGCCCATTTGCGGCGTGCTCGGCGACCAGCAGTCGGCGCTCTTCGGCCAAGGCGGCCTCGAAGAGGGTGCTGCGAAGATGACCTACGGCACCGGCCTGTTCATGCTGCTCAACACCGGCACCACGCCCACCTTCAGCGAGACCGGAATGCTCAGCACCGTTGCCTACCAGCGCGCCGGGCAGCCTGCCGTCTACGCCCTGGAGGGCTCCGTCGCGGTGGGCGGATCGCTCATCCAGTGGCTTCGCGACCAGCTCGGGATCCTGCGCACCGCCGCCGAATCCAAGAAACTCGCCAGCGAGGTCCCGGACAGCGGCGGCGTCGTCATCGTGCCTGCGTTCTCCGGGCTGTTCGCGCCGCGCTGGCGCCCGGACGCCCGCGGCGTCATCACCGGTCTGACCCGCTTCGTGGACCGCCGCCACATCGCGCGCGCCGCCCTCGAAGCAACATGCCTACAGACCCGCGAGGTCGTCGAAGCGATGGGCGTCGAACTGCGCGAGCTGCGCGTCGACGGCGGCATGACCTCCAACGACCTGCTCATGCAGATGCAGGCCGACATCCTGGGCACCCGCGTCGTGCGCCCCGGCAACATCGAAACCACGGTCATGGGGGCGGCGTCGGCAGCGGGGATGGGCGCCGGGCTTCTCGACGCCCCACTCTCCCTCGGCACGCCCACAACCTGGGAAGATACGGCAAACGCGGCGACTCGCGAAGTGCTTGTCGCCGCGTGGGAAGATGCGGTACGCCGTTCCTATAACCTTGCCTAGCCGCTAGCTGTTGCTAGTGCACGCCAATGTTGATGGTGTTGGTGTGCTGGTTGTATGTGATGTCGCCGCCTTGGAAGTCGACGCGGAAGAGGCCGTCGCCAATCGGGTGCTCGGAGTTGACCGGCAGGCCGAGCGGGCCGGCGTCGAGACCTTGCTGCAGCCAGGCGTTCGCGATCTTCGTGAACATCGTGAACGCTTCGCCCTTCGCGTTGCGCACGGCGATGCCGTTCTGGAAGAAGCCGAAGTCGTTGCCGCCCACGCCGCCGACGCCACCGATGACGGCGCCGAGCGTCGGCTCGAACTGCTTCCACACCGCAGCCAGGTCGTTCTGGCCAGCGAACTTCAGCATCGGCTCGATGTACGGGGCGATTTGCTGCAGCGTCAGCCCCGGAGCGATCTCCACACCTGCGAGGTTCTGGATGCCTCCCGGCAGCAGGTCGTTCGCCTTCGCGTACAGGAAGATCAGGCCAGCCAAGGTGCCAACGGCCGCTGCGATCGCCACCGCGTCACCCGAGGCAATACCTGACAGGGAAATGTTGTCGGAGGAGCCCGAGTTGGTCACCTGGGTCGTGGTGCCGTCAGGGTTCGTGACGGTGTCCGATTCCTTCTTACCGGAGCCCAGTGCGTCGAGCAGGTCGCCGACCGTGGTGTCGGTGACCGGTCCCGTGTAGTCGCCAGGAGGGGTGAACTCGGAAGAGTTCTTCAGCGCGCGGTACTTCGTGTTCGCGATGGTGCGCACCGTGCCCATCTGGTTGTACAGGTTCTGGCCTGGGCACTCGTTGTAGTGGAAGTCCCGGTGCGCGTTGATGTTCGGGAACATCCCGCCCTGGCCGGCGCGGTACTTGCTGCCCTTGAAATCGAAGTCAGCGTAGTGGTAGCTCGAACCCATCGGGTCGAACCCGGAGACAGCAGCCTTCCAGCCGATGATGTCGCCCAGCGCCTGCAGCGACGCACGCGTCGGCACCGCGGTCTGGTAGTTGCCCAGCACGGACACGCCCCAGGTGTTCTGGTTGAAGCCACCCACGTGCGCGCCCTGGACCGCGCGGTCGAGTCCGCCGTACCGGCCCTCGTAGATGTTGCCGTACTTATCGACCATGGCGTTGTAGCCCACATCGCCCCAGCCCAGGGTGTAGGTGTGGTAGTTCCAGATGCCGCGGACGATGCCCGGCGCCTGCGCCTCGGTGTAGTTGTTGGAACCAGCGGTATGGTGGACCGTCGCGGCCGTGACCGGCGCGGTGTACGTCGGGTTGCTGTTCTTGCCCGCACCCCACTGCGCGCGGGTGATGACCTTCGGCATCCCGTAGGTGTAGGAGTCGACGACTGGCTTGATGGTGCCGTTGGTGGTGCCGGTGCCGCCGTCGATAAAGACGGCCTGGATGTCGGTGGCCGCATTCGGTGCGGTCGAGCCCTTGCGGCCGTTCTCCAGGAGGTCAACGTTGCCCGTGGAGACCTGAACACGCTTCGTCGGCTCCACGAAGATCGGCTCGGTGCCAAACGTGTCGGTGCCGGGTGCTGCATCGAGCGGATCCATCTCGAACCACTCCGTCCAGCTGCCGTCGGCACGCTGGGCACGCACGTAGGCGACGATGTCGCGGTCGCCCTTCCACGTCAGGCCAAACAGCGTGAACTCGCGGTCGCGGGTGAACTCCTTGACCACACGACGCTCCTCGGTCTCCTCACCCTGGGTGCGCACCGCTGCGTCATCCACGGTGATATTTGCACCCTTGGCGAAGGACTCGCTGGCGTTATAGACGTCCATCTGCGCCGGTGCCGCCGACTGGACCTGGACAATGTGGTTGCCGCCGAACGCTCCGGCGACAACGAGGGCCACGGACATCACCGCAGCCATCAGAGGGCGCATCCTGGAGGATTGCCCATTCAGGCGCTTCCGCTGTTGCACGTTTTAACTCCTGTGGCTATAGGGATAAAGGTTACTCCAGTGAAGTGTAGTGCAAGTTAAAGTCTCAAGTGATTCTTGAGGCTTGGCGTGTCGTGCGGAGGGGCGTCGAAAAGAAGTGTGACAAAATGGCCGTATGACTTACGACCTCATTGTTGTTGGATCCGGATTTTTCGGCCTCACCGTGGCAGAGCAGGCCGCCAGCGAGCTAGGCAAGCGGGTGCTCGTGGTGGAGAAGCGCAACCACATCGGCGGCAACGCCTACTCCGAAAAGGAGCCGGAAACCGGCATTGAGGTGCACAAGTACGGTGCGCACCTGTTCCACACCTCCAACGAGCGCGTGTGGGAGTACGTCAACCGCTTCACCTCCTTTACCGACTACCAGCACCGCGTCTTCGCGATGCACGACGGCACCGCCTACCAGTTCCCGATGGGCTTGGGCCTGATCAACCAGTTCTTCGGCAAGTACTACTCGCCGGACGAGGCCCGCAAGCTGATCGAAGAACAGCGCGAAGGCCGCGACCCCGCTGACGCCACCAACCTGGAAGAGCGCGGCATCGCGCTGATCGGCAAGCCGCTGTACGAGGCATTCGTGAAGCACTACACCGCCAAGCAGTGGCAAACCGACCCCACCGAACTGCCGCCGGAAATCATCTCCCGCCTGCCAGTTCGCTACACCTTCAATAACCGCTACTTCAACGACAAGTACGAAGGCTTGCCCGTCGACGGCTACGCCGCCTGGCTCGAGAACATGGCCGACCACGAACTTATCGACGTCCGCCTCGATACCGACTGGTTCGACATCCGCGACGAGTACACCGGGATTCCAGTGGTCTACACCGGGCCACTCGACCGCTACTTCGACTACGCCGAAGGCCACCTCGGCTGGCGCACCCTCGACTTCGAACAGGAAGTACTGGACACCGGCGACTTCCAGGGCACCTCGGTGATGAACTACAACGACGCCGACGTCCCCTACACCCGCATCCACGAGTTCCGCCACTTCCATCCAGAGCGCACCGAGTACCCAACGGACAAGACGGTGATCGTGAAGGAGTACTCCCGCTTCGCCACCGACGACGACGAGGTGTACTACCCAATCAACACCCCTGAAGACCGCGCCAAGCTGCTGAAATACCGCGAACTCGCCGCCGAGGAATCCCGCAAGAACGGCGTCCTGTTCGGCGGCCGCCTGGGCACCTACCAGTACCTGGACATGCACATGGCCATCGGCGCTGCCCTGTCCCTGTTCGACAACCACCTGCGCCCCCACTTCGAGGACGGCGAGCCGCTGGACCAGAAGCGCGGGCACTAGGGGTTCGCTTGGGGTTTCGGCGGGGTCTTGAGGGGTGAGTGCCAAAGGACGCACCCGTTTATATCTAGAACATTTCTTACCTGCTAGTTTGAATGTCTAGGGTAATTCGGGTTGTGTCTATTGGCACTCTTTCTCTTGTACGCGCACCAAATTCCCGCGTCGACTTCGCGCGACCTGGGGAAACGTCTCGGCGCCCAACCGAAATTCGGGGATTTGGTGCGCGCAGCTCTTGGCCCTACGCTACGGCTTCTTCCTATCGGTGATGCGTACCAGGCAGCCAGCGGCTGCGCCCACCAGCGCGGCCCACAGAATATTCGACACAGGTCCTGCCACGATCAGTGCGATGCATGCCAGCGTCGCCGTTGCCATCAAATTCAACCAAGTGATTCTTGCCGAAGGCATCGCGGCGCTGGGCTCTGCGTCTCAAGTGCGTCGCCTCCGCTCGGCGAACTCATCGAGCAAATCCAACACGTCGGGGGCTCGCCAGGCGCGGGTGCGCTTGTCCAGCTGTGCTCCGGTAACGATGCCGGCCTGCGCGAGTGCTTCGAGCGCATTTCCTGCTGAGGTCTGCGTCGCTCCTAATTCCTCTACCACAATCCGCGTGGTGATTACCGGCCGCTGCAACAACAACGGGAGCACTCTCCATACAAGGGCATCGGAGCGTGCCGTCAACTGTTGTTTCCACTCATCCAGCAGCGTATTCAGTTCATCTGCGATCCACGTGCCGTACTCGACGGCTTCGAGCGCACTTGCTGCGAAAAGGTTGACGATCTGGTCGGCGTCACCTTGCCGGTATGCGTCCAGCGCAGCAAAGTAGTCATCAATATGGGACAGCAAACCTGCAGAGATTGGCACCGACCCATTGACACTGATGCCGTGGGTTTTCAGCAACACATGAACGAGGGCTCTCCCTGTCCTCCCGTTTCCGTCCGCGAAGGGATGGATGGTTTCCAATTGAGCGTGTGCGATCGCGGCCTGCGCTAACGCTGGGATGTCGCGGCGCGACATGAACCTCTCCAGATCCGCCAACAGCTCCGGTATATGATCGTGGTGCGGCGGAACGAACAATGCACCGCCCGGGTGGTGGTTGTCCGGTCCACCGATCCACACCGGCTGCTCGCGCAGTCGACCTGCGATCCTCGGTGCAGCGTCCTGCAGAAGCACACTGCGCATCGCCAACAACGTTTCAGTTGTTGCTGTATCAACTGCAATCACCCGTTGCATCTGTCGAACATTCGCCACGATCAGCTTTGCATTGGCCGACCCCGAACCAGAAAGTTCCGCTTCAAATATCTTGCGAGACGAGGAGGTAAGTTGTTCAATTCTACTCGATGCGACGGCTTCACCGCGCAGCAAAAGTGGGATAAAAGGAATGAGGTCTGTGGCGTGTGTGGCGTCGAAACGCGTCACCGCGATGGTTGCTCGATCCGCGGCTGCAAGCGTTTCAGGGCGTAGCTGCAATTCCTCGTTAGCGATGCGCGGGACTATGGCGCTCTCGTATTTTCGCGGCGTACGTAGCTGCGCCCGACGCGATATATTCTCGGTTGCAGCCTGCCACGGCAAAGTCTCATAAGTCACACTCGGCCACACCATACGTCATAAGTTAGCATGCAAAGTTGTGATGTCGTACCCAACCTATAAACTTAGACATCTATCCTTTGCTATTTGAGGCAACATCAAAGGATAGGTGGAAAGCGCACCTGCTCCCAATGATTGCCTCACCATCTGTACCGAATGGGTGAACAATTGCCAGCCTGGGCATGATGGCAGTGTCTAGAGCATCTGTCAGGGCGAAGTGGCATGGGCGCTCGGTTGAGGGCTTTGTGCTGTCGGTGGGGATGGACCTCCAAAATGACGAGTGAAACCATCTCAAAGTGCCGAACGTGCTGGTAGAAGACTATGAGCGGGTAGTGCTATCGATCTGATCGGTGCAGATCCGCCGGAAGGCATAAGCCACGCTTACACGTTTTTCCTCAGCAGCTGCGCGGGGATTCGCTGCGCGATGCTTGCTTCAGCAGATGTTCGCGGGTGCCTGCGCGGATAATCTCGAGAATGCAAGCAACCTTGACGGCAAGCTGCACCTCGTGGAGCATGTATGCCTCGAATGGGAGTACGGAATAAAACATTTGCGCAGCTTGAATAATGACCACAGCGCCAACCAGGTACTTCCAATTCATCTCATAAAACGCGAGCGTGGCCAGGGTACAGACGGTGCCTACCAAGATTGCCTCCGGGGACGGCCACGCATGGGCAGTGAGTAGCCGCCCCGCAGTAAGAATGAGAAAAGCGGCCGTGATCGCGCCGGGCATCGATAGCCTGCTCGTGTCTTGACGAAGTACTAACACGGGATTGGCCTGCTCTATGTGGGAAATGATGAGGACGTAGATTCCTGCGAGCAGTAACCCTGCCGGAAGCGGAATCCAAACGTGTATAAACGATTCTGGGCTGGGGGCCAGGACCATGGGCACAATGATTGCGATGAGACCTAGCAGGCCGGCTGCGCTGGAGATAACAGCAAACTTCCGAGGTAGCGGCCGCAAGAGCAGTGCCACTATTCCAAACACCAACGCGGAAAATGGCCCGAAGGTGCTGATGATGCTTCCTATCAGTGATTCAGGCTCCGATGCTGTATCCGGAACTTCGAGGAAGTAGTCGAGAAAGATAGCTAGTAACGGAAGGAAATGAAACATATCAGCGCTCCGCGTACTTGTCTTTCATGGGATGGAAACACATAGCGGCACGGAACCGCTAAGAGATATGCCATAAATGTACAGGAGGGCGGTCTTGTGCGTGCAGGATGTTGGAATGGGCTGGCTGGGATGAGGCGCGCGGTACCTGGCACGCCACCTCGTCTCTTGGCTGGTCAGCTTGCAGGTTGCTCAGTTTCCGGCGGCTCAGGGTTATCGTCGAGCGGATACAACAACCACTGGAGGATATAGGTGGCAATGGCGGGCAAGCTAAATAGTTGCGCTACTGCATACCACCAACGGATTGTGTCAGGGCTGCGACCGTAGCGTTCTGCGAGCCCCGCACAGACTCCTGCAATGACGCGTCCGCGTGATGTCCTGTAGTAAGGCCTGCGCATGGTATCCCCTCAGACGAAGTGGCGGGTTGAAATTACTGCGTCAGAGTTTAACGGATGATTGCCGGCGCGACTATGGATAACGAGCGCGTCCACCTCTGGTGACAGGGAGTCTCTGGGCCGCTTGCGTCGGACAAGCACCAAACCGGTTCCGATCAGTGCGTCCTACCCATCGCTAAAGAGAATGTATCCGCCTTTTACTTCGCCGGGTCAACGAACGTCGATACGAGGTAGCGGTTGATGATGCCCCTGCTGTCACCTGCTTTGAAGGTGGCTAGCCGACTCCAGCTACGCGGGCGCTAGGGGACTGCGCGCTTCACACTTTCTATAGGTTAGGCAAGCCTATATAATTTACGGGGTGAGTTTTAGGTCTTTTCTTGCAACCGTCGTCCGGAGTGAACGTATTGCGCCGAGTTTCCAGCGGGTGACGTTCACCGGGATCGACGCCATGGGGCCCGCCGTTCCGATCAGAGATTTGCGTATCAAGCTGCTGATCCCGCCTGCCAGCGGTATGTTCGAGCTTCCCGAAGAGGGGTGGTGGGACACATGGCGTGCGATGCCGGAGCACACGCGCGGACACCTGCGTACCTATTCCATTCGGGAGTTCCGGCGAAGTGCTGACAGCCCTGACGAAGTGGATGTGGATTTTGTTTTGCACAGCGATAGTCCCGGTCCCGCCTCGGCGTGGGCACAAGACGCACACCCTGGACAGCAGCTGCTGATTATTGGACCAACCCGCGACGATGATTCCGGTGTTGGTATTGAATTTAACCCCGGATCTGCTGGGATTGCCCGTCTTTACGGCGATGAAACCGCGTTGCCTGCAATGGCTCGTATCCTGGAGGATTGGCCCGAGGGGCTCGCTGGTTCGGTTGATATCGAGGTGCCCGCTGGCAATCACCTGCCCATCGACTCCCCTTCACAGGTTGATGTCCGGTGGCATTTTCGTGCAGAGGGGGACTTCGACTATGGAGGCTTGCTTCTTGCGCAGCTGAAACAGGAAGTTGGATCCCGTTGTGCCTCCGCTTCGTTGGAAAATGGAGAACCTGGTCTTGTGGATGAAGCCCAGCTCGATGAAGTCTGGGAGACACCCACGTATTCCAGCAGTGGAGAATTGATAGGTCCCACGTCGGATACTGCAGGGCACACCTATTACTGGATCGCAGGGAAGAACACGGCTGTGACGGCGATGCGGCGGCTCCTGGTGAAAGAGGCGGGTGTGCCTCGCCACCACGTGTCGTTTATGGGGTATTGGCGATAACGGGGTTACAAAGTGGATAAACGTGTAGGGCTTGTCGCTTTCCTTGCGGCTTCCACCGTGTGCGCGGCATTAGTGTCTCTTCTGTTCGGGGCGCGTGAAATGGGTTTCGGGGCAACGTTGGGCGCGGTTCGCGACGGAATTGTGTTGGCATTCTCGGGAGGAGCCGAAAGGCTTGAGGCCTCCAGCGACGAGGCGAAGATCATTGCACAGCTTCGGGTTCCGCGCACCCTGCTCGGCCTGTTGGTGGGGGCAGCCTTGGGCACAGCGGGGGCATTGCTGCAGGGACACACCCGAAACCCGCTCGCAGACACAAACTTGCTGGGTGTAGGCCCTGGTGCGGCGCTTGCGGTGGCTGCAGCCATTTCCTTTCATGGCTCAATGACGGTGTTGGGCACTGTTGGGGTGGGATTCCTCGGCGCAATACTTGCGGTGGCGCTCGTGTTCACACTCAGTATGAGGAGCCTGGGATCGAGCCCGATCATGGTTGTGCTCGGTGGTTCTGCGCTGGGCGCGGTTTGTAGTGCGCTCACCAGCGGCATCGTGCTGACGAATACACAAAGCCTCAACGAGATGCGGTTTTGGACGGCGGGCGCTATCGCTGGGCGTGACATGCAGGTGGTCGCGGTGCTTGCCCCGGTGATTCTCCTCGGACTAGTGGGGGCCTTCGCCATGGCAAACAGGGTGAACCTCCTGAACTTGGGAGACGATGTGGCAAGCGCACTTGGCGTGAGCGTCCCCCTCTCGCGGGCCGTGGGCATCGTCCTGGTTGCATTGCTCACGGGTGCCGCGGTGGCTGGGGCGGGCCCAATCGGGTTCGTCGGTCTGGTTGTTCCACACCTTGTGCGCGCCTTCACGGGGCCCGATTACCGCTGGGTACTACCGTGTTCCGCGTTGGCTGGGGCCACGTTGCTTTTGCTTGCCGACGTTATCGGCCGCGTCATCGCCAGGCCCGGCGAATTGCAGGTGGGCATCACGCTCGCCTTCGTTGGTGCCCCATTTGCCCTGTACCTCTTGCGCAAAGGGGCGAAGCTGTGATGCGGGTTTTCGTGACGAATGGTGTCCTTGCGGTGTTGGCTCTCGCCGCGGCCCTTGGCGGCGTTATAGTCGGGGACTTCGGGCTTACGGTGCGGGATGTCGCTTCTGCGCTCATGGGCCAATCCACAGAATTGGCTCGTACGGTGATTGTTCAGTGGCGTCTGCCGCGGGTGGTAACTGCTTTGGGAGTAGGAGCTGCGCTTGGTTTTGCGGGGGCGATCTTCCAGACCATCACGAGGAATCCATTGGCGAGCCCAGACATCTTGGGCGTCACTTCGGGTGCCTCCGCTTTCGCATTGACTGCGTTACTTGCTGGTGGAAGCTCCGGAATGCTGCTGCATCTTCTGGGGGTCCCGCTCAGTGCGTTCCTCGGTGGATTAGCAGTGTCTGCGGCAATCTGGTGGCTGAGCCGTGGCGCGGGTCTCGGGTCTTTCCAGCTTGTCTTCGCCGGGATCATTATCAATGCACTGGCGATGGCATATACCTCGTTCCTGCTCGTTCGCGCCGACTATCGTGACGTGGGCAAGGCGCAGGCGTGGGTGACCGGCTCGGTGGGTTCTGCTAGCTGGCGCGATGCACTCGCCGTACTTATTGCGCTGGCAGTCGTCGTTCCGTTCTTGCGGTGGGCAGCCTTCAATCTGCAGGCGCTCTCGCTCGGGGAGGATACGGCTGCTGGCCTCGGGGTGGAGCCCCGGCATATGCAACTCATCCTCATGCTCATGGCTGTAGTGCTGGCATCGGTGGCCGTCGCGGCGTCTGGTCCGATAGCTTTTGTGGCGTTTGTTGCGCCACAGATTGGACGCAAGATCACACAAGCAGCAACGCCACCTTTAGGAACAGCGATGCTCGCTGGCGCGGCGATTGTGTCTGGCGCAGACTTAGCAGTGCGCACCCTGGTGCCGGGGAACTTGCCGGTGGGCATAGCTACAACTGCGATTGGTGGCGCAGCACTGCTCTACACACTGCTACGCGCAACACGAAAGGTGTCCGTATGATGCTTCAGGTTCGAAATCTCAAGGTGAGTTATGGGGCTTCCGTCATCGTTGACGGCATTGATCTCGACGTGCCCCAAGGCGGTGTCACCACAATCATCGGCCCCAACGGTTGCGGCAAGTCAACGCTGTTGCGAGCTACAGCAGGGCTTATTGCGCGCGATGGCGGCACGGTAATGCTGAACGGCGTAGACACGTCGAAAATGAAGCGCCGAGAGATTGCGCGTCAGCTAGCAGTATTGCCACAGACGCCTGTCGCCCCCGAGGGACTGACGGTTCGTGACTTGGTCAGCCGCGGACGCCACCCGCATCAGTCTTGGCTACGACAGGCTTCTGCTGAGGATGCGCGTGCGGTTGATGCGGTGATGGAACTGACCAATATTGCAGAGTTTGCAGATCGTCCACTCGAACGGCTTTCTGGCGGACAGCGCCAGCGTGCCTGGATCGCGATGGTCTTGGCGCAGGACACTCCGCTCGTGTTTTTGGACGAGCCGACGACATACCTCGACCTGTCTCACTCCGTCGAGGTCTTGTCGCTCGTACGTCGACTCGCTGATCAAGAGGGGCGAACCGTGCTCATGGTGTTGCATGATTTGAACCTCGCAGCACGCTACTCGGATCAACTTATCGTGATGCAGCGTGGCGAGGTTCGTGCGGTCGGTGCGCCTGCCGAGGTGGTCACGGAGACTTTGCTGAACAGCGTTTTTGATCTGCCTGCTGTCGTGGCAACCGACCCGGTAAATGGGGGCCCACTGGTTGTCCCCCGGTAAGCACCACTTCTAGAGCGACTTTTTGATTTGCTCGATTGCGTACGGGATGGTGAGGGGGTTCGGCATGCTCATTGCATTGGCGGTATCGGTGTCTAGCCAGTAGACCCCGCCACGCTTGTTGACATCAAGGTCCATGAAATTCTCGTCGTTCTTCAGCGCATCGATTGCGCCGTAGTAGTCCAGCACGAAGAGGTAGTCCACGTCGTTGAAGTCGACGTAGTTTTCAGGCGACCAGTCGAGGAAGAAGCTGGAGCCATCGCCGTTGAACTTCTCTGGGATCTTGAAACCAAGCTTTTCAATGAAGGAGCCGCGGCCGTCGCCCGAGGTGTATACGCCAAACTTTCCGTCGTAAGGCATGCCGATTACCGCTGTTTTGCCTTGCAACTCAGGGTGAGCTTCGCGGAAATCTTGGAAAGCCTGCTCGGAATCGGCGATGAGTTTTTCGCCTTCGGCTTCCTTATTCAACGCCTTGGAGATTTCCTTAATCTGCTCATCCCACGGCACTTGCCAATCTTCGTATGCATCCGAGTGGAAGGTAGTTGGCGCAATTTGCTCGAGCAGCGCCTTCTTGTCAGCTTCGAGACCACTGTTCACCGCAATGATCTTTGTCGGGTTGAGCGAGGCAACTCTTTCGGCAGTGTCGGTGCTGAACTCGGTGGTCGTATCCCGGATCGGGTTTGGGTCGACTGTGAGTTTGTCCTTGGCCCATGGTCCAAGTCCGGAAGGGTCTCCCGAACCTTCCTGTTGCCAGGTGGCGTAACCGACCGGTTGTTCACCGAGCGCAAGGACCGTATCGACGTCGCCGAGACCCATTGTCACAATGCGCTCCTCTGACCCGTTGGCATTGGAGGTTTCGGGAGCGGTTGTCGAATCGCTTGATCCGGTGGAGCAGCTGGCAAGCATGAGCGCCGCAGTGAACGTGGCTGCGATCCCCTTCAGGGCGCGAGGGGTAAAGAGTGTCAAGGTTGCACCTTTCGTAGGTGGTTAAAGAATTTCGCGTTAGGTCTCCCTGACCTAACGTGACCACTCTAAGGTATGCCTTGCCTAATGGGCAATCCTTGTCTAGGCGCTCGGGACCGGGTCGACGAACGTCGATACGAGGTAGCGGTTGATGTCGGAGCGGTTGATGATGCCCACGACGGTGTCGTCATCCGCCACAACCAGCGCCTTCTTTAGGTGTTTATCGGCGAGGACGGAGGAGATGTGCCCGAGGTCGTTGTTGACGTTGACCGTGATGACGGACTTGGTCGCGATGGAGACGATTGGCCGGTCGAGGACTACGGCGACGTCGGTACCGAACTCCGTCGAGTCGTTGTGCGCGAGCAGCGCATACGGTGTGGTGAGCGCCGGGACGGAGTCGCCGATGACGTCGAGCACGTCGCCGTCGGAGACGAAGCCCGTGGTGGGCGTCATGACGGCCGCGCCCAGCATGTATGCCGTGGCGAGCCACTGGACAGTCGAGACGCCAATGTTGAAGTCGGCCATGATGTTGGTGAAGCCGACGTTGAGGAACGTTTCATTAAACGTAGCGATAAACGCAGCAAGCGCCGCCGCAAACATAATGGACAGCGGCCGATTTTCTGCAGCCTGAGCTGCCGAGGATGGAGACGTAGCCATGAAGCCTCTCTCAGTCGAGCGGATAGGAATGGCTTCGGTGGCGTTAGCGGATTTACGCGCGGCTATCCCGGCAGCGGGACCGCACAACGTGTCTCGTATTCCAGGCCAGGGGCAAGGCTGTAGCAGATTTTCGGTTTTGGTAGGAGTGGATTTCAAAGTGGCGAGTAAAACCATTCCAAACTGCCGAGTAAAAGTATTTCAAAATGACGAGTGAAACCATTTCAAAGTGCGGAATAGGCAGTTCATGGCTATGATTTATCCTCATGGTGGATTCGTATATTGCCCGCATTGCGGACGCTCAATTAGAGGCAGCGCTTCAGCGGCAAGGTGGGGTGCTCATCCAGGGGCCAAAAGGCTGCGGGAAAACAGAGACGGCAAGCCGACAAGCGGGAAGCATTTTGAATGTTGAAACCGATCCCAGCGTCCCACTGGCGATGGCTACCGATCCGCGATGGCTGCTCGATGGGGAGGCACCTCGCCTTGTCGACGAGTGGCAACTGCATCCTCGCCTGTGGGATTTTGCACGACACGAAATTGATCGGCGCAAAGCGAAAGGGCAGTTCATTTTCACAGGCTCGACAGCGCCTGGGGTGAACGCGACTCGCCACTCCGGGGCAGGTAGATTTGCGCGATTGACGATGTCGACCATGACGCTATTTGAATCCGGCGAATCGGATGGCTCGGTATCTTTGCGGGATGTCGTTGCTGGTAAGTCTCCTGCTTTTGCAACTCCGCCACTCGCATTTGCGGATTTAGCGAATCGGATGTGTCGTGGTGGCCTGCCCTACAACGTGGATCTTTCTTTGGAAGATGCCATTCAAAACGTCCGCGACTGCATGCAAACAGTTGCGGGCGTAGACATTCACACGGTTGGGGACGTGACTCGCGACTCGGAACGGGTTCGTAGAGTTTTGCGCTCTATTGCAAGTGCCGTCGCGACAGAGCTTGACCTACAGACGATTGCAACCGACGCCGAAGTGAGTCGCGATACAGCGCGTGACTACCTTGACGCACTTTCTCAGATTTTCGTCTCCGTGGATCAGCCAGCCTGGTCGACTCACCTGAGGTCAAAAGCAACGTTGCGAAAGTCTCCCAAGCGTCACCTCACCGATCCTTCGTTCGCCATGGCTGTGCTTGAGCGAGGCCCACATCACCTGATGCAGGATCCCCGCTATTTTGGGCAACTGTTTGAGTCACTCGTTGTGCATGAACTACGCGCGTTGACTGGCAAGACGGTGTACCACGCAAGGCTGAATACAAAGCTCGAAGTGGATGCTGTAGTCAGCTTTGACGATGTTGATCTACTCGTCGAAGTGAAGCTTGGCTATACGCCAGAGATTCTTGACCACGCCGCAGATACGCTTAAACGGTTTGCGGATCAGCTTGAACAGGAAACAGTTTTGCTCATCGTGACCTCAGGGGGTCCGGTCCACAGGCGTGCGGACGGTGTGATTGTTGCGCCGATTGGGGCGTTGGGTCCGTAGCGGAGGGATTGACGTGCTGTTCGCGTATGGCGGCCACTGAAAAAGTTCCCAAGTCCGGGAACGATTTTGGATTTCTGGTGCGGCGACCTGGGGAAACGCAGCGAAATCTAGGCTGATGGGAGGGATCGTTCCCCGAATTGCGGATGAACTGGGAACTTTTTCAAAAGGATAGGAGGGAAACCTCTGTACCATGTGCGCATGGAACCTCGAAGCATTCTCCGGACATACGCGACGGCGATGGTTGTGTGCCTCGCGCTGGCGATCGGTACGCAGATCCTGCTCGGTAGCTCCGTGGAATTCATGACTATGACCATGGTGTGCGGCATCGTGGAGGCATCGACGGCGCTGCTTGCGCTGGGCGGCGCGGTCTGGTTCACGCAAGCTGCGTGGGGGCGCGGCTACAGAAGGGCAGTTGTGACGGCGTGGGTAGCCGCGGTGTGCCTGGTGGTCGGGTGGGGGTCGATGGCGGTGGCGCGGTGGGAAGAGTATCGGGCGGAGATGTCCCTGCCGATCATCAACCTCTTTATGCTCCTCATTCCCATCGGCCTGGTGGTGTTGCTGAGCGCGGTCCAGCTGGTGCGGAGGCGCTAGCGCTGCGCACCTTTAATAAGGAACACCACTCCCACGATCGCGCTGGCGGCCGCGATGATAGCGCCTGTCGAGCCTGAGATGAACATGACAGCAAACGCTGAGAGCAAAATTCCTGCCCCGCCAATCAAGAAATCCATAGGTTGCAAGGCTAGTGCATGTCAGTAGACTTCGGTGACCTTGGAGGGGTCGCCGAGGCGCTCGCCGGCGAGTACGAGGCCGAGGAAGCAGAGTGGTACGACGTAGCCGAGCACGATCCAGAAGGTGTGCAGCCGCGGGCCGCATGCGCGGGCGATGCCGACGCCCACCAGGGTGCCCACGGTGTTCATGAGGAGGTCGTCGATATCTGAATAGCCGAGCGAGAAGATGTATTGTCCCGTTTCGACGGCCAGGCTCAGCCCGAACCCGAACAGCACGGCCCAGCGGGCGTCGCGGAAGGCAACGTATGCGAGCACGCCGATGGGGATGAAGAAGGCGATGTTGCCGCCGTAGCCGAAGAGGGGCGCGAACCAGGATTGGGCGTCGTGAAGCTCGGCGAGGGGCTGTAGCGAGAGTCCGCGGCGGCGTTGGTTGGCTGGATCCCAGAGGTAGCCGATGCGGAAGAACGCTTTACACATTGTTAACGCAATGACGACGCAGCAGTAGGCGGCGAGGGCTCCGAGAGCTTTGCGGTTCATGGTTGCAACCTAGCACAGTTTCACACCAGTCACAGGGGTAACAGTGGGGGCGTCGAAAAGTCACCCTGAACTGCCCAAACATAAAAGCGAGATAGTGGGTGGAAATAAATGCTTGACTTTCACCCACTAATTCTTTAAAGTAAACAGCAAGTTAACAAACGGGCAACAAAGTAAATGAAAACCGAAGGGAGAGTGTCATGAAGTTCCTCAAATACTTGCTCACGTACGATACGCGCACGATCCTTGAGGCGATCGACCGCGCATCGAACTAACAACTAACACAGAGCGAACGCGAACTGGCGGGCACCGACGAGGGGGTTGGTGCCCGCCAGATTTTTCATGTGCACCCACATATGAGAGCGCCGAACATGCACCGGCGCCCGCGAACGCACTACGCTTAGGGCGAAACTCTAACTAGGCACCGAAAGTGAGACCTGTGGAAACCACGACTGCAGTAGAAGTCCTTCAGCGAGTGCTGATGCCGAAGAAGGGCGAACCGCACGACGTCCGCATGCTGTACCTCATCGAGGCAGAGCAGAACAAGCAGCGCTTGACGTGGGCGGACCGGACGAGCGTATCCATCCCCGCCGGGGAGGAAGTTTCCTTCGAGACATACTTCAACGCGTTCCCGGCATCCTATTGGCGGCGCTGGTCGCAGCTGGAAAACGTTGTGCTGGCGATGGAGGTTGAGGGGCAGGCGACTGTCTCCATTTACCGCTCGAAGCACGACGGTAAGCGCATCGCTGTGCAAAACGCTGAGGCCAGCGACGGCGTGCTGGAGGTAGTGCTGCCGCTGCGCAACTTCGAGGACGGCGGCTGGCTGTGGTTCGACGTCACGGCGGAAACGGACACGACGATCCGCAACGCGGGTTGGTTCTCCGACAAGGAGCCGGAAGCACAGACGATGCCGGACGGCAGCAAAACCGGCCCGGAGCCGAAGCAGGTCGCGGTGGGCATCCCGACGTTCAATAGGCCTCGCGACGCCGTCAACGCCCTGCACGCGCTGGCAGAGGACCCGTTCGTGCTCGAATCCATCTCCGATGTGCTGATGCCCGACCAGGGCGACCAGCACCCGTCGGACCTGCCGGACTTCAAGGAAGCGGAGAAGAACCTGCAGGGTAAGCTGCAGATCTTCCGCCAGGGCAACCTGGGCGGCTCGGGCGGCTACGGCCGCATCATGTACGAGGCGCTGCGCACCACGGACGCCCCATACATCCTCTACATGGACGACGACATCGCGATCGAGCCGGATTCGATCCTGCGCGCGGTGCAGGCCGCCCGCTACGCGAAGGCCCCGATCCTGGTCGGCGGCCAGATGCTGAACCTGCAGGACCGGTTGCAGCTGCGGACGACGGGAGAGGCCGTCGATAAGGATGTGTTCATGTTCCGCGCCGCGGAGCACGCGGTGTACGACCACGACTTTGCCAAGTACCCGCTGGGCTACCTCGGCACTGAGGAAGAAGAGCTGGACCCTCGCAAGACGACGTCGCGTGCCCTGCACCGCCGCGTCGATGTGGACTACAACGGCTGGTGGATGAACCTCTTCCCACGCGTCGTCGCGGAGAAGCTCGGCCTTCCGATGCCACTGTTCATCAAGTGGGACGACAACGAGTACGCCCTGCGCGCCAAGCAAGCCGGCTTCCCGACGGTCACCTGGCCGGGCGTCGCCATCTGGCACATGGCCTGGGCCGATAAGGACGACGCCATCGACTGGCAGGCCTACTTCCACATGCGTAACCGCCTCATCGTCGCCTCCCTGTACGGCCCGGATTCCCCGGACGCGATGCTGAAGAACATGCTGAAGTCCACCTACAAGCACATCATGTGTATGGAATACTCCACCATGGCCATCCAGCTGGAAGCCATGAAGGACTTCCTCGCCGGCCCGGACCAGCTCTTCGACATCCTTGAGACCTCACTGCCGCGCATCCAGAAGATCCGCGCCAACTACGACGACGCCAAGGTCGTCTCCTCCGCAACGGAGCTGCCAGCGCCGACGGGCGCGCCGGGCGTACCCACCAAGAACATCGGCGGGCGCCTGGCCAAGCTGAAGAAGATCCCGTGGGCGGTCAAGGCGCTGCGCCACCAGTTCACCCAGGAGAACCAGGAGCACTGGGAGGCGCCGCAGCTGAACCTCACCGCGGAGGAGGCCCGCTGGTTCACGCTGGCCCGCCTCGACTCGGCGACGGTGGCCACGGCAGGTGGCACGGGTGTGGCGTTCCGCAAGCGCAACAAGGCGCTTGCGGACGACCTGCTGCGCGAAACCAAGGCGCTACAGGAAGAAATCAAGGAGCGCTGGCAGGAGCTACGCCAGCAGTACGAAGCCGCGAAACCGGCGCTGACCAGCGCTGAGAACTGGGGGAAGGTGTTCGATGAGCAAGCGTGAGGCTGATATCCTCGTCGCGATCCAGAACGCGGCGTACACCCCGGCAGCCGTCAAGGCGGCCAGGGGCCTGAGCCACTTCGGCGAGCACGACCTTGGCTGGTTGGCCGTCGCGGGGCTCGGGGCGGGCGTCGATAAGAAGAGGCGCTCGAAGTGGCTGGCGCTGGGCGTGGGCACTTTCGTGGCGCACGCGGCGAGCGTCGTCATCA
This sequence comes from Corynebacterium sp. UMB2355A, assembly GCF_033877495.1. Lineage (NCBI taxonomy): Bacteria > Bacillati > Actinomycetota > Actinomycetes > Mycobacteriales > Corynebacteriaceae > Corynebacterium > Corynebacterium sp. UMB2355A. The sequence continues at coordinate 1,073,320 of NZ_CP138855.1, read as the reverse complement.
AGCGGATTGTGCGGCGCCCAAGGCCGCACGACCCCCGCGTGAACATTGGCGTGGCCACCCCCTCCAAGCTCTCGTTCCCGAGCTCGCATGCGACGAACACGGGCGCGGCCGCGGTGCACCTGATGGACATCACGGGCAAGAAGTGGCCGCTGCTGCTCGTGCCCGTGATGATGTTCTCCCGCAACCTCCTTGGCGTCCACTACCCGACGGATACTATTGTCGGTGCTTTGCTCGGCGCCGGGTGCGCCAAAGCGACGATCAAGGTGGAAAGGCAGCTGAAGTGAGCAACACGCAACCGCACGAACCCTTTTTGAAGCCGGAGCCCCACACCGAGGGCGTGGACTACCAGCAGGTACGCGTCCCGCCGAAGAACCTTCCCGACGCCATGGTGAAGGGCCTTCGCCCGAAGCAGTGGGTGAAGAACGTCCTGGTGCTGGCGGCTCCGCTGGCCGCCGGGACGGAGGCCTGGACGTCCCGCACCGCGCTGGACGTGCTGTTGGCGTTCGTGGTGTTCTGCTTCGGCGCCTCCTCGATCTACCTGGTCAACGATGCCCGCGACGTGGACAGTGACCGCGAGCACCCGACGAAGCGCTTCCGCCCGATCGCCTCGGGCATGCTGCCGATCAACCTGGCCTACGCGATGGCGGTGGTGCTCATCGTCGCAGCGCTTGGCCTCTCTTTCTTAGCGACGGACGGCTTCGCCCTCGCCCTCGTGATTGGCATCTATATTGCGCTGCAGCTCGGCTACTGCTTCGGCTGGAAGCACATCCCGGTCATTGATATCGCGCTGGTGTCCTCCGGGTTCATGCTGCGCACCATGGCCGGTGGCGTGGCGGCGAACATTGACCTGTCGCAGTGGTTCCTGCTGGTCGCGGCGTTCGGCTCGCTGTTCATGGCGTCGGGCAAGCGCTACGCGGAGCTGCTGCTGGCGCAGGAGACTGGCGCGAAGATCCGCAAGGCCCTGGAGGGCTACACGGCCACCTACCTGCGCTTCGTGTGGACCCTGTCCGCGACCGCCGTCGTGATGAGCTACGCCCTGTGGGGCTTCCAGCTCTCCAACTCGGTCGAGGGCGCGGCCGCGGTCTGGTACCAGATTTCGATGGTGCCGTTTGTGATCGCGATCCTGCGCTACGCCGCGAAGGTTGACGGTGGTCACGGCGGCGCGCCTGACGAGATTGCCCTGGAAGACCGCGTGCTGCAGATGCTGGCCGCGGCCTGGATCCTGTGCATTGTGCTGGCAGTTTACGTGGTGCCAGCGCTGGCTTAGTAACATTGGCGCAATGAAGATCAACGCCCGGGTGACGCTGCTGCTGTCGTGCGCCATTGCGGGCGTGTTCGCATTTTGGGGTGGGTGGACCAGGCGCTGGATGTCTGACGACGGCCTCATCGTCCTGCGCACCGTGCGCAACCTGCTGGCCGGCAATGGCCCAGTCTTCAATGCCGGTGAGCGCGTGGAGGCGAACACCTCCACGCTGTGGCAGTACTTGATCACCGCGTTCGCGATGGTCAGCGACGCCCGCCTGGAAACCATCGCGATGTGGCTCGCGCTGCTGTGCACGGTCGTCGCGGCGGTGCTGGCCACCTACGCTGCGGGCAGGTTCTGGCGCGCCGCGCCGGTGGTGCCGCTGGGCATCCTGGTGTACTTCGCCCTGCCGCCCGCGCGCGACTTCGCCACCTCCGGCCTTGAGTGGGGCCTGTCCCTGCTGTGGCTGGCGGCGTGGTGGGCGCTGCTCGTCCAGTGGGCGGGCGGCACCGCGCGCCGCGCCGCCCCCGTGGTCGGCTACTGGCTGGCCTTCTGGTGCGGACTGTCCTGGCTGGTCCGCCCAGAGCTGGCACTCTACGGCGGGCTGACCGGCCTGGTCCTGCTGGTGTACTCGCCGCGCAAGACGCTCGGCATCCTGGCGGCCGCGCTGCCCGTGCCCGCCGCGTACCAGATCTTCCGCATGGGCTACTACGGCCTGCTCACCCCGCACACCGCAGTGGCCAAGTCCGCCTCCGGCAGCGAGTGGGCCGAAGGCGCAAAGTACGCCTGGGACTTCATCGGGCCCTACGCGCTCTACCTGCCGCTCCTGCTGGTCATCGCGGTACTCCTTATTTCTTTACGACGCTTCCTCGTCACCGGACGTCGCGCCGCCATCGTGGCGCTCGTCGTGGGGTGCGCGCTGATCCACATCCTGTACGTGCTGCGCGTCGGCGGCGACTTCATGCACGGGCGCATGTGGCTGCTGCCGCTGTTCGCGCTGCTGCTGCCGGTGATGGCCGCCCCGCTGACGCGCCTCAACGTGGTGGTTGCGCTGGTGTTGGTGGTGTGGGCGTCGATAATTGTGGTGCGTGCCCACCCGCTCGACGATGATATTCACGAACGATCAGCCAAAGAATTGGGCATCGTCGATGAGCGCGAATTCTGGACCATGGCCGTCAACCGCGACCCGCAGCACCCGCCGCGCTACGCCGAAGACTTCCTGGGCTCGAAGCTCATGACGAACTACGCGGACGTCGTCATTGAGGCACGCGACGCTGGTGCTGCCCAAATCGCACCGGGGCTTATCAGCCGCGACCCGGAGCTCTACTCCTGGTACCCGCGCCCCCGCGTCTCCGACGCCGACAGTGACCTGCAGGCGTACCCGATGTCGCTCTACCTGATCAACCTCGGCATGACCAGCATGAACGCGCCTCTCGACGTCCGGGTCCTCGACACCGTCGGCCTTGCGACGCCGCTCGCGGCCCGTATGCCGCGCGACCCCGAAGGGCGCGTCGGGCACGACAAGCAGCTTGCCGCCGAATGGCAAGTTGCGGACACGGCCGTCGACCTCTCAAAGGTTCCCGAGTGGATCGACCAGGAGGAAGCGCGCCAAGCCCGCGCCGCACTCCGTAGCCCCGAAATAGCCGAGCTGCTCGCCACGTCCCGCGAGCCAATGAGCCGCGAACGCTTCTGGAAGAACATCAAATACTCGCTGGGTAACGGCCGAACCCTCCAGCTTTCCGACGACCCCTCCACCTACCTCAGCTACCTCACAGACGACGAACAGGCACGGCTCAGCAAAGGCGAGGATTTGGGTATCCATAGCGGTACCCGTGTAGTTTGGTAGCAAACTGCTGAGAAAGGGAAACGCTGTATGAAGAACCGCCACGGACTCATGGGCCTAGTGGTAGCGCTCCTGACCGCGCTGTCGATGATCGTCGCCGCCCCCCAAGCACAAGCCGCTAACCGTGACTGGCTGCGCCCCGACTCCACCGGCACCTGCGAATGGGACCGCGTCGGCTACTGGGTACAACGCTGCACCGTCTGGTCGCCAGCAATGGGCCGCCACATCACCGTCCAGATCCAGCCCGCTCAGCGCGGCGGCAACGCCGGCCTCTACATGCTCGACGGCCTCCGCGCCACCGAACGCACCAACGCCTGGGTCCAAGACGTCAACGCAGCACGCACCTTCGTCAACCACAACATCACCCTCGTGATGCCGGTCGGCGGCCAGTCTTCCTTCTACACCGACTGGAACGCGCCAGCCACCTACAACTTCAACAGCCCCGTCACCTACAAGTGGGACACCTTCCTGTCCAAGGAGCTGCCCGCATACCTGCAGCGCCACTTCGGCGTATCCCCGACGAACAACTCCATCCTCGGCCTGTCCATGGGTGGCACCGCCGCGATCAACCTCGCCGCGCTGCACCCGCAGCAGTTCCGCCAGGTGCTGTCCTACTCGGGCTACCTCACCACCACCATCCCCGGCGCCCAAACCGCGCTGCGCCTCGCACTTCTCGACGGCGGCCTCTACAACCTCAACGCCATGTGGGGCTCCATCTTTGATCCCCGCCGCTACGAGAACGACCCATTCCTGAACATGGGTAACCTGCGGGGCCGCGACGTCTACGTCTCCGCCGGAAGCGGCACTCCATCCGCACGCGACGACCGCTACCTGCCACAGCACAAGGCCGCCGGCATCGCGCTGGAGATGGTCGCGAACTTCACCACACGCCTGTGGAGCGCCAAGGCCACGGCCACCGGCGTCAAGCACACCGCCGTGTTCACACCTGTTGGCCTGCACAACTGGGAGCAGTTCGGCCAGCAGCTCGAGTACACGAAGCCTCGCATCCTCAACGTGATGAACGCCTGGTAGTTTTTGGCTCTTGCCCCCGTCAGCCTCGCCTGGCGGGGTTCTTTTTGTCTGTGCTGAGGGCGCGAGTGCCACAGGACGCAATTCGCAAACTGGTACTTTTCGTATTTGCAGGTCAAAAAAGGGCTAGTCGAAAACGATTGCGTCTTTTGGCACCGATATCCACCCACAAACAAATATCTTGGTGGCGCAACGGCGTGTCTGGTGGCTAAACTCTCAAGGCATACTTAACCTTTAGAGTGATTTGTTAGCGCCGTCGCTGGTTGATTCCGGGGGAGGGGAACCCTCGGAGTTGGCTGTAGAGCACGCGGCGCTGGTTGTGCACACCCAAAAAATGGCAAAAGCCCAGAAGAAGAGTTGAGGCAGGAAATTCATGCGTGAGACCCGTTCCCCTATGAATCGGATGAAGAAGGCTGCGATTGTTGCGGCGGCGGTGCCGATGGTGGCGTCGTTAGTTCCGGTGTTGTCAACGTCGGCTGCGGCGCAGTCGTCGTTGCCGCTGTCGAGTAACCGTGGTGGGCTGTCGGATAATATTCGGCCGTCGGACCCGCCGAAGCGGACGCCGATTGAGGTTGATAAGAACCCGCAGATCCCGGGCCTGCCTGAAGGTGTGAGCGTGGACCGCATTGAGTGGTTGACGAACCGCCGCGTGGCTGTGTTTATTCGTTCGGCGGCGATGCCGGAGCAGCTGATGCAGGTGCAGATCCTGCTGGCGCGTGACTGGCACTCGAATCCGCAGGCGAAGTTCCCTGAGGTGTGGGCGCTGGATGGTCTGCGTGCTCGTGATGATGAGAATGGCTGGACCATCGAGACGAATATTGAGCAGTTCTACGCTGACAAGAACGTGAACGTGATCCTGCCGGTTGGTGGTGAGTCTTCGTTCTATTCGGATTGGCAGCGCCCGAACAACGGGAAGAATTACAAGTGGGAGACCTTCTTGACGAAGGAGCTCGTCCCGGTGCTCAATAACGAGTTCCGCTCGAATGATAGCCGTGCCGTGGTGGGTATCTCGATGGGTGGTACTGCCGCGATTAACCTGGCGGAGCGTAACCCGCACCTGTTCAAGTTCGTGGGTTCCTTCTCTGGTTACTTGGACACCACAACCACGGGTATGCCGACGGCGATTAAGGCCGCGCAGATGGATGCGGGCGGCTACGACTCGGAGGCGATGTGGGGCCCGGCTGGGTCGCAGGACTGGATTGACCACGACCCGAAGCTTGGCATTGAGGCGTTGAAGGACATGACGGTGTACGTGTCCTCGGGCTCGGGCCGCGATGACTTTGGTAACCCGGAGTCGGTGGCGAAGGGCGCTGCGAACCCGGCTGGTGTCGGGCTTGAGGTGATTTCTCGCTTGTCGACGCAGACCTTCGTCGATTACGCGTCGCGGACGCCGGTGAAGCCGGTTGTGAAGTTCCGTCCGTCGGGCGTGCACTCGTGGGAGTACTGGCAGTTTGAGATGACGCAGGCCTGGCCGTACATCGCGAATGCGTTGGCGTTGGCGGAGGCTGACCGCGGTTCGGACTGTAGCCCGGTGGGCGCGATTGCTGAGGCGACGAAGTCTGGTGTGATCGGTAGCTGCGTGAATAACGAGTACGACGTCGCTGACGGCAAGGGCAAGGCCGAGGACTTCCGTGGTGGTACCGCGTTCTGGTCCCCGAAGACGGGTGCGTACCCGCTGTTCGGCGCGATCCTGGCGAAGTACAGCGGCCTGGGTGGCGCGTCGAGCTGGCTCGGCTTCCCGACCACCGGTGAGACCAAGACGCCAGACGGCGTTGGCCGCTTCGTGCACTTCGAGAACGGTTCGATTTACTGGACGCCGCAGACTGGCGCCTACGCTATCCCTGGCGACATGTTCAAGGCCTGGGGCGAGAACGGCTACGAGACGGGCGACCTGAAGTACCCGGTTGCTGAGGCGAACCAGGTGGGCAAGGGCTACGTGCAGAAGTTCCAGGGCGGGTTCCTGACCCGCAACCCGGATAAGAGCCACAACATTGTCCACGGCGCGATCGCCGAGAAGTACGGCGAGCTGGGCACGGCGACGAGCGCGCTGGGCTACCCGAAGAGCAACGAGATCGCGATCCGCGGAGGGTTCTTCCAGCAGTTCGAGAAGGGCAACATCTACTGGTCGCCAGAGACCGGCGCACACGTGGTGCTCTATGGCGACATCTTCGAGGAGTGGGGCAAGCGCGGCTACGAGCAGGGCGCGATGGGCTGGCCGACCTCGGACATGCGCGAAATCCCTGCCGGTGGACTGGTGATTGACTTCCAGCACGGAACGCTGGAGCAGGTCAACGGCGTGGTCCGCGAGCGGAAGTAAGGAGCGGCGATGAAGCGACTGCTGACGAGCGCAAGCCTGTGCCTCGCGTTGGGCTTGGCGGCCTGCGGTGGCACGACGGTGGAGAGCGATGACGTGACGGCGACGCAGGCCCCGCCGACGGCAACGTCGTCGGCGTCTGGCACTTCGAAGGCGACGCCGTCGGAGGGAGCGAAGCCGGCGTCGAAAAACCAGGGCCCGGCGGATCAACCGGCGCGCGAGGTGACCTCGATTCCGGAGCAGGCGCCGACGTTTAGCCCGAAGGAGCAGGCGTTCCTTGACCAGCTGCAGCAAAGCGGTGTGAACGTGAAGGGCGTCGAGGATCAGTTGACGGCGACGGGCGCGACGGTGTGCAATGGTGACTCCGTGACGCGCGATGCGGTTGCGGGGCAGTTGGTTGAGCAGCGCCGCACCGATTTGGATGCGAATGCCGTGGCGGCGCTGATTGGTGAAACCGCGCAGTCCAAGCTGTGCAAGTAAGGAAGTAGTATGCGCAGAGCAGGCGTTGTAGCTGCAGTTATTGTGGTGCTCGCGGCGATTGGGCTCGGGGTATTCCAGTGGCTCAAGAACCAGGATGGGCCGAGTGTCGTTGAGCCGGGTGAGCCGGGCACCTCGACGGAGGCGCGTCAGGAGCCGGATTGGTGCCCGGCGGTGGAGTTTGTTTCGATTCCGGGCACGTGGGAATCGTCAATTGACGACGACCCCTTCGCCCCGCAGGCGAACCCGAACAGCTTCATGCTGTCGATTACGAAGCCGCTGCAGGAGCGCTACCCGATTGACCAGGTGCGCGTGTTCACAGTGCCGTATACGGCGCAGTTCCGGAACATTCAGACGCCGCAGGGCCGCAACGAGATGAGCTACGACGAGTCTCGCGCTGAGGGTACGGCGCGTGCGAACGGCGAGATCGCGTTTGTGGCGGAGCAGTGCTCGAAGACGAAGTTCATTGTGGCTGGTTTCTCCCAGGGCGCGGTGATTGCGGGCGATATTACGAGCCAGATTGGCGCGGGTACGCACGCGTTGCCGCCGGAGCGCCTGCTGGGCTCGTTGATGATTGCGGACGGGCGTCGTGAGAACGGCGTCGGCGTGAACCCTGGTGTTGAACTGCGTGGTGTTGGCGCTGAGATTGCGCTGCGCCCACTGCAGATGGTTGTGAGCGCGGCGACGCCAGGCGCAACGATGACTGGTGCGCGGCAGGGTGGCTTCGGCCAGGTGGCTGACCGCGCGTATGAGATTTGTGCGCCGAATGATTCCATCTGTGACGCGCCGCAGGATATCGGAAATGCGGTGGACCGCGCGAGTGCGTTGTTGCTGGCCAACGGCAATCACGCGATGTATGCCTCGAACCCGGATGTGATTCCGGGTACCACTACGCCGCAATGGGCTGTAGATTGGTCGATGTCCGTAATTGATTCTTTCTAGAAACTAACTAATTCTAGGACCTGACTACAAGGAGTGTCCATGGATCTCCAAGTACTGATTCAGCGGTTTATTGACGAAACCGGCCAGATCAAACTCCCGCCGAACTTCACCATCCCGGCCCTGACCAAGATGCTCTACGGGGCAGCCGCACAGGCCGGTGCGACAGGCACCGTCAACATCCGCTCGTGGGACTACTCCGCAGACCCGGACGGGGCGCTGCGCACGTTCACGCGCGCGGAAGTAAACACACGGATCAAGTCGGTGGCGGCGCGCCTGCAGCAGATCGGAAAGCCGGGGGACCGCGTGGCCATCCTGGCGGGCAACTGCCCCGAGTACATTTTCGGATTCATGGGTGCCATGTACGCCGGCCAATCCCGGTGCCGCTCTACGACCCGACCGAGCCAGGCCACGAAGGTCACCTGCGCGCGGTCCTCGCCGACGCCGAGGCCAACGTGGTGCTCACCAACAAGCAGGGCGCGCCAGCAGTGCGCACCTTCTTCGCGGAGCTGCCGGGCAGGGAGCGCCCGCGCATCATCGCGGTCGACGCGCTGCCGGACACGCTCGCTGCCAGCTGGGTGGCCGGACAGGTGGAGGGGGACGTCGATACGTCGGACCATGTGTCCTTCCTGCAGTACACCTCCGGCTCCACCCGCAACCCGGCCGGCGTGATGCTTACCAACGAGTCCATCGTGTCTAACGTCATCCAGATCTATACGGCGGCGAAGCTGCAGCAGCCGATGCGCGTGCCGTGCTGGCTGCCATTGCACCACGATATGGGCATCATCATCTCGATGATGCTGATCATCCTTGGCAGCGAGTTCGAGCTATTCACCCCGCGTGACTTCATCCAGCAGCCGATGCGCTGGGTGGAACGCCTCGGTCGCTGCGAGAGCGACCCGGAGGACATCCACGTCTTCACCGCGGCGCCCAACTTCGCGCTCGAGCTGTGCGCTCGTGCCGTCGGGCACGCGCCGCAGGACCTGGACCTGTCCGTCCTCGACGCCCTCGTCATCGGTTCTGAGCCGGTGACGAAGCCGAGCGTCGACAGCTTCATTGCGGCCTACGAGGGCTTCAACCTGGACCGCAAAGCGATGCGCCCCTCCTACGGGCTCGCGGAGGCGACCCTGCTCGTTTCCACCCCGCAGACCCCGGACCGCCCCAAGTTCGTCACCCTCGACCGCGACAAGCTCACCGAGGGGCTTGCGGTAGAGACAGATGGCGGCGTTGTGATGGCCTCGAACGGCCAGCCGGTGTCCTGGATGCACTTCGCCGTTGTCGACCCGCAGACCCACGACGAGGTCGCGCCTGGCACCATCGGCGAGCTGTGGGCACACGGCCCGAACATCGCCCTCGGCTACCAGGACCGCGAGCGCGACACCGCCGACACCTTCGGCAACACCATCGGCGCCACCCGCCAGGAAGGCCTGCCGAAGGACGGCTGGCTGGCAACAGGGGACCTCGGCACGCTTCTCGACGGCCACCTCTACATCACCGGCCGCGTCAAGGACCTCATCGTCGTCGCAGGACGTAACCACTACCCGCAGGACATCGAGGCCACCGTCATGGAGGCCAGCGAACATGTGCGCAAGGATTCGGTGGCGGCGTTTGCGGTGCCGGGGGAGGACGTCGAAAAGCTGGTGCTGCTGGTAGAGCGCGCGGACACCGCCACCCCGGACGGCGACGCCGACGCCATCGCCGCGATCCGCTCCGCCGTGACCGCGAAGCACGGCCTGGCGCCGACGGACATCCGTTTCTACGCGCCGGGCGAGATCGCGCGTTCCTCCTCGGGCAAGATTGCGCGCCAGGTCAACGCGAAGAAGTACCAAGGCTGATAACGAAAAGAAAGGCATGACCGATAGGGTTAGGTGCTATGAGTGAGAATGCATTGATCCAGTGGCTGCAACAGTGGGTTGCGGAGACGACCGGTGTGGAAAGCGTTGACGCGACCACCCCGTTTGAGTCCTACGGGCTCTCGTCCCGCGACGCAGTGGTTCTCTCCGGGGAACTGGAGAAGCTACTGGGCCGACGCATTGACCCCACCGTGGCCTACCAGTACCCGACGATCGCTGCCTTGGCCCACGCGCTGACCGCTGACGCCCCGGCGGCGTCGAACGTCGTCGCCACCGGCCGCGACGTGGAGGCGAAGGGTCACGACATCGCCATCGTCGGCACGGCCGGGCGGTTCCCGGGCGCGAATAACGTGGACGAGTACTGGGAGCTGCTCGCCGCAGGCGAGGTCACGACCGGCCCGCTGCCGGAGGGCCGCTGGTCCGAGTACAACTCGGATCCGTTCCTGCGCACCAAGATGCGCGAGGAAGCCACCGACGGCGGCTATCTTGACGACATTGCCTCTTTCGACAACGAGTTCTTTGGCCTGTCCCCGCTGGAGGCGAAGAATATCGATCCGCAGCAGCGCATCATGCTGGAGGTCGCCTGGGAGGCGCTTGAGGACGCCCACATCCCCGCCGACTCGCTACGTGGGCAGCGCGTGGGCGTGTTCGTCGGTTCCTCGAATAACGACTACGGCATGCTCATGGGCGCTGACCCGGCGCAGGCGCACCCGTACGCGCTGACCGGCGCGTCGAGCGCGGTGATCCCGAACCGGATCTCCTACGCCTTCGATTTCCGTGGCCCGTCCATGAACGTGGACACGGCCTGCTCTTCCTCGCTGGTGTCGGTGCACCACGCGGTGCGCGCCCTTCGCGAGGGCGAAGCCGACGTCGCCCTCGCTGGCGGCGTGAACATCCTGGCCAACCCGTTTGCTTCCTTGATGTTCTCGGAGCTGGGCGTGATTTCGCCCTCCGGGAAGATCCACGCATTCTCTGATGACGCGGACGGCATCGTCCGCTCGGAAGCGGCCGGGTTCATCGTGCTCAAGCGTGTGGAGGACGCCATCGCCGACGGCGACGACATCCTCGCCGTGATCAAGGGCAGCGCCACCAACTCGGACGGCCACTCCAACGGCCTGACCGCGCCAAACCCGGAGGCCCAGGTAGACGTGTTGCAGCAGGCGTACGCCGACGCGGGCGTGGACCCGCGCACCGTCGACCTCGTGGAGGCCCACGGCACCGGCACCATCCTCGGCGACCCGATCGAGGCCACCGCGCTGGGCCAAGTCTGCGGCACCGGCCGCGAGGCTGGCCAGCCGCTGCTGCTTGGGTCCGCGAAGTCGAATATTGGCCACTCGGAGTCCGCCGCGGGCGTGGCGGCACTCATCAAGGTTGTCCAGGCCCTGCAGCACGACACGATCCCGGCCATGGCGAACTTCGCCGGCCCGAACCGCTACGTCGACTTCGACGCCAACAATCTTGAGGTCGTCGAGGACCCGCGCGAGTGGCCGCAGTACTCCGGCCAGCGCGTGGCGGGTGTCTCCGGCTTCGGCTTCGGCGGCACGAACGCGCACGTCGTGGTCAAGGAGTTCGACCCGGCCGACTACGAGGCAGCACCGCAGCGCCCCGAGGCGCTCACCGGCGTATCGACGGCCACCCTGCCCGTCAGCGGCCTTCTGACCTCGCGGCGCAAGTCCGCAGCAGCCGAGCTTGCCGACGCGCTGGAGGGACGCCCTGACGCAGACCTCATTCCCATTGCGCGTTCGTTGGCGCTGCGTAACCACGGCCGTTCCGCCGCGGTAGTCACTGCCGCCACGACCGAGGAGGCAGTAAAGAGGCTGCGCCAGGTCGCCGAGGGCAAGGTCGGCCCCGGTATCGCCGTGGCGGATTCGCCGAACGCGCTCGGCCCGGTGTTTGTGTACTCCGGCTTCGGCTCCCAGCACCGCAAGATGGCGAAGCAGCTCATGGCATCTTCGCCGCTGTTTGCGCAGCGGATGCGTGAGCTGGACTCCATCGTCCAGTTCGAGGCCGGCTGGTCCATCATCGAAATCATCGAGGACGACGGGCTGACCTACGACACCGAGACCGGCCAGGTCGCGGTGACCGCCTACCAGATCGCGCTGACCGACATGCTCGACGCCGCCGGTATCCGACCGGCAGCCGTGATGGGCATGTCCATGGGCGAGATCGCTGCGGGTTACGCCTCCGGCGGCATCAGCGCGAAGGACGCGATGGTGATCGCGTGCCACCGCGCTCGCCTGATGGGCGAGGGCGAAGCGCTCACGGCCGACACGGACGCCGAGGGCGCCATGGCCGTCGTCGAATTGAGTGCCGATCAATTGGAGGGTACGGGCGTCGAAGCAGCCGTGTTCGCGGGTCCGGGCATGCTCACCGTGGGTGGCCCCGTTGGTGCGGTGAAGGGGCTCGTCGAGAAGCTGGAAGGCGAAGGCAAGTTCGCACGACTGATGCGCGTGCGCGGCGCCGGGCACACGAGTGCGCTCGACCCGATCCTGGGCGATTTGGCCGCACAGATCGCCGGCATTGAGGCCCACCCACTGCGGATCCCGCTGCTGAGCAGCGTCGACGAGCGCGTGGTGTACCAGCCGGGCCAGGTCGTGCACACCGACGAATACTTCCTGCGCATGACGCGCCAGCCGGTCTACATCCAGCAGGCCACCGAGACCGCGTTTGCCGAGGGCTACACTACGCTCGTGGAGGTCGCGCCGAACCCGGTGGCGATCATGGGGCTGATGAACACCGCGTTCGCTTCGGGGAAGCCGGATGCGCAGCTGCTGTTCACGTGCAAGCGCAAGGTTGACGAGGTGGAGTCCATCCTGGACCTCGCCGCGAAGCTCTACGTCACAGGGACCGCCGTCGACTTCACTGCGTTCTACGGCCGCGGCCCGCGTATCGACGCCCCACTGACCCAGTTCAAACGCTCCGAGTTCTGGACCGACGCGCGCCCCGCCTCCGCGCACACCTCGCTGCTCGGCGCGAAGGTGCGGCTGCCGGAGGGCCAGGTCGCGTACTCGACGGCCGCGGACACGCTGTTTAGCCCACACCAAATTATCGACGCCGTCGCCGCCGAAGTCCTCCCCGGCTCCCGGGTGGTGGCCTACGAGGACCACGACGTACTTCCTGCCGAAGGCGACGTAACCACCATCGCGGCGACCTCGCTCGGCGGGGTGAGCGTGAAGGTGTTCCACGAGGACACCCTGCTGGCGGAGGGCTTCGCTACCGCGCTCGACCTCGGCGGCGCTGTTGAGGAGGACTCAACGGCTGCTGCTCCTGCCGCAGTGGCTGAGGCTACTGGTGACGCCGCGCCTGTCGTGGACGAGCTCGAGGACGTCGACGCCATCCGTTGGGATCCGAACTCCGGCGAGTCCGTCGCCCAGCGCCTGCGCTCCATCGTGTCCGAGTCCATGGGCTACGACGCCGAGGACCTCCCCGACGAGCTACCGCTCATCGACCTCGGCCTGGACTCCCTGATGGGCATGCGCATCAAGAACCGCGTAGAAAACGACTTCCAGATCCCGCCGTTGCCGGTCCAAACGCTTCGCGATGCTTCCGTCGCCGACGTCATCCGCATCGTCGAGGACGCCGTCGCCGGGGTACAGTCCGAGGCCGCTGAGCCTGCTTCTGAGCGAGTCGATGATGCTGATGAGTCCGCCGAGCCCGCCGAGAAGTCGGAGGGTGCCCAGGGCGTCGGCGTCGCACCACGCGATGCCTCGGAGCGCATGGTCTTCGGCGCGTGGGCCAAGTTCACCGGCACCGCAGCCGCAGGCGTGACCTCCGAACTGCCAGCCATCGACGACGCGCAGGCCGAGAACATCGCCAATCACCTCAGCGAGCGCTCCGGCATCACCGTGACCGCCGAGCAAGTCAAGGACGCCGAAACGCTCGAGCCGCTCGCCGACATCGTGCGCGAGGGCCTCGAGACCGAGGTCGAGGGCAACATCCGCGTGCTGCAGCAACCAGAGCACACCACCAAGCCGCCCGTGTTCGTGTTCCACCCGGCCGGTGGGTCCAGTGCGGTGTACCAGCCGTTAGCTCGTCGACTAGAAGATGACGTCGCGGTGTACGGCGTCGAGCGACTCGAGGGCACCCTCGAAGAGCGTGCCGCGGCCTACGTTGAAGACATCAACCGCATCGCCCCCGAGGGCAAGGTCGTGCTCGCTGGCTGGTCCTTCGGCGGCGCACTGGCCTACGAGGTGGCGCACCAGCTGGGCAACGACCGCATCGCGTTCATCGCGCTGCTGGACACCACCCAGCCGTCCGAGCCTGCCCCCGACACCCCGGAGGAGACCAAGGCGCGCTGGGAGCGCTACGCCAAGTTTGCCAAGGACACCTACGGGCTGGATTTCCCGGTGCCCTTCGACCTGCTGGAGACAGCAGGGGAGGACGCGGTGCTCAACATGCTGGCGGAATTCCTCGCCACCACCGATGCATCCGAGCACGGGCTCGCCGCCGGTGTGCTGGAACACCAGCGCGCGTCCTTCGTCGATAATCAGATCCTCAACCGCCTCGACTTCGCCCGCTGGGCAGACGTGCAGGTGCCGGTGCTGCTGTTCCGCGCCGAGCGCATGCACGACGGCGCGATCACCCTCGAGCCGGCCTACGCCCACATTGACGAGGACGGCGGCTGGGGCGCTATCGTGAAGGATTTGACGATCGTCCACCTGCCGGGCGACCATTTGGCAGTAGTTGACGAGCCCGCGATTGGCATCGTGGGCAAGCACATGAACGAATGGATTGATAATGGCAACTAGCGCAGAAAAGCTCGCTGACCTGCGTGCACGTCTAGAAAAAGCGCAGGACCCCGGTTCTGAGCGCTCGCGGAAGCGCCGCGACGACGCCGGGAACACCACCCCGCGCCAGCGCATCGCCGCGCTTCTCGACGAAGGCTCCTTCGTTGAGATCGGCGCCCTGGCCCGCACACCCGGCGACGAGAAAGCCGTCTACTCCGACGGTGTCGTCACCGGCTACGGGCGTGTTGACGGCCGCCCCGTCGCCGTCTACGCCCACGACAAAACCGTCTATGGCGGCTCCGTCGGCGTCACCTTCGGCCGCAAGGTCGTCGAGGTCATGGAGTTCGCCATCAAGATCGGCTGCCCCGTCATCGGCATCCAGGACTCCGGTGGCGCCCGCATCCAAGACGCGGTGACGTCCCTGGCCATGTACTCCGAGATCGCCCGCCGCCAGCTCCCGCTATCCGGCCGCAGCCCGCAGATCTCCATCATGCTGGGCAAGTCCGCCGGCGGTGCCGTCTACGCGCCCGTGACCACCGACTTCGTCGTCGCCGTCGACGGCCAGTCCGAAATGTACGTCACCGGCCCCAACGTCATCCGCGAAGTCACCGGCGAAGACATCACCTCCGCCGAACTCGGTGGCGCCCGCGTGCAGGAGCAGTCCGGCAATATCCAGGCCGTCGTCGGCTCCGAGGAAGAAGCCTTCGACTACGTCCGCGACCTCCTCGCCCACCTGCCGACGTCCACCTTCGACCCAGCCCCCGTCGAATGGGCCCCCGAGGACGACGACCTCGACGACTCCGCCCTCGACACCTTCATGCCCGACGACACCAACGCCGGCTACGACATGATGGACCTCCTCGTGCAGCTCGGCGACGACGAGGACCTCGTCGAAATCCAAGCCGGCTACGCCGAAACCTCATTTGCGCCTTCGGGCGCATCGACGGCCGCACCGTCGGATTTGTCGCCAACAACCCCATGTACCAGGCCGGGTGCATCGACGCCGACGCCGCCGACAAAGGCGCGCGCTTCATCCGCACCTGCGACGCCTACAACATCCCCCTCGTCTTCGTCGTGGACACGCCCGGCTACCTGCCCGGCGTCGACCAGGAGCGCGAGGGCCTCATCCACCGCGGCGCCAAGCTAGCGTTCGCCGTCGTGGAGGCCACCGTGCCGAAGGTCACCCTCATCGTCCGCAAGGCGTACGGCGGCGCCTACGCCGTCATGGGTTCCAAGAACCTCACCGGCGACATCAACCTCGCCTGGCCGACCGCGCAAATCGCCGTCATGGGCTCCTCTGCTGCCGTGGTGATGATCCAGGGCAAGCAGCTCGCCGCCATCGAGGATCCCGTCCAGCGTGAGGCGATGAAGAAGATGTTCATGGACTTCTACGACGAAACCATGACCTCCCCATACGTCGCCGCCGAGCGCGGGTTCATCGACTCAATGATCGAGCCGTCCCAAACCCGCATCTCGTTACGACGCGCCCTTCGACAACTTGCCACCAAACAAGAGCAAGACCTGCCGAAGAAGCACACCATCAGCCCGCTCTAACACTCAAAGGAGAAGAATTTCATGCTTTCCTCTGCACTCGACATCGCCGGTGACATCATCAACCACCTCGTGTGGATGGTCTACGCCCTCCAAGGCGGCGACTTCCTGGCCAACATGGGTTGGCTGTCGAGCTAACGCCGCTTCAGGATCAGTTTCGCTGCCCCGCGCCACCCCAGCATGAGCAGCGCCGACATGCTGCTCGCCACGATGACGAACGAGTAGTGCGGCAGCTTGTGGCGGTAGAAGCCCCAAATGATCAGGCCCACCACGATCGTGATGAGCCAAATCAGCCACCCCTTGTCCTTGCGGGTGGCCAGCCACGCCAACCCCAGCCCGACCGCGAACGGTAGGAAGGTTTCCAGCCAGCCGAAGAAGTTCAGCGGCATCTCTTCGGTCTGGTGCGCGATGCGCGCGAGCAGCGCGAACGCGGCGATGGCAACGTAGTCAGCAGCAATTGCATACGGTTTTTTGATCATGCCAGACAGTCTAACCCGGCGCCTGGTTGCGCTGGTAGGTCGCTGGTCGGTGCCGCAAAACCCGCTTAGCGAATTTGTGAACAAATTTGCGTTTTCAACCTGCCATCCCCGGTAAATCCGCAAAGTGTAGCAATAGGATTGTAGTAATCCTCCCGATCTCCACGGCCTGCTGGTGATGGGGGATCATCATCTGGACAAACACGATGTCCGTGTCGTCGTGATCGGCGGAGATCTCCCGGTCCGCCTCAGTCGTCGCCGTGGTGGTGGCTGAGGTGGAGGCATCGGTGTTGCCTGACTCGGTGGCCTCACCGCAGGCGGCTAGCGCCAGGGTGGAGGCCACGGCGAGAGCGGAAAGAACAGGGGTGCCCCTCATGGTGGGGTCTTTCAGGGCCATATGGGGGCAGTGGAGAGAAGTGGTGGATCAGTGGACGGCGGTGGATGCCGGAGTAGGCGTGGTGTGTTCCTTCTTCGACTCGGTCGGAGCCAGGTGAGCCGGTTCCAGATCAATACGGCGCAACAGCTGAGCGTTCAGGGCCACCACGATAGTCGAGGCAGACATCAAGATCGCGCCCACGGCCGGGGACAGCACGAACCCGATCGGGGCGAGCACTCCGGCGGCCAGCGGCACGGCGAGGATGTTGTAGCCAGAGGCCCAGATCAGGTTCTGGATCATCTTGCGGTAGCTGGCCTGGGACAGCTCAATCATCGACAGCACTGCCCGCGGGTCGTCACTGGCTAGGACCACCCCGGCAGATTCCATGGCCACATCCGTGCCGGCACCGATGGCGATACCGACGTCTGCGCGAGTCAGAGCGGGGGCGTCATTGACACCGTCACCGACCATGGCCACGCTCAAACCCCGGTCCTGCAGCTGCGTGACCTTGGTGTCTTTGTCCTGGGGCAGGACCTCGGCGAAGACCTCATCAATGCCTAAGTCCTGACCGACCGCGTAGGCCACTTGCTGGGCGTCGCCGGTGATCATCGCGACCTTCACCCCGCGGTCCTGCAGGGCTTTCACGGCGGCGCGGGATTCAGGGCGGATCTTGTCCTCGACGGCCACCGCACCGATGATCTGACCGTCGCGGACAATATGGAGCACACCAGCCCCACGCTCGGTCCAGGCGCTGGTAGTGTCGGTGAGCTCGGCCGGGGTGGTGAGGTTGAACTCGCGCAGCATGTTCGGCCCGCCCACGAGGATCTCAGCGCCATCGACAGTGGCCCGGACCCCTCGGCCGGAGGCGGCGCTGAAACCAGTTGCCCGGATTTGCCGACGGGAGGCCTCGGGATGGGCGGCCGCGGCCTCCACGATGGCGCGGGCCACGGGGTGCTCGCTGTCGGCCTCCGCGGCGGCGGCCAGGGCCAGCAGCTCGCCCTCGGTGACGCCGACAGCTGCCGCGACACTGGTGACCGCGTGCGCACCCTCGGTCAGGGTGCCGGTTTTGTCGAAGAGCACCACGTCGATGGTGCGCATCCGCTCGAGCGCCATCCGGTCCTTGATGAGCACCCCGGATTTCGCGGCCCGCTCGCTGGAGATCGCAATGACCAGCGGAATCGCCAGGCCCAAGGCGTGCGGGCAGGCGATGACCAGCACCGTGACCGTGCGCACCACAGCATCGTCCGGGCTGCCGATGATGGTCCACACCACCGCGGTGATCAGAGCGGAGATCAGCGCGAACCAGAACAACAACGCCGCCGCCCGATCCGCCAGGGCCTGGGCCCGAGAGGAGGACTCCTGGGCGTCGGCAACCATGCGCTGGATCCCGGCCAGGGCGGTGTCCCCGCCGGTAGCCTCCACCCGGATGCGGACGGTGTTGTCGGTGGCCACGGTACCGGCGACCACCTTGTCACCGGTGCCGCGGAAGACGGGACGGGATTCGCCGGTGATCATCGCCTCATCGAATTCGGCGGCTCCGTCGATGATGGTTCCGTCGGCCGGCACCCGGGCACCGGCCCTCACCAGCACGACGTCGTCGACGACTAGCTCGGAGATGGCCACGGTGTGGGTGGTCCCGTTGATGACTTTCTCGGCCTCATCCGGTAGCAGGGCAGCCAGCGCGTCAAGCGCGGAGGACGCTGCCCCGAGAGCGCGCATCTCCAGCCAGTGGCCCAGCAGCATGATGGTCACCAGCAGGGCCAGCTCCCACCAGAAGTCCAGGTCAAAACCACCCAGCCCCAGAGTGGTGACCCAGGAGGCGACAAACGCCACGGTGATGGCCATGGCGATCAGGAGCATCATCCCGGGTTGGCGGGATTTCAGTTCTTTCCATCCGCCCTTAAGGAAAGGCGTTCCGCCGTAGACGAAGATGATCGTGCCCAGCACCGGGGGATCCAGGTGGATCCGGGGAATGCCGGGAGGTGGTAGCCGAGGAGGTGGGCGACCATGGGGCTGAAAATAACGACGGGAATGGACAGAATCAACGACCACCAGAAGCGGTCCCGAAACATTGCGG
Source organism: Corynebacterium sp. UMB2355A (assembly GCF_033877495.1). Classification (NCBI taxonomy): domain Bacteria; kingdom Bacillati; phylum Actinomycetota; class Actinomycetes; order Mycobacteriales; family Corynebacteriaceae; genus Corynebacterium; species Corynebacterium sp. UMB2355A. Next base: position 1,054,415 of record NZ_CP138855.1, on the reverse strand, counting down.
TGCTGTGTCCGACGTGTTGGCCGTGACCATGAACGTGGTGGTCTTCGTCGTCCAGGGCGGAGTGCGGGTGATCGTGGGGCATCTCCTGGCCGTGGGTGTCGGCATCTGCGTGGTGTTTGTGGCTGGCATGATCCGGGTGGTGGGTGTGGTCTGTTTCCGGAGCGGGGTGATCACCGGAATGGTTGGGAGTGCTCATGACGTTCCTTTCGCTCAACCCGGTCGGGGTCGAGATGATGAGTAAAACTGATCAGGATAAGACGGCGTAGCCGGCCTCCTCGATGGCCCGGCGAACCATCTCCGGAGGTGCGACACCGGTGACCGTGACGGTGGAAACACCACCAGCATCGAGATCGACCTGGACGTCGTCGACCTGGGGGAGGGCCTGAAGGGCCTGGGTCACGCTTTTCGCGCAGTGTCCGCAGGTCAGACCGGTGACCTGGTAGCTAGAGGAGGACCCTCCTGCTGACGAGTCGCTGGCGGCAGGGATGGAGGCAGTGTCGGCACGTGAGGCAGGTCCGCAACAGCTGCAGCCGTGGGAGGCCATCGGCAAGAGGCGGGGTGGGGAGGTGATCATGGGAAAGCTCCTTCTGGTCGGTGGGATTCGGCGATGCTATCTGGGGTATATCTTCAAGGGGTGGAGGGCACTGCCCTCACGCGGGGCAGGGTGTGGTCACCGAGCAGCCTCCTCACTGTCGGGAGGGGACAGCGGGAGGCGGAGGGTAAACACCGCTCCGCGACCAGGTCCGGGGGAGGTGGCGGTGAGAGTGCCGCCGTGGGCCTCAATCAATGCCTTGGAGATGGTCAGACCGATACCGGACCCGCCGTTGTCCCGGCTGCGAGCGGCATCTCCCCGGTAGAAGCGTTCGAAGATGTGTCCGAGCTGGCTAGGTGGGATGCCCTCGCCGTCATCGGCGACGTGGATGAGCGCGGTGGACGCCCCCTGGCGCTGAACGCTGATCCGGACCTGCCCGCCGGCCGGGGTGTGCCGTAGCGCGTTGGACAGGAGATTGCTCATCACCTGGCCGAAGCGTTGCCGGTCCACGAGCACCCGGGCGGCGTCCGTAATGGTCTCGACCTGTAAATCGACGCCTTTGCCAGCATAAGCTTCCCCCGCGGCAGCAGCCGCGGTATGGAGCAGATCCCCGAGCTCTTCCTCCGCCAGGTCCAAATCGATCCGGTGTTCCTGGGCCCGGGAGACATCGTCAATGTCTTCCATCAACCGGGTCAGGCGGGTGAGTTGGTCAGCCATGATCGTGTGGTTGGCATTATCCCAGTCCACGACCCCGTCCTGGAGACCATCGAGGTAGACCGTGAGCACCGATAAGGGGGTGCCCATTTCGTGGGCCAGATCAGAGAGCATCTGGCGGCGGACCTGTTCGGTGTGTTCCAGCCGGTCGGCCATGGTGTTGAAGGCATGCGCCAGGGTGGCGACCTCGGGGCCTGCTTCTCCGGCGGGCACGCGGGTACGGGAGTTACCGGCCGCCAGGCTGGTAGCGGCGCGGGTGAGATCCTGCAGGGGGGTGCGCAGACGACGCGATAACCACAGGCTGGCCAGTAGGGCGCTGATCAAGGCAGTGGGCAGGGCGACGGCCAGGGTGATCAGGTTGGCGTCCCGGTAGGCCTGCTCGGCATGGAACAGCTCCAGCGAGGGGTCCTCCCGGCCGGCCATCAACATATGATCATGGAACAGGGGCGGGCCCACCGTCGTGGCCACGGCCGCGGCCACCAGCAGGCTAATCACCACGACCAACACCTGGGCGGCCAGGAAGCGGAAGGTCAGGCCGGGTCCGTGATTCATGGCTGCCCCATCCGGTAGCCCACGCCACGCACGGTGTCGATAAACCCCCGGCCTCGGGTGTCGGTGCCGAGCTTGCGACGCAAGTTGCCGATGTGGACATCGACGATGCGTTCATCACCGACCCAGGTGGTGTCCCAGACCTCGGTGACCAGGTCGTGGCGGGTCAGCGCCTGGCCGGGGCGCAGGGCCAGGGCAACCAGCAGCTCGAACTCCGTGCGGGTGAGCTCCACGGTCGTCTCCCCCACCCGCACCTGATGGGCGACGGGGTCAAGGATGAGGTCACCAACGATCAAGGGGGTGGTCACCTGCGGTGGGGTGGTGCTGGTGCGCGGGCGGCGCAGCACCGCATGCACTCGGGTCACCAGTTCCCGGATGCTAAAAGGTTTGGTGATGTAGTCATCCGCCCCCAGTGTCAAACCGCTGATCTTGTCGTCCTCGCTGCCACGCGCGGTGAGCATGAGGATGTAGCAGTCCGAGAAGGTGCGGATCCGTCGGCATACCTCCAGGCCGTCGAGTTCGGGCAGCCCCAGATCCAGCACCACAACATCTGGGGAAAAGCGACGGGCCTCGTCCACGGCCTGGGTGCCGGTGTGCGCCTGGTGGGTATCGAAGCCTGCCCGGATGAGGTAGGAGGCCACCATCTGAGCCAGGGGTTGTTCATCATCGACGACCAGCACCCGCCCCGGGGGCGTGGTGGTGGTCGGTGTGTGGTCAGCCATAGATCCCAGTATCGCGCCAGCCAGGGGGGAATACCACCTTCACTCAGTGCCCAGCGGGGAATCTTCATCAAATCTTCAAACATCACCCTTCAATCGCCGTCACCCCTGTGCCCCCACCCCGGCAGGCGGCATCGCCTCCCCTGGTCGGTTCAGCAGGCGTCACCAGGGATTTCACTGCCCGCACCGCATACCCGGGGCGGGTAGAAGGACATCGCCCACGGCTGTGGGGTGGTGTCCCGGTGGTGACCCAGCCCACTGAATTCACCCCCTTTTCGCTCTGTTATAAGGCTGTGAGCAGGGTTTTTGATTTCTACTCCGTCAGGCACCCGTGCAAGATAGCGGTATGACACCGACCTTGAGGCGGTGTCTTCTCACAGTGTTACCACGATCCAAGGAGATTGACGTGAAACGAGCAGCGATCGCAGCCGCCGCCCTTGCCCTCGCCCTCACGGGGTGTTCGACCGCCGACCCGGAACCCACGGCCGACGGGACGGTGTCCCAAGATACATTCCTGACTACCCATGGCCTGGCTGACATGGACGCGGTGGAGATCATTGATCACCTCGACCGGCAGAAGGTCACTGAGCGCCCCACGGATCTGATCGCCTCAGTGCGTCCCGATGAACTGCTGCTCTCGAGCGGTGACCAGGAAGTCGTGGTCGATCTTCCCGACAATCAGACGTATGTCTCGATCGCACCCTATGTCAACTCCACCCACGACTGCTTCTACCACAGCCTCACGACCTGCGTGGGGGAACTCAGCAATGAGGATATCCAGGTCAAGATCACCGATGAGGCGACCGGTGAGGTGCTGGTGGACGAGGAGACAACCACCTTCGACAACGGGTTTATTGGCTTCTGGCTTCCCGATGATGTCACCGGCCTGATTGAGGTCAGCTACCAGGGGCGTACCGGTACCACGGAGTTTTCCACCACCGACGACGGTGCCACCTGTGTTACAGACCTGCGCCTGACGTAATGGCTCAGCAGGGTCCTCACCTGCACCTGTCTCTCCGTGTCACTGAATTCTTACACCAGGAAGGTTAAATCATGACGAACGCGTTTTCCCGACAACAGTTTCTGCTCGGCGGGCTCGTCCTCGCCGGCACCGGGGCCGTGGCCGCCTGCACCAGCGACCCTGGACCCGCTGCCTCGGCACCAGGTTCCTCCCTTCGCCCCACTCCCACTGCGTTCGGTGAGCCGACGGTGCGGCGGACACTGACCGCCCGGCCCCTCTCCCTGGATATCGGCGGCATCGAAGCCAAGACGTGGGGATACGTCTCTGACACCGGGGATGCGGCCATTGAGGCCACCGCCGGCGACGTCCTCCAGGTCGAATATCACCAATGAATTGCCTGAGAGCACCTCCATCCACTGGCATGGCATCGCACTCCACAACGCAGCCGACGGTGTGCCCGGCATGACCCAGGACCCCATTGAACCTGGCGAGTCTTTCTCCTATGTTTTTGAAGTCCCCCACGGTGGCACCTACTTCTACCATTCCCACACCGGCCTGCAGCTTGATCGCGGCCTCCACGCCCCACTGATCATCCGTGACCCGCAAGACGCTGAGGACCAGGACGTCGAGTGGACCATCGTGCTCGACGACTGGGTCGATGGTATTCAGGGCACTCCCGACGATGAGCTCGATAAGCTCACCGGAATGGGTTCGGGCGACCATAACGGGAGGATGGGAATGGGAGGTCACAGCCACATGATGCACGGCACCCCGGACCGGGTTCTGGGCGGGGATGCCGGCGATGTGATGTATCCGCACTACCTCATCAACGGACGTATCCCCCGCGCTCACCGAACCTTTGAGGCTCGCCCGGGCGATAAGGCCCGCCTGCGGTTTATCAACTCCGGCGGTGACACCATCTTCAAGGTGGCCCTCGGTGGTCACCGCATGACCGTCACTCACACCGACGGCTTCCCTGTCCAGCCCAGGGAGACCGAATCGATCTACCTGTCGATGGGCGAGCGTGTCGACGTCGAGGTCATCCTCGGCGACGGCGTCTTCCCGCTCACGGCTTTGGCGGTGGGAAAGGACGACCGCGCCTTCGCCGTCATCCGCACCGCTGGCGGCCAGGCCCCCCACCCCGATGTCGACTTCCCCGAGTTGTCTTCCACCGGACTGCTTCTGTCCTCCCTGAAGCCTGCAGACCGTGCACTCCTGCCCGAGAGCACACCAGACCGAGAAGTTGGCATCGACCTGGGCGGGCAGATGATGCCCTATGAATGGAGCATTCTCACCGACGGCCAATCCTCCTCCGCGACCGTGCAGGCGGGCCAGCGCCTGCGCATGGTCATGCGCAACAGGACCATGATGCCCCATCCCATGCACATCCACGGCCACACGTGGGCGCTGCCCGGCAGCGACGGGCTACGCAAGGACACCGTCCTTCTCCGCCACGGTGAAACCATGGTCGCCGACCTGATCGCTGACAACCCCGGTGAGTGGGCATTTCACTGCCATAACGCCTATCACATGGAAACCGGGATGTTCAGCTCGCTTCGCTACGAGTAACGCCCACAGCAGGGTTGAGTGCCGAGGTAGGCAGAGTCGCTGCAGACCACCCACCGGGCAGCACGATGATCTTCCTCGGTGTTTCGGCATCCTGGCTGCGGCAGCTGCCGGTCTGATCTCGTTCGCCTCCCCGTGCGTCGTACCCCTGGTACCCGGGTATATGTCGTATCTGGCCAGTGTGGTCGGCGGGGAGGCCGACTACGACGCTGAGGGGGCACGGTGGTCACCATATGCCAGTGGGCGGTAGCGGGTGCGGCCGGGTTGTTCATTCTCGGCTTCACCATAGTCTTTGTGCTGGCCACTTCAGTACGACTACCGTCATCGCTGTGTCCTTCCTACCCGGTGTTGCACCGAGTGACCTGGGGAGTTCACGAGTTCAACGGAAGAAGTTCCCGAGCCCGGGAATCATTTTGCGTTAGGGGCCGGTTCCGGTCGACCAGCATTTGTGTTTTCCCAGGTCGCGACGCATGTCTACGAAAAAAGTTCCGCGACCAACGGCGAGCCGGGGAACTTTTTCGGTGTAAGCGGGGCGACCGGGCCAGACCGGGACAGACCAGGCCAGGCCAGGGCCGACCTCACGCCTTGCCCAGCATGTAGCCGCGCCCGGCGTACTCCGCCGTGTGCACGACCCAGCCGATGGCGGTGATGAGGGCGAAGGAGATGAGTCGGTAGAGGACGGTGACGGCGGTGGCGTCGACAAGGGTGAGGCCGACGGTGACCAGGGACCCGGCGAGGATGGCCTCCACGGTGCCCACGCCGCCGGGGGTGACTTGGGCGGCGCCGGCGAGTTTGGTCATGATGAACGCGAGGGTGATGCCCATGGCGGAGGTTTGGTTGAGGCCGGGGTCGAAACCTGGTGCGGTGCCCAGGACGGACCAGGCGCAGAAGTAGAGCACGGCCAGGTCGAGGACCTGGTTGAGCAGGGAGAACGCGGCGGCGGCGGTGAAGCGGCGGCGCGACATTTGGATGGCGGCGACTTGGTCCACAACACCGCTGGCTTTGGTGGCGACGCGGGCGGGCAGGAAGCGCAACCAGCGCTTCAGTACGGTCGGGTTGCGGGTGGCCCAGTAGAGGCCGCCGACGACGGCCGCGGTCCCCGCGAGCGATCCGGCCAGGGCCCACACAGACAGTTTCGCGCCCATGAAGACGACGGCGCTGATGCCGATGAGCGCCATCCACACAGTTGACAACGCCCCGGAGACCACGAAGAACCAGGCACACAGGCCGGTGGAGGCGCCCCAGGACTGGTGGACGCGGAAGGTCAGCCACGCGGAGAGTGCTGGGCCGCCGGGGACGGTGGTGGACCAGGCGTTAGAGGCGAGCGTGATGTTGATGCAATTACGTAGGTCGGCGATGCGCCCCTCGATGTTCAGGAGCACGAGCATCACGGCGGCCATGGCGGCGATGGCGCCAAAGGCGGTGGCGACGGCCCCGATCAGCGGCAGCGGGTGGACGCGGCGTAGCGTGGTCCAGGCTTCGCCGAGGAAGGGGAGGCGGTCGCGAAACAGCACCAGGCCGACAATCAGGATGACGACGGGTGCTGTCCAGCGCAGCCACTTAGCGTTCAAGTTCACGCTTCTTGAGCTGCTCGAGCGCCCGGCGGGCCTCGAGTTCCTGCATGAGTTCCGTGAAGGGGACAAGTTCGGAGTCCTCGTTGACGGTCCTGCCTGCGCGGGCGGGGGAGGGGTCGAGGGCGATCGCTTCGTCGACGGGGGTGTGGGTGGGGTCGGAGGGGGCGTCGACAAGCGGGACGGAGCTGGAGCCTTCGCCGAGGCTGCGGTAGGCGCGTTTGACCCAGCGTGGTGCCCACCAGTTGTCCTCGCGCAGGAGGTGCATGACGGACGGCACGATGAGTAGGCGGATGATGGTGGCGTCGAGGGCCAGGGAGACGATCATGCCGAAGGCGATGTACTTCATCATGACGATGTCGCTCATGGCGAAGGCGGCGGCGACCACGATCATGATGGCGGCGGCCGCGGTGATGATGCCGCCGGTGTGCGCGGTGCCGTATTTGATGGACTGGTCGGTGGTGGCGCGGTTGTGGCGGGCCTCGACCATGCGGGAGACGAGGAAGACTTCGTAGTCGGTGGATAGGCCGTAGAGGATCGCGATGATGAGGACCAGCACCGGGCTCATCAGTGGGCCTGGGGTGAAGTTGAGCAGGTCGGAGCCGACGCCGTCAACGAAGACGAGGGTGAGGAACCCGAGGGTGGCGCCGATGCCGAGCACGTTCATGATGACGGCCTTCGCGGGCAGGATCAGGGAGCCGAACAGTAATGCCATCAGCAGGAACGTGGCCAGCACCATGTAGAGCGCCATCCAGGGCAGCCGCTCCAGGAGGGCTTCGATGGATTCGACTTCCATGGCCGGGGTGCCCGCGATGTAGACGCCGACGCCTTCTGGCGCCTCGATGGCGCGCAGCTGGTCCACGACTGCTTGGCCGCCGTTGCGGTCCGCCAGCGGCGCGGAGAGCACCGTGGTGCCGTCCTTCGTCGCCTGGGACGGGGAGAGCGGCTTGGCTAGGCCGGTGACTTCACGGGACTGCAGGACCACGTCCACGAGCTGCTCGTTGGTGGCGTTGGTGACCACGAGCTTGATTGGGTCGGTGCGGAACGCGGGGAACTCCTCGTTGAAGGCGTCCTGCGCCTGCCGCGTTTCCTGGTTGGGTGGCAGGTAGCTTTCGTTGATGCCGCCGAAAGTGATGCCGACCATCGGCACGGTGAGCAGCAGCAGCGCCCCGGTCGCGCCGACGACGACTTTCTTCGAGTTGCGCATCGCCCACGCCGGCAGCCGGTACCACACGGTGTCTTCTATTCGACGCCCCTTCCGCGACGTGCGCCGCACCGACCACTTATCGATGTTCGCCCCCAGCATGCCGAACAGCGCCGGCAACATGGTCACGGAGATGACCGCGGCGAGCATCACGGCGCTAATGGCGCCGTAGGCCACGGATTTGAGGAAGGCCTGCGGGAACATGAGCAGGCCGGAGAGCGCCACCCCGACCATCAGTGCGGAGAAGAACACGGTCTTGCCGGCGGTGGTTGTGGTGGCGGCGACGGCCTCTTCGGTGCTCACGCCGCGGTCGAGTTCTTCGCGGAAGCGGGAGACCATGAACAGGCCGTAGTCGATGGCCAGGCCAAGGCCGAGCAGCGTGATGATGGACTGGGAGAAGATGTTGACCTGCTGGAACTGCGCCAGGATGGACAGCAGTGACAGGGAGCCGATGATGGACAGGATGCCCACGATCAGCGGCATTGCCGCGGCGACCACGCCACCGAAGACGAACAGCAAGATGATGGCCACGAACACCAGGCCGACTTTCTCGGCGCGGGCGATGTCGTTGGCCATGCCGGTGTCCAGCGCGTCCGCGACGGCAGTGGCGCCGGCGATCTGCACGGTGGCGTCCCCGGGCAGCGTGATGTCGTTGAGCGCCGGTTGGATGGTGCGGAAGTCTTTCAGCGTCTGTTCGCCGTCGCCGGCCAGGCCGATCGCGGCGAAGGCGGCGGTGCCGTCCTCAGTGATCTGCTGCTGGTTCGGCGCGGAGAAATAGCTGGTGATGTGGTCGATCTGGTCCGGGAACTGGGTTTTTAAGGCCTCGATTTGTCGGTTGGCCTCGTTGAATACGGCGGGGTCGGCCACGCCTTGTGGGGCGCGGACAAGCAGGATGACATCACCGGCGTTGTCGCGGCCGAAGGTGTCGTTCTCGATGGTGGCAGCCGTGGTGGAGTCCGCGCGGGGGTCCTCCCAGCCTTCCTGCGAGAGGCGTTCTCCCAGCTTGGAGCCGAAGAGCACCTGCAGCACCACGATCACCGCGATGACCACGATTGGCAGCACCTTGCGCTGCCGGTACGCGAAATGTCCCCACCTGTAAAACACGGCCAGCTCCTACTTTTCCTTGGTGTTGTGCAGCAACGAGGTCAGTGGGCGGAATGGCTGCAGCCATGCGCCACCGTCCGGCAGGGATTCCAGGTTGATGCGCGGCAGCGGCTCCAGGAATACGTTCGGGATGTCCTCGAGGTCCACGAAGCGCAGCAGTGGGGAGTCGACGGCCCACGCGGCGTGCTCGTGGAACCCGATGACGGTCACGGGCAGGCCGTCTTCCGCGAGCTGCTCGAGCGGCTCCTGGAAGTTCTGGCCGTCGGCAGACGCGACAACGACGCCGCGCAGCACGCCCTCGTCGAGGCGGCGGCGGATGTGGGTGAGCATGTCCTGATCGACGTCCGAATCCTCAGCAGTCTTCGGCTTTGCGAAGACCGCGAAACCCACGTTGCGCAGCGCGTCCACCCACGGGCGGACCGATTCTGCGTTGTGGGCGGCGACGTTGGTAAACACGGTGGCTTCCGGCTCGATGGTGGAGCCGGTCTCCTGCGAGGCCTTCGCCGCGAGCCCGATCAGCCAGTGGCCGAGGGCGTCGAAACGCGGCCGCTGCGACCCGGAGGGCCGCCCGCCGAGGATCGCGCCGAGCCCCATGTCAAGGTTCGGCGCGTCCCAGACGAGCAGGTAGGTTTCTGGGCCGGGTTCGGCCCCTGGCGTGTAGGGGTGCGTCTTGTCCTGCAGGTCCTGCATGGTTTACTTCTTCTCCCAGAGGTATTCGCGGATCGTGTGGTCTTTTTCCAACCCTTTCCCCTCGAATTTAGTGATGACCTGTCGGTCTGTCAGCAACGGCGCCTCTGGCCACGGCCAACCCTTGTATTCCAGCATGGGTTCCACGTTGACGAGTTCGTCGATCCACTCGGCGTAGTCGGCGTGGTCGGTGGCCACGTGCAGCACGCCGCCTTTCTTCAGGCGCGTCGCGATCAGGTTCAGCGTGCCCGACTGAATAATGCGGCGCTTGTGGTGGCGGGCCTTTGGCCACGGGTCCGGGAAGAAGATGCGCACGCCGTCGAGGCTTTCCTCGCCGAACATGCGGGCCAGCACCTCGACGCCGTCGCCGCGCACCATGCGGATGTTATCGATCTCGCCGCGCACCACGGAGCCGAGCAGCTTCGCCAGGCCAGGCTTGTACAGCTCGACGGCAATCACGTTGGTGTCCGCCTCCAGGGGCGCCATCGCCGCGGTGGAAGTGCCGGTGCCTGAGCCAATTTCGAGGATCGTCGGGTGGCCAGTGCGACCGAACCACTCGTCGACATCGATGGGGGTGTCGCTGAGCATCTGCCCCAGGCGCGGCCAGTGCTCATCGAAGAGCGCCTCTTGGTTGTCCGTCAGCGTGCCACGACGGAACGTCACCGAGCCGAGCCGCGGGTAGTCCAGGCCGGTATCAAATTCAGTTTGTGGGGGCCGCCCGTGGGGCAGTTCGCCCATGCCAGGGCGTGAATTCTCAGACATGTTCATCGTGTTCATTGTCCACACGGTGGATTGAAATGCAATTCCCCCATTTGCCCCCAAAATAGGGTGAATGTGGGTCCGGTCACGTTTGTTTTCGGGTTTGCGCATTCGTGGAATGTTGTTTTCGCTGCGTACGGCCTATATTTATTGACGCCCCACCGTTCGGGCACACCCCTTTTCGGGGCACATTTACATGCTCACTCTTGGTCACATCTATGAAGTATGTCACTGGTTATGACCGGGGTGGGCGTCGAAAAGCTGGAGACGGACCAGCGTAACCGCGATTTCGATAGGCTTAGGACCTAGAGGTTTGTCTATTTTGACCAGGAGAGATTATGACCACTGCCGTGAAGCGCATCGAAGGCAACGTACCAACCGACAATGAGCAGCTCATTGCTTGGATCAACGACGCTGTCGACCTCTTTGACCCGGACAAGGTGGTTTTCGCGGACGGATCCCAGGAAGAGTGGGACCGCCTCGCAGCCGAGCTGGTGGAGAAGGGCACGCTGATCAAGCTCAACGAAGAGAAGCGCCCGAACTCCTTCCTTGCACGTTCGAACCCTTCCGACGTCGCACGTGTTGAGTCTCGCACCTTCATCGCCACTGAAGACGAAGACGGCGCAGGCCCAACCAACAACTGGCGCAACCCAGCCGAGCTCAAGGCTGAGATGCGCGAGCACTTCAGCGGCTCCATGAAGGGTCGCACCATGTACGTCGTGCCGTTCTGCATGGGCCCAATCAGCGACCCAGACCCGAAGCTGGGCGTCCAGCTCACCGACTCCGCATACGTGGTCATGTCCATGCGCGTCATGACCCGTATGGGCCAGGAGGCACTGGACAAGATTGAGGGCGACAAGTTCGTGCCGTGCCTCCACTCCGTCGGCGCGCCGCTCGAGCCAGGCCAGGAAGACGTCGCGTGGCCGTGCAACGAGACGAAGTACATCTCCCAGTTCCCAGAGACCAAGGAAATCTGGTCCTACGGCTCCGGCTACGGCGGCAACGCAATCCTGGCGAAGAAGTGCTTCGCCCTGCGTATCGCCTCCGTCATGGCGAAGGAAGAAGGCTGGATGGCTGAGCACATGCTCATCCTGAAGCTCACCTCCCCAGAGGGCAAGGTGTACCACATCACCGGCGCATTCCCGTCCGCATGTGGCAAGACCAACCTGGCAATGCTCACCCCGTCGCTCGAGGGCTGGACCTCCGAGGTTGTCGGCGACGACATCGCCTGGATGCACCTGCGTGAGGACGGCCTCTACGCCGTCAACCCAGAAAACGGCTTCTTCGGCGTTGCACCTGGCACGAACTACAAGTCCAACCCGATCGCCATGAAGACCATGGAGCCGGGCAACACCCTGTTCACCAACGTCGGCCTCACCGACGACGGCGACGTCTGGTGGGAAGGCATGGACGGTGACGCCCCGGCACACCTCGTGGACTGGCACGGCAACGACTGGACCCCGGAGTCGGGCGAGAAGGCCGCCCACCCGAACTCCCGCTACTGCACCCCGATCGCGCAGTGCCCAACCGCAGCACCGGAGTACGACGACTGGAAGGGCGTCAAGGTCGACGCCATCCTCTTCGGCGGACGCCGCCCAGACACCGTGCCACTGGTCACCCAGGCGCACGACTGGGAGCACGGCACCATGATCGGCGCGATGCTCTCCTCCGGCCAGACCGCAGCCTCCGCAGAGGCGAAGGTCGGCTCCCTGCGCCACGACCCGATGGCCATGCTGCCGTTCATCGGCTACAACGTCGGTGACTACTTCCAGCACTGGATCGACATGGGCCGCGAAGGCGGCGACCGCATGCCGGCGATCTTCCTGGTGAACTGGTTCCGCCGCGGCGAGGACGGCCGCTACCTGTGGCCAGGCTTCGGCGAGAACTCCCGCGTATTGAAGTGGATCGTGGACCGCATCGAAGGCCGCGTCGGCGCAGACGAGACCGTGGTCGGCTACACCGCCCGCGCGGAAGACCTGGACCTGGAGGGCCTCGACGAGCCAATCGAGGACGTCAAGGAAGCCCTCTACCCAGATCCGAAGCTGTGGGAGGGCGACGTCGCAGATGCCCGCGAGTACTTCGCTGGACTCGGCGACCGCGTTCCGAAGGAAATCTTCGAGCAGCTGGACAAGCTCGAGGAGCGCGTCAACGCCGCGAAGTAAATCGCACTAAGCCTCTAAGGTAAAAGGCCCGCCGTGTGGCGGGCCTTTGCTTATGTGAACTTAGCGAACAGTAATTTTGACGACCTGTGGTTTATCAAAGTCGCTGACCGTCGCGTGGCCCTCCAGATCCACTCGACCGGACGACAGCGCCGCGACACTCGGGCAGGACGCGTTGATGCGTTCTTCCCCCGGCTCGAGCTTCCAGTAGTAGACGGAGTTCTTGTCGGTGTAGTGCACCTTTTCCTGACGCAGGCCACCGAGTGAGCATACGCCCGCTGACTTGCCATCTTCGGTGACTACCTGGATGACTGACTGCTCGCCACGAGGCTGCACGACGGGCGCTTTCGAGTTGGTTTCGCCCATCACGACGGCCACCACGATGGAGACCACCGCCAACACGGCTGCGAAAATGGACGGGGCTTGGAATTGGATGGGGAGTTTCATGGTTACGTATCCTACCCCCGCAGCACGACCACCAGGTTGGAAACCGCAAACTCGCGAAGCAGGGGCACCCGCGTGAGCCACCAGGCCCAGCGTGGGTGGTAGCGCGGGAACGCAGCGAGGAGCCTGCCGGTCGACTCCGCCCACGCCACACCCTCCTTCGCTGAGACCGCGAAGAGGGACTCGCCCCACTTGTTCTTCGGCTCGTGCCCGTGAGCGGCCACGTAGCGCGAACGGGCGAACTCGCCACCCACGTAGTGCTGCCACAGACCGGTCTCGTGCCCGCCGAAAGGGCCCAGCCACACCGTATAACTCAGCACCGCCAGGCCGCCGGGCTTGACCACCCGCAACATCTCCTCAGCCATCGTCTGCCAATCCGGGATGTGCTCGGCAACGTTGGAGGAGTACACCACGTCGAAGGAGTCCGTGGCGAAGGGGAGCGCGGTGCCGTCGCCACGAACGGAGCCGTAGCCGGAAATACCGGCGGCGGACAGCTCCGAGACGCTTGGCTCCACGCCCACATAGAACGTGTCCGCGAAGGCCTCGGCGAAATAGCCCGGCCCACCGCCCACGTCTAACACCGACTTGCCCCGCAGGGGGGATGCGGTGAGGTCGGAGGAGAGGGCGTCGAGAAGCTGGTAGGTGTCGCGGGCCAACCCCTCGTAGAAAATGCGGGGCCGGAACTGCTCATAGCGAAACGAGCGCAACAAGCGCAACGAACGTGCCAAGGTGGCCAGGTGGCGGGTACGGTACATGACAATGAAGATACTGCTGATGTGTTGGCGCGACTCTACCCACCCACAAGGTGGCGGCTCCGAGGCGTACCTGGAACGCGTCGGCGAAGCACTCGCGGCCGCCGGCCACCAGGTGATCTACCGTACCGCGAAACACACCGACGCCCCGCGCATTACCCGTCGAAACGGCATCCGCTTCGAGCGCGCCGGCGGCAAATACAGCGTCTACTTGCTCGCGCCGTTCGCCGCGTGGCGGCACCGGCCCGACGTCATCGTGGACACCCAAAACGGCATCCCCTTCTTCGCACGCCTCTACTCGCGGGCCACGACCGTGCTGCTCACCCACCACTGCCACAAGGAACAGTGGCCGGTGGCTGGGCCGATCATCGGGCGGTTCGGGTGGTGGCTGGAATCCAAGGTGGCGCCGCGGGTGTATCGCTGGGCGCCGTATGTGACGGTCTCGCAGGCCTCGAAACGCGACCTGGAGGCGCTCGGGGTGGACCCGGCGGCGATCCGCATCATCGAAAACGGAGTGGACCCAGTGCCCGCCGAACTGCCCACCCTCGCCGACGACGGCCGCACCCACGTGGTCACCCTCTCCCGGCTCGTGCCACACAAGCAGATTGAGCACGCCATCGACGCCGTCGCTGCCCTCGACAACGTGGTGCTCGACGTGATCGGCTCCGGCTGGTGGGAAGACCAACTCCGCGACTACGCCGGCGACCTTGCAGGCGAGCGCGTCATCTTCCACGGCCACGTCGCCGACGACCACAAACACGCCCTGCTCGCTCGCGCGCAACTCCACCTCATGCCCAGCGCCAAAGAAGGCTGGGGCATCGCCGTCATCGAAGCCGCCCAACACGCCGTCCCCACCATCGGCTACGCGGGGGCAGGCGGCCTCGCCGACTCAGTACAGCACGGGGAAACCGGCATGCTCGTGGAAACGCAGGCCGAGTTCGTCGCCGAAGTCGCCCACCTTCTTGACGACGCCCCCCTCCGCCACACCCTCGGCACCCAGGCGCAACAGCGCGCCGGGACCTACTCGTGGGCGGAAACTGGGCGCAAGTTCACCCAGTTCATTGACTCTCTTTAGAGCAGCTCCGTCGACCAGTTCAACTGCTGAATCTTCGTATCCAGCTCCCGGTACTCCTTCGCCGCCTTATCCGCCATCGCGTGCAACTGCCCCACATCCACCGTGGACACATACCGCACCTCGGAGGCCGAATACCGATCCGCGCGTGCCGACGCTGCATCAGCCACCGCGCTATAAAACCTCCGAGCGCGCAAAAACGCATCCCGACGCGCAATCGCATCCGTCAACGTCGCGTCCCCCTCAAACGGCGTCGACGCATTCGTGTGGTTAATCCGGCGCACCAGCGTCTCAATGCTCTGCAGCACCGACGCCGACTCCTTCAACAACACCTCCGAATCCTCCACCGGGGTATCCCCCTCCTGGATCCGCGCATTCCGCGTCAAACGACGCTCCAACTCATTCAGCCGATCCTGTGCCTGCGCCCGCTTCGCCAGCGCCTCTGCCAACAACATCGCATCCTCCTTCAAAAAATAGGCGGCCACCCCCAGCACCGTGGTAGTTCCCAATTCTCATGTGCACTGTACCCGTGTACCTTGTGCAGGCTTAGGGATCAATCACGGGGACCCGGAAAGCCACCGGGTTACAGGTTTGGGTGGTTTCCAATTGCGCCCGAGGAAACCGGTCGGGCTGGTGCTCGCTGAGTGGCCTGCGCACCACGATAGCAGGTTGGGGGCGTTGGGGTTGGTACCGGTTTCGGGTCTGGTTTTGTTCTGGTTTCGTTCCGGTCGAGGTGTTCAAGGAGTGTGACGCTGGTCGCCCAAAATCGGTCGGGCCAGGTGAAAATGCGCGACCTGCAAGGGGATAGTGTCGGGCCAAAGGGGCCTATTGCGATTCCAGACGAAAATATCCGGCGCGTCGGCCAGGTATGTGTTGAGGCGGCTCGGGTGGAGATCCATCGGGTTTGAGTCTGGCGTCTCGTAGTGGAATAAGCGCGGGGTGACCTTTTGCTTTGAAAAGCTCACGATGACGCAGAAGACATGAGCTTGGTCACTTGCTTCGTTCGCCCAACGGAAGGTGTCGTGCGCGAAGTCAATGTGGAAGCCCAATTGGGTGATTGGGTACCAAATGTTTGCTACCTGTTCGCCTTGGACAACCGAGTTGGTCGATACGAATGCCGTGCGTACGGTGTGGTCGCCCATGTACTCTGCGGCCTTGATGAACCAACCCGCTACGTAGTCGATGTTGCCGACATTCTTCGTTCCCTTTGGAAAGACTGAAGTGCCCCAGGTTTTGTTCCGTCTGAGCAGATGGGAAAATCTGGGGCACTTCAATTGACTTCCTTCACCCCGTTCACTAGGTGTGAGGAAGTTGAAGGTTGGTGACCGAAGCAATCTTAGATCGCCGAAATTCGGCCTGCGCGATAGCTCGGTAGAAATTATCATTATTAGCACCGCTGCCAATATCTACGGAGGATCTGGAGCACCACATCGTGAAAGAAAAGCTCACAACAGCCCTAGAACCAATCGTCGGTACGTCCTACTCACTGATGATCGCAGACGTTATTGCTTGGCTGGCCCTATAAAACCATGGACAATATCGAGCATCGCATTTCCCAATTAGAACTTAACCAAGGACGGATCGCAATCCTACTCAGCTCAGCCCCCGAAGAGCATAAAGCGTGGGATAAAGCGTGCCTATGCCATGACCTCACCTTCGAACAAGAATACAGGACTCGACAAGAGATCCTAGATTTCCTCAACTCAGAAGCGACTGATAGTAACGAACTACTATCAAAAGTAAGCCACATCGTAGGACATCCCGCAGTAGCTCGCGACCTCGTAAGCGCATTTAAACAACGTGGCACGGCAGCTCAACGATGGAAAGAAATAGACTCGGAAAACCTACTCTGACCATTCAGCTCACTGACTGAATGTTTCACAGAAAGAGCATCAAGTGTTGAACTAGTACTCAACGTTTGATGCTTTTGTCTTTCTGTTTTCCCATATGAGGGCGCTCCACTGGTGAGTGCATTGCTGGAGGGCCTGAAGCGTGGTATTACGAACCTGATCAGCCCTTCTATTTGGCAGATTCAACAGCAGAATCATGTATTAGGATGGAGATTTCCATTTTGCAGGGTGGAAAGTACGGAATCCGCTTTTACCCTAGCCATTGGCTTCAACAAGATGGTGGTGAAGTGCCCCGGTTTTTGTTCCTAGGCATGTGCCTTGTTTTCCATTATCCCGTGGTCCTGGGAACTTTCTTTGTGGTCAGTCGTCGCGAACTGGGGAAACACTACGTCGGTCGACCGGAGCAGCTGCAAAACGCAAAATGGTTCCCGAGCTTGGAAACTATTTCAGCGGGCTCGAGCGAGCAAACGAAGTGGCCTGGGAAAGGCGTCCGGAGGGCCGCCGAGGCCCCCGAAAACGCGAAAAAGTTCCCGGACGCAGGACGCGGGAACTTTATCGCGGATAGGGGGAAGGGGATGGGGTAGGACAGAGCGCGTTGAGTATCAGCGAGCCGGAGTTTAGGCGGCCGCGAGGAGGCTGTCTGTGCGCAGGCGGTTGAGCATCTCGGCTTCGACGAGGACGGGGATGAAGTCTTCGACGGTTGCGGTGCTGCAGTGCTCGGCGAGGACGGTGTCGAAAGTGTTGTTGATTTCGGCTTCGCTGAATTGTGGGGTCCAGGTCTCGAGGAGGTCGTGGCGGATGTTGCGAAGTACGCGCTTCTGGATGGTGTTGAACTGAATCTGCATGGTTACGCTCCTTGTTAAACTCTTGTTTACCTGGAGTTCACTTTAACCTACGCGCAAGAATACTGCAAATGCTCCAATAATGGGCGTGCCCCAACTATCTAATATGCCTGGTCAATACCGCAATCAAGGGCGAGACGCACCACAAACCGAACAGTCCGAGGCCAAGCGGCGGCAGGCCGACGGGCGCGGCCCCCGTGTTTACCGAGCGGCCATCTGGGTACACCACCACGCCGACGCCCATCGAGGCGGCAAGCCCCACATCCGCGTTAAGGGCGGACCAGCGTGGGGACGGCGGGTCGACTTCCACGTCGCCAACGCGCAGCGCGCCGGACTCGACGACGTTCATGATTTTGGGGGCGGGGTCGACGATGGTGGCGCCGTCGGCGCGTCGGGTGAGGGTGGGGCGGTCGACGAAGAAGACGTCGCGGCCCTGGTCGTCGACGTGCGGGATTGGGAGGGAGGAGGCCGGAACTGGGGTGAGGGCGGAGAGGGCGAAGGGGGCGTCGAGAAGCTGGAGGAGGGCGAAACTGCCCGCGAGCTGGGCGCGAAGCCCCGGCAGGTTGCCGGCGGCGGTGACGTAGGCGGGGATGGCGAGGATGAGGAGTTTGTGGGCGTCGCGAAGGAGGCCGCCGCCGGGAACGTGCTGGATGATGGGGGTGAGCCAGCCTGCCCACGACGCGAGCGCCAGTGCAAACCCGAGGCCCGCCAGCATGAGGAGGCGGCGCGGGACGTGGCGCCACGCCAGGCACAGTACGGCAAAAAGCAATACGCCGAAGATGGCGAAGCCGGAGGCGCGGGAGGCGGGTATGGCGTGGGCGTTCCAATCCCGCCCAGGCCGAGCAGTGCACCGAGGGTGCCGACGCTCCCCTCCGCACGCGGGGCGAACATGGCGGCGGCCTGCGCCGAGGATGTGCCCTGTCCGCCGCTAAAAGCGGCAACTGCACCGGCGACAATCCAGGGCGCGCAGGTCAGGGCGCTGAACAGCCAGCGCCGCGAGTGGAGGGCGGCCGCGATGGCGCCGGTTGGGGTCAGCGAACACACCCACTGGGCAGCGATGCTGCCGCGCGCGCCAAGTGCCACCAGCGGCAGCAGCCAGGCGGCCACCGCCACCGACCACTGCCCCTGCAACAGGCGCTCGACGACGAACGGGTTCCACACCGCGACCGTGATCGCCGCGAACCGGCCCCAGCCGTTACGCCCGAATCCGCCAGCCCGCCCAAGCGGCAGCGGCGGCGGCGCCGACCACGAGCGCGCGCATCGCCAGCACTGGGAAGGGGAGGACAGCGAGCAGCGCGTCCTGGGGGACGTTGCGGGCGGGCAAGTCCCCGAAGCCGAGGGCGGCGCGGGTCAGCGCCATGTCCGGCAGGACGAGCATGTCCCGGTAGGCGAGCGCCTCGCCCGGCGCGAGGAACGGCCAGGTCACGCCGAGGACCAGGGCCGCCGCGTAGGCGAACAGCAGCCAGGAGAGCAGACGCCCCTTAATCACGGCGGCGCCGCACCAGTAGGACGAAGGCGTAGAAGAGCGCGAGCGCGCTCACCAGGCGGGTTACAAACGCCATGACCTGGAGGGATTTGAGGATGTGGACGTCGTGAAGTGCGGCGGAGGCCGCGGTGGCCTTGGACTCGTCGCTGAGCGTGTAGAGGCCCTGCAGCGGGCCGCGCGTGATGGTCCACGACTCGTCGAGGAGGCGGCCGGTGCGGCGCTCGACGTCGATGGTGCGCTCGGCGTGGTACTCGGGCACGTCGATGGTGGCGGTGTACCTGTAGGTTTCCAGGCGGCGACCCAGCCGGCGCCGAGGTAGTCGAGAGGGACGACGAGGTCCGCAAGCGGGTCGTAGAACGGGTAGGAGCGGCGCTCCGGGTTGTACGGCAGAACGTAGCCGAGTCCCTGGCGCCCGCTGGTGGGGTAGGCGGAGGCTGGGTTGACCTCAAAGGAGTCCTCGGCGATGACGGCGCCGTCGTCGCGGACGGTGGCGGACATCGTCAGCGCCTTCTTCTTCGGGTGCTCCTCCGAGGGACCCTCCGTGATGAGGAGGGTGCGGGTGAGGGCGGAGGGGCCGTCGAAAAGGAGGGTGCTTTCGGTGGGGGCGAGCACCCGCTGGTGGTTGATGATGAGCGGGGACAGGAAGTTCAGCGCCACGCACACCGCGATGATGGCGGCGCAGATGCCCAGGCGCCGTTTGCTTACAATGTCCACATCAGAAACATTAACGTACTCCCGGAACTGGCGGGCCTGCGCGGTATCGCGGCGCTCGGCATTGTGGTGACGCACGTGGCGTTCCAGACGGCCACTGACTCGCCGGTGCTCGCGCGCTTCGACTACTTCGTGGCCGTCTTCTTCGCGCTGTCGGCGTTTTTGCTGGCGCGCGGCGAGCCCCGCCCGGCGCGCGAGTACTACTGGCGTCGCGTCGCCCGCATTGTGCCTGCGTACCTAGTGTCCGTGGCGATCATCGTGGTGACGTTGCCACCGCTCGCGGGGGTGCGTGCTGGCCCGCTTCTGGCCAACCTGACGCTTACGCAGCTCTATGTTCCCGGCGGGCTTATCGACGGCCTCACCCAGCACTGGTCCCTCTGTGTCGAGGTGGCGTTCTACCTGGTCCTGCCTGCGTACCTGGTGTGCGGGCGCCGGGGCCGCGCCGTGGTGCTGGCGGTGGCGGTGGCGGCCGCCCTGGTGTGGCCGCACCTGATCCCCAGCCCGGAGCAGACGCCGGGGGAGCTGAACCTGCAGATTTGGCCGATCTCCTTTGCGCCGTGGTTCGCGGTGGGCTTGCTGTGTGCGGAGGTGGAGCGCGCCGGGCACACGTGGCGGCTGCAGGTGCCGGGGCTGCGCTGGGTGTTTCCGGCGTTGTCGTTGCCTGTCGCGTGGGCGGGCGGGGTGCTTGGGCCTGCGGGTTTGGAGCACCCGAGTGCTGCTGAGTTCAACGTCCGCGTGCTGCTCGGCGCGCTGTTCGCGGCGCTTTGGATCGTGCCGTTCGCGCTCGCGCCGCGCCTGCACGGCACCGCGCTGTGCACGCGCTCGGCGCAGCTGCTGGGCCGGTGGTCCTACTCGCTGTTTTTGTGGCACATGGCGGTGCTCTACTTCGTGTTCCCAATCTTGGGGGTAGGGCTTTTCGACGCCCACTTCGTCCCCGTCCTCACCCTGACGGTGCTGTTGAGCCTGGTGGTGAGCTATCTGTCCTACTCGTGGGTGGAGGTGCCGGGGGCGAAGGGGGTGCACCAACTCCGCGCGGGAGTTGTTAGGTAAGGCTTGCCTGGCATATTGTTATTCCGCTCTATTGGAACAATCGTAATACGGCAAGGAAACCACTGTGAACATCCTGCGTAAAGCAATGACCGGCGCCGTCGCACTGTGCGCGGCCGCCTCACTCGCCGCGTGCTCGGGCGACAGCGCCGACACCACCCCATCCGCCGAGCCGACCCCGGCGGACAAGGCGCTGACCGTCACCGACGTCACCGGCCGCGAAGTCACCTTCGACCACGCGCCGGAGCGCATCGTCCTCGGCGAGGGCCGTGGCGTCTTCGCCACCGCGCTGCTCGGCGGGGACCCCTTCGACCACGTCGTGGCCTACGGCAACGACCTGACCAAGGCCGCCCCGGCGTTCAAGGACAAGGTCTTCGAAATCAGCGAGGGCGCCATGAAGGCGCAGGAGATCGGCAACATCGGCAAGGGCGACGTCTCCCTGGAGACCCTCATGGCGCAGGAGCCGGACGTCGTCGTGATGACGCTCGACCAGAAGAAAGTCGCCGAGGAATCCGGCCTCCTGGAAAAGATGGACCAGACCGGCATGAAGTACGTCTTCACCGACTTCCGCCAGTCCCCACTCGAGCACACCGTCAGCTCCGTGCAGCTGCTCGGCGACCTGCTGGGCAAGTCGGAACGCGCCAAGGAATACGGCGAGTTCTACGAATCGAAGGTCGAAGAGATCAAGGGTCGGGTCGAAGAGGCCGTCGCAAAGGACGGAGAGAAAGACGGCCTGATCTGGTCCGCCGCGGGCTTCGTTGACTGCTGCAGTACCCCCGGCAAGGCGAACCTCGGCCAGCTGCTCACCGCCGCGGGCGGCAACAACCTGGGCGAACAGCTCATCACCGCCGACTCTAAGCAGTTCAGCGCTGAGAAGATGATCGAGCTGCAGCCCGAAAACCTCATCGTCACCGGCGGCGAGTGGGCACGCAAGCCCGACCAGCCGGACACCTTCAGCCACGTCGAGCTCGGCTACCAGTCCAGCCCGCAGCGCGCCGCCGAAACCCTGAATAACCCGCTGGGCACTCCGGGCCTGGACCTGCTGCAGGCACCGAAGCAGGGCAAGTACTTCGCCGTCTACCACCAGTTCTACGACAACCCGTACAACGTGTTCGCACTTGAGGCGTTCGCGAAGTGGCTGCACCCAGAAGCCTTCGCTGACATGGACCCGGCAAAGGACTTCGAACAGTTCCACGCCGACTGGCTGCCATTCGACTACTCCGGCGCGTTCTTCGCCCAGGCACAGCAGTAGGGGAACCATGAACCAGCAAGATCAGGCGATCCGCGCCTACCACCAGCGAGGACGACGCAAACTCATCGCGATTAGCGCGCTGCTGCTCGTCGCGTTCATCAGCTTCGTCGTTGCCACGGTGGTCGGCCCGATCAACCTCAGCGCCTCCCAGCTTCTCGACGCCCTCCTCCACCCCAACACCGCACCCGAGCAAGCCTCCGTGGTGCTGTGGGACCTGCGCCTGCCGGCCTCGGTGATGGCGCTGCTCATCGGCGCGTCCCTGGGACTTGCGGGCGGGATGATGCAAACCATCCTGGACAACCCGCTCGCGGAGCCGTTCACGCTGGGCATCTCGGCGGCGGCCGCGTTCGGCGCCGCGATGTCGATCGTGCTGGGCATCAACCTGATCGCGCACCCCCAGTTCAACCTGGCGCTCGCCGCTGCGCTGGCCGCCCTGGTGGCGGTGGCCGTCGTCGCCGCAGCAGCCGTGTGGCGCGGCGCCGCCGCCGAAACCATGATCCTGCTCGGCATCGCCCTGTCCTTCTTCTTCCAGGCGCTGCTGTCGCTCATGCAGTACGGCGCAACGCTTGAGGCGCTGCAACAGATCGTCTTCTGGACGCTCGGCTCCATGCAGCGCGCCACCTGGCTCGCCGACGGCATCATCGGCGTCCTCCTTGCCGCCGCAATCCCGTTCGTGGTGTTCAACGCCTGGCGGCTCACCGCCCTCCGACTTGGCGACGCCCGCGCCGCCTCCCTCGGCATCAACGTCTCCCGCCTGCGCGTCACCACCCTGATCGTGGCATCCCTGCTGGCAGCAGCTTCGGTGGCCTTCGCCGGTGTCATCGGCTTCATCGGACTGGTCGGCCCCCACATCGCCCGCATGTTGGTCGGGGAGGACCAGAAGTTCTACCTCCCCGCCTCCGCCGCGGCCGGCGCGCTGCTGCTCACCGCCGCGCACGCCGTCTCCATCACCGTCAAACCAGGCCTGGTGATCCCGATCGGCATCATCACGGCCATCGTCGGCGTCCCATTCTTCGTCTTCCTGATCTTCTCCCGCTACCGCAAGGCAGGCCACTAACCATGATCGTCGCCACAGACCTCAACGTTGCCTACGGACGCACCCCTATCCTCCACGACATGACCTTTCGCCTGGGCACCCCCGGCGCCGTCACCGGCCTCCTCGGCCCCAACGCCGCCGGTAAGTCCACCCTGGTCAAAACTATCGCCGGGCTCAAAACCCCCACGTCCGGCACCGTCACCACCACCTGCGAGCCCCACGACGTCGGCTACGTCCCCCAAGACCTGCTGACCAGCGCGTCGCTGACCGCGTTCGAATCCATCGTCGTCGCCGCAAAAGCCGGAGGCGCCGTCACCAACCCACTCGAGGCCACCGCCGCGATGATGGACCGCCTCGGCATCCTCCATATCTCCGACCGGATGGTCTGCCACATGTCAGGCGGCCAGCGCCAACTCGTCGGCGTCGCCCAGATGCTGGTACGCGAACCCCAACTCCTCCTTCTCGACGAACCCACCTCCGCCCTCGACCTCCACCACCAAGTCAGCCTGCTCACCATCATCCGCAACATCGTCGCCGACACCGAACGCCAAGCCGTCGTCGCAATCCACGACCTCAACCTCGCCGCCCGCTACTGCGACGAACTCCTCGTCATGAAAGCCGGCCGCGTGGTCACGCACGGCGAACCCCTCGACGTACTCACCCCCGAACTCCTCGAAGAGGTCTACGGCATCGAAGCCCGGGTCCTGTACGACCCAGTCTCCGGCGCGCCCGTCATCTGCCCTGCGTAGGGGGTGGTAGGGGGTTGATCCGTTTTGGTATGGAACTGTTCTGGGTAGGCATTCAACAAGAGTCAGCGTAGGTGGGGTGCATATGTAACTTCGATGCCAGCCCCAGAGACAGATTGTGTTGCATATCACAGTATTGAAAAAGAGTAACATGCGTGATAATATCGACACCAATGTGTTTATCTCATACGAACGCAGCCTTCATCCCTACCTCAAGGAGCTGTCATGTATCTCAACTCCCATATCAGAAAGATCTTCAACCGGGCTACAGTCCTGGCATCATCGGCTTGTCTGGCCATGGCTGTGGCGCCAGTGGCAGTCCATGCTCAGGAATCATTCATCGGAGAAGAAGCTGAAACCACGGTCGGAGTAATTAACCCGAATGATCAGTCGACTAGATCAGTTTCCTCGGAGATGACACTGGATGAGTATTGGACACTGGATCGCATGTCGAGAGCCACTCCTGTTGATGCAACCCTCGACTTGCCATTTGCGGCGGACCGAGCAACGTCAAACAGCAAAGAGGTTGTCGTTTCCCCTGAAGTGCCAGAACGAACGTGAACAAGAAGCATCAGAACCTATTGAACCGTTCTCCTCATCTCAAACGGCCAGTGAGGCGCACTCTCGAATCGGCAATTCCGGTGCTGCGAATGGAAAAGTATTTTTCTCAAAGAAAGTCAATGGCCAATATGAAGATCACGTCTGCTCCGCATCTGCCGTAAACTCAGACAACAAAAGTACCGTAATTACTGCCGGTCACTGCGTTCATAGCGGGAGCGGAGGTGAGTTTCATAAAAACTGGGTATTCGTTCCAGAATATACGATCGGTGTTGCACCCCATGGGAGATTCAAGGCCAATTTTATGACCACAACTACTGACTGGGCCAACTATGGAGCTACACCTCGTGGGTTTGCTTCTGACTTCGGGTTTGTCACTGTCAACTCAGAAAGAGGGAAACGTCTCGTCGATGCGGTTGGAGGCCATGGACTGCGCTCCGGAAATGCAGGTTCGTTCAAAGCTGACATAATTGGATATCCCCGCAAACGTTTCCTGGGTTCCGCTATGTTTCGGTGTACGGTACCGGTGAAAAACGAAAATTGGTCGTCCTTCAATTTCTACATGTCATATGGGTGCAACTTTGGCGGTGGTGCATCCGGTGGCGCATGGCTAGAAGACTTCAACGGAACTCTGGGGCATATCCGCTCCGTGAGTTCGTTTGGTCCTGAAAACGGTGCGTCGTATCTCGGTTCGCCGATCATAACCTCCAAGATTTGGGACATGTTTGATTCAACGGCGAGTCGGCCAGTGAAGTAAGGAGTGAGAATGTCTGGCATACTATCTAAATTCGGCATAAACGCAGGTTTGAATGCGCAAACTGTACATTTGGTCGGCGTTATTTTAACTGTGTTTGCGATAGTGGGAAGTACCATAGGAATAGTCTCAGCCACACCTGTCGGCGACGAACTCAGCAGTGCAATGGGGATCGTCCACAAAACTCGACAAAAACCTTTCGACCGAGAGGCGCGCAACGATCTCAAAAATGAGCGTCAAGTCAAATGGGCAGGCTATCAAGTAATTAGTCCGACAGAAATTCGAGTGTTCTTCCCCGCCGGAACCGAAACTTGCTACGGATACCGCGCGGAGACATCGGAGACCGCGACATCAGTAAAAGTTAGAGTGTACGAAGGGAATATTCCAGGATCGCCTGATAAGTGCATCCTGATCGGTTCCACGGCCTCCATGAAGGTGACGTTGCAGTCGCCACTTGGGGCTCGCTTGCTCCAGAACTGGTAGATCACCCGCCTGTTGTGTGAGAGTTTTCCGACGTTTCTTTGGCCCGTGCCCTAATGGGAACGGGCCAATTTACGGGGTGGAGCCCAATAAATCTCAGATTCACCCCTCGTACTCCGCTATCGTCATCTAGCCTGCCTAGTCCGCGGTGGGCCCATCGCACGCTTGTAATCCCACGCTTTCAGCATCGTTGGGGCGTGATGGACTGAAGACGCGGTAAAGCTATCGCCTGCAACCCGAAGAATTCAGGCTGATTCACCCTTCTGCCAAGCAACGATTGCTTCAGAAAAAGAGAGATCTGGATTCTTCTCCCGATAGCTCTTTAACTCTGCTGCCGAAGGGATTGGCAGATCAGAAGCAATAACATCATCGAGTGCTGAGCGCCGATTATGCGACCGCAACCCCCACACGCCAATCGCCGCGACTACCGTCGCAAGCAGAAACTGGCCGGAAAGAAGCCCCAGTACCGCCGCGAATAGAGCCAAATATGATCCAATGATCGTCAGTTTCTCAGACATAACGACACCTTTCGCAATATCTCGGGCGTGCTATCTACTCAAAGCACTGGTCTTTGATTCCTGCAATTTTTGTCAGCTCTGCTGTGAGCACCGACTGCGATCATTCTAGTGATTGCTGCCGCACATCGCAGAGCGCTTGTATATGGAGTGACTTTGTCGCCTTGGGAAGTAGAAGCAGCGGGATGTCCCCGACACTGCGCTGAGGAGATGGCGCGCTGTCACTCGAATTCGTTCCGGGCGAGGTGTTAAAAGTGTGCGAGGCGAGGGGCGGCCGGGTGCGCACCAAATTCCTGCATGAGGTTTGCGCGACCTGGGGGTTTGCAAACGCACTCGCGGGAAACCCGGAATCTGGTGCGAAGAAGCAGCGGTCGTGGGAACTTTCTTCGTAGACAGACGACGCGACCTGGGGAAACGTCACGTCGGTCGACCGGAACCGGCCGAAAACCCAAAATTCCCGAGCGCGGGAACTTTTTCAGCAGGCGGCCGGGCAACCAAAATCTAGTCCGGCCAGGCGAGGCAGGCCACCGCGACGCACCCGGCCACGAGCATGAGGGCGGCGTCGCCGGCGTACCCGGCGGAAGGCCAGGGCGCGCGTGCCAGCCACAGTCCCATCACGGTGATGGCGCCGGCGGCAATGTAGCGTCTGGCCAGGAGGGTAAAGCGGCGCACCGCCCAGACTCCGATGGCGCTGACGATCCCGAGTACCGGGTTGATGCACAGCGCGGCTGCCAGCGGCAACGCTGCCACCATCCTGCCGGGGATGGGGCGGGCCGGAGTGCCAACAAACCGGCGTCGACACGCGAACCACAGCAACACCAGCGCGGTGACCAGGCTGAGCGCCGCCCCGCCGAATAGGCTGAGGCGGTAGGGGCGCTCGCCTGCGAAGGAGAACGTGAGGGTGCCACCGTGGCCTGCGGGGATGCGGAAGGCGAGCTGGCCGGCGTCGATGCGTTGGGCGGTGAGGGGTTCGCCGTCGAGGCTGGCTTGGAGCCCTGGGTTGAACGCGCGGGTGGTGATGAGCAGGCGGTCCTGGTCGGCGGGCACAACTGCGCCACCAATAACCGGCTCCCAAGAAACAGCAGGCGCAGGCCCGCGCCGCAGCGTGATCGTTTCGGCGTCCGTGACCAATTCGTGGCGCCCGGCGGGCAGGAAGACGGTGTTGGTGGCGGAGGAGCCGTCGATAAGGGCGGGGGAGGAGAGGTGCCATTCGGCGTCTTCGGCGGTGGTGAAGGCGCGCTGCAGTGTGGTGGTTTCGGGCATGAGGCGTTGGAAGAAGTAGGTGTCGGCTGTGCCGGGGACGTCGACGATGCGGTGGATGCCGGCGTCGATTTCGGTGATGCCGACGGGTTCGGTGAGCGTGAGGGTGGTTTCGCCGCGTACGCTGATGGTGCGGGGTTGGTCGGCGACGAGGCTGAGCGTGCGCTCGCCGGAAGCGTCCGTGACCTGCACTTTTGTGTTGGCGGTGGCGGTGATGGTGGCGGTGTCGGCGTTGGGGGTGAAGCGTAGCCACGGGTGGGGGTCTTGGGCGGCGGGCCACCAGGCGGTGTCGTCGAGGCCGTCGAATGCGGCGGTCAGTGACCGGGAGGCGCGGGCGCCGCCGAAGGCGGTGGCGTCGGCGGCGGAGGAAGAAGCTGAAGCGCTGCCTGCCATGGCTACGCCGACGGGTGTGCCCGCAGACGGGTAGTCTGGCACCCGGTTGCGCACGTCTTTGCCCTCCGAAGCGGTGGCCAGGTGCGCGGACTGCGCGCGCTGCACGGCGCCGTAGTTGCGCACCGCCAGCGCCGGGGTATCGGTCACGATGTCCGCATCGCCGCTGGTCAGGGTGGCGGGGAAGTAGCCGAACTCGCGCCACAACAGGGGCAGGGCCTCGCCGCCGGCGTCGACGCGGACGGGGGTGGCGCTGGTCAGCATCATGTCGCGCGTGGGCTCCAGCGCATAGATATCGACGTCCCCGAAGCGCACGGTCGGCTCGCCAAGATTAGGCACGCTTGTCGACGCCACCGCCTCCTCCAAATCGTGCCGGACCACGACGACGCCCACCCCGATGGCGCGCAGCGCCTCCGAGTCCACGGCGCGCACCTGGCCGTCGAGGCCCCGGATCGCCTCCGGGTCGACGAGGGGGATGGCGTCGCGCACGGCGAAGCGCGCCTGGCTGAGTGCCTGGATTGGTTCGTCGCGCGTCCAGCCCCAGGTCTGGCGGGCGAAGGGCGCGGCGGGGACGACGAGCGTGCGGGTGGCGGCGGCGTGTTCGTCGAGCCAGCGGGCCGCCGCGACCCAATCTGCGGATGGTTCCTGCCAGGTGCCCTGCGGCAACAGGCGTAGCGACCACGCCGGGGACACCGCGACCGCCACCAGCGTGACGGCGCCGACCAGCTGTGGGGTGCGCGCCCGGGACACCACCCACCCGGCCCCCAATACCAGCGGGAGGCGGACCAGTGGGTCGAACTTGTGCAGGTTGCGGAAGGCGGCGAGGGGGGCGTCGAAAAGTGAGGGGTGGGCGTGCGCGAAACACAGCATGCCGACGCCCACCGCGAAGACCGCGACGAGCGGGCCGCGGGCGGGCATGTCGCGCCGGGCCAGCCCCGCGATGCCGAGCGCCGCAACACCAGCCGTGATCAGCACGAACACCGGCTCGGTGACCAGAAGGTGCCCGGCGGCGCGCTCGGCGTCGACGAAGGGGGTCCAGCTGGTGGTGCCGCGCAGGACCTCGATCGGGTTGAGCCACGCGGTGGTCACTGAGGCGGACTCAATAAAGTCGGTGAACGGCGGGGAGTAGCGGCCGAGCACCACGAGCGGGCCGAGCCACCACGCGTTGACCAGTACCGCCCCCACCGGCCACAGTGCGGCGGCCCGCCACTGGCGCTGCGCGCACAGCACGAGCAGGGCGGGTAGGCAGGCTGCGATGGTGGCCGTCGCGTTGACCGCGCCCATGCACGCCACCGGCAGCAGCGCAGCGGCGAGCCGCGGCCCCCGGCGCTGCTCCCCGAGCAGCGGCAGCAGCGTCCACGGCACCAATGCCACAGGCCACGCCTCCGAAGAGATGGCGGTCAGCGTGGTCAGGATGCGCGGGCTGAACGCGTAGAGCGCCCCGGCCACCGCCGGGCCCGCCACCCCGCGCATCCCCAGCCGTCTGGCCAGCGCGTACGTCCCGGAGAACGCCAACCCGACCAGTAGCGTCCACCAGCAGCGCTGCAGCACCCAGGCGGGCAGCGGCAGCAGGAAGAACGCGCCCTGGGGGAAAAGGTAGCCGTACGCCTGGTTCTGCAGCTGCCCGAGCGTGAAGCGGTCCGTGTAGGCGTGCAGCGCCTGCGCGAGGAACCCGGCAGGGTTGGTAGTGAGGTCGAACTTGGTGTCCGCGGCGATCTGCCCCGGCGCCTGCGCCCACACAATCAGCGCGATGATGACCCACGCGACCAAGTGGGGAGTGCAGCTGCGGAGTTTAGCGCGCGCCATATTCCGGGCCGCCAAGCACGGCCTCGTCTGCCGGGACGGCGTTAGACACCGGCACGGAATTCTGCCCGGAGAACGCCGCTACCCCAATCACGCCCACCACGCCGAGCACAACACCGACGACGGCGCTAGCCACAACGGAAGGCAAGGTAGTACGGTTTGACATGTGCAAAAGCGTACCAGACGTGTATGGGGGCTCGCCGCGGTGACGGCGGGGCTCGTCGTCGTGCTTGCCGGGTGCGCGCCCGAGCCGGCCCACAAGGTGGCGACGCCCGCTCCGCTCCACGAACACATCCCACTCCTGCCCACCGACACGGTGCCGATCACCGAGATCGTCCCCAAAACGCCTGCTCAGCAGCGCGTCCCGGAGGACCTGCGGGCGCGCGTCGCATCCCTGATGGTCGTCGGAGTGAAGAACTACGACCAGGCCCGCGCGGCCCTCGACCAGGGCGTCGGCGGGCTCATCATCCCCAGCTGGGCCGACCCCAAGCTTCTCGACGACCCCGGCCACGACATCAATGCGCTGCGCGAGCAGTACCCGCGCGGGTTCACCGTCGCCATCGACTTCGAGGGTGGCCGCGTCCAGCGCCACACCGACGTCCTCGGGGACTTCCCCGCGCCGGGCCGCCTCGCCGCCGGCACACCCGCGGTGATCCAGGGCACCGGCTACGACATCGGCCGTTCACTTCGCGCCCACGGCATCAACGTGGACTACGCCCCCGTCGTCGACATCGACGCCGCCGACCTGCCCATCATCGGGGACCGCGCCTTCCACCCCGACCCCGCCGAAGTCGCCCGCATCGCCGCCCTCTTCTCCCAAGGCCTTCTCGACGCCGGCGTCACCCCCACCTTCAAACACTTCCCAGGGCACGGCCGCGCCTCCGGCGACACCCACAAGAAGCTCGCCACCACGCCACCCATCGGGGACCTGCACGCCTTGGACCTGGTCCCCTACGGCGAGCTCCTGCAGCGCTTCCCGCGCGCCAGCGTCATGGTCGGCCACATGATCGTGCCCGGCCTCGGCGCCGAAGGCGTGCCCAGCAGCCTCAACCCGGAGGCCTACCGCATCCTGCGCGAAGGCGACTACCCCGGCGGCGTCCCCTTCGAAGGCGTCGCCGTCACCGACGACCTCTCCGGCATGCGCGGCATCCTCGAATACGCCCCCACGCCCGACGCGGTCCGCCTCGCCATCAGCGCAGGTGCCGACCAAGCCCTCTGGTCCACCGGTCACGACATCGCGCGGATCATCGATGGTGTCGTAGCGGGCGTCGAAAAGGGCGAAATCCCCGAGACCCGCATCAATGAGGCCGCCACCCGCGTCCAACAACAACTCATTGACGTTGGGTTATAGCCCAAACTCGATTACCCTGGGGCGGGTGAATAGGGCAACAAAGATCTTCATCGGCTTCTCCGTGGGCGTGCTCGCGGTGCTGCTGGCCATCTACCTCGCCGACCTGGCGCTCAACCGCGGCCACGTGCCACGCGGCACCACCGTCGGCGGCGTCGCCATCGGTGGACTTACCCCGCAGGAGGCAGAAGCCGAGCTCAAAGCCCAACTTGGCGACGCCCCCTCACACCCCATCACCGTCACCTCCGGGCCAGAGCGCGCCGAGGTGGTGCCGCAGCGCGCCGGGCTCGGCATCGACTACTCGGCGACGGTGGAGGCGGCCGGGCTGCAGTCCGCAAGCCCGATTGAGCGCCTCAGCGGCCTGATCCGCGAGCACGAAGTGGCCGTCGTCCCCTCGGTCGACGACGCGAAACTCGCCCCCGAAATCACCCGCCTGCAAAAAGAACTGCACCGCGACCCAATCGACGCCGCCATCACCCTCGAAGGCGGCACCGCTCGCGAACGCACCCCCGAAGACGGCCAAGACGTGCCCGCCGATGCACTGCGCACCCAGCTGACCACCCACTGGCTCAACCCCGACGGCGTCACCGTTGAGCCAAAACCAATAGCGCCGCGCATCGGCGCATCTGCCCTGAAAGAAGCGATGGACGGCCCGGTCCACCGCGCCCTCTCCGGGCCACTCACCGTCAACGGCCGCGAAGACGTCACAGCAGTGATCCCCAAGGAACGCATCGGCGAAATCCTCCACTTCGATGAGGGGCTGAAACCCGTCGTCGACTACAAAGCAGCCGGCGCCATCCTCGGCGAACAGCTCGCCGAGTCCGAGGTAGAGGCCAAGAACGCCCGCGTGCTTACCAGCGGCGGCATCGAGCCCTCCGTCGACGGCATCAACGTCGACTGGGACGCCACCTTCAAACGTTTCGACGACCGCCTCCTCCACAACACCGACCGCACCTGGGACGCCACCTACAAAGACGTCCCCGCCACCTTCACCACCGCCGACGCCGAACAAGCCACCTTCAACGAAACCGTCGGCACCTTCACCACCGGCGGCTTTTCCGGCGCCTCCGGGGAAAACATC
Organism: Corynebacterium sp. UMB2355A; assembly: GCF_033877495.1. Classification (NCBI taxonomy): domain Bacteria; kingdom Bacillati; phylum Actinomycetota; class Actinomycetes; order Mycobacteriales; family Corynebacteriaceae; genus Corynebacterium; species Corynebacterium sp. UMB2355A. Next base: position 1,022,463 of record NZ_CP138855.1, on the reverse strand, counting down.
CGCATCGTTGCCAACACCGTCAACGGCGCCATCGTCAACCCCGGCGAAACGTTCTCCCTCAACGGCTACACCGGCCCCCGTGGCACCGCCCAGGGCTACGTCGAATCCGGCATCATCATCAACGGACGAGGCGGCACCGCCGTCGGCGGTGGCATCTCCCAGTTCGCCACCACCCTCTACAACGCTGCCTACTTCGCCGGCATGACCGACGTCGCATCCACCCCGCACTCCTACTACATCTCCCGCTACCCAGCCGGGCGCGAAGCCACCGTCTACGAAGGCGCCATCGACCTCGCCTTCCGCAACGACAGCAACCACCCCGTTAAAATTGTCACCAACTACGGCGGCGGCAACATCACCGTCAGCCTCCTCGGTGTCAAGACCGTCAACGTGCAGTCCATCAACGGCGGGCGCTGGGCCTATACCCAGCCGCAACCCCGCACCGTCACCGGCCCCGACTGCGCCCCATCCGGCGGCGCCCCCGGCTTCACCACCTCCGACACCCGCGTGATCACCGACCTCGCCGGCAACGAACTCAGCCGCGAAACCACCACCACGGTCTACGACCCGCAGCCCATCGTCCGCTGCGGGTAGGTGCCTGTTCCTCGTGCGCCAAATTCCCTCCCGCGAGGCGCGCTACCTGGGCGAAATGCTGGGACGCTCGCCGAAACGCCGGAATCTGGTGCGCGTCCCGTTGCGCCAGTGACAAAAGACGCATCTCTTATTGGCTATCCATTTTGTGACCTGCAGTTATGTCGACCCTACTTTTTCGGGTTGCGTCTTTTGTCACTCGCGTCTCCGCCCACCTCAAAAACGGCAAACGTAAACACCCCTGCAAAAGGGGTGTTAGTGGAGGCTTAGACGTCGAAAATGATAAAAGCCGCATGAGTCACTAAACCCCTGTTGAGCTGGGATTTAGCTGTTTTTGAGACTGCTCGCTACTTCGCTGGAGGTTCGGCGATCCGGCAGTCATCGCTGTAACGCCCACTGGGGGTGGCGTCCGTTTGAAGCCAAGGGGATCTGCGGGTGGGCTTGCGTTAGCGGGTATCTGGTTAGGGGGTGTCATCGCTTTCAGCTAGTGGTTGGAGGGCACGGAGTGTTTCAATACCGGCTTGATTGAGCGTTTCGAGAATTAACTCTGTGAGTGTTTCGTACTCTTGAGCAGTAGATGGACTTGCTTCAGGTTCGTGTTGGACAGTCCTGAAGTGCTTGATCGGTGCGAACCCATTTCGCGGGCGCAGCAAACTTCCAGCCCAAGAGCCTTCGTTCTTACAGATGTAGAGTGGAGCGCACTCATTGACCACGCCATCGTAGACGAGGATACGATCCGGTTGGTATTCCGCACCGGTGAACAGGTAAGCATGGCCTTGAAAGGGTGATGCTCGTATCGGTTGATGTGCACGGTTAGGTACACCTCCCAGAAAGTGAGTAAGGTTAGACTTACCTAATAAGGATGGTGTTTACGTGAACGATAGTGTAACGGATCAGGTTGTTGACGGTGAGTATGGGTCCGCGAAGGAAAAATCTGTCGCTGGCCAGAACGCGATCCGTCAGCTATCGCAGCCGGTGAAAGGCAAACTGTTTATCGCGCAGGTTTTGGCTTTTCTCTCAGGCGTGTTGGCTATTGCCCCGTATGTGGCTCTGGTGGAGCTTGGCAGAGAACTTATGCAAGACCAGGTGGACCCGGCGCGGGTGAACTGGATCGTCATGCTCCTCGTCAGCGCATACATGGCCCGGTTGACCTTATATTTTGTTGCATTGGGCGTGACGCATTTTATTGACCTGTCGTTGCGTAATCAGATGCGTCGGCAAATTGCCGCCCGAATGTCGACTGCTCCGCTGTCGTGGTTTACCCGCGAGGGTGAGGGGAAGATCCGCAAGACCATTCAGGATGATACGGCCACGGTGCATACAGTGATCGCGCACGGGCCGATTGAGAAACTGAACGCGATCGTATCCCCGCTCGCCTTGTTGGTGTATGCGTTTGTGGTGGATTGGCGGCTCGCTCTGCTGTCGATTGCGACGATTCCGATTTATGTGGGCATGTATGGCATGTCGATGCGTGGGATGAATGAGAAGACCGCACAAATGGACACCAAGCTCGCTCAGGTTTCGGCAACGATGGCCGAGTTCGTTGCCGGTATCTCAGTGGTGAAAGCATTCGGCAAGGTCGGCCAAGCACATAAAGCCTATTTAGATGCGGCTAACGAGTTTTCTAAGTTCTACCGGGCGTGGTGTATGCCGCTGGTGTCGATGTCGGTCGCCTCATTTTCGTGGGTGTCGATCCCGGTGTTGTTGATCGTGAACCTTGGCGGTGGCGCGTTGATGATGAACGCCGGTTGGGTGAGCATCTACGAGGTGATAACGACGACGTTGATCGCCTTGGTGCTGCCGGGAGCGTTGATGGCAGTCGCAACCATCGCCTGGTCGTACCAGCTCGCAGGGTCTGCGGCAGTGAGGCTGGTGAACGTCATGGAGCTACCAGCGTTGAGTCAGCCCGATGCGCCACAGACACCACACGGTCATGATATCGAGATTCGGGGTGTGTCGTATGCCTATGACGACACCCAGGCATTAGACGAGGTGAGCCTGAGCATTCCGGCAGGCACGGTGACCGCGCTGGTTGGCCCGTCGGGTGCGGGGAAGTCGACGTTGGCGAGTTTAATTGCCCGCTTCGATGACCCGGACGCTGGCACGATCACTATCGGCGGGGTTGATCTAAAGAGCATTTCCCAGGATTTGTTGTATTCGACGGTCGCGTTCGTCTTGCAAGATGCACAGCTTATTCGCGACACCATCCACAACAACATTGCCCTGGGCGCGCCAGACGCAACCTTGGATCAGGTGCGACAGGCGGCGAGAGCCGCGCAGATCGACGAGTTCATCATGAGCCTGCCAGATGGTTACGACACCGTGTTGGGGGAGGACACCCACGTTTCGGGCGGGCAGGCAGCCCGTATCGCGATCGCCCGGGCGCTCATGGTTGATGCCCCAGTGTTGGTGCTGGACGAGGCGACGGCGATGGCGGACCCGGAATCGGAATCGAAAATTCAACAAGCTCTCTCGACTCTTGCCAAAGGCAGAACCGTGATTGTGATCGCCCACCGGTTGGCCTCGATCAGGGGCGCGGATCAGATTGTCGTCATGGAACGCGGGCGCATTGCTGTGGTCGGTAAACACGACGAGCTGTTGGGTAATGCGCACTATCAGGCACTTCTTGCCCAAGGTGCATGTGAGGAGATGACACGATGAATCAACTATTGCTGCCACGCTTTAAGCGTTTGATGGAACCCGCCTCGTGGCGTGACCTCTCGGTCGGTCAAGCGTGGGGTGCGGTCTCAGGACTGTGTCACGGCTTTGCCCTGCTGATTCTGCTTCCCGCAGCAAGTGCCCTAGCGACCGGAATGCCGGTGTGGGGGTTATCGTTTTGGGGCTGGCTCATCGCCTTGGCGGTGATCTCGGTAGCGGGTGTAGGCATCGAGTTTTATGGCATGCGCACCGGCTATATTGGCGCGCTCGGGTTCATTCACGACGTCCACCACGCAATAGGTAACAAAGTAGCCCGCCTACCGTTGGGAGTGTTCGATTCGGGTAGCTCTGGCCGACTGTCGCGCATGGTCACCCAGGAAATGATGAACTTGGGCGAGTCGGCGGCGCACTTCATTTTCTCCCTCGTCCAAAAACTCTCAGCCGTGCTGGTGATCACTGTGGGAACCTGGTTCTGGGATTGGCGGCTGGGACTGACCTTGACGATCGCGTTCCCGATCATGCTCGCCTTCCTCCATATCTCCCGCGTGCTTCTTGATAAAGGTAAGCAGGTTTCCGAACCAGCTGAGTCAGAATTGGCGGCTCGCATGGTCGAATTCGCCACCTGCCAAGGCGCGCTGCGCTCCTGCCATGTCGCCGACGACTACCCGGCCCTTGATCGGGCATTCAAACAGGCTGACCGCAAAAGCCGCAAAGCATTGTGGATCGAAACATTAGCGAACCTGATTAATGGAATGTTCGTCCAAGCCCTCGTCGTGATAATGATCTGGCTGACCGCCCAACTCGCCCTCGGCGGGCAAATGAATGCGCTGAACGCCGTGGTCACAATCGGCATGTGCCTGCGGTTCACCACCATGCTCCAAGACATCGGTGGCTGCATGACCGGGCTGGAAGAACGCCGCCAGCAGATGAACCACGTCGACAAGGTCATGGATGCCCCCGAACTGTCCGAACCCGATGCCTCTACACCAGTGAGGGCACCTGGTGATGTTCGTTTCGAGGACGTCACCTTCAGCTACGATCCGGACACCCCGGTGCTGCACGATATGTCCTTCCATGTCCCGCAAGGCGGCATGTGTGCCCTGGTTGGTCCATCTGGGTGCGGGAAGACGACGATCGCCCGGATGGTTGCACGTTTCTGGGATGTGCAGTCCGGCAGCGTGCGCGTTGGCGGAGTGGACGTGCGCGAGCAGACCACCGAAGATTTGATGCGCCAGATATCTCTGGTCTTCCAAGACGTCTACTTATTCAACGACACTCTCGAAGCCAACATTCGCCTTGGCAATCCCGAAGCTACTGATGAAGAAATCAGGTGGGCCGCTGAGCTGTCGGGCGTGACGGAAATTGTCAACCGCCTCCCAGACGGCTGGAATTCATTGGCGGGTGCTGGCGGGCGTGCACTGTCAGGTGGGGAACGCCAACGAGTGTCCATCGCTCGCGCCTTGGTGAAGAAAGCCCCGATCGTGCTGTTCGATGAGGCCACCAGCGCGTTGGACGCGGAAAATGAAGCCAACATTGTTGCGGCGATGAACGAGCTGCGTAAGCACTCCACACTAATTGTCATCGCCCACAAACTTGAAACCATTCGCCAAGCTGACCAAATCATTGTGCTCTCCCACGATGGGCGTATCGCCCAGCGCGGGTGCCACGACGAGCTGGTCAACCAGCCGGGTCAATACCGCGATTTCTGGCAAGAACGCATCAACGCAGCTGGATGGCAACTCGTCTAAACACAGCACGTATAAGCACATGAAAGGAAAAACTATGTCTACGCCTACATCCTCGCGCCTCAACACGCGCGACTTCATCAACATTGGCGTCTTCACCGCCTTGATGTTCGTCATCGTGTTTGCATTCGGAATGCTCGGGTTCATCCCCGCCGCCATGTATGCCGGCTTCTTGCTTTCTATTCTCGTTAACGGCATCGTCTTTGCGCTGTTCACAGCACGCACTCCGAAGATGGGGGCATTGACAATCATGCTGATTATCATCGAAATCCTCTTCTTCGTGACCGGCCACTGGGTAGGGGGAATCGCGGTGGCCGCTGTATTCGGCCTGCTCGCCGACCTAGTCATTACCAAGGGGCCGAAGAGCGTGAAGGTTCGCGTTCCGCTGGCATACGCACTGTTTATTCTGCCGATCTATGTTTCCCCGTGGATGCCGCTATTTATGGACCAAGACGCATATATGTCGCAGATCGCCGAACAAATGGGCGCCGAGTATGCCGCGAAGATGGCGCAGGTTGTCACGATTCCGATTCTGTTGGGCTTCTTCGTTGTGATGCTCATCGTGGGCTGGCTTGCTGGTCTGTTGGGAACCAGGGTGGCGCGTAAGCACTTTGAACGGGCCGGTCTTGTCTAAACTTCCCGACCCGCGCACGATTATCGTAGCGCTCGTCATCGTCTCCACCACGATCTACAGTGCCTACTCGCCGTGGTTCGTGTGTGCTCTGGGCGGATTCGCCGCCGTGATGCTGGCGAGCGCTGCGATCAACCCCAACACGCTCGTGCGCCCGAGCTGGGTGGCCGTCTACCTGGCCACGTTTGCGGTCCTCGGCGGGCTCGTCTTCGTGATACCACTGGTGTGGAAGTCAACGGTCAGCGCGTTCCTCGTGCTGTTTTTGCAGTGGATGTGGCGATTCAGTGTCAGCGCAGGAATGGGAGCCTACGCGATCGGCGTGATCCGACCCGCCACCTTGCAAAAAGCACTCGCCAGCTCACGAATCCCAACCTGTTTCACGATCCCAATCTCGGTTGCCTTACGTGTGCTGCCTGTGATCGGCCACGAGGTTAAAGCGATCTCAGATGCGATGAAACTACGCGGCATGTCCGCGCTTTCCCTGCGCGCGGCCCAGTACTTCACAATCCCGCTGCTATCGACCGTGGTACGCAGTGGGGACGAACTGGCATCGGCCGCCCTCGTGCGCGGACTGGGCGGAACCGCAAAGCCCACCTCAGTCACGGTCGTGAAATTCCGTGTGATCGACGCAGTCATTCTGCTCATCGTTATCGGTTTCGCGATATGGAGAATCGTCCTATGACAATAGCCCAAGCCACCGGCGTCACCTTCACCTATCGGGGAGCAGACCACCCCTCAATCAATGACGCAACCATCACCATCACACCCGGAACCGTCACCTTGCTGTGTGGCGCTTCAGGGTCGGGGAAGACCACCGCGTTACGGCTGTTTAACGGGCTCATCCCACACTTTCACGACGGCGACCTTACCGGAAGCGTCACAGTCGACGACATTGACGTGGCACGAGTAGATCTATCAGAGCTTGCCCACCACTGTTCGACAGTGTTTCAAAACCCACGCACCCAGTTCTACACCACTCACGTGCGCCAAGAACTCGCCTTCGGCCCAGAAAATCTCGGCCGCGCCCCGCAGGAGATCTGTGCCCGCATTGACGAGGTTGCAGCCGAGTTAGGTATCGCCGACCTGTTGGAATCCCGCGTCACACAGCTGTCGGGCGGGCAGATGCAACGCGTGGCCTGCGCCGTCGCCATGTGCAACAACACGTCGCTGATCGTCTTTGACGAGCCGACCGCGAACCTATCAGCTGATCTTATCGGCCAACTCGCCACACTCATCGCCAGGCTCAAAGCTGATGGACACACGATCATCATTGCTGAACACCGGCTGAGTTTTCTTTCCGGGATCGCTGACCGTGTCTACTACTTCGATAAAGGCAACATCGTCCTCACCGCAACCGGCGAAGAGTTCTACGCTACCTCGGATGAGGAGCGCAAACAGCTTGGACTGCGATCCCTAGTAACTGTGCCTATGCCACAACTTCCGGAACCGGCAGGGGAGGGGCTGGAGATCAGCAACCTCACCTTTGCCTACCGCCACGGAAACACAGTCCTCAATATTAACCACGTGTTGTTTCCGGCAGGGAAAATCACAGCGCTCCTCGGCCCGTGCGGTTCAGGGAAATCAACCCTGGCACGCATTGTTTGCGGACTAGAAAAAGCCAAACACGCATCCATCACACTCAATGGACAAAAATTCCCCAGCCGTGACGCCTACCTTGTGATGCAAGACCCTACCCGACAGTTGTTCTCAGATACCGTCATCGACGAAGTCACGCTCGGCACGACCAAAGCCGAAAAGCAACACATCGATGCCCACGCGATCCTTGAAGAACTCGACCTTGCCGACCACGAGGCTGACCATCCCCAAGCACTCTCTGGCGGGCAGCGCCAACGCCTGGTTATTGCTACAGCGCTTGCTGCGAACAAGAAAGTTTACATCTTCGACGAACCCACGTCCGGTGTTGGCTACAAGCACCTTGTCGCGATTTCCCGAGTAATGCGTAAACTCGCTGACACTGGTGCCGTCGTCATTGTCATCACCCACGACGCTGAACTCGTTACCGAGGTCGCCGACCATAGCGTCCGCCTTGACCAGATCAACGCCTGCTAACGCAAACGCTCGCTCAGCCGAAAGAGAGGAAAGCGCTTCCGCAGGTCAGAGCTAATGCGCTATACACTCGCTAACGCAAGCGATTTTCTTGACCCCCTTGGGGCGTACGCGCTAACGCAAACGCCTACTTATCATTTTCGACGTCATAGTGAGCCGGCGACGGGAATCGAACCCGCACTCTCAGCTTGGGAAGCTGATGTTCTACCACTAAACTACGCCGGCAGCGCATGTAATGCAGCAGTGGGTAATTTTAGCACCACGCTGCTGCTTTACCAAACGCTAGCGGTCGGCGCCGGCGACCTCCGGGAGCGCGCTGAGTGAGCAGGCGCGCTGGTTGGGAGTGCGGTCGTCGGCGGTGCGCTCGAGTCCCCATCTGGTGAGGGCTGCGACGGTGAGGTCGGATTGCATGTTGGGGTGCAAGACTCGGCCTGAGTTCGGGCAGGATGCTTCGATGTTGATGTTGGCGACGTCCGCTCCGTCGACGGCCTGCAGGATTGAAGTGCTGTTTGGGGTGGCGGTGGTGTCGGATGGTGAGTAGAGCGAGGTGTATACGATTCCGGCTTGGGTGTCGGGAAGCGTGTTGAGCGCTTGGATGACGGGGGAGTCGTTGAGTTGTTGGACTGCGCCTGGTCCTGCAAAGAACGCTGCGAGACGCGGGAATGCGCGGGCGATGGGGGAGAGGATTTTGCCGGTGCCGTTGAGGTCGGTGCCGTGGAAGGTGGCGCCAACGGTGACTGCGCGCCGGACGTTGTCGCCACCGCCGAGCTCGGCGATGTACTTCTTCACCAGCAGGCCGCCTTGGGAGTGTGCGACGAGGTCGACCTGGTCGGCACCGGTTGCTTCCTTGACACGTTCGACGTTGCGCGCGAGTTCGCGCGCGGAGCTGTTGATGTCGGCGTTGCCGTAGGAACCGGGGAAGAGGGAGGGCAGTCCGCTGCCACGGCCGTAGTTGAAGCCCCATACGCAGTAGCCTGCGGCTTTGAGGGCGACGGCGTTTTGGGCCCACTTTTCGGTGTTTGCGGAGGTGCCGTGTACATAGAGCACGGGTGTTGTTTTGTCGGCGGCGGGGACGCAAGAGGCGTCGTTAAAGATGTCGCTGGTGTCGGTCGTGGCGGCGGAGGCCACTGGCGCACTGGCGAGTGCGGCGGTCAGGAGAATAGTCGAGAGGATTCGGTGCATGCGTTTACTTTAGCCCCGCGTGAAAGCAGGCTAGACTTGGCGCCGTGCTTCTTTCAGACCATGACATTCGTGACGCCGTTGATTCGGGACGCCTCGGTATTGCGCCGTATGACGCTGCGTTGGTGCAGCCGTCGTCGGTGGATGTGCGTTTGGATCGGTTCTTCCGCGTGTTCAATAACTCGCGCTATACCCATATTGATCCGCGTGAGGAGATGCCGAATCTGACCACGCTGGTTGAGGTCCCCGAGGGCGAGGGGTTTGTGCTGCACCCGGGCGAGTTTGTGTTGGCGTCGACGTTGGAGAAGTTTACGTTGCCGGCGGATTTGGCTGGGCGTCTGGAGGGCAAGAGCTCCCTGGGCAGGCTTGGCCTGTTGACGCACTCGACGGCCGGGTTTATCGATCCGGGGTTTTCGGGCTACATCACGCTTGAGTTATCGAATGTGGCGAATTTGCCGATTGTGTTGTGGCCGGAGATGAAGGTCGGCCAGTTGGCGTTGTTCGCGATGACGTCGCCTGCGGAGGTGCCGTACGGCAGTGGCGCGTTGGGTTCGAAGTATCAGGGGCAGCGGGGTCCGACGCCGTCGAAGGCGTATTTGAACTTCCGGTAGGGGCCTCGCGTATGCGGTTGTCGGTGGTCGGCGTGGGGTATTTGGGGGCGACGCACGCTGCGTGCATGGCTGAGCTGGGCCACGAGGTGCTGGCGGTGGACACGGATGCGCGCAAGGTTGCGGCCCTGCAGTCGGGGAGGGCGCCGTTGTTCGAGCCCGGCCTCGACACATTGCTGCAGCGCCACACGGCGTCGGGTCGCCTGCGCTTCACGACGGATCTGCGCGAGGTGGCGGGGTTCGCGCGGGTGCATTTTTTGGCCGTCGGCACGCCGCAGGTTGCTGGAGGGCTTGCCGCGGACACTTCATTTCTTGACGACGCCACCTCCCACCTCTCCGCAATCCTTGAGGGGGAGCACCTGGTGGTGGGGAAGTCGACGGTGCCGGTGGGCACGGCGCGCTGCCTGCAGGAGCGCTTCCCGGATTCGGTGGAGGTGGCGTGGAACCCGGAGTTTCTGCGTGAGGGCCACGCGGTGAAGGACACGTTGGCACCGGACCGGATCGTGGTGGGGCAGCGCCCGGGTGGGCGCGCGGAGCAGGTGCTGCGGGAGGTGTACGCCACTCCTATTGAGCAGGGCTCACCAATGTTGGTGACGGATTTTCCCACCGCTGAGCTGGTCAAGGTGGCGGCGAATGCGTTTCTGGCCACGAAGATTTCTTTCATCAACGCGGTCGCCGAGGTCTGCGACGCCGCAGGCGCGGACGTCACCCAGCTTGCGGACGCGATCGGGATGGACGCGCGCATCGGGCGCCAGTTCCTGAACGCCGGGCTCGGCTTCGGCGGCGGTTGCCTACCGAAGGACGTCCGTGCGTTCATCGCGCGCGCCGAAGAACTCGGCGCCGGGGATTCGGTGCGCTTCCTCCGGGAGGTCGACGCCATCAACCAAGGCCGCCGCGCCCGCATCGTTGACCTGGTGCGACGGGAGCTCGGCACGTTGGAGGGGCGCACCATCGCTGTGCTGGGTGCGGCGTTCAAACCGAACTCGGATGATATCCGGGATTCGCCGGCGCTCGACGTCGCGCAGCGCCTCCATGACGCCGGCGCTCGCGTGCGCGTCCACGACCCGAAGGCCCTCGACAACGCCCGCGCCGCCTACCCCGACCTTGACTTTCCCGGCACGCTCGCGCAGGCCACCGCTGGCGCGGACCTGTGCATCCTGGCGACCGAGTGGGATGCGTTCCTGGAGCCGCTGGTGGGCGTCGACAAGCGAGTAATTATCGACGCCCGCAACGCCCTCGATATCCCCACCTGGCACAAGGCGGGGTGGCGAGTCATCCGCTAGTGCTGGTGGTAATCCGAAAGGAAGTTGCCGAGGCGCTCGATGGCGTTCTCCAACTGTGACGCCCACGGCAGCGTGACCACGCGGAAGTGATCCGGGGTGGGGTAGTTGAAGCCGGTGCCCTGCACCATGAGGATCTTCTCGCTCTTGAGCAGATCCAGCATGAAACGCTCGTCGTCGTGGATGTGGTACATCTCCGTGTCGATCTTCGGGAAGGCGTACAGGGCGCCCTTCGGCTCCACAACGGAGATGCCCGGGATTTCGCGCAGCTTGCGCACGGCGACGTTACGCTGCTTGTGCAGGCGGCCGCCATCCGCGGTGAGCTCGTAAATCGACTGGCGTCCACCCAGGGCCACCTGGATCGCGTGCTGGCCAGGCACGTTCGCGCACAGGCGCGTGCCGGACAGCAGGTCCAGCCCCTCGATGAGGCCCTTCGCCCGGCGACGCGGCCCCGTAATCACCATCCAGCCAGCGCGGTACCCGCACACCCGGTACGCCTTCGACAAGCCGTTGAACGTCAGGGTGATCACGTCCGGGGCAACCTCCGCCATGGAGATATGCTGGGCACCGTCGTAAAGAATGCGGTCGTAGATCTCGTCGGCGAAGATCATCAGCTCGTGCTCGCGGGCAATGTCCGCGATGCCCTCGAGCGTCTCCCGCGAGTACACCGCACCCGTCGGGTTGTTCGGGTTAATCACCACGATCGCCTTGGTCTTGCTGGTCACCTTGGAGCGGATGTCCTCCAGCGAGGGGTTCCAGTCGTCCTCCTCGTCGCACTTGTAGTGCACCACCTTGCCGCCCGCAAGTGTCGACGCCGCCGTCCACAGCGGGTAATCCGGCGTCGGAATGAGGATCTCATCACCCTCGTTGAGGGAAGCCTGCGTGACCATGCTGATCAGCTCAGACACACCGTTGCCCAGGTAGACATCATCGATGTCGAACGCCGGGAAATCTGGGATCATCTCGTAGCGCGTCACAATCGCACGCCGCGCCGAAATAATGCCTTTCGACGTGGTGTAGCCCTGCGACGTCGGCAAATTAGCAATCATGTCGCGCATGATCACATCCGGCGCCTCAAACCCGAACACGGCCGGATTGCCCGTGTTCAGCTTCAGGATGGTGTGGCCGTCGCGCTCCATCTCCTCCGCAGTCGCGCTCACCGGGCCGCGAATGTCATAAAACACGTTCTTCAGCTTCTCGGCCTGGTCAAAGTGCCGGTGCCGCTTAAAAGGCGTGTGCTGCGGGGTTGTTTGTTCTGGTGCTTCTGATTGCTTCTTGTTGGCCATGTGCCAATACTAGCGCCCGAACCTAACCACGTTTGTTGAACCGCTGCATCGTCTGCTGCGCGATATTCAACGCATCGTTCTTCAGCTGGTCCATCTGCTGGCGCTGCTGCTGCTTCCGCATCGCGATCTCCGCCGCCTGATGCGACTGCAACTCCAACTGCTGCATCTTGACCGCCTGGCGCTGCGCCCGCTGAATCTGCCGCACCGAGGGCGCGTACCAGCTGTCCGGCCCGACCTTCATCACGTACAGCAGGATGAACACGGTCGGGATGATGAGCAGTGACAGTACGGCCAGGAAGTTTTCGCCCATCTCGGAAAAGACGACGATGAAAGCGAGGCTGGCGATCGTCGACAAGCCCATCAGACCACCGCGCACATTGCGACCCCTCCTGCGGGCCAGCTCAATGTCCTCACTCGTGTACACCGGGGAGTTCTGGACCTGCTGCGCCGGCACCTGACACTGGCCCGGCTTCTGCGGCAAATCCTGGAACAACGCCATCAAGTCCGGCGAGTACTCCGCTTTCGCGACAGCCGCACACCGCCTATCGAACTCGTCCATGGTCAGGCGCCCCTCACCGAACGCCACCGACAACGCCGTCACCGCGTCATTGCGGTCGGTGTCGCCGATGCGGTAATTGAACTGAAAATTCGGATTCGGTTGAGGCATGGTCATAGCTCCTAAGCATACTTGGCTGGTGTGGCCCGTCCTAGACCTGCAAAGTGTAGTAACAGGAATGTAGTAATCCTCGAAAGGGGCCCCCAAAATCCGGATTACTACATTCCTGTTACTACAGTTTGGGTTTTGTCGGGCCCTAGGACACCAAGTTGGTGATGAAGATCGCCAGCAGTGGCAGCGCGAAGAACACGCTGCCGACCCAGATAAAGATGTACACCTTGTTTTTATCGGCGAGTCCGGCGAGCCACTCGGCACCCTTCGGGGGAAGTGCGCGCAGGAACGGCACCGACATGATGATGATCGCTGCGAAGGTGTTGAAGAGGGTGTGTACCAGGGCGGTCTGCATGGCCACCTCGGCAACCTCGGGCGGCGCGGAAAACGCCGCGATCAACCCGGTGACCGTGGTACCGATGTTGGCGCCGACCACGAACGGGAACAGGTCGCGCATGTGGAACTTGCCCGACGCCGCCAGCGGCACCGTCAGCGACGTGGTGGTGGAGGAGGACTGTACCGCCGTGGTGATGACGGCGCCGGAAAGCACACCGGAGAGGGTGCCCTTGCCGAGTGCCGCGTGCAGGAACTCCTGCGCCCGGCCGACCAGCAGGGTGCCGAGCATGTTGCCGATGAACCCGATGACCACCATGATCAGGGCGATGCCGCCAATCGAGAGGATGATGCCGCCCCACACGTGGCTCAGCGGGCTGACGGCGGTTTCGGCGAGGGAGACGAGTGGTTCGGTGATGGCGTCGACAAAGTCGCCGATGCCGCTGAAGATTGTGTTGAGGATGCCGCCGGAACCACCGCTGGTGTAGTGCGCGATCGCGCCCGAGGTTTTCTGCAGGAAGCCGGTGGCGAGCTCGAGCGGCATGAAGATGGCCAGGGCGATCAGGTTGAAGAAGTCGTGCACAGTGGCCATCGCGAAGGCGCGGCGGAACTGCTCCTTGTTGCCCGAAAGCCCGAGCGCGACGAGGGTGGCGGTCACGGTGGTGCCCAGGTTGGCGCCGAAGAGCATCGGGATGGCGATTTCGATGGGCAGGCCACCCGCAACCATGCCGACAGTAATCGACGTGGTGGTGGAGGAGGACTGCATGATTGCCGTGGCGAGGATACCGATGCCCAGGCCCACGAACGGGTTCTGTGCAAACGAGAAGAGTTCCTCGGCGCGGTCGCCCGCGGCCATCTGGAAGCCGGCGCCGATCATGCTCACCGCGTTGAGCAGCAGCCACACCGCGACGACGACGGACATCCAGTCCACGAAGGTCTTGAAGGGGCCACCGAACGGCAGGAAACCCAGTGGGTCTTTCTTACCTGCGTCTGCTCCGTCGGGGTGGTGCGTGAACGTCGTTGTCGCGGTGTCCATGCTCATATGATGAAGCGCTTCCTGTCGTTGAAAAAACTCTCGCCAAAAAGGGCCCAAGGTGTGGGCCAACGTATCACCATAATGTGCGCACGTGCACGGTCGGTAACACCAAAGTAAACTTTAGGCGAACTTATCGCAGCTGCCGCGCGTACCAGCCCGGGATCGAGTTTGACGACGTCGTGGGCTGGTCAAGGTCCATAGAAACAGGAGACAGCAGTTCGGGTCCGAAGTACAGCTCCGGGTAGGAGCCGGTCATCCAGTACTTCTTGTCTTTCCATACCCCGCCCGAGGTGACGGCGACGAAGCCACGGCCCGGGATCCAGATGGGGCCGCCGGAGTCACCGTGGCGAGGCCCGGCGATGGAGGTTGCCACCATGTTGCCGCGCACCCCAGTGACGTGCCCGCAGAACTCGCGGCGCGTGGTGGCGCCGTAGGAGCAGACGCGTTCGCCCGGGCGCACCGCGTTGGGGTGGACTTTCGCGTTGCCGGAGAACCGGTTGGCGCCGGCGGTAGCGCCGGAGAGGGTGACGTAGGCGAAGTCGTTGGGGCCGTCGGCGGAAACGAGCCAGCCGGGGAAGGAGATCACCGTGCCGATGCGCCGGCCGCTGCCGTCAAGCACCTGCTGGAACGGGAACTTCACGCAGTGACGCGCGATGGCGATCTGGTTGCGCGCATGGTCCACGTAGCCGACGGTGCAGATACCGTAGGCGAGCCCCATGTCGAGGCGGACGCGGTCGCCCTGGTTCACCATCGGCCGCGCGTCGGCGGCGGGGGCGAGCAGGGAAGTGGCGGTGGCGACGCCCACGCATGCAACGGCGATCTTCTTCATAAACTGGCGCATAGCCAGCAGCTTACTGCTTGTGGTGGGCGTAGGAGACCATTTCGTCCCACTCGACGATCTTCTTACGCTCGCGGCTGTGGGTGCCACACTCTTCGCCGAGCTTGCGCTCCGCTTCGTCGAGGCGGTACCAGCCGTCCCACGTGGTGTAGTCGATGCTGCGCTCGTCGAGAAGTCCGAGGATGGCGTCCGGGTCCTCGTGGACCGGGGCAGTGAGCTTGCCGGCGTCAGCGTCGGCGATGAGCATGTCGGTCGTTTCCTTCGCGTCCGACTTCGTGTTGCCGATTAGGCCGACCGGGCCACGCTTGATCCAGCCGGTGACGTAGAGGGAGTCCTCGAAGCCGTCCTCGCCGAGGACGTGGCCACCGTCGTTCGGGATGACGTGGCGCTCAAGGTCGAACGGGACGCCCTCGACGGGTTCGGAGCGGTAGCCGATGGCGTGGTAGACTTGCTGGACTGGCCAGTCGGTGAACTTGCCGGTGCCTCGCAGTCCGCCCTCGCCGTCGAACTCGGTGCGCTCGGTGCGGATGCCGACGATGTCGTCGCCCTCGGTGAGCACCTCGACTGGGGACTCGAAGAAGTGAATGCGGATCTTGTGCGGGGCATCATCCGGCTCGCGCATCGCGTACTGCTCCAGGACCTGGCAGTTCAGGTCGATGGACTTGTCGGCGCGGCGCAGCTCCTCGGAGGGGCCGTCGTAATCAATGTCCTCTGGGTCGACGAGCACCTGGATGGTGTCGGATTCGTCGAGCTCGCGCAACTCCTTCGGCGTGAACTTCGCCTGCGCCGGGCCGCGACGGCCGAACATGTGGATGACCTCGGCCTTGTTGTTCTTCAGGGACTCGTAGACGTTGTCTGGGATCTCGGTGACCAGCAGCTCGTCGCCGGTCTTTGCAAGGATGCGGGAGATATCCAGCGCCACATTGCCGACGCCCACCACTGCGACCTCGCGTGCCTCCAGGTTCCAGGAGCGCTCGAAGCGCGGGTTGCCGTCGTAGAAGCCGACGAACTCGCCGGCGCCGATGGACTTGTCGCCGCCAGGGACGAGGAACTCGCGGTCGCGGACAGCGCCCGCGGAGATGATGATGGCGTCGTAGTACTCGCGCAGCTCATCAATGGTGATGTCGCGGCCGACGGTGATGTTGCCCAGGAAACGCAGGTTCGGCTTATCCATCACGTTGTGCAGCGACTTCACGATGCCCTTAATACGCGGGTGGTCCGGGGCGACACCGTAGCGGATGAGGCCGAACGGCGCAGGCATCTGCTCAAACAGGTCAACGTGAATCTCGTGCTCCTGATTGCGGATGAGCAGATCGGATGCGTAAATACCGGCTGGTCCGGCACCTACGACAGCGACGCGCAGACTCATAGAAATATGTCCTTTCGGTTTTTGAAGCTAGTTATCTTAACAATATAGCGCTACATGCTTAGTTCTTGGAGCGCCTGCCCATTTGCGCCATGTGTTCGCGCACGGCGTTGAAGGCCTCCTTGGAGTCCAACGTCTGGCTCTGTTGGGTGGCCATTTGGACCTCGTCGGGGGTGACTTCGCCAGTTCGGAGCGAGACCATCTCTGCCCAGTAGCGGAACCAGACAGCGAGGACCGCGGCGACCGGCACCGCGAGGAACGCGCCGACGATGCCGAACAGCGTGCCGCCGAGCGCCACGGAGAGCAGCACGATCGCTGCGTGCAGGCCCATTGCCTGGGACTGCAGGATCGGCTGGAGGATGTTGCTCTCCAGCTGCTGCACCACGATGATGAGCACGAGCACCAGGATGGCGTTGGTCAGGCCGTTGGAGACCAGCGCGATGATCACCGCCAACGCGCCCGCCGTGACCGCACCGATGATGGGGACGAAGCCCGCGAAGAACGTGATCACTGCCAGGACCGGCCACAGTGGCACGCCGAGTAGGAGCAGGCCGAGGCCGATGAAGATGGCGTCGACAGCCGAGACGACCGCCTGCGTGCGGATGAAGCCGGACAGCGTGTTCCAGGAACGCATGCAGACCTCGGTGAGGTGCCAACCGGCGCGCACGCCGACGTAACCCTTGAGCCACGGCAGGAACTTTGAGCCGTCCTTCAGGAAGAAGAAGGTGAGGATCAGGGTCAGCGCCAAGGTGGTGCCGACGGACGCGATCGCCCCGAGGCCTGAGAACACACCAGACGCGATGTTGGAGGCCTGGCCTCGCAGGACGTTCGTGACCTGGTCGATGACCTCTTGAACCTTGGTTGGATCGATGAGCTCGTTATCGACGTTGTCGCGCAGCCAGTGCGTGATCTGGTCAATACCCTGCTGCGCCTGGTCGACGAGCTGGGTGCCCTGGGTGCGAACGGTCGGGGCCATCGCGGCGAAAATGCCGCCGATGATGGCGAACGCCCCCACGAGCACGCCGGCCGCAGCGAGCGCAGGCGGCGCTTTCTTCTTGCGCAGCCAGTCCACTGGCGGCCACAGCACCGTGCACACGATGAGCGCTAGGAAGATCGGCAGCAGTCCCATCCAGACGTACTTCAGCAGGTACAGCAGGATGGCGGTGGCGGCGACGATGATGATGAATCTCGCCGCCCAAGCTGCCGCGGTGCGCCCGTCGGAGGCGATGACCGTGCTGCGGTCAACATTTTCTGAGGAAAGCTCCTGCGCGGCGTCGGCCGCGGTGGGCTGTGTTTCCTCCTGTGGTTCAACTTTGTTGCTCATACCAAGACATTGTGCCAGACCTGTCAGACATAACTTATTTACGCCATTTGAACTGGGAAAATCAACAAAGTTGAGTCTAGTGGGAATAACTTTCTGGATAGCATGTTGTAAGAATTGAGCGCGACAGGCTCAAGATTGGCGGAACTTCTGCTACAGTGGTTCCCGTCAAGTTGAGCCGAGGCGATTCAACTTCGGATTAACTTCAGAAAATACTTCGATAAACACAGGAGGAAATGTAGAAATGGGACGCGCAGTAGGTATTGACCTTGGTACGACGAACTCGGTTGTCTCTGTCCTTGAAGGTGGAGAGCCGGTAGTTATCGCAAACGCTGAGGGTTCGCGCACCACCCCGTCCGTCGTCGCATTTGCGAAGAACGGCGAGGTGCTGGTTGGCCAGTCCGCAAAGAACCAGGCGGTGACCAACGTTGACCGCACGATCCGCTCCGTCAAGCGCCACATGGGCGAGGACTGGACCGTCGAGATTGATGACAAGAAGTACACCCCGCAGGAGATTTCCGCACGTACGCTGCAGAAGCTGAAGAGGGACGCAGAGGCATACCTCGGCGACGAGGTTACCGACGCCGTCATTACCGTCCCGGCCTACTTCGAGGACGCACAGCGTCAGGCTACGAAGGAAGCCGGCCAGATCGCGGGCCTGAACGTCCTGCGTATCGTCAACGAGCCAACGGCAGCTGCACTGGCATACGGTCTTGAGAAGGCTGACAAGGAGCAGACCATCCTGGTCTTCGACCTTGGTGGCGGTACCTTCGACGTCTCCCTCCTGGAGATCGGCGACGGCGTCGTAGAGGTCCTGGCAACCGCGGGCGATAACGAGCTCGGTGGCGACGACTGGGACAACCGCATTGTTGAGTGGCTCGTCGATAAGTTTAAGTCCGCACAGGGCGTCGACCTGTCCAAGGACAAGATGGCGATGCAGCGTCTGCGTGAGGCCGCTGAGAAGGCAAAGATCGAGCTGTCTTCCTCCCAGCAGGCATCCATCAACCTGCCGTACATCACCGTCGACTCCGAGAAGAACCCACTGTTCCTCGACGAGACGCTGACGCGCACCGAGTTCCAGAAGATCACCTCTGACCTGCTCGACCGCACCAAGGCGCCGTTCAACCAGGTCATCAAGGATGCTGGCCTCTCCGTCGGCGAGATTGACCACGTTGTGTTGGTCGGTGGTTCCACCCGTATGCCGGCCGTGACCGACATGGTCAAGGAGCTCACCGGCGGCAAGGAGCCAAACAAGTCCGTGAACCCGGACGAGGTCGTGGCTCTGGGCGCTGCGCTGCAGGCAGGTGTCCTGCGCGGCGACGTCAAGGACGTCCTGCTTCTCGACGTCACCCCACTCTCCCTCGGCATCGAGACCAAGGGCGGCGTGATGACCAAGCTCATCGAGCGCAACACCACCATCCCGACGAAGCGTTCCGAGACCTTCACCACGGCTGAAGACAACCAGCCAAGCGTGCAGATCCAGGTCTTCCAGGGCGAGCGCGAGATGGCTTCCGCGAACAAGCTGCTCGGATCCTTCGAGCTGGCAGGTATCGCTCCGGCACCGCGCGGTGTTCCGCAGATTGAGGTCACCTTCGACATCGACGCCAACGGCATCGTGTCCGTCTCCGCGAAGGACAAGGCGACCGGCAAGGAGAACACGATCAAGATCCAGGACGGCTCCGGCCTGTCCCAGGAGGAGATCGACCGCATGATCAAGGACGCCGAGGCACACGCCGACGAGGACAAGAAGCGCCGCGAGGAGCAGGAAACCCGCAACGGTGCAGAGTCCGCGGCTTACCAGACGCGCAAGTTCATGGAAGACAACGCCGACAAGCTGCCGGAGGACCTCAAGACCCGCGTCACCGAGGCAGCCGACGCCGTCGACGAAGCACTCAAGGGAGATGACCTTGAAGCGGTGAAGTCGGCTGTCGAGAAGCTGAACACCGAGTCGCAGGAGCTGGGCAAGGTGCTCTACGAGGCACAGGCCAACGAGGGCGCAACCCAGGCCGAGGCAGCCGACGACAACGTTGTCGACGCCGAGGTAGTCGACGAAGACACCGACGAAACCAAGTAAACAACAGCAACACTGCAGAAGGAGGTCACCATGACGAACCCGAATACTCCGGAACCGGAGCAGGTTGAAGACCTGATCGAAGAAGCCGAGGCAGTAGCAGCAGAAGCTGCCGAACCCGAGGCTGAAGCTGAGGTCGACGCCGACGCTGCACCGGAAACGGACGAGGGCGAGCAGGATGACGTCGAAAAGCAGCTTGCTGAGCGGACCGAAGACCTGCAGCGTGTGAGCGCCGAGTATGCAAACTACCGGCGCCGCACCGAGCGGGAACGCGCGGCCATCGCCGAGCATGCGAAAGCAGCCTTCGCCACCGAACTGCTCCCGCTTCTCGACGACCTCGACCTCGCCGAACAACACGGAGACTTAAACGAAGGCCCACTGAAAGCCTTCGCCGACAAACTCCGTGGCGTGGCCACCGCGCAACGCGTCGAAGCCTTCGGCGCAGAAGGCGACGCCTTTGACCCCGAAACCCACGAGGCAGTCCA
This sequence comes from Corynebacterium sp. UMB2355A, assembly GCF_033877495.1. Classification (NCBI taxonomy): domain Bacteria; kingdom Bacillati; phylum Actinomycetota; class Actinomycetes; order Mycobacteriales; family Corynebacteriaceae; genus Corynebacterium; species Corynebacterium sp. UMB2355A. The sequence goes on along the minus strand of NZ_CP138855.1, from coordinate 1,002,301 downwards.
AGACCTGTCCTCCGGCGACAACAAGGTCATCGGCACCGTGCTGCGCAAGGGCTACCGCGTAGGCGATCGACTCGTGCGAAACGCAATGGTCATCATCGCCGATCCTGCGGAAGAGCCTGCTGAAGACAACGAGTAACAACAAAACCCAGGGCCGGGGCGTGAGGTGCGCGAAAAGCGGCCTTTACGCCCCGGTTTTGTACTTGAAATAACAAAATTCATCCGAGAAAGGAGGGTGCGAGATGGCTATGCAACAAGAGTGGGCCAACAAGGACTACTACGGCGACCTCGGCGTCTCCAAAGACGCGTCCACAGCTGACATTAAGAAGGCATACCGCAAGCTCGCACGCGAAAACCACCCCGACTCCAACCCCGGCAACAAAGCCGCCGAGGAGAAGTTTAAGAAGGTGGCAGAAGCGTACGACGTCGTCGGCGACGAAGAAAAACGCAAAGAATACGACCAGTTCAAAGCGATGATGAGCTCCGGCGGCTTCGGCGGCCGATTCGGAGGGGCAGGAGGTCCCGGCTTTCCGGGAGGGTTTCGCCAAACGGGGCAGAGCGACTTCAACTTCTCCGACCTCTCCGACATCTTCGGAGGAGCCGGGGGTGCTGGACAAGCTGGAGAAGGCGGCCTTGGTGATCTCTTCGGTGGCCTCTTTAACCGCGGCGGCGCTGCTGGCAGGAACGCTCGGCCGTCGCGGGGGGCGGACGTCGAGACGGAAATAACCCTCGACTTCCGCGAAGCCGCCAAAGGCACCACCTTCCCCGTCGAACTCACCGGCGACGCCCCATGCACCACATGCCACGGCTCCGGATCCAAATCCGGCCACGTCACCCAGTGCGAACAGTGCCACGGCTCCGGCTACGTCCGCGAGAACTCCGGCGCATTCGGCATGGCCCGCCCATGCTCCAACTGCGGTGGCACCGGCGACGTGATCAAGGACCCGTGCACCACGTGCCACGGCACCGGCACCGTCCGGCGCTCCCGCACCATCACGGTGCGCATCCCCGCCGGCGTCGTCGACGGCCAAAAAGTGCGCCTCGCAGGACAAGGCGAAGCAGGCCCCAACGGCAAACCAGCCGGCGACCTCTTCGTCACCGTCCACGTCCGCCCCGACAAAGTGTTCACCCGCACCGGCGATGACCTCGAAGTCACCGTCCCCGTCTCCTTCAGCGAACTTGCCCTCGGCGGCACCATCACCGTGCCCACCCTGGACAAACACGTCCGCGTGAAGGTCCCCGCAGGCACCCCCAACGGGCGCACCCTGCGAGTCAAGGGGCGCGGCGTGCCACGCAAATCCGGCAACGCCGGCGACCTGCTGGTCACCGTCGAAGTCGCAGTGCCCAAGGACCTGGACGCAGCCGCCACCAGCGCGCTGCGCGCCTACCAACAAGCCGAACGCGACTCCGGCTTCGACCCGCGCGCCGGGTGGGCAGGAGGTGCATAACCATGGCTGAGGAGTACTACGTCATCTCCGTCGCCGCCGAACTCACCGGCATGCACGCCCAAACCCTGCGCACCTACGACCGCATCGGCCTGGTCACACCGATGCGGACCAGCGGCGGCGGACGCCGCTACTCCCGACGCGACATCTCCATGCTGCGCCGGATCCAACAACTCTCCCAGGAAGACGGCGTCAACCTCGCCGGCATCAAAACCATCATCGAGCTCACCGAACACATCGACGAGCTCCAAGAAGAACTGGCGGCCAAACGCGAAGAAAACGCGCAACTGCGCCAACGCCTGGAATCACGCCCGCGCGGCGGGGAGCTCGTTCACGTCCCACGCTCAACCGCGCTGGTGACGTGGGAGCCATCCTCCGCCAGGTCGCGTCGCCGGGCGCGGTAATAGTGGAAAGCCTCTGCTTCGCTTTGATGCTTGGCGGGGGCTGTTTTCTTTTGTTTGGGGGTTCTTGGGAGCTGGTGCGTGCTGTGTTTTGCCCTCGCTGCGCTCGTGTCGAGGTGTTTAAGGAGTGCGATGCTGGTCGTCGAAAATCGGCCCGGTTGGGTGAGAAAGCGCGACCTGCATCGCACGCTTTAAAGCCCACGCTTTGAGTGGTTTGAGGGTGACAGGCAGGGGTGGATGCGCACCAAATTCCTACATCGGGTTTGTCCGACCCGGGTTTTTGTAAATCCGCTCGCTGAAAACCCGGAATCTGGTGCGAAGAAGCAGTGGTCGTGGGAACTTTCTTCGTAGACAGATGACGCGACCTGGGGAAACGCAAGTGCTGGTCGACGGGAACAGGCCTGAAACGCCAAATGGTTCCCGGGCGCGGGAACTATTTCAAGGATGCTGATTGATTGGCAGTCCCAGTTGAGTCGTGGATAGGCGGGTCGCCTCGTGGGGGCGTCGTGCTCAAGAAGTGAGGACACTGAGGGGTTGTTGAAGTGCTTGATCTGATGAATGTGTAGCGCAAGCCTGGGATGGAGAGGGTCTGGTCTTCATATCGCTGAATGTCCGTAAATGTTATGTTTGCTACATCTTTACTGTAGTAAACATAGCTTCCTAGTGTTGTATTTGATATGTTTGCTACATGAAGCTTTCTGAAGCTCAGACTATCTTGGCAGCGTATTCCTATCTGCAACATGGATTGGTTACCTCTGCCCAAGCGGCAAGGGAGGGGATTGATACCACGACGATGACACGATTGGCGCAGGGGGATTACATACGTCGTATCCGTCGAGGTGTGTACATCCTTTCTAGTGTGGCGGAAGATTCACTGACGGAGATCCGGGCGGCATGGTTGTCGACCAGGCCGGGGATTCTCGCTGAGGAACGTCTCCATGCAGAAAACCCGATCGTTGTCTCCCATGTCTCGGCTGCCAGCGTGCTTGAATTGGGTGATATCACCCCGGCAACGCATACTTTTACGTCCTCGAAACGGAAGCAATCATCCGCGACTGACATGTCTCATCGCACTGCTGATCTTCAGGATGAGGACTGGATGATAGTTCGTGGCCTTCCAGTGACGACCGTGGCGCGTACGATCCGCGACCTGGCGAAAGATCGCCTTGATGGGGACCAGCTTTACCACGTAATTGCGGACGGAATTCACGAACGGCGTCTTAGCCCCTCGGAGGTTGCGCGGGTAGTTGATCCCTATGCTGGTTCCTACGGCAGTAGCTCGGGCGATGAGATGGTGGCGGAATCTTTGCGACGCTTCCCTGAGCATGACAGCGCAACAGAAGCTAGGGCCTACAGTAGGAAATCGACCCCTGATGGTTGGGCCAACATGATGGAGGACGTTGGAGAAGCAGTAGCGTCAGCACTGATGCGCCAACTGTCGGATGAGTTGTTATCGAGAAAGCATACGACCCCTGGGCAGGAAGCGACGTTGATGCAGGGCGCGTCGCAGCAAACCCTCCGTTCGAAAGACTGGAAACTAGATCACGCCACGTTGGAAGCGATCCAGGCTCCAGTGAATGCTTTGTTTAAGAAACATCACCCTGCGTCAGACTCTGCTGATGGTGGTGAATAATGAGTGCGGTATCACCAGTCAGCCGTATTGTTCGCAAGCGGACGCAACTCTTGGCGAAGCTTCGTAACGAAGCCCGCCGACAGTCAGTGACAGTGGAGAATATCCAACACCAGTTCGCTTTCGATATGTTCCTGACCCGATTATTTGCTCATGATGACTGTGTGTGGGTCCTCAAAGGAGGGACGAGCCTTCTCTTACGGATCGGGTCTGGTCGACGCAGTCGCGACATCGACTTAGCGCGCCGGGAGCAAGTCCCTCCTGCAGAAGCGCTCCGAGAGCTGCAGGTGCTAGTTGATGAGCCTGGCCCGACAGATCCCGATTTCACTTTCGAGTTACAAGAGCCGGCAAGGGATAATCAGGACCCGATGGACCGGACCAGAGGATCATTCAAAGTCATTCTCAGGATCGGGGCGCAGCAGGTCGTATCCTTCAGCGTGGATATATCTACGCAGCAGCATCTCGACGCCCCGATTGACTCTGTGACGATCAATCCGGTCATTGAGTACGAGGGGCTTCCATCCGGTGCAGTTATCCGAATGGTTCCGGTTGAAAACGTTGCTGCCGACAAACTATGCGCCTGCTACGAATTGCACGGGGCAGAACCATCAACGCGGTACCACGATCTCATCGACTTGGTCCGGATTGTGACCAGCCAATCCATCGATGCGAAGCTCTTGCAAACACTCATGACAAAGGAAGCCACCCACCGCGGTCTTGATCTTCCAAAGGAGATGATTAGTCCTGGTCCGCAGTGGTCCCAGGCCTATCCGAAGCAGGCGCGGCAAGCAGCTGATTTCCCTGCGGAGTATCACGATCTTGCAACCGCACTTGGCGTCGTCGGAGGGTGCTTAAACCCGCTTCTTAGTGCGTCAATCGTGGCCGGGGTATGGAATCCGCAGAAGCAGACATGGGAATCCTGACAACATATAGGTCGCTGGTGCAGACCTCTCACTTACCCCACTCGCGCGCCTGAGTCACCTGTTCGCCGTCGGGGAGCTGGCTTTCGCGATCCCATTGGCCTGGTGTTCGCAGATGATTGCCCGCTCGAGTTTTACCACGTTACCGAGAAGGCCGAGCATGGTTTTGTATTTGGAGCCGAATCCCACGATTGGGTTGGTCCCGCTTTGATAAATCTCATCGGGCTTCTGCATTCGGCGAGATCTACGACTATGCGGTGTAAGTGCTTGTGCACCTCGTGGCCGAGTGGCGTTGGAGTTCGGTCGGGCTGCGGGATTTTGCTTGCAGTGCTCGTGTCGAGGTGTTTAAGGAGTGCGATGCTGGTCGCCGGAAATCGGCCCGGTTGAGTGAGAGAGCGCGACCTGCATCGCACGCTTTGAATCCCACGCTTTGAGTGGTTTGAGGGCGCCAGGCAGGGGAGGGTGCGCACCAAATTCCTACATCGGGTTTGTCCGACCTGGGTTTTTGTAAATCCGCTCGCTGAAAACCCGGAATCTGGTGTGAAGAAGCAGTGGTCGTGGGAACTTGCTTCGTGGACAGACGACGCGACCTGGGGAAACGCAAGTGCTGGTCGACGCGGGCGAGGCCGGCAACCCCCAAAACGCAAAGTGGCCCCGGACAAAAGCCCGAGGCCACAAAGCCGCAAAACCTAGCGCATCATTACTTGAACGTGATCGACGCTGCGCCGCCGATGTGGCGGAGGTTGGAGCGTGCCAGGTCGATCATGCGGCCGACGCCACCGTCGAGGACGGTCTTGGTTGCGGCGGCGGTGAAGCCCTTCATCATGTCCCAGGTGATGTTTGGTGGCATGGACAGGGCGTCCGGGTCGGTGACGATGTCGACGAGGACGGGGCCGTCGTAGGCGAGGGCCTCCTTGAGCTTCGGGCGCAGGTCGGCGGGGTCTTCGATGCGGAAGGACTTGATGCCGACGCCTTCGGCGATGTTGGCGTAGTTGACGCCGTCGTGGTCGGTTTCGTGCTCGGGGAAGCCTTGGACGAGCATTTCGAGTTTGACCATGCCGAGTGAGGAGTTATTGAACACGATGGTCTTCACTGGCAGGTTGTGCAGCTTGACGGTGAGCAGTTCGCCGAGCAGCATGCCGAGGCCGCCGTCGCCGGACCAGGAGATGACCTGGCGGTCGGGGAATGCGGCTTGGACGCCGATGGCCTGCGGGAGGGCGTTGGCCATGGTGCCGTGCAGGAAGGATGCGGATTCGTCGCGCTTGCCGTTGGGGGTGAGGTAGCGGGAGGACCACACGTTGCACATGCCGGTGTCGACGGTGAAGTAGGCGTCTTCGTCGGCGAGTTCGTCGAGGACGGAGGCGGCGAGCTCTGGGTGGATTGGGGTGCGGGCTTCGCGGGCTTCCGTCGTGTACTTGCCGACGACCGACTCCAGCAGCTCAGCGTGACGCTTCAGCATTGCGTCCAGGAAGGAGCGGTCCTTCTTCTCCTCGATGTGCGGGAGAATGTTTTCGATGACGCTCTTGACGTCGCCGATGACGGGGTAGTGCACCTTGGTGCGGCGGCCGATGTGGGCGCCGTCGATGTCGATCTGGGCGACGTTCTTGCTGGGCAGCCAGTCGGTGTATGGGAAGTCGGTGCCGACCATGATGAAGAGGTCTGCCTTGTCGGAGGCTTCGTGGCAGGCGCCATAGCCGAGGAGGCCGGACATGCCGACGTCGTATGGGTTGTCGTACTCGATGTACATCTTGCCGCGGAAGGAGTGGCCGACTGGTGCCTTGATCTTTTCGGCAAGTGCGAAGACTTCGTCACGGGCGTCCTTGGCGCCGTAGCCGCAGAAGAGTGTGACGGTGTCTGCCTCGTTGATGGCTTCGACCAGGCGGGCGGCTTCGGCTGGGTCTGGGTAGACGCGCTTGTTGCCGCCGGTGGCGTAGTTGCCGGACAGGGTTGGGGCGTCGGCGGTGACTTCTTGTGCGAAGACGTCACCTGGGACGACGACGACCGATACGCCGTTGCCGGACATGGTGTTCTGGATGGCGTTGTGGACGACGCGCATGCCCTGGTCGGCGGAGTTTGCCATCTCGCAGTAGGAGGAGCACTCCTGGAAGAGCATTTCTGGGTGGGTTTCCTGGAAGAAGGATGACCCGATGTGGAAGGACGGGATGTGTGAGGCAATCGCGAGGACCTTTGCGCCGTTGCGGTGCGCTTCGAAGAGTCCTTGGACGAAGTGGGTGTTGCCTGGGCCGCAGGATGCGCCGCACACTGCGAGTTCGTCGGTTGCGAGTGCGTCGGAGCCGGCGGCGAATGCGGCGGCTTCTTCGTTGCGGACGTGGACCCATTCGATGCCTTGGGTGCGGACGGCGTCGGAAAGCGGGTTGAGGGAGTCACCGACGAGGCCGTAGATGCGCTTGACGCCGAGCTCCTTCAGCTTGGCAACGAATGCCGAGGCGAAGTTCTGAGCCATTCCTAAAATCTCCTTTTATTTGAAGAATAAATTAACCGCTTATCATGTTACCTTTGTTCCTCCTGGAACTCGAAAGATTGTGTGAGATCTGACACAAAGGCCTCGTCTGTGAAGTAGGCGCTATGACCGCCCGTCACCCCAGGTAGGATGCGTGCGCCGTAGGCGGGATCAGTTGGCGACGCCCCCAGCACCGCCTGCGGACCGGACCTGGTCCACAGGATCGGATCGTCCGGAGAATCCACGGCGACCACCCGCGAGTCCGGCCCTGCCAGTCGTAGGTCGCTCACGTGGCTACCGGCGACGCCGGCGCTGCCGACGAGCCAGAGCTGGTCGGTAAGCAGGCCGTGGTGGACGGCGGCCTCGGTGGCTACGCGTGTGCCATAACTGTGGGCGAGGACCACCCGGTGGGCGTTGGGGAAGCGGTCGGTGAGCGCGAGTTGGAAGGCGGAGAGGTCGTCGGCGCCGCGGCGCGCCGGGCCGGGGTCCAGGCCATTGACCACGTTGGGTGGCGGGTCGTAGCCCTGCCAGAGGATCACTGTGGCGCCGGTGCGCTCGGCGAGGAACTGCGCACGGGCAAGCTCACCGCTCAAGCCTTCGGGGCGGCCGGTGGACACGCCGGCGACCATGGTGATCACACGCGCCGGGTCCACGACGTCACCGACCGCCAGCGTCGCCGACACGGGTCCGGCCTCGAGCACGGTCGCGCCCGCGGACTCAACGAGCTCGCGGCGCGCCGGGTCGAGCGTGGCCAGGTTTGTCCGGTGTACCTGGCCAAGGTCTATGCCGTGACGTGCGATGAGTGGCACGTGTCCGCGCGCCGCCTCCAGGTCCCGCTCGTGCGCCTTGCACAGGGCCTCGAGCTCGGCGGCGCACAGCGTGTCGAAGGTCCGCGAAACCCCGTTGAGCACCTGTACGGCCAGCGCGTAGACGGGGCTGCCGCGCAGGGATCGGGCCATCGCGTCGAGACGCGCCTGCCAGGTGGCGTAGCGGCGCAGCACCTTGGCGGCCTGGGTGAGGTCGTCGACAGGGTGGGCGAAGGTGGCGTCGACACGTTGGAGGCGCTGCAGGGCCGCGGTAGGTGCGGACCCGCGAAAACCCGCCCCTACCAGGTCGGACCGAGCTACGTGGCACGCCTGCGATCGCGCGCGGAACTCGGCGACGGCGCCCTCCAACACGCCCGCGGCGACCATCAGCTGCCCGGCGTCTAGGGCAGGGCGGTACGCATCAGACATGGCGCAACGCCTCCGCGAGGCGGGTGTCGCAGTGGATGCAGTCGTCCGCAAATGAGGCGATGGATTCTAAGTGCGTGTTGAGGGCGGTGGTGGAGGCGTCGAAAAGCGATTGGGCGCGATCCTCCAGCGAGCGTAACGCGGCGGCGCTGGCGCTGTCGCGCAGCTCAGCGCGGGGGAGCGACGTGCGGGCGACGCGGTGGGAGCGGGCGAGGGACGGGATAGTCGTTGAGAGATGCATGCACCCATCCTCGAAAACCCACCGAAACGGGGCAAGGAAAAACCCCGAAACCCTGTGGATAAAATTTCAGATTCGCTAAAGTTATCCACATGCGTATCGCATTGGCACAATTCACCAGCGGACCTGATAAAATGCGCAACCTTTCGCGCATAGAACCCCAGGTCAGGGAGGCCGCGCGCCGGGGCGCGACGCTCATCGTGCTGCCGGAAGCCGCCTCGCACGCGTTCGGGGCGGGTCGCCTCGACTACCAGGCCGAGGACACCGACGGGCCGTTCACGCAGGGGCTGTTTTCGCTGGCCAAGGAGCTGGGCGTGACCATCGTCGCGGGCTCGTTCCGCCCGGCGGACACCGTCGGCAACATCAACCGCGTCTACAACACCACCCTCATCCTCGACGGCCACAGCGACGCCCCACGCATCCTCACCTATGACAAGGTGCACCTTTACGACGCCCACAGCTACCACGAATCCCGCACCGTCAAAGCCGGCGACACCCTGCTCACGTTCCGGCACGGCGACGCCACCATCGGCGTCGCCACCTGCTTCGACATCCGCTTCCCGGAGCAGTTCAAGGAGCTGGCGGCGATGGGTGCGCACGTCATCGTGGTGCCCACGAGCTGGGCGGACGGCCCAGGCAAGCTCGAGGAGTGGCGCTTATTGACGCGCGCCCGCGCCCTCGACTCCGGCGCGTTCATCGCGGCGGCCGGGCAGTCCCGCCCGAACCACGAGACCGAGGCCGGCGAGAAGTCCGGCCCGACCGGCATCGGGTTCTCCACTGTTGTGGCGCCGGACGGGCACCGGATTGTGGAGGCCGGCTACGGCCCCAGCTCCTCGACGCCGACATCGACATCGCGCAGGTCGCGGCCGTGCAGGAGGACGTACCTCTTATTAGGCTGTCGGAAACTGGACCACTGCGTCAGTCGCGCATGTAAGGATCCCGCTAGCGCCAGCGGCCTCGAGGGCCTCGCGGTACTCCGCAACCTCGGCGCCCTTGCCACACAGCACGATCTGGTGGTCCCACCACGTGCCCGGCGCCGACACGAACGCCGGCCCCGGCACCCAAATGGCCTTCGCGGAACTCTCCCCAAACTCGCCCGGGGTCGGCGCGACGCGCGTGACCTGCAGCCACGGCTGCGAATCTGCGAGCGAGTTGATGGTGCGGGTGTCGTAAAGATCGTCCACGTCGTCCCCGCACAGCACCAGGTGCACCTCGGGGCGGATGCGCTCCTCGATGAGCCCGAACACCACCGACTTCGCCGCCGCCCAGCCCGTGCCCACGGCCACGAGCAGCATCTTCGGCCGGTTCGCCCGCACCGCCGGTCCCCGCGCGGACCCCAGCGTCAGGTAGTCGCCGACCTCCACATCCGGCCCGTCGAGGTGGAACTCCAGTTGCCCAAAGCGGTTCGGCGGCACCGCCGGGGCCAACGCCCACCACACGCCCTGGTTGCCCGCTCGCATCACCGGCAGCGCCTGCCCCGCCGCATAGCCCACCGCCGCGGAAGCCTCCGCCCGCACGACCCACGCCGACCCGTCCTGTACAACCGACGTCACCTGCGCCACCGACGCCGCGGCCATCCCGGCCTCGTCAGCCTCCCGCGACACCCGCTCCATCTCGCGGGCCGCCCGCACCAACACCTGCGTATCGACGCCCACAACCCCACCAACGATCTCCGCCACCGCCGGAAACTCCGACGCCGGAAACCCAGTGCGCCGCAGATCCAACGCCCACTCGCGCAGCGGGATAAGGGTTGCTTCAGGGATTGCTGCCCCCGCCGACTCGGACTCCTGGGTGGACGCGAGGGTGAACGAAGCGGCGTCGACAAGTACTTGGGGCACCTCCGTGGCACTTTCCGGGAAGACCATCGCTGCCTGCGGATACTGCTCCACAATCCGCTCAAACAGGGTGGCGCGCACCTCGGAATCCTGCTCCGCGAGCACCTGCAACGCGGCCGCATTCGGGCCATCCGCGACGGGGGCAAACTTTCTCATAGGGCCAGGGTACTGTTTCTCAGCCTCGGTGAGGTGGACTAGTGTGAGCGGGGAAACAATTAGAGAGAAAGGTGCCGCAGTGGACTACACGCCGTACACACTTCTGACGGATATCGGATGGATCTCCATCCTGCTCATCATCGGAAACGTGCTCCGAAACCGACTGAAAGTGTTACAGGCGCTGCTCCTGCCGGCACCGATCACCGCCGGGCTGCTCGGGCTCATCCTCGGGCAAGAGGTCCTCGGCGTCATTCACTGGTCCGACCAAGTCGGCACCTACACAACGCTGCTCATCGCCGTCGTGTTCGCCTCCATGGCCTACTCCATGAACCTCGGCGGCTCCGTCGCCTCAGGCGCCCGCAACATGTGGGGCTACTCGACGGCCATGTTCATGGGCCAGTGGGGCATCTTCATCCTCCTGGGGCTGTACTTCTTCGCGCCATTCTTCGGCACCGAACCATGGTTCGGCATGATGCTCCCGGTCGGCTTCGTCGGCGGCTTCGGCACCGCCGCCGCCGTCGGCTCTGCACTTGAGGACATCGGCATCGCCGAAGCGTCTTCCATCGGATTCACCTCCGCCACCGTGGGAACCCTCGTCGCTATCGTGGGTGGCGTCATCGTTGCAAACTGGGGTATCCGGAAAGGCAAGGCAACCGAACTCCGTGGCACCCTCCCCGAAGACCTGCGCACCGGCTACATCGCCGCTGAGTCCGAGCGCCCCTCCATCGGACGCGCAACCACAAACCCATCCTCCATCGAACCGCTGGCACTCCACGCCGGATTCATCCTCATCACCGTGCTGATCGCCTACACCGTCAACACCTGGATCAAGAGCATGTGGAGCAACGTCTCCATCCCACTGTTCGCCATGGCCTTCGTCATCGGCCTTATCGGCCGCGGCCTGCTCGTCGCCTTCAAGCGACCCAACTACCTCGATCGCGAAACCATCTCCACCGTCTCCGGCGCCGCCACCGACTTCATGATCGCCTTCGGCATCGCCTCCATCGTCCCCGCAGCACTCGCCGGGTACTGGCAGGCCCTGCTCATCATGTTCGTGCTCGGCACCGTCTTCTGCGTCGTATGGATGGCCTGGGCCGGCCCGCTCTTCTTCGGCGAAAACTGGCTCGAGCGCGGCATCTTCGGCTGGGGCTGGGCGACGGCCGCAGTCGCCACCGGTATCGCCCTGCTCAAGATGGTCGACCCCAAACTGAAGTCCGGCACTCTCAACGAATACGGTGTGGCCTACGTCGGCTTCGCCCCATTCGAGATCGGTATGACCATCCTCGCCCCAATCGCCATCATCGCCGGGTTCACCACCGCGTTCGGCTGGGTGTCGTTCCTGATCGCCGTTGCGGTGGTGGTCGTGGCGTTCGCGCTGAAGTGGGTGCCCGCCAAGAAACACGGCTCAGGGGCCGTGGCTGCCCAGGAATAGGGCCGGCATTTTCCTAGATGGTAGTAACAGGAATGTAGTAATCCGCTTTTTGGGGCCATTTTCGGGGATTACTACAATCCTGTTACTACCATTTGCGTTTTGACGTGCGCTTCCAGTGCGTTTCCAAGCGATTTGCGGAGCTTCAAAGTCAGCGCCACCCCCGAAAACGCCCCACATCCAACCTTGAGTGGAACAGACTCAACTTCTCGTGCGTTAGGGAGAGTGAACAACAAAACAAAACGCAAAGAGAAAGGAAAACGGACATGTCTTCGTTTAACCCAACTACGAAAACGCAGGAGGCGTTGCAACAGGCGCTGCAGCAGGCGTTGGCAAAGGGGAACCCGGATATTCGTCCGGCGCATTTACTTGAGGCGATCCTGAAGCAGGAGGACGGCATTGCAGCGCCGGTGTTGCAGGCGACGGGTGTGGACCCGCAGACGGTCGCGAAGGAGGCGGCTGAGCTGGTCGATTCCTACCCGAAGGCGGAGGGCCAGAATATGGCGAATCCGAACTTTAACCGTGACGGCCTGAATGCGTTGAACGCGGCGCAGGAGTTGGCGGGCGAACTCGGTGACGAGTTCGTCTCTACTGAGGTGCTGCTGGCGGGTATCGCGCGCGGGAATGATGACGCGGCGGAGCTGCTGAAGAAGCGCGGCGCCACGTTTGAGGCGATTAAGGCGGCGTTCCAGTCGGTTCGCGGCAATAAGAAGGTCACCACTGAGTCGCCGGAGGATCAGTTCCAGGCGCTGGAGAAGTATTCGACGGACCTGACGGCGCGTGCGCGCGAGGGCAAGATTGACCCGGTCATTGGTCGCGATTCGGAGATTCGACGCGTGGTGCAGGTGCTTTCCCGTCGTACGAAGAATAATCCGGTGTTGATTGGTGAGCCGGGCGTCGGTAAGACGGCGATCGTCGAGGGCCTTGCAAGGCGCATCGTGGCGGGCGACGTCCCAGAGTCGCTGAAGGGCAAGACGCTGATCTCCCTGGACCTCGGGTCGATGGTTGCGGGCGCGAAGTACCGTGGCGAATTCGAGGAGCGCCTGAAGGCGGTGTTGGACGAGATTAAGGAGTCCGACGGGCAGATCATCACGTTTATTGACGAGCTCCACACCATCGTCGGCGCTGGCGCCACGGGCGAGGGCGCGATGGATGCAGGCAACATGATTAAGCCGATGTTGGCGCGCGGCGAGCTGCGGCTGGTTGGTGCGACGACGTTGGATGAGTACCGCCAGTTCATCGAGAAGGATGCGGCGTTGGAGCGTCGGTTCCAGCAGGTGTACGTGGGCGAGCCGACTGTGGAGGACACGATCGGTATCCTGCGCGGCCTGAAGGAGCGCTACGAGGTGCACCACGGCGTGCGGATCCAGGACTCGGCGCTGGTGGCGGCGGCAGAGCTGTCGAACCGTTACATCACGAACAGGTTCTTGCCGGATAAGGCGATTGACCTGGTCGATGAGGCGGGTTCGCGGCTGCGGATGGAGATTGATTCTTCGCCGCAGGAGATTGATGAGCTGGAGCGTATCGTTCGCAGGCTTGAGATCGAGGAGATCGCGCTGCAGAAGGAGTCCGACGAGGCCTCGAAGGAGCGTCTGACGGATTTGCGCCAGGAGTTGGCGGATCAACGAGAGAAGCTTGGTGAGCTGAAGGCGCGTTGGTCGAATGAGAAGGCGGAGATCGATAAGGTGCAGGCTGCGAAGGAGGAGCTGGAGCACCTGCGCAACGAGTCCGAGATCGCGGAGCGCGAGGGCGATTACGCGAAGGTCTCGGAGCTGCGCTACGGCCGCATTCCGGAGCTGGAGCAGCAGGTCAAGGACGCTGAGGAGGCGGCGGGGGCGTCGTCAAGGACGATGCTCACGGAGGAGGTTTCTCCTGAGGTGATTGCTGAGGTTGTGTCGGCGTGGACGGGTATCCCTGCGGGCAAGATGATGCAGGGGGAGACCGAGAAGCTGCTGGACATGGAAGCAATCCTGGCTGGCCGCGTTGTGGGTCAGAAGGAAGCTGTCGTGGCTGTGTCCGATGCGGTGCGGCGTTCGCGTGCGGGCGTTGCGGATCCAAACCGTCCGATTGGTTCCTTCCTGTTCCTGGGCCCAACTGGCGTGGGTAAGACGGAGCTTGCGAAGGCGCTGTCGGAGTTCCTCTTCGATGACGAGGCGGCGATGGTGCGCATCGATATGTCGGAGTATGGCGAGAAGCACTCGGTTGCGCGTTTGGTCGGTGCCCCTCCGGGGTACGTCGGCTACGACGCTGGCGGCCAGCTCACTGAGGCTGTGCGCCGTCGCCCGTACTCGCTGGTGCTGTTCGATGAGGTTGAGAAGGCACACCAGGATGTGTTCGATGTGTTGCTGCAGGTCCTCGACGAGGGTCGCCTCACCGACGGCCAGGGCCGCACGGTGGACTTCCGCAACACGGTGATCATCCTGACGTCGAACTTGGGCGCGGGCGGCGACCGTGAGCAGATCATGAACGCGGTGAAGGCGCACTTCAAGCCGGAGTTCATCAACCGCCTCGATGATGTGGTGGTGTTCGAGCCGCTGACGAAGGAGCAGCTGGTGGGCATCGTCGATATTCAGCTGGGCACGCTCGCCGATCGCCTTGCTTCTCGACGCCTCCAGCTCCGCGTCTCCGACGCCGCGAAGGCCTGGCTCGCGGACCGCGGCTACGACCCGGCGTACGGTGCGCGTCCGCTGCGTCGTGTGATCCAGCAGGCGATCGGTGACCGGTTGGCGAAGGAGCTGCTGGCCGGCACGATCCGTGATGGTGATGCGGTGCAGGTTGACGTCGCGGAAGATGGTGAGGAGTTGGTGGTGTCGGCAGCGAAGTAGCGTTCGGGCTACACTGCTGTCCATGCAACCAACGACGACGATTTACACACGGGTGGCCGTGCCAGGCGTGGAGAATGAGCAACTTGAGGCTCACCAGCTTGGCGGCGGCCACTTCGTCGTTGCGTCGGTCCCGTTTGTGGATGTGTCGTTGGCGGTGGGGGACATCGTGGAGTGCGTGCGCGTTGGCGGCATGTTCCACGTGAATAAGGTCGTGGTGCGCGGGGGTGCGTCCACGGTGCGGATTTTGCCGCAGGGGGAGTTGCCGTTTTCGCTGGCGGAGACGTTGTTGGCGTTTGGTTGCCGGGTGGAGATGGGCCCGGGTGGGATGTTGGCGGCGTCGATAGGTGCGGATTGTCCGAAGGCCGGGATTGATGAATGGCTGGAGGGTTTGGCCGCTTCGGGAGTGATCCAGCTCGCACCTGGCTATACAGCGTGAGCCATACGCGTATGGTGTTATGTATGACTGTTTTTATTTCTCCGCAGGAGCTGTACGAACGTATTAAGTCCGGCAAGAAGCAGACGGTGCTCGATGTTTCTTGGGAGCCGGAGGCAGGCAAGGCCTGGCAGAAGTTCCAGTCCGAGCACATCCCGACTGCCGTCTACGGTGACCTGGAGGGCCACCTCGTGGGCATGCCGGGCCGCCGCGAGGGCCGCAACCCGCTGCCGTCGCTCGCCGTGATCGATGAGGCGCTCGAGGAGTGGGGCGTCGAGGCGAACCGCCCGGTCTTCATCTACGACCAGGGCTCCGGCGTCTTCGCCGCCCGGGCTTGGTGGATCATGCGCTGGGCAGGCCTGGAGCACGTCCACATTATCGACGGCGGCTTCCGCGAGTGGGAGGCCGAGGGCCTCAAGACCATCGCCGGCCCGGGCAACGTGGTTGTCCCGCGCGACCTGGAACTGGAGGGCAGCAAGCTTCCGGTGGCGACGCTGGAGGACGTACAGCAGTTCGAGGGCATCCTGATTGATGCGCGTGATGAGAAGCGCTTTGCGGGGCGTCGAGAAGTACTGGACTTGAAGGCGGGCCACATTCCGTCGGCGCTGAACCTGCCGGCGGCGGACCTGTTCTGCAAGGAGACCAGGAAGGTCAAGGAGACGGACTACATCCGCGACCGCTTCGCAAGCTTGGGAGTGACGCAGAATACGGACCCGGCGAAGATGATCACGTACTCGGGTTCGGGCAACCACTCCGCGCTGCTTATCGCGGCGATGGAGCACGCGGGCCTGCCGGTGGCCACGCATTATGTGGGTGGTTGGTCGCAGTGGAGTGCACGGTTGGGGAATAAGGTCGCCACGGCACTGTAGTATCAATCCTCGATGATTGCTTACGTGTTGTTTGGGCTGGCCGCGCTGCTCGTGGTCGCGGCTGTCTGGTTGTGGTTTGCACCTGCGTCTCCCTCCTTATCGACGCCCCCTCCGCCACCAGCCGAGCCCTCGCCTGAGGCCGAGCCGGACGTGGAGCCTGAGGTCGAAGAGGAGCCTGCGCTCGAGGTGGAAGAGGAACCGGAACCCGAACCGGAACCTGCGCCGGAGCCAGAGCCACAGCTAGAGCTGGAACAGGCCCCGGAGCCGGAGCCGGAGCCCGAGCCAACACCGGCGCCCGAGCCTGCCCCGAAGCGCCCGCACCGCATGTCGGGCCTGCAGCTGCCGGGCGCGTCGCGCCGGGAGCGCCGCCTGTGGGCGGAGCAGCACGGCTTCCGCTTCTCCAAGGTGGATGAGTACCTGGTCGACGAGTGGCACCGGGGTGCGGCGGCGTCCGGTGCGGAACCGCGCGATGTCGTGGCGGGCCAGGTCTACGGCCATGATGTTCGCGTGGTGGACCTTGGCGGTGTGACGGTGGTGGCCGTCGCAACGGGTGAGGTCAGCGACATCGTGGTGGATATGCGCCGCCCGCAGTTCCAGGCGGATTCCTCGGCGGATTTGGTGCTGGTGGAAACCGTCGAGGGCTTCGAGCTGTTCACGAATGAGCCCGGTCCCGTCCTGCGCTTCATCGATGTGCGCGTGCGCACCGCCCTGCGCGAGATGCCCGAAAGCGTGTGCGCGGTGTGGTGCGAACAAGACTGGGTGTTGGCCCAGCTGGAGCGCGGTTCGACGCCACAGGACTGGGAGGACACGTTCGCGCCGCTGGCGTTGCTGGCGGACGCGGCACGCACGCTGCCACCGCGCGAGGCGGCGGCGCTTGCGCCGGTGCTCGGTGCCGAGGAGGCACTTGAGCCGGAGACCCCGCAGGTGCAGCGCCCGGAGGAACCACTCGAGCTGCCGACCCGCGTCACCGGCGGAGGTTTCGGCGAGCTGGAGGACCACGAGATTGGGGCGGATTCTGTGGCGCCGATCGCGGACGGTTCACCTGCCGATGACGGCGCGCAGCTCTATGATTTGACCAGAGTGCGCCGCGAGCAGCAGCCCTCCACAATTTTCAACGACACGTCAGACACCCCGGACACCGAGAAGGAGCCAACCGATCATGAACGATAAAGCACGCCTCGCAGAGCTGGTGAAGGAACTGGCCGTGGTGCGCGGCAAGGTCACGCTTTCCTCCGGGAAGGAGGCGGACTACTACGTGGATCTGCGTCGTGCGACGTTGCACCATGAGGCTGCGCCGCTGATCGGCAAGCTGTTGCGTGAGATGACGGCGGACCTGGAGTTCGACGCGGTCGGTGGTCTGACGCTGGGTGCGGACCCGGTGGCCACGGCCGTGATGCACGCCGCCGGCCGCCCGATCGACGCGTTCGTGGTGCGCAAGGAGGCGAAGAAGCACGGGATGCAGCGCCGGATTGAGGGGCCGTCGATTGTTGGCAAGAAGGTCCTCGTGGTGGAGGACACCACCACGACGGGCAACTCGCCGCTGACCGCGGTGGAGGCCGTGCGCGCTGAGGGCGCGGAGGTCGTCGCGGTGGCCACCGTGGTGGACCGCGCAACCGGCGCCGCCGACGCCCTGCACGAGGCCGGCCTGGACTACCGATTCCTGCTGGGGCTCGAGGACCTTGGACTCAACTGAGCAGGCTGAGCAGGCCAAAGGACCGACGGAGTGGAATGAGGGCCGCCACGGCGTAGGCCCGTGGGAGGGCCCGTGGCCGGATGACCCCCGCCTGGATCCGCAGTTTTTGGAGGAGGGGGATCGTCGCAACGTAGTGGACGCTTACCGCTACTGGTCGCTGGAGGCGATCCGCGAGGAGCTGGATCAGCGGCGCCACCCGTTCCACGTTGCGATCGAGAACTTTGAGAACGACGCCAACATCGGCACCGTGGTGCGCACCGCGAATGCGTTTCTCGCCGAGGAAGTCCACATTATTGGGCGGCGGCGCTGGAACCGGCGCGGCGCGATGGTGACGGACCGCTACCAGCACATCCGCCACCACGCGACGATCGAGGATTTCGCGCAGTGGGCCAAGGAGCACGACCTGCCGATTGTGGCGATCGATAACACGCCCGGCTGCGTGCCGCTCGAAACGGCGGAACTTCCGCAGCGCTGCGTGTTAGTGTTCGGGCAGGAAGGTCCCGGCATTACGGACGAGACGCAGCGCGAGGCGTCGATGACGTGCTCGATTGCGCAGTTCGGCTCGACGCGCTCGATTAACGCGGGCGTTGCCGCGGGCATCGCGATGCACGCGTGGATACGCCAGCACGCCGACTTGAGTACTGCTTGGTGAAAGGTGAAGGTTGTGGAAGAAACCGCCGCGGAAACATGGTCGCACCGCGCTGACCTGGCTCAATCGGCCGTGCAGGAGCGGCACGCCTCCCGCCTGTGGGGGCTGCCGAAGACGAACCTCGCGGTGGTCACGTGGCCGCCGGGCTCGAAGGATCGCCTCTACTGGCACTGGCACTACTGGTGGCAGGCCCACTATTTGGACTGCCAGATCGACGCCGCTATTCGACGCCCCACCAAAACCCACAAGCGCCGCCTCAAAGACACCCTGCGTGGCATCCAGCGCCGCAACCTGGGCAAGCTGACGAAGAACAAGTACTACGACGATAAGGCCTGGCTGGCGCTGGCGTGGAACCGCGCTGTCGACGAGGGCTTGGCGCGCCGCACGAAGGCCCTCGACGCCCTGGAGTTCGACCTGCTCGCCGGTATCGACCCGGTGATGGGTGTGCTGCCGTGGCGCACGGAGGAAACCTTCTACAACGTGCCCTCAAACGGCCCGGCGGCGCTGCTGTTTGCACGCACTGGCCGCCTGGACAAGGCCCGCGAGCTGCTTGACTGGACGTTCGACAACCTGGTCACCGAATCCGGCCTGGTGCAGGACGGGATCCGAATGCGGATGCATGGCCCGGAGGTCGTCGACAAGCTGTATACGTACAACCAGGGCACGGTGCTCGGCGCGAGTCTAGAGATTGCGTTGGCGTTGCGCGCCGACGTCGGACTTCGCGATGACGAGCCAATCGACTCCTTCGCGTACTCAAAACGCGCCGACGATTCCGTGTTTTACATCACACATATCCGGGCAATTGTGGAAGCGATTGTCCTGCATATGGCTACCCCCCAGGGGGTGATTCTGAACAAGTCCTACGAATCTGGCGACGGCGACGGCGGCCTGTTCAAGGGAATTCTCGCGCGCTACCTCGCAGATGTTGCAGTCCGCCTCCCTGAAGATTCCCGCCAGAACATCGCGACCAAAAAGATAGCATCAAGGCTGATTATGGCCTCGGCGGAGTCCCTTTGGTCCCATCGTTTGGAGGTCGACGGGCTGCCGATCTTCTCCGCGCGGTGGACCGAAGACGCCCGCCTTCCCCACAATTACGGGCTTGGCCCGTCGTCCCTGAGCGAAGCCGTCGGGTTGGTCCGAATTGATGAGAGGGACCTTTCAGTACAGCTTTCCGGGTGGATGCTCTTAGAGGCGGCTGCTCGGGTGGCGGCTGCAAATAGTCAGTAAAGCAGGCATACTGGTTGGCGTACCTAAGAAGCTCTAGTGGAGGTTATCTTCATGCCAATTGCAACCCCTGAGGTCTACAACCAGATGCTCGACACTGCAAAGAAGGGCGGGTTCGCATACCCGGCCATCAACTGCACCTCGTCTGAGACCATCAACGCCGCAATTCGTGGTTTCGCAGAAGCCGAGTCTGACGGCATCATCCAGTTCTCGACCGGCGGCGCAGAGTTCGGCTCTGGCCTGTCCGTGAAGAACAAGGTTGCTGGTGCCCAGGCGCTTGCTGCGTTCGCACATGAGATCGCTAAGCACTACGACGTCAACATCGCGCTGCACACCGACCACTGCCAGCTCGAGGTTCTCGACGAGTACGTCCGCCCACTCATCGCGATCTCCCAGGAGCGCGTCGACCGCGGCGAGAACCCACTGTTCCAGTCCCACATGTGGGACGGCTCCGCCATCCCAATCGACCACAACCTTGAGGTCGCCCAGGAACTCCTGGAGAAGGCACACAAGGCCAACATCATCCTCGAGGTCGAGATCGGCGTCGTCGGTGGCGAAGAAGACGGCGTCCAGGCAAAGGCTGGCGCCAACCTGTACACCAGCGAAGAGGACTTTGAGAAGACCATCGACGCCCTCGGCACCGGCGAGAACGGCCGCTACCTGCTGGCCGCAACCTTCGGCAACGTCCACGGCGTATACAAGCCAGGCAACGTGAAGCTCCGCCCAGAGGTCCTGGACATGGGCCAAAAGGTTGCAGAGAAGAAGCTCGGCCTCGAAGCTGGCACCAACCCATTCGACTTCGTCTTCCACGGCGGCTCCGGCTCCGAGAAGGAGAAGATTGAGGAGTCCCTGCGTTACGGCGTCATCAAGATGAACGTTGACACCGACACCCAGTACGCCTTCACCCGCCCAGTGGTTTCCCACATGTTCGAGAACTACGACGGCGTCCTGAAGATCGACGGCGAAGTGGGTAACAAGAAGGTCTACGACCCACGCTCCTACATGAAGAAGGCTGAGCAGGGCATGGCCGACCGTGTCATCGAGGCCTGCCAGGACCTGCGCTCCGTTGGCACCTCCGTGTCCAAGTAGTCGTACTGCTTGCTTTTCCTGAAACCCCCTGGGATCCTCGCGGTCCTGGGGGTTTCTTCGTGTGTAGGTTGTTTGGGCCTTTTGGGGCCCTGTGGGGGCCTGCTGTGCACCAGATTCCTATTCGTGGCCGGGCGACCTGGGGTTTTACGAAGCCGCTTCTCCAAAAACCTGGAATCTGGTGTCGCGTCCTTTAGCGCCAGTGCCAAAGGACGCAATCCCTTCCGCCGAATTCGGCAAAAGCCCAGGTCGCGAAAAATGCGGTGCGTCTATTGGCACTGAAAGCGTCTGGAAGGTTCCAGCAGTTCACACTTCATGCGGTTAGGTGTCTTGAAATGTGACTATTTTGTATTTGCTGTCGAGGGACTGCTGGCCTGGGGTGACAGGCTTGGCAGGCTTGTGTATACATGTATACATGAGTGGATCGGTGATTAGTTTGCGAATGGACGAAGTCCAGAAGCGTCGGCTTGACGAGCTTGCTACAAAGACAGGTAGGCCAAAGGCGTTCTACATCCGTGAGGCAATTGAGGCCTATCTTGATGACGCTGAATACATCTACGAGCTTCAGGCTGAGGCGGAAGCTGTTCGTAGGGGCGAGCTGGAAACTGTTACCCTCGATGAGCTAAAGGCCGAGTGTGGCCTGGCAGATTGAGTTTTCGCCTAGGGCACGAAAGGCGGTGCGGCGGTTAGACAAGCAGGTACAGCGTCGGCTTTTTCAAGTCTTGGGTGATTTGTCGCGGTTGAATGATCCACGCGTCCGCGGTAAAGCCCTTGTAGGTGGAATGTCAGGGTTGTGGCGGTGGCGTATCGGGGACTATCGGGTAATTGCTGAGATTCAAGATGACATCGTGACGGTGTTGGTGGTTGATGTTGGGCACCGTGGAGAAATTTATAGGTAGTGGACCGCCCTCACCCGCGCCGCTCCCGTCGACCTCCTCCGGTCGACCAGCGCAGGTCACGGCATTTTGAGGCTTTTCGACGCCAAAATCCCGATTTCGCGCTGACCTGCATTGGTCAACGCTAAGAGGTCGACCAAAACGAAAAGCGAGCGAAAACGGCACGACCACCCGGGGCGCTATGGTTATGGCATGGCGAAAGAGAGAATGGGTACGCGTGCCCGGTTGGCGTCGGTGGATCAGTCGATTCAGGCGCGGTTGATGCGTGTGCGTAAGCGCCTGTTGCCGATTCTGCAGATGGGTATCGCGGCGGGTATTGCGTATTGGATCGCGGGGGACATTATTGGCAACGCGAAGCCATTTTTTGCCCCGATTTCGGTGGTGATCATTATTGGCATGTCGGGTGGGGAGCGTATTACGAAGGCGATTGACCTCTCGATTGGTTGTGCGCTCGGCGTGCTGGTGGGGGATTCGCTGTTTTACAGGTTGGGGGATGGGGGTTGGCAGATTGCGGCGATTGTGTCGGGCAGTTTGTTGATTGCGTCGTTCTTTTCGAAGTCGCAGTTGGTGAATAACCAGGTGGCGATTGGTTCGATTCTGATCGCGACGATTATGCCGCCCGGTGCGGAGGTGACGGGTTTTGACCGCACGATTGACGCGGCGGTGGGCTGCATGGTGGCGTTGGCCACGATTGCTCTGATTCCGCAGGGGCCGATGGAGCCGGTGCGCGCGGAGATTTCGAGCTTGATGGGGTTGATGAGTTCAGTGCTTGACGACGTCGCCTCCGGCCTCACCGACCGCGACCCCTTGGTGATCGATGATGCTTTGGAGGCGATTCGCGGGTCGCAGACGGATATTGACGATATGGCGTCGGCGGTGAACGCGGGCAAGGAAACAACGAAGATTTCTCCGTTTTTGTGGGGCGCGCGCCGCTACATTAATTCCCTGAGCTTGGTGATCCCGCCGGTGGATAACGCGGTGCGTTCGTGCCGAGTGCTGGCGCGTCGGGCGCTGGTGCTGTGTGAGGACGGGGACCACGTCTCGCCGAAGCAGATTGAGTTGATCGATGTGTTGGCTAAGGCGTGCCTGGACATTTCTGAGGTGTACGAGGTGAAGTCGCGGCGTGCGCAGGCAACGGTGATCCCGCAGATCGTGAACGAGTTGCGAGCGGTGGCGCAGGGCTCCTCGGTAGACATGCTGGAGAAGGACGCTGTGTTGTCGGAGTACGCGATTTTGGCGCAGACGCGCTCGCTGACGGTGGACCTGTTGCAGGTGTGCGGCATGTCGAGGGAGTCCGCGCTGGCGGCGCTGGCGCCGACGTCGGACACGCCAGCGTACCCGCCGGAGTCCTTCGATTTGGACTAACCGCGCACCGACTGGATGTCGCGAAGGTGGCGGTAGAACGTCACCCGCTGCAGCGGCCGCGGGTGGGCGACACCATCCACCACCAGCGTGATGTCCTCCCCGCCGGACTGTAGAGCCCGGCCAGTCAGAACGGTCGCCGGGTCCGTGAGGGCCGGGGCGACCGTTTTGCCTTTCACAAACATCCCACCCAGTGGCATGCCCGCCAACCCCTCGAGTCGCTGCGGGTCCACGCGGCGCCCCTCCGGCACCACCAGCGGCGTGACCAGCCGTGACGCCGCCAGGCCCGGCGCATCCGGTGTGGGCACCAGGCGTGCCCCGAACTGCCCGAAGAACCGCGCCGACGGCTCCTCGCCGGTGCGCATCACCAGCTGCTGCGAGTCCACGACGATCTCGCCCACGTACTCGCTGCGCCCATCCCCGTGGGAGAGCGTCGCCGAACCGGCCACCACCACGCCCGTGTCCGTCCTAATGCACGGCGACGGCACCACAGGCCCCTCCACGGCCAGGTCCACGGAGCCCGCACCCCATGCCACCGCCGCCGGCGACGCCGGATCGGTGGGCAGGTAGGCCACCTCCACCCACATCACGTCCGCGCGCATCAGCCGCGTCAGCACCGCACTCAGTGCAGCATCACTGCCGGACACGACCACACGCAGCCGCTCTTCCGGCCGCTGCGGCGCCAGCTGCGGGGCACCCAGGTGCTCCACCGACGGCGACTTCTGGATCTCCGCCAGGCTCGGCGTCGGGTCGTGGGGGAGGGTGGAGCTGGCGGCGTCGAGAAGAAAAGAAAGCTCACTTCTCGACGGCACCTCCGACAGTGTGACCTCCTCCGCACCCGGAACTGTGAGGGAGCTAGCACACGCACAATGAAGAAGACGCATGCCATTCACGCTACAATAAGCCCGGATTAGTGCCTATTAAAGGAGAGAGAATGTCCGCCATCATCATTGTCGGCGCCCAATGGGGCGACGAGGGGAAAGGCAAAGCCACCGATATCCTCGGCGGGAAAGTCGACTACGTAGTCAAACCCAACGGCGGTAACAACGCAGGTCACACGGTTGTTGTGGGTGGCGAAAAGTACGAACTTAAGCTACTGCCGGCAGGTGTGCTCAGCGAGAACGCGACCCCGATCTTGGGCAACGGCGTCGTTATCAACCTCGAAGCGCTTTTCGACGAAATCGACGGCCTCGAAGCCCGAGGCGCCAACGCCTCACGCCTGCGCATCTCCGGCAACGCGCACCTCGTCGCGCCCTACCACCAGACACTCGACCGCGTCCAGGAACGCTTCCTGGGCAAGCGCGCCATCGGCACCACCGGCCGCGGCATCGGCCCCACCTACGCCGACAAAGTCGCCCGCGTCGGCCTGCGCGTTCAAGACATCCTCGACGAATCAATCCTCCGCCAGAAGATCGAATCGGCGCTGGACGTCAAGAACCAAATGCTGGTCAAGATGTACAACCGCCGCGCTATTGAGGCCGACGCAATGATGGACTACTTCATGTCCTACGCCGAACGCCTCAAGCCCATGATTATCGACGCCGAAAACGTCCTCAACACCGGACTGGCCGAAGGCAAGCACGTCCTCATGGAGGGCGGCCAGGCCACCATGCTCGACGTCGACCACGGCACCTACCCGTTCGTGACCTCCTCCAACCCGACCGCCGGCGGCGCCTGCGTCGGCTCCGGCATCGGGCCGACCAAGATCACGGCGACCCTGGGCATCGTCAAGGCGTACACCACTCGTGTCGGCGCGGGCCCGTTCCCAACCGAACTGTTTGATAAGTGGGGCGAGTACCTCCAGGAAACCGGCGGCGAAGTCGGCGTGAATACCGGCCGCAAGCGCCGCTGCGGCTGGTACGACTCCGTCGTCGCCCGCTACGCCGCCCGCGTCAACGGCTTCACCGACTACTTCCTGACCAAACTCGACGTCCTCACCGGCATCGGCGAAATCCCGATTTGTGTGGCCTACGACGTCGACGGCGTCCGCCACGACGAAATGCCGCTGACCCAGTCCGACTTCCACCACGCCACCCCCATCTACGAAACGATGCCGGCCTGGGACGAAGACATCACCGGCTGCACCACCTTCGAGGAGCTCCCGCAGAAGGCCCAGGACTACGTCCTCCGCCTGGAGGAGCTCTCCGGCGCGCCGATCAGCTACATCGGAGTCGGCCCTGGCCGTGACCAGACCATCGTCCGCTTCGACGTGATGGACCGCTAGCTTTCTGCTTCCTTCGAAGTTCGGGACCTGGGAGACGCTCCCAGGTCCTCTTTTTTGCTCGGGGCGAGGGGGTGGATATATGCCTCTCAACTTTATTCGGAAAATCGTGAACAAAATTGCGCTTTTTGTGACAGCGCACACAAGCAAATTTGTTCACAATTTGCCGACTCCGCTCGAGAGCACACCTTCCCCTCTCAAGTTTGCTCGCCACATACGCAGCTGAATATGCTGACCACTATGAACGCAGCAATGCCCGAAGAGCAGCAGTCAGAGCAGCAACAGCAGCTCGACAACGAGCCCATCACTCAGCTCGACCCCGCGCGGGATTTGAGGTGTGACCCTCGCCAAGTGCTGGTGCTGGGCGACAGCGTGGTTGAGGAGGAGCTTGCGTGGTCCTTCAAGCAGCTCGGGTTTGACGTGACGCACCTGCACACCTCCGAAATTGCAGCGGAAGACATGCAGCAGCGGTATCCGTCGTTGACGGTGGCGGGAGCCGGGGTGGACCCGGAGGTGCTCAAGGAACTGGAGGAGCGCGCCGGGTCGATTGTGGCGCCGTCGGTGGAGGCGCAGGAGTTGTGCAGTTCGCGTGAGGGCGTGCGTGCGACGGCGACGGATTCCTTGGGCTTGCCGACGTTGCGTTGTGAGTTCGTCCGTTCTCCGGAGGAGCTGGAGGAGGCGGCGTTGCGGTTGGGTTTGCCGGTCGTCGTGAAGCCGGGGCGCTCGTCGGAGGGGCAGGGCCAGACGGTGCTGCGGAGCGAGCAGGACCTGCACGCGGAGGTAACCACAGCGTGGGAGGCGGCTGCGGAGGTGGACCCGGAGGGTCCGGTGGTCGTGGAGCGGTTTATTGAGTTTGATTTTGAGTTGACGATTTTGGCGGCTCGTTCGGTGGACCCGGCGACGGGTGAGTTGGCGACGTGGTTCTGTGAGCCGATCGGTACGCGGCATGAGCGCGGCCGTTTGGTGGAGGCGTGGCAGCCGGCGGTGTTGTCGGAGGCTGCGGCGGGGAACGCCCGGTCGATTGCGGCCAGGATTACGGGGGCGCTCGGCGGGCAGGGTGTGTACGCGGTGGAGATGTTCGTGGCCGGTGATGAGGTGTACTTCTCGGATGCGCGGCCGCGGCCGTCCCTGGATGGGTTGCTGACGCGTGCGACGCAGCGCCTGAACCAGTGTTCGTTGCACGCGAGGGCGGTCATTGGCCTGCCTATTGACGCCACCTTGGTCAGCCCGGGCGCAATGGTCCTGGTGGAGGATGTTGTCCCGAGCGTGGACGATCTGGCGAAGGCGATGTCGGTCGCGGAGACTGGTGTGCGTTTTGTGGATGGTGCTGCGGTGGTGACGTCGACTGGTGAGTCGGCGCAGGAGGCGCGGGACCGGGCGACGCTGGCGGCGTCGCGCCTCTGAACCGGGCCCGTGTTGGATTTGGACTAGTTTACTGGTTTAATTGACAGATTACTGCAATCTTTTTTAGAGATGGAGTTGTCTGCGCATGAACACTTCCCGGTTGGGTATGGCGGTGGTTGCTGCGGTGGTGGCGTCGTCAATTGTGGTGCCGCAGGCGTCGGCGCAGATTGATGTGGAGGCGGCGAAGCCGTTTCTGAACGTGGTTGCGCCGGATTATGCGCAGGCGCTGCATTCGACGGAGGCGCTGTTTTCGCCGGGGAATCCGGATGATCCGGCGACGGTGAGTGGTTCGGTGAAGCTGCCGATGGAGGTGGCGCGTTCGGCGCGGACGGTGAGTGCGTCGGCGAAGGTGCTGACGAACCGCAAGGGGGAGCCGCTGGGGCGGCCGGTGATGGTTGATGATGGTTCGGGGAATTTGACGCCGGCGTTGCATCCGGGGACGTGGGCGCCGGTGCGTCGGGAGCCGATTCGTGTGTTCGCGCAGTGGTATGAGGGCGTGTATACGGAGCATTCGTCGCCGACGTTTTATACGGAGGTGGATGAGAACGGGAACTTTTCGCTGAAGCTGCAGCCGTATGTGGATGCGCGTGGGGTGGAGCGTGAGTTTTTGGCGGATGCGACGGTCGGCGTGGTTGGTTCGGGTGATCGCGGGCGTGATCAGTTGCGTGAGAAGCTGCGCGTCTGGGTGGAGCTGCCGGAGAGCGTCCGGGATGACTACCGCCTGATTCATCAACCGGCGGGTATTGTGCCGCCGACGAATTGGTTGGGCAATGTGACGCCTTCGTATGAAACGAATGGTTGGTGGCGTGGCGGCAAGGTGAATGGGTTCTTCGTGGCGTACCAGGACCGGAGGAACTCGGCGCAGCATCTGAAGGACCGCTCGAAGTGGGTTGAGAATGACGGCTCGGGAACTCCGTTTGGTGTGTACACGGGGCAGATGTTTTGGAATACGGTGGATACGCCGTATAACCGGCGCTACCAGGAGTCGATGACGAACAATGCGGGGGATGCGCCGGCTGCTGGGATGATGGTGGTCGGCTCCTACTTGTCGGATGAGGCAGTGGCGAAGACGCTCGAGTATGGCAAGAAGCAGTTCGGCAAGAAGGTGCGTAGCCGATCGTGGACTCCGGAGGATGAGAAGCAGCTGCAGCTGTGGATTAATGAGCAGGTTGCGAAGGACCAGAGCTGGATCGCGGAAACGGCGATGACCAGGACCGACGAGAACGGCGATTTCAACCTGTACTGGCGCGGTACCTACGGTGACACTTACAGCTATCCCGGTCTGGTAGGAAGCTGGCATCACCGGGTTGCGGAGTCGTGGGATGAAGGCTCGTGGGCCAAGGGCAATATGTATTCCAAGCACATCAACTGGGAATGGACCTATATTTCGATTTTGACGCCGGACGGCAAGGAGCTGCCGAACAACGTCGGTGCGATCCACCCGTGGGCACTGGGCTACTGGGGCGGCCCAGGTCCGAGTGGTGGCTACTTCGACTACTGGTCGGGCTCGGATGTGCCGTGGCTGAAGGCCTGGGCAGGCTCGGCGTACGCGGGGTCGACGCTGGTGAGCTCGCCGCGCTACGCTTTATCGACGGCCCCCTTGAAGTTCCACGTGGAGAAGCGGAATACGTTCAATAACTGGGCGCCTCCGGGGGAGACGGTTCGCACGTTTGGTTCGGGCGTGCCGCTTTCGAAGGGGTTGAGCTACAAAATCGTCTGGTATGACGATGAAGGCGAACGGGTTCACGAGTGCAAGGCAACGACGCCGGATGACCAGGCGCGCATTGCGTCGTGTGACTTCAAGGTGCCGGATGATGCGAAGAAGGGCGATACGTACATTGCCCGCCTGTTCTACGCGTCGGACGCTGGCAACGTGCAGGCGATGCTGGCGCAAGATTCGTTTGCGGTGACGCACATGTTCTTGGAGTACGGGGATCCGGTGCAGGCGGCCGTCGGTAGGCAGGCGCTTGCCACGCCGAGCTTCGATAACCCGGATTCGGATCCGTTGGAGGAGAAGCCGGAGCGCGCGGAGTTCCAGCTGGGCTCGCTGCCGTTCGGGGTTGACGCGTCCCAGGTGAGCGTGGATGATGAGGGCGTGGTCCGTTTCACGCCACGCATGGACCAGGTTGGCGAGCGCATTGAGATCCCGGTGGAGATGCTGGACCCGAGTAACAAGATCCAGCGTTATGATGCGCAGGGTTCGCAGGGCCCGGGCTCGCGTCCGGTGTCGGCCGCGATTGCGACATTCGTGCCGCACGTTGCCCAGTACGCCTTGGAGTACAAGGAGCAGCAGGTGGAGCCGGGGCAGACGGCGAAGTTCCCGGCACCGACGTTCGATGATCGCGCGACGAAGAAGCGTGAGAAGCTCACGTTCGAGGGCACCCAGTTCGAGCTGGAGCGCCCCGTGGAGGGCGTCACTATCGACGCCGACACCGGCGAGCTCACGGTCGATGTTTCGCATCGCCAGCTCACTGATGTTGAGGTCCCGGTCGTGGCACACGTGCCGTACGAGGATCCGATCCGCGGCGTGGCGAAGGTTCGCCTTCGCATGCCACTGCCGGTACTGAGCACGGTTGAGCAGCAGTCAGTAGCGGCGGGTGCACACCAGGAGCGCCTGGTTCCGACGGTGGAGCACGCCGGCAACGCACAGGCTCGACTGGAGCGCATCGGTGCCGAAGGGAAGTCTGTTGAGGGTGCCTCAGTAGACCTGGACCTGGATTCTGGCGCGATGCTGCTGACCGTCCCGGTGGAGACCAAGCCTGGCGACGACTACGTGATTGTCGTCTCCGCGCTCTCTACCGGCGAAGAGATTGGCCGCATTCCGCTGCGCGTTACCGAGAACGTCGCGGACCTCTACACGCCGAAGTACCAGGGCGCGACGACGAAGGCCAACGGGGATATCACGCTGGACAACCTGGGCGATGCCCTGCCGAAGGATGCAGAGGTCTCCGTCAGCGGGCCGCTGGACTGGGGCGTTACCGTCGAAGGCGATGCGGTGAAGCTGCACGCGCCGAAGCACGCGACCCCGGGCACCGTGGTCTTCGATATCACGGTGCGCTACAAGGACGGCTCCTCCGACGTGATCCCGGTGCGCGTCCGCGTGGCCGCCCCGGTCACGACGACAGCGCCGACCTCCACCACACCGACCTCAGCTGCCCCTACGGCGACGGTGTCGACGTCCACCGCGACGCCTGAACCAGCACCGGTGACGACGAAGGGGACGTCGACAAGCGAGGCGACCTCGCAGGCCCCGACCACCCCAGCGACCGCGCCGGGCACCACCCCAGTGCCGACCACCTCGTCGGTCCCGATTCCGCCGGCGGACGCCCGCGCGAACTACGCGGATCCGAACAGCGCGCTCGGCCGTGTGCCGGTTGACATGGGCGGACGCGCCATGACGCGCGACCCGTTCGCCGACTCGCTGGCGCTGGTGCGCAGCTACGAGATGCACGCCCCAGCGGGCGCGCACGGCTGGGAGTTCACCCTCGACGAGAACACCGGCCAGATCCACGCGGTTGCGCCGTCGCAGGAGTTCCTGGCCGCGCTCTTCGAGGAGGCCTACGGCAGCGCCCGCGACGGTGTGGTGCAGCTGCGCCCGCCGGTGTGGGCCCAGTTCGCGGTGGACTTCCAGCACGTGCTTCGCCCGGCGGTCAACGTCATCGTCGAGCACGAAGACGGCCGCGTCGAGCTGGCCACAGCAGCCTTCGAGCTTCTCGACGCCCACAAGCACCCACTGCTGGACCGCACCGCGGACGCCGACGGCGACGGCGTGTCCAACCTCGACGAGTTGGAACAGCGCACGAACCCGTTCGCCGTGCCCGCCCCGACCCCGACCGCGGAGCCGGAGCAGCCAACCGAGACCACTACGCCTGCGCCCACGACGGCGCCGTCCGAGGATTCGGAGCGCTGGGAAGTGGAGAAGTGCATCGCCGTTTCCGTCGCAGCCGGCGTGCCGCTGCTGTTGTTGCTGCCGTTGGGTATTGCGGCGCAGGAGATCCCTGGTGTGCAGCAGGCGCTTGCTCCGATGCGCAAGGCGATGGC
Organism: Corynebacterium sp. UMB2355A; assembly: GCF_033877495.1. NCBI lineage: Bacteria > Bacillati > Actinomycetota > Actinomycetes > Mycobacteriales > Corynebacteriaceae > Corynebacterium > Corynebacterium sp. UMB2355A. The sequence continues at coordinate 971,854 of NZ_CP138855.1, read as the reverse complement.
CGACGCGTTCGGCCCTGGCGGCCAGTCCGGCGTGAAGAACCCGGAGATCGCGCTGGCTGGCGCGGGCCTGCTGGCGTTCGGCGTGGCGCTCAGCGCGTTGATCTACACGCAGTGTGGGCCAGAGGTGAACAAGGACGGGCTGAGCAGTAAGAAGTAGAGGTCGGTTCCGGTATAGTCAAGCGCATGTCTGAGTGGAGGTTTGAAACCCTAGAGCTTGAGAACTTTCGTAACTACGAACGGTTCTCGCTCCACTTTCACGAGCGCTTGACTGTTCTTACCGGTGTGAACGGTGCCGGAAAGACTGCAGTGCTGGATGCATTGAAAATCATCCTTTCGGTGCCAGTTGGGGTTTTCGGCTACCAAGCAGTTGGAATCAAGCAGGACGACGCGCACTTAGCGCCACAGTTGGGAAACAACAACCGCGTGTCTCAGGTGGAACCGTACTACCCGGTGTCCGTCAATGCTGACTTGGTATGTGGCAATGAACGTTTTGAGATGACGCGCTCACTCAACGGGCCGAAGCGGAAAACAGTTGGGGCGAATTCTGAATTCCGGAAGTACTGTGAGTCCTTGAAAGAGGAGCTTATCGCGGACGCGAGTATGAAGACCGCTCCGCTCCTTGCAGCGTATGGTGTCGAGCGCTTAGTGAAGGAGATTCCGCGCAAGGCGTCTGTGCCCACTTCCCGTCTATCGGCCTACGACAATGTGCTGGATCCTCGTTCGGATTTGAACCAGCTTTCGTCATACATTGAATATCTGGACGCGCAGCGCCTCGACGCGCTCAGCGCTGACGAGTCTCTTAAGACGAATGCCGATGCACAGCAGCTGCAGTCCATCTTTGACTCGTGCAATAGCATCCTTGAGCCAACAGGGTGGGGGAATGCCCGGTGGGACCGGAAGGCGAAGTCCGTGGTGCTTACGCACAAGCAACATGGGACCCTGCCACTTTCTTTGATGGCAACTGGCACGAAGATTTGTGCTGGTCTAGCGCTTGATATCGCTACTCGTATGGGCCGACTCAACCCACACCTTTCTGGTGAGGAGCTGCGGCGCCAGACTCCCGGCATCGTGCTCATTGATGAAGTGGACATGCACTTACACCCATCGTGGCAAAGGAAGATTTTGCCGACGCTGTTGGAAACCTTTCCCGCCGTACAGTTCATCGTGACGACGCACAGCCCGTTGGTCATTGCCAACGCGGAGACGGCATCAGTCCGGGCTCTCGTTGACAATGAGGCGCACACACCCGAGTATGCACAGGGCCTTGATATTGAGACGGTAATCGAACGAGTCCAGGGGGTGGATCCTACACCGGATACAGCGAACCGCAGGATGCTCACCACCTATATGGAGATGGTTCACGCCGGGCAAGGCAATAGTGAGGAAGCCCTTGGATTGCGCCGACGGATTGAGGAATCCCTCGGCGGCCTCGACCTTGTACCAGAACTATTGGAAGCAGATGCGTATCTGTTTCTTGAAGGTGACGGTTAGGGGGGAACCGACAGTGTTTATTCAGCGCCGTCAGGACAACCAAGAAGAACAGCAGCTGCGCGCAGAGCTTCAACGTGCGCTTCGCCAGGGCTTGGAGTTCCATGATTACTCAGGCAAGGATAAGCTCCGTGCGTTTCTGCTGAATCGTCAGGGATACAGGTGCGCCTACTGCGAACGAAGGATCAACGACAAGCGGCGCACCTCAAAGAAATCTCAAGCAGACACGCGCCGCGCTCCAACGAATAAGATTGAGCACTTTCACCCTCAGAGCAGTGTGTCTGCTAGTGATGAGTGCAGGGCTGCTGCGGGATGCAACGAATTGCACGAATCTTCTCTGGAACTCACCAACTTGCTCGCGGTGTGTGCAGGGCAGGCTGACTTTGCAGGTGCGGTGAGCCGCCATTGTGATACCAGTAAGGCAAACACTGACATTTGCGCCCGATTGAAAAACCCAAACACCGCCGAACAACGCGATCCATCGGCTTCTGAGCTCGGCAGCCTGGTTGTCGTGGAAAGGGACGGAACGGTGCGCCCAAACCCGGCATATTTTCCCGGCGAAGAGGAAATGAAGGCCGCGCAAGACGTTCTCAACGATGTACTCAACCTCAACGCCATTTGGCTGAAGGAGAGTAGGGCAAAGCTGTACGCGCTCTTGACACAAGGCCTTGTTAGTGCGATCGAAGAGCAGTCGCGCAAGCACCACAACGTGAGCCGACGCCAGCTACGCCAGAAGATTGTGAGGGCGCGGCTCAAAACGCTTGAGGAGAAAGCTCCGGAGTTTCCGTCGGTCTACCTCAGCTTCTGCGTTGAAAACTCGCAGTAAACCGCCTTGTATCAACTATTAGAACGCCCCTATTAGGGGGCGTTTTGCGCTTCTTGGAGATTTCTCGCCACCGCTTTGGCTGATCTTTGTCTGGAAAACTCGGGGAGGAACTCGTTTCGGCAATTACCGGATAAGACGCTGAACTAAAGGTCTGATGCAAATGTCGTGAGCGCTACGTTTGTGTTTCGTTCGATGTGTTTAGGTTTTATTCCCGTTGGGGCTCAAAGAATGTTTGGCGGTAATCCGCTTGGCTGCTGTTGAAAGTCAAAAGAAATAGGGCCGTTATCAATTCATTCTTAAAACGCTTTAACCAAAAGAAAAGTAACCGGCCGGGGATGGGGTTTCAGTTTGAGTCGATGCAGGCTGCCGTGGATTACGGTCGAATAGGCGCTGAATACGGGCGGAATTGCGCAAGTTTCTCGCGAAAAAGGATTCCTAGAACAGTGCACTCCTGTCGATATTGTTTAGTTTCGGGAAAGGTCTGTGCGCCTTATTGACGGGCACGGACACAACTTTCTGGACATTCAGATCTTCGGGAAGAAGGAAGAAACATATGCGAAAGAGCATCACGGCACGTCGTGGCACTTCGATTGCTGCCGCGGCGTTGTCCTTTGCACTGGTGGCCCCGCTGGCTCAACCTGTTGCGTTTGCACAAGACAACCCGCCGGCTTCTGCTGCTCCTGCCTCAAGCGCTGACAAGGGCGCCCAGCAAGCAGCAGCGAACGATGCCGATCCGTACGGCGCGATCTACTCGCCAGGCATCAGCGGTGGAAAGCACACAATTAGCGGTAACGCCATGGTCTTCGACCAGCTACCGGGTAGCTCATGGGGTCCGAGCTTGCCAGAGTATGGCAAAGCGCTGCCAGCTGTGAACTCAGGAACCGGCGCAAACTTCAAAGGCGCTACCGTATACGCGCAGTGGTTTGAAAAGCCTGACAAGTCGGCCACCGGTGGCGAACCCAACGTGGCTTCACCTATCTATAAAACGACGGTCAATGAAGACGGTACGTTTGCGATTAACATGCGTCCGTACCTGGATCCGACCGGCCAATATCGCGAGTTTTGGGCGCAGTACGCTTTCACTGCAGGAATGCGTGGACAGCGGGTAAAGATCTGGGTTGATGGGTACGACCGCAACGAGTTCCGCGCTGCGCGTGGCTACGGTGAGCGCGTCATGCCCGATGGAACGGTTATTGATACCACTGGTGGTGTCTACTGGAATACCCCGACTGGTTATGTGTCTAGCGCGCACCAACTCTTCGTCCGTAAGTCGAAGCCTGAGGAGATGCTTGGGCCAGAATCCGGATGGCGTGAGGTCTCGGAGCAAGAAAAGAAGATGCCGTGGTCGAACGGCGGAGCCATTACAGGTAAAGCGTACTGGAACCTGAACCAAGGTCTGGGCAAACAGGCTCAGAAAGATCTGGCTGGTTCAAGCGGTGACCGCAAGGTCAAAGGTCTGAAGGTTGTCGGTGCGTATCTCTCTGACAAGGCTGTGAACGCGATTACTAAATACGCTGAGGAGAACCGTGGTTCAGAGTTCCAGGACCACACCCTTCGCGGTGCAGGTTGGGATATCCAGGATGAGACGAAACTCCAAGCGTGGATCCGCGACCAGATTAAGCAAAACCCTGACTGGATTGCAGAAAAGGTCACCACGACGACGGACGGTAATGGCGAATACCGCCTGCAGTTCAAGGGGACGTATGGCATTTTGCCGAACAAACCGGGGTACGTTCCGGAGGAGCTGGCCGGAACGGTAGCGAAGGACGCGGCCGATGGCACGTTCACGGCGAACACTGCGTATCTCTATGCTGACGCCAAACACGTGAACTGGGACTGGATGTACGTGGAGGCACCCGACCTGCCAGAGGGAACGTCCAACATGGGCGCCTGGCGTGGAAACGTGTGGCAGGGGTTGACGTCCACAAACTGGGGTGTGTCGAACCTGGCGACGTCTGAGCCAGCCGACCAATTCGATATGCGTGGTATGCAAGCAGTACTCCGCACCCCTAACTACAACATTTCTTCGTGGGACATGGTCCTGTTCCCGAACCGAATCAATTTTGAAGTAGCAAAGTACGATTCGAAGACGAAGTTCGCGCGGAAGGGTGATTCTACGTTCGCGCAGACCGCCAGCTTGCCAGCGGCGGATATGAACGCGTTGTATGAGGTTGAGTGGACGGACTCGAACGGCAAGGTCCTGCAGGTCTGCAAGGGTGCCGATTCATCAGGCAAGCTGCTTCCAAGTGGTGAGGGCAACGGCCTCACTGCGTCCTCTGCCGGGACGTTGCCGAACTGCCCTGTGAGTGTTCCTGAGGACCTCAAGGAAAAGACCATCTACACGGCGACGCTGTATGGCTTGGACGAGAACGGTGCACGTATCCCGCTTGGGTCCGACTCGTTCACCGCCGTGGTTGGCATTGCGGCAGAGGTCGGGCCGGAGTACAAGGAAACCCCTGCGCGTATCGGCGAGGAAACCTCGTCAAAGCCTGCGACGTTTGTTGACCTCGAATCGGGTGAGGCGATTCCTGCCGATGACAAACGGTTAGAGGGCGCAACGTTTGAGGTCGTCGAGGACGCGATCCCAGAGGGCTGGGTCGTGGCTGTCGACCCGAAGACCGGTGCAGTCACATTCACGGCTGGTCCGAACGGACGTGACGGCCATGCGCTCAAGCCTGGTGACATTGAAGAAATCCCTGTCCGGGTCAAATACTCCGACGGTACGACGAACGGCGCGATTGCACCTGTGCGTATTGCTGGTGAACGCGACGAAGTTGAACCAGCCTACGATGAGCAGCGTGTGGTTCCAGGAACACCTGCTTCGACTGAGCCAAAGTTCTTTGCTCAGCAGCTTGATGGAACTGTTACGGAGACCGCCGTAGAGCACCCTGAAGGTGTTTCGTTCAAGAAGGATCCAGACTTTGAAACCCCGGCCGGGTACACGGTTGATGTAGATCCCGCGACCGGAAAGGTTACGGTGACTGCTCCGGAGAAGCCTGCCGATGACACGGCTGAGGTTGTCACGGTGCCCGTCGTTGTTACATACAAGGACGGCACGGAAGATACAGTTGAGGCGGTGTTCAAGCTTGACACTGATGGCGACGGCACGCCGGACGTCGACGACACGGATGACGATGGTGACGGCATCGACGACGTCGACGAGGAGAAGGCCGGTACGAAATCGAAGGATGCAAATTCTGCGCCGTCGAGTATCGGAGATATTGATGACGCCACCGTTACCGTCCGCGAGCCGATTGCTCCGATCGCAGTGGTGGTTGAGAAGCTACCTACTGGTGGTTCCGTTGAGGTAACGGGGCTGCCGGATGGCCTGAAGTACAACAAGGAGACGGGCCAGATTGAGGGCACTCCGACAACACCGACGCCGGAGGGTGAGCCTGCCGAGGTCACCGTGAAGGTGCTGGGCAACGACGGCAAGCCAGTCGTTGATAAGGATGGTAAGCCGGTTGAGAAGACCTTCAAGATCACGGTGCAAAGCCAGGCAGGTAAGTACAACCCGCACGGCAAGGACCAGGAGGTTGCGAAGAACTCCGAGCCGAAGGCTGAGGACTCGGTCGCGAACAAGGATGAGCTTCCGGAGGGCACCGAGTACGCCTGGAAGGAAGCTCCGAAGACCGACACTTCCGGTGACAAGCCAGCTGTCGTTGTTGTGACCTACCCAGATGGCACCACCGATGAGGTGCCGGTGACCGTGAAGGTCGCTAAGGATCAGGCTGAGCAGTACGACCCGGAGGGTAAGGACCAGACGGTTGAGACCGGCAAGAAGCCGGAACCGAAGGACAACGTCAAGGATGCTGACAAGCTGCCGAAGGACACGACGTTTAAGTACAAGGACGATCCGGATACCTCTACCGCTGGTGATAAGCCGGTCACGGTCATCGTGACCTACCCGGATGGTTCCACCGACGAGGTTGAAGCCAAGGTCGTTGTTCAGGATAAGGTTACGCAGGCTGACCAACATGACCCGCAGGGCAAGGACCAGACGGTGGAGACCGGCAAGAAGCCGGAACCGAAGAACAACGTCGAGGACGCTGACAGCCTACCGAAGGGCACGACGTTCAAGTACAAGGAAGATCCGGACACCTCTACCGCTGGCGACAAGCCGGTCACCGTCATCGTGACCTACCCGGACGGTTCCACCGACGAGGTACAGGCCACCGTGAAGGTGGAGGAGCCGAAGACGGAGGATCCGAAGCCGCAGCCGAAGAAGTCCGACGCCGACACCTACGAGCCGCAGGTCCAGGACAAGACCGTCGCGCCGAATGAGGTGCCGGAAGCCAAGGACCACGTCACCAACATCGACGAGCTGCCGGAGGGCACGACTTTCGAGTACGAGCAGGCTCCGGACACCTCCACTGAGGGCGACAAGCCGGTGACCATCGTCGTCACTTACCCGGATGGCACCACCGACAAGGTCAACGCCAACGTCAAGGTGCAGAAGAACGCGACCGACGCCGACAAGCACGACCCGCAGGGCCAGGACCAGAAGGTCGAGAAGGGCGGCACCCCGGACGCGAAGGGCAACATCAAGGACGCGGACAGCCTGCCAAAGGGCACGTCGTTCAAGTACAAGGAGACCCCGGATACTTCGAAGCCGGGCGTCTACGACGTCACTGTTGTTGTGACCTACCCGGACGGCTCCACCGACGAGGTGCAGACGACCATCACTGTCGGTACCGACGCTGAGCGCTTCGTGCCGGAGTACGACAAGGTCACGGGCGTTCCGGTTGATGGTGAGGAGAACACCAACGACCCGTTCGGTACCAAGGCGCCGGTGGAGAGCGTTGAGGCGAAGAAGCCTGAGGGCGCTGAGAAGTGGGCGTTCACCCCGCAGGAAAACGGCGTGCTCAAGGCGAAGGCGCCGTCGATGAAGGATGTCTCTGACGAGTTCAAGGCGAAGCTGCCGGAACTCAAGAGCACTGACGTCGAGAAGCGTTGGGATAAGTTCTTCGAGACGTTCAAACCGTTCGCCCGCCCGGCTGTCGAGGTTGACTTCACTTACGAAGACGACTCGACGAACAGCGCGACCGCCAACTTCGACCTGATCGGCAAGGACGGCAAGTCGCTGCTGGATCCGAATGGCGACTTCGACGGTGACGGCGTCACGAATGAAGCTGAGGTCAAGGCTGGCTCCGACCCGGCAAACGACGGCGAGAAGCCGGACACCACCGCGCCGACGGTGAACCCGATTACGGCTGGTGACACGAAGATCTCCGGCAAGGGCGACCGCCCGAACGAGACGATCATTGTCACGTTGCCGAATGGCAAGGAACTTGAGGCCACGACCGACGCGAACGGCAACTGGTCCGTGAACCTGCCAAAGGGTGTTGAGCTCAAGCAAGGCGACAAGATCAATGTGAGGGACGGCCACGGCAACAAGGCGAAGACTGTCACGGTTGCTGGCAAGGTCAACGCTGGTGCCTGTGCAGCATCCGCTGTTGGCTTCGGTCTGCCGTTGATTGCGTTGCTGCCGCTGGGGCTGGCTTCCCAGATTCAGATCCCTGTGCTGAGCGACCTCGCGGGACAGGTAGAGGCGCAGCTGAAGACTGCGAACACTCGCATCCAGCAGCAAGCTGGCATCTTCAACCCGGAGATGGCTGCTCAGGCTGAGCGCATCAACGCGCAGCTGCGCACCGTCGGTGCGGACCTCGGCATGGTTGTCGCAGGCATCGCACTGATCGCAGCTGGTGTCCTGGCAGGCACGTTCATTTACGACGCCTGCAAGCCTGGCGGCCCGAGCTCTTCTGTGAAGGACCTGGAGCTGAAGGGCTCGTCTGGTAAGACGACGAAGTTGTCGTCGGAGCACGCGAAGAAGGATGACAAGCTGACAAAGTAGCAAGTTGCCGCGCGACCCGCTTACACCCCCGAGTAGGGGGCCAGGTTGCGTGAAGCAAGCCTGAAGGTCTGTTAAGAAAAGCTATAGCTGTGGCCCGTTATCGAATGTGTAACGGGCCACAGCTTATTTATTTTATGAATTGGGCTATTTGGGGAACAGGTACGCCACATATGTAATTTTGGGCTAGAAACCAGGTGTGATGACGTTTCGGGGGGGGGGGGGGTATGTATTTAGATGTATAAAAACGTACTAACTGGCCCAAAAATGGGCTATATGAAGGCCGAAAATCGACGTTTGTAAGTCTATGACCTGCAAGATTAGAAAACAACTGTACGTAATCTGTGGCCTGTATGGATTGATACAATTTCTGGTGAATGGCTTTTAATTGGCATGCAAAATCATTTTTGTCTGGAAGTTTATTCAGCGATTTGGTTGGTGAATTGAAAGTCATACCGCTTGGATTAATGGAAGGAATCTTCATGCGAAACTCATACAGGGCGCGTCGTGGCACATCGATTGCTGCAGCCGCGTTGTCGTTTGCGTTAGTAGCGCCACTGGCGCAGCCAGTTGCGTTTGCTCAGGAAAAGCCAGCTGCCGTGCAGAACCAGAATGCGGATACACCGAAGGCTGACGTACCTGCCGTTGGTGGTGACGAGAAGGCGATTTACTCTCCGGGTGAAGCGAGCCAGGAAGGCACGATCTCCGGCTCCGTTAAAGAGATCGTGGACCCTGGTTCTCTTGCCGGCAATGGTTTCGAGAAAACCCAGGCCACTGGTCACGCGATTCCGGGTGTCAAGGTGTACGCCCAGTGGTACGAGGGCGAGAACTCTCAGCACTCGTCGCCGGTGTACTACACCGAGTCGGATGAAAACGGTAACTTCACCCTTAAGATGGCGCCGTATGTTGATGCAAACGGTGTGACCCGTTTCTTTGATGCGGATGCATCTGTTGGTCTGACCACTGGTAACGATCGCGGCAAGCGTGATCAGAAGCGTGAGAAGATTCGTGTCTGGACTGAGCTTCCGGAGGACTTGACGGATAAGTACCGTCTGGTGCACCAGCCAGCAGCTGGTATCTTCCCTCAGCTTGGTATTGTGTCCCCTACCACCCCGACGACGCAAGGTGATGGGCCGTGGGGTGGCAACAAGGTCACGGGTATGGCCATCCAGTACGCGCAGAAGGATAAGCTTCCGCAGCACCTGCCGGAAGACCAGTGGCAAGAAAGCACTGGTCGGTCCAGTAACCAGGGTAACTACGCTGGTCAGGCGTTTTGGAACCTTGACGTCCTGCAGGGCGGTAAGACCCACAATGACGTAAGTGCCTTTAATCCTAAGGATATTCCTGCTGCTGGTCTGAAGGTGGTTGGCTCCTACCTCACAGATGAGGCAGTGACCAAGATTGAGGAGTACGCGAAAAATAACTTTGCAGGCAAGACCCTACGTGGTAGCGAATGGACCGCTGTTGATGAGGCTGGCCTGCAGCGTTGGATTAATGAGCAGGTAGCAGCCGATCCGGAAGGCTGGATTGCTGAGACAGTGACCACCACGACTGGTGCTGATGGTCGTTTCCAGTTGTTCTGGAAGGGTATCTACGGTTACAGTCACAACAGCACTGGTGGGAACGTTCCCAAAGAGAAGCAGCACAAACTGGCTGGTTCCTGGGACGAAGGCCACTGGGAAAATGTTGTCTATAATTCCCTTACCGATTCCGCTCCTAAGCACGTCAACTCGCATTGGAGCTACGTCAGCATCTTGGGCAAGGATGGCAAGAAGCCGCTGCCGGATAATGTCGGTGTGCTGTATCCGTGGTCGCTCGGCCAGTGGGCTGGCCCAGGCTTCGGCGCTGACTTGGGCTCTGGTAATTACGCGCAGCTTTTCGGCGGTCAAGGTGCCTTGATCGGTGAAACCACTGATAGCTTCACCGGCTGGAATATTGCGCTTGCTCCGCAGGCGTTGAAGTTTGATGTGGTTGATAAGAACACGTCGGATAACTGGGCCACGATTGGTGAGAAGGTTCAGACTGATACTTCTGGTCTGCCTCTTGCTGAAAACTTGAAGTACTACGTTGAGTGGTTCGATAAGGATGGCAAGTCGGTCAAGAGGTGTGATCCAGTCCCGGCTGATGCTGCTACGAGGATTCCGAGCTGTGAGTTGCCGGTTCCGGCTGATGCGCAGACGGGTGATACGTTTACTGCTCGTTTGAAGGCTACTACCGGTGAGCCTGCCGATGGCGATCTTGTGTTGGCGATGGATGCCTTTGCGGTAACGCGTGCTTACCTTGATTACAAGGAGGTTCCAGCGAAGCAGGGTGTTGAGGCTTCCTCTGCACCGGAGTTTGATAACCCGGCGACTGCTGAGGCCAAAGAGACGAAGCCTGAGAAGGCAAAGTTTGAGCTTGGTGCGTTGCCTGCGGGTGTGACTGCTGATCAGGTTGAGGTTGATCCTGCGACTGGTGTGGTGACGTTTACGCCGAAGGCTGGCCAGGAGGGTAAGACGTTTACGTTCCCTGTTGTGATGCGTGATGAGGCTCTGCAGGTTCCGAAGCTTGATGAGAACGGCGATCCGGTCAAGGACGATGAGGGTAAGCCGGCTACGCAGGCGCGCATCGTTGCTCGTGGTGAGGCCCCGTTCAAGGTTGCCGCTCCTACGGATGCTGAGAAGTATGAGCCGAAGGGTCAGGATCAGGAGGTGCCGGTGAACGGTACTCCGGATCCGGAGAAGAGCATCGAGAATGTTGGTGATCTTCCGGAGGGTACGAAGTTTGAGTACAAGGAGACTCCTGATACGAAGACTCCGGGCAAGAAGGATGTCACTGTTGTGGTGACCTACCCGGACGGCACCAAGGACGAAGTCACCACGACTATCACGGTGACCGAGACTCCGAAGACCGATGCTGAGAAGTATGAGCCGAAGGGTCAGGATCAGGAGGTGCCGGTGAACGGTACTCCGGATCCGGAGAAGAGCATCGAGAATGTTGGTGATCTTCCGGAGGGTACGAAGTTTGAGTACAAGGAGACTCCTGATACGAAGACTCCGGGCAAGAAGGATGTCACTGTTGTGGTGACCTACCCGGACGGCACCAAGGACGAAGTCACCACGACTATCACGGTGACCGAGACTCCGAAGACCGATGCTGAGAAGTATGAGCCGAAGGGTCAGGATCAGGAGGTGCCGGTGAACGGTACTCCGGATCCGGAGAAGAGCATCGAGAATGTTGGTGATCTTCCGGAGGGTACGAAGTTTGAGTACAAGGAGACTCCTGATACGAAGACTCCGGGCAAGAAGGATGTCACTGTTGTGGTGACCTACCCGGACGGCACCAAGGACGAAGTCACCACGACTATCACGGTGACCGAGACTCCGAAGACCGATGCTGAGAAGTACGATCCTAAGGGTCAGGACCAGGTTGTCAAGACCGGTGAAAAACCGGATCCGAAGGGCAACATCAAGGATGCTGACAAGCTTCCTGATGGTACGACCTACGAGTATGAGGGTGGGGCCCCGGACACGTCTAAGGAAGGCACCCAGGGCGTCACGGTCATTGTGACCTACCCGGATGGCACCAAGGACAAGGTCACTACCACGGTTACGGTGAAGGACAACCCGACTCAGGCTGAGCTGAATGATCCGCAGGGTCAGGACCAGAATGTCCCGACTGGTGGTACTCCGGATCCGAAGAACAACATTAAGGATGCGGATAAGCTTCCTGATGGTACGAAGTTTGAGTACGAGGGTGGTATTCCGGATACCTCGAAGCCGGGTGAGTACGATGTCACCGTTGTTGTGACGTACCCGGATGGTTCGACCGATAAGGTTGACACGAAGCTTATTGTTGGTACTGATGCTGAGCGTTTCGTACCGAAGTACGACGAGGTCACGGGCGTTCCGGTTGATGGTGAGAAGAACACCAATGATCCGTTCGGTAAGACGGCTCCGGTTAAGGATGTCGCCGCTACGCCGAGCGAAGGCTCGGATGCGGATAAGTGGACGTTCACCCCGCAGGACAACGGTGTGATCAAGGCTGAGGCTCCTTCGATGAAGGATGTTGAGGGCAAGATCGAGGCGAAGCTGCCGGAGATCAAGAGCCATGAGGCTGGCAAGCGTTGGGCCGAGTTCGTGAAGGACTTCACTCCGTTTGCTCGTCCGTCCGTCGACGTCGGTTTCACCTACAACGATGGCTCCGAGAACAAGGCGACGGCTGGCTTCGATCTGGTTGGCAAGGATGGTAAGTCCCTGCTGGATCCGAAGGGTGACTTCGATGGTGACGGTGTGACCAACGAGGATGAGATCAAGGGTGGCTCGAACCCAGCAAATGATAGCGAGACCCCGGACACCACTGGCCCGACGATCAATGAGATTAAGCCTGGTGCTAAGGAGATCTCTGGTAAGGGCGACCGCCCTGGTGAGGAAATCATCGTCACGATCCCAGGCGTGAAGGATCCGATCAAGGTCACAACGGATAAGGACGGCAACTGGAAGGTTGAGGTTCCGGCTGGTGTTGATCTGAAGACCGGCGACACGATCACCGCAACTGATGCTGCTGGTAACAAGACCGAAGCAAAGGTCTCGATTGATACCGGCAAGTGTGTCGCCTCTGCCGTTGGCTTCGGTCTGCCGCTGATTGCGCTGCTGCCGCTGGGTCTGGCTTCCCAGATTCAGATCCCGGTTCTCAGCGATGTGGCTGGTCAGGTCGAGGCTCAGCTGAAGACGGTGAACACCCGTATTCAGCAGCAGGCTGGCATCTTCAACCCGGAGATGGCTCGTCAGGTTGAGCAGATTAATGCGCAGCTGCGTACCTTCGGTGCGGATCTGGGCATGGTCGCTGCAGGTATCGTGCTGATCGCCGCTGGCATCCTCGCCGGCACGATCATTAACGACAACTGCAACCCGAATGGCCCGAAGTCCTCTGTGAAGGATCTGGAGTTGAAGGGTTCGTCGGGTAAGACGACGAAGTTGTCCTCTAAGGAGGACAACAACGTATCGACGTCCACTCCGAAAGCACCTGCAACCGATACGCCAAAGGCGTAAAAGGATCGTGATGTAGCCTCCTCCCCCATGCAGGGGGCTACATTTCGTAAATCTTGCCTAAAGTCTTGGTAAGAAAATTACAGTTGTTGCCTATTGCGTTTACTGCAATGGGCAGCAACTTTTATATTTGCCCGATTGGCCTTAATTGTTTCGACAATTATTAACATTTGTCTTCCAGTTTAATTGAACTGGTCCTATTGGAACTGTGTTAATGAGTTCCATTTATAGTGACCAAAATGTATCACTAGAAAAAATTGCGACATTCCGCCTGTGCTTATCTGACATTTGTACTTCTTTGTGGTTGAGAATTAGAAAAGCCCTGTAGGGATCCTGCATTTTCCATAGATTGATACAATTTACGGTGAGTGACTAATCGTTGACCACTGTCTACGTCCACCACCTGCAGTTTTGTGGTTTTACTAGACCTTGGCTGACAGGTAGGTAGCCACATTGATTAGACCATATGGAAGGAATGTTTATGCGAGGCCAATTTAAGGCACGTCGTGGCACGTCGATTGCTGCGGCCGCATTGTCGTTTGCTCTGGTGGCACCGCTGGCGCAGCCGGTGGCGTTTGCGCAGGAGGAGAAGCCCGCTGCTGAGTCTGCTCAGAATCCGGAAGCTCCGAAGCCTCCTGCCGAGGCGCCGGCTTCGAATGCTGAAGCTTATGAGGATGCGATCCACTCGCCGGGTGATCCTGAGAACAAGGGTACGATTTCTGGTTCCGTCAAGGAAGTAGTGGAGATCTACAAGGGCTTCGGTAAAGTTCAGGATGCTGGTAAAGCTCTTGAAGGCGTGAAAGTGTATGCCCAGTGGTATGAGGGGCGTAGGTCCGAGCATGCCTCGCCGGTGTACTACACAACGACGAACGCGCAGGGTAACTTCTCATTGAATATGGCGCCGTATACGGATGCCGAAGGCGTGGAGCGTCGTTTCTCTGCTGATGCATCAGTGGGCGAGACTGTTCCACAGCGCGATCAAAAGCGCGAGAAGATCCGTGTTTGGGCAGAGCTGCCAGAAGATTTGGCAAGTAAGTATCGTCTGGTGCATCAGCCGGCCGCTGGTATTTTTCCTCCGACGGCTATTACTCCTGGTACGCAGGGTGATGGTGTCTGGAGTGATAACAAGGTCTCTGAGGTGAAGATTCAGTTTGCCCAGAAGACGCAGTTGCCGCAGCACCTGCCACAGGACAAGTGGGTTGAGTCTCAGGGCAGTGGGCTGTACGGCTCGTATCAGGGGCGTGCGTTTTGGAACTTGGATGTTGCCTCTGGCGCGTTGAGGCATGAGACGGTCTCGAAGTATGACGGCAAGGATGTGCCTGCTGCGGGTCTGCAGGTGGTTGGTTCGTACTTGTCTGATGAGGCTGTTAAGGCGATCAATGAGTACGTGAAGAAGAACTTTGCGGGTAAGACGCTGCGTGGCAATGGCTGGACTGTTGATGATGAGCAGGGCCTGCAGAAGTGGATTCATGAGCAGGTAGCAGCTGATCCAGAGGGGTGGATTGCTGAAACGGTCAAGACCACCACGGATGCTAATGGTGAATTTTCGTTGTATTGGAAGGGCCTGTGGGGCAATAGCTGGGAGAGCACTCCTGGTACTTTGACGCCGCCGGCGGACAAGCTGCACACGCTTGCATCTCGTGATGAAGGTACCTTTATCAACGGTAATAAGAGTTCCAAGCACGTAAACATGGACTGGTCGTTCGTGCAGATCCTGGATAAGGATGGCAATGTTCTGCCGGATAATGTGGGTACGTTGTATCCGTGGTCGTTGGGCAATTGGGATGGCCCGAACGCTGGCCGGGACGCGGAGGTCTTCGGCGGCGGCGGCGTCGAGATCAACAAGTCTGATGATAAGTACCTGCGTTGGAATATTGCGTTGTACCCAGCACCGTTGAAGTTTGATGTGCTGGAGAAGAACACCTATGACAACTGGGCTCGTGTTGGTGAGACTGTTGAGACGCTGACGACTGGTTTGCCGATTGGTGAAGGTCTTGAGTACTTCATCGAGTGGACCAATGATGCTGGTGAGGTTGTCAAGACCTGTGGTCCGGTGATGCCTGATGCTGATACGGCAATTGCATCGTGTGCGGTGAAGGTACCTGAGGGTGTTAAGCACGGTGATGTGTTTACTGCTCGTCTGTACCAGGGTAAGGACAACTCTGGTGCGTTGCTTGCGCAGGATGCGTTTGCTGTGACCACCTCCTACTTGGCGTATGAGCCTGAGGATGCGAAGGTTGGTGTTGCGAAGGATTCGACACCGAAGTTTGATGATCCGGATACTGCTCCTGTTGAGGAGAAGCTTGAGTCGGCTGAGTTCTTCTTGAATGAGGAGAAGCTTCCTGAGGGTGTTACTGCTGATCAGGTCGAGGTTGATCCGAAGACTGGTGTTGTGACGTTTACGCCGAAGGCTGGCCAGGAAGGTAAGTCCTTCGACATCCCGGTGAAGATGGTTGATACGGCTATCCAGGTGCCGGTGTATGACGATAACGCTGACCCAGTTGTTGACGCGAAGGGTAACCAGGTTACTCGCCCGCGTACGATTTTCCATGCGTCGGCAACGTTTAATGTTGTGGACAAGGACAATGCGTCCTTCGAGCCGAAGTATGAGCACACTCTTGTGACGCCGGATAAGCCGGCGGAGTCGTCGCCGACCTTTACTGACAAGGACGGTAATAAGACCGAGGCTCCGGAGGGGTCGAAGTTTGCGGTTCCGGAAGACTTTACGGCTCCTGAGGGCTACACCGTTGACTTCGATGAGAACTTCGAGAACAACGGTAAGATCACGGTGACTGTCGATAAGGACAAGCTCAACGGGGATACTGTTGAGGAGTTTGATGTTCCGGTTACGGTGACGTACCCGGATGGTTCTACGGATGAGACGTCTGCGCCGTTCTATCTGGATACCGATGGGGATGGTAAGCCGGATGTTGATGGTGGCATCAAGGATGAGGACGGCAAGGTAGTTGTCGAGGGGGATGACGACGACGACAATGACGGTGTCACCGATAAGGAGGAGAAGGATAAGGGTTCGAACCCGAAGGACGAGAAGTCTGTTCCTGCGTCGGTAGATACCGAAAAGAAGATTGTTGTTGAGGGCCAGGAGACTGATCCGTTTGATACGGCGAAGGATGTTCCGGAAGACGGCGAGGTCACGGTTAAGGACTTGCCTGGTGGTCTGACTGTTGATGACAAGACCGGCAAGGTCACCGGTACCCCGGAGAAGATCAGTGACTGGGGTAAGGAAGAGGAAGAGCGTGAGGTGACTGTCACGGTCACTATCACCGATAAGGACGGCAAGAAGGTTGCCGAGGATCAGAAGGTCATCACGGTTCAGCGTGATACCGATGGTGATGGCACCCCGGATGTCACCGATACTGATGACGATGGTGATGGCGTCTCCGATGAGGATGAGAAGACGGCTGGTACGGATCCGAAGGATTCGAATTCGGTTCCGTCGACGATTGCTGACATTGCCGATAAGTCTGGCACTGTTGGTGAACCGATCGATTCGTTTAAGATCGAGGTTGACAACGTTCCGACTGATGGTTCGGTCAAGGTTGAGGGTCTGCCTGATGGCGTGACCTACAACCCGGAGACTGGTGAAGTTTCTGGTACGCCGGAGAAGGCTGGTAAGTCCACGGTCACCGTGACTGTCCTGGATAAGGACCGCAAGCCGGTTACTGGTGCGGATGGCAAGCCGGTGACGAAGACGTTCGAGTTCGACGTCAAGGACAAGGCTGTTACCCCGACGCCAGATACTCAGGACAAGGACAAGTACCAGCCTGAGTACGAGGGTGGCGAGGGCAACCCTGGCGGTACGGCCGAGGTTCCTGCTCCGAAGTTCAAGGACGACAAGGGTAACGAGACCACGCCTCCGGAGGGCACGACGTTCGACAAGGGCGAAGGTGCACCTGAAGGTGTCGAGATCGACAAGGATGGCAAGATCACGGTCAAGGTTCCTGGGGATGCCACTCCGGGTGACAAGATCACTGTTCCTGTGAAGGTGACCTACCCGGATGAATCAACTGAGACCGTTGATGTCACGGTTAATGTTGTCAAGCCTGATCCTTCTGTGAAGGAGGGTGACAACACCACGGTTCCTGCTGATGGTGGCGAGCACACTGTTGGTACGGTCGAGAACCCGAACGGTGACGAGAAGGGCAAGCTCGTCGATAAGGACGGCAATGAGATCCCTGGATCGAATGTCGAGATCGACAAGGAGACTGGCAAGGTCAAGGTCACGGTGCCGGAAGGTACTGACCCGCAGGATGCCAAGGTCATCATCACCGATGGCACTGGTAAGGACACGATCGGTGAGATCGACGTCAACATCGTCGATCCGGAGTCTGATGCGGCGAATAACGTCCCGAACTACGGCGATCGTAAGAACGTCGAGGCTGGTGAGACCGAGAAGTCTGATCCGTTTGAGGGCAAGACTGATGTTCCTGTGAAGAAAGCAACGGGCACTGAGTCCGACGGTTCGGAGGCGTGGACGTTTAACACGGCGCCGAAGACTGGTGTTGTTGAGGCGAAGGCTCCTAGCTATGACGATGTCAAGAAGAAGATCGAGGCTGAGCTGCCGAAGATTGATAGCAGCTGGGATAAGTTCAAGGAGATCTTCACCCCGTACGTTCGTCCGTCTGTGACGGTTGATTTCGTCTACAACGATGGTTCGAAGAATGATGCAACTGCAGGATTCGATCTGGTTGGTAAGGATGGTAAGTCCTTGCTGGATCCGGATGGTGACTTCGATAAGGACGGTATCTCTAATAAGGATGAGATCGAGAAGGGTTCGAATCCTGCTAATGGCGATGAGATTCCGGATACTGAAAAGCCGACGGTGAATCCAGTTAAGCCTGGTGATACGACGATCTCGGGTAAGGACGATACTCCGAATTCGACGATTAAGGTCACGTTGCCGAACGGTACGGTCGTTGAGACGGAGACCGATAAGGACGGTAACTGGAAGGTTGATGTTCCGGCTGGTGTTGAGCTGAAGCACGGTGACAAGATCACGGTTACGGACAAGAGTGGCAAGTCGACTGACGTCACAGTTACCGACACCGCGGCGCCGACCGTGAACCCGATCAAGCCTGGTGATAAGACGATCTCCGGTAAGGGTGACCGTCCGAACGAAACCATCAAGGTTACGCTGCCGAACGGTAAGGTTGTTGAGACCGAGACTGATAAGGACGGTAACTGGAAGGTTGATGTTCCGGCTGGTGTTGAGTTGAAGCCTGGTGACAAGATCACGGTGACCGATGGCGCCCACACGGTCGAGGCGAAGGTCGGTATTGATACCGGCAAGTGTGTGGCGTCTGCTGTGGGCTTTGGTCTGCCGCTGATTGCGCTGCTGCCGCTGGGTCTGGCTTCTCAGATTCAGATTCCGGTTCTCAGCGATGTTGCTGCGCAGGTTGATGCTCAGCTGAAGACGGTCAACACCCGTATTCAGCAGCAGGCTGGCGTCTTCAATCCGGAGATGGCACGTCAGGCTGAGCAGATCAACGCGCAGCTGCGTACCGTTGGCGCAGACCTGGGCATGGTCGCTGCAGGTATCGTACTGATTGCTGCCGGTATCCTGGCTGGCACGGTTATCTACGACAACTGCAACCCGAATGGTCCGAAGTCTTCGGTCAAGGATCTGGAGCTGAAGGGTTCTTCCGGCAAGACGATGAAGCTGTCCTCCAAGGGAACCGCGGCTCCTAAGACCACGGCAAAGCCGAAGAAGGAGCAGTAAGAAATACGCTCTGAACAGCCACCCCCTTGCGGGGGAGGCTGGGGGTTAAGCGCTTACTGAACGCTTTCTAAGAAGAGAAAAGCTGCCACCCGTCATATATGACGGGTGGCAGCTTTTTGTATTGGTACTGACAACGGTCGCTGTTAGTTCTGGGAATCTTCGTCTTCGCAGGTGACGTACATATGTCTGCTAATTATCTATACAAACAATTACATGCGCACTATAGGACAACCGTCCTAACGCTGCCTACCTGATGGATTCTTAGAGTTTGAAACATATCAGTGTCGCAAAAGCCTGCAATGGAATAGCCCTAAAGGTCTATTAGAAGCGCAGGCCATTCGTTGTTATTCTTTGATGACTGTAAACCACGTAGCGCCTGTGTTTGTGCCTAAAGATCGGTGAAAAACGCGGCGGTGCGACTATATGTTTCAAATCAACGAATGAAAGGAATTGTTGTGCGAAGCTCCTACAAGATTCGTCGCGGTACCTCGATCGCTGCGGCAGCACTTTCGTTTGCGCTCGTTGCGCCGCTGGCACAGCCGGTTGCGTTTGCCCAGGAGGAGACTTCTGCTACGGCCGACCAGGGATTAATTGCTCTGGAGCCGGCTGAGTCGGTCGGGGCATACGAGGATGCAATCTACTCCCCAGGTGAAGCGGATAAGAAGGGGACCATTTCAGGGTCTGTCAAGGAAGTTCAGGAGATTCTTGCGGGGTTCGGTGAAGTTCAGGATGCCGGTAAGGCACTTCAGGGCGTGAAGGTATTCGCCCAGTGGTATGAGGGTGTTAATACTGAGCACGCTTCTCCGGTGTACTACACCATGTCTGATGAGAACGGTAACTTCACGCTGAATATGGCGCCGTATACGGATGCTGAGGGCGTCGAGCGTACGTTCATGGCGGATGCCTCTGTTGGATTGACCACGGGTAAACCATCTGGTCGCCGTGATCAGCGTCGTGAGAAGATCCGTATGTGGGCCGAGCTTCCTGAAGAGTTGGTTCACCAATACCGACTAGTGCATCAGCCAGCCGCGGGGATCTTCCCAACGACGACGACCACACCTGGCACACAAGGCGATGGACAGTGGGTCGGCAATCGTGTCAAGGGCGTCACGATCCAATATGCACAAAAGACAGACCTGCCACAGCACTTGCCACAAGAGCAATGGGCTGAGTCTCAAGGTGGCGGCTCTGCAGGTGCGTATTGGGGTCGTGCATTCTGGAATCTACGTGTGCTTCAGGGTGCGCTCAGGCACGACACCCTTTCGAAATACGACGGTTCCGACGTACCGGCTGCCGGTTTGACCGTCGTTGGGTCCTATTTGAGCGATGAGGCCGTTAAAGCAATCCACGAGTACGTTAAGGAGAATTTTGCAGGCAAAACTCTTCGTGGCAAAGGGTGGACTGTCGATGACGAGCAGGGTCTGCAAAAGTGGATTAATGACCAGGTAGCAGCTGATCCAGAGGGTTGGATTGCTGAGACAGTCAAGACTACGACAGCCGCTGACGGCAAGTTTTCGTTGTACTGGAGAGGCCTGTGGGGTAATAGCTGGGAGAGCACTCCTGGTACTTTCACGCCGCCGGCGGACAAGCTGCACACGCTTGCTGATTCCCATGACCAGGGCAGCTGGGCGGAAGGTAACCGAAGCTCGAAGCACGTGAACACGGACTGGTCATATGTTCAGTTACTTGATAAGGACGGGAACACATTGCCAGATAACATCGGCATGCTGTACCCATGGTCTCTGGGACACTGGGATGGCCCAAATACTGGTACCAGCATGAAAGTGTTCGGTGGCGGTGGATCATTAATCTCTCGCTCTACTGGTGCCTATGGCAATTGGAATATTGCGCTGTATCCAGCACCGTTGAAGTTTGATGTGCTTGAGAAGAACACCTACGACAACTGGGCTCGTGTTGGTGAGACTGTTGAGACGCTGACGGATGGTTTGCCGGTTGGTGAAGGTCTTGAGTACACCATCGAGTGGACCAATGATGCTGGTGAGGTTGTCAAGACCTGTGATCCGATTGCTCCGGATGCGTCGACGCGTATTCCGTCGTGTTCGTTGACGGTGCCGGCTGATGTTGAGCACGGTGATGTGTTTACTGCTCGTCTTTACCAGGGTAAGGACAGCTCTGGTACGTTGCTTGCGCAGGATGCGTTTGCGGTAACGACGTCGTATTTGGCGTATGAGCCTGCGGATGCGAAGGTTGGTGTTGCGAAGGAGTCGACGCCGACGTTTGATGATCCGAAGACTGAGGCTGAAGAGCCGAAGTTGGAGTCGGCAAAGTTCTTCTTGAATGAGGAGAAGCTTCCTGAGGGCGTGACCGCTGACCAGGTGACGGTTGATGAGACCACCGGTGTGGTGACGTTTACCCCGAAGGCTGGTCAGGAAGGCAAGTCGTTTGATATTCCGGTGAAGATGGTTGATACGGCCATCCAGGTGCCGGTGTACGACGAAAACGGTGACCCGGTTGTTGATGAAGGGGGTAACCAGGTTACTCGTCCGCGTACGATCTTCCATGCACCAGCAACGTTTAAGGTTGCTGAGAAGCCTGTTGCTGACACGGTTGAGCCGAAGTACGCCAATGAGCTTGTTGTTCCGGGTAAGGAGACGAAGTCCACGCCATCCTTCACCGACAAGGACGGTAAGGGCGTCGATGTTCCTGAGGGTGCGAAGTTTACGATCCCGGAGGACTTCCAGGCTCCTGCTGGCTACAAGGTCGACATTGATGAGACCACCGGTGAGATCACGGTGACTGTTGATGGTGTTAATAAGGACACTGTTGAGAAGTTTGAGGTTCCGGTTACGGTTACCTACAAGGATGGCTCCACTGATGAGGTGACCGCGCCGTTCTATCTGGATACTGATGGTGATGGTAAGCCGGACTTTGATGGTGGTTACACCGATAAGGACGGTAACGACGTCGAGGGTGATACCGACGACGACAATGATGGTGTCTCTGATGAGGATGAGAAGGACAAGGGTTCTGATCCGAAGGACAAGAATTCCATCCCGGCAACGGTAGACACCGAGAAGAAGGTCGTTGTTGAGGGTCAGCCGACGGACCCGTTTGATACGGCGAAGGATGTTCCGGAAGGTGGCAAGGTCACTGTTGATGGTCTGCCGGATGGTCTGACTGTTGATGACAAGAACGGTAAGGTCACCGGTACCCCGGAGAAGATCACTGACTGGGGTAAGGATGAGGAAGAGCGTGACGTGACTGTCACGGTCACCATCACTGATAAGGACGGCAAGGAAATTGCCAAGGATAAGAAGGTGATCACGGTTCAGCGTGATACCGATGGTGACGGCACCCCGGATGTCAACGACAATGATGACGACGGTGACGGCTTCACTGATGAGCAGGAGAAGGAAGCCGGTACTGATCCGAAGGACCCGAACTCCAAGCCGGAGGATAAGACTCCGGCACCGTCGATTGAGACCGGTGAGAAGACCGATGAGGTTCCGGCTGATAACAAGCCGAAGACTTTGGATGACAAGGTCAAGAATCCGACTGAGGGTATGACGGGTGATGTCCTGGATAAGGACGGTAACCCGATCGAGAATGCCAAGGTTGAGGTTGATCCGAAGACTGGTGAGATCAAGGTGACGGTGCCTGAGGGTACCGAGCCGCAGGATGGCAAGGTTGTCGTCAAGGACAAGGACGGCAACAAGGTCGGTGAGATTGACATCAAGATCACCGAGCCGAAGGACGAGACCCCGGCTCCGTCGATTGAGACCGGTGAGAAGACCGATGAGGTTCCGGCCGATAACAAGCCGAAGCCTTTGGATGACAAGGTCAAGAACCCGACTGATGGTATGACTGGTGATGTTCTTGATAAGGACGGTAACCCGATCAAGGATGCCAAGGTTGAGGTTGATCCGAACACTGGTGAGATCAAGGTAACGGTGCCTGAGGGCACCGAGCCTCAGGATGGCAAGGTTGTTGTTAAGGATAAGGACGGCAACCCGGTTGGCGAGATCGACATCAAGATCACCAAGCCGGCACCATCGATCGAGCCTGGTGGCAAGACTGACGATGTTCCGGCTGATAACAAGCCGAAGACGTTGGATGACAAGGTCAAGAACCCGACTGAGGGTATGACTGGTGATGTCCTGGATAAGGACCGCAACCCGATCAAGGATGCCAAGGTTGAGGTTGATCCGAACACTGGTGAGATCAAGGTGACGGTGCCTGAGGGTACCGAGCCGCAGGACGGCAAGGTTGTCGTCAAGGACAAGGATGGCAACAAGGTCGGCGAGATCGATATCAATATTCTTGATCCGAAATCTGATGCTGTGAAGAACACGCCGGATTATGGTGCGCCTAAGAATGTTGAGGCGGGCAAGACTGAGACGTCTGATCCGTTTGAGGACAAGACCAATGTTCCTGTGAAGGAAGCGAAGGGTACGCCTTCTGCTGGTTCTGACGATTGGGACTTCAATACCGTTCCGGAGACTGGTGTTGTTGATGCGACGGCTCCTGGCTACGACAAGGTTGGCGAGAAGATTAAGTCCGAGCTGCCGAATATTGATAGCAGCTGGGAGAAGTTCAAGAAGATCTTCACTCCGTATGTTGAGCCGTCTGTGACTGTGGACTTTGTCTACAACGATGGTTCTAATAACTCGGGTGTTGCTGACTTCGTTCTGGTTGGTAAGGATGGCAAGTCCTTGCTGGATCCGGAGGGTGACTTCGACGGCGACGGTATCTCGAATAAGGATGAGATCGAGGGTGACTCGAACCCAGCAAATGGTGATGAGATCCCGGATACCACTGCACCGGAGATCAATCCGGTGGCGCCTGGTGACAAGACCATCTCTGGTAAGGGTGACCGTCCGGGTGAGGACATCAAGGTCACGCTGCCGAACGGCAAGGTCATTGAGACCACGACCGACAAGGACGGCAACTGGAAGATCAGCGTTCCGTCCAACGTCGAGTTGAAGCCGGGCGACAAGATCACAGTCGAGGACGGCAAGGGCAACTCCGCGGAAGTTACCGTTAAGGACACCACTAAGCCGACGATCAACGACATCAAGCCTGGTGACAAGACGATCTCTGGTAAGGGCGATCGTCCGGGTGAGGACATCAAGGTCACGCTGCCGAACGGCAAGGTCATTAAGACCACGACCGACAAGGACGGCAACTGGAAGATCAGCGTTCCGTCCAACGTCGAGTTGAAGCCGGGCGACAAGGTCACCGTTGAGGATGGCTCTGGCAACACTGCCACCGCACAGGTCGGCATCGACACTGGTAAGTGTGTGGCGTCTGCTGTTGGCTTCGGTCTGCCGCTGATCGCGTTGCTGCCGCTGGGTCTGGCTTCCCAGATTCAGATTCCGGTTCTGAGCGATGTTGCTGCTCAGGTTGATGCTCAGCTGCAGGCTGTGAACACTCGTATCCAGCAGCAGGCTGGCATCTTCAACCCGGAGATGGCTCGTCAAGCTGAGCAGATCAATGCACAGCTGCGCACTGTTGGTGCTGACCTGGGCATGGTTGCTGCAGGTATCGTGCTGATTGCTGCCGGTATCCTGGCTGGCACGGTTATCTACGACAACTGCAACCCGAATGGTCCGAAGTCTTCTGTGAAGGACCTTGAGCTGAAGGGTTCCTCTGGCAAGACGACGAAGCTGTCCTCCAAGACGGACAACAAGACTCCGGCAAAGCAAGAGAAGAAGCAGCAGTAAGAAATACGCTCTGAACAGCCACCCCCTTACGGGGGAGGCTGGGGGTTAAGCGCTTACTGATCGCTTTCTAAGAAGTAAAACGCTGCTGTCCGCCATTTGTGGCGGGCGGCAGCTTTTTGCGTTGCTGCAAGGTTGGGGCGGCCCGTCGCGCGCCACCTCAAATTGCTCGAAGCGTGCGATTAGAAGCGTGCGATGCAGGTCGCGCATTCTCACCGGCCCGGGGCGACTTTCGGCGACCAGCGTCGCTCGCACTCCTTTAGTACCTCGGCCCGAACGAGGATCACGCAAAAACAGCACGAAGACCTCGCGGAAACAACGCACAGCGAGCCCAGAACGCGCATGATCCCACAGCCACTGAACCCTATATGGCTATGTCAAAAAGTAGGTACAACAAACCTGCCGCAGGGTTTTCTCGGCAAGATGGCGAAGCTCTCGACTAAGAAGGACAACTCGACTTTCGTTTCGCGGTCGTTGGCAATGGCTGCTTGGGCTAACAAACTGCGCATGTACTCTGCCTAACCCGCTGGGGTGAAAGCGGGAGATTAATGCTACGCTTGCAAGCACCACGACTAGCCGTCATTTCCGATAAGGAAAGGCGGCTGGTTCTCTTTTTGTCCTTATAGTTTGAAGCCCAGATCTCGTTACTTGAAGAGTGCGGCACGGCTTTTGAAGACAAGCAAGATTGAAATTGTTCCCCGAACCACGTTGATGGCGGGACCTTTCTTCGTGGACAGGCGTCCCGACCTAGGGAAACGTAAACGTTGGTCGACGGGAGCCGACCTGAAACGCAAAATAGTTCCCGGGCGGCGGCGCGGGAACTTTTTTGAAAGGCAAACCGGGAAGCCGGCCATCCAGCGCGCCACCGCCACAACTGAGACCCAGAACCAGAAATCAAAGAAATGTGAACTGGACCCCAATTGTCTGCCCGCGTGTCGTGATGGGGCTGTAGAATGATACGCATTTATGTCCGCCACGATCGTAAAGGCTGGGTTATGGCTCAACATCTACTGCTTACCTGCACGAACACGAACCTCGGCAGTGCTGATGCTGACGCGCTCGCGGCACAGCACGGCCTGCGCACCGTCCGCGTCACGGGGGAAACGCTCGCCGAGGCCTACGCCGCCTGCGAGGGTCAGGAACAACCCACCTTGTTAGTGGGGCAGGGGGAGTGCTCCTTTGATGCAGAGCTCGCCGCAGCACTCGGGGCTGCGGTCATCGTGCTTATCGACGCCCCGCAGCGCGCACCCCTCGCGCAACGGATAGTGGAACGCCACGGTGCGACGCTGCTCGCAACGGTCACGGACGTGCAGGAGGCGGCCGACCTCACCATTCCGGAGGTCGCGCCGGTGATGTCCCCACTGGTCTTTGGCTCTCACCTGTTGGGCCAGGCCCGCGAGGTCGGCGCGCACATCGTCCTGCCGGAGGGCGAGGAGCCCCGCGTGCTGGAGGCGGCGCACAGGTTGTTGGCGGGGGGCGTCGTGAAGCTGACGCTGCTGGGAGACGTGGACGCGATTGCTGCGAAGGCGCGGGAGCTTGAGTTGGACGTTTCGGCGGCGACGCTGCTGGATCACCGCACCTCCGACCTGGCTGAGGAGTTCGCGCAGACCTTCGCTGAACTGCGCAAATCCAAGGGTGTGACCCTGGAGCAAGCACGCGAGACTATGCAGGACGTCTCCTATTTCGCCACGATGCTGGTGCACACCGGACGCGCGGACGGCATGGTCTCCGGTGCGGTGCATACGACGGCGGAGACGATTAAGCCAGCCTTCCAGATCATCAAGACGCGCCCGGAGGCCTCCGTGGTGTCCTCGATCTTCCTGATGGTGATGCAGGGCCGTCTGTGGGCGTTCGGCGACTGCGCCGTGAACCCGAACCCGTCCGCGCAGCAGCTCGGCGAAATCGCTGTGAGCTCGGCGTTGACCGCCGCTCAATTCGGTATCGAACCGAAGGTTGCGGTGCTCTCGTACGCCACGGGCAGCTCCGGCGCGGGCCCCGACGTGGAGCGTGCAGGCGAGGCCGTCGCCGCCGCCCGCGCTATTGATGCGGACTTAATTATTGACGGCCCCCTCCAGTTCGACGCTGCGTGTGATGAGGGCGTCGCGAAGCAGAAAGCCCCCGACTCACCCGTGGCGGGGCAGGCGAACGTGTTCATCTTCCCCGACCTTGAGGCGGGCAACGCCGGGTACAAGATCGCGCAGCGCACTGGCGGCGCGCTGGCGGTTGGCCCGATTCTGCAGGGGCTGAACAAGCCGGTCAACGACCTTTCGCGCGGCGCGACGGTCGATGACATTGTGAACACTGTGGCCGTGACTGCGATTCAGGCAGGGGTGAAGTAAATGAGCTACGTACTGGTGATTAACTCTGGTTCCTCCTCGGTGAAGTTTCAGATCGTGGACCCTAATTCGGACGCCTCGGACGCGCCGTTCGTCTCCGGGCTTGTCGAGCAAATCGGGGAACCTCAAGGCCGCATTACCATCAAGCACGGCGAGGACCGCTGGGTGCTGCAAAAATCCATCCCGACGCACAAAGACGGGCTGGAGGAGGCGTTCCACCGCCTGGCGCTGCGTGGCGTGAGCCCGAAGGACCTGGATGTGGTGGCGGTGGGGCACCGCGTGGTGCACGGCGGCATGGTGTTCAGCCAGCCTGAAATCATCGTGGACCAGGTTGTCGACATGATCCGGGACCTGGTGCCGCTGGCGCCGCTGCACAACCCGGCGAACATCGACGGCATCGAGGTCGCCCGCGAACTGCTGCCGGACATCCCGCACGTCGCGGTGTTCGACACCGGCTTCTTCCACTCCCTGCCGCCGGCCGCGGCGCTCTACGCCATCAACGCCGAGGTGGCCAGCCAGAACCAGATCCGTCGCTACGGCTTCCACGGCACCTCCCACGAGTTCGTCTCGGGCCAGGTGCCGGGGCTGATCGGGTCCGACCCAAACCACACTCGCCAGATTGTGCTGCACCTGGGTAACGGTGCGTCGTGCTCGGCGGTGGCGAACGGGCACGCGATCGATACGTCGATGGGGCTCACCCCGCTTGCGGGCCTGGTCATGGGTACGCGATCCGGCGACATCGACCCGGGCATCATCTTCCACCTGGCGCGCCACGGCGGCATGAGCATCGACGAGATCGACGAGCTGCTGAACAAGCGCTCCGGTGTGAAGGGCCTGGCCGGCGTGAACGACTTCCGCGAGCTGCGCGCCATGATCGAAAACGAGGACGGCGACGCCTGGCTGGCCTACAACGTCTACATCAACCGGCTGCGTAGCTTTATCGGCAGTTACATGGTGGCGCTGGGGCGGGTGGACGCGATCACGTTCACCGCGGGCGTGGGCGAGAACGACAAGTTCGTGCGCGCGGACGCCCTGGACAATATGGAGGCCTTCGGCGTGAAGATCGACCCCGAGCGCAACTCCTTGCCCAACGACGGGCCGCGCATCATCTCCGCCGACGACTCTCGCGTGAAAGTGCTTGTCGTGCCGACGAATGAGGAGCTCGCCATCGCGCAGAAGGCGGCGGCGCTCGCGCGTCGCGCGTAGCCTCCCGT
Source organism: Corynebacterium sp. UMB2355A (assembly GCF_033877495.1). Lineage (NCBI taxonomy): Bacteria > Bacillati > Actinomycetota > Actinomycetes > Mycobacteriales > Corynebacteriaceae > Corynebacterium > Corynebacterium sp. UMB2355A. The sequence continues at coordinate 943,691 of NZ_CP138855.1, read as the reverse complement.
GCGCCTGCCTGTCATTGTTCAACACCTTTGTTGTATGTCCGTTATTCGTTAGAATTTAAAACGGCATGTCAATAGCTGTAAAAGCAAATGTCTGCATAGTGAGTACACTGAGTAGCGTTTAGCAATTTACGGACAGTTTTAAGAAGGAACGATGATGGGCAACGTGAGCGGTCGCAACGGGGCGAAGCGGCGAGGTGGGGTGTCGGTAGCAGCCTGCGCGCTTGGGGCATCGTTAGTAATCACAGGTGCGCCGGTGGTGGCAGGTACAGCCACGGCGCAGCAGCCCACTGCTGAGTCCACGTCATGGAAAACGCCACGCACTGAGGCGGCCCGGACGGACGTCACGTTCCCGGACCTCGTCGTCGCGCCCGGTGAGACCGCAACGTCGAAGCCGCAGCTGAAGCGTAACTTCTGGACCGCCGCCTGGAACAAGATCGGTACCCCCGTCAAGTGGGAGCTCAAGGAGGGCTTTTCGACGCCCACCGGCTGGCACCTCACGTTTTCCGACGACGGCACCCTCAATGCCACCGCCGGCGAAGGCATCGAAACCACTACGTTCAAGGTGCCGGTGACCATCACCTTTGCTGACGACTCCACCAAGGACGTCGAGGCCAACGTCACCCTCGCCGACGGCCCAACCATCGAGCCGATCAAGGACCAGAAGTACTGGCAGAACCGCCTGATCCAACCGCGCCGCGTGATGGCGTGGAACGTCCCGGCTGACGCCGTCATCGAGCTGGAGGGCCTGCCCGCGGGCCTGAGCACCTCCGCCCAGACCCGCCTTGGCTCCGGCTCCTACCTCTTTATCAACGGCCGTCCAACTGAGACCGGCACGTTCAACGTGACTGCACGCGTCACCGGCGCAGGCGACCCGCTCGAGGAAACGTTCACCATCACGGTCGCCGACTCGGCTGAGCTCGGCGAGCCGGAGGACGCCGACATCGCACCTTCCGAAGTCCCGCCAGTGCGCCCCGGCACCGACGTGCACATCCCGCTCGACGTCGAGGACGCTTCCTCCGTGGAGGTCGAGGGCCTGCCCGATGGCCTGAAGTACGACGGTGAGCAGAACGCGATCGTCGGCACGCCGACGAAGGAGGGCACCTCCGAGGTCGTCGTGGACAAGGTCACGGAGGATGGCACGCACAAGCGTGATTCCTTCGAGTTGACGGTGGACGAGAACGCACCGGAGCCAAGTGAGCCAAGTGAGCCGTCCGAGCCCGCAAATCCGTCGGACCCAGCAGACCCATCGGACCCAGAGGGCCCCGTTGCCCCGGACCAGTTCGAGTGGAACCCCATCAAGGTCCGCGCAGGCGAGGAAACCGGCGTGACCCCTGTCCGCTCCACGCAGGGCGTGCGCGTGCTCGCGGAGCCCGGGAACCCGGATTGGTTCACCGTCTTCGCCAACGGCGCCGTGTACGCCGCCCCGTCGCGTGACGCGAAGCCGGGCACCTACACCATGAAGGTTCGCACCGAGAAGGGCGAACAGGACACCATCACCGTCGAGGTCACCGCAGCCGTCAAGGACTCCGTACGTTACGAGTCCTCGTACGCGGACACCTACGTCCGCGCCGGCGGCACCGCCACCTCACCTGCGCCGTACGCCCGCCTGGGCTACAACGGCATGGTCTTTGAGCGCCAGCCGTTGCCGAAGGAGGCGTCGTTTAGCACGAAGTCCGAAGGCGTGAAGCTGAACCAGCACACGGGCCAGATCACCCTTTCCGCGGACCTGACCGCGGAGGCGGGTAGCACCATCGAGGTGCCCGTCACTGTCACCTACCCGGACGGCAGCACGAAGGAGATCATCGCGCACTTCCAGGTGCTTGCGCCGCAGTTCGCGCAAACGCAGAAGTTTGAATACGAGCGCCGCGAGGCCTTCGAAGGCGAAACCATCAAGGTCAACCTCACCGAACCTTTCGACCCCGCCTCCGACCCCGAGTTTGCCATCCAGACGAAGGCCTCCAAGTACCAGGGCTGGGACCTCTTTATCGACGCCACCACAGGCACCATCACCGCCACAGCCCCAGCGCAGGACGCGAAACCGCTGAACGTGGAAGTCGTTGCGCGGTACGCAGACGGTTCCCACAAGACGGTCGTGGCCGTGATCGGCGTGCGCGACGCGAAGCCGCAGGCCTACACGTCCAACCTGGACTTTGAGGACGCCGTCGTCGGCGACGACGGCACCGTCACCATCACCCCGAAGGGCGACATCCCCACCGGTGTGGAGTTCGAGCCGGAAGGCGCGGCTGCGCTCGGCGGCGTTGCTGGCCTGCGCGTCGACGTCGACGAAAAGACCGGCCAGATCAAGGTCACCCTGCCGAAGGACGCCAAGCCCGGCCAGGGCTACGACCTCGGCGTGCGTATCAACTTCCCCGACGGCGGCTCGAAGGTGGTGCAGCTCAACGTCGCCCGCGACTCGCAGGCCCACCGCGAGCAACCGTCCTGGACCCCGATCGGCGTGGCCATCGGCGCCAACGCCGTAACCCAAGAGCCGAAGGTCGCACCGAAGGGAGCCACCTACGCCATCTCCGCCGACTTCGCCGCGGAGGGCTGGAAGGCCGCCGTCGACGCGACCACCGGCGCACTCACCGTCGCCGCCCCCGCGTCGGCGCATGTCGGGGACCGCACCATGATCCCGATCGTGGTCACCTTCGAGGACGGCTCCCAGAAGCTCGTCGAGGCGCAAGCCACCGCCGTCAAGGCGATGGGCGGGGCAGTCTCCAACGCGTACGACCCAACCCAGGTCCGCGCAGGCGAAACCACCACGCTCACCCCGACGCTGAAGGGCGCGCACTACTCGCTGCTCAACCCAGTCGGCGGCCTCGATACCCGTATCGACGCCACCACCGGCGCCCTCACCGTCGGCGCCCGCCCGAACGCGGTCCCCGGCGTGCGTGAAGTCCCGGTGCGCATTAGCTTCCCGGACGGCTCCACGACCATCGCGAACGCACGCATCTCCGTGCTGACCAGCGACGGCAAACCATCCCTCGCCGAGGCGACCCCGGAGTTCACCGACACCATCAAGGTGCACCCAAGCAAGGCCACCACCTACGTAGTGCCGAAGCCAGCCGGGGCCGCCAAGGAGGCGTTTGCCCTCGGCCAGCTACCGAAAGCGCTCGCCAACTGGAAGATCGACATCGACGCCACCACCGGCGCACTCACCATCACGCCACCTGCTGGCACGGCGCCTGGCATCGTGCCAGTCCCAGTCGTGGTCAGCTTCGCGGACGGCTCCCAGGCCACCAAGCTCCTCCGAGTGCAGGTGGTGAAGGGGCCGCAGGAGGTGGAGAAGGGGTCGTCGACAAGCAGTGAGATTCCGCCAGGCGCGAAGATCGCGGGCTTCGTGCTAGGCCTGCTCGCCTTCCTGGGCGGGCTGGGCTACTCCCTGTACGAGCACCGCGACTTCTTCCGCACATTCCTAGCATTCCCAATCAACCAGCAGCGCTGAGAGGACAACGACAGTGACCGGCAAAACCAACAAACAACGCATCGCAGCGATACTCGCAGGCGTTAGCGTCGCCGCAGGCATGGTCGTGGCCCCACACGCGGATGCGGCCATTACCCCAGGCAGCTTCGCCATCGGTGTCAACCGCGACTCCGATAGCGGCAACTTCCGCGTCGACGTGAACAAAGCGCGCGTGTCCTGGATGTACTTCAACCATCCCGAAGGCACCACGCGCCTGCTGCAGAACGCCTTCTACATCGACGGCGCCGTCAACGGCTCACCCATGAGCTACGTCGGCAACGCCACCGAAGTCGTCGAAGCGAAGCCCGTCGGGAACACCGACCGCGTCGTGCTGCGCCACACCGACCCCAACTCGGGCGTCGAGATGACCCGCACCTTCGTCGTCGGCGACGACTCCATCCAAGTCACCGTTGACCTGCGCAACACCACCGGCCAGGCCGCTAACATGCGCGTCGAGATGGCCAGCGGCATCATCGACCGCGACTTCCAAGTCACCGGCGTCCCCCGCGGCGACGGCTACCACGTCGACGTCAGCAACGCCTACAAAATCAACGTCGACTTCATGGGCGCCACCAGCAAGGGCAAAGGCGAACAGCGCCACGACGCCATCAACGGAGGCACAGGTGACGACGCCCACTTCGTCGCCGGCGTCTGGGAACAAGACGTACCCGCCGACGGCACGCTGCGCGCCACCACCGCCATGACCCTCGACGTCGCCCAAGGCACCATCGACACCGACGGCGACGGCTTCCCCGACGAATGGGAAGAAAACGGCTTCACCGACGAAAACGGCAACGTCTTCCCGCTCCAGAAGTGGGGCGCCGACCCCAAGAAGGTCGACCTCTTCCTCCAACTCAACTGGATGAAGTCCGAATGGGAAACCAAGAAGTGCTCCGAGCAGCGCAAATACGCGCCAACCGAGGAAGACTTCCGCAAGTTCCTCGACTGCTCCGAAGCCAACACCAACGTGTACCGCCCGTCGCGCCAAACCCTCAACGACCTCGTTGACGCCTTCGCACAGCAGAACATCAACCTGCACATCGACGCCGGCGACTACTACAACCCAATGCGCCTCGAACACCCACAAGGCGGCCCGACCGAAGACTTCACCCCGTACTACTTCGAAGGCAAAGTCCCCGGTATCAAGATGCTCGAGGACCGCGACCGCCTCCTCAACGGACGCCAGACCGTGTTCCGCGTCGGCGTCATCGGCGACCAACAAACACGCACCAACTTCTCCTCAGGCAACGCACTGATCGGGGACGGCGCTTTCTACGTCGCAAAGAACCGCATGATGACCTCGCAGGACCAGCTGCGCAACACCATCCTGCACGAGTTCGGTCACAACCTTGGCCTGACCCACTCCGGGCCACTCGCCGACACCAGCCGCCCAATCTCTGACTACGTGCCCGGCTACCTCTCAGTCATGAACTACCTCTACCAGTTCACTGACTTCCGCTACTCCAACGAGCGCTCTCGTCCGACGGGCAAGCTGCCGAAGGCGTGCCAGACCGTCCAGTGCTACACCGGCGACTACGACATCGACCCCGACTGGCCAAACCTCGCCTTCATCGGCGGCCAAATCGGCCGCGCCAACGGCACCACCGGCACCCCCGGCCACGACGACCACGAACACGCCGACGACGAACCAACCGTCCGCGAACTCGAGGTCTACTCCGCCGAATTCAACAACGGCAAGGCCGGCCTGCGCGTGCGCAACGAGGAAGGCGCTGGCAACATCATTATCGCCAACCGCACTGACTCCAAGATCGCCTTGGAGCTGTCCAACCTGGGCATTGACATCCACAAGTTCCGCCTCCAGGCCACCTACCCCGGCGGCCGATACGAGCAGGAATACACCATCGAAGGCGCCCTCAGCGACGAGTCCAAACTGCCCATCAGCGTCCCAATCACCAACACCGCCGGCTACACCGGCTCCACCATGCCGATCACCTTCCGGGTGTTTAACCAGGACAACGACATCGTCGCCGACGAAACCATCGAGTTCTCCGCCCTCAACTACAACGGCGAAGACACCGCGAAGCTCATACGGGAACTTCGCAAGAAGAAGTCCGACCTGCTCAAGCGGGCAGAGCAGACCGTGGGCAAGGCGGAAGGTGGCGCCGGACCACGGCCAACCAAGCCACTCGCGACCCAGGCCAACGCCGCCATCCCGACCCGCGCCGGCCAAGCACCAGTGACCTCACTGAACGCGGCGCCGAGCGGAACCTACGACGCCCCGGCTCCCGCGCGCCCTGCCAAGCCGACCACTCGCCCAACCGCCCACCCAGCGCCTTCGACTGCGCAGCAGCAGAACCCAGGCAAGGGTGGGGAAACGGGTGGCCTGTCCGGCGGTGCCATCGCAGGCATCGTTGTCGGCCTGCTGGCGCTGCTCGGTATTGTGGCCGCAGCCGTTGGCCTAGGCGGCTTCTAAGCCCGCTGATTGGGTTTGCACCAAATTCCCCCAGGTCCTAGGGCTTCAGCCCGCGAGCTGGGGGAATTTCTTTTGGGAGCTGGGGCCACGAGCGTGCACACCACATTCCTTCCTGCGGAGCCCACGAACTGGGGAAATGTAAAACCCGTCCGCCGAAACCCCGGAATGTGGTGCGCCTAGCTAGGGGGCAGTGCCAAGAGGCGCAACTCGAATTGGACCAGATGTTCAAACGTACTGGTAGTAAAAGGGCTAGATAAAAGCGAATGCGTCTTTTGGCACTGGCATCTCAAGCGGCGCACCAAATTCCCTCCCGAGAAACCAACGACCTGGAGAAACGCAAAGCTTGCCCGTCAAAATCCCGGAATGTGGTGCCAGGTGGACGTGGGAAAGCAGTGACCCCAGCGATTTGCAACTTAATGCAGGGATTGTCCTGGGGCCTTCGCTGCTCGAGGCTATCGGATTCGAAGGGGTAAGTCAATGTATTGGCGATATCGCGACCGTTTCGTTTGGTGTATACACTTCGTGCTATGCCTGCACGTGAGAATCAGCCCGTCCGTCAGAACCCAGAAGTCTCAGCTTCATTCACTGACCTAGAGTGTTGGTTCTCGGTTCCGCGTATGGAGACCTTTTCGAACCAGAAAAACCCTGTGGACTTATACCTTTGGAATGCACGACTGGCCAAAGCATTCCTTGAAGACACTGAGCATTTTGAAGTACTGCTGCGCAATTGGATTGATCGATGCGTTGCTAAAGCTTGGGGGGAGAGGTGGTATGACAATATAAACTCCCCGTCGAATCCCGCTGGGCTGAACTTTAATAGCATTGACAAGCGGGGCATAGCGAAGGCTAAAAGGCGCGTGGGAGAAGCGGATCCGCCTCCGGGGCGTGTGATTGCAGAGTTGACGCTCGATTTTTGGGTTCACATATTTGATAAGCGGCATAGTGCGACTATCCACCCAAAGCTTATCTCAGCCATTAAACATCGTCATTCTATTGAAGACTTTGCAGTCGAGATACAGATTGTTTACCGACTGAGGAACCGTTGTGCCCATCACGAGCCGTTGGTCAAGGCGGATCGCAATGTGGAGTGTGAAAATGTTGATCGGGCATTGCGCGCAATTGAGAATGTGACCAGCTGGATAAGTCCTGATGCGGGTAGATGGATAATGGGAAATTCTCGGGTAAGAGGGGTGTATGCTCGACGCCCCTAGTGGAGTGCGCACGAAATTCCCTCCCGGGAAACCGGCGACCTGGGAAACGCAAAAACCTGCCCGCCGAAATCCCGGAATGTGGTGCGCCTGGCTAGGGGCCAGTGCCAAAAGACGCAACTCGAATTGGACCAGATATTCAAACGCACTGGTAGTAAAAGGGCTAGGCAAACTCGAATGCGTCCTTTGGCACTGGCGCCTCAAACAGAGGCACCAAATTCCCCTCCAAAACCCAAGCAAACCCTAGAACCACGTCACGGGGCGGATCTTGTTGGCCATGTCCACGAGGTCGAAGCGGTGTTGGAGGTATGGCGCCACCCTGGCCAGGGCGCGAAGGGTCCTGGCGAGTTCGTTTTGGAGCTCGTGGGCGGTGAACCTCGTGTCCAGGATGGGGGAGGGGTCGGGGTGGTGGCCGTCGAGGGTGTAGGTGAGGGCGGCGCGGAGGATGAAGACCTTGATTTGGAGGTAGCGGGGTTCGGTGTTGGGGATGCGTTGGAGGCGGAGGGCGGCGTTGCGGATGCGGTTTTCGGTGGGGTCGGTGACGAGGCTGAGGATGGAGGTGAGTTGGGCGAGTCGGTTATGTCGTGAGGCGACGGGGACGCGGTCGAGGGCGGCGGCGGCGAGTTCGGGTTGGTTTTCGTGCATGAGTTGGCGGGCCAGGCCGAAGGCGGAGGAGACGGTGGTGGGGTTGGTGCTCCAGACCAGGGCGTAGAGGCGGATGGCGTGGAAGCGCAGCATGGCGGGGTTGGTGGTGACCATGGACCAGTCGGGGTCGAGGGAGCCGGTTTCGTGGAGGTGCTCGAAGACGGTGTTGGGGAGTTCGTCGAGGTGACGGTTCATGCCGGCGGCGCCGCGGGCCACGCGGGGTTCCAGCAACGCGGTGTCGTGGAGGTCGGCGGACTGGAGGAGGAGTTCGGCGACGGCGGCAAGCGCCAGTTTGGAGGCGGATTCGCCGGGCAGGATTTGCAGGACACGAGAGAAGGCGACCTGGGCGTCGGTGTATCTGCTGGTCAGTAGGTTGGTGATGCCGGTGTACCAGTGGTAGCGCCAGTTCTTCCGCAGGCCCTCGTCAAGTGAGTCGAGCCAGGTGCGCGCTTGGGTGGTGAAGCCGAGGTCGAGGAGGGTGCGGGCGACGGCGAAGGGGATTTCGATGGAGTCGGGGTGGCGGTCCTCGGCAAGCGCTTGGCGCAGGGCGGCAAGCGTTTCGGAGGGTTCGGAGTAGGCGGTGCTCTGCAGGGTGGCGGCGCCGGGGTCGGTGGCGTCGACAAGTGGGACGGGCAGGGCGATGTTGACTTCCTGGGGCGTGATGGTGACGGTGCGGGTGATGCCGTCGATGAGTTGATTGGTGCGGAAGACGACGTGCTTGGTGCCGAACGTGCGGCGCTGCGGGGAGAAGAGTGAGTGTTGGGCGGGGAAGGTGCGGCCGTCGCGGATGGCGAGCACTTCGCGCAGGACGCCGAGAAGTTGGGCTTCGAGTTGGGTAACGGAGTCGAAGCGGTCGTCGCGGTTGGGGGCGCAGCAGCGGGCGATGAGTCGGTAGAGGGAGATGTAGCGGCGGAAGAGGGGTTCGGTGGTGGGGGTGGGGATGTCGGCGTCGTGTGGGAGGTCGATGATGAGGGCGGCGAGGGTGCGGCCGATGGTGTAGATGTCGGATTGGACGGAGGGGCCGTCGGTAGCTACTTCGGGCGCTTGGTAGCCCTTGGTGCCGTAGATGAAGCCGTAGGAGCCGATGCCTGAGACCGCGCCGAGGTCGATGAGTTTGACCTGGTCTTCGGTGACGATGATGTTGTCGGGCTTCAGGTCGTTGTACACGACGCCGCGCGAGTGCAGGTAGTCCAGCGCGGGCAGCACTTCGAGGATGTAGGCGATCGCGATGTCCACCTCGCACCTGCTTATCGACGGCCCACCTACGTACTCCATGACGATGAACCCGCCAGGCACGCGCGGGTCGTCGATGAAGTTGAAAATCTTCACGATGCCGGGGTGGGTGATGTCGGCGAGGAACTCGCGCTCGGCGACGGCGGCGGCCTCCTCGTCCTTGTTGCGGGCCGAGTGCAGCCCCTTGAGCACGACGTTTCGCCCGGAGACGAAGTGGTCGGTGGCTAAATAGATCCAGCCCATGCCGCCGTGTGCGATGGTGCCGAGCACCTCGTACTGTTCGGCGACCAGGTCGCCGGGCTTCAGCGCCGGGGCGGGGACGCCTTCGAAGGTGGATGGGTCCCGAAGGGCGTCGGTGGGGTTGATGGGGTGGACCCAGGGCAGTTCGACCATGCCGTCGGCAACCGTGCGGGTTTCGCGCTTCGTGCCGCGCAGCTCGCGGAACCGGTCGAGTGCGCGGCGCCGCGAGCGTTGCGAGGTATCCTCCTGCCGCTTCTCCTGACGCAGCGCCTCGAGGTCTTCGAGGAGGGCGGACATGGAGTCGTCGTACTCGAAGAGGTCGTCGTCATCGTCGTCGGCGAAGGGGTCGAAGGCGACGGCCTCGGTGCCTGGGTCATTCGTGCTCATTGGGTTCCTCCCGGTACATCAGCGGTGGGGGGTAGGGGTCTGTGGTGGAGTCGGAGAGCCACTCCTGGAACATGCGGTGCCAGGTGCCGTCGGAGCGGATGCGCTCGATGGTCGCGTTGACCTGCCGCACTACTGAGTCGTGCTCAAGCGGGATGCCGACGGCGTAGTACTGGGTGGCCAGCGCGTCGGGCAGGATGTCGGTGTGCGGGTCCTGGGCGAGCATGCCGGCGAGGATGGCGTCGTCGGCGATGATGGCGTCGGCCTGGAACTGCTGGGTGGCCATGAGGCAGTCGGACCAGGAGCGGGTGCGCAGCACCGGGGAGTGCGGAGCGAGGGTGCGCACGATGTTGAGCAGCGTCGTGCGGTCGACGACGCACACGGTGCGCTCTGGCAGGTCGTCCATGCTCGTAATGCCGCGATCAATCGGGGCCAGCACCCTGACCTGGGACTTCAGGTAGGGGGTGGAGAACGCCACCTTGGAGGCGCGCTCCGGGGTAATGGACATCGTCCTAATCACAATGTCCACGCGCCCCTCCCGGAGCAGCTCCGCACGCGAGGCCGAGTCCACGAAGCGGAAGTCCACCGCCTCGGGGTCGTCGAAAAGGTCGCGGGCGATTTCCCGGGCCAGCTCCACCTCGAACCCGCGCAGCTGCCCGCGCACCATATCGCGGTAGGACAGTAGGTACTGGGACTGCTCCACGCCCACGATGAGCCGGCCGCGCTCCCGGATCTGCTCCAGGGCGGGGTCATCTTCCGGAGTGGCTGCGCGCGGGCGCAGCGAGCCCTCCCAGTCCAGGCCGTGCGGCACAAACTCCATCGACGGCTGCTTGCCGGCGCCGTCCAACAGCGCGCCGGGCGGCAGCGGGATCGCCTCGTGCGCCGTGGACGCCGCCCCCGTCGGCAGCTCTTCAAGCGAGGGCCGCGGCGCACACCCCGCAGCGCCCGCCGCCACCGCGAGCGCCACCAACAACGAGCCAGCTCTGCGCATCATACGTACTCCCTGAATCGCCGCTGCACCCCGAACCACATGCTGATGACCGCCAGCAGCGACAGCAGCGCGACCACCGTCGACACCAGCCTTGTCGCGTCCAGGGAGGTGTGGATGTAGTTGCGCATCTCGGCGCGCGCCGACTCAATCAACGTCACCATGTTCGCGTCCAGCTCCGTGTACGCGGTGGACGCGCTCGGGTGGTCCGCGCTATCGACCATCAGCACGTCGACGGCGCGCTCAAACCGGCCGGCATCGAGCGTCGAGACGAGTTCGCCATGCGCCTGCGACCACTGCTCCAGCGCCCTGCTTGCCGACGCCACCTCCGGCGCATCCGACGCCGTATCCAACGCCGCGCTCACCCCCTGGTACGTGGACTCGAAGGACTCCGCCGACTCCGCAACGGACTGTCGGCGAAGCAGCGCCATCGTCTCGTCGGTGCGGGTCTCCTGGGCGCGGAGGCGGGCGTCGGTAAGCTGGCGCAGCGGCGCCGCGGCCTGCTCAAACCCGATGACGCCCGAGCGCCACGAAATGAAGTTCGAGCCCGCAACCCACGCCAGCGCCACCACCATCGCCGCCGTCGCCGCCACGAAGCCCTTATTCCAACGGCGGCGGAACGTGCGCCACAGCCACCACTGCGCCCCCGCCAGCAGCAACAGCGCCGCCACCAGACCCGAAAGCGGCACCCACTGCGGCGCGTTGAGGCGCACCATCTCCACCGCCACCTGGCGCTGCGTCAGCGCAAACAGCGTGTTCGCCGAGGTAATCATCCGCTCACGCATCATGCCGGACGCCTCCGACATATAGGACACGCCCACCGGGTTGCCCAGGCGCTGGTTCACCTTCGCGCGCTCCATGAACGCCACGTACAGCGGCAGGTCGCGTTGGATGGAGCGCACCAGGTTCTGGATTCGCTCCTGGTCCTCCGGCCGCGTCAGCTCCGAGGCACCCTCGTAGATGTCGCTCGCCGCGATCACCGCCTGATCTATCGACGCCAAGTACGCCTTCACCTCATCCGGCGTCATCAACCCTGCCTGCACGAAGCCCGTCGTGGCCACCGTGTCCGCCTGCGACAGCGACGTGAGCAGCACGTGCGCGGAGTGGTTCATCGGCTCCGTGGTCTGCACCAAGACGTCGAGCGCGTGCTGGCGCTTACTCATCGACTGGCTCTGCGCGAACCCAATCGCGCCCACGGCCACCGTGAGCACCAGCATCATCGCCAGCATCTTGCCCGGCGTGGTGATCACGAAGTCCGCCAGGCGCCGCGCCGCGCGAATCGGCCCACTCAACGCGCGCTGCTGCGGATGCAGCGCAAGATCATCCAACCAGGCGTCGCTGGGAGGTGGCGTCGTGACAGTCATTCCTCAACCATAACCACCGCGCCCGACCTATTTCTAGGAAACGACCTACAGTGGAACACATGCAAGGAGACGGCAACGGATGGGTCGAAGGACCCAACGGACAGAAAATGTGGGGCAAACACGGCGCCGCGGGGCTCTTCCTGCAGGCCACGCACGGCGGCGAGCCCGTCGTGCTCATGCAACACCGCGCCCCCTGGACCGCCCAAGGCGACACGTGGGGCATCCCCGGCGGCGCCCGCGACTCACACGAAACGGCCTCCCAAGCCGCCCTCAGGGAGACGGAAGAAGAATGCGGCATCGATGGGGGCGAAGTGGACGTCGATAAGGAGCTCGTCACCTCCGGCCCCGCACCCAGTGGCTGGACCTACACCACCGTGCTCGCGCGCGTGCGCTCCGGCGAGCCACTCGAGACCACCGCCAACGAAGAAAGCGTTGAGCTGCGTTGGGTTCCCCTGAAAAAACTCGAAGAACTCGCCCTACACCCGGGGCTGCGTGCCGCGCTGCCAGACATTCTCAGGCATACTGTTTCGCATGATTGAAGTCCAAAACCTGTCAAAGGTCTACGGCCCCGTCCGCGCCGTCGACGACGTGAGCTTCCGCGTCAAACCCGGCATCGTTACCGGGTTCCTCGGCCCCAACGGCGCAGGCAAATCCACCACCATGCGTATGATCGTCGGCCTGGATAAGCCCACGTCAGGCAGCTGTCTTATCGACGGCACCAGCTACCGCAACCTCAAGCGCCCCGCCCAAAAAGTCGGCGCGCTCCTCGACGCCAAAGGTGTACACCCCAACCGCTCCGCCCGCGCGACGCTCCTGTGGCAGGCGCAGGCCTCCGGCATCCCCGCCTCCCGCGTCGACGAAGTCCTCTCCCTCGTCGGGCTGACCGACGTGGCGGGCAAGAAAGTCGGCGGGTTCTCCCTCGGCATGGGGCAACGCCTCGGCATCGCCGCGGCCCTGCTCGGCGACCCCGAATACCTCATCCTCGACGAACCCGTCAACGGCCTCGACCCGGAAGGTATCCGCTGGGTCCGCTCCCTCCTGCGCGCACTCGCGCAGGAAGGCCGCACCATCCTGGTGTCCTCCCACCTGCTGGCCGAAATGGCGCAGACCGCCGACCACCTCATCGTGATTGGCAAGGGCAAACTCGTCGCCGACACCTCCGTCCACGACTTCATCAAGGCCCACTCCGGCTCCCGCGTTGTGGTGCGTGCCGCTGATGATGGGCTTTCTCGTTTGCAGGGGGCCGTGGAGGCAGGCGCGCCGGGCGCCAGCATCAGCCCAGGCACCGACGCCGACGGCCGACCCAACCTCACCATCAACGACGCCACCCCCGAAACCATCGGGCGCATCGCCTTCGAAGCTGGCGTCATCCTCACCGAACTCAGCGAACACCACGCCTCCCTCGAAGACGCCTACATCCAATCCACCGAAGGCACCGAACAGTTCGCATCCCGCACAGTCCAGGAGGGCAAGTAACCATGAACCTCATACTTTCCGAGTGGACCAAACTCCGCAGCACCCGCTCCTTCTGGTGGACCAGCGCCGCCATGATCATCGTCGCCGGCATCTACGGCGCACTCTTCGGCTGGCTGGCCAACACCTCCGGCATGCCCTACACGCCCCTGACCGTCGTCTCGACCGTCTCCATGACCATCGGGATCGTCGTCATCGTGCAAGCCGCCATGACCGTCACCACCGAATACCGATTCGGCATCCCCGCCACCAACTTCCGCCTCACACCGCAGCGCTGGCGAGTCGCCCTGGCCAAAGTCGTAGTGGGCGTCGTCGGCGTTGTGGTTGCGACGCTGCTAGCCGTGGTCGTGGCGTTCATCCTTGCCGATCTCACTACCGCCGTCCCCGCAGGCTGGACCACAAATAGCGCCACCCAGCGCGCCCTGTGGGCAGTACCCCTCGGCATGGCGCTGCTCACCCTGTTCACCCAGGGCGTCGGCTGGATCGTCCGCAACACGTCCGCCGCCATCGTCATCGGCCTGTCCATGATGCTCCTCCTGGAGACCATCGTCGGGTTCATCCCCAAATACGGCCAAGACGTAGCGAAGTTCCTCCCCTTCAACAACCTCATCGCCTTCATGATGAACCAACCCACCCAACACTGGGAGCTCGGCGCCTCCCTCGGCATCTTCGCCGTGTGGGCCGTGGCGTTGTGGGTGATCGGCGTGCTGTTGACGGAGGCGCGGGACGCGTAGCTTGATAGCAGTGCCAGAAGACGCAATCTCCTAAGAGTACCCCATTAAAACCGCTGGTTATAAAAGGGCTATATTTATAGGCTTGCGTCTTTTGGCACTGTTCACATTCGGTCAAGTAATTCTTCCATCCGGGGGACCACCTCATGGAACGTGGCGGCGGCGAACCTGACCACGGTCCAGCCCTCCAACGCCAGATCCAAGTTGATTCGGGCATCCTTCTGACGCTGGTCATACTCCCAATGGTGCTGGCCGTCATACATGATCCCGATTTTGAGCGGTTCGATGGCGAAGTCGAACGTCGTTACGAGGCGGCGGCCTCTATATACCGGGACTTGCTCACTTAGTTTCAGTCGGCGTTGCTTTGTTACGGCGTGAAGTAGCAGGCGCAGCTCGGTTTCGCGCGGCGAGTCGGCGAGCTTGCTGGAAAGCTTGAGTACCTTGTTGAGCCATCGCTTCTCCACGCGCCAGTCCGCTGCTTGGCGCAGCGAAGATGTTGAAACGTTGAGGTGCCTGCGAACGCAATCCACCAGCTGCACTGCCCGTACTTGGAGGGGGTCGAGCCCCTCGGGCGTGATGACGGCAGGAGAGTGCTCTCCGCTTTTTAGCATCTGGATCGCCTGAATCGTGGCGTACGCGGGGGCCGCTGCGTAGATCGTGTGTCCGAAGTGGTGCACTGTTGTGAGTGCGATACCGTCGGCTCCCCGGCGTTTGAGTCCGGGCGTTGTTGGGGTAGGGGAGCGGGTCTTACTGGTCGGGCCGATGAATGTGACGGGGGCTGCGTCTGTAAGGTAGGGCAACCTGTAAAGGGTGAGAGCTGAGTAGCCGCTGGCGATGTGGGTCGGCCACTGTTGTGCGTAGTCGAGGATCATCTGTAGTGCCTCCGGTTGCGGTGTTTGTCTGTAATTCATATTTGTTTAGACGCATTTGATGGGCGCCTGGTTTCCTTGTTCTTCCACAATTTCTGTTTACAGTGCCAAAGGACGCAACCAATAAGCTCTAGCACTTTTGTGACCAGGTGTTATGGCGGTGTCCGTTTTGGGAATTGCGTCTCTTGGCACTGGGCAGATTTGGTGGGGAACTTTCTTGACCCACAAACCACACCCGCCACATGAGAAAACATTTAGAAAGTTGCGGAGGTTTAGGCAAAACGACTAATGGGGACTACCCTGGGAGTGTCATTGGCTTTTGCTGCAGAAAGGATTCGTTGTGGCGAAAAATCGCGGCCGAGCAGCAGATGAAGCTCGCCGGGCGGGTTCGCGTGTGCGGACCCGGTTGCGGAGGGGTGTGGTTGTTGCGGCGGCGGCGTTGATCGTGACGCCGTTGGTGCAGGTTGCAGGGCCAACAGAGCTGCAGGTGCAGGCAAATGCGCAGGCGAAGGGACCGGCGCTGGCCGAGACGAATCCAATCAAATATAAGCTGCTGGAGGTCAGGCCCGGGAAGCTGGGGCGTAGTGAGCTGGAGTCGGGGGACTTGGCGTCGATAGGCAGGGTCGAGCGGCTTATCAAGAAAATTAAGTTTTCGGACGTGGCGTGGCACCCTACACCCACGAGCGGCATTGATGCGACGCATCGCTTTCAGGTGAGTGTGTGGGCACCGGAGATTGGGGTACTTGCCACCGAATATCACAAAGAAGTGCTGTCGGGGAAGGACTCCATTTATAAGTGGAATCCTCAGAAGTTTTTGGATGACCAGTCGAAGATCAACGAACTGGATTTCGACATTAGGTTCACGGATGGCTCGGTGCAGGAGAACGTGGTCTTGCCGCTGCGTCTCTTGGGTCTCGACGGCCGCCTCGCCAACGATCCGGATGGGGATTTTGATGGCGATGGTGTGTCGAATGGCGAGGAGGCCAAGAAAGGCGCGAACCCGTTTGACGCCAGGGATAGGGGTGTCGCGAAGAATCCGTTGCCGAAGCTTCCGGAGACGACAACGCCGGCGCCTACTTCAACAACGACGAGCGCAAAACCGCAGCCAAAGCCGTCGCCGTCGAGCAGCACCCCGCAGCCGCAGCCGAAGCCGAGCAGCGCGCAGCAGACGAAGCCTTCGAGTGCGAAGCCGACGTCGACAAGTGTGAAGCCGACTACGACGACGCGGAAGCCATACATGGCTGAGCAGTACGACCCGTACCCGGGCGAGCTGCTGGTGCGGCTGAAGCCGGGCCAGGAGTTCCGAAGCGGGACGCCGTTCGGCAATGCTGAGGTGAAGGTGCGCTCGATTCGGTATAAGGGCGAGCAGAACGGCAGGAAGTCGCCGGCGCTGGACCACGCGCTTGTCGACGCCTCCGACGGCAACCGTTTCGTTGTGAAGGCGAAAGGCCTGGAGGCGTTCGCGGAGGCCTACGAGCAGGAGTTTGGGAACTCGAAGCCGGAGTTTGAGCGGGTTTCGAAGTGGTTCATGAACACCTTCATCACGCATGCGCGCGTGGAGGTGGACTACCCGGATAACTCGTCTGATGCGAAGGATTTCTTGATCGGGTTTGTTGGCGAGGACGAGCGTGTGTTCTCCATCCCAGCCGCGGACTTCGACGGCGATGGCGTGAGCAACGAGGACGAAGTGAGCTTGGGGACGAACCCCTTCTCGCCGGACAGCACTCCTCATGAGAAGCCGAAGTTCGCGATTACCTCGAAGAGCGTAAAGCCTGGCGAGGTGTACGAGTTCGTGCCGTCGGCGAAGTTGGACCCGAATACCAAGTTCCTGGGTGCGGAGGGCTACCAGGTGTCGCTGACGCCGGATGGCAACGTGCGTGTTGTCGGCAGTAGTGACAAGTGGAATCACAAGTTCTCCTTCAAGGTGTGGGACCCGCTGTACGAAGAGCTGGCGACGCTTCACGTCGAGTCTGATTTCTCGGAGGATTGGACGCCGATCAACGTGAAGGCGGGGACGACGCTTGAGACGAACGTGATGAGCCCGGATGAAATCGCGAGCGGCATGGAGATCGTCTCGACGAAGGATGAGCTGAAAGCCGGTGGGGTGCCGGATTGGGTCTCCATCGGTAGGGACGGCGAGGTGTTCTTGAAGCCGCCGCGCTCCGAGGGCGGATCGAAGGGTGAGCGCAGGTACTGGGTACGGCTCTCCACCGGCGAGCAGCGCGTGATTAAGGTCAACGTGCTCGACCCAACCCCGTACGCCGAAGGGTACAAGCTGCAGTACCCGGACGTGTTCGTCCGCCTGGGCGAAGAGACCCGCAGCCACGCGCCGCTGGCGACCCTGACGCAGGGCGCCGAGGTGTTCTTCAACCAGCCGATCCCGGAAGAGGCGCAGGTCTCCTACTCGATCGAGGGCGAAACTGACGCGAGCGTCGTTGAGCGGGAGGGCACCGCCGAGGACGGCGAGCAGCCAGGCATGGTCACGTTCAAGGCCACTGGCGACGACCTGGAGGCCGGTGACGTCGTGCAAGTGATGGTAAAGGCCAGCTTTAGCGACGGCTCCACCCAGCACGTCCCCGTTTACTTCAACATCCTGCCGCGCCAGATCGCGGGCAGCTACAACCACGCCTATGAAACTGGCCGCGAGGTGCTGCCGGGGACGCCGATCGTCCTGCATAGGACGGATGTTCGCAACGTGCCGGAGGGCACCGACTTCGTGTTCTTCGAGGACGCCGAGGGCAACAAGAACCTCAATGGGTGGAAGGTGTCCGTGAATCGTGACACCGGCAACCTGGTTGTGCGTGCGCCGGAAAATGGTGCCCGGCCGCTGGACGCGGTGGTGACGGTGTCCTACCCGGACGGCAGTTCCACCGATGTGCCATTCCACGTCGGGGTGAAGCACAGCAAACCGGACGCGGAGGCATTTACGCCGAGGTACGCGCCGGAAACGCTGACCGGCGGCACCCGCACGTCCTACGAGATGTTGACCCCGGTGCCGGAAAACACCACGTTCTCGATTGAGGAGAACGCTGGGTTGGATGTGAGCGTCGATACGAAGACGGGCCGCATCACCGCCGTGCTACCGAAAGACGCGCCGGGCGGCGCCAAGTACAACGTGCGCGTGCGTGTGAAGTACCCCGATGGCTCCGAGGAGTTTATCGACGCCGAGCTGCGCAAGAAGGCTATCGCCGACGAAGAGCGCCCGCGCTGGAGCGACATCTACGTCAACGCCGGCGACTTGGCTTCCACGCCGCAGGGCCAGCGCGTCCCGCCTGAGACCACCTTCGGTATCGACGCCAGCTTCGCCGCCAAGGGGTGGCAGGTGCACGTCGATAAGTATTCGGGCAGGCTGCAGGTGCTGCCGGACGCGTCGGTGAAGTCGAAGTCGAAGGTTGAGGTGCCGGTTGTGGTGACCTACCAGGACGGCTCGCAGCGCACCGTGAAGGTGTCGGCGTACGTGCGTGAGCCGCGCCAGACCGCTGCGCCGACACCATCGACAGAGGCACCCACGTCCACGCCGACACCGACCCCGAGTACCCCGGCGCCAACGCCGGAGCCGGACCCAGCCCCCGAGACTGGGAGTTCGGCAGCGGGGTGGATTACTGTAATTCTCGGTGCACTTGGGTTCCTGGTAGGCGCCGGTTTGCTCGCGCTGCAGGAAGTCCCAGTTGTTCAGTCGAATCTCAGACACCTTATGCGTGACCTGGGCTTGAGGAGGTAAAAGGATGCGTTTTCACAAGACAGTGATTGCAGGTGCAGTGACGCTCGCGCTCGGCATGGGCGCAGTGTCGGCCGTGCCTGCGACGGCGTCCCCCGTCAATTCAGATGATGATGCCATCCAGACCCAGCTCCACATCCGGAAGAGCTACCACGAGGCAACCCTGACCTACATGAACCCGAAGTCGGTTGCGGGCAAGTTGGAGAACCAGGTCGGTGTGATCGGCTGGGCCGATGGGCGCGTGGTGGCGCCGATCGCGAAGAGTACGACTGAGAGCTCCCCCGAGGACGGCGTCACGGTGCTGGAGCACACCGACCCGCGACGCGAAGTCACCATGAAGCGCACCTTTACGGTCAAAGGCGACGAGATCAACGTGGTCACCGAGCTGACCAACAACGCCGGAACCGCCCGTGAGCTGGCGATCCGCATGTACAACCACGCCAAGCCAATGAAGGGCACCATGACCGCCGCGCAGTTTGGGGACAGCCTGCGCGGGGAGGACAAGTCCGCCTACCGAGTCGACGCGAACTTCCCGGGTGCGACGGCGCTTGCCACCGCTCAGGATCCGGCGACTCTCCCAGAGTGGAACGCGGGCTCTGACAACAAAAACATGGAACGTGGTGAAGTCCTCAGCGGCACCTGGGTCCAGACCGTCGAGTCTGGCGCGACGATGAAGGCCGAGATGACGGTCAAGATCGAAACGCAGCTGGGGGCGCTGGACTCGGATGGTGACGGCCTGCTAGACATCTGGGAAATGCAGGGTGCGAATGTAAATGGCGTCGATATGCCGTTGCACCGCTGGGGCGCCAACCCGTATGAGAAAGACATCTTCCTCCAGATGAACTGGATGAAGTCCGAGTGGGAAACCGAGGGCTGCCAGGAAGCGGCGCGCTTCGCCGTCAACCCCGAAGGCTTCGCCCGCTACGACGCCTGCTCGAAGATGAACACGAACGTCTACCGCCCGTCCGGGCTCATCCTGGACCAGCTGGTGAAGAAGTTCGCCGCACACGGCTACAACCTGCACATCGACGCAGGTAAGGGCTACTCCAAGAACTTCGAAGCCCGCGACGACGAATACCGCGGCGGGCCGATCCTTGGCTACAAGGACCACTACTTCAACTCGCCCGAAACGTCCGGCTCGGAGCTGATCACCACGTCGGTGGACCTGCTCAAAGAGCGCGAAGGCATCTTCCGCTCCGGCGTCATCGGCGACCTTATGGACGCCCCCTCCGCCAACGGCTCCATCAACTACGCCACCGGACGCGCACTGATCGGCGGCACGAGCTTCTACGTGTCCAAGAACGCCCGCATGGGCGCCGAGGACAAAGTACGCAACACCATCATGCACGAGCTCGGCCACAACCTGGGTCTGAACCACAACGGCATGCTGTGGGTCGACGGCAAGCGCCAATCCGTCTACGAATGGACCAAGTACGGAGACTGGCTCAGCGATCGCCCATCCGCCATGAACTACGCCTACCAGTTCGTCACCTTCGACTACCAGGAGGAAGACAAGAGCGGCAACCAGGAGGCCCCGCACCCAGGCTGCGCCGACGCCCCCGACTGCTACGTCGGCGAGTGGTCCGTCCCGTCCGAGTGGAAGAACCTCAACGTCAAGGCCGGCGGCATCGGTGATGTCTCCGTCAAGCCCGCCGAGTCCGACTCCGAGTCGGACAAGGACGCCGAGAAGCGCCGCGGCATCGAACGCGACGCCCGCGAACTCGACGCCGCCGCTGCCCTCAAGAACGACGGCAAGGCCGACTTCTACATGGCCGACGAAAACAGCATCGCCACCGTGCGCGCCGACAACAAGGTTGTGGGCACCATCGGCAACCGCGGCTACCACGACCACGAATTCACCGTGCGCGCCTTCTACGGCAAGGAACTTTCCCGCATCGCCCCAGTCCAGACCATCAAGGTCAAGGGCATCGGCGACGCCAAGGAAGCCGGGCCGCAGTCCCGCAAGGAAATCCAGATCCCAATCCCGGACACGCAGCGCTTGTACGGCTCATACGTGCCGGTCTACATCCAGATCGAAAACGAATCCGGCGAAATCGTCTTCAGCGAGCTTTTCGACATCAGCCTCCTCGACTACACCGAGGACGAGCTGCGCCAAGTCAGCACCCAGCTCGGTGACTCCGTGCTGGGCCAGCGGGCATCCGCACTGCTCTCCCAAGGTAAGCTCGGCGACTTCCAGGACACCAACCGCCGCAACCTCGCGGACACCAAGGAACTGAAGCAACCTAAGCGGCCATCGACGCCACCAACCACGTCAGCGAAGCCGTCGCCTTCAGCGGCCCCGAGCACCGCGGCGCCAGCTGACCCAACCACGCAGGACGCCAAAGCCACCGACGACAAGGGCGGCGTCGACGAGAAGACCCGCAACACGATCCTGATCGTTGTCGGCGTGCTGCTCGGCATCCTGGGCCTGGGCGGCGCGGCCGCCGCCGTGATGGCGAACAAGTAGGTCGCTTATTCGCCCGACGCACCAAATTCCTTGGTTTTGGCTAGGGTTCCGGCGTTTTCCCAGGTCGCTGGTCGGTCGTGGGGGAATTTGGTGTTTGGCGTGTGAGGGCGCGCACCAAATTCCAGTTCACCCCAAATGCGCGACCTGAGGAAACGTAGGGTTTGCTCGCGAAAATCCAGGAATCTGGTGTCTAGCTAGATGGGGGGACACCAAATTCCCGGGTTCGAGCACGGGGCCTCGGCGTTTTCCCAGGTCGCTGGTCGGTTGTGAGGGAATTTGGTGCGCTCGTCCTCACCCCAGTGCCAAAGGACGCAACCCCCTTTTCACGACCTGGTCTTTTACCCCCTCCCCCAACAGGAATTGCGTCCTTTGGCACTGCCAGTGAACTACTGCAGCGCCGAGGTCAGCTTCATCACGTTGTCGATGTAGCGGCGGTACCACGGCCGCGTGTTCCAGCGCTCCAGCGTCAGCTCGCGGGTCACCGACAAGTACGTGGTGGCGAGTTGGTTGAGGTTGCGGAGGAGGGGGCCGTCGCAAATTAAGAGTGAGCTTTCGTAGTTGAGTGAGAAACTACGAATGTCCATGTTGGAGGACCCAAGCACGCCGACGGCGGCGCCGGGCTCCTTCGAGGTGGGGTCGACGAGCAGGAACTTGGTGTGCAGGACGTAGGGGGCGGGGAACTCCCAGATGCGCACACCGGCCTCGAGGAGTTGTTGGTAGTAGGAGGACTGGGCGTGCTGCACCATGAACTGGTCTGCCTTCTGGCCAACGAGCAGGTCCACGCGCACGCCGCGGTAGCAGGCGGTGGTGATGGCCTCCAGCAGTGAGTCCTCGGGGACGAAGTAGGGGGAGCACAGCACCAGGTGTTCTTTGGCGTGGTGGATGAGGGTGTTAAACATCCGCAGGTTCGGTTCGGCCTGGTAGCCGGGCCCTGATGGGATGAGCTGGACCAGGTTCGCGTCTGCGGGGGCGCCGAGATCCAAAGGGGCGGTGAGCTCGATGGGCTCGCCGGATTCGGAGTACCAGTCCACGGCGAACAGCGCCTCGATGGAAGTGACGATTGGCCCTTGGAGTTCCACGAAGGCGTCGACCCATTGGCGTCCGGCGGCGCGGTGTTGGCGGGTGAGGTAGGTGCGGTCGATGAGGTTCATGGAGCCCATCATGGCGGTGTGGCCGTCGATAATGATGAGTTTGCGGTGGTTGCGCAGATCCGGGCGGCGGAAGCGGCCCTTGAGCAGGCTCAGCGGCAACATGAGGTGCCAGTGGATGCCGGCCTTCGTCAGGCGCCGTTTCAGCGCGCGGAAGCCGGGGTATTTCATGGAGCCGATGTGGTCGAAGAGGAGGCGGACGTGGACGCCGCGGGCCACGGCACGCTCCAACGCCTCAAACACAATGGCGGTGGTGTTGTCCCAGGCCACCGCGTAAATCTCGATGTCGACGTATGCTTCCGCCTTATCGACGAGCTCCGCAATCCGCACCATCGTCTTCTCGTAATCCGCCCACATGGCGACCGCGCTGCCGTGCACGGCGGGGAAGCCGGTCAGGGTGCGGTTCAGCGTGATCATCGAGGTCACTTCTGGGTTCGCCTGCTGACCGGCGGGAATGTCGGGGATGTCGGAGTAGACGTCGTTGAGGACGGCGTTCGCTTCCTTCTGGATGCGGTGGCGCCGCTGCGAGACGTACTTGGACCCCATCAGCAGGTACAGCGGCAGGCCCACGAACGGGAGCAGCAGAATGAGTAGCAGCCAAGCGTTCGCGCTCGACGGCTTGCGGTTCGACGGCACCACGCCAATCATGACGAACTTGATGGCGTAGTCGATGCCCATGGCGATGAGCTGCCACAGGGAGAGGCCACTGAACAGAGACAACATGGCTACCGCACCTGGTCGAGTGCGAGGTCGGCGGTGTCGTAATCAGCGATGACGGGCGCGTGATCCGATGCGCCCTTGCCGTCGCGCTCCGCCACGTCCACCCGAGCCTGTTGCAGGCGGCGGGCGAGCGGGGGCGTCGCTAAGTGGAAGTCAATGAGCATGCCTTCGTTCTTGGGGAAGCGCATGGACTTGTAGTCCCAGAACGAGTAGGGGTCCGCGTGGCGGATCTCCTCCAAGCCGGACTCCAGCAGCATCTGGAACGCGGCGCGCTCCGGCTCCGTGACGTGTGTCTTGCCCTCAAACCAGGCGATGTCCCACACGTCCTCGTCGCGCGGCGCAATGTTGAAATCGCCCGTGAACAGCTGCAACGCTTGCGGGTCCACGGTCTCGCGCAGGGAGTAGAGGAACTCGAGCTTGTAGTCGTAGTGCGGGTCGCCGATCTCACGGCCATTCGGCACGTACAAGCTCCATATATCGACGCCCCCACAGCTCGCCCCGACCGCCCGGGCCTCCACAACCGGATCGCCCTTCTTCGCGAACGCCGGTTGGCGCTCAAAGTGTGTCCGCACGTTCTCCAGCCCCACCCGCGACGCGATAGCCACACCATTCCACTGGTTGTAGCCCACATGCGCGACCTCGTAGCCCGCCGCCTCGAACGTGGAGTAGGGGAACGTGGCGTCCTTCGTCTTCGTTTCTTGCATGGCCAACACGTCGACGTCGTTGCGGTCGAGGAAAGCGGCGATCCTCTCCGCCCGCGTACGTACAGAGTTCACGTTCCAAGTGGCGATGCGCATGCCAATATCCTAGCGCAGACGCAGGACACGCCGCCGATGATGGTCATCGCCCACGATCTCCTCCGGGCCGACCTCCCACAGCTCCGGGTGTCGCGCCGCGTGCTTCTCCGCCGCCTTGCCGATGCGCTCCGGCACCAACAGGCGCACTGGGAGGGAGTGGGCGTCGTAAAAATCTTTGAGCTCGGTGAGTGGCAGCGGTGCGAGTGCCGCCGACGGGCCCAACGGCACTGCCGTATTATCCTGCGGGTTCGCGGCGCCCGCGCGGGCCAGCCACCCCTCGACCCACTCCTGCACCGGTGCCGGGTTCGCCTCCGCGAGCTCCACCTCTTTTCGACGAATCTCCGAATTCCGAACCGTCTTCGGCGCCAGCGAACGCACCGCCACCGGTTCCGTGATTGTCACCTCGCGCCCATCGCGGCGGCGCACCCGCAGCGGGTCCAACCCCACGACCTCCCCGATCGCCTCATTGACCCCGGACTCCGTGCGGTAGCGAACCGTCACCCTGCCCCCGACAGCGGGCGCTTCTTGGCGGAACATCTTGGCTATAGTGCCTTTAGTGTCCGAACGGGTCTTCGTCCGTGCCCGGCAGCCACGTGTTGCCCGGCTCCGTCCACCCGTTCGCCTTAATCGCGCGCTTCGCCTCCCGCTTGTAGCGGCCGGTCAGCACGTCCGTGTACACGAAGCCATCCAGGTGGCCGACCTCATGCTGCAGACACCGCGCGAAGAACCCAGTGCCCTCAATTTCAATCTCGTTACCGTTCTCGTCCAGGCCCGTGACCTTGGCCCAGTCCGCACGGCCGGTGGGGAAGCCCTCGCCCGGGACGGACAGGCAGCCTTCGTCGTCCTCGCCGTCGTCGCGCGGCATGGTCTTCGGGATCTCGCTTGTCTCCAGCACCGGGTTGATCACGGTGCCGCGGCGCATCGTGTCGCCGTCAGGGCAGTGGTACACGAACAGGCGCAGCGGCACACCAATCTGGTTCGCGGCCAGGCCCACGCCGTTGGCGGCGTCCATCGTTTCGTGCATGTCCGCAATGAGTTCCTGCAGCTCCTCGACTGGTTGCTCCACCGGCTTCGTCGGGTTGTGCAGGACAGGGTCGCCATAAATAACGATCGGTCGAATGGTCATGGCTACCATAATAGGCATGCCTGAGCAGCTTTCAGATTCGGACCGCGCCATCCTCACCTTCGAGGCCCACGCCCCGCGCGCCATCGGCGCCAAAGAGGAAGCCATCACCACGCAGCTCGGGCTTACACCGGTTCGCTACTACCAAAAACTCAACCTCCTTCTCGACGACCCCTCCGCCCTCTCCGAATTCCCCCAACTCGTGCGCCGCCTGCAGCGCCTCCGCGACCGGTGATCGGTTCAGGGATCCATTTCGCGTTTCCCCAGCTCGCGTCGTCTGTCCCTACAGGAACTTGGTGCACACCTGGCCGCTCCTCGCCCCAAACTGCTCGTAGCGTGCGCTTAGAAGCGTGCGATGCAGGTCGCGCATTTTCACCCAGCCCGGCCGATTTCCGACGACCAGCATCGCACTCCTTGAACACCTCGACCGGAATGTACTGGCGGTTGGCGAAACCAAGCACGTGGTGCGCGTGGGAAGATGTAAACGTCTGCAAAAACGTTTAGAGTGGCGCATGTGACTAATGTGAATCCTGAGAACGAGTACCAGGGCGCCCACCGCCGCGCCGAAGAGCCCGAAGAGGACGACTACGACCAAAACTACGAAGCGGCGCCGGCGGCGGCGTTCCCGAAGCGGGGCGTCGCGATGATCCTGCTGGCCGTCGCAGCCCTTCTGTTGCTGTGGGGCATTTACGCCATGAACAAGGGCGACGGAAACCAGGACGCGGCCGCGCCGGGCACCACCGAAGCCACGACCGCCCAAGCAACCCAAGCTACCCAGGCAACAACCGCGATCTCGGCGCCGGCGAGCCCATCCGAACAGGCCAAGCCGGAAGGAACCCAGCCCACCGAGCAGCAGCCAGCCCCGGCCGAAAAGCCAGCCGAGCAGGAACAGCCAGCGCCAGCCCCCGCCGGCCTGGCCCGGGAGCAGGCGCAGGTGTACGTCTACAACAACTCCGGCATCCCGGATCTGGCGAACCGGACCGCCGGTGACCTCGCCGCCCAGTACAACGTGGCGAACCGTTCCAATGACGCCGCCGCGATGAACATGCCGGAGCAGACCTACGGCGCGTTCCCGCAAACCTTCGTGTTCTTTAACCCGAACACTCCGGGTGCTGACGCGGTTGCGGCGGAGCTCGCGCAGCGGATCGGTGGTACGCCTCGGGCGACGACGGATGTGCCGGCGAATACGAGTTTGCCGCGGGAGGCCGTCGAGAAGCCGGAGGCGATCACTGTCGTCCTTGCGGGAGAATAAAACCCCGCGCGGGCCCAGCGCAGCGTTTAGACTGGCTACTTATGGATCCATACCGCGAGTTCGCCCGTTCCCCCGAGCCGACACTGGGAGTGGAGTGGGAGATCTGTGTTGTCGATAAGGAGACGCGGGACCTGGTACCCCGCGCCCCCGAAATTATCGACGCCATCTCCGCCACCAACCCCAACGTGCACCTCGAGCGGGAGTTCCTCCAGAACACGGTCGAGCTGGTGACGCCGGTATGTAAGAACACGAAAGAGGCCGTCGACAAGCTGGCGGAGAACTTGGCCGTCGTGCGCGCTGAAGCTGACGCCCGCGACCTCGACCTGTGGGCCAGCGGCGGCCACCCATTTTCCGACTTCCGCGAGCAAGCCCTCAGCCCCAAAATTTCCTACAAGGAAATGATCAACCGTACTCAGTACTGGGGCCAGCAAATGCTGCTGTGGGGTATTCACTGCCACGTCGGCATCAGTCACGAAGACCGCGTCTGGCCAATCATCAACGCGGTGATGACGCACTACCCGCACCTGCTCGCCATCTCCGCATCCAGCCCGGGCTGGGACGGGCTGGACACCGGGTACGCCTCCAACCGCACCATGCTCTACCAGCAGCTTCCCACCGCCGGGATGCCGTATCAGTTCCAGAGCTGGGCCGAATGGGTCCAATTCATGGACGACCAGCGCACCTCCGGCGTGATCAACCACACCGGCTCCATGCACTTCGACGTCCGCCCCGCCGCCAAGTGGGGCACCATCGAAGTCCGCATCAGCGACGCCACCTCCAACCTGCGCGAACTCGCCGCAGTCGTCGCGCTCACGCACTGCTTGGTCGTCTACTACGACCAGCTTCTCGACGCCGGCGAAGCCCTCCCCACGCTCCAGCCCTGGCATGTCGCCGAAAACAAGTGGCGCGGGGCCCGCTACGGCCTCGACGCCCTAGTAATCACCAGCCGCGACACCGACGAACGCTGGCTCCGCGACGAACTCGTTACGTTGGTGGACACCCTGCAGCCTGTGGCTGCGCAGCTTGGGTGCACGCGCGAGCTGAACCTGGTGCTGGAGATCATGCAACGCGGCGCCGGCTACCAGCGGCAACGCCGCATCTATGAGATGACCGGCTCCTGGCACGACGTCGTCGCCGCGACCTGCGCCGAGATGCAGGAGATGACTTGGGAGTAGGTCCTTCCTAGCTGCTGCGCACCAAATTCCCACGTGGGGTGCGCGCGACCTGGGCTTTTGTGTGCGCGCCCAACCTGAATACAGGAATTTGGTGCTTGTCCTCATGTAGCAGTGCCAAAGGACGCACTTCTTGTTGCGGGAGGAGGCAAAAGCCCAGGTCGTGAAAAGCGCGTTGCGTCCTTTGGCACTGGCAGGCCAGACAGCGCACCAAATTCCATTGCGGCGAATGTGCGACCTGCGGAAACGCCCAGGCGGCCTCCTGAAATCCAGGAATGTGGTGCGCGCGACTCGCGCGGGAGCGCAAAAACCTACTTCTTGGTGGGGTCGACGCGCTTGGGGTGGTAGGCGGCGGGTCGGTCGTTGCGGCTGAGGGTGTCGGGGTTGCCGTAGAGGCCTTCGCGTCGGGCGACGCGGCCGAGGCGCTGCGCGGTGACGGGGTTGGTCATCAGGGCGAAGATGAGCAGGATGAGGATGACGCCGATGTCGTGAAGTTCGTGGGTGCCGGCGGCCCCTCCGGCCTGCCCATTCGAGAGTCGAATAATCGTGCCGATGATCATGAGGACCAGCCCCGTGGTTTGGGGCTTCGTGATGGCGTGGATGCGCGCCATAGTGGACTGGAAGCGCGCGGTGCCGATGGCGGCGGAGAACACCATGAATGCGCCGGGGAGGATGAAGACGAGGGAGGCGGCGTCGAGGAAGAATGCGAGTGTCATTGGTGGGTCCTTCCTAGGAATTGTCGCGTTTGCGGAAGCGGGCGACGGACAGGGAGGCGATGAAACCGAGGAGCGCGATCACCATCATGACGTTGACGACGGTGGTGTCGAGCGTCCAGCAGATGTAGAGGGCGAGGACGCATTGGAGTGATGCGGTGATGGCGTCGTTGCCGAGGACGCGGTCCATGGAGTCGGGGCCGACGATGACTCGCCAGGCGAGGACGAGGAAGCCGATGGCGAGGAAGATGCCGGCGGCGATGAGGAATGCGTTGTATACCTGGGGGTTCATGGGTTATCGCCTGCTTTCGAAGATGTCGATCATTTGGCGCTCGAGTTTTGCCACGTTGGCGATTTCGCGGTCGATGTCGGTTTGGTTGTCGGCGTGGAGGACGTGGATGGTCCATTCGCGGTTGGCGATGTCGATGTCGGAGACGCTGCCGCCGGGCTGCAGGTTGTAGGCGCAGGTGGCGAGGTAGAGGACCAGGTCGTCGGAGACGCGCATCGGTACGCGAAGGATGGCGTTTTTGGGCGGGGCGGCGGGCCGCAGCGCGAGCCAGGAGACTTTGGCGGAGGCGACGATGAGGTCGGCGAACCACTGCAGTACGAACAGCAGCAGTTTGCCCCAGTGGATTTTGTTGCCGCTACGGGGGATGTTCGGCAGCGGCAGCACGAGCACGATCAGGACGCCGAGCGCCAGCCCGGCGGCGACGTTGCCCCAGGTGAGGTCGCCTTGCATGAGGACCCACATGAATGCGAGCCAGAGGACGAAGGCGCCGCGGAAGCGGTTTCGGATGCCGGTGAGGAGGTGGTTCATCGGTGTGCTCCTGTCGGTTCGGCGGTTGCGCTGGCGGGGAGGGGGACTCGTTCTGTCGTGACGACGTCCTCTCCGTCAGCGGAGCGCGCTGATTTGCGGGCGAGCGCGTCTTTGCCGCCGCCGGAGTCGGTGGGTTGGCGGAAGGCGTCGAGGTCCCGGGTCGGGTTGGTGGGGTCGCCGGAGAGGACGGCGTGTTGGTAGATGCGTTGGTCGCTGGCGGATTCGGCGGCGCGGTCGGTAATGGCGGAGATTGGGCCGGCGAGGAACGTGATGGCCACGGAGGTCGCTACGAGGAGCGCGGTGGACAGCAGCATACCGACGGGGATGCGGCCGACGTCGGCGCGGTCGTCGACGGCGATGGTGTCGTGGCGCTCGGTAAGCGATGAGGGCCGCGCCATGGCGACGGATTCGGGGGCGTCGGCGCGGTCGCGGAGGAAGCCCTTGGACCAGACGAGGATCATGGCGTAGAGCGTCAATAAGGAGGTGACGACGGCCCCTGCGATGAGCACCCAGGCGAGCCAGGAGCCTTCGGCGGCACCGGCCTGGATGAGCATGATCTTGCCGAGGAACCCGGAGAACGGCGGGATGCCGCCCAGGTTGAGCGCCGGGATGAAGTAGAGCAGCGCGATGAGTGGCGCGGTGTAGAGCAGGGAGCCGAGGCGGCGCAGCTGCGCAGACCCGGCCTGGCGCTCGATGAGGCCGACGACCAGGAAGAGCGAGGTCTGCACCAGGATGTGGTGGACGGCGTAGAAGATCGCGCCGGACAGGCCGGCGACGGTGCCGAGTGCGATGCCGAAGATCATGTAGCCGATGTGGCTGACCAGAGTGAAGGAGAGGAGACGCTTGATGTCGTTCTGCGCGAGTGCTCCCATCACTCCGATGACCATGGTCAGTAGTGCGACCCACATCAGGAGGGTGTCGAGGGAGCCGTCGATAAATATGGTGGTGCGGACGCGAATGATGGCGTAGACGCCCACCTTGGTGAGCAACCCGGCGAACACCGCGGTGACCAGGGAGGCGGCGGTGGGGTAGGAGTCGGGGAGCCAGGCGTCGAGCGGGAAGACGGCCGCTTTGATGCCGAATGCGACGAGCAGCGTGGCGAAGATCGCGGCGCGCGTGCCGTCCGGGACCTCGGCCATGCGCTGGCCGACCTGCGCCATGCTCACCGTGCCGGTGGAGGAGTAGATCAGCGCGAGCGCGAACAGGAACACCATCGAGGACGCCATGGAGACCATCACGTAGCCGATGCCGGCGCGCACGCGCCCCGGCGAGGCGCCGAGAGTGAGCAGCACGTACGAGGCCACGAGGAAGACCTCGAAGCCGACGTACAGGTTGAACAGGTCGCCGGCGAGGAAGGACAGGTTCACGCCCATGCACAGCAGCATGTAGACGGGGAGGAAGACGGCGACTGGGTCGTCCTCGTCGCCGTCGCGAAGCCCTTGGGAGATGCCGTACCACATGACGGCGAACAGCACGATGGAGGAGACGAACACCATGATGGTGGACAGGCGGTCCGCCACCAACGTGATGCCGATGGGTGCTTCCCAGCCGCCCATCTGGACGGTCTGGATGCCGTGGACGTCTGCGATGATGATCATCGCACCCGAGATGACGGCCAGCGCGAACAGAGTCGTCAGCGCGATGGTGCGCTGCAGGGTGACGGCGCGCCCGGTGACCAGGATCAGCGCCGCTGCCAGCGCTGGCAACAGCAGCGGCATGACAGTGAGGATCGGCATGGCGGGCAGCGCCCAGTGGGCGAACTCGAACAGGTTATTCGTCATCGTCGGCCTCCTTGACGGGGTCTTCAAAGGAGCGTGGGCCGAAGGCGTCGCCCTCGGAGCTCATGCGTCCGGTCTCTGGGTCGTCGGAGGCGTCGTGGTCGGGGGCCGCCGCCGGGGTCTTCGGACGGGCGGCGATCGCGCGGTCTTCCTCGTCGCGCTCGATGATGTCGTCGGTGCGGTAGCGGTACTGGCGGTAGGCCAGGGCCAGCATGAACGCGACCATCGCCATCGAAATGACAATCGCGGTGAGGATCATCGCCTGCGCGAGCGGGTCGGCGGTGCGCTCGCCGAACAAGGTAGACATGCGCCCAATGATCGGCGGAGCAGCCTGCCCGCCGGATTGCAGCAGCAGCAGGTTCGCGCCGTTGCCGAGCAGCAGCACGCCCATGATCATGCGGGTCAGTGCCCTATCGAGCATCAGGTACACGCCGGTGGCCACGAGCACACCCGACCCGATGAGCAGGAACAGGTTCGCTTCCATTACTCGCTCCTTTCGCGGCCACGCGCGGTGGTGTGCACCGGCGCCCCAATTGTCGACGCCCGGCCCCGCCCTGCCGTCGCGTCACCGTCACCAGTGACCGCTTCTCGACGCCTCTTTCGCGCCAACCGCTTCGTTGCCTGCGCTTCGCGGCGTCGTTTATTCTTCTCCTGCAGCTCACGAGCGCGCTGGCGAGCGTACTGCTTGCGGTTGTCTTCCTCTTGGTCGAGGTAGCCGCCCATGGAGGTCAGGATGTGCAGGGTCAGGCCGACCACGATGAGGTACACACCGGCGTCGAACACGAGCGCCGAGGTGACGTCAAACGAGCCGATAAGCGGCAGCGTGACCGTGGTGTAGCCGGACGTGAGTGGCGGGTTGCCGAAGAACATCGGGGTCACCGCCGCGGCGAAGGAGAACAGCATGCCGGTGCCCAGCAGCTTCGCCGGGTCCACAGGCAGGGCCTCCTCGATTTCCTGGCGCCCGCCCGCGAGGTAGCGCAGCGTGAACGCCAGCGCCGCCACCAGGCCGCCGGCGAAGCCGCCGCCGGGCGCGTTGTGGCCGCCGAAGAAGAAGTACAGGGACAGCAGAATCATCGACGGGAACAGGATCCGTGTTGCCACGTCCACCATCAGCGAACGGTTCTGCGCCGTCTCCGAATCCACGCCGCTGGCCAGCCAGCGCGGCTTGGTGGTGGACAGCGTCGGGCGCCTCGAGGAGCGCCCAAACTTGCCGGTGCCGAAGATCAGGCTGGCCACGCCCGTCGCCGCGATCACCAGCACAGTGATCTCGCCGAATGTATCGGCGGCGCGCAGGTCCACGAGCAGCACGTTCACCGTGTTGCGGCCGTGGCCGATGTCGTGCGCCAGCTCCGGCATGAACACCGAGATCGGGTCGGCGGTGCGCGCGCTCATCGCAAACATGGCGATCACCACAACCGACACGCCAGTCAGGATCGACAGCCAGGCACGGGCCCGGTTGTCGTCGCTGCGGGGCTCGACCTCCGTCGGCATCTTGCGAAGGATCAGCATGAACACCACCATCACGATGGTCTCCACGAGCGCCTGCGTCAGCGCCAGATCCGGCGCGCCGTGCAGGGCAAAGATCGTCGCCATGCCGTAGCCGGTCAGCCCCACCATCACCACGGCGGATAGGCGGTTGCGTTGGACCGTCGCAAAGACAGCCATGCAGACCATGATGAACACCACCAGGCCCTGCCACGGCGAATCCCACAACATCATCCGAATATCGTTCGAGCGGCCCAGCACCAGCGCCGCCAGCGGCACCACGGCCAACACCGCGAAAATCACGCCCAGGTTGATCACCAGGGAACCGCGCTGCGTCGACGCCGTCAACCGCAGCGACGCAGTCCGCAGCTGCGTGAGCAGCGCGTCCCACAACGCGTCACCATTGCCGAGCGCAGGCTTGCCCGTCTGCAGCGGTTTCAGCAACGCACGCTGCCAGAACATGACGACGCCACCCAGCACAATCACGGCCGTCAGCACCAGCGGGATCGTAATCCCGTGCCACAGCGCCAACTCCTCCTGCTCGCCGCCGGGGAAGCGCACATCCAGGTACTCGTTGAACGCCGTCGACAGCAGCACCGGGAAGATACCGCACACCACCGTCAACGTGGTCAGCACCGCCGGCGAAATCCACAAGGTCGGGCCGATCGGGTGCATCTCGCGCACCGCCTTCGACTCGCCGTTGTTGTGTGCTGGCTTCGTCGCAAAGGCGGACCACCAGAAGTACAGCGAGTAGGCCATCGTCAGGATGGAACCAGCGACGATCGCCACCAGCGTCATGTAACCCGGCATGCCGTGCAGCATCTCCTCGTTCAGGACCGCCTCCAGCGCCGACTCCTTCGCCACAAAGCCGAAGAACGGCGGAATACCCGCCATCGACGCCGCCGACACCGCCGCCAAAAACGCCACAAACGGCTCCCGCTTCGCCAACCCCGACAGCTCGTGGATGTCGCGGGTGCCCGTCGAGTGGTCAATCGCGCCCACGATCATGAACAGCGTCGCCTTGAACATCGAGTGCCCGAACGTAATTGCCAGGCCAGCCATCGTCGCCTCACGCGACCCAATACCGATCACCGTCGTGATAAAGCCCAGCTGAGACACCGTGCCGTACGCCAGGATCAGCTTCAGGTCACGCTGCTTCAGCGCCAGCCAGCCACCCAGGATCATGGTGAACACGCCGGTCGAAAGCACCACCAGGTGCCAGGTACTCACCACCGCCAAATCCGGCGCCAGGCGCGCCACCAGGTAAATCCCGGCCTTCACCATCGCCGCCGAGTGCAAATACGCCGACACCGGCGTCGGCGCCGCCATCGCCCCCGGCAACCAAATATGCCACGGGGCCTGCGCCGACTTCGTCATCGCCCCCAACATAATCAGCACAATCGCCGTCGAAATCGCAGGCGTATTCTCAATATTCGCAAACTGCGACACCTCGCTGAGGCGCCAAATCCCCGTCTTGTAGCCCAGCAGGTTAATGCCGACGAGCATCGCCAGCCCGCCGAACGTCGTAATCATCAGCGCCTGAATCGCCGCCCTTCGCGACGACGCCCGCTCACCGTAGTAGCTGACCAGCATGTACGAGAGTATCGACGTCAACTCCCAAAACACGTACATCAGCAAGAAACTGTCCGAAATCACCAACCCGTACATCACGGAGGCGAACATGGTCAGCTCCCCGCCAAACTTGGCCAACCTGCGCGGATTCGAATCGAAATAGCCCCAGCAGTACAGCAACACCAAGGAGCCGACGCCCAAAATAATCAAACTGAACAAGCCCGCCAGGGCGTCCAACCTGAAATCCAGGTTCAACTCCGCCGACGGCATCCACGGAATCCGCGAAACGATCTCCCCGCCATCCACAAAGACACCCTTTGCGAACAGGTACACCATCCACGCGAACCCGCCCAGCGGCACCAACGCCACCAGCGCAAACGCCGATCTACCGATCGTACGGATCAACAACGGCGCCGCCGACGTCGCGACGAACAGCGCGACAAGTAGCGTCAACACAACCCGGGCCTCCTTGTTCAGCTTCCTTAGCTTCTTCAGCTTCGGCGCGCCACAGCAACGCAGCTGCCCACCATGCACCGTCGAAACTAGAAACAAGGCGCGTCATGATCAGTGGCGCGACCAACAAAATCTCACTGTACTCACAGCTCCGACATTTTGCGAACGGCTTTCGCCCGGGCCGCCCCGCCGCTGGCTGGCCCCTCCTGTGCCCGCGCCCCGCGCCTGTGCCCTCTTTGAAAAAGTTCCCGCGTCCGGGAACCATTTTGCGTTTCGGACTGGTTCCGGTCGACCAACGGTTGCGTTTCTGCAGGTCGCGACGGCTGTCCACAAAGAAAGGTCCCGGGTTCACGCTGGGCCGGGGAACTTTTCCGGGGTGGCGGGTTCGCGCGCCGTGGCTTTCACGTGATTCCTGTTCGTGTCGAGGCGTTAAAGGAGTGCGACGCTGGTCGCCAAAAATCACGCCAGGCCAGCGAGAATGCGGACCTGCATCGCACGCTTCTAATCGCACGCTTTTAACCTTGGAGGCGGAAAACGGGGGAGGATCAGCCAGGGAATATACATACGAAGAACCCCCAAATCTGCAAAGTGTAGTAGGTGGATTGTAGTAATCCTCGAAAAAACGTGCGAAACGGGGATTACTACATTCCTTTTACTCCCATTTGGGTTTCGGCAGCGCCCCAGCCAGCAAAAACAAGCCGAAACCCAGCCGAAACCCGGCCGAAACCCGGCTACTTCCCGTACTGCTGCAGGAAGAGCGCTTCGGCGACGGCGATGCGTTCGATTTCGGTGGGGTCGACGGATTCGTCGACGCCGTGGATGCCGCACTGCGGTTCCTCGACGCCGTAGAGGGCGATGGCGGCGTCGGGGAAGTGGTTCTGCAGCGTGATGGTGAGTGGGATGGAGCCGCCGGAGCCGATGAGGGCGAGGTCGGCGCCGTCGTAGGCGGTTTGGAGGCAGTCGCCGAACAGGGCGATGGCCGGGTGGTTGGGGTCGGTGGCGAATGGTTCGTTGACGCCGGAGATTTCCACGGTGACGTGGGCGCCGTTGGGGGTGTGGGCGTGGATGTGTTCCTTGACGGCGTTGGCGATGGCGGCGGCGTCGGTGCCGGCGGGGACACGCAGGTTGTATTGGGCTTCGGCTCGGTGGTTGACGGCGTTGACGGCGTCGGCGACGGGGGTGGAAGTGAAGCCGATCATGGTGATGGCGGGGCGGGCCCAGACCATGTCGGCGGGGTTGTCGTCGGGGGTGCCGTTGAGGGCGACGCCGTCGAGGACGCCGGCGTCGGTGGCGAAGGTGTCGGCGGGGTAGGGCTGGCCGTTCCAGGTGGCGGTGCAGTCGACGCCGTCGATGCTGGTGCGGCCGGTTTCGTCGAAGAGGGAGTCGGTGATGCGGACCAGGGCGTGGGCGGCGTCGGGGGCTGCGCCGCCGAAGGAGCCGGAGTGGATGGCGCCCTGCAGCGTTTCGACGGTCACGTTGATCTGGGCGCCGCCGCGCAGGGAGGTGGTGAGCGTTGGGACGCCGACGGCGGCGTTGCCCGAGTCGGCGATCATGATGGCGTCGGCGCGGAAGAGGTCGGGGTGGGCGTCGATAAGTTTGCCGAGGCCGTCGTCGCCGCCGAGCTCCTCGGAGCCCTCGACGACGACCTTGATGCCGAGGTCGGTGCCGCCGTTGGCCTGGATGAGGCGCAGTGCTTCGAGGTGCATGGCGAGGTTGCCTTTGCAGTCGGCGGCGCCGCGGCCGTACCAGCGACCGTCGCGCTCGGTGAGGGTGAAGGGGTCGCTGGTCCAGGCGTCGGGGTTGTTGGCAGGCACGACGTCGTAGTGGGAGTAGAGCAGCACGGTGGGGGCGTCGCCGACTGGGGCTTTGGTAGCGATGATGGTGTCAGCATTATCGACGGTCGCGTGGCGGGTCACGTCCAGCCCGAGGGCCTCGAGTGCGGAAACCGTCCAGGCGCAGGCGGCTTCGTGCTGGTCGGCGAGCTCAGGCGTGGAGTGTGGGGAGTTGAAGCCTACGAGGGCGGAGAGGTCGTCGAAAATTCGGTCGCGGTTTGGGGTAAAAGCTGTTTGTGTCATGTGGTCGAAAGTACCACCAACCGGAGGAGTACAATCCTTTCCGTTCGTTTTTATGCCTATATATTGAAAGGTCTTGCAATGGCCTCGACGATGCGTGAGTTGACGCTGCGCGGGATCATCATTGGTGGTTTGATCACCTTGGTGTTTACTGCTGCGAATGTGTATTTGGGGTTGAAGGTCGGGTTGACTTTTGCCACGTCCATTCCGGCGGCGGTGATTTCCATGGCGGTGCTGCGGAAGTTTGCTGGGCACAATGTGCGTGAGAACAACATTGTGCAGACGATTGCGTCGGCGGCGGGTACGCTTTCGGCGATTATTTTCGTCCTTCCGGGCTTGGTGATGGTCGGCTACTGGCAGGGTTTCCCCTTTTGGACGACAGCCCTGGTGTGTGCCCTGGGTGGCACGTTGGGCGTGATGTATTCGATTCCGTTGCGTCGCGCGCTGGTGACCGGGTCTGACCTGCCGTACCCGGAGGGTGTCGCGGCGGCGGAGGTGCTGCGCGTTGGCGACGGGGATAATGGTGGTTCGGAGCGCGATCACGCGGAGAACTCTGAGGGCCTGCGCGTGATTATTCTTGGTGCGGTTGCGTCGGCGTTCTACTCGCTGTTGGCGGCGATGAAGGCGGTGGCCAGCGAGGTTGCCGGGTTCTTCCGCGTTGGTGGCGGCGGCACGATGATGGGCGGTTCGCTGTCCCTGGCGCTGCTGGGCGTGGGCCACCTGGTGGGCCTGCCGGTGGGTATTGCGATGCTGGTTGGCGTCGTCATTTCCTTTGCGATCCTCCTGCCGATGAAGTCGGCGGACAACATGGGAGCAGGCCTGGAGCTGGCCGAGGTGGTTTCCACGACGTTCGCGGACGAGATCCGCTTTATCGGTGTGGGCACGATGGCGGTGGCGGCGCTGTGGACGCTGATCAAGATCGCGAAGCCGATTGCCACGGGTATTGCGTCGTCGTTGGCGTCGTCGAAAAAGAGACATGACGGCGTGGCCGTCGATGTGACGGAGCGGGACATCCCGTTCCCGATCGTGGCGGGAGTGATTGTGGCGTCGATGCTGCCGATTGGCATGCTGCTGTGGAACTTCGTCCGTGGCACCGACATCCACGAGCACGCGCTGTCGCTCACCATGATCTCGGTGCTGTTCATCCTGGTCATCGGCCTGATTGTGGCGTCGGTGTGTGGCTACATGGCGGGGCTGATTGGGGCGTCGAACTCCCCAATTTCCTCGATCGGCATCATCGCGGTGCTGTCGTGCGCGCTGCTGATTGGCGCGTTCATGGCGGGCACGGACGCGAATGCGGCCTCGCTGGTGGCGTACACGCTGTTTACGGCGGCGATTGTGTTCGGCATCGCCACGATTTCGAACGATAACCTGCAGGACCTCAAGACGGGTCAGCTCGTGGGGGCGACGCCGTGGAAGCAGCAGGTGGCACTGATTATTGGTGTGCTGTTCGGCTCGGTGGTCATCCCGCCGATCCTGCAGGTGATGCTCACCGGCTTCGGCTTCCAAGGCATGGAGGGCGCAGGCCCGGACGCGCTCGCGGCACCGCAGGCGGCCCTGATGTCCTCGGTGGCGAACGGCATTTTCAACAGCTCGCTGGACTGGGGCCTGATTCTGCTGGGTGCGGGCATCGGCGTTGCGCTCATCATTATCGACGAGACCCTCACCCGCACCACGGGCAAGTACAGCTTGCCGCCGCTGGCTGTGGGCATGGGTATGTACCTGCCGGTGTCGGTCACGGTGATCGTGCCGATCGGCGGGCTGGTCGGATACATCTATAACCGTTGGGCGCAGGTGCAGCGCCACCCGGACTTCGCGCGCCGTATGGGCACGCTGGTGGCCACGGGCATGATCGTTGGCGAGTCCCTGTTCGGCGTGCTCAACGCGGCGCTCATCGCGGGCGCGGCAGGGGAGAGCCCGCTGGAGGTGTTCACGGAGCAGTCCTGGACGCCGTGGTTCAGTACGGCCCTGTTCGTTGTGTTGGTGTGGTTCGTGTACTCGAAGACGCGCTCCAAGGTCAGCTCGGTGGCCGAAGACGGTTCCTTGCACTCGGCGGGCGAGAGTGCTAAAACTGTGTCTTAGCACTCGAGGCAATTGAGTGCTAACGTGGGTGAGGTTGGCCGCGCGTCAACCGTGCCGTCGCGGGCGCCTGCATTTTACGACGAATACAAGGAGAAAACTTACATGGCTAAGATGATCGCATTCGACGAGGAAGCACGCCGCAGCCTAGAAAACGGCCTGAACACACTAGCCGACGCCGTCAAGGTCACCCTTGGGCCGAAGGGACGCAACGTCGTCCTGGAGAAGTCCTGGGGCGCACCGACCATTACCAACGACGGCGTCACCATCGCCCGCGAGATTGACCTCGAGGACCCATACGAGAAGATCGGCGCCGAGCTGGTCAAGGAAGTAGCCAAGAAGACTGACGACGTCGCCGGCGACGGCACCACCACCGCAACGGTCCTGGCACAGGCGCTGGTCCGCGAGGGTCTGCGCAACGTCGCAGCTGGCTCCAACCCAATGGGCATTAAGCGTGGCATCCAGGCAGCCACCGAGAAGGTCTCCAAGTACCTGCTAGACAACGCGAAGGAAGTAGAGACCCAGGAGGAGATCGCCTCCACGGCTGGCATTTCGGCATCCGACCCGGAGATTGGCAAGAAGATCGCTGAGGCGATGTACGCCGTCGGCAACGGTGCGGTAAACAAGGAATCCGTCATCACCGTTGAGGAGTCCAACACCTTCGGCGTTGACCTCGAAGTCACCGAAGGCATGCGCTTCGACAAGGGCTTCATCTCCGCATACTTCGCCACCGACATGGAGCGCGGCGAAGCCGTCCTGGAAGACCCATACATCCTGCTGGTCTCCTCCAAGATCTCCAACGTCAAGGACCTCGTTCCGCTGCTGGAGCAGGTCATGCAGTCCGGCAAGCCACTGCTCATCATCGCCGAGGACGTCGAGGGCGAAGCTCTCTCCACCCTCGTCGTGAACAAGATCCGCGGCACCTTCAAGTCCGTCGCCGTCAAGGCACCGGGCTTCGGCGACCGCCGCAAGGCCATGCTGCAGGACCTCGCCATCCTCACCGGCGGCCAGGTCATCTCCGAAGAGGTCGGCCTCTCCCTGGAGACCGCCACCCCTGAGCTGCTCGGCCAGGCACGCAAGGTTGTCGTGACCAAGGACGAAACCACCATCGTCCAGGGCGCCGGCGACCAGGCCCAGATCGACGGCCGCGTCAAGCAGATCCGCGCCGAAATCGAGCACTCCGACTCCGACTACGACCGCGAGAAGCTGCAGGAGCGCCTGGCCAAGCTGGCCGGCGGCGTCGCAGTCATCAAGGTTGGCGCAGCCACCGAGGTTGAGCTCAAGGAGCAGAAGCTGCGCATCGAGGACGCCGTCCGCAACGCGAAGGCAGCCGTCGAGGAAGGCATCGTCGCCGGCGGTGGCGTCGCCCTCCTGCAGGCCTCCCGCGAGCTTGTCGACGACCTCGGGTTCGAAGGCGACGAAGCTACCGGCGTCAAGATCGTCCGCGAGGCGCTCTCCGCACCACTGAAGCAGATCGCTCTGAACGCGGGCCTGGAGCCAGGCGTTGTCGCCGACAAGGTAGCCAACCTGCCTGACGGCCAGGGCCTGAACGCCTCCAACGGCGAGTACGTGGACATGATGGAAGCCGGCATCAACGACCCGGCCAAGGTGACGCGCTCCGCACTGCAGAACGCTGCCTCCATCGCGGCCCTGTTCCTGACCACCGAGGCCGTCGTTGCCGACAAGCCTGAGCCAGCCGGCGCCGCCGGTGGCATGGACCCAGACGCCATGGCAGGCATGATGTAAAACGCTAGTTTCTGACTGGCTTTCTCCCGGGTGCCCCGCTTTCGTGGTGGGGCGGCCCGGGATTTTTGTGTTCGGGGTTGTTCGGGTTTCGGGGTGGGATGTGTCGCTCCGAGCTGACTCGGAATTTTGTGAACAGATTTGCGTGTGGTTCGGCATCGGTTTCGCGCTGACTAGCGTTGGTCGACCGGAAGAGGTCGACCGGAATGATTGTGGCAGCAAAAGGCCCCGGAGAGAGCATGCCTGAAACCGTACCCGCAGCAGCCTGGAAAATATGAGGAAATTCTTAGAGTTTTAGCGGAGAAGATAGGCATGAATGTCTAGCAATAATGGACAGTTGGTTACATAAGCAATGGTCAACGAATAAAACCGATTTGCTCAGCGAAAATCGGAGAATATGTCGACTGAGAAACCTTGAGATTCGTTCAAATCCGCCTGGACAAAGCGGGGGGGGGGTGATTAGATTCAATGTGTTCCCAAAGTCGGGCCATTGACGCGTGCGCAAGAAATCTAAACTTCTTGAAGTGCGCTGAGGGCCCTGAGCAACCTCTTTTGGAAGGAAACCAAATGGCAATTGCCCTCAAGAAAACCGCCGCGATCGCAATCGCAGCAGGCCTGACCTTCGCCGGCTCCGCTGGTATCGCGGCGCAGGACGCGATGGCGCAAACGATGAATGATGAGCCAGCTGTAGCAACCGATGTCCTGGATGCCGGCACGATTGGTGATGCACCGGCCAAGCTGACGATCCATAAGATGGTGAACCCGACCGAGCTTCGTAACGCTACCGGTGAAACCGACCAGGGGGCATCTGGGAAGCCGCTGCCAGGTGTGAAGTTCACTGCTCAGAAGATCAAGGGCATATCACTCAGCAGTCTGTTTTCAACCAAATCGCCAAGTTTGCGAATGATCGTGATGTGGCTGGTGCCACAGCCCTTGGTCTGGAAGGCCAAGAGTACACTGGCACTACCAATGCGAAAGGTCAAATCGCTTGGGAAAACATGCCTGTAGGCGCTTACCTCGTCAAGGAGACCAGTGCTCCTGAGGTGAAGTCCCCAGCAACTGAAACCTACGTCACCGCTAAGCCTTTCATCGTTTTCCTGCCGATGACCACTCCAAAGGGTGACGGTTGGAACCGCGACGTTCACGTTTACCCGAAGAACTCGATGGCGAAGGTCAGTAAGACCGTCGTTGATCAGGATAAGAACACCAAGAGCGACGCAGCTCAGGGTGAGCAAGGCAAGCCAGGCTTCCTCGGTGCACGTCCCGCAGATAATGCCGTAGTTGAGTACACCCTGGACGGCGTTGTTCCGGCCGCACCGGAAGGCCGCGAGCTGAAGAACATCACCCTCACGGATGCTTCGAACAAGGCTGAGCTTCAGTGGGATGAGAACTTTATCGTGAGCGTTGAGCGTGTTCGTGGTGCGGATACGACTCCGATCACCAAGTACACGCCAACGGGGATTCAGAAGCTCGATCCGAATCTCAACAACTCCAACATCGCTGCTGGGGCAAACCAGACCTTCAGCGTCACGGTTAACCCTAAGGAAGCAGACCTGCAGCCTGGCGACATCGTCCGCGTCACCGTGAAGGCGACGATGCTGAAAGATGACACTACATCAAAGGGCATCGAGAACTCGGTGAACCAAACCTTCATTTTCCATAATCCAAAGACGAAGACGGATGATGAGCCGAAGCAGACGCCGCATGACAAGGTTGTGACCTACGTTGGTGACATCTCCGTGTACAAGCGTGGAGAAGTTGATGGTAAGGATAACCAGCCGCTTGCTGGTGCTGAGTTCCAGATCGGCAAGTGCAATGCCAACAAGGACGACCTCGACGGTGGCGCTATCCAAACTGGCATTACCAACGCGGATGGTAACTTGACCTTCCCAGGTCTTCACGTTACTGACTGGGTTAATAACGCTGCGCCGACTGAGACTGTAGCTAACTACTGCATCAAGGAGACCAAGGCTCCTAAGGGCTACGAGACTCCGAAGGGTAAGGCAGCAGTCCGCGAGATCGTGCTGACGAAGGAAACGACTAACAAGCTCAATGCTGGTAAGACCGCATTCGAGGCCGTAGCTGGCTCGAACGAGATCGCTAACGGCGCTGTGGTCGACAACCTGAAGAAGACCACGCCGACCCTCCCAGCCACGGGTGGCATGGGTATTTTGATCGTGGCCCTGGCGGGTCTCGCGATCATCGGCGGCGGTGTCTACGCGGCACGTCGTAACTCCCGCACTGCGTAATCAGTACGTGGTGTAGGAGCCCCCTGCGGAAAGCCCCGCAGGGGATGGCCGGTCGGCGGGAAGGCCTAAAATTCCCGCCCCAGTTTTGGAAGAAGGGGACGTCGATAAGGCGTTCTGGATGAAAGGAAGACGCGGTGGCAACAGAGGTGAAGGCGAAGCATCGGCGGAGCCGGCGCAGCAATCGTTCTTCAGGCGTATGGCGCTGCCCGTCATCCTGGTGCTGGTGGGCATTGCGGTGCTCATGTACCCGGTCATTGCGACGCAGTGGAACAACCGGGTGCAGGAGCAGATAGCGAAGCTCTACGAGGAAGAACTGCAACAAACACCAGTCGAAGAAGTAAATACGGCATTCGAAGCCGCGAAGGCGTACAACGAGGCGCACACCGACGGGCCGATCCTCGACCCGTGGCTCGCCCGCATCAGCGAAGACAACGCTGATTACAAGGAGTACGAGCGTCAGCTGGAGGGTGTGTCGGCGATGTCGCAGATCGCGATTCCGGCGATTGACCTACGCCTGCCCGTTTTCCACGGCACGGCGGAAGACACCCTGCAGAAGGGTCTCGGTCACCTGTACGGGTCGGCGCTTCCCACAGGTGGCAAGGGGTTCCACTCGGTCATCACGGGTCACACAGGCTTGACGACGTCCACCCTGTTCGACAACCTTTCCGACATCAAAGTCGGCGACGCCGTCTACGTCTCTACGTTCGGCGAGCGCATGAAGTACAAGGTGTACGACATCGAGGTTGTCCTGCCGGATGAGACCGACAGCCTGCGCGCCGACCCAGAGCGCGACCTGCTGACGCTGATCACCTGTACGCCGTACGGCATCAATACGCACCGGTTGCTCGTCCACGCGGAGCGAGTGCCCATGGACCCAGACGAGGCCAGCGTCCTCGACGACTCCACCTCCACCCTGCAGTGGTGGATGTGGGCCCTCGGCGGGGTGTCCCTGCTGATCCTGCTGGCGCTGATCTGGTGGGTGTACCGCGAAAAGAAGAAGAGCGACCGTTCCGGCGCTGTGAACGAGGAGGTTCTGTCCTAATGCGCTTGTCCCAACTATTGGCAGCGTGTGGTGCAGCCACGATGCTTGCCGCGGGTGCGTTTTCGCCCGCGGTGGCTGACGTGCGCCCAATCAGCGGTAATGACGCCAACCTGAATCCGGCGAGCATCGACAAGAATAAGCCGATCCAGTTGCTGCTGAAGAAGCAGGGCACCAACCCGTACGACCAGGTCCCGGCCGGTCAGAAGCCTCCCGCCATCGCCGGCGCCAAGTTCACCTTGTCGAAGGTGCGGGGCATCGACATCACCTCGGAGCAAGGCCGCAACGTGGCAAAGAAAACCACGCTTGACGACGCCCGCTCGCGCGGCCTCGACGTCATCGAAACGAAGGCGACGAACCAGCGCGGCGAGGTCATGTTCGACAACCTCACCCCGGGCCTGTACCTGGTGGAGGAGTCCGCGCCGGACACGAAGTACGAGTACCACCTGAGCAGCCCGAAGCTGCTCATCCTCCCACTTCCTGACGAACGCGGCATCCGCTACGAGTACGAAAACGTCCTGGTGATGAAGTGGGACAAGAGCTACGGCACCCCACCACCGTGGGAGCCTTCCGAGCCACCATCAACGACGCCAACAAAGCCCGGTAACACGGTGACCACGACGAAGACGACGACGTCGACACCTCCTCGAGTGAGCACCACCATCCGGACGACGTACACCACGACCCCTCCGAATGGCACACCGACAACGGTGACGACCACGGTGCCGTCGACAATCGTGACAACGAAACCGAACGGGGTGGTCACGACGGTGACCCACCCCCGCGCCGTCCCCGAGGAAGAGCGCGGGTCGCTGGCGTCCACCGGCGCGAACGTGCTGTGGGCCGCGGGACTTGGCGGACTGTTAATTGTGCTGGGATTGTTCCTGGCGCGGCGAAGCAAGAACGAGACACGGTAAAGCGGAAGTAGGGAAAGAAAAATGCGAAACTTTATCAAACCTGCAGGATCTCCTGCTCGGCACCGTGCCCGTGGACTTGCAGCCGTAGTAGCCTCGGTGGCGTTGGCCGCCGGCCTGGGCGCGTACCCGGCCGTTCAGGCGGAGGAGACCACGACGGTCTCCGACATCACTACCGACGACGCCGGCCTGCCCACCTACTCGTGGATGGACGACGACACACCGTCTTCCTCCGCCACGCCTTCGGCGCCTGCCGCAGCGTCGGCCTCTAATCCGGCCTCTGCATCTGCTTCGAAACCAGCAGAGGCCCCGGCCACCGCGAACCCCGTGACCGTCGAGCGCAAGGGCGTCGTTGACCGCATCGTGGTCAACGACCCCGATGGCGAGGCATGGGAGTTCGGCGGCAAGGCGTCGAAGGAAAACATCTTCGCGCTCAAGCGTGAGGGCAAGGGCGAGATCAAGGAAGTCCTGTCCGTCACTGCTGATGGCCGC
Source organism: Corynebacterium sp. UMB2355A (assembly GCF_033877495.1). Taxonomy (NCBI): domain Bacteria; kingdom Bacillati; phylum Actinomycetota; class Actinomycetes; order Mycobacteriales; family Corynebacteriaceae; genus Corynebacterium; species Corynebacterium sp. UMB2355A. The sequence continues at coordinate 898,856 of NZ_CP138855.1, read as the reverse complement.
AAGCTCGAGCCTTACGACTACGGCTACGTGAACGCTAAGGATGGCGGTTTTGTGGCGTTCAACCTGAACGCCCTGCACACGATTCCGCCGCAGGTCGTTGAGATTGAGGCCCGCACGACCGACGCCGGTGAGTACGCGATCGCCGAGAGCGCCGAAGTGCCGTCCGAGGCACAGCTTGCCGAGTCTGGTTATGGCAAGGGGCGCCCCGCGGAGGAGGTTGCGGATTCACAAGACCGCGCTGCTGCCCCGGGAGATATTCCGGGTGTCCCAGGGCAGCAGGATCAAGAGTTTTCTCTTACCGATGCTAAGCCAGATTTCTTGGGGGACAACCCCCAAATTGAATTTAAGATCAACGAGACTGGTAACTGGCGAGTAACCAGGTTCGCCATCAAGAAAAACCGAAACGATAACAATACGAAGGATATCTCCGGTCCAGTTAGGATCCGCGTCGTTCGTCAGGGGGCGATTGTCGTTGACCGAACCATTGATTTCGCTAACGCGATTTTTTGGAATAAGAACGCCAAGGGAAAGTCTTATGACACGGAGTTTCAGCTCATTCCGAGTATTACTGACCTCTATATCAAGGGTGGCGACTCGGTAATCCTGAATCCCGTGGCACCTCCAAACGGTATTTACCGGGTCCAGATGTGGGGCCAGGACATGGACAATAAGCCTCAGGACCACAAGGTGAATGTCGCAGGTGATGGTATTCCAGTATCCTCGCACACGACTATTGGCGACAATCCGTACGAGACAACATTCGATGTTCAAGCGCGTTCTAATTTCTCAAGTGCAACAGTAACTCTGAGCCCTTCAGTCCGATTAGAAGATGTGTTTTTCTCTATTCCAATTGAGCAAACGGACGGTGTAAGGCTCGAAAATAAAGTTGAGACCTACCCGGATCGTGTGGTTATTACATGGTTCCCGACGAAGGACGGCCGCCGAATCGACTCGGTACCGGTTTCGGCAGACTCGACTGTGACGCTTCGGACTTCCTACAGATCGGCTCCAACCAGACCCGAGGACATCACTTTGCAAGGCTCCCTCGCGGCTCCGGTAGAGAAAGATCTTCCGATTCTTCCTTCAGCCGACGCTGACGTGTTGCCACTTACGCACGGCGATAAATGTGAGCTTCGCGATGTAAAATCTGTTCATCGACAGCCACCTCGCTTACTTTCCATTGCGGAGCAAAAATATGGCTTCCGACGATTTATCGTCGCGAGCCCACAAGCCTCTAGCAATAGAACTTCTTCGCAGCTGTATCTTCAGGTAGAAGACGGACAAGGTGCATTGCAGTCAGAAAAGATCGGACCCGCCAGCGGGTGGGTATATAACGCACTTGCCTACAACGAGAACGATAACTACCTCTATGCTGTTAGTCAGCCCAGGATTTCGGTGAAGACGGGCCACAGGGATGACCCTTGTTTCCCCGCAGGCCACTTACTGCAGATAAATCCTTATACGGGTGAAGTTTTTGATTTGGGCAAGCTTCAAGGACTTGATGGATTTCTTCCCGAGAATCATCCGGACAATACAACATCCAACGACCTCGGTAGCGGCATCAACGCAGGTACCTTCGATGATGACGGCACATACTGGGTCGCAGGTGCGTCTGTATGGGGTAGTGGCCGTCTTTACAGCGTGAATTTAGACACGATTACTGCAACGCTAAAGCCTGCAAAAAACGTGACTCTGCAAGCCAAAACAATCTGGAATCCGGGACAAACATTCCGTACGGTTTCAGAGGACTTTGTTGCCATCCCAGGTGCGAAAGGGTATCTGTGGGGCCTGCAAAGTGGGTGGGCGCAAAGCGATGGAAGGAACAAACAGCGCGTTTTCTTGGAACGTATTAGCACGAGCGGTGGTGCCCCCCTGCGCGTGGATATTACCGATATGAAGATGCCTGATGGGCAGACCGTCGGTCAGTTTCTCAACATTACAGACCAAGCGCCTGTTTGGGGACAAGCATGGGTTGAAGAAGACGGATCGATTGCTTTCGGAAAGGGTGGCCGGTCTTCCGTGGACTCGAACACAACGGAAGTAATCAAAATTAAGGTCGGGAACCCGACGGCGAAGGCTCCAAATCTCCTAAAAGTCGAAGTAGTCGGCGCTCAAACTGCACCGTCCTCATACAATACTGACGGTGCATCGGCAAAGGCTCCTACGACGACACCAGAACCAATTGTTCCAGACGTCACCAAAGAAGCGATTGGACAGTCTGCGAAGAAGCAGGAAGACGGGACCTATATAGTAAAATACCAGGTAAATGTAACAAACCCAGGAAATCGCGAGGCTGCCTATAGTAAGGTAGTCGACACTCCAACGATGCCGACGGGGATTGTTGTGAAAAAGACTTCTTGGTCCTTGGTCGATGAATTCGGGAAATCGTATGCCACGACATTTCAAACTGGCCAAGGTCCGTTTGTGCTATCTGGCGGTGGAACGATACAGCCGAAGGGGCTCAATAGATTTGGTGCTACAAGTAATGGCATCCATCAATTTAATGTTGAAATGACAATCTCTCTCGATGCCTATACAGGAAACGAGACTGGAGATGAATGTGCACCCGGCAAATCGCTTTTCAACTCTGTACAAGTTGGGCCCAAGGAGGCGAAGGCCTGTGTGCCTCCGCCAGAAGTAGAGAAAAAAGCTCGGCTTGTGATTGCAAAGATTTCTTCCGATGCAGTTTCGCACGAGCTATTGAAGCCAGAAAACCGTCTAGACGGTGCTGAGTTTATACTTCAAAAACTGGACGAAAATGGCCAAGTCATCGGTAATGGAATCCCAATGATTTACGATAAGGAGAATCGAATCTTCAAGTCAGAAGAATTGGAGCCGGGTCACTATCAGCTCGTAGAGACTCGGTCGCCTCAAGACAGTCTGGGTGTTTACAATCTTCTTGTGAAGCCGATTGTGTTTTCGTTGTCGGTGGACAACGGGAATGTGACGATCGCGCTAGATGAAGATGCCAAAATTGTCGCGACGCAGGTCGATAAGGCGGTGGCACCGAGCTCCTGGCAGCTTACCTCCCAGGATGCGGTACTGACCGTTGCCAACGTCCGCCAGGGCAACCTGCCCAAGACTGGCGGAAACGGCCTGCAACTGCCGATCCTCCTCGGCGGTGCGCTCATCGCCGCTGGTGCGTTGGTGGGACGACGACGGGTCGTCGCTTAGTGGAGAGTGCGTCCTGAGCGCGTGACGTTACGAACAAGCTGACGGGGCTTGGCGCTGATCAACAGTGATCGGGGCCAAGCCCCTTCGGGACTTTGGAGTGCAATCGACCAATTGCCGACAAGTGGCGCTACGGTGTAATGTCTTCGCTCCCGGTTTGAAAGTGAACCGTCTGACTAGAAAGCAGATTTGGTCACGCGTGAATCGGATTCGACTTTGGGCTTGTGGCAGCTCGGTGAGCGGACAAGGGCAAAGCGACGGGCGAAGCCTTCTATCTGGTACCGTAGAAAACGTTAGCCTCGAGGCTACCGGCTCTAAAAGGATTGCTTTTAGTTGCGTCAAGGTCTCTCGGGGTGCTTGTTTTTAGGGGGGCATCGGGGGAGATTGAACATGCCCCTTTTGAGGCTTATGGGAGGCCGCGCTCAGAGGAGATTGTGTTCTTTGGGTTGGTGGGGCCGTCGTCGATAAGGAAGACCTGCACCCGTGGCGATGGTGACTCTCAAATTACGAGCCTTGCCCTCGACCTCTTGTGTGTGTACATTGTGAGTACAAGGGTTTTGGGAGGTTGAAATGGCTGTGAAAGATAGACGGCTGAATCTGCGTACATCGTCAGTGCAGGAGGAGTGCCTGCGGCGTGCGGCTGAGGTGACGAATTCCTCGGTATCGCAGTTTGTGCTTGAGAGCGCTGTTGAGCGCGCTGCCAGAGTGCTTGCTGATCAGCGGCTCTTCGTGTTGGGGATGGACGATTTTTCTCGTGTGGAGGAGTTGCTTGCTCAGCCTGCCGACTTTTCACGGCTAGGTACGCTTTTTGCGGAGGAAACTCCTTTTGGCAAGGAGTTCAGCTTTGGAAGCTGATGGGATTCTTCACCCGCCACGTCGGTTGGAGAAGTCGGATAATCGGGCTGAGTTTCGGTGCGGGGAGGCGTCGCTTGATACGTGGTTTCACCGCTACGCGATGCAAAACCAGCGTGCCAACAACTGTGCGGTGTATGTATCAACGTGGAATGAGCGGGTCGTTGGCTACTATGCGGTGTGTACCGGGGGTATCGTCGCTAAGGTGGCGCCGGAGCGTTTTGCGAAGGGGCGGCCGGATCCTATTCCGGTGATCATCCTTGCACGGCTTGCGGTTGACCAGAATGCTCAGGGGAAAGGCGTTGGCAAGGCGCTGCTGCGCGATGCGCTGGAGCGCTGTTTTACCGTTGCCGTTGAAGTCGGTGCCGCGGCGGTAGTTGTGCACGCGCTGGACGAGCGGGCGAAGCAGTTCTACATGCAGCACGCTGGTTTTCAGGAGATGCCGGGGCAGCCGCTGCATCTTCTGCTGTCGGTGAAGGGGATTGAGCGGTACATGGCGTGATGGGGGCTGAGGCAGGTTTTCGCCGACCAGCTGTTAGGACTACGCATTTAGTAACGTGGTGTTCCCCTCACTCGGGCGGGTTGTGCACAACTAGAGCCAAAAACTGCAGATACCAACTACGCTGTTTTGGGAGCCGACTCCCACGTCTTGGACGAACCGAATGCTTTGCCTCGGCCAGCTGCAAGTAGTGGTGTCTGGGTGCTCGCAAAACGGAAAATGTACAAAGGGGAACACACGTCGACTACGCCTGACGTGTTGCTTATTTGGAGTAATAAGTAATAGTGCTAGTGCTAATACTGGGGGTGGCACATGGGCGATCTCAATCAACATAGGAAATTTTTGTCCAAAAGTACTGAAGAGCGGTTGCCTTCTCAGCGGCTTAAGGTCAAGCTCCTAGTTTGTGGATTTCTCCTATTAATCGGTGTAATTGCTGGATACTATATTTGGTGTTCAGACCTATCATGGCCGTTTTATTTGTCAAGGGTATGCAAATATGTTTTTCCTAGCTTGACCCCAATAGTTGCAGCTATAGCGTTGATATCTGGGTTCAAGACTATTGAGCAGAAAAAAGAGTCAGATGATCGCACCGAGTACTACAAACAGCTGCAATGGGCAATTGACAACTCTCTTACCAACAACGCCCTCATGCGATTGCAGTCACCGAGTCTCATTAGGAGCGTTTTGACTTCGCGCAAAATCGCCGAAGAAGAAAAGGAAATCGCACAGGCAGCTGAAGATTACGCCAATGCTCTTGAGGCTCAACTGCGCAAGGAGTCGAGTAGTCCAGGAAACCTTACGCCAGGTGGGGGTCTCGCTTTTGCCGAACCGGAACGAAATAGGAGTGGAACAAACACAACTCTTCGTTCACTTGGGATAATCCCATATTCCGTTGGATTCATTTGTATTTTTGCGATGCTCCTGCCGGTGCTCATTTTGCACTACGATGACGAAGATGAGGGGAAGGAGAAACTCAAATGACGACACGCTATCCGCAGCGACGTAAAGACAAAGCGCACATTTCGTCAGTCGACCCTGAAATTGTTGCTGCCCTTTTGGAAGCTGCCGAAACTTCACGTCACCGCACAGATGAATTCATGGCACGTCGCTACCCTGAGGATCGTTCGAAAAATAGGTTTTGGAAATCGTATTTTCTGAAGAAGCGCGCGTAGCATTTTCGAACAACAACGTAGTGAGGAAGTAGCCACCGCGGGGATGGCGGGTACCCCACGAAACGTCGCGCTGTTTTTGCCGATAACACCCTCCGGGCAGCTCGGATGTAGCCGTTGCGTCTGTCAGTAATCCAGTTCCTTAACGATGTTGCTGCTGGGTGCCGGCCGGTAAAGTGTGCTACCCAGTCGCAGACTTCGGGTGTGGTCATTTCTTCGCGGTGTTTGTCGATCGCGGACTCGCGGATGAAGGCCTTAGGATCTCAACCACTTTGTTTAACAGGTGACCCCAATTTGTGTATCTCCGCGCTGGAGGTTTTTAGGTCGTAGATGGCGTCGTCAATGAGGCGGGCTTATGCGCGGGGTGACTTGCGCTGTATAGCTATGCTTTGTTGCTGTGAAGTTCGGCCTCTAGCTCGGACCGGGAAAACCCTAAATGCTCGATGACTTCGTCGAGGCCCGTGCGGTTGCCTTGTCTCTGGCGACGCGAACCAGCGCCAGCGTTGCGTCCTGAAGCGTTTCTCGGTCGCGGAAAATCGTTCTACCTCGCAAGCGTCAACGACTTCGGAGACGAGTTTTCCGTGATACGACCAGGCAACCTGCGTGTGTTCCTCGGCAGGCGAAACGGTTCCAGTGTTGCCGTGCTGCGACGCTTCAGTAACCGTGCCCAAAAAACTATTTAGAAATCTATGTAGTTGCAACGGGGGTACGTTTGCGTGACAGGGCTTTGGCTGGCCTTCGGACTGAGGCGTGAGGAGACATCAATCTCACGAAAAGACGTCATCCTTAGGCATTAGCTCTAAAAACGGATTCTCTGAGGTCTTAAAAAGCTCTGGAGCCTAGGCGCCTCCAGGCGACAACGCTCCGGTAACCGGCCCGTCGTCACTCCAACATATCCTCTTTTGCCGCCATGAGCCATAGACGTGACCCACTAATAACAGCGTGATAGAGTTCCACATGCGAAACTAGGCAAAAAGAAAACCCGCCTCCGAGGAGAACGGGGAAACTATGTATCGGATTTTACACGATTGAAAAGGTTTGTCGAGACCGAACCAACACGAGGAACGGTTGTATCGACGACAGTGATTAACATCTGCGGCCGGGCGAAAAATCTGGGCTAAAGCGTGCATGCCAGTCAACATGGCTTGGGGTGTTCGGTATTGCCGAACGTTCGCTAATGCCGAACGCTTTTTAGCTGGGGTGAGAGATCGTCGTGGCGGTGGGGTGGAAGCGAAAGCCGTAACGATCCGTGCTCAGCGAACTATCAGAAATAGGGGGCCGTGCAACAATGGTTCGAATGTCGCTTTTACACAGGAAGTTCAAAGAAACGGTGGAAGAATAGTTTGCGGTCACCTGTATGAACGCATTTCAGCAGCTTAAGTAGTATTTTATATTTTGTGGTGATGCGCTGGGGAAACTCGCCTGAACGTTTGCTGTCACGTCATGTATGTAAGGTACACGCGCCGGGTGCCCCTAATGTGAGGTGAATCATTCACGAAGCCTTGACGTGAGTTAAAAATACGTGCAAAATTAACGGCTAAGACACACCATCACGGTGTGCAACCTTAAGAAATGTAGACACACGGGCACCCGCCCACAATGTCAAGACCTGTAAGGGGTAAGTATGGATCTCGCAGTCATCACCGACGCGTTGAAGGACTTCAGCACCTTCTCCAGCAATATCGTCAAGTTGTTCCGCCTCATTCCGGACCTGTTTATCAACTTCGGCAAGCTGGGCGACAAAGCAACTGCCCTGCCGAAATAATCACGGCTTAACTCTCAACATCCCACTGATTTTAAACTCAAAGGAGTAAACTCATGCAGGCACTCGAGAACTGGGCGTTCCTCTCGTCTGACGCACACGTAGCAGGCGCACTTCTGACCATTCTGAAGCAGCTCGGCGAAGGCGCAGACGCCATCGTGAAGCTGATCGGTCTGGTTTCCTAAGACCCCCTGATACAAACCCCGCCACAAAATGTGGCGGGGTTTTCCCTTTTGGGAATGCGTGGGAAAACGGGGGTGGCGTCGATAAATAAAAACCAACAATCAGCGCCGATCCGGGGGCAATGGGGTTAAACTTGATACATGGCTGACCACAAGGATGACGAACTCCCAATGATCGACCTCGCCGCCGTAGAAGGCTGGATCGTCGACGACACCGATGAAGACGACCCGGCGCTGCTCATGCCGGACGGGACACCAATCGAAACCTGGCGCGAAAACTACCCCTACGAAGAACGCCTCAGCCGGAGCGAGTACGAAGAACAAAAGCGTGCCCTCCAGATTGAGCTGCTGAAGTGGCAGAACTGGACTAAAGACACTGGTCAGCGCCACATCATTATTTTTGAGGGTCGTGACGCAGCGGGTAAAGGCGGCACCATCAAACGCTTCAACGAGCACCTCAACCCGCGTGGTGCGCGCACCGTCGCCCTGGAAAAGCCGAGCCCGCGCGAATCCACCTCCTGGTACTTCCAGCGCTACATCCAACACTTCCCGGCAGCAGGCGAAATCGTGTTCTTCGACCGCTCGTGGTACAACCGCTCCGGCGTCGAACGCGTCATGGGCTTCTGCACCGAATCCCAACACGCCGAATTCCTCCGTGAAGTGCCGATGCTTGAGAACATGATCCTTGGCTCCGGCATCTCGCTGACCAAGTTCTGGTTCTCCGTCACCCAGAAAGAGCAGCGCACCCGCTTCGCCATCCGCCAAGTAGACCCGGTGCGCCAATGGAAACTGTCGCCGATGGACCTCGCATCCCTGGACAAGTGGGACGACTACACCAACGCCAAGGAAGAGCAGTTCCGCTACACGGACACTGACGAATCGCCGTGGATCACCATCAAGTCGAACGACAAGAAGCGCGCCCGCCTCAACGCGATGCGCTACATCCTGAGCAAGTTCGAATACACCAACAAGGATCATGATGTGGTGGGGACGCCGGATCCGCTGATTGTGAAGCGTGGGCGTGATCAGATCGGGGACTAGGGAGTAGGCCTATCTGGGAGGCAGCAACGGAAAGGGAGGACTTTCCGTTGCTGCTTTTGCTGGGGGCTACACGCATGATGTCTCTTCAGCCCCTGATAGGTCCTCGGAGCCGACTTCTTGGGGATAGGTATTTGGGGTGGGATAGTCATCACGAGCGGAGTCGGGATTTTGTGAACAGAATTGCAGATGGGAGTAATGCCCCTTTAGACCCTTAAGCCTGAGACTCGGCTTTCGATGAAGGTGCAACGCTAGTCGGACACTCTAGCATGGGTAGCCCGTCTGTCGTGCAAAGCCACGCTGCTAGCAAAGTGCTGCAGACGGCGGCTTCTACGCGGAGAAACTGTGGGATTAATGGCTGAAACGGACGGACAGGCGGTTAGAGAGTTAATCGTTGAGGCGCCTCAAACCTGCGGGAGGATGCCGGTCTAAGACCACATTCCATATGGACCTCGAGTGTTGTGAGCTGGTGAAACGTCGGGTTTGATGGGGATAAATCGAGGAATTTGGTGCGTGGACGTTGGAGTCTGATGTCGCCTGTACTTACCTGCCAGAAAGGGATGTCGATGGCATAATTGTCATAGTGTAATGGCTATGGGACAATAAACGTTCTTTACCAGGAGATGGAGGTGGGATGGCGAATGAGCACTCGAACGATGCGCAACATGACCCGTGGCAGGGTGATAGCTCGCTCCAGCGACGGTCGGATAATTCGGGAAGCACGTATCCACGATCCAGCGGAAAACCTGGAGAAAGCGTGGAAGCAAACGGGGCAGGCACTGCGGCAGGCGATCGACTCTCAGAACAAGATGATGTTTTAGAAGCCGAGGTGCTAGATCAGGTTAGTAACAGGGTCACGCACGATCTCATGAGCGTGATGCGAGTTGCTCCTTTGCCTCATCCTAGTGAACTTCAAGCTTACGAAGAGGTCGAAGCTGGTTTAGCAAACAGAATTGTCGCAATGGCAGAGGACTCTGCCATTGCGGCGAATGAAGCGACAAGGTCCAACGCCGCAGTCAACTACGCTCTAGCCGAATCAATCCGTGAAGAGGGGAGAGCGGTGAGAAGAGGACAGTGGATGTTTGTCTGCCTAGCGGTTTTGTTTTTGGCTGTGGCGGTAATTCTTGAGCTGCTTGACCGAACTCCATTTGCAACGGGTATGGGGATTCTCGGTTTCTTAAGCCTGTTGGGCAGTATGTTTATTCCCAAGAAGAAGCCCCAATGGGGTCCTTCAGGAAAAGGGGAAGAAAGCTCAGCAAGGTAATGCGGAGGGCCCCACAGTGCGCCCACCCAAAAAGCAAACCCCCACCCCCATTTACCTGGGGATTCTTAAGGCTCTGTAAGTATTGCTGTTCTCTCCTCGAGCACGGTACGATTGCGGTGTTTTACACCAATAGAAGCATCCATAGAAGCTGGAGCACAGCAAAAAGGGCGGTTTCATGACAACAGCGGGTTGGCCAGCATTTGGCGAACCGCCTCGGCTGCGACGAGCCGCAGCGGCAGTAGTTGTGTCCATGCTGCTCGCGCTGGTTGCCGTGCTCGGAGGCCTCGGCGGTCAAAGCTCAGCGAGCGCCGCCGACGCTAACGGCCGCGTCAATATTGGGGACTGCTCGTTTCGTAAGGCGGACGGGGACGCCAAGAAGTGGGCGAACCAGATGTGTTGGATTGATGCGTCGGATATTGCGAAGCCGGGGACGCACAATGTGACGAAGCGTTTCGGGGATTACACGCTGACGTACACGGTGACGGTGGAGGCCTCGGATACGGGGACGGGGTCGAATAAGGGCAGCTTGTCGGCGGGGCAGCAGCCGCCGTGGAGCCGGGCTGCGTTCGGGAACCAGATTGCGGGGCAATCGTTCTTCGTTGCGGAGACGGGGGCTACCGCGAATGACATTTTCCAGACGGAGAAGAACCGCTTCGTGCGCCTTTCGTTCCGCAACGTGAAGTTCACGTACCGCGGGCAGCCGCTGCCGTCGTTTCGGATGATGGTTGCGGATGCCGAGTCGACGGGCAGTGTGCTCGGCGGCGAAATGATCAGCGTGGATGTCTCCAACTCGGGCGGCACGGGCACGGTCAATCCGCCGATTAGGCTGACGCCGAACGGCAGTCGTGAGGCGTGCCGGAAGACGTTCGGGGCGGGCGTCGAGAGGAATCAGTGGCAGTGGGCCGACATGGGCGGCAAGAAACGTGACTTCATCTGTGATAATGACTCCGGCGGTACCTACGGCACGTTCCTTGTTGGGTTGGATTCGCCGACGGCGTTTGAGATTGGCATCGCGTCGAACTCGGGCGGTACGGCACGCTTCCCGGACCCGCGCGGCAACCAGGCGTTCGCGATGGCGATCGCGCTTAACCGCATCTCCACTCAGGAAGGCAAGGAGCTGGGCACGGCGGACACGGCGGCGCAGCAGGCGTTCACCGGCCAGGCGGAGCAGCCGGTGACGAGGATTTTCACCCAGGATGGGCAACAGCGTAACTGGATTGAGCCAGTCGGTGGGTCGAGCACTACTCCGGTGCTGCGTCGTCTGAACGCGGACGGTGTGCCGGAGGATACTGTCGGGCTGCAGTCGACGATGGCTGGGAAGGATCTGGCCTTTCGTCGTTACTCCCCGGAGTGGACGTGTAGCGCGATTTCCGCTGACGGCGCCACGGACACCTTCGTGTACGAGCCAGGAGCCAACACTGACCAGGCCCCGGTGCGTTTGACGCACAACGGTGCGCCGCTGAGCCGCGCGGATGCGGAGCGCAGTGGCATTTGGTTCCGGGAAAACCGCGCGGAGGGCGTCTCCGAGGTGCAATTCGCGAACAAGGAAAACCGGGAAATCAACTGTAACGTGCACTGGAAGTCTCGCTTCGCCCCGGCATCGTTGGAGCTGAACAAGCGGGTCACCGGCACGGCGAGCAATTACGCGGAGCTTGCCGGCAAGAAGTTCACCATCGACTACGCGTGCACGGCCCCGGAGGGGTTCCAGGCCGCGTACCCGGATGTGAAGCTCAGCGGGTCCCGCGAGGTGCAGCCGGGTTCTCGCCAGCTTGTCGACGGCCTGCCAGCCGGCGCGACGTGCACCCTCAAGGAAACCGCGCCTGCGGCGGTGTCGGGCGCGGACCTGGATCTGCGGTGGAATGGCGCCACCCACGGCACCCCGAACCAGGGCAGCGCGCAGCATACGTTGACGCTGCAGCCGAATACCGCACCTGCGGCTGTTGAGGCGGAGAACCAGTACTCGGCGCGGACTGCGACGCTGCAGTTGCGTCATGTGGTGCAGGGCCCGGCGGCGACGCCCGTGCTGCAGAATCAGGAATTCACGTTTGAGCTCAGCTGCCCGGCCACCAATGCGCCTGCGCGGCAGATCACGGTCCGCGGGGGCGCCCCGGTGACCGTGGATGGTGTGCCACGCGGGCAGGATTGCGTGTTGCGCCCCGTCGAAGGGCTGACAGCGGAGCAGCAGAAGTACATCAGCCTGACCAGCAGGGACGCCACCGGTGCCGCCCAGCAGCAGGACGGGCTGGCGCTCCGCCTGCCTGCGACCGGGCCTGCGGCCGCCGAGCCGGTGGAAATCCGCAGCACCTACGACTACCGCACCGCCGATGTGCAGGTGCACCAGGTGCTTGCGGGCCCGGCGGGTGCGTTGCCGTCCGTGACGGGCCAGGGCTTCAGCGCGAACTATGCGTGCACGGCCCCGGACGCGACGAAGCGCACCGGCACTGTGACGCTGACTGATGGCCACGCCGTCATCCCGAAGATGCCGGTCGGATCTACGTGTACGTTGAGCTCGCAGGAGCCCACCGCGGCTCCCGGCGAGGGCCCGGTGCGCACGTTCGAGCTGCAGAGCACGACCGTCGCGCCGCAGACGTTGACGGTCGGCGATGGGCAGGCGGACGCATTCACCATCACCCGTACTTACGACTACAAGTACGGCACTGCACAGCTTTCCAAGGTCGTGACTGCCAACGGGGTGCGCAGCTTGCCCGCGAATTACACGTTCAACTTCGCGTGTGGTTCCCGCAACGTGGTCACCGACGGGCAGGTCACGGCGGTCAAGCTTGAGGGCACCGCAACGGTCGCCCCTGGTGCGCCCGTCACGCTGAAAGTGGGGGATCCGCGTGTCGACGACGGCCCCGGCGCCACCATGCGCGTGCCCTACGGCAACACCTGTACCTTCACCGAGGATCGCCCCCAGCTGCCCGGCGGCGTGAACTGGGACACGGACGTGGATAACGTGGCGCTGACCATCACCGGCGCCACCAACACCGCCACCGTGACCAACACGTTTACCCCTGCCGGCAACGGGCTGACCATCACGCAGCGCTACACCGGGGAGCAGGCACTGTACCCGAAGGTGGGCGTCGATTATCAGTTGAGCTGCGGTGCATTCCAAGAGACCTTCCAGCTTGCCGACGGCGCCCAGCGCACCTTCAGCGCCGCCGAAATCCCCGCAGGCACCCAGTGCACCCTTGCGCGACGCAGCCCGGTGGACACGCAGCGCACCAACAGCAAGGGCGTGGACTACCCGATCACCCACACCACGGTGGGCCATTACGCGCCGGGTGGCGAGCAGGCCACGGAGCTGGCGCCTGGCGTGTCGTTTACGGTCGGGGAACGCGCGACGCTGGCCATGGAGGACGAGTTCGCCTACCAACGCGCCACCCTCACCGGGGTCAAGCGCGTGCGGTTCGACCCGGCGACCAAGGACCTGATCGCGCCTGCGAAGCAGGAGGCGTGGCTTGGTCGGGAGTATCCGGCGTCGCTGCGCTGTGTGCTGCCGGACGGCACGCCGGGGGCGTCGCTGCAGGCGTCGGTGCGCAATGGCGTGGCCGTAACCCAGGGCGACCTGGTGGTGGGCAGTAGCTGCACCGTCGCGGAGAACCCGCTGACCCCGGAGCCGGGCATCCACATGGCGGCCACGACCGCCGTGGACGGCACACCGGGCAACACGTTTACCGTCGCGCGGGCTGGTAACTCGGTGGAGTTCATCAACACGTTCTCCCGCCGGGTCACCGACGCAACCGTGCGCACCGGCGTGGTGCTGCCGGGGACGGCGCGCCAGGACTATGAGGTCACGGGGAAGACGCTCGGCGCGTTGCTGCCCGCCCACCCGTTGACGATGGTGTGCCGCGACGGCGACGCTGAATTGCTCCGCCGCAGCGCCACCGTCGACGGCGAAGGTGCCGTCAGCGTGGCAGGCGTGCCGGTTGGCGCGGCCTGCACGGTGGAGCTCGGCGGGTATGCGCCGCTGGATCTCCAGGCGGACACCCCGGAGGGCCCGCTGCGGGCAACCATGCTGCCGGACGCGGTGGACTGGACGCTCAGCCGCCCGGACTCGACGCTGGCGACGGGCAAGCCACTCGAACAGCCCAGCGCGGCAGCGCTGTCCCCAGCGTTTGTGGTGGAGGAAGACGCGGCGGCCAACGTGGTGCGTGCTACGAGCCGCTACGTGTACCAGACCGCGCCGCTGAAGCTGCGCAAAGACATCCAAGGCAATCCCGCGGACATGCGACTGCTCGGCGAGGCGAACACGATGCGCTTCGCGCTGCAGTGCCGGGCGCTCGGCACCGAGTTGACCAGTGTGGAAGGGCTGCCGCTGCAGCTGCAACCCGGTGACTTCACGGCGGTCGACGGCTGGCTGCGCTACATCTCCGCAGGCGGCGCGGAGTCCGCGGTGCCGGTCGGTGCGCATTGTCGCCTGCGCGAAATCGCGGTAGACAACGTGCCCGCCCAGCTCACCGTGGTTGCGGTCCAACCCAGCGCGAAGGCCGACGTCACCACCCAGGGCGCTGAGCTGCACCTGGTGAACAAGGTCAGCCGACGCACCACCAACCTGCAGGTGGCGATGCGCCAAACCGGGTACCTCCACGGCGCGGACCCCGCAGGCTACACGGGCACGCTCGTGTGCAAAGACGACGACGCCACCCTGGCCACCCGCCCAGTCCAGTTCAGCGTGGCCGAAGTTCCCGAGCGCCCGCTGCCCGGCGCGGACGCCGTGCCGGTGACCGGGCTGCGCACCATGGAGGTGCCGGCGGGGACCTCGTGCACGCTGACCATGGATGCCGCGGCGGCGCTCAGCGCGCGTGGCGAGCTTGAAGTGTCCGTGGGTGATCGCCGCCCGTACCTCGGCTTCGCCGCCTGGCACAACGGCACCTACGACGGCCCGGATACCACCGTGGACGGCGTCGCCCCGCAGGACGTGCGAGCCAAGCAGTACGAATACGCAGTGGACGTCCCCGCCGACGCCCCAGACACAACCGCGGCTGACCCGGCGGTGGTCGTCGGTGTGCAGGCGCACCACCCGCGGGCAACCGTAGACGTAGCGCTGACCAAGCAGGCTGCCGGCGCTCCCGACGCAGCAGGCACCTACACCTTCCGCGCCAATTGCGGCGACGGCACCCGCGAGCCGTTTACCCTGCGCGCCGGGCAGACCCACGTGTTGCGGAACGTGCCCGTGGGCAGCGAGTGCACCGTGGAGGAAGAGCAGACGGCTGGTACGTACACGTTCGCGCTGACCTCCCAGGGCGCCAAGCTGGGGGAGAGCTACCAGCCTGAAACCGGCACACCGACCGTGGCGTTTAAGGTGCTCGCCCCCGAGGCCACCGACACGAGCCGCGCGGGCGACGCCTGGGCGGCGACCGCGCTGAACAAGTACGCCAGCGTGGCGCTGAACAAGCGCATTTCAGGCACCCCGCTGTCCGGCGTCACCAACGTGGTGGATACCGCCCTGTTGCCGGATCACGCCACCACCATGGACGTCACCTACGAGCTGACCAACACCGGACAGTTTGACCTGAGCAACATGGTGCTACGCGACCCAGCCTTGGCAGGCATGACCGCGCGCACGCCCGACGGCCCGCGCACCATCGGCGAGCAGGGCACCATCCCCGCCACGGCATGTTCTGCGGTGCGGGCGGCGCTGGCGCCGGGCCAGTCCGCAACCTGCACCGTCACGGTGGACATCCCCGCGGAAGGAACGTTCCACCACCGCGGCACCGCGACGCTGCAGGCAGCCACGGGCACCCTCGGGGCGGTCAGCGCCGAATCCACGTACGGGGCGCTGCGGGTGCCGTCGACCATTGGCTGGTTGTTGCCAGATACCGGCCGCACTACACTCGTGTGGATTCTGCTGCTTGGCCTGCTGCTCTTTGGCTTCAGCGCCCGTCGCTTCCTTACAGAGACTTCAACCTCAACAACTCCAACAACAGAAAGTTAGACACCATGAAACACATCATTTCCCGCACAGCACTTGCAGTATCCACCGCGGCCGCGGTCGCGTTCGTCGGCCCGGTCGGCGCTTCCGTCGTGGCAACGCTGCCTGCTGCCGTCGCCCAGTCGCAGGTTGACGTCAACCAGGCCACGAAGCTGACGATCAAGAAGTACGAGGGCGAACCGATCGGTGAGGGCGGCAGCCTCGATGACATGAAGACCATCAAGGGCGTCACCTTCAAGGTTGAGCGCATCGCCACCGCGCCGCTGAACACCGCGAAGGGCTGGGACGACGTCGCCGCAGAAGGCGAGAAGAAGGTTTCCGATGTGCAGGCGGACCCGAGCTTTAAGGCGAAGGAAGTGGCGACGAACGCTGACGGCGAGGCCGTGTTCACCGACCTCGGCGTGGGTCTCTTCCGCGTCACCGAGCTACGCGCCGAGGGCGCGAAGCACTCCGTGGCGACCCCGTTCCTGCTTACCCTCCCGGCATTCGAAAAGGGCGTAGCGCAGTACGAGCGCACCATCAGCCCGAAGAACCAGATCCTGGAGCCGAAGAAGTCGCTCATCAGCGAAAACATCACCCAGGGGGATAACGCCCGCTACCGTATCGACGCCCCCATCCCAGCGTTCGGCCCGAACCCGGAAGGCGATCAGCTGAGGGTCGTCGATAAGTTGGCTGCGAACCTCAAGTGGAGCCAGGCCGATCACCCCGTGCAGGTGCAGGTGCTGAAGTCCGCCAAAGACGAGAACCCGGAGACCCTTGCCGTTGGGACCCACTACACCGTGGCCGATGCAGGGGGCAACACCGTCGACGTCGAGTTCACCGAGGCCGGCCTGAAGAAACTACGCGAGCTGCGCGCCGCCAACCCCGGCCTGACCGTACGCACCGAGTTCGACGCGACGCTGGTCAAGCTGCCTGAGAACGGCACGATCGACAACACCGCGCAGGTGTACTACTCCAACGACGATCAACCGCACAACACCACCCCAACCGACGACCCGAACGACGGCGCCACGACGCTGAACTTCGCCAAGGTTGAGGTGACCAAGCTGCTGAACAAACAGGCCAAGGACGGTGACAAGAACGGCGCCGGCGCCGAGTTCCAGATCTTCACCTGCACCAAGCAGGACGACGGCTCCTGGAAGGTGGACGAAGGCACCGCCGCTCAGCGCGTCGTCATCGGGAAAGAGGTGAAGACGACCCTGACCGCCGACCAAACCGTCGCCAAAGGCGACCACGCCGGGGCAGCCCTGGCGAAGGCCGAAGGCCTCAACCTGACCAAGAAGGACAGCAAGTTTGCCGACTACTGCGCCGTAGAAACCAAGGGCGTGTCCGGCTACCTGAATAACCCGGAGCCACAGCCGTTGAACTACGACGAAGCCACGAAGACGCTCACCGGCAGCGTCAACAACGTCAAGGACAACCTGTTCGGCCGCCTGCCAGCAACCGGTGAGCGCACCATGCTCATTATCCTGGCGCTTGGCGTGGTCCTCTTCGGCGGCGGCGCTGTCTACCAGCTGCGCTCCCGCAAGGCATAGGTAGAGGAGCACACGGCGGTGAGAAACCCGGGGACTGCGATGGCGGTGGCGCTGGCCGTAACGGTCGGCGTTGCCGACGTCGGCATGCCTGCGTTCGGGCCACCCGTCGCGGTGGCCGCCGCACCGGGCAGCGTCACGGTGGACCTTCGCGCCGCCGCAGGTGTCGACGGCCTGGACACCATCGGGGAGCGCACCGTCACCGCCTCACGCATCACCACCGTGGACATGAGTACCCAGGCCGGGCGCGAATCCCTAGCCACCCTCGACGTCCCCGCACTGCTACGCACGCAGCCCGACACGATCGTCGAAGTCGCCACCGCGCGCACCAGCGGCGGACGCGTCACCCTCGACGGCCTGCACCCCGGCGCGTACCTCTTCACGCTTGGCGACAGTGAGGCGAAAGCGGCGTCGCAAGTCTTCTTCGCGCCCTTCGTGGTGCCCGTGACGGGTGGCTCCGCGCGCACCGTGGAACCGAAAGCCCAGCACCTCAACGTAGTGCTCACAGCCAGCCGCCAGCGCGTCCACCCCGGCGAGGACGTCGCCCTCACCGTGCGCGGCGTTGCGCCCAACCCGTCTCTCGACGGCACCATCGGCCACTACGAGCTCACCCTGACGCTCACCGGAAACCTGGAATCCGACGGGGAACCCACCGTGCGCATCAACGGGGAGGCACTCAGCCCAGGTGACGTCACTTTCCACCGCGAAGGCAACCGCTTGCGCGCAGCCTTGACCAAGTCCGGCCTGGAAAAACTCGCGCGCACCCGCGCCGCTGACGTCACCACCACCGTCACGCTCGAGCAGCGCGCCCGCGCCACCGCGGAAGGCACCGCAGGTGCCGACGCCACCCTCACCACCGACGGCATGGACCCCGAACGCAACCACGTCACCATGCAAGCCACCCACGCCGACGTGCTCATCGAGGCGCCTGCGCAGCAGGGCTCCTCCACGGGAGATTGACGCTGGCTGTGGGGCCTACTCGGCCTGCTGCCGCTCGTGCCGCTTCTGCCAGGGCTGCCAGGGCAGGCGGGGTCCTCGGGCACCGCCCCGGCTGGACCATCGCCGACAGGCCCGGCACCGAAAGCGACCGCGCCGGAAACACCGAAACCTACAACTGAGACGCAGCCTTCACAGGACGGACCGCGGGGGCGCGTCGGCCAAGTACTCGCCTACACCGGCGCCAACGTCATCTGGCTCGCGCTGCTCGCCCTCGCCCTGATCGTTGCGGGATGGTTGCTGGCGCGTCGAAAAGAAGACGAGCAGGAACAGTGAGCCAACCCACCCGCAAACGCGCCGGAAACCTCATCTCCCTCATCGGGCTGATCCTCGGCGCGCTCCTGCTGCTGTACCCAATCGTGGCCACACTCGCCACCAACGAACAGCTCCGCCGCCAAGCCGACGCCTACAGCGAACACACCACCAACCTCAGCGCCGAAGAACGCGACGCCCAACTCGCCCGCGCCTGCGACTACAACCAACGCCTGCTGGCCACCGGCACACACGCACGCCCACCCTCAACAAACGACCCCGACATGCCCGACTACATGGCACAACTCAACCTGCCAGGCTCCGGGGGCATCATGGCACGCATCCGCATCCCAGACATCGGGGTGGACCTCCCCGTCTACCACACCACCGCACCCCACGTACTCTACGAAGGCGCAGGCCACATGTTCGGCTCCACCCTGCCCGTCGGTGGCGACGGCACCAACTCCGTCATCACCGCCCACACCGGCATGGTCAACGCCGCCATGTTCGACTCCCTCCCCACCCTCAAACCAGGCCAAGACATCTACATCGACGTAATGGGGCAACGGCTGCGCTACCAAATGGTTAGCCGCGAAATCGTCAAACCGGACCAATACCAGGCCGTGCGCTACCAGCCGGGGGAAGACCGTCTCACCCTGATCACGTGCACCCCCTACGGCCTGAACACCGACCGGCTGCTCGTCCACGCCATTCGCGTGCCCCTCGACCCGGACGCCCCCGAACCGCGCGTCACCGGCCTGGGGATTAGCTGGTGGATGATACTCGTGGCCCTGATCGTGCTGGTGGTGCTGCTGCTGATCCTGTGGCGCTGGTGGAAACGGAGGCGCCGGGAGGCTGGGTAGGGGTAGTTGGGGGTTGGCGTGGCACCAAATTCCTACACGCAGGGGTCGCGACCTGGGGCTTTGCAGGTCGGCCTTATTGAAATCGGGGAATTTGGTGCAGTAACATTCGAGCCTGACACCAAATTCCCACGCTCACAATCTGCGACCTGGGAAAACGCGACGGCACCTCTTCCAAAAGAGGGAATTTGGTGCATAGATGGGGCAGCGAGTGACAAAAGGCGCAATCCTGCCCGCTGACTCCGGCAAAATCCCAGGTCGTGAAAATTGGGCTGCGTCCTTTGTCACTCGGGGTGGCGGGGCAGACACCAAATTCCCTCCCGCGAGCCACGTGACCTGGGGGAACGCGGAACCCTCCCCAGAAATCAAGGAATTTGGTGCGCAAGTCTGCAGTGCCCCAAGCACCCCAACCAAAAACTACAAAATCGCCTGCGACAGCTTCCGCAGGTTCTTGAGCTGCTTGTGGTTGGCGGCGTCGAGGGCGCGTTCCTCGGCGGCGGCCACATCCTCCGCGAGTCTGGTCAGGGCCTTGCCGCCCTTCTTGGTGGCGGTCACGATTTGGCGGCGGCGGTCCTTCGGGTCGCGTTCGCGTTTGACCCACGCGTGCTTCTCCAGGCAGTCGATGAGGCGGACCATGTCGGAGGCGTCGATCGCGAGGAGCTCAGAGAGCTGCGACTGGGAGCGTGCTTGCTCGGATACGCAGCTGAGCACCCAGAACTCGCGCATGGAGGAGTCGTGCTTCGCCAGGGTGCGCTCCACCTCGTCTTTGGTGTGCCTGCGCACGCGCTCGATCTGGAACGATGGCGAAGTAGTCAGCGCCTCTGGGAGTTCAATCGTGGCCATAAATCTCAGAGTATCGGGCTGCTGGCCAGGAATGAAACCGTGCTACTCGGTGGGCAGCCCGTTGGCGATCCACTCCATGGTGCCGCCCTCGACGTTGATGGGTTCCCAGCCGTGTACCTGCTCGAGGTATTCGCATGCGCGGGAGGAGCGCCCGCCGGAGCGGCAGATGACGTAGATGTCCTGGTCGGGGTCGATCCGGTCGGTGAGGGTGGTCAGTTCGCTCAGTGGCAGGTTGGTGGCGCCTACGGCGTGGACTTCTGCGTATTCTTCGGGTTCGCGGACGTCGATGAGCTGGGCGTTTTCGGGTACTTCTTTAACGTTGATGGATTGCATGTGCGCGATTGTAGCGGAAGTGCCGGGTGCGTCGGCTACGATTTCCACTATGCGTACGCCTCCTCGAACTCGACCGCCTCAGTGGGTGTTTTGGGTGCGCCGGGTTGTGGCGTTGGTGCTGCTCGTGGCACTCATCTCGCTGTCAGCAAGGTGCGGCAAAGAGGAGCCTGCGCCTGCGCCCGAGCCTCCAGCAGAGGTTCCTGCAGCACTTGGTCAGTCGCAGCCGCTCGAGATGTTTATTCCCTCGGTCGGGCTTCGCGCGCACTTCGAGGAGGGCCCGTGCCGCGTGCGCGCGGACGCCTTGGATCCGGCCACATTAGATAAGGCATGTGTGTATACGGCGCCGGAGAAGCCGTATTCGCTGCCGGGGCCGGGTGCTGAGGATCTGGTGGTCGTCGCTGGTCACACGGGTGCAGGGGTGCACGGGGTCTTTGACCAGCTTTTCGACGGCTCCTCCGACCAGCACACCATCCGGGTGGGGGACATGCTGTACCTGCGCACCGCCGACTCCGAGGCAGCTGGTGGGAAGTGGTTGTCGTACCGCGCGACTGACCTGCACGATCCGGTGAAAGAGGTCATGGCCAGCGATGTTGATATTTGGGGTGATGGGCCACGCCCGGGCCTGCTGCTGACGATCTCCTGTATTCAGCCGCGCAATATTTTGGCGGACTCGGTTCGCAACGCGGTCATTGGGTGGCAATTTTCGTCCGTGCTGGATGCGCCACCGACCGATACCGGCGCAAAGTAACTGAAGTTTTTTGTGTAAACACTTGTGACTGGGGTGAAGTGCGTCTACAGTGGGGCTAAACCATGAAGTAAGACTTGAGACTTCATGTTGAGCAAAGGAGCCCCTAATGAAGCGCAACACCGTTTTGGCCGCCGTCATGACCGGCGCGCTCGCAACCGCCATCGTCCCCATGGCCCAGGCACAGGACATCCCGCTGCCGGCCGTGACCCACGACATCAACGGTGCCGAGTACTTCCTCACCCAGGACGGCACCCACTACGTGCCGGACCGCAACCTGGTCAACATCGCCTTTGACCAGCTCTCGGCGGCTGACCGCGAGCGCGCAGTGGACGTGGCGAAGGCGGCTGTCGCCGGGCTTATCGACGCCCCCGCCGCCGAAACCGCAGCGCCCCAAGCTCCCGCAGCCGAGGCAACGACCCCTGTCGAGCAGCCAGACCCGACCGGCGACCACCAGGACGTCCCATTCACCGCCGAAGACGTTGACCCGAACAACCCGGCACCAGCGGCAGCCGGCCTGATCGCCCTGCCAGCAGTGCTCGCTATCGGTGGTCTGACGTACTACCTCAACGCTGACGGCAAGACCTACGTCACCGACCTGGCCCGCATCAACGAGCCTCCAACCGACGCCGAGGTGAAGGACTCCAACGCGCTGCTCGCGGAGAACGCCGCTGAGGTCGCGCGTCAGGGCCTGGCAACCTCCAAGGCTGCAGGTCAGGCGCCTGTTGAGGCGCAGCAGCAGGCCGCCCCAGCGCAGGCTCCGGTTGCAGAGCAGCGTGGTATCGCGGCTGAGACCGGGTCGAACACCCTGGTGCGGGCGCTGTTTGCGTTGGTGGTGGCGTCGATAATTGGTGCAGCCGTCTTTGCATACGGGCGCCGGTTCCTCATATAGTAAACCTTTGTGAAAACTCGAAATGTTCTTGCTGCTGTTTGTGCTTTCTCCCTGGTACTAGGGGGTACGACGCCCGCTTCCGCGCACGTCGACGTGAGGCCCAACGGGTCCGAATGCAAAGCGTTGAAGTCGCAGTTCAAGCGGGGGCAGCAACTGGACATTTCGCGGTTTACGTTCGCGGGTGACCGCAATACGGGCATCCGCAACAACACCCTCTACCTTTACGACACCACCGGCCACCGCGCCGACATCCAGCGCGCCGCCGACCTGTGGGTCAAGGCCGTGCGCGACCGAGGTGGATACCTGGATATCAAGTTCATCGACCACAAGACGCCCGAGGCCGTCAGCGTGATCGTGGACCCAAGCCTGCGGCCGCTGGGGCGCGTGACCGGCGGCGGGCCGACACTGACCGTGCGGATTAGTCCCAGGATGTTTGGGCGCTATGTTGAGGCGAAAAGCCGCATTATGACCATCGCGCACGAAATGGGCCACGCGATGGCACTCGCGCACAGCTGCGACGACCTCCTTATGGTCGTCGGAGGCTCCCGTAAACCCGGCCTGGTACCCCAGCCTCTCGACGCCGAAATCCTCATCCAGCGCAACAACCTGCGCCAGAAGCCGACTCCTACACCGGAGCCTTCGCCTGAGCCTTCGCCTTTGCCACCGGTGGTGACGCCGACGACTTCCGAGCGTCCGAAGCCAAAGCCGACGACATCGTCTTCTTCGTCTTCGTCGTCGAGCCAGCCGTCCCTCCCGGACCTGCCACCGTTGCCGATGCCGACGATCCCGAGCGCCCTACCGCTGCCAACGACCTCGACGAGCTCGACGACTTCTGAAGCGCCCTCCGTCACTGTGACGATTGCTCCGGAGACCACGCCGTCTACCTCGACGACTGCTACCTCTAAGCCTTCTACCTCTAAGCCGTCCTCGACGTCTTCGCAGGTACCGAGCACCGACTACATCGTTGCGCCGGAATACGTCGCCCCGCCAAAGCCTTCCACGGTCGAAGAGGGCGAACGCATCGTCGCCGACGCAGAAGCCACGTTGAAGAAGGCCGAGCAGGCTGAGAAGAACGCTCGGAGTACGAAGGACCGCATCTTGGCGCGCCTGCACGTGGAGAATGCGGAGCGTGCCCTCGCGGAAGCCAAGGCAAACCTCGGGAAGCTGCGCGAGCAGCTCGCCAGCGAGACCTCAACGACCACGTCCACAACGCCTACCACGTCGACCACGTCCGCGCCGCGGACAACCGCGACTACGTCGGTTGCGCCAACTCCGACCACGTCGATTACGTCCGTTACGCCAACTCCGACCACGTCGACTACGTCCGCGCCGCGGACAACCACTTCGGCGGCCCCGAGCGTGTCGGCAACGCCAACTACGTCTACGACTTCCGCTACGCGGACAACGCCGACGGTGGGGCCGTCGACAAGCGGGGAGACCTCCACGTCATCGCCTCGTTGCTGCCCGAACTGTGGAGCCACAACACCGCAGTACGAAGCCCCGAGCTACGCGCCCGCAGTGAAACCAAAGAGCGTTGAGGAAGCCCGCGCGGCGCTGGCGACCGCCAAGCAAGAACACAAAATCGCCGAAGCGCTCATGAAGGTTGTGCGCCGCACCGGTTACGCACCAGAAATCAACAAGGCGCAAGCCGAGCTTGACCGCACGTTCTTCCGCGTCGTCGAGGCGCAGGAAAACCTGGACGAGCTGCTGGCAAAGGAGCCGACGCCAACAACCACGGACGTCACTTCTTCTGCTGCGCCATCGTCGGTGACTACTTCGGTCACACCGTCTCCGACCACGTCAGAGGTTTCGACGACCACATCCTCGTCCGCGACCTCGTCCACGTCTTCGTCCGCGTCCTCGGAAGCACCGAAAGCGTCCGCGCCGCGGACAACCGAAACGACTACGGCGGAGCCTTCCACGGAGCCTTCGACTTCCGAGGCGCCGAAGGTGTCCGCGCCGCGGACAACCGAAACCATCGAACCTTCGACCTCGGAGACGTCGAAAGTGTCCGCTCCGCGGACAACTACGCCAACGACTACGCTGGTTGAGCCCGCACCAGAGTCTTCAACAACGCTGACTACGACGGCATCCTCTTCGACGACCGAGTCGACTACCACGTCCGAGTCCGCCGCGCGGACAACTGAGGAAGCCCCAGAGCCGGAGGTGGGGACGTCGACAAGTGAGCCGGCACCCGAGCCGAGCGTTCCGGCGCCTGCGACCTGCGCGAAGGATGGTTCTTCAAGTGGATCCTCCGAGAATTGCGAAGGCAGCTCGAAGGGCGGCATCATCGCGGCGATCCTGGTGCCGCTGCTTGCGCTGCTGGGCGCGGCGGCGTTCTGGGCGAAAGATCACCTCAAGTTCTAGACGCTCGTGGTGTGCAGATTGGGCAGCCAGTGACAAAGGACGCAACCCTGCAAAAGCGCATCCTTATTTCCGCTGGTAGGAAAAGGGCTGGATGTATTGGGTTGCGTGTTTTGTCACTCAGGCCGACTCGGGCCTGCTGAGCCGACGCCAAAACCAGGAATTTGGTAGAGGCCCAAGCAAAAAGCCGCCCGGGAACACCCAGGCGGCTTCAAAGGCAGCAGACTACTTCTTGTAGTTGTCGATGGAGGCCTGCAGGATTTCTCAGCCTCTGCCTTGTTGCCCCAGCCGGAACCGGAGACTTCCTTGTTCGGCTCGAGGTCCTTGTAGTGGACGAAGAAGTGCTCGATTTCGTCCTTGAGGAACTGGGAGACGTCGTCGATGTCCTGGTAGTGGTCGTAGCGGACGTCGTCGATGACGCAGAGGAGTTTGTCGTCGCCGCCGGCTTCGTCGGTCATCTTGAAGACGCCGATTGGGCGTGCCTTGACGATGACGCCTGGGAAGACGGACTCAGGGAGGATGACGAGGGCGTCCATTGGGTCGCCGTCGTCGGCGAGGGTTTCGTCGATGAAGCCGTAGTCGAGTGGGTAGGCCATCGGGGTGAACAGGTGGCGGTCGAGGTAGACCTTGCCTGTTTCGTGGTCGAGTTCGTACTTGTTGCGGGAACCCTTGGGGATTTCGATGGTGACTTCGACAGCCATGTGCGCTCCTTTTGTAGTCGCGTTGATAATACCGGTACTTATCATACGGGGCTGCGTCGCCGTGTGGGTTTGGGCTACGCTTATGCGCCGTGAAGCTTTGGACTTGGATTGTTGGCGGGGTTGCGTTGGTCGCGGTGGGTGGCGCGGCTGGCTTCGGTGTGGCGGCGCAGCAGGAGTTGGCGCGCATTGAACACGCCCCGGCGTATCAGTTGCCGCAGGCGGAGCCGGTGTTGGTGCCGGCGGTGCCACGCCCGGTGGATGTCGAGGCGCTGCAGGCGCGCCTGGCGGAGCTTGCGGAGGACCCTGCGTTGGGCACGTTCCACGCGCGTGTATCGGACGGCTCGACGGGTGAGGTGCTGTTTGATCGGTTGGCGGGGGAGGCGTTGCGCCCGGCGTCGACGACGAAGATTCTGACGGCTGCGGCGGCGGTGTTGGAGTTGGGGGCGGATGACAGGATCGAGACGCAGGTGGTGAGTGGGGAGCAGCCGGGCTCGGTCGTGATCAAGGCGAATGGTGACGTGTGGCTGGACGCGGAGGCCATCGACCAGCTCGCCACACAACTCAAAAACCAGCAGGTCACCGCCGTCTTCATCGACACCAGCGCGTGGGAAGAGCAGCCGACCATGATGCCGGGTTGGGACCCCGTGGACATCGATGGCGGCTTCGTCGCGCCGCTGGAGCCGGCGATGCTCTCGGGCGGTCGCCTGAACGGGGAGACCGAGGGGGACGTGCCGCGCTCGCATACTCCGGCGTTGGATGTGGCGCAGGCGCTCGCGGACCGCGTGGGCGCCGAGACGGTCGGTCTCGGCCCGGCGCCCGCGGAGGCGGACACGCTGGCAAGTGTGGAGTCGCCGGACCTGGTGCAGCGCCTGCACATGATGATGAAAGAGTCCGACAACGTCTACGCGGAGGCCATCGGCAGGGAGGTGGCGGCCCACGTAGGTATCGACGCCCCCTCCGCCACCCTGCACGTCCTGGCGGAGCACGGCTTTGACACGGACGGCATCACGCTGGTGGACAGCTCTGGCCTGTCGGTGGACAACCGGATCACCCCGCGCATGTTGGACAGCATCCTGAGTGATGCCACCCAGCACGAGCAGCTGCGCCCGATGCTGGACGCGCTGCCGGTCGCGGCCGGCGACGGCACCTTGGCCACCCGCTATGGGGACCTGGCCGGGCGTGGCTGGGTGCGCGCGAAGACGGGCACCCTGGACGAGACGTCCGGGCTGGCCGGCACGGTGACTGCGGAAAGCGGCAACGTGTACACGTTTGCGCTGCTCTCGAATGACTCGGACATTCTGGAGGCGCGCCGGGCGATGGACACGTTCGCTTCGGCGCTGCGGGAGTTCTAGCCATGGAGCCGTTCTGGCCCCGGCGCAGCCCCCACTTTTTGGCGTGCCGGCGCGCAGTGCGCGGGTGGACGGAGCCTGCGGTAATTGGGCTGTCGGGCGGGGCGGACTCGTTGGCGCTGGTAGCGGCGGCCGCAGCGGAACGCTTGGACGTGACGGCGCTGGTGGTGGACCACGGGCTGCAGGAGGGATCGGCGGAGGTGGCCAGGCGCGCGGCGGAGCAGGCGCGGAACTTTGGGGTGCCCGCGGAAATCGCGACCATCCAAATCACACGCACAGGTAAGGGCACGGAGGCCGACGCCCGCCAGGCCCGCTACGCGGCCCTGTTCGAGCACGCCGGCCCCGACCGGGACGTGTGGACGGCCCACACCGCGGACGACCAGGCCGAAACGCTGCTGCTCGGGGCGCTGCGCGGCAACCCGGCGGGGATGGCGCCGCGCGCGGGTCGACTGGTTCGCCCGTTGCTGGGTGTCCGCCGCGCGGACACCGCGGGCGCCTGCGCCGAACTGGGCGTCGCACCCTGGCAGGACCCGATGAACAAGGACGAGCGGTACCGGCGTGTGGCGCTGCGCACCCGGGTGATTCCGCTGCTGGAGGAGATCGTCGGTGGGGAGGTGGTCCCGGCGTTGGCGGGCACGGCGGACCGGATCGCGCAAGCCGCAGCGCAGCTGCAACGCATCACCCCGGCCCCGAACGCCGAAACGCTGGATTGCGCGGAGCTTGCAACACTGCCGCCGGTGGTGAGGAGGGCGGTGTTGGCGGAGTGGGTCGTCGAAAAGCGGGGGGAGGTCAAAGGTGCCCACCTTGCGGCTATTGAAGCCCTGGTGACGAACTGGCGGGGACAAGGTGCGGTGCAGCTCGGCGGGGGAGTGCGGGTGGAGCGGCGCGGCACAACGCTTCTGTTCGCGTAAATGGTTGTCCAAGGTGACGTGAAAGTGGCAAGATGATGAACTGATGCCAACCGAGAAGGGCTTGAGAAAGGGCACCCGATGACCGAGCTGTATGACAAGAAGGATTTCAACGTTGCGCCACACCGCTACGGAGACGACGTAGAGGCGGTGTTGATTCCTGAAGAAGACCTGCAGCGGCGCATCCAAGAGCTGGCTGACATGGTCTCCGAGAAGTACCGCGACTCCGAGCAGGACCTAGTGCTCGTGTGCGTGCTCAAGGGCGCGGTGTTCTTCTTGACGGACTTCGCCCGCAAGCTCTCCATCCCGTGCGAGATGGAGTTCATGGCGGTGTCCTCCTACGGCAGCTCCACCACCTCTTCGGGCGTGGTGCGCATTCTGAAGGACCTGGACAAGGAGATCGAAGGCCGCGACGTGCTCGTGGTCGAGGACATCATCGACTCCGGTTTGACCCTGTCGTGGCTGCTGAAGAACCTGTCGGGGCGTAACCCGAAGAGCCTCGAGGTGATCACGCTGCTGCGTAAGCCTGAGGTGCAGAAGGCCAAGATTGATCTTCTCGACGTCGGCTTCGACATCCCCAACGAGTTCGTCATCGGCTATGGCCTGGACTACGCCGAGCGCTACCGCGACCTGCCGTACGTGGGCACGTTGCACCCTCGCGTCTACTCCGACGCGCCTGAGGACATCTAATACACACAGAAGAGCTGTATGACCAAGAATAAAAACGTGTTGCGGTGGGGCCTGATCGGCGCCACCGTGCTTATTGTTTTGTACCTGCTCACCCTCATCGGGGATGACACCCGCGGCTACCAGCGCGTGGACACGTCGATCGCGATGGAGCAGCTGCAGAACAAGAACGCCAAGGAAGTCCAGATCGACGACCGCGAGCAGCGCGTCCGCATTGACCTGCGGGAGCCGATCAAGGTCGAAGAGCGCGAGGGCGTCGAGCAGATCAGCGCTCAGTACCCGGCGCGCACCACGCCGGAGATTTTCGGCGCGGTGAAGGAAGCCGCGCCAGACAAGTACAAGACGAACGTGACGCAGGAGTCCTTCCTGATGTCGATGCTCGGCTTCATGCTGCCGATGGTGCTGATCTTCGGCCTGCTGTTCTTCTTCATGTACCGCATGCAGGCCGGGGGCGGCATGTTCGGGATTGGGTCGTCGAAGGCGAAGCAGCTGTCGAAGGATAATCCGACGAATACGTTCGCGGACGTCGCGGGTGCGGACGAGGCCGTCGATGAGCTGCAGGAGGTCGTGGACTTCCTCATTGACCCGAAGATTTACGAGTCGCTCGGCGCGAAGATCCCGCGTGGCGTGCTGCTGTACGGCCCGCCCGGCACGGGTAAGACGCTGCTCGCCCGCGCAGTTGCGGGTGAGGCCGGGGTGCCGTTCTACACCATCTCCGGCTCCGACTTCGTGGAGATGTTCGTCGGCGTGGGCGCCTCCCGCGTGCGCGACCTGTTCAAGCAGGCACGCGAGAACTCGCCCTGCATCATCTTTATCGACGAGATTGACGCCGTCGGCCGCCAGCGCGGCTCCGGCATGGGCGGCGGCCACGACGAGCGCGAGCAAACCCTGAACCAGCTGCTGGTGGAGATGGACGGTTTCGGCGACCGCGAGGGCGTGATCCTGATCGCGGCGACGAACCGCCCGGACATCCTGGACCCGGCGCTGCTGCGCCCGGGCCGCTTCGACCGCCAGATCCCGGTGACCAACCCGGATATCGCGGGCCGCGCCCAGATCCTGAAGGTGCACGCGAAGGGCAAGCCGTTGTCCAAGGACGTGGACCTGGATGCGCTGGCGAAGCGCACCGCCGGTATGAGCGGTGCGGACCTTGCCAACGTGCTCAACGAGGCCGCGTTGCTCACCGCCCGCATCGGCGGCAACGTGATCACCCCGGACGCGCTGGAGGAGGCCACGGACCGCGTGATCGGCGGGCCGCGCCGCTCTTCCAAGGTGATTTCCGAGAAGGAGAAGAAGGTCACCGCCTACCATGAGGGTGGGCACACGCTCGCGGCGTGGGCGCTCAAGGACATCGAGCGCGTCTACAAGGTCACCATCCTCGCCCGCGGCCGCACCGGCGGGTTCGCCATGACGGCCGACGAGGACGACAAGGGCATGTACAACCGCGACGAGCTCTTCGCCCAGCTGGTCTTCGCCATGGGCGGGCGCTCCGCGGAGGAGCTCGTCTTCGGCGAGCCGACCACGGGTGCCTCCAACGACATCGAGCAGGCCACCAAGATCGCGCGCGCGATGGTCACCGAGTACGGCATGACCTCGGCGCTCGGCACCGTGAAGTACGGCCAGGCGCAGGGCGACGCCTTCTCCGGCATGGGGGCGGGAGCCAAGATGGAGTCCTCGCCGGAGGTTGCGGCCACGATCGATAAGGAAGTACACACGCTTATCGACGCCGCCCACGCCACCGCCTACGGCATCCTGGAGCAGTACCGCGACCAGCTGGACACCATGGTGTCCAAGCTGCTGGAGAAGGAAACGCTGCGCCGCCAAGACCTCGAAGCGCTCCTCGAGGGCGTGGAGCCGCACCGGCCGGAGCTGCCTGCCTACGACATCCGCTTCGGCCGCCAGTTCGGCCGCGAGCCCGTCAAGACCCCGGTCGAGCTTGCCGAGGAGCGTGGCGAGGAGCCGCCGAAGCGCTTCTCCATCCTTGAGGCGTCGCGTGAGACGCGGGAGCGGCGTCGAAAAGAACGGGAGAAGGAGCACGGCGCTCCGCTGCCACCGCCGCCTGCGGGAGGTACCCCGACCTACGGCGGGCCGAAGCCGCCGAACGACTGGACGTACCCGGGCGCGCCGAAGGCGAAACCTGAGCCCGCGCCAGCGCCTGAGCCTGCGCCGAAGCCTGAGCCGGATACGCACCCGGGCATGGACAACTACCGCCCGGACGAGGAGATTGGGTTCCGCCTGCCGGAGCACGAGCGGCCCGACCGGCCCGACCGACCGTCAGAGGAAGAAACCAAACAGCTGCCACGACACAGGAGCAACGAGGATGACCAGTAAGTTCGACCGCGCCCGCGCCGAAGCCGCGGTGCGCGAACTCCTCATCGCAGTCGGCGAAGACCCGGACCGCGAGGGGCTGAAGGAAACCCCGGCGCGGGTTGCGAAGGCGTACGAGGAAGTGTTCGCGGGGCTGCACCAGGACCCGACCGCTGTGCTAGAGAAGACGTTCGCGGAGGACTACCGGGAGCTCGTGCTGGTGCGCGACATCCCGGTGTACTCCACGTGTGAGCACCACCTGGTGCCATTCTTTGGCAAGGCGCACGTCGGCTACATCCCGGGCAAGGAAGGCAAGGTCACGGGCCTGTCGAAGCTCGCCCGCCTGGCCGATATGTACGCGAAGCGGCCACAGGTGCAGGAGCGGTTGACGGCGCAGATTGCGGACGCGATCGTCGATAAGCTGGGGGCTTCCGCCGTGATCGTGGTGCTGGAATGTGAGCACCTGTGTATGGCGATGCGGGGCATCCGCAAGCCTGGTGCCGTGACGACGACTTCCGCGGTGCGCGGCGGCTTCCAGAAGAACGCCGCCTCCCGGGCCGAGGTCTTGAGCCTGATAAGGAGCTAACAATGGTCAGTGTGCAGGATCTCACTGCGCCGGGGCGCACGACGGTGATGGGCATCGTCAACGTCACGGAAGATTCGTTTTCGGACGGCGGGAAGTGGCTCGCAGTTGACGACGCCCTCTCGCACGCCCACGAGCTGGTCCGCCTGGGCGCGGACATCATCGACGTGGGTGCGGAGTCGACCAGGCCGGGCGCGACGCGTGTGCCCGCCGAGGTCGAGGCGGCGCGCGTTGTCCCGGTGATCCGGGCCCTTCACGAGGACGGCATCCGGACCTCCGTGGACACGATGCGCGCCGCCACCGCCGAGGCCGCCGCCGAGGCGGGCGTGGACCTTATCAACGACGTCTCCGGCGGGCTCGCGGACCCGGACATGTACGCCACGATGGCGCGCACGGACCTGCCGGTGTGCCTGATGCACTGGCGCGCCCAGCAGTTCGTGAACGCCTCCGGTGCCGCCGACCACGGTGGGGACGTGGTCGCCGACGTACTCGGCGTGTTCGACGAGCTGGTCGCCAACGCTACGGCCGCCGGGGTGCGCCCCGAGCAGATTACGCTGGACCCGGGCCTCGGCTTTGCCAAGACCCCGCAGGAGAACTGGCAGCTGCTTCAGGCCCTGCCCGCACTCATGGACTGCGGCTACCCACTGCTCGTGGGGGCCAGCCGCAAGCGCTTCCTCACCGGGGTGCGCGCCGCCCGCGGGCTCGAGCACGGGCCTATCGACGCCGACCCAGCCACCGCCGCCGTCACCGCCCTGTGCGCGCAGGCTGGCGCCTGGTGCGTGCGCGTGCACGAGGTGGCCGTCTCCCGGGACGCCGTCGACGTGGCCGCCGCGTGGAAGGCAGGCAACCTTGGCTGACCGCATTGAGCTCAAGGGGCTGTCCGTCTACGCACACCACGGCGTGCTGCCGCACGAGCGCGAGCACGGGCAGCGCTTCCTGCTGGACATCACCTGCTGGCTCGACTTCGCAGGCGCCGCAGCCACCGACGACCTGACCCAGACGATGAACTACGCGGAGCTAGCCCAGCTGGCCAGCGACATCGCCTCGGGCACGCCGCGCCAGCTCATCGAGACGGTGGCCACCGAGATTGCCGAGGCCGCCATGGAGCGCTTCGACATCCTGCACGCGGTGGAGGTCACGCTGCACAAGCCGCACGCACCGATCCCGCTGCCCTTCGAGGACGTCGCCGTGGTGGCGCGCCGCTCCCGCAAACGGATGGGGGCCCGCTGATGCGCGCGGTGATTTCGGCAGGCTCCAACATGGAGGACTCGCGAGCCCACCTGCAGTCGGTCGCCGACGAGTTCGCCGCCGAGCTCCTCGACGCAAGCTCGATTTACGCCACCGCGCCCTGGGGCGGGGTGGAGCAGCCAGACTTTCTCAACCAGAGCTTTCTTATCGAAACCGACAGCGACGACCCCTACAGCCTCCTCGCCCGCTGCCAGCGCCTAGAGCAGCAGGCGAACCGCGTACGCGACGTGCGCTGGGGCCCGCGCACGCTGGACGTGGACATCATCGACTTCGAGGGCTACCGCAGCGACGACCCTGAGCTGACGCTGCCACACCCTCGCGCACACCTGCGCGAGTTCGTGCTGGTTCCCTGGCTGGAGATTGACCCGCACGCCAAGCTGCTCGATCGCCCGGTCAGCGAGATTCTCGCGGAGCTGGAACCGCAGGGGGTTCGCAAGCTGTGAAACGCACGCCGCTGTCCGGAGTGATCGCCGTGTTCGGGTTTTGTACCGCCGCGGCGTTCATTGTGGTGCGCCGCCTGTTCGGCCTGCTTGAGTCGCTGAACATGGTGGTGCCGCTGAGCCTCTGGATCGTCGCCGCGGTGTGTTTCTACGTTGCGTTCATGGTGCACAAGCGCCGTGATGAGGGCAAGGTTGGCCTGGATCGCAGCCAGCTCAACCCGATGATGGCGGCGAACTTCATGCTGTTTGGCAAGGCCTGCACCTGGGCAGGAGCGGTCAGCGGCGGGCTGTACGCGGGGTGCCTGCTCTTCGTGCTGCCCCGGATGCACGTGCTGATGGCCGCGGCGCAGGACGTGCCGCCCTTGGTCTCCGGGGCGTTGGGCGGCGTCACGCTGGCGGTAGCTGGTGTAGTGCTGGAACGGGTGTGTGAGGTGTCGCCGCCCTCAAGTGGAGAACAGGTTAGCTAAGGTAGTGGGCATGAAAAATACTTGGGTGATTGTTCCATTTGTGGCTGCGCTTGCAGGCACAGTGGTGATGTTGTTTACCAACTCCGCGAACATACTCAAGCTTTCGCTGATCCTGGCGCTGTGGGCCGCCGTCGCGGGCCTCATTGTGATCTACCGCCTGCGCCGCGACAACGAGGAGGCCGTGCGCCTGCAGGAGGAGCGGGAGAAGACGTTCGCCGCAGAGCTGGAGGCCGCGCGCGCTGGCGCCCCCTCGGGTGTCGACGCCCCCTCCGAGGAATTGCTGCGCGACATCCAGGAGGAGCTGCGGTCCCTGCGCTCCACGATTGAGGAGATGAGCGGGCACGTCTTCGAGTACGAGCCCGCTGCCGTGCACGCCGCGGCGCGCCGCATCCAGGAGATTGAGTCCTTCACCCAGCCCACCTACGAACCGTCCGAAGACCGCCCGGCCGGGGCGCCGTCCTCCGACGCGATCGCCGGGCGCATTGGCAGCCAGCCGAGTCGGGAGACGCAGAACCCGCTCACGGCGCTGATTAGCGAGCACCAGGCGAAGCAAGAAGCGCAAGAAGCACAGAAGCCTGAACCGGCACCAATCCCGGAGCCTGAGCCCGTACCCGAGCCAGTGCCTGAGCCGGAGCCCGAACCGGAACCTGAGCCTGAGCCTGAGCCGGTTCCCGAGCCAGAACCAGCACCAGAGCCTGAGCACGGACGCCACGAGCAGCCAGTCACTGAGGTCATCGAGACCGTGCCGGAACCAGCCCCGCGTGCTGGGGGACGCCGCCGCCGCGACGCGGCCGGCGACAACGCTGTCTCCGTCGCCGAGCTGCTAGCGCGCCGCAACAAATGAGCCCAACGCTGACCATCGCCGCCTGGCGCGGCCCCAGCGCGCTGAGTGATCAGCTTGCGCGCGCCGGGCACCGCGTGACGTACCCGTGCGTGGCCGCGGACATCGCCGCCGCCGACCTGGTGCTCCTCGAGGGCTCCGCTGACGTTATTGAGCGCGCCGCCGCCGAGTGCGCGCCGTTCGTGCGCCCGAGGCAGATGTTCTGGCACACCAACCTGGACCACGGCGCCCAGCTCCTCGACGAGGTTGAGGTCGCAGGGGCCGTCGTCATGTGCGCGCACAACATCGTGGACAACGTGTGGGTCACCTCCGCCGCCGACGAGCTGGGGGAGACCGTGATCGCGCTGGTGCTCGGGGAGCTCGGGCAGGTCACCATGCCAATCACGGATGCGGACCGTCCGCTGGTGGCCACCGCCCAACACCTGCGCGCCCTGCAGCGCGTAGTCCAGCAGGACGCGCTTGCGCTGCTGCGGCAGGCCAACCCCAACTTCGAGGCGGTCGCCGAGGCCTTCGATGGCGCCGAACTGCCGCCGCTGCGCCCGCTCGACCGAGAGCCGGTTGGGGGAGAAGGGGTGCGTCGATTAGTGGAAGTATTGGAGCGCCGCGCGGCGCAGCAACGAGAGGAAGACCTGTGACTTTTGAACCGGGCAACGCGGTTGTCGTGCGTGATGAGCAGCTGCTGGCCACCTACGGGCGTGCATTCCGCAAGATTGGCAAGACGATTGCGGTCGTACCGCTGGGCGCCGACGTCCACGCCGGGCACATCGAGCTGATCCGGGCGGCGAAGTCGCTGCTCGGCGCGTACGTGTTTGTCACCTACTCAGGCGAGGACGTGCCCGAGACCTTCCGCAATGAGGGCGTCGACGTGGTCTTCCACGGCGAGCTGCGCACCGCCGTGAGCGTGCGCACCGGAATGGAGCACCTCGACGACGCCGACGCCATGGCGCGCGACGTCGCCCACATCCTGGCGGTGCTCAACGCCACCCATGCCACCGACCTGGTGATGGGGGAGAAGGACTTCGAACTGCTCGTCGCCACCCAGCTTGCCGTGGCGGGCCTGCGCATGGAGGTCAAGCTGCACAGCGTGCCTACCGTGCGCATGCCGAACGGGCTGGCGCTTTCGCTGCGCAACGAGCGCGTCGCTGAATACGCCCACGACCAGGCGCTTGCGCTGTCCGCCGCCCTGACCGCGGGGGCGCACGCCGCCGAGCACGGCGCCGAGACCGTCCTGGACACCGTGCGTGGCGTGCTCGAGGCCGCCGGGGTTGCACCGGCGTACCTCGCGGTGCGCGACCTGGCTATGCGCGAGGCCCCTGCCCAGGGCGACGCCCGACTGCTCGCCGCGATCGACCTGCCCGCCACCGACGGTGGCACGGTGCGCCTCCACGACAACGTGGGTCTGCCGCTTGGCATCGGGTTCAAACACATCGAGGACTAGGGCGGAAAGACGAGGGCCATAGCGAGAAACGGCGAGTTATTCGCTACACTCTTTGGCATGCCTATAGACCTGATTGCTGGAATCCTGAACGAGCGCTTCGGCATGGACTTCACCCCCGAGCAAGTCCAAGCCACAGGGCGCACCGAAGACTCACAGCTCTTCGTCGCCAGCAATGATGCAGGCCAGGCCGTCGAAGTCGAGCTTTTCGACGCCGCCCAGCCCGAGAACCAACGCCGCGACATCGCAGGCCTGAACCGGGCGCTTGCCGCCTCGAACCACCCCGGCGCGTTCCAGCCGCGCAGTGCCGGCTACACCGACGACGGCCACCTCTATGTACTGCGCGAAGCCCCGACCGGCGCTTCGCTCGCCCGCCTGATCGCCGACAAGCGTGCTGACGGCGGCGTGTTCACCCCCGCCGAGGCCCGCGAGCTGCTCATCGGCGTGGCTGAAGCCATCGACGACTACGACGCCCAGGGCCTCGGCGCGTTCGTGGCCCGCTCCGTGGACGCCTCCCGGATGCTGGTGCAGCCAGCCTGGTCCAGCGTCCCCGTCAAGCTCACCCTGGTTGGCCCGACGGCCACCGCACCCGAGCACGCCGAGGAGCAACACGCGGCGAACGTTGCAAGCTTCATTGAACTGTTTAACTCTATGACTGGCCTTGACGTCGACGAGGACGCCGCCAACGCCGCCACCGGCTGCGTCGGTTACCTCAACGCCGTCGCCGGTGAACCCCTCGATGAGCCGGAGGTCTCCCCGGTCGCGCCGGGCGCCACCGACGGCTACCGTCAGCCACCGCAGCCCTACCCGTACGGCCCGACTGGCGAGTACATCCGCCCGGAAGACGAGAAGAAGTTCAAGCTCTGGCCGTGGATCGCGGCCATCGTGGCGCTGCTGCTCATCGCTGCTGGCGGCATCTGGTACTGGATGCAGCACCGCGGTGAGGAATGGGTCGGTGTCGAAGCCGAGATCGCCGAGACCTACCCCGGCATCGTGTCCGACAAGGCCGGGCAGAAGGGGTGGCACGG
The DNA here is from genome assembly GCF_033877495.1 of Corynebacterium sp. UMB2355A. Classification (NCBI taxonomy): domain Bacteria; kingdom Bacillati; phylum Actinomycetota; class Actinomycetes; order Mycobacteriales; family Corynebacteriaceae; genus Corynebacterium; species Corynebacterium sp. UMB2355A. Next base: position 862,176 of record NZ_CP138855.1, on the reverse strand, counting down.
CCTGATCTGTGACTCCGCCACGCCGGACGAGGGCCAGGAGGGCAAGATCCGCTGCGCGAACGAGACGTTGGGGGTCTCCGTCGCAAAGTATGTGTCCTCTGATGCGCTCGAGCGCGTCCTGCCGGACCCGAAGGAGGCCGTCGTGCTTGGCTCCGGCGAGTGCCTCATCTACGACTACCAGCTTCCCGACGCCACCCCGCCGGCCTTCGTGCTGACCCCGCGCACCGAGCGTGAGTACATGGTGGTCATCAACGGCGATGATGCCGAGGCACAGCGCCTCGACCTGCCTCTCTGTGCCCCAGTTGCTGACGAGGAGTAGCCTTAGCGGGCTATGAAATCAACGAACCCAGTACTGCTTATTGGAGTGCTGGTGGTCTCTGCGATGATGATGATCTTCAACGAGACCACCGTCGCTGTTGCCCTGCCCGCAATCATGGCGGACTTCGGCGTACCCGCCGATACGGCCCAGTGGCTGATGACCGGCTTCCTGCTCACCATGTCCGTGGCGATCCCGGCCTCCGGCTTCGTCATCCAGCGCCTCAGCACCCGCGCCGTCTACTTCGCCTCGATGGCGCTGTTCATCGTCGGCTGCGTCATGGCGGCCACCGCGCCCTCGTTCGGGGTGTTGCTCGCCGCGCGCGTGGTGCAGGCACTCGGCACGGCGGCGATGTTGCCGCTGCTCATGACGGTTACCGTTACGGTGGTCGCCCCGCAGCGCCGCGGCACGGTGATGGGACTCAACGCGGTGGTGATGTCGGTCGCGCCCGCCCTCGGGCCCACGCTCGCCGGCTTCGTGCTCGGCGCGTTTACCTGGCACCACATCTTCTGGGTGATGGTGCCTATCCCCGCCGTGGCGGTGCTGCTCGCGGTGTTCGCCCTCCCGAACGTCGGCGAGCGCCACGACGCTCCACTCGACATCCTGTCGGTGCTCCTTTCAGCACTCGCGTTCGGCGGCCTCGTCTACGGCTTATCGACGATCACCTCCCTGCTCACCGGCGATTCCTGGACCCCTCTTGTTGCCCTGGCGGTCGGCGCGGTGTTCCTGGTGCTGTTCGTGCGCAGGCAGCTGCGACTGGCGCCAACCGGGCGCGCGCTGCTTGACCTGAGTGTGTTTGCCCACCGCAACTTCGCCTTCTCCGTTGTGGGCGTGTTCATCGCCTTCGGCATCCTGCTGGGCACCGTGAACATCCTGCCTGTTTACATGCAGGTCGGCCTTGGTATCTCCACCGTTGCCACCGGCCTGATTCTCCTGCCCGGCGGTATCGCGCAGGGCGTCGCGTCCCCAATTGCGGGGCGCTGCTACGACGCCTACGGCCCACGCCCCCTGGCTATCCCGGGTGCGGTGCTGATGTTGGCCTCCCAGTGGATCCTCGTGGCCATCCTCGCCGATGACACCCCACAGTGGCAGCTCGTCGCCGTGCTGATCCTGGTCAACGTGGCGATGTCCATGATCATGACCCCGCTCATGACCGTGTCGCTGTCCTCGCTGCCGTCGCAGCTCTACGCCCACGGATCCGCGGCGCTCAACACGCTGCAGCAGCTCGGCGGGGCGGCGGGCACCGCGGTGTTCATCGCAACGATGACCATGGGCACCCAGGCCACCGGCAGCGCCTCCGACGGGACGGCGCGCGCCTTCATCGTTGGTGGCGTCGGCATGCTGCTCGTCGTTGTAGCCGTGTGCTTCGTGGGAGGCAAGCCGAATACACGACTAATTGACCACGGCTGACCCGGACCGACTAGGCTAGGTCAGCGTGAAGAATCAAACAACGCAGGACCTCTCCGAACAGCAACAGTTCCGTCGTGCGAAGCGCGAAAAGCTTCTGAGCGAAGGCCGCGACGCCTACCCAGTCGTCGTCGACCGCACGACCTCCTTGCGCGAGCTGCGCCAGAAGTACCGTGCCGTGCCCGAGGGCGAAGGCGACGGCAAGTTCAACCTCGCGCCGGGCGAAGAGACCCAGGACGTCGTCGCCGTCGCGGGCCGCATTATGTTCCAGCGCAACACCGGCAAGCTCTGCTTCGCCACCCTCCAGGAGGGCGACGGCACCCAGCTGCAGGTCATGCTTTCCCTCGCAGAGGTAGGGGAGGAGGCGCTCGCGTCCTGGAAGGCCGACACCGACCTCGGCGACATCGTCTCCGTGCGTGGCCGCGTCATCGCTTCCCGCCGCGGCGAGCTCTCCGTCCAGGCGCAGTCCTGGCACATGGCGTCCAAGGCGCTACGCCCACTTCCGGTCGCGTTCGCTGACATGAACGAGGAGCAGCGCGTCCGCCACCGCTACACCGACCTCATCATGCGCGAGGACGCCCGCAAGAACGCCATGACCCGCATCAAGGTCATCGCAGCTGTGCGTAAGTTCCTCACCGGCCACGACTTCGTCGAGGTCGAGACGCCGATGCTGCAGACCCTGCACGGCGGTGCCGCAGCCCGCCCGTTCATTACCCGCTCCAACGCGCTCGACATGGATCTCTACCTGCGCATTGCGCCGGAGCTCTACCTCAAGCGCTGCGTCGTCGGCGGCATTGAGCGCGTCTTCGAACTCAACCGCAACTTCCGCAACGAGGGCGTCGACTCTTCCCACTCGCCCGAGTTCACCATGCTCGAGACTTACCAAGCGTGGGGCACCTACAAGGACGGCGCGAAGACCATGCAGGAACTCGTGCAGTTCTGCGCGAAGGAAGTCTTCGGCTCCACCACCGTCACCCTTCCAGACGGCACCGAGTACGACTTCGGCGGCGAGTGGAAGGTCATGGAGATGTACCCTTCCCTCAACGAGGCGCTGCAGCGCAAGTTCCCGGGCCAGCCTGAGGTCACCATCGAGTCCTCCGTGGAGGAACTGAAGGGCATCGCTGACGTCATCGGCCTGAAGGTGCCGAAGGATGAGGGCTGGCTGCACGGCAAGCTCGTCGAGGAGATCTGGGAGCACCTCTGCTCCGACCAGCTGTACGAGCCGACCTTCGTGATCAACTTCCCAGTCGAGACGTCCCCGCTGACCCGCGACCACCGCGAGCAGCCCGGCGTCACCGAGAAGTTCGACCTCTACGTCCGCGGCTTCGAGCTGGCCACCGGCTACTCCGAACTTGTCGACCCCGTCATCCAGCGCGAACGCTTCGAAGACCAGGCCCGCCTCGCCGCACACGGCGACGACGAAGCCATGGTCCTCGACGAGGACTTCCTCGCCGCGATGGAGCAGGGCATGCCGCCAACCGCCGGTTGCGGTATGGGCATCGACCGCCTGTTGATGGCCCTGACCGGCCTGGGCATCCGCGAGACAGTCCTGTTCCCGCTGGTGAAGCCGGAGGCGTAGGGCTAGTTCGCTTGGGTTTAGATGGGCCCGGCGCTTGGGATTTTGTGTTTTCCCAGGCCGCCGGGCTTTTTGCTTGGCCACGTTCGCGTGCTGCTGTGGAAAAGTTCCCCGTGGCTTGGCTGGGCGCGCACCAAATTCCCGCCTATTAAAACGCTAGCCCTTTGTTGACCAGCTGTTATTCTGATAGCACTTTTTAAAATTCGGGGATCTGGTGCGCAGTTCAGCTTGGCGGCCGTGAACTTTCTGCTTGTGTCCTACTTCAGCGGGATCCCATTGGCGTCGGTGTCGTAGCCTCCGCCGCCGACGAGCACCATGATCATCTCGATGATGCACCACACCCACAGTGCGAAGAAGATCGGGGTGGAAACGATCCAGCCGACGAATGGGATCAGGCTGAAGAGGCTGCCGGTCAGGAAGAGCCCCACTTTGGTGACTCCCCGGAAGTTCTGCCCAAGGTAGAAGTTGCCGATGCCAAACGAGCCGAGGAAGAAGAACAACGCCGCCGCGAGGAACTTGTTCTTTTGGGGCGCGGCGTACCCGTATGCAGACTGCATTTGTGCAGGTGCGAACTGTTGCATCTGCGGTTGCCCGTACGGTGAACCCTGCCCAAACTGGCCGAATTGCCCAGTCTGCCCGTACTGCCCGAACCCTTGGAACTGGTTGGTTGGCTGCGTGATTGGGAGGCCGTCTTTGTCGTACATGGGCTGTTGGTTGGTCATGTGAGTCCTCAATTCAAGGCGGTCGGCAATGGTGTATTCCGTAGTGTAGTTCATTCGTGTCCCTTTGTATCGGTATGATGCGCAGAGTTAGGCAGCAGAGTTAGTCAACAGTGATGGGCGTAAGGCGATTCGATGGTGAAGCAGGTTTCGTTGTGGGTGTGGGTGCTCGTTGGGGTGCTCGCAGCCGCGAGTGGGCTCAGTGAGGTTTTTGGCAGTGCGGCGCGCGGCGAGTTGCTGGATGTCGGCGTGTTTCGCGACGCCGGCAACGCCCTGATCAGCGGCGCCGACCTGTACGACGACTTCCCGACTCGTAGCGGGTTCCGCTTCATCTACCCGCCGTTCGCGGCCTTGCTGTTTGTTCCGCTGACGTGGATGCCTGAGCCGGTGATGGACGTGGTGTGGACGTTGGCGACGATGGCGTGCGTGGCGCTCATTTCGTGGTTGGCGCTGCGCAGGCTGGACGTGAAGGTCACGCCGCTGGTGTTGGTGGGGGTGATTGCGTGGTCCTTGGCGATTGATCCGTTGCAGGCGAATTTCTTCTTCGGTCAGATTAACGTGTTCTTGTTCGCGCTGGTCGTGGTGGATGTGCTGGGCCTGTTGCCGCGGCAGTTGCGCGGTGTCGGTGTGGGGATTGCGGCTGGGATTAAGATCACGCCGGCGGCGTTCGCGATTTTGTTCTTGGTGAAGAAGGATTGGGCGTCGGTGGTGCGTGCGGCGGGGACGTTTATGGGCACGATTCTGGTTGGTGTGCTGATGCGTCCGGCGGAGACCTGGTACTACTTCACCGACGAGTTTTTCAACACCGACCGCGGCGGCAACGCGATGTACCCGCCGAACCAGGCGCTGTCCGGCCTGTTCGCGCGCGCGGGTCTCGAGGCCCCGACTGGCGTCATTTTCCTGGTCTTCGCGCTGCTCACGGGCTTGGGTGCGTGGTACCTGCTGCGCCGGGGGCTGGACGTGCATGCGCTGTTCTTCGTCGCGCTGGGTATCAGCGTGGGTGGTCCGTACGCGGTGTCGCACCACTTCTCCTGTGTGATGTTGGCGGTCCCGCTCATCTTCGCGGCGGTGCCGTCGGTGTGGAAGCTCGCGCACGTGCTCTACGTCGCGGTGCTGTTCGTGCCGTCGTATCAGCTCTACCCGGAGGTTGATGCCTACAGCTTCTCGACGCCCCTTTGGTACATGGGCAACTTGATCGGGTTGGCGTCGCTGGCGATGTGGGCGGCACTGCTGCTGGAGCGTTGGTTCCCAGCTGAGAGCAAGCTTATTGCACACCAAAACGTTCCGTCATATAGTGGAACGTAATACCAACCACAGGGTTGTTACCTGCCGGGTTCGGCGGGGCAAGACCTGGGACGTTTTCGCGTCCCGGGTCTTTTTTCATCCCTGGTTCTTTGAAGAAAAGGAGTGAACATGGCAACCAAGCAGGCCGCTTGCAGGAGCAGGCGGCGGATATCCTTGCGGGGATTGGCGGTGCGGACAACATTGCGTCCTTTACGCACTGCGCGACCCGTTTGCGTTTTGAGCTCAACGACGCCTCCCTGGCTGACAAGGAGCGTCTCGAGGCGAACCCGAAGGTGATGGGTGCGGTGCCGCAGGGCGGGTTGCACTACCAGGTGATTGTTGGCGGGGATGTCGCGACGGTGTACAACGCGATGAATAACCTGCCGGAGATGCAGTCGCGTGGCAGCCAGAGCAACGATGACGTGAAGGCGGCCCAGCGCGCGAAGGCGCAGGGCAAGGTGCCGTGGATGGACGCCTTCTTCGAGTACCTCTCGGATTCCTTTAGGCCGATTCTGGGTGTGTTGCTTGGGGCGTCGTTAATTATTGCGTTTGCTGCAGTGATGGACGCCTTCGAACTTGCGAACTTCCATGCGGAGGTCAAGACGCCGGGTTGGCAGTTCGTCGACGCGATGTGGCGCTCGGTGTTCTACTTCCTGCCGGTGATGGTTGCGTACAACGCGGGCAAGAAGCTCAACATTGAGCCGTGGGTGCCTGCCGCTGTCATCCTGGCGCTGTTCACCCCTGAGTTCATGGGGCTGGCGAGCCACCCGGATGCCGTGGTTGAGACGAATAACCTGCTCGGCACCGAGGTCAGCCGCGTGACGGTGATGGGCCTGCCGATGCTGCTGCCTGACTACGGTGGCAACGTGTTCGTGCCGCTGATCATGGCGGTCGTGGCGGCCCTGGTGTACAAGGGGTTCCAGAAGATCATCCCCTCCGCGGTTCACATGGTGTTCGTGCCGTTCCTCACCCTCTTGGTGATGATCCCAGTCACCGCGATCGTGATTGGGCCGCTCGGCTACGCGCTCGGCGCATGGATTGGTGTTGGCCTTGCGTGGCTGAACGGTAACGCGCCGTTTGTGTTCGCCATCCTGATCCCAATGCTGTACCCGTTCCTGGTTCCGCTCGGCCTGCACTGGCCGCTCAACGCCCTCATGCTGGTCAACATACAGACCCTGGGCTACGACTTCATCCAGGGCCCAATGGGTGCTTGGAACTTCGCCTGCTTCGGTGCAACCGCTGCTGTGTTCGCGCTCTCGCTGCGCGATAAGGATCCAGTCATGCGCCAGACCTCCGGTTCGGCGCTGGCAGCTGGTCTGTTCGGTGGTATTTCGGAGCCGTCCCTCTACGGCATCCACCTGCGCTACAAGAGGATCTACCCGCGGATGCTGGTGGGCTGCTTCACCGGTGGTCTGACCATCGCGATTCTGGGCACCCCGTTCGGCGGCGTGCAGACCAACGCGTTCGTGTTCACCTCGCTGTTGACCACCGTGGTCTTCAGCCCGATGTGGGTCTACGTCATCGCTATTGCGGTCGCGTTCTTCACCGCGTTCTTCGTCATCTACTTCACCGACTACCGCACGCCGGAAGAGCGTGAAGAGGCTCTGGCTCGCGCACGCGCGGCACAGGAGGAAAAAGAGCAGGAGGAAGCTCCGGCAGTTGCGGCAGCAGCTCCGGCGGCGGCCGCTCCAGCCGTTGCAGCAGAGGCCGACGCGCCTGCAGCTGCGGCGACCCCAGCAGCGGACACCCGCGAGGTCACCGCGCCGATCGCAGGCAAGGTTGTCCCGATGGACCAGATCCAGGACGCCGCGTTCGCATCCGGTGCGCTCGGCCAGGCGATTGGTGTGCTGCCGGAAGGCGGCGTCGAGAAGGTTGTGGCGCCGGTTGCTGGCAAGGTGATCTCTGTCGCGAAGACGGGGCACGCCTACGGCATCAAGACTGACGACGGCGTCGAGGTCCTCGTCCACATCGGCATTGACACCGTCAAGCTGAAGGGTGAAGGCTTCACCCCGCTCGTGGAGAAGAAGCAGCGCGTCGAGATTGGCGACGCCCTCGCGGACGTCGACTTCGGCGCAATCGCAGGTCACGGCGTGGACACCACGGTGATCGTGACCGTGGTCAACTCCAAGTCGCTGGCCGCTGTGGAAGATATCGCCACTGGTGAGGCCGAGGTCGGCCAGCCACTGTTGGGGGTAACCAAGTAGGGTCGAACACATGCAAATACTGCGCATCTTTAACAACAACGTCGTCCTGGCCCGCCGCGGGTCGGAGGATGTTGTGGTGACCGGTCGAGGCATCGCCTTTGGGGCAAAGAAGGGCGACGTCCTCGACGAGTCGAAGGTGCAGCGAGTATTTGTTCCGGCGGATGGTCGGGACCCGGACCACTCCGGCCAAATGATTGCCGGGCTTCCCGCCGAAGATATACACCGTGTGACCGCAGCGTTGGAGGCCGTGGGCGCAAAGCCCAGCATCACACTGGTCACCGCGGTGACGGACCACATCATCAACGCGTTTGAGCGCGCATCTCGTGGCGAGGAGATCGCCTACCCGTTGCGCGCCGAGGTTCAGCACCTGTACCCGGCAGAGTATGCACAGGGCGAGCGGCTGCTGGAGCGCATCAACGAACTTTTCGACGCCGCCCTGCCCGCCACCGAAGCCACCGCACTTGCGATGCACCTGGTCAACGCCGGTTTCAACACTGGTGACCTGGCGCATACGTACCGGATGACGGGGTTGATTCAGCAGATGATGCAGATCATTGAGGCTGAGTTTGGGGTGGAGTTCGAAGCGGCGTCGATAAATGTGGCCCGGTTTATTACTCACATTCGTTATCTGTTTGTTCGCCTTGAGCAGGGGAAACAACTCGAGCGCGGAAATTCTCCGTTGGCGCGTGAGTTGACGCGCAGTTACCCGCGGGAAGTTGAGTGCGCCCGAAAAGTGGCTGCTGTAGTGGAGCTTCGCTTCGATACGGAGTTGACAGAAGATGAAATTGCGTACCTTGCTCTGCACGTTGCGCGCCTCAGCGCGTACCATCAAATGTAATACCATTAGCTTGATTGCTGAAAGGACACACTCATGACTGACCGCACCGTCTTGTATGGGATCGGGGTTTCCTCAGGTACTGCCTCTGGCCCGGTCGCAGTTGTTACACCCGCCGTTGGTATCGACGAGCACGAACAACCATGCACCGACCCAGACGCTGACGGCGAGCGCGTCGTCGCGGTCTTGGAAGAGGTCTCCGCGTCCCTGACGGCGCGCGCAGAGCACGCGAACTCCGAGACATCCAAGGCAGTCCTTGAGGCAACCGCCACCCTGGCGAAGGACCGTGGCCTGGTGCGCGGCATTAAGAAGGAGCTGAAGAAGGGGACCGGCGTGACCAAGGCGGTCCACGACGCGGTGGAGGCTTACGCGGCGAAGTTCCGCAAGCTCGGCGGCTACATGGCTGAGCGCGTCACCGACCTCTACGACATCCGCGACCGCGCCACCGCGCGCCTGCGCGGGCTGCCGGAGCCGGGCGTTCCAGCGCTGACCGAGCCGTCCGTGCTCGTCGCGAACGACCTTGCACCGGCTGAGACCGCGACGTTGGATCCAGCGTTGGTCGTCGGCATCGTGACGGAGGCCGGCGGCGCGACATCGCATACGGCGATCCTCGCCGCGCAGCTCGGCATCCCCGCAGCGGTGCAGGTCAAGGGCATTACTGAGGCGCTTGTCGACGCCCCAGCGATCGCGCTTGACGGCGGCGTCGGCGAGGTGATCGTCGCCCCGAACGAGTCGGACGTCGCCGAGCTCGAGGAGCGCTCCCGCCGCCGCGCCGCAGCCCTGGCAGGCTCCTCCGGCGAGGGTGCCACCCGCGACGGCTACCGCGTGAAGCTGCTGGCCAACATCGGCACCGCGGACGATGCCGCGAAGGCCTCTGGCTACGACCTGGAAGGCTCCGGCCTGTTCCGCACCGAGTTCCTCTTCCTGGACCGCGATTCCGCCCCGAGCGTCGAGGAGCAGACCGAGACGTACACCAAGGTGCTGCGCGCATTCGGTGACCGCCGCGTCGTCGTGCGCACCCTGGACGCAGGCGCCGACAAGCCGCTGTCCTTCGCCGACCTCGGCGAGGAAGAGAACCCGGCACTGGGCCGTCGCGGCCTGCGCCTGTCCATGGCCCGCGAAGACCTCCTCGACGACCAGCTCAAGGCGCTGGCCGCAGCACGCAAGGCTGTCCCGGAGGCTGAACTGTGGGTCATGGCCCCAATGGTGGCCACGGTGGAGGAGACCCGCTGGTTCACGGAGCGCGCACGCGCCCACGGTCTGCCGAAGGTCGGCGTGATGGTGGAGACCCCCGCGGCCGCAATCCGCTCCTCCCACATCCTGGACATCGCGGACTTCGCGTCCATCGGCACCAATGACCTGTCGCAGTACACCATGGCCGCCGACCGCATGCAGGGCGAGCTCGCAGAGCTGCTCACCCCGTGGCAGCCGGCAACGCTGGCCATGATCCGCGAGACCTGCCGCGGTGGCGAAGCCACCGGCAAGTCCATCGGCGTGTGCGGCGAGGCAGGCGGCGACCCGCTCATGGCGCTCGTCCTCGTCGGCCTGGGCGTGAGCTCCCTGTCCATGGCGCCGGGCAAGGTCAACGCGGTGCGCGCCGCGCTACGCCTGCACGACCGCGACACCTGCCGCCAGATGGCAAACTTTGCCGTCGACGCCCCGACCGCGAAGGAAGCACGCGAGAACGTGCTCAAGATCGCGGATCCGGTGCTGCGCGACCTGCTCTAAACTGGCCGGTTGGGGCCGGAGGAGGCGTCGAAAAGCCTCTGTTCGCTACGAGCGAACACCCGACCTGAGCTGGTGTAATGGCCCCTGAAGCCATGAAGTGACGCCCTCGGCGGGACGATGTGTCCGCCGGGGGCGTTATGGTTGGTGACAACTCTTTAAAAACCGTTATTAGTAAGGGGTCAGCCAGTTGTTTGAGAGGTTTACCGATAGGGCCCGCCGCGTCATCGTCTTAGCTCAGGAGGAGGCGCGCGAGCTGAACCATAACTTCATGGGTACCGAGCACATCCTGCTCGGACTTATTAAAGAGGGCGAAGGCGTCGCAGCAAAGGCGCTCGAGTCCATGGGTATCAATCTTGACGACGTCCGCTCCGAAGTCATCGAGATCATCGGGCATGGCACGCAGCCAGTCACTGACCAGATCCCATTTACCCCACGCGCCAAGAAGGTACTGGAGCTCTCCCTGCGCGAAGGCCTGCAGATGGGGCACAAGTACATCGGCACCGAGTTCCTGCTGCTCGGCCTCATCCGCGAGGGTGATGGCGTCGCAGCCCAGGTGCTGATCAAGCTTGGCGCCGACCTGCCGCGCGTGCGCCAGCAGGTCATCCAGCTGCTCTCCGGCTACGAAGGCGGCGAAGCGCAGAACCCGGAGACCCCGCAGGGCGGCGGCCCCGGCTTCGCGGGCGCCGGCCAGGGCCCAGGCATCATGGGTGGGCCGCGCCCGGGCCAGCAGGGCGAGCGTTCCAACTCGCTCGTGCTCGACCAGTTCGGCCGCAACCTCACTGCCGCAGCCCGCGAGGGCAAACTCGACCCGGTGGTGGGCCGCGATAAGGAAATCGAGCGCATCATGCAGGTGCTCTCGCGCCGCACCAAGAACAACCCGGTGCTTATTGGTGAGCCGGGCGTCGGCAAGACTGCCGTCGTGGAGGGCCTCGCGCTCGACATCGCGAACGGCAACGTCCCCGAAACGCTGAAGGACAAGCAGGTCTACTCCCTCGACCTTGGCTCCCTGGTTGCAGGCTCGCGCTACCGCGGTGACTTCGAGGAGCGTCTGAAGAAGGTGCTCAAGGAGATCAACCAGCGCGGCGACATCATCCTGTTTATCGACGAGATCCACACCCTCGTCGGCGCCGGCGCTGCCGAAGGCGCCATCGACGCTGCTTCGCTGCTCAAGCCGAAGCTGGCACGCGGCGAACTCCAGACCATCGGCGCAACCACGCTCGACGAGTACCGCAAGCACATTGAGAAGGACGCCGCCCTCGAGCGCCGCTTCCAGCCCGTCCAGGTCGACGAGCCCTCCGTCGAGGACACCGTCACCATCCTGCGTGGCCTGCGCGACCGCTACGAGGCGCACCACCGCGTCTCCTACACCGACGACGCCCTCAAGGCCGCCGCCACCCTCGCGGACCGCTACATCAACGACCGCTTCCTGCCGGACAAGGCCGTCGACCTCCTCGACGAGGCCGGCGCCCGCATGCGCATCAAGCGCATGACCGCCCCTTCCGAGCTGCGCGAAGTCGACGAGCGCATCGCCGACGTCCGCCGTGAGAAGGAAGCCGCCATCGACGCCCAGGACTTCGAGAAGGCGGCTGGCCTGCGCGATACCGAACGCAAGCTCGGCGAGGAGCGCAAGGAAAAGGAAAAGAAGTGGCGCTCTGACGACCTCGAGGAAATCGCCGAGGTCGGTGAAGACCAGATCGCCGATGTGCTCGCGCACTGGACCGGCATCCCAGTCTTCAAACTCACCGAGTCCGAGTCCTCGCGCCTGCTCAACATGGAGTCCGAGCTGCACAAGCGCATCATCGGCCAGGACGAAGCCGTCCGCGCCCTGTCGCGCTCCATCCGACGCACCCGCGCCGGGCTCAAGGACCCGAAGCGCCCATCCGGCTCCTTCATCTTCGCCGGCCCGTCCGGCGTTGGTAAGACGGAGCTGTCCAAGGCACTTGCCGAGTTCCTCTTCGGCGACGAGGACTCCCTCATTCAGGTCGACATGGGCGAGTTCCACGACCGCTTCACCGCCTCCCGCCTCTTCGGCGCCCCTCCGGGATACGTCGGCTACGAGGAGGGCGGCCAGCTCACCGAGAAAGTCCGCCGCAAGCCGTTCTCCGTGGTGCTCTTCGACGAGATCGAGAAGGCCCACAAGGAGATTTACAACACGCTGCTCCAGGTGCTCGAGGAAGGCCACGTCACTGACGGCCAGGGCCGTATGGTGGACTTCAAGAACACCGTGCTCATCTTCACGTCCAACCTGGGCACCGGCGACATCTCCAAGCCAGTCGGCCTCGGCTTCACCGGCAACACCGCCACCGACGCTGACGCCCAGTACGAGCGCATGAAGAACAAGGTCCACGACGAGCTGAAGAAGCACTTCCGTCCAGAGTTCCTCAACCGCATCGACGAAATCGTGGTCTTCCGCCAGCTGACCCAGGAAGAAATCGTGCAGATGGTGGACCTGCTCATCAGCCGCGTGGACACCAACCTGGCCGCGCAGGACATGGGCATCGAGCTTACCGAGAAGGCCAAGAACCTCCTGGCCATCCGTGGCTTCGACCCAGTGCTCGGTGCGCGCCCGCTGCGTCGCACCATCCAGCGCGAGATCGAAGACCTGCTCTCGGAAAAGATCCTGTTCGGCGAGATCGGCGCCGGCGAGATCATCACCGTCGACGTCGAAGGCTGGGACGGCGACATCGAAGCCGCCCGCAACACCCGCGGCAAGGCAGCACCGGACGCAACCTTTACGTTCACCCCGCGCCCACGCCCGCTGCCAGCCGAAACCTTCGGCGAGGACGCAGTCGCTGAGGAACCAGAGGAGCAGGCAGTCAGGGACATCACCCCTTCGGAGGGCACCCCTGAGACCGAAGCTTCCCAGTTCCCAGACGAGCGCCCAGAGTCTGGCCCTGAGCCTGACTCCGACTCCGATTCCGACGGTCGGGGACCTGAACCGGTCTAATCAATAGGTTGGAAAGCCGCACCCTGGTGGTGCGGCTTTCTTTTTGTCTTGGTGGGGCGGGTATTGGTGCCAATAGACGCACCCATATACGTCTAGTGCTTTTCTGACCTGCAAGAATGGACGGCGTGGATTCTTGGATTGCGTCCTTTGGCACTCTATGTATCTAAAGAGGCACCAAATTCCCTCGCGCGCGGCGGCAGCGACCTGGGGAAACGCAAAAACATGCTCCCAAATCAGCGAATTTGGTGCCATCGAAGCCGGTCCAGTGTCAATAGACGCAACCTTATACGTCTAGCGCTTTTCTGACCTGCGGGAATGGTGGGGGTGGTTTGTAGGATTGCGTCCTTTGGCACTCTATGTATCCAAAGAGGCACCAAATTCCCTCGCGCGGTGGCAGCGACCTGGGGAAACGCAAAAACGCGCTCCCAAATCAGCGAATTTGGTGCGCCCACACCAAGGCCGGGTTCGGCAGGCCGGAGCCGACCAGCCAGGTGCCTAAACCTACAGCGCTGAGTACAGCGAAGATGCCGAAGAGGATGGCGTCGGCGACTGGGCCGGTGTAATGGTAGTTCGAGGCGGTGTTGATGGAGGTGTTGTCGGGGATGTTGCAGTGCGGGGTGAAGGCTGGCGCGTTTGGGTCGAAGCGCTCGTCGAGCCAGGTGATCACGTGGGCGGTCTCGAGGACGATTGGCAGGGCGTGGCCGGCACCGGCGAAGTTTGCGAATGGGGTGGTGGAGGACCCTGAGTCAAGTGGCGTGGATCGGGTGCCGGGGATTGCGACGCTGCGGTACTCCACGGGTGAGCCGAGCGCGCAGTAGTCGCGGGCGAGTTGGACGGCTTGTGGGGCGGGGACCATGTCGTCGTCGGGGTTGGTGAGTACCAGGGTCGGGACCTTGGTGGGGACGCGGCCGAGCTTGTTCTGGTCGAGGCGGGCTCGCAGCACGGGGTTGTCGTGGGCGAGTTCGGCCAGGTTGACGCCACGTTTCGTGTAGGCCTTGAATTCCTTGGGCGCGATTCGGACGGCGTCGAGGATGCACGCCTTGGACAGGGCGTCGAGGGTGCGAACGCCTTCCTCGTTGAGTTCGACGTAGAGGGCTTCGCGGAAGTCGGGGTAGGTGGAGGAGTAGGAGACGGCGGCGAAACCGGCGACTGGGGTGATCAGAGTCCCGCGGGACTGTTCGAGTACGGCCAGTGGGTCGGCGGGTGGGGCGCCGACGAATGCGGCGACCACGTTGAGTTCGGGGGCGTAGTCGGCGACGAGTTCGGCTGCCGCGCCGGATGCGCCGCCGCCTTGCGAGTAGCCCCAGAACGCGACTTTTTCGCCGGCGTGGGCGGCGTAGCGGGCGGCGTCGATGACGGCGTGTCCCTGGTCGACGCGGTTGAGATACGTGTGCGTACCTGGGGTGCCGAGGCCGACGTAGTCGGTGACGATGACGCGGTAGCCGGCGTCGAGAAGCATGTGGGCCATGGGGCGCTCGTAGTCGACGCTGAAGGAGGTCCCTGAGTCGGAGGAGATCAGCGAGGTGTTCTTGCTGGGTGCGCAGTGGTCGGCCATACCGCGGGTGCCGGGCGCGATCACGACGAGCCCTTTCGCGTTGTCCCTGTCGTAGAGGGTGGCGGTGACTGGCGCGCGCGTGCCCAACTCGGTGGTGGTTTCGTAGCGCACGACTTTCGGCGCGGGGCGGAAGGCGGATTTGATGGCGGAGGAGCCCACCTCCGCCACGGAGCTCAGCGGGTCGAGCGAGCTAGCGGCGGCGGAGGGGGCAAGTGGGGCGGCGAGTGCGAGGGCGCACGCGGCGGAGATCACAGGACGATGAACCATGGTGAAAGATACTAATCGACGCCACTTCGCAGCACACAGCGCTTAGGGCAGCAGCATGAGGCTGACGGCCATGATTGCCATGCCTCCCATGACGCCGTAGACGCTGTAGTGGTGGTGCCCGGTGGCGATCGCATTCGGCAGTAGCTTGTCGAAGCTGATGAACACCATGATCCCGGCGATCACCGCGAAGGAGTAGCCCATCGTGGTCGGCCCCATAAAGGGCGCGAGGATGAGGTACCCGACGAGCGCTCCGAGCGGTTCCGCAAGCCCTGAGAGGGTGGCCCACCCGGCGGCCCACCAACGTCGGCCGGTGGCTTCGCGCAGCGGGACTGCCACGGCGACGCCTTCTGGGATGTTGTGCAGCGCGATGGCGACGGCGATAGGAATGGCCAGGTACGGGTCGGCGAGCGCGGACATGAAGGTGGCGAAGCCTTCGGGGAAGTTGTGCAGCGCAATCGCCACGCCGGTGATGACGCCCGCGCGCCGCATGGCTTGGGCGCGTTTGTCCTCGTCGCCCTGGATGCTTTCGTGCGGGTTGATGTCGTGCGGTACCAGCTTGTCGATCACCGCGATCAGCGCCACCCCGCCGAAGAACCCGAGGATCGCGCGCCCCTGGTCGAGCGACTCGATACCTGTGGGAAGGAGCTCCGCAAGCGAGATGTAGACCATCACGCCCGCGGAGAACCCCAGGCTGCCAGCCAAGAACCTGTCACTAATGGAGGCTTTGAGCGCAACAACAATTCCGCCGATGCCGGTGGAGATGCCGGCTAGCAGGGTCATCGCGAAGGCGACCAAAACGCTCGAACTCATGCGGACAGTCTATGTGTAGTCTGAGCGCATGGGAATTTATTATCGCAAGAAGCACAAGGTGAGTAAGAACTCGTGGCTGAACTTCTCCAAGTCTGGTGCTTCGGCTTCCACGAAGGTCGGCCCTGTCACGTTCAACTCGCGCGGTGGCGTGTGGGTGAAGCTGCCCGGTGGGTTCAATTACCGCGGTAGGTGGAAGTAGCCGGCGTCGTCTTGGACGGCGAGGCCGTCCTCAAGCAGTGAAAATAGCGCGCGGGAGCGTTGCGCTGCATCGGGCCACACCACGTCGATGTCGCGTTGTGGCACGGGTGCGGACGCGCCGCGCAGCACCCGCATGATCTTGCCGCGCACCTGCCGGTCGGTGCCTGCGAAGCGCTGTGTCTTCTTCTTGCGCTGCTCCTCCGGGTTCGGCTCCGGCTTGCCTGCGGCCACCCACGCGCAGCGGCTGACCGGGCACGCCCCGCAGTCCGGGTTTGTGGCGGTGCACACCAGGGCGCCGAGCTCCATCAGGCCGACCGAAAAGGTCGGGCCGTCCCACTCCAAATCGTCGGCGGGCAGCAGTGCCGCCACCTCCTGGAGCTCCGCCTTGCGCGGGTGTGCGACGGGCCGCCCGCGCTCGGCGCGCGCGACCACCCGGCGCACGTTCGTGTCCACCACCGGCACGTTTTCCCTGTACGCGAAGCAGGCCACGGCGCGGGCCGTGTAATCGCCGATGCCGGGCAGCGCCAGAAGATCCTCCACGCTGCGGGGGACGTGGCCGTCATGAAGCTCGGTGATCGCTCGCGCGCACTCCAGCAGACGCAGCGCGCGACGCGGGTAGCCGAGGCTGCCCCAGGCGCGCAGCACCTCGTCGGCGCCGGCGGCCGCGAAGGCCTCCGGGGTGGGCCAGCGGCGCATCCATTCCTCCCAGATGGGGGCGACGCGCGCCACCTGCGTCTGGTGGCTCATCACCTCGCTGAGTAGCACGCCCCACGCGCTTGTGCCTGGTGCGCGCCACGGAAGCTCGCGCGCGTTGGCGCGGTACCACGGGATAATCTCGGCGGGTTGGAGGTTTGTTCGAATTTTGGCCACATCCTCAGTCATCTCTGCCAAAATATAGCCTATGAGTACAGAAAAGACGCCTCGTGAGGTGTGGGAACTCCTCAAGGCAGGAAATGAACGATTCGTTGCAAGCCAGGAGACGCACCCGCACCGCGACCCCACGTGGCGCGAACAGCTCCGCGACGGCCAGAACCCCATCGCCGCCGTCGTCGCCTGCTCGGATTCGCGTGTCCCAGTTGAGCTGCTTTTCGACGTCGGCTTCGGTGACATCTTCGTCATCCGCACAGCGGGCGGTTGCGTCGACGCCGCGGTGTCCGCCTCCGTCGAGTACGCGGTGGAAGGGCTGAATGTGCCGCTGGTGATGTTCCTGTCGCATGAGTCCTGTGGCGCGGTCGGTACGGCGCTCAACGCGGTGGAGACGGAGGAAGTCCCGGACGGGTTGGTGCGCGTGTTCGTGGAGAAGATCGTGCCGTCGGTGCTTCAGTCGCCCACGCGTGACCCGAAGGATGTTGAGGTCACCCACGCGAACTTGAGCGCGCAGCACCTCATTGAGCGCGTGCCCGTGCTCGCGGAGCGTTTGGCGAACGGCACTGTCGGCGTGGTTGCGGCACGCTACCAACTTGCCGATGGCCAGGTTCACCCGACCATGGAAAACTTCGGTATAGAGTAAGGGGCATGACTAACCAGCATCCGCTTCCTCCCGAGATCTACCGGCGCCGCCGCGTTGCGGCGCTCGTTGCGTTGTTGGTGCTCGTGGTGTTCCTGGTGTGGGGGTTGAGCGCTATGGCGCGCTCAGGCGGCGGCGACGCCGACGTATCGACGTCCACTTCGCCCACCACCACGCCTGTCACGGAGCCGACGGTGCCGGAACCGGGTGCTGCGACGCCGAGTGAGTCCGAAACTGCAAAGGAAAGCGTATCCGGTGAGCCGACCGAGCCGACCTCGTCAGCAGAGCACACGCAGGCTGCGCCTTCGGGCACCTGTGAGCTGAAGGATTTGCGTGTGGTGGCGTCGACAAACCAGCCGTCGTACGCGGTAGGGGAGCAGCCGGTGTTCTACATGGAAGTGCAGAACCCGACGGACGCGGACTGCGTCATCGACCTGGACACCAACATCATGCGTTTTGAGGTCTACGACATGGCTACCAACAACCGCGTGTGGTCCGACGTCGACTGCTTTGACCCTGTCTTTGCTGGTCAGGAGACGTTCCCGCGTGACTCGAAGCGTGGCTTTGAAGCCCGCTGGTCGGGTACCAGCTCGCAGCCGAACGTGTGCACCGACCGCCAGCCGGTACCAGCTGGGTCCTACTACCTGCACACCGTGATCGGCGACAACGCCTCTGACGCGGTCCCGTTCAACCTGACTTAGCTGAGGCGGCGCAGCCCTTCGTAGATGTGGCGCGCCCACAGGCTGGTCACGTGGTCTGCGGAGCTCAAGTCTTCCGGCTGCGCCTCCAAAATGGCGGGCAGCGTGCCGAAGACGGCCACGATCTGATCCATCAAGAACTTCTGCAAGCGAGGCACGCGCGCAAGCGCCCGGTAGCCACGCGGGATCAGCGCTTGCACGAGGTTCTCCTCGTTCGCGGGCAGCCCCAGCTGGCGCGCCAACGTGGTCGTGTTCAGCAGCTCCGAATCCGGCAGGGTGTCCAAGGCATCGAGGGCCTGGTGGACCTGCTCGTCCGTGGGCACGGTGGTCGTCGCGATGTAGTCGCGCACCAGCATCTCAACGTCGTGGGCGTTGTTGCCCTCCAGCTCGGAAAGCTGCAGGCTGAGCTGGCGGGCGTCGACACCCAACTCCACGATGCTCAGCTCCAGATCGGTGACGGCGCGCTCGAGCATCAGCTGGCGCTGCAGCACGTTGAGCACGTCGGCGACGGTGGCATAGTTGTTCATCTCTGCCACGAACAGGCGGTGGTTCGACATGTCGAGGCGCTGGCGATAGCGCTCCACCGTGGACAGTGCCTGGTTCGCCCGGCCCATCAGGACCGCCGGCTCCTCCAAGCGGTGGCGACGCCCACCCGCGTACACCGTCACCGTATTCATCGACGCCGACACCGAGATCACCGGCCTGCCGGTCTGCAGCGCGGTGCGCTCCGCGGAGCGGTGGCGGGTGCCGGACTCACTGGTGGGGAAGTGCGGGCTGGGCACGAGCTGCACGTTGGCGTGGGTGATGCGGGAGCCGTCGGCGGATAAAACGACGGCGCCGTCCATCTTGCACAGCTCGCGCAGCAGCGGTGGCTGGAAGGCGACGTCGAAGGCGATGCCGCCGTCGCAAATCTCGACGACCTCCGGCCCGTCGCCGAGGACGATGAGGCCACCGGTGTGGCCACGTTGGATTCGCTCGAGGCCGTCGCGAAGTGCGGTGCCGGGGGCAAGGCGCTCGAGGGCGGCGCGCATCGTGTCATCACTCATGCTGTGCAAGTGTAGCGATAGCCTGGCCAACCGTGGCCACCTGCTCAATTCGCAGGCCCGGGACCTGCAGTGACTCGCCCGCGGGCACGATCGCATGCTCGTATCCCAGGCGCGCCGCCTCTTGCAGACGACGGCCCAGGCTTGGCACGCGGCGGATCTCGCCGGCCAAGCCGACCTCCCCGATCACCACCGTCTTTGGTGGCAGCGGTGTCTCGTGCAGGCTCGACCACGTCGCCAGCGCCACCGCTAGGTCGGTCGCGGTCTCCGTGATGCGCACCCCACCCACGGTTGCCACGTAGGCGTCCTTGTCGTTCGTGCGCTGCCCGCAGCGCGCCTGCAGGACCGCCAGCACCATCGGCACGCGGTTGCCGTCCAGGCCCGTGACCACGCGCCTGGGCGACTTGTTCACCGGGTCCACGGTGAGCGCCTGCACCTCCGCGAGCATTGGGCGCACCCCGTCCATCGCCACGGTCACCGCGGAACCATCCGGGGTGCGGCCGCGGTGGGAGAGGAACAGCCCGGACGGGTCCGGTACTTCGCGGATCCCCTCGGCGGTCTGCTCGAAGCAGCCCACCTCATCGGTCGCGCCAAATCGGTTCTTGATGCCGCGCAGCATACGCAGGCTTGATTGCCGGTCGCCTTCGAAGTTCAGCACCACGTCCACCAGGTGCTCCAGCACGCGCGGGCCCGCGACGTTGCCGTCCTTGGTCACGTGCCCTACCAGCAGAATCGGCAGGTGGGTCGTCTTCGCTAGCGTGGTCAGCGCGGCCGTTACCGCGCGGGACTGCGCCACGCCGCCCGGCACGCCCTCCACACCGGGAGCGTGCATCGTCTGTACCGAGTCCACGATGAGCAGCGAGGGCTTGATCTGCTCCACGTGGCCAAACACGATGTCCAGGTTGGACTCGGCCGCCAGGTAGAGGCGCTCCCGCAGGGCGCCGGTGCGTTCGGCGCGCCCGCGGACCTGCCCCGCCGACTCCTCGGCGGTGACGTAGAGCGCTTTGCGACCGTCGATCGCCGCCCAGCGCGAGGCCACCTCAAGCAGCAGCGTCGACTTGCCGACGCCCGGCTCGCCCGCCATGAGCACCACCGACCCAGGCACCACGCCGTTGCCCAACACCCGGTCAAGCTCGCCGATGCCGGAGCGCACCGTCTTGGTCGCAGCGGCGTCGATAGTTGTGATTGGGCGCGCAGGCGTTTGCGGCGTGAGTGCAGCGGCACGCGGTGCACTGGAGACCCCCGTCGCGCGGGTGGCGGTAACCACCGGCGCTGATTCTTGCAATGTCCCCCAAGAGCCGCATTCAGGGCAGCGGCCAAGCCACTTAGGAGAGGAGTATCCACACTCAGAACAGGTGTGGATCACCCGAGGCTTCTTCGCCATAGAGCCTTACTTGTTCAGGTCGCGGTGGACCTGGCCGGAAGGCAGCAACGGAGCGGAAACCGGGGCGTTGACCTCGAGGGTGCCGGTGTCGAACGTGAAGGTCACAGGCACGGTGCCGCCGTACGCGAAGCTGTCGTTCGGCAGGGCGGTGCGGATGTACTCGATGCAGTTCTTGCCGTCATCCTGCGGCATGCGGTCCAAGCCTGCAGCGGAGTCACCAACAAGCACGCAGTTGTAGCCGATTTCCTTCGAGGATTCGATGCTGACCGGGGTGCCATCGACGGAAACGGAGCGCAGCGAGTGCGTCGTCATCGACGTGTCCTGGTTCAGCGCGCTGAACTTCAGTGCAGCGGAGCCGGTCTCGTCGAGGACGACGGTGACGTCCTGCACGGCCAGCTCGCCGTTCTCGGTTTCGACGTTGGCGCCGTCAACTGCAGCCACCTGGTCAGAGGTCTGAGTGATTTGGCCTGCGGAGCATCCGGCCATGAGCAGTGCGGTTGCGAGTGCGAAAACCGGCTTCAGGGACTTCACGTGGGTGTCCTCCATCGTTCTTGTTTCACATATATGTTTCTCCGCACAACCCTAGCGCCTGGACCTAGACTTTTCACAGTTTCCTCACGCGTACCAGGCCCAGGCGGCGCGGGTGGGGTTAAACTTTAGTTGAGTTCGGCGCATCGCGGGTGCGCGTCCCCATTACGGCCCGTAATGGTAGGGTGGTGAGGTTACTGAGCCGGTTGTCATCCTCAAGGAGTGTTCATGGAATTCAAAGTCGGAGAAGTGGTTGTCTATCCGCATCATGGTGCGGCACGCATCGCCGACATCGAGCAGCGCGAAATTGGCGGAGAAACGCTCGACTTTCTCGTACTGCAAATCCTCCAGTCGGACCTTGAGGTCCGCGTTCCTGTAAAGAACACCGAGCTTGTCGGTGTGCGCGACGTCGTCGGCAAGGAAGGCCTGGAGAAGGTCTTCTCGGTGCTGCGCGAGACCGACGTCGAGGAGGCCGGCAACTGGTCCCGCCGCTACAAGGCGAACCAGGAGCGCCTCGCGTCCGGTGACATTAATAAGGTGGCGGAGGTTGTCCGCGACCTGTGGCGCCGTGACCAGGGCAAGGGCCTGTCTGCGGGCGAGAAGCGCATGCTGGGCAAGGCGCGCCAGATCCTCGTCGGCGAACTCGCGCTGGCGGAGCCAGTCGACGAGAAGAAGGTCGAGGAGCTGGAAGAGGGCGTCCGCAAGATTATTGAGGAGCAGGTCAAGGCCGGTATTTCCTTCGCACCTGACGTGGTGGTTGAGGACGAGGATGACATCGACATGGATGACCTCAGCTTCGACGACGATGAAGACGACGAGAAGTAGCGGGACGTAGCCAAATGTCTCGCAGGGTAGTGGCCGTCGTCGCTGCGGCAGGCCAGGGCACGCGGCTCGGCGCGAGCGTGCCGAAGGCGTTCGTGCCGCTGCGTGGGCGCAGCCTGCTGGAGCGCTCGGTGACCGCGATGGAGACCGCTGAGGTCGTGGACTCGATCATCGTGGTGGTCAGCCCCGAGATGGAGGAGATCGCGCGCACCACGCTGCGAGGCCACGACGTCCGCTTCGTGCATGGGGGCGCGGAGCGCGCCGATTCTATCTACGAGGGCCTCAAGGCGATCGAGCACGAGGACGCCTGCGTGCTCATTCACGACGCCGCCCGGGCCCTGACCCCGCCCGGTATGATCGCGCGCGTCGCCCGCGCCGTGCTCGAGGGCGCGGATGCGGTGGTGCCGGTGCTGCCGGTCGTCGATACCATCAAGGAGATCGACGCAGCTGGGCGCGTCGTCGGCACCCCGGACCGCTCGACGCTGCGGGCGGTGCAGACGCCACAGGGCTTTGACCTGCGTTCTCTGCTCGCCGCGAACCGCGCGTACTACGAAGGGACGCCAGACTTCGTCGCCACGGATGACGCGAGCCTGATGGAGTGGTTCGGCGTGGACGTGCACACGGTGCAGGGGGACCCGATGGCGTTTAAGATCACCACGCCGATTGACATGCGCCTGGCGCAGAGCATTACGGACGAGGCGGAGCCGACAATCTTCGAGGTGCCGTCGGGGAGCACGCGGTAGGCTTGCGCGCATGACGTCGCACACAGATTTTCCACAGTTCAGGGTTGGTACAGCGTTTGACGCGCACCAGATCGAGGCCGGGAAGCCGTGCTGGATCGCGGGCATCCTCCACGAGGGCCAAGACGGCTGCGAGGGGCACTCGGACGGCGACGTTGTCAGCCACGCCGTGGTGGATGCGGTGCTTTCGGCGACGGGCCTGGGGGACCTGGGGTCCTTCGTCGGGGTGGGTCGGCCGGAGTATGACGGAGTGCGGGGCACGCAGCTGCTCAAGGAGCTGCGGGAGTTGCTCGCGGAGCATGGGCACCAGGTGATCAACGTGTCGGTGCAGATGATTGGCCAGACCCCGAAGATGGGCCCGGTGCGCGAGGAAGCGCAGCGCGTGCTCTCGGAGGCGCTCGGCGCCCCGGTGTCGGTGTCGGCGACTACGACGGACCACATGGGTTTCACCGGTTCGGGTGAGGGGCGCGCTGCCGTCGCTACTGCGCTGGTTGCACTAAGCTAAGGGCCGTGACTGCCGAGACCCAACAGATTTTTGACACCGCGACGCGCACGCTGCGTCCATTCCGCCCGCTGCGTGAGGGCCACGTTTCCATCTACTTGTGCGGGGCCACGCCACAGTCCGCCCCGCATATCGGGCACTTGCGTTCGGGGGTGGCGTTCGACATTGTGCGCCGCTGGTTCGCGGCCAAGGGCTACGACGTCGCGTTCGTGCGCAACGTCACCGACATCGATGACAAGATCTTGAACAAGGCCGCCGAGCACGATCGTCCCTGGTGGGAGTGGGTCAGCACGTATGAGCGCGAGTTCACGCGCGCCTACAACACCCTCGGCGTGCTGCCACCGTCTGTCGAGCCGCGCGCCACGGGCCACGTCACCCAGATGGTCGACTACATGCAGCGGCTTATCGACGCCGGCTTCGCCTACGCCTCCGAGGGTTCCGTCTACTTCGACGTGGCCGCCTGGACGAAGGCGAGCGACGACTACGGTTCCCTGTCCGGCAACCGTGTCGAGGAGATGAACCAGGGCGAAAGTGACGTGCACGGCAAGCGCGGCAGCCACGACTTTGCACTGTGGAAGGCCGCCAAGCCGGGCGAGCCGAGCTGGCCGACCCCGTGGGGCGACGGCCGCCCCGGCTGGCACCTGGAGTGCTCCGCCATGTCCACTTGGTACCTGGGCGCCGAGTTCGACATTCACGGCGGCGGTCTGGACCTGCAGTTCCCGCACCACGAAAACGAGCAGGCGCAGTCCCACGCCGCGGGTGATGGCTTCGCCCAGTACTGGATGCACAACCACTGGGTGACCATGGCGGGCGAGAAGATGTCGAAGTCGCTGGGTAACGTGCTGAGCATCGACAACATGCTGGACGCCGTGCGCCCGGTGGAGCTGCGCTACTACCTGGGATCCGCGCACTACCGCAGCGTGCTGGAGTATTCGCCGGAGGCGCTGCAGGAGGCCGCGGCGGGCTACCGCCGCATCGAGGACTTCGTGCATCGCGCCGGCACGCCCGAGTCGACCACCTGGACCGAAGGCTTCGCCCAGGCGCTAGACGACGACTTCTCCGTGCCCCGCGCGCTCGCCGAAATCCACAACGTGGTCCGCGAAGGCAACAAGGCGCTCGCCGCGCACGACACCGCCAGGGCTGGCGAGTTGGCTGCTCAGGTGCGTGCGATGGCCGCGGTGTTGGGTGTGGACCCCGGTGTGTGGGACGATGGGGCGTCGAAAAATAATGGAGTAACCGAGGCACTTGATGTGTTGGTTGGTGCCGAGCTTGAGCGCCGGGCCGCCGCGCGTGCCGAGAAGGACTGGGCCGCGGCCGATGCCGTGCGTGACCGCCTTGCCGCCGCAGGCATCGAGGTCACCGACACCGCCGACGGCGCGCAGTGGCAACTGAAGGAGAACTAATGGCCAAGCCATACCACCGCCCCGATAAGCAGAAGAAGAACAAGAAGACCGCCACGAAGGGCTCTGGCGGGCAGCGTCGCCGCGGGCTGCGCGGCAAGGGTGCAACCCCGAAGGCCGAGGACCGCGTCTACCACGCGGCGCACAAGCGCAAGCTGGAGCGCAAGCGCCGCGACCAGGGCCGCCACGAGCGCGAGCTGCCGGACATGGTTGTTGGCCGCAACCCCGTCGTGGAGTGTCTGCACGCCAAGGTGCCAGCCGAGGCGCTGTTCGTGGCACGCGGCACCGGGCACGACGACCGCCTCAGCGAGGCCGTCACCCTGGCGAACTCCCGCAACATCCCGGTGCAGGAGGTGGACCGCCACGACTTGGACATGATGACCGGCAACGGCATGCACCAGGGCATCGGCCTGAAGATCCAGCCGTACAAGTACGCGGACGTCTTCGACCTGGTCGCCGGTGTGGCGGACCGCGGGGAGACCGGCATGTTCGTCATCCTGGACAACATCACCGACCCGCGTAATCTCGGCGCGGTGATCCGCTCGACGGCCGCGTTCGGCGGCCACGGCGTGATCATCCCGGAGCGACGCTCCGCGCAGGTCACGGGCGTGGCGTGGCGTACCTCGGCGGGCACGGCGGCTCGCCTGCCTGTCGCGCGGGTGACCAACGTGACCCGTACTGTCAAGCAGTTCAAGGACAACGGCTACATGGTCGTGGGCCTTGACGCGGGCGGCGAGCACACCCTGGACACCTTCGAGGGCGCCACCGACCCGGTGGTCATCGTCGTCGGCTCGGAGGGCAAGGGCATCTCCAGGCTCGTGCGGGAAAACTGCGACGTGATCATGTCCATCCCGACAACCGAGTGGGTAGAGTCCCTGAACGCCTCCGTCGCGGCGGGCGTGGTACTCAGCGAGTTCGCGCGTCAGCGCCGCGTGAAGTAGCCCACCGCCCGGCACACGAGGTAGATGGCGAAGGACACGAACGCCACCATCACGCTCACCGGCAGGCCGGGCGCCAGCGAGAGCAGCATGCCGCCCACGGCGGCAAGCTCCGCGAAGAGCACAGACCACGCCACCGCCGCTGCGGGACGCGCCGTAATGGCCACCGCGGACGCGCCGGGCGTGATCAGCAGCGCCATCACGAGCAGCACGCCCACGATCTGCACGGTCTGGGCGGCCGCCATGCCGAGCAGGATGGCGAACAGCGTGGCCAGTACCTTCACGCGTACCCCGCTGGCGGCCGCCATCTCCGGGTCTACAGAGGCGAACAGCAGCGGGCGCCACAGCACCATCACGGCCACCACGACCAGCAGCGTGGTGGCCGTCAGCACCCCGAGGTTTTCCCTGCTCACCCCAACGATCTGGCCGGTGAGCAGCGCCATCGCCGTGGTGGAGTTACCGGGGTAGAGGTGGATGCACAGCACGGAAATGCCCATGCCGAAGCTCATCACCACGCCCACGGATGAGTCAGTGTCGCTGCGAAGCCCCAGCAGGACGAGCACGATCGCCGCCACAATCGAGCCGAGAACGGCCCCCAAGCTGAGGTTCAGGCCCGTCACGAGCGCAACCGCGGCACCCATCAACGCCAACTCAGAAGTAGCGTGCACCGCGAATGACATTTTCCGCATCACGATCAGCGGCGCAATCACCCCGGAGAGCACGCCCAGCATCGCGCAGGCGATCAGCGCAGTGATCACGAAATCGAACCCGAGCAGGTACTGCGTTTGCTCCAGCATTTACAGGATCACCGTCTTTCCACCCACGCGTACGACCTCCACTGGAGCCCCGTACAGCTCACTGAGCACATCGGAGCGCAGCACCTCGTCGGCACTGCCGACCACGTGCCCGTTCGGCCCCAGGTAGAGCACCTTGTCCACGATGTCGATCACCGGGTCGATGGAGTGCGTCACCATCACCACCGCGACCTTCGCAGCATGTAGCCGGGACATGAAGTCGCGCTGGCGCGCCACGTCGAGCGAGAGCAGGGACTCGTCGGCAAGGATGAGATCGGGCTGCTTCGCAAAGGCCTGCGCCTGCCGCACCAGTTGCTGCTGGCCGCCCGACAGGGTGCCCACGCGGGCGTCGGCAAGGTGCAGCGCACCCACGCTGTCCAGCAGCGTATCGACGTCCCCCTTCCTCGGCCGACGCAGCGGACGGTGGTCAAGCGAGAGCGACACTAGGTCGCGAACCCGCACCGGCAGTTCCGGTGGGAACATGCGCTGCTGCGGGATAAACCCGATGTTCTTCGGTGCCGAAATCGTGCCTGAGCTGAGCTTGCGCGTACCCAGGATCGTGCCGAGCAGCGTGGACTTGCCGCTGCCGTTCGGGCCCAGCACAGCGACAAATTCCCCCGCGGCGACATCAAGGTTGATGTCGTGCCACAGGGGATCACAAGAGGCGTTGGTCAGGTGCAGCATTAGAGCTCGTCAAGCGCCTTGGCAAAGTAGTCGAAGAAGTTCTCGCCGTTCGGCGGGGTCTCGTAAATGTCGACGACCTTCACGTTGTTGGCCTTCGCCACCTCAACCAACTTGTCGGAGACACCGTTCGGGCTCTGCGGGTTGTTAATCAGGATGTCGATTTCGCCGGACTCGAGTGCAGCGATGAACTCCGCGAGCGCCGCCGAGGACGGCTCCGAGTGGTTCAGCGTTGCGTGGCGGAAGGACTCCGGAGTGACGTCCTCGAGCGCGGACTCCTCGATGATCGCGTCCGCGATTGGGTGCGTCTGTGCCAAGCGCGCCGCCTTGAGACTGTCCAGCTTCGTTTGTAGCTGCTCAAGCTTCCCGTCGAGCGCGTCCGTGCTGCCATCAGTGCGCTGCGCGAGGTCCGCGCCCACCTTCGCGATCGCCGCGGTGGAGTACCAGATGTGCTCGTTCTCCTCGTGGGCGTGGTCATGGTCGTGGTCGTCATGGCCATGCTCACCGTGCTCGTGCTCGTGCTCGTGCGCCTCCGTCAGCGGCAGCGCGGAGACCACGTTCGCGTCCTCCGCCGCGCCGTAGATGCGGGCGTCGTACGCGCCACCGTTAGCCACCACGAGCACCGCCTTCGCCACCTGCGCCAGGTCGGCGGCCGTCGGCTCGTAGTCGTGGGGGTCCACCGAGGTATTCGAGATGATCGCGGGGACGTTCTGGCCCGTCACCAGGCTCGCGACGTCCGCCCACACCTGCGTCGTGGCCACGATCTGGCCGTCGGCGGCATCAGCTGCGGTGTCGCCGGTGCTGTCAGTGCTGCTGCAGGCGCTCAGTGCGAGCGTCGATGCAGCAAGGATGCCAATGAAGCGTCGTGAAAACATGGCCGCCATTGTATGCGGTATTGAAAATGAATATCAACAACGAGCGTCGGCGAGCGCCTTCAGGAAGGCCGCCATCTCGTTCACGCCTGCAACGTCAACCCCTACCTTGATCCCCACATCCGCAGGCCCCAGCACCGCAAGCGCTGTGTCGTCCGTGACGTCATCACCAGCGAAGAGCGTCGCAGCAAAGCGCTGCTTGTGGGCCTGCAGCCACGAGCCCTTCGACACGTCCACCGCGGAAAACTCCACCACGTTGTTGCCCGGCGTGACAGGGCGAGGCGTTTGAATCCGCAGGGCCTGCGCCAGTAGGCGCTCGCGCTCCGCCGCGTCCCCCACGGGCGCGACGTGCAGCACTCGCTGGTAGGGCTTGACCTCCACGTACGCCGGCGGAACCGCGATCGCCTCCAGCTGCTGCTCAATCGCATCCAGGTACGCGATATCCTCCGGCGTGAGCTCCGGGCCAGGCTCCGCGCCGTGTGAGCCCACCAATACGACGGGCTCGCGCAGCGGGAACACCCTGCGTAGTCCCTCCAGGTGGCGGCCGGACAGCATCGCCACCTCCGTATTCGGGGCGTGTGCCAGGCGCTCAATCGCGTCCAGCGCCACCGGGTGCGGTTTCACCGCGTAGGGGTCTGGGTTCAGCTCGCTGATCGTGCCGTCGAAATCGAGGCAGACAAGGAGCGAAGGGGCCGTCGATAAGTAGGCGATGGAACTCACAGCATCATCACCCGCATGCTCGGTTCGTTCACGTCGTCGCCCTCGAGCGTGAGCACCTTCTCGGTGTCACTGACATTGTTGATGCGGAACGTGGCCTCCGGCACCACCAGCGACGCCAGCTGATCGTGCGTGTAGCGCGCCGCCCCCTCGCAGCCCGCCGTGTCGGCGAAAGAAATCTCGTTGACCGTCAGCGTGTCTTCAGTGACCGTGACGTCGCCTTCAACCTTGCCGCATCCCGTCGAGCCCGTCAGCTTCGAACCGTCGATGCTCACATTCGCCCGATCCGGCACATCCCCCGGCGTGTCCGGCGACGTATACACCGCAACGACCTGCCACACCGGCGGCGCCGGCGAACACGCCGCCAGCCCCAGTGCTGCACCTGCAACAACCAGCCGTTTCATCGCGCAACCTCCTGCAAAAACTCCGCGGCCCACCGGTGCACATCGTGCCCCAACACGCGCGCGTACATCCGCCGCATCCGCTCCGGATCCGGGTCAAGTGCCTCCCGCATCGCCCGAAGTATCGACGCCCCCTCGAACGGATTACACAAATACGCATCGTGCAGCTCCACGGCCGCGCCGGCGAACTCGGACAGCACCAACGCGCCGTCCCCGTCCGGGTGGCAGGCCACGTACTCCTTTGCCACCAGGTTCATGCCGTCCTTAAACGGCGTCACCAACATCACGTCCGCAGCCGCATAGAACGTGCCCAGCTCCTGCTTGGACACACCGCGGTGCATGTAGTGGATCACCGGGCGACCCACCGAGCCGAAGCGACCGTTAATCCTGCCCACCGCTTCTTCGACCTGGCGGCGGGTCTTGCGGTAGTGCTCGATGCGCTCCCGCGACGGAGTGGCCAGCTGGATCAGGGTGGCGTCGACACCTTCCTCGAGCAGCTGCTCAAACGCGAGCAAACGCTGCAGGATGCCCTTCGTGTAATCCATGCGGTCCACCCCCAGCATCAGGGCCGCAGGGTTACCTACCGACTCCCGCAGCTTCGCCACCGCCTCCGGCGAGCCAACCTGCACCGCCGCCGGGTCAATCGAGATCGGGAACGTGCCACTGCGCGGGCTGTTGCTATCGTCGCCGACGAGCGCGCGGAAGTTGCGCTCATCCGCCTCGCGCTGAAACCCCACCAGGTCGCAGCCGTTGAGTCCGCCGATGAGTTCCTCGCGCCACGGGAGCTGACGGAACAGGTCGGGGGAGGGGAAGGGGATATGCAGGAAGAACCCGATGGTCAGGTCGGGGCGCATCTCGCGCAGCAGGCCCGGCACCAGCTGCAACTGGTAGTCCTGCACCCACACCGTCGCTCCCTGCGCTGCCACCTCGGCGGCCGCGCGCGCGAAGCGGACGTTAACGTCACGGTAGCGCTGCCACCACTGCTCGTTGTACTGCGGGGCCACGATCAAGTCATGGTAAAGCGGCCACAACGTCGAGTTGGAGAAACCCTCGTAGAACTCCTCGTAGTCCTGGGCGTCCAGCGTCACCGGGTGCAGGTCAATGCCATCAAAGCGAAACGGCGCGACCGGTTCATCCACCGCGCCGGACCACCCCACCCAGCAACCGGCGCGTGCCCGCAACACGGGTGCGAGCGCAGCCACGAGCCCGCCGGGTGATGCCTTCCACCCGCCCTCGACACGGTCGACGGGCAGGCGGTTAGCCACCACTACGAACTCATTCACAACTACGACTTCTTCTTTACAGTCTTCTTTTTGGTGGCCTTTTTCTTTGTTGCTTTCTTCTTGGTGGCCTTTTTCTTCGTGGCCTTCTTCTTAGAAGCCTTCTTCTTGGTGGCTTTCTTCTTCGTAGCCTTCTTCTTGGTCGCCTTCTTCGGCTCTTCCTCTTCCTCAGCGCCCAGGACTTCCTCCGCGTACTTCTTGTACACGAAGCCCTGTGGCTCGACACCGAGCATGGACATCAAGGTCACGCCATCAAAAAAGTCCTCGGCGTAGGTAGCAACAATCCTGCGAGCACCAGATGCTGTCTGCTCCTCAACGGCGTGGAGCGCCTCAGGCGAGGGGCGAGAGTCGGTGATCTTGGGTGGCACTACGGGTTCCTCCTTGTATGACGCGCATTACTAGCACAACGATTCTACGCCAATATTAGTGACGAAGCCCGCCTGGGGGCCTCCGTCGGCGGATCTGCTGGAACGTGAAGCGCCCGGCCCGCTTGAAAGCCTCGTACGGAATGTAGTGCTGCGGGGCACGCAGACGGCGCGCCACCCATTCGCCAAACACCACACCGCCAGCCAGCGCCATACAGGTGCCGACCGCCATGAATAGGTTGGTCAGGCCCACCACGATCTGCTCGTTCATCATGGCGTACATCCCGCGATACACACCAGAGCCAGGCAGGAACGGGGTCACACCAGCCACCGCCGTGATCACCGGGTTGATCAGGAAACGGCGGGCAATCAAACCACCAGCAAGGCCGACGACGAACGCCAACGCCGCTGTCGCCATCAGAGCACCGGAGCCGATCGGGATTAAAAACAGGTAATACATACTCGAACCGGCGGCGGCCGTAAACGCCGCCACCACCACCGCGGGGCGCTCCGCGAAGCACGTCACCGCGAATGACGCCGACGCCAACGTACTCCCCGCAATACGCGCCGCCGCACCACTAAACGTTGGGGTCCCCAGCATTGTCTCCAGCGGAGGCAAGCCCAGGCCCATGAGCTCCCACGTGTTCAACCCAATCGCGACACCAGCCACGATGCCGCCGGTAAACAGCAGTGTCTGGAAGAATCGCGCCGAGGCCGTCACCGGCGAGCCCGTCACCCCGTCAAGCAGCGACTGCACCAAGGTCAGACCCGCCAACAGGACCACGATGCCCACCGCGATCACTTGGCTGGGCACAATCGTCTTGCCGATCATCGGCGCGACCTCGTAGAACAGCGCCGCCGGGATCGTCGTCAAGAAGCCGCCGATGGCGCAGTGGAAGAAGTAAGGCAGGGAGTTGCGGGACAGAATCTTGTTAAATCCCATGATGAGAAACGACGTCAGGCCGCCGATCGCTGACATGAACAAGTCCCCGCCCAGCAAAATCGCGACGGCCGCGCCCATCACCAGCCAACCCGCCAGGTACCGCGTATTGCGCCACGGGATAGGGGAGTTATCAATATCGTCGAGGATTTTCTCCGCAAGCTCCGGTGGCGTGGCACCCGAACGAATCGAGCGAATCAGCCGGTCCGCCTCCTGCAGCTTGTGGTAGTTTTCGCTCATCATCGTGACCACGCGGAACACGTTGACCGGGGTACGCTTGTGCACCCCAATAATCGTGTTAATCATGATCGTGTTCACGGTGATGTCCACATGACAGTAGTGCAGCCCATACGAAGACGTCACTGTGTGAATCTGCGCAATCGCATCCGAAGACGTCGTGCCATTCGCGATCAGGATCTCCCCAATGCGCGCAGCAATATTCATCACCCCGGCTACCTGCGCGGTATCCGTCAGATCGATCGGGGCAAGCACGGACGGCGGTGGCGACGTTCGCGCCGCGTCAATCGTTGCCACATGTTGGCGCGACCCGCGGACAAACTCCCACAGCGAATTCAAGTTCACGTATTCGACCCTAGCAAGCCACCCCGACACGCCTAGAATGGCCACATGACCTGGCAACTCTACGAGCAACTTATCGACGCCACCCCGACCACCATCACCGTCACCGACTTCGGCATCGCACCCCACTGGGCCTGGCTCCGCACCTCCGACGGCCACGTCGGCATCGCCGCCGTCTACTCCGGCGACGGCCGCCCCGTCCTCTCCGAGTCCCCAATCGGACGCCCTCTTATCGACGCCGCCTCCATGGTCACATCGTGGAACTTCGCCGAAGCCGGCGTCGGCCTCGCCGCCATCAATGCTTGGGTGAACCGCGACGCATCCCACTTCGCCGAAGCTCCGGACGCATTCGTCGCCTACGCCTCCCACTACGCCGGCAAGCGCGTTGGCGTCGTCGGGCACTTCCCAGGCCTGGAGCGCACCCTCCGCGACGTCGCCGACCTCTACGTCTTCGAGCGAGTCCAACGTCCCGGCGACTATCCGGACTCCGCCTTCGAATACCTCGCCCCGAATCTGGACGCAGTCTTCATCACCGCCTCTGCCCTCGTGAACAAAACGATGCCCCGCCTCTTGGAGCTCGCATCCGGGCTGGACACCATCATTGTCGGTCCATCAACCCCAATGACACCCACGCTTTTCGATGCCGGCGCCACCACCCTTTCCGGGTTCATCCCCACCGACCCTGCCGGGCTCGTCGGGACGCTGAAGGGCATCGGTGGAGGTAGGAAGTGGGATTTCGGTAAACGAGTGAACGTTAGTGTAGACTCTTCAGCGCTGCTAGAGTGGCGCAATCGGTAGCGCAACGCACTTGTAATGCGTAGGTTGCGAGTTCAAGTCTCGTCTCTAGCTCTGAAACCCCCTCCCGGGACGTACCTAACGCCGGGGAGGGGGTGTTTGCGTTGGGGGAGCGCCCGAAAAATTCCCCGGCTCAGGGAACTATTTTGATGCCCGACGCCCCGCAATCGCCCCGGTGCACCAATTTCCCCATTCTCGCCAAGGCCAAGCGACGTTTCCCCAGTTCAGCGTTTGATGGCGGTGAGATTGGTGCCCAGGCAATGCACAGTCATTCCCGACGACCTGCATTGGTCGACGCTAAGAGGTCGACCGGAACGAAATCCAACCGGCCCCAACCCCGCCTCTCCCGGCGGACTATCCCTGTTTTACTCACCCACGTGCAGGGGGTGTACAGGAAACGTTCAGAGAAACGGCGTTAGATAGAGACAGTTATGTTCGCGGGCGTGGAAGCCATTCGTGGCGCCGACGCGTTTCCTGAGAGAAGTAACAGGAGGCGTGGAATGCCCTGGTCTATGAAGGAGTGAACTGTACATGTCTGAGGCTACGAAGCCTGTAAAGGTGCTCGTTGTTGACGATGAGCCGAATATCGTTGAGTTGTTGACGGTTTCTTTGAAGTTCCAGGGCTTTGAGGTTGAGAGTGCGGGGTCTGGCCAGGAGGCGCTGGAGAAGGTGAAGGACTTCCGTCCGGACGCGTTCATCCTTGACGTGATGATGCCGGGGATGGATGGCTTTGAGCTGTTGGGCAAGCTGCGCAGCGAGGGCATTGACGGCCCGGTGTTGTTCCTGACGGCGAAGGACGCGGTGGAGGACCGGATCCACGGCCTGACTATTGGCGCCGATGATTATGTGACGAAGCCGTTCTCCTTGGAGGAAGTGATTACTCGTCTGCGTGTGATTCTGCGTCGTGGCAAGGTGACGGAGGACGCAGATGAGGATACGACGCTGCGCTACGCCGATCTGACGTTGAATGATGAGACGCACGAGGTGACGAAGGCCGGCGAGATCATTGAGCTGTCGCCGACTGAGTTCAACCTGCTGCGCTACTTGATGCTGAATGCTGAGGTGGTGCTGTCGAAGGCGAAGATTCTGGATAACGTGTGGCACTACGACTTTGGTGGCGACGGCAACGTGGTTGAGTCGTACATTTCGTATCTGCGACGCAAGGTGGATAACGGTGATGTGCCGTTGATTCACACGGTGCGTGGCGTCGGCTATGTGCTGCGTACACCTCGTAAGTAAGGCGTAGGTGACCGATGAGTAGGCGTCGGCTTCATGCGCTTGCGTACTCGAGGACGAAGCCGCTGCAGAAGCAACTGGTGGCGTTGGTGTTGGCGATTGCTACGCTGGCGCTGGTGGTGAGCTTCTCTGCGGTGTATATCTTCATGCGCAGCATTTTGTATCAGCGTGTCGACGACCAGCTCAGCGAGGGGTTGGACACGTGGGTTGGTCAGGTGACGTGGGTGCCGTCGTCGGGTGCGCCGAGCGATTTTTATCAGGAGACGTGGTATCCGCAGTTCGGGACGTCGTGGAGCCCGGTGTATGTGGATACACCGCCGGACCTTTCGAGGGTCAAGCAGCAAGATAAGGCGGTGACGGTGCCGTCGACAGGCGTGGCGCCGGGCGTGAAGTGGCGCGCGATGTCACGTGAGATGCCGGACGGCACTGTGAAGTATGTTGCGAAAGAGCTTGACGCGGAGCAGCGCGTGCTGCGTTGGCTTGCGATTGTGGAAACGACATTTGGGCTCCTTGCCGTGGTGGGGATTGCGTGCGCGGGGCGCACCTATATTCGTAAGGCGTTGGCCCCGTTGCGTGAGGTAGAGAACACTGCGCTTGCAATTGCCGACGGCGATACGAAGCGCCGGGTGCCGGTGTGGTCGAGGGAGACTGAGGTCGGCAAGTTGTCGTACGCGATGAACACGATGGTGCAGCAGCTGCAGGAGTCCGTGGAGGATGCGCAGCTGAAGGAGGAGCAGATGCGTCGCTTTGTGGGTGACGCTTCTCATGAGCTGCGTACTCCGCTGACGAGTGTGCGCGGGTATGCGGAGCTGTACCGCAAGGGTATGGCGCCGGATGCGGACATGGTCATCGGCAAGATTGAGGAGGAGTCCGCCAGGATGCAGTTGCTGGTGGAGGATTTCCTCGCGTTGACTCGTGCGGAGGGCACTCGCCTGGATAAGCGCCAGGTGGATGTGTTGGAGATGGTGACTTCGGCGGTGAGCTCTGCGCATGCGGCGTTCCCGGAGCGTTCACTCACGATTGAGAACAACGCCTCCTGCGTGCCGACGGTCAACGGTGACCCCTCGCGGCTGCACCAGGTGTTGCTGAACCTGATTGTGAACGCGTTCAAGCACGCGGGCAAGGATGCGTCGGTCACGGTGGCGTTGCGGGAGAACCTGGACCGCATCATCATCGAAGTCATTGACGACGGCTGCGGTATGGAGGAGAAGGACGCGGAGCACATCTTCGAGCGGTTCTACCGCGCGGACAACTCCAGGAACCGCGCCTCCGGCGGTGGTTCGGGGTTGGGGTTGGCGATCGCGAAGTCCCTCATCGAGCAGCACGACGGCACTATCACCGTGAAAAGCGCGCCGGGTGAGGGCTCCACGTTCACCATTTCCCTCCCGATGGAGAAGGGCCCGAAGGATTAAGCCTCGAGTGCTGCGCGCAGCTTCTCCGCGGCCTCGTCCATCTTCGCCGGATCGGTTTCGTCCATCTTCATCACGGTGGACAGGTCGTAGCCGGACATGTCGTTGGCGGGGAAGACGTGGATGTGTGCGTGCGGCACTTCGAAGCCGGCGATGAGATAGCCGGCGCGCTCGCTGCCAAATGCCTCGATGATGGCGTTGCCTACTCGCTGGGCAACGTCATTCATTTTTGCCCACAGCGCTGGCTCGATGTCGGTCCACTTATCGATCTCCTTGACGGGAACGACCAGCGTGTGACCGTACGCGATCGGCTCGATGGTGAGGAACGCGGCGACGTCCTCGTCCTTGTACACGAAGCGGCCTGGAATTTCACCTTGAATAATCTTTGTAAACACAGTGCTCATAGCGCCTAGGTTACCGGTAAGTTAGTGGGCATGCGCATCCTTGTTATCGGTTCGGGCGGCCGCGAACACGCCCTGTTGAAAGGTCTTGCAGGACACGAGCTCACTGTCGCGCCGGGAAACGCCGGCATGGCACCACTTGCTGAGGTGAGGAGTGTCGACGTCGCTTCGCCTGAGGCAGTCGTCGAGCTGGCGAAAGACGTTGACGCTGAGCTTGTCGTGATTGGCCCTGAGGTGCCGTTGGTTGCGGGAGCGGTTGACGCACTGCAGGCCGCGGGCATTCCGGCGTTCGGCCCGACGAAGGCCGCGGCGCAGCTGGAGGGGTCGAAGGCATTCGCGAAGGACGTCATGGCCGCCGCGGGTGTGGCGACGGCTCGGGCGCAGCGCGTTGAGCACATCGAGGATATCGACGCCGCTATCGAGGCGTTTGGCCCGCACTACGTGGTCAAGGATGATGGGCTGGCTGGCGGCAAGGGGGTCGTCGTCACGCTCGATGCTGCCGAGGCCCGCGCGCACGCTCGCGCGGTGATTGAGGCCGGCAACCCCGTGCTGTTCGAGTCCTTCCTGGAGGGCCCGGAGGTGTCACTGTTCTGCCTCGTTGACGGCGAGACCGTGGTGCCGCTGCTGCCAGCGCAGGACCACAAGCGCGCCTACGACAATGACGAGGGCCCGAACACTGGTGGGATGGGCGCGTACACGCCGCTTCCGTGGCTGCCGGAGGGCGGCGTGGACCGCATCGTGGACGAGATTGCGCGGCCGGTGGCGCGCGAGATGGTCGCCCGCGGCATCCCGTACCAGGGCCTGCTGTACGTCGGCGCCGCGTGGGGGCCAGAGGGCCCGTCGGTGGTGGAGTTCAACGCTCGCTTCGGCGACCCGGAGACCCAGCCGGTGCTCAGCCTGCTGCGCACCCCACTTGTCGACGTCCTCTACGCCGTAGCAACGGGCAGCCTCGACACGCTGCCGGCGCTGGACTGGGAGGACGGCTACGCGGCGACGGTGGTGCTGGCGGCGAAGGATTACCCGGAGCACCCGAAGACCGGGGACGCCATTAATGGCGCCGACCTGGACAACCCCGACGTGGTGTTGCACGCAGGTACCGCGACCAAGGATGGGGAGTACGTCTCTGCTGGTGGGCGCGTGCTCAACGTGCTGGGTAAGGGCGTAACGCTGCAGGACGCGGTGGACGCTGCCTACCAGGCGATTGGGCAGATTTCGCTCGAGGGTTCCTTCTACCGCAAGGACATTGGGCGGCGCGCGATTGAGGGAGAAATCCGTATCTAGCGCGCGTGTCGGGACGTTGTGCGATAATCAGCGTCGTGGCTGAGAAACTGTTGAAACCGAACAATAGCAACGTCCTGTCGAACCGCTACGCGTCGCCGGAAATGGCGACGCTGTGGAGCGCAGAACACAAGATCATTCTGGAGCGTCAGCTCTGGATCGCCGTGATGAAGGCGCAGCGTGAGCTGGGAGTCGAGATTCCCGAGGAGGCGATCGCTGCGTACGAGGCGGTCGTCGACAAGGTGGACCTGGCTTCGATTGCTGAGCGTGAGAAGGTCACGCGACATGACGTGAAGGCGCGCATTGAGGAGTTCAACGCGCTGGCCGGGTACGAGCACATCCATAAGGGGATGACCAGCCGTGACCTGACCGAGAATGTTGAACAGCTGCAGATTTATCGCTCGCTGGAGCTGATTCGCGACAAGTCGGTTGCGGTACTCAAGGCGATCGGGAACCGGGCGGATCAGTACTCCACTCTGGTGATGGCGGGGCGTTCGCACAACGTTGCGGCGCAGGCCACGACGCTGGGCAAGCGTTTCGCATCGGCGGCGGATGAGATGCTGGTAGCGGTTGAGCGCATCGAGACGCTGCTGGCGGCCTATCCGCTGCGCGGCATCAAGGGCCCGATGGGTACTGCACAGGACATGCTGGACCTGATGGGCGGCGACGAGGCGAAGTTGCGTCAGCTGGAGCAGTCGGTGGCGCGCCACCTGGGCTTCGAGCGCACCTTTGACTCGGTCGGCCAGGTCTACCCGCGTTCCTTGGACTTTGACGCGATCTCGGCGATTGTACAGCTGGGAGCGGGTCCGTCATCGCTCGCGACCACGATCCGCCTGATGGCCGGCAACGAAACGGTGACGGAGGGCTTCAAGGAGGGCCAGGTTGGTTCTTCGGCGATGCCGCACAAGATGAACGCGCGTTCCTGTGAGCGCGTCGGTGGCTTCCAGGTGATCCTGCGCGGCTACCTCACCATGGTCGCTGACCTTGCTGGGCAGCAGTGGAACGAGGGCGATGTGTTCTGCTCGGTGGTGCGCCGCGTGGCCCTGCCTGACGCGTTCTTCGCTATCGACGGCCAGTTTGAGACATTTCTCACTGTGCTGGATGAGTTCGGTGCGTTCCCGGCGATGCTCAACCGTGAGCTGGACCGTTACCTGCCGTTCTTGGCCACGACGAGGATTTTGATGGCGGCGGTACGCGCGGGTGTGGGCCGTGAGACGGCGCACGAGATTATCAAGGAGCACGCGGTTGCGATGGCGCTTGATATGCGCGAAAATGGCGCTGAACAAAACCTCATTGAGCGCCTCGCCGCTGATGAGCGCCTCCCGCTCGACAAAGAGCAGCTGCAGGATGCGTTGGCTGACCGCCACGCGTTCATTGGCTCGGCGGAGTCGCAGGTCAGCAACGTGTGCGCTCGTATCCAACAGCTTATCGACGCCCACCCGGACGCCGCTGCGTACAAACCAGGGGAGATTCTGTAACCTTTATGTCCATGCGTCCAGAGCTTTCTGACTATACCCACCTGGCTGGCGGCAAAGTCCGCGAGATTTACGAGGTGGATGACGAAACGTTATTGATGGTGGCGTCCGACCGCATTTCGGCGTTCGACTTCTCGCTGGAGCCGGCGATCCCGGATAAGGGCCGGATTCTGACTGCCACGTCCATGTTCTTCTTCGACCTGCTTTCGGGTGTGCGCAATCACCTGGCGGGCCCGGTTGATGATCCCCGGATTCCGGAGGAGGTCCTCGGCCGCTCGTACGTGGTGAAGAAGCTGAAGATGATTCCGTTCGAGTGTGTCGCTCGCGGTTACCTGACTGGTTCGGGCAAGAAAGAGTACGACCGCACCGGTATGGTCTGCGGCGTGAAGCTGCCCGAGGGCCTGGTTGAGGCCTCGAAGTTACCGGAGCCGATTTTCACCCCGGCGACGAAGGCCGCGCAGGGCGACCACGATGAGAACGTGACGTTCGAGTATGTGGAGGAGAAGGTGGGCGCGAAGCTCGCTGCCCAGCTGCGCGACCTCACCTTGGAGGTGTACACCAAGGCTGCGGAGTACGCGGAGACCAAGGGCATCATCCTCGCGGATACGAAGCTGGAGTTCGGCGTCGACGAGGAAGGCAACCTGGTCCTTGCGGACGAGGTACTCACGCCTGATTCGTCCCGCTACTGGCCAGCCGATACGTACGAGGAAGGCAAGGTGCAGCCGAGCTTCGATAAGCAGTACGTGCGCAACTGGCTCACCGGCCCGAAGTCCGGCTGGGACCCTGCGGAGAACACGCAGCCACCGGAGCTGCCTGGTTCCGTGGTGGAGGCGACCCGCGACCGTTACATCGAGGCGTACGAGCGCCTCAGCGGCGAGAAGTTTGGGGACTGGCCGGGGGCGCGTGCCTAAGGCGTGAGGTTGCGCGTAGACTCGTCGCCTATGACGAATTTCAGCGCGCAACCGCCAGTGGCAGCACAACACCCTACGACTCGCGTGTTTCATGGACGCGAGTTCGTCGATAATTATGAGTGGCTCCGGGACAAGCAGTCCCCGGAGACCATTGCCTATTTGGAGGCGGAGAACGCGTATACCGCGGAGGCGACCGCCCCGTTTGCCCCGCTCGCTGAGCAGGTTTACCAGGAGATGAAGTCTCGCATCAAGGAGACTGATATGTCCGTGCCGCAGCGCAACGGCGACTGGTGGTACTACGGCCGCACCATCGAGGGTAAGAGCTACGGCGTGTCCTGCCGCGTGCGGGTCGGCGACGACCCGTGGACGCCGCCGACGCTGCCGGAGGACGGCTCGCCGCTGCCGGGGGAGCAGGTGCTGCTTGACCTCAACGAGATGGCCGAGGGCCATGAGTTCTTCTCACTCGGCGCGTCAGCGGTATCTACGTCGGGGCGCTTGCTCGCCTTTTCGACGGATACCTCCGGCGACGAGCGCTTCGACCTGCGCATCAAGGACCTGGAGACCGGCGAGCTGCTGCCGGATACCATCGAAGGTGCCTTTTACGGCGCGACGTGGGCGGGGGAGCAGTACCTGTTTTACCTGCGCGTTGATGACGCGTGGCGCCCGCACCAGGTGTGGCGCCACGAGGTAGGCACGGCGGCGTCAGAGGACGTGCTGGTCTACCAGGAGGACGACGAGCGCTTCAACCTCGGCGTGGGCGGGGACCGCGCCGAGCAGTTCCTGTACATCGTGGCCAGCTCGAAGCTGACCAGTGAGTGGCGTGCGGTACCCCTGGAGACGCCGACCGCCGAGTTCGAGGTGCTGTGGCCGCGCGAGGAAGGCGTGGAGTACGACCTAGATTACGCGGAGCTCGCCGGGCGCGGGTACTGGGTGGTCACGCACAACGCCACCGGCCTCAACTTCGCAGTGGGGACCTGCCCGGTGGATGCGCGGGTGCCGCTGACTGAGCTGGAGACGTTCGTGGAGCACAGCGCGGATGTGCGCGTAGAGGGCGTCGATACGTACCGGGACTTCCTGTTTTGTGCCTACCGCTCCGGCGGCATTAGCAGGCTTGCGGTAGCGCCTGTGGAGGGCGGCAGCTTCGGCGCGCTGCGCGAGCTCGAGTTCGACGAGGAGCTCTACACCGTGGGCTTGGGCGGTAACCCCGAGTGGGACGCCCCGGTGGTGCGGCTGACCTACACCTCGTTTACGCAGCCTGCCCAGCTGTTCGACTACCAGGTGGCCACCCGCGGCGTGACGTTGCTGAAGCAGCAGGAGGTGCTCGGGGGCTACGACGCCGCCGACT
This sequence comes from Corynebacterium sp. UMB2355A, assembly GCF_033877495.1. NCBI lineage: Bacteria > Bacillati > Actinomycetota > Actinomycetes > Mycobacteriales > Corynebacteriaceae > Corynebacterium > Corynebacterium sp. UMB2355A. The sequence continues at coordinate 821,289 of NZ_CP138855.1, read as the reverse complement.
ACGTTGCCAGCCGCATGTGGGCTACGGCCGACGACGGAACCCAGGTGCCGATCTCCGTGGTGCACCGCGCGGACCTGGACATGACCCATCCGCACCCGACGCTGCTCTACGCCTACGGCTCCTACGAGTCCTCCGTGGACCCAGGCTTTTCCGTGGCGCGACTGTCGCTGCTGGACCGCGGCATGGTGTGGGCGTGCGCGCACGTGCGCGGTGGCGGTGAGATGGGCCGCGGCTGGTACGACAATGGCAAGATGCTCACGAAGAAGAACACGTTCACCGACTTCATCGCGTGCGCCGACGAGCTGGTGCGCGCGGGCGTGAGCTCCTACGACACGCTTGTGGCCGAGGGCGGATCGGCGGGCGGGATGCTGATGGGCGCGATTGCGAACATGGCCCCGGAGAAGTTCGCGGGCATCCAGGCGATCGTGCCGTTTGTGGACCCGCTGACCTCAATCCTCATGCCGGAGCTGCCACTGACCGTGGTGGAGTGGGAGGAGTGGGGCGACCCGTACCACGACCCGGAGGTCTACGACTACATGGCCTCCTACGCCCCGTACGAGAACATCACAGCCCAGCGCTACCCGGACATCCTTGCAGTGACCAGCCTGAACGATACGCGCGTGCTGTACGTGGAGCCCGCGAAGTGGGTGGCGAAGCTGCGTGAGATAGCTACGGGCGGGGAGATTCTGCTTAAGACGGAGATGTCCGCGGGCCACGGCGGTGTGTCCGGCCGCTACGAGAAGTGGAAGCAGACCGCGTTCGAGTACGCCTGGACGCTCGTACACTCGGGGGCGTGCACCGTCTAGCAGCCGCAAAATAAAGGACTCCCGCGGGAGGGATCCGTTCGTTATACTGTCTTCGTCGTAATGACCTCCGAGACACGAAGGATTCTCATGGCAAAAGTCGTGGTAAATGTCATGCCTAAGGCTGAAATTTTGGATCCGCAGGGCCAAGCTGTCCTGCGCGCGCTGGGCAGAATCGGGGTGAACGGTGTCGAGGACGTGCGTCAGGGCAAGCGCTTTGAAATCGAAGTCGACGACACCGTGTCCGACGATGAGCTCAAGCGCGTCGCCGAAACCCTCCTGGCAAATATGGTGATTGAAGACTTCGAGGTTGTTCGATGACGGCAACCATCGGTGTAATCACGTTCCCAGGCACGCTCGACGACGTCGATGCGTTGCGTGCCGTCCGCCTGGCTGGCGCACAGCCGAAGTCGCTGTGGCACGCTGATGAAGATTTGACGGGTGTTGACGCCGTCGTGGTCCCCGGTGGGTTTTCCTACGGGGACTATTTGCGTTCCGGAGCCATCGCCGCACAGGCCCCGATGATGGGCGCTGTGGTGGAGGCTGCGAAGAAGGGCATGCCGGTGCTGGGCATCTGCAACGGTTTCCAGATCCTCACCGAGGCTGGCCTGCTGCCGGGCGCGCTGACCCGCAATCAGCACCTGAACTTCCACTGCGTGGACACCTACCTTGAGGTGGCCAACGCGGAGACCGCGTGGACGAACCGCTTCAACGAGGGGGACAAGATCCTCGTGCCGGCGAAGCACGGCGAGGGCCGCTTCCAGGCGTCCGCCGAGACCATTGAGCAGCTGGAGAAGGAAGGCCGCGTGGTGTTCCGCTACACGGATAACTTCAACGGTTCCATCAACGCGATTGCTGGTGTGACGAGCGAAAACGGTCGCATCGTTGGGCTCATGCCGCACCCGGAGCACGCGATTGAGGCGCTTACGGGGCCGTCGACGGACGGGCTCGGGTTGTTCTTGTCCGCTATTTCTTCGATCGGAGCGTAGGGAAACAATGACTGTACATAATGACACGGTGGAGCACGCCGCGCAGACTCCTGAGCTGGAGCAGCCCTACGCGGAACTCGGCCTGAAGACCGACGAGTACGAAAAGATCAAGCGCATCCTGGGCCGCCGCCCGACGGATGCGGAGCTGACGGTGTACTCCGTCATGTGGTCCGAGCACTGCTCCTACAAGTCCTCCAAGGTGCACCTGCGCTACTTTGGGGAGACGATGACGGAGGAGATGGCGTCGAAAATTCTGGCCGGTATCGGCGAGAACGCGGGCGTCGTCGACATCGGTGACGGCGACGCGGTGACCTTCCGCGTGGAGAGCCACAACCACCCGTCCTTCGTGGAGCCCTACCAGGGTGCCGCGACGGGTGTGGGCGGCATTGTGCGCGACATCATGGCGATGGGCGCGCGCCCAATCGCGGTGATGGACCAGCTGCGCTTCGGCCCTGCTGACGCACCGGACACCAAGCGAGTCCTGCCTGGCGTGGTGCACGGCGTTGGCGGCTACGGCAACTCGCTGGGCCTGCCGAACATTGGCGGCGAGACCGTCTTCGACGAGGCATACGCGGGTAACCCGCTGGTCAACGCGCTGTGCGTGGGCACGCTCAAGGTCGAGGACCTGAAGCTGGCGTTCGCCTCCGGCACGGGCAACAAGGTGGTCCTCTTCGGCTCCCGCACGGGCCTTGACGGCATCGGCGGCGTGTCGGTGCTGGGCTCTGCGACCTTCGAGGAAGGCGAGGAGCGCAAGCTCCCAGCCGTCCAGGTTGGCGACCCGTTCGCGGAAAAGGTCCTCATCGAGTGCTGCCTGGAGCTGTACAAGGCCGGCGTTGTCGTCGGTATTCAGGACCTCGGTGGCGGCGGCTTGGCGTGTGCTACCTCCGAGCTGGCTGCGGCGGGCGACGGCGGCATGACCGTCAACCTGGACAACGTGCCACTGCGCGCGGCGAATATGAGCGCCGCCGAGATCCTGGCGTCTGAGTCCCAGGAGCGCATGTGCGCCGTGGTCACCCCTGAGAACGTGGATCGCTTCATGGAGATCTGCGCGAAGTGGGAGGTCGGTGCGGCCGTGATTGGTGAGGTCACCGATGAGAAGGACCGCTACCTCGTCTACCACAAGGGCGAGTTGGTACTGGACGCGCCGCCGTCATCGATCGACGAAGGCCCGGTCTACGACCGCCCGTACGCGCGCCCCGAATGGCTTGATGGCGTGCAGGCGAAGGCGGACGTCGATACTTCGGAGGACCTGGAGGCTACCTGGCTGAAGATGGTTGCCTCCCCGGCGCTGTGCTCCCGCGACTTCATTACGCAGCAGTACGACCGCTACGTGCGTGGCAACACCGTGCAGGCCCAGTACTCGGATGCGGGCGTGCTGCGCATCAACGAGGAGACCTCGCGCGGCGTGGCGATTTCCGCTGACGCGTCCGGCCGCTACGCCTACCTGGACCCGAACATGGGTGTGCGCCTCGCGCTTGCGGAGGCCTACCGCAATGTTGTGGTCACCGGCGCGAAGCCGGTCGCGGTGACGAACTGCCTCAACTTCGGTTCCCCTGAGAACCCCGACGTAATGTGGCAGTTCCGCGAAGCCGTCCACGGCCTCGCCGACGGCGCTGCTGAGCTGGAGATTCCGGTCTCCGGCGGCAACGTGTCCTTTTACAACCAGACCGGCGAGACCCCAATCCTGCCGACCCCAGTCGTGGGCGTGCTCGGCGTGATCGAGGACGTCAACGCCGCCATCCCGCACCGCCTGCCGAAGGGCGAGGGCGAGCAGACCTTGCTCGTGCTGGGTGACACGAAGGCGGAGTTCGGCGGCTCGGTGTGGCAGGACATCTCCGGCCAGAGCCTGAGTGGTCTGCCGCCGCAGGTGGACCTCGCGAACGAGGAGCGCCTCGGCGAGTTGCTTCACGCGAACAAGGATATTCTTGCCGCGCACGACCTGTCTGAGGGTGGCTTGTCCCAGGCTGTCTTCGAGATGCTGCTGGGCTCCGGCAAGGGCGCCAAGCTGGATCTTCGGCGGTCCACGAGGACGCGTTCACCGCGCTGTTCTCCGAGTCCGCCTCCCGCGTGCTCGTCGCGGTGGATCCGTCGCTTGTCGACGCCACCATCGAGCGCGCAAACGCCACCGGCGTCCCAGCGCACGTGTTGGGCACCACCACCGACGACGGCCAGATCACCTTCGGTGAGCACTCCGTCGCCGTGGCCGCGCTGGCCGACGCGTGGGCGAATACGTTGCCGGCACTGTTCGGCAACGCGACGGCCCCGAACGCCGCGCTGTAGTTAGCGCGATTTAGAGGTTATGCCGCCAGGTCATTACGGTGCCTGGCGGCGTTTCCATGCGCAGGCCTGTTGCCTCAACGCCGGGCTGGGAGGCATCGTCGACGGAGAAGCTGACGAAGGTCTGGTTGTAGGTCTGGTTGGGGACGAGGTCCTGCGGGTTTCGCGGTAGGCCAGGGAGCTCTACGGTGTCGCAGAGCTGGGTGGCAAAGTTGCGCACGCGGTTCGCCGCCACGTTGCCTTCGCCGACGATGGTGATGTCGGGGCTGGCTACGCTTTCGTCGGGGCTGTCGCCTGCGGTGTTGCCGGTGTAGACGTAGCTGATGTCGAAGCACCGTAGCTGGGTCACGTCGGCGAGCGCGGTGTCGGCGTTGGTGTAGTCGCCGACGCGGCTGCGTGCCTCCTGCCCTGAGATGACGCGGGGGTTCTCTACGCGGGCCCGGAAGTGGTACGCCCCGCCGCTATCGCCGAGGAGCGTGACGGCGGCGGACTGGCGGAACTGCAGCGCGGTCGCCGTCTTCGGCTGGGGCGCCGCGCAGCCCGCCATCGACCCGGCGAGGCAGGCGCTCGCGGCCAGCAGCCCAGCGGTTCGCTTCAGCACTGACATAGCCGCCACTAGTCGACGCGCTGCTGCGCATCATCTGGGCGCACCAGCGGCTCCGGCTCGTACTGCGCCCGCAGGTCCTTGAGCGTCTGCGTGTGCTCCCAGAGGCGCTTGTCCTCGTCCGTGACTGGGGTGAACTTGCGCGCGGCCAGCGGGTTGCCGTCGATGTCGATACCGATGTAGGTCACCGTGGCGTGAATCGCGTTCTGGAGCGACTCGCGTCCGCCGCGCGGATCCCCCGATCGAACAAAGATAGAGGTGTGCATCGAGCGTGCATCCGTCCTGGTCAGGCGCGCTTCCACCTCGATGAGGTCGCCGATGTGGATCGGCTTGTAGAAGCGGATGCCGCCCGCGTACACCGCTGCGGTGCGTTCCCCGGACCACTCCATCGTGCAGGCCATGCCGGCCTCATCGATCCACTCCATGGCGGTGCCGCCGTGCACATCGCCGCCCCAGTTGATGTCGGTCGGCTTCGCCAGGAAGCGGTGGATCGTGCGCGGTGCGGTGGAGTCGTCCGTGTAGGTCTGTTCCAGCATGGACGCCTCGATGGCCTTGCGCAGGTCGATGCGGGAGATCGCGGCGGCTTCCACGCGGCGCTCCTCATCGGTCTCAGGCGTAAATGTCGGCACCGGGGTTGGGCGCCCAGCTGTATCCTTTGCCACGAAAATCACCAGGCAGTCGCACGCGCGAGTGAAAACACCTTCCCGGGGGTCTGCCGAGAGCACCTCGTTGACGATGTGCATGGAAGTGCGGCCAGTCATCGCGATCCGGGAACGGACCTCCACAATGTGACCCGACGGAATCGGTCGGGTGAAGTGGATGTGGCCGACGTAGGCAGTCACGCAGTAGGTCGAAGACCACTGCGCGGCACACGCGTATGCCGCCTTGTCGATCCACTGCAACACACGGCCACCCGAAACACCCTGGGCGCCCGCGTGGAGAACATCTGTAGGAGCCGCCATGAAACGCAGCGTGATGGAAGGAGACTTCATGGCACCACAGCATAATATGAAATCCATGGCACAGAGGAAGGCACAGAAGAAGACAGAGGTGGACCCGGCAGCGACTCGAGCGGCCGTCTTGGCAATCAAGGACTGGCTGTTGGACGAAGAGGGCGTCGATAAGCCCGGCAGGGCGCTGCTTGCCGACGCCGTTCGCCGCACCGCCCGCACCCTCGCCCACGAGATGCCCGGACACACAGTAGAGCTGCGAGTACCCCCGTTTGTTGCGGTGCAGTGCGTCGAAGGCCCCCGCCACACCCGCGGCACCCCGCCCAACGTCGTGGAGATGGACCCGACCACCTGGCTGCGAATCGCCACAGGTTGTGCCACTTTCGAGGAAGAAGTTCGCGCCGGGCGTATCGACGCCTCTGGCTCCCGAGCCCACGAAGTCCAAAAAGGGCTGCCCGTTCTACCCCTTCACCCCTAGGTGTTCGTTAGAGTAGAGCACGTGCGAACCGAAGAGGAATACATCGGGGATGACACGCCGCGCGAAGAATGCGGTGTGTTCGGCGTTTGGGCGCCCGGTGAAGACGTATCAAAACTGACATATTTCGGACTATTTGCCCTCCAGCACCGCGGCCAAGAAGGCGCAGGTATCGCTGTGGGCGACCATGACCAAGTGGTGGTGTTCAAGGACATCGGGCTGGTCAGCCAAATCTTTGACGAGCCGACGCTCGGCGCGTTGCAAGGCGACGTCGCCATCGGCCACACCCGGTACTCCACGGCGGGCAATAACTCGTGGGACAACGTGCAGCCGATGTACCGCGTCAGCCCCAACGGCACCGACGTCGCGCTGGCACACAACGGCAACCTGACCAACTACGTGGAGCTGCAGCGCGAAGCCGTGGAGCGCAAGCTCATCCCCGCCGACGGGGTAGAGGGCCAGGGCTCCTCCTCCGACACGGCGGTCGTCTCCGCCCTGCTTGCCGACGCCATCCGCGACGACGTCACCCTCCTGGAATCCGCGCGCCAACTCCTGCCGCGCGTCAAGGGTGCGTTCTGCTTCATGGTGACCGACGGTAAAACCCTCTACGCGGCCCGCGACCCACACGGCGTGCGCCCACTGTGCCTCGGCCGCCTGGAACGCGGCTGGGTCGTCGCATCCGAAACGTGTGCGCTGGACATCGTGGGCGCCTCCTTCGTCCGCGACATCGAACCAGGCGAGCTCATCGCCATCGACGAGACCGGCGTCCACTCCGAGCGCTTCGCCGACGCACCGCACGCGCACTGCGTGTTCGAGTACGTCTACGTCGCCCGGCCCGACTCAGTTGTCGACGGCCAATCCGTCAACAGCGCCCGCATCGACATCGGGCGCCGCCTGGCCCGCGTCGCACCCGTCGACGCTGACCTGGTCATGCCGGTCCCAGAGTCCGGCACCCCGGCAGCAATCGGCTACGCCGAGGAGTCCGGCATCCCGTTTAAGCAGGGCATGATGAAGAACGCCTACGTGGGCCGCACCTTCATCCAGCCCTCGGACACGCTGCGCCAGTTGGGCCTGCGACTGAAGCTCAACCCGGTGCGCGAAGTCATCGAGGGTAAGAAGCTCGTCGTCGTGGATGACTCCATCGTGCGCGGCAACACCCAGCGCAAACTGATCCGTATGCTGCGCGAGGCCGGCGCCGCCGAAGTGCACGTGCGCATCGCTTCGCCACCGGTGAAGTGGCCGTGCTTCTACGGCATCGACTTCGCCAGCCCCGGCGAGCTCATCGCCAACCACGGGCGCGGCGGCAACGAAGAAGTTGTTGCCGAGTCCATCAGGACCATGGTGGGTGCGGACTCCCTGGCGTTCGTCACCACCGAGGACATGATCGCCTCCACCAACCAGCCAGCCTCCAACCTCTGCGCGGCCTGCTTCACCGGCGAGTACCCACTCGGGCTCCCGGAGGGCAACCACAACGCAGATCTTGTTCGTCGTCTTCAGAAAGGTGAAAACGCATCATGACCCACCACAACACCCCAGCTGACTCGGGCGTGTCCTACGAGGCCGCAGGTGTCTCCATCGAAGCCGGCGACAAAGCCGTAGAGTTGCTCGCGCCCCTTGCCAAGCGCGCCTCCCGCCCAGAGGTCCAGGGTGGCATCGGCGGCTTCGCCGGCCTGTTCGCCTTGGGCAAGTACAAGGAGCCGCTGCTCGCGGCCGGATCCGACGGCGTCGGTACCAAGCTGGCCGTCGCTCAGGCGATGGACAAGCACGACACCATCGGCATCGACCTGGTCGCCATGTGCGTCGACGACCTTGTCGTCTGCGGCGCGGAGCCACTTTTCTTGCAGGACTACATCGCGATCGGCAAGGTCGTTCCCGAGAAGGTAGCCGACATTGTTTCCGGCATCGCCGAGGGCTGCGTCCAGGCGGGCTGCGCGCTGCTCGGCGGCGAGACCGCTGAACACCCAGGCGTCATGGACGTCAACGACTACGACGTTTCCGCCACCGCCATCGGCGTCGTCGAAGCTTCCGAGCTCCTCGGCCCGGACAAGGTCCGCGAGGGCGACACCATCATCGCGATGGCGTCCTCCGGCCTGCACTCCAACGGCTACTCACTCGCACGCTACGTGCTGCTCGAGCGCGCCGGGCTGCCTCTCGACGGCCACGTCGACGCCCTCGGCCGCACCCTCGGCGAGGAGCTTTTGGAACCAACCAAGATCTACGCTCTCGACTGCCTGGCGCTTGCCAAGGAGTGCGACGTGCGCACCTTCTGCCACGTCACTGGCGGCGGCCTGGCGGGCAACATGGAGCGCATCATCCCTGAGGGCCTCGTTGCCGACATGGACCGCTCCACCTGGACCCCCGGTCCGATCTTCCAGACCATCCAATCCGTCGGCGACGTCCCCGTCGAGGAGATGGAGAAGACCTTCAACATGGGCATCGGCATGGTGGCCGTCGTGGCACCAGAAGCGCGTGACCAGGCGTTGGCGCTGCTGAAGGACCGCGGCATCGACAGCTGGGTCCTCGGCGAGGTCCGCGCTGCAGATGCCGACGAGGATGCCCGCGCGGTGCTTCGGGGCCAGCATTCTTAGGACTCACGCACCACATTCCGCAATTTCAATCACCGGGCTTCACAAAAGCCTAGGTCGCTGATTGGCTGTGCAGGAATGTGGTGTCGCCTTAGTGGCCTCAGTGCCAAAGGACGCACCCAGTTTTATCTAGCCCTTTTGTGACCTGTGGATATGTAAGTGGCCTGTTTTGGAATTGTGTCCTTTGGCACTCGTGCTCCTGTGCGTGCACCAAATTCCCTCCCGCCCGACCAGCGACCAGGGAAAACGCCAGGCCTCTACCTAAGGGAAACCAAGGAATTTGGTGTCTCCTTGGTGCCAGCAGCCTCTGAACGAGTGTTAAGGCACCAAAAGAACACCCGCGGCCCGGATGGGCAGCAGGTGTTCTTTGTAAGCGTTGGACGTTTAGCGGCCTGAGGTGCCGTACGCATCCCAGTCGGCGTAATCGGCGTACTGTTCATCTACCTCGTAGTCGTCGTCCTCTTCCCAGCTCTTCTTCGGAGCTTTGCCTGCGAGCTCGCGTTGGAGCGACTCGAGGTCCATTTCAGGAGAGTTGTACTTCAGTTGGCGAGCAACCTTGGTCTGCTTTGCTTTGGCGCGTCCGCGACCCATTGCGTGACCCCCTTGAGGTGGTTCTTCTGGGCGGCTCCCGGGCAGGGAGCGGCCTCATGCTTTTCGATTCGTTAATTGTCCTGTAGGACATAATAGCGCGAACGTTCCAAAAATTCCCCTCCACGGGGTGACCTGTGTGTTTGCCCAGCGGGCCCCGGCAAGAGCCCGCACCGGGCCCCAATTTGAGACCTAGTTGCCGCGCAGCCGTTGTTGTGCCTTGCGCCCGGCTTTCTCGCCCTCGTCGGTGGGGAGGGAATCGGGGTCGATGCGGGCGGAAACGCCATCGATGTCAAGGTCGACGTCAGTGCCGGCGTTGAGTGCGGACCGTTTCAGGCGGGCCAGTGCGATGGGGCCGTAGTCGGCGTCGTGGACGACGGTGCCGAGTGTGCCAACCGCGCGCCCGCCCGCCCGGATGGTTGCACCGATCTCTGGCTCGGTGGGTGCGGAGCCGTCGAGCTGCAGCATGACCATCAGGCGGGGGGAGCGGCCAATGTTTTCCACGCGCGCGACGGTCTCTTGTCCGCGGTAGCAGCCCTTCTCCAGGTGGACTGCGGCGATGCGGTCACCGCGGTTGATCAGGCGCGGGGCTTCGTGCGGGATGGTTTTTTCGTCGCAGTCGGCGCCGAGTTCGGGCTCGCCGGCCCGCACGCGCTCGGCGGTGAACGCCATCAGCCCGCCGAGCACGCCGCCGCGTTCCACCAGCGCATCGACGACCTCTTCGAGCCGGTCGCGTTCGACCGCGATGTCGAAGCGCGCGTGCGCGGTCCACGGGGACACCCGCCGGGAAAACGCCGTGCCGTCCATCGACGCGAGGGCTTCCGTGGCGTCGGCTGGGCCGATGAGCGTGAGGATCGCCAGGTCGGTGTCGGTGATGGTGACGTCGGACCAGAACACCATTTTGCGCAGGAACGCGGTGAAGGTTTCGTATTGCGCGGCTGGCAGGTCGAGGTAGAACGTGGCGCCGTCGTAGAAGACGTCGGCGTGGTGGAGGATCCTGCCCTGCGCGTCGAGGTCGAGGGCGGAGGCTGCGAAGCCGGAGGGGGCGTCGTCAAGCTTTTGTGAGAGGAGGTTGTTTAAGAACTCTGGTGCGTCGGGCCCCGCGACCGCGATGATGCGGCGCTGCGAGCGGTCGATGATGACGGGCTGGGTGTCCATGGCGCGTTGTTCGCCGAGCGGCTCCCCGTAGTGCCAGGCGACCCCCTTCGCGTCGAGCGGCGTCGTGCCCGCAAACTCTGCGGCGCCAGGGCGTTGCAAAAGTGGAGAAGAGTTCAACACATCCACCATCGTAGCGGGATACTATGAACGCATGGGTTCGTCGCACTTGTTACCAGCTCCAGTGATCTATCTTGTGGAACCGTTCGGCGGTTCTATTCGACGCCAAAACGCCAGCATGCCGCACGTGTTTTGGGACGACGCCGCCGTCACGCGTGGCGACGGCATCTTCGAAACCATCCTGATCCGGAAGGGGGTGCCCGCCAACCTTGAGGCCCACATTGAGCGTTTCCGGCGAAGCGCCCGCACACTCGACCTGCCGGACCCGGGGGTGGACCACTGGGTGAAGGCGACGAATGAGGCGGTGGCCGACTACGTGCGCGAGCGCGGCAGCGAGCCGGAGGAAGTGGACGCGCGCTGCGTGTGGACGATGACGCGCGGCCGCGAAACCACCGGGGTGCCCACAGCGTGGCTGACGGTGCGCCCCATCGACGAGACTGCCCTGAAGCAGCGCAAGAGCGGGGTGTCGGTGATGACGACCTCGCGTGGCTACTCCCTGGACACCGGTGAGCACGCAGTGCCGTGGATGCAGGTAGGCGCGAAGACCTTGAACTATGCGGCGAACATGGCTGCGCTGCGCTGGGCGAAGAGCCACGGGCACGACGACATCATCTACATCGACCCCACCACCGAGCGCGTGCTGGAAGGTGCGAACTCGACGGTGATCGTGGTGAAGAAGGGCGGGCGGATCCGCACGCCGAAGCCGGGGCCGGGCATCCTGCCGGGCACGACGCAGGCCGCGCTGTTCGAGTACGCATCCGAGCGCGGCTGGAAGTGCAAGCAGAAAGACATCTACCTCAATGAGCTGTTCAAGGCTGAGTCGGTGTGGCTGGTGAGCTCCACGCGGATGGCGACGAGGGTGAAGCGCCTGAATGACAAAAAGCTCCCGGCCCCCGAGAACGCTCGGGAGATCCAGGAGCTGGTGCAGCAGGCGCTCGACGCGAGTCTTGGCCTGTAAAAGCCGGTAAACCCTAGTGCTTAGCCGGCGATGCGCTTGAGCTCGGCGGACATGTAGGGGACCATCTCGCCGTCGACGGCGCGCTCGTCAACCCAACCGAGGTTGTTGTTTGGCATCAGGCCGTAGACGCGCTTGCCGGGGCCGTGGTTCTCAGGGCCCGTTTCCGTCACGATGGTCGACGCGCTGGTCAGCTGCCATGCGCGCTCGTTGAGCAGCGTGCCGTACATGATCTCGGTGAGCCCGCGGGAGTTGGTGAGGGTGACCTCGATTTCGTCCTTCAGGGAAATGCGCCAGAAGCCGACCTCGCGCTGGTCCGCGCCGGTGGGTTTGCCGTCCTCGTCCAGGCGCCAGATGCGGGACTCGAAGCGGAGGTAATTCTCGCCGTCGTGGGAGATGACCAGCTGCTGGCCAAACGCGTACTCGTCGCCGTTATCGTTGGCCTGGCCCTCGCCGTGCCACACGCCGACCAGCGGCAGAAGTGCTAAGAGGCCGTCGTGCAGGTTGGGGCCCTCGCGAAGGTTGGCCGTGTCCGCTGGCAGCGGCATTTCATCAAACCCAAGCGCTGGGATATTGCGGTGCGCAGTCGCCTTCGACTGTTCAGCGGCGAGGTTGACTGCTTCGTTTCCGTTTAGTTTTTCACTCATGCGTACCAGGCTACAACGTCCTACACCAGCGGCGCGAGGTCGCTGGCCTCCACGACGGTGTTGATGCGGTCGCGGGAAAACTCGATGGAGCCGCCGGAAAGTTGCACGTTGTCGGCCTGGCCGCCTAGCGGCAGGTCGCGGGTGTCCCTGTCCAGGGTGTACGCGTCGATGACGCGGTCGGTGAGGTCGGAGGGGACGTCGATAAGCTGGCTGGGCCGCATGCGGAACGTGGGGCCGTCGAGGCGCAGGGTGACCACGACTGTGGTGGGAATGTCCGTGCCGGGGACGGTGCCGGTCATGCGGGCTTCGCTTGCGGTGCCGCCGGAGGGCGAGATGTCGTAGGGGTGCGCGATGTCGAGGTCGGTCATGCCGAGGAGCTGGCCGAACGCGACGCCGTCGAGGCGTACTGTGCGGCGCACGACGTCGGCTTGCGCGCCAGTGAGGTCCGCGCGGCGCAGGCGTTGCCCGGCGTTTGCGGGCAGTTCCAGGTTGATCAGCTCCACCCCGGCGTTGCCCACGCCGACGCCCGCCACCGGCACGTCTACGGAGTGCAGGCTCACCCTTGACACAGCTCCGGTCACAGCAGCCAGCGCCACCGGGAACCCGGAGATGTAGGCCTCGGGGGCGACTTCGAGCCCGTTGAGCTGCGCGGCCTGCCTCGACAGCGTGCGCTCCACGCCGGAGGCAAACAGGGTGTCGGCGGTGCCACCGATGCACAGCACCGCAACGAGCCCGAGTGCGATCGACCGTTTCTTCACGTCTCTAGTTGTACACACACGCTAGCCTTGGGGCATGACGAACACTCGCTTTCACCCCCAACCGCTCACGCTGCCGGAACATCCGGAGACGGCCAAACAGGTCGAGGCGATGCTGCAGCGCGTCGCGGACTACGACGGCATCGCAGCCTTTTCCGAGCAGTTCCTCAACGGGCTTCACGACGCCCGCCTGGGCCACAACCACCTGGTAGTCAACCAAGGTGACGACGTTGTAGGAGTCGTGGGGTTCGCCCCGGACGGTTCGGCGGAGCTCGCGGTGGATCCGCAGTCGCGAGGTCAGGGGATGGGCCGCAGCCTTGTCGACGCCACCTTCGCCCACAACCCCGCCGCCGGCCTATGGGCCCACGGCAACCTGCCCGACGCACACGAGGTTGCGCTGCTCCTCGGGCTCCGCCCGGTGCGCGAGCTGCTCGTGATGCGTCTGGACGAGGTGCGCGCTGAACCCGTGCAGCTGCCCGAGGGATACGAGGCGTTCAACCTCACCGAGGCGAGCGCAAAGTGGGGCCGTGGGGCCGTCGAAAAGGCGTGGCTGGAGGCCAACAACCAGGCGTTTTCCTGGCACCCGGAGCAAGGCGGCTGGGATATCGAGCGCCTGCACCGCGCGATGGAAGCGGAGTGGTTCGACCCAGCCGGGGTGTGGCTGCTCTACCGCGGCGAGGAGCTTGCGGGCTTCCACTGGACGAAGCGCCACCCGGACGGCACCGGAGAGGTCTACGTTGTCGGCTTGGCGGACGCCTTCCGCGGCCACGGCCTTGGCGGCGTATTGATGGAACTGGGGCTGGTTCACCTCGCGGAGCAGGGAAGCCCGGCCGTGATCCTCTACGTTGAGGCGGACAATGCCCCGGCCGTGAAGCGCTACGAGGAGCTTGGATTCCAGGTCGCGGAGCGCCACGTCGTATATAAAGCGGCGGGGGCAGCGGCGGGTGATTAAACCCAACCGTCACGCAACATTCATGTGAAGTTCACGAATAGGGGCCTTTAGTGTTCACCATCACGCTTTAGCGTTACTCCTCGAACATTAAAGGTCACTATTTCTTGGAAAGGTATTCCACGTGAATTTCAAAAATCAGCGTTCTGCAGCAGTATTCGGTGCATTGGCGGTAGCGTCGGCCGCGTTGGTTGCGTGTGGCAACGGTGCAGACAATGCGGCGGACACCTCCGCAACGGATACCCCCGGTTCCGATGCTGCAGTCGCAGGGGAGTACGAACTTTCCGGCGAAACTGGGCAGCTGCTGGCGGAGGGCGCGTCTTCGCAGCAGAACGCGATGGATTACTTCCGTACGGTGTACGAGGCGGACGTTCCGGGCGCGACGCTGGCATACAACCCGACTGGTTCCGGCGCTGGCGTGAAGCAGTTCCTGGACAACCAGGTGGTCTTCGCTGGTTCCGACTCGCCACTGAAGGAAGAGGAAGTCGCAAAGGCTGCGGAGCGCTGCGGTGGCAACGAGGCGTGGCACCTGCCGTTCGTGATTGGCCCTGTCGCGGTTGCATACAACCTGGAGGGCGTCGACGAGCTGACGCTGAGCGTCGACAACATCGTGGAGATCTTCCAGGGCGTCATCAAGAACTGGAATGACCCGAAGATTGCGGAGTCCAACCCGGGCGTGGAGCTGCCGGACCAGAAGATCAACGTCGTTTACCGCGCGGACGAGTCGGGTACCTCGGATAACTTCCAAAAGTTCCTGATTGCGGCGTCGGATGGCAAGTGGGAGTCGAAGGGCAAGGCGTTCCCGACGGAGGTCGGCTCCGGTGCGAATGGCTCCACCGGTGTCGCTGACCAGGTGGCAAACACCCCAGGCGCGATCACCTACGTTGAGGCGGGCTTCGCAGACAAGATTGCGAAGGTTGACTTCGGCAACGGCCCGGTTGAGCTGAACTCCACCACCGTGGGCAACGCGCTGGCACACATGAAGTTCTCCACGGAGGGCCACAACATGGTGGTGGACTCGGAAGCGCTGTTCGCGTCGAAGGATGCGGATTCCTACCCGCTGATCCTGACCACCTACGAAATTGTGTGCTCGGCTGGCTACGATGCCGCAACCGCTGGCATGGTGCGTGACTTCCTGAACGTGGCGCTGGACTCGCAGGACAGCGAGCTGGAGTCCGAGGGCTTCATCCCGGTGTCGGGCGCGCACGCTGAGCGTCTCCGCGAGGCCATCAACGCGATTCAGTAACAATGGCTACAGCTCAAGTTGAGGCGCGCCCCCGGCGCCGAGCCGGGGACCGCGTCTTCGAGGGCGTATCGACGTCCTCTTCGGTTTTAATCACGCTCATCATTTCTGCGATTGGCGCATTCCTCCTGCTGGAGGCCCTGCCGCCCCTGCTGCGGAACGAAGGCGGCTTCCTCGGGTTCCTGACGTATTCGGGCCCGTGGGAGACGGCGAACCTGGACGCAATGCGTTTCGGTATCCCGAACTTGTTCTTCTCCACGGTGATGATTTCGCTCATCGCGTTGCTGATCGCGATGCCGGTCGCTCTGGGCGTGGCGCTGTTCCTCTCGAGCTTCGCGCCGAAGCGCATGGTGCGCCCGCTCGCGGTGCTGGTGGACCTGCTGGCGGCGGTGCCGTCGATCGTCTATGGCATCTGGGGCGCGAAAGTGCTGGGACCCGCGCTCGGCAAGTTCTACGAGTGGGTGCATTCCTGGGGAGGCGACTTCTTCCTCTTCGCCCACTACCAAAACTCGCCGTCGTTCGCGACCGGCCGCAACATCCTGACCGGTGGCATTGTGCTGGCCATTATGATCTTGCCGATCATCGCAGCCACCGCCCGCGAGATCTTCACGCAGACGCCGCGCGGTCTCATCGAGTCTGCGATGGCCTTGGGCGCGACGCGCTGGGACGTGGTGCGGATGACGGTGTTGCCGTTCGGTAAATCCGGCTTCGTGGCTGGCTCCATGCTGGGTCTTGGCCGCGCGCTGGGCGAGACGATGGCGCTGTACATGGTGGTCTCCCCGGCACCGCTGTTCCGCGGCTCGCTCTTCGACGGCGGCACCACCTTCGCAACCGCTATTGCGAATGCATCGGCGGAGTTCAACAACCCGATTAGCGCTGGCGCCTACATCGCGGCGGGCTTGGTCCTGTTCGTGATAACGTTCGCGGTCAACGCTGCAGCGCGCGCGATTGTGAGGAGAAGTAAATGACAACAAAGCCTATGTCGCCATTTACCCCCGTGGCGAAGTCGCGCACGATCAAAAGCGCTGTGATGGGCACGCTCGTGGCTGCCACGATGGTGCTGGCGATGCTGCCGCTGCTGTGGCTGCTGGTCACGGTGGTCGGCCGCGGGTGGGACGCCATCAGCGACGTGTCCTGGTGGACCACCGACATGGTCGGTATCCGCGCCACCAAGGAGGGCGGCGGTGCGCTGCACGCGATTGTAGGAACGCTGGCGCAGACGTTGGTGGCGTCGATAATTGCGATCCCGATTGGCGTGGCCACAGCGATCTACCTGGTGGAGTATGACAAGGGCGGGAAGCTGGGCAAGCTGACCACGTTCATGGTGGACATCCTGTCAGGTGTGCCGTCGATTGTTGCCGCGCTGTTCATCTACGCGCTGTGGATCACGGTGCTGGGGCAGGCGCGCTCCGGTTTCGCGGTCGCGCTGTCGCTGATCCTGCTGATGCTGCCCGTGGTGGTGCGCAATACGGAGGAGATGCTGCGCGTGGTGCCGATGGATCTGCGTGAGGCGTCCTACGCCCTGGGCGTGCCGAAGTGGAAGACCATCGTGCGCGTTGTGGTGCCGACGGCCTTCTCCGGCATCACCACCGGCATCATGCTGGCGATTGCCCGCGTGATGGGCGAGTCTGCGCCGGTGCTGATCCTCGTCGGATCCACGCCGATCGTGAACTGGGCCGGCATGTTTGGTCAGCCGCAGTCCTCGCTGCCGCTGTTCATGCTGGACATGTGGAAGGCAGGCGGCACGGGCGCAGCCGCCGACAGGCTGTGGGGCTCGGCGCTCACACTGCTCATCATTGTTGTTGTGCTCAACGCGCTCGCGCGGTTGATTGCCGCGAAGTTTTCAGTGAAGAAATAAGGATTACGTGCAATATGTCGAAGCTTCAGATGCGTGACGTCAACATTTACTACGGTGATTTTCACGCGGTGCAGGATGTCACCATGGAGATTCCCGCGCAGGCAGTCACTGCGTTCATCGGCCCTTCGGGCTGTGGCAAGTCAACCGTGCTGCGCACGCTCAACCGCATGCACGAGGTGATCCCGGGCGCCTCCGTGCAGGGCGAGATCATCCTGGACGGCCACAATATTTACGGCAAGGACGTGGACCCGGTGTCGGTGCGAAGCACCGTCGGCATGGTGTTCCAGAAGGCCAACCCGTTCCCGACGATGTCCATTGAGGACAACGTCGTGGCGGGCCTGCGCTTGGCAGGGGTGAAGAACAAGAAGGAGCTCAAGGACGTCGCGGAGCGCTCCCTGCGCGCGGCGAACCTGTGGGACGAGGTCAAGGACCGCCTGGACAAGCCGGGTGGTGGCCTTTCAGGTGGTCAGCAGCAGCGCCTCTGCATCGCAAGGGCCATCGCGGTGCGCCCCGAGGTCTTGCTTATGGACGAGCCCTGCTCCGCCCTCGACCCGATCTCGACCCTGGCCGTGGAGGAACTCATCCACGAGCTGAAGGAGAACTACACCATCGTGATCGTGACGCACAACATGCAGCAGGCCGCGCGTGTGTCCGACAAGACGGCGTTCTTCTCCCTGGAAGCAACCGGTAAGCCTGGCCAGCTCATCGAGTTCGACGACACCACCACGATCTTCGAGAACCCGTCACGGCAGGAAACCGAAGACTACATCGCAGGCCGCTTCGGCTAGCCGCTACTTCTTGGCTCTGAACCGCCGCTCGATTGCCGCCAGCTTCGAGTGGCGGTCAAACGCGTCCTCGTCGCGCTGCTTCATGTACTCCTTCGGGTTTAGGCCCGTGACCAGGAAGACGACGCGACCGGCGACGTTCACGCAGCGGTCCGCGTAGCGCTCGTAGTAGCGGGAGACGAGCGCCACGTCGACGGCCTCCCGGGCAGAGTGTTCCCAGGAGTCAGACGTTGTGATGGCGTTGAGGTAGTCGTGGAGGTCGTCGACACCTTCGTCGATTGCGTTGAGCTCAACAGCGACGTCCGCGTCAGGGTCGAGCAGCAGGTCGTGCGTGATGTTGACCATTTCGTCCACGCGGGCGGCCATCTCAGCGATCGGGGCGTGCTCCGTGTTCGGCAACACGGGGAAGGGGTGGCGCAGCCGCGCCAGCTTCGCAATGTGCTTCGCCATCGCGCCCATCCGCGAGAAGTTCTCCACGATATAGATAGAGGACAGCACCTGGCGCAGGTCTCCCGCCACCGGGTTCTCCAGCGCGAGCAGGCTCATGCTGCGCTCCTCGCAGCGCAGCTTCAGCTCCTTGAGCGGGTCGGACGCGTTGAGGGCATGCTCGGCGTCCTCGAGTGACTGCTCCAACAGCGCGGTGGACGCCAGCTGCATGACCTCGCGCACG
Organism: Corynebacterium sp. UMB2355A; assembly: GCF_033877495.1. Classification (NCBI taxonomy): domain Bacteria; kingdom Bacillati; phylum Actinomycetota; class Actinomycetes; order Mycobacteriales; family Corynebacteriaceae; genus Corynebacterium; species Corynebacterium sp. UMB2355A. The sequence continues at coordinate 802,881 of NZ_CP138855.1, read as the reverse complement.
GTGTCGCACATCTGCAGCAGGTCGCGGTTGAAGGCTTCGAGGTGTTCACGGTAGGCGGTACGCATGTCCGCCATAGTAATAGGTATGGCCTCATCAACGAGGTAAAAGCCTAGCCGCCGTTGTTCTCGATCTCGGCGCCCTCCGGCACGGTGGCGTCCTCCGGATCGTCGAGCCAGCCCTCAGGCAGCGCAACCTTGGAGGAGGAACCCTGGCGGCCGCGGGCGTCATCGGCGTGCTCGGCGAGTTCTTCGGAGTCCGCGATGGTCGCCAGCAGCGCCCCGAGCTCATCGAGCGTTTCCACCCGGGCCAGGTCCTTGCGGAATTCGCCGCCAACCGGGAATCCGCGCAGGTACCAGCCGGTGTGCTTGCGGATGTCGCGGCAGGCCTGCTGCTCACCGACGTGCTCCGCGAGCAGTTCCGCGTGGCGGGCGATGATGCCGCTGACGCGCCCGAGCGTCGGCTCCGGCGGGATCGGCTCCCCGCGCAGCTGTGCACCGATCTGGGCGAATAGCCACGGCCTGCCCAAGCACCCGCGGCCTACCTCCACGCCGTGGCAGCCGGTTTGCTCCATCATGTCGGTCGCATCCTTGGCAGCGAAGATGTCCCCGTTGCCGATCACCGGCAGCCCCGTGCCGCGCATGTGCTCAACCAGCCGGGCGATCTCATCCCAGTGCGCCGCCCCGGAGTAGCGCTCCGCGGCAGTGCGCGCGTGCAGCGCCACGGCTGCCGCACCTTCCTCGGCGGCGATGCGCCCGGCGTCCATGTGCGTGTGGTGGTCGTCGTCAATCCCGATGCGGAACTTCACCGTAATCGGCACCCCCGAACCTTCCGCCGCGCGGACAGCCGCAGCCACTATGTTGCCGTACAGCCTCCGCTTATACGGGATGGCAGAGCCGCCGCCGCGCCGGGTCACCTTCGGTACCGGGCAGCCGAAGTTCATGTCCACATGGTCGGCGATGTTTTCCTCGACGATCATGCGCACCGCCTCGTACGTGTAGGCGGGGTCCACGGTGTAGAGCTGCATGGAGCGCGGCTGTTCCACATCGGCGAAGCGGATCATCCTGAGCGTTTTCTCGTTGCGCTCGACCATCGCGCGGGCGGTGATCATCTCGCAGACGTACAGCCCGGAGGTGGTGCCGGTGAGCTCCTGCTCAATTTCGCGGCACAGCACGCGGAACGGCATGTTGGTCACGCCGGCCATCGGCGCGAGGAGGACGGGGGAGTTCAGCTCCAGGCCGCCGATGCTCAGATGTGGATTCATAGTGCCCCCATTGTTCCCGCCACTGCGTGCGCAGTCCAATTCGGATGTCCCTTTTGTTTGTCGACGCCCGCTTCGCTCGGTAGGGGGTATCCAGTGAGGGTGACCTTTCTGGATGTTTGCGTAGTTTTCTGCCGTAAGACCTAAGTCACAATTATGGTGGTGTGATATCTGAATCATCAACACGAAGTGAGGTTTTTAATGAGCGAGCGTATCGCGAGTGACAAGCTGCGCGCCAAGGTCATGACTGCAGAGGAAGCTGCCCAGTTCGTGAACCATGGAGATAAGGTCGGTATCTCGGGATTCACCGGCGCTGGTTACCCGAAGGCAATGCCTGCTGCGATCGCAGCCAAGGCAACCGACGAGCACAACGCTGGCCGGGAGTACGCAATCGACCTGTTCACCGGCGCCTCGACGGCACCGGAGTGCGACGGCGTCCTGGCGGAAGCAAATGCGCTGCGCTACCGAATGCCGTACCAGTCTGACCCGCAGATGCGTAACAAGATCAACGCCGGAGAGATGAAGTTCCAGGACATCCACCTGTCCCACTCCGGCATGATGGTTGAGCAGGGTTTCTTCGGCGACGTGGACGTCGCGATCGTCGAGGCCGTCCGCATTACCGAGGAGGGCAACATCGTGCCTTCCTCGTCGGTCGGCAACTCCGTTGAGTACCTCAACGCTGCGAAGAAGATCATCATCGAGGTCAACGAGTGGCAGTCGCTGGACCTTGAAGGTATGCACGACATTTGGCTCGTGCCACCACTGCCGAACCGCATCCCGATCCCGATTACCAAGGCTGGCGACCGCATCGGTACCACCTACATCGAGATCGATCCGGAGAAGGTCGTCGCCGTCGTCAAGACCAACGCTGAGGACCGCAACGCGCCGTTCAAGGCTCCGGACGAGACCTCTGAGCGCATCGCCGCGAACTTCCTCGACTTCCTCGAGCACGAGGTGCGCCACGGCCGCCTCACCTACGACGGCTACGTTATGCAGTCCGGCGTGGGCAACGTGCCGAACGCTGTGATGGCGGGCCTGATGGACTCGAAGTTTGAGAACATCCAGGCGTACACCGAGGTTATCCAGGATGGCATGGTCGACCTTATCGACGCCGGCAAGATGTCCGTCGCATCCGCAACGTCCTTCTCGCTGTCCCCTGAGTACGCAGACAAGATGAACGCGGAAGCCAAGCGCTACCGCGAGTCCATCATCCTGCGCCCGCAGCAGATCTCGAACCACCCGGAGGTCATCCGCCGCACCGGCCTGATTGCCTCCAACGGCATGATTGAGGCGGACATTTACGGCAACGCGAACTCCACCCACATCAACGGCTCCCGCATCATGAACGCTCTGGGCGGCTCTGGCGACTTCACCCGCAACGCCTACATCTCCTCGTTCATCTCCCCGGCAACCGCGAAGGACGGAGCGATTTCCTCCATCGTCCCGATGGTCTCCCACGTGGACCACACCGAGCACGACGCGATGGTCTTCATCACCGAGTTCGGTGTAGCTGACCTGCGCGGCCTCGCTCCACGTGACCGTGTGGCCAAGATGATCGCGATCGCTCACCCCGACTACCGCCCACTGCTCGAGGAGTACGTGGAGCTGGCGTCGAAGAGCAAGTTCCAGCAGACGCCACACGATCTTCGTCATGCGTTCGACTTCCACACCCGCATTATGGAAACCGGCACGATGAAGAAGTAGCGCCAGCTACGACACCACATCCGGGCCCGTCGGCGAGGCAGCAACCTCGATGCCGACGGGCCCGTCGACGTGTACGACCGCAATCACCGTGCGCTGTGGCAGCGCGCCGGGTAGCGGTTCGTGCAGCAGGACGTCGAGGAGGTGCTCCGCGGCGTCGATGGAGAGGTGCTCGGTTGGCTCGTCCAGCAACAGGATGGGGGCGTCGCTGACCAGCGCGCGCGCCAGCAACAGGCGGCGGCGCTGCCCGGAGGACAGTGAGTTCGCGCCGTTATCCAGCATGAAATCCAGGCCGAACTCGAAGCCGGTCGCCTCCAGCGCTTCGGCCATGCGGGCGTCGCTGGCGTCGCCGTTGGCAACCAGCAGGTTTTCACGCACCGTGGTTGCGAAAACCCAGGCGTCCTCCGCGAACAGGCGCGCACCCTCCGCGATGGCCGCCGTGCCGCCGGCGACGGGCAGCAGCCCAGCGAGCGTTTCCAGCATCGTGGTCTTGCCACAGCCGGAAGGCCCGCGCACCAGCATCCGCTGGCCGGGGGCAAGCTCGAAGTCCCATGCTTGGTCGCCGTAGACGGTGCGCAGCGCCTCCGCCCGCACGGCCACGCCGGTCTCCGGGTGGGGGAGAGGGCCGCCGCTACGCTTCGTTGCCTCGGCAGCGCGGTCCGCGACCTCGCGCAGGCGGTGGGCACTGCGCTTCGCCTGGTCCGCGTGCACCGCAGCCCCCGCGAGCGGGCCGTGCGCCTCAAAGGCCGCCAGCGGCAGCATTACCAGCATGCCCAGCCACACCGGGTTGCCCGTGTACGTCTCGACGGCCAACCACGTGATGAGCAGTGCGCAGATGCCCGTGGCCCACGCCTGGATTGCAGACGCGGTGGCCTCCGGGCGCGTGGATTGAGCCCACGCCTTGCTCGCATCCGCTGAGGCCTGCGCGGCCTGCTCGATCAGCGCGTCGCCCTTGCCAGCGACGGCGTACTCCACCCTGTCGTGCAGCACCGAGTCGAGCTGCAGCGTGAAAGCGTTTTCTGCCTCGACCAGGAAGGTGTTGCGCGAAGCGCGCGTCGCTAAGTAGGGGATGAGCAGGCCCGTGAGCGCGAACCCACCCGCCATGATTACCGCCGCCAGTGGGTGCAGCAGCGCCGCGCCCACGATGGCTACCACCGTGAGCACCACGGCGACGCCACGCGGGACGAGCGTGCGCACGATGTAATCCGTCACGCGCTCCGTATCCGCCACCAGCAGCGCCTGGCCCTCGCCGCGGCCCACACGGCCGGCGGCCGCCTGGGCGTCGTACATGGTGGCGCGCAGCGTCGTCAGCGCGCGCAGGCCCAGCTTGTGCGCCACCAACCGGTCAAGGTAGCGGAACACCGCTCGCGAAATACCCAACGCGCGCACAGCCGTCACCGCCACCGAGAGGTCCAACACCGGCGGCATCTCCCACGCGCGCGTAATCAGCCAGCCGGACAGTACCGTCAGGCTCAGCGCCGCCAGCAGCGTAATCGCCCCGGCGATGATTGGGCTGATCAGGTCGCGGGGACGCACCTGTGCGATGCGCAGCAAAAACTTCAAGTCACTCATACCTGCACCACCTGGTCTGCGGCGTCGAGTACCCGCTGGTCATGGGACGCAACCAGCACCGCAGCGCCCCGCTGCGCCAGCTCACGCATCCTTCGTATCACTTCGTCGACCAATTCGGGGGAGAGGTGCGCGGTCGGCTCGTCCAACACGAACACGTCCGCATCCGCGTCGAACGTGCGCGCAATGCCGACGCGCTGTCGCTGTCCTGCGGAAATGCCGTCCCCATATGGGCCGACAGCGTGCGCCTCAGACACGCCCACCAGGCCGACGTCCCCGCGCGCGCCAAACAGTGCCACGTTCGAGCCCACGGTCCCAGGCTCCATCGCCGGGGTCGCAGGCAGATACGCCACCTTCTTCTCGACGCCCACTTCGCCCCCAACCATTGCATCCGGCAACTGGCCCAGCACCGCCAACAGCGTGGTTGACTTACCAGAACCATTCGCGCCGGTCAGCACCGTGACCTGTCCGCGCGGTGCATCAAACGTCAGACCGTCCGGGCGTACGCCGTCGCGCCCACGCACGCTCAGGTTGCGTACCTGCACACCGGGTTCCTCGGCGATGTAGGAGCCGGTGGTGGCGGAGGGGGCGTCGAGAAGCTCGAGGACGCGCTCGGCAGCGCTCAGGCCGTCGGCTGCGGCGTGGTAGCTTGCGCCGACCCTACGGATCGGTGCGAAAACCTCCGGGACGATGATGAGCACCGTCAGCCCGGCCAGCAGCGTGATCGAACCGGTCACCAGCCGCAGGCCGATGCTCACCGCGACCAACGCCACCGACAGCGTCGCGATGAACTCCAATGCGAACGAGGACAGGAATGCCAGTCGTAGCACTCCCATCGTGGAGTCCGCGTGTTTTTGGCCCGTTTGGCGGATCTGCTGCGCAGGACGCTTCGTGGCGTGCAGAGCGCGCAGTGTCGGAGCACCTGCCAACAGGTCCGACAGTTGAGCACCCAGCCCAGCTGTGACCTCGAGTCGGCGTTTGGTGTGATCCGCCGTCAACTTGCCGATCAGCACCATAAACATCGGAATCAACGGCAGCGTAATCAGGCAAAACACGCCAGAGATCCAGTCGAAGTAGAAGATGACGGCCACCACGATTGGGGTGCCGATGGCCGTCGAAAAGAGGGCAGGGAGGAACTCCGTGAGATACGGGCGGAAGTCCGTAATGCCGCGCGTGAGCACATGGCGCCACGTCGCCGAATCCTGCTCCACCGCGCGCGGGTCCTGCTTCGCTAACGCCCGCAGCGCCTTCGTCCGCAAGTCCTCTACAACGCCGCCGACCGCATCGGCGGACCAGCGCTGCGCTACCCACGACAACACGCCGTGGGCCACAACAACGCCAGCAAGCGCCAACAGCAACGAGGCACGCGGAACCGCGCGCTCCGTCACCGCTGACGCTGCGACAATCCCAATCAAAATACCCCGGGCCACCAGCAGTAACGTGTCTGCAGCTTGCGCAACGCCCGTGCGCACAATGAGTTGGCGCACGGGCGGAACGAGGCGAAGTAGCCGGGGGTCAATCGGCGAGGCCATAGCCTAGACCGACACCCTCTTCCGGAACGCCCAGTAGGTCCAAATCTGACCCGCCAGGACGATCGGGGTGAGGCACACAGCCGCCCACGTCATCACCTTCAAGGTGTACGGCGAAGAGGACGCGTTGCGGATATCCCAACCAGCGAACAGATCGCTTGTCGACGGCATCACGTCCGGGAACAGCGAGCCGAACAGGACAATCGCGCAGCAGATAATGGCAAACGCCGTCATCCAGAACGCCAATCCATCACGGTTGCCAGCGATGCCAACCACCGAAACGATCAGGCCGACCGCCGCGAGTGCCAGCGGGATCCAGGTCCAGCCAGCGCCCAGCGTGAGCTGGATCCACAGCAGGTACGCTGCGCCAACCACAATCGCCGGGCCAGCGATGAACTTCTTTGCAAACGCGTGCATCTCAGCACGCAGCGGATCGTGGGACTTAAACCCAAGGAACGTCGCACCGTGCAGCATGAACAGCAGTACGAACGCCACGCCGCCCAGCAGGCCGAGCGGGTTGAGCAGGCCAAGGAAGCCGTCGTAGAAGGAGTCCAGACGGCCCTGCTCGTTGAGCGGAACGCCCATCACGATGTTCGTGAAGCCAACGCCCCACAGCAGCGTAGGCAGGTAGGAGCCAAACGCCGTGCCGGCGTCGCAAAGCCTGCGCCACTTCAGCGTGTCCACCTTGACTCTCCACTCCAAGCTCACGCCGCGGACAATCAGGCCCATAAGGATGAGCACCAGCGGCAGGTAAAAGCCGGAGAACAGCGTGGCGTACCACTCAGGGAACGCCGCGAAAATCGCCGCGCCGCCCGTAATGAGCCACACCTCGTTACCGTCCCAGATCGGGCCGATTGTCCTGATCGCAGCCGTGCGACGACGGTCGTTCTCGATCTCATCGCCCTTCATGAACGGCAACAACATGCCAACACCGAAGTCAAAGCCCTCCAACACGAAGTAGCCGGTGAAGAACACTCCGATGATCACAAACCAAAGCACTTGCAAGTCCATGATTTATAGCTCCTTGTTGTCCGCAGTGGTTGTGGTTGCGCCGGACTCCTGCGAAGACTTGAAGCTCAACGGCTCCAACTCGGTCTCGGCGTTCGGGCCATAGAGCACATCCTTCAAGCGCTTGGAGTCGCCCTCGTGCAGTCCAGGCTGGTCCATGCCCTTACGGACCTGACGCTGAATGAGCCACACCCACAGCACCGCACCGATGCCGTAGAGCACCGTGAACAGCACCATAGAGAGCAGCACCTGCCACGGCTGGTGGTCAGAAACACCGAAGTCCAGCAGCATGTGAATGTTCTGCTCCATCCCTGGGTGATCCCCACCCTGGAACGCCGGGTTCGGGTGGACGATCCACGGCTGGCGGCCCATCTCGGTGAAGATCCAGCCCGAAATGTTCGACAGCCATGGAGCCGGCAGCGCCACCAGGCACAAGGTGCCCAGCCACTTCGCAGTAGGCACGCGCTTGCCGCGGGTCACCCACAGGCCTACCAGCGCCATCACGACGGAAACGACGATGAAGAAGATCATCATGCGGAAGGACCAGTACGTCACGAACAGGTTCGGGGTGTAGTTGCCCGGGCCGTACAGCGACTCGTAGTACTGCTGCAGATCCAGCACGCCCTGCAGCTCAACGCCAGAAAGCTTGCCCTGTGCCAGGAACGGAAGCACAAATGGCAGGCCGATCAGCTGGGTTGCGGACTCGCAGTCGTTGTACGTCGAGATAGAAAGCACCGAGAAGTGCGGATCCAGCTCAGTGTGGCACAGTGCCTCTGCCGACGCCATCTTCATCGGTTGCTGCGTAAACATCAGCTTGGCCAGCTCGTCACCAGTCAGCGTGATGAGCACCGTCGCAGCGAGGATGACCCACGCACCGAAGCGGGTGCAGGAACGCCACACCGTCGCGGCATCCCCATCCGGATCGCCCTTGCGGGCCTCGCGGATCATCCACCAGCCAGCGACGCCGCACACCAAGGTGCCCGCGAGCATCCAAGCGCCGAACACCGCGTGCGGGAATGCCCACAGCACCGTCGGGTTCGTCAGCAACGCCTTGAAGGAAACCAGCTCAGCGCGGTTCGTTTCCGGGTTGAACACAGCGCCCACCGGGTGCTGCATGAACGAGTTTGCGGTAATAATCCAGAACGCCGAGATGTTCACGGCGATCGAAACAATCCAGATTGACGCAAGGTGTGCCCACTTCGGCAACCTGCCCCAACCGAAAATCCAGACGCCGAGGAAGACGGATTCAAAGAAGAATGCCGTCAGGCCCTCGAAGGCGAGCGGTGCACCAAACACGTCTCCCACGAACGAGGAGTATTCAGACCAGTTCAAGCCGAACTGGAACTCCTGGACGATGCCGGTGACAACGCCCATTGCGAAGTTAATGAGGAAGATGTTTCCGAAGAAACGGGTCGCGCGGTACCAGCGCTCGTCGCCAGTCTTGTGCCAGATGCTTTGCATGATCGCAACCATCGGCGCGAGTCCCATGGTCAGTGGGACGAAAAGGTAGTGATAGACCGTCGTAATGCCGAACTGCCACCTTGACAGATCGACTAAATCTAGCGGCATTGTGACTCCTTCAACGTAAACAACCAATAAAGGTTATGGTCATATATTTACCGTAGCAGGCGCCGAAAACCCCTAACTTCCAGGGAGTATGACCATATATGGGGGTAGCGTCCTGAAGGGTCATTTCGGGGTGGGTTTACGATTTCGGCCCACCCTTGAGTTGTGCTAAGTTGTTGCGCACGGGCCTTTAGCTCAGTTGGTAGAGCTACGGACTTTTAATCCGCAGGTCGCGGGTTCGATCCCCGCAGGGCCCACATTCAGCGCCACGCGACTTCGGTCGGTGGCGCTTTTTGTTGGATGCAGAATGGCTTGAGTCGGCGCGAAGCTTAAAGTGTAGTAACAGGATTGTAGTAACTCTTGTCCGCACTCCCGTTTCGAGGATTACTACAATCCTGTTACTACACTTTGCAAATTTTGGCTAACGAATCACCCTTGAAAACTTGCTATGTACTGGTGATTTGTGATGTTATTCTGCATCGGCTTATGATGGTCGAGCTGTTAACGCAGCGGGCCCCCATCGTCTAGAGGCCTAGGACTCCGCCCTTTCACGGCGGCAACACGGGTTCGAATCCCGTTGGGGGTACTTCAGCCGCAAGGTTGAAACACAAAAACATATGGCCCTGTGGCGCAGTTGGTTAGCGCGCCGCCCTGTCACGGCGGAGGTCGCGGGTTCAAGTCCCGTCAGGGTCGCCATGTTTGAAGAGTCGGAACGGAAACGTTCCGGCTCTTTTTATTTTGTCCAACCTGCCTACATGAAGAGGTGAAGTGGCGTCGAAAAATATGGTTTGTGCTGGCGATTTGCTTGTGTTCGAGAGCTCTGTGTAAAGTATCAACTCGTGCAAGCGACCGTGTAGCGGCCGTGAGTACGAAACTGAATAAGGCCCTGTGGCGCAGTTGGTTAGCGCGCCGCCCTGTCACGGCGGAGGTCGCGGGTTCAAGTCCCGTCAGGGTCGCGAACAGCACTTGTGTTGTTCTGGCCAGATAGCTCAGTCGGTAGAGCACACGCCTGAAAAGTGTGGGGTCGCCAGTTCAATCCTGGCTCTGGCCACACTCCAACCCCTTCACTGCGGTGGAGGGGTTTTGTGTTTCTGTCCCCGAGGATTGGAGCGTTGATTTGTCGCAGCACGACGCAGTACAGCCCGAGCTGAAGAGGAATGACCAGGAGTCCCGCTACGAGATATTTGTCGACGGGCAATTGGCCGGGTTTGCCACGTACGCTGACGTCGACGGTGCGCGGGAGCTGCCACATACGGTGGTGGACCCGAAGTTCCGAGGCCAGGGCCTCTCGAAGCCGCTGATGCAGTTCGCGCTTGACGACGCCCGCTCCGAGGGGCTCAACGTTATTCCGACGTGCCCCGCTGTGGCGCGCTACATTGCGCAGAACCCGGAGTACGCGGACCTCGTCAAGTAGCGCGGATTAGATGACGTAGCTGCCCGGGTCGAAGTACTTGTCGGGGTCGACGAGGTGCTTTGTTTCGCACTCTTGGCGCTCCCTGACCTTGGCAGGAATGCCGACGGCGATAGAGTTCGCTGGAATGGACTTTGTGACGACGGCATTCGCCCCAACCGCTGTGTTGTCTCCGATTGTGATGGGGCCGAGGACCTTCGCCCCGGCACCGATGGTGACGTTGTTGCCGATGGTGGGGTGGCGCTTCGTCTGTGTGAGCACCTGCCCGCCGAGCGTTACGCCGTGGTAGAGCATGACGCCGTCGCCGATTTCGGTGGTCTCACCGATGACGATGCCCATGCCGTGGTCGATGAAGAAGCGTCGGCCGATGGTGGCGCCGGGGTGAATCTCAATACCGGTGAAGAACCGGTTGGCCTGGGCGAGCACGCGCGCTGGCCCCTTGAGGTTGCGCTTCCACATCCAGTGGCACACTCGGTGCGTCCAAATTGCGTGGAGTCCGGAGTAGACGATGGCGTTCTCGAGGTCGCCTCGCGCCGCCGGGTCGTGGTCCCTCGCGTTGGCGAGGTCCTCGCGGATCATGTGAATCACGCGGATGGCCGTTTTGATCATGTGGCGATCCTATCAATGACCATCGGTGTGGGTGACGTCGTGCTGGGTCGGCCTAGTCGCGAATGTCTTCGTAGAGCACGGTGGAGACGTAGCGCTCGCCGAAGTCCGGAATGATCACGACGATCGTTTTGCCTTCGTTCTCGTCGCGGGCGGCGAGTTCGAGCGCCGCCTTGAGGTTTGCGCCCGCCGAGATGCCGCCGAGGACACCGTCCTTCAGCGCAAGTTCGCGTGAGGTGGCGACGGCGTCTTCGTTTGAGACTGTAATAATCTCGTCGATGACGTTGCGGTCGAACGTGCCAGGGATGAAGTTCGCACCGAGGCCCTGAATCTTGTGCGGGCCTGCCTCGCCGGTGGACAGCAGTGGGGAAGCAGCTGGCTCGACTGCGACGGCCTTGACGGATTCCTTCTGCTCTTTGAGGTACTTCGCGGAGCCAGAGATCGTGCCACCTGTGCCGACACCGGCAACCACAATGTCGACCTCCCCATCAGTGTCGTTCCAAATCTCGGGGCCGGTGGTCTCGTAGTGGACCTGCGGGTTGGCTTCATTTTCGAACTGGCTGGCCAGGATTGTGTTTTCCGTCGTCTCGACGATCTCGTTCGCCTTATCGACGGCCCCCTTCATGCCTGCCGCGCCTGGCGTCAATACGATCTCTGCCCCGTACGCGCGAAGGACCACGCGACGCTCCTGCGACATTGTCTCCGGCATGGTCAGGATGACTTTGTAGCCCTTCGCAGCGCCGGTGAGCGCGAGTGCGATGCCGGTGTTGCCCGATGTCGCTTCCACGATGGTGCCGCCTGGCTTCAGTTCGCCGGAGGCTTCCGCCGCGCGGACGATAGCGTCACCAATACGGTCCTTGACGGAATTTGCCGGGTTGTAAAACTCAAGTTTTGCTAGGACGCGTGCCTTGAGCCCGTCAGCGATGCCGTTGAGCTCTACGAGCGGCGTATTGCCGATGAGGTCCAATACTGACTTTGCGATCTTTGCCATGAAAATAACTCCTTTACCTGTATGTTTCGCTTACGTTGCGTTCTTGTTGCGCGATTATACACTCGCGACATGAACCAGCTAGTCTTTGTCAAATAGACCGATTTGTTCACCTACTTCCGGGGTTGTGTTTCTGTGAATGTGTGGCAAGTGCAAAGTTTGGCTACCCCCGAAAACGCGTTATGATGAAAGGGCTTTGAGTCAAGTTCGACAAGCAGTGTCCCTAAACAGGGGACACTCGAACGGGTGGAAAGCGAGAGATCATTGACCGACGCACAGTGCCTTAAGGAAGACGACGACGCCATCCGGGCAGCGTTGACCACGCTGAAAACCGCAACCGGTATCCCCGTAGCCATGTATGGCACCCTCCTGGCGGATAACCGTTTGCAGATCACGCAATGGATCGGACTACGGACTCCAGCCCTGCAGGAGCTTGTCATTGAGTCAGGTGCCGGTGTAGGTGGAAGGGTCGTCGCTACGCGCCGCGCGGTGGGTATTTCCGACTACACACGCGCGAATGTCATCTCCCACGAGTACGACAAGCAGATTCAAGACGAAGGCCTGCACTCCATCGTTGCAGTCCCGGTAATTACCCAGCGCGAGATCCGTGGCGTCCTCTACGTGGGTGTGCACTCGCCGGTGCGTTTGGGCGACAAGGTGATTGAAGAGGTTGCTATGACGGCTCGCTGTCTCGAGCAGGACCTCGCGGTCAATACCGCCCTGAGGCAGGGCGACGGCGCGCGCGCCGGACAGAAGACGGGTCGCGTTATGAACAGTGCTGAGTGGGAGCAGGTTCGCTCCACGCACTCGAAGCTGCGCATGCTAGCAAATCGTGTGGGCGATGAAAATCTTCGCAAGGAAATCGAGCAGCTGTGTGACCAGATGGTTTCCCCGGTGCGCGTGAAGCAGACGACGAAGCTTTCCGCTCGTGAACTCGACGTTCTTTCCTGTGTTGCGCTCGGCCATACCAATGTTGAGGCCGCGGCCGAGATGGGGATCGGTGCCGAGACGGTGAAGTCCTACCTCCGCAGCGTGATGCGCAAGCTTGGGGCACACACCCGCTACGAGGCCGTTAACGCAGCTCGTCGCATCGGGGCGTTGCCGTAACCGTTGTTGGGTACGCTGGGTTCCGTGAAAGAACGATTTTTAGTCTCTGGCGGTACCCGGCTTGAAGGCGTCGTAAAGGTAGACGGCGCCAAGAACAGCGTGTTGAAGCTCATGGCGGCAGCGCTGCTCGCCGAAGGTACAACAACGCTATTTAACTGCCCCGAAATTCTCGACGTCCCCCTCATGCGGGACGTCCTCGTCGGACTCGGCTGCTCCGTAGATATCGACGGCACCGTGGTCACCATCCACACTCCTGCTGAGGTTTCTCCCCACGCCGACTTCGAAGCCGTCCGGCAATTCCGCGCCTCCGTTGCGGTGCTTGGCCCGCTCGTCGCCCGCTGCGGCGAGGCGTATGTTGCCCTTCCTGGTGGCGACGCGATTGGGTCCCGACCTCTAGATATGCACCAGTCTGGCCTGGAGAAGCTGGGGCGACGACACACATCGAGCACGGAGCCGTTGTTGCCCGCGCCCAGCAGCTGCACGGCGCGGACATCGCACTCGACTTCCCCTCGGTTGGTGCGACCGAGAACATCATTACCGCGGCAGTACTTGCTGAGGGGCGTACTACTCTCTCCAACGCGGCACGTGAACCGGAGATTGTCGACCTTTGCGACATGCTCCGGGCCATGGGGGCGAAGATCGAGGGTGCGGGAACGTCGACAATTGTTATCGATGGCGTCCAAAAGCTGGAGCCGACGCAACACACCGTGGTTGGCGACCGGATTGTTGCCGGAACCTGGGCTTACGCAGCTGCAATTACTCAGGGCGATATCACGGTATCCGGCATTGCACCAGGTCACCTGCACCTTCCTTTGCAGAAGATCAAGCTGGCTGGCGCGCAGGTGGAGACTTACGACAACGGTTTCCGCGTACGCATGAACCAACGCCCCAAGGCCGTCGACTACCAGACGCTGCCGTTCCCCGGCTTCCCGACAGACCTGCAACCGATGGCGATTGCACTTTCCGCGGTAGCCGACGGCGTTTCAGTCATTACGGAGAACGTCTTCGAAGCGCGCTTCCGATTTGTCGACGAAATGATGCGCCTCGGCGCTGACGCCAACATCGATGGCCACCATGTGGCTCTTCGTGGTGTTTCGACGCTCTCCTCCACGGATGTGTGGAGCTCCGACATTCGCGCCGGAGCTGGCCTTGTCCTTGCTGGCCTTGTCGCGGAAGGGCAGACCACGGTGCACGATGTCTACCACATTGACCGTGGTTACCCGCGATTTGTGGAGCAGCTCAATGAACTCGGTGCGAAGGTGCAACGAGCAAACGATTAGAACGCTTAAAAACCGGTCCCTCCCAGGCGATTTGTGTTGTTTGTTGGTTCGTGGTTAAGTTATCCCTCGTTGCCGACGAGCGGCCTGGCCGCTTGGAGGGAATGATCAAAGTGAATAAAGTTGCTGCTTGTGGGCGGTTTTGAGTCTGGCTGGTTTGGTTGGATTTGACTTTGTGTTTACGGGTGTGTAACTTTGTTTCAGCTGCTTGACGCTGGCTCTGGTTGGGGTTGGTTGTTGGGTGTGCGGTTGTTGTTTGAGAACTCGATAGTGTGCCAATGTACTTTTTATTTTTTTGATTGCATTGACTTTTGGTTGCGTGCTGTGTGCCATGTTTTGGTGTGTGCCGGCGGTGATGCTTGAACCTATGATTGGGTGTCACTGGTGTGGTGCAGATGCATGGTCGCGTTGACTGTATTGGTTGATGTGGTTGTGACTGGTCCTGTTTTGCCCCGTCGGGTTGGGACCGGTTTTGTTTGTACTTTATTTTTAGTAATTTTAGGATTTTGCCAGACACTGACTGTTGTTGGTGGTTGGTTTGTTTTTGGTTAGGTTTTCGGGCTTTTCACGGCCTTGTTTCTTTCTGAAATAGTTTTTGTGGAGAGTTTGATCCTGGCTCAGGATGAACGCTGGCGGCGTGCTTAACACATGCAAGTCGAACGGAAAGGCCAGTGCTTGCACTGGTACTCGAGTGGCGAACGGGTGAGTAACACGTGGGTGATCTGCCCTGTACTTCGGGATAAGCTTGGGAAACTGGGTCTAATACCGGATAGGACAACTTTTTGGATATTGTTGTGGAAAGCTTTTGCGGTATGGGATGAGCTCGCGGCCTATCAGCTTGTTGGTGGGGTAATGGCCTACCAAGGCGTCGACGGGTAGCCGGCCTGAGAGGGTGTACGGCCACATTGGGACTGAGATACGGCCCAGACTCCTACGGGAGGCAGCAGTGGGGAATATTGCACAATGGGCGCAAGCCTGATGCAGCGACGCCGCGTGGGGGATGAAGGCCTTCGGGTTGTAAACTCCTTTCGCTAGGGACGAAGCATTTTTGTGACGGTACCTGGAGAAGAAGCACCGGCTAACTACGTGCCAGCAGCCGCGGTAATACGTAGGGTGCGAGCGTTGTCCGGAATTACTGGGCGTAAAGAGCTCGTAGGTGGTTTGTCGCGTCGTTTGTGTAAGTCCACAGCTTAACTGTGGGACTGCAGGCGATACGGGCATAACTTGAGTGCTGTAGGGGAGACTGGAATTCCTGGTGTAGCGGTGAAATGCGCAGATATCAGGAGGAACACCGATGGCGAAGGCAGGTCTCTGGGCAGTAACTGACGCTGAGGAGCGAAAGCATGGGTAGCGAACAGGATTAGATACCCTGGTAGTCCATGCCGTAAACGGTGGGCGCTAGGTGTGAGTCCCTTCCACGGGATTTGTGCCGTAGCTAACGCATTAAGCGCCCCGCCTGGGGAGTACGGCCGCAAGGCTAAAACTCAAAGGAATTGACGGGGGCCCGCACAAGCGGCGGAGCATGTGGATTAATTCGATGCAACGCGAAGAACCTTACCTGGGCTTGACATGTAGCGGATCGCCGCAGAGATGTGGTTTCCCTTGTGGTCGCTATACAGGTGGTGCATGGTTGTCGTCAGCTCGTGTCGTGAGATGTTGGGTTAAGTCCCGCAACGAGCGCAACCCTTGTCTTATGTTGCCAGCACGTAATGGTGGGGACTCATGAGAGACTGCCGGGGTTAACTCGGAGGAAGGTGGGGATGACGTCAAATCATCATGCCCCTTATGTCCAGGGCTTCACACATGCTACAATGGTCGGTACAGCGCGTTTGCTACCTTGTGAGGGGATGCTAATCGCACAAAGCCGGCCTTAGTTCGGATTGGGGTCTGCAACTCGACCCCATGAAGTCGGAGTCGCTAGTAATCGCAGATCAGCAACGCTGCGGTGAATACGTTCCCGGGCCTTGTACACACCGCCCGTCACGTCATGAAAGTTGGTAACACCCGAAGCCAGTGGCCTGTCATGGGAGCTGTCGAAGGTGGGATCGGCGATTGGGACGAAGTCGTAACAAGGTAGCCGTACCGGAAGGTGCGGCTGGATCACCTCCTTTCTAAGGAGTTTTATTTTGTTGGCTCACAGTTGTGGGCTTGTTTGTTGGTTGAGTCACCGTAGGTGTGGCTGCCAATTGTTGTTTCCGGGTGGAGACACACCAGCTACAGACTGTCATGCATTCGTGTGGTGGTTGTGGTTGTGGTGGTGCGTAACTGGTTGTGTAATCAAGAAAAGTAAATGTTGTGTGTGTTGGTGCACTGTTGGGTGTCTGAGGCAGCAGTTGTGTTGTCTTGAATGATTCCGCGTGTTGATCACTGACTGGTTTGGTTGGTGGTTGGTGTGTGGGGTGTGTTGTGTGAGAACTGTATAGTGGACGCGAGCATCTTTATTCTTGTGGAAGAATTTTTTGATTGTAAGTTTGCCTAACAACAAGTGATTGTCATGCTGTTTGTGTGTGGTGGTTGTTTGTTGTTTGTTTGTTGTGTGTTTTTGTTTTGTTACAAGGGCGTACGGTGGATGCCTTGGCATGCTTAGCCGATGAAGGACGTGTGAGGCTGCGTTATGCCTCGGGGAGTTGCCAACAAAGCGTTGATCCGAGGATGTCCGAATGGGGAAACCTGGCACTTGTTATGGAGTGTTACCTGCAGATGAATGTATAGTCTGTGTGGGGGTTACGCGGGGAAGTGAAACATCTCAGTACCCGTAGGAGAAGAAAACAATTGTGATTCTGCTAGTAGTGGCGAGCGAACGTGGATGAGGCTAAACCATGCGTGTGTGATACCTGGCAGGGGTTGCGCGTGTGGTGTTGTGGGCGATGATTGTGGGTATGCTGCCATGTACCCTCATGATGCGGCGTGTTAGCGGAAGTCACCTGGGATGGTGTGCCGGAGAGGGTGAGAGCCCCTGTACGTGAAGGCGTGTCGTGTTGTGGTGATTGTTTGCCCGAGTAGCAGTGGGCTCGTGGAATCTGCTGTGAATCTGCCGGGACCACCCGGTAAGCCTAAATACTAAGTGTGACCGATAGTGGATAAGTACCGTGAGGGAATGGTGAAAAGTACCCCGGGAGGGGAGTGAAAGAGTTCCTGAAACCGTGCGCTTACAATCCGTCAGAGCACCGCGTGTGTGTGATGGCGTGCCTTTTGAAGAATGAGCCTGCGAGTCAGCGGCATGTCGCGAGGTTAACCCGTGTGGGGTAGTCGTAGCGAAAGCGAATCCTAATTGGGTGTTGTAAGTGGCATGTCCTGGACCCGAAGCGGGGTGATCTACCCATGGCCAGTGTGAAGCAGCTGTAAGAGGTTGTGGAGGCGCGAACCCACTTAGGTTGAAAACTGAGGGGATGAGTTGTGGGTAGGGGTGAAAGGCCAATCAAACTCCGTGATAGCTGGTTCTCCCCGAAATGCATTTAGGTGCAGCGTTATAGTAGTTTGCCGGAGGTAGAGCTACTGGTTGGTTGAGCGGGACTATCATCTTAGCAACATCAGCCAAACTCCGAATGCCGGTCAAGTGTTCTATAGCAGTGAGACTGTGGGGGATAAGCTTCATAGTCGAGAGGGAAACAGCCCAGATCGCCGGTTAAGGCCCCTAAGGGTGTACTAAGTGGAAAAGGATGTGGGATCGCGAAGACAGCCAGGAGGTTGGCTTAGAAGCAGCCATCCTTGAAAGAGTGCGTAATAGCTCACTGGTCGAGTGGTTCTGCGCCGACAATGTAGTGGGGCTCAAGTACACCGCCGAAGCCGCGGCATAGTTTTTACTATGGGTAGGGGAGCGTCGTGCATGGGGTGAAGCCATACTGTAAGGGGTGGTGGACTGTGTGCGAGTGAGAATGCAGGCATGAGTAACGAGAGATACGTGAGAATCGTATCCGCTGGATGACTAAGGGTTCCTGGGTCAAGTTCGTCTTCCCAGGGTGAGTCGGGTCCTAAGGCGAGGCCGACAGGCGTAGTCGATGGTCAACGGGTTGATATTCCCGTACCCGTATGCATGCGACAAAGAGTGAAGCGGTGATACTAACCACCCTGAACTGGCAACATGCGCATCCTTTTGGGTGTGTGGTTGTTGGTGATGCGTGGGGCCTGATCCGTGGTAGTTCAGTGATGGGGTGACGCAGTCAGGTAGCCGCGCCAAGTGTTGGATATCTTGGTGTAAGCGTGTGGCACGTCGACTTGTGAAATGCGGTCGATATTTTGTGTGAGGCGTGATGCGTAGCCCAATTGTTGGGTGATGGTGGTGATCCTTTGCTGTCGAGAAAAGCCTCTAGCGATGTGTGTGTATGGCCCGTACCCGAAACCGACACAGGTGGTCAGGTAGAGAATACTAAAGCGGTCGGGTGAACTGTGGTTAAGGAATTCGGCAAATTGCCCCCGTAACTTCGGGAGAAGGGGGGCCCTTGCTGGTTGCATACTGTTTCGGTGTGTTGCTGGTGGGGGTCGCAGAGAATAGAGGGGAGCGACTGTTTATCAAAAACACAGGTCCGTGCGAAGACGGTTAAGTTGATGTATACGGACTGACGCCTGCCCGGTGCTGGAAGGTTAAGAGGACCTGTTAGGACGCATGTCCGAAGCGGAGAATTTAAGCCCCAGTAAACGGCGGTGGTAACTATAACCATCCTAAGGTAGCGAAATTCCTTGTCGGGTAAGTTCCGACCTGCACGAATGGCGTAACGACTCCCCTGCTGTCTCAACCACAGGCCCGGTGAAATTGCAGTACGAGTAAAGATGCTCGTTTCGCGCGGCAGGACGAAAAGACCCCGGGACCTTCACTATAGCTTGGTATTGGTATTCGGTGCGGTTTGTGTAGGATAGGTGGGAGACTGTGAAGTGGTCACGCTAGTGATTGTGGAGTCGTTGTTGAAATACCACTCTGACCGTAGTGGATGTCTAACCTTGGCCCATGATCTGGGTTGGGGACAGTGCCTGGTGGGTAGTTTAACTGGGGCGGTTGCCTCCCAAAATGTAACGGAGGCGCCCAAAGGTTCCCTCAGCCTGGTTGGCAATCAGGTGGTGAGTGTAAGTGCACAAGGGAGCTTGACTGTGAGACTTACAAGTCGAGCAGGGACGAAAGTCGGGACTAGTGATCCGGCACCTACTTGTGGATGTGGTGTCGCTCAACGGATAAAAGGTACCCCGGGGATAACAGGCTGATCTTCCCCAAGAGTCCATATCGACGGGATGGTTTGGCACCTCGATGTCGGCTCGTCGCATCCTGGGGCTGGAGTAGGTCCCAAGGGTTGGGCTGTTCGCCCATTAAAGCGGCACGCGAGCTGGGTTCAGAACGTCGTGAGACAGTTCGGTCTCTATCCGCCGCGCGCGTTGAAACTTGAAGAAGGCTGTCCCTAGTACGAGAGGACCGGGACGGACGTACCTCTGGTGTGCCAGTTGTTCCGCCAGGAGCAGGGCTGGTTGGCTACGTACGGGAGGGATAACCGCTGAAAGCATCTAAGCGGGAAGCCTGTTTTGAGATGAGGTTTCGTTTGAGGTTCCCTAGAGATGATGGGGTTGATAGGCCGGATTCTGGTAGCACTGTGAGGTGTGTAAGGTGACTGGTACTAATTACACCGAGACTAAAACAAAGCACACACATGTTGGTGTTGTTTATGGTCAAGAGTTTTGAGTGTTCTTCCGCGAAGAAGAGTGTTTGCGTCCACTGTGCAGTGTCTGGCATGACATGCCTGTGCTGATATGTGAATATTGTCGTTGTTATCAACAGTATTGTGTTGGCACGATTTTGGTCGTGTCGGTGGTTGATGGCGGCGGGGAAACGCCCGGTCCCTTTCCGAACCCGGTTAGCTAAGCCCGCCCGCGCTGATGGTACTGCACCTGGGAGGGTGTGGGAGAGTAGGTTACCGCCGGCCTATAACTTCATTTTCTTGTGTGTGGTGGGTTCCATTATTCCCGTTGTGGGGGTGGTGGTACCCACCACACTCTTTTTTGTGTACCCCCACAACAAACAAACAGGGATGGTTGTGTGTGGCCGGTTACCAATTCTGATCCACAGACAACACACCAAAAGTATTTGCAGCGCTTGGTAGTCGTCTAAAATGCCGCGTTACCGCGCATGGCGCCTAGCCCTGCGAACGCAACGCCGACGGCGAGCGTCCACAACAGATACTTCGCGCATGGTGCGTACCTGCGCTCTTTGAGCAGCATTCCTGCTTCTTTGGCGAGCGTTGACCATGTAGAGAGCGCACCAGCAAATCCCGTTCCAATGAACACCGCCCACATCGGCGCCATCGCGACTGTAAAACCGAGGACCATGGATGCAGCAGCGTTGGCCGTGAAGGTGCCCTTGCGCGGGGGGAGGGCGGAACTAATCCACCACCGTGTGGCGCCGCCTAACGCGCCGCCAAAGAACACTGCAGGGATAGCAATTGGGTCAATAAACACTATCGATCACCTGCCTCCTTGCGATCACGCATGGTGTCGCCAGCCCACCAGCCAGCGATGCAGAGAACAACGCTGGAGAGTACGTAGATGAACGCAGTGATTGCAGTCGTTTGCGCTGCGGCGACGGTGAGAGCGGAGAACGTCGTGAAGCCTCCGAGGAAACCTGTGCCGAGTAATGGGCCTGGTCGGAAGTAACCCATTGCGTAGCTGCCTAAGACGTTGATGCCAAGCGTGACCAGAAAAGCGTAATGCGGTGCTGCAGGCAGCACCGCAAGGAGTCCCGCTGTAAGCACGTAGCGTGTAAGTGCTCCCGTGCCAGCTCCGACGCCTACCGCGAGGGGCTCATTCGACTCAATGTTTTGTAATTGCACACCAGAAGTCTACTAGTGCGCTTACTCCCAATTCATGCCTTGCTGCTTTACAAATACTGCAACCTCCTCGGGGCTACGGCGAAGCTTCGGATTGAATTTGAGGTACTCGCGAGTCTCACGGGCGACGAGCCCGGAAAGCAGCAGTAGACCGATGAGATTCGGGATTGCCATGAGGCCGTTCGCCAGGTCGGAGAACGTCCATACGAGTTCGAGGTGCGTGGTGGCGCCGAGGAACGCTACGGCGGTAAAGAACATCTTGTATGGCAATGAAGCCCACTGGCCGAAGAGGGCGGTTGCGGCGCGTTCGCCGTAGTAGGACCAGCCCAGGATCGTAGAGAATGCGAAGAAGATGAGGGAAACGGAGACGATGTCGCCGCCCCAGGTGCCTGGCAGGACCGTCGAGAAGCCGCGTGCGGTCATGACTGCTGCCTCGTCGCGTCCCATGTCCCAGGTCCCGGAGGTCACGATGACAAGGCCGGTGATGGTAACAACGATCAGGGTGTCAATGAACGTCTGGGTCATGGATACCAGCGCCTGGCGGGTGGGGTGCTGGGTCTTCGCTGCCGCAGCGGCGATTGCTGCAGAGCCCATGCCAGACTCGTTGGAGAAGATGCCGCGGGCAACACCGAACTGGATTGCCATCATGATGGTGGAGCCGACGAAGCCACCGGTCGCGGCTGAGCCGGTGAACGCGTCGTGGAAGATGAGAGAGATAGCGGCAGGGATCTGGTCTGCCATCAAAGCGAGCGCGACGATGCCGCCACCGACATAGAGAACAATCATCAGGGGAACGAACGCTGCCGTGATCTTGCCGATGCCTTCAATACCACCCAAGATGGCTGCGCCGACGCCAATGAAGATCAGGATGCCGGAGACAGTAGGTTCGATGCCGAATGCTTCCTGCATGCCTGCAGCGATGGAATTGCCTTGAGTGAGGTTACCGATGCCGAAAGACGCGAAGATAGTAAAGAGCATGAACGCGACCGCGAGCACGGACCCCAGCGGGCCCGGGATTCCGCGGCGGAGGTACTCGTGTGGTCCGCCTTGTTGGCGTCCTTTGTCGTCGGTGGTGCGGAAGCGGACGCCGAGGTAGGCCTCGGAGTATTTCGACGCCATACCGACGATGCCTGTGACCCAGATCCAGAGCAGGGAGCCCGGCCCACCGATCGAGATCGCGGTGGCTACGCCGACGATGTTGCCGGTGCCGACTGTTGCGGCGAGGGCCGTCGTTAAGGCCTGGTAGTTGCTGATGTCGCCGGAGCCTTCTTCATTCTTATCGACGAACGCGTGGCGGGTCGCGCGGCCGAGCGTGCGGAACTGGATGCCACCCATTCGGACGGTCAGGAAGAGGCCCGTGCCGAGCAGCAGCGGGATGAGCAGGAATGGGCCCCAGACGAACGAGGCGATCGTACCGAGGGTTTCGTTGAGTTGCGCAGCCATCGTGATCCTTTCGCAATAGGGTGTGGGCCAGGTTACCTTTCTCCCGATAACGTGATTGAGATAATAGACACATAACCTTCCGTGTGTACACGGTTTGTACGATTTTTCTGGCGGAAGTTTCCAAAAAAGGGAAAGATGGGTGTGAACGTATTCGAAAGGATGTTGTCGTATGGCTCATGAACGTGCTGGCCAGATTGCCCGCCCGGAAGATTTGATCGATATTGCGTCGTTGGTGACTGCTTACTACACCCGTGATGTAGACCCGCACAATCCTGACCAGCAGGTGGTGTTTGGTACCTCTGGTCACCGTGGTTCTTCGCTGGATAACGCGTTTAATGAGGTGCATATTCTGGCGACCACGCAGGCGATCGTCGACTACCGTCGTGAGCAAAACATTGGCGGTCCGGTCTTCATCGGGCGCGATACGCACGCGTTGTCTGAGCCGGCGATGGTCTCCGCGCTTGAGGTGCTGTTTGGCAATGGGGTTGAGGTGCTTGTTGACGCCGCTGGGCGTTACACACCGACTCCGGCGGTGTCGCACGCAATCTTGTCGCACAACGCGAAGCTTTCTGGCGGGGTCACGGGTACTGATCCGAAGCGCGCGGACGGCATTGTGATTACGCCGTCGCACAATCCCCCGCGTGATGGTGGTTTCAAGTACAACCCGCCGTCGGGTGGTCCGGCTGACACGGACGCGACTGACTGGATTGCGAAGCGGGCGAACGAGTATATCGCAAACGGTTTGGAGGGCGTGAAGCGCTCCGCGGCGTCTGGTGTGCTCGATGAGCGTGCGCAGCGCTATGACTACCTGAATAACTACATCAATGACTTGCCGAACGTCGTCGACATTGCGGCGATTCGTGAATCCGGTCTGAGCATCGGCGCTGATCCGATGGGCGGAGCGAGCGTCGATTATTGGGGTGCAATCGCTGAGAAGCACGGCCTGAATATGACCGTGGTGAACCCGGAGGTCGACCCGACCTGGCGTTTCATGACGCTCGACACTGATGGCAAGATTCGCATGGATTGCTCCTCGCCGGACTCGATGGCGTCGCTGGTGCACAATCGTGACAAGTATGACATCGCTACCGGCAATGACGCTGACTCGGACCGCCACGGGATCGTCACGCCGGACGCCGGCCTGATGAACCCGAACCACTACCTCGCCGTCGCGATTGAGTACCTGTTCTCACATCGCGAGGGCTGGGCGGACAACACCGCGGTTGGCAAGACGCTGGTGTCCTCGTCGATGATTGACCGCGTTGTGGCGTCGCTCGGGCGCACGCTCGTTGAGGTCCCGGTTGGCTTTAAGTGGTTCGTGCCAGGGCTTATCGACGGCACCGTTGGCTTCGGCGGCGAAGAATCCGCGGGTGCGTCCTTCCTGCGGAAGGATGGCACGGTGTGGTCGACTGATAAGGACGGCCTGATTCTGGATCTGCTCGCGGCGGAGATTACAGCTGTGACGGGGAAGACGCCGTCGCAACGCTACGCTGAGCTCGCTGAGAAGTTCGGCTCCCCGGCATACGCTCGTATCGATGCCCCGGCGAACCGCGAGCAGAAGGCGACGCTGAAGGCGCTCTCCCCGGAGCAAGTCACCGCGACCGAGCTGGCTGGTGAACCAATCACCGCGAAGCTGACCGAGGCACCAGGCAACGGTGCACCGATTGGCGGCCTGAAGGTCACCACGGAAAACGCCTGGTTCGCGGCGCGACCATCGGGCACGGAGGACAAGTACAAGATTTACGCCGAGAGCTTCAAGGGCAAGGAGCATTTGGCGCAGGTGCAGCAGGCTGCGAAAGAGCTTGTTGCGCAGGTGCTCGGATAGAATGGCCAATCGTGACTGAGACACACGAGACCAAACAGGCAAGAGGCAAGCTGCTGGAAATCGCGTCGGCTGCGGCGCGATTTGGGCTGGCGGCTGTGTGGATTGTCGCCGGGTGGACCAAGATTGGCGCCCATATGGAAGTGACGCAAAACATCATTGCGTACGAGATTTTCACCCATGAGTGGTCGAATATTTTGGCGCAGTGGATCGGACCGTTGGAGCTGGCCGGTGGGCTGCTCCTGCTGGCTGGCATCAAGCTGCGCGAATGCGGCTGGGTCTCGATCGGGGTCCTGGTGCTGTTCATCATCGGGATGTACTCGGCGTGGTCGCGAGGGCTGGTCATCGACTGTGGGTGCTTTGGCCCGCAGCCGTCAGATGAGGGCACGAACCTCATTGAGACGATCCTGCGCGACGTCGTCTTGATCGCGGCGACCTTGTTCATGATTTATGTGCCGTACAAGAAGTTTGCGATTTATCCATAGCCTCATCCAGCGATTAAGCTGTTGGGCAATTTCCAACGTCAAGGAGTAAATACGTGACTACCCGTAAGGTGAAGAACCCGAACGAGAAGAACGGTGCAGGGTTCATCTGGGCAATCGTTGCAGTGATTGCGATCGCGGCGCTTGTGATCGGCCTGATTTTCGTCAACGGCAAGAAGGGCCGCGAGGCAGCCATGGCCGAGAACATGATTGACACTACTGGCATCACTGTGAGCTGGAACGAGGACGACCACTTCATTCGCCTCGCAGCCGAAGGCGTCGACGACGCCCCGATGGCAGAGCTCTACGAGGACTTTTCGTGCCCACACTGTGCAGATCTGGCAGTAGCGACGGATGAGCAGATGCTCGAGAAGCTGCGTGAGGGCAAGATCGAGGTCGAGCTGCGCCCGATGGTGACGCTCGATGGCCTGACCAACGGTCACTCCACGATGGGGCTGGCTGCGGAGCTGGCACTCGTCGCTAATGATGAGCCAGCGGCGATGATGAACCTCCGCGACCACCTGATGGTGAACCAGAGGGATGTGTACTCGAAGGTGACCGACGATGACCTTGCTGACCTGGCGCGTGACTACGGCGCGAGCGACAAGGCGGTGCAGGATATCCGTGATAAGACCTATTACGATGCTGCGCGCGCAATGTCGAACGGTAACTTGAAGTTGCAGCAAGAGCGCGGCGGTGAGGCGGGGACTCCGCGCGTCATGGTTGACGGCAAGGACGTTGAAGGCGAGATCAACAACTGGGTCGATACCGTCGCAAACAGCTAACTATATGTCCGCGTGGGGCCTGGCTGCATGATTTGTGGCCAGGCTCTCTTCACGTGTATGGTGATGAAAGCTCGTAAGAGTTCAAGGGGCTATGGCGCAGTTGGTAGCGCACCACACTGGCAGTGTGGGGGTCACGGGTTCGAATCCCGTTAGCTCCACAGAGAGTGCTCTCCACCGGTTAAGAACTGGTGGGGAGCTTTTTGTTGTAGCAATGAGCTGTGTTGAGGGTGAGTCTGCGATCAATTACTCGAACGAGTTTCACGAGAAGTATTTCTACGATGGCGAGCTCGGTGCGATCTATACCCCGGAAAAGACCACGTTTCGGGTCTGGGCGCCGACGGCGAAGTCGGTGGAATTTCTGAACTACTCCGATAACGCTGCCGCGACTCCTCTGGCGAGGGGCGAGCGGGGAATCTGGGAACTCACCCTCGAAGGTGACCGCCACGGGCTGGAGTACCGCTACCGACTGGAGTTCGGGGACGGAACGGTCAACGAAGCCGTCGACCCCTACGCGCGGGCAGTGACTGCCAACGGGGAGCACACCGTGGTCGTTGATGCGGAACATATTGTGCCCGAGGGGTGGTCCGGCAAGCGTATGGCGCCGTTTTCTTCGATGCAGGACGCCATCATTTATGAGGCACACGTGCGCGACCTGACCATCGGACCGGACAATGGCATCACGCACAAGGGGAAGTTCCTGGGACTCACCGAGGCTGGGACCAAGACACAGGCGGGGAACCCATCGGGTCTGGACTACTTGAAGTCCCTGGGTATCACCCATCTACAGTTGCTGCCGATCTACGATTTTGGCAGCGTGGATGAGACCGGCGACCTGTCGTTTAATGCGCAGTACAACTGGGGCTACGATCCGGAAAACTATAACGTTCCCGAGGGCTCCTATTCGACGCACCCCCAGGACCCAACCGCGCGGATCATGGAACTGAAGTCCATGATTGACGCGCTGCACAACAACGGTATCCGGGTCATCATGGACGTGGTGTACAACCACGTCTACGTCGCGGAGCACTCGCCGTTGCAGCAGACGGTGCCTAACTATTTCTTCCGGACGGACCCGCAAGGCAATTTTCTTGATGGGACGGGCGTCGGCAATGAAACCGCGTCAGAGCGGCCCATGATGCGCAAGTACATCGTTGACTCAGTGACGTACTGGGCCACAACATACAACATCGATGGCTTCCGGTTTGACCTGATGGGGATTCATGACGTCGACACGATGAACGCCGTGCGCGAGGCGCTCAACGAGATTGATCCTTCGATAGTCATCCTCGGGGAGGGGTGGGAGATGGGCAACCACCCCGAAGGCGTGCTCGGCGCGAACCAGAAGAACGCCGACAAGCTGCCGGGTATCGCGTTCTTCAATGATCACTACCGCGACACCGTCAAGGGCTCCAACTTTGAGTTGGAGCATGCTGGCTTTGTAAACGGCGCGGATCAGGAGCATCGTTCTTGGGACCTGCTGAACAACATCAAGGGTGCCCAGCACGTGCGGGACTACCTGGGTCCGGAGCAGTCCGTGGTGTACAACGAGGCCCACGATAACTACACGATGTTCGACAAGCTCAAGGGCAGCATGCCGCACGCGTCTGATGAGGAAATCGCGCGGCGTCATGCACTCGCTACGGCCACGCAGTACTTGGCCAACGGAGCAGTGTTCATTCATGCGGGGCAGGAGTTTCTGCGCACGAAGGCGGGCGACCACAACTCGTACAAGTCGCCAGATGAGGTCAACGCGCTCGACTACGACAGAGCAGCTCAGTTTGCAAAGCACGTGCAGTTCTTCCGCGACCTGAACGCGTTCCGCAAGCGCTACGACTTCATGCGCCTGCCGAGTTATGAGGCGATTAACAGCAAGTACACGCACGGAATCGTTGCTGGTGCTGACAACGTGCACATGAATCATGTTGGCTACACCGTGAAAAATGCATTCCCAGGCAATCGCGACGCCTTCGTGTACGTGAACGCCGCGACGGAACCGTGGCAGGCGCCGCTGCCAACCGGTGAGTACGAAGTGATGATCCAGGCAACGGACGTCTACGAGACGCCACGAGCACTCACTTCACACGGCGACGTTACTGTCCCACCGCTGAGCATCATGGTCCTCCGGGCAGCCCCGGTTGCATTTGCCTCGCATTAAACGCACGGTATAAACTGACTCCTACGCGTGTTTTAGCGTGCGCGGGGCTATGGCGCAGTTGGTAGCGCACCACACTGGCAGTGTGGGGGTCACGGGTTCGAATCCCGTTAGCTCCACAGAAAAGACCGCAGGTTGCTTAAGACCTGCGGTTTTTGTGTTCCCGGACCGGCGCCGTCACCACGACGCGCTCGCTGTTACGCAGCGTGAACTCCAGCCGGTAGGCGTGCAGGAACATGCGCTGCGCGCTCGTGCGGGAGCCGTACGCGCGGTCGCCGATGATGGGGTGGCTTTCGTGGGCGGCGTGCACGCGGATTTGGTGGCGTCGTCCAGTAATGAGCTCGGCCTCGACGAGCGTGTTCGGCCCGCGGTTTTCCACGCGGCGGAATCGTGTGTGGGCGTCGTCGCCGTCGGCGCTTACGACCATGGTTTTCGGTGTTCGCGCGATCGGGGCCTTTACGTCGCGCGCGCCCGCCCAGCGTCCCTCCACGACCGCGCGGTAGATGCGGATCACGTTCTGCTCGCGGAAGGCTCGTTGCAGGTGGCGTAGCTCCGCGTGATTCAGCGTAATCAGCAGCGCCCCTGACGTCTCCTTATCGATGCGGTGCGCAAGCTCAGCGTCGGGGTACACGTCACGGATCCGCTCGATGACGCCGCGCCGCGTCCCTGTCCCCGCATGCACCGGCACCCCCGCCGGCTTATTTACTACCAGCGCCGTCGGCCCCTCCCACAGCATCTCAAACCCATGGTTCTTACTTTTCGACGCCCTCTTCGCTTCCTTACAGAACTCACCCGGCAACGTGATCACGTCCCCGCCACGGACGCGGTGATCCTGCTTGATTCGTTTCTGGTTGACCCGCAACGCCCCCTTGCGTGCGAGTTTGAACAGCATGGTCGCGGGGCACGTGGTGTGGCCGGCGAGGAACTTGTGTATCCGCCGCCCATCGTGGTCCTCCGGGACCGTGATCGCCGTGTATCCGGGTGGGGGAATGTAGGTGGTCATGGCTGGCACCATAGCAAGGTGCTAGTACTGGTGCCATGTATGCAACATCGTTCGCTACCGTCGAGACGCAGGTCGGAACACTGACGGTTGTCGTTTCGCCCCGCGGAGTACGCCGGATCGCGTTGCCGACGGACGACCCCGCTGAGGTAATCCACGCCACAGGCGCGCGCCCGGGACCGATTGGTGCCGTCCGCGGGCAGCTCGAGGAGTACTTTGCCGGGACACGAACGTCTTTCGATGTCCCGCTCGACCTTGAAGGCCTCCCGCCGTTTCGGACGAAGGTGCTGGACGCGCTCCAACACGTGCCGTTCGGCGAGGTGACGACGTATAAGGGGCTAGCGGTGGACGTCGATAATCCGGGGGCGGTGCGTGCCGTCGGCACTGCCTGCGCGAAAAATCCGCTGCCGCTGCTCATTCCGTGTCACCGGGTCGTGCGTAGCGATGGCCACCTCGGGCGCTACCGTGGTGGGGAAGATATGAAGCGATTTTTGCTTGCATTGGAGGGCCACCTTGAGTGATTTCAGTAAGCGTTGTATCGCGCCGGGCCAGGCGAGCAGCGAGGCGGCGGGGCTGCGCTGGCTGCGCGAGGGCAGCGACGCAGTCGTGGAGGTCTGCGGCGTGGACGAGGAGCAGCGGACGCTGCGAATAGAACGTGTCGAGACCGTGCGGCCCACTCGTGACGCGGCGCGCCGGGCGGGGGAGGAGCTGGCGAAGATCCACGCGATGGGCGCTGAAGCCTTCGGTGCGCCGCCGACCGGGTGGGATGGCCCGAACTTCATCGGCCGGGTTGAGCAGGACTGCGTGCCGGAGCAGCGGTGGGCGAAGTTTTATACCGAGCAGCGCGTGCTGCCGTTTGCGCGGGCTGCACATGTGGCGGGAAATATTTCGAAGCAGCAGCTAGAGCTCGTGGAACGCGCCTGCGCTGCGCTCGTTGAAGAGGACGAGGACGCCCCGCTGGCGCGTATCCACGGGGATCTTTGGGCGGGCAACCTGCTTTTCGACGAGTCGGGCCCACGGTTCATTGACCCGGCGGCGCACGGTGGACACCCGCTGACGGACATTGCGATGTTGGCGCTGTTCGGCGCACCGTTTTTGGAAGATATCGTTGCGGGCTACGAGTCGCGGGCGAGCCTGGGGGAGGGATGGCGTCGGCGCATCCCGATTCACCAGCTTCACCCGCTGGCTGTGCACGCGCTGACGCACGGGCCGGCGTACGCGGGTGAGCTTGCCAACGCCGCGCAGGCGACATTAGACGTAGCGGTTTAAGCCTTCCACCAGGAGGTATCTGGCCCTGGGGGCAGGTGTCGTTTGTGCTGGCCGATGCGCCACAGGTGCTCGATGCGTTCCGCCGCCGCGGACGGAACGGTGTTGCCTTCGAGGTAATCGTCGATGTGCTGGTAGGTCACGCCGAGTGCTTCCTCGTCGGGCAGCGCCGGGCGGTCCTCTTCCAGGTCGGCGGTGGGGACTTTCTCCCAGAGACGAGAGTCGGCGCCGAGCTCGCGGAGGAGAGCTGCGCCTTGGCGTTTGTTGAGGCCGGCGAGGGGGGTGAGGTCGGCGGCGCCATCGCCGAACTTGGTGAAGAAACCGGTGACGTTTTCCGCCGCGTGGTCAGTGCCGATGACCAGGAGGTTGCGCTCGCCAGCAAGCGCGTACTGCGCCACCATCCGAAGTCGGGCCTTCACGTTGCCCTTGTTGAAGTCGCTGAGGGGCGCCCCCAACGCGTCAGCGGCCTCGTCGCTGAGCGCTTTCGTTGCAGGTGCGATGTCAACGGTCACCGTCTCATCCGGTTCGATGAAGCGGAGCGCCAACTGGGCGTCGTCCTCGTCGACTTGGACACCGTGGGGGAGGCGGACGGCGAGGAAGTGGGCGTCGACACCCGAGTCCCGCAGCCGCTCGACAGCGATCTGTGCGAGGCGACCTGCGAGCGTCGAGTCCTGGCCCCCGGAAATGCCGAGTACGAAACCGGCTGAGGAGGCTGCGCGGGCATAGTCGCAGAGGAATGCGACGCGACGCTCGATTTCTCGCGCGGGATCAATCGAAGGTTGGATCCCGAGCGTGTCGATGATCTCTTGCTGTTTGCTGCTAACTTGCGGTGAATCTGGCCGAGACATAGGAACCAGCGTACCCACGGTGCATATTGGTATGCATGCAACAACTCACCACTGCCCAACGAAGCTACGTCCGGAAAGTTGCGGGCGTCGCCGCGCTGGGCGGGCTGCTCTTCGGCTACGACACCGGCGTGATGAGCGGCGCGCTGCTCTACATCACCCCCGAATTCCAGCTCACCCCAGGGCAAGAAGGGCTTGTGACCTCGATGTTGCTCGTCGGTGCCGCGGTCGGCGCGCTCAGCGGCGGAGCGATCGCGGACAGGCTCGGCCGCAAACGCACCTTAATAATGGGCGGCCTCGTGTTCATCGCGGGCTCGCTGTGGTGCGCGCTTGCGGGGTCGGTGGAAGCACTCGCGGCGGCCCGAACGTTCTTAGGGGTCGGTGTCGGCGGAGTGTCTATCGTGGCGCCGATGTACATCTCGGAGATGGTGCCCGCCCGGGTGCGCGGCAAGATGGTATCGCTGAACACGCTGATGATTGTGGTGGGGCAGCTGCTCGCGTACTCCGTGAACTCCGCACTCGCCTCGACCGGCAGCTGGCAGCTGATGCTCGGACTCGCCGCAGTCCCCGGAGCCGCCCTGGCCGTCGGCATGGCATTCCTGCCTGAAACGCCCCTGTGGCTCGCCCGCCACCAGCGTATCGACGCAGCCCTCACCATCGGCGACCGAGTCGGCATGACGCGTGAAGAACTCACCCTCGAAACCACCGAAGACGCCGAGCTTCGCGCCCAGCGTGGCGGCGAGTGGGCACGTCTGCGCAACGTTCGGTGGCTACGCATGACCGTGCTGATCGCCGCGCTGCTCGGCATCACGCAGCAGGTCACCGGTGTGAACGCCATCGTCTACTTCGCGCCAACGATGATGAACAAAGTCGGCCTCTCCACCGAAAACGCCGTCTACACCTCCATGGTGATCGGGCTCGTCTCCGTCGTCGCGTGCTGGGTCGGACTGCAGGTCATCGACAGGATCGGCCGCAAACGACTACTGCTCATCGGCCTGAGCGGCAACGTCATCTTCCTCTTCGCACTCACGCTCACGTACCGTGCCGCGGAAAACAACGCCGCACTCGCGTGGGTCTCACTCGCCTGCATGGCGCTGTTCATCGCGTCGCAGCAGGCAGCAGTCTCGCCCACCACCTGGCTGCTTATCTCCGAGCTGGTCCCGCCACAAATCCGCGGCGCCGGCATGGGCCTCGCAGGGCTTGCACTGTGGGTCATGAACTGGATCGTCGCCCAGTTCTTCCTCCCACTTGTCGACGCCCTCTCCGCCACCGCCACCTTCTCCATCTTCATCATCTGTGGCATCCTTGCAGCAGGATTCGTCCGCTACTTCGTCCCCGAAACAATGAACCGGAGTCTGGACGAAGTGGCGTCGGAAATGGAGCAACGCTACACCAAGTAGCACCGGCGTTTTGGTTTCCCCACGTGATGGGGTAATATAACGCGACGTGTCGCGACCAGACTGTTTCCAGTGGTCGCACGAAGATGAAGATCCTCGATTAGAAAGGAGCGCCCGATGAAGGTCCGCAAGTCGCTTCGGTCGCTGAAGAACAAGCCGGGCGCCCAGGTTGTGCGCCGCCGTGGCAAGGTTTACGTCCTGAACAAGAAGGAGCCACGCTTCAAGGCTCGTCAGGGCTAATTCAGCACTCGTGAAAACCCGCACCTCGTGTGCGGGTTTTTTCGTGCCCGGGGCACTAGGGTGGTGGAGGTGAAACGAGCATGCTGCGCCCTCCTCGCCGTGACCGCCCTCGGGGCCTGCGGGACACCCACTAACGACGCCCCGCCGACCATCACCGTCACCTCAACGACAACGCACCCGAACGCTCAGCCGCCTGCACCAGTTGACGAACCGGTGGGCGAAGAGGACGTCGATAAGCTGCTTTCCGCCATCGCTGATGCTGTTGCCAACCAGTTCGGAGGCACCGTCGCAGTCGCCGCGGGCGGGGTCGGCAGCAGCGACGACCCAGCGATGCCTGCCTGGTCAACCATCAAAGTCCCCCTCGCAGTTGCCGCGTACCGCGTGGCGCCCGACACCGCGCAGCTCGCAGCACCCGCCGCGATCACCGCCTCAGACAACGACGCCGCGCTGCAACTCTGGAACGCCCTGCCACCCGGCGCCGGCGATACCGTCTTGGCCGAGGGTGGCGTACCAAAAACCATCAACACCGAACGCATCCGGCCCGAGTTCTCAACCTTCGGCCAAACCATGCTCACCGCCGCCGAGGAGTCCACCTTCATGTCCAATCTGAGCTGCCTGAGCGGCGCCGGCCCCGTCCTTGAACTGATGGGACACATCGTGCCCGGGCAGGACTACGGTCTCGGCCAGCTCCCCAATGCGCGGTTCAAAGGCGGGTGGGGGCCCTCGGTGACTGGTGGATACGAAGTGCGCCAGATGGGACTCGTGTCAAATTCCGCAGGGCAGGACGTTGCTTTGGCTTTGGTCGTTGTCCCCGCCGACGGCAGCTACCAAACCGGCCAGGCCATGGCTAACGCCGTTGCAGAACAGCTCCGGAGCCAGCTAGATCAGCTGCCGGTTGCGGCATGCTGATTGGTTGATGTGGGTGTCCGCGGGGCGGACAAACAGCTGGCGAAGCTTGGCTCAACCCACCTCTCAATAAGTAAGGTTTCCGCGGCGCGGACACCGCTTCGTGAATTGCATCGGCGAAGCATGCGTTCCGCGGGGCGGACTACTCGCCGGTTAGTGCAGGCCAACCTTATTTACTGTCCGCCGCGCGGACTCCAACGAAGCTTTAGTCGACTCCAGTAGCATTCCGCGGCGCGGACACTTCGAGCCCTTTGCGACGGCCTTGTTCACAGTCCGCCGCGCGGATACCACTTCGTGATCTCTACCGCCGATTCCCGTATTCCGCCGCGCGGACACCCACTCACACACCCGTGCTCGAAGGTGGGCGTCGAAAAGCCAACCCCCACACTGTCCGCCGCGCGGACACCCACCAACAAATATTTGAATAAACCTCTTGACACCACCATTCGAACACGTATACTAAACAAAACAACCAAAACACCAGGGGGAACCATGCACACCACCATCGACGCCGACACCATCATCAACACCATCGTAGAAAGCGCACGCCTGTTCGCATACTCGCACGCGGAAATACTGACCGCGATCGCCGAATTCGACACCCACAACCTCGCCGAAGCATACGGGTGTGCCTCAACCGGGGCATGGCTTGCCAGAGTGCTAAAAATGAAACGCACCCGCGCCTACGAATACGCCGCCGTCGCACGCAAACTCACCGCCTTTCCCACCATCCTCGACGCGCTGCGACAAGGAAGCATCGACTACACCAGCGTGCGCTACATGCTCGACTACGCCACCGACACAAACCAACACGAACTCGTAGAAATAGCGCGCTACTCCGGCTACCAAGGCCTCGTACATGCCCTGGCAGGCGCAACCCCCACCGAGAAACAACCTCAGGATGCTGGTGAACACTGCGGGCTGACCATCCGCGAAGATGGCCAATACGTACGCGGCTGGTTTTGCATGAACGCTACCGACGGTGTGGCCTTTCAAGCAGCCCTGCGTGCAGGCGCACACGCCTATGCGGATGATAACGCGGTGGATGAGGCTGATGCGCAGATGATGCGCTCGACCTTCGGGCTGCCACCGGCACGATTAATGCTGCAATCACTCATGGGGATGGTGCACATGGTGCGCACCGGGGCTGCCACACACGCCACGATGGCGCCGGCGGCACAGGTGATGGTGCATATGACATCAGATGGGCGAGCGTTTTTACCGAATCACATGGCGGCGCCTGCCGCACGGCTTGCCAACTTGGTAGATCATGCAGATTTGATGGGTGTGCTCTATGACGCCCAGGGGCAGGTGATTAGGTTTGGGCGCAAACGCAGGCTTGCAAGCCCGAAGCAGGTGCAGGTGCTTCTAGGGATGTGGGGGCATAAGTGTGCGGTGCCAGGCTGTGGGCATACGCGGTTTTTGCAGATGCATCATATTCGGGATTGGGCTGAAGGTGGTGCGACGGATTTGGAGAATTTGGTGCCGTTGTGCTCGAGGTGTCATTCGTTGGTCACGGATGGGTTTATTCGGGTGGTCAAGCCTGGCCCGACGTTGTATTTCCGGTTTGCCAGTGGTGAGCAGTGGGTGTGTGAGCCTGGTCGGGTGGGGTATCGCGATGATGCTGCCGAGATTGAGTTGGATGGGTGGGGTGTGGATTCGTTTGCGGATGAAGCCGCACCGACGTGGGATTGGGACACACCCAAGGTTTAACCACGTCGGCGCATCTTCCTACGGCAGCATCGACTGAATCTGCTTCATGATCTGAGGGTTCGTAGCGACGACACCACCAACCAACGCGATGATGCCCAGAATTACCAGTGCGGCGATTCCACCCTTCGAGGAACCGGAAGCGCTGCCGTCCTCTGCAACCTGAGGCTGCGTTGGATCTGAGGCAGGAGGCTCGGATTGTGTAGTAGTTGCCGTAGTTTTCTCAGACGGTGCTGCAGACGATGTTGTCTTGCCTGTTGACTTAGTCGGAACCGGTGTCTGGCGAGGAGGCTCTGCAGCGGGAGTTGTCTCCTTCGGCTTCTGCGGAGCTGACGTAGAAGGCTTCGAAGCGGTTGTTGTCTTGGTTGGGCGAGGCTTCGGCACCGACAGCGTGATTGTCTCGGAAGCTTGATTGCCAGCTTCATCCGTGGCGGTGATGACTACGCGGTGTGTGCCCGAATGCTTGGTCGAGCCAACAATTCGGCTACCTTTAAGTCGCAGACCAGCTGGCAGACCGGTCACAGACAATGCCGTTTCAGTTGCGTCCTCGACACCGATAGGCAAGTCGAACTTGGTTGCTGCAGGCGGGTTGTGGTCCACCAAGATGCGAGGCCGGACGGTGTCCACCACGCGGAATCCAATTGTGCCCTGGCCCGTATTTCCGGCCGCATCAAACGCCTTGACGGAAGCTTGGAAGGCGCCGAGGTCTGACGGGGTACCGCTGATGGTGCGGGAGCTTTCGTCGAAACGCAGTCCGTGCGGGAGGCCCGAAACGGTAACCCGCTCCACCCCTACGCTGTCTGTTGCATCAACAACATGCGAGAACGGTGTACCAATTTCGTGCTCAAACTCGGTGTTTTGCACTGTAGGTCCAGTGGTGTCCTCCACAACCAGCTCGAGCTCCGACTCGGACGTGTTGCCGCTGGTGTCGGTAGCGCTGATGGTGACGGCGTGCGAGCCGACCGCGTCGGTGACGCCATCGATGACGCCGTTGGTGTCGTCATAAGACAGGCCTCGGGGCAGGCCGTCGACGCGCACACTGACTGGGGTTACGTCGTCAACGTCGACGCTGATGGAGTCATTGAATTCCGAATTGGCTTCCCAGCGAGCGTTGCTCCGCACGTTGATGGTCGGCTTCTTCGTGTCGCGCACCTCGAGCGGGATGGTCGCCGTCGCGCTATTGCCGGCGGGGTCCGTGGCGGTTACGTGGATGTCGTGCGTTCCGACTGCGTTGGTCTGCCCGTGAATGTGTCCCTCATATGACGTGAGGTCATCGGGGAGAGCGCTGACTGTCACGTTGGGGGAATAGCCGCTGTTGTCGGTTACTGGAATCTCAAGGTCGGCGTACTCGCCGGCCTCCAGATTAACGGAGTGGTATCGATGACCGGCGCAGTGGCGTCGGCAATCCAGAATTCGAGGTTGCGTGAGGTCTCGTTCCCGAGGGTATCTCGCGCTGTTACATTCGCGTATTGCCAACCAGGCTTCGTCGGTGTCCCTCGAACAGTGACGGTGGCGCGGAGCCGTGGTTCGTCGTACTGAATGTCCGCATACAGACCTTCTGGCAGGTCGGTTACCTCGACGGTCAGCTCGTTGTACTCGTCCGTGATGGTGAATTCGAACGGTTCGATTTCGGCATCGGAGTCGAATTCTTTCTTTTCGACGTCCCCAATCACGGGAGCGGTCTCGTCAGTTGCTTTCGCGTATTCGTAAAGAAGGTCTTCTTGCCAGCCCTCCGGAAGCTCGACTGGGTTGGCGTCGACAAGGCTTTGGACTTCAATGCCTTTCACGTTGCCGTTGTCGTCGTAGTAGATCCCGGAAACAAGGCCTGCGACGTCGTCTCCGATGGTGACCGGCGTGTTGATCTCTGGGACGAAATCACCGTAGGGGAGAAGCAGGATCGCGTCGCCGATGGTGCCTGCCACGGTCAATGAACGCCAGTCGATACTAGCCGTGTCCCCCAGGTGTACTTGGTCGGTCGATAGGAGCGCTCCAGGAGTCTCGGCGTTTTCGCCCAGACGTGTGTCATCCGGGGCTTGGATGTATGGGAGATGTGCGTCGAAAAATGTGCCGATTTCGGCCAGTGCCCAGTGCTTGGGCCACCCGTATGTCGTAGAAACTCCGCGCGCCCCGCCCGGCCCGGTGCACGCAGGACTTGTGTAGATCCGCTGATGGACGTGATCGACGTATTTCGCTGTGCACTCCTGGTCGAGGAAGAGATCGCGATCGTTGTCGTCGAGGCCCACGGCGTCGCCTTGGTTGACCGCGACGGGGTTCTCGGCCTCGTCCTGCGCTTTTTGGTACGCGTCCCACTGTGCTTTCGCGAGGCCCGAGTAGTTGACGTACTCGTCGCTAGTTGGAGTCTCTTCCCATCCGACAGCAATACCGTATTTGTGGGCTTGACCTGTTCCGACTCTATCGTTCCCGGAGTTCACGCCGATAAAGTGACGCTTGCCGTCTTCATCAATGACCCAGTTTGGCCCGCCCGAATCTCCCTTATGCATTGGGTCGTCTTGTGTGAAGTGGATGACATTATTGATCACGCCCATGACGTAGTTCTGCATCACGTGGCCGGTCGTTTGACCGAAGCCGTACACCATCTGACCGACCCGGAGCATTGACGGCAACAGAACGCTGTCGGAGGTGTAGGCATTCTCTCCAAGTAACGCCGAGCGGTGTTCGGGGATATCGATGTAGCCCCAGTCTTTGCTCATGGTGCTGTCGGTGAGATCGCCTTCGAAATCGAACTCGGTCACCACCGTGCCTAGGTAATAGTTCCTGTTTTGTGTGTCGGTGAAGTAGAGAGGGCCGCCATCGCTGCAGTGACCAGCTAGGAAAATGCGGTTGTTGGGCTTATCGATGTATCCGACGGTGCAACCATGACCGTTGTTGAAAATTTTGTCACCCTGGTTAATCGTGCTTACTTCGCCCGGAGCATATGACAGCATGGATTCACGCTCGAGGAGTAACGCCACTTTGTTCGGTTCGCTTGTCGGAGGAACTTCTGGGTCTGCGAGGAGGACGAGTCCCTGTCTGTGGTCGTCGTTGTCAAAGACCCCCTCATACATCCCGAGGTAGCGGCCGCCGACTGAAACTGGTGCGCCATGTGTCAAATACGCATGGCTCGGAAGTGTAATCGCCAGGAAACCATCGGTGGTGTTCTCAATCGTTGCATCGTAGTCTTCCCGTGGGCCGTGAACGGTCACGGTATCTCCGGCCGAGAGGTACGAACCGAGAACTGGCTCAGCTGACTCACCGACTTGTGGAAGCAGCGAGTCCGGGATCGCGTAGGAAGCGAAGCGATTCAGGAAGAGATCTTTGTTGTGAGAAAAATCGGTCTGCCTGTCCTCGAAGTAGTGTATGGAGCCCTCGGAGTCGCGGTAGTACAGGGAATGCCCTTCGCCGCAAAGCGCGTCGGTATACACACGCCCATCCGCGATGTGGGCAACCTGGCAAAAGTACTCAGCGCCACCCTTTGAGAATGAGAGCTCATCCCGCTGCTCGAACAGCTCCTCATGCTGATCGGGCACCCACTGACTTGTCGTCTGGGCTGTGGCGTCGGGCGGGGAGAAGACAGTGGCGCTCATCGCGAAGGCTGTGAAAAGGGCGATAAGCGTCTTACCAGGTCGGAAGCTTCGCATGAATTAAATGTACAGAATCTTCACGAGCTTCTCACAGTTTTGGTATAGGAGATGCGTCACGAAGTCTGAGCATGCGCTTGACCACGTTCTCGGCAGAGATGAGGCACATGGGCACACCGACGCCCGGGACGGTGGTTTGCCCCGCGTAGTACAGGTTGTCCACTTTGGCGGAAATGTTGCGACCGCGGAAGAACGCGGATTGCCGCAGGGTATGTGCAGGCCCGATGGCGCCACCGGCGAAGGAGTAGTAGCGTCCGGCGAAGTCGGCGGGGCCGATGGTGCGCTTCACGACGACCCGTTCCCGCAGGTCAGCGACGCCAGTGCGTGCGGCGATGAGGTCGAGTGTCGCGTCAACGATGGCGGCGACACGCGGGGACTCTGCAGCGCCGTACGCGTCCCCGTGCCCGATCGACGGGTCGGCCGCGACCGGGATGAGCACGAACAGATTCTCACACCCGGCGGGCGCGACAGTCGGGTCCGTGGCGGAGGGCTTGCACACGTAGATCGAGCGCGATGCGTCGCGCGAGCCGCTGCTGTCAGCAGGGAACACGGCGTCGAAGTCTTCGCCCCACTCCTCGGAAAAGAACAGCGTGTGGTGAAGCAGTTCCGGCAGCGCACCGCGCACACCAATGAGCGCGAGTACGCAGCTCACACCTGGGTTGTGGTGCTTAAAGTGCGCCTCGGAATAGGTGCGAGCAGACGCGGGGAGCAACGAAGTCTCGGTGTGGTGCAGGTCTCCGGCGGCGACGACGGCGTCGGCAGGCAGGAAGCGTTCTCCGCTGTCGCTGAGCACGTGGATGCCGGTGGTGGAGCCGTCGATAACTTCGATGCTGGTGGCCTCGTGCTCAAGCAGGATTTCGACGCCGTGCGCGCGGGCGAGCCGCTCGAGCGCGGTGACGATGCCGCTGAATCCGCCTTGTGGGTAGCGCACGCCGAGAGTCAGGTCGGTGTGGCTCATCAGGTGGTACAGGCTCGGGGTGTCGCGCGGCTGTGAGGACAGGAACACCGCCGGGTACTGCAGGATCTGGCGCAGGCGCGGGTCGCGGAAACGCTTGTCCACGTAGCGCTGCAGCGGCTGGAGCAGCAACACCGCGAGGGTGAATGCGCGGGAGACGACGTCGCGGTGCAGGAACGGCCGCAGCGAACTGAACGTGGTGTAGAGGAAGCGGTCGAGCGCGATGTTGTAGACATCGGCGGCGCTGGCGAGGTAGTCGCGCAGCGCGTCGCCCGCGCCGGGCTCGAGGGACTCGAAGAGGTCGGCGACGGCGTCGGTGCCGAAGGGGACGTCGAGAAGCGGGTGGTGTTCGGGGTAGATGCGGTAGCCGGGGTCGAGCAGCTGGAGGTCGAGTTCGGCCGCGGTGGAGGTGCCCATGAGCTCGAAGAAGTGGTCGTAGGCCTCGGGCATGAGGTACCAGGAGGGGCCGGTCTCGAAGCGGAAGCCGTCGATGCGCAACTCGTCCGCGCGCCCGCCGAGGTGTCCATTCTTTTCGACGACCACCACCGCCGCACCGCGCTTCGCCAGCAGGCACGCTGTTGCCAGGCCTGCGATTCCCCCGCCGATGATGACAACGCGCTCCGTCACTGCAGCCTCCTTCCCGTCGCCGCCGTCCGCGCGATGATGGCTGCTTTCCGCGGCGCGGACACCCGGACTCGTTGGGTGAGGATGGCTTCTGGTGGCGTGTCCGCGAGCAAGTCGGTGAGCGCTTCGAACAGGTTCGCCGCTACCGCGACGGCGACACCGCAGCGCTTGGGCAGCGCGGGGATGGCGGACCACGCGGCGTCGAAGTCGTGGCGGATGTCCGCGATGATCGCGTCTCGGCCGGCCTTGGTTAGCGGGTAAGAAGCTTGCGGGAAGTAGTTACGGGCGAGCCGGTTGGTGTCGTCGGCGTAGTCGCGCAGGAAGTTCACCTTCTGAAACGCGGCCCCCAGCGCCCGCGCACCTTCCTGCAGCTTGCTGTACTTGGCCTGGGGAGGGCGTCGGCCCCCGAAGAAGACATCCACGCACAGCAAACCGATGACCTCGGCGGAGCCGTAGATGTATCGCTCGACGGACTCCTCCGTGTGCGCCTCGCCGGTTACGTCGTGGTGCATCGAGGTGAAGAACGCGGCGAGGTGGGCGTCGTCGAAGTTGCAGCGGCGCGCGGTATCGGCGAAAGCGTGCAGGATCGGGTCGGTGTGGAACGTGGTTGCTGTGGCGCTGCGGACGCGCTGCTCGTAGTCCTTGAGGGCTGCCGCGCGCTCGGGGGAGGGGGCGGCACCGTCCACAATTTCGTCGGCGATGCGCACCACCGCGTAGAGGTTGCGGATGTCGGTTCGCTGCGGCTCGGGAAGTAGTCGCGTGGCGGCGCCGAAGCTCGTCGAATAGCTGCCAATGACCTCGCTCGCGGCGCGCCGTGCCATGTGGCTGTAGCGTTGCTGCGGGCTGGGGTGGGAGCGAAACATTGGTGGGCTTTCAGGTCATCGGAAGTGATTTTTCATAGTCTAGGCTACATGTGGACCCGCGGTGGGAGCCGTGCTGGGAATACCACGCGTGTAACTACTATATGTAGTATCACTTGCAGAAATATCACCCAAGGTATAGTGTCTTCTCTTGTAGCGCCGATCAAGACGGCGCGGGGAAAACTCCCGAAATAGTCTTCATTTTATGTAGAGAGAGAGCCCACAGGTTATGTCTATTACCGTTTACACCAAGCCGGCGTGCATGCAGTGCAAAGCAACTACCAAAGCACTCGAAAAAGCAGGGCTGGAGTACGACCTCGTAGATATCTCCGTCGACGACGAAGCGCGTGACTACGTCCTCGCGCTCGGCTACCTCCAGGCACCAGTCGTTGAGGTAAACGGCGAGCACTGGTCTGGGTTCCGCCCGGAGCGCATCCGTGGCCTGGCTGCGGCTTAACTCTTCCGACGTCTAACGCCGCTAGTGTTTTACACATTGGCGGCTCTTTTTATGTAGAGGGCATCCAACATGTTGATCGTGTACTTCTCGTCGTTGACAGAGACGACGAAGCGGTTCGTCGATAAGGTGAGGCTTCCGGCGCAGCGTATTCCGTTGCGGCGCACGGACCCAGCACCAATTATCGACGAGCCCTACGTCCTCATCTGCCCGACCTATGGCGGGGGCGTATCGATGACGCACGTGAACACCAAACCTGTCCCGCCGCAGGTCATCAAGTTTTTGAATGACGAACACAACCGCAGCTATATCCGTGGCGTCATCGCGTCTGGCAACTCCAACTTTGGCACGGACTACGGCCTGGCTGGTGACGTAATATCGGAGAAGTGCAACGTCCCGTACCTTTTCCGCTTTGAGCTGCTGGGTACTGATGA
This sequence comes from Corynebacterium sp. UMB2355A, assembly GCF_033877495.1. NCBI lineage: Bacteria > Bacillati > Actinomycetota > Actinomycetes > Mycobacteriales > Corynebacteriaceae > Corynebacterium > Corynebacterium sp. UMB2355A. The sequence goes on along the minus strand of NZ_CP138855.1, from coordinate 761,045 downwards.
CGACGTGCTTCGCGTGCGCAGCCAGCTGATCGAGCACGCCGACCGCCTCGGTTTGCTGCCGCTGACCCCCGAGCAGGAGGAAGCGCTAGAGTCGGTTGGGCAGCTGCCGGGGCAGGAAAACGCACAACGCTTAGCGCAACTGCGCGAGAAATATACAAATAAATACCGTAACGCCGATCGTTAATTAACACTGAAGCATCAAGAGGATATCTGTGTCTACGAACCCTATTCATGGCAAGAATGTGCCGGAGCCGGTCAACGAGGCTGACATGCTGGACTACCACACGCTCAACGCACTGCTGAACCTGTACGACGAAAACGGTCAGATCCAGTTCGATAAGGACCGCGAGGCTGCGAATCAGTTCTTCCTGCAGCACGTGAACCAGAACACGGTGTACTTCCACGACCTCGAAGAGAAGATGAAGTACCTGGTGGACAACAAGTACTACGAGCCCGAGGTTATTGAGGCATATGACTGGGAGTTCGTGAAGGACACGTTCAAGCGTGCGTATGCCTTTAAGTTCCGCTTCAAGTCCTTCCTGGGCGCGTACAAGTACTACACCTCCTACACGCTGAAGACATTCGACGGTCGCCGTTACCTCGAGCGCTTCGAGGACCGCGTGGCGATGACCGCGCTCTTCCTCGCCGACGGTAGGGAAGAGGTCGCATCCGCGCTCGTCGACGAGATTATGACGGGCCGCTTCCAGCCGGCGACGCCGACATTCCTCAACGCAGGCAAGGCGCAGCGCGGCGAGCTCGTGTCTTGCTTCCTGCTGCGCATCGAGGACAATATGGAGTCCATCGGCCGTGCGATTAACTCCTCGTTGCAGCTGTCGAAGCGCGGCGGCGGCGTAGCGTTGCTGCTGTCGAACATTCGTGAGGCCGGCGCGCCCATTAAGCACATCGAGAACCAGTCGTCTGGTGTGATTCCAGTGATGAAGCTGCTGGAGGACTCCTTCTCCTACGCAAACCAGCTCGGCGCACGCCAGGGCGCAGGTGCTGTGTATCTCAACGCGCACCACCCTGACATCATGAAGTTCCTGGACACCAAGCGCGAAAACGCTGACGAGAAGATTCGTATTAAAACGCTCTCGCTGGGCGTCGTCGTCCCAGACATCACCTTTGAGCTGGCGAAGCGTAACGACGACATGTACCTGTTCTCGCCGTACGACGTCGAGCGCGTCTACGGCGTTCCGTTCGCCGACATCTCCGTCACCGAGAAGTACGAAGAGATGGTGGAAGACCCGCGCATCCACAAGTCGAAGATTAATGCGCGTCAGTTCTTCCAGACGCTGGCGGAGATCCAGTTCGAGTCCGGCTACCCGTACATCATGTTCGAGGACACCGCGAACCGAGCGAACCCGGTCAAGACTGGCCGCATTAACATGTCCAACTTGTGCTCCGAGATCCTGCAGGTCAATTCCCCGTCGGAGCTCAACGCTGACCTGACGTACGCGAAGGTCGGCCACGATATTTCCTGCAACCTTGGCTCCTTGAACATTGCGATGGCGATGGATTCCGACGACTTCTCCCGCACCGTCGAGACCGCAATCCGCGGTCTTACGGCGGTGGCGGACAAGACGTCGATTGACTCGGTGCCGTCGATCCGTGAGGGTAACGACGCCTCCCACGCCATCGGCCTGGGCCAGATGAACCTGCACGGATTCCTTGGCCGCGAGCACATCCACTACGGCTCAGAGGAAGGCCTCGACTTCACGAACGCCTACTTCGCGGCCGTGATGTACGAGTGCATCAAGGCATCGCACAAGATCGCAGTGGAGACGGGCAAGAAGTTCGAAGACTTCGAGCGCTCCGAGTACGCCACCGGCGAGTTCTTCGACCGCTACAACCCGGAGGATTTCCAGCCGAAGACGGAGAAGGTCAAGGCGCTGTTCGAAAAGTCGACGATTGCAGTGCCGACGGCCGAAGAATGGGCAGCACTGAAAGAAGCGGTCGCTCGCGACGGCATCTACAACCGCTACCTGCAGGCAATCCCGCCGACCGGCTCGATTTCTTACATCAACAACTCAACCTCCTCGATCCACCCGATCGCGTCGAAGATTGAGATCCGTAAGGAAGGCAAGATCGGTCGCGTCTACTACCCGGCGCCTCACCTGAACAACGACAACACCGAGTACTTCGACGACGCCTACGAGATCGGCTTCGAGAAGATCGTCGACACCTACGCTGTCGCTACGAAATACGTCGACCAGGGCCTGTCGCTGACCCTGTTCTTCAAGGACACGGTGACGACGCGCGACCTGAACCGCGCGCAGATCTACGCATGGCGCAAGGGAATTAAGTCCCTGTACTACATCCGCCTGCGCCAGATGGCCCTGGAGGGCACCGAGATCGAGGGCTGCGTATCCTGCATGCTGTAAGCGCTGGTTGAGAACAGTGCTGGCTTAGAACTCGACGAAGCCGTCCACTCCGCGCAGAAGGCTCCAGGATGCGTTTTCTGCTCCTGTTGAGTCGCCGGATTGGATGGCTTCTGCCACTTTCAGGTGGTATGCCATTGCATCAAGGTGTGGGTCGTTCGGCATGATGCCGTAGCGGGTGCGCCCTTCAAGCACGTACAGAATGGGAAGGGTGAGGGTGCTAAACATCTCGTTGCCGGAGCACTCCAATATTAAGGTGTGAAAACGTTTATCCGCCTCGAGGAACGCGTCCGTGTTGCCCTGTCCAGCTTCGGAGAGCTCCATGAGCTGTTCGGCGAGCGCCTTGAGTTCCTGTGCTTGTTCCTTCGTTGCGTTCGTCGCTGCGAGCGCTGCTGCGACCGGCTCGACTGCCTTGCGCAACTGGTCGAGTAACACGATCTGCTTCGCTCGGTGCGCTTCGCTGCTGAGACGCCAACGGATCACCGCCTGGTCAAAGACAGCCCAGTGTGCTTCCGGCAGCACCTTAATGCCGACTCTGCGAGAGGAGCTCACAAGCCCAAGCTGCTCCAGCGCGCGCATTGCCTCACGCGCGACTGTGCGCGAAATCCCAAACCGGCTGGAAAGATCCTGGAGCGTAAAGCGCTCTCCCGGCGCCATTGTCCCCGATACAATCTCGCCCCCAAGCTCGTCGAGCACCTTGGTCAGAAGAGGTCCTTCGGCGGATTCGGAAGGATCGAGGGTGAGAGGCATGCTATTCATCCTTTTTCTCGTATCGGAGAGTTTGAATTGAGACTATTAATCAGCATAACCCCGGCTGTGAACTACAACGCAACGAGTCGGGCATGGGTGGGGGTAGGAGGGGGTGAATCCTAAGGAGAAAGCGCTGTAGGGAACTGGTCGCGTTTGGCGAAAGTCAAAGTCGGCTGTCCGGAATGTACCCCCGCCAAGTGTCCGCCGCGCGGACAATCGCAACCGGCGCCGCTGCGTAGAGGCGCTTGCGCTAAGATGGGCGCCATGACTGAAGAGTATCTTGGCTACCTGCAGGCTCATAAGGAGCCGATGAAGGCGATTAACTGGAACGAAATCCCTGATGAGAAGGACCTCGAGGTCTGGGACCGCCTCACGGGTAACTTCTGGCTCCCAGAAAAGATTCCTGTTTCGAATGACATTCCGAGCTGGAACACGCTGACTGATGATGAGCAGCTTTCCACGATGCGCGTGTTCGCAAACCTGACGCTACTGGATACGCTGCAGGGCACCGTCGGTGCGGTATCTCTGCTGCCGGACGCGAAGACGCTGCACGAAGAGGCCGTCTATACGAATATTGCGTTCATGGAGTCGGTGCACGCGAAGTCCTACTCGAACATTTTCATGACGCTGGCGTCCACCCCGCAGATTAATGAGGCGTTCCGCTGGACAGAAGAAAACAAAGAGGTGCAGCGCAAGGCTAAGATTGTAGAGTCCTACTACCGTGGCGACGACCCAATGAAGAAGAAGGTCGCCTCCGTCATGCTGGAGTCCTTCCTCTTCTACTCGGGCTTCTACCTGCCTTTGAACTGGGCGGTGCACTCGAAGCTGACGAACACCGCGGACATTATCCGCCTCATCATTCGCGACGAGGCGGTGCACGGCTACTACATCGGGTACAAGTACCAGGTCGGCCTGCGCGACGAGTCGCCGGAGCGTCAGGAGGAACTCAAGGAGTACGCCTTCGACATCCTCTACGACCTGTACGAGAACGAGATCCAGTACACGGAAGACATCTACGATCCGCTGGGCTGGACCGAGGATGTGAAGCGATTCCTGCGCTACAACGCGAACAAGGCCCTCAATAACCTGGGCTACGAGGGACTTTTCCCGGTCGATGAGGCTCGCGTTTCGCCGGCGATCCTGGCGTCGCTATCGCCAAACGCTGATGAGAATCACGACTTCTTCTCTGGCTCGGGTTCCTCGTACGTCATTGGCAAGGCCGAGGAGACCGAGGACGATGACTGGGACTTCTAACCCTGTCAGCTGAGTGCTTTTCGACGCCACTTCGTGCCACTGCAGCAGTTTGCGGTGGCACGTTTTTCGCTTTCGGGCGTCAACATGCCCAAACTTTGGGTTGATACTAAACGGGGGACGTGTGTGGGGGAGTTTCGAAACGTTGCGAGCGTACTGGCTTGTGCTATGTGTTTGGTGGCTGCTGTGACTGTTGGTGTTTCGGCAGGTAGCTCATGGTGGCTGTTGTCAGGCCTTGGCGGGGGTGCGAGGTGGATATTGGGGGGAGGCCAAGAAAGGCTGGCAAATGTATGGGCGCGTCACTTAAGATGATGCGGTATCACAATTAGCTTTCGTGTACCTGTTTTGTGCGCGAAAGTTACAGTCAGGAGGAACGAATGACCGCTGTGGCGCCAAGGCTGGAGACTAAAGTCCAGTCGACACGTCCGGAGCCAACTGGCAATGGCCGGATTGGCTCTCAGATTTATAAGCAGCTCACCACGACAGACCACAAAGAGCTGGGCATCATGTACATCATCATGTCCTTCATCTGGTTCTTCGTTGGTGGCTTGATGGCTCTGCTGATCCGTGCTGAGTTGTTCAGCCCGGGCCTGCAGTTCCTGTCCAACGAGCAGTTCAACCAGCTGTTTACCATGCACGGCACCGTGATGCTGCTTGCGTTCGGTACGCCAGTTGTGTGGGGCTTCGCTAACTATGTCCTGCCGCTGCAGATCGGCGCGCCGGATGTGGCGTTCCCACGTCTGAACGCGTTCGGCTTCTGGATTACGTCCGTCGGTGTTTTCGCGATGCTGGCTGGGTTCTTGACCCCGGGTGGTGCGGCTGACTTCGGCTGGACCATGTACATGCCGCTTGCTGACGCAACGCACACCCCATCCGTATCCGCGAACCTGTGGATCGTCGGTGTGGGCGCAACCGGTATCGGTACCGTCGCATCCGCGATCAACATGCTGACCACCGTGCTCACCATGCGTGCGCCAGGCATGACGATGTTCCGTATGCCAGCGTTCACCTGGACCGTGTTCGTCACCTCGATCATCGCGCTGATGATCTTCCCGCTGCTGCTCGCTGCTGCACTGGGCGTGCTGTACGACCGTCTGCTGGGCGGCCACATCTACGACACTGCAAACGGTGGCGCAATCCTGTGGCAGCACCTGTTCTGGTTCTTCGGACACCCTGAGGTGTACGTCCTGGCGTTGCCGTTCTTCGGTATCATCTCCGAGATCATCCCGGTCTTCTCCCGTAAGCCAATGTTTGGCTACATCGGCCTGATCTTTGCAACGCTCGCGATTGCTGGCCTGTCGATGGCTGTGTGGGCGCACCACATGTTTGCAACCGGTGCCGTCCTGCTTCCGTTCTTCTCCTTCATGACCTTCCTGATTTCCGTCCCAACCGGCGTGAAGTTCTTCAACTGGGTGGGCACGATGTGGAACGGACACATCACCTTCGAGACCCCGATGCTGTGGGCGATGGGCTTCCTGTTCACGTTCCTCTTCGGTGGTCTGACCGGTATTATGCTGGCTTCGCCACCGCTGGACTTCCAGCTGCATGACTCCTACTTCGTGGTTGCGCACTTCCACTACACCCTGTTCGGTACCGTGGTGTTCTCCGCAATCGCTGGTGTCTACTTCTGGTTCCCGAAGATGACCGGCCGCATGCTGGACGAGCGCCTGGGCAAGATCCACTTCTGGTTCACGTTCATCGGCTTCAACATGACCTTCCTGGTCCAGCACTGGCTGGGCAACATGGGCATGCCACGCCGCTACGCTGACTACCTGGATACCGACGGCTTCACGCTGCTGAACCAGATCTCCACGGTCGGTTCCTTCATCCTGGGCATCGGTATGCTGCCGTTCATCTGGAACGTCATCAAGTCCTGGCGTTACGGCGAGATTGTCACCGTGGATGACCCATGGGGCTACGGCAACTCGCTCGAGTGGGCAACCTCCTGCCCGCCACCGCGCCACAACTTCACCGCGCTGCCACGTATCCGCTCCGAGCGTCCTGCGTTCGAGCTGCACTACCCGCACATGGTGGAGCAGCTGCGCCGCGAGGCTCACAGCAACCACAAGGCTGATACCCCAGCAACGTGGAAGGGCACGAACTCCGGGAAGTAACCAGATGGTGAACCCCTCATCCTGACAGATCACACCCCTCATCGGTTCTCCGATGAGGGGTTTTGTGTTGTCAAAAGGTGCTACCCTCATCACAGTCAGCCAGTAACACGAAGGAGTACACCACCAATGACGGCGTTTGAGGTAGAGCTGCAAGCAGGTCTCAAGCCTGCGGTTATCACCGCGTCGGGCCCAGACCGCCCGGGCGTTTCGGGTTCGTTTTTCACAACCCTGTCGCGCCACAATGTCCAGCTGCTCGACGTGGAGCAGACGGACTTCCGAGGGCGCCTGATGCTGGCAGCCTTCGTGGGCATGGACCCAAATGACTTGGTGGATATCGAGCGTGAGCTGCGCGTCGCGCTGTGGGACTATGGTCAGCGTGTCACCATCGAGACGGATGTCTCCGCCCGCTCGGACCAGCGCCCGCGTTCCACGCACGTGGTGGTGGTCCTTGGCAACCCGGTTACGGCTGAGGCGGTTTCACGGCTGGGGACGGAGTTGGCGTCGGTAGGCGCAAACATTGACACGATTCGCGGGATCGCGCAGTACCCGGTGACAGGTTTGGAGCTGTGCATTACGATCCCGAATTACTCGCCGGGTGACGGGCAGGAGATCCGTAAGAAGCTCGCGGAGATCTCCGCAGAGCTGGGGATTGATCTCGCGATGGAGCACGCGGGCCTGCACCGCAGGATGAAGCGCCTGGTGTGCTTCGACTGTGATTCGACGTTGATTACTGGCGAGGTTATCGAGATGCTGGCTGCGCACGCGGGACGTGAGGCGGAGGTCGCTGCTGTGACTGAGCGCGCGATGCGGGGCGAATTGGACTTTGAGGAGTCGCTGCGCGAGCGAGTGAAGGCACTGGCGGGGCTCGACGCGTTGGTGATTGAGGAGGTGGCGAAGGACATTGTGCTCACGCCTGGAGCGAGGACCACGATCCGCACGTTGAACTCGATGGGGTACCGCACCGCAGTGGTGTCCGGTGGGTTCATTCAGGTGCTGGAGGGGCTGGCTGAGGAACTGGAGCTCGACTACGTGCGTGCGAACACGCTCGAGATTGAAGGCGGCAAGCTGACCGGTCGGGTGATCGGCAAGGTGGTGGACCGCCAGGCGAAGGCGGAGTTCCTGCGCGAGTTTGCGCAGGACAGTGGGCTGCGCATGGACCAGACGATCGCGGTGGGTGACGGCGCAAACGACATCGATATGCTCTCTGTGGCTGGTCTGGGCATTGCGTTTAATGCGAAGCCGGCGTTGAAGGAGATCGCGGACGCGTCGGTGAACCACCCATTCCTGGATGAGGTGCTCTACATGATCGGCATCCCGCGCGACGAGATCGACGACTCGAATGAGCGCCAGGGCATCGACGGCCGCGTAGCGCTGACAAGCCGCGAAGCATGAGCAGACAGTTAGCTTGGCAGCTCCTGCACGAGCGCACCAGCGCTGACTACCGGCAGCGCACCGAGGACCCGCGCGACCCGGAGACGGTGCAGGCGATGCAGTTGGTGATCAACCTGCCGAAGCAGGACCCGCCGACACGTAACGCCGTGCTAGTCGACGCCGCCCGCGCCACCGTCGCTGTCTGTCTCGCGGAACAAGCGGGTCAGCCTGGGTCGTGGCGGGAGCACCTGCAGCGCTGGTACGACCACCGCATCCGCAAGGTGACTCGCCGTGCGCGAAACAAGGCGTGGTTGGACGTGCAGGAGGTGCCCGGAGTGACGGTCGGGTCGGTGCGGGCGTTTGTGCCATCCGCGGTGTGCGACGTGCCGCACGAGGTATCGAAGCTGCAGATCAAGGGGACGGACCTGCCGATGGAGTCGGTGGAGGGGCAGGTGGGGGCGTCGACACCTGTGATTGTGGTGGATGCTGGGCTCGAGATGTCTGCGGGGAAGGCGGCCGCACAGGTGGGGCATGCCTCAATGCTGCTTGCTGCGCAGCGCCCGCTCGAGTGGGTGCAGGAGTGGGCCGAGGACGGCTTCCCGCTGAGTGTCCGCGAGGCGGACAGCGGCGTGTTTGCGGAGTGCTTGGCGTACGCGCGCGAACACGACGGCGTGGTGGTCGCCGACGCAGGGTTCACGGAGGTCGCGCCAGGTTCGGTGACGGCGCTGGCGTTTAGCGCGCTGCCACCAAGCGTTTTAGCGCGCCTCTGACGGTATCGGGGTTGGTGGTCTCCCAGAAGGCTGGGAGGCTGCGGCGCAGGAATGAGCCGTAGCGCTTCGTGACTAAGCGGTTATCGAGTACGGCGACGACGCCGCGGTCACTGACCGAGCGCAGCAGGCGGCCCGCGCCCTGCGCCATGAGGAGCGCGGCGTGGGTGGCGGAGACCTCCATAAACCCGGAGCGCCCGGCGGCATCCGCGGCGTTGGCACGTGCCTGCAACAGCGGGTCGTCGGGGCGGGGGAACGGGATGCGGTCGATGATGACAAGCGACAGGGAGCGGCCGGGGACGTCGACACCCTGCCAGAGGGTCAGTGTGCCGAACAGACAGCTGTTCTCGTTGCGTGCGAACTTGTCCACGAGCGCGCCGGTGGAGTCTTCGCCTTGCAGCATGATGTCGAAGGGGAGCCGGGTGCGCATCGCCTCCGCGGCCTGCTGGGCGGCGCGGCGCGAAGAGAAGAGACCGAGCGTCCGGCCGCCCGCGGCGGTGATGAGCTCGGCGATCTCATCGAGCGTCGCGTCCGACAGGCCGTCGCGGCCAGGTGCAGGCAGGTGCTTGGCGGTGTAGAGGATGCCGGACTTCGCCGGGTCGAAGGGGGTGCCGGCGTCGAGGCTGTCCCATGTCTTGTCCGGAAGACCCCAGGAGGCCGCCATGGCGTTGAAGTTCCCGCCGACCGTCAACGTGGCAGAGGTGAGCACCACGGTGTGTTCGCCGAAGAGCTTCTCCCGCAGCAGGGCGGCGACGGAGAGTGGCGCGACGGCCACGGAGTCGTCGTACTTGTCGGAGCGTGTCAGCCACACCACGTCGTAGTGCTTGGCTGGGTCGTCCTCGTCGAAAACTTCGAGGATGCGGACGGTGGCGTCGTGCAGGTCCTCGAGGTGGTTCTTGAGGTTGCCGCGCTCGGCAGCGGTTTCTGGGTCGTTCGCGGCCTCGCCCTCGGGGGCGTCCGCGATGGCGTTGCGCGTGCGCCACAGTGCATCGCGGACACCGGTGAAGGCGCCGCGCGCGGGATTGGAGATGCGCTCCCAACGGCCGGGCTCCTCCAGGGCGAGTGCCGCGTTGAAGTCGTCGGCGACGTCTTCGAGAATCGCCTTATCCGCACCGAGCTTGCCCGCACGCCGGGCAGCGAGCGTCAGCGCGCGGGCTGAGAGTTCGTTGGTGGCTACGGAGGTGATGCGCCCGTCGAGCTCGTGGGCCTCGTCGATGATGACGACGTCGTGCTCCGGCAGTACGTCAACGTCTGCGAGGGCGTCGATAGCTAGCAGCGCGTGATTCGTTACCACCACGTCGACGGAGCGGGTCTTCTCCCGCGCAAGCTCGGCGAAGCATTCGTCGCCGTGCGGGCAGCGGCTCGCTCCCAGGCACTCGTTGGAAGTAACGGACACCTGGCGCCACGCCAAATCGGGTACGCCGGGTTCGAGGTCGTCGCGGTCGCCGGTCTCGGTGTCCTGTGCCCACTCGGCGACGCGCTTGACGTGTTTGCCCAGCCAGGAAATGTCGTCTTCCTCGATGAGCGCCTCCGGCGTCTCCTCGTCTAGCCCGATTTTGTGCAGGCAAACGTAGTTGTTGCGGCCCTTCTGGATGGCGAACGTCGGGCGGCGCTCCAAAAGCGGCTCGAGGGCGTCGGCGAGCCGGGGCAGGTCGCGCTCGACGAGCTGGCGTTGCAGCGCGATGGTGGCCGTCGATACGACGACGGTGCTGTCCGACTGCTGCGCGTGCCGAATCGCGGGGATGAGGTAGGCGAGCGACTTGCCGGTGCCAGTGCCAGCCTGCACGGCGAGGTGGCGTCCGGCATCGATCGCTTTGGTGACGGCCTTCGCCATCGCGACCTGCCCAGGGCGCTCTGCGCCACCGAGGGCGGCGACGGCGGCCGCGAGGAGGTCTTCGGTCGTTTGGGCGAAAGGCTGGTCACTCACGTCGGGAAAGTCTACCTACTCGGTGGGCTCAGGGAAGCCGACGAAGCGCGTCGGGATCGCCGCGTCGCCCTTTGCCAGCGCCAGGCCCTCCCACGGCAGGGTGGTGCGAGCGGTGTTGTGCAGCTCGCGGGCGGCCTCGAGCTCGTCATGCTTGTCGACGACCTCTCCGTCCCGAATCAGCGGTACCACCAGGTCACGGTACTCGAGGGCTGGCTTCGTATCGATTTCCGCACGCAGCGGGTAGATGAGTTCCGCCACCGCGACGCCGGAGGCGCGGTAGGCGCGCTTGGCCAGCTTCGCGCCGCCGTAGGTGCGCTTCCCGGAGGAACGCTTGGCCACGGGGTGGCCGTCGACCTCTACAAGCTTGTACACCAGTGTGGCCGTCGGCGCGCCGGAGCCGGTGACCACCGAGGTGCCGACGCCGAAGCCGTCGACAGGGTCGCCGCGCAGCCCCGCGATGGCGAACTCGTCGAGGTCGGAGGAGACGATGATCTTGGTGTTGAACGCGCCGGCCTCGTCGAGTTGGGCGCGCACGCGACGCGACACGATGCCCAGGTCGCCGGAGTCGATGCGGATCGCGCCGAGCTCAGTGCCCGCGACCTCGAGTGCGTGCTCGATGCCTTTGGTGATGTCATACGTATCGACGAGCAGCGTGGTGTCCTTGCCCAGGCTTTCGACCTGTGCCTTAAACGCGGAGACCTCGTCGGGGCGACCTTCCTCGTCGACGTGCAGCAGCGTCCACGCGTGGGCGGCGGTGCCGGAGGCCGGGATGCCGTATCGGTAGGAGGCTTCCATGTTGGAGGTGCCGACGAACCCAGCGATGTAGGAGGCACGCGCAGCAGAGACCGCTGCCTGCTCGTTGGTGCGGCGCGAGCCCATCTCGACGATCGGGCGGCCATCAGCGGCCGTGACCATACGGGATGCGGCGGAGGCCACCGCGGAGTCGCCGTTGAGGATCGACAGGATGACTGTCTCCAGGATCACGCACTCGGCGAAGGTGCCGCGCACCGTCATGATCGGGGAGTAAGGGAAGTAAATGTCGCCCTCGCGGTAGCCATCGACCTGGCCGGAGAACGAGTAGCCCCGCAGGTATTCCTTGGCCTCGTCGGATAGGAAGTCGAGCGCCTCGATTTGCGCGTCGGTGAAACGGAAGTTCTGGATGGCGTCGACAACTCGGGCGGTGCCTGCGACGACGCCGTAGCGGCGGTCATTCGGCAGGCGGCGGGTAAAGACCTCGAAGGCGCACTGCCTGTGTGCGGTGCCGTCTTGAATGGCGGCATCAAGCATGGTCAGCTCGTACATGTCCGTCAGGAAAGCCGTCGAGTAGTTGGGGTGGGCCTGGTTTTCAGTCATGTTCGATGAGTGTAGTGCGTAGACGGGACTGCTGGGTGCATTAGCACACAATGCTTGCGGGCGTCGTGTTTCTGAAGCAGGTAAGGTGGTGCACATGAAAAAGACAGGAATTGTAGCGATGAGTTCGCCAATGGCGTCTCCTGAGCTCGACGAAGCCATCGACGTCGAGGTTGCGACGAGCGAAAACCTGCCGTGGATGTGCATAGTGTGGGACGACCCCGTCAACCTGATGAGCTATGTCACCTACGTTTTCCAAACCGTCTTGGGCTACGACCGCAAGCGCGCCCAGGAGCTCATGATGCAGGTGCACACCGAGGGGAAAGCGGTGGTGTCCTCTGGTGAAAAAGACAAGGTCGAAGGCGACGTGAAGAAGCTGCACACCGCTGGCCTCTGGGCAACAATGCAGCAGGCCGGCTAGGCCAGGGCAAGGAGAGAGTAGCGAATGCAAGCTTGGCGGAAGAAGAAGGGCCTGTTGCGCTCAGGCATCAAATTTACGACGCTGTTTGACCCCCTCGAGCGCGAGATCATCGGGGACTTGACGGCGACGGTGTCCGAGGCGTTGATCGCTAGGGCGCAGTCCGCGCCGCGCGACGAGTTCTCGGAGATGATGGGGCTGTCTGTGGGCCACTCCGAGGCGCCGACGGACCCGAAGCTGGCCCGCCTGCTGCCGGACTTTGAGCGGGAGCAGGACGAGGAGTTCGAGGGCGACAACGGCCTGCTTCGCAGCTTGCACGAAAACGACATCATCAAGGCGAAGCTGACCAACCTGCAGGTGGTCAACGAGGCGCTGGGCCCAACCGGTGGCGTTGAGGTGACCATCGAGGAAGAGGAGGCGCACCAGTTCCTGGCGGCGCTCAACGATATGCGCCTGTACGTCTCGGCCGACGACCGCGGTGGCGAAGCCGCCGAGCAGCAGCGCGCGCAGCTCATCGAGTGGTTGGCGTTCTGTCAGGAGTCGCTGCTGCAGGCGATGATGGGCGAATAGGCATATGACGCAACCTCCACACGCACCGAGGCCAGGCTGGGGCTACGGCCAGACTGGGCAGCCGGGTTACGGCAAGCCCTTCGACCGGCCGTTCTCGCACCCGGACCAGCAGCTTGCCGCGTTCGGCGTCGACCCAGCGATGGACCCCACCGCGCGGCGCAAGAGCAAGTTCAAGCAGCAGCGCAGAACCGGGCTGCTGTTTGCCCTTGGATACATCGTGATTATCTGGGCCGTGCACATCCTGAACATGGCAGTGTTCGGCGGGGCGCTTAACGGCCTCGGCGTGCACCCGCTGGACCTGACCAGTATCTGGCACATCTTCACCTCGCCGCTGCTGCACGCTGACCTGGACCACTTGATCGGCAACACCGGATTGGGGGCGCTCTTCGCGTTCTTGGTGGGGTACTCCGGTAAGCGAGTGTTCTGGGAGGTCACGGCCTTTGTGGTGCTGATCGGCGGCATCGGAACCTGGTTGTTCGGTGGGATCGGCACGAACCACATTGGTGCCTCGGGCCTGGTCTACGGCTGGCTGGCGTACCTGCTGGTGCGCGGCTTCTTCAACCGGTCGGCGGGCCAGGTGTTGCTTGGTGTCATCCTCGGGTTTACGTACTCGGGCCTGATGTGGGGCGTGCTCCCACTGGTCGAAGGTGTCAGCTGGCAGGCCCACCTCTTTGGAGCGATTGGCGGCATGGCGGCAGGCATGATTATCACCTCGGACGACCCGCCGGAGCTCGCGATGAAGAAAGCGCAGAAGAAACAGCGCAAGAATCCGAATCAGCCCTATGGGCTAGGATGATGTGACGTGAAAACGCTCGAGAACAATGCTCCTATCGGTCTTTTCGACTCTGGCGTGGGCGGACTGACGGTAGCCCGCGCCGTCATCGACCAGCTGCCCAACGAGTCGATGATCTACATCGGCGATACCGCGAACAGCCCGTACGGGCCACAACCGATTGCGCAGGTGCGCCAACACGCGATGCGTATCGCCGACGAACTCGTCGCCCGCGGCTGCAAGATGCTGGTCATCGCCTGCAACACGGCCACTTCCGCATTCTTGCACGACGCCCGCGAGCGCTACGACATCCCCGTCGTCGAGGTCATCCAGCCGGCAGTGCGGCGCGCAATCGCGACGACGCGAAATAACAAAATTGGTGTGATCGGCACGCAGGGCACCATCACCTCCGGGGCATACCAGGACCTGTTCGCGCTCAACTCAAATTTGGAGGTGACGGCCACCGCCTGCCCGCGGTTCGTCGAGTTCGTGGAGCGAGGCGTGACATCAGGCCCGGAGATCCTCAGCATTGCCAAGGAGTACTTGGCGCCGCAGCGCGAAGCGGGCGTCGATACGCTGGTGCTGGGCTGCACCCACTATCCGCTCCTCTCTGGCATCGTGCAGCTTGCAGTGGGGGACGACGTCACACTCGTGTCCTCCGCGGAGGAGACTGCGAAGGACGTGCTCCGCATCCTCACTGAGCGCGACTTGCTGGCTGATCCCGAGGTGGAACCAACGCGAACCTTTGAATCCACCGGCGACCCGGCAGTGTTTGACTCCCTCGCGACGCGCTTCCTTGGGCCGATGGTGCACGCCGTAAACCACCCCATGAGCTAGGCCACAGCTGCCGGTTTTTACTGACATGGCTACAAAACTGAGCGTTTTTAGTGGAAACGTTAGAAATTGCGTAGTTTTCATGGCACAGTAATTCCATGAAGTTGACCATTCTCGGGTGTTCAGGGAGTTTAGGCGCCCCCGGTAATCCCGGCTCGTCCTATGTGATCAGTACTCCGGGCAACCCGGACATACTGATGGACTTTGGGCCAGGCGCATTGGCTGCGATGCAGACGCGCGAGGAAATGGATCCTTCCAACGCGCACCTGATTTTTTCGCACCTGCACGCGGATCACTGCTCTGACGTGCCCTCGCTGCTGGTATGGCGACGCTACCACCCGGAGAAGCCCGCGGAGAGCGCGCATAAGCTGTACGGCCCAGGCCACGCTGCGACGCACTTTGGCCGCATGGCTGCGAACACCGCCGACGAGGTCGACGACATCAGTGACACCTTTGACGTACACACGTGGAGCCCTCGCACCCCGGTTGAGATAGATGGCGTGCAGGTCACCCCGTTCCCGGTGGATCACCCGGCGCAGGAATCGCACGCGCTGCGGGTCACGTGCAAGAAGACCGGCGCGACGCTGGTCTACTCGGGCGATAGCGGGGTCACGCCTAACCTAGTCGAGGCGGCCCGCGACGCGGATCTCTTCCTCTGCGAGGCCGCCTGGGGTCCGACATCCGAGGGGATGGCGCCCGGCATGCACCTGTCTGGTGAAGAAGCGGGGCGGATTGCGCGCGAAGCGGGCGTCAAAAAGCTCGTGGTTGTGCACATCCAGCCGTGGGCGGACCAGCAGGCCACGCTTGAGGCCGCTGCGCGCGAGTTCGGCGGGCCGACGGTGCTCGGCGAGCCCGGCGCCTGCTTCGAGCTGTAACGTAGTGCGTTACCCTGGAGGGCATGACAACTTCTGATTTTCTGCGCGCAGACGGGCGCGCGCTCGACGAAATGCGCCCGGTGCGTATCACCCGCTCGTTTACCTCGAACCCGGCAGGTAGCGTCCTTGTAGAGTTCGGCAACACCCGCGTCATGTGCACCGCCTCCATCGAGGAAGGCGTGCCGCGCTTCAAGAAGGATTCCGGCGAAGGTTGGCTGACCGCCGAATACTCCATGCTCCCGGCCGCAACCCACGAGCGCATGCCACGCGAATCGATGCGCGGCAAGGTGAAGGGCCGCACCCACGAAATCTCCCGCCTGGTCGGGCGTTCGCTGCGCGCCGCGGTGGACCTGCGCCAGCTGGGGGAGAACACGATCCAGCTCGACTGCGACGTCCTCCAAGCCGACGGCGGCACCCGCACCGCCTCCATCACCGGCGCGTACGTCGCGCTTGCGGACGCCATCTCCGTCCTCAAAGAACGCGGCGTCGTACCGGGTGAGCCGCTGCTCGCGCCAGTCGCCGCAGTCTCCGTAGGGATTATCGACGGCCGCGTCTGCCTCGACCTGCCGTACGAAGAAGACTCCCGCGCTGAAGTTGACCTCAACGTAGTCATGCAGGAGGGCGATAACTTCGTCGAAATCCAGGGCACCGGCGAGCACGGCCTGTTCGGCCGCGAGGAGCTCAACCAGATGCTCGACGTGGCACAAAAGGGCTTGAACGAGCTCATCCAGGCGCAGAAAGCCGCGCTGGCATGACGGTAAGGGTGCTGGTTGCGTCTAATAACGCAAAGAAGCTCAAAGAACTCCAGCAGGTACTCGACGACTGCGGCATCGACGGCGTGGAACTCGTCGCCCTCGGCGACGTGGAGCCGTACCCGGAGCCGAAAGAAGACGGGCTGACGTTTGAGGAGAACGCACTGATCAAGGCGCGCGCCGGGGTAGCAGCCACCGGGCTGCCGTGCGTGGCGGACGATTCCGGCCTGGCCGTCGCCGCGCTCAACGGGATGCCCGGCGTGCTCTCCGCCCGCTGGTCCGGGCATACCGGGCCACACGGCGCCGTAGACACCGACACCGCGAACAACAACTTGTTGCTCGCGCAGATGGCGGACATCGCTCAGCGTGACGCGGCGTTCGTGTCTTGCTGCGCGCTCGTGACCCCGCAGGGCGAGGAGTTCACCGCCGAGGGCCGCTGGGAGGGTAGCCTGCTCGAAGCGCCGAAGGGCGAGCACGGCTTCGGCTACGACCCGATCTTCCAACCAGCCGACACCCCCGGCCGCTCGTCAGCGCAGCTCACACCGGAAGAGAAAAACGCCCGCTCACACCGTGGGACGGCGTTGCGGGCGCTGGCACCGCGCATCGCGGCGCTTTGTAGCTAGCGTGGGCAGCTAGCGTAGCTGGAACGTGCGCGTGACCTCCTTGCGGCGCTTCGCCTCCACCCAGAAAGACAAGAAGGGGACGACGCCAGAAATCGCGGTCACCGCCCACGTCTGCGCAGCCCAACGGGCCTTCAGCCCCAGGTTCAGCGACGTGACCAGGAACAGGATGTACGCCAGCCCATGCACGCGCGCCACCCACTCCAGCATGGACACGTCCATGTGTAGGAGGTACTGCATGATCATGCGCGCGCATAGGAGCAGCAGCAGGATGCCCGTTGTCCACGCTGCGACAGAGAACGCCGTGAGCGCTTGCTTTACTCGGCGCTGACGCTCCGGGTGAATCTTGGGTGCTGCTGCGTTTGGCTGCGGCTGGGTCATGCTTTCAGGCCTCTCACTTTCTGTTCGGTTCACTCTTCGGCTCGCTGTTTGGTTCCGTCGAACCACGACGGCGTGGTGCGAGCATCGAGTTGTATTCTTCCACATCGAGAGTAGGGCGCTCCGGCAGGAAATCCTCATCAATCTCCACCGGATCACGGCTGCCGTCCGCACCGTAGCGTGCAAGGTCCGCCTCGTAGAGCTCATCCATCGACCCCGATGCGTTCAGCGCATCAATCTTTTCGTTCTCCATCTTTAACCCCGCCTTGTAGGCGTAGACGAAAAACGCACCGAAGAACGGCCACTGCAACGCATACCCCAGGTTCTGGAACGTCCCCGTCCCGGACTGGTAGCGAGTCCACTGCCAGTACGCCAGCAGACAGCACGTAATCACCGCGGCGATGAGCAACACGACGTGCCATGCGCGAACCCGAACGTGCCGACGCTTCGGCGCGCCCTCTTCACCTGGGAAACTGTTTTGCTCGCTCACAGTGCTTCAGTCTAGCAACAACACTTATCGACGCCCCCTCCGACAAGTTTTGCGGCCCCGATACTTGTTCTGCGGTTGCGTGTGTCCGCGAGGCGGACACCCCTGATGCGTTCCCGGAAGGATGGAGCTGGTAGACGTGTTGCCGCGGACAGATAGAGGGGATCCTGTGTCCGCTCGGCGGAAGATGAAAAGGGGGTTGGTTGTCCGCGGGGCGGAAACATTTGATGTCTTGCCGCTGACAGGTGGAGCAGATCGCGTGTCCGCGCAGCGGACACCTCCCCCAACCTGGTAGCAGCAGCCCCGGTCCTTCCTGCTAGTTTGTGCCCACTTGTGCAGTGTGTAGGATGAAAGGCGCTTTATGCGCCCGTGGCGGAATTGGCAGACGCGCTGGATTTAGGTTCCAGTGTCTTTGACGTGTGAGTTCAAGTCTCACCGGGCGCACAAGAGGAAAGAGCCTCCGGGATTGCAAATGACGCAGTGTCGGAGGTTCTTTTGTGCGCGCCGCAAAAGCCAAAAGCTGGGCTTAAGGGACATTTTGTGTGTAACTAACTGCGTCCAGCCCACCCTTTTCTCACGCCTAAGCTGGGGTTCCACTGATGATCAATGCTGGTATCGAATTCTTTCGGTCCGTCGACCTCTTCCCGTTGACCTCTTCCGGTCGACCTACTCCGGTTTACCAACGCAGGTCAGCGCAAAATCGGCAAAATAGCCCCAAAACCATCCAAATCGCGCTGACCTGGGTTGGTCGACGCAATGAGGTCGACCGGAACCCCCGATACCTCGATGCGACCAGAATCGTGCACGTCAAGGGCTTTGCTCGTCCCCCTGGCTATATGCGACCGCCCAACGCACAGGCGGCTGATTCTAGTCCCCTAGAGCCCTCGATGCCGCGGGTCCCTGCGCTACCCGCAGACTCCAGACCACACACCAGACGTCATTCGGTGTTGATTTCTCAAAACGGGCGAATGGAACTGTTTTGAAAACCATATCTGGTTGTTGGCCGAGGTCATCCCGGGAAACCAGATAGATTTATACACACAAAATGTCCCTTAAGCCAAAAGCTGAGTAGCGGAAGCCGCAAAACTACGGCGCGTCGATCGGGAACTGGACGGAGCCGTCCGTCGACTGGGTGGGTGCTTCGTCCTGCTCCGGCCCGTAGATGAGCCAGCCGCCGAGGGCGACCAAGGCCGCGATCGCGATGGTCGCGATGACTGCGCGCTGCTTCTTGGGCTCGGCAGGGCGGTCGGGGTTGTACTCGTCTTTGAGGTAGGGGTCTTGGTTTGGCGTCGTATTCTTATCCACGGCGCCAAAGATATCATCTTATGCGCCGGTGGTTGCATTCAGGTCCCAGTCGCGCAGGATGCGCTCGACGTGGCCGGTTGCACGAACGTTGTACTGTGCCTGCTCAACCTTGCCGTCGGCGCCAACGAGAATGGTGGAGCGGATGACGCCCTGCACGATACGACCGTAGTTGTTCTTCTCGCCGAATGCGCCGTAGGCGGTCATGGTTTCCTTGGACGGATCGGAAAGCAGGGTGATCTTCAGATCGTGGTCTTCGCGGAACTTCGCCAGCTTTTCTGGCTTATCGGGGCTGATGCCGACGACAGCGATGTTGGCGTCGTTAAACACTTCGAGGTGCTCGGTGAAGTCGCAAGCTTCCTTGGTGCAGCCCGGGGTGTTGGCGCGTGGGTAGAAGTAGACAATAACGCGCTTGCCGGCGAAGTCTGCAAGCGAAGCGGTTTCGCCTTTGTCGCTGGTCAGGGTGAATGCGGGGGCGGTGTCGCCTTGTTCGAGTCGAATGTTGTCAGTCATAATTCCCCGTTTTACACTAGATTGGTTGGAAGTTCTGTAAATAGTTAACACATCTAGGAGTATGTAGATCGTGGCACGAGATATTCATGACATTGAGCGCAGCCTTGCAGAGACCCGCTCGAAGCTCGCTAGCACCCTCGATGAGCTCGCAGACCGCGCTCAGCCATCCAACCTTGCAGACAGCGCGAAGAGCGAAGCTGCTAACTGGCTGCAGGATGAGACCGTCCAGAAGGTCCTGATTGGTATCGGCGTTGGTGTCGCAGCACTTGTTGGCATCAAGGTGTTTAACAGCCGCAAGCGCAAGAGCGAGCTGAAGAAGCTGCAGGAGCTGCTCTCTCAGCGCTAGTTCACAATCAAACCCCGCCCTCCACGCTGGAGGAGCGGGGTTTTCTGCTACTTGGCGACAATCGTCGCCCCGGCCTCTTCCATCTCACGCAGCGCCGCCTGGCCACGCTCCTCGTCGACGGGGGAGCACAGGTCGGCGAGGACGCGGACGTCGAAACCCTCCTTGCGGGCATCAAGCACCGTGGCGCGCACGCAGTGGTCCGTAGCGATGCCGCACACATCGACGGCGGTGACGTCGTTCTCGCGCAGCCAATCGCCGAGCAGCACATCGCCGTCAGTGACGCCCTCAAAGCCGGAGTACGCGGCGGTGTAGTGCCCCTTCCGGAAGTACTTGTCAATACTTATCGACGCCAGCGGCGCGCGCAGCTGTGCGCCATCGGTGTCAGCAACGCAGTGGACTGGCCACGTATCCACAAAATCCGGGTCCTGCGAGAAGTGGGTGCCAGGGTCGATGTGCCAGTCCTGCGTGGCGAGCACGAAGTCGTAGTCGTCTCTGTGTTCTTCGAGCAGTGTGCGCACGCCTTCGGCGACGAGATCACCCTTCGCGGTGCCGAGGGAGCCGCCGGGGCAGAAGTCATTTTGGATATCAACAAGGATGCAAGCGACAGTCATGCCGATAGCCTAGCCGGTGGCGCGCCTGCTCGGGGCGTTTCAAAGTATGGGGGAATTTATGGGGGATTTGGGTTAAGATACGAAAAGCCCCTGGCCTACGGTACTGTTCCCGCTGGTCAGGGGGTTAAGGTGGTGCGCCATCAGGGAATCGAACCCCGAACCCACTGATTAAGAGTCAGTTGCTCTGCCAATTGAGCTAATGGCGCTTGTTGTCTTGGAGGCTGTCCTCGTTGGCAACGTTGAATACAGTAACACTAAGGTTTGCAAGGTGTAAAATCGCCAGGTCAGCGTGGTTATTTTCGATCGTTATGGAACGGTTATCGTTTCGGGTCGCTGTAAAGTAGCGTTTCGTTGCGCTGGGGCGATAGTGTTGTTGGTTGCTAAAACTTCGGGTGTTGTGAGGAAGCGAGAAACGTGACAAACATGCGCCGGTCTCTCATGGGTGTTGGTCTCGTCGCTGTGTTGGCGGTGGGTGTGGTTGGGTGCTCGTCAGACGCGGGTCAGGGCATCAATCAGGTGGCGGAAACCACTGGTCAGACGACCGTCAAGCCTGAGCCGCCGGCGTTTTCGGTGAAAGATGAGGAGACCGACGTCGAACCCCTCGACCCGATCACGGTGAAGTCTGAAGCCGGACTCGAAGAAGTCGAGATGACGAATGAGGACGGCAAAGTTATCGAATCGTCCTTCAATGACGACCACACCGAATGGGAAGTCACCGAACCGCTCGGATACGGCCGCTACTACACCATCGTGGCGAAGGATAAGGCTGGCCAGAAGAAGACCGTGAGCTTCTCCACGGTCGTTCCGGCGGCAACCACGAACGTCTACATGGGCCCGCTGGAGGGTTCGACGGTCGGTGTTGCGCAGGCAATCACCTTCCGTTTCGACGTCCCCATCCAGGACACGAAGGTGCTCGAGGAACTCATCGATATTGAGACTTCGAACGACACCGAGGGTGGCTTCTTCTGGCTGGACCCATACGAGCTGCGTTGGCGCCCGAAAGAGTTCTGGGAGCCCGGCACCACGGTAAAGGTGACGGCCGACCTCTACGGCAAGGACCTCGGCGGCGGTGTTTACGGTGCGCAGGACAACGAAACCACCTTTGAAATCGGCGATGAGGTGAAAACCGTCATCGACAACAATGAAAAGGTGTTGCGTGTCTACCAAAACGGTGAGCAGATCCGCTCGTTCCCGGTCTCGCTTGGTACTGACTTCCAGTACGACACGCCGAACGGCACCTACGTCGTCGGTGACGAGCACACCTCACTCGTGATGGACTCCCGCACCTTCGGCCTCGGGCTGGGGCAGGGCGGCTACGTCACCCCGGTCGACTACGCCACCCAGCTGTCCTACTCGGGCATCTACGTCCACTCCGCACCGTGGGCGGTATGGGCGATGGGGGCCACGAACCAGTCGCACGGCTGCGTCAACGCTACGTATGCGGACGCGCAGTGGTTCCAAGAGACCGTGAAGCGGGGCGATCCGGTCGTTGTGAAGAATACGAACGGTGGCACCCTCAACGGCTACGACGGCCTTGGCTACTGGAACCTGGACTGGGAGCAGCGCTCCGGCGGTTCAAAGGACCCGAACGCTTAAGTCGGTCTGTTAGAAAAAGTTCCCGAGCAGGACTCGAACAAGATGCACCTACCCTACAAGGCAGCGGAATCGCTGGAGGTAATGACTACACTGATGACGTGGTGCTGTCTACTCGGGACAGGTGCGGGACCCCTGTGGTACTACGACGCGGTTGGTACACCCCGGATGCTAAAAGGGGAAAAGGGGGTCCTTGGGGCTATGACAAGATCAGGCATAAGCACGGAATTTGGAACCTATATACGATAAACAAGTACTTTAAAGGGCTCTGCGAAGCGAGGATGGAAGGTACCGACCGTATCTATGAAACTCCTATCTATGAGGCTGTCCGCACTAATGATGGAAAAAGGTTGGAACTGGAAGATCATTTGAACTTCGAGCAGTAATAGAAACTACAGTGTGGGTCCCTGGAGGACTAGAGCCACGTGGAGTGAAGACAATGTTCCCGCTACGTGAGTCCAATGATGGCAGCGACGTGGTTCCCCAGTGGTTCAATATGGAGAAAAACATAGATTAAAATAGGCGCGGTGAGGCAGGGGGTAAATGATTAACCGTGGCCGGTTCGTGGAATATAAAGCTCTGTGCCCATCTTTTTGTCTGCCTTCGCTCTCCTCAATTCTATAAAGCGTTGAGGCGTGTTGTCGCTAACGGTTCCGAGCCATTTTATTTTATCTCCGCAACCGTAGTCTAAATCCCCGGCGAATGGATCACCGGCAAGCTGATCTGCCCAGGCCTTGACAGCAGTATCTTCTTCCGATGAGACTCCCCCAGTACTCGGTATTGGGGGCATTTCCATGCCAACATACGCAAGTCCTTTCGTGGACATTACTGAGAATACGCAGTAGACGTACTGAGCCGTTCTCCAAGCTGCCCGTAGCTCGACAGCTCCGGAAGAAATGAGGTTTTCTTGAGCAAAATACCGCTTTAAAAGCGAATTCATGTAATAGGCAAAAGACGTTATGTTCCAATTGTCTACCATGTTTTACTCCTCGTATTCGCGCTACTGACAGTCAATGCAGCTTCCGCAGTCCATACCAACTGCATAGTACCTCTGAGTACTTTAGTGCCCAGAGGCTTATCTACATGGTACGTTCGCTACAGGTTCGTCGTTCTAACAGCCAGTCAGATAAGAAGGAACCGTGGCGTAGTTTCGGGATAGCCACATCGACGGTGCTGACCCGTGTATCCAGTAGTCGGTGGCGGTAGCCGTTGCGGTGGTTGACGCGGTTGTCGCTGGTGGTGCCGTAGTCAGCGCTGCCGACAGTATCGTCTTGGGAAGATAGAATTTGGTTGATGAAATCACCGAGCATCTGACGCGTCAGATCGGGTGATGCTTGAGTGAGTAGCTCTTCGAGGTATGCTTTTGGTTGCCAGTTGTGTCGGCACCGGGGGCTTAACTGTGAGAAGCGGGTCGAATAGCGGAGTTCTCCGCTAGGAGGTGTAAAAATTCCTCTGGGTCTTTAACCGTCAAGCGAATGGGTCTTCCGATATTGCGGTGTAGGAGGATATTTGCAGAACCGGCATGGAATGAAATAGTGCCATCCAGGAAGTGAACCCCAAACGTTTGGGATTCGAGTATGGGGCCCGAGGGAAGGATCTCCGCCCCCTTCAGAGATTCCAAACGAACGTTGCTAACTGGAATGCCAAGAACTGAAATCCGAAGGATTTCATCATTCAGCAACACCCCGACATTAAAGAAAATTGCCAGAGACACTAAAAGACCGCATGTGATAAAGGCGGTTTGATCTCTTCTGGTCAAGAAGTAGACACACAATAAGAGTACTGCGAAGATAAGTACGATCCGACTAAAATTATATCCAAATACTCTTGATCGATAACTTGAACCAGTCATGAATATCACTCAACTTCCTTCCAACTATCTTCATGGGTAGTAAGGCGAAAATCACCACTGAGCCCGGGAACTTTTTTGGGTTTCAGGCCCATTTCGGTCGACTAGCACATGTGTTTTCCCAGGTCTCGACGCCTGTCCATGAAGAACGTTCCCCGCTCATCGAAAGCTCCGGGAACAATTCTTGGCTTAACGTACCTGCCGTCGAAAGCAATGTGCCCCGCAACCTGTTTATACAGGCCACGGGGCACTCTCGGGGTGGCTGACGGGGCTCGAACCCGCGACACCCAGGATCACAACCTGGTGCTCTACCAGCTGAACTACAGCCACCATCGCTGTTTTTCAACAGCGGGAACTACTTTACAATGAAAGCCTAGGATTGCAAAAACCGCTGGTAGTGGGCGTGTGCGGCGGCTGCGGCGTCGGCTGCTTGCTCGGAATCTGGGCCCGGGGCCGGTGTGAATACGGAACGGCGGTAGTAGTCGAGCTCCTGGATGGACTCCACGATGTCGGCGAGCGCGCGGTGTGCCAGCCCCTTCTCGGGCTGGTTGTAGTAAGCGCGCGGGAACCAGCGGCGTGAAAGCTCCTTGATGGTGGAGACGTCGATCATGCGGTAGTGCAGAGCGGCGTCGAGACGTGGCATCTGTTCCCGGATGAAGGAACGGTCTGTGGCGATGGAGTTGCCGGCGAGTGGCGCCGGGTGGTCCGGATCGCAGTGCTTCTCAATGAGCGCGAGGACCGCGTCCTCCGCCTCCTTGATGGACACGGAGGAGGAACGGATCTCGTCGAGAAGTCCGTTCTCAGTGTGCATGTTCAGGACGAAGTCGTCCATCTCCGCGAGCTCATCCTCAGTAGCGTGGACCACCAGGTCCAGGCCGTCGTCGAGAATCTCAAGCTGGGCATCGGTGACGAGCGCTGCGACCTCCACGATGACGTGGCGGGACGTATCCAGGCCCGTCATCTCCAGGTCGACCCACACGATGCGGTCGTTTTTTGCAGGGACATCCATTTACTCTTCTCCCATCTGTGCATAGAACCGCCCCATGATTGGGGCGAGGGCGCCGCGCGGAGCGTACGTCGATACGAAATCCATCACCTTGGAAAGCGGGCCGGGCACCACGCGGCGCTTGTTGCTGCGCATCGCGCTGATGGTGTCCTTTGCGCAGGACTCGTACGTGGTCCAGAGGAAGTCCGGCACGACCTTATCCACGATCGACTGCTCCTCCTCAGGAACTTCTGCCTCTCGCACCGGCCCCGGCGCGAGCAGGGTGCAGTGCACGCCGCTGTCCTTGAGCTCGTAGTGCAGCGCCTCCGTAAACGTATTGACGCCCGCCTTCGTAAACACATACGTGGCATTGTTCGGGATCGGCGTGTTGCCCGCTGCCGAACCAACGTTGCACAGCGCACCCTCGCCGCGCGGCACCATTTGGTCCAATACAGCCTTCGTGATGCGGAACACCGCCGTGGCGTTGAGGTTGAACTGGTCCGTCTCATAGGTCCAGTCCTGCTTCATAAACGGTCCGAAGGAGGCGATACCGGCGGAGTTCACGCAGATGGTGATCTTTTTCTGTCCGATGTAGTCCAGCAGCGCGGTCACGTCGCGCTCCTTCGACAGGTCCGCCGCGAAGACTTCGGCGTTGATGCCATGCGCTTGTGCCAGCTCCTTGGCAAGCTGCATCAGCACCGCTTCTCGACGCGCCACCAGCAGCACGTTATAGCCAGCAGCAGCAAGTTGGCGGGCAACCGCCTCACCGATGCCCTGCGAAGCGCCGGTAATTAGCGCGAAAGAATCAGTAGTTGGGGAGGGAAACGTCATGCACCTCAGGGTACCCGAACGCCCGACTCCGCAATCGAGCGCAACTCCTCCACACAATCCTGGTACGCGCGGGCTCCAGCCGCGGTCAGGGTGACCCAGTCCACGTTTTTGTCTGGGTTCGCCTTGCGGTCCGTAAACAGGGACACGTAGCCGGCTTCTTTGAGTGCGTCGATGGCTGTGAGGTAGGCGTCGCTATCTAGCTGGGTGAGGGTGCGCAGCCGCTTGGGGTGCATCTCCTTGTTCTCCGCGGCGCCGACGTCGCTGGTGGTGGCCTCGGCCGCAAAGAGCGCGGCACAGATACTCAAGCACGAGGGTTGCAACAAAATGTCAGGCATTGTTCCTCCAGCTTCTCACGTACGTAACGACGAAAACGACGGTCGCGAACGCACCGAGCAGACCGGAAAATACCTTGTTCTGGAGCGGCGCGACCTGCAAGAGCGATATGCAGAGGAAGTACACGCCGAAGGGAAGCAACGACATTTTGGGGTCCTCTTTGACCGGCTGTCGGATGCTGGAGCGCACTCCGTTTGACCTGCGGCGCTCGATAACAATGATGCACCCGATACAAGGCAAGAACAGGAGGAACGGCCAAAACTGGTCGAGAACAAAGATCAGCGGCAGGCTCACCCCGAAGCAGACCGCCGCGCACAAGATCCACCCCCAAGGAACGGCCGGCTTTTCCCGGGTGCGTTCCTCGGTTTCATGCGCTGCGGCCAGCAACTCGAGGGCCTGAGCGGAAGAAATAGAGACGGACATGGCGCCATGGTACATCGGGGGCGATGCTATTTTTGTCGGCAGCGTCGCGCTAGACCATCAATGTCGGCCCAGCGCTGAAATGCGCGGCTGGTGTGTGCGATGACCGAATCCAAATCCGCGGCATGTGTAACGATGTACTCCATCAGTCGGGCGCCTTCTTCGCCTGCGGCTAAATCAGGTCCCTTGCCCTCTGGCTCTCGGACATGAACCGAAAACAAGCGCAGATAAGTGAGCCCAACGATAAGTGCGGTGCGCTTGTTGCCATCGGCAAACGGATGGTTATTGGCTATATGGACGGTCAGCGCGGCTCCTCTATCAAACACCGAGGCGTACCGGGGCTGGCCGCTGAATAACTGGAACGGGGCGTAAACTGCACTTTCCAAAGAAGCCCGGTCCACAGTAAATCCAAGATAACTCTCCGGTTCTCCGTTCGCGTTTACACGATCCCCGCAGCCTTGATTCACTGCGCACGCCAACTCCACGAGCATTTGAGCTAAAAGCTGCTCTCTGGAAGCTTCACTGTGGTCAGACAATTGCGTTGATTACCGGTCCGCGAGGAGTGAAAGGGCGTTGTGCCATTCCGCTTCGACTTCATGTGCAGTGGCAAGCAGATGATCGAAGCTAGGAAGGTGATCCACGTCTGGCAGGGAAGGCGAGTCTGGGACAGAATGTCCTGACTGGAGCAACTCCGTGAACTCTTCGCGCATCGTGGTCATGCTCAAAGCGCTGCTACAATGCGTGCCCCCGACCGCGTTGCTGCGTGCTTCCTGCCAAGCTCGACCGTGGCTCATGTCTGACAACTCCGCGGATGTCAGCGAACCGTAGAAATTCACAACGCTTTCAATCGTTGCTCGGGCAAATGGCGAAAGTGCCGAAGAATTCCCACCAGGAACGTGTGGGACCTCCCAGCCACGCGCGACGTTTTCTGTACTGCGGCGGAGGTCATAGGGGACGGGTCCTTTTGCCCAAGCTTGCAGCTCTTCCTCGAATAGTGGCAGTCCGGTCCAAGCAAGGTGCCAGCCTTGGGAAAAGAAGCAGATTTTATAAAGCTTCATCTTGTCGACGCCGGGGATGAGTTCGGTCACATACTGGCCGGCGTCAAGAATATTGGACATAGTGATCACCAACTTTAGAGAGGCTTCAGGAACCCAACGGTACTCGAACCTAATGGACCGCTATCCTACCAGCACATACGAGTGTGCTACGAGTGAAGTTGTTTTGCTTGAGGGCTGTTCTTTACGGGGCTGCCTGGGCGGCTGGCGCGCCACGTGACAGGGGAGACGCCACAGTGCTCGGCACATTCCGGAACGCGCCATAGGCGCGGCCGGTCTACTCATCGATAATGATGGGCTGCACGGCTATGCCTTCTTTTTGTTCTTGTCGATGCCGTAACCGACGGCAAGGAAGGCGAGACCGAAAAGAGGGTTGGCGCCTGCAAGGGTGGTGATGATGCCGGTTCCGGCTCCAAGGAGTGTGAATCTCATTGTGGGTCCTTTCTTCAAACCCACCATACCAGCAAAAACACCCCCACCACCAGGCAAAACGTCAGGCAGCGGGGGTAAACGAAAAGCGCCCCCAGCAGGATTCGAACCCGCGACACACCGGGTAGAAGCCGGTTGCTCTAATCCACTGAGCTATGGAGGCTGAGCTGGGCGTCGATAAATCGGCTCCCAAGCCTTCGATAGTATAGCGCAGTTAGATTCCGCACAGCGCGCGGGTGGCGTCGCTGATGGTGGCCAGGCGGGCATCGGCGGCGGCCCAGTCAGGTGCCTCGCCTGTTTCGACTGGCAGGACCACCTCGAGGTAGCACTTCAGTTTCGGTTCGGTGCCGCTCGGGCGGATGACTACGCGGTCGTTGTCCGCGGTGCGGATCAGGATGCCGTTGGTGCCTGGGGTGGCGCCGTAGCCGTTGTTGAGGTCGACGTACTCGACAACCTCAGAACCGGCGAGCTCCGTCGGAGTGTGCGCGCGGAGGCGCTGCATGGCGTCGCTGATGAGGGAGAGGTCTTCGACGCGGAAGGTCAGCGGCTGAGTGCGGTACAGTCCGTACTTGCTGGCCAGGGCGTCGAACTGCTCGAGCACACTCATGTTGCGCGCCTTAAGCTGCGCCACGATCGAGCCGACGATCACCGCGGCGGACATGCCGTCCTTGTCTCGGGCGTGCGCTGGGTCGACGCAGTAGCCGATTGCTTCCTCGTAGCCGAACACGAGCTGCGGGGTGCGCCCGATCCACTTGAATCCGGTGAGCGTAGTCGCGTGTTCCAGCCCGTGAGCTGCCGCGATCTTGCCGAGCAGTCTGCCCGAAACAATCGAGCACGCCGTCGAGCCGCCTTGCGCACGCGACGCCACGTACTCGCCGATCAGCGCGCCGGTTTCGTCGCCGGAGAGCTTCACCCAACCGTTGCCTAGCGGGGTGCCCGCGCTCGGGGTGGTGCGCGCCGGGACTGCGACTGCGCAGCGGTCGGCGTCGGGGTCGAGGGCGATGATGGCGTCCGCGTTGACCTCGTTCGCCTTCTCGACTGCGAGATTGAGGGCACCGTCTTCTTCAGGGTTGGGGAAGGCGACGGTGGGGAAGTCAGGGTCAGGCTTCCACTGCTTCTCAACGCCCACTGCGTCCCCAAAGCCCGCAGCCTCCAGGGTGGTGCGTGCGAGTTCGCCACCGACGCCGTGCATTGGTGTGAGCACGATCGTGATCGGTGGGGTGTCGTCGAGGTCGCTAAGCGCGCTGGTGGCGGCGACGTAGTCCTCGCGGGTGTCCACCTGCTCGATGGTCGTGTCCAGTGGGAGCTCCGTCGCGCCGGGTGCGGCGGCGATGCAGGCGGCGATCTCGGCGTCGGCAGGCGAGATGATCTGGCAGCCGGCGGCGTTATCTGCGTCGACGACGCGCCCGCCGAGGTAGACCTTGTAGCCGTTGTCCCACTTCGGGTTGTGGGAGGCGGTGACCATGATGCCGGCGTCGGCGTTGAGCGTGCGCACGCTGAAGGAAGTCAGCGGGGTCGGCTGGGCCAGCGGCAACAGCATGGCGTGCCCACCCGCGCCGGCGACAACCTCAGCTGCGGCCTGCGCGAATTTGGCGGAGCCGTGGCGGGCGTCGCACCCGATGACCACACGAGGGGTGTCCACCTGCTGCTTGAGCCATTCCATGAGCCCGGCGGTGGCGCGCATGACCACGGCCTGGTTCATGCGGGACTCGCCGAAGCCAATCTCGCCGCGCAGCCCCGCGGTGCCGAACTGGAGCGGGCCAGCGAAGGCTTTTGCAAGCTCGGCCTCATCGTCGAGGACGGCGGTTAATGCCTCGCGGGTGGCGGGATCGGGATCTTGCGCGATCCACGCCTCGGCCTGTGCACGAAGATCAGTAGCCATTGTTAGTTCCACCCTTCCAGCACCGCAGCGGAGCTGGACAGGCCCAGGCGGGACGCGCCAGCCTCAATCATTTCCTTCGCGGTGGCGGCGTCGCGGATGCCACCGGAAGCCTTTACACCGAGCTTGTCGCCGACGGTCTCGCGCATCAGTTTCACCGCGTGCGCGGAGGCGCCACCAGCGGGGTGGAAGCCCGTCGAGGTCTTCACGAAGTCGGCACCGGCCTCCATGGAAGCCTTGCACGCTGCGACAATCTCGTCGTCGGTGAGGACGCCGGACTCGATGATGACCTTGAGCAGCTTGTCGCCGCAGGCCTTCTTTACTGCTGCGATGTCGTCGCGTACGACGTCCCACTTGCCTTCCTTGGCGGCACCCAGGTTGATGACCATGTCAACCTCGTCCGCGCCGTTTGCAACGCTGTGCGCGGCGTCAGCGGCCTTTGCCTCAGTTGGGACTGCGCCGGATGGGAAGCCACACACCACTGCGACCTTCAGGTCAGCTGGGGTCTCGATTGGCAGCATGGATGGGGAGACGCAGACGGAGAACGTGCCGAGGTGCGAAGCTTCGTCGATAAGCTTGGCGACGTCCTCGTGGGTGGCCTCCGGCTTGAGCAGCGTGTGGTCGATCATCTGGGCGACATTTTGGCGAGTAAGCATGTTGAAAAACTCCTTGAGTTGTAGAAAGTGTGCAGGTTAAGCCGGTTGCTTCATGCGCGCGGTGAGCGCTGCGTAGAGCGCGGTGCCGGCGACTGCGATGACTGCCAGGATGAGCATGACGGTGGGGTAGCTGCCCGAGTTTTGTGGCAGGAAGCCTGGCACCCCAAGGCCGAGATCCACCAGCTTCGCGCTGTACGCGATGCCGAGCGGGACGGCGACGTTGATTGTGAGGTTGTAGAAACCGATTGCGATACCCGACTTCGCAGCGGGGATGTTGCCGATAGCCGTTGCGACCAGTGGCGCGTACAGCAGGGCGAAACCGCAGGCGAAGAGCAGGGAGGAAAGCATGAAGACCCACGGGCTGGCTTCCATCCCGACTGCGAGGATCAGCAACGCGATGGTGATGGAGGCGAGTGCGGTGAAGATCGCGGGGCGCGTCGGCAAGAACTTGCCAATCTTGCCTGAGAGCGCGCCGACGATGACGGCGCCGGTGTAGCCCGGGATGAGCAGCAGGGAGGCGTCGTCAGCGCTGAGCCCGTGGACGGCCTTCGCCATTGCGGGGAAGAGCACCAGGTAGCCGAGCTGCACCGAGTAGACAATCGCGACGAGCACGATGGCGGTGACGTAGGCGCGGTTCTGGAAGAACTCCGGGTTGACCAGCGGGCGCTTGCCCTTCTTCACGTGCGCGATGAACGCGATGAGCGCGAGCGGAATGAGCCACAGGAACTGGAAGGCCTGCATGAACATGATGGCGCTCGTGGCCAGCACGGCGATGAGGAACAAGCCCAGCCAGTCGACGTGGCCCGACTCCAGCGAGGCCTCCTCCGGGACCGTCTTCATGATGACGGGGACGGCGAAGATCAGGATGAGCGGGATCAGGAACATCGCGGTCCACGAGATGTGAGTGGCGATGTAGCCCGAGGTCAGCGCGCCGAAGAGCGTCGCGCCCTGGAAAGCAGACGTGGAAAAGCCCAAGTAGGTCTTCTGATCCTTCTCGCTGAGGTGCTTGGTCACGTAGATGACGTAGAGCGTCTCCGCCGCGGCGAGGCCGGTGGTCTGCACCACGCGGCCGACCAGCACCAGCCCCCACACGTTCTGGCCGAGGTAGCCGATGACCGAGCCGACCAGCGTCAGCGTGATACCGACCATCAGCAGCTTGCGGATACTCACCACGTCAGCCAATGCCGCGTACACCACCGCGCCGATGCCGATGATCACGCCAGCAAGCGAGGCCTGCAAGCTGACCTCATTGAGGGAAAGGTTGAGCGCCTCACCCATCGAGTCGGTCATGAACTTGAAACCGTTATCGATGATCAGTGAGAACACGAAGGTAAACAGGATGATCGGCACGGCCCGCTTCGGGCTGAGCGCCTTTTGAACTGTTTGAGATGTCATGGTGAGTTCCTTCAAACGTGTGGGGACGGGTTGTGGTTTAGACGGCGGCCAGCGGAAGTGCCAGCTCCATTATCTGGGTAAACGCGTTCTGGCGCTCCTCAGCGGAGGCCTTCTCGCCGGAGCCGATGACGTCGGACACGGTGAAGATACCCATCGCGTCAACGCCTGCCTCGGCGGCGACGGCGTAGAGGCCGGCGGATTCCATCTCGACGCCGAGCACGCCCATCTTCGCCCAGCGGTCGTTGACGTCGTCCTTGAAGTTGTAGAAAACGTCGGAGGACAAGATGTTGCCCACATGGATGTCGACGCCCTGCTTCTGCGACTCCTTGTAGGTTGCCTCGAGCAGCTTCCAGGACGCGGTCGGGGCGTAGGTGCCCGGCAGGTCGTACTGCTCGATGAAGTGCGAGTCCGTGGATGCGGAGGAGGCGACGATGATGTCGAAGAGCTTCATGTCAGGCTGGAAGCATGCGCAGGAGCCGACGCGGATGAGCTTCTTTACGCCGAAGAAGTGAATGAGCTCGTAGGCGTAGAGGCTGATGGACGGAATGCCCATGCCGGAGCCCATCACGGAAACTTCGTGGCCTTGGTAGGTGCCGGTGTAGCCGAGCATGTTGCGCACGGCGTTGAACTGGACTGGGTTTTCCAGGTAGGTCTCTGCGATGAACTTCGCGCGCAGTGGGTCGCCCGGCATGAGGACGGTTTCAGCGATAGGTCCGGTTGGGACGATGTGCGGGGTGGAGACGGTCGGGGTGGACATGTGCAACTCCTTTTGCAGTATCTGATTGACCTTTCGGTGTCCACTCTAAGACCGCTAGGAACATATGGCAATATTGAAGTTTGCAAATGTTCTGATTGGGGGTGCAATCCACCCTAGATGGGGGAGAAGGGGCGTCAATTAGCGGGTCTTCGCGATCTCCAGCACCCGAACCGCCGTCGGCTGATCAATCACCAAATCACTGGCCAGCCCCATCCACAGCGCCGTCTCAATCGCCTCAGCTTTATACAAACCCCCAGCTACCAGCACTCGACGCGGCCTCGCCCGCAGCTCGTCAAGCTCAATGCCCACCGTCAGATCATCAATTCTTTTCGACGCCACATCCCCCTCCCGCGTGTAGAACCGCGAACAAGCATCCCCCACCGCAACCCCGAGCAGCTCCCGCGACATCTCCTCAGACAGGTACCCCAGGTTCATCAGCAAGCTCTGCTTTCGCACAGAACCCACCGTGAACACCGCCACGTCCGTCTCTCGCCCCTGCTGCAGTACGTCGGCGATGTGGGAATCCTGCTCCACGATCTCCTTGGTTTCCACTCGCTCAAAAATGACAGGCAGTGGGAGCGTTAACGCGGGCGCGTTGAACGCGGTGCAGAAACCGGTGATCGTCTCAAAGTCATTCGTGGCCAGGTTGGAACGCGACGACCCACCTTTCAACTGCACAATCTGGCGCGCCCGCATGTTCGTCGGTCGTAGATTCCGCGCAATGTTGAGCAGCGTTTTTCCCCAGGACACCCCCACCGAAAGGCCATCCAACGGCATCGACTCCAGGTAGCGTGCGCCAGCCACCCCAAGATCCTCCATGATCGCTGCAGATGGGTTCGCCGGGTGAACAATCCGCACACCCTCCAGCGCGTACCGGGAGGTGAGATCCTCGATCAGGATCTCGTCCGCCTCCTGCGGGTCGTGTACTTCGATGGTGACGTAGCCACGGTCCTTCGCGTGCTGCAGAAGCTTCGCCACCGTAGGACGGGAGCAGCCCATCTCCGCAGCAACCTCCGCCTGACTCAGCTCCGAGCGGTAATACAACTTGGCAGCCGTCAACGCATCCCGATCACGTGTGTCCATGCACTACAGCGTAGCGCCTGGGGGTTTGCCCTTAACTGTGTGGCAGTATCTTGGCTATGCCCCAAGCGAAAGGAAAACCATGAGCAACGACGAAGTAACGATGCCACGCAAAGAATACGAGGCGCTGAAACGAGAAAATGCTCGACTGCGCAAAGAGGTAAAGCTTTGGAAGGACACCAGCGATGTCCTGGGAAAAGCTATGGGGTCTCTGCCAAGGAAGAATGGCGAGACCTCCGACGCGGCGGAAGAATCCTAAGTCCCGAGGAAACGAAGCGGTACGAGGAGGGCGTACGTCAAGAAAATGAGTTCCTGGATCTGCTCATGAGCGTCGGCCACTCCATGCGCCGTGCGTGTGAAATTTTGAGGATCTCGCGCTCGAGGCGCTACTACCAGGCCAACCCGAGGCCCAAGAAAGAAAACCCGATCCCTCACCGCGAACGAAACATCCCACGTATTCCGGATTCAGATGTACAACAGATCCTCGATCTTTTCGACGCCCACCCCGACCTGAGCGCGGACGCCATCTATCAGAAGGCGCAAGACAGCGGGTTGCAGCTCGCGAGCTTGCGGACTTTCTACCGCATCGCCCGTGCACACGGGAAGCTACAGCGTCAGCGCCGCGCTGCTGAATCAGACTCGTAAATCCACCGTGGCGTTTTTCGCGACGGACCCTCTGCGTTGGGTGTCCGCGCGGCGGACACTTATTGGTGGTGGGTTTTCTGGAGCTGCTGGTGAGAGGGCTGCCGCGGACAGAGTGCGGTCAGGGTGTCCGCGGGGCGGACAGTTCTTTGGCGATCCGGTCTCACCGGTTGAGTGTCCGCGGGGCGGACAGGGCAAGTGGTTGGTTCTGCCCAATCCGCGAGGTGGGAGAGGTGCCGCGGACATGGTGTGGCATGCCAGTTGTCCGCGGGGCGGACAGGTTTTCTGGGTTGGGGCATCCCCGGGTGAGTGTCCGTGCGGCGGACAGATTAAGTGGTTGGTTTTCTCAAACGGCTGATGAACGTGCTGCCGCGGACAGAGTGCGGTCAGGGTGTCCGCGGGGCGGACAGTTCTTTGGCGATCCGGTCTCACCGGTTGAGTGTCCGCGGGGCGGTCAGGGCAAGTGGTTGGTTCTGCCCAATCCGCGAGGTGGGAGAAGTGCCGTGGACATGGTGTGGCATGCCGGTTGTCCGCGGGGCGGACAGGTTTTCTGGGTTGGGGCATCCCCGGGTGAGTGTCCGTGCGGCGGACAGATTAAGTGGTTGGTTTTCTCAAACGGCTGGTGAACGTGTTGCCGTGGACATGGTGTTGCATGCAGGTTGTCCGCGGGGCGGAATCGGCGAACGGTGGATGGCAGCGTTCTTTTAAGTGAACTGTCCCCGACAGGTCCGAGTCCTGGTGGGGCTGAGCAAGAAGCTATTGCTCACACTAGTGACGTGGAGGCGGAGAAGTGGGCGTCGAAAAACTTGGGAACAGGCAGATTTCGAACGTAGGGTAGTGAGCATGTCAAATGCGCAGGTTGCCTCAAAGTCGGCGGTGAAAGCGGCGTTTCCGCTGTATCTTGCGGCGGGGCTCGTCGCGGCGCTCATCGCCGGGGTGATTTCGGAGATGTTCGCGGGCGCCTCGCTCGCGGCGTTGGGTATCCCGGATCCGGGGGCGTTGACGACGTTCGGCCTGCCGGCGCTGCGGGGCGCAGCGTGGGTACTGGCCGCGCTGGCTGCCGGGTCCTTCCTCTTCTCTGCGTGGTTGCTGCCGCCGAAGCAGACGGGACAGGATCTCAACGGCGCGCGCCTGACCGTCGACGGGGTGATTGCGTCGCGGACTGGCGCGGCGTCGTCGGCGGGGTTGGCGCTGATCGGAGTGGTGATGGTGCCGCTGGTGCTTTCCGACGTCTCAGGCCAGCCGCTGAGCACCGTGATGTTTGAGGTCGACGCCTGGACCTTGGCGCTGGACAAGGTTGCTGACGCCCGCGTCTGGCTGATTGTCGCGGCAATCGCGGCGTGTGTGGCCGTGGCGGGGTACCGGGTGTCGTGCTGGTGGTCGCAAGTGGCTTTGTTCATCGGCTCGTTGTTGGCGATTATGCCGCTGGCGCTGACTGGTCACTCCGCGACCGGTGGCGATCACGACTTCGGCACGAACTCCTTCATCTGGCACCTGGTATTCCTGCTGGTGTGGGTTGGCGCTCTGATGGCGCTGGTGGCGCACGGTTTCAGGTTGGGGCCGAACTTGGCCCCGGCGGTGCGTCGATACTCGCGCATCGCGTTGTTCGCCTTCGTGGCGATGGCGGTGTCGGGCGTGATTAACGGTGCGATCCGCGTGCACCTGGACGACATCACCCGCTACGCCTACGGCTGGGTGCTGGTGGGCAAGCTGGTTGGCATACTGCTGCTTGGTTTGATGGGGTACGCGCACCGCGAGCGGACGATTCCGGCGCTTGAGGCGGAGGGGCCGTCGCAACGCAGGGCTTTCGTACGGCTCGGCGCGGTGGAAGTGCTGGTGATGGCCGCCGTGACTGGCCTCGCGGTGACGCTCGGACGCACTCCGCCGCCACCGCCACGAGACCCGAACCTCACCCCGATGCAGATCCAGATGGGCTACAATCTTGAGGACCCACTGACCTGGTCGAACTGGGTCGGACTGTGGCGTTTCGAGCTGCTCTACAGCGTGATCGCGATCCTGCTGGCCGTCTACTACCTGCACCTGACGCGCAGGGTGAGTGGGTGGTCGAAGGGGCGCACGGCGTGGTGGCTGCTGGGGTGCGCGACCGTCGTAGTCACGATGTGCTCCGGCATTGGGCTGCACATGCCGGCGTCCTACTCGGCGCACATGACGGTCCACATGATTCTGTCGATGGGTGTGCCGGTGTTCCTCGTGCTGGGCGCGCCGCTGTCGCTCATTATCGACGCCTACCCGTCCGGCGAGTTCAACCCCCGGATGTGGGCGGAGTCCTTCCAGCGCAGTAAGTTCCTGCGCATCGTGACGTACCCGCCGGTGTCCGCGGTGCAGTTCCTGGTGTTCTTCTACGTCATGTACGTGTTCACTGATCTCTACGAACTGATGATTTCGGAGCACGCGGGCCACGTCATCATGAATGCGGTGTTCCTGGTGTCGGGTTACTTCTACTTCTGGGAGCTCATCGGCCCGGACTACATCGAGGGCCGCGTCACCGCGAAGACGCGCCTGCTGTGGCTGTGGATCTCCATGCCGGTGCACCTCTTCATGGGCGTGTACCTCATGCAGCTCAACACTGTGATGGGTGAGGAGTTCTACCGCTCGCTGCTGCTGCCGTGGGAGCCAGATCTGCTTGCGGATCAAAAGGTCGGAGGCGGTATCGCGTGGGCGTCGGGCTCGTTCCCGTTGGTCATCGTGTTCGGTGTGCTGTTCATCCTGTGGTGGCGCGAGGACCGCGCAGAAACCGCAGAGGTTGACCGCATCGCGGACGAGACTGACGACGCCGAGTGGCGCGCCTACAACGAAATGCTCGCACAGTACACGTCGGATACCCCGCAGCACAAGGGCTAATCGACGATTCCCTGGGATCTGTGGAATTCCAAAAATCAATCCACAGGCTGCAAGGCCGCATCCTTTCTTTTCTGTTTCTGCACTGGAAAGCTCCGAGTTGTACCAGTTCAGCAACCAATTGAAAGGACACAACAATGAGCCAGATGAACGTCACCGTATGCGGAAACCTGACGGCAGCACCGTACTTTAAGTGGTTCCCGGCGTCGGGAAACTCGGTGTGCAAGATGCGCATCGCATCCTCCCGCAGACGGCGCACAGGTGAACAAGACAACCAAGGCCGCGACATTTGGGAGGACACGGACCAGCTCTACATCGACGTTGAGTGCTGGAACCAGCTCGCCATCAACGCGCGCACCTCACTGTTCCGCGGAGCGCCGGTGATGGTTTCCGGCAGGTTAGTCACGGAGACCTGGGTGGAAACTAACGACGCCGGTGAGAAGCTCAACCGTTATCGCACCGTGCTTAAGGCCGACAAGGTCGCGTTCGAGCTCGGCATGCACCAAATTTCTTCCTGGAAGATCACCGAGAACGGCCACACACTCGAAGGTCAGCCTGCGGTAAAGATCAAGACGGCGGTGGACTTCATGACGGAGGAGGAGCGCGAGTTCTACTTCGAGCAAATGAAGATGCAGGCGACGGCGTCGTCGGCGGACTCGGCGGCGGCTACGGAACCACAACCGCAGTCGCCTGAGCTTGAGCCCGTTGCGGTAGGTGCGGCCGCTAGCAGCACTGAAAGTGACGACGGTCCCGCACCCTTCTAGCACTCCGACGGTGCCGCCGCTTGGCGCTGGAAAGCGCACGTTCACCTTTCGCTGATGTACCCTGTGAAACGATGTATGTCCGCTTCAGTTAAAGGGGTTTTTACGTGGCTGAGTTCATCTACACGATGAAAAACGTTCGCAGGGCCATCGGTGACAAGGTCATTTTGGACAATGTCACCATGGCCTTTTATCCCGGCGCCAAGATTGGTGTCGTTGGGCCAAACGGCGCAGGTAAGTCCTCGCTACTCAAGATCATGGCGGGGATTGACCAGCCAAACAACGGCGAAGCATTCCTGGATCCCGGCGCAACGGTCGGCATCCTCCTGCAGGAGCCACCGCTGAACGAGGAGAAGACCGTTCGAGAGAACGTCGAAGAGGGCCTCGGCGACATCTTCGAGAAGAAGCAGCGCTTCGAAGAAATCGCTGAAGAGATGGCGACGAACTACACCGACGAGCTCATGGAAGAAATGGGCAAACTCCAGGAGGAGCTCGACGCCGCTGACGCCTGGGAGGTCGATTCCAAGATTGAGCAGGCGATGGAAGCACTGCGCTGCCCGCCGTCCGATAGCCCGGTGACCAAGCTTTCCGGTGGTGAGCGCCGCCGCGTCGCGCTGGCGAAGCTGCTGCTGTCCGAACCGGACCTGCTGCTGCTCGACGAGCCAACGAACCACCTGGACGCCGAGTCCGTCCTGTGGCTGGAGAAGCACCTGCAGTCCTACCCGGGCGCAGTTCTGGCGATTACCCACGACCGCTACTTCCTGGACAACGTGGCCGAGTGGATCTGTGAGGTCGACCGCGGCAAGCTCTACCCATACGAGGGCAACTACTCCACCTACCTGGAGAAGAAGGCCGAGCGCCTCGAGGTTGCTGGCAAGAAGGACCAGAAACTGCAGAAGCGTCTGAAGAACGAGCTCGAGTGGGTACGATCCTCGCCGAAGGCGCGCCAGGCGAAGAACAAAGCGCGTCTGGAACGCTACGAGGAAATGGCTGCCGAGGCAGAGCAGTACAAGAAGCTGGACTTCGAAGAAATCCAGATCCCGACGCCTCCACGCCTGGGCAACAAGGTCGTCGAGGTCGAGCACCTGGACAAGGGCTTCGACGGCCGCGTCCTGATCAAGGACCTGTCCTTCACGCTGCCGCGCAACGGCATCGTGGGCGTGATCGGCCCGAACGGTGTGGGTAAGTCCACCCTGTTCAAGACCATCGTTGGGCTGGAAGAGCCAGACGCAGGCACCGTCGTGGTCGGTGAGACCGTGAAGCTGTCCTACGTCGACCAGAACCGCGAAAACATCGACCCGGAAAAGACGGTGTGGGAAGTAGTCTCGGACGGCCTCGACTACATCGTGGTCGGCCAGAACGAAATGCCGTCGCGGGCCTACCTCTCGGCGTTCGGTTTCAAGGGCGCTGACCAGCAGAAGCCGTCCAAGGTGCTCTCCGGTGGTGAGCGTAACCGCCTGAACCTGGCGCTGACGCTGAAGCAGGGCGGCAACCTGATCCTGCTCGACGAGCCGACCAACGACTTGGACGTCGAAACCCTTGGCTCGCTTGAGAATGCGCTGCAAAAGTTCCCAGGTTGCGCTGTCGTGATTTCGCACGACCGCTGGTTCCTGGACCGCACCTGTACCCACATCCTCGCCTGGGAAGGCAACGTTGAGGAAGGCAAGTGGTACTGGTTCGAGGGCAACTTCGGCGACTACGAGAAGAACAAGGTTGAGCGCCTCGGTGAGGAAGCGGCGAAGCCGTCGCGCGTCACCCACCGCAAGCTCAGCCGCTAACAGCGGAAAAGGTAGGAAATGGCTATGTCGGAACAGAATATGCGCGGCAGGATTCACACGCACTCCATCTCGCTGAGGTGGAACGATTTTGACCGGTACGGCCATGTGACAAACTCGGCTTACATCGAGATCGCGCAGCAGGCGCGACTCGCGTTTGCCCAGGAGTTCTTCGAGTCTCAGGGGTACGAGTTTGTGGTGTTCGTTCGGCGCATCGAAGCGGACTACGTTCGCCCAGTGCTGCCGAACACGCAGGCAGTGACCGTTGATACGCAGGTGATCCACCTCGGCAACACGTCCTTTACGACGCGTCAGGAGATCAAGGACGCACAAGGCAGCGTCTGTTGCGTGATTGATTGCGTACAGGTCACCGTGGATAAACGGACGGCGAGCCCGCGAGCAATCACCTCGCAGGAGCTCGGCATCCTTGCCCGCGCCTACACAACGCTCGACGGTGACGACGAGCTGGGGCAGGCATAGGTGGCTACCACCGAAACGCTTGTTGTTGAGCAGGGGGAGCGCGGACTGCGCGCCCTGCTGCAGCGCGCCCTCGCACTCCAGGATGACGCCTACGCGCGGTTCCAGCGAGTCGGGGAACACGACGTCGATGTCTTTGTCACCACCCCGTTCGACTGCGTCGCCTCGCGCCGGGTCCGCGGAACTATCTCCCGCGACGGTGCGGTGGTGCCTGCGCGCCGGGTTCTCGAGGCACTCGAAACTGCGACGGGAACACTTGGCGCGGCGCAGGATCAGAACTGGCCTGGGGCACTGCCACCGGCGCAAGGGTTCGTGCTGCGCGAAGAGGTGCCTATTTCTACAGCGCGTCAGCTCGCCGACGAAGGCCGAAACCTTGCGCGCCAGTTCGCGGGCCCGCTCGGCCCGCCGGTTTCACTTCTCGACGCCGTGGTCATCACCGTCGACGCGGACGACCGCGGCCCGAAACTTGAAATACCCATGCGTGCGGTGTTTACCTGCACCTCGCTTGGGCTCATTCCGGGGTTCGAAGCCCCGGTCGAAGTGCCTCGCTACCTGCGGGTTTCGAGCGCAGGCAGGTGGGTGCGTATCGACGCCCCCTTCGGCACCGTCTACCACAGCAAGTCGCTGAGCCTATTCGTATGACCGCGGGCCCTGGTTGATCATCATGTACGCGACTCGCTGCATGTGATTCCACATGGCGGCGCGGTAGGGCTGGGGCAGGGTGGCGTCGTCAAACTCGGCCATTGCCTTGCCCATCAGCTCGAGCCAGCGGTCCGCCTCAGCCTCCCCGATTGCAAACGGGAAGTGGCGGCGGCGCAGCATTGGGTTGCCACGGCGCTCCTGGTAGGTGCGTGGCCCGCCCCAGTATTGGGTGAGGAACCAACGCAAGCGGGATTCGGCGCCTTCCCAGTCCTCGTCGGGGTACATGGGGCCGATGAGGTCATCTTCTTTGACCTGGGCGTAGAAGCGGTGCACGAGCGTGTGGAAGAACTCCTCGCCGCCGACGGCTTCGTAGAGCGTTTGCTGTGCCTCGTTGCTATTGCTGATCTGCATCGTTGTTCTCGCCTCCAGGGGTGCGGTCCAGGTGTCGGATGTAGGTCGGCTCCGTGCCAGGCAGCGGCACGCCGTGCGTGTGAAGCGCCTCGAGGATGACCGCGGTCATGAAACGGGAGACGCCCCACTGCTCGCCAGGCAGCGTATTGACCATCACGCGCAGGGTTGCGCACTCCGGGTCGAACTTGGAAATGCCCAGCATGGTGGCCTCACCGACGAGTTTGTCCTTGATCTCGGGGCGCGTCACTGCGTCCTGCATTGCGGCCTCGACAACGCTGGCTGCCTGCTCCGGATCAGCCTGGATGGAAACAGGGATCTCGAGGCGGGCAACGGAGAAGACGTCGCTCTGGTTGCCAAGCAGGTCGATGTTACCGTTTCGGACGTACCAGAGGGTGCCGTCAATATCGCGGACGGTGGTGATGCGCATCGTGACGTGCTCTACAGTGCCCTCAATGTCGTTGACCGCGATGACGTCACCGACACCGTACTGGTTTTCCAGCAACATGAAGATGCCGCTGAGGAAGTCTTTCACAAGGGACTGCGCGCCGAAGCCGAGGGCGACGCCGACGACGCCCGCAGAGGCCACGAGCGGGGCGACGTTGACCCCGAGTTGGTCGAGCACCGCGAGGACCGCCCACACCCAAATCACAATTGCTGCCGCGGAGCGTCCTACGTTCGCCAGCGTGAGGATGCGCTGCTGGCGGCGCTGCTCCCGCGAGCGCGAATGCGCAGTGTCGGGTTTCACGGCGCCAGCGCGGCGGCGGAAGGGGAGAGCCGCGCTGGAGGAGTTGATGGCGTTGTTCGCGGCCTTCGTAATGATTCTGCGCACCACGATGTGCAACACAAGGGCAATGGCCAGGATGACCAGGATCCACAGGGGGCGGGTCACAAAGATGTCTCGCGTGGCGGGGTCATTCCACCACGAGGTGACGGAGTCGACGGCTTCGTCGACATCTGGAACGCTCACGGATTTGGCTAAGACTGATGGAGAAAACTGCGTAAGAGAAAACATTGTGCTCTAGTTTACGCGCTACGTCTCGAGCAGCCGTCGAGCACCCGGGTTACCGCAAATGGGGGTATTGGCCGTGGCTTGGGCGATGTTGTAATTGGCGTTGGAGATTCCTGAATTTGGCACGTCGATAGGGTTCAACTGAAAGTATGACTTTGCAATTTATGGACGTGTCAAGTGTCGCGCACTTTGTTCAAATTTATTGTTAGGTACTTTTATGGTCCAATGAACTATATTAGAAACAACTGAGATTTTGGTGTTGTACCTTTTGGCGTCACACCTGGAGTTATGGGCGGGCGGCAGTGAACCTAAACGCAGCCGCAAAAATAGGAGGAATTTATGGCGAAAAAGCCAGCGTATGTAGCGATTGCTGATGCTCTGCGGAGCCAGATCGAATCGCGCGAGCTCGAACCCGGCGACAAGCTACCGCCAGAACGCGAACTTGTAGACATGTACGGGGTGGCACGCATGACCGTGCGCCATGCACTGGACCTATTGCAGCTCGAAGGAATTATTGAGCGTAAGCGTGGCCGCACCGGTGGCACATTCGTTCGCGCGCTGCCTCCGATCATCGACTTGAC
This sequence comes from Corynebacterium sp. UMB2355A, assembly GCF_033877495.1. Taxonomy (NCBI): domain Bacteria; kingdom Bacillati; phylum Actinomycetota; class Actinomycetes; order Mycobacteriales; family Corynebacteriaceae; genus Corynebacterium; species Corynebacterium sp. UMB2355A. The sequence continues at coordinate 718,240 of NZ_CP138855.1, read as the reverse complement.
GGGCAAGGTATCGCTGACGGAGCAGCTTATCGCGTATGGTCTGGACGTCTCTTCCGAACTGATTTCGGAGACCGCTGCGCCCGCACCGCAGATCGTCGTCTCTGCATTCGGCGTAGACTCCCGCGATAAGTTGCTCACCAGCGAGCTCGTTCACTTTGCCAACGGTAACCCGGTGTTCGCTGAAACCACGTACGTTCGCCCCGGTTATGAGTCCAAGTACAGCCGTAGCTCCGTCGACTACGCATGTGGCCAGCGTACCGACCTGGGTGGCGTGACTCCTCACCTGCGCCGCGAGGACATCCTGTTCCCGGCCAACCCGACCGATAAGGAGCGCGAGAGCCTCTCCTTGGCGGCGAACACCCCGGTGCACCGCATCACGCGCAAGCTCTTTGAGGGTGACACGCTGGTCATGTTCGCCTCTATCGTGGCTCGCACGGATGCGGCGCAGATCCGCATCGTCGAGGAGCTCTAGCCTCTAGCGCAGCGTTTTCGCTGCGCCTTCCGCGCCTGCGTCACCAACACGGTTGCGCAGCGCGCGCTCCACGCGGGCCTTACCCTCCGAAACGATGCGGCGCAGGCCCGCCGGAATGTCCTCCCGCGCAAGGAGCGCCTCGGCGCGCTCGACTGTAGCAATCGAAATATCCCACAGCGGGAACAGGCCCTCGAGCGTGTTCTGAGCCATCTCGTTGGTCAGTTTGTCCCACAGCTCTGGCGCGATCTCGAAGTAGCGCTCGGCCAAGCCGTCCATGCCTTCGGAGGTGAAGGTGAGGCCGTCGATAAGGAAGCGCACCTCAAGGTTTGTGCGTGTACCGCTGACGATCTCATCCCACGCCCACTGTTTGTTCGTGACGGCGTCGATGCGCAGGCGCGACAGCGCACCCTCGGAGGACGGATCCTCCTCGTTCTTGGCGGTCTTGGCCAGCATGGCGCCGCCTGCGACAAGGTTCGTGAGCACGAGCCAGCGAATCTCCTGGTTATCCAGCGACTGTAGGAGTTCGTGGAAGTACGTCGTGTTCTGCTTCGAAGGCTGCAGGCGGGCGAGCGCGCGCTGGTAGATACCTGCAGGCTCCTGGCCGCGGAATGCCTCGCTGAGCATGTAGAAGCCGGTGCGCTGCCAGGACCATGCCACGTACTGCTTGACCGCCAGCGTCGCCTGCGCGAGGAGGCGCTCCTGCACACTCGGTTGGTCTTCGAGGCGGCTGAAGTTGGCCACGGCCATCACAAACTTGCGCGCTGGCAGCAGCGTGTCGCGGACGGCCTCCCACAGGGATGACCAGCACAGGGTGCGCGCAAGTGGGTCCTCAATCTGCCCGATGTGCTCCAGCACGAACTCAGTGTGTTCCGGCGTGAGGCGCATCTTGCAGTACGTGAGGTCTTCGTCGTTGACCAGCGCGAGGTCGTGGTCGATGCCGACGAGCTCGGGAACCTCAGTGCGAGCCCCCTCGATGTCCACCTTTACGTGGTGGGTGCGCACGACCTTGTCGCCGTCAAGCTTGTACAGCCCGATGCCGACCCGGTGGGTGCGCAGCACATCGGATTCCTGCACGACTGCGAAGGAATCCTCAGTGATTTCGGGGCGAAGGGTGGACACACCGGTGGTGCGCAGCCACTGCTGGGACCACTCGCTCAAATCGCGGCCCGACGACTTCTCCAACGCGCCCAGAAGATCGTCGAAGGAAGCGTTGCTGAACTTGTGGTTGTTGAAGTGATCGCGCACGCCCGCGAAGAACTCGTCGCGGCCAACGTATGCCTGCAGCTGCTTCAGCACGGACGCGCCCTTGGCGTAGGTGATCCCGTCGAAGTTCTGCTCGGCGGTCTCGATGTCCGGGGCGTCAGCGGCGATTGGGTGGGTCGTCGGCAGCTGATCTTGCTGGTAGGCCCATGCCTTCTCGACGGCCGCGAACGTCGTCCACGCATTCGGGTACTCGCCGATCTCGGTCTGGGCAATGGCTGCGGACCAGGTCGCGAAGGACTCGTTGAGCCACAAGTCGTCCCACCACTGCATCGTGACGAGGTCGCCGAACCACATGTGCGCCATCTCGTGCAGGATCGTGTCGTTGCGGCGCTCGAGGCGATACGGGGTTGGCTCGGAAGTAAAGACGTACTCATCGCGGAACGTCACCGCGCCGGCGTTCTCCATTGCGCCCATGTTGTACTCGGGGCAGAAAATCTGGTCGTACTTGCCGAACGGGTACGCAATCGCAAAATTCTTGTGGTAGTACGCGAAGCCGTCTTTCGTCTGGCGGAACAAGCGTTCCGCGTCGAGGTGCTCCATGAGTGAGGCGCGGGCAAAGATGCGAAGCGGGATACGCTTCAGATCGTCGACGTACTCGTCTTCGACGAACTCGTACTCGCCGGCGCAGATTGCCACCAGGTACGTCGACAGTGGGTAATCAATGGTGCAGGACCACACGTTGCCCTCACGGGTCGCCTCCTCGTTGAGCACGACCGTGTAGGAAGTCGGTGCGTCGACGGAAAGCTTGTACGTGGCCTTGATGTCCGGCTGGTCGAAGCAAGCAAACACCTTCATCGCCATCGCGGGCTCGAACTGGGTGTAGAGGTAATCCTTGTCGTCCACCGGGTCGACGAACTTGTGCAGGCCTTCACCAGTGTGGTTGTAGGTAATGGTGGCGTCGACAACTAACGTGTGCTCGCCCTCGGTGAGCGTGAGGGTGCGGCCGTCGACGGGGCGGCCGTCGAGCGTTGCGGAGAACTCGTCGGCGACCAGGTCGAAGAACGTCTCACCTGCGCCCGAGCGGAACGTGACCGTGGTGGTCGACGTGAACTGCTCTGCTCCGTTGACATCGAGCGCAATATCGTAATGGACATCTGAGATAAGTTGTGCGCGAAGTTGTGCGTCGCTGCGCTTGAGGTTTGTCTTCATGTCCTCCAACATACTCGCCGTACCTGTGTGTTTTTCGCTATGGTGGCTGCATAATTTCCGGAACGAATGGAGGAATGATTCTGTGACTGCACCAGTTACCTTTTGGTTCGACGTAAGCTGCCCATTTTGCTGGCTCACTTCGCGTTGGATGAAGGAAGTAGAAAAGGTCCGCGACATCACGGTCGAGTGGGTGCCGATGTCACTGTCCATTCTTAACGACGGCCGCGACATCCCCGCCGACTACGCCAAGATGATGGAGGCCAACTGGGGTCCCGCGCGCGTGTTCGCAGCGGTGAAGCGCGACCACCCAGAGAAGATCGACGCGCTCTACACCGCGATGGGCACCGCCATTCACGCCGGGGAGCAGGGCGGCAAGAAGGGCTACGGCGCCTACGACGAGATCATCGCGGCAGCACTCGAAGAGGTAGGTCTCGACGCCAGCTACGCCGACCTTGCCAACACCAACGAGATGGACGAGCTGCTCGGCACCTACCACCAGGGTGCGATGGACGCCGTCGGTGACGAGGTGGGCACCCCGGTGGTCAAGCTCGGAGACACCGCATTCTTTGGGCCGGTCATCACCCGCGTCCCAACGGGTGAGGAGGCAGGCAAGCTTTTCGACGCCTCCCTGGCACTGAGCGAATACCCCTACTTCTTCGAACTGAAGCGTTCCCGCACGGAACCGCCGCAGGTGAGCTAGCAGGAAGGTAGGGTAGAGCGCATGCGAATTTACCTTGGGGCAGATCATGCCGGTTTCGAACGAAAGAATCAGATTAAGGCCCACCTGGAAAAGCAGGGCCACGAAGTCATCGACTGTGGTGCGCACGAGTATGACGCCCTCGACGACTACCCGGCGTTTTGCATCGCCGCAGCTGAGCGGACGGTAGCGGACGAAGGCTCCCTCGGCATCGTGCTGGGCGGCTCCGGCAACGGCGAGCAGATCGCCGCGAACAAGGTGAAGGGCGCTCGCTGCGCCTTGGCGTGGTCTGAGGAGACCGCGCGCCTGGCACGCGAGCACAACAACGCGCAGCTCATCGGTATCGGTGGGCGCATGCACACCGAGGAAGAAGCGCTGAAGATCGTCGACGCGTTCATTGGTCAGGAGTGGAGCAACGAGGAGCGCCACCAGCGCCGCATCGACATCCTGTCCAAGTACGAGGAGACGGGCGAAGCCCCGGCTATCTAGCCCAGTTCTTCGTAGTCCGCGGGGTGCGGGCCGTGGCGCCCGAACTCCTCCTCATCGAGCGCGACGATGGCGGACATTTCTTCGGGGCTGAGCGTGAAGTCGAAAATGTCCATGTTTTCACGCATCCGCTCCGCGGACGTGGTCTTGGGGAACACGATCACGTCGTTTTGTAGATGCCAGCGCAGCACCACCTGCGCTGGCGTTTTGCCGTGTGCCTCGGCGGCGTCAGTAATTTCGGGGAAGTCCGTGAGGTCGTAGGCGCCGCCACCGAGCGGAGCCCAGCCCTCGATGGCGATATTGTGCACACGCATCGCGTCGAGCTCTTTCCAGTTCTGGAACAGCGGGTGCAGCTCAACCTGGTTGACCACGGGGGTGACGTCGGTGTGCATCTCAATCTGCTCAATGTGCTCTGGCAGGAAGTTTGAGACGCCGATGGAGGTCGTGAGTTTAGCCTCGCGGAGTCCAATGAGGGATTTCCACGCATCCACGTATGCGCCCTGTCCGGGCAGAGGCCAGTGAATGAGGTAAAGATCCACGTGGTCAAGCCCGAGTTTCTCCAGTGACTCCTCGAGCGCCGCCGGGGCATCGTGGTGGCGGTTGTTCCACAGCTTCGTGGTGATGTACAGCTCCTCGCGCGGGATCCCCGACTTCGCGATTGCCTTGCCGACGCCCTCTTCGTTCCCATAAATGTGGGCGGTGTCGAAGTGCCTGTAGCCTGCCTCCAGCGCTTCGCTGACCAACCGCTCGGCCTCCTGCGGATCTACGCGGTGGAGGCCGTAGCCGAGTTGAGGGATTGATGTGCCGTCGTGAAGCGCAAACATGGGTACCATGCGCTTTACTTTAGCGGCTTGTCACCTTGCCAGTCGCTTGCGCCACCGGGGCTACCAGCGCGGGGCGAGCCAGCCTGCACACCACCGCGATCACGGCTGCCGCAACGAGGAACAGGATGACGCCAGTCCAGCTCGTGCCGTACACGTCTGGGTCGACGTCGCCGGAGGCAGCGAACATCGCGTTCATGTTCCTGCGCAGACCCGTGGTGAGCACCAGGAAGACGTGCACCACGGTGAACAGGACGAAGAACAGCATGGTGGGGAAGTGAATGGTGCGTGCAGTCTTCAGCGAGAAGAAAGTCCAGGACTTCGGCCACCACTCGCTCATGCGAGCGCCGGAGAGGATCGCCAGCGGCGCGGCGAGGAACACCACCGCGAAGTACGACAGCTCTTGCAGCGCGTTGTAGTGCACCCACGGGTTTTCCGTCGGCCAGTCCAGGCTGAGGTACTGGATCCCCGCGGAGACCGCTTGCGGGATGACCTCCCAGCTCGTGGGCACGATGCGCATCCACTGACCGGTGGCGAACAGCACGATGTAGAACGCCACGCCGAGTGCCACCCAGAGCACGTCAATGGTGAGGTGCAGCCACAGGGTAAGAGAAATCTTCTTCTTGGGGTTTGTGCGCGGCGCCCAATAGGCTTCGGGTTTGCGTTCGTGGCGCACGGTTATACCAGTCTTGATGATGAGCGCCATAAGCAGCATGTTGAAGAAGTGCGACCACCCCAACCATGCCGGCAGCCCGACAGGTGCGCCTTCGGGCAGCGGCTGCTGGCCGGTGTAGCGCTCGATGAAGCTGCTGCCCGTCGGGGTGCCGACGAACCAGCGCGCCACCAGGACCGCGACTACGAACGCAGCGAGCAGGGCCGCGCCACCAATCGCCCACCAGCGACGCGATGGAGTTTGAGTCGGCGCAGGCACGGGCTGTGCCGCCGGCTCCGGCCGCTCGGGCTGTGCTAGCTGCGGCGTGGACTCGACTGCTGGTACCGGTACCAGTTCCGGTGCCTGTTCTGCAGCCTTCGCCGCTGCGCCGTAGAGCGGAGGAACCGCCACAGCGGGGTCCTCTGGGACGTCGACACTGGCGACAGGCGGGAACGGGCCAGCCCCGGCAGTACGCGGAAGGCCCTGACGCACGGCGACCGTGGTGAGCGGGCCAGCTGGTTGCTCTTCCGCGGGCTGTTCGGCGGCAGTGCGTTCTGCAGCCGCTGGAAACACCTGCTGCACGGCAGGGTCCGCAGCGACTGCGACCGAGTCTGTAGGAGGCCATGGCTGGCCGTTCGGGGTACGAGGCAGGCCGCGACGGAGGGGCGTCGATACGCCTTCGGGTTGCGCTGGGGCCGGAGCCGCTTGAGCGCCGACCAGATCGCCGGTCACGGCCGGATCGGGTTCGAGCGCGACCTCATCAACTGGTGGCCACGGCTGGCCGCTCGCTACGCGGGGCAGGCCACGACGAAGGTGCACCTGCATTACTCGGACGCCTCCGTGCCGCGGCGAGCTGCGATCTGCTCGATGAGTTCCGGCACCACGTCGAAGAGATCGCCAATGATGCCGAAGTCCGCGATATCGAACAGCGGAGCGTCCTCATCGTTGTTGATCGCGATGATGGTGTCGGCTGTCTGCATGCCCACGAGGTGCTGCACAGCGCCAGAAATGCCGATGCCGATGTAGAGCTTCGGGCTGACCACGATGCCGGTCTGCCCAATCTGGGCGTCGTGGCTGATTTGGTCCTCGTCCGCAGCGGAGCGGGTCGCGCCGACTGCGGCGCCGAGCTCGTCGGCAAGCCCGCCCACGAGCTGCTCGAACATGTCCGCGTCACCCAAAGCAACGCCTCCTGCAACCACGCGATCGGCGGTGAGCAGCTCCGGGCGCGTCGAGGTGCGCACCACCGGCGTCACCGAAGTCACCGTCGCGGCGCGTGTCCCGGAGGCAGTGACGTCCAACTCGTGAACCTCGGGCGCGGTGGCGTCCGCACGGCGATCGATCGCGCCGATGCGCACCGTAATAATTGGCGCCGAGTGGGTCGCTGCAGCGGTTGCGGTGTAGGCGCCGCCGTAGTTCTCGTGGTCCGTCACAATGCCCTGGTCGTCGCGGCGGACATCAATCGCGTCGGTGAGCAGGGCCTTGCCCTTGCGCACGGCCAGGCGCGACGCGACGTCGCGGCCGCGGACGGAGTGGGCGAGGATCACAGCTGCCGGGTCGGTGGCGTTGAACGCGGCCTCGGCGGCGTCGACAAGAGGGACTGCCTGCTGCTGCGCGTCAACGTTAGTGGTCAGCACCACGGCTGCGCCGAGCTCGCCGAGCGCTTCGGCGTGTGCTGGGTTGGTGGTCAGTACAACCGGGGTACCCAGAGGCGCGGCTGCGCCGATGAGTTCGGCGGCGGTGGAGTCGAGCTGGTCGTCGTGCGTCGCGTCGAGCACGACCAAAACTGTGCGGGGAGAGGTTGCCATGTCAGTATCCTTCGTTCGGCGGGTTAGATGTAGTGCTTCTCTGCAAGGAAGTCGACCAGCTGGCCCACAGCGTTCGGGCCGTAGTCAATGATCTCGCCACGCTCACGCGCAGGACGCTTTTCGACGTCCACCATGATCGCCCGCGGCCGTGCAAAATCCTCCGCGTCGACACCGAGCTCCGCCAGCGTCAGCGTGTGCAGTTCCTTCTTCTTTGCCGCCATCAGACCCTTGAAGTTCGGGAAGCGGGCATCCGGGTACTCGTCCGAGACCGCGACCAGCGCCGGGAGCTGCGCCTCCAGGGTGAGCGTGGCGTGATCGCTGACCTGCGTCGCAGTCACCATGTCGTTGTTGAGCGTGACCTCGGTCGCGTTGGCGATGGCGGGCCAGCCGAGCATCTCTGCGAGCAGTCCAGCCATGACGCCGCCACCGCCGTCAGAGGACGCGGTACCGAGCACAACCAGGTCGTAGTCCTTGTTGCGCAGTGCCGCCGCGAGCACTTCTGCCGTCAGTGTCACGTCCGCGCCGAGGAGGGCGTCGTCGGCAATGATGTAGGCATCATCCGCGCCCATCGCAATGCCCTTGCGCACGCTGGCATGCGCTGTTTCTGGCCCTACCGTAATGAGGTCGATGATGGTTTCCTCGTCGCCGCGGGCCTCTTTCAGCCGCATCGCGGCTTCGACGGCGCGTTCGCAGACCTCGTCAGCGACGACATCACCGGAGCGATCGGTCAGGCCGGTTTCCAGATTCAGGTCGCGGTCGCCGTACGTATCCGGGACTTCCTTGAGCAACACTGCAATGTTCACGAAACGCTCCTTCAGCGGTGGGGTGCTAAACGGTAGGCATTCTAGCGCACTGGCCTGGACTAAAAGTCAAATCCCCCGAAGTCGAAGCCACCACCATCCCCAAAGAGGCCGCCGTCACCGAACAGGCCCTCGCCGCCGGCGTCGCCCATGTCGCCCATCTCCCCGGCATCGCCGATGTCTCCAGCATCTCCCATATCGCCGAAGTCGCCTGCGCCGGCGTCCCCGAAGTCACCCGCTGCGAAGGCCTCAGGCGATGGCGTGCCGGCCATACCTGCGAACATCGCGGAGTAGAACATCATCGAACTTGCAGCCCACATGCCGGTCATCATCGCTGGAGCCCACCAGGCGGTGGAGTACCAGCCAGCCGGTACTGGGCGGCCGGCGACAACGCCGCCAGGGTAGTAGTTCGGGGTGCGTTCAGAAGCGTACGGGGATGCGGTGACGGTGGTGCCGTCTTCCTGGCGGATCGTTCGCTCTTCGGTCACCCGGCCCGCGCGACGCTGGCCTTCCAGTTCCGGAAGCTCTGGGCCCGCGGGCATGCCCATGATTTCGCGTGCTGCGTTGACATAGTGCAGCCCCTCCAGGGCAGATTCGCGAGCGAGCATAGCCTGCTTCGGTGTGGTCGCCTGGCCCAGCGCGCCACTTGCTGCGTTGTAGCGTTCAGAGGCGTCGGCCATCGCCTGGGTCGAAGCGGCGTCGGTGCCGGAAATAGTAAGGACTTGCGAGCCAAGTCGCTCTGTCCAGCGGCGTGCGTCCGCAATCGCATCCTCGAGCTGGAGCTGTTCGCGCTGGTTGGTCGCGCCATTCTGGCGGCTCTTTATCAGGTACACCGCGGCGCCAACGATAGCGAGGATCAAAATGAGGTTCATAGTGAGGGAAAGCTCCTTCGGAATCGGCCACAAATTATTAGTACTTACAACGTGCAACGCACGTGGTCGGGAGAAAGTTCCACGCTAAGCGGGTGGTTTTGTCTCAAAGTGGGCGGTGGGTTACACTTGCGCCCATCACCTTTTGGTGAAGTGGGAATGTCGTATAGTGGCTAATACCTCAGCCTTCCAAGCTGAAGACGCGGGTTCGATTCCCGTCATTCCCTCCAAATGTTAGAGCAGAAGACGCGGTTGCACGAGATGTGTAGCCGCGTTTTTGTTTCTGTGAATATAGCCCAAAAGTAGTGTTGAACTGTCGATTTGCGTATTGCTCTGGGGCATGGTTATAGTTGCCAACGTCGCAATGAGCAATCATTCGCGGGGCGTGGCGCAGTTTGGTAGCGCACCTGCTTTGGGAGCAGGGGGTCGCAGGTTCAAATCCTGTCGCCCCGACATCAACAAGCCCGCTAGAAATAGCGGGCTTGTTTACATATCCGTACAATTTACCCGATTAATTACAGGAGTAATCCGTGAAGACTTCCGTCGACAAGCTCAGTGAGACTCGTGTCAAGTTGGACGTCAGCGTTCCTTTCGATGAGCTCGGCAAGGAAATCGACCAGGCGTACAAGTCAATTGCGCAGCAGGTCAACATTCCTGGCTTCCGTCGCGGTAAGGCTCCTCGCCAGCTGATCGACGCCCGCTTTGGCCGTGGCCCGATCCTGGAGCAGGTTGTCAACGACATGCTGCCAACCCGCTACGAGAAGGCTGTCCTGGAAAATGGCCTGAACCCGATCGGTCAGCCAGAGATCAACATCACCAAGATCGAGGACAACGACGTCGTCGAGTTCACCGCTGAGGTCGACGTTCGCCCAGAGATTACTGTCCCTGACTTCTCCAAGATTGACGTCACTGTTCCGGCCCTCGAGGTCAGCGACGAGGACGTCGACAAGGAGATCGACCAGCTCCGCGAGCGCTTCGGCGAGCTCAAGGACACCAAGCGCAAGATGAAGACCGACGACTTCGCAGTCATCGACCTGCACGCTGAGGTTGACGGCGAGAAGGTCGAGGAGGCTTCCACTGAGGGCCTGACCTACCAGATCGGCTCGGACGACCTGATCAAGGGCCTCGACACCGCGCTGCGCGGCATGAAGACCGGCGAGGACAACGAGTTCACGGCGACGATTGAGTTCGGCGAGCACAAGGGCAAGGAAGCCACCATCAAGGTGCACGTCCAGCAGTCGAAGGAGCGCAAGCTTCCTGACTTTGACGACGAGTTCGCTCAGATGGCCTCCGAGTTCGACACCGCTGAGGAGCTGCGCGAATCCACCAAGGAGCAGCTCGCTGAGGACAAGAAGACCCAGCAGGCAGCTGACATCCGTGACGAGGTGCTGAAGGCAGCGCTCGAGGAGACCAAGTTCGAGCTTCCGAAGTCCATCGTCGAGGAGCAGGAGCACAACATGCTCCACCAGATGCTCGGCCAGCTGGCGCACGACGAGGCTGCTGTCGCACAGTTCCTCGAGGCACAGGGCATGACCCGCGAGGAGTTCGACAAGAAGAACCACGAGCAGGCTGAGTCCGCTGTCCGTACCCAGCTGTTCCTGGACGCTGTTGCTGACCAGGAGGAGCCTGAGGTTTCCCAGCAGGAGATGACCGACCACATCCTGTTCACCGCGCAGTCCTACGGCATGGATCCGAACCAGTTCGTGGCGCAGCTGCAGCAGGCAGGCCAGATCGGTAACCTCTTCGCAGACGTTCGCCGCGGCAAGGCACTCGCTACCGCGATCTGCCGCGTGTCCGTGAAGGACGACAAGGGCGAGACCGTCGACCCGAACGAATACTTCGGTGAGGTTGAAGAGGAAGAAGCAGAGGCTTCCGAAGACTAAATCGTGAGTTGAAACGCCCCGGCGATGCGCACGCGTTGCGCCTACGCCGGGGCGTTTCGCCATTCACTACGGGTTCACAACGTACGTGTACGCCATCAGCGAACAACCCCGTGCAAAGTGGACTATCGGAGTAGGGTGGTGGCATTGTTGACGCTACATAAAAGAGTTTGAACCACGAAGGAGCCATTTTTATGACATCCCCATCGCAGGGCATGAACTTGGGTGATTCTGTCTATGAGCGCCTGCTGCGCGAGCGCATTATTTTCTTGGGCCAGCAGGTTGACGACGAAATTGCGAACAAGCTGTGCGCGCAGATCTTGCTGCTGTCCGCGGAGGATCCAACTCGCGACATCTCGCTGTACATTAACTCCCCGGGTGGTTCCGTGACTGCCGGCATGGCGATTTATGACACGATGAAGTACTCGCCGTGCGATATTGCTACGTACGGCATGGGCTTGGCGGCGTCGATGGGGCAGTTCCTGCTTTCCGGCGGCACGAAAGGCAAGCGTTACGCGCTTCCGCACGCTCGGATTATGATGCACCAGCCGTCCGCAGGCGTTGGCGGTACTGCTGCCGACATTGCTATTCAGGCTGAGCAGTTCGCTGCGACGAAGCGCGAGATGGCCCAGCTTATCGCTGAGCATACCGGCCAGACTTTTGAGCAGATTACGAAGGATTCCGACCGTGACCGTTGGTTCACGGCCCAAGAGGCGATGGAGTACGGCATCGTGGACCACGTTATTGAGAGCGCTCAGGGCTCGATCAGCAACTAAGTAGACAGGAGAATTTACGTATGTCTTTCCAAATGCCTTCCTCCCGCTACGTGCTGCCACAGTTCTTGGAGGAGACTTCCTTCGGCACGAAGCAGATCGACCCATACGGCAAGCTTTTCGAGGAGCGCATCGTCTTCCTGGGCACCCAGGTCGATGACACTTCCGCGAATGACATCATGGCGCAGCTGCTGGTGCTGGAGTCTCAGGACCCGGACCGCGACATCACGATGTACATTAACTCGCCGGGTGGCTCGTTTACCGCGCTGATGGCGATTTACGACACGATGCAGTACGTCCGCCCGGACGTGCAAACGGTGTGCCTCGGCCAGGCTGCGTCTGCTGCGGCGGTCATCCTTGCCGCTGGTGCGCCGGGGAAGCGCGCTGCGCTGCCGAACTCGCGGGTGCTGATCCACCAGCCCGCGACGCAGGGTACCCAGGGCCAGGTTTCTGACCTTGAGATCCAGGCCAATGAGATCGAGCGCATGCGCCGCCTGATGGAGGACACACTCGCGCACCACACCGGTCGCACTGCGGAGCAGGTCCGCATCGATACGGATCGCGACAAGATCCTTACCGCGCAGGAAGCTGTCGAGTACGGCATCATCGACCAGGTCTTTGATTACCGCAAGCTGAACGGCTAACTTCTGATCGCTTTTCGACGCCACCAAGGGTAACCGGGTGGCGTCTTTTTGTGTGCTTGACCAAGCGTGAATAAAAGGGCGCGAATAGACAGACCGTGCGGTACATTCTTCACACATCTGCGAAAACACGACACGTGAAGATAAAGGAAAGAGCGCGGTGGATATTAGAACCTCCATTAACACTCGGCCGATGAGTCCGTACCAGTGGCTGATCATTGCCGTCATTACCTATTTGAACGCCCTTGACGGCTATGACCTCGTCGCAACCGCATTTGCGGCGCCGCACCTGGCGGAGGAGTTCGCGATCAGCTCGTCGCTGCTGGGCTGGGTACTGTCGGCAGCGCTGCTCGGCGTTGGTGTCGGCGCGGCGGTCTTTGGGCCTGCGGGGGATCGATGGGGGCGTCGAAACGTGATTCTTGTGGCGCTGCTGATTGACACCGTGGGCCTGCTCCTGTCGGGCTTCGCGGGGAGTACCGCGGCGTTTATCGCGTGGCGCTTCGTCACTGGTGTGGGCGTGGGCGGCGTGCTCGCGTGCGTGACCGTGCTGGTCAGTGAGTATTCTAACGACCGGTTCCGTGGGCTGGCGATGGCGGTCTACGCGTCGGGGTACGGCGTTGGAGCGACGCTGTGCGGCGTGCTGGCGTCCAAGGTTGTGGAGAGCCACGGCTGGCACTGGATCTTCTTCGTGGGCGCGGCTCTGTCTGCCGTGGCGCTGGTGCTTGCAACGGCGTTGCTGCCGGAGTCGGTGGACGTGCTCGCAAGCCGTGGTGACGCTGCGCGCGTTGAGCGTATCGCACGCCGTATTGGACACGGGGGAGCAGTGGTTCCGGCCCAGACGAGCGCCCCGGCTTCCGCCTCGGGTGCCCTGCGCGCAATCGTCTCCCCAGCATGGCTGTCGACGACTGTACGGATCTGGATTGCATTCTCGCTGATCAGCTTTGGTTTTGCCTTTGCTAATTCCTGGACGCCCAAGTTGCTCAACGAACTGGGACTGTCCGCGCAGCAGGGTATTTTCGGCGGCATCATGATCGCGTTCGGCGGCACGATCGGCTCGCTGATCTTCGGAGTGATTACCACGCGTGTTGACGCCCGCGTGCTGCTCATCGCCTTCGCCATCGGTGGCGCGGGCGCGTTGGTGGCCTTCATCTTCTCCGCGGGCGCGTCGTTCGTGGCGTTCCCGCTGGGCGTACTGGTTGGTATGTTGCTGAACGCGTGCGTTACCGGCATGTACACCGTGACCCCGGCGTCCTACCCGACGCACTTGCGGGCGACCGGCGTTGGAGTGGCGTTGGCTGTGGGGCGAGTTGGTTCGGTCTGCGGACCACTGCTCATCGGCTACCTCGCCGAGGCCGGGCTGGGGCCACGTGGACTCTACATCGTTGCGGCAGGCGTGTTCGTGCTGAGTGCGGTCGCCCTGGTAGGGCTGCGAGCGCCGGCCGCGAAGCCGGTCGTCGTCAAGAAGCCAGCGGAGGTGCTGCAGGCTTAAGGGCAGTACGGGACCGCGTCGCGCACCGCGGCCGGTGCGGAGGTGAAGTCCTTACGGTCCCAGCAGGCGTTGCCTTCGTGCTCGCCGACGGGGTCAACGGATGCCCAAGAGTTGCCGTTGGAAGCCCAGAAGTACTCCTGGCCGTTCGGCATCACGGTGCGGGCCCAGTCGCCGTCGCAGAAGGTGCTGTATTCGTCGCTCGCTGACTGCTGGCCCTGCTTCGGCCACGCGCACGTCGCGCCGTTCTGTGGGGCGGGCTCGGCAGGCTGTACCGGCGCGGGCTCGTCGCTGTCATCATCGCTAGAGGAGGCAGAAGAGCTCGACTTTTTCGAAGAACTCGAGGAGCTAGACGAGCTTGAGCTCTTCTTCGACGTGCTCGTCGATGTCTTCGTCGAGGTGGACGTCTCGGTCTCGGTCGCGTCCTCGTCATCATCGTCGGGCGCCGGGCTTGTCGACGTCTCCTTCGCCGGGAACGAGATCTCAGGCTCCGCCAAACGATCCTCCGGCGACGAGTTACACCCGGCCAACAGCGTCGTGCACGTCAAGAGTGCGGCAAGCACAAGTTTGGGCCGGGTGTTCATCACTAGGGGATCCTTTCTGACAGACTTCTGCGTCTAGCGTAGCCGACAAATCTTAGCCCAAAAACTTCAGCAGCGCTTCATTGAACGGAGCAGGGTTCTCGATGGGCACCTGGTGCGAGCCCGGCTCAATGACCACAGACTCCACGGGGCCTGCGACGCCGTCGGCGATTTCGGCCAGTTTGTCCGGGCCGGTACCGGCGTCGCCGGTGGCCGCGATGGTCAGCACTGGGCAGGTGATCTGATCCAGGTGGGAAGCGAAGTCCCACTTTGCCAAGGCATCGCCGTTTTGGGCGTAACCCTCGGGGTCGATGGCGCTGACCATGTCGTGGATGCGCTCGACTTCCCCTGGGTGGGCGTCGATAAATGCTGGGGTGAACCAGTTAGGAATGAGCATGTCGGCGATGGGGCCCATGCCTTCCTCCCGTGCGATGCGCGTGCGCTCGTCCCACTGCTCATTGCCACCGAGGTAAGTCGCGGTGCAAGCGAAGACTGCCTTCTCCACGCGCCCGCTGTACGCCGCAAGATACTGCGCAATGGCGCCGCCGAGGGAGAGGCCGACAACGCTGAAGCGGTCGACCCCCTCGCGGTTGAGTGCGCTCAAGATATCCTGCGCAAGCAGCTTCACGGTTGCGGAGCTGGGAGCCACCTGGGCGACGTCGGAGCCGCCGTGCCCGCGATGATCGACCGCGATGACACGGTGGTGCTTCGCCAGTTCAGGAATCTGCTTCGACCAGGATTCGTGCGTCGTCGCGATGGAGGAGAGGAGCACCACGGTGCTGGTGTTGTCTTTATTGCCGTATTCCACAGTATGTATATGCGTCATGCGCTCCATTGTGCCCTTGATCGCCACAATGCGCGACAACGTGCGAGAGTGTGTGAGTTTGACGTACCCGCTAAGCTCTAAGGTCAACCCTTAGGCGAGACGAAGAAGCTGGAGTCCAACGCATCTATGGCAACATCCCAAAACACCTCAAACCTGTTGAAGTGCTCCTTTTGCGGCAAGACGCAGAAGCAGGTTCGCAAGCTTATTGCCGGTGGCGGAGTCTACATTTGTGACGAGTGCATCGAACTGTGCAACGAAATCATCGAGGAAGAACTCGGCGGGGCGCAGGCTGAGCAGGATGAGGCTGCGGATCGGCTGCCGAAGCCAAGTGAGATCACCAAGTTTTTGGACCAGTACGTCATCGGGCAGGACTCGGCGAAGCGCACGCTCGCGGTGGCGGTGTACAACCACTACAAACGCATCCGGGCGGAGTCGGAGAATGTAACGAACCGCAAGCGTGATGAGGAAGTGGAGATCGCGAAGTCGAATATCTTGCTGCTGGGGCCGACGGGCTCCGGCAAGACGTACCTCGCGCAGTCGCTTGCCAGGATGCTCAACGTGCCATTCGCAATTGCCGACGCCACCAGTCTCACCGAGGCGGGGTACGTCGGAGAGGACGTCGAAAACATCTTGCTGAAGTTGCTGCAGGCCGCGGACTTCGACGTTAACCGGGCGCAGCACGGCATCATCTACGTCGACGAGGTAGACAAGATCTCCCGCAAGTCCGAGAACCCCTCGATTACCCGCGACGTGTCCGGCGAAGGCGTGCAGCAGGCACTGCTGAAAATCCTGGAGGGCACGGTCGCGTCCGTGCCGCCGCAGGGCGGGCGCAAGCACCCGAACCAGGAGTTCATCCAGATTGATACCACGAACATCCTGTTCATCGTCGCCGGTGCGTTCGCGGGCCTGGATAAGGTGATTGCGGAGCGCGTGGGCAAGAAGGGCATCGGATTCGGGGCGGAGATCGACTCGAAGCAGGAGCGCGACGAAGCCAACATGCTGGCGCAGGTGCAGCCGGGTGACCTGGTGAAGTTCGGCCTCATCCCTGAGTTCATTGGGCGCCTGCCGATCATCGCGAACGTGGAGAACCTCGACCGCGACGCCATGGTGCGCGTACTCACCGAGCCGAAGAACTCACTGGTGAAGCAGTACAGCCGCCTCTTTTCGATGGACGGCGCCCAGCTCACGCTCACCGATGATGCCCTCGAGGAGATCGCGGACCGCGCTGCCGAGCGCAACACCGGCGCCCGTGGCCTGCGCGCCATCATGGAGGAAGTGCTCGTGCCCATCATGTACGACCTGCCCGACCGCGAGAACGTCAGCGAAGTCGTTATCAACGGCGACGTGGTGCGGGGCGCTGCAGAGCCGCAGTTCGTGGAAGCTGAAGGGCAGCGCTCGGCCTAAGGCTGCCGAGTCGCAGTTAGTAGATGTCGTAGAGGTCGTCGCTGGTGCCGGTGCCTTCGCTGTCCGGCAGGGGAGTGGCCTCGAGGTAGCTTTCGTAGCCCGAAGGCGCGATGTTGGATGTCAAAAACGCCAGCACGGTATCAATAACCATGCGCCGCATCCCTTCGACGTTCCGCGGCTCGTCGAGGTCGAGGTGGCTCGTAATTATCGACGCCGCGTTGCCCGATACCCGCAGCGTGCTCAGCGCCGTGAGCAGCGCGAGTACGTCATCGGCGGAGATCCCCGGCCGGAAGGCGCCGGCGTCCTGGCCCACGAGCAGGAGGCGCTCGACGTGCAGCGTGATCTCGCTGCGGCCGTGCACAATGTCCGCCGAGGCGTCCTCGAGGACCGGCTCGAGCCGCTCACGAATGAGCAGCTGAACTGCCTCAGGGTTGTCCTGGAAGGAGTGGAACATGCTGTCTACGAAGCGGCGCATGCCGTCAACTGGGACTGCGTAGGAGCGCTGCAGGATCTCTTCGGGTGGAGCCAGGCGGTCGAGCGCGCGCCTGATCGTTTTTGCGTAGAGGCCCTTTTTGTCGCTGAAGTGGTAATGGATCATCCTTTTCGACATGCCGGTTTCCTTCGCGATGGCACCCAGCTTTGTTTGGGAGAAGCCACCGCGGGCGAACATGTCGAGGGCGATGTCGACGACACTGTCGATTTCTGCGTTGATATCTGGTTCAGGTGCTTTGATACTCGCCGAGGTGGGGTCGGTGGGGAAATCCATCGTTGTATCCGCTCCTGAATTACTACGCATGCGTGAATGTTGGCTCATTGGTGACATCTACTTTTCTCTATGATGCCCCCATTTGAGAATTTGCACCGTGCAAAACGGGAATTTGTCTGCCTTACTATGCCTTTTAGACCTAAAAGGGGGAGGGTATGCACGATTTCGGGGGTAGCGTGTCGGTTGAGCTACCTATACTTTGAATGTCAGATACCGCACACTATTGACCCGAGGTTTTTCTATGACACACCATTCTTCCACTCCCGTTAAAGTCGTTGTCACCGGCGCAGCAGGCAACATCGCGTACTCCCTGCTGTGGCGTATTGCCTCCGGCGACGTCTTCGGTGCGGATCAGCCGGTCGAGCTGACGCTGCTCGAGATCCCGGCAGCTGTCCGCGCGGCGGAGGGTACCGCGATGGAGCTGCACGACTCTGCCTTCCCGCTCGTGACTGGTATCAACGTTTCCGATGACCAGTTCAAGGCATTCGAGGGCGCAAACGCCGCGTTCCTGGTTGGCGCGAAGCCACGCGGTAAGGGTGAGTCCCGCGCGGACATGCTTACCGCGAACGGCAAGATCTTCGTCGAGCAGGGCAAGGCCATCAACGCTGGCGCTGCGGACGATATCCGGGTGCTCGTCGTGGGTAACCCTGCGAATACGAACGCGCGTATCGCTGCGAAGGCCGCGGCGGATGTCCCTGCCGAGCGCTTCAACGCCTTGATGCGACTGGACCAGAATCGTGCACTGTCCATGCTGGGCCAGAAGCTGGAGGTGCCGTCGTCGACAATTGAAAAGATGGTGGTGTGGGGCAACCACTCGGATACTCAGTTCCCGGATGTGACCTTCGCTGAGGTCGGCGGCGAGAAGATTGCCGACAAGCTGGACCGCGATTGGTACGTCGACGAGTTCATCCCGCGCGTTGCCAAGCGCGGTGGCGAAATCATCGAGGTTCGTGGTAAGTCCTCGGCGGCCTCGGCTGCGTCTGCGGCAGTTGACCACATGCGTGACTGGGTCAACGGCACCGACGGCAAGTGGACGACGGCAGCGCTGCCTTCCACCGGCCAGTACGGTGTCGAGGAGGGGCTGCTTTTCGGCTTCCCGGTGATTGGCCGCGATGGCAAGTGGGAGGTCGTCGAGGGGCTGGAGATCAGCGACTTCCAGCGTGAGCGCATCGACAAGAACGTCGAAGCGATGCGCGGCGAGTGGGAGATTGCCTCCAAGCTTTTCTAACCGGTCGCGCCTACCGGAGGTTGATGGCTAAGATAGTCAACCGTGACTGACGCGACTGAACATTTGGTAGGCAAGAACCGAGCCGATGCGCTCCCGAAGTCTTGGGAGCCCGGCGAACACGAGCAGGCTTTGTACGAGGGCTGGGTGGAGAAGGGATACTTCACCGCTGACGCTTCCTCGGACAAGCCTGCTTATTCTGTGGTGCTGCCCCCGCCGAATGTGACGGGGCAGCTGCACATGGGCCACGCCCTGGACCACACGCTCATTGATGTTATGGTGCGCCGCAAGCGCATGCAGGGCTACGAGGTGTTGTGGTTGCCGGGTATGGACCACGCGGGCATCGCTACGCAGACGAAGGTCGAGGCGAAGCTGAAGGCCGAGGAAGGCAAGGACCGCTACGACTATGGCCGCGAAGAGTTCGTGGACAAGGTATGGGAGTGGAAGCACCAGTACGGCGGCACCATCACCACGCAGATGCGGGCTATCGGTGACTCCGTGGACTGGTCGCGCGAGCGCTTCACTCTTGACGACGGCCTCTCGCGCGCAGTGCAGACGATCTTTAAGCAGCTGTATGACGCCGGAATGATCTACCGCGACTACCGCCTGGTGAACTGGTCGCCGGTGCTGGAGACCGCGGTGTCCGACATTGAGGTCGTTTATAAGGATGTTGAGGGCGAGTTCGTCTCCATCCGATACGGCTCGCTCAACGACGACGAGCCACACCTGGTCGTTGCCACGACCCGTGTTGAGACCATGCTGGGCGACGTCGCCATTGCCGTCCACCCAGACGACGAGCGCTACACGGACCTGGTTGGCCAGGAGTTTGACCACCCGTTCCGCGATGACCTGAAGATTCAGGTGATCGCCGACGATTACGTCGATATGGAGTTGGGGACCGGCGCGGTGAAGATCACGCCTGCGCACGACCCGAACGACTACGAGATGGGCTTGCGCCACAACCTGGACATGCCGATCATCATGGACGAGACCGGCCACATTGCCGATACCGGCACCAAGTTCGACGGTATGAGCCGCGAAGAGGCGCGCGTGGCGGTGCGCGAGGCGCTGGCGGAGCAGGGGCGCATCGTCAAGGAGGTGCGCCCGTACGTGCACTCGGTGGGCCACTCGGAGCGCTCCGGTGAACCGATTGAGCCACGCCTGAGCCTGCAGTGGTTCGTCAAGGTTGAAGAGCTGGCGAAGATGTCCGGCGATGCGATCCGCAACGGCGATACGAAGATTCACCCGGCATCGATGGAGAAGCGCTACTTCGACTGGGTGGACAACATGCACGACTGGACGATTTCGCGCCAGCTGTGGTGGGGCCACCGCATCCCGATTTGGTACGGCCCGAACGACGAAGTGGTCTGCGTCGGCCCTGACGAGGAGCCGCCGGCTGGTTACACCCAGGACCCGGACGTGTTGGATACCTGGTTCTCCTCTGCGCTGTGGCCGTTCTCGACGCTCGGCTGGCCAGAGAAGACCCCGGACCTGGAGAAGTTCTACCCGACGTCCGTGCTGGTCACCGCGTATGACATTTTGTTCTTCTGGGTTGCCCGCATGATGATGTTCGGCACTTTTGCTGGAAAGAACACCCCAGAGATCCTCGGCGAGGGGGTTGACGGCCGTCCGATCATCCCGTTCACGGACCTGTACCTGCACGGCCTGGTGCGCGACGAGAAGGGCCGCAAGATGTCGAAGTCCCTGGGCAACGGCATCGACCCAATGGATTGGGTCGAGCGCTACGGCGCTGACGCGCTGCGCTTCGCCCTTGCGCGCGGCGCGAACCCGGGCGTGGACTTGCCGATCGGTGAGGACAACGCCACGTCCGCGCGTAACTTTGCCACCAAGCTGTACAACGCGACCCGCTTCGCTCTGATGAACGGCGCAGCGGTTGGTCCGCTGCCGGCCCGCGAGGAGCTGACGGACGCCGACCGCTGGATCCTGGACCGCGCGGAAGAAGTCCGCGCGAAGGTCGACGCCTACTTGGACGACTACCAGTTCGCGAAGGCAAACGAGGACCTGTACCACTTCGCGTGGGATGAGCTGTGTGACTGGTACCTGGAGATCGCAAAGACCCAGATCCCGCGCGAGGGCGAGACTGCGCAGGGTCGCAACACGCAGATCGTGCTCGGCCGCGTGCTCGACGTGGTGCTGCGCCTGCTGCACCCGACCATGCCGTTCATCACCGAGGTCCTGTGGACCGCGTTGACGCAGCAGCCTTCGGTGACACAGGCGCCTTGGCCGACTGCGGAGGACACCAATGGTGGCGTCGAAACGGATGATGTGGCGCGCCGCAGGATCCAGGATGCGATCAAGCTGATTACTGAGCTGCGTCGTTTCCGCGCTGACCAGGGTGTGAAGCCGAACCAGAAGGTGCCGGCGAAGCTTGACTTTGCCAAGGCGGACCTGGCTGGGCTAGAAAACGTTATCCGCGATATCGCGCGGGTGGAGACGCCTGCTGAGGGCTTTGCGGCGTCGGCAAGCATTGAGATGCGCCTGAGCCAGGCGACGCTCGACGTGGCGCTGGACACCTCCGGCACCGTCGACGTTGCGGCCGAGCGCAAGCGCCTGGAGAAGGAACTCGCGGCGGCGGAGAAGGAGCTCGATACCACTGGCCGTCAGCTTGGCAACGAGCAGTTCCTGGCGAACGCGCCGGAGCAGGTCGTTGAGAAGATCAAGGTGCGCCAGCAGGTTGCGAAGGAAGAGTTCGCACGTGTGACGGCGCGCCTGGCGCAGCTGCCGGAGGCGTAGATGGCTGACAATGCTGACCTGCCTGAGCTTCCGGAGCTTCCCGAGCAGTTCGATATCTCCGTCGAGGAGTCCGGGCTGCGCCTGAACCTGGGCGCGCCGCAGGCGGAGGAGACAGAAGACGTCGTCGCGCGCGAGGTCACGCCTGAGGACCTCGCGGCATTGCGTGAGGTCCAGCAGGAGCTCGAGGAGCGCTGGGGTGAGACGCAGATCGACCCGACGCTCGAGCGCGTCGAGTACGTCATGGACCTGCTGGGTTCCCCGCAGCGTTCGTTCAAAGCGATTCACGTCGCGGGGACGAACGGGAAGACGTCGACAACCCGGATGATCGAGTCGCTGCTGCGCAGCCTCGGGCACCGGGTGGGGCGCACGACGAGCCCGCATCTGCAGTTGATCACCGAGCGCATCGGGATCGACGGCCAACCAATCCACCCCGCGGACTTTGTGCGCATTTACGAAGAGATTCAGCCGTACCTCGCGATGGCTGACGACCACTTCGGTCAGCCACTGAGCTTCTTCGAAGCCATGGTGTGTATCGCCTACGCCGCGTTTGCCGACGCCCCGGTGGACATCGCCGTGGTGGAAGTCGGCATGGGTGGCCGCTGGGACGCAACCAACGTGATCGACGCGGACGTGAACGTCATCATGCCGATCGGCATCGACCACACGCAGTACCTCGGCGACACCATCGAGCAGATCGCGGGCGAGAAGGCCGGCATCATCACGAATCCGGACTCTGTCACGGTCATCGCCGACCAGCAGCCGGAGGCCATGCGTGTGGTGCTGGAGCAGACCGTCCAGGTCGGTAGCGCCGTCGCGCGCCTCGGCTCCGAGTTCGGCGTTGAGGAAGCCGGAGTGGCCGTCGGAGGCCAGCAGCTACGGCTGCGCGGGCTCGCCGGCAGCTACGACGACATCTTCCTGCCGCTGTCCGGCCCACACCAGGCCCGCAACGCGGCCGTCGCGCTCGCGGCGGTCGAGGCATTCCACGGTGCACACGCCGAGCACCCGCTCAACATCGAGGCGGTGCGGGAAGGCTTTGCGGCGGTCCGCTCTCCGGGCAGGCTCGAGCGAGTGCGCGCCACACCCACCACGTTTATCGACGCCACCCACAACCCACACGGCGCAACCGCCCTCGCAGAGGCACTGCAGCACGACTTCGACTTCACCCGACTCATCGGCGTGCTGGGCATCCTCGGTGACAAGGACGCCGCTGGCATTTTCCAGGCGCTAGAGCCGGCGCTCACGGAAGTCGTGATTACGCAGAACTCCTCGCCACGCGCAATGGAAGCCGAAGACCTTGCCGAGATCGCCCGCTCCATCTTCGGCGATGAGCGCGTGCACGTGCAGCCGCACCTGCCGTCCGCCTACGAGCTGGCTGTTGAGCTTGCCGAGGACGCCCTTGCGGAAGTCGGCGTGCAGTCCGGCTCCGGTGTGATCATCACCGGCTCTGTCGTGACCGCGGGGGAGGCCCGCACCATGTTTGGAAAGGACCCAGAGTGAGCAGAGAAAAACGCCAACCGCCGATTAGCCCGCTCGGGCTCGGGCACGAGCCGGTCAAGGACCCAATCGCAGGACTGCGCGGAGTGCTCTCCGGCACGCTGATCATGGAATCGATCACCGTGCTGCTCATCCTGCTCGTGATTCTTAAAGTCGACGGTGGCGCCTACTGGACCACGTTCAACTGGGTCTACATCACGGTCATCGGCGTTGCGCACGCGGTGATGGCGTTCGCGCAGAAGTTTCCGGGCGCGATGTGGATTAACTTGGCCCTGCAGGTGCCGCTCATCTTTGGGTTCTTCGTGCACTGGTCGGTCACGGTGGTTGGCCTGATGTTCGGCCTGGTGTGGTTCTTCATCGTGAAGCTGCGCTCCGACATTGTGCAGCGCATGCGTGGCGGCTACCTGACCACGCAGCACCTGGACGCCGACTAGAGTTCGCGCCGCAGAGTTTTCCCCGCCGCGTTGCGGGGGATGTGATCCGTGAAGGTGACTTCACGGATCTTTTTGTATCCGGCCACGCGCTCGGCAACCCACTCCATGATTTCCTCGCGGCTCAACGTAGCGCCGTCGGCGACGACGATGCAGGCGCGCGGGACCTCGCAATCGACGCCGTGGGTGCGCACGATATGGCGGACGACGGCGGCGTCGGCAACCGCGGGGTGGGTGCGTAGCAGTGCCTCAAGCTCGGCGGGGGCGACGTGGAAGCCCTTGTACTTAAGTACTTCTTTCGCCCGGTCGACGATGTAGACGGTGCCGTCCTCAGCCAGCGTGACGATATCCCCGGTGTGCAGCCACCCACCAGTGATCGTTGCCTGAGTTGCCTCAGGGTCGTTGCGGTAGCCCCGCATCACCTGCGGGCCCCGGATGAGCATCTCACCGGGTTTGCCGGGGGCGACGTCGTGGCCGTCGCGAAGGTCGATGATGCGGAACTGCGTGTTCGGCACCGCGAACCCAATCGAACCCGGCTTCGACCTCCCAGCGATGCCCACGTGGGTCACCGGGGACGTCTCCGTGGTGCCGTAGCCCTGCAGGATCACCGTGCCGAGCCGCTGCTCAACGCTGTCCGCCAACGCAGCATCCAGCGGGGCGGCACCGCACACCATGAACCGGGAGTCCGCGAACGCCTCCGCGGTCGCCTCCGGGTGGCGGGAGAGCGCAAGCGCGATGGGTGGCGCAATAAAGCCCAACTCAATACGGTGCTTGCGCTGCGCCTCAATGAATACGTTCAAGTCAAACGCCGCCATCGTGTGAATATGGTGGCGCGCGTAGAGCGACGACAGCAGCAGCGTGTTCAGCCCGTAGATGTGGGCGAACGGCAGCGGCGCCAGTGTCGGGGTGCCCGCGCCGATACCGCTTGCGCGAAGCGCGGCCGAAAACTGCAGCATGTTCGCGCACAGGTTGCGGTGGGTCAGCTCGACGGCCTTCGGCAGGCCGGTGGTACCGGAGGAAAACGCAACCGCGGCAATATCTTCCGGCCCGGCTGGGGAGGCGCTGTGCTCGGCAGGTTCGGTGGGGGCGATGGGGGCGTCGAGAAGAACTTTGGCCTCGGCGAGCGCGCAGAGGTGGTCACGTTCGGCCGCGGTGAGACTCGTCCCCAACAAGCTTGCCGACGCCCCCACCTGCACCAACGCGAGGAAAGTGACGGCGAAGTCGATGCCGTTGGGCAGCTGCACTGCGACGCAATCCCCGGGACCGATGCCGCGGCTGCGCAACGTGGCGGCGAGCGCCAGCACCTCCTGGTGAAGCTGCGCATAGGTCACTCTTCGCCCCGTCTCGACCTCCGTGAGCGCCGGCGCCGACGCATGCTCGCCGAGGTTGCCGAAGAGCAGATCGGTGATGGAGCGCGCTCGCGTGCCGACGTCCGGAATTGGCGGCAGGGGACTCTCATATGTCATGGAGCAAACTTTAATCACCCCCACATCAAGATGTTCGCACCCGGTGGTTGTTGTTTAGTAGGGTATGGAGACATGACTGAACGTACACTGATTTTGATTAAGCCAGACGGCGTTGCAAACGGCCACGTCGGAGAGATCATCTCCCGCATTGAGCGTAAGGGCCTCAAGCTGGTCGAGATGGACCTGCGCACCGCAGACCGTGAGACCGCTGAGAAGCACTACGCAGAGCACAAGGACAAGCCGTTCTTCGGTGAACTCGTTGACTTCATCACCTCTGCTCCGCTGGTAGCGGGCATCGTCGAGGGCGAGCGCGCTATCGAGGCTTGGCGCCAGCTCGCCGGCGGCACCGACCCGGTTGCCAAGGCAACCCCTGGTACTATCCGCGGCGACTTCGCCCTGACCGTCGGCGAGAACGTCGTCCACGGTTCCGACTCCCCAGAGTCCGCCGAGCGCGAGATCGCAATCTGGTTCCCGAACAAGTAAGAACCACGCTGCGACCGCCCATCCTGCTGTACATGGCAGGGTGGGCGGTTTTGTTGTGTTGGCGGCGATGCTGAAATAGGCGCAGTCGGCGTCGTGTGCCACAATGGGGGCAAGCTTTTTACAATTTTCTGTAGGAACGTGTGTCAGCCGTGCGGCAGCGGGCAGAATGCTTCGCGCCCGGTTGACGCAGCTTGCAGATGCAAAAATATAGGAGCACGTACGTGGCGAAAAAATCTCATACCGAAATTCAGGACTTTGATCGATCAACCCTGAAAGACAAAATGCGGGTGTTCCAGCTCGCGAAGGCGTTGGGGGTGGCGTCGAAAGACGTTGTCGTCGCGCTGACCGAGCTGGGGATTACAAAGGTTGCGCAGTCCTCGATTACTCGGGAGGAAGCCGAGAAGGTCATCGATGCGCTGCAGCAGCCCGCGGACAAGGCTGAGGCGAAGAAGTCGAAGGATAGCAGCGACGAAAAGATCCGCGAGCGGGTGCGCAAGGACGTAGAAAACGAAATCCACCAGATCGAGGAGAAGGTGGATGCCACCTTCGAGGTCGCCGACGAGCCAGAGCAGGAACCAACACCAGAGCCTGAACCAGAGCCGGAGCCCGAACCAGAGCCGGAGCCCGAACCTGAAGAGGAAGCAACGGTCGAATACGCGCCGATCTTCAAGGCGCCGACGCGTCCAAAGCGCCGCCGAGCAGTGCGCACCTCCGAACCGAAGGAAGCGGATGAGGATGCCGCACCGAAGGGTGAAGTTGAGGAGCCCAAAGAGGAAGAACCTAAGGTCGAGGTTATTGACGAGCCGAAGGGGATCAGCGGTTCCGCCCGTCTGGAGGCGCAGCGTCGTCGGCGGAGTGAGCGTCGAGAAGCGGAGCGCCAGCGCTCCCGCATTGTTTCTGAGGCGGAATTCCTCGCGCGGCGCGAGTCGGTGCACCGCACGATGGTGGTGCGCGAGCGCGACCGCAACGACGGCCCAGGCCGCATCACGCAGGTAGCGGTCCTGGAGGACGGGCTGCTTGCGGAGCACTTTGTGTCCACGGACGATAACGCGTCGATCATCGGCAATATTTACATGGGCCGTGTCCAGAACGTGCTGCCGGGCATGGAGGCGGCGTTCATCGACATCGGAACCGGGCGCAACGCGGTGCTCTACGCCAGCGAGGTTGACTGGAAGGCTGCGAAGCTTGGCGGAAAGAAGCGCAGGATTGAGCACGCGCTGAAGTCCGGCGACCAGGTGATGGTGCAGGTCTCGAAGGATATTAACGGGCACAAGGGTGCTCGCCTGACAACGCACATTTCGCTGGCCGGACGTTTCCTCGTGTACGTGCCGGGTGGCCGTAACGCTGGGATCTCCCGCAAGCTGCCCGTCACCGAACGCAAGCGCCTCAAGGGCATCCTCAACGAGGTTGTGCCTGGCAAGGGTGGGGCGATTATTCGTACGGCTGCCGAGGGCATGTCGAAGGAAGCGATTGCTGAGGACGTCCAGCGCCTGCACAAACAGTGGGAAATGGTGCAGGAAAAGGCAGAAGCCGCGAAGAACGGGAAGGGCTCGCGCCCGGCGCTGCTCTACGAAGAGCCGCGCCTGATCGTTCGCGTCGTCCGCGACGTCTTCAACGAGGACTTCTCTGAGTTGATCATCGACGGCAAGAAGTCCTACAACATTGCGCACGCTTACCTGCAGTCCGTCGCGCCTGACTTGTTGGACCGCGTAACCAAGTTTGACCGCTCCGAACACGACGGTGCCGACGCCTTTGCGGAGCACCGCATCGACGAGCAGGTCCAGAAGGCGCTTGCCCGCGTGGTGTGGCTGCCGTCGGGCGGCACGCTCGTTATTGAGCGCACCGAGGCCATGACGGTGATTGACGTCAACACCGGCAAATTCACTGGCTCCGGCGGCAACCTCGAGGAGACGGTCACCGCGAACAATTTGGAGGCCGCGGAGGAAGTCGTCCGCCAGCTGCGCCTGCGCGACATCGGCGGCATGGTGGTCATCGACTTCATTGACATGATCCTGGATGAAAACAAGGAGCTGGTGCTGCGTCGCCTGAAGGAAACGCTGGGCCGTGATCGCTCCCGCCACCAGGTCTCCGAGGTCACCTCGCTCGGCCTGGTGCAGCTGACCCGCAAGAAGCTCGGCGATGGTCTGCTTGAGACCTACTCCAAGCCGTGCGAGTGCTGTGGTGGCCGCGGTGTGATCATCACCGAGGAGCCTGTAGAGCACGCGACGTACAACCCGGAGGAAGACGACCTGCAGCACCGCGGTGGCCGCGGCAAGCGTCGCGGGAAGTCGAACGGCGAGCGTTCCAACAAGAAGGCGGAGGAGAAGCGCCGCAGCAAGCTGGACGAAAAGGCGATCGACGAGCTGGTCGGCTCGGTTGTGTCCGAAGACAATGAAGCACACGAGGACAACGACGAGCCGAAGCCGCCTGTAGTAGGTGAATCCTCCAAGCGCGAGTCCGGTTCGCGCCGCCGTGGGCGTCGAGGCACGGGCCGCGGGCGTGGGCGCGCGCAGGAACAGGACAAGCCACAGGACAAGCCACAGGAGCAGGCTCAGGAGAAAGGCAAGCCCGAGCAGACGTACGAGGAGGCCGTCGACGCCTTCGAGCGCTCCCCGCGCCGGAAGCGAGCGACCCGCGGTAACTCCCGGTCGGACCACAAGCCAAAGCGTGAAGATTTTGAACGCCAGGAGCACGTGCAGAAGCCTGCGAAGGAAGCTCCACGTGAGGAGGCGCAGGAGCAGCCGAAGGTGAAGGTGACGGAGTCTCCTCGCCGGCGCGGGCGTCGGCGCGCAGTGCGCAAGACGTCCCAGCCGCAGCAGCAGGAGCAGCCGAAGGCGAAGGAAACGAAGCAGAAGGCAACCAAGCCTGCGACGAAGAAACAGGAGTCGAAGGCGAGTGCGCGGCGCAGGCGGCGACGCGCGACACGCCGAACCTCTTCCAAATAGAGGGACAGCGGGGTGCGGTTTGATAATCGCACCCGCTTCTGTGTAGTATTTGACAGTCGCTGTTTTGGGCTGTGAAGCCGCGCCGTTTACGCATGCAGGCACGGTGGAACGCGAAAGGCCACAAAGCGCTAGAGAACTGTACCAACTGTCTTCTATGCATGCGGGGAGACACAACGAGTTTAGATAAGGGGTAACCCTCTATGTACGCGATCGTCAAGACTGGCGGCAAGCAGTACAAGGTTGCCGAAGGCGACCTCGTCAAGGTCGAGAAGATCGAGGGTGAAGCGGGCGACAAGGTTGCCCTCACCCCGGTTCTGCTCGTCGATGGCGCGGATGTCACCGCAGGCCCTGATGCTTTGTCCAAGGTTTCTGTTGAGGCTGAGATTGTCGAGCACGGCAAAGGCAAGAAGGTCGACATTCTGAAGTACAAGAACAAGACCGGCTACAAGGTCCGCCAGGGCCACCGTCAGCCACAGACAACCATCAAGATCACTGCTATCAAGTAAGACTTGCACTAAGGAGAAATAGACAATGGCAACGAAGAAGGGTGCATCAAGCTCCTCGAACGGTCGTGACTCAGAGTCGAAGCGCCTCGGTGTGAAGCGTTTCGGTGGTCAGCAGGTAAAGGCGGGCGAGATCATCGTTCGTCAGCGCGGCACCAAGTTCCACCCAGGCGACAACGTCGGCCGCGGTGGCGACGACACACTGTTCGCACTTGCAGCTGGCGCAGTCCAGTTCGGCATTAAGCGCAACCGTCGCATCGTCAACATCGTCCCAGCGGACGGCGAAGGCGTTTCGGCAGAGGTGCTCGAGGCTGCAGAGGCAGCTGGCGTTGCACAGGAAACTGCGTAACCCGTAGCAATACTTGAAACACCGCACACCCCGACCGGGTGCGCGGTGTTTTTCTTTCCCACAACCCGGTACCCTCCACTACTAGAACTCTTTTGCAAGGAAGGCGGAACTAATGGCCCAATTTGTTGACCGCGCGGTGCTGCACCTCCAGGCCGGTGACGGCGGACATGGCTGTGTCTCTGTCCACCGCGAAAAATTCAAACCCCTCGGCGGCCCGGATGGTGGTAACGGCGGCCACGGCGGTGACATCGTGCTGGAGGTATCCAACCAGGTGCACACGCTGCTGGACTTCCAGTACCGTCCGCACGTCAAAGCGAAGCGAGGCGGCAATGGCGAGGGTGATCACCGAAACGGCGCCCGCGGAGAGGACCTTATCTTGGAGGTCCCAGTCGGAACCGTTGTGCGTAGTGAGGACGGGGAAATCCTTGCCGACCTGACGGTGCCGGGCACCCGTTTCCTTGCGGCTGAAGGCGGCTTCGGTGGGTTGGGCAACGCGGCTCTTGCCACCGCGAAGCGGAAGGCCCCGGGCTTCGCGCTCAAGGGTGAGCCTGGCGAAGCACACGACTTGATCCTCGAGCTGAAGTCCATGGCGGATGTGGGGCTAGTGGGGTTCCCGTCGGCGGGGAAGTCCTCGCTGATTTCGGTGCTTTCGGCCGCGAAGCCGAAGATCGCGGATTACCCCTTTACGACGCTCGCTCCGAACCTTGGCGTGGTCAACGTCGGCGACGATACGTACACTATCGCGGACGTGCCAGGCCTGATCCCGGGGGCGAGCCAGGGCAAGGGTCTGGGGCTGGACTTCTTGCGCCATATTGAACGCACTGCTGTGCTGGCGCACATCGTGGACGTTGCCACGATGGAGCCAGGGCGCGACCCGATTTCTGACATTGAGGCGCTCGAGCACGAGCTTGACTCCTACGCCGACCAGCTTGACCTGGACTCTGGTCTCGGTGACCTGCGTGAGCGCCCTCGCATCGTTGTGCTGAACAAGATGGACGTGCCGGAGGCCCGGGAGCTCGCGGAGTTCTTGGAGGACGACATCAAGGAAAAGTTCGGCTGGGATGTATACATGATCTCCACCGCGACCCGCGAGGGCCTTGACCCGCTGAAGTGGGCGCTGTGGAACATCGTGGAGCGTGCCAGGAAGCGACGCGTGAAAGCCGAGAAGGCAACTCCTACGGAGGTGCTGCGACCGAAGGCGGTTGCGCCAAGGCGCCGTGGGCACGCGCAGGAGGGCGGCATCGAAGTTGTTCCTGACCCGATGTGGCCGGGCGGCTGGCTGGTCACTGGCGAGAAGGCGGAGCGCTGGATTCGCCAGACCGACTTCGAAAACGACGAGGCGGTCGGCTACCTCTCGGACCGCCTGAACAAGGCCGGCGTGGAGGACCAGTTGCGCAAGATCGGCGCGAAGGAGGGTGACACCGTCACCATCGGCGAGATCTCGTTTGATTGGGAGCCATCGCGAGCGGGTGACCCAACCATGGCGGGACGTGGCCAGGACGCCCGACTCTACGACACCACGCGCGCGTCCGCATCGGAGCGCAAGCGCGCGTCCCAGGCACGCCGCGGCCTTATCGACGAGTTCGATTTCGGCGACGGGGAGACAGCCGACCGGGAACGTTGGCAGGGTTAGCGCTACACTGAGCTGCTATGAACGCAGCAACAACTACGGAGGCGCAACTTCGCGAGCACATTGCTGGTGCGAAGCGGGTCGTCGTCAAGCTTGGTACCTCCTCACTCGTCAATGAGGACTCCTCGGTGAGCAGGGTCAAGATCGACCGTCTCGTGGATGCGCTGGTGGATCGCATGGATGTCGGCACCGACATTGTGGTGGTGTCCTCCGGCGCGATCGCGGCGGGAATGAGCCCGTTGGGGCTGCGGACTCGCCCGCGGGATCTTGCCACGAAGCAGGCCGCTGCGGCGGTGGGGCAGGTGCACCTCGCGCAGGAATGGGGCGCCTCCTTCGCCAGGCATGGTCGCACAGTGGGGCAGGTGCTGCTCACGCAAGCTGATGCCGGTGTGCGCGAGCGCGCGCGGAACGCCCAGCGCACGATCGACCGGCTGCGGCAGTTGGGCACGGTGCCGATCGTCAACGAGAACGACACTGTGGCGACCTCCGAGATGCGCTTCGGCGATAACGACAGAC
The DNA here is from genome assembly GCF_033877495.1 of Corynebacterium sp. UMB2355A. Lineage (NCBI taxonomy): Bacteria > Bacillati > Actinomycetota > Actinomycetes > Mycobacteriales > Corynebacteriaceae > Corynebacterium > Corynebacterium sp. UMB2355A. Next base: position 687,073 of record NZ_CP138855.1, on the reverse strand, counting down.
TCTCGGCGATTGTGGCGACGCTCATCGGAGCCGATGCGCTCGTGTTGCTTTCAGACGTCGACGGCCTCTACGACCGCAACCCGGCCGACCCGAGCGCGCGCTTTGTCTCTGAGGTCCGCACCGGCGCTGACCTCGAGGGCGTCGTGGCCGGTGACGGTGGTGCGCTCGGGACCGGGGGGATGGCGGCGAAGGTGTCGGCGGCGCGGCTCGCAGCCCGCGGCGGAGTGCCAGTGCTGCTGACCAGCGCGACCAAAATCTCGCAGGCGCTGCAGGACGCAAGCTGCGGAACCGTATTCCACACCCGTGAGCAGTCAACGCTTAGGGCATGGAAATTCTGGGCGCTCTACGCCGCGGACGCTGAAGGCGTGCTGCGCCTGGATAAAGGCGCCGTGCAGGCCGTCACCAGTGGGGGCACGAGCTTACTCGCGGTGGGTATCACCGACATCGAGGGGGACTTCCACGCCGGTGACATCGTGGAGATCCTGGGGCCCGACTCGGAAGCCGTCGGGCGCGGCGAGGTTGCGTATGATGCCGCGGAGCTTGCCGGCATGTTGGGCAAGCACACGGATGAGCTGCCGGAAGGGCAGCGCAAACCCGTCGTGCACGCCGACTATTTATCAAATTTCGCCACCCGTCTGTAAATACACGCTAGGTTGGGGTGCATGAAATTTGCATTCTTACCGAAACCTTGGGACGCAGTCGTCGATGACCTGACAGATCACGGCCACACGTTTGTGGACCTCGACGAGTCTCCAGACGTGTTGGTGTTTCGCGGGAATCCGGAAGATTTCCCAGAGGAATTACCGCCGAGCGTGAAGCTTGTGCAGGTGGCGTATGCGGGCGTCGAAAAGCTGGTAGAGGCAGGGGTGCTCGATGTCGATGTGCCGGTGGCTAATGCCGCCGGGATATACGACGACACTGTGGCCGAGGCGGCACTGGCGCTGCTGTTGGGGGTGCTGCACCGGCACAAGGCGGTGACGCCGCAGTGGAACGACAGGCAGCTCAACGAGGAGACGGACTACCTGTTCGACAACAAGAAGGTCGCGGTGATTGGGGCGGGTGGCATCGGTAAGATGCTGATCCGCTTCCTCGAGCCGTTCGGGCCGGAGATTATTGCGGTGAACCGCTCCGGCAACCCGGTGCCGGGGGCCAAACGCACCGTGGCGATGTCCGAGGCGCGGGATGTGTGGTCGGAGGCGGACTACTTCGTGCTCATCGCGCCGCTGACGAAGCAGACGCACCACCTCGTCAACGCGGAGGTGCTGCGCGCGATGAAGCCGAACGCGGTGGTGGTCAACGTTGGCCGTGGCCCACTGATTGATACGGAGGCGCTGACCACGGCCCTGCAGGATGGCACGATTGCTGGCGCTGGCCTGGACGTGACGGACCCTGAGCCGCTGCCGGAGGATCACCCGCTGTGGCAGATGGACCGCTGCCTGATTACCCCGCACACCGCGAACATCCCGCGCTACATGCAAGCGCGCGTGGGTGAACTGACACGCCGAAACTGGGAGGCACTGCAAGAGGGCCGCCCGTTGCCGACGCAGATTGATGTGGAGGAAGGATACTAATGACGACTATCGAAGCTCAGGTGCTGCAGTTGGCGAAGGCTGCGAAGCAGGTGGCCCCGGTGATCGCAACGCTACCGACCGTTCGCAAAAACGCTGTGCTGCAGCACGCGGCGCGGGCGCTGGAAGCACGTACTGCGGAGATTCTGCAGGCCAACGCCCGCGACATCGAGGAAGGCCGCGCGGCTGGCATGGACGAAGCGTTGGTAGACAGGCTCGCGCTGGATGAGCAACGCATCGCGGGCATCGCGGACGGACTGCGTCAGGTCGCGAGCCTCCACGACCCAGTTGGGGATGTGGTGCGCGGCGGCACGATGTACAACGGGATCCGGATGCGCCAGGTTCGCGTGCCGCTCGGCGTGATGGGCATGGTCTACGAGGCCCGCCCGAACGTCACGGTCGATGCGTTTGGCCTGGCGCTGAAGTCAGGCAACGTGGCACTGCTGCGTGGTTCGAAGTCGGCGGCGCATTCGAACGCGGCGCTGGTCGCGGTGCTGCAGGGCGTGCTGGCGAAGGAGGGGCTGCCAACCGAGGCGGTCCAGCTGCTGCCGAGCGACTCGCACGACTCCGTCACCGCGCTCATCACGGCACGCGGCCTCGTCGATGTGGTCATTCCGCGCGGCAGCGCCCGGCTTATCGACGCCGTCGTTACCCAAGCAACCGTGCCAACCATCGAGACCGGCACCGGCAACTGCCACGTATACGTGGATGCTTCAGCGGACATTCAGCAGGCGATCGACATTGTCGTCAATGGCAAGACGCGCCGGGTGTCGGTGTGCAACGCGACTGAAACGGTGCTGCTTGACGCGGCGTTGCCGGATGCGGACAAGCTGGCCGTCGTAAAGGCACTGCAGGACGCCGACGTGACCGTCCACGGGGACCCGGCAGCACTTGGTGCGTTTGGGGCTTGCGACGTAGTCGAGGCCGACGAGCACGATTGGGCGGAGGAGTACCTTTCGATGGACGTTGCCGTCGGTGTCGTCGACGGCGTTGAGGGGGCCGCGAAGCACATTGCACGCTACTCCTCGGGGCACACGGAAGCCGTGGTCGCCACCAATGCACGCGTGCTGCAGTACTTCGCGGACCACGTGGATTCGGCAGCCATCATGCTCAATGCCTCGACCGCGTTTACGGATGGCGAGCAATACGGCATGGGTGCAGAGATCGGGATCTCTACCCAGAAACTGCACGCACGTGGACCAATGGCGCTGCCTGAACTGACAAGCACGAAGTGGATCCTGGAGGGCAGCGGGCAGACTCGAAGTTAGGAAAATGGTGTGGGCGGGCTACACTAATGCGCAGTTTCTTCACACCCGGAGTCCAAGGTGTGACTCATCCATAGAGAAGGTGCATAGTGTTCCGCAAAATGCGTACGTTTTTCCGTCGTCGGCTACCCGTGACTGCAGTTGCGTTCGCCGCAGCAGCAGCTGCGGTGGTTACCCCCGTGCTGCCGACGGAGGAAGCGACCGCCCAGCAGCGGTGCCCTTCGGTCGCGGTAATCGCTGCACGCGGCTCCGGTCAGAATAACCAGATTTACCGAACACGCTATGCCGGGGAAGCCCCGTGGACCTCGAATGGTTGGGAGGGGGAGACCATTCGCGCTTTCCTTCGCTATTCGGAGTCGCGCTACCGTGCCACTCACGGCGGGAACTCCCTGATGAAGGACGTGGAAGTCCTCGGTATGGAGCCGCGCTACTACCCAGCGATTTACCCGGATTATGATGTCCCTTCCGTTGCAGCACCCGCGACGCTGCTGCAGGCGCTGGGTTTGGCTATCCAGTACGCGGTGCCGTTGTTTACGATGGCGCGACAGGCTGGCACGGACTTTATGGACTCCGTCAACATTGGGCGCACTGGCGTGATGGCGCTGGTGAACGACTACGAACGCGCGAGCGGGTGCCATCCGAAGTACGTGCTGTCCGGCTACTCTCAGGGCGCGATGATCCTGCTGGAGCACGAGCGTGAGCTGGCACGCCGCGGCAAGCTAGCGGGCGTTGTCTACTTTGGCAACCCGATGACTGCCGCGCGTGATGCTGGCACGGTGGGCGTGGCAAACGGCGGCGCAGGCGGCATGCTTGGCTTCCTGCCGTTTAACACCCGCACCGCGGGTGCGACCCGCAACAAGGTCAACTACTGCTTGCCGCTGGATGCAGTGTGTGATCTTTCCGTCCAGGTCCTGCGGGCCGCTGCCCCGACGGGCGGTACCCACGGCCAGTACTTCCTGCGGTGGAACCGGTGGGATGACCAGGTGGCAGACTCTTTTGGTCGCTTTGTTGATCAGGTTCGATACCGCTAAGAGTTGAAGGAAGGACAAGGACACAGTCATGGTTTCGTGGAAGCGGGCAGCGTGTAGCGCTCTTGTAACAGCGACGCTGTTGACCAGTGGGGTGACGGTTGCGCAGGCTCAGGAGACTGAAGCAGGCGTGGCGGTGCCGACGCCGTCACGCGGGGTATACATCCAGTCGCAGAAGTGCCAGTTCCGGACGGATGGCAAGGGCAACGTACTTGTCGACGCCAACGGGCAGCGCATCCCAGTGCTTGACGAGCATGGCAAGCCGGTGTGTGAAGACCTCAACGCCAGCTCGATGTCATCGATGAAGCAGCGCCCAGATTCATCCCCAGAAGGCAAGGAGAAGTTGCCGTGGTGGGGCATCCTGCTCATTGTGCTTGGCTCAATTGTTGGCGTGGGGCTTACAGCGTTCTGGCTCGCTTTCGAGCAGGCGAACGTCTGGATCGGGTAAGCACGTGGCAGAGGCCGTAGCAGCATCATTGCGCGACGCCCGACGCGTGGGCGTCATGGGCGGTACTTTCGACCCGATCCACAACGGCCACCTCGTGGCCGCGAGCGAGGTCGCCGACCGTTTTGACCTTGACGAGGTCGTGTTTGTGCCGACGGGTCAGCCCTGGCAGAAGGCGGATCGGCAGATCACCGACTCTGAAGATCGCTACCTCATGACGGTCATCGCGACTGCCTCGAATCCGAGGTTCTCGGTCTCTCGGGTAGACATTGACAGGGAGGGGCCGACCTACACCCTGGACACGCTGCGGGATTTGCGCGCCCTGTTGCCACAGGCGGAACTGTTCTTTATCACGGGCGCGGATGCGTTGGCGTCGATAATGTCGTGGCGCGACTGGGACCTGATGTTTGACCTGGCGCAGTTTGTCGGCGTGACGCGCCCCGGCTACGAGCTGAGCGAGGCCTTCTTGCCCGAAGACGTGCAGGAGCAGGTGCATTTGATTGAGATTCCTGCGATGGCGATCTCGTCCACGGGGTGCCGCGAGCGCGCTAAAGAAGGCCGCCCGGTGTGGTACCTGGTGCCAGATGGCGTGGTGCAGTACATTGCGAAAAACGACCTATATCGTTCAAGTGGCGAACAGCGCCCTTAGCGTGGGACAATAGGCGCGTTACTGCTATTTTTCATTACTGACGAAGGACTGAGTACTTGACTGCTCTGCAGATCTCTCTTGATCAGGTCGCGATCGCCGCGAAGGCCGCCGACGAAAAGCTCGGCGAGAACATCGGCGTCATCGATGTGTCGAACGTGATCGGCATTACCGATATTTTTGTGATTGTCTCCGCGGACAACGAACGCAAGGTAAACGCGATCGTCCAGGAGATTGAGGACGACATGACCGACGCCGGCTTCGAGCCGAAGCGCCGCGAGGGCGTTCGCGAAAACCGCTGGGTGCTGCTGGACTACGGCAACATCGTGGTGCACGTGCAGCGCAGCCCGGAGCGCGATTTCTACGGCCTGGACCGCCTGTACGCAGACTGCCCGGCCATTAGCGTGGAGGGCCTGCCAGCCTACGAACGCCCGGGTGCGTTTGCGGACGGCGAGAGTGTGCGTTCGGCGCAGCAGATTGAAGACCTTCCGCTGGCAGGCGATGCCCCTGAGGACGAGGACGAGTTCTAACACCATGGCGCGACGACTCATCTTGCTGCGACACGGCCAAACCACGTATAACGCCACGTCGAGGATGCAGGGGCAACTCGACACGGAGTTGTCGGAAGAGGGGAGGCAGCAGGCGCGAAACATTGCGCCGGTGTTGACAGAAATGGGCGTCGCCAAGATTGTGGCTTCGGACCTGAGCAGGGCTGCAGTCACGGCGCAGATCGTCGCGGAGCACCTCGAGCTGCCGGTGACGTATGATGCGCGCCTGCGCGAGACGCACCTCGGGCAGTGGCAGGGCAAGACACACGCCGAGGTCGATGGTGCCGACGGCAGCGTTCGCGCCCACTGGCGCAATACCCCAACGTGGGCGCCGCCGGAAGGCGAGAGCCGGATTGACGTCGCGCAACGGGCACGCCCGGTTGTTGACGAGTTGATGGAGCACTTCGACGAGTGGGATGACGCGGCGGTGCTGCTTGTCGCCCACGGAGGTACGATCGCGGCGCTGACGTCGAGCCTGCTGGACCTGGAGATCTCGCAGTACCCGATGATGAAGAGCCTGCGTAACGCGAACTTTGCGCAGCTGCAGGCGTTGCCGCGCTACGGCGAGCCGGACACTGGCGTGCAGTGGTACCTCGAGGCGTGGAACCAGGGGTTGACGGTCTAGATGGCGGTACGGGTTGTTGTTGATTCCTCGGCGGGTTTGCCAGCTGATATTGCCAGTGAGCTCGACATTACGGTGCTCCCGCTGCACGTCATGGAACAGTCTGAGGACGACGAGGTGTCGACGAGCGGGCTGTCCGCAGTCGAGCTCGCCGCCGCGTACGGGCGCCAGATCGAGCGCTCTGGGGACGATGGCGTGGTAGCCCTACACCTGTCGAAGCACTTTTCTTCCACCTGGTCCGCGGCGGTTTCTGCTTCGGGGGTGTTCCCGGGGAACGTGCGGGTGCTCGACACCAGTACCGTTGGTATGGCGGTCGGAGCGGCAGCGATGGCCGCGGCGACCGTCGCGCGCGAGGGGGCGAGCCTCGACGAGGTAGAAGCGATGGCCTCGTCCACGCTGAAGCGCTCGGAGACGTGGTGCTACCTGCACCAGCTGGACTGGTTGCGCAAGTCTGGCAGGATTTCCACGGGGACTGCGGTGTTGTCGGCGGCGTTGCTGGCAACGAAGCCGATTCTGCGGATGCACAACGGCAAGCTCGAGTTAGCAGGCAAGACTCGCACCCAGACGAAGGCGTTTTCCAAGCTCACGGAGCTTGTTCTGGAGCGTGCGGATTCCCAGCCGGTGTTTGCTGCGGTGCAGCATGCGGACGCGGAAGAGTCCGCGCAGCAGCTGGCGGGCATGCTTGATGAGGTGCTGCCGCGGCACTCACGAGTGCTGGTGGAGCCAATGGTCGATGTGCTTGCTGCGCACACCGGGCCCGGCGCGATCGGGCTGTCGGTCGTGTTTGGTTCGCGCACGTAGCGGCGCTGTCAAGGGGGTTGGCTGCGGCTGTGGAGAAGTAGCCTGCACGGGGTGTGCGGTTTGGGGGTTGTCCACAGCGGGTTTGCTTGGTCTGTTGGGGCGAGGACGCCGGTTTTAGCCTGTGGTTATGCAGGTCAGTGAACGGATTCAAGAGCTTACGCGCCCGACTGGTGAGGAGGCGCTGCTGCAGGTGAAGTACCCGACTCCTCGCGTGCACGTTCCGGTGAAGCCGGCGGCCGCGGTGATGGGGGTTGTGATGAGCCTACTGGTGCTGTGGGCGGTGGTGCAGGTCCGCGGACCGGACGTTGCGGAGGAGGACGCACCTGTTTGGGAAAACGTTGCTACTGCGACCGATGTGCCGGAGCGCGTGGTGGTTGCGGTGGTGGGGGAGGTGGCAAATCCTGGGCTGGTGACGCTGAACCAGGGTTCCCGCGTGGCGGATGCGCTGGATATTGCGCAGCCGCTCGACCACGCGGACTTGCTGCAGTTGAATCTCGCTCAAGTGCTTGTCGACGGCCAACAGCTCCACGTCGTCGCAATCGGTGAAGGCCCTGCCGTGCCAGGTGGGGATGGTGGTGCTGTGGACGCGGCAGGTCAGATTTCGCTCAACGGTGCGTCGGCCGCGGAGCTGGTCACGCTGCCCGGGGTGGGGGAGGCGACCGCGGCGGCGATTATCGCGCACAGGGAGGCGAACGGCCCGTTCCAGAAGGTCGAGGATCTGATGCAGGTCAAGGGGATCGGCCCTGCGAAGTTTGAGGCGATTGCGCCGTTGGTGGGGCTGTAAGCGGTGCAGGAGCTTCGGCTGGTGCCCACGGCGCTGTGCGTCTGGATAGCGACGATCGTGACTGTTGCCCTCGCGCCGTGGGCGGGGTTCGCTGTAGTCGCCGCGGCGGTAGTGCTGTGCGGGTGTGCGCGTGCGGTGGGCCAGGCGGTGCTGGTCGGTTCCGGTGGTGTGGCGACCGTCGTGGTGGCCTGGGTCCGCATCACGGTGGCGCGGGCGGGAACGCTGCGCCTGCCGGTGGAGGCCACCGTGACGGCTGCCCCAAAGGAGCTTGCCTCTGGCGGGATGCTGGTACGCGTGCGCGCCGGGAGCGGTGGCGCCGAGCTGCCGGTGTTTGTCCGCGGCGGCGTCCCCGATGGCGTGGTCAGCGGTGCGACGGTGCGGGTGGACGGCACTGTGTCGGAGTCCTCGCGGGCGGGCGTGAACCCGTGGGCGGTCAATGGCACGGTCGAGCCGTTGAACGGGCCGACGGGTGCATCCGGGTGGGCGCAGCACGTGCGGGCAACGTTCGCCGATGCGGTGCGCGAGCACGTCGGGGAACACTCGCAGGGCCTCATCCCGGGCATGGTGCTGGGCGATACCTCGATGCAGGGGGCGTTGGAGCAGCAGGCGTACATCGCTACCGGGCTGTCGCACCTCTCGGCGGTATCGGGTTCGAACGTTGCCATTGTGACGACGTTCGCCGTGGTAGTAGCTGCAGCGCTGCGCATCGGGCTCTATGGCAGGCTCGTTGCAGCGGGTGCTGCGTTGGCGGTGTTCGCCTTGCTCGTTGGGCCGGAGCCGAGCGTGCTGCGGGCATCGGTGATGGGGTTGGTGGGGCTCGTTGCGGTCGTCTCATCGAGCCAGACGGAGGTCATTCACGCGTTGTGCCTGGCGGTGATTGCGCTCATTTTCTTCGATACCGACCTGGCGCTGCACTACGGGTTTGCGCTGTCGGTGGCTGCGACCGTCGGCATCGTGGTGCTCTTCCCGCTGTTCTACAGGGCGCTCGCACCGACGGCGTTGCCGGACATCCTCGTACGCGCCGTAGCGGTCGCCATCGCCGCAGACGTTGCGACGATGCCGCTCGTGGCCGCGATGGCGGGCCAGGTCTCGCTGGTCTCTGTTGGCGCGAACGTGCTGGTGGCCCCCGTCACGCACCTGGTGACGGTGCTTGGGCTGTGCGCGGTGGTGCTGGCGGTACTACCGGGAGGTCTTGAGTCGATCGTGCTGTGGGTGATCTCCCCGCTGACCTGGTGGGTCCACGCTGTGGCTGAACATGGAGCGGCGCTGCCCGCCGCCACAGTTGCTGCGAACCCGGTGACGGTGCTCATCGGCTACGGGTGGGTGGTCGCCGTGCTGTTGCTTGTGCCGTGGCGCCGCCGGACACTGGCGCTGTGCCTGACCTGCGCGGTGGTAGCAAGCGTTTGTATCGCGTGGCCGCGAGGCGCCGTTGTGGATCCCGCGACGCTCCGCAGCCACGTCGTGGCCACCAAAGACGACATCCTTCCCATCCCGTCAGGCACCGAGCTCGTCGTGGTACTCGAGGAAGGCAGCGCACCCAAGCGGCCGGCAGCAACCCCGGACGGCATCCCCGTCATCTTCCCCAACCGGGGAGCAGTGCCCGTCCTCTACGCAGATGGGAGGCAACAGCTACGCTAAGAAGCATGCTCAACCCAGTGCACCTGGTCCTCGGGGAAGACGAGTTCCTCGCCGAACGCGCCACCAAAGCCATCATCGCCCAGCTCAGCCCAGCTGCGGAGCGCACCACCCTGCGCGCAGGCGACGTCACCGAAGGCGAACTTGCCATGGCGACCAGCCCGTCACTGTTCGCCGAGGAACGCATCGTACTGATCAAAAACACCGAGCTGGCAGGCAAGGAACCGCTCGAGATCCTGCTGCGCGCCTGCGTGGACCCGGCGCCAGGTATGACGCTGATCATCGAGCACTCCGGAGGTGGGCGTCAAAAAGCCTATGTGAAGAAGTTCGAAAAGATCGCCGAGGTCCACCGCGCGAACCCGCTGCGCGACCGCGACCGGCACTCGTGGCTCACCCAGGAGTTTAGGCGCTACGGGCAGCGCCCAACCCCGGACACTGTCGCTGCGCTGCTCGAATCCGTCGGCTCTGACCTGCGGGAACTCGCCAGTGCGGTGAGCCAGCTCGTGGCGGACACCGACGGGGAAGTCGACGTAAACGCTGTGCGCAACTACTACACGGGCGTGGCGGAAGTCGCGGGCTTCGACATCGCGGAGCAGGCCATCGCCGGGCGCGCCGACCGCGCGCTCGCCTCCACGCGCCGGGCACTGCAGCTGGGCACGAGTCCGGTGGCGATCGCGGCGGCGCTTGCGCACAAGGTCGGGGACATCGCCAAGCTGTACGGGGTGCGGGGTAACCCGGACCAGCTCGCGCGGACGGTCGGGATGCATCCCTTTGTGGTGAAGAAGACTATGAACGTTGCCCGTCAGTGGTCGGGTGATGCGGTGTCGCAGGCCGTCATCATTGTCGCTGAGCTGGAGTCTACGGTGAAGGGCAATGGCGGGGAGCCGGAGTACGCGGTGGAAGAAGCAGTCCGCAGGATTGCCCAACTCGCGTGATAGCGTAGGAAAACTATGACGCAGCAACCAAACGAGATCCCCGAAGACGTGCAAGCCTTCGCCACCCGCCTCTTCCAGATGGCGCGTGACGGCGAGGCAACCCTGCTCGATTACGTTGACCAGGGCGTCGACGTCAATCTGGCGAACCAGGACGGAAACTCGTTGTTGATGCTCGCCAGCTACTCCGGGCACCTCGCCCTGACCGAAGGGCTCATCGCGCGTGGCGTGGATGTCAACGCCCTGAACGCTCGCGGGCAAAGCCCGCTGGCAGGGACGATCTTCAAGAAGGAAGACGATATCGCCCGAGCGCTCATCAGCGCGGGTGCCGACGCCACCATCGGTACTCCAAACGCCATCGACACGGCGAGCATGTTCGGTCGCGAGGACCTCATCGACCTGCTCAAGGGCACGCAGCGGTGATCGCGCCGACAGATCTCGCGGTCATTGTCGGTCTGAACTTGGTCGGTGCGGCCGCCCCGGGGCCCGACGTCATCCTGGTGACCCGTACCGCGACGCGCTCGCGGCCGCACGCGTGGGCAACGACGTGCGGAATCCAGCTCGGTGTGCTGTGGTGGTGCTCGCTGACCGTGTTCGGTGCGGCGGCGCTATTGACCGCCATGCCGCGCGCGCTGCAGGTAGTGCAGGTGATCGGTGGAGCGTACCTGGTATGGATGGGCATCAATGCGGTGCGCCAGGGTTGGCGCGACCGGCGCAACCCACCGCTTTCCCTCGAGGAAGCAGAGCAGCGGCTCGGTAGCCTGCGCACGAGCTTTGTTCGGGGGCTGTCTACCAACCTGGCGAACCCGAAAATCGTGCTGGCGTTGTCCGCCATGATTGCGCCACTGCTGCCAGCCAGTCCGTCGTGGGCAACGCAGGTTGTGGTGATCTTGTCGTTGTGGGCCAGCTCGTTCATCCTGTTCGGCGTGCTCACGCAGGTGGTGTCTACGAACCGGGTGCGGCGCAAATTACTAGCCGCCGGTCCCGCAATCGATATGGGCTCCGGCGGCTTCTTCTGCGTTGTTGGCGTGCTCCTCGTGGTGCGTGGTCTGCTTAGCGCAGGCTGAGCAGGAAGTCCACGGTGGCGGTACTTGCAGATGGATCCGTGAACCACGTGTGGCCGCCACCTTCGACGCGCTGCAGCTCAGTTCGGGCGCCACAGGCAGGGCTCAACGTGGTGACGTTGCCCAGGCGGGTCTCGGTGGCGGAGCCCGCGATGCAGCCGTTCTTGTCCATGAACAGGTTGAACACGTCGTTGACGGAACGGAACGGCTTGCCGTGGCGGGTGCCGCCGTCGTAGCCGACGACGTTGTCGTTGGTGCCGTGCATGATGAGCGTCGGCACGGAACCGCTCTTGCAGCCCTCGACGGTCGGGTTGTAATAGGCGCCCGCCACAGAGGCGATACCGTTGACAAGCTCAGGGGCGTGGCAGGCAAGCGAGGCCACCATGCCGCCACCGTTGGACAGGCCGACGGCGCTTACGCGGTCGCGGTTGGCGCCGTAGTGCTCGACGAGGTCGTCGATAATCGCGCGGGTGTACGCAATGTCCTCCCGCGTCGACGTGCGTGCGTACGGTGCACCCGCCCAAGCTTGGGCCTCGCCCTCTGCGTAGACGACGATGGCGCGGCCCGCAGCAGCGGACTCGAGGTGGGCGTAGCCCTGCATCTGGTCGGCGGTGTGCTGCCACCCGCCGTAGCCAATGATGACGGGGTAGGACTTGCCCTCCTCATAGCCCGAGGGCAACACCACGTTGTAGGAACGCGAGCGACCGTCAGCGTTGACGGTGCGGCGCTCCTGGGAACCGCGGCGGCCCGGCTCGTGCGAGGAGCCGATCGTGCCGGTGACCGGGCCCAGAATAACAATTGCGGCCACAAGGCCGACGAGCAGCGCCAGCCGGTCAAGTCGAATGTTCTGCGGGTTCAGCATCTTCTGGAGCTGACGCAAGTCAGGCATCTGCTGCGCCTGAGCGGTAGGGGTGACGGCGGACTGCTCAGGGGCCACCGCGACGGCGCCCAACGTCAGAGTTGTAGCTGTTACTGCTGCGCAAAGCGCACGACGATAGTTCTTCACAATTTCAGTATCGTAGAGCAGATCCAGCAATGTTACGAATGCAAAAAATCCTGCGCACCGGACGGAGCCGGGGCACAGGATTGCTATGCGCGAAAAGCTTAGGCCATCTTGTTCAGAGCGCGAGCCATGTTCGACTTCTTGTTCGCCGCGTTGTTGCGGTGGAACACGCCCTTGGACACAGCCTTGTCCAGCTTGCGGGAAGCGAAACGCAGCTGCTTCTCAGCGGCAGCCTTGTCGCCGGACTCAACAGCCTCACGGAACTTACGGATCTCCGTGCGGACAGCGGAACGGACGGACTTGTTGCGAACGCGACGCTTCTCGTTGGTGAGAACGCGCTTCTTCTGCTGCTTGATGTTAGCCATAATGTGCACCTCTTAAATAAGTTGGTATCGATTGCAATGTCGAAGATTCGGCAACGGGCTGTTGCTGCGTAATGCTTTGAACTTGACGCGAACCCAAGGTCCTGCCCGCGTAGATCACGCACCCGAAACCGGATACAAACAACTCGACTAAGATACCCCACCACGAGAAACGGGGCAAGTGGCAGGCTTACTAGGTCCAGTGGTACGTGTCGCGCAGCCGGTTCGCCACGCGATCGAAGCGCCGAGCGGGGAGGGTGGCGCCTCGCCGGTGGATACTTGCCTCCGGCACGACAAGCAGCAGGTCCAGGCGCAGCCAGCCGGGTTGGCCGGAGGCGTCCCAGTCCCCAGTGCCGATGCCGAGCCACTCCTCAGTGGCAGACGCAGGGTCCGACACCGGCTCCTCGCCGCAGTGGATGAGCAGGGCGAGAACATCGTGGTGGTCGCGTCCGACGACGAGCATCGCGCGTTCCTCCGGGGGAGTCGACGGCACGAGCGCCCACACGACCTCGCCGGGCTCGGCGTTGCCATCCATGTCCGGACCGTAATACAGGTTCCGGGCGTGTTGCTCCGTAGGTTGGACGTCGATACGCGTGGCGGTGGTGCGGGTCTTGGTGTCGGGGGTGAGCCCGAGGCGCTCGTTGAGCAGCGCGAGCCCCTCCTCGAGGGAGGCACGCCGTTGCTGTTGAAGCTTGCGCCAGAAAACCATGGTGCAAACTTTAAGTGTTTTGCCTGGCCTGGGCAAGGTTGTGTTTCGAAATGGGGCACTGCGAGGTAGAGTGGCACAATTATGGCTGCCCAAAAACGAAATTTCGCGGAAACCACCTTCACGGACCCGGAGAGGATCCGTAACTTCTGCATTATTGCCCACATTGACCACGGAAAATCCACGCTCGCGGACCGCATTTTGCAGCTCTCCGACGTCGTCGAGGCCCGTGAGATGCGTGATCAGTACCTGGACAATATGGATATTGAGCGCGAGCGCGGCATTACTATTAAGGCCCAGAACGTCCGCCTGCCATGGACACCACGCTCCGGCGAGTACGAGGGCCAGGAGATGGTCCTGCAGATGATTGACACGCCGGGCCACGTCGACTTCTCCTACGAGGTCTCGCGCGCACTCGAGGCGTGTGAGGGCGCAATCTTGCTTGTCGACGCCGCCCAGGGCATCGAAGCCCAAACCCTCGCGAATCTGTACATGGCGATGGACAACGACCTGGAAATCATCCCGGTCCTCAACAAAATCGACCTACCGGCAGCCGACCCGGAGAAGTACGCGCTGGAGATTGCCAACATTATCGGCTGCGAGCCGGAAGACGTGCTGCGCGTGTCCGGCAAGACAGGTGAGGGCGTCCCGGAGCTTCTGGATAAGGTCGTCGAACTAATCCCGGCACCGTCGTCAGAGTTTGACGCCGACGCGCCGGCCCGCGCCTTGATCTTCGACTCCGTCTACGACACCTACCGCGGCGTCGTTACCTACATCCGCATGATGGACGGCAAGCTGCTGCCGAACCAGCAAGTGCAGATGATGAACACCGGCGTGCGCCACGAGATCCTCGAGATCGGCGTGGTCTCTCCAACCATGAAGAAGACCAAGGGGCTCGGCCCCGGCGAGGTCGGCTACCTGATCACCGGCGTGAAGGATGTGCGCGAAACCCGCGTCGGCGACACCGTGACCTGGGCTAACAAGGGCGCAGAGGAGCCACTCGACGGCTTCGAAGAGGTCAAGCCGATGGTGTACTCGGGCCTGTTCCCGGTCTCGCAGGAGGACTTCCCGGCGCTGCGCGAATCGCTGGAGAAGCTGCAGCTTAACGACGCCTCCCTGACCTGGGAGCCAGAGACCTCCGTGGCGCTGGGCTTCGGTTTCCGCTGTGGTTTCCTGGGGCTGCTCCACATGGAGATCACCCGTGACCGCCTCGAGCGCGAGTTCGACCTGGACCTGATTTCCACCGCGCCGTCGGTCACCTACCGCGTGATCGCCGAGGACGGTTCGGAGCAGATGGTGCACAACCCATCCGACTGGCCGGGAGGCAAGCTGCAGGCGGTGTACGAGCCGATCGTCAACATGACGATCATCGTCCCGCAGGAGTTCGTCGGCACCACGATGGAGCTGTGCCAGTCGAAGCGCGGCACCATGAAGAACATGGAGTACCTCTCGGAGGACCGCGTCGAGCTGCGTTACTACATGCCACTCGGCGAGATCATCTTCGACTTCTTCGACATGCTCAAGTCCCGCACCAAGGGCTACGCCTCCCTGAACTACGAGGACGCCGGCGAGCAGGAAGCGGACCTGGTCAAGGTGGACATCCTGCTGCAGGGCGACCCTGTGGACGCGTTCTCCGCGATCGTGCACAAGGACTCCGCGCAGTGGTACGGCAACAAGATGACCAAGAAGCTCAAGGAACTCATCCCACGCCAGCAGTTCGAGGTTCCCGTCCAGGCGGCGATTGGATCGAAGATCATCTCGCGTGAAAACATCCGTGCGCTGCGCAAGGACGTGTTGTCCAAGTGCTACGGCGGCGACATTTCGCGTAAGCGCAAGCTGCTGGAGAAGCAGAAGGCCGGCAAGAAGCGCATGAAGGCGATCGGCTCGGTTACCGTGCCGCAGGAGGCATTCGTGGCAGCACTGTCGACCGACGAGGCGTAGCCCCTCAGCGCCGAGTGTGGTGGAAATCACCACGCAATTTACGGTCTATATTCTTTGTGGGGCATCCACCGCGCGAGTGCGTGGTGGATGTTTTTGTGACCTTGAAGTTTCGTTAGTGTGCGGCGCCTGTTTGTGGCAAGGTGCTGAAAATGTACTGAATGGGCTACGGCGTGACGGCTCGTAAACGTGCAGGCAGGGGAATTGTCTACCGTGTTTCATATGTTTTTGTCGGGCTAATTAGGATGCGTGTTTTCGAGAAACTTTGAAGTAGCATCAGGGCGATTGTATTGCCTCCGAAAGGACACCCCTCATGCGAAACATTGGAGCGTCCCGCGCCGCCCGCCGACGTGCGCTGATCGCCGGAACCATCATCTGTTCACTCGCGCTCAACACCACGCCCGTCCTCGCGGCAGACCCGCACCCCGCTGTAGAGCAGGCACAAACTGAAAATGACGCCATTGCCGCCGGCCGCGTCACCTCGTTGGAGCAGATCGAGCAGCAGCAGGTGCAGGGAGTCGTGCAGGGCCGCGCAGTGCTGGTTACGGACGCCTACTCGCTGAATGCACAACAGCAGGGACTCGGAAATGGCTACACCGTCTACCTGCAGTGGATGGACAACACGTCCCCGGCGTCGCCAGTGTTCACTGCGAGCACCCACACACTTGCCGACGGCACCCCTCCGGGAGAAGGCTACTTTGTCTTCGACAATCTCGACTGGGTCGACTCCGAAGGCGCTCTGCACCGCTTCGCCCCGGAATCTGGAGGCAAGCGGACCCGCTACAAGCTGTGGCTGCGCCCCAACCAGCAAGGGCCCGCCGGCAACACCCTGGTCACGCTGCGCCAGGGACCAGGTTCCGGTGTCGGATTCATGAGCCCCGACACCGACGAATTACTCGGCGCCAAAGTCATCGAAGGCTCCGCACTGACGCACGCCCACATCTACGCCTCCGAACAACCCGCCACCGCCGACGCCCCCTTCGCGTTCGCCCGCCCGCGCGCTGAGTGGCAACTCGACGAGCACGGCCCCGCCGGAGATCGACCACAGTACTCAGTCTCCGGCGCGGTGTACTGGTCCAGTATCAACCAGGAAGACGGATTCCCACGCAAAACTGAAGGCCAAGATGGCGACGGCCACTACGTGGTGATGAGCCGCTTGAGCGAAGAGGGCGTCGAAAAGCTCAGCGAGGCCACCGGCGACGTCGCAGACCCTGCCGAGCTTTCCCGCGCACAGGCAGCATTCTTGCGCGAACACCCCGAAGCGATCGCTGAAACCGTGATGGCCAAGGTCGAGCACGGCCACTACACCGTGCGATTCAGCGGACGCGTAACCGAAGACTCACTCTACGGCTTCGTCGTCGCGGGCTCGAAGCACTCCGGGCCAACGCAGCAGGTGCTCCCGGCGTACTCGGGATGGTCCGTGCCGATGTTTGGCCCCGCTGGCGAACACTCCGTACTCCCGGCGGCCCAGTACCGCGCGGAAGGCATCTTCGCCGCCGACGGCGTCCACTTCGCCCTCGTCCCCGACGCCTCCGACCCCCGCCTCCACCTCAGCGCCTCCACCGGCCTGCACCGCGCCGCGCCTGGAGCCGACGTGCACCCCTTCGTAGAAATGGTTTCCGCACTTGGCCAGTCCGCCGACATCGAGTGGACCAACGCGCGAGGCGAAATCGTCGGTGCCTGCAACGACGACAACCTCAACACCTGCACCTTCACCGTCCCCGACGACACCCCCGACGGCGCCACCTTCCAGGGTCGATTGATGCTCGAGTCCCAAATTGTGGACTCCGCACAATTCTCAGTCAGCGCCAAACCACTCGCCGAGGACTACCAGCCGGAATGGCAGCCAATCACCGTCGAAGCAGGGAAGCGCACCACGGCGCCGTCACCCACACTCGCCCCCACAAGTCGTCCCGCGCCTGACGACATCAGCTTCGCCCGCGACGCCCACACACAAGATTGGGTCACCGTGTCCGCCGATGGTTCCCTCACTGTCGCACCGCCCGCCGGGACAAAGGCCGGGCGCCACGACGTCCCGGTTTTGATTACCTACCCGGACCAGTCCACCGAGACGGTTACTGTCGCTGTGACAGTGTCCGCAGCTGAGGCTGAGGCCACGCCGTCGAGTTCGGCGCCGAGTGATGCGCCGAGTGTAGTGCCGAGTGTGGTGCCGCCGAAGCCAACGACGTCCGCGCCGTGGACAACCACTCCCACGAAGCAGTCCGCGCCGCGGACAACTACGTCTGTTACGTCTGTTCAGCCGAGCATTGAAAGTTCCACGCCGCGGACAACTACGTCCACGACGTCCACGAAACCGTCCGCCCCGCGGACAACCACGACCACGAAACCGTCGGCTACGAGGCCGGCACCGAAGTCCACGCCGCGGACAACTAGGCCTGCTTCGTCGAGTGCTGAAAGTTCCGCGCCGCGGACAACCACGACCACCAAGCCGTCCGTCCCGCGGACAACCACGACCACGAAACCGTCGGCTACGAGGCCGGCACCGAAGTCCACGCCGCGGACAACCGCAACGACCAAACCGTCTGCCCCGCGGACAACCACGACCACGACCACGAAACCGTCGGCTACGAGGCCGGCTCCGAAGTCCACGCCGTGGACAACCGCAACGACCAAACCGTCCGCCCCGCGGACAACTAGGCCTGCTCCGTCGAGCGCTGAAAGTTCCGCCCCGCGGACAACCGCGACCACGAAACCGTCCGCGCCGCGAACAACTAGGCCTGCTCCATCGAGCGTTGAAAGTTCCGCCCCGCGGACAACGAAGGCACCGACTTTGGACGCCCTCGTTGAAGGGCTGACAGAGCTCCGGGGTGGCGCTGACTATGCGGGTCAGAGGCTAACAGTGTCGGTAACAGGTCAGGGCGAGTCGCCTGTGCAAGCGAATAGCAAAAAGAGGTGGAGTCTTCGGTTGTCGCGGCCGTTGCGTGCGGGGGACGTCGTGAAGGTTCGTGATGTTGCGGGCAACGAAACGAAAATGACTGTTCAAGCGAAACCGACGGCAGCACCTATGTCAGGCTCTTCGACGGGCAACATCGTTGGTATCGTGCTCGGAATCTTGGCGGTGTTGATCGGTGGTGCTGTCGCGTTCGGGCTGCACACGGGTATGTTGAAGCTGCCCGGGGTGCTGCATCGATGAGGTGAGGCTCGGCCGTAAAACCTAAAAGGTAGTAACAGGATGGTAGTAATCCCTTTTTCGGCTCCCCAAAATCCGGATTACTACAATCCTGTTACTCCCATTTGCGCAAAGGGCTCTGATGAGCCGAGCTGGTCGGCGCCCTGCCGAGCTAGTCCTTCTTGGACCCAGACCCAGACTCAGACTCAGACTCAGAATCGGAGTCTTCGGCTTCGTAGCCGTCGGCCCAGGTGCCGGTTTCGTAGTCGTAGCCGACGTTTTCGCCGTCCTCGTTGGTGCGCTGGTACCAGTCGGTGACGTGGGCGGCGGTGGAGTCGAAGTCGGCGCCGGCGCCCTTGCCTTCGTCGGCTTGGTTGACGGTGAGTTCGAAGTCGTCGCCGTATTCTTCGAGGCCCTTGATGACGGCGGCGCGCATTGCGGAGCGCGCGTAGGTGTTGCGGATTGCGAGTGGGTCGGTGGAGAGATCCCGCAGGAAGGCGATGCCGATGAAGATCAGGATGACGGAGAAGGGCAGCGCGGAGAGAATGGTCAGGGACTGCAGGCCGGACAGCGCGTCTTCGCCGCCGGTGAGCAGCATGACGACGGCGATGCCCATCATGCAGGCGCCCCAGAACAACACGATGAGCTTCTTCGGTGCCGGGTCGCCCTTGGAGGACATGGTGCCCATGACGACGGAGGCGGAGTCGGCAGAGGTGATGAAGAAGATCGAGAGGATGACGATCAGGAGCACCGAGATGATGCTGTACAGCGGTAGCTGCTCAAACATGGCGTAGAGGATGCTTTCGGTGGAGCTGGTGCCGTCGAAACCTGGGATGTTGTCCCGGTTGAAGGAGATGGTGGTGCCGCCGAAGATGGTGAACGCGAGGATGAGCACGGTCGTCGGTACGACGATGGTGACGATGACGAACTGTCGCAGCGTGCGGCCGCGGGAGATGCGGGCGATGAACATGCCGACGAACGGGGTCCACGCAATCCACCATGCCCAGTAGAAGGCGGTCCAGGCCGACTGGAAGTCGAGGGTTTCCGTGCCCCAGGTCAGCGAACGGGACGCCATGTCCATGTACTTGTCGACGTACGCGATCGTGCCGGACGGGATCAGGTTCGTGAGGAACAGGGTCGGGCCGGTGACGAACACGAAGAAGATCGCGCCCAGTGTCAGGGTGATGTTGATGTTGGAGAGGATGCGCACGCCCTTGGACACGCCGGAGACGGCGGAGATCATGAAGCCGGTTGACAGCAGCATGATGATGGCGATGAGCACGCCGGTGGACACTTCGATGCCGCCGACGATGGACACGCCCTCGGTGATCTGCAGGGACGCAACGCCGAGGGATGCCGCTGTGCCGAAGAGGGTGGCGACGATCGCGAGGATGTCGACGATCTTGCTGGTCCATGTCGCCCCACCCTTGGTCAGTGGGGTGAAGATGGAGGACAGGAGGGAGACGCGGCCGCGTCGATACGTCGAGTAGGCGAGTGCACCGCCGACGAGCGCGTAGGCCGACCACGGCGAAACGCCCCAGTGGAAGTGGGACTGCGCCATGGCTTGGTGCAGGGCTTCGGGGGTTTCGGCGTCGACAGTCAGCGGTGGTGGGGTGATGTAGTGGTTGAGGGGTTCGGAGGGGCCGAAGAAGAAGATGCCGACGCCAATACCTGCCGCGAACATCATGGCGATCCAGGAGAAGAAGGAGTACTCCGGTTCCTCGTCGTCCTTGCCGAGCTTGATGGTGCCGAAGCGTGAGAACGCGATGACGAGCATCAGGACGACGCAGCCGGACATGATGATGTTAAACAGCCAGCCGAAGTTGTACATGCCCCAGTTCAGTGCGTTGCCGGCGACTTCGCCGACGGTGTCTGGGGCGGCGATGCCCCAAATGATGAACGCGACGATGAGCACCGCTGTGACACCGAAGACGAGTTTGTCCACCCCGAATCGGTTGCGTTGTTCTTCTACGCTGATCCCGGGGACGAGTCCGGGGTGCATGTCGTCGGGGTAGGCGGGTGCAGCATTGGTGCTGGACATGAGGTGCTCCTTGAGATTGTGAGTCTCTTAGTTAACCGCATCCGGGACGATATGGCTAGTTGGGTCCGGACGTTTTCGGCGGTTGATAGCCAGGAGGAGCAGCGTTGTACCGATGGTGAATGCGGAAGAAAACGCCAGGTCAACCCACCCAAGCTCGGTGGGGCTGGCGTCGGGTTCGATGAAGAAAACAGAGATATTATTAAACGCGTGCATCACCACTGCGGCCTCGAGTCCGCCGGTGTACCAGACAAGGGCGGAGACGCAGATGGTGAACACGAGGATGTCGGTAAGTCCGATCCAGTTGTACTCGTGCAACGCCACGAAGGGGATGACCGGTACCGCGTACGCCACCCACGGCGAGCGCACCCACGTGCCGACGATCTGGGGGATAGCGCCGCGGAACATGAACTCTTCCGACGCCGCCTGAAACGGCGTGATGAGCACGTACATCAGCAGGATTGGCGTGAGGTCGATGTCTTCCCACGGCGTGGTCAGGCCGAACAGTACCAGCATGACCAGGCTGCTGCGAAGCACGATTGGCCAGCGCACGCGGCCCGCCACGCTGACGAGCAGCGCCGGATCGCGTCCGGCCACCCGTGCTGCGAGGAACGCCGCCGGCAGCGTCAGCGCAAGGCTGAGCACGATGGCCAGCTGAGATTCCATGTCGCCGGTGGCGTCCAGGAAGAAGAAGGCAGCCAGCGTCAGCGTGAGGAAGAACGCTACGAGCAGCAGCGCCTCTATGAGCGCGCGCCACCACGGCCGTTCAGCGGCGAGGAGGTGGTACTCAGGGTAGGGCTGCAACGGCGACCTCCAGCGCGATGCTCGCGGAAGCACCCGGGATCAGGGTCACGCCGCGGCGGTCTTCGCCGAGCAGCGCTGGCTCCACGCACACGAAGTGCGCCCAGTCGTCGTCGCCGAGGTCCTCGGCGTCGCGGCAGACGTCGGGGCCGGGGTTCCACACCACGAGGTGGTCGGTGCCGGTGCAGGTAAACGTGAGCTCGCGCGTGGCGTCGCGGAGGACGGCGCTGGTCGCTCCGGCAATCACGGCGTCGGTTTCGTTGCCGAAGCGCAGCGGGCCCTCCACCGTCTTCAACTCGCCGTCGGTTTTGTCGAGGAAGCGGGAGCCTTGGGCACCCGAGAGCTCCGCGGTTGCCGCGTCGCAGGCCCAGTAGGGGTGCAGCGCGATCTGGACGGGCCGCGGGGTGGTCGCCCCGTTGGTGATGGTCAGTTCGAAGCGCGAGCGGGCGTCGTCAAGCTGGCTGCGGAAGACGAGGTGGAAGTTGTCGTGGCTCACGCGCATCGTGTCGCCGTCGTGTTGCCACTCGAGGCTGGTTGCCCAGCCGTGCATCTGCTCGCCGAGGGTCTGTGCGAACCACGGGGCAACAACTGGGATGCCTCCGTGGGCCGGATTGTGCTGGGAATGAAAAAACAGTGGTTGCGTCACGGCTCCCAATGCTAGTGGGGGTATAGCATGAGGGCCATGTCTCTGTTTGCTTCCTCTCTCCACTGCGTTGATGTCCCCTTCGAGCGCGAGGGGGTGCAGCTGTTCGCGCGCATCGTGCGCAGCGCCACGACCGCGAAGGACGCGCCGGCGCTGCTCTTCCTCCAGGGCGGCCCAGGTTTCCCGAGCCCACGCGAGCGCTTCGAGTGGATCGAGTACGCCACCAAGCGCGGCTACCAGGTGGTGCTGCTGGATCAGCGCGGCACGGGCCGCTCCTCCCGCATCGATCGCGCCATGCTTGGCGACGCCACCATCGACTTCACCCGTCTTCGCGCCGACGTCATCGTGGACGACGCGGAAGCGCTGCGCCGCACGCTGGGGCTGGCGCAGTGGGACGTGCTGGGCCAGTCCTTCGGCGGGTTCTGCCTGGTGCACTACATGCTGCGCTACCCGGACTCGCTGCGTGCGGCGCTGTTTACGGGTGGGTTGCCCTCGATCAGCAGGGGCGTGGACGAGGTGTACGAGGCGACGTTCGCCACCGTGCGGGCCCGCCACGAGGAGCTCTTCGAGGCAGTGCCGTGGGCGCAGGAGCGCATCGCGGAGGTGTGCGAGCACCTCGAGCAGCGCGAGGAGTTCCTGCCAACCGGGGAGCGGCTGAGCGCGCGGCGTTTCCGGACCATCGGCACGCTGTTGGGGCAGGAGGGCGGCGCAGGCACGATCGCGGCGCTGCTCGAGGCCCCCTTCCACCCGAATGGTGCGATGCGCACGGACGTGCTTGCGCAGATCGGCGCGCTGGTCAGCTACGAGTCTGGCCCGCTCTACGGGGTGATCCACGAATCCATCTACGGCGGTACCGTACCGGGTGCGACCGCGTGGTCGGCGCAGCGCGTCGCCGAGCGCACTCCCGGCTTCGGCGCCGGCGAAGGGTTGCTCACCGGCGAGCACGTCTTCCCGTTCCAATTCGACGAGGACCCGGCGCTGCGCCCCTTCAAACAGGCAGCGCACGAGCTGGCGGCCAAGGACGATTGGCCCAACCTTTACGCCGGGGCTGCAGGGTTCAACGCAGCCGACCACGGGATTCGGACCGCGGCGGCCGTCTATACGCAGGATATGTACGTGCCGCGCCAGTTCTCCCTCGAGACCGCCGAGGCACTCGGCATCAACGTGTGGGAAAACGACCAGATGCAGCACGACGGGTTGCGCAGACACGGCGAGACCGTGCTGGGTGCGCTGTTAGAAATCGTAGGCGTCTAGCTCGACGGCGCTCGGGTAGGAGGGCTGCGCGCCGGGCTTCGTTACAGCGATCGCGCCGACCTTCGCCGCGACCTTCGCGGCCTCGTCCAGGGTGTCGCCCTCAACCAGGCGGTGGCACAGCGCGCCCGCGAACGCGTCACCAGCGCCAACCGTGTCGACGGCCTCCACCCGAGGCGTGGCCACCGGGCGCAACCCATCCGCGTCGGCGATGAGCGCCCCGGCCGCACCGAGGGTGAGCACGACGGAGGCGAAGCCGGCGTCGAGAAGCTGCTGGGCCAGCTGCTCCGGGGGCTCCTGCGGGGAGACGCCGAGCTGCTCGAGGATGAGGCCGGCCTCGTGCTCGTTGGCGAGCAGCGGGTCGGCGGCGAGCAGTGCTGCGCGGTCCACCTCCACGACGGGGGCAAGGTTGACCACGACGCGCGCACCGTGGGCCTGCGCCAGCTCGACCGCCTTGGCGAAGCCGTCCGCGGGGATCTCGCCCTGCAGCAACACGAGTGAGGCGTCCTCGATGGCGGCGACGTGGCGCTCAACGTGGTTCGCGTCCACCTCGGCGTTCGCGCCGGGCACGACCAGGACGGTGTTCTCGCCATCGGCGGCCACGGTGATCACAGCAAGGCCGGTGACCTCCTCTTTCTGCTCGACGTGGGTGAGGTCCACACCCGCGACCTCCAGGAGCGCGAGCGCCGGTGCCGCGTTCGAGTCCTTACCAACCGCGCCGACTAGCGCCACATGCGCGCCCAGCTTCGCGGCTGCGCACGCCTGGTTGGCGCCCTTGCCTCCGGCGGTGAGCCCGCCGCCTTCGCCCAGTAGGGTTTCGCCCGGGTTAGGGTGGCGGGCAACGTTGACGGTGAGGTCTGCGTTAATGGAACCAACTACTACGATCTTCATACCCACCCACAGTAGCGCCTAAAACATGCTGTCGATGAGGCGCCGCGTGTATTCGTGCTGCGGATTACGCAGGACGTCCTGCGTGCGGCCCTCCTCCACGATTTCGCCCTCGTGCATCACGATCGTGCGAGGGCACAGCGCGCGCACCACGCCGAGGTCGTGGGAGACGAACACGAGGGTGGAGGCGAGCTCGTCGAGCAGGGTGAGCACCTGGTTACGCAGGGTGGCGTCGAGGGCGGAGACGGGCTCGTCCGCAAGCAGGATATCGGGGGTGGCGGCGGTCGCGCGCGCGATAGAGATGCGCTGGCGCTGCCCGCCGGAGAACTCGCGGGGCAAGCGTCGCTCGGTGCCCTCGAGGCCCACCGCGGCAAGCACCTCGCGGGCCCGCCGCGTATCGACGCCCGCCTCCTCCACCGACGCCCCGACCCGCATCCGCGGGTCCAGGGAAGAGTAGGGGTCCTGGAACACCATCTGGCAGCCGCCGTTGATGCGGACCTCCCCGGAGTCGACGCCGCGCAAGCCCGCGATGACGTGCAGGAGGGTGGTCTTGCCGGAGCCAGAACCGCCCACGATGCCGATGCGCTCGCCCCGGCGGACCTCCAGGTTCACGTTGCGTAGTGCTTTGGTGGTGCCGCGGGTGACGGAGACGTCGCGAAGCGTGACCACGGGCGCGCCTACCTCGCGTGGCGCAGTCGCGAGCGTGGGCAGCGTCGGGTTGAGCAGTTTGCGCGAGTAGGCGCTGTCCGTCGGCTCGATCGACCCAGCGCGAAACACCAGAACTTCCTGCGTCATGTGCCTGACCACCGGCATGTCGTGGGAGATGAACAGCAGCCCCATGCCGCGGCGGCGGACCACGGCGTCGATGAGGTCCAGGATCTGGCGTTGGACGGTGACGTCAAGGGCGGTGGTGGGCTCGTCGCAAAGCAAGAAATCGGGGTCGCCGGCGAGGGCAAGCGCGATGAGCACGCGCTGGCGCTGCCCGCCGGAGAGCTCGTGCGGGTAAGCCTCGGGGCGGTCGACGCCGACTTCCTGCAGCAGGTGCCGCGGCACGACCTTGCCGATCTTCTTGAGCGGGTCGAGTGCCGTCATGGGTTCTTGGAAGACCATTGCGACGCGAGAGCCGCGCACGCGGCGGCGGGTCCGCTCGGAGGTGCCGATCATTTCGACGCCGTCGACGGTGATGGAGCCTTCCGCGGGGAGGTCCGTGAGCCCCATGATGGACAGCGCCGTGAGTGACTTGCCGGACCCGGACTCGCCGATGATGCCGAGGCGCTGGCCGCGCTCGAGCGTGAAACTGATGCCGTGCAGCAGGCCCTCGATGCGGAGGTTAGAAACGTTGATCACGGTGGCCTCCTGCTACGTTGCACGCGAGAATCGTCAGCGCGATGGCCAGCGCCGGCCACAGCGCAAGGTGCGGGGCTGTGGCCAGGTAAGGCTGGCTGGCCTGCAGCATCCGGCCCCAGGACGCAAAGGGCGCCTGCACACCGAAACCGAGGAAGGACAGGCCCGACTCGGCCAGCACCGCCATGGAAAACGCCACCGCGATCTGGGTGATGACCACCGGCAGGATGTTCGGCAGCACGTGGCGCCACGCCACCATAATCCCAGGCACCTTGTTCAGGCGCGCGGCCAGGATGTAGTCCTGGGACATCACGCGAAGCGTGGCTACCCGCGAGACCCGAACGAACCCGGGGATACCCGCGATGCCAAGGGCGAGCACCACGATCCACATGCTGGCGCCGAATGCAGCGGTCAACGCGATGGCCAGCAGCAGCGCCGGAAACGCCATGAGCACGTCGCTGCCGCCCATGACGGCGCGCTCCGTCCAGGAGCGTCGCATGCCCGCGAGCACCCCGAGTGGCACGCCCACGAGCAGGGAGAGCGCGGCGGCACCTGCGCTCGCAGCAACGGTGTAGCGCGCGCCCATCATGATGCGCGAGAGTAGATCGCGGCCCAGCTCGTCGGTGCCGAGCAAGTGCGTAGCGCTTGGTGCGGCGAGGCGCTGCGCCGGCATGGCCTGCAGCGGGTCGTAGGGCGTCCACACTAGGGAGAGCACCGCCACGAACACGATGGCCCCCAGCGTTATCCACCCAGCTATTCGTTTCGGGTTCACTTCGCCCTCCTGACACGCGGGTCAACGACCCCGTAGGCGATGTCCACGAGCGCGTTGACCAGTAGCGTAAACGCCACCAGCAGCATCATCGTGGACTGCACCGCTGTGATATCGCGGTTGCGCACCGAGTCCAGCAGGAAAGAGCCAAGGCCGGGGATGGCGAAGACTTGCTCCACAACCACGGCGCTGACCACCAGCGCGGACAGCTGGATCCCCACCACCGTGAGCACCGGCAGCGCGGCGTTGCGAAGCACGTGCTCGCGCACCACCTGCGTCATGCTCGCACCGGTAGAGCGCGCGGTGCGCACGTAGTCGCGCTCGAGCTCCTCGGAAACCGCGGTGCGGATATACCTCGCCAGGATCGCCGTCTGCACGGCGGTCAGCGACAGCACCGGCAACACCGCGTGCGCAGCCGTGCCCCACCCGTTGGCAGGCAACCAGCCCAAACGCACCGAGAACACCGCCACGGCCACAATGCCGACAACGAAGCTCGGCACCGCCATGCCCAGCTGCGTCAGCCCGGACAGCACCGCACTGTTTCGCCGCGCCAGCCAGATCCCGACAGGAAGCGCGATGGCCAGCGACAACACCATCGCAGCCACCGCCAACACCAGCGAGACCCCCGCGCGCTGCCAGATCACCGGACCCAGGTCCGCGCCGCTGGCCAGCGACACCCCGAAGTCACCGCGCAGCATCGCGACAATCCAGCTCACGTATTGGGCCACCAGCGGGCGGTCCGTCCCTAACGTGTGCGACAGCTCCGCCACCGCTTCATCCGAGGCGTTGAGCCCAAGCGCGATGCGCGCCGGGTCGCCCGGGATGGCGCGCAGCAGCAGGAAAATCACCACGCTGGCCGCGGCGAGCAGCGCGAGCAGCCGCAGCAGCGTTGATGCAACGTGTTTCATCGGCGCACCTCGTTCAGTGGCAGGGAATCGGTGACCACGTTCGGGTCAAGCCCGTGCACGCCCGGCGCGTAGAGCACGATGTTCGGCGCGTTAACCAGGGTGAGCGCCCCGGCATCCGCCATGATGGTGTCCACCGCGGCCCGCAGGTCGCCCTGCGCCATGAGCTCGCGGGCGTGCGCGGAGTCGTAGCCGAAGTAGTAGTCCGGGTTGCCGAACATGTGCACCATGTCGCGCGGCTCCACGTGCGAGATAATCGACGCCTGATAGTCGTGCTGCTTGTGCACCTTGTTCAGCCACACCGCCGGGAACTCGACGGTGTGCAGCGTGACGCGGAAGCCGACGCTGCGAAGCTGGGAGTAGATGAGCTCGCTGGCGGTCTGGGCGTACGGCAGGCTGGGCACCTCGATGGTGACCTCAGGGGTGCGTCCGGCGAGCAGCTCCCGCGCCTTGTCCGGGTCGAAGGGGTAGTAGTTGGTGCCGGTAAACCATGGGTCGGTTGGTGGGACGGGGGCGCCGCCGGTGTCGGTGGCAAGCCCGTTGTAGACCACCGCGTTGAGCGCGTCACGGTCGATCGCGTAGGCGGCGGCGCGCCGCACGGTGACGTCGTCGAAGGGTGCAGCCTTGTTGTTCATGCTGAAGATCACCTCGCCGTTGGTGGTACCGACCGCAGTGGTGATGTCGTCTGGCAGGGCGTCGAGGAGCTGCGGCGCCTGCATCGCCCACACGACGTCCACATCGCCGACGCGCAGCGCGTTCACCGCGGCGATGGCGTCGCCGAAGTAGCGGATCATGGCCCCGCTTTGCGGCTTTGTGCCCCAGTAATCGGGCCGCGGGTCGAAGGCAATCGAGTGGCCGGGCTCAAACGAGCGCAGCGTGTACGGCCCGGTGCCCAACGGGTTTCGAGCGAGCCTTCCCACGGAGTCGGGCGTCATCATCGCACCCGTCATCGTGCCCATGGACCACAGCCACTGCTCGCTCGGTGCCTTCAGCGTTACCTCGAGCGTGCGCGGGTCCACCGCGCGCGCGGATGCGACCGGGTCCATATTCTCCTTGATGCCGTTGACCCAGGATTCCTTCACATAGTTGATGGAGAAGACGGCGTCGCTGGCGTCGAAGGGGGAGTCGTCGGAAAAGGTCACGCCCTCGCGCAGGTCGAAGGTGTAGACGGTGCCGTCGTCGCTTACGCGCCACGAGGTCGCCAACCACGGCTGTGGCTCGCCGTTGGCGTCAATACGCACGAGCGTCTCGTAGATGTTGCCCATCAGCGCCTGGGGTGCGGCGGCACCGCCGATGGAGGTGAAGTCGAGGCCCGCAGGGGGCCCTTGCGTTGCGACGACCACATCCTCCCTGGGCGTCGCGGGACCACATGCAGCGAGGCTCAGTCCGAGCGTGGCGCCGAGCGCGGACGCCACCAGCCCGCGCGACAGGGTGCTGAAATGCATGAGTGTAGAGTCTAGCGGTCCCAGACTCCTGCGAGAATTTCCATCGAACGCAGCGCCTCTTCATGCGTTGGGGCCTGCAGCGAAATCATCAACTCGTCCGCGTGCGCGGTGGCGGCGAAGTCGGTGAGGTAGTCGCGGACCTGATCACCGGTACCGGCCGCGGTGTAGCGCAGCATGCCAATAATCTGTTGGCCCTGTGGGGAGCGCACAACCTCGTCGAGCTGCTCGTCGTTGAGCATGGTGCCGCGGCGGCCGATCATGGCGCGCACCCGGTTGCGGTGCACCAGGTGGGTCTGGCGCTCGGCGTCCTCGGCGGTGTCCGCGGCGGTGACGTTTACGGCCGCGATGCAGTAGGGCTCCGGGTAGCGCTCGGACGGCTCGTAGTTCTCCTTGTAATACACCGTGGCCTGCTCCAGCATGTTGGGCGCGAAGTGGGAGGCAAACGAGTACGGAAGGCCGAGCTTCGCTGCGAGCGACGCCCCGAACATGGAGGAGCCGAGGATATACAGCGGCACGTTGGTGCCTGCGCCCGGCACGGCGGTCACCCCGGCCAGCGGGGAGTTGTCGCTCAACCACGCCTGTAGCTCGAGCACGTCTTCCGGGAAGTGCTCGGCCGCCCGCGGGTCGCGCCGCAGCGCCCGGCCGAGCGTTTGCTGGTCGGTGCCCGGGGCGCGGCCAAGCCCGAGATCAATACGGTTCGGGTAGAGCTCCTCGAGCATCCCGAACTGCTCCGCAACCACGTACGGCGAGTGGTTCGGCAGCATCACGCCACCCGCGCCGAGCCGAATGCGCTCGGTTTTCGCCCCGATGTGGGCAATGAGCACCGCGGGCACCGAGGAGACAATGCTGTGCATGTTGTGGTGCTCGGAGTACCAAATACGCGAATACTCCAGCGATTCCGCCTTCTGCGCGAATGCAACGGAACGCTGCATTGCGTCGGCGACGGACTCGCCGGAGTATCTGGTGCAAAAATCAATCAGTGAGAGTGGGGTAGACATGGCCCCACACTACGCGTTGACGTCCTCCGCGTGTTGCTTCGGGCGGGCCAGGTCCACGACCAGGCCAATGACGAACGCGACGACCACCGGCAGGACCCAGCCGAGGCCCGCGGAGTCGAGCGGAGCCCACGTCACCAGCGGACGCAAGGCGTCGGCGCCCCAGTCCAGGGAAATGAAGGTCTCGATTGCGGACCAGACCACAGCAACCCAGAATCGGCAGGAAGAACGCCCAGCGGAAGGTCAGGCGGCGCTTGAACGCTGGCTCGACCAGGGTGACGAAGATCAAGGCAATGGCCGGCGGGTACAGGAAGCCGATGACCGGTGCGGCAATCGTCATCACGAAGTCCAGGCCCTGGGTCGCGATGACCATCGAGGCGATGGTGAAGATGACTGCCCACGTGCGGTAGGCGCCGCCAAACTCAGTGGAGAAGTACTCTGCGGTCGCGGTGATTAGGCCGACTGCGGTGGTCAGGCAGGCCAGCAGCACGATCAGTGAGAAGATGACCTGGCCCGCCTGGCCCATCGTCAGGTTGGAGGCTTCAGCCAGCAGGCCTGCGCCGTTATCGAACTGGTCGGAGTCCGGCATCACGCGACCGATCATGCCCAGCCCGACGTAGATGAGTGCCAGCAGCGCGCCCGCACCAACGCCAGCTGCGATGGTGCCGTTGACCAGCTTTTTGCCCTCAGGGAAGCCCTTCGAACGCAGCGTGGAAATCACAACAATGGAGAAGGCCAGCGCGGCGATGGAGTCCATCGTCAGGTAGCCCTCCAGCAGGCCGGTCGGGTACGGGCCGGACTGGTAGTGTTCCGAAGGGGCGGAAGGCTCTACGTCCCAGCGGAACAGTGAAACGGCGATCATCACGATCAGCAGGATCACCAGCGCCGGAGTGAGGAACTTACCGAGCTTTTCCATGATGGTGTTCGGGTTCCAGCTCAGCGCCAGGGCAATGCCGAAGAAGATGACGTTGAACACGCCCGAGGCGAACAGGCCGGACACACCGAACAGCGGGGTGATGGCCGTTTCCATCGACACCGCGCCGGTACGTGGCAGCGCGTAGAACGCGCCGATGGACAGGTAGGCGAGTACCGGGAAGATAACACCGAAGATGCTGCCTGCGCGCTGCGCGAGGTCGCGCACGTTCGTGCCGGACAGTGCAATAGCGATGACCGCCAGCACCGGCAGCAGCGCGCCGGTGCTGAGGAAGCCGAGGATGGCAGGCCAGAAGTTATCGCCTGCCTGGACGGCCAGGATTGGTGGGAAAATCAGGTTGCCGGCACCGAAGAACATGGAAAACAGTGCCAGCGCGGTGACGACGACCGCCTGGGTGGAGTTCCCCTGTTTCGTGCCCGTTTGAGCGTTCTGTGTATGGTCCATTGCCACACAGTACAACACACAGCGAAAAAATGGGAAATCTTTTCCATTCTGTGAGACGTTTATACGAGTGTTTCGATCGCCCTCAACGGAATCTCCACCCAATCTGGGCGGTTGTTCGCCTCGTACACCACCTCGTACGCAGCCTTATCCACCACGTACGCTGCAAGAACCGGGTCCTCGCTCGCGGGGGCAGTGCCGTAACCCTCCAACAGCTTTTCGACGTGCTCCCGCTCCCAGGCAGCGTCAAACCCGCCCACAGCCGCGGCGTACCCGTAGGAGCGGATCATCCCAGCTACGTCCCGCAGCGGGTGATCCGGCAGACGGCGCTCCTGCAGCGGACGGGCTGGCTCGCCCTCGAAGTCGATGAGGAACCACTGGGAATCCGTCTTCAGCGTCTGTCCAAGGTGGAGGTCGCCGTGGACGCGCTGCGTGGTCAGCGTCGGAGCGGCGGTGGCGGCG
The DNA here is from genome assembly GCF_033877495.1 of Corynebacterium sp. UMB2355A. NCBI lineage: Bacteria > Bacillati > Actinomycetota > Actinomycetes > Mycobacteriales > Corynebacteriaceae > Corynebacterium > Corynebacterium sp. UMB2355A. The sequence goes on along the minus strand of NZ_CP138855.1, from coordinate 655,680 downwards.
GAGCTGGCGTCGAGAAGCGAGTAGAGCTTCAGGATGCGCTCGCGGTACTGCTCGAGCACCGGCGCGCGCTGGATGTAGGAGTCCAAGTGGTGCGTGAGCCGTGTGCGCAGGGACGACGGGCTGGCGGTCTCGGTGGGGAAGGCCTCGGCGAGCGCGGTGTGCACCTGGCGGATCGCCGTGCCGAGCGCCTTGGTGTCGCTGGTGTCGAGCGTGCCGCCTGTGGCGAGCACGAAGCCGTCGGTGCCGCCCACAATGCAGTCCTGCTGCATCGCAAGGGTCTGGCCGTCGCGGGTAGCGTAGCCGCGCACCGCGGCGACCGCGGGGCAGTCCGCGATCTGGCTCAGCAGCTCCACGTCCGGGTTCAGCCCGTCCTCGAGGCGGCGGAATACCTTCACGATGTGCTCGCCGACCACCAGCGAGGTATTCGATTGCTCGGCACCGAGCGGGCGCGCGCCGGCGGAGTCGATGGCGCCCTCTACCGCGCCGAAGGATGCGACGTTAGCCAGGTAGGCCTCGGCGCCCTCGGGGGTGTGCAGGACGTCGGGGGTGCCGGTGGCGTCGACAAACACTTGGTAGTGGTCGACTGTGCCGCCGTGGTGCACCGCGAGAATCTGCCAGGTGAAGCGCTCACCGGTGGTTGGGGAGGTGACATCTTCCGCGGCGACGACGTCGATGGCGTCGACTGGCTCGGACTTCGCGCCGTAGAAGCGCTGCGCAGCAATATCAATCATGTGACCAATGTTAGGAGATATCGAACCAGAAGAAGCCATGAGGCGCGAGTGTGCTCAGCCACGGCAGCTCACCGATGGCCGGGAACTCCTCACCGCCGGTCAGCTCACGGGGCACCACGCCGTTGTAGTGCGACAGGTCCATCTCGACGGCCTGCGGGCGCGAAGACATGTTGTGCACGCACAGGATTCGCTCGCCCTCATACTCGCGGATAAACGCCAACACCTGCGGGTTTGCGTGATCCACCTCGATGTAGGAGCCTCGGCCGAACGCGCGGTACTGCTTGCGGATCATGATCATCTGGCGCACCCACTGCAGCAGCGAGTTCTCCAGCTTCATCTGGGATTCCACGTTGACAATGTCGTAGCCGTACTGGTCGTTGCGCACCGGCGGCAGGTAGAGCCGCTCCGGATCCGCCTTGGAAAAGCCACCGTTGCGGTCGTTCGACCACTGCATCGGGGTGCGCACACCGTCGCGGTCAGGCAGCCAGATGTTGTCGCCCATCCCGATCTCGTCGCCGTAGTACAAAAACGGCGAACCGGGCAGGGACAGCAGCAGCGCGTGCGCCAGCTGCAGGCGCCCGCGGTGCCCACCCAGCAGCGGGGCAAGGCGCCTGCGGATGCCCACGTTGGCGCGCATCCGCGGCTCGAACGCGTAGTTCTGGTACATGAACTCGCGCTCCTGGTCCGTCACCATCTCCAGCGTGAGCTCGTCGTGGTTGCGCAGGAACATGCCCCACTGCGCGGACTCCGGAATCGGCGGCGTCTCGCGCAGGATATCGACGATCGGCTGCGCCAGCTCCTGGCGAATCCCCATGAAAATGCGCGGCATGACCGGGAAGTGGAACGCCATCTGGCACTCGTCACCCTCGCCCTCACCGAAGTAGGCGACGACCTCCTCCGGGAGCTGGTTCGCCTCCGCGAGCAGGAAGCGGCCCGGGTACTCCTCGTCGAACAACGCGCGGACCTTCTTAATGAACTCGTGCGTCTCCGGCAGGTTCTCCGAGGAGGTACCCTCGCGCTCGAAGAGGTACGGGATGGCGTCGAGGCGGATGCCGTCCATCCCCAGATCCAGCCAGAAGCGGATGACGTCCAAAATCTCCTGCTGGACCGCCGGGTTGTCGTAGTTCAGGTCAGGCTGATGGGAGAAGAAGCGGTGCCAGAAGTACTGCTTGCGCACCGGGTCGAACGTCCAGTTGGACTCCTCGGTGTCAATGAAGATGATGCGGGTCCCGGCATACTTCTCCGGGTCATCCGACCACACGTAGTAATCCCCGTACGGGCCCGACGGGTCGCGGCGAGACTCCTGGAACCAGGGGTGCTGGTCGGAGGTGTGGTTGATCGGAAAGTCTGTGATGATGCGGATCCCGCGACGGTGGGCGGCGTCGATAAGGGAGACGAAGTCTTCCACCGTGCCGAACTCCGGCAGCACCTTGCGGAAATCCCGGATGTCGTAGCCGCCGTCCTTCAACGGCGAATCGTAGAACGGTGGGATCCAGAGGCAGTCGACGCCGAGCCACTGCAGGTAGTCCAGCTTGGACTCCAGGCCCTGTAGGGTGCCGGAGCCGGTGCCGTTCGGGTCGAAGAAAGCGCGGACCAGCACCTCGTAAAATACTGCGTCCTTGTACCACTCCGGGTCAGGGCGCTCCCACGGCTCGGCGGCCGGGGTGGGAGTGGAGAAGTCGGTGGCCTGCGGGGTAGGAAGTTTGTCGTTTTCGTTCATGCTTCCTCACAGTAGCTTGATTGCCTCAGCCATGCGCCGGACGGCTTCCTGCAGGATCTCGGGCGAGGTGGCGAAGTTGAGGCGCGCCTTGTGCGCGCCGCCGGGCCCGAAGCTGGTGCCCTCGTTGAGCGCCACGCCCGCGTGTTCCAAGAGCCATTCGGCCGGGGTCTCGGTGGTGAGCTTCGTGCCGGAAAAGTCCACCAACAGCAGGTAGGTCGCCTCCGGGACGGGGAAGGTGATGCCGGGGATCTGCTTCGGCAGCTCCTCGACGAGCCAGTCGCGGTTCGCCCGCAGCTGCTCGACCTGCTGGTCTAGGTACTCGGTGCCCTGCCCGTAGCAGGCCTCCGCAGCCACGATGCCCAGCGTGCCCGTGCCTTCCTTTGTGATGTCGGACAGCGCGTTCCAGGTAGCCACGTCCTCATCGTTGGAGAAGAGCATCTGCGCGCACTTCAGGCCTGCCACGTTCCAGGCCTTCGACGTCGCCGTGATCGTGATGCACACGTCCGGGTTGTGCTCGGCGGCGCACACGTGGCTGCCCTCGTAGACGATCGGGGCGTGGATCTCGTCAACGATGACGCGGCCCCCGTAGCGGCGCGCGATGTCGCAGATCGCGTTCAGCTCCTCGCGGCTGAAGATGTAGCCCCACGGGTTCATCGGGTTGGTCACGATAATGGAGCCGGCACCGTTGCGAAACGCCTCCTCGACCTCTGCCAGGTCCAGGCCGCCCTCGCTGCCGACGTCCACGCGATTGCGCCCCGCGGTTGAGGCGATCTCGAGGAAGGGGAAGTACGCCGGCACGGGCACGATGACGTCGCCTTCGGTGAAGTGCTCGATCGCAAGCAGCACGCCGCGCACCACGTCGGGGACAGTAAAGATGCGTGCAGGGTCCGGCCGCCAGCCGTAGCGCTGGGCGTAAAACTCGGAGACGTTCTTTGCCAGGCACTGCGCGCGAGGTGCGGGCGTGTAGCCGAGGCATTCGCGTTCGACGGCGTCGAGCACCGCAGCTTTGACGGGTGGGGCGGTGGGGAAGTCGCTTTCGGCGATAAACAGTGGCAGCACGTGCTCGTCGTGCACGGTCCACTTGCGGGTACGGCGGTCGCGGAGGGTGGAAAGGTCTGGGAACTTCATGTCCCACGACTGTAGTCAGGCCACCCTCACACGCCACAGGCCCGCGAGGTTGCTACTCCTCCTCGCTGTCGTCGGTGTGGAAGCCGAAGGCCTGTAACCTGGCACGATCCGCCGCCGAGGAGGACGCGGTGAGCCGTAGCAGCTCTGAATAAATACCGCCGGAGACCGCAAGCTCCGCAGGGGTGCCAATTTCGTCGATGCGGCCGTCGCGCAGGGTGATAATGGTATCGACATCCGCGATGGTGGATAGTCGGTGTGCGATCATGATGGTGGTGCGGTCCTCCATCAGCGCGTCGAGTCCTGCCTGCACGGCGCGCTCCGCCTTCGTGTCGAGGGCGGAGGTGGCTTCGTCGAGAATCAAGAATCGGCGCGTCCTTCAGCATCGCACGCGCGACGGCGACGCGCTGGCGCTGCCCGCCGGACAGGCGCAGGCCGCGCTCGCCGATGACGGTGTCGTAGCCTTCGGTGAACTTCATGATGAAGTCGTGCGCGTTGGCGCGCTTAGCCACCGCGACCACCTCGTCCATCGTCGCGTCCGGCTTACCGTAGGCGATGTTCTCAAACACCGTGCCCGAGAACAGCGCCGCCTCCTGGAACACCACGCCCGTGGTCGCGCGCAGCTTTTCGACGCCCAGCTCCGCCAGATCCTGCCCGCACACCTTCAGGGTGCCTTCCTGGATGGGGTAGAGGCCCAGCAGCAGGTTCACGATGGTGGACTTGCCACCGCCGGACTCACCAACCAGGGCGACCTTCTCTCCAGCGTGGGCGCGAAAGCTCATGTCGTGGATGACGGGCTCGCCTGGCTCGTACTCGAAGGTGACTGAGTCGAACTCCACGACGGGCTCGTGGACTGGCAGCGGGCGGTGCTTTACAACGGTGAGCTCCGGCACACCTGAGGTCTGGGTCGCGGCGACGAGCTCGCGGTTCGCGGTGGGCTCCACCTCCTCGTCCATGACCTGGAAGTAGTCACGGGAACCGGCGACGGCGCGCTGGGCACTGTCGACGATCCAGCTCAGCATCATCACCGGCTGACGGGCCATGGTGACCAGCTGGATGAGCATGACCATGTCGCCGATACTGAAGTGGCCCTGGATGGTGCGCACGAACAGGATCATGTAGATCCCCATGAAAATCAGCGACATCGCCAGCCCGCGCAGGGCGTCCATGGAGTGCCACCAGCGCGACTGCGGGCGGGTGATGCTCACCGTGTTGTTGTAGTGGTTGCCGAACTTGTCCAGCTCACGGACCTCCGCCACGTATGACTTGGTCACCTTGACCTGGCCGACGACCTCCGCGAAGCGCCCGTTCGCTTCGTCGATCTGCGCGTTCTTCTCCGCCTCCCACTTCTGCCACCGCTTCGAGGTCAGCGCCGTCAGCCACGTGTAGATGGGGAAGAGCGCCAGCAGCAGCAGGGTCAGCGGCCAGTAATAAAAGGAGGTGATGATGAGGATGGCGATGATCTGGATGATCATCGGCAAGAAGTTGTTGGAGAAAGACTGGATGAACTGTGTCACCGAGGCAATCGAACGATCCAGCCTGGCAATGATGGTGCCGGTGACCTGGGTGTCGAAGTAGCGCTGCGGCAGCGACAGCAGCTTGGCGAAGTAGCGGGTGGACAGGATCTGCCGGATCCTCGCCGCCATGACGTCGCCGAGGTAGCCGGAGACATTTTTCGCCAGCCCGCTGAGCGAGGTCGCAATAAACAGCGCGAACGCGAGCCACAGGACGGTGCGCACTGGGTCGGCGGGCGCGTTGGCTGACTCGTTGATGGCGTCGACAATTGTGTCGGTGGCCTCGCGCACGATGAAGGGAGAAATCAGCCCGAGGCCTGCAACAACCGTCGAGATGATGACGATGGCGAGGTAGAACGGCCACAGGGCGGAAGCGCTTTGTAAAACACGGGTGAGAGATTGCATAGGTGGCCCAGCGTAGCGCGGCCGGGTGAAACTCGTACAATAGTGACCAATTGTTTTCGCTTGAACCATATGAAAGGGCACCGATGCGCCACCACACACTGTCAGCTGCGGTCTTGCTGCTCGTTACTACTCTCACGCTGGGCGGGTGCGTGTCTGAGGATGACACCGCAACATCCACTGACATCGAGGTGACGACGCCCACTGGCGCCCCACAGCCGGAGTTCCACCAAGAGCAGGTGGACCCGGTGACCTCCACGGAGATCACCGGCGAGCGCGTCGACGACCCGAAGATGGAGCTGTCCTACAAGTGGCAGGGCAGCAGCTACGGCACCGGCGCCGGCAGCATTATCGTCGTGGCAGTGACGAACAAGAGCGACGTGCCAATGCCCGTTGACGTGCTCAAGCCGAAGCTGCGCTACAACACCGGCAACAACAAGTTTGTCGACGCCAACCCGATCAGCGCCGAGCAGGCAGGGGTGGACATCCTCGGCGTGGACCGCCCGCTGGGTCCGGGGGCAACCACGAACGCGAAGTATGCCTTCGACGTGACCCCGGATGGCCTGTGGGATGCGGAGTTTACGATCGGCAACGTGAAGTTCAAGGGGAACCTGAATAACTAATGCGCGAAGAAGTAATCCTGCTCAGTGAAGACGGCGCGCCGATCGGCTCCGCGGACAAGGCCGCAGTTCACACCGGGGACACCCCGCTGCACCTGGCGTTTTCCTGCTGGCTGTTCAACGAGGATGGCCAGCTGCTGCTCACCCGGCGCGCGTTGGGGAAGAAGACGTGGCCCGGAGTGTGGACGAACTCCTTTTGCGGCCACCCCGGCCCCGGCGAGGACGTGTCGGCGGCGATCCTGCGCCGCTCGGTCGAGGAACTGCGCTTGCCGGAGGGGGCTGTGCTGGACGTGACGCCGGTGCTGCCGGAGTTCCGCTACCGTGCGGTGGATTCCTCCGGCATCGTTGAGTACGAAGTCTGCCCGGTGTACTCCGCGCGCCTGGCGCCGGGCCACGAGGCTGTGGACCCGAACCCGGACGAGGTGGACTCGTTGCACTGGGCGGACCCCGCCGACGTTGTTCGCGCGGCGGACGCGACCCCGTTCGCGTTTTCGCCGTGGCTGGTCGAAGAGCTGGCGGATAAGCGGCTGCGCGCTGTGCTGGAGCGCGCCGGGCGCTGACTTACTGGTTGAACGCCTCCCGAACGCTGCGCAGCGGATCCTCCACGACGGTCGTGGTGTCCGCGCTGAGCGAGGCGCGCAGGACGTTTCGGCCCGGGCGGTAGGTGGGCCAGTCGGCCTGCCCGCTGCTGATGTAGCTGTAGACAAGTTGACCGATGCGCGTTGTGGGTTCCCCGAACAGCGTGTCCAGCTCGTAGCTGTGGCCAAGTGGCGTATCTGCGCAGAACTCGATCTGGCGGATGTCGGCGGGGCCGTGCTCGCAGGCGGCGTTGACCCAGCGGCGGATCAACGCGTCCGAGAAGAACCTCCCCGCGAGTTTGCCGGGGTCCGTGGTTCGTGCGGCCTCGATGTAGTTGCGCCGGGCTGCCGCGCTTTTGGCGCCGAAGAATCGGCCGAAGCAGCGGATGAACGTGGCGCCAAAGGCGTTGAAGCCCTCGCCGGACTGGTGGAACTCCTCGCGGGTGGAGGTGACCACGATTGGTACCTCGGCGAGCTCCGCAGGCTCGAAGGGTGCCGGGCCAAGCGCGATGTCGTGGAAGTACTGGGTGCGGAAGCGCTGGTAGGCGCGCTCGATGGCGTCCGGGCGGCGCTCGGCCAACCAGTTGAGGTCGAGGCGCGTCAGCGGCGTGCCGAGCGCCCCGCGCGCCGCCCACTTGCGCTGCGCAAAGGGCACGCGCGGAAACGCGGGGGACAGCGCCAGCACGCGCCGGAACGCTCCCTGGTAGTGGTCGCGGCGCGCCAACCAGAGCGCCAGCGCCGCCCCCGCCGAGTGCCCGACCAGCGTGACGTTGGTTGGGTCGCCGCCGAAGTGCTCGATGTTGCGCAGCACCCACCGCAGCGCCTCCTGGCAGTCCTCCACCGCGCGGAACGACGTGTCATTGGTGAAGGGGAGCAGTCCAGGGAATTTTCGACGGTACCCCACCCGCACCTGCACGACGCCTTGCTTCGCGAACGCCTCCGGCTGGGAGGTGGTCTCACAGTGGTTGCCTTCCTCGAAGCGGCCGCCGTGCAGATAGACCATCACCGGGTAGTCGTCGAGGGCCCGCGCCGTCGCCGGGGTGGTGATGCTCAGCCCGATGGTGTCTGGGTGCGGCGTGGTGGCGTCGATGAGATGACCCTCGGGGGCGGGGCGTGGGGGATTGAAAGGGACGTCGATACGCGAGTAGGGGATGGAGTAGAACTCGCGGGTGGCTGTGGTGGCGGTGCCGGTGATCGCGCCGGCGGGGCAGGTGATGGTGACGTCCATGACAGGCCAGTCTAAACGCTTCCGCCAAGTTCCTCGACGAGCTGCCGAAGGTGACTTATGCTAGTGAGTGATTATTGTCTTTCTTCTGTAGGAATGAGTTGTCCCAAATGACAGATACCCAAGCACGCATCACCGAGTACTGGGCAGGCCGGGCTGAGGCATACCACCGCGAACACAGGACAGCAGAGCGCGCCAAGGCAGACCGCGCAGCGTGGACTGACATCTTCAAGCGCTACATGCCGCAGGACGCGGTTCGCGTGTTGGACATGGGCACGGGTGACGGCTACATTGCGCACATCATTGCGGAGCTCGGCTACGCGGTCGTCGGCGTGGATGCGTGCGAACCAATGCTCGATGAGGCCCGCGACGAAGCGGAGCTCCGCCAGGAGGAAGGCATCAACACCCCACTGTTTGCCGAGGTCGACGTGACGGACCTGCCCTCGTCCTTCTACGACTTCGACGTCGTTGTCAGCCGCTACCTGCTGTGGACGCTGCGCGAGCCGACGGAGGCGATCCGTGGGTGGGCCGAGGCGCTGAAGCCTGGCGGTCTGATCATCGCAGCGGACGCGACCTGGTTCCCGAACGGGATCTCGAAGGAAACGCAGGTCATCTCCGATAACGGCCCGGACTCTTTCGTGCTGACCTACACCGACGACGTACTCGAGGAGCTGCCGTTGGCGACGGCCGACTCCCCGGAGGCATACGCAGAGGTCTTCCGCGCCGCTGGCCTGGAGGACGTCGAGGTCGTTGAGCTGCCGGAGATTACCAAGATCGACGAGGAGTTCGGCACGCCACAGGGACACGAATCGCGCCCGACCTTCCTGGTGATTGGTCGTAAGTCGGCCTAACTTGCGCTCCAAGTAGGATGGGGCGCTATGACTGACAATCCGTTGTTGCACCCGTCCGAACTGCCTTACGGGCTGCCTGATTTTCAGGCGATCCGTCTCGAGCATGTGCTGCCCGCCTTTGAGCGGGCGCTTGTGCTGCATGAAGAAGAAATCGCCCGCATCTGTACTGAGGAGACCCCGACGTGGGAGAACACCGTCGAGGCGCTGGAGCGCGCGGGCAGCGACTTAGAGCGAGTCTTGGCATGGTTTTTCAACCTGCAGGGCACCGACGGTTCGCCTGAGTTCGACGAGGTGGCGGACGCGATCGTGCCGCGCCTGTCTGCGCACACGGACGCGATCTACCAGAACCAAGAGCTTTATGGCCGCCTGCGTGCGGTGGAGGCCCCGGCGGACGAGGAGTCGCGCCGCCTCTACGACCTGCTGCTGCGCCGGTTCACCCGCCGTGGCGCGGAGCTCGACGAGGCAGGCAAACAGCGCCTGCGCGAGCTGAATCAGCGCCTCTCGGAGCTTTCCGAGCAGTTCGGCCGCAACCTACTCGCGGACACGACGAAGCTCGCGGTGCGCATGACCCGCGACGAGCTGGCGGGCTTGAGCGAGGAGCAGCTCGCCGCCTACCGCGACGCAGAGGACCCAGACAACCCAGACGCCTACGTCGTGCCGATCGAGCTGCCGACGACCCAGTCGCTGCAGGCCGAGCTCGAGTCCAGCAGCGCGCGCCACAAGCTGTTCGACGCCTCCCGCCAGCGCGGCCGTGACACCAACAGTGCGCTCGTGGTCGAGTCGGTGCGGCTGCGCCAGGAGCGCGCGAAGCTGCTCGGCTTCGACACGCATGCCGATTACGTCATCGCGGAGGAAACCGCGGGTAGCGCTGCCGCGGCTCGCAAGCTCATCAGTGACCTCGCGCCCGCGGCCGCGTCGAACGCCGCCGCGGAACGCAAGCTCGCAGGCGAGCTGGCCGGGATGGAACTGGACGGCGCGGATTGGCCGTACTGGGAGGCACGCCGCAGGGAGGAGGCCTTCGCGGTCAACGACGCGGAGCTGCGCAAGTACTTCCCGCTGCAGCAGGTGCTGCGCGACGGCGTTTTCTACGCCGCGAACCTGCTCTACGGCATCACGGTTACCCAGCGCGAGGACCTGCACGGCTACCGCGACGACGTCCAGGTGTGGGAGGTCAAAGAGGAAGACGGCACCGGCATTGGCCTGCTGCTGACGGATTACAGGGCGCGGACGTCGAAACGCGGGGGAGCGTGGATGAGCTCCTTTGTGGACCAATCGACGCTGACCGGCACGAAGCCAGTAATGGTCAACGTGATGTCGCTAACCTCCGACCTACTCACGATCGACGAGGTCACGACCGTCTTCCACGAGTTCGGCCACGCGCTGCACGGACTGCTGTCCAACGTGCGCTACCCGACGCTCTCCGGCACCAACGTGCCGCGCGACTGGGTGGAGTTCCCCTCCCAGATCAACGAGAACTACGCGTTCGCGCCGGAGATTATCCGTAACTACGCGCGCCACGTGGACACCGGCGAGGTCATCCCGGATGCGCTGCTGGAGGCGGTGCGCCAGGCCCGGACGTTCGAGCAGGGCTTCGCCACCGCGGAGTACCTGGCGGCCTGCGCGATTGACCTGGCGTGGCACTCACTCGACGGCGAGGTGCCCGAGGACATTGACGCCTTCGAGCAGCGCGCACTCGAGAAGGTTGGCCTGGATGTGGAGGGCCTCGAGCCGCGCTACCGCTCAACGTGGTTTAACCACATCTTCGCGGGCGGCTACTCGGCGGGCTACTACTCCTACCTGTGGGCGGAGGCGTTGGACGCCGACGGCTACCAGTTCATCGAGGAATCCGGTATCAACCGGGACAGCGGCCAGCGGTTCCGGGACACGGTGCTCTCGGTTGGTGCCGCGCGCGACTACGCCGAGGCCTACCGCGCCTTCCGCGGCCGCGACAAGGACACGCGTGCTCTGCTGGTCCGCCGCGGGCTCGAGGGCAGCGATGTTTGATCTGTCGCCGTGGCTGCAGACGCCACTGATCCTGCTGGTGGCGCTGCCGCTCGCGGGGGTGGCGTCGTGGGCGATGCTGCGTTTGAGTGACTGGATCGCGTACAAAATTTCGAAGAAGTAAGGTGGTCAACTATGGCCAACCCTGAAGAACTCCGCAGACGCGATCAGCAGCTTCCGAAGCAGAAACGCAAATACCCACAGTCCCGTGTCACACAGGCACTGTGGGTGATGATTGCGCTGGTCGTCGTCGCGGCCCTGGCCGGGCTGTTCTAGCGCTCTAGCGTTTCGACGCCTCCGCGACCCGACCGAACAGCTCGATACTCGGCAGGTCCTCGATGAGGACCGCCTTGCCGTTGTTGTCCGTCAGCGGGATGCACCAGTTGGAGTACTGCTCCGCGTTGGTACCCGGCTGGTTCTGGATGCGGGTATCGCCGACCATATCCACCAGGTTCGTCACCGTCATCGCCGATGGGGTAGCGGCGATGAAGCGGGTCAGGCCGACGAGCAGGTCCTCCACGTCGACGTCGCGCGCGAATTCCTCTGCGCTCAGGTGCGTGAACTCGGTGTGCTCGAGGGAGGTGCCGTGGAAGTGGCCGTCCTCGCGCACGCGGTCAAGCACGCGGGCCTGCCACTGGTGGTCGTTCTCGTTGAGCTCTTCGAGCGGCTCTTCGATCAGGCCGAGCTCGTCGCGCAGGATGTTGTGCGCGAACCGCAGGTAGCCAGCGGTCGGCGGCAGGTCATGCGTGCCGACGGCCGACAACGCCAAGCGGCGGTAATCCCAGGTGTGCAGCGGGGAGCCGTCGTCGTACGACTCGAACCACAGCACCGTCGTCCCAAGGATGCCCTTGTCCTGCAGGACGTCCTGGACCCACGGCTCAAACGTGCCCAGGTCTTCGCCAACCACCACGGCGTTCGCACGCTGCGCCTCGAGCACCAGGGTACCCACCATGGCCTCGTGGTCGTAATTCATGTACGTGCCGAACATCGGGGAGACGTTCCGCGGCATCCAGAATAGGCGGAAGAGACCAAGGATGTGGTCGACGCGGATGCCGCCGGAGTGGCGCAGCACGGTGCGCAGCAACTCACGCCACGGCTCGTAGCCGGCCTCGGCGAGCGCCTGCGGGTGCCATGGCGGCTGCGACCAGTCCTGGCCCTGCTGGGAGTACTGGTCCGGCGGGGCACCGACGGACGCCTCGGGGACGAGCACGTTGGCAAGCGTGTTGGCGTCGGCACCATCGGGGTGGATCCCCACCGCGAGGTCGGTCATGATGCCGACCTTCATGCCCGCTGCCAGCGCCTTGTCCTGGGCGCGGCGGCGCTGCTCGTCGGCGATGAACTGCAGCCACATGTAGAAGCGTGTGAGTTCCTCGAGTTCCTCGTCGAGCTCGTGGCGCGACGGCGCGGTCTCCATTGCCTCCACGGCGCACCAGCGGGCGAACTCCTCGAGGCCTTCGCCCTCGTCGAGGCAGAAGAGCTCGAAGTCGTGGGTGCGGCGCTCATCGGCGCAGGCGATGAAGAACAGCTCGCGAAGTACGGCGAGCTTCGTCTCGAAGATTTCGTTGCGACGCAGCGGCTCCGCACTGCGGTTGAGTGCCTTCAGCGGAGCGACCATGCGCTCAATCTGGACCTTCGCGTCCTTGTCAAGCTTGTAGTACTCATCAACCGCCTCGACAGAGATGTAGATCGGGTTGACGAAGCGGCGCGACGTCGGCAGGTACGGCGAGTCCTCCACCGGCGGAATTGGCTGCGCGGCGTGCACCGGGTTGATCAGCAGGTAATCAGCGCCCTGCTCAGCCAGCAGCACCGCAAGCGTTCCGAGATCCTCGAAGTCGCCGATGCCCCAGGACTGCTCGGAGCGCACCGAGTACAGCTGCGCCATCACACCGAAGACCGGGTTATCGATGTAGCGCTGGTTGCTCTCCAGACGCGCCGGGACCACCAGCAGCGGGCAGGAGTCCTTGAAGTTATCGGACTCCAGGTGCAGCGTGTGGTAGCCCGGGGGCAGGTTGCCCGGCACGTGGAAGGTGGCCTCGCCCCAGACCACGCCGGCGACGTCGGCAGTTGGTGGTGCCCAGTTTTCGTCCTGGTAAGTCTCGCGCGGGGTGCCGTCCTCAAGCTGGATCCAAGTGTGGGCTGGGTGGCCGTCGTGCACGTGGACGTTGAAGTGGCGCTCCTGCCCGGCCGTGGCCACAACGCAGGGCGGCAGCGGGCGGGTTGCCCAGTACTGGTGCCTGGCGTGAATGAGGTGGTGCAGCTCCTCGTCGGAGGGGGCGTCGCTAATGTTGACGCCCAGGGCCTGCAGCAGAGAGATGAACGATTCCGGCGGCGGGGTGGTCATCGCACCGTTGGAAGCGCGGTAGCTTGTGCCGAACCCGTACGCGGAAGCTAACGAATGGAGTAGTTCTACGTTGGTCACATCAACCCATTGTGCCAAAGAACTGATGTTTTGCAGAGTGGAGCTCACGCAAAAGGTAGTTTCTGTCAGGTAACCTTGCCAACCATGGCTTCAGAAACGTACACAACTCCGCTCGGATTCAAGCTGAGTTCCACTGACACCTGCCTGTCGGCGCTCGTGGATATCTGCACGAAAAAGCCTCACATCGTGCTGTTTTCCCGCCCACGTAATTACGACTGGGTCAACGTGACGGCGGGGGAGTTCCTCGAAGAGGTCTACGAAACGGCCAAGGGGCTCATCGCAAACGGCGTCGAGCCGGGCGACCGCATCGCGGTGCTTTCCTCCACCCGTTATGAGTGGTCCCTCGTTGACTTCGCCATCTGGGCAGCGGGAGCGGTCAGCGTCCCGATCTACCCGTCGAGCTCCATGCACCAGATCCAGTGGATCCTCGAGGACTCCGGCGCCGAGATCGCCTTCACCGAGTCGCGCGACCACACCCAGCTGATGAGCGCCTTCCTCCTCCAGGAAGACGGCAAGCCGCGCCTGAAGGACTCGAGCTCGAAGCTGCGCAAGATCTACGAATTCAATGCCGCCGGGGTCGAAACCATCAAGTTCGAGGGCAGGGACGTCGAGCAATCGCTTGTCGACGCCCGCTCCGCCTCCCTCACCCACGACGACCTCGGGTCCATCGTGTATACCTCCGGCACCACCGGCCGCCCGAAGGGCGTGGCCTTAACCCACGGCAACTGGGCGCACCAGACCTGGGCGCTGATCAAGAACGACATCGGTGAGGTGGCCCGCCCCGGCAAGCGCGTCGTTACTTTCTTGCCGCTGGCGCACGTGCTGCAGCGCGCAGTCAGCCTCGCGCTGACGATGGCGGGCGCTACCCAGTCCCACTGGGCCGATACCCACACCCTGACCGTGGAGCTGCAACGCGCCCAGCCGAACATGGTGCTCGGCGTGCCGCGCGTCTTCGAGAAGGTCCGCAATGCGGCCTATAACAAGGCCGCGGACGGTTCCGCCATCGGCAAGGCTGCGTTCCTTGAGGCGGAGAAGACCGCCATCGAGTACTCCAAGGCCATGGACACCCCCGAGGGGCCGAGCCGGATACTCAAGGCGAAGCGCCGCGTCTTCGAGCGCGTCGTCTACTCCAAGATCAAGGAGGCCATCGGCGGCTCCGTGAAGTACGGCATCACCGGCGGCTCCGCCATGAGCGCCGACTTGCTGCACTTCTTCCGCGGCATCGGCATCCCAATCTACGAGGGCTACGGGCTCACCGAAACCTGCGCCGCATCCTGTGTCAATAACAAGAACGCCAACAAGATTGGCACCGTCGGGCGCCCGGTCAACGGCTACCAAGTCCGCACCAACGACGACGGCGAAATCGAATTCAAGGGCCCCGGCGTCTTCGACCGCTACTGGAATAACAAAGCCGCCACCGAAGAAGCCTTCACCGAAGGCTGGTTCAACACCGGCGACCTTGGCGAGGTTGACGACGAAGGCTACGTGCGCATCACCGGCCGCAAGAAAGACCTCATCGTCACTGCCGGCGGCAAAAACATCTCACCGGGGCCGATGGAGGACATCATCCGCCAGGACCCGCTGATCTCCAACGCGCTCGTCGTCGGCGACGGCAAGCCGTTCGTCGGCGTGCTGGTCACGCTCGACGAGGAGGAGCTGCAGCGCTGGAAGTCCACCCACAACATCCCGGAGAACCGCAAACTCAGCGACCTCGCCGGCGACCCCGTCCTGCGTGCCGAGGTGCAAGACGCCATCAACGTTGCCAACGGGACCGTCTCGCACGCCGAGGCGATCAAGAAGTTCCGCATCCTCGACCGTGACCTGAGCGAGCAGGCAAACGAGATGACGCCAACCCTCAAGGTGAAGCGCAATGTGGTGTTCGAGCGCTTCCGTGAGGACATCGACAAGCTCTACGAGCGCTAAGCCCCCGGCGCGCCTCAACCCGTGGGGCGCGCCCATGGCTTAACATTTCCATCGACTTTTGATCCGTACTTCCTGTGAGCCAGAAGGGGGCTATTCGTGCATAAAACTGCAGCGATGCTACGCCACCGTGAGCTGACACAGGAGATTTACAACATCGGCGACGAAGTCGCTGAATACACGGAACACCTCGCCGAAGCAGTCGCAGACTACGACGGTGAACTTACCGACGACTGCCTCGCCGAATTCGTCGAAATCGTCGACGATGCCCGCAACGACGCCCGCCGCATCGTCGGCGAACTTATCGGGCTTCGCCAGGCGCTGACGACCGGGATGCGCGCCGGGGTGCTCTCCGCCTCCTACCGGCCGGAGGAAAAGATCCCCGAGCCCGAACTTCTTGACGCCGCCGGCCTCGAAGACCTCTTCCCACTCCAAGCGCCGTTCTCCGTGCAGACCATGCAGGATGCGCTTGCCGGCCGCACCGACCTGACCGTGCAGCACCTCGGCGAGATCGTGCAGTACACGCTCGAGCAGACCGAGATGGTCGCAAGGGAACTGGGTGCCGTGAGCCTGCCGCACCTGTATGCGCGGGTCGGCGAGCTGGTCGAGGCTGCTGTCGATGGCTGGATGGAAACCGTCTGCATCGACCACCCCGCGTTCGTGCGCACGATGCGCGGTGTCGCCCCGCCACAGTTTCTCGAGGAGCGCGCCCGGGTGGACGCCATAGTGGCGAAGGTGGCGGCGAAGCGCCGCCGACGCGGGGCGTAGGTCTGTGGCACGAGGGGGTGCGCACCAAATTCCTTCATTTTGAGGGCGGGGGTTAGCGTTTCCTCAGTTCACTAATGGCTTGTGAGGGAATTTGGTGCTTGTCCTCATGTAGCAGTGCCAAAGGACGCACTTCTTGTTGGGGGAGGAGGCAAAAGCCCAGGTCGTGAAAAAGGGGTTGCGTCTTTTGGCACTGGCCGGTCAGGGAGCGCGCCTCGAACACAATTCGCAAACTCGGCCCCGGTCTGCTGCAATTGCGAGGTATGAACACAGCGCAGCAATCACAGCCCGACTTTGGCGTCTATATCCACGTGCCGCTTTGCGCAACGCGGTGTGGGTACTGTGACTTCAATACCTATACGCCGACGGAGGTGGAAAGCTCCCATCAGGAGTACCTCCACGCGCTGCAAAAGGAGCTGCGGCTGGCGGCGCAGCAGCCAGGCGTGGCTGAGGCGAGCACGGTGTTTATTGGGGGAGGGACGCCCTCGCTGTTGGGGGCGGATGGACTGGGCAGGGTGTTGTCGATGGTGCGGGACACCTTCGGCATCCAGGCGGGGGCGGAGGTGACGACGGAGTCGAACCCGGAGTCGACGGATCCGGCGTACTTCGCGGAGCTGCTGGAGCACGGCTTTACGAGGGTGTCGTTGGGGATGCAGTCGGCGTCGGCGTCGGTGCTTAAGGTGTTGGACCGGAAGCACACGCCGGGCAGGGCGGTCGCGGCGGCCAAGGAGGCCCTCGACGCCGGCTTCGAGCACGTGAATCTGGACATGATTTACGGCACGCCGACGGAAACGGACGACGACGTACGCCGCACCCTCGACGCCATCCTGTCGACGGGCGTCGACCATGTGAGCGCCTACTCGCTGATCGTGGAGGACGGCACCGCCATGGCGCGCAAGATCCGCCGCGGTGAGCTGCCCGCGCCGCAGGAGGATGTGTACGCGGACCGCTACGAGATGATCGCCGACACCTTGGAGGCGGCCGGGTTCGGCTGGTACGAGGTGTCCAACTGGGCGCGGCCAGGCGGGGAGTGCCAGCACAACCTGCTGTACTGGCGTGGCGCGCACTGGTGGGGCGCGGGCCCGGGGGCGCACTCGTTTATTGGGGACCGCCGGTTCTGGAACGTGAAGCGGCCGGAGCGCTACAACCAGTTGCTCGCCGACAGCACGCTGCCGATTGACAGTGGGGAGACGCTCACACCACAGGAGCAGCACGAGGAGCAGGTGATGCTGGGGCTGCGGCTGAAGGAGGGTGTGCCTCGGGGGCTGATTGGTGAGGGGGCGGAAGGGGTCGTCGAGAAGTATGTGGCGGCGGGCCTTTTGACTGCGGGCGAGCGCGTGGCCGTGACTGATGCTGGGCGCTTGCTGGCGGACGGGATCGTGACGGACATTTTGGCTGCCGAGGAGGCAGAGTAGTATGAGTTAGCAGTCGACGAAGGAGAGTGCTAATGAGTGCAGCGAATGATCGCAGACAGCGGGTGCTGCGCGCAATCGTCGCCGACTATATTGCGCGGCAGGAACCCGTCGGATCGAAGATGCTGGTGGAGCGCCACGGGCTGAAGGTCAGCTCGGCGACCATCCGCAACGACATGAGCGTGCTGGAGCGCGAGGGCTACATCACGCAGACGCACGCCTCTTCGGGGCGCATCCCGACCGAGGCCGGGTACCGCGCGTTTGTCGACGCCCTCCACGACGTCAAGCCGCTTTCCACCGCGGAGCGCCACGCCATTTTGGACTTCCTTGAGCACGGCGTGGACATGGAGGACGTGCTGCGCCGCAGCGTGCAGCTGCTGGCCCAGCTGACGAACCAGGCGGCGGTGGTGCAGCTGCCGACGCTGAACGTGTCTCGCGTGAAGCACTGCGAGGTGGTGGCGCTGGCCCCAACGCGGCTGCTGCTCGTGCTGATCACGGATACCGGGCGCGTGGACCAGCGCAACGTGGAGCTCGCCGCGCCGCTAGGTACCGACGGGGTGTTCCTGCTGCGGGACCTGCTCAATACGGTGCTGGTGGGCAAGACGATGCGTGATGCCTCCGCCGCGCTGAAGATGCTGCACGCGCAGGCGCCGCCGGTCATCGCGGATGCGGTGGAGCGGGCGACGGCGGTGCTCATCGAGACGCTGGTGGAGACCACGACCGACCGGCTGCTCATCGCGGGCGCCGGGAACTTGAGCGTGAACCAGATGGTGGATCTGCACAGCGTGATTGAGGCGCTGGAGCAGCAGGTGATCGTGCTGAAGCTGTTGGCGAACGCGCAGCAGCTGGAGCACGTCTCGGTCAGTATTGGCAACGAGAATGAGGAAAAGGAATTTTCTCAGGCCTCCATTGTTAGTACTGCATATGGAGCTGGCGACGAGGCGCTCGGCGGCCTTGGGGTGGTCGGTCCGACACATATGGACTATCCGGGTACCATGCAAAAGGTTGCCACCGTGGCTCAGTACATCAGTCGCATTTTGCGGGGCGAATAACTTCGAAGTGTTGAAAGGGAACTAACTAGTGGCTCGTGATTATTACGGCATCCTCGGCGTTGACCGAGAGGCGACCGAGCAGGAAATCAAGAGGGCGTACCGGAAGCTCGCCCGCAAGTACCACCCGGATGTGAACCCGTCTGATGAGGCGGCTGAGAAGTTCGCCGAGATCTCGCTGGCGCAGGAGGTGCTGCTGGACCCAGCGAAGCGCAGCATCGTGGATCGCGGCGGCGACCCGATGGAGCAAGGCGGCATGGGCGGCGCCGGTGGCGGTGGCTTCGGGGGCTTCGGCGACATTTTCGACGCCTTCTTCGGCGGGGGCGGGCGCAGCCACGAGCCGCGCTCGCGCGTCCAGCCGGGCAACGACGCCCTGCTGCGCACCCAGATCACCCTGGAGGACGCCTATGCGGGCGTGACCAAGGAGGTCACCGTGGATACCGCGGTGCTGTGTCAGAAGTGCCACGGCACCGGCTCCGAGTCTGAGGCGAAGCCCGTGCAGTGTGATTACTGTGCAGGCCAGGGCGTGGTGCAGGAAGTTCAGCAGTCCTTCCTGGGCAACGTGATGACCACGCACGACTGCCCGAAGTGCCACGGCTACGGCGAAGTGATCCAGGATCCGTGCCGCCAGTGCGCCGGCGACGGCCGCGTGCGCGCCACCCGCGACCTGAAGGTGAAGATCCCGGCGGGTATCGCCAACGGGATGCGCATCCGCATGGCGGGGCAGGGCGAGGTCGGCCACGGTGGCGGCCCCGCCGGCGACCTCTACGTGGAGGTACAGACCGCGCCACACAAGATTTTCGTGCGCGACGGCAACGACTTGCACCTGCGCCTGAACGTGCCGATGTACGACGCCGCGCTGGGCACCAGCATCGACGTCGAAAACCTTGCCGGTGACACGACCACCATCGAGATCCCGGCGGGCACCCAGCCGGGCGACGAGGTCCGCCTCGAGGGCGAGGGCATGCCACGCCTGCGCGCCGAGGGACACGGCGACATGATCGCCCACATCCAGGTCGTCGTGCCGACGCACCTCAGTGGCGAGGAGCGCCGCAGCCTCGAGCAGCTTCGCGACTCCCGCGGCGACGCCACCGGCGTCCACCACGACGACGAGCGCGACGAAGGCTTCTTCTCCCGCATGCGCGACAGGTTCCGCCGCTAAATGAGCGTTCCGTACTTCCTCACCCCGAACCCCGCCAGCGGGACCCTCGACGGCGACGAGGCGAAGCACGCCTTCGTCAAACGCATCGAGCCCGGCGAGCGCATCGCGCTGACCGACGGCGCCGGCACCGTCGCGGACGTCATTGTCCGCCACAGCGACAAGCAGCAGCTGCGCGGCGACGTCACTGAGGTACGCACCGTGCCCGCGCCCGAGCAGCGCGTCACCCTGGTGCAGGCAGTGCCGAAGTCGGAACGCGCGGAGCTCGCCGTCGACCTCGCCGTGCAAGGAGGTGTCGACGCCATCGTCCCCTGGATCTCGCACCGCACCATCGCGCGCTGGCCCGCCGCCAAACAGGCCAAGCAGGTGGAGAAGTGGCAGCACCAGGCGATCGCGTCCGCAAAGCAGGCGCGCCGGGCATGGGTGCCGCAGGTCGCAGACCCAGTGACCACGAACCAGCTGAAAGACCTGCTTGCCGAGGTGGGCGAAGGGGGCGTCGAGAAGCAGGCGCTGGTGCTGCACGAAGACGCGGCCGTGCCGCTGACCACCGTCGAGTTCGGGCCGGACATCTGGCTCATCGTGGGGCCGGAAGGCGGCATCGGCGAGGATGAGCTCGAGCTCATCGGCGCCCGCGCTGTCACCCTCGGGCCGGAAGTGTTGCGCACCGCCAGCGCCGGTTTTGCTGCACTATGCGCAATCGGCGCGCTAACGACGCGCTGGTAGGGTTAGGCGACATGGAACCTTTGGTCACGCGCAACATTGAGCTTGACTCTGTATACACCCAGGACGTGCTCGGTATTAATGACACGAACCTGCGGGTGCTCAACCAACACCTCGGCGCCGACGTGCACGCCCGCGGCAACGCGGTGACCGTGCGGGGCCCGGCCGTGGTGGTCGCGCACGCGCTGCGGGTGCTCGACGAGCTCGAGTCGATGGCGCGGCGCGGCGTTCCCATTACCGCGGATACCGTCACGCACGCGATTTCGCTGATGGAGGTGGAGTCACCGGAGTCGGTGGCGGAGCTGCTCGGCGCGGAGATCATCTCGCGGCGCGGCAAGGTCATCCGTCCGAAGACGGCAGGCCAGCGGGCCTACGTCGACGCGATCGACGACAACACCATCACGTTCGGCATTGGGCCTGCGGGCTCCGGCAAGACGTACCTGGCCGTGGCGAAGGCGGTGCAGGCGCTGCACAATAAAGAGGTCAAGCGCATCATTTTGACCCGCCCCGCCGTCGAGGCAGGAGAGAAGCTCGGCTTCCTGCCGGGCACACTCAGCGACAAGATCGACCCCTACCTGCGCCCGCTCTACGACGCGCTGCGCGACATGATGGACCCGGAAGCCATCCCGAAGCTCATCGAGGCCGGCATTATCGAAGTCGCCCCGCTGGCGTACATGCGCGGGCGCACCCTCTCGGACGCGTTCGTCATCCTCGACGAGGCCCAGAACACCTCTGGCTCCCAGATGAAGATGTTCCTCACCCGCCTGGGCTTTGGGTCGAAGATGGTGGTCACTGGCGATATTTCCCAGGTTGACCTTCCACGAGGCACGGTCTCCGGCCTGCGCGTCGCCCGCCGCATCCTCGGCGACATTGAGGGCATTTCCTTCCAGGACCTGCGCGCAGAAGACGTTGTGCGCCACCACCTGATCTCCCGGATCGTCGCGGCCTACGACGAGCACGACGCGCGCAACGCCGCACGCTACGAACGAAAACAACGCGAAGAAGAGGCAAGACAGTGAGTATTGAAGTCCTCAACGAATCGGGGGAGGCGGACGTCAACGAGGAAATGCTCGTCGATGTCTGCTCCTTCGCCCTGCAAGCCATGGATGTGCACCCAGACACGGAGGCAACCATCACGCTTGTCGACGAAGCCACCATGGCTGACCTCCACGTCCGGTGGATGGATTGGAAGGGCCCACGGACGTCATGAGCTTCCCGATGGACGAGCTCACCCCAGGCGGCGGGCGCCCGGACGCGTCCCCGTTCGGCGCGGCGATGCTCGGCGACATCATCCTGTGCCCATCCTTTGACCGCAAGCAGGCGGAGATGGCAGGCCACGACCTCGGCCACGAGCTCGCCCTGCTCACCGTCCACGGTGTGCTGCACCTGCTCGGCTACGACCACGTCATGCCGGACGAGGAACGCGAGATGTTCTCGCTGCAAAACGAGCTGCTCGCGGACTGGTACGACTCGCTGGCGGCACGCGGCATCGAGTACCAGCCTAAGCCGACCGGCGCCCATGCATTTCCCTCAGCCGCCGACCGCGAGGAGCTCGACCGCATGATGAAGGGCCGCGACTAAATGGAGTTCACCGTTGCCTACGGCCTCGTCGCCGTGCTCGCGCTGCTGCTTTCCGGCCTGTTCGGATCGGTCGAATCGGCGCTGACCCCGATTTCACGCGCGCGCGTCGAGACCATGGTCAAGGACGAAGTCTCAGGTGCCAAGGCACTCGCCCGAGTTGTCGACGCCCGCGCGAACCAGATCAACATGCTGGTCATGCTGCGCACCGTCCTTGACGCCGTTGCAGCCGTCTTCGCCGCCATGCTGGCGATGGACCTGCTCTCCTCCGACGCGTGGGCGATCATCGCCGCAGTCGCGTCGGTGACGCTGCTGCAGTTCAGCATCATCGGCGTATTTGCGCGCACCGCGGGGCGCCGCAACCCCTACACGATCTCGTTGAAGGCGGCGCCGTGGCTGGTCATTGTCAACCGGGTCCTCGGTCCAGTTTCACGCCTGCTCATCTGGGTGGGCAACCTGTTCCACCCCGGCGAGGACTTCCGCGACGGCCCGTACTCCACCGAAGTGGAGCTGCGCGAGATGGTCGACATCGCCCAGGAGAAAGGCGTGGTGGAAACCGCCGAGGGCCGCATGATCCAAAACATCTTCGACCTCGCCTCCACCCACGCCCGCCAAATCATGGTGCCGCGCCCCGAAATGATCTGGATTGAAGGGGAGAAGTCCGCCCGCCAGGCAACCACGCTGATGGTGCGCTCCGGGCACTCCCGCGTGCCCGTCATCGGGGAGAACGTCGATGAGATTGTGGGCGTCGCATATTTGAAGGACATGTTCGGCCCCACCGGCACCCCAGTGGCGCCGGACACCGTGCTGTCCACCCTGATGCGCGACCCGCTGTTCATCCCGGACTCCAAGCCACTCGACGTGCTGCTGCAAGAGATGCAGCGGGTGAACACGCACATCGCCATCGTGATCGACGAGTTCGGCAACGTCGCCGGCTTGCTCACGATGGAGGACCTCCTGGAGGAAATCGTCGGCGAAATCACCGACGAATACGACGACGACGAAGACGCCCCAATCGAGTTCGTCGCCGCGCGCACCCTGCGCGCCCAGGCACGCCTGCCTCTCGACGACCTCGTCGACTTCCTCGCCGACAACCTCGACTACGAGCTCGCCTTCGAGGAGGACGTCACCGACTCCGTCGATACTGTGGCAGGCCTGCTGTCCTACGAGCTGGGCCGCGTGCCGCTGCCGGGGTCCGCCATCGTCCACGACGGCCTACGCTATACCGCGGAAGGCGGCCGCGACCGGCGCGGACGCATTAAGACCCGTAGCGTGCTCATCGAGGTCCCCGAACCCGCCGAAGCACCCATGGAAGATTCAGACGGGGGTTCTGAAGACAAGTAGCCGTCAGGTTTGTACGCTTATCCCCATGAGCAATATCTTGTCGATCCAGTCCGCCGTCTCCTACGGCCACGTAGGCAACTCCGCCGCCGTCTTCCCACTGCAGCGCATCGGCCACGAAGTGTGGCCCGTCTACACCGTCAACTACTCCAACCACACCGGGTACGGCTCCTGGAAAGGCCCAATGATCCCAGCCACGGAGGTTGCGGCCATCATCGACGGCATCGAGGAGCGCGGGGCCCTCCCGCGTGTCGACGCCATCCTCTCCGGCTACCAAGGCGGCGACGACATCGCCGACGTCATCATCGACACCGTCGCCCGCGTCAAAGCCGTCAACCCCGACGCCATCTACGCCTGCGACCCAGTCATGGGCAGCGCCAAATCCGGCTGCTTCGTCTCCGACAACATCCCGCCCCTCCTACGCGACCGCGTCGTCCCCGTCGCCGACCTCATCACCCCCAACCAGTTCGAACTCGGCTACCTCGTAGAACAAGACGTCACTGACCTGGACTCCACCCTCCGCGCCGTCGACGCCGCCCGCGAAATGGGCCCCTCCACCGTCCTCGTCACCTCCGTCGAACGCGCCGACGCCCCCGCCGACACCATCGAAATGATCGCCGTCGACGACCACGGCAAGTGGATCGTGCGCACCCCACGCCTGCCATTCAAGCGCAACGGCTCCGGCGACGTCACCGCAGCCCTCTTCACCGGCCACTACCTGCGCGGCGGCAACGCCGCCGACGCCCTGGCCAAGACCGCCAGCTCCGTCTACGACCTACTCAAGCGCACCTACGACTCCGACTCCGCCGAGCTCCTGCTCGTCGAGTCCCAGGACGCCTACGCCAACCCTCAGCTGCAGTTCGAGGTCGAGGCGCTTTAGCCTTTGGCGCCGGCTGTTCCGCCTGCGTTTTCGCGCTCTTTTCGCGCCGTTTTCGTGCCTTTTTTGCGCCTTTTTTGCGCCCGTTTTGCTCAAAGCGTGCGCTTAGAAGCGTGCGATGCAGGTCGCGTGTTTTCACCCTGCCGGGCCGATTCTCGGCGACCAGCGTCGCACTCCTTTAACACCTCCACCGGAACGTTTTCGAGGTGGTATTTGAGGCGTTTTCGAGGCAGCGCTCGCGGCCAGGTCGGGTGCCCCCGGATGCACACCATGGTGTGCAAAGCCGAAAAACCCTGGCGCCGGTGACCACATACCTGCCACAATGAGGCGCATGGATACGGGGGACTGGAAAACACGGTTGCGTTCCGAGTTCGTTGACGTTCGGGGCTGTGTGAATGTGAGTCGCGAGGTGCGGGAGCGGTTGGACTCTGGTGAGTTGGTGAGGTTGTCGTCGGGGGTGGCGGTGCCGGCGTCGATAATTGAGGAGGTCCCGCAGTACCAGCGTGACTGGGCGCGGAGCTTCGCTGTCGGTGCGGTTGCGCAGACTGCGGTGGTGACGGGGCGGGCGGCGGCGCACCTGCTGGGGATGTGGACGGTCAATCAGCCGATGCCGCAGGTCTCGATGTTGACGCACAACCCGCCGCCGAAGCCGACTCGGCAGCCGGATGTACGCTACGTGCGGTCGCGATTTCGGCCGGATGAGGTGGTGCAAGGCCAGCATCTGAGCACAACAACTCCGTACCGGACCTTTTTGGAGATTGCCCGCGAGGCAGGGTTCAAGCACGCACTCGTAGCCGCGGATTGGCTGCTCTATTCGCGCACGCTCATCGCGCCACAGCTGCAGTATTTAATGCGCACGACTCCCCGGTTTCATGGGATTGGGGCAGCTCGGAAGGCTGTTCAGTATGCGGTGCTCGGTCCGGAGTCTGCGCCGGAGTCCTATACCAGAGCAGTGCTATTAGACGCGGGCTTCAGGAACGTGTTGTCCAACGTATGGATAGACTCGACGCGCTACCGTGTAGACCTTCTCGTGGAAAACGCACTGATCATCGAAATCGATGGGAACATGAAGTACATTGGCCCCGACGTGGATACGGCAGATGTGCTGCTGAAGGAGAAGCGCCGCGCCGATACTCTGCGCAATCTCGGCTATGAGCTGATCCGTTTTTCTCCCCACGATGTGGAAAGCAACCCCGCCTCTTTCTTATCGACGGTCCACTCCGCCCTGAACCGCGCCCGCCGGTAGCTCGCGTCCGTTTCGTTCCACGTTTCGCTCTGGTTTTCGCCACGTGTTTCGCGCCCGTTTTGCGCCGCTTTCGCAACCTGTTTCGCGCCGCTTTCGCGCTCAAATTGCGCCCGTTTTCCCGCTCATTTTGCTAAAAGCGTGCGCTTAGAAGCGTGCGATGCAGGTCGCGTGTTTTCACCCTGCCGGGCCGATTTTCAGCGACCAGCGTCGCACTCCTTTAACACCTCCACCGGAGTGAAAGCGGCACGAGAGTCACGCGAATTCAGATGGCAGCACGCCATTTCCGCACCGTCGTAGACACCCAGCAGCGCTACAACTTGCCTCCAGCGCACCCCAAATTGCTAAAAGCGTGCGCTTAGAAGCGTGCGATGCAGGTCGCGCTTTTTCACCCTGCCGGGCTGATTTTCAGCGACCAGCGTCGCTCACTCCTTTAACACCTCCACCGGAGCTAAAACGAAACGAAAACGGCCCGAGCTAAAACAGCGACAACACCGTACTGCCAACCGCGCAGGGTAGACTTCTGCACCATGAGCGAAAACTTCCCGGAGTTCCCAGATCTGTCCAACGCACCAGCAGACGCAAACGCGAGCACTCCCGACTACGCCGGCTTCACGCAGACCCCGGAGGGGTTTCGGTCGGGCTTTGTGAGTTTTGTGGGCAGGCCGAATACGGGCAAGTCGACGCTGATGAATGCGTTGGTGGGCGAGAAGATCGCGATTATGGCGGATCAGCCGGAGACGACGCGTCGGCCGATTCGTGGGGTGGTGAATCGGGAGGATGCGCAGGTGATTGTGGTGGATACGCCGGGGGTGCACCGGCCGCGGACGTTGTTGGGGCAGCGGCTGAATGAGATCGTGAAGGATACGTACCAGGATGTGGACGTGATTGGGTTTACGGTGCCTGCGGATGAGAAGTTGGGGCCGGGGGATCGCTACATTTTGGAGGAGATTCGGGCGGCGAAGCCGAAGACGCCGATTGTGGGCATCGTGACGAAGTTGGATAAGGTGCCGAAGGACGTGGTGGGGGAGCGTCTGCTGGAGATGCACGAGTATTTGGGTAAGGACGTGGAGTTGGTGCCGGTGTCTGCGAAGGACCGGGTGCAGCTGGACGTACTGATGGATGTGCTGGTGAGCAAGCTTCCGGAGGGGCCGCGGTTTTATCCGGTTGATCAGGTGACGGATGAGGGCGTCGAGGCGCGGATTGAGGAGTTGATCCGTGAGGAGGCGCTGAGTGGGCTGCGTGAGGAGTTGCCGCACTCGGTGGCGGTGCAGATTGATGAGATGCATCCGGATCCGGAGCGCCCGGATCGGATGATGATTTACGCGGTGATGTTTTTGGAGCGCCCTGGTCAGAAGCGGATTATCGAGGGGCCTGGCGGGCGTCGTTTGAGCGGGATTGTGCACCGTTCGCGGAAGCAGATTATGGAGCTTGTGGGTCAGAATGTGTACCTGGATGTGCGTTTGAAGGTGTTGAAGAACTGGCAGGAGGATCCGAAGGCGTTGGGGCGTCTTGGCTTCTAGGAGAGGTCGCGGGGCGGGGAGGCCGTCGTGGCGTGATCGTGCGTTTGTGGTGCGCACGTACGATTTCGGGGAGGCGGATCGCGTTGTTGTGTTGTTGACGCGCGATCATGGCTTGGTGCGGGGGGTGGCGAAGGGGGTGCGCAAGGCGCGGTCGCGGTTCGGGTCGCGCTTGCAGCCGTTCGTCGAGGTGGATGTGCAGGTCTATCCGGGCAGAGGCTTATCGACGATCACTAGCGCCGATACCGTCGCGTTTTATGGTCACGCGATCATTGATGACTTCGATAGGTACGCGGCGGGTTGCGCGATGTTGGAGGCTGCGGAGAAGCTGTCCTTTGACCAGGGCGATCCGAAGTTGTTCGCGCTGCTGCAGGAGGGCTTTGAGCGTCTGCAGTCGCCGACGCACCCGACCTTGGTGTTGGACGCGTTTTTGTTGAAGGCGGCGGCGCACGCGGGCTGGAAGATGAGCCTGTTTAACTGCGCGAACTGTCAGGCGCCGGGGCCGCATAAGGCGTTTCACGCGGCGGCGGGTGGAGCGGTGTGCACGCTGTGCAGGCCGCCGGGGGCGATGGATGTGGACCCGGAGGTGCTGCATTCGATGTGGCTGTTGGAGCATGACCATGTGTGTTCGGAGGAGTTTGCGGAGCAGGTGCACCGGGCGACGTCTGCTCACCTGCAGTTTTATTTGGGGGCGGGGTTAACAAGTTTGCGAGTGATGAAGCAGGCATAATGTTTCCCATGAGCAGACCGCAGATTTCCCCGGAGTTTATTCCTCGTCATATCGCGTTGGTGATGGACGGTAACGGCAGGTGGGCGCAGGAGCGTGGCATGAAGCGCACCGAGGGCCACAAGCGTGGTGAGGCGGTGCTGCTGGACTGCGTGGATGCCTGCATTGAGATGGGGTCGGTGGAGTGGCTGTCGGCGTACGCGTTCTCGACGGAGAACTGGCGCCGCGCGGCCTCGGAGGTGCGGTTCATCATGGGCTTTTCGCGCGATGTGTTGCACCGCCAGCGCGAGGAGCTGCACGAGAAGAACGTGCGCATCGTGTGGGCGGGGCGCCGCCCGCGGCTGTGGCGCTCGGTGCTACGCGAGCTCGAGGCCGCTGAGGAGCTCACGCAGGACAACACGGGGCTCACACTTGCGATGTGCATCAATTACGGTGGTCGCGCCGAGATTATCGACGGCGCCCGCCAGCTTGCCAAGGACGCTCGGGACGGCAAGATTGCGCCTGGGGATATTACGGAGAAAACGTTCGCGAAGTATATGTACCGGCCGGATATGCCGGACGTGGACCTGTTCTTGCGGCCGAGTGGGGAGAAGCGGACGTCGAACTTCTTGCTGTGGCAGTCGGCGTACGCGGAGATGGTCTACCAGGATAAGCTTTTCCCGGACTTCACCAAGGACGATATGTTCGACGCCGTGTACGAGTATGCGAAGCGGGACAGGAGGTTCGGAGGGGCCGTCGATAAGTTTGATTAGGCCTGGCAGGTGCTGCAGATGCCGTAGATTTCTGCTTCGTGGGCGACGAGCGTGAAGCCGTGCTCTTTGGCGGTGGCCTCAGCCCAGGACTCGACGGGGCCGCCTTCGATCTCCTCGCTGGTGCCGCACTTGACGCACACGAGGTGATGGTGGTGGTGCTCGGTGAGGCAGTGCCGGTAGAGGGTTTCGCCCTCTGGGCTTTGGATGACGTCAACGGCGCCGATTTCTGCGAGCCCCTGCAACGTGCGGTAGACGGTGGTGAGACCGACTTGCTCGTTGCGGTCGACTAGCGCTGCGTGGATGTCTTTGGCGGGGCTGAACTTGTCAATGTCTTTCAGCGCGTCCACGACGGCCTGGCGCTGGCGGGTCATGCGCGGGCCGAGTTTCCTGACGGGGTTATTCGAGCTTGGCATAGTGCGTCCCAGAGTAGCGGACGGCGCCAATGTGGTGGGGTAGATGCTAAGTGTCTGGGGGATTGGCTACACTAAGCGGGTAGTTTTTGCATCACCCATATATGAGGAGTGTTCATGTCAGCCAGCAAGATCGATACCGTTGTTAACCTTTGCAAGCGCCGTGGCCTTGTGTACCCGGCCGGTGAAATTTACGGCGGTACGCGTTCTGCATGGGACTACGGTCCGCTCGGTGTCGAGCTGAAGGAAAACATCAAGCGCCAGTGGTGGAAGCACATGGTGCAGTCCCGGAAGGATACGGTCGGCGTGGATACGTCGATTATCCTGCCGCGTCAGGTGTGGGAGGCATCGGGCCACGTGGAGGTGTTCACGGACCCGCTGGTGGAGTCGCTGTACACCAACAAGCGCTACCGCGCTGACCACCTGCTGGAGGCCTACGAGGAGAAGCACGGCCACCCGCCAGTAAACGGTTTGGCTGACATCAAGGACCCGGAGACGGGCCAGCCGGGCAACTGGACTGAGCCGCGTGAGTTCTCGGGCCTGATGAAGACGTACCTCGGCCCGGTCGACGACAAGGAGGGCCTGCACTACATGCGCCCGGAGACGGCGCAGGGCATCTTTGTGAACTTCAAGAACGTGATGACGTCGGCGCGTCTGAAGCCGCCGTTCGGTATCGCGAACATCGGCAAGTCCTTCCGCAACGAGATCACGCCGGGCAACTTCATTTTCCGTACCCGTGAGTTTGAGCAGATGGAGATGGAGTTCTTCGTCAAGCCGGGTGAGGACGAAGAGTGGCACCAGTACTGGATTGACAACCGTCTGCAGTGGTACATTGACCTGGGGGTTAACCCGGATAACCTGCGCCTGTACGAGCACCCGAAGGAGAAGCTGTCGCACTACTCGAAGCGCACCGTCGACATCGAGTACGCCTACAACTTCACCGGCTCCAAGTGGGGCGAGCTCGAGGGCATCGCGAACCGCACGGACTACGACCTGCGCACGCACTCCGAGAAGTCCGGCGAGGACCTGTCCTACTTCGACCAGGCAGCAAACGAGCGCTGGACGCCGTACTGCATCGAGCCTGCAGCAGGCCTTGGCCGCGCACTGATGGCCTTCCTTGTCGACGCCTACCACGAGGAAGAGGCCCCGAACGCCAAGGGCGGCACGGATACCCGCGTGGTGCTGAAGCTGGATCGACGCCTGGCGCCGGTGAAGGTTGCTGTGCTGCCGCTGTCCAAGAAGTCCGAGCTTGCCGAGCCCGCTGAGGAGCTCGCCGCGAAGCTGCGCCAGCACTGGAACGTCGACTTCGACACCTCCGGCGCGATCGGCCGTCGCTACCGCCGCCAGGACGAGACCGGTACGCCGTTCTGCGTGACCTTCGACTTCGACTCGCTTGAGGATGGCGCCGTGACCGTCCGCGAGCGTGACACGATGGAGCAGGAGCGCGTCAAGATCGACGAGCTCGAGGCATACCTGGCTACCCGCCTAATCGGCTGCTAGGAGGCACTCGCCATGCATTACGTAAGCTGGGACCGCACGCAGCGCGACGCCCCGAAGCTGTTGGCTGAGGCCGGCCCGGAGGTACTCGGCGAATTCACGCACGAGTCCGCAACGGTGGGCGGGCAGCAGTGGGACCTGCTGGTCGCCCCTGAGTCCGGCGCGGTGGCGAAGTGTAACGGTGAGACAGTGGTGGAAGCCACCGCTTCCTTGGCACGCGCGAAGGAGATCCCTGTGCACATCGGGGAGCGCTCCTACGTGCTGGTCAACGAGTGGGGCAAGAACTGGGTGGTCAACGACGCCGCCGGCGAGAAGGTCGCGCAGTTCACCCAGGACCACAACGGGGTGCGCAAGGCAATCCTCGAGTTCGAGGGCGAGACCACCCTGCCTGCCACCGACGTGGCCGGCCTGGCGTGGGTAAGCCGCGAGGTCCTGGAGGCGAAGAAGCTCGGGATTTCGAATGCGTTGATCGGCACGCTGTTGCTGTTCTCGGGAATCATCGTGCTGGTGATGTTCCTCTAATGACCACGGTGTGGTGGCGCGGTGCGGCGCTCGAAGGCACCGATGCGGCGGTGGCAACCGTGGAGGGCGCCACGATCACCGCGGACGGCCACCGCATCACGATGGTGTCGACGTCCCCTGCGTCGCTGCGCGGGGTCGACGAGCGCGGCCAGCGCTATCTGCTACGCAAGACGAGCCTGACGGTGGCGCGCTACGCCGCCGAGTGCGGCGGCAGGCCGTACACGGTGCGCAGAACCCGGGGGCGCTGCCGCGACATTATCGACGCCCGCGGCACCACCGTCGCAACGACAAACGGCCACCTCAACGGGGAGTTGGAGGTGACCGTTCTGGGGGACTGCGCCTCCGAGGCGCTCGTGGGGGATCTGCTGTTTATAACGTGGGCGCTCACGTACGTGGATACGCCCACGCGCAGGCTGCGCTACTAGCCGGTTAGAAGGTGCCGCCGCGGGTAGTCATCCCGCCGCCACCGCCGCCACCGGAGAAGCCGCCGCCTCCACCGAAACCACCCCCACCGAAGCTTCCCCCGCGGTTGCCGCCACCGGAGAGGATCGATCCCCACAGCACGGCCTGCGCCATGGAGTTCGCGGTATCGCGGGCTTGGGCGCGGCGGTACTGATCCAGATCGTCCTTGGCGGCCTGGATCGCGCGACGCGCGGTGGTGGTTGCCTGGCGGGCGTACTCGATGGCCTCGCGGGTGTTGCTGGTGCGGCGCTGCTGGGCCTCCGCGTACTCGCGCTGCGCCTGCGCCAGTAGGGTGCGCGGCTGCGAGCTGATGATGCGGCCGCGGGAACGAATCATGTCCTCGGCGGACTGGATCTGGGTGGTGGCCACCTGCATCTGCTGGTCGAACATGGTCAGGGCCCGTGACTGGTCGTGGGCGGCACCCTCGGCGCGTTCGATTTCGGCGTCGAGCTGGGCGTCCACGTCGCTCAAGTCGGCGTACAGGCTCAGCGGGTCGGTGGTGTCGCGGTCGCCGATGTTGGCGATAGCCTCACGGGCGGTCGCGGAAGCTCGATCGAGGGCGGCCACGTCGATGTCAGCGCCCTGCGCACGCGCGCCCTTAAGCTGCGCGATCTGCTCGATCTCGTCGCGGATTTCCTGAATGAGCGACGAGAGGTTCTCCTTCGCTGTCCGGATGTTCGCGTCGGCGTGCTCGATGGCTGACAGGTTGTGGTCGGAAAGTTCGACGGCGCGGGTGGCGGCGGAGAGGACGTCGAGAAGCGGGCCCTGCTCACCGGCCGGACGCGCGGCAAGACCGCGGGCCTTGTCCAACTGCGCCTCGGCCTCGTCGAGAGACTCGGCGGCGAGCTCCACGTTGCCGTCGATGGAGTACAGCATCTGGGCGGGATACTGCTCCCGCAGCGCCGCTAGCTGTTGCTTCGCCGGCTCCAGCCGCGAGCGCAGATCCACGGTGCGCTGCATCACCTTCTCGATCTCCTCCGGCGCGCGCATCAGCACACCGCGCATCGAGTTGAACTCCTCCGTCTTTGCGCGCAGCGACGCCTCGGCGGTGCGGGCAGACGTAATGATGTCGATGAGCATGGCACGGCGCTCCGGCTCGGTCTCCGGGATGGCGTCGTGCAGCGCCTGCTGGGTGCGAAACGCGCGCTGCAGGGCAGTGGTCGCCGAGTTCATCGCGGCGGTAAACGGGCGCACGCGGTCCGCGCCGAACTCAGAGGTAGCCAGGTGCAGCTCCTCCTGGCCCTGCTGCACGGACTCGTCGGCAGCGACGAGCGCCTCCTGCGCCACCGTGTCCAGGGTGGCGGTAGGCAGGCGGTTCAACGAATCCGCATCGCCGGGTGCCAGCTCGCGTGCCGACGCCACCTGCGCCTCCCGGTGCTGCTTGTTCTTACGACGCGACACAGCCCAGTACCCGCCACCAGCAACCGCGGCGAGCCCGGCACCGCCGGCAATCAGGCCAGTTGCCTCGCCGCCGCCTGAGCCCGAACCCGTGCCACCCGAACCAGCACTAGCGCTGCCGGCCGCCTCAAC
Source organism: Corynebacterium sp. UMB2355A (assembly GCF_033877495.1). Classification (NCBI taxonomy): domain Bacteria; kingdom Bacillati; phylum Actinomycetota; class Actinomycetes; order Mycobacteriales; family Corynebacteriaceae; genus Corynebacterium; species Corynebacterium sp. UMB2355A. The sequence goes on along the minus strand of NZ_CP138855.1, from coordinate 623,010 downwards.
CGCGGCCAGCGCGGCACCCGCCCAGTCAGACTGCACCAACCTCGCGTACGCCGCCTGGTCAATCGCGTCCGCCTCCGCAGACGACCACTGCTCGCCAGTAGTCACGCTGTAGGCGCGCTCATTCGGCGAAATCGCGATGACTGCCGTGTTCGGCCCGTTGGCCCGCACCGCGTCCTCCGTCCACTCCGACGGCGGCGTTCCCTCAAAGGAATCTAGGAACACCACCCGCACCGAGCGACCCTTCTGCGCGCTGACCTGCGCGATAGCGTCCTCAACCTGGGAAATCTCCCCAGGAGTCAGGACGCCAGCTTCGTCGGTGACTGGCGTCGTCAACAAGCTGGGCTGAAGTGCCAGCACAGACACGGACGGCGCTGCAGCCTGCGCCACCGGAGCGACAGCCAGCAACGCGCCCCCAACGAACAGCGGGGCAGCGGCCAAGAGACGGTAGTTGCGCTTAGTCATGCCAATGAGGGTAGTCGCTCACACAGAAACGTGCCGGAACCGTTTACGCTCAGAAGGCGTGTACACCTATAACGCCGCAGACGTCGAACGCCGCGCCCCCGAAGCCCCCAAAGGGGCCCAAACCGCGCCCCACGCAGACACCCGCGACGCCTTCGCCCGCGACCGCGCGCGCGTCCTCCACTCCGCGGCGCTACGACGCCTCGCCGACAAAACCCAAGTCGTCGGCCCCCGCGACGGCGACACACCCCGCACCCGCCTCACCCACTCGCTGGAAGTCGCCCAGATCGCACGCGGCATCGGCACCGGACTCGGCCTTCACCCCGACCTATGCGAAATGGCCGGCCTCACCCACGACATCGGCCACCCGCCCTACGGCCACAACGGCGAAAACGCCCTCAACGAAGCTGCCCCCTGCGGCTTCGAAGGCAACGCACAAACCCTACGCATCCTCGCGCGCCTCGAACCAAAAATAATTATCGACGCCACCACCTACGGCCTCAACCTCACCCGCGCCAGCCTCGACGCCGCCACCAAATACCCGTGGACCCGCACCAACCCCGACGGCACAATCAACCGCAAATACTCCGCCTACGACGAAGACGCCGACATCCTCGCCTGGGCACGCGCCGGACACACCGACAACCGCCCGCCCATGGAAGCACAGGTGATGGACTTCGCCGACGACATCGCCTACTCCGTCCACGACGTCGAAGACGGCATCGTCTCCTCTCGCGTGTCCCTCCAAGTCCTTTGGGACTTCGTCGAGCTCGCCGCCCTCGCCGAGAAAGGTGCCGCCGCGTTTGGCGGCACCGCCGACTCCCTCATCGACGCCGCCGACCGCCTCCGCGCTCTGCCCGCCATCGCCGCAGCCGCCGACTTCGACTTCACTCTCCAGTCCTGGACCCAACTCAAAGCGCTGACCTCCCAGCTGGTCGGGCGCTACGTCGGCGGGGTCACGCAGGCCACGCTCACCGACGAAGCAAACAACGTGCTGGGCAGACAGCACGGCAACCTCGTGGTCCCGCGCGACGTGGAGGCAGAGGTCCGTCTTCTCAAGACCGTCGCCGTGCTCTATGTGATGGACGAGCCCGCGCACCTCGCTCGCCAGGACCGGCAACGCGACCGCATCTTCCACGTCCACGAGTACCTGCGCGCCGGCGCGCCGGGCACCCTGGACACGATGTTCCAGCAGTGGTTCGAGGCCGCCGAGACAGATCTGGAGCGCGAGCGCGTCATCGTGGACCAGATCGCTTCGATGACGGAGTCGCGCCTCGAGCGCACCGCGAAGAAGGCCGCCGCATTCGACGGCTTCTACTAGAGGTATGCCTCGCGAGATTATTCGGAAAATCGTGAACGAAATTGTAGTTTTTGTGACTCGGCACACAAGCAAATCTGTTCACAAAATCCCGACTCCGCTCGAGACGACACCTTCTACCTCTACGTGGAGAGGAATCCAGCGATCTGCTCGAGCGCATCCCGCGTGCCAATTTCGCCCGGAAGCCACGGAAGCTCAAGGATCGGCACCGGAAGGTCAAGCAGCTCCAGCGCTCGCGCTTCCACCTCGCGCCGTCCCGCCAAAAATGAACCGGCCTCATCTGGCGTGCGACGGTTCACCACGGCCCCGCCGACGTGCACACCGTGGGAGGTGAGCTCCTCGTAGAACTCCATCGACTCCATGACCGGCAGGCGTTCGGCGGTCAGCACGATGTGGAAGACGCACTGGGCGGGATTGGTGAGCACGGCGCGGAGGTGCTCGAACTTGCGGCGGCGCTTCAGCAGCGTGGAGCGGATCTGCTGATTGCGGCGGTCGACGGGGGAGCCGCTGTTCCCGGAAGTGCCGCCCATCCCGCGGACGAGCTCGCTGAACTTATCGGACTTATCGCGCCGGGCCAAGAGGCCGTCGGTGTAGGCGGCCATGACCTCGGGGAGTGCCATGAGGCGGGAGGTGTGGCCGGAGGGGGCGGTGTCGAAGATGATGTGGTCGTAGTCGCCGCGCTCTGCGACGAGGTCCGCGATGCGCTCGAGGAGTGCGGCCTCGTGCAGGCCGGGGGAGTGCCGTGACATCTCCAGGTGGCGGTCCACTTCGCGGTGGAGGCGTTCGGGCATCATGGCGCGCATCGATTCGCCGACGGCGCGCAGGTGCTGCTCCGTGATAGTTGCCGGGTCGAGCTCGATGGCGTGGAGGTTCGGTTCGAGGGCGGTGGGGGCGTCGTCAAGCGTGGTGCCCCAAATGTGCCCGAGGTTGTGTGCGGGGTCCGTCGAGACCAACAGGACGCGGCCGCCGCGCGCGGCGAGGCGTACGGCCGTGGCGGCGGAGATCGTCGTTTTACCGACGCCCCCTTTGCCACCGAAGAACATGACTGGGGCGTCTAGCAACATGAGATCCCATCGAGTGGTGAGCGTTCCATGCCCATGCGGGTGTGCCAAGCGTGGAAGTCGTCGTAAAGCAGGGGGAGGAGTTCGAGTGTGTAGTAGCTGGCGGGGTTCGGGATGCCGAGCATTTCGGAGGCGACGAGCAGGGTGAACAGGTCGTCCTCCTCGCGTGCGGCGCGGGCGAATTCGCGGCGGTAGGGCGCCTGGTAGAACTCGCTGAGGCCCGCGCCGAGCGCGGCCAGCTTACTGCGCAGGCTCATGGACTGGCGTGTCCTCCCAGTCGACGGCTGGCTCGCGGCGCGCCTTGCTGATCGCGGTGATCGCCTCAACGATGACCCAGATCGCGCAGATAATAATGACGACGTCGATAGCGAGCAGCAGCCAGTTGCCTGCCTCGAAGAGGGTGCGCAGCTGCAGCACCGCCGCCCACAGTGACATGAGCGTGACGAACGCCAGCGGGATCAGCAGTGGCAGCGTTGGGCGACGCAGCCTGGTCAGGATGACCACCAGGACTGCCAGGGTCAGCCCGGCCATCAGCTGGTTCGTGGTGCCGAACAGCGGCCAGATGATCATGCCGCCGGACCCGTCGAGGCCCGTCGAGAACGTCAATCCCAGTGCGGCACCTACCGCGATGATCGTGGCTGCCAGGCCGGAGAGCTTCACTCCCATAATCTGGCCGATCTCGCCGACGACCATGCGCTGCAGACGCACACCAGAGTCCATCGTGGTCGCAGCGAAGAGGACAGCCATGGTGGCCAGAATCGTGGCCGACAGGGACGTCGGGATGCCCAGGCCCTGGTTCATCAACGCACCGCCGCCTTCGACGAAGGCGTTGACGCCACCGGCGTTCCACTCGTTGTACACGTTCTCCCAATCCGCGATCGTCTTGTAGCCGCCCGTCGTCGCCACAATCGTGCCGAGGGCCAGCAGGCCCTCACCAACCGCACCGAAGTACCCGACGAAGCGCGCGTCCGTCTCCTTATCCAACTGCTTCGCCGACGTACCCGAAGCAACAATGCCGTGGAAGCCAGACACCGCACCACACGCAATCGTCACGAAGAGCAGCGGGAAGATACTCGGCGTGCCCTCCGGCACCGCCTCATTAATCGACGGCGCCACAATCTCCGGACGCACAATAAAGAACGAAGCGTACAGAATAATCAGACCAACAAACAGCTGCAGACCATTGATGTAATCACGCGGCTGCAACAGCACCCACACCGGCAGCATCGACGCAATGAACGCGTACACGAACAGCAAAATGATCCAGATACCGCGATCCGGAATGCCCATCACCGTCTCCGGCAGCGCGAGCGGCACGCGGTCACCAATCACCATCAGCGCGTACAGCGCCACAACACCAACCACCGACACCAGCGGCAGATTCCACTTCAGGCGGTAAATCGCCTGCCCAATCAGCACCGCCACCAGGATCGCGCCCCACGTCGGAATCACCGCCGACGGCGTCGCGATCAGCAGATTCGAAATCACCACCGCGAACGCAGTATTCACCATCAGCAGCAGCAGGAAAATCACCACGAGGAAGAGATTGCGCCCACGCGCGCCGATATAGCGCCCCGACAACGTGCCAATCGACTGGCCCCTATGCCTTTGCGACGCCCACAACGCCCCCAAATCGTGCATCCCCGCAAAGAACACCGTTCCCAAGGTCACCCACAGGAATGCGGGCAGCCAACCCCAAATCACAGCGACTGCCGGGCCGATAATCGGCGCGGCGCCCGCCACGGAAGTGAAGTGGTGGCCCCACAGCACGTACTTGTTGGTGGGCACGTAGTCCACGCCGTCCTCCATGGTGTGCGCCGGGGTCTCATAGCTCTCAGAGAGCTTATAGACCCGCTGGCCCAGGAACTTTGAATAGAGCAGGTACCCGGTGAGCAGCATCGCCAGCCCGATGAGTACGAGGAAGAGCGAGTTCATGCGGTCGCCTTTCTTTCAGTGTCTTGAGTCACAACTGCGGAAAGTATGCCACACCTCACAGCTCATTTCCGGCGTTTTCTGAACACTCTCGGAGGTTCTCGTCGGCGACGGCTCGTGTGGGGTGGGGATATGCCTCGAGAGATTGTTCGGAAAATCGTGAATAGAATTGCGCATTTTGTGACTCCAACCACACGCAATTTTGTTCACAATTTCCCGACTCCGCTCGAGAGCACACATGCCACCCCAAAATCACCACGCGGGAAGAAGGCCTTCGGGCCGCTCATCGTCGGGGAATCTGCTAATCCGTGCGATGTAGGCTTCAATGGTTGCGTCGCGTGGGGAGCTGTCAACATATTGCAGTGGTTCGCGCGGGCCCCGGCAGATGTCGCAATGTGGACGGCCGTGGTAGGTGGCGCGCACGGTGTCGGCGATGAGGTTGATCGTGCCGCGGAGGTCGCGGTGGAGTGCTTCCACGGGGACGTGCAATGTGCGGACCCAGCTGGTTTCGGTGGGGGCGCAGTGGTCGTCGAAAAGTGGGGCGTCGGTGAGTGCGAGGGCGAAGTGGGTGCCGTACATGACGCGGTGCGGTTGGGTGTGCCAGTAGTGTGCGGGGAGTGCGTGGTGGGAGAGGAGGGCGGTGGCGAGGTAGCTGAGCTCGGGCGCGATTGGGTGGTGGGTGGCGCGCTCCCAGCAGAGTTGGAGGGTGTTGCGGTCGCGTTGGTGGGGCAGGGCCCAGATGGCTGCGGTGATGGTGTCCTCGTGGCCGCCGATGTGTTTGAGGTGGTTGAGGACGGGGTAGAGCTGCGCGCGTGGCTCCCATTTGAAGATGCCCGCGATGGTTTCGGGCAGGGGTGCGACGCGGATTCCGGCGATGGTGTCGGTTGTGTGGAGGATTTGGCGTCGATAGTGGAGGCCGGGGCGCCATTTGCTGCGGGTGATGGAGGTGCCGTTGGGCAGTGCGACTTCGGTGAGTTCGGGCTGTCGGCCGAGGTGCGGCACGGGGAGGCGGTGGAGGCGCGCGGCGGTGCGCCCAACGATGGCGGCTTTGCGGTTTTCGCGGCCGTGGATGAGGGCTCGTGCGATGCGGCGGGTGTCGGGGTCAAGCGTGCCCCACCACCGCTTTTCGACGGCCCCATACCTCCCAATCTGCACCATAGTCCCGCTCGCGACGGCCTGTTTGTGCCGCTGAGCTAGTACTGTGCGTCCCCGAAGGCTGTGAATGTGTGCGCGCAGCGCTGCGAATTCCCCCATGCGTTGGAAGTGTAGCAATTTTGTTCACAATTTCCCGAGTGTGCTCGAGACGCCACCTTCCCCCAGTTGGTTACCTTGGCTGCACCTCGCAGAAGGTGTCGTAGTGGTTGTCGGTGTAGTACCACTCGTCGACGACGCCGTCGGCTCCGCCGCCGGTTACGATCCGTCGCAGCCCGCGGTGGTGCACGCCCGGTGTGTCTACGGTGTATTCGCGGTAGTAGCCGAGCGGTTCCTCTGGGAGGGTGCCTTCGTAGTTGCCGAAGCGCGAATCGTCCTCCGGGTGCGGGTAGGGGCCGCCGGACTCGATGAGGTCGATGGTGTCCCAGGCCTCTGCGGGGAGGTTCGGGCAGGAGGTGGGGTCTCCCGCCGTGGTGCCCTTGTCATTGCCGGGCAGGAGCGTGTTGAGGAGGAGCGCCGCGGCGACAACGACGGCGCCGACAGCGGTGTTCTTCGATGTTCGGCTCACGGGAAGTCATTGTGGCACAGGCTCCGCAGAACAGTTAGGAACTGCCTTGCAGAAGTCGTAGTGGAAGCTGTGTATTTGTTGTAGGCTGCTTTCAACAATTGAAAAGACTTTGGCTTTGCGCTGGTTGCGGAGCTATTCGCTGTAAAGGGGAACTCATGGGAAGAAATGTGAGGGGCTGGCGTCGCGCGACCGTTGCGGTGGGTGTGTCGTTGGCATTGGGGGCGGGATCGATGACCGCTCCGGTTCAGGCTGCGCCAAGTGAGCCTGAGTTTGGTTCGAGTGTGGAGGATCCGTATGCGGCAGGTGTGCAGCTGCCGAAGATGCAGCCGTTGCGGATTGGGAGTGTCGTCTTGCCTGGGGAGCTGGTCGGTGTTGCCTCAGTGCTTGGGTTGTTGGCGATTATCGCGACGATTGCAGCAACGGTGACGAAGGCCCAGGGCGGGCAGGGCGGATCCTCGAGTGGTGAGGGGAGCTCGCGGTTGGGGTTGAAGCCGGATGAGTACCGGGCGGATAACGGGGCCATCTATAAGGTGAATTCGCAGGCCCGGAACTTTTCGACGCAGCAAGCCACAGCACTGTTCCCGAGAGGCGCCGGGCAGATCGGTTCGACTCTCGAACTGAGCAAGCAGGCATTCGAGCAGTTGCACCTCCGCGAGGGCGACGTGCTTTCGATCCCGCCGAGCGCGAAGTTCCCGGGGGCGGCGATGGCGAAGATCGTCAAGGTTGAAGAAGGGACGACCGCCGTCACGGTGGAGACGAAACCTGCGATCCTGGATGACATCATTGAGTACACGAAGGGCGATGTGAAGTTCCAGGGCCGCCTGATGACTGCCGAGCCGATGACGATCATCGACCCAGTGACTGGCGCGCAGATCAATGCGATGCCAGCAGCGGATGCCGAAAAGGAAGCAAAGCTTGAGCTTACAGCTGATCTGAAGAAGCTTGCGGAATCGAAGAGGCTGGTGAAGAAGGATGCCTTGTCGAAAGCGGAACTCACTGGTGGTGTCAGCGTGAGCCCAGAGTTGGGCATCAATAAGGAAGCTGTCGAGAAAGAGGCAGATAAGAGCTTTGAGCTCAAGACGAAGATTTACACCAAGTTCGAGGTAAAGACTGGGTCAAAGATTGACGTGGGCGAAGACTTGGGTAAGGCGGCGGAGGATTACTTGCAGAAGCGGTTTGGCAAGAAGCGACCTTGGCTGTTCCCAGTGGGACCGGTGTGGGTGTATATGGACACTGGTGTTGAGCCAACGTTTGAACTTGAACTGTCAGCTGAGCGGGCCAGGAGCTTCTCATTAGAAGCTTCGAAGGAGGGCGTTATCGGGTTTAAGTATGACGCAGATAGTCGGAGTTTGAAACAAATCTCCCGTGAAGCTTCCCCGGGGACGTTCAAACCAGAATTTAGCGAGGTTGAGAGCACGTTAACCGCACGGCTTGAGCCCGGTGTGCAGGCTACCGCAGCTTTGTGGAAGACATTTAATGGCGCGCTTGGCGCAAGTCTGGCGGGTCAGGCCGACCGAAAGAACGACACATGCACTGGGTCGTTGGCCCTGAACGCGCCAAAGGGTGAGATCACTGTGGAATCGCCACTCGGTGGAGTACTCGGCGGTTGGTCCAAGATGGAGTTCTTGAGCCTGGAACTGACTAGTGAATTGGTGAAGAAGGAGTGGGACCTTGGCTGCGGTAAAGACCCAGACACGGGCAAGGACCCAGGCAAGAACAAGGATCAGGACAAGGGTAAGGATCAACCCCAGCACACACCCGATATTTCGGCCGACCTAAAGCACAAGATGCTAAACATGAAAATTCCGGCGGTGTGCGGACATTATGGTGGACGCCTTATTAACGGGCGCCTGGAGGAGTCTGCTGTCCGGTATAAGTATGGGTTTGTAGACATTAATACCCGCATCGGGGAATCATTCGACGAGCCATTAGGCGTCAATGCGAAGTGGCTCAACGTCGATGGGAAGGATCGCATTCTGCTGGTAGCGCAGTGCTATGCAGGAGGCACTGCTTGGCCACAGAGCCTCTTCCTGCTGGACGAAAACCTCAATTTTGTAGAAACCGGACCTTACGGGAATGGCCTCACCATTGAGCCACAGCGACCAGAGGCGCGCAGGCCGTTCTACGTCTTCGAAACGGAAGGCGACAAGGTCATGCTCAAGTACGGCGCGGCCGATGAGCGCGACGCGATGGCCGCGCCGTCGCTGATCATCGAGGGCACGTACCGTGTTGATGGCCAGCGGCTTGTGCCGGTCGGTACGCCGCGTGTGGAGAAATTGTTCTAGGAGCGGTACGCACATCCTGAATGTCGGTGCCGGGGGTTAGGATGTGCGTATGGCTAGGGGCAGAATTCCGGATAGTGACATTGAGGCTATTCGTGAGCGGGCGGCGATCGAGGACATCGTTGGCGAGTATGTGCAGCTCAAACCGGCTGGGTATGACTCGCTGAAGGGCTTGAGCCCGTTTAAGGATGAGAAGACGCCGTCTTTCCACGTCCGGCCGGCGCGCGGGTACTACCACTGCTTTTCCACGGGCAAGGGCGGGGATGTTTTTTCCTTCCTGATGGAGATGGAGCAGATGTCCTTCCCGGAGGCGGTGGAGGCGGTTGCTCAGGAGATCGGCTACCACATCAATTACCAGGGCGGGACGACTGGTGGGCGTGATGTGAAGCCGGGGACTCGGGCGCGCTTGTTGGCGGCGAATAAGGCGGCGCACGAGTTTTACCGTGAGCAGTTGGAGACTCCGGAGGCGGAGGTCGGTAGGAATTTTTTGCTGGAGCGTGGGTTTTCGAAGGAGCTGATTTATCACTTCGAGTGCGGCTACGCCCCGGATGGTTGGGACACGTTGACGAAGCACTTGCTTCGCAAGGGTTTCGACGCCCAGGAGCTCCAGGACGCCGGGATTTCGAGTATGGGGCGTCGCGGGCCGATTGATAAGTTTCGGCGCCGTTTGATTTGGCCGATTAAGGATGTGGCCGGCAACGTGATCGGGTTTGGGGCCCGCAAGCTCTTTGATGATGACCCGATGGGTAAGTACATGAACACTGCGGACACGATGTTGTACCACAAGTCGAAGGTGCTCTTCGGGCTGGATTTGGCCAAGAAGCACATTGCTACGGATCACCAGACGGTGGTGGTGGAGGGCTACACGGACGTGATGGCGATGCACGCTGCGGGGGTGAAGACGGCGGTGGCGTCGTGTGGTACGGCGTTCGGTAAGGATCACATGGCGGTGATCCGCCGCCTCATGTTGGATGACAACTACTTCCGTGGCGAACTGATTTACACCTTCGACGGTGACGAGGCTGGCCAGAAGGCGGCGATGCGCGCGTTCCAGGGGGATCAGCAGTTTTCGGGGCAGTCGTTTGTGGCGGTCGCCCCCGACGGCCTGGACCCTTGTGACCTGCGCCTTGAGCGTGGGGATTCTGCGTTGCGGGACTTGGTGGCGTCGAGAATTCCGATTTTTGAGTTCGTGATTGAGTCCCTGCTGAAGGACTACTCGCTGGACACGGCGGAGGGGCGCCTGCAGGCGTTGCGACGCACCGTTCCCGTCGTCGCCGGTATCAGCGACAAGGTACTGCAGACGGAGTACGCGCGCAGGCTCGCCGGCTGGGTGGGCTGGCCGAACCCGGACGAGGTGCTCCAGCAGGTCCGCGAGGAGGCGCGTCGGCCGAAGAAGCAGCAGCGTACCTGGCAGAAGCCACAGCGCCAGCAGCAGGCCGCGCCGGGTCAGCCGCCCGCGTTGGTGCCGCCGAACCCGCAGGATCCGCTGTTGTGGCCGCAGCGCGAGGCGCTCAAGATTGCGCTGCAGTACCCGGAGAAGGCCGGCAGCTACTTTGAGGGCATTTCGCCGGAGGCGTTTACCAACCCGGCGTATCGCCAGGTGCGTGACGCGATCGAGAAGGCTGGCGGGGTGACGGGCGCGCACGTCGGCCCGCAGTTTTTGGCGAAGGTCGCGCAGGAGATGCTGGACCTGGTGGGCCGCAATTTCGTTTCAGAGTTGGCGGTTGAGCCGATGCACCCGGACGACATTGACCGTTACGTGGACTCGGTGCTCTCGCGGTTGCAGGAGACCCGCGTGGGGGATCAGATTGCGCTGCTGAAGGCGCAGCTGCAGCGCATGCGTCCCTCCGACGACGAGGCCGCCTACAACGCGCTGTTCTCCGACTTGGTGGCGCTTGAGCAGGCGCGCCGGGAGCTCAACGACCGCGCCCTGCGCGGCGGGGCCTACGGGCCGCAAGGCTAGTTACCCTTGGCTTTGGCTTCCTGCCACAGCCGGTCCTGGGTTTCGGCGTCGATGGTGCCGGTGCTGCCGTCGAAAAGGTAGGGGGAGCGCGCCTTCATCTTATCGACGAACCCCTGCGCCACCTCCGCGAACCCGAACGCGCCGCGCTCTGCCGCGATTTCGGCGTGGAAGAGGACTTGCAACAGGACGTCGGAAAGCTCTTTGCGCAGGGCTTCGTCGCCTTCGTTGTCGGTGATGGCGGCGGCGAGCTCCTCGGTTTCCTCGTGGAGGTAGGGCAGCAGCGTTTCGTGTGTCATGGACCGCTCCCACTGCCCGCGCGTGCGTGCCGCGTGCATGACGGATACTGCCTGGTGGACGGGGTCCTCGAGCGAGGGCACCCGCTCGACGTGCTCGCCCTTCGCGACGCGCTCCCGCACCACCTCGTCATCCTCGTTTGTGGTGAGGAGCCAGGGGCAGGGGCCGTCGGGAGCGTCGGCAAGGTCCCACCGCACGGAGACGGGCACTTCCATGGTGAACTCCACTGGTCCCCGGATGCGCTGCGCTACTGAAACGGGCAGCATGTCGGGCCAACGAGGGTCAAGCACGAGGATGGTCATAGTGTGTAACAATAGTCCGCATGACAAACCAGATTGCAGAAGCCATCAAGGCCGTTTCCCCAACCGCGGAAGCCGTCGCGCAAGAAACCGTCAGCTTTTCCCCGATCCGCTGGAAGACCGGCTGGCCGCACAACCTGCGCCGCGTCCCACCCTTCCGCGACGACGCCACCGCGACCCTGACCCGCCGCGAAGTCTTCGCCTTCGCGCAGGATGTGGTGGACTCCGAGTTCGCCCGCGACCAGATCATCGACTTTTTGGGCGCGTCCTTCGCATTCCAGGGCGGCAAGAACGCGCAGGCGCAGCTGAAGCTGCAGCAGTTCCTGCGCAACAAGGGCAAGGCGAACGCGCTGCTGCAGGCGCTGCGCAAGGTCGGCTCCGGGGAGCTCACACCAGTCCAGCAATACGAAGCTGTCGTGGCCACGGGCCTGCCCGCGAAGTTCGCGTCCGGCCTGATCTATTTCCTGGCAGGTCCACAGGAGGCCGCCGACGAGAAGCCGCTCATCATCTGCTCCAACCGCGCGAAGGGCGCCGACCTGGACGTAACCAGCGACTGGTCCGCCGACGAATACGGCACCTACCTGGCAGCCATCAAGGCCGGGCGCGACGAGCACGCCCCCGAGCTGCCACTTGACGCGGTAGAATTCGCACTACGCGAGCACGCCCGCCAAGGATAGGAGAGCATCATGAAGGCGCGTACAACAGTTCTTGCCGGACTTGCACTGAGCTGCCTGGCGCTAGCCGGGTGTTCGACAGGGAAGTCGACGGACCTGGGATTCGCAGCTGCGGCTCAGGACGGCACGCCGTTTACGGTGTCGCAGGTTGTCGGCGAGCACGCCGAGCGCGCCTACCTCTTCTGCCCGTACACGGACAAGGCGCAGGCCGAGGCCCTGGGCTTCGACCCCGACGATGTCTACAGCATCAACGACGACTCACAACGCTGGGAGACCTGGAGTGGCATAGGCGTCATCTTCAGCGATGATCGCAAACCCGCCATCGAGTGGTTCGACCCCTCAGTTATCGACGCCTGCCCCGGCGTCACCACCGGCGATCCCGTCGATGTGAACGCCCCGATTACCCCCACCGTCCAGCCCGTCGAGTTCGCGGGCGACGAAGGCCCCACCGACGTGATCAAGTTGGTGGTGGAGTAGGGGCTTCTTTGGGGATTGTGCGCTAGCGGGGTGCGCACCACATTCCCTCACAGGTTTTGTCCGACCTGGGCTTTTGCCGCGCTCGCCGGTCGGAATCGTGGAATGTGGTGCGCGTGCTGCTTGAACTGACACCAAATTCCCTCCCGTGCTTTACGTGACCTGGGGAAACGCAAAAGTCGGCGAAGGAAAACGGGAATGTGGTGCGCAAGCAACGGGGCGAGCGCCTAAAACCTAGCGTGCCAGGAGCTGGCCCAAGTCCAGGTTGGAGGACAGCTGCTGCAGCTGTGGCGGGATGTTGGTCTGGGAGCTGCCGAGGAGCTTCGCCCAGTCCTGTACCGGGTCCGGCTTCACGATGCCGCACTCCAGCGCACGGTCCGCAACTGCCTGGACGGTGCCGCCGGACATGACGCGAAGAGCGATGGAATCGCCAATCTTGCCGTTGAGGTTGTTGACCAGCTGCTGGCGGGTAGTGTCCTTGCCGGCGACGCCGGTGCCGTTGAGGGTGACGCGCAGGGTGTTGCAGTTCATGGTCTTGACGTTGCCGTTGACCAGCTGCAGGAGCGAGGTGGCGTCCTGTGCCTGTGCTGCTGGTGCTGCGAGGCCTGCAAGGCCGGTCAGGGCTGCGACGCCGATGGCTGCGATACGGGTGGAAATGCGCATAGGGTGCTCACTTTCAGGTTGTAAATAGGTGCTTGAAAAACAGAACGGGATACACCATACCTGTTACTAGTGTGACGCAAGTGAAAATTGGGGATTACGGGGGTAGTGTAGGATCTTCTGCCATGACGTTTTCTGGCCGTCCCGGCAGGCGTGCGCGCGGGTGTGGTTGTGTGGCGCTGCTTGTCGTTGTCGGCGCGGTGGTGATGGTTGTCGCGTTGGTGGCCTTCCTGCTTAGCGTGCTCGGCGGCCCGGAGCAGTTCGTGCAGCGCCAACCAGTCCCGGAAGACGTACCCCCGGCTGCGGCCACGCCACCACCTGCTATCGACGTCCACGCGCCCGGCCGAACCGCCAATGAACTCCACGCGTGGGCCGCCCCTATCGCGGAGGAGATCGGGGTCGACCCGCAGGCGGTGCGTGCATACGGTAACGCCGCACTGATCGCGGCGGAGGCCTGGCCGGCCTGCAATCTGCAGTGGAATACGCTCGCTGGCATCGGATGGGTGGAGACCCGCCACGGCACCTATACGGGCAAGAAGTTCGACGCTGGTCGCCTCGACGAAAACGGGGTGGCGCAGCCGCCGATCATCGGCCCGGCGCTCGACGGCACGGGCAACTTCGCACTTATTGCGGACACGGACGGCGGCACCCTCGACGGCGACACCGAGTTCGACCGCGCGGTGGGGCCGATGCAGTTTATCCCCGGCTCGTGGGCGATCTATGGCCGCGACGCCGACGGCGATGGGGTAGCAAACCCGCAGCAAATTGACGACGCCGCCCTGAGCGCCGCGAACCTCCTCTGTGCGAACGGGCGCGACCTGTCCACTGCGGAGGGGTGGTCGGATGCGGTGCTGACGTATAACCACTCGCGCGAGTACCTCCACAATGTCCGCGATGCCGCTGCGAACTACGCGCTCACCCAGCGCGCCACCCGGTAGGCGTGCCGCAGCCATGCCGAGAAAGCCACAAAAGTGGGCGAAACCGGGCATGGGCAAAAGGTTTGACGAAGATCACATTCCGAATGGTGTGACCTTAAATGGCGTGGTTGTGGGCCTATCGCTGCACGGAAACGCAGGCAAAGCACGAGTGTGACGAACGCCAACAAGCATTTTTTGCTGCGATCTGGAACAATCGGTAACGGAAATTTGGTTTGGCCAATCTCAAGGAGATGAACTGTAGTGGCTGATATTATGCACGTCTTTGCTCGTGAAATTCTGGACTCTCGCGGTAACCCAACCGTTGAGGCTGAGGTTTTCCTCGACGATGGTGCGCACGGCATTGCGGGTGTTCCTTCCGGTGCGTCCACTGGCGCACACGAGGCGCACGAGCTGCGTGACGGTGGCGATCGCTACGGCGGCAAGGGTGTCCAGAAGGCTGTCAAGAACGTCAACGAGGAGATCGCTGACGCATTGGCTGGCATCGAGGCTGACGATCAGCGTCTGCTCGACCAGGCAATGATTGAGCTCGACGGCACGGACAACAAGTCCCGCCTCGGCGCGAACGCGATCCTGGGCGTGTCCATCGCTGCGGCGAAGGCTGCTGCTGAGTCCGCTGGCCTGCCGCTGTACCGCTACATCGGCGGCCCGAACGCTCACATCCTGCCTGTTCCAATGATGAACATCGTCAACGGTGGCGAGCACGCTGACTCCGGCGTTGACGTCCAGGAGTTCATGATTGCTCCGCTGAGCGCTGAGTCCTTCGCTGAGGCTCTGCGCATGGGTGCAGAGGTCTACCACTCCCTGAAGTCCGTCATTAACGCGAAGGGCCTGTCCACCGGCCTTGGCGACGAGGGCGGCTTCGCTCCTTCCGTCGACTCCACCCGCGCAGCGCTCGACCTGATTGTCGAGGCAATTGAGAAGGCTGGCTTCAAGCCGGGCGAAGACGTTGCACTGGCGCTGGACGTTGCTTCCTCCGAGTTCTTCGAGGACGGCGTGTACAAGTTCGAGGGCGGCGAGCACTCCGCTGAGGAGATGGCCAAGGTCTATGAGGAGCTCATCGCTGAGTACCCAATCGTCTCCATCGAGGACCCACTGCAGGAAGATGACTGGGAGGGCTACGCAAACCTGACCAAGACCATCGGCGACAAGGTCCAGATTGTTGGCGACGACTTCTTCGTCACCAACCCTGAGCGCCTCGCACGCGGCATCAAGGAGCACGCTGCGAACGCCCTGCTGGTGAAGGTCAACCAGATCGGTACCCTGACCGAGACCTTCGACGCTGTGGACATGGCTCACCGCGCTGGCTACCGCACCATGATGTCCCACCGCTCCGGCGAGACCGAGGACACCACCATTGCGGATCTCGCAGTGGCTCTGGGCTGCGGCCAGATCAAGACTGGTGCACCGGCTCGTTCCGAGCGCGTTGCGAAGTACAACCAGCTGCTGCGCATCGAGCAGGAGCTCGGCGACGCCGCTGTTTACGCTGGTCGTTCCGCATTCCCACGCTTCAAGTAATCGCTTGATTCGTACGCACCCCCTGCCCATCGCGCGCTCGCGCGTGGCAGGGGGTGTCGCGTTTTTCCCTGCTGTACACTAATGAGCACTATGAGCACTGGCACGCCCCGAGACAAGCACACAGCGAAGCGCCGCAGGAAGCGGTTGGCTCGCACTGTGCCCGTGGCGTCCCGCGAGCAGCGCAAGCAGCAGCTCGCCGAGCAGAAGGCCAACAGGGAGTCGCGCTTCGCCGCCCCCAATTTAGCGACGCTCGCCCTGCTCATCATCGTCCTCATCGCCGTACTCGTGGCAGTAGCAGCCCCACTTCGTAATTTCTACGAGGGCCGCAACGAGATCGCGCGCGCCCAGGCAAACATCGAGTACTTGGAGCGCCGCCAAGCGGACCTCGAGCGCGAGATCGCGAAGTACGAGGACCCCGAGTACCTCAACGAGGTTGCCCGTCGGCGCCTCGGCGTGATGGAGCCCGGCGAGTCCGCCTGGCGAGTCATCGATCCCCGCATGACTCACGGCACCACGATCACCTCCGACGAAACGCCCGACGACCGCGGATGGGCCGTGTTCCTCTGGGACTCCCTCCGCGAGGTCCCCGAGGATGTCCCCGCCGACGCTCCTGAAGAATCGCCCGCCCCGGCAGAATCGCCTGCTCCCGAAGCGCCCGCGGAAGCACCTGCGGCGCCTGAAGCGCCTGAAGCGCAGTAGCCCGAGCCTAAAAGGTAGCAACAGGATTACTGCAATCCACTTTTTGCGCGCTCCCACCTGGATTATTCCAATCCTTTTACTCCCATTTGGAGAATCACCAGGCTGCCAGCCCCACCCCACCCCGAGCGCTCCCGTTGACCGACTAACAGCGTGCTATTAGCAGCGTGCGATTAAAGGAGTGCGACGCTGGTCGCCGAAAACCGCCAAGCCCGGCCCAAACAGCGCGACCTGCATCGCACGACATCTAGCACACGCTTTTTACGCCCACGCTGGGGTCCAACAAGCGCAATCAAGAACCAGAACTGTGTAGCCTGAAACCAACCCAACGGCTTGCGACAACGAGAGGAGCAGTGGCTGATTGATTACCTCACGCTCCCGAAAAGAAAGAAGCGCTCGAAGCTCACTGAGTTCTTCGGCTGGGTCCTTGGGTTTTAACGTTTAACCAGGCAAGTTAAAGTATTCTCAATTCTGTTGCGCCGTTTTCATTACCAAGATTGAAAGGAGGGAAGCGATGGGGGTTCTGCGTGTTGATATCGAACCGTCTGTGCTGGACTGGGCGCTGCGACGTACAGGACTCAGTGACGAAAAGCTCCGTGCCACGTTTCCCAAGGTAAACGATTGGCGCTCAGGGGAGGAGCGTCCGACGCTCAACCAAGCGAAGGAACTAGCGAAGAAGGCACGAATCCCATTTGGAAGGCTCCTTCTTCAGGCGCCTTCTGGCGAAGAGACTGATGTACCTGATTTTCGTACTGTCAGAAATGAGCGTCTCGATGGGCTGAGTCCTGATCTGCAGGAAGTTATTCACTCCGCCGAGGCGCGCTTGGGGTGGTACTCGGATTACGCGGAGGAAGTTGGAATTCCTGGTCCTGAAATTCTGCGCTCTGCCCAAGATTCCACCAGTTCCATCCTGGCTGCTCGCCAGGCTCGCATCGCGCTGGGGTTTGACGAGGCTTCTGCAATTCCTGGGCCAGAGAGAGTGACGACACTAGCGCATCAGATGGAAGATGTAGGGATTTTAGTATCCCGAAATTCCATTGTCGGAAACTCTACGCAACGTCATTTCAGTATTGATGAGTTCCGCGGATTCACCCTGATTGATGGGGAATTCTGCCTGGTGTTTGTGAATACAAGTGACGCTAAAACTGCGCAGCTCTTCAGTCTCGCCCACGAGTTGGGTCATGTTGCTTTGGGGAAGGCTGGTATTTCTGACCACAGCGATCACCTGCGGGTAGAGCGCTGGTGTAACGAGTTTGCAGCGGCATTCATTGCCCCAGAGACTGCAGTGAAAGAACGGTACAACAAGAAGTGTTCTTTGCTCGACAACGTCACGTCTCTGGCAAGCGTGTTTGGCATCAGTAGGGAAGCGATGCTGTTGCGCTTGAAAGATATTTTCCTGATCGAGCAACAAGAGTTCGACGAAGTTATGCGATTGGTCCGTGTCAGGAAAGAAAAGAAAGCTACACAAGAAGGCAGCGGCGGTCCTTCGTTCCATGTCCTCGTTCGGTCTCGCGTCGGCGAGCGGTTCTTCGAGACGATCACCTTTGCCGCAAAGTCTGGACAGATTCCTGAGAGAGATGCTGCGCGGCTTCTTGGCGCTGCCTCGTATAAGTCCTTTGAGAACCTGGTGAAGAAAAGCGATTGGGCTAGCAGGGAGGCAGAGTACTTAGGAAGCAAATTTCAGCTGATCGGGGATTAGGTTTTAGAAAGCGCAGGCAGGACAGGGTGCGCAGCGAAACCAAAGGGATCGATATTAGAACGTCTTTGCGTATCGATTCGAGTAAACTTTGGTGATATGTGTATCGATGAAGGAAACGAGCAGACAATTACCCGCTTGCTGGATAAGAGTGAGGAGGCGTTTGTTCTTGCTGTCGAACTGTACAATCGACCGAGCTTAAAATACGGTGCGGAAAGTTGTTCGATTTTGTTGTGCAATGCTTGGGAGCTGATGCTGAAAGCTCACATGATCAGAAAGTGGGGCATTGATTCAATTTACTTCAAAGATGATCCTAGTAGGACTCTTGCTCTTTCCGATTGTTTGAAGAGGGTTTTTACGAATGAGAAGGATCCTCTTCGGGTAAACATGAAGAATGTGATGGAGTTTCGTAATACGAACACGCACTTCATTACAGACGAGTACGACTTGTTTTATGGGCCCTTCTTGCAGTCGTGCGTGGAAAACTATGCGGACAAGCTTTGGGAATTGCATAACCGTTCGGTAAGCGAGCTCATCCCAGACAATCGGTTGGCCTTGGCAATGAGAAGAGGTGCAATCGTTCCTGACGTTATTCGGACAAAGTATGACGCTGCAGTTGCGCAGGAACTACTTGCCCGGCGGAAAGATGTTGCGGATGCTATCGGGGCTGAAGGAAATCAGAGGATCGCGGCGACTTACGAGACCTCGTTGAGGCTGGTTAAAAAGAAGAATGATGCAGATTTGAATGTTTACATTCAAAACGGATCGGAGCATGGCATCGCCATCGTCAAGGATGTGAAAGATGCCGTTAGCTTTTATCCTTATACTGCTGGTAACGCGACTAAAAAGATCGATTCTTTGTTAAAGAAAAGAGGCATTACTTTTTGCTTCAATGGTTCAGTGAAAGAGAAGTTTACTACGTATGCTTTCCAACTCTTTACCAAAGCGTACGAGATGAAAGGCGATGAGCGCTTCTCCTACGACCGTAAGACTGCGGGAGAGAAAACGAGCAATTGGATATATTCCGAGGCAGCAGTCGAATTTATCGCGCATCAAGTTGAAAAAGACCCTGGTCACTGTCTTGATCAGTTAAGAAGGAAAATTAATACAAAATAACTGAGCCGCAAATCGCCTTCGAAAAGTAAAACACCAACCCTTGGAGCAAAGGAATTCTCAGGTCGTTTGACCTTACTCCCATTCGGGAACCCAGCTGTATCCTTCTCGGGTTGGTGCTGTGATACACATTCTACGCAACCTTAGTCAGTTAGGCAATGCCCCCATGACTGATTGTGCAAGAAGCAGCTGAAGCCTCAACCCACCTCCGCCGCACCGTTCCACCACCGCCCACCTCGTGTGGAACAATGTTGCTCATGCAACCGACTCAAGAGGATCTCAATATCATTCAGGAGCAGCTCGGCCGCGCGCCCCGCGGTGTGCTGGAAATTTCCTACCGCACGCCGGACGGCCAGCCTGCGGTGGTCAAGACTGCACCAAAGCTTGACGACGGCACTCCGTTCCCCACCCTCTACTACCTGACGGACCGCCGTCTCACGGCCGAGGCTTCGCGTTTGGAGGGCGCTCAGGTGATGAAGTGGATGGAGGCCCGCCTGGCCGAGGACGAGGATTTGCAAGAGGATTACCGTCGCGCTCACGAGTACTTTTTGGCGAAGCGAAACGAGATTGAGGACTTGGGTACGGACTTCTCCGGCGGCGGCATGCCGGATCGCGTGAAGTGCCTGCACGTACTGATTGCGTACGCGTTGGCGGAGGGCCCGGAGCACTTCCGTTTCGGTACGGAGGCTGTGGCGCTCGCTGCCGAGCACGGCAACCTGCGCGGCACTGCGATCCCGGCTGATTGGCCGACGCTGGAGCAGCTCGGTATCACGCTTGCTGAGGCGGGGGAGCACCTCGCATGAGCCAGCCGGTAACGCTTGCCGCGGTTGACTGTGGCACGAACTCCATCCGCCTCCTGATCACCCGTTTCGACCCCGATAAGAACACGTTCGAGGAGGTCTGCCGCGAGAACATCATCGTGCGTTTGGGCCAGGGCGTGGACGAGACGGGCGCGTTCAACCCGGAGGCGATTGAGCGCACCCGCAAGGCGCTCGCCACCTACACTGAGCGCATGCTCGCCGAGGGTGTGCAGCGCGTGCGCATGGTCGCCACCTCCGCGACCCGCGACGCCTCCAACCGCGACGTCTTCTTCGACATGACCCGCGAGCTGCTCAGCCAGATCCAGCCCGGCGCACAGGCCGAGGTGATCACGGGGGAGGAGGAAGCCCAGCTTTCCTTCATCGGCGCCACGATGGACCTTCCCGCAGGCGACGGCCGGTTCTGCGTCATCGACTTAGGCGGCGGCTCCACCGAGTTCGTGGTAGGCAACGGCGACGCAATCGAGGGCCGCATCTCCACCCAGATGGGGTGCGTGCGCCTCACGGAACGTTTCTTGCGCTCGGATCCACCAGCGCCCGAGGAGCTGCGCGCGGCCCGCGACTACGCGCGCGAGCAGGTCCAGCACGCGGCAGCGGTGGTCAACATGGCGAAGGCACACACGGTGGTCGGCTGCGCCGGCACCTTCACGACGCTCTCCGCGCTCACCCAGCGCCTCCCCGAGTACGACCCAGCCCGCATCCACCTCTCGCGCCTCACCTTCGAGGACCTACGTGCCACCATCGCGGAGATCCAGGCGTTGAGCGTGCAGGAACGCAAGGACCACCCGGTGATCCACCCCGGGCGTGCCGACGTCATGCCCGCCGGCGCTGCCGTCGTCGAGGAAATAATGAAAGCCGCCGAGGATCTCACTGGTCTTGACTCGATTGTGATCAGTGAGAAAGACATCCTCGACGGCATCGTGGCCTCGTTGGCAAGCCACGAATAGTTACCTTAACCCATGCCGGGGCTAGTCCTCGTCCGGTTCCAAGATTTGATCCTGGTGCCCCCGTTTGCCTCGTAGATCTTTGATCTCACGCATGCGGGGCTCCGGATCGATCTTGTTCGCGATGGCTTTGCGGGTGGAGGTCACCACCTGTTTGGCCACCGGCGAGTTCACCGCTTTCTGCGTGGCGTTGACAATCTGGTGATAGCGCTTGCGCCCGGCTTTCGTGCCGAACACGTACCCGGCGGCTGCTCCGACAACGAATTGAATCATGGGTGCCATAGTACAGAGGATTACGATCTTGCTTCAGTACTGCCACAATTAAGGTTTTAAGAAAGCTAACCGTTATCCTGGATGCCAAGGCACACGCCGATATTGCGATGACTGTTGGTGCACTCTGTGAGAAGGGAATGAAGTTGGCTCGTATTTTGGTGCTATCGCATTATTGGGCGCCAGAAAATG
Source organism: Corynebacterium sp. UMB2355A (assembly GCF_033877495.1). Classification (NCBI taxonomy): domain Bacteria; kingdom Bacillati; phylum Actinomycetota; class Actinomycetes; order Mycobacteriales; family Corynebacteriaceae; genus Corynebacterium; species Corynebacterium sp. UMB2355A. The sequence goes on along the minus strand of NZ_CP138855.1, from coordinate 601,692 downwards.
GGGTCCCACAGCGGAGGTGGACGTGGCTCACTGAGATGCTGCACGAGCAGGGGCATTCCGTCAGTGTCATCGCGCCACCGCCGCATTACAATCGCGTGAATGATTGGGCGGAACGCGCCAAGGATGCAAGAGTGCGCACTCGGCGCCGCATTCGGGGGGTGAACAAAGTCGAGTGGGGTCCATCGGGGGAGCGGATTTTCGGACACAGTATCTATCTGGTGGCTCCGGGCTGACAGCGAAGGCTTTGAACCAAGGATTTGTTGCGCTCTCGACGCTGCTGAAAGTCGCCAAACAGCGCTATAAGGCGGAGGAGGCGACGCCTGATCTCGTCATCGGCACGGTTCCGGCGCTGCCTACTGCTTTTATTACTCCGCTTGCTGCGAAGTTGCTTGGGGTGCTGTACGTGATTGATTTGCGGGATGCCTGGCCGGACTTGTTGAAGTACTCGAATGACTGGAACTCTGGACTGGGTGAATCTTCGTGGCGGGAACGAATCTTTGGTAAGGGGCCAAAGCAGGTTGTGATCGCGATCGTTTCGCACCTGCTGAAAAAGTCGCTGCGCAACGCCGCCGGTGTGATTGTTACCGCCGATGATTTGGGGGAACAGCTCCAGACAAAGCTAGCTCGCAGAGGCGCAGGCGTTCCGGTGAACGTTTGTACCGTGCGAAATGTGTTTCCAGTCAAAAGCGCATATTCAAGGGAACATGCAACCCATGTGCATCATGTGCAGAGCGACCGCCCGTATCTCAATGTGTTGTACGCCGGCACGTTAGGTCGAGCCCAGAAACTTGGCAATGCGATCGAGGCAGCAGAATTAGCCCACCGACAAGGCGTTGATGTGCACTTGAAGCTTATCGGTGCTGGGGTGACCAAAGAAGCTCTACAAAACCAAGCACGGGAACTCGACGCCGATATCGAAATTTTGCCTAGAACCTCAGCAGATGCGCTCGAGCAGTACTACGCCTGGGCTGATACTGCCCTGGTGCATCTTGCTGATTGGGCGCCACTACAGCGTGCAGTGCCTTCGAAAACATACGAGCTTATGGAAGCTGGGATTCATATCAGTGGGGCAGTGGAGGGTGAACCTGCGCGCTTGATTGAACAGTTGCACGCAGGGCATACAGTGCCCGCGGAAGACCCACAGGCGCTGGCACAACTCTGGGTACGGCTGGCTCATAATCGGGAGCAATTGGAAGTCCCGAGTACTGCGGCTCAGTGGGTGGTTCACGAACGAGACGTTGCGAGTCCAGCTGCGCTACAGAAGTTTCTCGACGCCCTCTCGAACTAAGGCAGTACCGTGAAATCATTGTTCAAAGGTGTGTATCTGCGCCAGGTCGTATTTACTGCGGGATTTATCGCGCAGCAGTGCAGAACTGACGCTGATGCGTTTGCGCGCAACGTGGCGCAGCGACTCAAACATGTTCAGTTCGTGGGTCCTGCGCTGCAGCGTCGTGTGCTTTCGAACCAGGACGATGATCTACAAGACACCGCGAAGGCTGCTCGGCGTGCCTTCGAATCTGGTAATTTTTCGGAAGCCATTGACGTGCTCGCAGGCAGTCGGCGTCACCGGCTGACACGCCAACGTTATGAGTTTGAGCGGGCGAAGCTGTACCAGGACATTGAACGATCTTTGCCGCTGCACGGAGCGAAACGTGTTTTTCACTACCTCACAAACTCGTTGCCGCACACGAGCGCGGGATATTCGCTGCGAAGCCACGCTGTGCTGGAATGTATGCAGTCCGCGGGCATTCAGGTAGCAGCTGCGACGCGGTATGGCTATCCAAATGTTGTCGGCAAGCTTGCTACGGATGAATGTGAGTGTGTCGATGGCATTGATTATTTTCGGATGCTGCCCTTGTGGCCATCGAACTCCTTTTTTACACAGCAAGACCGAGCTGTAAGACAGCTAGTACGGTATGCAGGGAAGTTCGGTGCTGAAGCACTGCACACTACGACGGGATTTGAAAATGCCTTGATCGTCAGTCGCGCAGCAAAACGGCTCGGCATCCCGTGGGTGTACGAGATGCGGGGCGCACCGGAACAAACATGGCTTTCAAAGCAACCAACGGACAAACGCGAGACTGCGAAGCAATCTGAGTACTATCAAGCGGCACACCGCCAGGAACTCGAGGCGGCTCGCCAGGCAGCTGCAGTGGTGGTACTGAGCGAGATTACAAAACGGTCTCTGATTGAGCGCGGAATTAGTGCTGAAAAGATTGTGGTTGCGCCGAACGGTGTGCCCGATGACGCGTTCCAGCGCCGCGATTCGAAGCTTGAACTACGCCGGGAGCTACGCCTTCCCGAGGGCAAGACGCTTGTGGGAGCCATCACCGCAGTTGTCGACTACGAAGGCCTGGAGTACTTCCTCGAGGCACTCACAAAGCTCGATGAGTCTTTCTTTGGTGTCGTAGTGGGAGATGGGGTAGCGCTGGAGCGGCTGAAGGAACAGGCTCAAGCGCTAGGCATTGAACAGCGAGTGCGTTTCGTCGGCCGACAGCCTGCGAGCAGCATTCACAAATGGTACGGGGCGCTCGACGTATTCGTAGTGCCGCGCAAGGACACTGTCGTGTGTAGGAACGTGACTCCTATTAAATCGGTGATGGCACAAGCACTCGACATTCCTGTTGTTGCTTCTGATCTACCCGCGCTCCGCGAAGTAACAGGTGGCATAGAAACGTACGTGGAACCGGAGAATACGATGTCGTTGGCGGAGGGAATCCGCGTCGCGGCAAGCCTCGAACATGACGAAAGGCGTACATTATGGGCGCGAACGAGGGCGTGGTCCGCTGTAGCGCAGGAATACGCCGCGCTATACAGGTAGTGAACAAAATAGCGTTGCTACTGCGTGCTTACTAAGCTGTAACAGTTAGGCTTTGAATGACGGAGAGTTGTTGCACCGCCAGTGGAAGGATTGTTGATGAGTCTTGATACGAACAGTGACGAAGAGAATCACCAGCCTTCCAACACTGTCGTTGTAGATACGTCGTCGTTGAAAAAGCTCTCAGCGCGGCCGCCTATCGGGCAGTACATTGCTGAGATCTGGCAGCGACGCTACTTCCTGCACGCAGATGCCACCGCGAAGGCGTTTCGCACGCCGCGTGACGTCTGGATGGGCAAAGTCTGGCTTATCATTTCGCCGTTGATTGATGCGATGATGTACGCCGTAATTTTCGGTTTAATCATTCGCACGAGTAACGGTATTCAGAATTTCCCTGGGTATGTGGTGCTTGGGGTCACGGTTTTCCAGATTTTCCAGAAATACATCACTGACGGTAATGATTTGGTGAAGAAGCAGCAGAATCTGATCAAGTCGTTCATGTTTCCACGTGCGGCGCTGGTGCTTTCGCAGAGCTTGCGGCTTTTCTATTCGACGATGCTACCTGTGGGAGTTGCGACGGTCTTTACCTTGCTAACGCAGATCCATGAGCCGCTGCACTGGACGATCATCTTTCTCATTCCGCTTTTCTTCCTGGCGCACATTTTCGGTACGGGCATCATGTTCATCGTTGCACGTGTCACCGCCTTTTATCCGGACGCAGAAATTATCTTCCGCCTGGGTCAGCGTTTCTGGTTCTACAGTTCCGGTGTGTTCTTCTCCGTTGAACGTTTTGTCCACCAGCCGGTGCTGAAAGACGTCATGGAAAATAATCCTGGATACCAGTTCCTGATGGCCGCTCGTAATTGTGTTATGTATGGTCAGGTGCCGTCGATGGATCTCTGGGGGCCGATCATTATATGGTCGTTTGCTACCTTCGCTGTTGGATTCCTTTTCTTCTGGAGGGCGGAAGAGCGCTATGTCACAGTCAAATAGCAACGACAGCGCGATGGTTCCTTCGATCGTGCTTCAGAACATCACCATGGACTACCCAGTGAAGTCTGAGGAAAAGCGCTTCGGCTGGGACACAGTTCGCGCACTCGATGGCATCAACCTCGTGATGTATGAAGGGCAGTCGGTTGGGTTCTTCGGCCAAAACGGCTCTGGGAAGTCGACCATGATGCGGATCATCGCTGGGGCTGAGCGGCCGTCGAGCGGTGAAGTGCGAGTGAAATCTCAACCGACGCTCATGGGCGTGCGTGCTGCGCTGCAGCCGCGACTGTCTGGTGCGAAGAACATTCGGATCGGCTGCCTTGCAATGGGGATGACGCCTGAAGAAACCGAGGCTGCATTCCCTGGGATCATCGAGCTGGCTGATATTGGAGATGCGATCGACCGTCCGATGAACACGTATTCTTCCGGGCAGGGAGCACGCCTGGGATTTTCGATTGGGCTGGCAACGAACCCCGAAATTCTCATCGTTGACGAGACTCTCTCTACTGGCGATGCGGCGTTCGCACAACGGGCAGAAGCAAAGATGCAGGCGTTGATTGATAGTGCTGGCACCGTCTTACTTGTTTCGCATTCACCGAAACAGCTGGAGGCAATGTGTGATCGGGGAGTGTGGATTCACGAAGGAAAGATCATCGCTGATGGTGACGTGGAGGGGGTTTCGGCAAAGTACCAAGAGTGGGTCAAGCTGAAAGGGGCGAATGATTTCGCTGCCGCGGACGAAGTCATCGAACAGGTTCGGTTGGGATATTCTAGCCCCAACATTGTTTTTAAGTAGCGGAGAACACGAGTGGGATTGGGAAACATCCGGACAGCGCTTTCGTATGCGCATGATGCGCGCGCGTGGCTGAGGCAGGCTCGCCACGCGGGAACTTGGGTGCATACGAAGGCGGCAAAGGCTCCGATCCTCAGCGTGGTTATCCCTTGTCACAACGCTGCACGCTGGATTGCGACCTTGGTACACTCGGTTCAATCACAAGGCATCGATGAGCTCGAAATTCTGGTAGTCGATGATGCATCGACCGATGCTTCCAGAGCTATCTTGAATTCGCTTGCGCTGCTCGACAAACGGATCAAGATCATCGACGGTGAAGGGCGTGGCCCCGGTGCGGCTCGCAATCTCGCGATACAGCAGGCACAGGGAGAGTTTCTCACTTTCGCCGATGCTGATGACATCGTGCTTCCAGGTGCGTACTCTTCAATGCTTGATTCGTTGAAAACAACGGGAAGTGACTTTGTCTTTGGTGGGTACGTTCGCCATAAGGGCAGCTCGGTTTCGCGCCCCCAGATTGTTGAGGCGACGCACCGAGAAGATTTAGCAAATGCGACTGCGGAAACGTTTCCTCAGGCGTTTGAGGAACCAGTGCTGTGGAACAAGATTTTCCGCACCGACTTCTGGAATACACGCGTCGGACCAATTCCCGAGGACGTGAACTATGAGGACCAACCTCCAGTGCTGCGAGCGATCTGTGCAGCAACTTCATTCGATGTGCTGAAGCGAGATGTGTATTCGTGGCGTTTGGCTTCTGCTGGTACATCGCGTTCGACGGTGAAGACTTCGTTGCGAGACGTTCGAGATCGAGCTGCTATCACACGAATGATGTGGAAGGAAGCAAAGGAGGGGGATGCCCCGCGTGAACTGTTGGAGTTCATGCTTGAACGGATTATCGCGCGAGATTTGCATATGTTTGCAATTCACTTGCCCCATAAACCACACGGGGATCCGTACCGCGAAACCATGAGAGCACTCGCTCGCGATATTACGGGTTGGGCTAGCGACTTTCCCGAGGTTATGCAGCGTATTCCACTTGAACACAGATTGTTGTTTTGGATGCTTGCGCATGGCGGCGACCAAGATATTGATGACGAAATTGGGCTCCGCATGGAGCTAAAGCACTCCTATGCGTTCGAATCGAACGGGGTGCTGGCATCAGGTTGCCACCCAACTGTTGAAGGACTACCGGAGGATTACCTGCGAGCTCGTGTTGTTGATCTACCGGTTCATGCCATTATCCAAGAAGTCCATTGGGTCGGCGCAAATAACGTGGAGCTTCAAGTCAGAGCATTCATGGCAGGTGTGAACAGCGATGAGGTAGAGCTTTTATTTTTCGCTGTGGAAAACGGAGATGAAGAACACCGCGTACTACTTAAGCGAAAGAAATGTGGGGACTCGCGGAATAACGCCGCAGTACAGGACCCATGGTTCGACAGGAATGGCGACTCTTTCGTACTCGTCGTAGACCTCAACAATAAAAAGCGCGTATCCATTGCCGTGGAAGCACGCTGGAATGGACTGACTTCGACAACATACGTTAAACACAGTGGAGAGCCAGCGACAAAGCAACCAGGAGCTCTCAGAGGCGGCCAGCGCTGGACAGTATCGTCTGAGCGAGACGCAGGCGGTGCCCGGTTCCTGCTACAACTGCGTGAAGTTGCCTCGACAACTCCCGTGCTGACGAGTTGGACCACCAGTAATTGGAGGGTCCACGGTGAAACGGATGTCTCGGAATTGCATTACGCAATGTGGCCAACTGGGTACCGTGCGCTGTTGGGGCGGTCAAAGAAGATTCCGCTAGAGTCAAACGGCGTACGTGTAGAGTACGGCGTGGTGAGCGAGCAATCGCTCAAGTCCTGTGCTTCTGTGAAAATCCGTCCAGACAGCAAAGGCATTGCCTATATTGATCAAAGAGCAGTACGGGTAGTGTTGGATTCTGCGGAAATCAACGGCAGCCGACTGGTTCTTACAGGGCGCTGCAGCTCAGAATCGTTGCACCCTTCGGTATGGCTGAGGTCCTCACAGCAGACGTTAAAAGCAGAAACTACCTGGGAGAAGGGAACCTTTCGAGCATGTTTTGATCTCCCCCAAGTACAAGCCACTTCATATTTTCTGCGTTGGTCCATCTTCAGTTCGAATCGCATTGCAAGGGCATCAGTTGAACCTGGAGAACTAGATAGCAATATCTATGTTGAGGGAACTGCGCGGTCCGTTCGCATTGTACCCAGGGAGAACGGGACCACTGCCGTGTATATCTTGCCTGCAGATCAAGTATCGAAAGCTACTCGATGGGAGACCTACCACGGAATTCCAAGCCAAGAACACGACCTTATCGATGGAATTTTCTTCGAGTCTTTTAGCGGTAAGAACACGGCTGACAATCCTGGTGCGATTTGCGAATATCTTTCTGGGCGAAATATTGATGTCCCGCTTTGGGTATCTGTTCGTGATGAAGACACAGAGGTTCCCCCGGGTGCCATTCCGGTGATCACCGGCAGTGACGCTTGGTACGACAAACTTACTCGAGCCAAAGTTATTGTCGGAAACGACAATTTCCCTCTGTGGTTTCGGAAGCGACCGGGTCAGCATTGGTTGCAAACGTGGCATGGTTGGCCTATCAAGCGGCTGCTCTTTGACGCACACCCTAACTTTGTTGGTCTTTCATATAGGCGTTTGATGAAGCGCCAGGCAAGTGACTGGGATTTGTTGCTCGCACAGTCCGATGAAGCAGCTCAACGGATTGCAGGTTCTGCGTATTACACAGGCCCGGTACTGAAAGGAGAGTACCCGAGGAACCTTGCTCTTGCTCGGGCGATGCAAGAAACAGCAAGCATCAAAGCGGAGCTGAATATTCCTCCGGACAAGCGAGTGATTTTGTGGGCTCCTACATGGCGTTATTTATGCGAGGATCTAACTTTTCCAGCGGATAGGATTGCGAAAGATAATGACGCGGTAGTGCTTGTTCGCGGCCATCATATGAAGGCAGTGCACAAAAAGGGCAAGAACGTGAAAAACGTCAGCTCCTACCCGTGTGTGGAGGAGCTTCTTGCCATTGCAGATCTACTAGTTTCGGACTACTCTTCAATCTTCTTTGACTACGCGCTCACTGGTAAGCCATCGATTGTGTATGCACCGGATTTAGAGGCGTACAAAACTCAAGAGCGCGGGTTCTATAGCGATTGGCCTTATGACTCTGGGCGACCAGTTGCACTCACCACCAAGGAGCTTGAATCAGAAATTGCGATGGCGCTGATGCAAACCACGCAGTCTAACTCTGATGAATCAGCTCAGAAAGCTGCGATTCAAAAATCTGTGCTTGAGAATCTTGAGCAGATAGAAACCTGGATAATTCAAATGTTGAAGACCTAAGCTTCTACATGCGCTTCATTCAAACCAAATGATCGAACTTCACCTTGGGCAGTGAACTCTGCATCAGAGAGTTTCCAAGTGTGGTTGTTGCCACGCACCTGGATGAAGTTAAACCGGTCTGTAGAGTAGATGTGTCCATTGGCTGCGAGTATCGATTTGAGGAAGGCAGTATCCTCCCCGGTGGTTCTATCTTCAAATGGGTTTTGCTCAAAAGTTTCGCGTGGTCCGAACAGAGTGGGGCCTGCAACGAAATTGGTCCACAGGTGTTCTTGGTCAGGTCGACGTAGAACAAGGACATTAATCCTTCTACATAGGCATATGCAGCTTGTTTCCCAACGAGATCAGCCCCGCTGTACATCACTGCATTGCGCATGTCCTCGAGGTAGTGCGGCAAATAATAGTCGTCGTCGTCGAACTTAGCTATGAAGTCTCCGCTCGACTGAGAAACTGCCGCATTCAAGCAGTTACCGAGCGACCAAGTTTGAGGTGCTTCCAACTTTGTCACTTTGGAAGGGTCGATGCCCAGGTTGAGGCATAGTTCGTTTAGCTGCGCCTGCTTCAGTTCATAGCCATGTGTTATGAGGATGAGTTCTCGCTCTTCTATTGACTGCCTTGCAAACTGACCCAATAAATGTGGCATATTGTCTGGCCGGTTGGATGAACAAATGACTGATACGAGGCCGGACGAGCGAGAAGGGGTTTGAAGCCCAATAGCAGTGAAAAGCTGCTTTGTTCGGTGACTGTAGCAGTGTTCGTTCCAAATGGTTCGTTGAGCGCGGTGCACCATTTTTTCGCGGTACTCGGGAGAATTAATCAGTGTAGTGATTGTTGCAGCAGCTTCTTCCACAGACTGCACCTCTGCCAAAGCATCGGGAGAGAAAAAATTCGTTGTTGCTGGGCTCGGGGTAGTGACGACTGCAGCACCACTAGCTGGAAGCTCAAATAACCGCCGGGCACACATCGAAGGGCTAGTGACCACTGAGTTCACGTTCAAGAACACTTTGTGTTCCTTGTTCGCGGAGAGCATTCGCTCCGGTGGCAAGCTCCCTACGATGTATCGGCGCATCTGCTTCGGGAAACGGTATCGTTTGTCCACGTTTCCAAGCCGAGAGAAGATGCAGAAGTTGAAGCCGTTCTTTGACGCCGCGGTGTCAGCTGCCTCAAGGAGGAGATCGAGCTGTTGGCGGCGCTCCGGATATTTGTGATTGAAGTAAGTGCCCGCAAAAGCAATATCACCACGTTGCCAACGCTTATCCCGGATACCTGGCATATTTGGCTGGTTACGAGCAGGGTTATGAATTGCAGGTTGAGCCGCAAACGGCATGACTCCTACGACAACATCCGGCGCGATCTCACGGTACCGTTCAACCATGTCCAAATCGGTGGTGAAGATGTAATCGAACAGCGACGCGGTGGTACTGAAGTCATCAAAATGTGCAGGGTCTTCTTTGTTCCAGAAGACGGTGGGAACGTTATTCTTTTTGCACCAGTCCAGCATTTCACTCAGAGCTGGGTCTGCTGAATCAGCTTTGTTTAGTCGACTTCGCCAAGCGCCACTGTTGCCGGCGTGAGCAGATTCCACAAATAGAAAATCGATGCTAGTGCCTTCAAGCACTTGCTTCCAGTTGTCTGGAGTCGGACTGACTACTTGAAATTCATTTTTCCAGCAGAACATCGAAAAATCATCTAGGATCACGGCGCCAGTTATGTGCGATGTTGGGAGTCTTTCGGGATTTGGCTTGAAAGTTTTTGAAGCGAGCGGGTCGAAGAAAGAGGTGTCTTGCTGTAGCAAATGCGTGATTTTTTGAAGGCTACTGCGTTTCATTGGAACTATTTGATCGCCTAACTGGCGAGCCTCACTGCTAAGTTTCGCTAGTACGTAGTTGATGTTTCCACGTTTGATCTGGCGAATCATCGTGGATGCACGTTGAATTGTGTGGGGAAAGTGAGAGAGCATACGAACAGTTCCTTAATTGTGATTGCCGCTTTACCATTTAGGCTAAAAGAAATTTTGATTCGCCGGTGACCGGTTGCTTTAGGAGTCTACTCGTTCAAAACTGCTGGTATAGATATATGCCTCTGTCCCTCAACGCCGAAGCTTAGAGAGTTTAATGAAGCACTCACGGGAGATTCAGTATGTAAACCTTTTAGCAAGGGCGTGGTAACCTGGTTGCGTTAGTTTTCAAAGTACGAGCAGGACACTGATTGAGGACTTGTATGCGTCGCGTAATAACGTACGGAACATTTGACCTTCTGCATTATGGTCACATTGAACTTTTACACCGAGCGAAAGCATTAGGTGATTATCTCGTAGTTGCTCTATCAACTGACGAGTTTAATGCACTAAAAGGGAAGAAATCCTATTTTTCGTATGAGAGACGCCGCAGGATGCTAGAAGCAATCCGCTATGTCGATCTCGTTGTGCCGGAGGAAGAGTGGGGGCAAAAAGCACGCGACGTCGAGAACCTTAAGATCGATGTATTTGTGATGGGCGACGATTGGGTTGGAAAATTTGACTCCGAACTAGAGGGTAAATGCGAAGTAATTTATTTGCCACGCACTCCTGATATTTCTACTACTCAGATTAAACAAGAGCTCAACAAGAATTCATAAGGAGACGAAGATCTGTGGCTAAATCCGACTTCTCTGCTCGCGTTTTTGAGTTTGCCGGGAAAACTATAGCTGGAAAAACCACTAGTCAACGTGGCGTAAAACTTGTTCAGTACGCAGCTGCGCGAATGGGCGGATAAGAACTGGGCTTCTGCATATCAGCTCTATAACCAAATTCCTGAAAATCGGCGGTCTATTGCGGTTCTGGAGCGTCTGCTTATTTTGGCGAACAAGTTGGATCTTGTCGAGGAAAAGGAATCAATCTTCTCAGCGTTTGTTGCAGACTATCGTTCGATAACGGAACTAGCTGAGAGCCTTAAAAGTCGCGAAAAATCTAAAAGAACCTGAACTACAAGCGATGATCATGCAAAGGCTGGGGGAAGGCTTAGCAGCGCAAGGTGGATACACTCCAGAGCTCTTTGCGGCAATACATCGTCAGGATCCAGCGTGGCGGCGACTCGAAGTGCTGTCGGCACACAGTGGGGAGGCACACGACACCGCGAAGTGGTTTGAACTCACAGCTGGAGCCGCTTGGGAGCTGAAGGATTACGAGTTGGTGCTCAGGACAATGGAGGGCATTGGCGAGAAGCAGAAGAATACGCCAAATCTCAAGTACATTGAAGCTGAATCTTATCGACGACTTGGTGATATCGACGCCGCGAGGAACGCGTACAAGGAGTATTTAAAGCTTTTCCCTAAAGGGAAGGAGTTTCAATCGGCTGTAAAACAGATCCGTAAGTCTGACGGTGACCTAGTGGCTTATGAAGTGATTTCAAGTGGGCTTTTGGGTGATGAGAGCTCAGATATTGCTGTGGCCGAAATGGCAAACTTGAAAGAACGGCTACATGCGTATTCCGAAGCTACCGAGCTTTATTCGGAGTTGGCTTTTTCTAACTCTCATGATGCACGTATGAGTTATAAAATTGGGCTCAATGCTGAGCGCGATGGCGATCTCGAGCTTTCCGCCCTAGCTTACAAAGATGCTTTGAGGAAGCAAGGAAACCCACGGGGACATTGGTACTCCTATCGGTTAGCTTGCGCTTACTACGGTCTGGAACGATATGCCGACGCAATGCGTGCGTATGCTGACTACTTCAAAATAAAGCCATCTGACAAACAGGATCAATGGGGATTTGAACGGATCGTAACGAATCTTTTCAAAGGGAAATCACATCATGAACTGCAAGAATTAGTTCGCTGTCGGGTGTCTAAGGGTGCTCACAGTAATGAACGCATCCAGCGAAACTATGGGTTCTTGCCGCTTGGCCCAAGCCCCGCAAGGTTTGCGCTGGCTGAATCTGCGGTACGAAAAGGACCGTATCAAGTTGCGGCCGACATAATGCGTGCGGTAATTCCTGTAGCGTCGACGTGTTCGGCAACAAGCTGGCGGAAGCGCTCGTAGCTGTAGTAACGCTGGGATGGGTGGGCTGGTTGGGTGGTGTAGCGGCCCCACAAGACTTGGAGGGGGACTTTGTTGCGCGCGGTGCGTGCTTTGGTCACTGCGTCGAAGTCGATGGGTACGAAGTCGCCTTGGGCTACACTTCGGCCATCAACAAACCATGTGGTCATTTCTTCGTCGGTGATACCGGCGAGTTGTTCCTGGGGTGTGATTTGGTGTGACGCCATTGTGTGGCGCTTTTTGGACTGTGGTGTGTGAGCATCGCACAGTCGAGCAGATTTGGCGGACGGACCAGCCTTGTAAGACAAGGTTCATCACGGCCTGGTAATCAGTCGCGATAGGACTCCTCTGATGATGCCGTGTGCCCTGTTGCCACGCGGTCAGAAGAATCTTCTCCTAAAGCGTTACTCGATACTCACCATGTAAAGTGTCAGCACCTCGTGCACGTTGAGTGTCATCAGGTTGTGCACACTGGGTGTCAGGAGGTTGTGCACACTGTGTCCCATGGGTGTGTGCACAGTCCTGCGTGTTTTAGTGGAGTAGTTTGTCTGGGCTAATGGTGGCGAATCGTTTTTGGGCTTTTTCGTGTTTGATACGCCATTGTTTGGGTGGATCCTTCATCCACACGCCTTTGATGTTGTAGGAGTTGATGTATGCCTTTGTCTTTGCGATAGCGACCACGGGAAGTGGGATCGACAAAGCGAGTTCACCGTCTTCGGCATCCCAAAAGCCAAGTTCGCTTTCTGTGGCTGTGCGGTGGAAACTTCTGTTTCTCATCGATCGGGGAACAGCAATGCGCATCCCTTGGAAAAACACCATCTGATTAGCTTCAGTGACAGTCACTGTACCGAAACCGTTGTCATCTGAGTCAGCAATACTGGGGCATGAATAGCCTGTGACTCCACCGTTTCGTTTCGGACGTGGTGGTTTTTCATCCTGGCGGATAACCCCTGAGGTGAGGTAAGCGTTACGACGTTGAAGCGCGTAGTTTTCTGCTTTCTGCTTTAGCACCTCCAGTGGGATCGGGTCTTGAGGTGGCACAACCCCAACAAGGTGCCACGCTGTGGCCGGGGTGACACACTCTGGAAGGCCCTGGTGTGGGCGCCGGTTATTGTATTGATCTCGATACTTATCGATCAGCACCTCGCACTGCTTCAGTGTTTTTGGTTTGTGTGCCTCCAAGAATCTAAACAGTGTGCGGTGTGAACGCTCGTCTTTACCTTAAGTTTGCGGGTTGCGTGGCCTGCCGGAAATACTCAAGCACCCAACCGATGCCAGGTAGGCTTCCAAGGGGCCAACAACACCGTTGCGTAGCTGGTTAAAAGCAGCCCCATTATCACTGAGAAGTTCATGCGGGGCACCAAAGGTGGCAATGGCCTTGCGTACAGCATCTGTGGCATCTTTAGAGTTTTCGTGTGCCGCATAGGCGCAGGTACCGACATCGAAGCGGGTAGCGTCATCGATGATTTGATAGATGGTGACAGGTGTTCGTTTGTCGTCGTGGAGGCGATAGTAAAACCCATCAATTTGCCACATGTGCATGGCTTGACCACGCTGGAAACGAACACGGGTGATCTTGGGGCGTTTCTTCGGGTTTGATTCCACAGCTCCTGCCGCACGCAACAGGCGAGCAATCGTGGATACGGACGGCACCGGATCTGCTAGCTCTCCTGATGCAATACCTTCAAACCGAATGGAGATGGGACCATAGTCCCAGCCCTGGGTTTTCAAACGCTTCCGGATCACAAGCAGTGCTGCGGTCACGTGCTCGTCGTAGGTCCTTGCTGGGGTGATCGGGGCGCTGGAATGCGGATGCAACGCGGCACCTGCTTCCTCATCGTATCGGGCACGGATGTTGTAGAACGTGCGGCGGGAGATCTTCAACTGTTCGCAAAACGCGGTGATAGATAGACCGTGACCGTCGAAGGGATCGAACTCAATAATTTTCCGGCGAATCTCCGGAGGAATTGCCTTACTCATTATCCGATTGTGCCCGACACACAGCATAAAAGGTCACGAAACTGTGCACAATGTCATGACATTAGGTGTAAACAATGTCATGACCTTAAGCGTGCACACTGTCATGACTTTAAGCGTGCAAAAGGTAGTGACACATAACAACCGAATACTCACCACGCCGCTACCATTTCAATCTTCTAAACAGATACCCTCGCGCCACATTGACTCGTTTAGATTCTGCATTGGGAGACGGATTTTTCTTCAGCAAGGACGGTGGGTGCAGCGATCGTCTGGAAGATGTTTGCAAGTACTCTTTTGACCTATCTCCGTACGGAAATCAGATGAGCTCAGCGGCTTTGATTTTTGAGATGCTTAATAGATATTCTGCGATCTATACAGACCGTGTCTATATCGCTATCGCAGCGGCAATGATGGGGAAAGATGTCTATTTGTTTAGCTGCAGTTCTAACAGAACCGTAGGGATTTATACTGCAACGATTAAGGATAACTACCCGAAAGTTGAACTCATCAACTTGAGTTAAGGATATGGGTGTGTACTGCTGACGTCGTGACTTTGCTGGTTAGCTGATAAGAGTACCACGTGGCGTGGTATACAGGCAGGGAATTGGCATAACGGTTGCCCATACGGCGGCTAAGGGAAGTTGAAGATTGATGCAGCGAGAAGGTGTATCTTACATTACGTTTGAAGAGTACTGTCAGTACGATTGGCAGATCCTGTGGTGCGGTCGAAAACGGATATCAGCTTGGTGCTAAATACACGTCGTCCTTATCCATTCTCAATATATTATTTCCGAGTACTTTACAATCCATAGATGAATTAGGATATTCGCTTTAATGAACCGGTCACAACCCAGAAATATGCAGTTTTCAGCGGCGTCGATGCGATTAAGCTACTAGACCCCGGGTATCGATAACGTGAGGGTGTTGAGAGATTTCATTTGCACTTAGGCGGAATTGATAGTGGTCAACCAAGACGACAAGAACGTCTGCCTGTTCTACGGTTTTTGCAAGGTCCGTGTGACGAATGTTCGCTAAACTCCTTAATTGCTGTGGCAATTGACTCAAGTTTGGTTCAACAACATCCACGTGTGTTTCTGGATGCTTCAATGCAATCTGCTGAGCAATCTGTAGAGCGGGGGATTCCCGGACGTCATCGATATCGGGTTTGAATGTAATTCCAAGTATGCCGATACGCGGATACTCAGATTTAGGTTCGATTTCTGCTAACGCAGTGTCAATCTTGGAAAGTACATAATCAGGTTTGGAATCGTTGACTAGCCTGCTTGTTTTGATCAGCTTGGCTTGATCTGGTGCAGAATGGACGATAAACCATGGGTCAACTGCGATGCAGTGGCCTCCGACGCCTGGACCCGGTTGGAGTACATTTACACGCGGGTGCCGATTTGCGAGGGAGATCAGCTCCCAAACATCGATATCCAGTTCATCGCAGATCAATGAAAGCTCATTTGCGAAAGCAATGTTGACATCTCGGAAAGCGTTCTCCGTGAGTTTCGCCATCTCTGCGGTGCGCGCGTCCGTGGTGAGCACATCGTTTCGGCAGAATCGTTCGTAGAGCTTCCTCGCGCGCTCTGAAGACGCCTGGTTGACGCCTCCCACGATTCGTGCGTTAGTTGTCATTTCTTCCATGATTTTGCCCGGGAGTACGCGCTCTGGTGCATGCGCAACATAGATGCTGCTCGTTTGATCAGGAGTCAGCGTAAAATCTGCGCGCTCAGAAACTAGAAGATCTGCCACTTTTTCGGTCAACCCGGGAGGGCTTGTCGACTCAAGAATGACAAGTTCATCACCCTGGAGTAGCGGAGCAATTGATTTTGCTGCATCGAAAACGTAGGAGGGATCGACCGACTTGTCTGAGGAGAGTGGAGTCGGGACAGAAATGATGTAGACATCTGCAGGCTTGAGCACTGTCCCCACGGACAAAGATTGAGACTCGACTACATTCTTGAGCAATTCGTCGAAACCGGGCTCAACAAAAGGGACCTCGCCTTTCGCGATTGCCGCTACCCGATCCGCGTTGATGTCGTACCCGAAGACCTGCAGGCCTGTGGATGCGAAAAACGCGGCAGTCGGGAGCCCGATATATCCGAGACCGATTACGGCAATGTCGAAGTGGTCGCGTCGATCAACGGTCATGGTGCTCCTCAGCTGGATTGTGGGGTGATGCCGTTGATAGTTTAGCGTGTTTGCCTGCCGAACCTACAAGAGGCTAGAACGATGAGTGAAGCTCTGGTGCCTGAGAATCGATTGTGAGGCTGAATAGGTCACCGAGAGCCTTCGCGGTCCGCTCAGCTGCGTGGCCGTCACCGTAAGGATTCACTGCGTTTCTCATAGCGGCATGGGCATCCGGGTTGTCGAGGAGTTCCGTGGCTTCCGAAATGATGGTGTCAGGGTCAGGGCCAATCATCTTCACAACGCCGGCTTCAATGGCCTCTGGGCGCTCCGTTGTGTCTCGGATTAGTAGTGCTGGTAGTCCGAGCGCTGGTGCCTCTTCCTGCACTCCGCCAGAATCGGTGATAATGAGGTCAGACTGCTTCATCAGGTGAATGAATTCGTCGTAGGGGAGTGGGCCGGTGGCCACCACATTTGGGAGATGTTCAACGCCCGGGAGGAGACGTTCCCGAATCCGAGGATTCAAATGCATGGGAACAAAGAACGCTGTGTCGCTGTAGCGCTCTGCCAGATTTCCGAGCGCGACTCCGATCTTGGCGAGCGAATCAAGATTTTCTCGTCTGTGAGAGGTGAAGATGACTCGGCGGTCGAAGTTACGAAGCGCATCTTCAACTGAGGTGTTAGTAAAGCGGCTTTCTTTTGTTGCAGTCTCAAGCAAAGCGTCAATAACGGTATTCCCGGTGACAACAATCGCGTCTTCCGAAATGCCCTCGGCGATGAGGTTGTTTTTCGCACGGTTCGTCGGAGTGAGGTGCAGCGATGCGATCGCGGAAATGATCTTGCGATTCGCTTCCTCCGGGAATGGGGAACTCAAGTCGAACGAGCGGAGTCCTGCCTCGACGTGAACGATCTTGGCTTCGCGGTTAAATCCTGCGATGGCAGCAGATGCCGCAGTTGAGGTATCTCCTTGAACGATGAGTGCATCAGGTTTGAACTCTTTCAAAACCTTATCGAGGCGCTTGAGAGCTCGCGACATAATCCGGTTCAGCGGTTGCTTTCTGTGCATCAAGCCGAGATCTATATCCGGCTGAAAACCGAAAAGCTCTGTCACTTGGGCGAGCATTTCGCGATGCTGCCCAGTGGAGACGACCAGCGTTTCAAACTCATCACGGGCGCGCAGTTCCTTAATGACCGGTGCAAGCTTGATGGCCTCCGGGCGTGTACCGTAGACAACCATGATCTTTGCAGGGGTCATCTGGATTCCTTATCTGGCTCTAGAAACTGCTGAATTTGCTGATACCTTAACTGTTTGATGGTAGCAACTGTAGGGGCCGTTTCAAATTGCTTTGAGCATGTTGTAATGTGTTTCCGGAACTGGTGCATTTCAGCCCTGTTCAAAGAAGGGGCTATAGCTCAGTCGGTTAGAGCCGCGGACTCATAATCCGCTGGTCGCGGGTTCGAGCCCCGCTGGCCCCACGTGTGCGCGTCGCTGTTTCCTAACTGTAGAGGGTAAAGTAGTGGCTCCTTGATGGACCAATTTCAAGGTATGGTGAGTTTTTTGGAGTCTCACAAAGTCTCTTCAGTGTAAGGGGTTGGCTCTTCGTACGCGGAAGAATTCGCTAGGTAATTGAGTGGGAACAAAGACTAGGGGTTTGTCAGCTAGCTGGCAAACCCCCGATGTCTATTCTGATTAGCAGATTAAGCTGACTTTCAAGCTGGCATATTCGTACTTTGCAATTCTATACGAGCCATTGGGGCTAAAATGTAGGAAATGGTATATTTAGCACCATGAAAAAAGTGGATGTGGCTAACTATGTCGCGCGGCTCGGTGGCGCCTTCGAAAAAGCTAAGTTTCCAGCTATTGTTGATCTTTCGCATAATGTTTATTCGGTGGTCGGCAAACTTGACCCCGCCCTAGGGGCGTTTAGGCAGGGAAATAGGCTGTATAAAGAGGGTGAATTTGATGCGGCCATTCCTTACCTGCAGACGGCTGTAGAGGGTGGATACTCAAACGTTGAAGCTCCACGACGGCTTGCCATTTCCTACTACGAAACTGAATCTCTTGACAAGGCACAAAAGGTCGTAGAGGCAGCTATGGCAGACAATCGTTATGCTGCTGCAGATAAGGATGCGCTCCGAACCATACTTGAAAAAATTCAGACTTCTTCTCTCGAGCCAGTAGCTTCCTCTCAGGGGGGAGGCGCCAAAGATGCGAAAAAAGAGAAAAATAAAGTGCTAAAACCTTGGCAAAAAGTTGAGGTTATGCAGCAGGAATATAAGGAAAAGTCGTCAAAGAGCTCTTGGGTATATAAGTTTGCTGATGCCCTGCAGAGTTGTGGTCGCATAGACGAGGCTGCGGAGCAGTTTGCAATCGCGTTCGAAAATTCCGGGAAGAGCTCATGGTATGCGTATCGGACTGGTCTGACCTATGAACTTGGTGGAGATAGGGATCGTGCGCATTATTATTACTCTAAAGCAATTGAATATGACTCTAAGTTCACTGCTGCTAAGTTTGGAATTGGACCGTTTCATATTGAAAAAGGCTATTTAGATCTGGCTGCTGTAGCTTATGCAGAGAATTTTCATAAGGCGAAGGATGCCGATGTTCGGCTAGAACTCGCGTTGCGAACGGCTCGAAGCTATGCACAACTGCTGGACGTGGAAAAGGCAGCGGAGTTCTATAATCAGGTTCTTGAATTGAAGCCGTTTGATTCTTCATTGATGCATGAATATTCCGACGTGTTGGAAATTGCGGGTCGTGTTGAAGAAGCGAGCGTGCTGGCCGAGACAGTGCTCTTTATGCATGATTCTGGAAAAGCATATGATCACGCTGCTTGGGTATTGGCACGTTTACTTGCCAAGCAAGGGAAATACGAAGAGGCTGCTCACTTTTTCCGGCAAGTGATTTGTTCCGAACCGAACGCGGAATTTGGAGATTCTTTGCTCGAATCTGATGAGCAAATTTCGGTTGACTCCGGTGTAGAGAGTTATCTGCAGCATGGTCTTGGCGTATACAAGCCATCAACTGTGGGGGATGCACTATTTGCCTTTGAACTAGCACAAAAGCTGGGAATGCCCGAAGAAGGTGAACGCTATCTAACCCTCATAAATCTGCAGAATCACACAGTTGACTCGCGCGTCCTTGAGCGGCTTGTTGAGAAGCTAATTAACGAACGTCGGTATGAAGAGGTCTGTTCATTGGCGTTGCAATCGGAAACGAATCATCCTCCCCGGGTATACCGTCAAAAACTGCCTCCGGCCGGATCGCATTCCAACAGGCTGCTGAAATATGCTGAATGGTGTGATTTGCCACTTCGGGATAATCTCGTCTTTTACGAGTCAAACTTGGGTCTATCCATTGACTGTAACCCCTACGCTATCTATCGGCGTCTACGGAAAGAAAAGGGGCGCGATCTGTTTCACGTCTGGGCGGTGGATGGCGAGGTGTCTATACCTTTAGACGTGCAGGCGGATCCGAATACGGTTGTTATCAAGAAGTCTTCTCTCGCGTATACCAAAATGCTTGCAACAGCCAAGTATGTTGTAAACAACTCCACGTTCCCGACTTACTTCATCCGCAGGGAAGGCCAAGTGTATTTGATGACGTGGCATGGAACGCCGTTAAAGACTCTTGGCAAAGATCAGCATGGTGCTGTGATGACTCACGGAAATATGGCTCGAAACTATCTGCAGGCTAGTCATATGATTTTCCCGAACGAGCATACCCGTCGGGTGATGATCGATCATGCTGATATTGGAGAGCTTGTCACTGGAAAAATCGAAATTACCGGCTACCCCAGAAATGACGTTTTAGTCAGAACCGCTGGCTCAACTGGCAATGTACAACCTATCGCATTGTTTGCGCCTACCTGGCGAGAATCCGATTCAATGGAAGCTCAAGCTAGCCATCTTGTGCGGGTCTGTGATGCGCTTCGCTCAGCTGGGTTCCGGCCTCTGCTTCGTGCGCATCACTATGTAGAAAAAGCCGCACGCGAGCTCGATAGTCAACTTGAGTTTGTTGACCGCGCAGTTTCCACGTATGACCTCCTTCCGGAAGTCGACCTACTCGTCACTGATTTCTCTTCCATATATTTTGATTTCGCTGTGACGAATAGGCCAATTGTCTTTTTTGTGCCGGATTGGGAGGACTATTCCAATGAGCGCGGAGTGTACTTTGACAAATCGCACTTGCCGGGAGCAGTTTGTGAGGACTACGATGAGCTTTTGGCCACCCTCGCATGCTATCCAGGGCTGCCATTGGCGAGTGAACAGTTTCTGCACGAGTTTGCTCCTATGGAAGACGGTAGCGCAACAGAGCGGACAATTGATCTCATTTTCGGGCAGGAGAAAGACAATCCCGATGTAACGATAAGTCTGAAGGCTGTTGAGCGGAGCCCGCAGATCTTGTTCAGGCAGAGCTTAATACCGAACGGCATGGCGTCTAGTTTTGAAAGCCTCTCGAAACAACTTGTGACACATGGTATTGGAGTTACAGTGTTGACTGCAGGTGAAGCTCTTCGATCTGATGAAAACCGTCAGCAGACCTTAAAAGTATTGCCTGCGGAAGCGAAGGTAATTGGCCGTGTCGGACCGATCGTAAAGTCTGCAATTGAGTATCATAATTCGATTATTGACAGGAACCGTACCAAGGAACGGTCCTTGCTTAGCGAAGAAACACATCGTTTGATGTTTGAACGCGAAGCAAATCGAATCATGCCTGGTTCTTCGTTCGATGCCTATATTGAATTTGATGGGTATTCAGAATTTATGGCAGATATTATGCTCGCTTTGGCAAATAACCGTGCTCTCACTGGACTATATCTGCACAGCGATATTGTTGCTGAGGCGAAAACCAGAATGCCTGAGCTCTATCGCATGATCGATATAGCAAATAAGTTTGACAAAGTGGTCTCCGTTTCTGAGCTGCTTATGAAGCTAAATAGTCTTAAGTATTTGCATGAGCGGGGTGTACAGATGGAAAATCCTGCCTACATTGAGAATTCCATCGTGGGAGACGAGATTGTCATGAAGTCTCATGCAGAAATGGAGATTGGACTGCCGGAGGGCTTTGTCGATGGGTATTACGTCCATGTCGGAAGATTTTCTCCCGAGAAGAACCAGCTCTTCCTCTTAGACGTCCTTGGAGAACTAGTTCAAAAAGGTTGTCCGGCGAAGTTAGTGTTTGTGGGAGATGGCCCAGAACGCAGTCGAATTGAAGAACGCGTAGAAGCTCTCGGTCTTTCGTCGCATGTGTTTTTCACAGGAATGGTTCAGAATCCGTACCCCTATATTGTGAATTCTAATGGTTTACTGTTGCCGTCTCTTCACGAAGGACAACCGATAGTGATCCTGGAAGCTGCTACCTTGGGAATTCCAGTGTTTGCATCGCAGATTGATGCAGTGAAAGGAATGCAACATTTAGTCGATATGAATGTTCTTCCTTTCGACGCGAAAGAATGGGCGGACTCTTTGCTGCTACCTCGCAGCTACGAGCGAGCGCGCTTCGATTATCATGCTTACGAAATGAGTGCTGTACAGCAATTTACTGATGTGTTCCTAGCATAAGAGCAGACCCCGAGGGTGGTCTCCCCTGTGCAGTATGTCGAGGTTCGAAGGATGTCGGCCGCCCGTAGAGTGCTCATCCGCTGCTTCTCGTGGTTTCAGCTACATGCGTGCATAGACATCTTTGGCGCTCTGCGCGCCGTGGAGCGCAAACACCGGCACGGGGAGGTCGGGGTGAGCACGCGTAAGCAGGGTTTCGAGGGCGCTGGTGTGCTCGCGGCGCTTGACTAGCACAAGGACATTGCTTCCATTGGCGGTGGCGCGGGAGATGGTCTCTGCGATGAGCGCGTTGCGGTCGCTATCGGCGGCGAGGGCATTGTCGAGGTCTGGCCAGTAGAGGTGGGGCTCGTCGTAGGTCAACTCTGTGGTCTGCACAACGTAATGTTTGGGGCCCGCATGCTCGAGTTCCATCGTGTGGCGGATAGGTCCGCAAATGAGAGGTAGGAGAGCGTCGAGGCCGTCGGAGCGGTACGGAGTCGCGGTCAGTCCGTTGATGAAACGGACGTTGAGGTCTGCAAGGACTCGGGTGAGGCCGGCGGAGCCGACGCGATGGCATTCGTCGATAATGATGTAGCCGTAGTTGGCGAGGAAGTCGGTGTGCGAGTCGGCTCGGCTGATCGACTGGGCCGTGACGATGTCGATGTCTCCGCTGAGTTTCTTGGAGTTGCCGCCGTATTGGCCGATGGTGGGGGCGTCGAGAAACTTAGTGAGTGCTTCGCGCCACTGCGTCGCGAGCTCTACGTTGGGAACGATGATTGCGGTCGGCACTTGGCGGTGTGCGATTAGCGCACAAGCCATCACGGTTTTGCCAGCGCCAGGAGGAGCGACGAGTATACCCGTAGGGTGTTTTCGCATGGCTGCGACTGCTTTGCGCTGCCTGGGGTGCAGCTTGCCGGTGAATTCGGCGTGCATGGTGTGCGGCTTTGGTGTTTTGCCACGGCGGGTCACGGTGTAACCAGTGGTTTTGAGAATTGTGATGGCGTCGTCGAGTGCGCCGCGATCCAGGGTGAGGGTGTTGTCGTGCTCGTCGAAGCGGATGATGAGGCGAGGTGTTTGGAACGTGGACAGGCGTTGGGCCTGGCGGATGTAGAACTGTGGGTTGGGGATCGCTCCGAGGTGGCGAAGTGCAGTGGCCGTGGTGCCGTCGACGCCTTTGAGCGAGATGTGCACTCGGGAATCGTGTGTGACAAGTACCTTGCCGGTTCGTTTGAGCGCTTTGAGCTCGGCCTTGGCCGGCGGCTGGGGGAGTTGGGTCTCCGGATCAGGCTGCAGGCGAGCAGCAATCTTTTTGAGCTGGGATTTGGACGCTTTGGCAGTGGATGCGAGCGTGGCGAATTGGTCGTCGGTGGGTACGAAGGAGGCGTCGACAAAGATGGTGCGGTGCTCGGCGCGATGTTGACCCGCGAGCGGGAGCGCAATGAGGTTGCCGAAGCCGCGGCGTTTGCCGGGCAGCGTGTCTTGGGAGGGAAAGAAGCGATCGAAGCTGGTGAAGAACTGTTTCGGACTGGCCTTGGCGAGCAGACCGGTTCCTACGGTACGCGCGAGGGCAGCCGGGACAGGCTCGCTGAAGAGATCCACACGTGAGCGCCAGTGCCGGAGTGGGAGAGTTCGATAAGCGGGTCGAGGCCGTACTCGCGACAGGTATTGGTGTACAGACGGGCGGCGGTGCGGAAGTCGGCGTCGTCGAAATCGCAGGCGAGGAGGAAGCAGGTGTCGCCCTTGCATAGTGGGTAGAGCCCAACGTGGAGGTTGTTGTCACGGCGGAGGTGCTGCTCGAGGACCTGCGGAGTGAGTGGCTTCAGGTTCGGATTGTTGCGGTCGTAGCGGCCGTAAGATGCTGGTGACCAGCCCTTCCTCTCGCCGTTGTGCCATGCGGTGGCGTACACGTCCTCGCGACCGCGGAAGTAGTCGGTGAACAGTCGCAGCTTTGTGTCGGGGGAGGAGGCGTTGGTGACTGTGGTGGTGTCGGTTCTGGGGCTTGTGCTGCTGTGGTAGGTGTGGACGGTGCCTTTTGGGGTTCGGTGAGGAATGCCTCGAAATCATCGGTGCCAAGGAGCTTCGCGAGCGCGTGCTCCAGGAGCTGCACGCGGGCCTCGAGGTCGTGCGTGTCTGGCATGGTCGGCTCCGGTTTTGTGGAGGGGAATCGATGAGGTCAGTGTAACTGGGGTGGGGCGGGTTGAGCGGCGGTATGCTGATTCGCAACGTGAAAGGAGGCGCTCAAGATGCGGTTGGAGCTACATCGAACGAACGATGCTGAGCTTTTGGAACGGAAACGCGACCTCGTGGCTCGTCTCGAGGAGCAGTTGGGAGATCATCAGCTCACCCCGGATTGGCTACGATTTCTTGCTGACTCGGGTTCCTTTACGCTGCAGGAGCGCGCTATTTACGATGAGTTCTGCCGCGTGAAGGTCCTGTTGCAGGAGGGGTAAGGTGTGCCGGGAAGAAGCGGCCTTCGCTTATATATCTGGAAATGGAAGCCAACCCCATGAACGAATTGGTAACCAGTTTTCGCAATTGAAGTTCCCTACATCGCGCAAAGTCCCCAGTTAGGCACTGAGTCGACGGTTAAGGCTCTCGGCATGCTCTCCCACTCGGCTGCTACCAATGAGCATCACGTTGAGGTCATGACAAAAGTCCCTGAACAGTTCGTAATTCTTTCGCTGGACAGTTGTAACCGGGGCCAAGGCGACCGCAGTGACCGAAAGGTGGTCCTTGCCAATCTCGAGGGGAGTGAGGAGTCGTTGTACTTAAGTTTGCCTCCTTCCTGGCGCAGCTTATCGATCTTCAGCGTCCACGCATCGATGTGCGACCGCGTTTTAGCAGGGTTATCTACTTGGAAATTGAAAGCCTGATTCAGTTCCAATACGGGGTCTTCTCGCACTACGGCGAGGTTGAGATCGAGCTCGCGCCTGGCAACGGAGACATCGGCATCCGGAACTGTGGCTTTTCCGAGTTCCGGGAACGAGCGGTACACAGTGCGGATTTTTCCGCTTCAACTGGCGGACTCCCGGTTTGACATCGCTTTGCGCTTGGCCGCCAATCAAAGTGTCAAAAAGCAACTGGGTTGCATCGGAAATGTTTGCTGCATCCATGCTTCGGACCTGGTCGACTCGGATTATGTTCATCCAATGGCTGCTGACAAAAGTTAAGTAGCCACGAAGTGAATAGCGATCCCCAAGGTAGAGAGGTTCTGTAGGAGCAGAAAGCTGTTCTAGCTCGTTTTTGAAGTTTTGTAGTGTCTGTTCGATCGCTCCTTGGCTCTCAGAATCAGTAAACGCGCGCTGCGTATCCTTGAACTTGAACCGCGGTTCTCCCGTGCGAGGGTCAAGCACGACTACGCCCACACCGATGGTGGTGATTCCCATCGGCTGGGGACTGCTCGAACCGTCCAGTAGTCGAATTGCATGTCAAATTCCTTCGTGAGCAGCTGCGGATGATTGTCGGAAGTGGCTGCTGGTCAGCGGGTTTTGCCCACTACTCACAAGCGATGCCGTCGCCGTCGCGGTCGAGCTTCCTGCTGTAGCCAGGTTGGCCTTCATAGATTGGCGCTGCACCGGCTGCACGCGCTTCAGAACAGTTGGCGTAGTAAACACGCGCTGGCGCCGGGGCAGGCGCCGCTGGCACTGGCTGCTCGATTACGGGCTCGGGCGCGGGAGCTTGTGAAGGTTCTTCGGCCGGAATGTCTGCAAATTTGGCGATGCTAGCCGTGGTCTCCTCGGTTGTCATACTGCTCGGGGAAGAGCTGCTGTGAGTAGAGCTGGTCGTCGAGGTGTGCGTTGTAGTGGTTGCGGCTGAGGTGGATTCACTCACTGCGGAAGTAGTTGTCAGTGCAGCCCTCGTTGGCGTGGGCTCCGTATCGGGGGTGGCTTCGAGTTCGGGGGAGAGACTACCACCGGCAATAAACAGCACCAGTGCTGTCAGCCAAACCAAAGGCCACCTGCGGTTCACCGGGGTGAACTGTGGTGCATCGCCCATGCTGTTGAGGACCAACGAATCGCGCTGGGGATCGAGTAGCTTGCGCAGCTGCTCCTGATTCGCGACGGCTTCTTGCGTCTCGTTGTAGTGCTTTTTATCTTGGGCCTCGCACCACAACCACCAGGCGCCCGGCACAATGAATGCTGCGGCGAACAGGAAACCACCAATTTCGCCCGAAAACAACAAGATGATGCCGAGCGCTATCGCGATCCAAGCGAACACTGTTTTGGTTTTCGAAGAAGACCGTTGCGATTGTGGCTGGGTGGTGTAACTCATGGCTGACCTCTCGATTTAAAGCACAGGGATACAGCCAGGATAAGCGAATAGCCCGGGGATGCGGAAACCTCGGGCTATTCGCTTGCTCCTCCAACTGGGCTCGAACCAGTGACCCTTCGATTAACAGTCGAATGCTCTGCCAACTGAGCTATGGAGGAATACGCACTAGGTGCGAAAGACACTCTAGCGTATGTTACAGAACAATGGAAATCTGCAGCTTGCGTATCTGGGAACTGCCGTAAAGGTGGGTGAATGGGCGTCGAAAAGTGGGAAGAAGCTGTAGCGTGGGGCCATGGCTACGACATATCGAGTACAAAATCCGGCGACGAATGAGATCGTCGCAACGTTTGAGCAGACCACCGACCAAGAGCTGCAGGACACCCTCCAGCGCGCCGACGCTGCGTACAAGACATGGAGTGCCCTCAGCTACGAGGAACGCGCCGCGTACCTGCGCAAAGTCGCCCAGCTTTTCGACGAGCGCCGCGACACCCTCGTGAAAATTATCGCCGAGGAGATGGGTAAGGCCATCGACCAAGGCGACGGGGAAGTCAGCGAGTGCGTGGAAATCTGCAACTACTACGCAGACCACGGCGCTGAGTTCGGCGCGGACGAACCACTGCCGCACGACGGTGGGGACATCGTGATTCGTAAGGTGCCGCTCGGCGTGATCGTCGGCGTGATGCCGTGGAACTTCCCGTACTACCAAGTCGCGCGCTTCGCGGCGCCGACGCTGATGGCGGGCAACACCATCATCCTCAAGCACGCGTCCATCTGCCCGCGCTCCGCCGAAGCTATCCAGCAGATCTTCGACGACGCCGGCGTACCCGAAGGCGTCTTCAACTACCGGCGCATCAGCCACAGCCAGATCGAAGACCTGCTCGCGGACCCACGCGTGCAAGGCGTATCGCTCACAGGTTCCGAGGGGGCAGGCAAGGCCGTCGCGAAGGCCGCGGGTGCAAACCTGAAGAAGGCCCTGCTGGAACTCGGCGGTACCGACGCCTACATCGTCCTCGACACCGATGACGTTGATCGCGAAGTGCGTACCGCGCTGAAGAAGCGCATGGGCAACGTCGGCCAGGCGTGCACCTCCAACAAGCGGATCATCGTCATGGACGACATCTACGACGAGTTCGTTTCCAAGATGGTGGACGCCGTGTCCGCGCTTCGCCAGGGCGACCCGTTCTCCCCGGAGCGCGGCTGCTACTACCCGCTGTCCTCCCGCGAAGCCGCCGAAACGCTGCGTGACCAAGTCGCTGCAGCCGTCGACGCCGGCGCCACCCTCCACTGCGGAGGCGAACTCACCGGGGAAGGTGCCTACTTCACCCCGGCCGTCATCACCGACATCCCAGTCGGTTCCGACTCTTACTACGAGGAGTTCTTCGGGCCCGTCGTGGAGATCTACAAGGTGTCCTCCGATGAGGAAGCCGTGGAGCTGGCCAACAACTCCCGCTACGGACTCGGCGGCGCGGTGTTCTCCACCGATGAGGAGCGCGCGAAGAAGGTGGCCAACCAGGTTGTCACGGGCATGATCCACGTCAACATCCCGCAGGCTCGCGGTGCGGGGCTGCCGTTCGGCGGCGTGAAGAACTCCGGCTTCGGTCGCGAGCTCGGGCCGCTCGGGATGGACGAGTTTGTGAACAAGCAGCGCTACTTCGTGGCGAAGTAGCGCTGGGGGGGACGGGGGTCTCGCGGGAATAGTCGGGATTTTGTGAACAGAATTGCGTCTGCTGTGAGCGGGGTTAACCTCTCTTCAGCGGGCGCACTTCTACGTTGATGCCGACGGGACCAGCCACGGACTCGATCTCCACGGTGCGTGGCCCCTCACCGAGGAAGTCGAGGGAGGAGAGCGTCTCCGTGGCGTCCGCGGTGAACAGCTCGATGGAGCCACGGTCCAGGTAGATGTCCAGGGCATCGCCCGGGACCCACGGCATGGATCGGTAGCCGCTGCCGGCACCGTTGCCTCGCGCGAGCACCAAATGGATGCGCTCGGCAAGGGTGTCGAACACGATGTGGGCGCAGCGGGCGTTGTCACGAATGAGGTGGAGGACCACCTGCTCGCAGGTGTTAGTCTGCAGCGGGACGGGCTGCTCCAGGTCGGGGGTGACGCGCAGCCATGCCTCCTCGAGCGGGGCAAGGGTGGTTGTTTCGCCTGCTTGGAGGGCGGCGTTGTGCGTTTCGGCAGGGTCGAAGAGCTCGGCGATTTCCGGGGCGGGCGCGCAGTGGAGTGTGAGGGCGTCGCTAAGAGAAAGCTCCCGTGGGAGGCTGAGCTGCCCGGACCAGCCGTCCTCGCGCGAGGCGAGCGGGTGAGCGAACTCGCCCATCCAGCCGAACGCCAGGCGGCGGTTGTTGGGGGCGGCGAAGGACTGGGTGGCGTAGAAGTGGTGGCCCCAGTCGAGAAGCCGGAAGTCGGTTTCGGGCACGAACTGCGCGCCGGGCTCCCACGAGCCCACGACGTAGCCGACATTGTGGCCGTTGCGCAGGCTGTACCCAGAGCGGATCGGGGTGCGCACCATCGGGCCGTAGATGAGCACCCACTTGCCGTCGAGGAAGAAGAAATCAGGGCACTCGATCATGAAGACGTTCGGGTCTGGGTCGATGAAGAGGGAGCCTGCCTCGGACCAGTTGTAGAGGTCCTCGGAGGTGTAGAGCAGTACGTGGCCGCGGCCGTCGACTTCTGCGCCGATGGTCATGTACCAGCGGCCGTCGTGGGAGAACACTTTCGGGTCGCGCGCGTCCGCCTTGACGGGCGGGACCACGGCGCCGTGCTTCTCAAAGTGGACGCCGTCAGTAGAGGTGGCCAGCATCTGGGTCTGGAACTTGCCGTCTTTATCATCGACGCCGTTGACCCAACGGTTGCCCGTATAAAACGCATACAGCGTGCCATCGTGGACGACAGCGGAACCGGACCAGATGCCGTCGGCGTCATCGGATCCGGGATCACCCGGCGCTAGAGCGATAGGCTCTTCGCGCCACTCGAGCAGGTCCGCGGAGGAAGCGTGGCCCCAGTGCATCGGGCCCCACGCTGGGCTGTACGGGTGATGCTGGTAGAAAGCGTGGAACCGGCCGTCGAAAAAGCAGAGGCCATTCGGGTCATTTATCCAGCCACCAGGGGCCGCGACGTGGAACGAGGGGTACCAGCGGTCGTTGGTGTGACGGAGGGGTTGCATGATGAAACCTTTCTAGAAACGTTGCGGGCTAGCGAGTCGGGATTTCCTCGGGGTTGACCACGGCTTCGTCGTCGCGCTTGAGCGCGAAGACCGCAATGAGACCAGCGACGAAGACCACGCCTGAGATGACGAAGAACGTTGGCTGGTAGCCAATCTGGTCGCGGAGCGAGCCCAACGGCGTCGACAGGATCACGTTGCCGAGCTGCGAAGACAGCTGGAATGCCACCAGGTACAGGGTCGCGGAGAGCGCCTTGTTGAAGTGGATCGCGAAGTACTTGAAGATAGCCAGGATGCACAGCGGAACCTCAAACGCGTGCAGCATCTTCGCAATACTGATCAACACCGGGCCGGTAAACGCGGCGCACAGGAAAATGCGGACGAACATCACGCCAATCCCCAACAGCAGCGTATTGCGGGCACCCACCTTACGCATCAGCAGCGGAATCAGACCCATCATGATCGCCTCAAGGAAGACCTGTACCGAGTTCAACGTGCCGTACGCACGCTGGCCGACCTCCGCGGAACTAAACAAAGACGTGTAGAAATCTGGGAACATCTGCTGGTCAAACACGGAGTAGAACGTCCAGGACAACAACACAATGACGATGACCTTCCACACGTGGCTGTCCTTGAGCAAGCCGATCATCTCTGAAACAGGCGGAGTCTTCGCCGTGACCTCCTCAATCGAGGCATCCTGCGCAGTGCCCTTCGGATGCCAGAACAGCTGTGTGCACAGCAATAGTGCACCAAGCGCGGAGCCGATCCAGAAGTTCAGCATCGGGTTGATCGTAAAGAAAATACCTGCAAGCAGTGCGACGATTGCGTACGCGAACGAGCCCCACATGCGGGCCTGCCCGTACTCAAAGCCGGTGCGGTTCGCCATCCTCTCCACGAACGCTTCCAGCAATCCGGCGCCGGCCACGAACCCCGCTGAGAGCACCACGCCGCCCAGGATCGCGCCGATGATGAAGTGGTCCTTAAGCAGCGGCTGGTAAATGAACTGCGTGAACGGACCAATGAGGGTTGCGCTCGCGCCGATGAAAATAGTTAGCGGGCGTTTCAGGTCAAGCTTGTCCTGAAGCACGCCGTACACCAGCATCAGCACCATCGTGATAGCGCCTTGGATGGCGTAAACGGTACCTACCTGTGCGCCGTTGAGCTGCAGGCCACCAGACTCAGACGTGAGCCAAATTTGGTAGAAGGACCACCAGATTCCCCACGCGGCGAAGAACAAGAAAATCGTGGCGGAACCGAAGCGGTACGCGGGGTTTGAAAACTGCGATCGAAGCATCTCCATCGCCGAATGTCCTTTCTGTAAGGCCCGGGGGTAGCCGGGCACGACAATGGCTTCGCAGGGATATGTGCAGGTGCGCGTGCTGCGCTTCTCGTTCTTGGTCCTTGCAGCGACCCTGCTTAAACCTTTAAGCGCATAGTATCCCGGGGGTGTACGAAAGGTAGGGAAGTTGCTAAAACGATTTAGCGAGCTTGGGAAACGCTCCCACGCTCAACCACTTTCAGGGGGAGCAATGTGGGATTCTCGGCTTCGGGCTGTTCGCCGGACAGAAGGCCAACCAGCATGCGCGCCGCCCGCGCACCCATCTCCTGATACGGCAGCCGGAACGTCGTCAACCCCGGCCGCACCAACGCCGCCAAATCCTCATCATCAAAGGACAGCACCGAAATTGACGACGCCACATCCAACCCCGCGTCCTGCATCGCCTGATACACGCCCAACGCCAAACGATCATTCGCAGCGAGGACCGCGGTGGGGTAGTTTGCTGGATCGTCGTCAAGAATTTCCGACATCCGCGCATACCCCGACGCCGGCTCCCACACCGACGCGTAGCCCTCCGCGTGCAGACGGATCCCGTGATGGGCCAAGGCGGCGTCGATACCGCGCATGCGCTCGCTGATGCTGAACGAAGGCGTCGCGGCCTCTGGGAACCTGCCGATCAACGCAATCGAACGGTGCCCCCGCGCCACCAAATAGTCAATCGCGTCCCTGCCAGCAGCAAAGTCATCCGGCAAAATCGCAGGAAGATCGCCCGCCTGACCGTTGCAGATCACGAGCGGCAAGTTCGTCTTCGGCAAGTCGAGTTCGCGCGAGGCCATCAACCCGACCACAACGCCATCCACGTTCCGCGACTCCAACGTGCGCAACGCCGGAGCAAACCGATCCGAACGGTGGCCGGTCTCCGCCATCATCACCGCGTGGCCCAACCGCTCGGCCTCATCCACAATCCCCGTAATCATCGGAGAGGCGAAACGCGTAGTTGTGACCTCGTCGGAGAGGAAACCAATCGTGTGCGTGCGTCCAGTCTTCAGTGCCCGCGCCAGCGTATTCGGGCGGTAGCCCAGTTCGCGCGCGGCCTCCCGGACCTTCCACGCCGTCTCCTCCGGGATGCGTGAGCCGGGCTTGCCGTTGAGCGCGAGGCTCACCGTGGCCGTGGAGACGCCGAGATGCTTCGCGATATCCGCGAGCGTGACACGATGCGAACTTCTGGACATTTGAAGCAGTATAGCCGGGGTGGGGTGGGCTTGATGGGGGTGGTAGGTGCCTTCGTGGGAATAGTCGGGATTTTGTGAACAGAATTGCGTCTGCTGTGAGCGGGACTACTCGCAGGCGACGCCGTCGCCGTCACGGTCGAGCTTGGAGCGGTAGCCGGGCTCGTGGCTGTAAATCGGAGTGACTCCGGCGCGGCGTGCTGCGGCGCAGTTGGCGTAATAACCATTCGCCGGCGCTTTTCCGTTGTGCGAAGGCGCGGGTGCCTGCTTCGGGGCCGGAACTGGAGCCGGAGCCGGGGCAGGCTTTGGGGCGGGCTTCGGGGCAGGCGCGGGTTTTGGTGCTGGCTTTGGAGCGGGAGCTGGCTTCGGAGCAGGCTTCCTAGCTGGTGGTCCAGGGATGATGCCTGGCAGCGGATTCGGGATGATGCGCTGCTGGACCGCCCAGAACGTAGCACCAGCGCCGATGCCCAGCACCGCGAGGATGCTTGTGACTGCGATGGCGGCGATGGCGCCGTCGGAAAGCCCTTCTGAAGGGGTCTCCGGCTTGGAGGCCGTGGTGGTTGTCGGGGCGGGGCTTTCAGGAGCGGCGTGTGCTGGTGCCGCGACACCGAGCGTGAGCGAGCAGGCGAGGGCTGCTGTGATAGTTGTTTTTCTCATGTGTAAATCATGTCATGAATATTGGAAAAACCTGAATTGTTGCGCTGGGATGGCGTGGTTGGTACGCCTTGCGCTGCTGACGAGTGCCAAAAACGACGTGGATCCGCTGGTGCTCGAGATTCTCGGTCCAGAAGAAAACGAGGGCTCATAACTTGGGGGCGCATGCCTCGGTTGTTCCGGTCGACCTCATTGCGTCGACCAGCCCAGGTCAGCGCGATTTTGATAGTTTTGGGGATATATTGCTGATTTTGCGCTGACCTGCGTTGGTCAACCGGAGTAGGTCGACGGGAAGAGGTCGACGGGGGCGGAGCGCGCGTCGGCTTAGGCTTAAGCCGGCTTAAGGGAAATTATGTGTGTATAAATCTATCCGGTTTCCCGGGACGATACTCTCCGGGAACCCGCTGACCACCTCGCCACACGACACAAGGTGACTAGACACAGCTTAACCAGGTGGTTTCAACTGTTGCGGTTTATCATGGCGCCCAGCGTGACAGACCAGTATCGCGTATACGATCAGGTCTTTATCTGCGGCAGCTATTTCGCACCCGGTAGTTACATTACGTGTCCACGATCTGCGGGTAACCCCGCTGGCTTTTGTAAGAGTTCTTTACATGTCATTTCGCAAATTCTCTATCTTGCAAGACTTCCTCTGGGTTCGTCAATGGAGGCTTCACCTTGTTTGAGTAGTTCCTCGTTTACACCAAGCGCTTGTCCGCGGCATGAGGCCGAGCCATCCCCGTCAGCGAGAGGTGCGCGTACACCTGGAGTTCGGGGGCGATGTCAGGCAGGTGGATAAGGCCAAGCGGTCTGTGCATGAACCATCACATAAAACTCTTGAATCGGTGAACAGCATTGGTTATTATCAAGGCAACGCTGGCGACAAGTCCTCCAGGGGAGGACTTCTTACCCCGATAGGTGAGATAGCCAGCTTCTCTATGTTTTGGCTTAAGGGACATTTTGTGCGTAAATACGGCGTGTCGCGATAAGAGACATTTTGTGTGTAACTAGCCGCGTCCGGCCCACCCTTTTCTCACGCCTAAGCTGGGGTTCCACTGATGATCAATGCCGGTATCGAATTCTTTCGGACGCCCATCCAGGTGACCACGGCTTAAGGGACATTTTGTGTGTATAAATCTAACCGGCTTACCGGGATGACCTCGCCCAACATCACGATATGGTTTTCAAGACAGTCCCATTCGACCGTTTTGAGAAAACATTCATCGTCGCGTTTCAGCGCGAACACCGCGATCACACCAGCGAGGAAAACCACGCCGGAGATGACGAAGAACGTTGGCTGGTAACCAATCTGGTCACGGAGCGAGCCCAGCGGGGTGGACAGGATCACGTTGCCGAGTTGCGAAGACAGCTGGAATGCCACCAGGTACAGGGTCGCGGAGAGTGCCTTGTTGAAGTGAATAGCGAAGTACTTGAAGATAGCCAGGATGCACAGCGGAACCTCAAACGCGTGCAGCATCTTCGCGATACTAATCAACACCGGGCCGGTAAACGCCGCGCAGAGGAAAATGCGGACGAACATCACGCCGATACCCAAAAGCAGCGTAGTGCGGGCGCCCAGTCTTCAAACCCGCGCCAAGGTGTTTGGGCGTTAGCCCAGCTCGCGGGCCGCCTCCCGGACCCTCCGCACTGTCTCTTCCGGAATGCGCGAACCGGGTTTGCCGTTTAGTGCGAGGCTTACCGTGGCAGTGGAGACGCCGAGATGCTTCGCGATATCCGCGAGCGTGACACGATGCGAACTTCTGGACATTTGAAGCAATATAGCCGGGGTGGGGTGGTCTTGGTTGGGATGGGCGTGGTGGGATGCGGTGAGGTCGGAGTACTCGTCGAAAACTGACTCGGGATTTTGTGAACAGAATTGCGTCTGCTGTGAGATGGGGTGCTCGCTCCAGCCAGCGAACTTCGGCGGTGGCACCGACGGGTCCAGGCACAGTGGTGTAACTGGCGGGGCGTGCGTTCATACACTATCTTTAGACGTATGGGGGTTATGGAAGGCGCGATCCTCCAAATTAGTTTGAGGATCGCATATTTCATCTTTTTGGGTATATTTGCTGCTGCCGTGATGATCGATGGTTGGGACTTCACCGCTACAAATGCAATCGGTGCCGCGACACCAATCTTTGCGTCGATAGTTGCGTTGCGCGGAGTTATTCGAACGCTTGAAGTTGCCAACGTTCAAGAATGGTGGCACAGAACCGAGTGGATCGTCGATAGGCTGATTGACGCTCGGAATCATCATGAGATTGAACCATGTCCGAGATTCTAGTGGCGCATTTGAACTCAAACATCCCTAACGACGAAGAGCGCAAACTAATCAACAGCATAATGAACTCGGCATTGAAGTCTTTGCGAGTAGAC
Source organism: Corynebacterium sp. UMB2355A (assembly GCF_033877495.1). NCBI lineage: Bacteria > Bacillati > Actinomycetota > Actinomycetes > Mycobacteriales > Corynebacteriaceae > Corynebacterium > Corynebacterium sp. UMB2355A. The sequence goes on along the minus strand of NZ_CP138855.1, from coordinate 567,088 downwards.
TGAAAATCCATATTTCGGCTCGAGTTCAAAGGAAATTAGCATGCACACTATGGGACTTTTTCGCCGCAAGCGCGTGCTTCCGTACGCGAATGATGAGCGCACTGTTTTCCAGGACACCGATGACGCGAAAACAAGGTTGGCACGCCTTGCGCTGTTGACGAGTGCCAAGGGGGAGGTCGATCCTCTAGTGATAGAGATTCTTGGACCTGCAAAAAGCGGGAATTCATAACTTGGGGGCTTAAGGGACATTTTGTGTGTGTAAATCTATCCGGTTTCCCGGGATGACCTCGGCCAGCAACCAGATATGGTTTTCAAAACAGTTCCATTCGCCCGTTTCGAGAAACCAACACCAAATGACGTCTGGTGTGTGGTATGAAGTCTGCGGGTAGCGCAGGGACCCCAGCGAGATCGAGTGCTCTAGGGGGGACTAGAACCAGCCGCCTGTGCGTTGGGCGGTCGCATATAGCCAGGGGGACGAGCAAAGCCCTTGACGTGCACAATTCTGGTCGCATAGAGGCGCTCGGGGGTTCCGGTCGACCTCATTGCGTCGACCAACCCAGGTCAGCGGTGATTTGGATGATTTTGGGGCTATTTTGCCGATTTTGCGCTGACCTGCGTTGGTAAACCGGAGTAGGTCGACGGGAAGAGGTCGACGGGCCGAAAGAATTCGATACCGGCATTGATCATCAGTGGAACCCCAGCTTAGGCGTGAGAAGAGGGTGGGCTGGACGCGGCTAGTTACACACAAAATGTCCCTTAAGCCGCTCCGGTCGGGGGCCGAAAGAGATCGACGGGATCAGCGTGGTCAAGACCGCAGCAACCAGAAACGCAAAAACCCGAGGCATATGCCTCGGGTTGTGGTTGCTCCTCCAACTGGGCTCGAACCAGTGACCCTTCGATTAACAGTCGAATGCTCTGCCAACTGAGCTATGGAGGAATATGTGCTTGAAAGCAACGAGCAATACTTTAACCCGGATGTTGGAAATAGAAAAATCGCCAGGTCGGGGCATGTTTCGTAGACATCAAAGATTCGCAAGACTAGGGTGGTCGCTATGAAACACTCACTGCTTGCACTCACTGTAGCTTCGGCTGTGTCCGTGACGGCCGTCCAGGCGCCTGTCGCGTGGTCGGAGGAGAACTCGGCGGACGGGAATGCGCAAGGGGCGCAGCAGACGACAACGAAGGACGGCAGCTCCGGCAGCTCCGACGGCGAGGAACTGAGCCCGGCTGCAATTGCGGGGATCACGCTTGGTGTCCTGGCCGCTGTTGGTGCGGGCGCTGCGTTCGCGGTGTCGCAGGGGCTGATCCCGAACGTGGACCCGAAAGTGGTTGCTGGGTTGACGGGGTTGTCTTCGACGGTGCCGGGGTTGGCGGCGTTGGGCTTCGGAGGGGCGTCGATAAATAGGTGCTCTCCGCAGGCCTTTGATGCGGCGATGCCGGGCTGGCCAGGCGTGACCGGGACGACCGTGCTGTACTGCGAGGGTCAGTGGGCCGTGGCGGGGCAGAAGCAGTTGGATTGGATTGTGCCGTTTGAGCGCAAGGGGGATCGCTGGGTGGCGCTGCTGCCGGTTGGGACGTCGAAGCGCGGGCTGAACTCCGCGTGCTACAACGGTGACGCGCTGCGAGGCCGCGGTGCGCCACAGCAGTTTGTTGACAAGATCCGGGTCTGTGCCCCCGATGAGATCGGGCGGTAACGTGCCGCTGTAGTCTTGCAGCGTGGAAAAAAGAGGATTTCGAGTAGGCGCGCTGGTGCTTACTGCGCTGGTGATTGCGTTGGTCACCGCGCTCGCGGTGTTGAAGTTTGTGGTCCCGAACGGCCTGCAGGTCGGTCGGGAGGAGATCGGTGAGGCGTCGATAGGGGCGTCGTTTAGGCAGGTGGGGGAGCTCTCGGTTGAGGAGTATGCGTACTCGAACGTGGGCAACTACGACAACAAGGGGCTTGAGCTTGCAGGCGTGAAGGTGCCGCTGACCGGGCGCAACTTCTTGCTGCGCTACAGCGGGACCGTCAAGGCGGGCATCGCGGACGTCGAGGCGATCGGTGTCAAGGTTGACGACGCCGCCCAGACCATCACGGTGCGAGTCCCAGAGGTGAGCGTGACCTCCTCGGAGATCGACGATAAGAGCGTGCAGGTGTACAAGCAGTCGATGAACCCGCTCAACCAGGTCAAGGTGGAGGACGTCACCGGCTTCCTCGCCGAGGAGAAGACGCGTGCGGCGGATCGCGCGGTTAAGGAGGGGTTGCTGGATCGCGCGCACACGCGAGTGGAGGAGCTCATGACCTCGCACGCGGAGGCGCTCAAACAGGGCACGGCGATGCAGGACTACGAAGTGCGCGTCGAATGGGTGCGCGACTAGCTATCATGTGGGCATGATTTTAGAAGAGCACCTTGCATCCTGGCCTGTGAAACACTGCGCGGCGGCGCTCGTCGGTAAGTGTGAAGAAACCTACGGGGACCAGCACCGTGTGTTTGAACTGGCGAGCGTGACCAAGCTGCTCGCCGCGTACGGGGTGCTGCTGGCGGTGGAGGAAGGCGCCTTCGAGCTGGACACCCCGTGCGGGCCGGAGGCATCGATGGTGCGGCACCTGCTGTCGCACGCCAGCGGCGTCGGCTTCGATAGCAGGCGCCCGCAGAAGCCAGTCGGGGAGCGGCGGATTTACTCCTCGGCGGGCTACGAAATTCTTGCGGACTTCGTGGAGGAAACCACCGGCATCGCATTTCCGGAGTACCTGCACGAGGGGGTCTTTGCGCCGCTCGGGATGGAAACGGCGGTGCTGGAGGGCTCCGCGGGCCACGGGGCGCGCGCGAGCGTCGCAGACCTGAGCAAGTTCGCCGCGGAACTGCTGCAGCCCACACTGCTGCACCCAGACACCGTCGCGGAGGCGTTCCGCAACCAGTTCGGGGACTTGCGTGGGGTAGTGCCCGGCTACGGGATGCAAAAGCCATGCCCGTGGGGTCTCGGATTTGAGATTAAGGGGGAGAAGTCCCCCCATTGGACGGGGGACACCATGCCGGCCGACACGGTGGGGCATTTCGGTATGGCGGGGACCTATCTGTGGGTTGCGCAGGGCCAAGCCATGGTCGCGCTCACTGACGAGCAGTTCGGCGAGTGGGCGAAGCCCTTGTGGCAGGAAACGAACACTGCCATCTGGAACGCCCTGCTTTAGACTCGGGGGCATGCACGATACACACACGCCACCCCCGGAAGCAGGCCACCGCCTGCCGCCCGGCCAGGTTTGGCCACTCATGCTTGCCCTGTTAACCGCCGTCTTCGCGTTCCAGCTGAACGCGTCCATGCTGGCGCCCGCGCTGGCGACGATGGAGCGCGAACTCGACGCCACCACTTCCCAGATCGGGTTGACGCAGACCGCGTTCTTTACCGCTGCGGCCCTGTTTTCCCTGTTTATGCCGCGGTGGGGAGATTTAATTGGGCGTCGAAAAGTGCTGGTGGGCATGATGGTGGTCACCGCGATTGGCTCGGTGGTTGCGGCGCTGGCGGCGAATGTCACCATGCTGTTCATCGGGCGCGTCATTCAGGGCGTGTCGGGGCCGACGGTCGCGCTGACGTCCGTGATGCTGCGCCAGGAGGTGCGCGAAGAGAAACAGTTCGCGCTGCTGATTGGCATCTTGACCTCGATTAACGGTGGTATCGCGGGTATCGACGCCATCATGGGCGGCTGGCTCACAGCCGCCTTCGGCTTCCGTTCCCTGTTCTGGGTCATCGGCGCCTTCGCGGTCGTGGCGGTGTTCGCCGTGCACTTTGGTGTGCGTGAGACGAAGTCCGACGCCGGCTACGCCATGGACTGGAAGGGTGTGGTCCCGCTGGTCGTGGCTGTCGGCGCGATCCTGACCGCGCTGAACGAGGCCGGTGCGTTGGCCGCCGCGAACTGGTTCATGGTCATTGTCCTACTCGCGGTCGGCGCGGTGGCGCTGGTGGTGTTCTGGCGCATCGAGTCCTCCACGGAGCACCCGCTCGTCGCCCCGCACCTGCTCAAGGAGCGGCGCACGTGGGCACTCTTGACGACGACCACCCTGACCATGACCGGCATTTTCGCCGTGATGAACGGCCTGGTCCCGAACCTTGCCCAGGACGAAACGTTCGGGCCGGGGATGTCGGCGGGCGTGGTGTCCTGGTGGACGCTGACCCCGTACGCGCTGGCCGGCCTGGTGTTTGGCCCGATCGCCGGGTTCTGTGCCGGGCGGGTGGGCTACAAGCTCATGCTGCAGATCGGTATCGCCGGTGCGTTCCTGTCGGTGGTCTTCGGCACGTTCGTGGTGTCCAACCCGACGAAGGGCCTGCTGCTGGCGCTGTCGGTTGCCGCTGGTGTGACCTACGCGGGTATCGCGAACATCATGCTCGGGTCGCTGCACGTGGTGCTGGCGCCGAAGACGAACCAGGGCTACCTGCCTGGCCTGAACGCGGGCGCGTTCAACCTGGGCGCCGGTATCTCCTTCACCGTGATCTTCGCGGTGGTGGCCACGTTCGCCGACCAGAACGGCGGCTACCGCGCCGGCATGATCGCGGGCGCAGTCCTGCTCATCGGCGCGTTCTGCACGTCGTTCCTCATCCCGCGCCCCGAATCGCTTCCGGACACGATCGCCGCAGAAGACGCGGCACGAAAGAAGGTGCAGTAAATGACAACCAAGATCATCCTCGACTGCGACCCAGGCCACGACGACGCCGTGGCCATCCTGCTCGCAGCCGGAAACCCAAACATTGAACTCCTAGGCGTGACCACCGTCGGTGGCAACCACACGCTGGAGAAGGTCACGCGTAACGCGGCGCAGGTGCTGACCGTCGCAAAGCTCACGGACGTTCCGCTGTACGCGGGCGCGACCCGGCCGATCCTGCGCGAGGTAGAAACCGCCGAGGGCATCCACGGCGACACCGGCATGGAAATCCACGGCTTCGAGCTTCCCGAGCCGGCGCTGTCGGTGCAGGAGACGCACGGTGTGCAGTTCATCATCGACACGATCATGAGCGAGCCCGCCGGGACCGTCACCCTGGTACCAACCGGCCCGTTGACTAACATCGCGCTTGCAGCCCGGCTCGAGCCGCGCATCGTCGAGCGCGTCAAAGAAGTCGTGCTGATGGGCGGAGCCTACGGCGCTGGGAACTGGACTGCGAGCGCAGAGTTCAACATCATCGTCGACCCGGAAGCCGCCCATATCGTCTTCAACGAGCAGTGGCCCGTCGTCATGGTCGGCCTGGACCTGACGCATCAGGCGCTGGCAACCAAAGAGGTCGAGGAGCAGTTCGCTGCGCTGGGCACGAATGTCGGCGACTTCGTGGTCGGGCTCTTCGGTGCGTTCCGGAAGAATTACCAGGACGCCCAGGGGTTCGACGACCCGCCAGTCCACGACCCGTGCTGCGTCGCCTACCTCATCGACCCAACTGTGGTGGAGACGGTCAAGGTACCGGTGGACGTCGAGACGCACGGCCTGCTCACCACCGGCCGCACCGTGGCGGACTTCCGCAGCCCCGCGCCCGCCGACTGCCACACCTCCGTGGCCACGAAGCTCGACGCCGAGCGGTTCTGGTCCATGGTGCTCGACGCTGTCAAGGCACTGGGGTAGCAGCCAGGTAGCTCCTGACCCTCAAGTAGAGCTTCAGTAAACAGGGGGATCAACCAGTTGTTGAGGGTTGCCCGGTGTGTCTCGTGTCATGCAAAGTGATGCGAGAGGCCGTTGGGGAAGACGAACCTCGTCTCGCACGAAGATGTGCCCGCCTAGTCAGCGGGTGCGGAACCGACTAGTCACCGGGCGCGTGCGCCGCACTGTCACACACAGAAGGGTCCCCACAATGACAACAACTCTCGTTGCCCCGCGTACGTGGCGCTCTGTCTGCGCCGCGCCGACGACCTCCGTCATGAGCATCCAGGACATGCCCGCCGCAGCGCGCATGCACGTCGAAGAACTCCTGCTCATGCTCCCGGACGCGCCCGTCAACCCCGAAGCACTCTGGGACGACGCCTGGTTCACCCGCTGGCGCCGGGACAGCACTGGCACCTACCAGTGCCGCGAAACCTTCCTCGCGACCCCGGACGTCACGCGCAGCTTCGCAGACGCGCTCGCGGCGCTAGCCGCCGAGTACGGCTTCAGCGCCAGCGTCGAAGCGGCAGGATAGGGCTAGCTATACGCGCCGTCGCCGAAAGGATCGGTGATGACGTCCACAAGCTGGGCAACGGAATCGATCACCTTCGTTGGCCGGTACGGGTAGCGGGCGATCTCGGCGTCATCCGAAATTCCCGTGCGCACCAGCAGTGTGCGCATGCCGGCCTCCAGGCCGGACTTCACGTCCGTATCCATCCGGTCACCAATCATGACCGTGTGCTCCGAGTGCGCGCCGATATTGTTCAGCGCCGAGCGCATCATCACCGGATTCGGCTTGCCCACGTAGTACGGCTCCATCCCAGTCACCGACGTAATCATCGCAGCCACCGCGCCCGTCGCCGGGAGAATGCCGTTCGGGCCGGGGCCCGTCAGATCCGGATTCGTGCCGATAAACCGGGCACCCTTCAGAATCAGGTTGCAAGCCGTCGTGATTGCTTCAAACGAATAGGTGCGCGTCTCACCCAGCACCACAAAGTCCGGATCCTGGTCCGTCAGGATCCACCCGGCCTCGTGCAGTGCCGTGGTCATCCCGGCCTCACCAATCACATATGCCGAGCCCTCGCCGACCTGCTGCGACAGGAAGGTTGCCGTGGCAGTCGCGGACGTCCAGATCCGCTCCGGCTCAATCTGCAAGCCCATCCGGACCAGCTTCGCCGAAAGGTCCCGCGGGGTTTGCATCGAGTTGTTCGTCAGCACCATAAACGGAATCGATTCCTCGTGCAGGCGCTGAATGAAGGCGTCCGCGCCGGGAATCATCTGCCCTTCCTTGTGCAGCACGCCGTCCATGTCGGTGAGATAGGAAATAGTCACGTTACGCTCCTTTGTAGTCCTCGTGCCCTTCAATGTAGGCGCTGAGCTCACCCAGCGTCGAGTGCTGCCGGTAGGTTTCCTCATCAATCGGCACGCCAAGCTCTTGCTCGATGCGCACCGCAAGCTCGATACGATCTAACGACGCCACCCCGGCGCCATCCAGCGTGGTCTCCCGGTCCAGCGCTTCAGAGTCCTCGCCGGTCACGCGCTCAATGAGGCGCGTGAGCTGAGCGAACGCGGAGGCATCCTCGGTGTTCGTGGTGGGGTCGGAGGGGGCGTCGTCAAGCTTGAGGGCGCTTAAATCTAGGCGTTGTGAGAGTTCCATACCCACATAATAAGGTGGAAGCATGCTGCAAACAGTTGCCTACCTCCGATCGCTCACGCCCAAAGCGCGCCGCCAGCTCATTGCGACGCGCGAGGCGCTGCACACCGGCGACGGCGAGTACGGGCTCAAGCCCGACCGCGAGGGCGTCCTTGAAGTCGACGCCGGGGGAGAGCGCATCAACATCCACTGGTACGAACTCGGCCCCGAGGACCCCGATGCCGTCACCGTCGTCTACATCCACGGCTTCAACATCGCCGCCGAAGAATTCTTCCTGCAAACCGAAGACGTCGCAGGCCACGGCGTGCGCCAACTGCTGCTTGACCTGCGCGGGCACGGGCAGACCGGCAAAGTCGACCCCGAGCTTTTAACTATCGACGCCGCCGCCGACGACGTCGCCGCCGTCATGCGTGAGCGCAACGTGCGCGGACCCGCCATCGTGGTCGGGCACTCGCTCGGCGGGCCGATTTCGCTTTCGATGATGCGGCGCTACCACCACGAATTCAATCTCGCCGGCTCGGTGCAGATTTCCAGCGCGGTCGAACCATTCACCGTCCAGGGCCTGCCACAGATCCTCGCCGGGCCGATCGGGCGCTTCATCGAAGGCGTCGTCGCCGTGACCCCGCACTTCGCGGAAGGCGTGCGGCAAGTCGTCACCGACATGCTCACCCCGATCCTCGCACTGGGGTTCTACTTCCGGCCGATGAGCTACCAGCTGGTGCAGTTCCACGCCGCCATGATCCGCGAAACCCCGCTGGAAACCTACGCCGGCTACTTCGAGGATCTGCTGCACCACTCGGAACTCGACGCCGGCGAGGTGCTTGGCACCATCCCCGGCTACATCCTCGTCGGCGACCACGACGCCGTCACCCCGGTGTCCCAGAGCGCGAAACTCCACGAGATCTGGCCGCGCGCCTACATGCAGGTGCTGCCCGAAAGCGGCCACATGCCGCCTCTCGACGCCCCCGGCGCCGTCAGCACCGCCATCAACCGACTCATCCAACGCATTACCGAAGACGTGAAGTAACTCATGAATTACAAATTGCTCGCCGCCACCACCGCCGCAACCTGCGCCATCGCCTGCGCCCCGCTGGCAGTGGCCGCTGACGTGACGGACGCCGACCGCTACCAGCCGAGCTTCCACACCGAGCCCCGCTACGTACCGCTGGTCCCAGGTCAGCTCTACACGGAGAGCACACGTTTCACCCCGACCGGAGCGCCGGAGGGGACAACGTTCTGGGTCGCCGGCGGGGAGAAACGCAAGGGGTGCCCATCGTTGCCACGATCGAAAACGACACGACCCTTGTCGTGCGCCTCCAGTTCTTCAACTGCGACCAAGTCGAAGCCGGGCAGCTCTACGCACCGAGTTGCACCACCGTCCAGCGCGGCGAAAACACCCGCAAACTCGACATCGGTGTGAAATACCCAGACGGGACTACGGAGTACATCAGCGTGCCGGTCTCGCTCGTTGCCGACCAGCGCCTGATCTACGAACCCGTCTACAAACCAGTCGAGGTCGCCCACGGCACATCGTTCACAGCGACGCCGTTCAACCTTCGCGATCGCGTCGAACTCCCCACCGACGCGAAGTTCGAGCTCATCGACCCACCAGCCGGGTGGGACCTCTCCATCGACCCCGTCACCGGCACCGTCAGCGGCACCGCCACCGACGCCGCACGCACCCCCTCGACCGTCGAAGTCCGCGCCACCTTCGAAGACGGCACGACCCGCACCGCTGACCTCCGGCTCAACCACGACGGCCCCAACCTACCAGCACCGGCGCAACCACAAACACCCCCAGCGGACTCGAACGGCTCCTCGGGTTCGAGGGCGCTCGTCATCACGCTAGGGGTGCTCTCTACGCTCGCGGTGGTCGGGGCGCTGTTCGCAGCGTTGGCGCCGAACATTCCGGCGCTCGCCCCGTACCTCCCGCGCTAGCCCTTAGGCTTCGGTTGGGTCGTCGATCTTCAGGTCCTTCGCGGCCTGCGCGGCAACATCCATCTCGATCTTGCCCTCGTTCGCCAGGCCCATCAGCGCCGCAACCACCATCGACTCGGCGTCAATATTGAAGTAGCGGCGTGCCGACTCACGCGTATCCGAGAAACCGAACCCATCCGCACCAAGCACCAAGTACTGGCCCGGCACGTACGGGCGGATCTGCTCTTGCAGGTCCGTGGCGAAGTCGGACGTCGCAACGTACGGGCCCTCCGTCTGCTTCAGCTGACGGGTGACGAACGCCTCGCCGACGTCCTCACCCGGGTGCAGCAGCTGCTCGTTGGCCACACGCGCACCGTCGCGCGCGCACTCCACCCAGGAGGTCACCGAGTACACCGAGGCGCCCACGTTGTAGTTCTCCTGCAGGATCTTCTGCGCGCGAAGCGCCTGCTGCATACCAATGCCGGAAGCAAGCAGCGACACGTTGTGCTCGTGCTTCTCGCCTTCGTCGAACAGGTAGATGCCCTTGTGCAGGCCCTCAACGTCGAGGTTCTCCGGGCGCGCCGGCTGGTGCGTCGGCTCGTTGTAGACGGTGATGTAGTACATCACGTCCTCGCCGTGGCCGTCGCCGTACATGCGCTCGATGCCCTTGGAAATCAGGTACGGCATCTCGTACGCAAAGGCAGGATCGTAGGTGACCACCGCCGGATTTGTCGACGCCAAAATCGGCGAATGACCATCCATATGCTGCAAGCCCTCACCAAACAGGGTGGTGCGGCCAGCAGTCGCGCCGATGATGAAACCGCGCGCCATCTGGTCGCCAGCGGCCCAGAAGTTGTCGCCCGTGCGCTGGAAACCGAACATCGAGTAGAAGATGTACATCGGGATCATCGGCTCGCCGTGCGTCGCATAGGACGTACCGGCCGCGATGAAGGACGCCGAGGAACCGTCCTCGTTGATGCCCTCGTGCAGGAGCTGGCCGTCCGTCGCCTCACGGTAAGACAGCTGCAAGTCGTGGTCCACTGGGACGTAGTTCTGGCCCTGCGGGTTGTAAATCTTCAGGGTAGGGAACCAGGAGTCCAGGCCGAACGTGCGCGCCTCATCCGGAATGATCGGCACCACTCGCTTCCCGATCTCCTTATCACGCATCAACGCCTTAAAGGTACGCACCAGCGCCATCGTCGTGGCAACTTCCTGCTTACCCGAGTCCTTGAACATAGCCTTGTAGGCCTTCTCGAAGTCCTGCTGCTGCTCCAGCGGCGTGAACTTCACACGACGCTCCGGCAGGTACCCGCCGAGCTCCTCGCGGCGCTCCTTCAAGTACTTGATCTCCGGAGCGTCCTCGCCCGGGTGGTAGTACGGCGGCAGGTACGGATCCTTCTCCAGCTCCTCGTCGCTGATCGGCACGCCCTGCTTGTCGCGGAAGCGCTTCAGGTCCTCCAGCGTGAGGTTCTTCATCTGGTGCGTCGCGTTACGACCCTCAAAGTTGTGGCCCAGGCCGTAGCCCTTAATCGTGTGCGCCAAAATGACCGTCGGCTTGCCCTTGGTCTCCAGCGCACGCTTGTACGCCGCATAGATCTTGCGGTAGTCGTGGCCGCCGCGGCGCAGCGCCCAGATCTCCTCATCCGACATGTCCTCGACCAGCTTCAGCGTCCGCTCGTCGCGGCCGAAGAAGTGCTCGCGCACAAACGCGCCATCATTGGCCTTAAACGTCTGGTAATCACCATCCGGAGTGGTATTCATGACGTGGACCAGCGCACCGTCCTTGTCCTTCTCCAGCAGCTCATCCCACTCGCGGCCCCACACAACCTTGATCACATTCCAGCCAGCGCCAATGAAGAAGGCCTCCAGCTCCTGGATGATCTGGCCGTTGCCGCGGACGGGGCCGTCGAGACGCTGCAAGTTGCAGTTGACCACGAAGGTCAAGTTATCCAGGCCGTACAGCGACGCCATGTGCAGTAGACCGCGCGACTCCGGCTCGTCCATCTCGCCGTCGCCGAGGAACGCCCACACGTGCTGCTGATCCGTGTCCTTAATACCGCGATCCTGCAAGTACTTGTTAAAGCGAGCCTGGTAAATGGCGTTCATTGGGCCCAAGCCCATCGACACCGTCGGGAACTCCCAGAAGTCCTTCATACCGTGTGGGTGCGGGTACGACGGCAGACCACCCTGCGGACGCGAATGCTCCTGACGGAAACCATCCAGATCATCCTCAGTCAGACGACCCTCCAGGAACGCACGCGCGTACATGCCCGGGGAAGCATGACCCTGGTAGAAAATCTGGTCGCCGCCCTGCTCAGCGTCCTTGCCGTGGAAGAAGTGATTAAAACCAACCTCATACAACGCCGCCGCCGACGCATACGAGGAAATATGGCCGCCAACCTTCACACCCGGACGCTGCGCGCGGTGCACCATGATCGCCGCGTTCCAACGCATCCAACGGCGGTAGCGCTTCTCAATCTGCTCATCACCAGGGAACTCCGGCTCCATCTTCGTCGGAATCGTATTCACGAAATCCGTCGACGACAACGCAGGCAAATCCACCCGCTTCGCCGACGCCCGCTCCAACAGGCGCAGCATCAAAAATCGAGCACGCTCCGGCGTGGACTGGTCCAGAATCCCATCAAACGAGTCAATCCATTCTTGGGTCTCTTCCGGGTCCGTATCATGCAGATACGAAGCGACACCCTCGCGGATCAACGGGATGTTGGAGTCATTATTGTGTTCAGCCAAGGAACGTCCTCCTAACGTTTCGGGCCTGCAACCAGCGAGGCACAGGCGGGAATGAAAACCTGCAAAACAGGATACGTGGTTTCAGCCAATTGCGTTGAACGTCACAAAACTCGAGGGCCCCCGGAGGCCGTCGCATATTTGTCCGGTAATGTGTAACCCGCAGATGTAAACTAAACGGCATATTTGCATACAACACTCATCTCATTGGGAGGAATAAGAACGTTGGGCGCCAACGGTGTCGATACATACGCTGACCGACTAGGGGTCAATCAAGGCGAAATCGTCCAAGAAATCGGTTGGGACGACGACGCCGACGCAACCATCTCCGAAGCGATCGAAGACCGCATCGGCGACCAACTCCTCGACGAAGACGCACAAGACCTCTGCGACATGATCCTGCTCTGGTACCGCGAAGACGACGGCGACCTTGTCGACGTCCTCGTCGACTGCTCCCGCAACCTCGACGACAACGCCCGCATCTGGCTCATGACCCCAGGCGCCTCCAAGCCCGGCGGCGTACAACCCGGCGTCATCTCCGAATCCGCCCAACTCGCCGGCCTGGTCCAAACCACCGCCGACCGCTTCGGCGAATGGCAAGGCTCCTGCCTCCGCTCCGCAGGTGTACCAAAATAGGCGTTTACCTGCCCGTTTGTTGTTAATTTTGCGATCGGTAGAAGCTTTGTTAAAGTCTCTACCCAGCGCGCCGTTAGCTCAGCTGGAAGAGCAACTGGTTTACACCCAGTAGGTCGGCGGTTCGAGCCCGTCATGGCGCACCAGGTCAAAGGCCCTTTCCGAGGAGTCGGGGAGGGTATTTTTCGTTTTCTGGGCTATGCTTTGGCTTTCTGTTGGGCTGGCGCACCAAATTCGGGTTAAGCGACAAAATGTGTGCTTTTCTCGGCGTGTCGACTTAAGCGACAATATGTGTGCTTTTTCGGGGCTCGGGATGAATGGGCCGTGGGTGTTGTGCTGGGGTTATGGCCGTACTACCCAGCCATGTCGGATGTCCCAGGAGGGGTTGAAGTCGGTGTCGCAGACTTGCGGTCGGTCGTCGGGCGAGTTGGCTTGATACCGCTCACACATGCAACTGGCGGGCGTGTGTAAAGTCTGCGCGCCCAAAGTCTTGCTCGGCTGCGAACGCCAGAGGGGCATCGTGGTGCTGGACCTGCAGGAAGTACCACCGTCCATGATTGCTCGCTGGTGGCGTCCATTGTTGCGGTGGTGAGTCCGCATGACCGGCCATGGGCCTGTTGTGTTTTCTTTTCCGTGCTGAGTTGGCTGCAGGCTGGTTCAACAGTCTGCCCCTTTAGCACATCCGACGCCTGAAGTGGTGGACCTTCCAGTCTACGGTCGGGAATCCCGATTCAACGAGCACTTTCCCGCCGTAGGCCCAGGCAGGGCCGGGAATCCATATGCAAAAAGCACACATTTTGTCGCTTAACCCCCAAATTCGAGGTTTTTCATTTGGAGGGATTGCGTTTCCCCAGATCGGTGTTGTCCTGTGCTGGGGAAACTGCTAAATTACTTACCAAAGTGGCCGTGGTACTGGAAATGAACGTACGTTCAGTACCACGGCCACCATCCATAATAGTGTTCATTCTATCTTGAGGAAAACGCCCTTGACCACCACACTTAGAGCCAAAAACCTCCGACGGATTGTAGAATCGGGACCGAATGCAGCTGAGGTTCTCTGCGGTTGTGACCTTAATCTTCGTGGAGGTGGTTTGACAGCGATAGTGGGACATTCAGGTTCCGGTAAAACATCGCTGCTGATGTGCCTGAGCGGTTTAGATGAACCGACTTCAGGGTCGGTCACCGTCGATGAGCAAGATATTTATCGTCTATCGGCTAACAAACGAGCACGCATGCTGCGTACAAAAATAGGGTTTGTTTTTCAGCAGTACAATCTTGTTCCTTTTCTTACGGTGGAGGAGAACATTATGCTCCCCTTCCAGCTCGACCGGGAAAAAATACCTCAAGACGTTATTAACGAGCTCATAGAATCATTCAACCTTAGCCATAGGTGCAATGCACCTGCTCGAACTTTATCTGGAGGTGAACAGCAACGAACGGCATTATGTCGAGCTTTGGCTCGACGTCCCGACATTGTTTTCGCTGATGAGCCAACAGGTGCCTTAGATTCTCAAAGCACGGAAATTGTCCTCCATACCCTCCGACGAATGGCGGATGAGGGACAAATGATTGTGATGGTTACCCACGATTTAGAAGCCGCGACCTTGGCTGACACCGTTGTTGTGATGCGCGATGGGCGCATTGTTCAAACTGTCGGTCGGAGTACTAGCCAGGAGCTATTAGAGCTCATGTCTAACGTCGGAGAGTAATCAAATGCAACGCTATGTCCTGCGAATGTTCGCCGACGAATGGAAACAATGGGCACCTGCCATTGCTGTGGTTTCAGTCATATCCACGATGCTTGGTTTATGTATCCATCAGTTTGCTTGGACGATGGCGCCATCATTCCGCGATGCTGTCGCTGATGCGGGTGTTCCCCTCGCAGAGTTTCAAATTCTTTCCGTAACCATCTACACCGTTATTGCCCTCGTTTCTTGGGTAGCTCTCACTGTGGTAGGGCATGCGAGCGTCCAGTCAACCCGCCACTCTCACGCCCTCTGGCTTCTCCTTGGGGCATCTCCCCGAGCTGTATTCCTGTCCACTTTGCTCGTTTTACTTCTCGTGAGCCTTTGTGGCGCAACCTCGGGTGCAATCGTTTCTTCAATCTTGAGCTTCTGGGCGATACCGGCTTTCAACTCAGAAGTGTCAGCATCGGTTGAACTGCCACGTTTTACTATCGCTCCGTGGTCTCCTGTGGCAATAATCATCGCCAGTTTACTCACAACGTTGATCGGTGGGATTATTCCCGCACGGCGGGCGTCACATATCCAACCCGGTATTGCTCTCCGTACCTCTAATCAAACTAACCAAAGTGTTAAATCATCACTCATTAGAGTGTGTTTCGGGCTGTTCTTCTTCATGGTCGCGGTAGCCCTCGTAGTGGCCTCTAAGTTTGCTCTCCAACTTGGCTCCACTAGCCCAGGATCAATGTTTAACCTCAGTGTAAATGCAGGTATTTCTGCTCTATTTTCGGTATATCTCCTTTGCCCTGAGATTGTCAGATTCGTTTTCTGGGCCCTTCATAAGGCATTCGAATATCTAGGATTAGTGATCCCGGCATTGGGGACACGCGCTGCTGCAGATCGAGCGCAAATCAACGCAACTACGATCGCTCCCCTAGCTGCCGGTTTGGGTGGAATTGGTTTATTGTTATGCGCCGTGCGTTCTGTAGCCGCCATGACTCAGATCCTTCAACCTGGAACGTCAACGAATTTAACCGATGTGTGGACTATCGTTGCCGTTGTCATCGTGTCAATGCTTTCCACAAGTGCAGCTGTGGTTTCGTTATCAGCTCGTGGCCGAGGGCGGGAAATTGCTTTGCTTCAAGCAGCCGGTATGTCTGCGCAGCAGGTTCGTACTCTCATCATTGCTGAGAGTTTTGCAATGTCCGTGGCCGCCACCTTTGCTGCATTAGTTCCCGTAATTATTAGTGGTTTGGTTTGTTCCTTTGTATCTGCAGCTGCCCTTAACGGGAATGCTGTTGTGGTGTGGCCATTTTTGAGCATGCTGCTCGGTTTATTCTGTTCATGGGTCATGATGTTCATGCTCCTTCACATTCCGACAATTGCATATCTTCGTGAAGGTCCAGGACTACAGCTTCGAGAACAGGGGAACTAATGGGAAGAACTGTTCTCGGTAAGATTGATGCAAGAATTCATGGTTACGCAGACATTTTACGCTCGTGGGAACTATTTCAGGTGGTGCGAGATCAGTGCACCAAATCCCGGCATTTCGGCTCGGAGGGCGTGTATTTTCCCAGGTCGCGGACTTTTCGCAAAGGAATGTGGTGCCCAGCGAACACCCAGCGAACACCTAGCGGGCGCAGAAACCCCTACAGCTCCGCCTCGATGGCGGTGAAGACGGCCTGCATGCTGGCCTGCGGCGTGCCGGGGACGACGTCGGCGAGGACGACGCCGACTCCTTGCGGGGCCTGGAAGGTGACGGCTTCGGCGTCGAGGGGCATGAGGGCGCCGATGATGGCAAGTTCGGCATCAGCGATGCCAGCAGAACCAGAAGAACCAGCAGGAATGTCGATGTCGGCGACGTCCCACTCGCCGACGCGCAGGCGCAGGGAGCCGGTTTCGATGTTGTCGGGGTCAGGGAAGACGGCGACTTCGCGCAGCTCGGCGCGGAGGGCCTTGGCGGCGAGGGCGATGTAGTCGAGGAGGTGGACGAAGGCGTTGTCGGTTTGGGGGACGCTGTGGACGACGGAGTCGATGAGCGGGGCGTTGTGGGGTCCGCGCAGGCCGAGCAGCGTGGTCATCGGGGCTTCGCGGAAGGCGTCGAGGTCGTCGAGGATGGCGTCTTCGATGTCGGCGGGTTCGGCGGCGGCGTCGAGGTGGATGTTGGCGTCACCGAGCAGCGTGAGGCAGCGGGCGAGATGTTTGACGTCGCGTTGGGTCAGCTGGTGGGGCATTAGCGTTCTTCTTCCTTTTCGTATGATTTGGCCCAGGGGTTGCGCCGTTGGGTGCCGTAGCGGGACCGCGCCTGAGCGGGAGCAGCGGGAGCAGCGGGGGCGGAGGCGGGAGCAACAGGCTCGGCGGGTTCGGAGGGGGCGTCGAGAAGCTCGGCTTGTTCCTCTTTGAAGCGGCGGCGTTCGCGCGTTTCGGCCCAGATGAAGTAGATGAGGCCGGCGGGCGCCATGATGCCGAAGGCGATCCACTGCAGTCCGTAGGAGAGGTGGTTGCCGGTCTCGAGCATGGGCAGCGGGATGGCGGTGAGGACGCCGGGGGAGTCGCTCAGGAGTTGGACGTAGGGGCTGGCCAGGGCGGTGTCGGTGAGTTCGCCGACTTGACCTGGGCTGATGGAGTAGACCATGGTGTAGCCCTGGTCGTTGAGGGGTGCGGAGGGGTGTACGCCTTCGTCGACGCGCATCATGCCGGAGATGGTTTGTTCGCCGGTGGGTGGGGCGTCGATGTCGGGGACTTGGGTGGAGCCGATGGCGGGGACCCATCCGCGGTTGACCAGCACGCTTTGCCCGTTGTCCAGGTGGAATGGGGTCAGTACTTGGAAGGATGGGGTTCGGTCGATGGGGCGCAGGCGCAGCAGCACATCGCTGTCTTGGGCGTAGGTGCCGGTTGCGGTGATGCGGGTCCACTCGGCGCCGGGGGCAAGGGCTCCCTGCTTGTCGACGACCTCTCCGATCGGCACCGGGTCATGCTCGAAGGCGGTCTTGATGTGGTCGTTGCGCTCCACGAGCGCTTCGTTCTTGTTGAGCTGCCAGGGCGCAAGCAGGGTGAACGCGAAGTATGAGAACAGGACGATCAGGATGGCGACGATGACCCACCCTGGGGTCAGAAACGTTTTCCACCATGGTTGTGCACCTGTTTCCGGCTGCATTGTTGCTCCCGCTTTCACAGAACCCTCGTTTACTCCGGCTAGTCTAGCTGCGCTTTGACCCAGCTGATAATACCTGGGGCGGCGGCTTCGATTTGTTCGCGTGTGGTTTGGAAGCCGTCGGCGCCGCCGTAGTAGGGGTCTTCGACGCCGGCGCCTTCGGGGGCGACTGGGTCGAAGGAGCGCAGCAGGCGGATACGGGATTCGGGCACGCCGCGGGCGATGAGTTCGGAGACGTGGTTGGTGTCGAGGGCGACGATGAGGTCGGCGTCGATTTGGTTGGCGCCGAACTGTTGGGCGCGGTGGCGGGTGCCGTCGTAGCCGTGGTCGGCAAGTTCGGCGATGGCGCGCGGGTCGGCGGGGCCGCCGACGTGCCAGCCGCCGATGCCGGAGGAGGTGACGCGGACGTGGTCGGCGAGGCCGGCGTCGGTAAATTTGGCGGCGATGATCACTTCCGCCATGGGCGAGCGGCAGATGTTGCCGGTGCACACGAAATCAATATGCATAGAGGATCTCCTTGAGCTCAGTTGCGGTTTGTGCGGCGTGAGTGGCCTGTGCCCACTCCGCGGCGTCGCCGTAGCCCCAGGTCACGGCGACGGACGGGATGTCGAAGTGGGCGGCACCTGTGAAGTCGTGGGTGCGGTCGCCGACCATGATGGGGCGCTTTGGTGCGAAGGTGTCGTGGACGTACTCCAGCACCGCGATCTTGGTGCTGCGGCCGCGCTCGTGGTCGGCGGCGCCGAGGAAGTCCAGGTGCGGCCAGATGCCCGCGCGCTTCAGCGCAAGGGTGGCGAAGGTTTCGCTTTTGGACGTCGCCGTGCCCACCCGGAACCCATCCCGGTCAAGCTGGGCGATGAGTTCGGCCATGCCGTTGAAGACGGTGAACTGCTGCCACCCGTCGGTGCTCATGAAGTCGGAGTAGACCTGCATCGCGGCGTCGACTTGCGCGGGCGTGCACCCGGCTTTCTCGTAGGACTCGCGCATGGGCGGCCCCGGGATCTTCGCGATGAACGCTTCGTCAGGCGGGGCGACGTCGATGGCGGCGAGCCCCCGCAGGAAGCCTTCGCGGATTCCTGGGAAGGAGTCGAGGATGGTGCCGTCGACGTCAAAGAGCACGGTCGGGCGGTTTGTTTGGAGTGTCACGCCCACCAGCATTCCAGGTTTGTAGGCTAGTTGCCATGACGACGAAGACTGTAGGAGATATTGTCGCGGCACTCGAGGCCGCCTACCCGCCCGAACTCGCCGAAAGCTGGGACCAGGTCGGCCTGATTTGCGGCGACCCGGACGAGCCCGTGCACAAGGTGGCGTTTGCCCTGGACTGCACGATGAGCGTGGTGGAGCGCGCGCTGGAGGAAGGCGCGGACATGCTGGTGGTTCACCACCCGCTGCTGCTGCGCGGGGTGCACTCGGTTGCGGCCAATACACCGAAGGGCAAGGTCGTGCACACACTGATCCGCGGCGGCTGCGCGTTGTTCGCGGCGCATACGAACGCGGACTCGGCGCGCCCGGGGGTCAATGACAAGTTGGCGGAGTTGGTCGGGATTCGGCCCGGTAGGCCGATTCGCCCGGTGGGGGATGTGGACGTCGATACGCCGGGGGCGCTCGAGCGAGCCACCGGCCTTGGGCGAGTGGGCACCTTGCCTGAGCCGATGACCCTGCGCGAGTTCACCCAGCGCGTGGCCGACGCCCTGCCTGAGACCGTGTGGGGCGTGCGCGCCGCAGGCGACCCGGAGCAGATGGTGCGCACCGTCGCAGTCTCCTCCGGCTCGGGCGACAGCTTCCTTGACGATGCGAGGGCGCTCGGCGTCGATGTCTATGTCACCTCGGACCTGCGCCACCACCCAGTCGACGAGCACCTGCGCGCTGGTGGGCCCGCCGTGATCGATACTGCGCACTGGGCGAGTGAATTTCCGTGGACGCAGCAGGCAGAGGGTATCGTGAACCCGCTAGGCGTGGAAACGTGCATCATCCCGGTGCGCACGGACCCGTGGACCGTTTCCGCCCACCCGAATCAAGCCAAGTAAAGGAGCAGTGCTTCCCCGTGAAACTTGCCGTAGAACTCCAGCAGGTACTACTGAATCTTGCCAAGGCTGACCGCCAGGCCGCCCACCCCGAGGCCACGAGCGAGGAGGAAAAGGAGCTGCAGCGCCTCACCGCGGAGCTCGAGCGCATGCGCGGCGCGGCGTCTGCGGCGCAGCTCGCCGTCGACGACATGGAGCTGGAGATCCTGCGTATCCAGGAAGACGAGCGCAAGCTCAAGCGCCGCGACTTGGACAACAAGCGCATGCTCGGCGCGGAGACAGACGAGGAGCGCCGCAAGGACCTGCAGCACGACCGCTACACCACGAAGTCGCGCATCGCGGACCTGCAGTATGAGCTGAAGGAGGCCCACAACGAGATCGCGGCGCTGCGCAACAACCGCGACAACCATGGGGCTCGCCTGGACGGGCTCGAGCGTAAGGTCGAGGCCGCACAGCGCGCCGTCGACGCGTTGCCAGCACGCGAGCGCGTGGACACTGAGGTGCTGCGCAGCCAGCTGCCCGCAGACGTCCTCGAGGCCTACGACGAAATCGGTGCCGCCGCGTTCAACGGCCGCACCTGCAACGGCTGCTTCATCGCGCTGCCCGCCACCGAGCGCAACCAAGTCAACGCCACCCCGGCCGACGAGGTCCCGATGTGCCCGAACTGCGGCACACTGCTGGTCCGCACCCAAGTACAGGAGTAGTTGCATGAAGGTAGCCATGTTTTGCGACGGCGGCTCCCGCGGCAACCCCGGCGTCGCCGGAAGCGGTGCCGTCGTCTACGGCCCGGACGGGGAGACCCTGGCGGAAGTGGTCTACGCGGTGGGCAAGAAGTCCACGAACAACGTGGCCGAGTACCACGGGCTCATCGAAGGCCTGAAGGCCGCCATCGACGCAGGCGCCGACGAAGTCGCCGTGTCCATGGACTCCAAACTCGTGGTCGAGCAGATGAACGGGCGCTGGAAGATCAAGCACCCCGACATGCAGCAGCTCGCACTGGAGGCGAAGCAACTGGCGCGCACGTGCACGAAGGTCACCTACACGTGGGTGCCGCGCGCCAAGAACAAGAAAGCCGACGAGCTGTCCAACGTGGCCATGGACGCCGCCGCGAAAGGCAAAAAGGGCCTCGTTGCACACGAGGCACCTGCGCAAGCGCCGAAGCAGGCGGCCAAGCAGGTTGCCCCGGCGGCACCAAAAGAGGCGCAGCCCCACGAGACCGCCAGCCCCGGCCACTGGTCCGGCACCGACGCCCCACGCACCCGCTTCGTGCTGCTGCGCCACGGCCAAACCGAACACTCCGCCCGCCGCGTCTACAGCGGGCAAGCCAACCCGCCGCTAACCGAAATCGGGCAGGCGCAGGCGAGCCGGGCCGCGGCTGCGCTTGCGGAGATGGGGCACATCGACGTGATCGTTGCCTCACCGCAGGCGCGTGCCCAGCAAACCGCGCAGGCCTGCGCGGACGCGCTCGGGATTGCGCACGAGGACATCGTCACCGAGGAGGGCTTCCGCGAGGTGGACTTCGGTGACTTTGAGGCGCTCAGCAGGCAGGACGCGCAGCAGCGCTACCCCGAGGATTTCGAGGCGTGGCAGGCCTCCGCCGCCACCGCGCCGCCGAACGGCGAGTCGCTGACCTCGCTGCACCGCCGCGTCACGCGTGCCCGGCTGCGCGTCCAGGAACGCTACGAAGGCAAAACCATCCTCTTGGTGGCGCACACCACGCCGATCAAGTCGGTGATCCGCCAGGGGCTGAACGTGAGCGCCGAGGTGTTCAAGCACCTGTTTCTGGACTTGGCGTCGATTTCTGTGGTGGAGTTCTACGGGGAGATGGGCGTGGTGCGCTGCGTCAACGACGTCGCCCACCACCGAAAATAAAGCGCACCGGCCGCTGTGTTGTAGAGTGGCACAGTGCGAATGAGCCGGGCGACCGCGTCGCCCCGAACCGCCACACGCGTTGTGGCTGGCGGGGACCGAGGAAAGTCCGGACTCCACAGGGCACGGTGGTTGCTAACAGCAACCCGGAGCGATCCGCGGGCAAGTGCAACAGAAAGTACACCGCCAACCCAGGCAACTGGGTGGGTAAGGGTGAAAGGGTGCGGTAAGAGCGCACCGGCATGCACAGTGATGTGCGTGGCCAGGTAAACCCCACCGGGAGCAAGGCAAGAACCGCAGCCGCAAGGCTGGGGTCGTCGGACGTGATGAGGCTGCCCGCCCAGTCCGAAGGTAGCTGCTTGATGCGCCCAGCGATGGGACGCACAGATGGATGGTTGCCGCCCGCGCCTACGGGCGTGGGTACAGAATCCGGCTTATAGGCTGGCTCATTCGCCTTACACTTCGATCCTGCCAACCTCACCAGTCGTGACCGGGATGACCAGCAGGTTCTCCTGCATCCGGGAGGCAAAGTTTTCGGCTTTCGACGCCGGCACCAGCGCCAGCACCGACTGGGATACTCCAGGTGCGGCTGGTCTAGCGACGCTCGCTCCGCACTCGCATGCAAGCTGGCTCAGCAGCGCCGGGGTTGCCAGGGCCTCATCGGCGGCGTCACCCGCGTGGGGGTGCAGCGCGTTGACCAGCGCATCGATCTGCTGAGAGCGCAACGCCTGCGCCGCACCCAGCGCGCGTGCCGTTTCGTCCTCACAGCGCTGCAGCACCGCGCGTGCGCGCCGCGGATCCGGTGCGGAACTATCGCCAACAGTGTGGCGGGCCTCCACCCACTGGACCACGCGCGCGGTCGCGTCAGGTAGTTGGCGCAGCGAGGCCACGCCGAAGTTTGCTGCTGCCGTCTCGATGAACTCCTGGCGCCGCCGCATCGACTCCGCGAACGCGTCCGGCTGCGCAGCCTGCTCCTTGGCCACCACGTACAGCCGCAGGCCAAGGCGCTCCGGGTGGGTGATCTGCGTGACCGAGCCGTCCGCCTGCTCCACAAGGTTCAGCGTGGTGCCGTGGCCGCGAAGCGCCGCGGTGTAGCGCGCCTTCAATGGGCTGGACGTGGCGTACGCGGTGGCGGACTGTGCGCAGACCTCCGCAAGCTTCGTGCGCAGGGGAGGGGCGTCGATATCGTCGTGGGCGCCGGCGCACGCCAACGTGATGGCGGCTTCTGCCGCCGCAATCTCGCCGAGGCCAACTCCGTGCGGGACGTGGGAGACCACCGAGATGTCCATTCCCGTGGTCTCGCGGGAAAGCACCTGGCGGTGGATCAGCGTATGGATCAGCCCGGTAATCCGGTGCGCGAGCTGCGCTTCCTCGGTGCCCGCGGTAGGGGCGTTGAGTGCCGCCAGCGTGCTGGTCGCGGCGAGAATCCGGCCGTCGGCACGCGTGAACTGGAGCGAAATGACATCGTCCGACCTGCGGCTCACCGCGGCACACACCCGCTGTGGGCCAAGCCCGATGATGCTCGCCCCGCCATAATTATCGACGCCATCACCAGCCACCACCACCGTTGCCGGCGCGGAAGCGACGTGGTCGGGGGCGCAGCCAGCGTGGTGGGCATGTGCAGCACGCATCTCCTGTTGGACATTCATAGGGCACAACCATACCCGTGGCGCTAAGGTGGGCGCCATGAGCGGAAACTTCTATTACAACCCGACCACCGGCGAGATCACCGAGGGCAAAGTGCAGTCCTGGGAAAACCGCATGGGCCCTTACAAGACGCGCGAGGAAGCCGAGGATGCGCTGCGCATCGCGGCCGCGCGTAACCAGCAGGCGGACGCGGAAGAGGCCGCCGAGGACAACTGGGGCACCCCACCTTCCTGGGAGAAGTAGCCCCTACTGCACGAACAGGACTTACAGGGCTTTCTGCGCCGCCTTCTTTACTTCGCGGATCGCGCCGAAGTAGCCGCGCAGTGCCTTTTCACCGTCGCGGAGTTCGCGCTGGAAGCACATGCCGTAGGCGAACACGTCCTCGTCGCGCTGGCGCGCCAGCTTCGCAAGCACCAGCAGCTCCTCGCGCGAGGTCGCGCAGTCCTGGAAATCACCCAGCATCGATTGCAGGCGCTTGCAAGCCTTGATAAGGCGCTTGAACTTCGGGTCGCCGGTGGCGGCCGCGGCGTAGCGCAGCCGCTTGGCGGCCTTGCGTACGTCGTGCACGTAGGCCTCGCGCTTCGCGCGCGGCAGTGACGTGTCGTGGTAGCGGTCGTCGACCTTGGCGTGGCGCTTCATCAGCTTCTTATATGCCTTGCGCACGTGGCGGGCCAGGGCCTCGTCGCTGTCCTTGATACCCTCGCGCACCTGGGGAGGGTTCGCGATGAGTTCATCGATGGCGTCGAGAAGGTTGAGGTAGGCGTCGCTGTTGCACATGTTGACGATGTTGCGGTGCGCGAGCTTGTACACGCTGTGCATATCCTCGCGCAGGTGGGCTGCGGCAGCATCATCCATGCAGCCGGAGTCGTCAGTGTCGAGCAGCTGCAACCACCGGGCGTGCACCACCTCAGCGTCTCGCGCCACCCCGAGCACGCCCGCGACGTGCTTGAGTTCCTTCTCGATCTTCGAAAACGCATCGCCCTGCACGAGCCCGTCGAAGGTGCGCAGGATGGAGCGCAGCTCCCGGATTGCCACTCGCTGCTGGTGCACCGAGTCCCACTGGTCGGCGCGTACGGCGCGGTCGCCGTGGACGATGGTGTCACGAAGCGTGCGTACGGAAGTTAACAGCGAATGCAGTGGGGAATCCGCAGGCAGGTGTGCCTCGGTGAGGTGCGGAGGCAGCGGAGCTTTCGCCAACGAGTCCCCGAGCGCGGACGTCAGCTTCGACGGCGAGGAGGATGGGCGAGCGCCGGAGGAGAGCAGGTAGCGCTCCGCCTGGCGCAGCAGGGACGCACCTGCGTTGGTGCCCGCGACCTGCTCCGTGAGTTCGAGTTCCCACTCGCGCCAAGTGGTGTGCGAGCCCCCTGGTAGCAGCGAGCGGGCGGAGACGTGGTCGTCGCAAAACTCGGCGACGGGCTGGCCTTCCTCGTCGGCGAGGATGGTTTCCACGCGGTGGTTGTCCACCTGGGCAATGGGCTGCAGCGGGTGGCGGCGCACGATGGCGCGGACGGCGTCGACAAGCTCCTGCGGGACCGTGTGCGGGTCCTGCAGTGGGCAGCGTAGCTCGGTGCGGCCTTGACCTGCTGGAATCTTCATGTGCCAGCCGTCGTCCGGGCCTCCCGTGCGGCGACGCAGCGTGATCTTCTCGCGCGTCAGGCGCAGGTCAGCCGTGTCGTAGTAGATTGCGGAGAGCTGCTGGTGGCTCGTGCTCGCAAGCGCGGATACCCCTGGCAGCTGGCGCAGATCGGGGACGGCGGTGGAATCGTCGACAGCTAACTTGATCTCAATTTCTACGAACTCATGTGGTGCGGCCACGGCAAAGCCCTACTTTCAACGCGAAGCATGTGCGGTCACCGCAAAGTCTAACGCGTTCGCCCACTTTCGCGGCGGCATGAGCGCAGGCGCAGTAGGGTACAACACTATGGACACGCAACAGGAAAACGTACTTCGCATGGTTGAACAGCGAGACATCGCGTTCATCCGCCTGTGGTTCACTGACATTTTCGGATCCCTGAAAACCGTCATGATGAGCCCCGCCGAACTTGAGGCCGCCTTCGACGAGGGCGTGGGCTTCGACGGCTCCTCCATCGAGGGCTTCTCCCGCATCTCCGAGTCCGACACCTTGTTGCGCCCGGACCCCTCCACCTTCCAGCCGCTGCCGTTCGACGAAGGCACCGGCCTGCAGACCGCCCGCATGTTCTGCGACATCACCATGCCGGACGGCGACCCGCTCTACGCCGACCCGCGCCAGGTACTGCGCCGCCAGATGACGCACGCGCGTGAGCTCGGCTTCGAGTTCAACGCCAGCCCCGAGATCGAGTACTACGTGCTCAAGCAGAACATGCCTGGGGAGGACCCGGTGCCGGCGGACAAGGGCGGCTACTTCGACCAGGCGAAGCGCAACGAGGCGCCGAAGTTGCGCCGCCAGGCGATCGCCGCGTTGGAGTACATGGGCATTGTCACTGAGTTTTCCCACCACGAGGCCAGCGCCGGCCAGCAGGAGATCGACCTGCGGCACACCGACGCGCTGACCATGGCCGATAACGTGGTCACCTTCCGCTACATCGTGAAGACTGTCGCGGAAGCCAATGGCGTGCACGCCACGTTCATGCCGAAGCCGTTCGCGGACATGGATGGTTCCGCGATGCACACCCACTTCTCGCTGTGGGAGGGGGAGACCAACGCCTTCCACGACCCGGACGATGAGATTTCGCTGTCTAAGACGGGCCGCCAGTTCATCGCGGGCATCATCGAGCACGCCAACGAGATCTCCGCGGTGACGAACCAGTGGGTCAACTCGTATAAGCGCCTCCAGTTCGGCTCCGAGGCGCCGACCGCGGCGACGTGGGGCGTTTCCAACCGCTCCGCGATGGTGCGCGTGCCCACCTACCGCCTGCACAAGGCGGACTCGCGCCGCATCGAGGTCCGCTCGTTGGACTCCGCCTGCAACCCTTACCTTGCGTACGCGGCGGTGCTGGCAGCGGGCTTGCGCGGCATCGAGGGCGAGTATGAGCTCGACGAGCCAAGCCGCGACGACGTATTCGCGCTGACTCGCCGGGAGCGCCGCGCGATGGGGTACCGCGACCTGCCGAACTCGCTCGACCAGGCGCTGCGCCACCTGGAGCGCTCCGAGTTTATGGCGGAAGTGCTCGGGGAGCAGGTCTTCGAGTTCTTCCTGCGTTCGAAGTGGGACGAGTACCACGCCTACACCTCCCAGATCACCCCGTGGGAGATCGAAAGCGGCATCGACCTTTAAGGAAACACCATGTCTGCAGATGCACCCTTGCCGAACCCTGCGAAGCTCGGGCTGACCAGCCCCCGCGCCGCCGAGGACTTAACCACACTCGGCATCACGGATGCGAAGGTGCTCGCAGCGCTTGCCGACGCCGGCGATCCAGACCTGGCGCTCAACACGCTCTACCGTCTCTTCAGCGCGCTTGACGACGCCCCATCCTGGCAGGACGTGCAGTCCCACCTGGCGGCCGACGGCCAGTTCCGCACCCGGCTGTTCGCGCTGCTCGGCGGCTCCACGGCGCTGTCCGACCACCTGGTGGCGCACCCGCAGCGCTGGTGCAGCCTGCTCGAGCCGCTCCCAGGCAGCGAGGAGCTCTTCCGCACGATGCTCGCGGCCGTCGATGCCGCACCCGCGGGCCTCGAGGGCGACACAGCAAGCGAGGACCTGACCACCCCCGGCACCTACCGGGCGGGGCAGGAGTGGTCGCGTCACGCCAGCGCCACCACACCGCTTCGCGAGCACTACCTCACCCTCATGATGCGCATCGCCGCCTCCGACCTCGCAGGTGAGGTGGGCTACCGCGACGTCACCGAGTACGTCACAACGCTCGCCGACGCCGCTCTGACCGCAGCGCTGGCCGTCGCCATCCGCGAAACCTACGGCGACGACGACCCCGACTCCCGCCTCGCGATCATGGCGATGGGCAAGTGCGGCGCCCGCGAGCTGAACTACATCTCTGACGTCGACGTCATCTTCGTCGCCGAACCAGCCACAGCCCCGGCAACCAAGACCGCCAGCACCGTGATGCAGCTTGGCACCGCGTGCTTCTTCGAGGTCGACGCCAACCTCCGCCCCGAGGGCAAGTCCGGCGCGCTCGTGCGCACCGTCGACAGCCACCTGGCCTACTACAAACGGTGGGCGCAGACCTGGGAGTTCCAGGCGCTGCTCAAGGCGCGCCCGATGACAGGCAGCGCCGAGCTGGGGCAGCGCTACATCGCGGCGTTGCGCCCGCTGGTCTGGGAGGCGTCGCAACGCACAAGCTTCGTCGAGGACGTCCAGGCGATGCGCAGGCGCGTGCTCGAGCACGTGCCGAAAGACCTGCGCGAGCGCGAACTCAAGCTGGGCAGCGGCGGGCTTCGCGACGTCGAATTCGCCGTCCAGCTGCTCCAACTCGTGCACGGGCGCATTGACCCAAGCATTCGGGTGAAGAACACCGTCGACGCGCTCCAGGTGCTTACCGACGGCGGCTACATCGGCCGCGAGGACGGCGCCAAGCTGATCGACGCCTACGAGTTCCTCCGCCTGCTCGAGCACCGACTGCAGCTCACCCGCTTCAAGCGCACCCACCAGCTGCCCAAACCCGACGACGCGAAAGCGCTGCGGTGGCTCGCGCGCACCTCAGGCTTCCGCACCGGCCCACGCGCGACCGCGACCGAGGCGCTGCGCACCCGCCTCAAGCAGGTCCGGTTCACCGTGGCCAACCTGCACGAACGCATTTTCTACCGTCCGCTGCTTAGCGCGGTGGTGAACCTGAGCTACGGCGAGGCTACCTTGAGCGCCGACGCCGTCAAGGCCCAGCTCGCCGCACTCGGCTACCGCCACCCGGCGCGCGCCCACGACCACCTCACCGCGCTGGTGAAGGGCACCTCGCGCCGGGCGAAGCTGCAGGCGATCCTGCTGCCGTCGCTCATGCACTGGCTGGGTGGCACCGCGGACCCGGACGCGGGGCTGTTGAACTACCGCAAGCTTTCGGAGGCGGCGGAGGATAAGAGCTGGTTTTTGCGCATGCTGCGCGACGAGGGCGTGGTCAGCCAGCGCCTCATGCAGATCCTGGGCACCAGCCCGTACGCCTCCGAACTGATCATCGCGGCCCCTGAGGTGGTCAAACTCTTTGGCGACGGCTCCTCGGGTCCGCGCCTCATCGAGGCGGCGCCCGACCAAGTGGAGAAGGCGATCGTCGCAGCCGCCGGGCGCTACGAGGACCCGGACCGCGCGGTGTCGGTGGCGCGTTCGCTGCGTCGGGCGGAGCTCGCGCGCATCGCCGCTGCCGACCTGCTCGGCTTCATGGAGGTGCGCCAGGTCTGCGAGGAGCTCACCTACGTGTGGGACGCCGTTCTGCGCGCCGCGCTCGCCGCAGAGATGCGCGCCCAGCACCAGGACCCCGAGCGCCCAACGCCGGCGCGCATCGCTGTGATCGGGATGGGCAGACTCGGCGGGGCGGAGCTCGGCTATGGCTCGGACGCGGACGTGATGGTGGTTGCCGCAGCCAACGAGGGCTACAACGACCACGAAGCAACCGTGTGGGCCGCCAAGGTCATTGAGGCGATGCGCGCGCGCCTGGCCAAGCCGAGCGCCGACCCACCCCTCGAGGTCGACCTCGGACTGCGCCCCGAGGGGCGCTCTGGCGCGGTGGTGCGCACGGTGGAGTCCTACGAGCGTTACTACACCGAGTGGGGCGAGGTGTGGGAGCGCCAGGCGCTGCTGCGCGCCGTCACCATCGCCGGTGACCGGGACCTCGGCGCGGACTTCCTCCGCGTCATCGACCCAGTGCGCTACCCGCCGGGGGGTGCCAGCCAGCGCGACATCAGGGAGGTCCGCCGCATCAAGGCGCGCGTGGATAACGAGCGCCTGCCGCGCGGGGCGGACCGCGCCACCCACACCAAGCTGGGCCGCGGGGCGCTCGCCGACGTCGAGTGGACCGTGCAGCTGCTCACCATGATGCACGCGCACACCCACCCGGCGCTGCACACCACCTCCACGCTGGAGGCGCTCGACTACCTCGTCGACCCGGACGACGACCTACCGCAGGTCATCGCGCCACAGCAGGCACGCCAACTGCGCGAGGCCTGGCTGATGGCCACCAGGGCCCGCAACGCCATCGTGCTGGTCACCGGCAAGCGCACCGACCAGCTGCCCGCGCCGGGCACGCAGCTCGGCCCCGTCGCAGGCTCCGCGGGCTACAGCCCGGAGCACCAACAGCAGTTCCTCGAGGACTACCGGCGCACCACCCGCCGCGCATACCGCGTGGTCGAGGAGGTGTTCTGGGGCGAGGCCCCGTCGCACGAGTTCGAATAACTTATGCTGGTGCCCATGGCTGTACAGATTGCAATCGACCTTGAACACGCAACGTTCGCGGACCTCGTCGCACTTGTCGACGCCGCCCGCGTCGCCGGCGTCACCGCAGACACCGCACTCGAGCTGGCAGACTCCACGCTGAGCATCGCCGTGGAGCCCGGCACCACGGATGCACACCAGCAGCGCGTGCCCGAGCGCACCCGCGAAGGCGAGGGGCCGACCACGGTCTCCACCCCCGGATCTTCGGCGCTGCCGCAGCTTGGCGACGCCGCCATCCGCTCCGTCGTGGACATCCTGACCGGGCGACAGGAACCCCCGCGGCGCTAGTTTGCCTTCATTGGTGGTGCTTGCTCGACGATCTTGAGTCGGCGCATCTGCGGCTGCGCCTTCGCCCGTGCCACGAGCAGGCCCACCATCAGCAGGATTGCTAGCACATAGACCGCGATCCAGGCGTACTGGAAGTCCTCCCACGTGTACTGCACCGAATCTGCCGAGTGGTCCAGCAAAATCCCCACAGCCTGGGCTGCCACCATGGAGGATGTGAACCCGCCCATATTGGCCAGGCCGGTGCCGGTCGCCACCATGGCGGGTGGCACGTGCTCGCGCACGTTATCGAAGCCGAAGTTGGACGCGGGCACCACCGTGCCCATCACGATCACCACCGCCAGGATCGCGCCGAAGCCGCGCGGAGTGGACGTCGAAAAGAACCACAAAAACATCAGCGGCGTCAGCGAGCACAGCACGATGACCGCCATGTCACGGCGCACGCCCAAGCGTGCAGAGACCGCACCGAGCACCGGCGACGCGACGATCATGCACACCGTCAGCACGATCAGCACCGTGCCGGCCTCCTGCTCGTTCAAGCCCATGCCGAGCGTCATCATCGGCACACCCCACAGCAGGGTGAAAGTGACCATCGGGAAGATGGAGAACCCGTGGATGAAGAAGGCCTCCCAGCACACCGGCGAGCGCACCACCGTCGAGAGCGTGGTGCGAAGCGGCACCTTTGCGCTTTTGGCCGCAGCCTCCTCGCCAGGCTTCGCGGGAGCGTCCGCCACCGCGACCACCGCGGCGAGCGCCACGAGCACCCCGACCGCACCGAGCGAGACGAACGCGACCTGCCAGCCCTTCGCGTGCAGCAGCGCCAAGAACGGCACCGCGGACAGGAACTGACCCATCTGCCCAATCGCAGTGGACAGCTGCGTAAACAGCGGCGTCTTGCGGGGAGGAAACCAGCTCGGCAGGATACGCATCACCGCCAGGAACGCCGTGGCGTCGCCCGCGCCGATGAGCACGCGCGCCGCAAGTGCGACAGGGTAGGAGGACGTAAACCCGAGCAGGATCTGGCCCACCGCCATCACGAGCGCGCCGACGATCAGCATGAAGCGCGGACCCTGCCTATCGATGAGCACCCCGGTCGGGATCTGCGCCAACGAGTACACACCAACCTGCACTGCGGTGAACACTGCGATCCGAGAAGCGTCGATACCAAAGCGGTCGATCGCCTCAACACCCGCGACACCGAAGGATGTGCGACCCAAGATGGCGACCACGTACACCGCGACCGCAGCGAACCACACAAAAAGGGCGCGCCGGGTGACGCGCTGCTGTGGGTCGTTGGTCTGGGAGACAGGGGAGTTGGAATGGGGCATGCGGTATAACGTACTCCTTTGGCTGTGCAATCCGGCATGCGGGTCCGGTGCGTCACGTAGACTGTGCAACCGTGGATTACATTTCAACGCGCGATACCGCAGGCACAACCTACAAGTTCACCGACATCCTGCTCACGGGCTTAAGCCCGGATGGCGGCTTGTTCCTTCCCGTGGAGTACCCGCAGCTAAGCCCCGAGCAGCTCGACAGCTGGCGCACGCTGCTCGCCGAGCGCGGGTACGCGGCACTCGCCGCCGAGGTGCTCAAGCTCTTTATCGACGACATCCCGCACGCCGACATCGAAGTGATCACCGCCCGCGCCTACCGCACCCCCGTATTTAACGACGCCGCCATCGTCCCCGTGACCAAACTCGAGGACGACCTGTGGCTGGCACACCTCTCCGAGGGGCCAACCGCGGCGTTTAAGGATATGGCGATGCAGCTGCTCGGCGAGCTCTTCGAATACGAGCTGGGCCGTCGCGGCCGCCACCTGAACATCCTGGGCGCTACCAGCGGCGATACCGGTTCCTCTGCCGAGTACGCGATGCGCGGCCGCGATAACATCCGCGTGTTTATGCTCACCCCAGCTGGCAGGATGACGCCATTCCAGCAGGCCCAGATGTTTGGCCTGGACGATCCGAACATCTTCAACATCGCCCTCGACGGCGTCTTCGACGACTGCCAGGACGTGGTCAAGGCCGTCAACGGCGACGCCGACTTTAAGGCGAAGTACGCCATCGGCGCCGTCAACTCCATTAACTGGGCGCGCCTGTTGGCCCAGACGGTCTACTACATCTCTACCTACCTGCGCGTGACCGAGAACAACTCGCAGAAGGTGAGCTTCTCGGTGCCAACCGGCAACTTCGGCGACGTGTGCGCGGGCTACATCACCAAGCGGATGGGCCTGCCCGTTGACCGCCTGATCGTGGCTACCAACGAGAACGACGTCCTCGACGAGTTCTTCCGCACCGGCCAGTACCGCCCGCGCAGCGCGGCAGAGACCCAGGCGACGTCCTCGCCGTCCATGGATATCTCGAAGGCGTCGAACTTCGAGCGCATGATGTTCGACGCCGTCGGGCGAGACGCCGCGCTGACCGGCGAGCTCTTCGGCACCAAGGTGAACAACGGCGGCTTCGACGCCGAGGACTTCGGCGGCGCAGACGTCCTGGCCCGCATCCGCGACGCGTTCGGCTTCTGTTCCTCCTCGTCCACCCACGCTGACCGCGTGGCGACCATTCGCGAGGTCCACGAGCGCTCCGGCGTGCTGATTGACCCGCACACCGCCGACGGTGTCCACGCCGCCCGCGCCGTGAGTGGCGACGTCAACACTCCTGTCGTCGTGCTTGAGACCGCGCTGCCGGTGAAGTTCGCCGAGACCATCGTCGAGGCCACCGGCACCCAGCCGGAGGTGCCCGAGCGCTTCCGTGGCATCATGGACCAACCACGGCACGTCACCGAATTGCCGAATGACGCCGACGCCGTGAAGGCCTTTATCCAAGACTCCATCGAAGGGAAGTAGCACATGGCACAGGAACAGTTCGCAGGCCCGGAGTACTTCACCGAGTTCGACCCCGAGAAGTTCATCCGAGACATGAAGATTCAGAAGGAAGAAGCTGCCAAGGGCGACCCCGCCTTCGCTGACGATGAAGCGGGCGATGAGCAGTAGCGGCGACCTCGCCAAGAAATACCAGCCCGAAAACGGGCAACAGTGGACGTTCCCGGAGCCGGTCGCCCCAGTAGGGCAGCCGGCGCCTCGTCGCGGGCTAGGTGGTGCCGCGTGGTTTACCATCATCGTCGCCGCGCTGTGCTTGGTCGGGATGGTGGTGTGGCTGGGCCTGCACACCTCTGAAATAGACACGCGCACCGCCGAGGAGCGCCAAGCCCAGGAGGCCGTCCAGCGACCCGGGGAGCAACCGCCTGCCGCGGCAACGGGCAACCGGATCCTGGTGCCCGAGTTCGCACCGTGGGCGCCGGGCTCGCTGATCCAGTCCACGGACCACTACCCGGAGCCGGGGGAGCGCTTCACCGCGCAGTCCTGCACCGTCGCGTTCACGTTCTCGGGTGCCGACGGCCGCTCCTACGCCGTCACCGCCGGGCACTGCGGGCGTGAAGGCAACCTGGTGTGGCCGAAAGGGGCCTCGGACACCAACGACTATTCGCAGGAAGTCGGTAGGTTTATCTACTCCGGGCTTTACACCCCTGATGTAGAGGACCCAGAGGCGGAGCGCATCGACGTCGGCATTATCGAGATCTACGACACGGACCGCGCCGTGCCGCTCGTCGGCGACCCGATCCCAACCGGCATCGGCGCCGACATCGGCCCCGTTGACCGCGTCTGCAAAACGGGCGGGACGACCGGCTACACCTGTGGCCACTTCGAGGCCGCGAGCCGCGTCCAGATCGTGACCGCCCACGACGACGAAGAACAGCGTGAGTCCCGCGGCGACATCGCAGGCGTCTGCGCCTCCTCCGGCGACTCGGGCGGCCCCGTCTTCGCAGACGTGAATGGGCGGGCCACTATCATCGGCGTGGTCTCCGGGACGGAAGCCGACCGTTCAGGAGAGGAGTGCTGGGAAGGCATGGAGGACCCGATCATGATGTCCTACTCCAACGTTGATCAAATTCTGAGCGTCATCGAGCGCGTCGTGCCGGACGCCCAGTGGGTCGAACAGCAGTGGTGAGCTACTGCGTATCGGGCGTCGGGTTCGTCTGCAAGTCGTGCTTGCCCTTGTCATCAATCTCGAGCGTGGTCACTTCGTCTGCCCCGTAGGCCTGGTAGATCACCTCGACGAAGCCGTCGGGCAGGCCGACTTCCTCCCACATTGCGATGAGGCTGTCGCGATCAGCCTCGTCGGCCACGTTCATCCACGTTACCTTGACTTTCTGTCCGAACGGGTAGTGCAGGAACCCGACGAAGTCGGCGTCGTAACTCAGCGCGAGGCGCATTTGCTGCGCAATCGATTCTGGTGCGGGCGCTTCGTGGCAGTAGTCCCACAAATTCACGTTGAGGTTGCTGCCCGTGCGCAGCTCGACGCCGGGGATGCAGTTCTGCTGCAGCAAACGCGACAGGTGGCCCGAGAACGAGTCCACGTCTTGCACCGCGGTATCCGTGATGTTGCCGCGCAGCGCTGCGCCGCGGTGTGCTTCGTGCACCTCCGCGTTCGCGATCAGGTACGGCCGGATGCTCGCTTCTATCGACGCGATGTCGGCCTGCGGTGCCTCGGGCTGAAACACTAGTTCGCGCTGCAACCGAGTCTCCTGTGGAGCGTTGTGCTGGTAGGCGTACAACGCGACTGCCAGCGAGGCCAGCACCACCACGAGCGCTCCGTACACCGCCACAAACAGTGCAGTTGGCACCCGGCGAAGCAAAGCGCCAGACTGTGCGGAGTCATCAGTGGTGGTGTGCAACATGACGTAAATAGTAACCGAAGTACACTTGAACCCATGCCTATACCCGAGTTCATCGTGCAGACCCGAACAAAGATCGGAACCGACCCAATGTGGGTTCCCTCCGTATGCGCCGTCGTGCTGCGGGACTCCACCGCGGACACCCCGTGGGCAGTCCCCGAAGTGCTCCTCGTCCGCCGCGCGGACAACGAGAAGTGGACGCCCGTGACCGGCATCGCCGACCCAGGCGAGGACGCCCACGACGCCGCGGTGCGCGAGGTGCTCGAGGAGACCGGCATCAAGGCCACTCCGGCTGCGATCCTCGGCGTCGGCGCCATCGGCCCCGTCACCCACGACAATGGGGACATCGCAAGCTACATGTCGACGCAGCTCCGCCTCGAAGCCGTCGACCCCTCCCAGGAGCCCGTCGTCGGTGACGACGAATCCATCGACGTCGGCTGGTTCCCGCTATCCCACATGCCGGTCACGGACGCGAAGTGGCGCCTTGTCATCGGCGACGCCGCCGCCCAGCGCAAGCGCCCCGAGGGCTTCCAGCCACGCATGGGCTTTAGCAAGCGCAACTAATGCGGTTCGGCGTCGACGTATCCGAGCACCAGGCAGGCTTTGACTTCACCGCCTGCCCACTCGACTTCGCCATCATCCGCACCACCGACGGCACCTACCAGGACCACGCGTTCCCCACCCTGTTTGTCGACGCCCACTCCGCCGGCCTCAACGTGTCCACCTACCACTTCCTGCGCAGCCCTTCCGAGGGAACCAGCGTGGCCGAGCAGGTGGAGGCCAGCGTCGAGGTACTCCAGCGCGCCCCCGGCGCTATGCAGTGCCCGATGTGGCTCGACGTGGAAAGCCCCGCTGGGCTCACACTTGCCGACGTCCGCTCCGCCTACGACACCTTCCAGGGGCGTGGGGTGCGCGTTGCTGGCGTCTATACGAATGCCTGGTATTGGCGCCGATACATGCGCTTGGCCCGGCCCTCCCAGTTCGGTGCGCTCTGGCTCGCAGACTGGGGTTCCGACGAGCCAGCATTTCCAGGTGCCGACGCCTGGCCAGCCCCGCTCGGCATGGGCACCCCCGAGGTGTGGCAGTACACTTCCCGCGGCACCATCGGGGGATTCACGGTGGACCTCAACGCGTGGAGGGACGCCTCATGAACGATATGCGCGCTGCGTTGGCAGCCGTGGTGTGCGCTGCGTGCGTTGTGGTCCCGTCTGTGGCACCGCCAGCTCAGGCGCAGTTACTGGGGAAAGGCGATAGCGAGCCTTTGCCCGAGGCCCCGCTCGAGTCGTACGAGCGCAACATCGCGACCTCACCGCAGCGCTGCACTGATTTCGAGATTGTCATCGCCGCCGGCACCGGCGACTCCAACCAGGGCGACGACCCGCTGCACGTGCGCGGACTGCGACCCGGGTCGACCCTGATCGCTGACGTCGAAGCGGCTGGCGAGAGCGTGTCTGCCTGGCAGGTGCCGTACACGGCCTCGGTTGGCGTGCTCGGCACGCTGGGGGAGACCAGGACGAACATGGCCCTGCCGTACGGGGCGTCGCTAGATACGGGCAAGCGTGCGGTGCGCACGCACCTCGCCACGCTCCACGACGCATGCCCGGACACGAAGGTGTTGTTCCTCGGGTTTTCGCAAGGGGCTGGCCTGCTCGGGGACCTCGTGGCGGAGTCCCCCGACCCGAGCCTTGTCGCGGCCTACCTTATCGCGGATCCGGGGCGCAGCCGCACCACCTACCACACGGCGGAAACAGTCACCGGCGCGCGTGGCGTCCGCGGCGAGAACGGCGAAATCCTCATCCCGCTCGACGGCGTACGCCTTGCTAGCGACGTCTCGGGTCTCACCGGGCCACGCCGCACCAGCTTCCACGACGCTGAGGCTGAGGTACTCACGTTTTGCCACAGCAACGACCTCGCCTGCGCCACGCAGCACGACGGGTTGGCGCAGCGCGTCGGCGTGCGCCTCGCCCAGCCCGCCGCAGCCCCGCTGCACAAACTTGCCGGGCGTGGCTTCAAGGACTTCGGGCACAACCCGATTGCTACGCTGCTTGCACTGGCGTGGGAGTTAGCTGCCGTGTCTCATGTAGTACAGGAATATGCGGGGGAGACACCGCCGTTTTCGGGAGAAGACATCACCGGGTTGGGCGTGCTGCTCCACGTGGCCGCGCAGGAACTGCTGCCGATGGCCGCCGGGCTAGGCGTTCCTCAGATCCCGATGCCACTGATTGACCTCATCCCGCACGTGATGAACATGATGCCCCACCACCTGTCCTACTTCGAGGGCGGCGACCACCCCGCGTGGACCATCGACGGCGAGCCAGTGGAGTCGTGGATCGCCCACGACATGGTCGCCCGGATGCAGGCGAGCTAACTGTTCTTGGTGGTGTACGTCTTACCGGGTACCGGCTGCGGCACCATCTGATCCAGGCTCGCCTGCCGCAGGCCTTTCGCACGCAGCCCGTCGATCACGCACTCCACGGCTTGGGCCGTCGTGGGGTGAATATCATGCATCAGAATGATCGACCCGGCCCGCGCCTGGTCAACCGCAGTCTTGCACGTCCGCGCCGGGTCGCGGTGCTTCCAATCCAACGTATCGACGTCCCATAGGACCACCGCCTCGCCCTGCACCCGCGCCGCGTCAGACACGGTCGCGTTGAGCGCCCCATACGGCGGGCGGACAAACCGCGGGGAGGCACCAGTGGCATCAGCAATCGCGCGGGAGCCCTCCTCCACTTCGCGACGCACCTCCGGCTGCGAAAGCTTCGTCAAGTCGCGGTGCGTGGCAGTGTGGCTGGCTACCGTGTGACCGGCAGCCCGCATCCGCTGCACGACGCCCGCATTCGCGCGGACCTCCGGCGCCAGCATGAAAAACGATGCCGGGGCCTGTTTGCGCGCCAAGATATCCAGCACCTGATTCGTGGAGGCCGCCGGACCGTCGTCGAACGTGACGGCCACACAGTTGGAGCAGTCCGCAGGTTGATCCTGGGCCGGAGCCGACGCGCTGGGCGCGGGTGCAGGAGCAAGCTGCTGCGCCCACGGATGGTTGCGCGCCTGCGGCGGAAGCGCCCGGTAGATAGCCGTACGGAGCTCCTCACCAGCCTGGGAACTGGACTGCGAGAACGCCTGTGAGCTGCCCGCGAGCGGGTTCGCGGCCGCGTGCGGTGCTGTGAACAGTACCGCCACCGCAACGAGCGTGGATACGACTTTGCGCATTGCTTACACCACCATCCAGAGTTAGTACGCGTGTCAGAGTACCCGGTTTGAAGGACTCGCGAAATTGTGACGCAGGTACTCGACAACGGGCACCACCTTGAACTCTTCCAATTGTTGGCCGTGCTCGCCACGGTAGACCACCCAGCGCTGCGTCGGGTCAATGTCCAACTGGCTGCCAACCGTGGCGAGGTTTCTCCCGTGGCGCGAGCGAAACGTTGCGGAGGATTTTATTTCAACAGCGCGTGGCTCGTGCGTCATGTCGAGGAGATCCACTTCAATCTTGCTGTCATCGCGATAGAAATACAGGTCAGGGGCTATCCCTTGGTGGTGGTAGCACTTGGCTGTTTCTGCCACGATGAGGTTCTCCATCACCGCGCCGAAAGCCGGGGAGTTCACGAGGTCTACTTTTGTGCGGATACCCAGGAGGTGGCAGAGCAGTCCAGTGTCGTAAAAGTACAACTTAGGGGTCTTCGTCAGCGTCTTGCGGGAATTGGTGTGAAAAGGACGCAGTGTGAACACGATGAAGCTGGATTCCAGGATGCTTACCCAGTTCTTCACGGTCGCAAACGCGACGCCGAGTTCGCGAGCCAGCCCGGTGTAGTTGATGAGGCTGCCGGCATTAAGGGCCATCAGTTTCATCATCATTTGAAAAGCGTCCGTGTTCTGAACATTGAGTAACTGTGTGACGTCTCGTTCGACGTATGTGCGGAGGTAGTTCTGGTAGTAGATCTCCGGCGGCATATCTACTTGATAAAGGCGCGGATACCCACCGTGAACCATGAAATCTTCAGCGCTCGTGTCGGGTCGTGCGGTGAGTGCCTCCCGAAAAGAGAGTGGAAGCAGGTGGGTGATGCCGACTCTTCCGGCTAGGCTTTGCGAGATCTTCTCCATGAGGAGGAAGTTCTGCGAGCCGGAAAGCACGTATTGTCCCGGTGTGCCCTGTTCGTCTGAAATAACCTGCAGGGCCGAGAAAAGCTCGGGCGCATACTGGGCCTCGTCGATGATGAGGGCAGAGCCACGATCATGGATAAAGCCCGTGGGATCCTCGGTGGCTAACGCGCGTAGCGTTGGGTCTTCGAGATTGAGATAGGTGAAATCAGGGAACTGTTCACGAATCAACGTCGATTTTCCGCTTTGCCGTGGTCCGGTCACGCTCACGATCGGAAACCACGAAGCCAGTTGCTCAAGATGCTGTCCCAATTCCCTCGGAATGAACACTATTTCACCAAATCCCTAAAGTGCGACTTACCAAATCCCTAAAGTGCAATCTACCAAATCACTAAAGTGCGACTTACCAAATCCCTAACATGTTGACTGTTATTGTTGGTCATTGCGGTAGTTCTGAGATCGGTGGACCTTCCTGAGATGTGCTACCTCCAGAAGCTGGTCATGCCACGCTTGGTGGCAATCTGGTAGTCAATGAGCTCGCCGAGCAGCTCGAAATTGAAAGGGGAGCCCCAAGGCTGGCGGATGATATTCTTCGTGAAGTCGGTGCCCAGGGCTTCGAGCTCTGGCTGGAAATGCGTGATCGTTGCTTGCTCAGGTGCGACGGCCATGTGTTTCGACGCCACCGAAAACCCGACGATATACGTGCCGCCGAGCGTAAACATCGGCTGGCTCCATTTGATATGTAGCTCGAGATCCGGGTAGTTGCTGTGCACCCAGTCGATGACGTCGGTCATCCGGGCGCGCTTGTCACCTTCGGGAACGGTTGCTAGAAATTCGTCAAGTGTTTTCAGCGCCACCAGACCCAACATAGGCGATAGCAGTGCCGTGCACGACACAAGTCCGCCCAGCAACCACCCAAGCAGCGTCAGGCAGCCTGCTCCATAACCCCAATCCAAGAGACCGCTGCGTCACGGGAGTACCCGACGCGTGCTTACCTACAGGCTTTCAAATACCAGGGTTGCCTGCACGCGGTCGCCTCCGAGCAGTCCTTTACTGCCAGATGAGGTGGTGGTGATGGTGTGCAGGCGATAGCCTTTCGCGCACTGGGTGTTGATGACGTCTTCGAGTTCGGAAGGACTTCTGGAGGCAGTGCCCATGAGCTTTTCTTTGAGCACCACTTGCAGTACAACGTAGGTTGGATTCGTGCACGTAATCCTAATGTGATTAGCTCGTGAGTTTTAGGCATTTCGGGGGGTATCCGAGCGCCGGAGAACACAGCTTCACATAACAAGCCTTCGTTCTAAGAAATCAAAGCGATCCCGGTAATTAGGCATCGAACTCGGGCAGACGAAGAATATCTGCGACCACATGGGTGCGAAGGTACTCGCGCAGATAGGGGAGAGCGAAGTCTGCGGTGCCGCGGTCGTAAGTGATTAAGTCGGCTTCGCTAAGGCGGCGTCGATAGTTGTACGCTTGTTGTTCGCTCACTTCGAGGCGGCTGGCGACGTCGCTGATTTTCGAGGCACCATCATCGAGCGACATTGCAGCAAGGAACCTACGATCCTCCGCAGAAAGATCGTTGAGCGCTGGTTCATGAACAAGTTGCCCGAGTTTCTTCCGTGCACGAGTAATCGCCTTCTCCGTAGCCTCCAATTGAATTGTGTCAGAGGATTCAAAGCGCCAAGCGAAGTTGCCAATCAACTGGATCATGAACGGATAACCTCCAGTAGCTTGGACAGCTGACACAAGGGCTCCCTCGTCCCACGAGCGTCCGGCCTGTTGGACGGGAACTGTGAGCCCCTCACGGACCTCTGTACCTCTGAGTCGGCCGAGATCCACGCGGTTTGCACGCCTTAAGAAAGTGATTGGATTGCGCCCTTCGTCACTGGCAAGCAGAGGTCTCACCGAACTTGGAATACCGGCCATTACCACGGCGATTTCCCTGTTTTCTCGAACGAGGTGTTGAATAGCCGTCGCGAACTCAACAATTTCATCATGATGTACGAAATGAAGCTCATCGACCGTAATTAAGACACCACTGGCAGAACGGCTAAACCTGTTGTGGTTCGCGAGCGTGTCAAGGACCTCCGTGAGTAGAGTACGGAGTGAACGTGGCCTTTGAGCAGGCCGTTCGAACTCATGCTTGAGACGCAAAGCACTCGGACCAACTTGAAAAGAGGTTCGGGTCGGCGCATCGCTCTCGAGAAACTCTGTAAGCTGGTCTCTCAACTTATCGACGAACCCCTCAGTCGCCGTTTCGGAAAACGTTAGCCACCCAGTGTCTTTTGCGGTGTCTTCTAACTCGTTGAGTAGGGCTGTTTTTCCAATACCTCGTGCGCCAACGAGGAGTGAGATGCGTTCGTGTGCACCTGGCCCTTCTTCAAGACCGAGTCTGAAGTCATCGATTACTTCGTCGCGGCCGACTAGGAGCGGTGGGCTCGTCCCAAGCGAAGCACGGAAAGGGTTTTGTGTGGTCGTCATAGTTACACATTAGCGCTCTTGTGTGGAGATGTGTGGTTTATGTGGAGTTATGTGGTTTGTGTGGAGTTGTGTATAGCGGGGCGGATGGAACTGGTTTCTGTGGGCGAGCTGTGCACCACAATCCGTCCGCGGACTTCTGTCACCTGGGGAAATACTCAAGTCTTTCTGGGGGAAATGGGGAATTTGGTGTCCGGGCCTGAAGCCTAGTGACAGGGGGCGCAAGTTTGAACTTCGACCTCCACGTTCCCGCAGGTCACAAAAGGGCTAGATGTTATGTGTTGTGTCTTTTGGCACTGGCACGAAGCGGCCCGCACCAGATTCCTGGGTTTGGGAAGGGGACGTCGGCAAATGCGCAGGTCGCCGATTTCGCGTGAGGGAATGTGGTGCAAAAGTCCGCTGCACAGGAAGAAGACAAAGAAAAACCCACGGCAACCGTGACGGAAACCGTGGGCAAGAGGCCAGGACGAACCTGGGCTCAGAATCTAGCAGTCAAAGTACAGCTCAAACTCCAGCGGCGTCGGGCGCAGGCGCGCCGGGGTGATCTCACTGTCGTACTTCAGCTTCACGTACGTGTCGATGAGGTCTTCGGTGAAGACGTCGCCTTCGGTGAGGAATTCGTAGTCGTCTTGCAGGGCCTGCAGCGATGCCTCGAGTGAGGTCGGCGCCTGCGGGATGTCCTTGGCTTCCTCCGGTGGCAGCTCGTAGAGGTCCTTGTCCACCGGAGCGTGTGGCTCGATGCGATTCTTCACACCGTCGAGGCCTGCCATCATCATCGCAGCGAAGCCGAGGTACGGGTTGCCCGATGGGTCCGGTGCGCGGAACTCGATGCGCTTCGCCTTCGGGTTGGTGCCCGTGATCGGGATGCGGATCGCGGCGGAGCGGTTGCGCTGGGAGTACACGAGGTTGATTGGGGCCTCGAAACCTGGAACGAGGCGGTGGTAGGAGTTCAGCGTCGGGTTGGTAAACGCAAGGACAGCGCCGGCGTGCTCGAGGATGCCGCCGATGTACCAGCGGGCGATGTCGGAAAGTCCGCCGTAGCCGTTCTCGTCGTAGAACAGTGGCTTGCCGTCCTTCCAGAGGGACTGGTGGGCGTGCATGCCGGAACCGTTGTCACCGGCCAGGGGCTTCGGCATAAAGGTGGCCGTCTTGCCGTACTGGGTGGCGGTGTTCTTGATGATGTACTTGAAGTCCTGGAGGTCGTCGGCTGCGTGCAGGAGGGTGTTGAAGCGGTAGTTGATCTCTTGCTGGCCGCCGTTGCCTACCTCGCGGTGGAAGCGTTCGATTTCGAAGCCGGATTCGCGCAGGTTCTTGACCATGGCGTCGCGCACGTCGACGGTCTTGTCGTGTGGTGGGACGGGGAAGTAGCCGCCCTTGACGCGGTTGTGGTAGCCAAGGTTCGGGCCGCCGACTGCGTCGGTTTCCTTGCCGCGGTTCCACCAGCCTTCTTCGGCGTCGATCTCGTAGAACGCGCGGTGGCCTTCGACCTCGTATCGGATGGAGTCGAAGAGGTAGAACTCGGCCTCGGCGCCAAAGCTACAGGTATCGGCGATGCCGGTGGAAGCCAGGTACTGCTCCGCCTTGCGCGCAACGTTGCGCGGGTCGCGGGAGAACGCTTCGAGGGTGAATGGGTCGTTGACGAAGAACTTCACGTTCAGGGTCTTCGCTGCGCGGAACTGGTCCAGCTTCGCGGTGGCGAGATCCGGCATGAGCGTCATGTCGGACTCTTCGATGGTGGTAAAGCCTCGAATCGATGAGCCGTCAAAGGCGAGGCCTTCTTCCATGACGGTTTCGTCAAACATGGAGGCAGGGATAGAGAAGTGGTGCTCGATGCCGGGGACGTCGGTAAACCGGACGTCGACAAACTCCACGTTCTCGTCCTGAATGAACTTCTTTACGTCTTCGATAGTTTCGAAAGACACGACCTTTTCTCCTTCGGACGGCGTTGGGAACTTCGCACAATTCTAGCGTGTAGCTCCCGCTCTGTAACAGCTTTTCGGGAAAAGAGGATAGGCTATGTCGCATGTCTGCACCCCAAGGAAAACGATGGCTCGACGGCCCGGAGCTTCCCGGCCAGTTCAAAGGCGATGATGCGATCCCTGACTACCCGGGGCAGTTTCTTGGGCTGCCGAAGGAGGGCGCGGGCGCGCAGGCGTCGGTGGCGCGACGCATGGGAGGCGTCGCGATCGACTGGGCAATTGCCTGGGCGGCTGCAGCGATCATTCATGCCAACACCACCGTTTTCGGTGGCACGTCGACGTTGACGTATCTGTTGTGGATCGTGTTGGGCATCATTTGCGGTTGGCTATTTGCACGCACGCCGGGCATGGCGATCCTCGGGATGGGGGTGGCCCGCGTCGACGCAGAAGAGCCCGTCGGGCTGTGGCGCGCGGCAGTGCGCACGCTGCTCACTGCGTTCATTCTGCCCGCAGCGCTTGTTGACGCCGACGGCCGCGGCATGCACGATCGTGCGACCAACACGACCGTGATTCGGAGCTAGGGCTCCTCCAACGGGCGGAATTCCACGGTGCGCTGGAACGCCCAGTTCTTGTCAGTGAGCAGACGGGCCACCGTCAGGCCTCCAGAGAGGAACAACACCGTGAGCACGACGGCGGTAGTCGAGTCGATTGCCGCGGAGATATTGCCGTTCGTGATCTGGTGCAGCGCCGCGTAAATGGTGGGGCCGGGGATCATGACCACGGCCGCGGGGATGGTCACCGTGGTGCGCGGCACCCGAAAGTGTTGGCCCAGCCAGGACCCAAGAATGCCGATCACAAGGGTCCCCAGCAGGCAGGCGAGGAAGTATTCCACGTGGGCGTCGACAAGCATGAGGCGCAACACATTGGCGACAGTGCCGAGCGTGGCTGCCAAAAGTGTCATCCTGCGTGAGGCGTTAAACAAGATAGCGAACCCACCCACGGAGACGAAGCTGGCGAGCGCCGCAGCCCCGTAAAACGCAGGATCCGGGGTTGCGCTGACCGTACTGGGGGCGGGTGCATCGGTGACCATCGCGATGACCGCGACCGTCAGCATCATGGTGATGACCACTTCGAGCGCGAAGAAGAGCCTCGGCAGCCCCGAGGTGAAGTCGAAGCGGGAGAGATCCATCAAAGAAACGAACAGGGGAAAGCCCGGCACCAGGTACAAAATAGCGGGGACGAAGCCCGCGGAGAGCTCAAAGTCGGAGTGGGGAAGCGCCCACGCGAGCGCCAGGAACAGCAGCGTTGACACCAGCGCCGCTGCCATCACGACGCCTAGCTGCAGGAGGTGTTGACGCGCCAAGCGCAGCCGCACGTACTGGCCCACACCAGCCGCAATAATCACGAGCAGCGCGGTGAAGTAGGAAAAGTGGTTCAGCACCGCGAAGCCGCCACATGCAAGGCCAGCCGCGCAGCTTGAGGTCAGCGGACCCCAACGTGGAGTAGGGATCGCCTCAATCTCGTCAATGGCGGCGTTGATCTCCTCCGCGGTGGTGTAGCGGTGCATCTCGTGCTTGGTCAGATTCTCGAGCGCCTCGATGCGCGACGCGTTCACCCCTGGCAGCGGAAGATCAGCCACGAGCGTGCGGAAATTATCACCGCGGTGGACAGTGCACGTGATCGTGTCGAAGCCGACGACCACGTCGGCGTCGTCGAAGTGCATCGCGCGGGCACAACGCTTCACGGCGCGGGTGACCCGGTAGCCGGGAGCGCCCGCGGACAACAAAAGAGCGCCGAGGCGCAGCGCGGTGCTGGCCTCGACGCCCATGTCGAAGGAAGACATACTTACTTGCCTTGACGCTGCTGCATTCGGCGCATACGGCGGTTCATACCCGCCATGTTCTGGGCCTGCTTCGGCAGCGGGCCGCCAGGCAGACCAGGCATCTGGCCAGGCTGCGTACGAGCGTCCATGGCCTCGAGCTTCGCGCTCATGGAGTAGACGTCATCCTTGCGGTAGTGGCGTGGCAGCTTCATCAAGTGCTTCTGCAGGTC
The DNA here is from genome assembly GCF_033877495.1 of Corynebacterium sp. UMB2355A. NCBI lineage: Bacteria > Bacillati > Actinomycetota > Actinomycetes > Mycobacteriales > Corynebacteriaceae > Corynebacterium > Corynebacterium sp. UMB2355A. The sequence continues at coordinate 522,257 of NZ_CP138855.1, read as the reverse complement.
ACGTACTGCAACCTGGCCTTCGCCTTCGCCCACGTACACCTCGTGGATCGGCACGCCTGCCAGTAGGCGGTCCACGCGGCGGGACTCCTTCTTCATCAGGGTGCGTAGGCGGTTCTCGTTGCCCTCACCGACCAGGATGACGCCTGGCAGGCCAATCACGCGGTGCACGGTATCCATATGGGTGTTGGCCTGCACACCGGTCTTGGTGATCCACACCATGCCGATGGTGTTGCGCAGGTTCTCCAACGTCCAACCGGCAACGCCCGGGGTGTCACCGACCTCGTCGTACATCGAGCGCTCCAAGCGGCGGGTGAACATCCACATCGCCAGCACGGTACCGAACGCCAAGCCGAGCGCCAGCATGTACCACTGGCCGCCCCAAATGAGGCCGATCAAGAAGAAAAGCAGACCCATGCCAAGCAGGCAGGCCAGCATAATCGGGATGAGCTTCTTATCCCGCTTGCGCTGAATCTGAAACGCCTGCCAAATCTGGCTACGTGTCTGCTTTCCCTTTGCGCGCTTCGCGGCGCGCTCCTGCTTCTTCGCAGCCTTCAGGGCTGCCTTATCCTTCGACTGAGCCATGCCGTCAACTCTATGTCACGAACATGGCCGGACCAAAGTGGCCAAAGCGGGTTAGGAACGTGTTGCTACCGGGTGATCCTTCGAAGCACCGTACTTCTCCAGGAGCGTCGAGGCTTCCTGGGCAGTGTCGCCCTTCGAGGTTTCCGCCAGGTGGCGCAGGTTTTCCGGCAACTCCAGGCCGCGGTGCTCCATCGCCTCGACGTAGAGCTTGCCCGCGCGGTATGAGGAGCGCACCAGCGGGCCCGACATGACGGCGCCGAAGCCCATCTCGTAGGCCGCGTCGCGGTACTCGATGAACTCTTCGGGCTTTACCCAGCGGTCGATCGGGTGGTACATCGGGCCGGGGCGCAGGTACTGGGTGATCGTGATGATGTCGGTGCCGGCGTCAACAAGGTCTTGCAGCGCCTGCATGACCTCTTCCTGGGTCTCACCCATGCCCAGGATCAGGTTGGACTTGGTGATCAAACCGAAGTCGCGCGCCTGGCGGATGACGTCCAGGGAGCGGTCGTAGCGGAACGCCGGGCGGATGCGCTTAAAGATGCGCGGGACCGTCTCCACGTTGTGCGCGAAGACCTCCGGGCGAGCTTCAAAGACCTCCTGGAGCAGATCCGGCTTGCCGGAAAAGTCCGGGGTGAGATTTTCGACGCCAGTATGCGGGTTGAGCTCGTGAATCTTGCGCACAACCTCCGCATACAGCCATGCGCCCTCATCCTCGAGGTCGTCGCGGGTCACACCGGTGATGGTGGAGTAGTTCAGGTTCATCTCGCGAACTGACTCCGCCACACGCTGCGGCTCGTTGACGTCGAGCGGCTCGGGCTTCGCCGAGTTGATCTGGCAGAAGTCACAGCGACGAGAGCAGTTCGCGCCACCGATCAGGAATGTCGCCTCGCGCGACTCCCAGCACTCGTGAATGTTGGGGCAGCCGGCCTCCTGGCACACGGTGTGAAGGGACGCGCCCTTCACCTTCTTTTTCATGTCCTCGTACTCAGGGCCGGTCTTGACCGCGTTGCGGATCCAACGCGGTTTCGACTCGATAGGGGTCTGGGCGTTGCGTTTTTCTACGCGAAGTAGTTTGCGTCCTTCTGGTGCAATAGTCACGCCGTCCACCGTAACGGACAGCCCCTCCAAAGTCGAGGTTTAATGGGAGGCTCGCCTTACATCTCGACGTTTGAGCCCCTTCGTCGGATCCGGTGCCGAACCAAAGCTGTGGTCGGCCACCACGAGCTCGCCTGCAAGGGCGCGCTTGAGGGCGTCGAGCAGCGGAGCGGTCATCTCCTCAGGTGTGACGTCGCGGCCGAGCTCCAGGCTCATCGTGGTCACGTCGGCGTCGTCGATGCCGCACGCAACGATGTGGCCGTAGTGCTCCAAGGTGTTGTCGCAGTTCAGCGCGAGCCCATGCATGGTCACTCCGCGGGTGATGCGGATACCCAGCGCCGCGATCTTCCTATCGCGGTGCGACGCCGAGCTATCCGCCGCGTCGACGGTTTTTGGCACCCAGACGCCGGAGCGGCCGTCGATACGCCCGGCGGCATGTACCCCCGCCTTGCGCACCGTCTCGATGATCGCCTCCTCCAGGCGGCGCACGTAGTCCACGACGTCTACCGGCTGGGCAAGCTTGATGATGGGGTAAAGGACAAGCTGGCCCTCGCCGTGCCACGTGATGCGTCCTCCGCGATCAACGTCCACGACCGGGACCGGGTACGACGGATCCGGCAAGTCCTCCGGCTGGGTTCGCTTGCCCGCGGTAAACACCGAGGGGTGCTGCAGCACCAACACCGTGTCCGGGATCTCGTCCGACGCACGCTGCTTGGCCAGCTCAGCCTGGAGGTGCCAGGCTTCCTCATAATCAACGAGCCCCAGCTCGCGCACATCAATAGGCGCGGCTGAGGCCCGAATGGATTTGTCGGCAGGGAAGAACGGATCGCGTGGAGCTGTCATGCCTGCCAACGATAGTCGCTAGTTTTCGACACCGTTAGCGGCAGCGTACTCGTCCGCCGTCATCAGCGGACCAACCTCCTCGACCTCAACCTCGAAGAGCCAGCCAGCACCGAACGGGTCCTCGTTGATGGCCTCGTAGGCGCCATCAATGTCCTCGTTGACCGCGGTCACCGTGCCAGTCACCGGTGCGTACAGGTCAGACACCGACTTCGTCGATTCCACCTCACCGCACGTCTCACCAGCCGTGACCTGGTCGCCGACCTGCGGCAGCTCAGCGAACACGACCTCGCCGAGGCGATCCGCCGCAACGTTCGTGATGCCTACGCGCACCTTGGTGCCAGCAGCGTCCTCAGGGCGAGCGTTGATCCACTCGTGGTCCTCCGAGTAGTAAAAATCAGGGTTCAAAGACATGATTACTTGTCCTTTCGGGAATAGAACGGTGTGTCCACAATAGTAAACGGATAGCGGCGGCCGCGGATATCAATCTCAACATCCGTGCCAACCTCGGCGTGCGCTGGGTCGATGTGTGCGAGCGCCACCGGACGCTGCAGCGTGGGCGAAGGCTGCCCGGAGGTGACCACGCCGATGCGCGTATCGCCCAGGTAAATCTCGGCACCCTCGCGAGCAGCGCGACGCTGCTCCGACGACAGCCCGGCAATAACCACCGACGGCTCGCGGCTGACAAGCGCGTCCTTGCCCACGAAGTCCGCCTCTTTCTTCGCAAACGCGCGGCCCATCCCGGCCTCGACCGGAGTGATCTCGCGGGAAAGCTCGTGGCCGTACAACGGCATCGACGCCTCGAGCCGCAGGGAGTCGCGCGCAGCCAGGCCGCACGGCGTCGCGTTCGGTGCGAGCGCGTCCCAGATCGCGCGGGCGTCCTCGCGGTCGCAGTAGAGCTCGAAGCCGTCCTCGCCGGTGTAGCCGGTGCGAGCGACCAGCACGTCGCAGTCACCGAAGCGCATCGGTGCCGCCGAGTAGTACGCCAAGGCACCGGCGTCGCCGTCGAGGTGCGAAGCGATCGTCGATAAGGAATCAGGGCCCTGCACCGCAACAAGCGCGACGTCCGCGCTACGGTTCGTCAGCTCTACATCGAAGCTTGCTGCGCGCTCCTGAAATGCCTCCCACACCGCGGGCGTGTTGCCAGCGTTCGGCACGACCAGGAAGTGATCGTCTGCGAGGCGGTAGGAGATCAAATCGTCGATGATGCCGCCATCTTCGGCCACAATCATCGAGTACTTCGCCTTGCCAACACGCAACGTAGACAGCGTGGAAATCAACGTGTAGTCCAAAAACTCCGCAGCCTGGGGGCCGCGTACATCAATCTCGCCCATGTGGGAGAGATCAAAGATGCCGACGCGCTCGCGCACCGCACGGTGCTCCGCAAGCTCGTTGTCGTACTTCAGTGGCATGTTCCAGCCACCGAAGTCCGTAAAGGAAGCACCAAGCTCCTCATGCGCTGCAAACAAAGGGGTCTCAGCCATCACAATCACTCCTTACTTTTCCGCACTCGCTGAACTTTCAGAAATATCAAACGCCTCCGGCGGCGGGCAGGAGCACACCAGGTTGCGGTCGCCGTACGCCTCATCAATGCGGCGCACAGGCGGGAAGTACTTCTCGCGCACCAAGCGCTCTACCGGGTAGGCGGCCTGCTCGCGGGAGAACTCGTAGTCCCACGCGGTGCTAGCGACGCTGTGCGCGGTAAACGGCGCATGGTGCAGGACGGAGGCCTCGTAGGACACCTTGCCGTCGATGATCTCTTGGATCTCCGCGCGGATGGAACGCATCGCCTCGATGAAGCGATCCAGCTCGTCCAGATCCTCGGACTCGGTCGGCTCCACCATCAGTGTGCCCGCCACCGGGAACGCCAGGGTAGGGGCGTGGAAGCCGTAGTCCACCAGGCGCTTCGCCACATCCGCCGCGGTCACGCCCGAGCGGTCCGTCAGCTCGCGTAGGTCAAGGATGCACTCGTGGCCCACCAGCCCATGCTCGCCGGTGTAGAGCACCGGGAAGGAATCGTGCAGCTCGTGAGCCACGTAGTTCGCCGCCAGCACCGCATGCGCAGTTGCGGACGCCAACCCCTCCGCACCGCTCATCGCGATGTAGGACCACGCGATCTGCAGCACGCCCGCCGAGCCGAACTTCGCCGCGGCAACCGGCACGCCCTCGCCAACTGGGGCAGGGTCGGCCGCATGCGTTGGGTCGACGTTCGGGTCCGTCGGCAGGAACGGAATCAGGTGCTCCGCCACACCAATCGGGCCAACGCCCGGGCCGCCACCGCCGTGCGGAATCGTAAACGTCTTATGCAGGTTCAGGTGCGATACGTCGCCACCAAAGTCACCCGGGCGCGCAAGCCCAGTCAGCGCGTTCATGTTCGCGCCATCGATGTAGACCTGACCGCCCACCGCGTGCACCTTCTCCGCGACGGCCTGCACCGTGTCCTCATACACACCGTGCGTGGACGGGTAGGTGACCATAATCGCTGCGACGTGCTCGCCGTGCTGCTCAAGCTTCGCATCCAAATCAGCCAGGTCGATCGAGCCATCCTCCGCAGTCTTTACGACGACCACCCGAAGGTTCGCCAGCGTCGCCGACGCAGCGTTCGTACCGTGCGCCGACGCCGGGATCAAGCAGATGTCACGGCCATGGTCACCACGGGAAACGTGGTAGCGGCGAATCGCCAACAGGCCAGCCAGCTCGCCCGTCGCACCCGAGTTTGGCTGCATAGATACCTCGGCGTATCCGGTGATTTCGACAAGCCAGGCGCGGAGCTCGTCGATAAGCTCCCTCCAACCAGCCGTGAAGCGATCCGGTGTGTACGGGTGCACGTTCGCGAATGCTGGCCACGTGATGGTCTCTAGGCCCGCGGTCGGGTTCAGCTTCATCGTGCAGGAACCCAGCGGGATCATCGTGCGATCCAGCGCGAGGTCCTTGTCGCCGAGCTTGCGGATGTAGCGCATCATCTGCGTCTCAGAATGCACCGAGTTGAAATTGGGGTGCGTCATGAACTCCGTTGTGCGGCGCAGCGCCTCGGGCAGCGCGGACGGCGCCTCGTGAGCAACCGTGTCGACACCGAAGCCAGCGAGCAGCGCCGCGAGGTCGTCCTCCGACGTGTCCTCACCGAAGGAGACACCCACCGTGGTCGCGTCAATCGGGCTCACCAGGTAACCGGCATCCGCCAAGCGCTCGCACACTGCCTCGGAGCTGTCCACGACGACGGCCACCGTGTCGAAGAACGCGTCGTGCTTGACCTCGATACCCGCGTCACGCAGGGACTTGGCGAAGCGCGCCGCCCAGTCATGCACCTGAGCAGCGATAGCCTCAAGACCGCGTGGGCCGTGGTACACGGCGTACATCGACGCTGTCACCGCGAGCAACGCCTGCGCGGTACAGATGTTGGAGGTCGCGCGCTCGCGACGAATATGCTGCTCACGGGTCTGCAGCGCCAGGCGGTAGGCAGGAGTGCCCTCCGCGTCCTTCGACACACCCACCAGGCGGCCCGGCAGCTGGCGCTTCATCTTCTCCTTGACCGCCATGTACGCGGCGTGCGGGCCACCGTAGAACAGCGGAACGCCGAAGCGCTGCGTGGACCCGATCGCGATATCCGCGCCAAGCTCACCAGGGGACTCCAGCAGCGTCAGCGCAAGAATATCCGCATCCACCGCGACCAAGCCCCCGCGCTCGTGCACCGCCTCGACCACCGCGCGAGGATCAACCACGTCGCCCTCGGTGCCGGGGTAGGCCACGATGGCACCCACGAGGCCCTCTCCCACGACCCCCTCACGCAGGTCAACGACCTCCACCTCGAGGTCAAGCGTGCGAGCACGCTCCGACGCGACCCGCAACACCTGCGGGTGCAGGCGCGCATCCAGCAGCACCGTCCGACCCTTGCGCACTGCGCGAGCCATCAAGCCGACAGCCTCCGCAGCCGCCGAAGCCTCATCCAGCAGGGAAGCGTTCGCAATGTCCAGGCCGGTCAGGTCCTGCACCATAGTTTGGAAGTTCAGCAGTGCCTCAAGGCGACCCTGCGAAATCTCAGGCTGATACGGCGTATAGGCCGTGTACCACCCAGCATCCTCGACCACACCGCGCCGAATTACCGGCGGCGTCAACGTCGACGAGTACCCCTGACCGTAGAACGCCTTGAGTACCTCATTTTTCGACGCCAGCTCCCGCAACCGATCCTGCGCTTGGTATTCCGTGAGCGGGGCAGGAAGGTCGAGCGGCCGTTGAAGTAGCAGATCGGCGGGGATTGCGGCGGCGGTCAGCGCCTCGAGTGAGTCGTAGCCGACTTTCGCGAGCATCGCCTCCGTTTCCTGCGTGTCCGGACCGATATGGCGGGTGATGTAATCCAAGATCTACTCCTTTGGTAGTTCTGAACCTGATGTCGTGAATAGTCTACGGGGCAAAACTGGCCTGGGTCGGCCAGTCAGCTGAAAATATGCGGAGGTGAAAACAGCGGTGGCCCCAACACCGTATTGGTATTGGGGCCACCGCTAAGATTCCTCATCTTGACCTGTTTTAGAGGTCCAGGTCGTCTTCAAAGTCACCGGTTTCGATGCGGTCCTTGATCGTGGTGACGAAGCGGCCTGCATCTGCGCCGTCGATCAGCTGGTGATCGTAGGTGAATGGCAGGTAGCACATCTGGCGGATCGCGATCGAGTCACTACCTTCCTCCGTGACGATGACCGGGCGCTTCTCAATCGCCGCGGTACCCAGGATGCCTGCCTGCGGCGGGGTGAGCACCGGCGTATCCAGCAGTGCACCTTCGGAACCGATGTTGGTCACCGTGAACGTTGCACCAGACAGGTCGTCCGGGCGCAGCTTCTTGTTGCGTGCGCGGGTCGCCAGGTCGTTGATAGCTTGCGCGATCTGCGCCAGGTTCAGGTCCTGTGCACGCTTGATCACCGGCACGAGCAGGCCTTGTGGTGTATCCACTGCGACACCAATATTGACGTCCTCGTGGTAGGTGATCTCCTTCTTCTCCGCATCGTAGGACGCGTTGACGTTCGGGTGGGAGACCAGGGCCTCGGCCGTCGCCTTGATGAAGAACGCGAGGTAGGTGATGTTGGCGTCGTGCTTCTTGATGAACTCCGGCTTCACGCGCTTGCGCAGCTCTGCGATGCGGGTGACGTCGACTTCCTGAACGTGCGTCAGCTGAGCCGTGGTCTGCAGCGACTCGACCATCTTCGCAGCGGTGATCTCGCGGATGCGGTTGACCTTCTGGGTGGTGCCGATCAGTGACTGCTTCTCCGGATCCACGGACTTGGTGGACCAGTTGGAGCGTGCGCCCTTCTTTTCCTCGGACTTCGGAGCCGATGCCTCGGCCTTGTCGTCGGATCCACCCTTCGCTGCAGCGATCACGTCCTGCTTGCGGATTCGGCCACCAACGCCGGTGCCCTCAACCGTGGACAGGTCAACGCCGTGCTTTTCTGCCAGCTTGCGCACGAGCGGGGTGACGTACGGGAGGGAACCGTCGGACTTGTTCACCTTGGTCGAAGCCTGCTGTGCTGGCTTGTCTTCCTTCGGCTTCTCCTCCTTTGGCTCTTCAGCCTTCGGGGCTTCCTTCTTTTCTTCCTTGGGTTCTTCCTTTGGCTCTTCGGCCTTTGGAGCTTCCTTTTCAGCTGGCTTGGCGTCAGCGTCGCCGATGCGGGCGATGACTTCGCCGACCTCGACGGTGTCGTCTTCCTCAGCGAGAATCTCTACGAGCGTGCCTGCGACAGGGGAAGGAATCTCGGTATCGACCTTGTCGGTGGAGACCTCGAGCAGTGGCTCGTCGACCTCGACGGTGTCGCCGACTTCCTTCAGCCAGGTGGTGATGGTGCCTTCGGTGACGGATTCGCCGAGCTCAGGCATGGAGACGTCGGTAGCGTCGCCGGAGGCTGGCTTGTCAGCCTTCTCTTCCTCCGGAGCTTCCTTCTTTTCTTCCTTTGGCTCTTCGGCCTTTGGAGCTTCCTTTTCAGCTGGCTTGGCGTCAGCGTCGCCAATGCGGGCGATGACTTCGCCGACCTCGACGGTGTCGTCTTCCTCAGCGAGGATCTCTACGAGGGTGCCTGCGACAGGGGAAGGAATCTCGGTATCGACCTTGTCGGTGGAGACCTCGAGCAGTGGCTCGTCGACCTCGACGGTGTCGCCGACTTCCTTCAGCCAGGTGGTGATAGTGCCTTCCGTGACGGATTCGCCCAGCTCAGGCATGGAGACATCGGTGGCGTCGCCGGAGGAAGGCTTGTCAGCCTTCTCTTCCTCCGGAGCTTCCTTTGGCTCCTCTTCTTCCTGAGGCTCCTCGTCCTTTGCCGAGTCCGATGCCGGGGCTTCGCCTTCTTCGCCGATAATCACAATCACGTCACCGACATCAACGGTGTCGTCTTCCTCGGCCTTAATCTCGAGGATTACACCGGCGACAGGGGAAGGAATCTCCGTGTCGACCTTATCGGTGGAAACCTCCAGCAATGGTTCGTCGACCTCTACCTTGTCGCCGACTTCCTTCAGCCAGGTGGTGATAGTGCCTTCCGTGACGGATTCGCCCAGCTCAGGCATCTCGACAGAGTGCGCCATAATTTAGTCTCCTCGCAGATACATTTTCGTAGAAGCTATACAGGTCAATAGCGTACCTGTCACCGAAGACTTTCGTGCCTTTCGGGGGCAACTAATTTGTTGAAGGCCACCAAACGCAGAATTGGGGCGTCGAGAAATATCCGTATGATGAGAGAAGTGTTTAACCTGTTCGGCAAGCGGAAGAAGCAGACCACCTTCAAACCCCCACGCGCACCCGGCGAAACCATCCGGCCGGAAGACGCTGCCTACCTCCAGGAATGGGTTGCGAAGCGTGCCTTCGTTGAGGGGTTTGTTGAGCCGGAAACGATGGTCAACGAGATGTCCGTCGTGCTTGTCGATGAAGAGGGCAACTACACCCGCCGACGCATCGGAGGTCCCAAAGGTATCGACGCCGTCGCTACGCTGCTGAATATATCTCTTTATGACGTCGAAGAGACCGGATACCCGGACCGGATGCGTCGCAAAATGGAGCAAGAACGCATCCTGCGAAAGCGAGCGGAACAGAAAGAACGCCGCGCCAAGTTTGAGCGCGGCGAACATCCCTTTTCCTAAGTCCGGAGACTAGTTGGCCTCAGCGATGCTGCGAAGCGTTGCAACGATCGTGCGCAGCGGGGCGCCGGTCGCGCGCTTCGGCGTGTAGCCGCGTGGCGAGCCACCGTTCCACGCCGGGCCGGCGACGTCGATGTGCACCCACTCGGTGTCCTCGCCGACGAAGCGAGACAGGTACAGGCCAGCGAACAGCATGCCGCCGGTACGGGCATTGTGGACGTTGCGGATATCGGCGACGGGGGACTTCAGCTCTTCTTCCTGTTCCTCCAGCAGCGGCATCGCCCAGGCCTGCTCGCCGACCTCGCGGCCCAGCGCAGCGACGCGGTCGCGGAACTCATCAGAGCCCATGACGCCGGCAGTGCGGTTGCCGAGGGCGACGAGCTGAGCGCCGGTCAGCGTGGACGTCTCAATCATGAAGTCAGGGTTATCTTCAGCCGCGCGTGCCATCGCGTCCGCCAGCACGAGGCGGCCTTCAGCATCGGTGTTGAGTACCTCGCTGGTGATGCCGCCGTAGTGGCGAATCACGTCGCCCGGGCGGGTAGCGGTGCCGGACGGCATGTTCTCCGCGAGTGGCAGCCAGGCGTCGACCGCAACATCCAGGTTGAGGCGGGCAGCTGCAACAATTGCGCCGAACTGAGCAGCAGAGCCGCCCATGTCGGAAATCATGTCCTCCATCTTTGCACCCGGCTTGAGGGAGATGCCGCCGGTATCGAAGGTGATGCCCTTGCCAACCAACGCGACAGAGGACTTCGACGCGGAAGGCGTCCACTTCAGGTGCACCAGGCGCGGCGCGCGGGCGGAGCCTTTGCCGACCGCGAGGATGCCGCCGAAGCCCTGCTCCTCAAGCTGCTTCTCGTCGAACACCTCGACCTCGAGTCCAACCTGCTTGCCGACGTTCTCGATGAGCTCCGCGTACACAGCAGGGTAGAGGTGGTTCGACGGCGTGTTCACGAGATCGCGCGCCAGCATGACCGACTCGGCGAGGATCACTGCCTGGTCGAATGCTTCCTTTTCGTCTTCCTTGCCTACAACGGTGACGTCGGTAAGTCCGTGCTCGCCGTCGCAGCCACACTGGCACGGGGCTTTGAAGCCCTTGTACTTGTACGCGCCGAGCAGCAGGCCTTCCACGACGGGGGTGACACCGAACTCAGTCGAAATCACCGCAGACTCCGTGCCATACAGTGTGCGAGCCAGGGAACCGACAGCGCGACGGACAGTCTCGTCATCAATCTCATCGGCGTTGCCCAGGCCAAAGGCGATGACCAACTTCCCATCAACGACCACGCGGGTGATCTCGCCGGCGGTGCCCTTCGCGCCGACTGTCTCCAGCGCCTCGAGTGCACCCTTCGGTGCCAGTGAGGTCACTGGGACCTCAACCTTCGAGTCATCCGAGGTCACGGGTAGCAAGAGGGCAGCGGTGTCGCTCGGAGCGGACGTCGAAAAGTTGAGGGAGACGGAGTCGCCCCGGACCGGGAGCAGCGATTCAGGAACCGAAAAAGTCATGAGTACATGCGCCTTTCTTAAGATTATTGAACATCGCCAAGGGTACCTGGAATAAGGGACGCGTGGCGCGGGGCAAGCTATTTGTGCGTGGAAGAAAATATGGAATTCCGGTTCCAAAGAGTGGAATCGGGGAGTAGGGTGGTCTGCATGACTCAAGGCACACCATTTGAAACTATCCCGAATCCGAACAAGGCAACTGACGAAGAGCGCAATGCAGTGCTCGCAAACCCAGCCTTCGGGCAAGAGTTTACTGACCACATGGTCTCCATCGACTGGGACGAGGCCAACGGCTGGCATAACGCGCAGGTCCGCCCGTACGGGCCGATCTCGCTGGACCCGGCGACTAACGTCTTCCACTACGGGCAGGCGATCTTCGAAGGCCTGAAGGCATACCGCCACCACGACGGCTCGATCACGACGTTCCGCCCCGAGCAGAATGCGACGCGTTTTGCCCATTCCGCGCATCGCCTGGCAATGCCTGAGTTGCCGGAGGATCTGTTCATCGAGTCGCTGCAGCAGCTGGTGACGATTGATAAGGACTGGGTCCCCGAAGCTGGTGGGGAAGCGGCGCTGTACCTGCGTCCATTTATGATTGGCACCGAGAAGACGCTCGGGGTGAAGCCCTCGAGCACCTACACCTATTACCTCATTGCATCCCCAGCTGGCGCCTACTTCTCCGGCGGCGTCAAGCCCGTCAGCGTGTGGATCTCCGAGGAATACGTCCGCGCGGCGCCCGGCGGCACCGGTGACGCCAAGTTCGCTGGCAACTACGCGGGTTCCCTGCTCGCGCAGGCCGAGGCAGAAGAAAAGGGCTGCGACCAGGTTGTCTGGCTCGACGCCATTGAGCGCAAGTACATCGAAGAGATGGGCGGCATGAACCTCATGTTCGTCGAGGGCAGCGGGAAGGACGCGAAGTTGATCACCCCAGCACTGTCCGGTTCCCTCCTGGCTGGCATCACCCGCAAATCGCTGCTGCAGGTTGCGGAAGACCTCGGCTACAGCACCGAGGAGCGCAAGATCACGGTGGAGCAGTGGCACAAGGGCGCTGAAAACGGCACCATCAGTGAGACGCTTGCATGCGGTACCGCAGCGGTGATCACTCCGGTCGGGCGCGTGCTGAGCCGCCACGGTGAGTTCACCGTAAACAACAATGAGGCCGGCACCATCACCATGCAGCTGCGCGAGCGCCTGCGCGGTATCCAGGACGGCTCGGTCGAAGACGTCCACGGCTGGAACCACACGCTCGTCCCAGCCGAGAACTAGAGGGATTCAGGCCGGGGCGCCCTCTGGGGCCTCCGGCCCGAGCACTGTAGTAACGAGCTCAGAAGCCAGGTTGATTTGCGGCAGCGCTGCGAGCGCGCCCACTCCCTGGTTGAGCGACAAGTCCAGTGCCAGCACCGGAATGATATCGAGGGCCTGGAGCGCCAGCATCTGGGCGGGTTCCGGACTGAGCTGGCCCGCCATGATCCACTGCTTCGTGCCGGGTGCGAGGCGCTCGGCGGCGTAGGCGGCGACGGTGGCGTAGAGGCCGTCGAAAAGTACGGGGGTTCGACGAACCGCGGCCTGCGCGAACATACCGACAAGGAACGCGAAATCTGGCCCCGAAAGCTCGGCAAGGACGCGGGGGACGTCGTCACTAAAGGTGCGCACCCGGAACATGGCGTCCCGAATTGCCGCAACTTTCACTTTCCAGACGTTGTCGTCGATGCCCGAGCCGCGCCCGATGACCTTGACCGGCTCGGTGCGCGACAGTGCGCCATAGACGGCGGCGGCGACCGTCGAATTGCCGACGCCAATGTCTCCAGGAATGAACAGGTCAACTCCACTGTCTACGCCCTGGTCAACGACGCGAGCACCGTGCGCGACTGCCTGCTCGAACGCCTCGGGCGTCATGGCGGCTTGCCGGTCTATCGCGCCTGTCGGCAGCGTTAAGTAGTCATTAATCTGAATAATCGACGCGCCCGCGGCTTCCGCTGCAACACGAGCGACACCGCCACCTGCCGCAATCTGCTTTACGGCGGTCCAGGCGGCGTCGTGTGGTTGCGCGGAAATACCGCGTGCTGCGACACCGTGGTTACCGGCGACAAGCACGCACTGCGGCTGACGGAACGCAACCGGGCGCGTACGGTTTTGCACCGAGGCAGTCCACTCCGCAATCGTTCCCACGCGACCGAGACCGCGCCCCTCCGGGCTGCGCAGTAGTTCGCGGGCAAGCTCGCGGCGCAGGGTTTCGCTTGGATGCTCAATCGGGTCGAATGCAACAGCCATGAAACGTCCTTTACCCAGTTAGTTCACGGTCTCGCCGATGCGCACCTGTGGCTTCGGCGAGCGCCACTTCCGCGGCTGCGACGCGCGAGAGAACGCGTACATACCAAGGCCGAAGCCGGTATCAGCCGTACCAGGGAACTTCGCGCGCACAGCGTTGTTCGCACGCTTGCCGATCAGGAATGCCTCACCAAGAATCAGCACGATAAACACCATCGGCAAAATAGCGATGGCGCCGGCGATCTCCGGGTACCAGGAGCCGATGAAGAGAATGAGGAACAGCAGGATCGCCAGCGGCATCGCGTAGTTGTTCATGAAGCGGCGCGAATCTACCCAGTCGCGGACGAAGCGGCGGGTTTCGCCACGGTCGCGGTCCATGAGGTAGCGCTCGTCGCCGGCGTCCATCTTGGCTTGGACCTCACGGTTGTGCTTCTTCGCCTCTTCGCGCTGCTGCTTCTTATAGGCTTTCCACTCCTCCTTCGACATCGACTTCTTTAACTCTTTGTTCTTCTGGTACTGCTGAGCAGGAGTCGTCGCGTTGGGGTCGCGCACTACGCCGCGCTTGATCTCCTGATCGATGCGCTTCGGCGTCGGCCGCCCCTTTGGAGGGGTGTAGCCCTTCGGGTACTTTTTCGCGGGTTCCGCGTCGGTTTCGGGAGTCTCCGCTCGATTCGCTGCGGCAGCAGCGGCGGCTGGAGCCTCATCAGATTTCTGCCAAGGAAGTTTCACGCTATACAGGCTACAAGGCCGTCCCCGAAAGTGGGGAATAAGCGCCCGCTCCCATACGCTGTAGACGATGACGGTGTGATGCGAGTACGCTAGTGCCACACTCCGAAGCACGCATCTTGCGTGAAGATATTCGCTAAGCAAGGAGAAAGAATGACTGCACCTACCTCTGCCACGGGCGTGACCCTTACTGAAGCAGCGGCTGCAAAGGCGAAGGCTCTGCTCGACCAGGAAGGCCGCGACGACCTTTCGCTTCGCATTGCTGTTCAGCCAGGTGGCTGCGCTGGCCTGCGCTACCAGCTGTACTTTGACGACCGCGAGCTCGACGGCGACAAGGCTGACGTTGTCGGGGGTGTGCGCCTCGTCGTGGACAAGATGAGCGTGCCGTACCTCACCGGTGCAACGATCGATTTCGCTGACACCATCGAGCAGCAGGGCTTCACCATCGATAACCCGAACGCTGGCTCGGCCTGCGCGTGCGGCGATAGCTTCAACTAAGCAGTAGCTTTTCGACGCCAACACCCCGCGCCCACCTCATGATTGAGGGGAGCGCGGGGTGTTTCGTCTGCGCGGACTATTTACAGCCGTACTCGGTGTCGAGCCACTGCTTGGCCTCCTCGAACGGCACATCGGTTTCGACGTCGGGCTGCACCGGATCTTCGGCGAACTCCTCGCCAGTGCGTGCCTTGTCCTTCGCGATAGTCAGCATCAGCAGGCTGCCGTCCGGGAAGTCGTACACCATGTTTGCCGACGCGTAGCCCGCAGTAGGGGACCCGAAACTGCGGGAGTGCTCGAGCCCCCGGAACGACAGCATCGTGGCCTCGCCCGACGAAGCAGTGTCGCCATCGACTAAGACCGCCACCGGCGCATCCCACTTCCCGCCAGAAGTCGTGATCGGGGTGCCGCCGCCGGTCACCGAGTTCCCCTCAACCGTGACCTGGGTAGTGTTCGTCCGAGAGACGAATTCGAGCACCGCGCCATCCGGCAACAGTGAGGAGAGGCCTGAGACCATTGGACCCATGTCGCCTCCGTCGTTGCCACGCAGGTCAACGACCGCCCCGCATGCCCCGGCATCACGTGCGGAAGCCAGACCTGTTGCGAGCGTGTCTGCGTAGCCCTGCACATCATCGTGCTGATCGACGCCAGGCACGGTTGCCACCGCAACGCGGCCCTCAACGCTGACTGCGGCTTCCGACTTCTCTTCCATAGTCCAGCCGAGGTTAGGGTTACCAGGTTCAATCAGACGGGAGTGCTTCCCGCCAGCAGCTTTGACTGCGTCCTCGAGGGCGGGGTAAACGTCGTGAAGCGTATCAGCCTGCTTTGCGGCCTCCTTTGCGCGGGCCTTCGCCTCCTCGAACTCTGTCGAGTCGGCGTAGATGCCCTGCTCGGCGAGCGCGAGCACCGTCGCGCTATACCGCTTCGGCGTCTGTGTCCCCGCGAAACGAGCGGTGCCCGTCAGCATCGCGGTGAGCGTCGGACCGTAGACGAACGCCACGGCGCCAACTGCAAGCAGTAACGCGCTGAGCATCGCAACGATGGTGGTCAGTACTCGTTTCTTGGTCCACATGAGCAGGTCCTCCTTAAAGCTGAACCGGGTATTCCTTGTGCTCGATGCCCGGATCAATGCGATGCTCGACAAAAATGCCGTGCCAGATCATAAACGCAAGCACCGTCCAAAGGCGACGCGAATGATCGGAAACACCGTCACGGTGCTCCTTGAGCATCTCCAGCACCTGGTCCTTGGCGAAGATATGGTCGGTCTGCGAATCACGGATCGTGTCCTGCGCCCAACCAAAGAGCTCATCGCCGGCCAGCCAGTGGCGCATCGGAACAGGGAATCCCAGCTTCTTGCGGTGGAGAACATGCGGCGGAACGATCTGCTCCATCGCCTTACGCAACGCGTACTTGGTGGTGCCGTGCGCGATCTTCTGGTCGTACGGAATCGTCTGTGCGACCTCAAAGACCTCCTTATCCAGGAACGGCACGCGCAACTCCAGCGAGTTCGCCATGTTCATCTTGTCCGCCTTGACCAGATATCGCCGCGCATCCAGGTAAACAGGTCCAAGTTTTGCATCCGGGCAACTGGATCCATCTCTGTCGATGTGGCGTAAATCGGCGCGGTGACCTCGCGGTGGTCCCACTCATGCTTCGCCCAAGGCAGCACACGCTGTAGTTGCTCGAAGTTAAAGGAACGAGCGTTACCGTAGTAACGGTCCTCCATTGGGGTCGTACCGCGTTCGAGTAAGCTTTTGCCCTTCATGCCTTCCGGCAGCACACGGCTTAGCCTGTTCAGTCCCCGTAGAAGAGGCGTCGGCAACTTCTCGAACGGCGCGAGCGACAGCGGTTCCTTATAGATGGTGTACCCGCCAAACAGCTCGTCGGCACCCTCACCCGAGAGCACCACCTTGACGTGCTTGCGGGCCTCCTGTGCGACGAAGAACAGCGGGACAAGCGAAGGGTCCGCGACCGGATCATCGAGGTACCACATGATCTTCGGCACCGCGTCCGCGTACTCTTCAGGCGAGACAATCTTCACGATGTGCTCAACACCAATCGCCTCAGCGGACTCCGCAGCCACGTCTACCTCGGAGTAGCCCTCGCGCTCGAAGCCGGTGGTGAACGTCAGCAAGTTTGGATTGTGCCTCTTCGCCAGGGCCGCAATCGCTGTCGAATCAATGCCGCCCGAGAGGAAAGAACCGACGGTGACGTCCGCTCGCATATGCTTCTCGACGGAGTCTTCGAGCGCCTGAGCGATCCTGTCGTAAAGCTTCTGCTCTTGACCTTGTGGGATTTGCTGGGGCTTGAAGTGTGGTTTGAAGTAGCGCTCCGATGTGACTTCACCGCCAGGCGTCAGTGACACCGTGCAGCCAGACTCCACGCGTCGAATGCTCTCGTGCAACGTTTCTGGTTCGGGAACATACTGCAGGTCAACGTAGTGCTCGATAGCTCGCCGATCTAACTCGAGACCAATCTCCAGCTCTGGAGCCATTTCTAGGATGGACTTCTTCTCGGAGGCGAACACGGTACCGACCGGGGTAGTGGCGTAAAACAAGGGCTTAATGCCGAATTGATCACGTGCCGCGAACATACGCTGTGTCTCGGTATCCCAAATGACAAACGCGAACATGCCACGCAGGTGTTCGACAACCTTCTCTCCCCAGTGGTGGAAGCCAACAACGATTGGCTCACCGTCGCCCGAGGTATTGAAATCGTAGCCTGCCTCCTGCAGTTCCTCGCGAAGCTCGATGTAGTTATAAATCTCGCCGTTGAACGTCAGCGCGTAGCGCTCCGGATTCTCCTTCGGGCCCCAGCGTAGGGGTTGGTGAGAATGCTCGAGATCGATAATGGCAAGGCGGTTGAAACCAAAAACGGCGTGGTCGTCGTTCCAGGTGCCGGCGGCATCAGGGCCACGGTGATACATGCAGGGCAACGCACGTTCCGCGGCTTCCACGAAGCTTGCGGCATTGCTGTTTGTGGTGAGTAGAGCCAACAGGCCACACATAGACTTGAAAACCTCTCCTATATATAAGGTGTACGCAGCCGTGCGGAGTGCTGGGCCACGAAGCATTTCTTCCAATCAACAATAGGGTTTTCTGTAGGAGATGCGCGAACCAACGAAACCAGCGCCAAAATGCGGAAATTCTTCATCCTTTATTCGGTCCCCAAAAGGGGGCCAACTTATGGTTGAGCAATTTGAGTGAAAAATAAAGCTCTTACCAGGACGTTTGTACCGTTTTATGCAAAACCCGTTGAGTGCACGGCTTTTGCATACACGGTAAAAGACGTCAGCTGACTACGAATGCTTACCTCGACTCAAAATCTAAAGAATTCAGAGGCGCTGCGCCTTATCCACTATTCTGACGGAGTAACAATGCTTGGGCGCACCTGTTTGTGCGTCCTGCCGTAAACAGCGAGTGTGGACAGGAAGGCAGACACACGTGGAAAAGGTAAAGGACCGCAACTTCGCGAAGAAAATCGCAGTTGCCGGATCGCTCCTGCTGGGCGGTCTCGCGCTGACGGGCTGTGAGGTTGCACCGCCAGAGGCGCTCTCGAAGGTGCTGGATATGGGTTGGCCAGATCCTGTTACCCCTGAGGGTGAGCAGATGTACAACTTCTGGGTATGGACCTGGGTTGCAGCATGGATTATCGGCATCATCATGTGGGGCTTGTTCCTCACTGCGATCTTCAAGTGGAACGCGAAGAGCCAGGAGAAGCGCGGCAAGTCTGAGTTCCCGAAGCAGCTCCAGTACAACGTGCCGCTGGAACTTGTGCTGACGATCATTCCGATCGTCATTGTTATGGTGCTCTTCTTCTTCACCGTCCAGGCGCAGACGAAGACTACAGCCCTCGGCAAGGACCCGAAGGTGACGGTTGACGTAACCGCATACCAGTGGAACTGGAAGTTTGGCTACGCAAACGTTGACGGCGAGTTCACCTCTAACGGTCAGGCATATGACGGTGTTGACACCGAGCGTCAGGCCAAGGCCGAGGCAACGAAGTACGACGACGAGAATATTAAGAACCCGAACCCGATCCACGGCACTTCTACCGGTGACCTCTCGTACCTCAATTTCAATGAGATTGAGACTCTCGGTACTACCGAAGAGGTTCCGGTGCTCGTCCTGCCAACCGATCGTGCGATTGAGTTCCGCCTCGCGTCCGGTGACGTGAACCACGCATTCTGGGTTCCTGAATTCCTCTTCAAGCGTGATACCTACGCTCACCCAGAGGTGAACCAGCAGCAGCGTGCATTCCAGATTGAGAAGATCGATAAGACTGGCGCATTCGTTGGTCGCTGTGCCGAGATGTGCGGTACTTACCACTCGATGATGAACTTCGAGGTTCGTGCCGTGACCCCAGAAAAGTTTGCTCAGTACATTCAGTTCCGTATTGACAACCCTGAGGCGCCAAACTCCGATGCGCTCGCATCCATCGGCGAAGCGCCGTACGCCACCTCCACACGTCCGTTCGTGTCTGACCGCCACGGCACCCGCGACGGCAACAACACCAACGACCCTAACGCGACGGTATAGAAAGAGAAGGCAGAGAAATGGCAACTGGTTCAAAAGTTTTCTACGCAATCGGTACCTTCCTGGCGCTGATGGCAGTCTTCTACATGATCAGCACAGCGTGGATTGGCGAAGATGCTTACCTCTACGGGCTCGAATGGGTCGGTGGCGTTGGCTTAGTTCTCGCTACTGCGCTCTGCTTCATGCTCGCCGTCTACCTCGACATCACCGAGCGTCGCATGGACGTTGTTCCGGAAGACTGGGAAGAGGCAGAGGTTGAAGATGGCGCAGGCGTGCTCGGCTTCTTCTCGCCAAGCTCCATCTGGCCGTTCGCAATGTCTGGTGCGGTTATGTTCCTCGGACTCGGAATTGCATTCTGGCAGCTGTGGCTCGTCGTGTTTGGCGCAGTATTCCTCGTGTGGACCACTACGCAGCTGAATCTCCAGTACGGTATCCCGCGCGAGAAGCACTAAAGATTCGCTGACCTCCCCGCCTTCGGGAGGTGTCGGCGAAAACTGATCCCCTTCAGCTAAGGCTGAAGGGGATTTTTGCTTGCTATTTTCATCCTTTCGGTTGAACTCATTCGTAACACTTGGGGGTCATACGAAAGTAGGTCTGCAGTCGGAAACGGCAGCGGTGGAATGTGAGTCCCATCACTATTGGGAACTTTTGAAACACCGCAAAGAGTCGATGAAAAAGAATCCTGGATTGCCTAAAAATCAGCCGAAAGTGAGCTGAATGAAGTCGAGAAAGTTGTGACCTGCATTGATGTAGTCGGATGAGTGGCTAGAAAAGTTCCCGGTATCGCAGAAAGTTATTTCCTTCGAGCGCTATTAGGCCAGAAAAGGCAGGTTAGCGCGAAATCTGCCGAAAAGTTTGTGGGTGAAAGGAGATGACTTTGACCCAAAAACAGGGGATAATCACATGCGTGACGACCGCAATTTCTAACCAAGGTATGGCGACACCGCAGAATCGTGTCCCGGCGCTGAACCGACCAAACATGGTCAGCGTTGGCACGATCGCGTTCCTCGCCCAAGAGTTGATGTTCTTTGCCGGTTTGTTCGCGATGTATTTCACCTCGCGTGCAAACGGTATGACCGCAGGCGACTGGGATAACCAGACGGCACACCTGAACGTGATGTTCGGCTTGATCATCACGATCGTGCTTGTGTCTTCTTCCGTGACTTCTCAGTTCGGCGTATTTGCAGCAGAAAGGGGTGACGTTTTTGGGCTCCGCAAATGGTTCACGGTAACTATCGCGCTTGGCGTTGTCTTCCTCGGACTCGTGGCTTTCGAGTGGGGAGAAATGATCATGCACGGCGTGACCATTCAGGCGAGTGTCTTCGGGTCAGTGTTCTTCATCATCACTGGCTTCCACATGGCGCACGTGACCGCCGGCATTATTGCCTTCGTGGTTGTGCTGCTCCGCGTATCTAAGTCGAAGTTCACTCCGGCACAAGCTACTGCAGCAATGGTGACCTCTTACTACTGGCACTTTGTTGACGTAATTTGGGTCGGCGTCTTCATTACTCTGTATATCGTTCAATAGGTATCTGATACGTAGAGTCGCCGTCGAAATGACGGAAGGCCATTTATCTGTATTAGACACTGACGCTCAAAGGGAACAAGATGGAAAAATCACCTAAGAAAAAGCGCAGTCGGCGCAAGGCGCAGCGCACCTTTGCTGGTGCAGCAGCCTTGACGCTCGGCCTCACGGGTGCGGGTTTCCTCGCATCGGCGCTTGCCCCGAACGCGCAGGTCGCTACTGCGCAAAAAGATGACCAGGCAATGATTCAAGAAGGCAAGGACATTTACGACGTCGCTTGCATCACTTGCCATGGCGCAAACCTCCAGGGTGTTGAAGGCCGCGGCCCGTCCCTGATCGGCACCGGCGAAGGTGCTGTGTACTTCCAGGTCAACTCCGGACGTATGCCGATGATGTCGAATGACGCTCAGGCTGAACGCAAGCGTCCTCGTTACACCGAGTCTCAAGCACTGGCACTGGCTGCCTATGTTGCTGCCAACGGTGGGGGACCGGAGCTGGTGTACAACCCAGACGGATCACTCGCGAAAGAAGAGCTTCGCGGTAAGAACTACGATGGCCAGATTCAGGCTGGCGACGTCGCACGTGGCGGCGAGCTCTTCCGCTTGAACTGCGCGTCTTGCCACAACTTCACCGGCCGCGGTGGCGCACTGTCTTCTGGTAAGTACGCGCCGGAGTTGGACCCTGCGAATGAGCAGGAGATCTACCAGGCGATGCTGACCGGCCCGCAGAACATGCCAAAGTTCTCGGACCGCCAGCTCAGTGCCGACGAGAAGCGCGACATCATTGCGTTTATTAAGTCCTCGAAAGAAACCCCAAGCCCTGGCGGTTACGCCCTTGGTGGCCTTGGCCCAGTTTCTGAAGGTATGGCTATGTGGATGATCGGCGTAACGCTCGTTGCTGCCGCAGCTATCTGGATTGGATCGCGCTCATGAGTGAAGTAAACAAGAACTACACATCCCAAGATTTGGACCGCATGAATAATGCGGAGCTCGCTGCTCTGGGCACGGAACTCGACGACGTCACCGTTGCGTACCGCAAGGAGCGGTTCCCAGTTGATGGCGACCCACGCGAGAAGTCTTCCGAGCTCGGAATCAACATTTGGTTGATTATTTCGGTGCTCTGCGGAATCGCGTTCCTCGGTGTCTATCTCTTCTGGCCATGGGAGCCACGCTTCCATGGCGATGAAGGACTCTGGGTTTACACGCTTTACACGCCACTGCTCGGCCTTACCTCTGGTGTCGGTTTTGCCGCCCTGGGTATCGCGATCGTCCAGTACGTGAAGAAGTTCATCCCTGAGGAGATCTCCGTACAGCGTCGTCACGACGGCCGCTCTTCCGAATTGGACCGTCGCACGACGACCGCTCTTCTGAATGATGCCTGGGAGACTTCCACCCTTGGTCGTCGTAAGGCAATGAAGGGTCTGCTTGGCACCGCTGGTGTTCTCGCCGGCCTCATGGTCGTTGCACCCCTCGGTGGCATGATCAAAAACCCGTGGAAGAAGCGCCACGACCTTAACTACTTAGGTGATGGCACGCTTTGGACACACGGGTGGACCATGCAGGAGAAGGGCGTCAAGGTTTACCTCGGTCGCGACACTGGCGCGATCGCCGAGCTGCACGAAGGCGTAGCTGGCTCGCACTACTCCACGGCAGGTGTTTCCCGCCTGGTGCGTATGCGTCCAGAAGACCTCGCTGCTGCTTCCATGGAGACGGTATTCCCGCTCTACCCGGAGGATGTCAACGATGGTGACATTTACGACCCAGAGCGAGACGTATACGAACATCACATGCACTCGCTGCATGGCCCTCGTAATGCAGTTATGCTGATCCGCCTCCGCTCGGAAGACGCACGCCGCGTCGTTGAGCGTGAAGGTCAGGAAGATTTCCACTACGGGGATTACTACGCATACTCCAAGATTTGTACGCACATTGGTTGCCCGACCTCGCTTTACGAAGCGCAGACGAACCGCATCCTTTGTCCGTGCCACCAGTCGCAGTTCGACGCACTGCAGTACGGCAAACCGATCTTCGGACCGGCTGCCCGTGCTCTGCCTCAGCTTCCTGTGACTGTTGACGAAGACGGTTACCTCATCGCCAACGGAAACTTCATCGAGCCCGTCGGCCCGGCATTCTGGGAGCGTAAATCCTAATGAGTACTAAACTTGCACAAGCCGCGGATAACGTTGATTCGCGGTACACGGTAGCCGGTTTCCTCCGGCCACAGTTGAATAAGGTCTTCCCGAGCCACTGGTCTTTCATGCTCGGTGAGATGGCGCTGTACAGCTTCATTATCTTGCTGCTGACAGGTATTTACCTCGCGCTGTTCTTTGACCCTTCCATTACGAAGGTGATCTACGACGGCGGGTACCTACCGCTCAACGGCGTGGAAATGTCACGCGCGTACGCCACGGCTCTGAATATTTCATTCGAGGTCCGCGGTGGCCTGTTCGTTCGTCAGATGCACCACTGGGCTGCGCTGATGTTCATGATGGCGATGTTCGCCCACATGATGCGTATCTTCTTCACCGGTGCGTTCCGCCGCCCACGTGAGGCTAACTGGGTCATCGGCGTTACCCTGATTCTCATCGGCATGGCCGAAGGCTTCATGGGTTACTCCCTGCCAGACGACCTGCTCTCTGGTGTTGGCCTCCGTATTATGTCCGCCATCATTGTTGGTATCCCGATCATCGGCACCTGGATGCACTGGGCAATCTTCGGCGGCGACTTCCCGTCTGACCTGATGCTGGATCGCTTCTACATCCTGCACGTTCTGATCCTTCCGGGCGTGATCCTGGCTCTGATCGCAGCGCACCTGCTGCTCGTCTGGTTCCAGAAGCACACCCAGTTCCCAGGCCCTGGTCGTACGGAGAACAACGTTGTTGGCATCCGCATTATGCCGGTCTTCGCAGTCAAGGCGATCGGTTTCATGATGGTTGTCTTCGGTGCCCTCGCTGCTATGGCTGGTCTGACCACCATCAACGGCATTTGGAACATCGGCCCATACAACCCGTCGCAGGTCTCTGCCGGTTCGCAGCCTGACGTTTACATGCTGTGGACTGACGGCGCAGCTCGTGTCATGCCAGCGTGGGAGCTCTACCTCGGCCCGTACACCATTCCGGGTGCCTTCTGGGTTGCCCTCATGTGTGGCGTGATGGTCGTCCTGCTGATCAGCTACCCGTTCATCGAAGCGAAGGTGACCGGTGACACGGCGCACCACAACCTGCTGCAGCGCCCTCGTGACGTTCCAGTGCGTACCGGCCTCGGTGTGATGGCACTCGTGTTCTTCCTGTTGCTGACCGTTTCCGGTGGCAACGACCACGTTGCTCACTTCTTCCAGATCTCGCTGAATGCGATGACCTGGTTCGGTCGCATCGGTCTCATTGTCTTGCCGCCGTTCGCATACTGGCTGACCTACCGTATTTGTGTTGGTCTGCAGCGTTCCGACCGTGAGGTTCTGGAGCACGGTATCGAAACGGGCATCATCAAGAAGCTGCCTAACGGTGCGTTTGTGGAGATCCACCAGCCGCTTGGCCCAGTCGACGAGCATGGACACCCAGTGCCGCTCGATTACGCTGGTGCTCCGGTTCCGAAGCGCCTCAACCAGCTCGGCTTCGCTGACTCCGAGACCATCGGTAAATTCAAGCCTGCTGAGCTTGGCGTTTCCGAGCGCGTCCGGGCCGCGCAGCGCGAGAACCACCATGAGGAGATCGAGACGTTGCGCAAGCTCGAGGAA
Organism: Corynebacterium sp. UMB2355A; assembly: GCF_033877495.1. Lineage (NCBI taxonomy): Bacteria > Bacillati > Actinomycetota > Actinomycetes > Mycobacteriales > Corynebacteriaceae > Corynebacterium > Corynebacterium sp. UMB2355A. Next base: position 497,855 of record NZ_CP138855.1, on the reverse strand, counting down.
ACCAAACACCTCGATGACCGCAATGCTTCTGAATAGGCTCTAACACACTAGCGGTCGCTCAAGGCGCCCTGGTTGGTTGTACGAGAGTACAGCTGGCCAGGGCGTTTTTGTATGTCTGGTCAGTTCACTTTTGGAACTCAGCACCTTTATCTCGCCCGTGCTATGACACGAGCCCACTTCTGACTTCGTTCTGTTACGGCACTTGGTATAAATGCGGAGCAATGGCTCACCGCTTCACGTCTGAAGGCGGAGGAATTTGAAGCCATTTCGAAGCGTTATGGAAGCGTTACACAGCGGAAGTGAGTAATGTCACATAAGAGTGATTTAGTGCATTCTTACCAAATTGGCGCTCTGGGCACAGGTGGGGAAGGCTGGTAAAAGTGCAGGTAGGAAGTCGTTTGTTTGGTTTGGTACGTTGTGGCGCTCTGCTTGTAGTTCTCAGGAAAATTCGCGCGGAATGAGGGAAGGGAAAAATAACGGAACGATAACGGCCGTGTCGTTGGACAAAGATGTTTCCGTTTCGTAACCTAATCGAGACATTGCAGCAACAGCCGTTGAAAGCAAACAGTAAGTACATATAGCGCCTAATTCCCTGAGCCTTAGTGGCTTCGGGAAGCCGGGGACCCAAGCAGGATTTTCCCTCTGGGGTGAATGCGAACGAGAGCGGAGTTTTCCGTGGAAGTCGTAAGGCTGGTTCTCTAGCCCAACCCGTCAGCTAACTCGGTCGGCAAAAGAGAAGATATGGAGTTTTACAATTATGGCTAAGCACCGTCGTCAGGCACACAGCACTGCACGTAACGTCGCGGTAGTGACCGCAGCAGCTGCAGGTGCCTCGCTGCTCTCGCCAATCTCTGCAGAGGCGGCTGAGGTTCGCGTCCCGAACTCGCCGGTAGCTGTTCAGGTTCCAGGTATTGAGAACGTGCCGGGCATCGCTGCGATTCCTGGCATCGAGGCTTGGATCCCATCCCTGGCAGGTCAGAAGTCCAATGCTGATGTCCCTACGGCAATTGCACAGGTTCGTGCGGTTCCTGGCGTTAACAACGTACCTTCGTTTGGTGCATGGCTGGCAAACGTCGAGGCTCAGTTCAAGGCGCCAGTCGCGAAGGCATACTCCGCAAACGTTGCTGCGCCGGCAGTTGCTCCAGCGCCGCAGGTCTCCGCAGGTCAGCGCCTGGTCGATATTGCACGTACAAAGATTGGTGCTGCATACGTATACGGCGCTGCAGGCCCGAACGTGTTCGACTGCTCCGGTTTCACCTCCTGGGTATATGCGCAGGCTGGTAAGTCCATCCCTCGTACCTCGCAGGCGCAGGCGGCTGCGGGTACTCCGGTTCCGCTTGATCAGCTTCAGCCTGGTGACATCGTGGCTTACTACGGTGGCGCTTCCCACGTTGGTATCTACACCGGCAACGGCACTATCATTGATGCACTGAACACCAACGCTCCGGTCGCTGAGCGTCCGCTGCACATGATGCCAGTGCACTCCGCTGTGCGCTTCTAAGCACGGTATTTATCGGCCGATCCAAACGATTGTGGTGGGGGTCGGCAGAAGAATTACAGGATTGTAACTTTAAGCCCCTCTCGCTATATTGGTGATAGTTTTTCTTGCCAGCGAAGGGGCTTTAAGTGGCTAAACACTCTTTACATGCGCGTCATGTTGCAAATGGGCGTTCCTGGGGGAAGCGCGTGGCGCTGGGTGCATCGCTCTCTGTCGTTGTGGGCAGTAGCGTTGCTGCTCCGTCCGCAGTAGCGGATGATGTCGAGGAACTGATTCATCAGGTTGATGAGCTTTCGCATGAGGTCACCGCAAAGGTAGAAGAGCTCAAGGGCGTTGAGGATGATATTGCCGCGAAGTCGGAGGAACTTGAGCGCCTGCAGTCTGAGGCGGCGGATGCACGTACCCAAGTCCAAGCTGCGAAAATCGCTCGTGATGATCTCCAAAGGGAAGTAGACCGCCTCGCTGCGTCCCGGTACCGCAACGTCCAGGCCGATGTGATCCTTACAACGCTGGACTCTGGTAGTCCCCAGACTGCTATTGACCGTGCTGCGTACCTGGATTCGCTGTCCCGCAAGCAGCAAAGTGTGCTCCGCGAGTACGAAGGCGCTGCCCAGGACGCGGCAACGAAGGCGAATGCTGCAAACGTAGCCCTTGCGGAAGCGCAGTATCTCCGCAATGACCTTGATTCAAAGCGTTCGAAGCTCGAGCGTGAGCGCGAGGCGCTGCAGGGACAGATTGAGGAGATTGAGGCGCGCGTCGATAATTTGTCGCCGGAGGCGCGTTCGTTGTGGGAGGGACGTCTGCACCCCGTTGATGCTGGCTCGTTGCCTCCGGTGGGGGATGGGGTTGTCGGTGCCGCGCTCGCGCAGGTTGGCAAGCCTTATGGCTGGGGCGCGACGGGGCCGTCGGCGTTCGACTGCTCTGGGCTCATGGTGTGGGCTTACGGGCAGAACGGTAAGGCGATCCCGCGTACCTCGCAGGCTCAGCTTGCTGGTGGCATGCCGGTGAGCATGGGGGACCTGCAGCCAGGTGACATTGTCGGTTATTACCCGGGAGTGACGCACGTTGGCATGTATATCGGCGACGGCATGGTTGTGCATGCCTCTGACTACGGTATTCCGGTTCAGGTTGTCCCGTTGAATTCGATGCCGGTCCAGGGCGCTGTCCGTTATTAGGCACCATGACTGTTTTATTGGTGACGAATGATTTCCCACCGACTGTCGGTGGGATTCAGTCGTACTTGCGGGACTATGTGCAGGAAGTCGTTCACCGTCGGGGGGCGCAGAGCATCATTGTGTTTGCCTCGATGCAGGATAAGGCGGCTGCTCTCGCATGGGATGCGGAACAGCCGTACACGATTATTCGCTGGCCCTTTCCAGTAATGTTGCCTACTCCTGCTGTCCGGAGGATGATGCAGCGAATTATCAGGGAACAGCACGTCGATACGGTGTGGTTTGGTGCTGCAGCTCCTCTTGGAGCGATGGGGGGTGCTGCGAAGCGTGCGGGTGCTTCGCGGGTTGTGGCGACGACGCATGGCCATGAGGTCGGGTGGTCAATGTTTCGCGTTGGTCGTCGACTGCTGCGAACGATTGGCGGTAGTGCCGATGTAATCACGTACATTTCGGAGTACACACTGGGGCGATTCAAGGAAGCATTTGGTCCGAATCCTCAGTTCGTTGCGCTTCCCTCAGGCGTATCGACGTCCCGCTACGCGCCCGCAACGCAGCAGGAGAAGTTGGAGACCAGAGCTTCGTTCCGAATCGGCGCGGAGTCTCCGCTGATTGTGTGTGCGTCGCGTCTGGTGAAACGCAAAGGGCAAGACCGGTTGATCCGCGTCCTGCCTAGGGTGCGCGAGCAGGTGCCGGGTGCACAATTGGTGATTGTTGGGGAGGGGCCGTATGCCCGTCGGCTTCACGCGATGGCGGAGGGCGTCGACGGTGTCAGGTTCACCGGGCGGGTCAGCGACGATGACCTGTGTCGAATCGTTGCGGCTGCAGACGTGTTCGCGATGCCGGTTCGTACCCGCGGCGGAGGCCTCGACGTTGAGGGTCTCGGGATTGTGTTTCTCGAGGCCCAGGCGTGTGAGGTGCCGGTGGTCGCTGGTGATTCGGGCGGTGCGCCGGAAACGGTGACGGACCACAGCGGAGTGGTCGTCGATAAGAATGATGATGCACTTGTCGCGGCGTTGGTGCGTCTGCTGCGTGATCCCCTGCTGCGGGAATCGATGGCGGAGGCGGGTCGACGCCATGTGCAGCGGGAGTTTTCGTGGCAGGTGTTGGGGGAGCGGTGTGAGAAATTATTATTTTCTCAGGCTCTCGGCGACTAGCATGGTCATGTATGTCTACTGAATCCAAGCTGACTGTCGGTTTTGATATTGGCGGGACGAATACTCGCGCAGCAGTGGTTGATGACTCTGGGCGCATCGTTGCATCGATATCTACTGGTACTCCGCAGACTGGTGATGAGCTTATCGACGTCATCGTCGATATGGTGCGGCAGCTGCAGCGGGAGTACGTGGTTGATGCTGTCGGCTTGGCTATCGCCGGTTTTCTTGACCCGGACTGCGAGATCGTGCGGTTCGCCCCGCATTTGCCGTGGCGCAACGACCAGCCGGTTCGGGCGCAGCTTGAGGAGGCTCTGGGGCTACCAGTCCGCCTTGAGCACGACGCGAACGCGGCAGCCTGGGGTGAATACCGATTTGGCGCAGCAAAGGATGCGGATATCTGGGTGTTCTTTGCCGTCGGTACCGGTATCGGCGCAACGCTGATGATTGATGGCAAGATTTACCGCGGATCGTTCGGCACTGCCCCCGAGTTCGGGCACTTGACTGTTGTGCCAGATGGGCGCGTGTGTTCCTGCGGTAAGCAGGGCTGCTTGGAGCGGTACGCCTCGGGCACGTCGTTGGTGGACTGTGCTTTGGAGGTCGCAGCGCACGGCGGTTTTAAGAAGTGCGGTTTGTACCGGAAAGTCGTCGATAAGCGGGCGACGGGCCATGACGTGATGGAGGCTGCACGCGAGGGCGATGAGCTTGGCGTGAAGGCGCTTGCGAGTTTTGCGGAGTGGCTGGGCCGTGGTTTGTCGATAGTGGCTGACGTTATGGATCCGGGCCTGGTGGTTCTTGGCGGTGGCGTGAGCGCCGACGCAGACCTCTTTATGGAAGATGCCAAGGATTCGTTGCGTCGTAACATGGTTGGCTCCGGGTACCGCCCTGTTCCGGAGATTCTATGCGCAGAGCTGGGCCCGCAGGCAGGTATGATCGGTGTCGCAGACTTGGCTCGTGAGGATCTAGCAGGGAGACACCGTGCATAACAAGTGGTATTCGGCGTTTAAAGCGTTGCTAGGTCCAGCGCTGCTCGTGTGGAACCGTCCCACGATTGAAGGCGCGGAGCATGTGCCGGACGAAGGCGGCGTCATTCTTGTCTCGAACCACCAAGCGGTGATGGATTCGTTCTATCTGCCGCTGATGCTGCGTCGGCAAATCACGTTTCCGGCGAAGAGCGAGTACTTTACGCAACCTGGCTTGAGGGGCAGGTTCAAGCGGTTTTTCTTTACCGCTGTTGGTCAGATCCCTGTGCATCGCGGTGATTCGAATGCGGGCGCGAACCTGCAGCAGGCTGCGCGCGAGGTGATTGTTGATCGCAACGACGTGTTCGGTATCTACCCGGAAGGCACGCGTTCACCGGATGGTCGCATCTACAAGGGGCGCACCGGTATGGCTCGTGTCGCGATGGACACGGGAGCGCCGGTGATCTTGGTGGCCATGATTGGCACCCGCGAGGCGAACCCGATCGGGTCGGTACTTCCGCGCCCGGCGAAGGTCCGCATCAAGCTCAGCGAACCTATTGACCCGCACGCTTGGGCGACGGAGCACGGATTTGATCCGCACTCGCGGGAGGTGATGCGTCCGTTTACGGACTTCGTGATGCATAAGATGTCTGCGTTGTCCGGGTACCCGTACGTGGATGTGTATGCTTCGGACGTCAAAAAGCATCTGGAAGAGACGGGGCGCTACCCTGAGGGCGCCGAGCCCGAAGAGGATTAAGTAAGGACGTTTGATGGACCGGGACCTCGTTACTCGTATTGTGCTCGTGTGCTGCGCGGTGGGAGCGTATCTCGTCACGAGTGATCTTGAGATAGCCAGGAATGTGATTTCGCCGCTACTCGTACTGTTCGTTGCAGCGGTGATGTTTTGGCCACGCAAACCTGAGGGCCCGGAGGGTGAGGCGAACTAGTGCGTTACTTTTACGACACAGAGTTCATCGAAGACGGCTCGACCATTGAGCTAGTCTCCATCGGCATCGTCGCGGAGGACGGCCGTGAATACTACGCGGTGTCCAATGAGTTTGACGCCGCGCGTGCGAACCAGTGGGTGCGCGACAATGTCTTGGATAAACTGCCCGGTGCTGGTCACCCCGCATGGAAGTCGCGGGAGCAGATCCGCAGTGAGGTCTACGAGTTCTTGACGACGCCCCGCTCCGCCCCGGAGCTTTGGGCATGGGTGGGGGCGTACGATCACGTTGTGCTGGCGCAGCTGTGGGGTGACATGACCGGGTTGCCGAAGAACCTTCCGCGCTTTACTCGAGAGCTGAAGCAGTACTGGGAAATGGCGGGGCGGCCGAGGCTGCCACAGGTGCCGCGCGGGAACCACGATGCATTGGTAGATGCGCGCCATAACTTGAAGAAGTACCGCGTATGCGCGGAGTATTTGCCGCTTGACCGGCTTGGCCGCGCGTCTAGATCGTGAGACGCGCGTTTCACACTTTGAGTCTGTGCAGGTATTCGCGCCGCAAAGTTGTGGTATTCGTCGCAGCTTCGTGCTAAACATTAAGTGTGAGTTGGACAGTAGATATCCCCAAAGAAGTTCTCCCCGATTTGCCACCGCTCCCGGGAGACCTCAATGCACAGTTCCAGGACGCGTTGTCGCGTGACGCGAAGCAGCAGCCGAGCTGGGACCGTCATGAGGCTGAGTATGTGCGGAAGATTCTCGAATCTGTACCGCCGGTAGTTCTTGCCCCAGAGGTTGAAGAACTCAAGCAGAAAATGGCGAAGGTCGCTAACAGTGAAGCGTTTTTGCTTCAGGGTGGTGACTGCGCGGAGACATTTGAGTCCAACACAGAGCCTCATATCCGCGCGAACGTGCGTACACTCCTGCAGATGGCGGCAGTGTTGACGTACGGCGCGTCGATGCCCGTAGTGAAGCTCGGGCGTATCGCCGGACAGTACGCAAAGCCACGTTCATCCGATCTCGACGGCAACGGCTTGCCGAATTACCGCGGTGACATCGTCAATGGCGTCGAACCGACTCCGGAGGCGCGTCGCCATGATCCCGCTCGCATGGTCCGCGCGTACGCAAATGCGTCTGCGGCTATGAACCTGGTTCGTGCACTTACTGCGTCCGGTACCGCGGACCTGCACAACATCAACACTTGGAACCGCGAGTTTGTGACCAACTCTCCGGCGGGTGCACGCTACGAGGCGCTCGGCCGTGAGATTTCGCGCTCGCTTGCGTTCATGGATGCTTGTGGCGTGAGCGACGAACACCTCCGGACCTCGGAGATTTACGCCTCCCACGAAGCTCTGCTTGTGGACTACGAGCGCGCAATGCTGCGCCTCGCCGAAGACGATCAGGGGGAGACGCGGCTGTATGACCTGTCCGCGCATCAGCTGTGGATCGGCGAGCGCACCCGCGATCTCGATGACTTCCATGTGAACTTCGCCGCGATGATCGATAACCCGATCGGCATCAAGTTGGGGCCGACGACCACTCCGGAAGAAGCCGTGGCGTACGCGGATAAGCTCGACCCGAATTTCGAGCCTGGCCGTTTGACGATGGTGATCCGGATGGGGCACGACAAGATTCGCGAAGTGTTGCCAGGCATCGTCAACGCCGTCGAGGCATCTCGCCATAAGGTGATTTGGCAAAGCGACCCGATGCACGGCAACACGTTTACGGCGTCAAATGGTTACAAGACCAGGCACTTTGACAAGATTCTGGATGAGGTCCAGGGCTTCTTCGAGGTGCACCGTCAGTTGGGCACGCACCCGGGTGGCATCCACATTGAGCTGACCGGCGAGGCGGTCACCGAGTGCCTCGGCGGTGCGCAGGACATCACTGACGTTGACCTGCCAGGCCGCTACGAATCTGCCTGCGACCCGCGCTTGAACACTGAGCAGGCACTCGAGTTGGCCTTCCTCGTAGCGGAGATGTTGCGCTACTAAGATTGCGCGCGGCGGTGGCGCCTTAGGGCATCGGTAGGAGGATCTGCGGAATCTCGCCGTACATGCCGGACCCGAGCCACCAGCCGCCCACCGCAACCAAGCCTGTGCAGATTGCGCTGAACACTAGGAAAACTGCCAGGCCGATTCCCGAGCGGTTGCTCACCGGCTTGCGAGGTCGCGCCGGGGAAAGCGGGGCTTGCGGTGGAGCCGGGGCTGGTACCTGTGGTGGTGGCGGTGCAGGCGCCGGGGGCTGGACTGTCGGCGCATCCACACGTGTTCTCGGGGAATCATCTGTTGAATTCGGCCGGAGGCGAAACTGCGTGGGGTGAGCTGCGGCACGATTCGCTGCGGAATGCCTTGGTACGGGTACCGCGTAGGGTGGTAGCTCAAGCGCGTCCGCTACGTCGTTGAGCGCAGCGAGGAACTCCGATGCGTCATGGAAGCGGTCGTGGGGGTCGGTCGCGGTGGCGGTGGCCACGAGTTCGTCGAAAAGCTTTGGTACGCCTCCGATCCGAGAGCTGGGCGCGGGCACCACATCATGTAGCCGTGCGAAGGCGTGCGCGATGGGGGTATCGCCGTTGAAGGGCTGCTGGCCGGTGAGTAGCTCAAAGAGCACGATGCCTGCGGAATAGACGTCGGAGGCCTGCGTGATCGGTGAACCGTCCACTTGCTCGGGGGAGAGGTAGGCGACCGTACCTACGATCTGGTCGGTGGAATGCGTGATGTCTGAGACCGCACGCACAAGGCCGAAGTCCGCAAGCTTGACACTGTGATCGCTGTTAATCAGGATATTGTCCGGTTTGATATCGCGGTGCACCATTCCTTTTTGGTGCGCGACCGCGAGGCCAGTGAGCACAGCCCGCATTACCTCGGCGGCGGCGTGCGGCGGCATGGGACCGCGCTCGGCGAGCAGCTCACGCAGTGTTCCACCGGTGATGAGCTCCATGATTAAAAATACTTGGTTCGTGGGTTCGCCTTGGGCAGCGAAGTCGTACACGTTGACCAGGTTGGGGTGGGAAAGCTGGGCCATCGCCCGAGCTTCTCGACGAAACCTCTCACGAAACACGCTGTCATGCACATAGGACTCGTGCATCACCTTGGCGGCAACTTCACGGCCTAAACGCGTATCGACGCAGCGGTACACCGTCGCCATGCCACCGCGTGCGATGGGGCGATCGATGATGTACCGGTTGTCCAGCGTGTCTCCTACTGCGAGCTGTGCCATGCACTCCAGTATGGCCCAAACGTGCTCTCGACGCGTAAACTGTCGGTCGTGAGTGCTCAACAGACTATTGATTCTTTGCTCGAACACGATGAACTGCTGACCTTCCCCGAAGTTGCGGAAACACTCGGCGTTCCAGTCACAAAAATCCACGACTATGTTCACGCCGACAAGCTCCTCGTTTACCGCAAGGACGGCGTGAATTACATTCCTGCGCTCCTGCTGGCGGACGGCGAAATGTCAAAGTTCATCAGCGGTGCAATCACCGTGCTTGCGGACGGCGGCTTTTCCCCCGAAGAGTCGCTCCAGTACCTATTCACCCCCGATGAATCACTGAGCGGCCGTCCAATCGACGCGCTGCACGGCCATGGTGCCCGCGAAGTTATTCGCCGAGCACAGGCGATGGCGTTTTAGCCTGCTTGAACGGCCACACCGCAAGCACTGCTGCAAAGGCCACGAACGGTGCCGCGACGAGGAACCAGGCATCGTAAAAGCGGTGGTTACCGCCGCCTGTAAACGCCAGCACGATGATCACGCTCGCACCCACGGCGACCTGTTGCACCCACCGCGGTGCCCGGAAAGTTCCCACGAGTGCCAAAATCGACGCGTAGTACCAGGGGAGCGTGACCGCATTCGTGATGAACGCGGCGACGTACGCGGCGGTCGTGCCCTGGACAGCGCGCACGTCGTTCGCTGCACCCGGTTTCGGGCGGAACCACCACCACACAACGGCTAACGCCACCAACATCAGGATGGAAGCGGCCGTGCGCACGACAACGAGCAGGCTGTTGTAGTAGAAGTGGTCGTCGAAAAGTTGGAACCCGGGAGTGAGTATCTCGGTGACCAGCGTGGGCCCTGCCAACGGGTTGATCACCTTCGAGTTGCCGGAGATCTCAGCCAGCCAGCCCCACGACGCTCCAGACGCCGCGGTGACAACATAAAGCACCCCGCCTGTCAGCGCGATAGACCAAGCCGTGGCAAGGATGAACACGCCGCACTTCTTAAGCACAGATGCTGATGCACCCGCGAAATGGGCAACCATCAGCCACACGATGAAAGGCATCGCCACGGCAGCCGTGGCCTTGAGCGAGACCGCAACAGCCACCACAGCGATGGCGCCACTAAAAGTGGCGAAGGTTGCTGGGCGGCGTAGTGCCCACACGATGCCGACGCTGACGAGCCCCACCATCACGGCCTCGTTGTGCATGCCGCCAACCATATGCAGCAGCATCAAGGGGTTCGTCGCGCCAATCCAGAGCGCAAATGCACTGTCGCCGCCGAGCTGCTGCGCAATTTTCGGGACCGTGATGATAATCAGCGCGAAACCCGCCAGCGCTAGGAGCCGATATGCAACGATGCCGGCGCCTACACTATCGCCAGTTACCAGTGTGATCAGCTTGCCTAACCCCAGGTGCAGCGGACCGTACGGGGTGGTGGTGTTGCGCCAGTCGTGCGAGACTTCCCACAGCAGCGGGCCGGGGTTGACGGCCGCACCTTCTGAGTATGGGTCGAAGCCGTCGCGAAGCATGGCGCCTTGCATCAGATAGGAGTACACGTCGCGCGAGAGCATCGGTGCGCTCAGCGCGAGTGGTGCGGTCCACAGCCAGGTGGTGCGCCGTACCGTATCGAAGGTGGGACGCGTACGCCACAGCCACAGCCAGGCAAGCAACAACAAAACGATGCCGACGCTCATCGTGATGTCCATGAGCGCACGCCCGTGCCCGTACGTCAAATTGTCGACGCCCAACATACGCATCACGCCGCCACGGTTGCGGGTGGCGCCGGCCCCAAAGGAGCCAAGGGCCACCAAGATACTTGCCAGCAGCCCTAGTCGTGTCGGCGAAAGAGACTTCATTGCTACATACGCCTAGCCGTGGCTTTGATAGCTAAGTCACGCATGAACTGCGCAACTGCATCATCAATCCCTGCGTCCGAAAGGTGCTGCAGGCCTGATTCAGTGAGGCGACCGATGCGCGCCTCTACTGCCTCGACGGCGCCACTTTCTTGAATAAGCCCTGCGAGTTCGGAAAGCTCCTCTGGCGATGATGCGACACCAATCCCGTCGCGAAGGCGTCGTGCTGCGGCAGGATCGGACGCATCCAAGTTTGCCAGCGCAGTGGCGAACAAGACGGTGCGCTTGCCCTCACGGATATCGTCGCCAGCCGGCTTGCCGGTCACCTCAGGTTCACCGAAGACCCCAAGGATGTCATCGCGGAGCTGGTACGCAATGCCAATATCACGTCCGTAACCACGGAACGCGGCGATCGTTGCATCCGGCGCGCCGGCAATCGCGGCGCCAAGGTGGAGCGGCCGTTCAATCGTGTACGCAGCGGTCTTGTACCGATTCACCTTGTCTGCGAGCTCAACAGATTCGCTGCCCTTAGCCTCTAACATGATGTCCAGCAGCTGGCCGCCGATCACCTCAGTGCGCATCCCCACCCACGGCTTCGCCGCGCGGTCGAGGGCATCATTCGTGAGCCCCGAGTATCGCCACATGTCTTCTGCCCACACCAGCGCAAGATCGCCAATCAAAATGGCCGAGTGCTCGCCGAACGACGCGGCGTCACCACGGTAGCCTTCGTTGCGGTGCGTAGCCTCAACCGCGCGGTGCACTGTTGGGTTGCCGCGCCGGGTGTCGGAGGCGTCGATAATGTCGTCGTGGATGAGCGCACATGCCTGAATGAACTCGAGCGAGCTCACTGCGCGCAGCACTGCGTCGGGGTTCTCCTGGCTGTGGTCGAGCCCTCCTGCGCCGATGAAGCCAGCCCAGCCGTAGAGTGGCCGTATCCGCTTGCCTCCACCGAGGACAAACTTGCGCAGGTAAGACACTGCGTCCTCCACCGGGGCACCAATTTCCGCGACTACCGATTCCTGGCCGTCGAAGAACACGCGAAGCTGCTCCTCAACAAGTGCGGGGATGGCCTCGAGCGTTGGCCCTTGTGAGGATACTTCAGACACGTTGTGCTCCATTCCAGAATCTGTCGTAGACGTATGCACCTAGAGACTACCGAGTTACCACGACAAACCTACAACATTGGTGAGGCGCTGAGTGGCAGCGATCGCCCAAAAATCGCAAATGGCCGCGGATCAGCGGGGTAGAGGTAGTTACGTGCGACGTCGGAGAACCCAAATTTGCGGTAGAGCTTGAACGCGCCGTTGTCCTCGTGCTCGACCTCAGGGGTACACAGTAGGGCAAATTTTGCCGGCGCAAGGCGCAGGAGCTCCCGGAGCAACCTCGCGCCGATACCTCTCCCTTGATAGCTAGGGAGCACATGGATTTCAGCGACCTCAAAGTAGCTTTGGAGTAACTCCTTTTCGCTTTTCGACGGCCCCCCTTGCATGGCAAGCGCCCGCCTGAGCTGCTGATCCCACCATCGTTCACGCTGTCCCAACATTCCGTATGCAATGCCGATGATCGTGTCGTCAGCAACTGCCGCGATTGCAGTGAAGCCTGGGGAGAGAGCCTCTTGGCGCCAGGAGGAGATGCGTTGTGCCCGAACATTGACCGGGTAGTCCATGGCCTCTATATAGAGGTCGACGAGTGTGGGCGTTGCAAGAAGGTACTCGGCCGATGTGAGTCGGCGGATTTCGGTCTTCATGCCTTTATCGAACCATGAGTCCGGGAAGTTTCGCCATATTCGAACAAATGAGCGAAGTTCTGGGGGATTTGTCGGACCCATTTTCTATACTCATCTCAAATGCGAAAAGGGAAATGAAGGAGAAATCAACATGAACAGCGTTATCTCTGCGACAACGAACGAAGTTTACGGTGCTCGCGTCCGTCAATCGAAGCGTGACCAGTTTCTTGAAACCGCCGATGGCTGCCTCACGTATGCCTATGAGCGATTTGAGGAGGGGGCGTACGACGAGGCTATGGAATATGCCTACCGTGCAGCGCTGCGGACTGCGGGTGCGGTGTGTTCCGATAGTCCGGTAATCCAGAAGCGAAAGCGGCTGCCAAGTAGCGCGTGGAAAAAGCTTGCACTCACGGGGAAGGGTGGTGAGCGGTGGGCGAATGTGTTTGAGTCGTTCTCGCGGGAACGCGGCCGCGTTGCCTCGGGGATTGAGCATATGCCGCCAGCTGACAGGGTTGCGCAGTTGCTTGAGCAGGCGGAACAGTTCTACCTCGAGGCACTTCCTGCCGGAAATGGTGTTGCGGCTTAGCCTGGGCAATCTTGCCCTCGTCTCCCGGGGAACAAAGGCGCTAGGATGGCCGTTGTATGGATAGCAACGTCCGCTTTGGAGCTTGGGAGTAGAGCAGTGTCACTTTCTGAACAGGAGCAGCAAGCACTCCGCGCAATTGAGCAGTCGCTCATGGCAGATGACCCTTCATTTGTGCAAAGCGTCGGCCGAAACGCCGACTATGCGGCTCCTTCGTCCACCGGCCGGATTACGATGCGCAGCGTTGCGTTACTGGTACTTGGAGTGGTGTTGTTGCTCGGCGGTGTTGCGCTTGCCTCGCTTTCCATTTGGACAGTAATCATTAGCGTTATCGGGTTCGGCGTCATGATGGCTGGTGGAATCATGGCGTTGCGCACCCCAGCGCATGGCCCATCTGTATCGCAGTTGCGGAATGTTTCCCGGAACCAGCAGAAGTCTCCTCGAGTGAGCTCGATGGAGCAGAACTTTAAACGCCGGTTCGAGGATCGGCCTTAATGTAAAGAAGGACCACGCCCCCTTTACTGGGGGCGTTTTTATTGCCTGGGCGAAACGCCCCACTTTCACCCACAGTCTCCACTTTTGCCCACACATGTATGCGGAGATGGACTTTTGTGGGTATTTCTTTGCGTATCTAGTCGACTAGTGGGGTGATTGTGGCTATTGTGAAGCGCGAAAGGGGGAGGGAGCCCCACCGTTTTCTTGCTCGTTGACCTGCGGTTATGTTGAAGTCGGTAATCTTTTTTGTGTGTGGTGTGGCATTTGTGGGGCACAGTGGGTTAAAGTGGGGCGTAGCGGAAGGCGCGGTGGTGTGCTGACTACACACCTTTGTCGCACGAAGCAGAGAAAACTACATACATCACGTGTCTGACGGCGTAGAGGAAGGTGGGTCGCCCGATGTTTCTGGGAACCTACACTCCCAAGCTTGATGACAAAGGACGCTTGACGCTGCCTGCGAAGTTCCGAGAGGACCTCGCGGACGGGCTGATGGTGACCAAGGGGCAAGATCACTCTTTGGCGGTCTACCCCCGTGCGGAGTTCGCAGCGCGAGCCAAAAAGGCTGCTGCAGCATCCCGCACGAACCCGAAGGCTCGTGCGTTCATTCGTAATCTGGCTGCCAGTGCGGATGAGCAAACGCTTGACGGTTCTGGTCGTATCACGTTGTCGGCGTCGCACCGAGAATACGCAAACCTTTCAAAGGAGTGCGTGGTTATCGGTTCTGTAGATTTTCTCGAGATCTGGGATGCACAATCCTGGGCTCAATATCAAGAAGAGACTGAAGCTGCCTTCTCGGCGGCGGATGACGACGACATACTCTCCGGTCTGCTGTAAGGCTGACTACCTGACAGCGGACATCGACTACTGACGGAGAGCGTGTACGGACTCTATCCCGGGCGTGAAGCGTTCTGGTGTACTTCCCCGACATCAGAGCAGCCGCCCGGGGTAGGGCTCTATACGCTCCCCAAACATGGGTGTAGGTAATTTTCAGAACAACGCAGTGAAGGGAGTGTGCCCGACAATGGTAGAAGTCGCGATGGACTTTGATCCGGTGGCAAACCGTGGCCACGTTCCCGTGATGCGTAACCGGATGGCGGAATTGCTCGCACCAGCAGTTGAGCAATTCGGCGATCACGCAGTCATTATCGACGGCACCCTCGGCGCAGGCGGCCACACTGAGTACTTTCTTTCTACATTTCCAAACGCGTACGTTATTGGAATCGACCGCGACCCAAACGCGTTAGCTGCGGCAACGGAGCGTCTGGCTCCATTCGGCGACCGTTTTGTTCCGGTGCAAGCCCGTTTTGACGCAATTGGCGAAGTTGCTGCTTCTGACGAGCGAGTGCCTTTCGGAATCGTTCGCGAAAATGGAGTTGCCGGGGCGCTGTTTGACCTTGGCGTTTCCTCGATGCAACTCGATCAGGAAGAACGCGGTTTCGCGTACAAGGTCGATGCCCCGCTAGATATGCGGATGGATACGACGCAATCGCTCACTGCCGCTGACGTGCTGAATACCTACTCGCACGGTGACTTGGCACGCATATTGAAGACGTACGGAGACGAGCGTTTTGCGGGAAAGATTGCTCGGGCGATTGTTCAGCAGCGTGAACAGGAGCCATTCACAACGAGTGCGCGTCTGGTGGAGCTGCTGTACGACACGATTCCGGCAGCCACACGTAGGTCGGGCGGGCACCCGGCAAAGCGAACGTTCCAGGCGCTGAGGGTTGAAGTGAACCGCGAGCTCGAAGCGGTCGAGCAAGTCCTCCCCGTCATTACTGACCTCCTCGGAGTTGGTGGACGTGCGGTCTTCATGAGCTATCAATCGCTGGAAGACAAAATCGTCAAGGCGGCGTTTCGGGAACTCACGGAGTCGAAAACCCCACCGGGGCTCCCGATGGACTTACCCGGTACGCAGCCGCTGTTTCGATCCATCACAAATGGGTCGGAGAAGGCGTCGAAAACTGAAATTGAACATAACCCTAGAGCGGCGTCCGTACGGGTACGTGGTGTCGAGAAACTAGCACAAGGCAACTAAGGAACTGATCAATCATGGCAGCACGAGAGCACAGCGGATCGAACATGACGCTGACGCGCGGTGATCAGGCGCGCCCGCAGACGCGGCGCTCCGGCCAGCAGCGTAGCGCGAACACTCGGCTGCTCAACCCGGGAATTCGGCCACACGTCCCACACCCGCGTACTCACGGGCGGTTGGGGTCGAAGCAGATTGTGTCCTACCGCGGCAGGAGGATTGCGCAGCCGGCTGTCGCTAAGAAACAGTTGTCGCTGACGTTCACAGTGACGGTGGTACTGCTGGTATTCGGGGTTGTTGCTGCGATGGGGCTCAGCGCTTTGTCGACGACGCAAACGTTTACCATTCAGCGCCTTCAGGCGCAGGAACGAGAGCTGACCAACCGTGTCGAATCGCTGACCCGCGACCTTGAGGACCGCAAATCATCCGCAGAGATTGCACAACGTGCAGGTGACGCAGGCCTGTTGGTTCCATCGGCTCCAGGGATCGTTGCGGTGCATGAAGATGGCAGTGTGCATGAGCAGCGTCCGTTCGACCCGAACGCAACTGTCGGTGTGGTGGACGTGAATGAGTCTCACGCACGATCTGGGCGCGCGTCGAGTGACCAGCAAGCAACTCGCGAAATCGGTGATTCTTTGACGCAGCTTCCTGGCAATAACGTGCTTGGCAGCACTTCTCGTTTGGACAACGTGGCGCCGTATGCGCCGAATGTCCCACCTACGCTCTAAGCTCTAAGGGCACGAATCGTTTCTTACCCGTTGAATGCAATTGAGTGAGGTGAATATAGGGCAGTGGTCGAATCGCACCCGGACCGGAGAAAACGAACTGCTCGGCCACGTGCCCTGCAAGCACCTCAAGCGCCTAAGACACGGCGAAGTGTGTTGCACCAGCGGTCCCAATGGGCAGTAATTCTGTTTCTTGTAGTCAGCGTATTTTTGGTCGGCAGGCTGTTTCTTGTGCAGGTGGTGTGGGGCCCACAGCTGCGCGAGCAGGCGCAGTTGCAGCGCGCCAGGATTTACACTGACCCCGCGCGGCGCGGTGAGATCGTGGACCGCGAAGGTAACCACCTGGCGTACACGATGCAGGCGCGGTCGTTGACTGTGTCGCCGGTGACGCTTCGTAAGGAATTGCGTGAGCAGGTCATGCTCAATGAAAACATTCCGAATCTCGACGATGACGCGACGCGAGCCATGGTTGACGCGAGAGTCGAGGATATTCTGCGCACGATGGCCAACGAGATTCCCGTCATGATTGGCGAGGCAATGGGCGAAGAGGACGTCGATAGGCGACGAGACAATGACGATATGCGCAGTGTGGGCAAGGTTGACGCACGCGACATCCTCGAGAAGCTGCACGCGGATTCGAACTACGAGGTACTTGTCCGGAACGTGGACCCTGATGTGGCGTCGAACATTGCTGCTGAGTTCCACGGCGTGGCCTCGGACCACCAGGACATCCGGCAGTACCCGAACGGGGCGATTGCTGAAAACATCCTCGGCAAGGTGTCGATGGACGGGCAGGGACAGTTTGGGCTTGAAGCATCGAGTGATGCGGTGCTCACCGGGATCAACGGGCGCAAGACAGAGGACGTGTCGAACGACGGGCAGTCCATCCCCGGTACGCTGCGCGATGTTGTACCCGCGGTGGATGGCGCGAAGATCACCTTGACGATCGACCTGGACCTGCAGTCGTTTGTGCAGCAGACTCTGGAGAACGCGAAACGGAACTCGTTGGCAAAGGACGCCGAGGCAGTAGTGCTCGATGCCCGCAGTGGTGAAGTGCTAGCAATGGCGAATACCTCTACTATTGACCCGAACGGGGACATCGAACGGCAGCTGCGCGAAGGGAAGGACTTCAGCAATAACGCGATCTCGCACCCGTTTGAGCCGGGTTCCGTGGCGAAGATTATCGCAGCGACTGCGGCAATTGAGGAGAAGGTGACTACTCCGGAAGAAGTACACCAAGTGCCGGGCTCTATCGACATGGCTGGTATTACTGTGCGCGACGCGTGGGAGCATGGCGTGATGCCGTACACCACAGCGGGCATCTTCGGGAAGTCCTCGAATGTGGGCACCTTGCAGATTGCGCAGAAGCTGGGCGAGGAGCGCTATTGGGATTACCTGCAGCGCTTCGGAATCGGAAACACAACCGGCATTGAGCTGCCCAACGAGTCCGCCGGTCTGTTGCCAGTGCTAGAGCAGTGGTCCGGAGGAACGTTTGCGAACCTACCAATTGGGCAGGGAATGAGCTGGACAGCGCTTCAGATGGCCAGCGTCTATCAAACGCTTGCCAACGGTGGCGAGCGGATTACGCCTCGCATTATCCGCAGCATTGAAAGTGCAGAGGGCACACCGCTGGAACAGCCCGAACCTGAGCGGCATCGTGTGGTGTCGGAGGCGACGGCACGCACAGTCGTGGACATGTTCCGTTCCACGTTCCAAAACGACCCGGCGGGGATCAACAACGGTACCGCCCAGAACAGCCAACTTCCTGGCTATCAGCTTTCGGGCAAGACTGGTACCGCGCAAAAGGTGAATCCTGAGACTGGCGCCTACTCGCAAAACCAGTTCTGGATTACGTTTGCTGGCATCGCGCCTGCGAACGATCCGCGATTTGTCGTGGCCGTCATGCTTGATGAGCCGCAGCGAGGTACACGAGAAGGCGGAGCCGGTGGACAGTCGGCAGGTCCGGTGTTTACTGAAATCGCCAGCTGGCTGATCAATAGGGAGAACTTGCCGCCTAGCCCAGAAGCGGACCAGTACGTTTTGCAAGCCCAGTAGGGAAGTTTCACAATGAATGACATGACGCAGACAACACCGAACGCGCCTACCCTGGAGGCGCTCGCAGCGCTGTCCGGTGGGACGCTCCACAACGCCCCAGATCAGCCGCTGCACATTGAAGAGATTGCACTCGATTCGTCGAAGATTGCCCCAGGCGGACTGTTCGCAGCTTTGCCCGGCACCCGCGTGCATGGTGCAACGTTTGCAAAGCAGTGCCCAGCGGGCGCCATCTTTACTGACAATGCAGGCGCGAAGATCCTCGAGGGCCAAGGGGAAACGCGGCCGGTGCTGGTCGTCGAAGACGTTCGCGAAGTTCTCGGCGATGTGTCAGCCGAGGTGTATGGTCACCCATCCGAGCACATGACGCTGCTCGGGGTTACCGGCACCTCTGGCAAGACTACCGTGACGTACATGCTGGAGAAGGGGCTTGAGGCAGCAGGAGCGAAGGTTGGTCTGATTGGCACCACCGGCACGAAGATTCTCGGCGAATACGTTCCAACGTCCCTGACTACCCCGGAAGCTCCGACGCTGCAGGCTCTGTTCCGCCGCATGCTGCAGGCTGGAGTGACGCACGTAGTGATGGAGGTTTCTTCCCACGCGCTCATGCTTGGCAGGGTGAGTGGCACGTCTTTCGATGTCGCTGGGTTTACAAACCTGAGCCAGGATCACCTGGACTTCCATAAAACAATGGAGGAGTACTTTGAGGCGAAGGCGCTCTTCTTTGACCCGACGTCGCGCAGTGCCGCGAAACGCGCGGTAGTTTGCGTCGATGACGAGTGGGGCGAGCGCATGGCTGACCGGGCACAGCACCCGGTTCGCGTTGGCACCCACGGCCAAGTTGGGGTCGACGTGAGCGCGAAGCAGCTGTCCGCAGACAAGACTGGCGCGCAAGAGATTTCCTTATCGACGCCCACTTCGACCCACACGTTGACGCTGCAAATGCCGGGCGCGTTCAACGTGGCTAACGCTGCCTTGGCAACCGCTATGGCGTACACCGCCGACGTTGATGTAGATGCATTCATGAAGGGCCTATCAAAAGCGCAGGTCCCTGGACGTATGGAACGCATCGACTGCGGGCAACCGTTTGTTGCAGTCGTGGACTACGCGCATAAGCCTGCGGCCATCGCAGCCGTGCTGGATACGCTCCGAAAGCAAGTGGCTGGACGCGTCGGCATTGCTGTTGGCGCCGGCGGGGACAGGGATGCGTCGAAACGCGTCATCATGGGCCGCGAATCTGCGCAGCGTGCTGACTTCGTAGTGGTGACTGATGATAACCCGCGTACAGAGGCCCCAGCATCGATCCGCGCGGAGGTGCTGCGTGGTGCATTGGAACTCGCGGATGCTCCCCACCACCCGGAGGTGCGTGAAATCGGCGACCGCGCTGCGGCGATTGACGCTCTGGTGCAGTGGGCACAGCCGGGAGATGCGGTCATTGTCGTTGGCAAGGGGCATGAAGTCGGCCAGATTGTTGGCACTACGACGCACCACTTCGATGATCGGGAAGAGATGCGTCGCGCCCTAGAAACTTTCGCGAGGTAACAGTAGATAATGATTGCATGTTCGTTGGGTGAGATCGCCGAGATCGTCGGGGGAACGCTGTCGAAGGAGGCGGACCCCGAGGCGAAAGTATCGGGTGGCGTCGAGTTTGATTCGCGGAAGGTGTCTGAGGGTGACCTTTTCCTTGCGCTGAAAGGCGCGCGGGTTGATGGACACGACTTCGTCGGCACGGCATTGGAGCAGGGCGCGGTAGCCGCCATAACCACGCGCGACGTGGGTGCTCCTGCGGTGATCGTTCCGTGCGCCGAGGTTCGGCCAGATGACAACTCTGACTTGGCTGCGAGCGACCCAACGGGCAGTGCACTCGGTGTTGTCGCGGGCCTTTCGAAGCTCGCAGCGCACGTGGCTCGCCGCCTAGTTCGCGAACACGGACTCACGATTGTCGGCGTGACAGGATCGGCGGGGAAGACCTCGACGAAAGACCTGATCGCTGCGGTGCTTCGCCACAAAGGCGAGACCGTGGCTCCTCCGGGATCCTTTAATAACGAGATCGGTCACCCGTACACGGTGCTGCGCTGCACACAGGAGACGGCGTTTTTGGTGGCGGAGATGTCCGCGAGGGGCATTGGGCACATCGCGCATCTTGCAAAGATTGCCCCGCCATCAATCGGCGTGGTGCTGAACGTCGGCTCCGCACACCTTGGGGAGTTTGGCTCGCGCGAGGCGATTGCTCAGGCGAAGGGCGAGTTAGTCGAATCACTCCCTGATGCGGATCACGGTGGAATCGCCATCTTGAACGCCGATGACCCATTTGTTGCAGGTATGCGCCCCCGCACAACTGCGAAGGTGTGGATGTTTTCGGCTGAGGGATCGCCCGAAGCAGACTTTTTTGCTACGGACATCTCATTGGACGAGGTTGCCCGAGCATCGTTTGTGATGCACACGCCAGACGGGCAACAGCACAGAGTTCACCTGGGCGTGCACGGCGCCCACCAGGTTGGCAATGCGCTAGCTGCGGCGGCAGTTGGTTTCGGCGCAGGCATGCAGCCTGAAGCGATCGCGGCAGCGCTGAGCCAGGCACGGACCGTATCCGTGAATCGCATGGATGTGCGCACCCGCGAGGATGGCGTGACTGTCATTAACGACGCGTACAACGCAAACCCTGAATCGATGCGTGCCGGTATCGCAGCGCTTGCGTCGACGGCTGCCGCACACCCGGGGGCGCGCTCGATAGCGGTGCTCGGTGAGATGGGCGAGCTCGGCGAGGAGTCCGCGTCAGCCCACGCCGAGCTCGCCGCAGAACTGGTAAAGCACAACATCACGGACCTCGTAGCAGTGGGGCAAAGTGACGCGATGGAATCGCTGGCGCAAGCGGCACAGCAGCAGGGCATCGCCACACAGTCTGTTGCCGATAGTGCCGAGGCAAGCAACGCTGTCGAAGCTACGATTGCCACTGCCACACCCCCGCCAGCAGTGGTGCTGGTCAAAGCGTCGAACGCCCAAAAGTTGTGGGTGGTGGCTGAACAACTCATGCGCACCCGTACGCTTGACAGTCAAAGTAAGTCAACCAATGAGAATGAAGCAAGGTAGCAGTCTCACATGATTCAAGTAATTGTCGCAGGAGTTATTAGCTTCCTCGTTTCCATTTTTGTCACACCTTTGTTGATTCGGTATTTCCACCGCCGCGAGATCGGCCAGGAAATTCGGGAGGACGGGCCGCAGTCGCACGCGCGGAAGCGCGGCACCCCAACGATGGGTGGCATCGCTATTTTGCTCGCGATCACGCTGGGCTACTTGGCTAGCTCGATTGTCGCGCTGGCCACTAACCACGCGGCGTTTACCGCGAGCGGCGTCATCGTGCTGGGCTTGACATTGGCGCTTGGCCTGGTCGGGCTTGCCGACGACGGTATTAAACTCTTCATGAAGCGCAATCTCGGTTTGAACAAGACCGCGAAGCTTGTGTCCCAGTTTGCAATTGCCATTGTTTTCGGCCTGCTGATCACGCGATTCCCTGACGAGAACGGCTTGACGCCAGGCTCGACCCTGCTCAGTTTTGTGCGCGATATCGAAACGATTGACATCGCGGTCGGCGGCGGAATCCTTGGCGCAATCCTGTTCCTGATCTTTATTTACATTCTGCTGGCTGCTTGGTCGAACGCGGTAAACCTCACCGACGGGCTCGACGGGTTGGCCGCTGGTACGACTGCTCTGGTGATGGCCGCGTACACCATGATCACGTTCTGGCAGTTCCGGAATTCTTGCGAGGCAGCGCTGGCAGCGGGTTGCTACAACGTCCGCGACCCGCTTGACTTGGCGGTGCTTGCGGCTGCAGGCTTCGGTGCCTGCGTTGGATTCCTGTGGTGGAACGCGTCCCCGGCTAAGATTTTCATGGGTGATACGGGTTCGCTGGCGCTCGGTGGCCTCGTAGCGGGCCTGTCAGTGGCTTCCAAGACCGAGCTTCTGATGATCATCATTGGCGCACTCTTCGTGCTCGAGGCAGCCTCGGTGGTCATCCAGGTGGCATCGTTTAAGTCCACCGGCAAGCGCGTGTTCCGGATGGCGCCGTTCCACCACCACTTTGAGCAAGGAGGCTGGGCGGAGACAACCGTGGTTGTGCGTTTCTGGCTCATCGCTGCGATGGCGGTCGCGCTCGGCACCGCAATTTTCTACGGTGAATGGCTCACACAGAACGGAGTGACGCTGTCATGATCGATACGAGTGTGATCCCCGCAGAGATTTCCCGTGGCGTGCTGCTGGCTGGAGCGGGCGTTTCGGGCCGAGGGGTGCTCGGTATGCTCCAGCAGGTCGGCGTTCCATGCATCGTCGCGGACGACAGCGAGGAAAACCGCGAGTTCGCTGAGCGCACGTGGGGAGTGCGGGCCGTCGATACGCAGCTGGCACACGAGTACTTCTGTGAGGTCGGGGTAGTAGTGACGTCTCCAGGGTGGAGGCCCGACACGCCGCTGCTTGTCGACGCCGCCTCGGCCCAACTCGATGTCATCGGTGATGTCGAGCTGTGCTACCGGTTGGATCGCGCGGGCGTGTTCGGGCCACCGCGCGAGTGGCTCGTTGTGACAGGCACGAACGGTAAAACCACCACCACTGGCATGCTCGCAGCCATGATGCAGGAGGCATCTGCCCGCACTGGTAAGCGTGCGCTGGCGTGCGGCAACATCGGTACCGCCGTGGCTGACGCGGTGGTGGATCCCCAGCGTGTCGATGTGCTCGTGGCCGAGCTGTCCAGTTTCCAGTTGCATTGGTCGAGCCAGCTCGTTCCCAACGCGGCAGTTCTACTCAACCTTGCGGACGACCACATTGACTGGCACGGCTCATTCGAGGCGTATGCGGCTGCGAAGGCGAAGGTGCTCAAAGCCCCGAACGCCGTGGTCGGCACCGATGACGAGCACGTGCAAGCGATCGTGGCACAGAATGACCGCAAGCAATTCTTCGGTTTTACGCTCGGCCAGCCCGAAGAGGGCCAGGTCGGTGTTATCGACGGCAAGCTCGTTGCGCGCCGCGACGGGGTGGTCCTTGAACTGGCAGATACGAATGGCATTGAACCCGCGGGTGCTGCAGGCGTGCTGGACGCAGGCGCCGCCGCTGCCGTGGCGTTGCTGTGTGGTGCGACATCCTCTGAGATTCGTGAAGCACTCGCAGGCTTCCACGTTGCGGGGCATCGCGGAGCCGTGGTCCACGAGGCGAACGGCGTTCGGTGGATCGACAACTCGAAGGCGACGAACCCGCACGCGGCTGATTCGGCGTTGACCGGGGCGGGCACCGTCGTGTGGGTTGCAGGTGGTCAGCTGAAGGGCGCTGCGATTGATGAGGTCGTCGAAAAACATGTGGGGCACATGCGTGCCGTAGCGCTGCTTGGGGTCGACCGCATGGAAATTTACGACGCCGTCAAGCGGCTGGCACCTGACCTGCCTATCTTTGCGACAGACTCGACTGACCCTGAGGCGGCAATGGATGCCGTGGTTCGCTTTGCTGGAGAGCACGCGCAGCCTGGCGATAGCGTTGTGCTGGCACCGGCTGCCGCGAGCCTGGACATGTATCCGGGTATGTCTGCGCGTGGCGACGCGTTTCGTGCGGCCGCCAAGCGACACTTTTCACTACAGTAACTTGAGACACAGCAGTGTTCGAAGCGAAGGGTAATGAGGTGCCATGAAGCGAAATCGTCGACAGCAACCGCCGGCGCGTGCGCCAAAGACTGGCACCCGCGACGTGCCTCAAAGCGCACTGGGCAGGGCACATACGTCGTTCATTGCGGCGCTTGAGCAGCGGCCCCTCATTGACTACACCGTGATTCGGACCGTGGTGCTGGTGCTGGCTGCGTTGGGCGTCGTGATGGTGATGAGCTCGTCGATGGCGTCATCGTTCGCTGCTTCGAGCAGTGTGTGGTCGACTGCGCTTCGGCAATCCCTGATGGTGCTGGCGGGCCTTGTCTTGTTTTGGGTTTCGCTGTTGGTCCCGCCCGAGCGCATCCGGAAGCTGGCCACGCCACTATTCCTATTCGCGGTGTTCCTGCTGGTACTGGTGCTGCTAATCGGTACCGGACGTGAGGAAGTCGGTTCGCAATCGTGGCTGATGTTCGGCTCGTTGACGATGCAGCCTTCTGAGTTCGCCCGTGTGGCTATTGCAATTTGGGGTGCTGCGGTGCTGTCGAAGAAGCAGCCGCCAGCATCGGCGCCTGCGTGGCAGTCGCCGACCGCACAGTTCTTGCTTGGAGCGGGCGTGTGCATCCTCCTGATTGCGAAGCAGGGTGACGCCGGCATGACCATGTCGTTTGCCGCCATCGTGATCTTTGTGCTGTGGTTCGCAGGCTTCCCGCTCAAGGCCATCGGCATCCTCTGCGGGCTCATCGGTGCTGCAGCGGTCATGTTGTTCCTGCTTGGCGGCTTCCGCTCGCAACGCTTCCACGTCTACTTCGAGGCGCTGTTCGGAAACTTCAGCGATACTCGCGGTGCTGCGTTCCAGACGCACCAAGGATTCCTTTCTCTTGCCGACGGCTCCCTCTTCGGCGTCGGCCTCGGACAGTCCCGCGCGAAGTGGTTCTACCTCCCAGAGGCTCGAAACGACTTCATCTTCGCCGTCATCGGCGAAGAGCTTGGTATGTGGGGCGGCATTATGGTGATCGCCCTGTTTGCTGCCCTTGGCTACTTCGGTTTGCGCACTGCGCAACGCGCACAGACATCGTTCCAGGGACTCGCCGCTGCCTCGTTAACAGCAGGCGTAGTTTCGCAGGCGTTCATTAACATCGGGTACGTCGTCGGCCTTGTGCCGGTGACGGGTATTCAGCTGCCGATGTTGTCCGCCGGTGGTACCTCGGCAGTGATTACCTTGTGGTCGATGGGCATGCTGGCCTCCATTGCCCGCCACGAGCCCGACGCAGTCTCGGCCATGCAGAACTACGGGCGCCCACGCTTCGACAGAATGCTGTTCGTCCCGGAGCCGAAGGCGACGGCACAGCTGCGCGCGACTCGCGCGGAGCGAACTCGTACACATGAGCAGTCACGCCGAGAGCAACGGTACGGAGTGCCTGTTGCTCACCGAGTTGCCCCAGACGACCGTGCTCAGCGGCACTCGCCCCGGCCCACCAGGAATGTCGAGGTAACGCAACGGAGACCACGACCGAACCAATCAGAGCGACGCCGGTACCGTTAGGTGGCCGTCGAAAAGGAAAGGACGGGATCCATTATGGACAAGACCCAGCACACAGTGGTGCTCGCAGGGGGAGGCACCGCGGGCCATATTGAACCGGCACTCGCGGTAGGCGAGGTGCTTCGCGAACAGTACGGCGCAAATGTGGTTGCGCTCGGAACTGAGCGTGGCCTGGAAACCACTATCGTCCCCGCGCGCGGCTTTAACCTTCAACTCATTGACCCTGTGCCGATCCCGCGCAAGAAGCCATGGAAGCTTCTTGGCGTACCGTTCAAACTTGCGCGTTCCGTGCACCAAACACGGAAGGTGATGAAGGATTCAAAGGCTGAGGCAGTCTTTGGTACGGGTGGCTATGTGTCGGCGTCTGCGTACCTTGCCGCGGCATCGTTGCGCCTACCATTTTTCGTCTTGGAAACGAACGCGTTGGCGGGCATGGCCAATAAGCTTGGCGTCAAGCTAGGTGGTGTCGGGATTAACGCCGTGGCGAACTCGGGGATGCCGGGTGATGTCGTGGGGATCCCGGTGCGTCCGGGAGTGGGCGTCGATACGGATGGAGCGAAAGCGCTGCGTGGGTACAAGATGTGGGACCTTGATCCGGACAAGCCGGTGGTTCTGATTACCGGTGGGTCCCAGGGTGCGGTGAGCATCAACCGGGCTGTTGCCGGGGCCATCGAGGACATCACGGCGCGCGGGTACCAGGTGCTGCACGCCTACGGCAGAAAGAACGACGCCCCGAAGCCACACGAAGGCTACACGGCGGTGCCGTACATCGACGACATGGAAGCTGCGTATGCCGTGGCGGACATGGTTGTGTGCCGCTCCGGCGCCATGACCGTGGCGGAAAACTCAGCCGCTGGCCTGCCAGCCGTTTACATCCCACTGCCGCACGGCAACGGCGAACAGGGGCTCAATTCGGCGCACCTGGTAGCTACCGGGGCGGCAGTGCGCATCGACGATGCCGAGCTCACCCCAGACGCGCTTGCCCGCAGCGTCAACGAGATTTTGGGTCGGCCAGAGCAAATGCAGCGCATGCGAGAAGCGCTCGAGCACTCTGGCGCGGGTAGTGTGGCAGAAGATCTCGCTGCACGGATCATTGCGACTATCACAAAGGAGTAACACCGTCATGTCTTCCGAACACACCACCGCGCCTGGTTCTGTGGATCTTTCCCGCGTACATCTGGTTGGTATCGGTGGCGCTGGCATGAGCGGTGTCGCCCACATCCTGCTTGACCGCGGGGCAGTAGTGACCGGGTCCGATGTGAAAGACTCCCGTCCAGTGCGTGCGTTGCGCTCGCAAGGTGCACAGGTCGCAGTCGGACACGACGCCGCGAACCTCGAGCTGACGGGGCAACTTCCGACCGTCGTGGTCACCAGCTTTGCTGCGATTCCGAAAGATAATCCGGAGTTGGTGCGTGCGAAGGAGGAGGGAATTCCTGTGATTCGCCGCTCAGATCTGCTCGGCGAGTTGATGGACGGTTACACGCAGCTCCTGCTAGCAGGCACGCATGGCAAGACGTCCACGACGTCCATGACCGTGGTGGCGTTGCAGGCTGCTGGGGAGGACCCTTCCTTTGCAATTGGCGGCCAGCTCAACAAGGCCGGCACCAATGCCCACCACGGTGCGGGCGATATTTTCGTGGCGGAGGCGGACGAGTCCGATGCTTCGTTGCTTCGCTACAAACCAAATATCGCCGTTATCACCAACATTGAGCCTGACCACCTGGACTACTTCGGCACGCGCGAGGCATACTTCAAGGTGTTCGACGACTTCGCCGATCGCGTGCAGCCCGGCGGTTTCCTCGTCGTTTGTATGGATGACGAGCACGCTGCAAGCTGTGGTGAGCGCGCATTGCAGCGCGGCATCAACGTCGTCGGCTACGGCACTGAAGCAGCGGCTGCAGCGCACCCAGACATTCCGGCAGGTGCAGTAGTTATAGAAGAGCGTATCGACGGCTCCTACGTCGACGTGCGTGCTCGACTCAACACCGGCGGCGCATCTGCTGAGTACTCCTACCGCCTGTCGATCCCCGGCCGGCACATGGTGCTCAACTCCCTGGCCGCGCTGTTGTCCTCGACGCTGGCGGGTGCGGAACCTGAACGGATTGCAGCGGGGCTGAGCGGGTTCTCCGGTGTCCGGCGCCGCTTCGAGTTTAAGGGCCTCGTAGAGGACGGGCCGTTCGCAGGTACCCGTGTCTACGACGACTACGCGCACCACCCAACCGAGGTCACCGCTGTGTTGACGGCGGCGCGGGAGAAAGTCGAGTCTGAGGGCAAGGGTGCGCGCGTCGTGGTGTGCTTCCAACCGCACCTGTACTCGCGCACACAGAACTTTGCCCAAGAGTTTGCTGACGCCCTCTCACTCGCGGATGTCGTCATGGTGCTGGACATCTTCGGCGCACGCGAAGCGCCCGTTGAAGATGTGACCAGCAGGCTCATTACTGACAAGATGGATAGCTCGGTGCCGGTAGTGCTTGAGCCCAATTTCCTCGCAGTACCGGTGACACTGGCATCAATGGTTCGTCCTGGGGACGTCATCCTAACGATGGGCGCTGGGTCGGTGACAATGCTCGCCGATGAGATCCTCGCGCAACTTCGGCAGACGGAGGTTTAGCGTGACAGAGCAGACAGAGCAGGAAGCCTTCGAGTCGGACCACCTCGACGAGTTTGGTGATGAGGACGCTCAAACGCGCAGCAAGAGCAAGCGCAAGCGTCGCTTCGCTATCGCGGGAGCTGTCATCGCTGGTCTCGCTGTGTGCGGAATTGCGTTGCCGTTTACACCGTTGATGCCGGTGAAGGGTGTGGTTGTTGATGGCAACGACGTGCTCACGCCCGAGGCGGTGCAAGCCCAGTCCGACATTGAGCTGGGCACGCCTATGGGGCTGGTCAAGGTGCGCCGTGCTGCTGAGAACATCGTGCAGGACCCGTGGGTGGACGTTGTCACGGTGCACCGCGACTGGCCAAGCACTGTGAGAGTTGACCTCAAAGAGCGTGTCGCAGTGGCGTACTTGCAGCAGCCGGACGGGGCGCATCTGATCGATACTGAGGGCAAGGATTTTCTGATCGCTGAACCGCCGGTTGGGGCGATGGAGCTCGTGGGGGTCGACGTCGAGAACAAGGAGCAGATGCGGGACGCTGTGGCGATCGCGGCGTCGATAAGCAGTGGTGCGCGTGCGCAAGTTGCCGCTTTGGAGGCGAATGGCCGGTACTCATTCGTGCTGCGGTTACACGACAACCGCCGCGTGGTGTGGGGCGCCTCAGAAGACAATGCGAATAAATCACTGGCCTTTGAAACCGTTTTGCAACGCGAGGGCGCCGAGTTCAATATTTCTAATCCGGAGCTGATTACCGCGCGGTAGCGGTGTAAAACCCCAGGTCAAAACCCTAAAGTAAAGGTTTAGGGTCGAGACACGCCGAGGGAAACAATAAATTTTTTCGTGTTTTCGCCCATGATGGGATGCGTTACCGCAATTGTTGAAGTTCTAAGAAGTTTTGAAAGGCGAGACACTACCCATGACCTCTCCCGCAAACTACCTCGCCATGATCCGCGTCGTCGGTGTCGGTGGCGGTGGCGTTAACGCTGTCAACCGCATGATCGAAGAGGGCCTGAAAGGTGTGGAGTTCGTTGCGATCAACACGGACTCGCAGGCACTGCTCTTTACGGATGCAGACACCAAGCTCGACATCGGGCGTGAGGCGACTCGCGGACTTGGCGCCGGAGCAAACCCTGAGGTTGGCCGGACCTCTGCTGAGGACCACAAGCAGGAAATCGAAGAGTCGCTGAAGGGCTCGGACATGGTCTTCGTGACCGCTGGCGAGGGCGGCGGTACGGGTACTGGTGCTGCACCAGTTGTCGCGGGTATCGCGAAGAAGATGGGTGCGCTGACCATTGGCGTTGTCACCCGTCCGTTCACGTTCGAGGGCAAGCGGCGCACCCGTCAGGCGCTCGAGGGCATCGCGAACCTGAAGGAAGTGTGCGACACCGTCATTGTCATTCCGAACGACCGACTGTTGCAGCTGGGTGATTCGGACCTGTCCATGATGGATGCATTCCGCGCTGCGGATGAGGTGCTTTACAACGGTGTTCAGGGTATTACGAACCTGATCACCATTCCGGGCATGATTAACGTCGACTTCGCAGACGTGCGCTCGGTGATGGCCAACGCCGGCTCCGCCCTGATGGGCGTCGGCTCCTCCCGCGGTGAAAACCGCGTGATGAATGCGATGGAGCAGGCGATCAACTCGCCACTGCTGGAAACCACGATGGAGGGCGCGAAGGGCGTGCTCATTTCCGTTGCTGGTGGTTCCGATCTCGGCCTGAACGAGACGAGTGCCGCAGCGTCCATCGTCGAAGAGAAGGCAGACGACGACGCGAACATCATCTTCGGCACGATCATCGACGACAACCTCGGTGACGAGGTGCGCGTCACGATTATCGCAACTGGCTTCGACGAGAAGGCCAACGCTCGCCCGGATGCCCAGCAGCCGGTCGATGCTGCAGCCGCATCGGCGGAAGAAGGCGCGGCGCCGTCTCCATCGCGTGGTTCACTGTTTGAGGATCGAGCTCCGGAGACGGAACGCGACGACTCCTACCAGGCGCGTCACCGCTACGAGCCGCACCGCTCGGGCCTCTTCACCGGCGGGGAGTCCGAATCCTCCTATGAGCGTCGTGGACGCGAGGAGCGCGGCGGCGATGATTTTGACGTCGATGTCCCTGATTTCTTGCGTTAGTCTGGGAGCATGACTGACTCTCTTCTCGACGTAGAACAACGCCCCGTCCGCATGGTGTTTACAAGCCGTGCGGGCGGGGCGTCGTCGTCCCCATATGACTCTTTTAATCTTGCGCTGCACGTCGGGGATGACCCGGAGGCTGTACGCGCAAACCGCGCGCGGCTTGCATCGCTGCTCGGGGTTGATGCGGGGCGCTTCGTGTGGATGGAGCAGCTCCACACGCCGAACGTGACGGTGGTGGACGGGCCGCAGTCTGAGCCTGTCGAGGCTACTGACGCCATCGTAACCACGACCCCGAACCTCGCCCTGTGCGTGCTGGTCGCTGACTGTACGCCGGTGCTGTTGGCAGACCCCGTCGCTGGAGTGATTGCCGCGGTGCACGCTGGGCGTCTTGGGGCGCGAAACGGCATCGTGAAGAAGACCGTTGAAACAATGCGTGACCTGGGTGCTCAGCCTACACAGATGCAGGCGCTGCTCGGCCCTGCAGCTGCGGGCGCGTCCTATGAAGTGCCCGCTGATATGGCAGCGGATGTTGAGCGCAAGCTGCCAGGCTCCCGGACCACTACGCATGCAGGGACCACTGGGCTTGGCATCCGTGCCGGTATCCGGCGCCAGCTCACGGAGCTCGGCGTGCAGCGAATTGACGTAGATCCGCGCGATACCATCGCGGACGAGGACTTCTTCTCGTACCGGAGAGAATCCACAACTGGGCGCCAGGCAGGCGTTATTTGGCTAACTGGAGTGAAATAAATGAGCACAACTGATATTGCAAGCAACCTTGCCAAGGTGCAGGAACGTATCCGCTCCGCGGAGCATGCCGCGGGGCGCGAGCCGGGAAGCGTGGAATTGCTGCCAGTGACGAAGTTTCACCCGTGCTCGTCGATTGAGGTGCTTGCCGCGGAAGGTATTCGCTTGGTGGGGGAGAACCGAGAGCAGGAAGCGAGCGCCAAGGTTGCGACTCTGCGCGAGCACGGGGTCGACTGTGGTATCGCGATGATCGGGCAGATCCAGTCGAAGAAGGCGAACGCAGTGGCACGATGGGCGAGTGAGGTCCACTCGGTGGATTCCTTGAAGTTGGCGAAGGGACTCGAGCGTGGCATGGCGCTCGCCCTTGAGCGGGGTGATCGGACGTCCGAAATCCTGCCGTGTCTTGTTCAGGTTTCTGCCGACGGCGACGAAAGCCGTGGCGGTGTCGCGGTGGAGAAGATCGCCGAGTTGGTTGAAGCGCTCGAGGGGGCTGAGCACCTCCAGTTCGACGGGTTTATGGTTGTGCCACCGCTAGATGCAAACGCCAGCGAGGTATTCGACCAGGTCCGCGAGCTGCGAGACACCTACGCGGCCAAGCTTGGGCGGCCCCTGCGTTTCTCGGCGGGGATGTCCGCGGACTTTGAAGAAGCCATCGCGCATGGCTCGGATGTCGTGCGTGTCGGAACGGCGGTGATGGGGCCGAGGCCCGTAGTCTAAAAACCTAATCCGGAATTACATAGAGGTAATTTCTGCCCCGTCAGCACAGGCAACAAACGAGGAGCACCCAGATGTCTATTATCGGCAGCGCGAAAGAATTTTTCGGTCTTGGCCCGTTCAACGAAGATGACCCCTACTTCGATGAAGTGCAGTACGACGAGCGCGAGAACACTCGCGAGGAATCGACGAGACCTTCGCGCACATCTGAGTACGGCAGCGAGGACCGCTACCGCTCCTCAGCTACCCGTGACTACGCGGATCGCGCACCGAAGTCCTACACTCCCCAGGTCGTGTCCACTGCTCCGCGCAATTACAACGATGCGAAGGATATCGGCGAGCCGTTCCGTGATGGCGATGCCGTGATTATGGAGCTGACGGATCTCGACCCCCACGATGCAAAGCGCATCGTCGACTTTGCCGCTGGTCTGTGCTTCGCACTTCGTGGCAACATGTACAACCTGAGCAGGGGCGTTGAGACCCGCCGACGAGTCTTCGCGATCGTTCCGGAAAACGCCCGTTTGACCGAAGTTGAGCTGCAGCACACAGCGCGTCTTCGCTAATCGGCGTCCAGCTCTGCGAAACATCAAGAAGAACAGGTAGTGTGTGACCCGTGTCTTTATTAGGAGCAATTCTTTACGCCGCGCTTGGGTTGTACTCCCTGATTGTGGTCATCCGCATCATTGTCGAGATGGTGCAATCCTTCTCGAAGCAGTTTGATCCACCAAGTTGGTTTATGGTCGTTGCGGAAGGCATGTTCGTGGTCACGGACCCGCCTGTGAAGTTCTTCCGCAAACTCATTCCGCCCATGCGTATGAGTGGCGGCGTTGGGATAGACGTCAGTGTGATCGTACTGTTCGTGGCGATTATGCTGCTCCAGATGCTGGTACGGGTCACCATGTTGTAATAGTGAGCTTGGATTGAGGCACCTACATTGGTAGGTGCCTTTTTTGCTTAATTTTCCCGTAATTTATGCCCGGATCGACATCAATTATTGGGCATCGGGGGCAGAAAAGGGGTATAACTGGCGGTGATGCCTGGTGCGTGTGAACCTATGCGTTACTATGGATCGATAAAAGAATGACGAACTATTAGATTTTAGGGTTCGCTTCCCGTAGCGTGGGAGGCAATCTGTGTTCGCGACATTGCGGACACAATATCGACATCGAAGGGAACGCCAATGCCGCTGACACCAGCAGACGTGCACAATGTCGCTTTCAGCAAACCACCAATTGGTAAGCGGGGCTACAACGAGGACGAGGTTGACCAGTTCCTGGACCTCGTGGAAGACACGCTTGCGCAACTGCAAGATGAGAACGATGACCTTCGGGCCCGTGTCGAAGAGCTCGGTGCTGGTGGGTCTGCTGCCCCGGTTGCTCCTGCGGCCGCGTCCAGCGATGTCGACGAAGCTGAGATTGAAAAGCGAGTTGAGAAGAAGGTTCGTGCTGAGTACGAGCAGAAGCTCCGTGCTGCGCAGGAGGCAAAGGTAGCGGCTGAGAAGGATGCTCAGGCTGCGAAGCAGGAAGCGGCAAAGGCTCGCCAGGACGCGGAGCAGGCTGCAAAGCAGGCTAAGCAGGCGCCAAAGGCTGCCGCCGCACCGCAGCAGGCTGCGGCTGTCGACCAGAATGCAGCATCCGCCGATACGCACATGCAGGCGGCGAAGGTGCTTGGGCTCGCGCAGGAGATGGCAGACCGCCTCACCAACGACGCGCAGGCAGAGGCCCGCTCGATGCTCGACGAGGCCCGTGGTTCCGCAGAGCGTCAGCTGGCAGATGCCGAGGCACGCTCGAAGAAGCAGCTGTCTGAGGCAGAGACGCATTCCCGCGAGCAGATCCAGGCGGCTGAGCGTAAGGCTGCTGAGACGAAGCAGTCGGCTGAGGCTCGTGCACAGCAGCTCGTTGCAGACGCCGAGAAGAAGGCTGAGGAAACCACCAACGAAGCTAACTCGCGCGCTGAGGCGCAGATTCGCCAGGCTGAGGAGCAGGCAACGAAGCTGCGCACCGAGGCTGAGCGTAAGCACACCGAGATCATGAACACGGTGAAGCAGCAGCAGACCGCCCTCGAGAACCGCATCGCTGAGCTGCGCACCTTCGAGCGCGAGTACCGCACTCGCCTGCGCACACTGCTCGAGTCCCAGCTGGAGGAGCTTGAGACCCGTGGCACGTCCGCTCCGAGCGGCGACGCTGGCAATAAGTAGTTTCTTTCAAACATCAGCCACCATTCACTGCGGTGAGTGGTGGTTGTTGCCATTTCTGGGGGACAAAGGGCTAGAATGAGACAAGCTACGTGCTTCACCACCTGGTGGTGCGGTAGCGCGTGATGATCCGACCATCATCGGGGAGCGTTTCCGGAAGAACAGCTGTTGCGCTACAGTGCGCTATCGCTTAGTAGAACCGGACGTAATTAGGAAGCGTTATTTCTTTCACCGCAAATGAAGCGGAAGTTCGTCTCACGGCGGACTTCAAGCAGGGTGGTACCGCGTGGCGTTGTTCGCTGCGTCCCTGTGACAAGGTAAGCATTGTGCGTGAAGGAGAGACGGAGATGAGCAAGGTCGGAAGTGTCTACCCAAAGGTAGATCTGACCGGGGGAAGTACCGCGTTTCCAAAAATGGAGGAGCAGGTACTGAAGTACTGGAACGAGGATGATACGTTCCAGGCATCGCTGAAGCAGCGCGAAGACTGCGAAGAATATGTGTTTAACGACGGCCCTCCGTTCGCCAACGGTTTGCCGCACTACGGCCACTTGCTGACGGGCTACGTCAAGGACATCGTGCCACGCTACCGCACGATGGCTGGTTACTACGTTCCGCGCGTGTTTGGTTGGGACTGCCACGGCCTTCCCGCGGAGCTCGAGGCTGAGAAGCAGCTCGGCATCAAGGATAAGGCCGAGATCGAAAACATGGGTCTGGCACAGTTCAACGAGTACTGCGCCAAGTCCGTGATGCACTACGCCGATGAGTGGAAAGAGTATGTGACTCGCCAGGCTCGTTGGGTGGACTTCGATAACGGCTACAAGACGATGGAACTGCCGTACATGGAGTCCGTCATGTGGGCGTTTAAGACCCTGTATGACAAGGGGCTGATTTACCAGGGGTTCCGCGTGCTGCCGTACTCGTGGGCGGAGCATACGCCGCTGTCGAACCAGGAGACGCGTCTGGATGATTCTTACCGCAATCGGCAGGATCCGACCGTAACCGTAACGATGCCGTTTACGGGTGGGCGTGAAGGATTTGCTGCTGCGGAGACCTGGAAGCAGCACCCTGAGCTGCACGACGCAGCTGCGATCGCCTGGACCACTACGCCGTGGACGCTGCCGTCGAACTTGGCGCTTGCGGTCCATCCGGACGTTGAGTATTCGCTGGTCCGTGTTGGTGCGGACGGTGAAGAGGTGGTCGTCGGCAAGAAGCTGCTGCTGGCGACGGAGCTCATCGGCGCGTACGCGAAGGAGCTCGGCGAGGAGCGCGAGGTTGTCGCCACCTTCAAGGGTTCCGAGCTCGAGGGCTTGGAGTACGAGCCGGTCTTCGACTATTTCCGTGACCAGGAAAAGGCGTTCATGGTGTTGAACGCGGACTACGTCACCACCGAGGACGGCACGGGCGTTGTTCACCAGGCGCCTGCGTTCGGTGAAGACGATATGTACACCTGCCAGGAGTACGGCATCGATTTGGTGATTCCGGTTGATGCTGATGGTAAGTTCACCTCGCTGGTGCCGGAGTACGCAGGCAAGCTGGTTTTTGATGCGAACCGTGACATCATCCGTGACCTTCGTGCGAAGCAGCGCGTGGTCCGTGACCAGACGATTGAACACTCCTACCCGCACTCGTGGCGTTCAGGCGAGCCGCTGATCTACATGGCGCTTCCGGCGTGGTTTGTGAAGGTCACTGAGTTCCGCGACCGCATGGTGGAGCTGAACCAGGAGATCGACTGGATCCCATCGCACATTCGCGACGGCCAGTTCGGAAAATGGCTGGAGGGCGCGCGTGACTGGAACATTTCGCGTACCCGCTACTGGGGCTCACCGGTGCCGGCGTGGGTGTCGGATAACCCGGAGTACCCGCGTGTGGACGTCTATGGCTCGCTCGAAGAGCTGGAGAAGGACTTCGGCGTTCGCCCGAAGTCGCTGCACCGCCCAGACATTGATGAACTGGTCCGCCCGAACCCGGACGATCCGACTGGCAAATCGATGATGCGTCGCGTGCCGGATGTGTTGGACTGCTGGTTTGATTCTGGCTCGATGCCGTTTGCGCAGTACCACTACCCGTTTGAAAATGTTGAGGAGCACGATGCTCGCCAGCCTGCGGACTTCATCGTGGAGTACTCGGGCCAGTCGCGTGGTTGGTTCTATGTGCAACACGTCTTAGCGACGGCACTCTTCGATCGCCCGGCGTACAAGAAGGTCGTTGCGCACGGCATCGTGCTGGGCAATGACGGTCTGAAGATGTCGAAGTCGAAGGGCAACTACCCGAACGTCAACGAGGTCTTCGACCGCGATGGTTCCGACGCGATGCGTTGGTTCCTCATGTCTTCGCCAATTCTTCGTGGCGGCAACCTCATCGTGACGGAGCAGGGCATTCGCGAGGGCGTGCGCCATGCGTTGCTGCCGATCTGGAACGCGTACACCTTCCTGCAGTTGTACTCCTCCGAGGAGGCGAAGTTCAGCGTCGACTCGCAGGATGTGCTGGACCGCTACATCTTGGCGAAGACGCATGACCTCGTGGCTGCGGTGAAGGAGGCGCTCGACGACACTCGCATCGCGGACGCATGTGACGAGGTCCGTCGCTTCGCTGACTCGCTGACGAACTGGTACGTGCGCCGGTCACGCGACCGTTTCTGGGCGGGTCAGGAGGAGCATCCTGAGGCGTTTGACACGCTGTACACGGTCCTGGAGATCCTGACCCGTGTGACGGCGCCGTTGCTGCCGTACGTCAGTGAGGTCATCTGGCGTGGTCTGACCGGTGGTCGCTCGGTGCACTTGGCGGACTTCCCGTCTGCGGATGCAATCCCGGCGGACCCTGCACTGGTCAGCGCGATGGATGCAACGCGCGCGGTGTGCTCTGCTGCTTCGTCGGTGCGTAAGTCGAAGAAGCTGCGCAACCGCTTGCCACTGCCGAAGCTCACGGTGGCGCTGGCGGGCTCGGACCAGCTGCAGGACTTCGCGTCCGTGATCAAGGATGAGGTCAACGTGAAAGAAGTCGTGCTGACTGATGACGTCGACTCGGTTGGTTCCTTCGAGGTTGTCGTGAACGCGAAAGTCGCAGGTCCGACCCTGGGCCGTGACGTGCAGCGCGCTATCAAGAACGTCAAGGCTGGCAACTACGTCCGTGAAGGCGAAAACGTTGTTGTCGACGGCGACATCGTGCTCACCCCGGAGCTCTACACCGAGCGCCTAGTGGCTGAGGACCCGACGAGCACCGCTCGGGTTGACGCTACCGATGACGTCGTTGGCCTGGTCGTGCTCGATACGGAGCTGACCGAGGAGCTCGAGGCCGAGGGCTGGGCAGCAGACGTGATTCGTGGTCTGCAGGATGCTCGTAAGCAGGAAGGCTACGAGGTCTCTGACCGCATCTCGGTACAGCTGTGCGTACCTTCCGACAAGGTCGAGTGGGCGCAGCGCCACGCTGAGCACATCGCGCATGAGACGCTCGCGACGTCCTTCGAGATCGTCGAGACGCTCAACGGCGAGGCGCACACGATTCACGAAGGTGTGAGTGCAGCGATTGCTAAGCAGTAATTTGCTATGAAACGTTGGGTCCTGCACATCGACATGGATGCGTTCTACGCATCCTGCGAGCAGCTCACACGCCCAACGTTACGCGGACGCCCCGTCCTCGTTGCTGGTGTCAACGGGCGGGGCGTTGTCGCGGGCGCAAGCTATGAAGCCCGCAAGTATGGGGCGCGTTCCGCAATGCCGACCCACCAAGCTGCGAAACTGGTGGGTCCGCGAGCGGTGCTCGTTGCCCCGCGGCGCCCGGTGTACAAGGTGGCGTCGCAACGCGTGTTTGAAATCATTGAGCGCAGAGTCAGCGTCGTGGAGCAGCTCTCTATCGACGAGGCGTTCATGGAGCCCGAGGAGCTCGCGGGAGCGAATCGGGAGACCGTGCTTGAGTGGGCCAACGAGCTACGTGGAGACATTAAGGATGAGACAGGCTTGCCAAGCTCGATTGGTGCGGGCAGTGGTAAGCAATACGCGAAGATCGGCTCAGGCCTGGCAAAACCCGACGGGGTGTACATTTTGCCTCACGAACAGCAGGAAGCGCTGCTGCACCCTCTGAACGTCAACGAGCTGTGGGGCGTTGGGCCTGTCACGGAGGCGAAGCTTGCGCAGGCCGGGATTGAAACGATCGGGGACTTTGCGGCGCTGAGCGAGAAGGAAGTCGATATTGCGCTCGGAGGGGTCGTCGCGAAGCAGTTGTGGCAGCTGGCGCGGGGGCACGATGATCGCCCGGTTGCGCCGAGGGCCGTCGCGAAGCAGATTTCTTCCGAGCACACTTTTCCCCAGGACCTGACCACCGCGGCCGAGGTTGACGCCGCGGTCGAGCGCGCCGCCGAGGAGTCGCACAGGCGCTTGCTGAAAGATGGGCGCGGTGCGAGGACTGTGACGGTGAAGCTACGGATGGCGGACTTCCGCATCGAGTCGCGTTCTGCGACGCTGCCTTACGCCACTGACGATGCGGAGACACTGCGCGCTACGGCGTTTCGCATCGTGCGCTACCCGGACGAGGTCGGCCCGATCCGGCTCGTGGGCGTGTCCTACTCGGGGCTGGAAGATGCGCTGCAGGACGTGCTGTTTCCGGAGCTAGACCAGGAAATCATCCGGCCTGTACCCGCTGACAGTGATTACGAATCCGGGGTCAGCGACCACGTGGCCAGCAGCGATATTGCAGTCGAGCTATACGACGGGCCTACCAACGGCGTGTGGCGCGCCACCCAGGACATCTACCACGAGGACTTCGGCCACGGCTGGGTCCAAGGTGCGGGCAAAGGCTGGGTGAGCGTGCGTTTTGAAACGAGGGCCACGGGGCCAGGGAAGATGCGCACATTGCGTATCGACGACCCCAAGCTCCAGCCAGCGGACCCGGTGGATTCCCTCGCGTGGCAGGACTGGCTCGACTCAGAACACTGACGCCGGATCCACGCCGTTGGCCAGCGCAGTCGCGAGCGCGATGCGCGCCTGACCAGCGCGTAGGAACCCCGCGGCGATCGCCCCTTGGGAGCCGAGGGTAGCGCCACCACCGGTGCCGCCGTAGGCGAAAGTGACCTCGCCGTAGGGTACGGAGCTGGTGATTACGACGGGGATACCCGAATCGAGTGCGCGGGTGATTGCCTCACCCATGCCGGGGCCAACATTGCCGGATCCGAGCGCCGCGATCACGATGCCATCCGGGTTCATACTGGTCACGGCATCCACGATCTCGCCGTCCGCGCCGGGCCAAGCGCGCAGGATGGGGATGTGAATGGCAGCCAACGGCTTGCGGGCAAGTGCTGCAGGGCGGGGAAGTGGGCGTTCACTGCTCAAGGTGAAGGCCTCGAGGGCGTGTGTGTCGCGCTTCAACAGCCCGCGGGCGGGCAGGGTGGCGCCGCCGAAGTGGAGGAGTACGCCGTTGTTGCGTCGAAGCGGATCTGCGGCGGCGGCAATTGCGCCCGCGAGGTTCCCGGGGCCGTCGGGGTGTTCGTGGTCGGCGGCGTGCTGGGCACCGGTAAGCACAATAGGGCGGGGGTCGTCGTGCACGATGTCGAGTGCGAATGCGGTCTCCGCCATGGAGTCGGTGCCGTGGCTAATTACGATGCCACTGATCTGCGGGTCTTGCAGTGCTTGTGCAGTGAGGGAGCGAAGCTTGTCGATGTCAGCGAAGGTGATCGCGGACGAGTCGAGACGCAGCGCGTCATACACGCGGACGGGCTCGGTGGTGCCACTGGAGTGGACGAGGTCTTCAGCGCTAAGGCTTGGAACGAGTGCGCCTTCAGAGTTTGCGGTGCATGCGATGGTGCCACCGGTGGCGATGAGCAGTACGAAAGATTCCATAACTCACAGCGTGCCAGAGTGGCGTATTGGTGCCAAGGTAAAAACGCCGGTAACGTTGGCAAGGTTAGAGCGGTGTCGGATCGCTAACTGTGACCGTGAGCCGCTGAAGACAATGCTTCAAGGAGAAATCGTGAAAGCAGCACCGATCGTAGCTGTCGCCGCCGCGCTGGGCCTCGGGCTCAGCGTGAGCGCATGCTCTGGCGACAACAGCCAGGATGATCCCGCGACCACGGCAACGCAGGCCACCAGCGAGTCTGTCGCGCCCGCCGCGCAGCAGCCAACCGCTGAGGAACTCAACGCAGTGCTCATGCGCGCAACCGATGCAAGCCTGCCGATTGAGGAGCGCGTGAACACGGTCCAGGGCGGAGAGAACGTCCCTGAACTGTTCGACGTGATGGCGCAGTCCCAGGAGGAGTCCGGCGCGAACTTCCAGGTCGTACCGCCTGTGCTTCCTGGCTACACCCCGGATACCGTTCTGGCAACGGTCAGCTTCACCCGTCCCGACTCCCAGCCGCAGCTCGCGGAGGACGTGGAATTCGTCTTCGAAGACGGCGTGTGGAAGCTTTCTCAGGTCTGGGCATGCACCCTGATCAACAACACCCTGCCGCCTGAGCAGGTGCCAGAGATGTGCAAGAGCTCCGCTCCGCAGCCGGCAGCCCCGGCTGAAGAGCAGCCAGGTGAGCAGCCTGCGGAAGGCTACCAGCAGGCACCGAACCTCTAAGCAGACACTACTGCTTATCCGCGCGCCAGAGCTCCTCCGTCCACAACGTGGCGAGAGTCAGAGTTCTGGCGCGTGCGTCTTTCTTGGCCTGGCGCTCGTGCCACTGGCGGCGCACCCAACGGTCATGGCTGGTGATGATGACGGTGCCCTCGAACGCGAGCAGGGCGTGCTCCAGCTCTTCGGCCAGTGCGAGCGAGAGGTGGTTTGTCGGCTCGTCGAGCAGCAGCAGGTCAGGCGGGCACGCCAGGATGATGCCCAGTGAGACGCGGCGACGCTGGCCGAGCGAGAGGTCGTCGAGCTTCTTCGCCGCCTGCTCCTCGGTCATCAGGCCCATTTCTACGAGGTCTGGCACACCCTCTGGGGTGAGCTCCGCGAACACTTCGCCCGCGGTTTTGTCGAGGTCCGTCCACGAGTCGTCCTGCTCGAGGCGTGCGACGGTCATCTCTTCCGGCATGATGATCTCGCCCTCGTAGTCGCGCAGCTGGCCGTCGATAATTTTCAGCAGCGTGGACTTACCGGAGCCATTTGGGCCTTCAACGAGGAGCTGCTGGCCGGGCTGCACTTTGATACTCAGTGGGGCGAGGCGGTCAGGAACGGAGAGGTTCTGGGTGACCAGCGCCGGGAGCCCAAGCGAGGTCGCGGTATGCGGCGGGAGGCCGCGGAAGCGCAGGCGAGCCGGCGGCTCCGGAATCTCCGTTCGCTCAAGCGCTTCGAGGCGTTGCGACGCCGAGCGCCTGCGGTTGCCCACCGTCTTCGCCGCGCGGTCCGCCTGGTACTTTGCCGCCATTCGGATGTCAGAAGAGGCTTCTTGGGAGTGGAAGATGTCCTCGCCGGTTTGCTCAGCGGCCTTCTCAAGCCTGGCGCGCTCGTGCTCTTGCGCTGCGTAGTCGCTTTCCCAGCGGCGGCGTCGGTCCTCGCGGGCCTTGAGGTAGTCGCTGAACGCGCCACGGTAGCGGGTGCCCTGGCGGGTCTCCTCGCCGAAGCCGCCCTCGGCTCCAAGGCCGGGGTCGAGGTCGACGATGCCGTCGCAGGCGGTGTCGAGGAAGTAGCGGTCGTGCGACGCGGCGAGTACAGGCCCTTTGAATGCCTCGAGCTCGCCGATGAGGAAGTCGACGGCTTCGTCGTCGAGGTGGTTGGTCGGCTCGTCGAGCACCATAGCGTCCACCGGGTGTAGCAGCAGCGTGGCCAGTGCAAACCGTCGGCGTTGCCCGCCAGACATCTCGCCCAGTGGGGTGGCCAAGTCGACGTTCGCAAGGCCGAGGCCAGCCAACACGGTGGCGATGCGGGCATCCAACTCCCACACACCTGAGTTTTCCGCGCGGGACAACGCCCGGTCGTACGCGTCGGCCGCCTCCTGGTCGTCTGGGTTGTCGACCATGCGCTGCGCAAAGGTTGAGATGTCTTCCTCGACAGCGCGAAGCTCTTTGACGGCTTCGTCGATAAGTGATTGGGCGGGCTCGCTGAACGGCAGCGAGGTTTCCTGCGGGATGAAGCCCGTGATCGGGGGAGTGATAAGCACCCCTGCATCGGGTTTCAGCTCTCCGGAGATGAT
Organism: Corynebacterium sp. UMB2355A; assembly: GCF_033877495.1. Lineage (NCBI taxonomy): Bacteria > Bacillati > Actinomycetota > Actinomycetes > Mycobacteriales > Corynebacteriaceae > Corynebacterium > Corynebacterium sp. UMB2355A. The sequence continues at coordinate 455,809 of NZ_CP138855.1, read as the reverse complement.
GCCGAGCAGCGTCGATTTGCCGGCGCCGTTCTCTCCGATGAGCCCGGTGACAGACCCGGATGGCACCGCGAAAGAAATGTCAGTGAGGACGCGGTGTCCGCCTGGGTACGAAAACGAAATGCCGTCAAGGCCAATATGCAGTGGGGCAGTCATGGGATGTTCCTCGTCATCAAATGTGGGCCGTCTCTTATACGTTATAGTCCACAACGCTCGTGGTGTCTTGGGCCACACGGGTATCGGCTTCGTCACTGCCGTAGACAAGCCGCGTAGCGGTAAGCACAGAACCGCCCACCGGAAGTGGCGAATGCAGGTCCACCGTCAGCGAGCCCTCCGAGTGCGAAGTGTTGCTCACCACGTGCAGCGTCGTGCCGTCCAAGGCGCCAGCGACCTCGTTATCAATCGTGATGGATCGCTTGAGCGGGCGTTCCTGGACATCTACTTTCAGCTCGAGTGTTGCGTCCTGTGCGGATTCCAGCGTGTACGTGGTGGTCCGTAGCATGTCCGAGGCACCAAGTCCTCGCTGCTCAACTTTCCAGGAGCCGCCTACGCCGACTGGCTCATCCGGGAAGACAACTTGCCACGACATCAACTCGAGCAAGTTCTTCTCGGCGATGGCCCGGCCTTCCTCATCGGAATCCGCCGTAGGCATCAGTTGCACCGCCGATACTGTGCCGCTAGGGTCGCTGTGCCAGCGCATCTGGAAGCCCTCGTTTGACGTCAAGCTGTTCTGCATCGCTAAATCCGAGTGCTCTAACCCTTCTGCGACAAGGTCTACCTGGCGCACAGCACCCTCGCTGTTGCTTTCTGAAGTGTGCGTCGAAACGGTCAGCGTGACTGTGTCGCGCTCGTGCTCGCGCGCGATGACCGGCTCCGAGCCCTCCTCGCCGGGGTACTGCGCAATCGCGTGCGACAGCGCGACCCGCTGCGGCGCCGTAGTTTCGCTGTCTGCTGATGCGCCGTCCTCGTACTTCCACACCTGCGGGTTTTGTCCTTGTGAAAGTACCTGCACGACTGGTGACTCAACGGCGAACTCGGGAATGTCAGCGAATGGATCCGGCTCCTCGGCGCTGCATGCAGTGAGCGCAAAAACCGCGGCGGTGATGGTCAGAGGGCTGAACAATGAACTTTTGGGATGAGCGGAGTACAACACAACTTCACAAGCTACAGCATTTGCATACTACAGTTATCTGCGATGGGTAATTCAAAGGAATCACGTGTGCGCGGCGGGGCGTCAGCGAAGCGTCGCTCGCTCGGTGTCATCGTCGGCGTCATGCTCGCTATTGCTGCTGTGGATCAAGTAGTCAAGCAAATCGTGGTGACATCCTTGACACCCGGTGAGCCCGTGCCAGTGATCGGTGATTGGGCTCGACTGTATTTATTGTTTAACCCTGGCGCGGCCTTTTCGATGGGGCAGAACTCGACGTGGCTGTTCACGACGATCCAGCTTGTGTTCGTTATCGGTGCGTTGATCTATGCCCCACGCCTTGCTGGCAGGTGGGAGACACTTGGGGTGGCGTTGATCGCGGGAGGGGCGCTTGGCAATCTCATCGATAGGCTCGCGCGCGAGCCGGGCTTTTGGTTCGGCCATGTCGTTGACTACATCTCCATCGGTTCGTTTGCAGTGTTCAACCTTGCCGACGCCGCCATCACCATCGGGGTGGCCGTCGTCGTCATCTCGATGTTTGCAAAGGAGGCGCGGTCGTGAGTACGGGGTTTCGCGCGCTTCCGGTGCCTGAGGGGCTGTCGGGGATGCGCGTTGACGCGGCAATTGCAAAGCTCTTTGGGGTCTCGCGCAGTGTTGCGGCAGAGATGATCGCCGACGGCAGCGTACTTATCGACGCCTCCCCAGTACAGAAATCCGATCGTGTTACTGCGGGCGCCCTGCTGGAGGCCACGCTGCCACCGCCGAAGCGCGCGCCGGAGCCTGTGGCCGAGCACGTCGACGGACTCGACGTGATCTACCACGACGCGGACGTCATCGCTGTGGACAAGCCGGTAGGCGTTGCCGCCCACCCAACACTGGGTTGGGAGGGGCCAACCGTGGTCGGTGGGTTGCAGGCGATGGGTTTTACACTGCCAGATGCTGGCCCCCCGGAGCGCAAGGGGATTGTGCAGCGATTGGACGTCGGCACGTCCGGAGTGATGGTTGTCGCAAATAGTGTGCGTGGCTATTCGGTGCTGAAGCGTGCGTTCAAGGACCGAACGGTGCACAAGACGTACCACGCGGTGGTGCAGGGGCTGCCTGACCCGATTGTCGGCACGATTGACGCGCCGATCGGGCGCCATCCGTCGGCGGGGTGGAAGTTTGCTGTCACGGCGGATGGGCGCCAGAGTATTACGCACTACGAGGTGCTCGAGGCGTTTCGCCAGGCAAGCCTGCTTGAGGTCCATCTGGAAACAGGGCGCACACACCAGATTCGTGTCCACATGTCTTCGGTAGGGCACCCGTGCGTCGGCGACCCAATGTACGGGTGTGACCCGAACCTTGCCGCCAAACTTGCGCTCAACCGACAGTGGCTGCACGCCACCAGCTTGACGTTCGACCACCCAAGTACCGGAAAGCCAATGACGGTGAAATCTTCCTACCCGGACGACCTGCAGCATGCCTTGGACATGTTGCGATCGGCGAACCGTGGCTAACCAGGCAAAGGGATGGCGGGGCGCAATCGCGGCGTTGCTCGCCGGTGCTGTGCTTTACGGATGCTGCTACCTTGTTGGCGTCAATAATCCACCGGAGCAACCTGTGCTGCAAGGGGATGCCCTTGGGGTGGAACAAGGCGAGACGGCGCAGGCGTACGCGGCGCGCGCGGAGCAGAGCCTCGAGGAGGCAGCGCAGGCAGGTGAACAGGCTCATTTCGCGCTTGTATCGTTTAGCCATCCTTTAGACCCAGAAGAAGCAGACGCAGTGCTACGCCCGATTGGGCGTGTGAATGCCGTGATCACCAAGTTAGGTGCGAATCCAGTCGGAGAGCCTGCGCCCGGAGCGTCGCGCGCCGAAATATTCCGAGAAGTCTCAGCGCACATTGAAGGCGCAGTCGTCTACGACGCTGTTGCGCATTTGGCTGATGTGAACGATGTGAACGATGTGTTTGCTGTGGAAGTTTTACCAGCTGACGCGGTATGGGGCGCGTTCGCAATCCGGCCCGTAAGTTTCGTAGACGCACAGTGAAGGCGTGTATAGTTTTCCGGGATTGCACCTATACGCGCATCCAAAAGGTGCGCGGAAAACAACACGAGGAGAGACATTGGTTTCCGACCCTGGAGTCAACGCCCGAAGCCCGCAGCGTCAGCGATTTTCGAAGACACGAATTGCGGGGGTAGCGTTGGCTACCACCGCGGCGTTATTCGCTGCCTCGTGTGGCGCTATTGGCGGTGGTGATGATGGCGGGCACGATGGTTTGCTCGCCGGAGATTACACGATCGCTGCAGAGGAAAACCTCACCAATAGCATCGTGGTCAATGGCAACATTGCGCCGATTCGCTCAGTGAGCATCACGACCGCGCTGCAGTCCGAGGTCGAACGGCTCGCAGTGCAGCCAGGCGACCGCGTCGCTAAAGATCAGTTCTTGGTGCAGATGAACACCGACGCGCTGCAGCGCCAACTTGCCAAGCAAGAAAAGCAGCAGGCGAGTGCCCAGGCAGAAGCGATGCAGGGCGTCGAGCAGGCCAAGAGTCAGCTCAACGCGTACGACCAGGCGATGGCAAACGGCTCCAACCCGGCCGTGGCTCAGGCGCAGGCCCAGGTGGATCAGGCGCAGGCAGCGCTTGATGCTGCGCTTGCCGCGCAGGGTGGCGCACGGATGATCGCTTCGCCGAAGATCGCAGCCCACGTTCAAAAGATGGCCGGCGATTTGTCCTCCCGTCTGCCAGGCGGTTCCGGCCACGGCATCCGCACGGCACCTCCTGCAGCCCCGGCCGCGCCGGGTCAAGTTCCGGGTGGTGGCCAGGGTGCTGTCCCGATGCTGAGCGTGGAGCAGGCTCGAGCTGCACTTCAGGAGTCGCAAGCCGCGCTGGAGGCCGCCAAGGCGCAGGCCGGGCAGGAGCGGCAGCAGCTCCAGGCACAGGTTGATTCCGCGTGGCGCGCAGCAGAGAATGCTTCTGCCGCCGACGACGACGGTACGCTGCAGCTCCAAGTGCAGGAAGCAACGATTAACGCTCCAATGGCTGGCGTAGTCACAAACGTTGACGTGCAGGTAGGCGATATCCCGCAGGGTCGCGTCCTTGGCATCGCAGATGACTCCCGACTGTTGATCCGCGCTAACGTGCGCGAGGCGGACGTCCCGGCGATCAAGCAGGACAACCGCGTTGAGTTCACCTCGACTGCGACGGGTAAGAAGAAGTTCACTGGGCGCGTCACGCGAGTTTCCCCGGTCGGTTCCACAGGCGCGAGTGCTGGTAGTGGGGCAGAGGCTGCAGCCGCAATGTCCGCAGGTGGCAGCGGCGGAGGCTCCTCGGTGATGTTCCCCGTTGAGATCGAAGTCACCGGTGACAAGGAAGGCCTGCTGCTCGGTGGCAGTGTGCGTGCTGAAATTATCACTGAAGAGGCGAAGAACTCCATCAACATTCCTCGCGACGCCGTCTACGACGAGAACAAGATTTTGGTGCTCGCAACGGAGAACCCCGGCGACACCAGCGGCGTCGTAGAAGAGCGCACTGTCAAGACCGGTGCGAAGAATGACGTTGACGTCGCTGTCACGGGGGGCGAGCTCAAGCCAGGCGACATCGTGATCAACTGGCCTGAGAACTTCAAGGACAAGGTTGGCTCCACGGTGAAGGTCAACGACGAAAACTTTGATCCTGAGCAGGTAAAGAACGCAAAGGACAAGAAGCCGACAGGCAGTGCCGCTGCAACCACTCCGGCAACGTCTTCTGCAGCGCCGAAGTCTTCCGCGCCAGCGGAAAAGGAGGGGTAGGCGATGGCACGGAATCCCTTCCGAAAGCACTCCCGACAACGCGTACAGGACGATGCCACCGACGCAGAGTTCGACGAGTTGTTTGAGGCCGCCGAGCCTTCGACGGAGGAGCTCGAAGTACCAACGCCGACAGAACCAGTTGCGCAACCTCAAACAGCATTGCACACACCTGCAGGGCAGGAGGCGATGTCGAAGAGCGGTCTGCTCATTGACATGCGCAGGATCGTCAAGACGTACAACGTCGGAGAGCCCAGCGAGCTGACCGTGCTGCATGGCATCGACTTCCATGCAGAGCAGGGCGAATTTGTCTCTATCGTCGGCCCGTCGGGTTGCGGCAAGTCGACGCTGATGAACTTGGTTGGCATGCTCGACCGGCCGACAGACGGCGCGTACGCGTTCAACGGTGAGCCGGTGTACGCCAAGTCGGACAACGAGCTGGCCGCGTACCGTAGCCAGAACATCGGCTTTATCTTCCAGAACTTTAACCTGATTGGTCGAATCGACGCGTTGCAAAATGTGGCGATGCCAATGATGTATGCGGGCGTCGATAAGAAAGAGCGCGAGGAGCGCGCCGCTGAACTTTTGAACATGATGGGCATGGGCGACCGCTTGCACCATAACCCGAACGAACTGTCGGGTGGGCAGAAGCAGCGCGTGGCAATTGCTCGCAGCCTTGCCAACGACCCTGACCTGTTACTCGCCGACGAGCCCACGGGCGCGCTTGACTCCAAGACAGGCCGCATGGTGATGGATCTCTTCCATGAGCTGCACGACGACCTTGGTAAAGCCATCGTCTTCATCACGCACAACCCTGAGTTGGCAGAAGAAACTGGCCGCATTGTAGAGATGATGGACGGGCGCATCGCGCAGGTTCGCGCCCCACTGGGGGCGAGGCCATGAACGTAGGAGAGTCAATCAAGCTTGCCTCCTCGTCGCTTCGCAAGAATAAGCTTCGCTCGTTGCTGACGCTGCTGGGCATCATTATCGGCATTATGGCAGTGGTCATTATTATGACGCTCGGCCGTGGTCTGGAGCGCCAGGTGATGTCGGGGCTTGAAGGCGTCGGCACTACGACGCACCCGGTGATGGTGCATGAGCGTCCCGATGACGCGGATGCATCCGAGGATCCCTTCGCGGCGTTTTCTTACGCGCCACCATCCGATGAGCGCAACGCAGTCACTCCCGAGCAGCTCGATGAGCTGCGTCAGGCATTTGGGGACCGTATCCAGGGCGTGGACATCGATGTTTCCACGAGTGGGGAAGTGGTCTCCGATGACACAACTGTGTCCACGAACGTCAAGCCGGTCCTTGCAGACTCGATGAAGGTGCGAAACATCGAAGTGCAGTTCGGCCGCGAGATTTCCCAGGATGACATCGATGGGCACCGGCCGCTCGCAGTGGTGAGCCCCTCGCTTATCGACGCCCTCTTCGACGGCAACGCTCAAGCCAGTTTGGGCAAGCGCATCGATGTGGTTGTAGACGACCAGCCGGCAGTGTTCACTATCGTGGGCGTGCTCGATGGCGAGGAAGATTCCCGAGGCGGCGGAGTGTTTGGTGCCGCAGAACAGTTTGCGGACATCTATATCCCGCTCACCGCTGCAGATCGCGTTGGGCTTGACAGTGACTGGTTCACGTCATTTTCGGTGCAATCGGCGCCGGATGAAGACGCGAAGACCTTCCAGGCCGACCTGCAACACTACATGGACCGTTGGTACGCCAATAACGAGGATTACACCATTGAGGTGGTGGATCTTTCCTCGAGCTTGGAAGAGCTGACGAGCGTATTCCGCATCATGTCGACGGTGCTCTCCGCGATCGGCGGTATCTCGTTGCTGGTCGGTGGCATCGGCGTGATGAACATCATGCTGATCACCGTCACTGAGCGCACGCGGGAGATCGGTGTGCGCAAAGCGTTGGGCGCCAAGCAAAGCGATATTCGCACGCAGTTTATCGTCGAGGCGATGCTGGTGTGCCTGATTGGCGGCATCATCGGTGTGATTCTGGGCGGGGCGATTGGCATGATCGCGACGGCCGCGTTCGATGCCTTTACATGGCCGCCGCTCGGCGCAATTGTGTTGGCGCTCGGGTTTTCGCTGGCAACCGGTATTTTCTTCGGTGCCTATCCAGCCGCGAAGGCTGCAAAGATGCAGCCTATTGATGCTTTGCGTTACGAATAAGTTCGCTGGTTGCTGGCTCTTTTGGCCGTGTCCGAAGTCTGGATAAGATGAAGCGCATGGCCAAAAAATCTTCCTTCGTCCACCTGCATAACCACACCGAGTTTTCGATGCTCGACGGCATGGCGAAAGTTGACATGCTTGCGGAGGAGGTTGTGCGCCAGGGAATGCCCGCGGTGGGCATGACTGACCACGGTAATATGTTCGGCTCGAACGCGTTTTACCGCCAGATGGTGGACGCGGGGGTGAAGCCGATCATTGGCATCGAGGCCTACTTGGCGCCGGAGTCGCGCCTGAATAAGAAGCGCGTGCTGTGGGGCACCCCTGACCAGAAGCGCGACGATGTGTCCGCCTCCGGTGCGTATCTGCACCAGACGATGCTGGCAGAAAACGCGACCGGCCTGCGCAATCTGTTCAAGCTCTCGTCGCTGGCTTCGTACGAGGGGCAGCTTGGTAAGTGGCCGCGCATGGATGCGGAGCTCGTCGCCGAACATGCCGACGGCATCATCGGCACCACGGGGTGTCCGTCGGGTGATGTGCAAACCCGTTTGCGGCTTGGCCAGTACCGTGAGGCCCTTGAGGCCGCGGCGATGTGGCAGGACATCTACGGCCGTGATAACTACTTCCTCGAGCTCATGGACCACGGTCTGGATATTGAGCAGCGCGTACGTAATGACTTGCTGCGCATCGGCAAGGAGCTCGATCTTCCGCCACTGGTGACGAACGACTGTCACTACGTCCTGGAGTCCCAGGCGCCGGCGCACGAGGCCATGTTGTGTGTGCAGACCGGCAAGACGCTGATGGACCCGGACCGCTTTAAGTTCGACGGCACCGGCTACTACATCAAGTCAGCTGAGCAGATGCGCGACCTGTGGGACTCTACGGTGCCTGACGCCTGCGATAACACCCTGTGGATTGCGGAGCGTGTCGGTGACTACAGCGAGCTGTGGGAGGAACATCCGCACGACCGGATGCCGGTGGCTGACGTGCCGGAAGGGGAGACCCCAACAACGTGGCTGCGCAAGGAAGTGATGCGTGGTTTGCAGGCGCGCTTCGAGGGCCGGGAGGTGCCGGAGGAGTACATCGAGCGCGCGAACTACGAGATCGACGTCATCGATATGAAGGGCTACCCGTCTTACTTCCTCATCGTTGCCGAGCTGATCAAGCATGCGCGTGAGGTTGGCATTCGCGTCGGGCCGGGCCGTGGCTCCGCGGCGGGTGCGCTTGTGGCGTACGCGCTGACCATCACGAACATTGACCCGATGGAGCATGGCCTGCTCTTCGAGAGGTTCTTGAACCCGGAGAGGCCGTCGGCACCTGATATTGATATCGACTTCGACGACCGCCGCCGCGGGGAAATGATCACGTACGCTGCAGAGCGCTGGGGCGAGGACAAGATCGCGCAGGTGATTACCTTCGGCACGATTAAGACGAAGCAGGCTATTAAGGACTCGGCCAAGGTGAACTTCGGCCAGCCTGGCTTCCAGATGGCGGACCGTATTAACGCGGCGCTGCCTCCTGCGATCATGGCGAAGGACATTCCGCTGGCAGGTATTACGGATCCGGAGCACCCGCGGTATAACGAGGCGACCGAGGTGCGCTCCATGATTGAGACTGACCCGGATGTAGCCCGCATCTACGAGACTGCGCGTGGCCTTGAAGGTACTGTGCGCCAGGCAGGCGTGCACGCTTGTGCCGTGATTATGGCGTCGGTACCTTTGATGGACCACATCCCGATGTGGAAGCGGCCTGCCGACGGTGCGATCATTACTGGTTGGGACTACCCAGCGTGTGAGGCCATCGGCTTGCTGAAGATGGACTTCCTTGGCCTGCGAAACCTCACCGTGCTTGGCGACGCACTGGAAAACGTGAAGAAGAACCGCGGCGAGACCATCGACCTTGAGTCGTTGAGTACTGATGACCCGAAGGTATACGAGTTGCTCTCTCGCGGCGATACGCTTGGCGTGTTCCAGCTGGACTCGGGTGGCATGCAAGAGCTGCTCAAGCGCATGGGCCCGACTGGTTTTAAGGACATCGTCGCTTCGCTCGCGCTGTATCGCCCAGGCCCGATGGGCATGAACGCCCACTGGGACTACGCGGACCGCAAGAATGGCCGCAAGCCGATTACGGCCATCCACCCGGAACTTGAGGAGCCACTGAAGGACATCCTGGACGAAACCTACGGTTTGATCGTGTACCAGGAGCAGATCATGGAGATCTCCCGAAAGGTTGCGAACTACACCGCTGGTGAGGCAGACGGCTTCCGTAAGGCCATGGGTAAGAAGAAGCCAGAGGTGCTGGCGCAGCAGTACGAGAAGTTCTGGTCGGGGATGCAGGACAACGGCTATTCCAAGAGCGCGATGGACGCACTGTGGCAGATTATTGAGCCGTTCGCCTCGTACGCGTTTAACAAGTCTCACGCTGCAGGTTACGCGCTAGTGTCCTACTGGACGGCGTACATGAAGGCGAACTACACCGCTGAGTACATGGCAGCGTTGTTGACCTCGGTGGGCGATAAGAAGGACAAGTCGGCGATCTACCTTTCCGACTGCCGCCACCTTGGCATTTCCGTGCTCCAGCCAGATATTAATGCTTCCGAAGAGAACTTTATGGCTGTTGGCGAGGACGTTCGATACGGCCTCGCGGCGGTGCGTAATGTCGGCGTCGAAGTTGTTGAGTCGATTAAGGAGACACGCCGGACGAAGGGCGAGTTCACGAGCTTCTCTGACTACCTCGACAAGATTGACCTACTGCCATGTAATAAGCGAATTACTGAATCTCTAATTAAGGCCGGTGCGTTCGACTCGCTTGGTCACCCGCGTAAGGGGTTGATGCTCATCCAGGAGGATGCCGTCGATTCTGTGCTTACCACGAAGAAGGCTGCTGACAAGGGGCAGTTCGACCTGTTCGCCTCCTTCGGAGGTGACGACGCTGTTGCTGCTGACAACGCGTTTGCGCTGCAGATCCCGGATGAGGAGTGGGACAAGAAACACAAACTTGCTCTCGAGCGTGAGATGCTGGGCTTGTATGTCTCGGGCCACCCGCTTGACGGCTTCGAGGAAGCAATTGACGCACAGACCGATACTCAGTTAACGACGATCCTCTCCGGCGAATTGCGAAACGGCGCCGAGGTAACGATTGGCGGTCTGATCTCTTCGGTCGATCGGCGTTTCTCGAAGAAGGACGGTTCCCCTTGGGCGATCGTCACGATTGAGGATCACCACGGCGCCTCCGTTGACGTGTTGCTGTTTAACAAGGTGTATTCGCTGGTTGCGCCACAAATTGTGGAAGACAATATCATCCTTGTGAAGGCGCACGTCTCGATCCGTGACGAACGCATGAGCCTGTTCGGCGACGACGTCAAAACGCCGGAGCTCGGGCCTGGCAACGGTGCTGGGCTGCCACTGCGTCTCACGCTGCGCACCGAGCAGTGCACTGTAGATAATATCCAGCGTTTGAAGGGCGTGCTGCAGAACAACCCGGGCGACTCGGATGTGTACCTGAACCTTGTACATGGCGACGAGACGCAAATGATGGTGTTAGGCGACCATCTGCGGGTGGAGCGTTCGGCGAGCTTGATGGGCGATCTGAAGGCGACGATGGGGGTTGGGATCCTCGGCTAGTGGAGGGGAGTGAATATATTCCCCGGTGTGAAAATAAGCTTGGCTACACTCTGTCGTTGGAATCAATACCAGCTAAGAGGCGAATGAGTGGAGCATAATATATGTCCGAGCACAAGATTTTGACAACACATGTTGGGTCCCTGCCGCGCACCCCTGAGCTGCTCGAAGCGAACCAACTTCGTTCGGAGCAGCAAATCAACGACGAGGACTTTAAGGAGATCCTTGAGCGCGCGATCGACGACGTGGTGCAGCGCCAGGTTGACCTGGGCATCGACATCATCAACGAGGGCGAGTACGGCACATCACCTCTGGCGCGGTCGACTACGGTGCTTGGTGGAACTACTCTTTCTCTCGTCTTGGTGGACTGACCATGACCGACGAGGACCGCTGGGCCTCGCAGGAGATCAAGCGTTCCACGCCTGGAAACATTGAGTTGACCAGCTTCGCTGATCGCCGAGACCGCGCACTCTTTTCCGAGGCGTACTCCGACCCACACTCCGGCATCTTCACTGGCCGTGCGAAGGTTGGTAACCCGAAGTTCACGGGTCCGATTACCTACATTGGCCAGCAGGAAGTTGAGACGGACGTTGCACTGCTGAAGCGCTCCATGGATCGCGCCGGTGCCACGCAGGGGTTTGTCGCAGCGCTTTCGCCAGGCTCCGCCGCCCGTCTGAAGAATGAGTATTACAACACCGACGAAGAAGTCGTACAGGCGTGTGCTGCTGCGATGGCACACGAGTACAAGGCAATTACCGACGCCGGTTTGACCGTGCAGCTCGACGCACCTGACCTTGCGGAATCCTGGGATCAGATTAATCCCGAGCCGACCCTGGAAGACTACCGTGCGTGGCTGCGTATTCGTATCGACGCCATCAATGAGTCCATCCGCGACTTGCCGAAGGAACTGACTCGCCTGCACATTTGCTGGGGTTCGTGGCACGGCCCGCACGTTACCGACGTACCGTTCGGTGACATTATCGAGGAGATCCTGCGGGCAGAGGTTGGCGGCTTTTCCTTCGAGGGGGCATCGCCGCGTCACGCGCATGAGTGGCGCGTTTGGCAGGACCACGCGTTGCCAGAGGGCAGCGTTATTTACCCGGGTGTCATTTCGCACAGCACGAACGCTGTCGAGCACCCACAGTTGGTTGCGGATAGGATCGTTCAGTTCGCCGAGGTCGTCGGCCCAGAAAACGTTATCGCTTCGGCAGACTGTGGCTTGGGTGGGCGCCTGAACCACCAGATCGCCTGGGCGAAGCTGGAATCACTGGTGAAGGGCGCAGAGATCGCGACGCGCCATCTGTTTGGCTAATCGCAGTAGCCAAATGAGCTAAGGCCGGTGCCCACTCTGTGAAAGGAGGGCACCGGCCTTAGCGTTGTGTGCTACGCAGCTACTTAAGCATGGACTTCAGCTTGTCCTGCGCTCCAGGGATCGCCTTGATCGCCGCGGTGATCATCTGAATCAGCCCGACGAAGAGTGCGATGCCAGCCGAGATATAGCTGAAAATCTCGCGAGTTTCATCGGTCATGATGCCTTTGTTGATCGCTTCGGAGCTTGGGCCTTCAGCTTTTCGTGGCTCCGTGGTCTTTGGTACTGGCGAAGCGGTAACCGTCACGGTCACAGCAGGTGCTGTTTCTGTGGCAGTAACACGTGATTGCGTGGTCGGCGTGTCTTGCTTCTCTTGTGCCATCAGTGGGCTTGCCGTGAGGCATGCTCCGCCGAGTGCGGTAGTGATTGCAAGCGCGACCAGTGAGCGTGTATTCACGTTTAACTCCCTGTTTGTCTGAAGTAGTGGTGAAGCTTAGAACACCTTCGGCACGTGGACGTGGCCGAGACCCAGGTGGAACTGCGCGTTTGCCATGTCGATGAGCTTGTTGAGGCCAGTCGGGTCGGACAGGACGATCAAGCCGGTGGTCAGGACCGCAGCGAGGATGCCTGCGAAAGCGCCGAGGGCGTGTCCCTTAGAGCTGCCGGACGTCTTCGTGTTGTTGTTGGTGCCAGGATTCGTGTTGTTGTCGCCTGGTTTCTCGGTCTCGCCTGACTTTTCGGTCTCGCCTGGCTTCTCCTCGTCCTTCTTGTCGGACTCCTTGCCGGTGTCAGGGGTTTCCTGGGTGTTCTGATCCTTGGTGTCACCAGGGGTCTGCTCGGCGGTTGGAGCCGTGGTGTCCTTCGCTGGGGCGTTCTCCTCTGCGAACGCAGGGGCGACGGTCAACGAGATTGCGGTTGCGGCGGCAACGGCAACGGTGGAAATACGCTTCATGAAATCTCCTGAAGTTGTTTGAAAGGATAGGAATTCGAGGCGAAACCACAGCAATGTCAATGAAATGCTACGGTCTCCACGAATTGTTGCTAGAAAATCTAGCAGATAATTGACGCTTTTAATAGTTAGAACGCCTGGACTGGCTACGGCAAAGTATCACCTAGACGTGGTGCAGCGGTATACACTTTGCTGTTATGAGTGAACAGGAACAGCCAGCTTTCCACGCGGTACACGCCGCGGACGTTCAAGCAGCGCAGTCGAAGATTTCTGCGGTGATTGAGCCGACCCCATTGCAGTACTGCCCCCGCTTGTCGCAGCAGTACGGTGCCGAGATTTTCCTCAAGCGGGAAGATTTGCAAGACGTTCGTTCCTACAAGATTCGTGGTGCGTATTACAGCATCTCACGGCTCAGTGACGAGGCGCGTGCAGCCGGCGTTGTTGCGGCGTCAGCGGGCAACCACGCTCAGGGTGTGGCCTACGCATGTCGGGCGTTGGGGATCCAGGGCAAGATTTTTGTGCCGAAGCCAACGCCGAAGCAGAAGCGAGACCGAATCCTGGTGCACGGTGGCGAAAACATCGAGTTGGTCGTCGTGGGGGATACGTTTGACGCCGCTGCGGAGGCCGCCCGCAAGGACGCTGCTGAGCGCGGTGCAACCATGGTTGAGCCTTTTGACGCCCGTGATACCGTCATCGGGCAGGGGACAGTTGCGGCGGAGATCGTGTCGCAGTTGTCAGTTATGGGCCGCGAGCTGGACACCATCTTCGTGCCAGTCGGCGGGGGAGGCTTGCTGGCTGGCGTGCTTTCCTACGTGTCCGACATGGTGCCTGGCACTGCGGTCGTAGGCGTTGAGCCCGAGGGTGCACCGTCGCTTGAGGCCGCCCTGGAGGCTGGTCACCCTGTGACGCTCAACGAAATTGAGTCCTTCGTGGATGGCGCGGCTGTGAAGCGCACCGGCGATTTCCCGTTCGCTGTTATTGAGGAAAACCTTGCTCGCACGCACCTGCTGCGTTGCAAAGAAGGCGCGGTGTGCACGTCGATGCTGGAGCTGTACCAAAACGAGGGCATCATCGCGGAGCCTGCGGGCGCGCTGTCTGTGGCGGCACTATCGCAGATGAAGCTGCAGCCGGGCAGCACGGTGGTGTGCATCATCTCTGGTGGCAACAACGACGTGTTGCGCTACGCAGAGGTCATGGAGCGTTCGCTTGTGCACCGCGGACTGAAGCACTACTTTTTGGTGAACTTCCCTCAGGAGCCAGGGCAGCTGCGCACGTTCCTTACCGACATCCTTGGGCCTAATGACGATATCGCCTTGTTCGAGTACCTGAAGAAGAACAACAAAGAAACCGGTGCCGCACTGGTTGGCCTGGAGCTTTCTTGCGCTAGCGACCTCGAGCCGTTGCTTGAGCGGATGGAGGCGTCGGTCATTGATTGCCGACGCCTCCTCCCAGGCACACCAGAGTATGACTTTATTGTGTCGGCATAACCAGGGCGAATGCCCACGGTTCTAAGCGGGTTTCGTCGGCGGAGACCTCGGCGCCACCGAAGGTGTACAGCAGGGTTCCGCCCACTGGGGCGACGGTGCCCTCCGACCCAAAGTTTGCCACCAGCACTGCCTGGTCACCCATGGTTAGCCACGCGTCGTCTGCGCCCTGGGCTGGGCCGTGATCTACGGTCAGCTGGCGGAGGTCGTCGCGCGCCATCGGGTACTGCTTGCGCAGCTCGATGAGTTTCTTGTACGCGCTGAGGATTTCGAGCTGCTCCTCGTCGAAGTTCCAGTCGAGCTTCGCGGAGGTAAACGTTTCCTCCGCGGCAGGATCCGGGACGGCTGAGGAGTCCCACCCCATGCGGGCGAACTCGTTCATGCGCCCCTGGCGGGTCATTTCCAGGAGCTGTGGATCGCTGTGCGAGACAAAGAATGGGAACGGCGTGCGTGCACCGAACTCTTCGCCCATGAAAAGCATCGGGCTGAATGGAGATAAGAGTACGACGGCCGCCTTGAGTACCTGCTTGCGCGCACTGAGATACTGCGACGGGCGGTCACCCTTCGCACGGTTTCCGGTCTGGTCGTGGTCGGTGGTGTAGGTGACCATCTGCCACGGTGCGACGCGGTCAAGGTCGAGCGCCTTGCCGTGGGTACGCTGGCGGTACACGGAGTAGTCCTCGCGGAAGCGGTAACCGTTGCGCAGTGTATCCGCCAGGATTTCGAGCGTGCCATAGTCGGCGTAGTACCCGGCACGCTCGCCGGTGACCAGCGTGTGGATCCCGTGGTGGACGTCGTCAAGCCAGTGTGCGTCGAGCCCGTAGCCGCCGCGCCCCGGGGACTCGAGGAGCCGTGGGTTGTTTTGCTCCGATTCGGCGATGATGGTGCGGGGGATGCCGGTGGAAGCTTCAACTTCGTTGGCGACGTTCTTGATTTCCTCCATGATGGAGAAGGCCAGGCGATTGTCGTAGGTCTGCACCGCGTCGAGTCTCAGGCCATCGACGTGGAACTCGTCGAGCCATTGGAGCACGGCGTCGAGTACATATGCGCGGACCTCATCCGAGTGGGCACCGGACAGGTTGATCACGTCACCCCAGTCGGTGTGCCCTGCGGTTGTGTACGGACCGAAGTTGCCGTTGTAGTTACCTTCGGGGCCGAAGTGGTTGTACACCACGTCGAGGATGACGGCGATACCGCGGGCGTGAGCAGCGTCGATAAGGGTCTTGAGGCCCTCGGGGCCGCCGTACGATTCCTGCACGGCGAACCAGTCCACGCCGTCGTAGCCCCAGTTGCGGGCGCCCGCGAAGGGCTGCACCGGCAGCAACTCAATGGAGTTGACGCCAAGTTCGGCAAGATAATCAAGCTTTTCGACGGCCCCCTCGAACGTCCCCTGTGGCGTGAAGGTGCCCACGTGGAGCTCGTAGAGGACTTGGTCGCGAAGTGCGATGCCTTCCCACGAATCATCCGTCCAATCGAACGTACTGCTGGTCACCTCTGATGGGCCGTGGACGCCCTCGGGCTGGAAGCGCGAACGAGGGTCGGGTAGTGGCTGTGACCACTCGCCGTCACGAAGCAAGGAGAAGCTGTAGCGCGCACCAATTTCGGGTTGGGCGACTTCGCGCGGAACCACCCACCAGTCCCGGCGGGTCTCGTCACGCTGCATCTCGAGCGTGCGGGGCCCTTCGCTGTCGTGGAGGTGCAGGCGCGCGCCGTGCGCGTTCGGAGCCCACACCCCAAATTGTTGGGGCATCGGAGTGTGCTTGCTAGACATACCACCAACTGTATGGAAGTACCATAACCGTCGCAATGGATTTAGAGTGGAAGCACTATGCGCACATCGTACGAACTGCCCGCCGCCGGTGACATCACCACTCACGAGATCGAGATCAAACGATCCCGATTCATCACTTGGATTGGCCGCACCCAGTCTGAAGCCGAGGCGCGGGCCCTGATCCAGCAGGCCCGTGAGACCTACCCCGATGCACGTCACCATTGTTCCGCATATATTCTGAACGTCGACGACGCCCTGCCCGTCGAACGCTCATCCGACGATGGGGAGCCCTCCGGCACCGCAGGCAAACCGATGCTCGATATGCTGCACGGCTCCGAAATGCTTGACCTCACCGCTGTCGTGATCCGATATTTCGGTGGTATCAAGCTGGGTGCAGGAGGGCTGGTTCACGCCTACTCTGACTCGGTTGGGCAGACGCTTCCACTGGTACCGCGGGTGCTGCGTAGTACAAAGGAACTCGTGCGCGTCGATCTGCCGCACGCGGAGGCAGGTCGCATCGAGGCCGAGCTGCGCAACGCAGGCTTTGACATTGTCAACGTCGAGTACGGCGCCGCCGCCACGTACACGCTGGCGCACGACCCCGGACAACGCGAAGCACTCGACGCGCAACTCGCAGCGAGCACCCAGGGCCGAGCGGAGGCAGAAGAAGCAGGCCGCCAATGGATTGAATCTGCACGCTAAACTGTGAACCATGACTATGCAGCCTCGTCCATCGAATCCGATTGAATCCCGCAAGCAAGCGGTACGCCGTTACTCCAAGAACGCAGTCGTGTGGGCCGGCGGTGGTCTTGGCGCTGGTGTAGCGCTCGGCCTGATTGCCGGTTCGTGGCAACTGTTTATGGTGTGCCTTGTCATTGGCGTGGTTGGTGGCTATATCAACTGGAGCAAGGTGCAAAAGATCGTAAACCATCACGACAACTACTAAACAAGCACGATGACTAGCCCAAATACCACCGCGACGAGGATCGACGTCTGGCTCTGGGCTGTCCGCATCTTTAAGACACGCTCGTTGTCCGCAGAGGCGGTTCGCGCCGGACATGCCAAGCTCAACGGCAAAGCAGTCAAGCCCTCAGCACAAGTCGTGCCAGGGGATTGGCTCAAGGTGTGGAAGGACCACCGCTACCTTGACCTGGAAGTCACCCAGACGCTGCAGAAGCGCGCCGGGGCGAAAATCGCCACGACCTGCTATGTAGACCACTCCCCACCTCCTGTGGCATCGGAGGTGTTTGGTGCGCTGCCCGTACGGGATCGTGGGGCAGGCCGTCCGACGAAGAAAGAGCGCAGGCAGCTCGACCGCCTGCGGGGACGCAACAGCTTCTAGGCGTTCTCGCCCGAGTTAGTTTGCGGGGCACCGCCCTCACGGAGTTGGGTGAGCCTGCGTGTAAGTTTGCGTTTGCGTAGTAATGGCCGGTTTCCGCTTTCCCACGTGCGGTTGATGTGCTCCTGCCCGTACTTGTTCAGCAGGAGGTCGTCGACAAGCCTGACTTGGCCTGGGGTGAACCGCGTCTGCAGCGTGTTCTGCACGGCTTCGATGTCTGCCGGGTTCGCTAACTCCGCGAGAGCAGAGACTGTCTCGATGCCGTCGGCGCTGAGTAGCTCGTGCAAGAATCTGTAATCATCAACGCGGGACAGGGGAAACGACGCCCCAAGGATCACGGTGAGCACGCCGGGGAGCGTCTCTGGTGCCAATGCCGCTGCGGTATCGGGAGCGCTCGGGCTCTGTTTTTGCGGGTTGGACAGCTCTGCGATTTGGTCGAACTGCTGATCCGCAAGTTCGATAAGCCCGGCTGCGAGCGTGAACGCGCGATCAATTTGTGGGTCCAGCTCGCCGTGGGAGCGCTTATATCGCACATCGTGCTCGAACTCCGCCCACGCGTGCTGTAGCACCGTCCGTACTTGCACCTCGAAGACTTGCCCGCGGTAGTGTTCGAGCTCCTCGTTATGCTCACCTACCTGGAGCACCAGGTGGTGCGAGCCGTATCCGAACGTGCCCGACACCCTCGTCTCTTGCGCCTTGTCCACGCTACGAAGCACGTCGAACTGATCCGCAAGCAAGCGAAGCACTGCTGGTATTTCGGTGGAATGCATCACGGTGATACGGGCCCCGATGAGGTCACGGATGTCGTTCCACGGGTCCGGGTACACAATCTTTCCACCACGACGCTTCTTCGCTTTTTCTTTCAGCGAAGGCCAGCTTTTGATGCGGACATCGACGCGGTCAAAGTTGATACCGGCGTCGATCATGAGCTCGTGGAGCGCATGACGAAACTCCTCGGCAACCCCTTCGTGTTGCCGCAGCCACGCGAAGTAGGTGTTGCCGAGTTGCGCGATTGTGTCATTGTGCTTCGTGTTCATCGGCACAACAGTGTACCGATTCTTCCTAGTCGAGGGCCTCTCGACGCTCCAACAGCGCAGTAGGAAGGTACTCGAGCAGGACACCGACCGGGACAGTGCCGTGAAACTCTCTACCGGTGAACCGCTCGAACCAGGAGCCCTGCGGCAACGTCAGTGTGGTGTCCTCCCAGCCACCCCGGCGCGCAAGTTCAAGGGGCTTTCGGGTTGCAACCGCAATCATGCCAATCTCGGCCGTATCCCGGTGCTCACGAGCGAATCCGACAAAGTGCTGCTGGGATGGGCCGACCGCAAACACCGCGCGGTGCTTCCCCTCGGTAAACAAGGTCGGCGTGGTCTTTCGTGCCGTAAGGCATTCACGGATAACCAGCTGCTTGGCGGCGTCAACAGACTCGGATAGGCCGGGCCAGGACCGGCCCGGCGAACCGTCTTGCTCGCAGCCCAAGAAGTCACCCAGATTGAACTGCGGTTGCTGCCGTGCATCGAGGTACTGATGCAGCGTTTGCGTGCGTGCGGTGTAGTCGATGAAGCTTCGGTTATCTGGGTCGACAAGCGTCGTTTCGAAGAACTCCATGCCCTGGTAGGTATCAGGGATGCCAGCGCCGGCAAGCTGGAGAACTTTACGCCCCAGCGTTACTGCGACCGCCCCCTCATGGATGGTTGACACGAAGTCCGTGATCAGTGACGTTGCAGGCCCCGCCAGCACTGCGTTTACCCAATCGAGCACCTGCTGCTCATACGCCTCATCAGCGTCGAACCAGCTCGTATGCAGCGCTGCCTCACGCACTGCTTTGATCGCGTAATCATGCAGCCGCTGCGAAAGCGACTCCGTAACAATCCCATCCGCAGGCCAAACCCCCACGATATTCTGCAGTAAGAAATGCGCCGTGGCGTGGTCTGGCGGAGGCAACAGCGCTGTCGTCGTGTTCACTAACTCCGCAAACGCGTTTGGTACTTCGGCGATCTCCAGCATCCGCGCGCGCGTATCCTCGGAACGCTTCGTGTCGTGGGTGCTTAACGTCGTCATCGTCTGCGGCCACAGCTCAGCACGCTCTTGCTGTAGCAGGTGAAACTCCGCCGCGCCCACTCCGAAGCGGCCAGGAGCGCCGCCTACTTCCTGCAGCGCCACCAACCGGTTCGCCCTATAGAACAACGTGTCTTCGACCCCCTTCGCCATGACCGCACCACACACCTGCGCAAAGCGGGTGCTTGCCTCACCTTCAGCGAGCAGGGCAGCCGCGATGAGGTCGAGGGCGTCGCGCCGGGAAGGGAAGCGTTGTGCCATATCGGCCACCACGGTGGCCGTGATCCTCGACAGTGATCGGTAATCGGCGCGGTAGACGGGGATGGCTGCGACTAATGCAATGACGGTGTCAACGAGGATTTCGTCAGAGACGGCGGAGCCGGCCGTCGAAAAGTTATCGCGCCGAATAGCGCGCGTGAGACGGCGAACCTCCGCCTGAAGCTCGTGCGTTGCCACCTCACGCTTGAGCTGTAGCGCCGCGGCATCAAGCGCCGCCTGATCCCACGTGGAGCCCGATTGGCGCAGTGCGAGCATACTGAGTGTATCCTCGGCCGTCTGGTTGACGAAGATGCCGTCGAGCTCGCGAAGCGCGTCGTAGCCAGTTGTGCCGTTGACGCGCAGGCGTGGGTCGAGCGGCTCGTCGGCCTCCAAGATCTTCTCGACGACCAGCCAGCGATCGGGACCAACAACATCACGAAGCCGTGACAAGTACCCGAAAGGGTCCGTGAGTCCATCCGGGTGGTCGACGCGGACGCCGTCAATCAGATCCTCAGCCACAAGTTGGCGGATGATCGCATGCGTGTGTTCAAAGACCGCGGGGTCCTCTTGTCGGATGCCCGCAAGCCCGTTGACAGAGAAGAATCGGCGATAAGAAATGATGCCGTCGCGCCAAAACATCAGCTTATAGGACTGACGCTCGTAGACCTTCTTCGGATCGTCGTCGAGGGAAGAGCAGGTGCCTGGCTTGAGTGGGAATACGTTGTCGTAGTAGGCCAGCACGATGTCGCTTTCGGGGTTGTCCTGATCCAAATAGCGCAGCGTGAGAGCATCTTCGTCGTGTTCCTTCCCGAAGATCGGCAGGCCGAGCTTCCCGCCCGCCCCGTTGTCAGCGTGCCAATCGATATCGAAGTAGCGCTCGTACTCAGAGTCGCGACCATGCTTGAGAACGTCCCACCACCAGCTATTGAGCTGCGGGGAAGCGACACCCAGGTGGTTCGGCACGATATTGATGATCACGCCAAGGTTGAGTTTTCTGGCTGCCTCCACGAAGCGCCGGAAGCCTGCTAGTCCACCCAGTTCCGGGTTGACCACAGTCGGGTCAGTGACGTCATAGTTGTGATTCGATGTCGGCAGTGCCTGCAAGATAGGAGAGAGGTACACATGGGAAATACCGAGTGACTCCAAATAGGGCAGACACTGCGCTGCCTGGTCGAAGCCGAACGCGCGACCCGACGGATTGGCTTGTGGGCCACGCAGCTGGAGACGGTAGGTTGATGTAATTGGGGCTTGCAATACGTCCTCCTTGAAGTTACCAGCCACCCTAGTAGCTCAAGACGCACTTAGCTGCGGACGCGAGAATCACAAGAGAGGGGGAAGCCAACCGAATAGCGCATGACGTGCTCCGGATTGGCGAACGCCAGAACTTCCTCCAAGGTGGCGTCGAAGACGAAGAGTTCTTGCTGATCGCGGGAATAAAACAGCAGTTCGTTGTGCGGCATGAGTACGCGATCAACGTGAGCATAGAGCGTCGAGAAGAGTTGCGGGTGAGCGAGCCAAGACGCCGCATACCCAGCAGAGCTTTGCACCTGAACTCCCTTCGGTGCTCCGAACCCTAGCGAATTTTCCGCTGGCAGGTAATCCAAGATCACTCGGCCCTCGAGAAGATCGGTGCTCAGCATGCGCGCAGCTGAGTTCCACGCCTGATGGACCGTCAAGCCCATCGCGCCAATGGACTGGTGCGTCAGGCCCTCCACCGAATCTGAGTCAAAGACGCACACCAACCCGGGCGCCAAACTGATGTAAGCGGTCGAAGCCCCGAAACCTGGCGTGAGCCACGCACGCGAAGAACTCGACGTGACTTCACAACGTCGGGCCAGACGGGGGAAAATGGGTACAAGCATTGAAGGGGCGCACGGAGCGGGCATATGAGTAGTCATATGTACTTAGACCGTTCAAACCCGCCGATGGTTCCCAAAAAAGTTTTAAAACGGTGGTTGCTCGTTCAATCCTAGGGCATCCAGCAATTGATCGGCCTTCCAGATTGCTATGTCTTGGCCCTGCTCAATAAGCTGCCGAGCCCGCTTTTCCTTCGAGGTCATTGACCCCCATTCGCCAACAACGAGGATGGTGGTCTTCTTCGTCACGTTCTTGCCCACCTGGCCGCCCTGAGCAGCAATGCCTTGCCACAGCGCACCCTTATCAAATGGAGAAAACTCACCGGTCAGCGTGACGTGCTGCCCAAACAATGGCGAGGAAGCATCAGCATCGAGCGCCGGTTCTGGCACCGTGTCCGGGGTTGCCACCGCTTGCCACGGAGCTGGCTTGCGACCCTTGCTCTGCTTCTGTGTGCTCTTTCTAGAGGGGCCCGCTTGGTTGCTTCCAGCAGGTGCAGGAACTGCAGCGGCAGCTGCCTGCATGCCTCCCTTGGCGATGCTTTCTGCTTGCAGTGCACGGCCCGCGCCGGATCGGTCCCTGAGCACTGGAGTCACCCGATGGGAATCGATCGAGCCCAAAGTGAAGCCAGCGTCATGGACAAACCCAACAAGTGAACCCTGGTAGTGCGCCCGACGGGCCAGGCCAACCATGATGCCCGCACAGGCTGCAGCATCCGCGCAGGCGTCGTGGTGCTGCTCCAGCGGCACGCCGAAGTGAGACGCCAAGGTGGGCAACTTGTGGTTCTCAACATCAAGGTCGCACGAGCGTGCCTGCGCCAACGAGCATGCGAAGAGCACCTGTGGCGCATCCATCCCGACTGCACCAGCAGCTTGAAACAGCGCAGTGCTATCAAAATGCGCATTGTGAGCCACAAGGGGGAGGGAACCAGCGAACTCGACAAGTTGCGCAATACAGTCAGCCACACTTGGTGCGTCTGCCACGTCCTCCCGACGAATCCCATGAATAGCGACGTTGTGGGGGTCAAACTCGGCCCACTGCTCCGGAGGCATACACAACCAAGAAACGCGGTCAGTTTCTACACCATCAATGACTTTCACCGCACCGATCTGACAGATAGAACCCCACCTCTGGTTGGCAGTTTCCACATCAAACGCAACGAAATCAAAGCCAGGAAAACCGCTTGAACCGCTTCGCTGCGCGTCCTGCGTCGGGGCGTCGCCACGCTGTGCAGCAGAAATAGCATCCTCGAGCTCGCGCATCGCAGCGCCCGCGCCAGGCGCAAAAACAACGTTTACAACGATGTCGCTACACGTGATACTGACGGTGCCCGTGCTCCAGTCATCGCCTTCGGTCAAGTCAACCTTTGTGATTGCCTCTATCGGAATGCGCGTGGGCTCGCTGGAGCCAGCCAGCGCCGCCTCCAAGGGGGTTGGGGTGACGACCAGCTCCGTATTCGAAACACTCAACGTCGCACGGCAAGCAGTAATCACAGCGTATGGCTCCAATCAAAAATCCGGTAGGCGGGTAGCACACATACTACTCACCCACCGGACATGAAACTGACGGCGGTCAAGCCCCTGGAGTTAGGCGTCCTCGCGAACCGGGGCACCTACCTGCTTCAGCACAACTGTAGAGCGCGCCGGGACGACTGTGGTCTCCGAGGCGCCGATTGTCAGCGTGCTCGCCGGGTAGCCAAGTTTCTCAGTTGTATCGATGAGCACCTCCCAGCTTGATCCGAACTCCTGTGGAGGAAGCGTGAATTCGATGTCTTCGTAGTGGGCGTTAAACATCAGAATGAATGAATCGTCTCGCACACGCTGACCGCGAGCATCCGGTTCTGCGATGGCGTCGCCATTGAAGTAAACCATCAGTGCCTTGCCAAACGCGAAGTCCCAGTCGGATTGCGTCATCAGCTCGCCGGACGGCACCAACCAGGCGATTTCGCGGTCGACAGCATCCGTGCCCAGCGCGCCGCCTTCCAAGAACCGGCGCCTGCGGAAGACCGGGTGGGCCTTGCGGATAGCGATCAGGCGCTTGGTGAACTCGTGCAGCTGTTCGCTGTCGTCGAGCTGTGTCCAATCCATCCACGCAATCTCGTTGTCCTGGCAATAGACGTTGTTGTTGCCACCCTGGGTACGGGCCAGCTCGTCTCCATGGGAGATCATGGGCGTGCCTTGGGAGAGCAGGAGCGTCGTCAAGAAGTTGCGACGCTGCTGGGCGCGCAACTGATTCACCTCGGGGTCATCCGTCGGGCCCTCGACGCCACAGTTCCAGGAACGGTTATGGCTTTCACCGTCGCGATTGTCTTCGCCGTTCGCTTCGTTGTGCTTGTGGTTGTAGGAAACCAAGTCATTGAGCGTGAAGCCGTCGTGTGCAGTGATGAAATTAATTGACGCAGTCGGGCGGCGATCGTTGTGCTGGTACAGGTCCGAAGAACCGGTCAGCCGCGATGCGAACTCACCAAGTGTCGCTGGTTCACCACGCCAGAAGTCTCGCATTGTGTCGCGGTACTTACCATTCCACTCGCTCCACAGCGCAGGGAAGTTACCAACTTGGTAGCCGCCTTCGCCGACATCCCACGGCTCGGCGATCAGCTTGACCTGGGAGACTACCGGGTCCTGTTGGACCAGGTCGAAGAATGTTGCCAGACGATCGACGTCAGAGAACTCGCGTGCAAGGGTCGAAGCTAGATCGAAACGGAAACCATCGACGTGCATCTCAGTGACCCAGTAACGCAAAGAGTCCATGATGAGCTGCAGTGAGTGAGGGTCGCGCACATTGAATGAGTTTCCGGTGCCTGTGTAGTCCATGTAGTGGAACTTGTCGTTGTTCACCAGGCGGTAGTAGGCCTCATTGTCGATGCCGCGGAAAGCAATGGTGGGGCCGAGGTGGTTGCCTTCAGCAGTGTGGTTGTACACGACGTCAAGGATGACCTCCATGCCTGCCTCGTGGTACGCCCGCACCATGCCCTTGAACTCGGCGACGGCGTCGCTCGGCTGCGCAGCAGCTGCGTAGTTGTTCTCGGGGGCAAAGAAGCCAAAGGTGTTGTAACCCCAGTAGTTACGCAGACCAAGGTCGCGCAGACGCCCATCCTGCAAGAACTGGTGGACAGGCAGGAGCTCGACAGACGTCACACCCAGATCCTTGAGGTAATTGACCACTGCTGGGTGTGCCATGCCTGCGTAGGTGCCGCGGAGGTTTTCGGGTACGTCAGGGTGCGTCTGGGTCATGCCTTTGACGTGGCATTCGTAGATGACGGTTTCCTCATCCGGGATGCGTGGTGCGCGGTCATCGCCCCAGTCGAAGAACGGGTTGATGACGACAGAGAGCATCGTATGGCCCAGCGAGTCTTCTTCGTTGCGGCCCGTTCCGGGAGCGTCTGCGTTGATGTCATAGGAAAACAGCGAAGAATGCTGTGAGAACTCGCCGTCGAAAGCGCGCGCGTAGGGGTCTACGAGCAACTTGTTCGCGTCGCAGCGCTTGCCGTTCGCTGGATCCCACGGACCATGGACGCGGTAGCCGTAGCGCTGTCCAGGTGTAATTCCTGGAAGGTAGGCGTGCCACACGTGGTTGTCTACCTCTTCAAGTTCGATGCGAGTTTCGGCGCCTTCGTCGTCGATAAGGCAAAGTTCAACCTTCTCCGCAACTCCTGAAAAGAGCGTGAAGTTTGTTCCGGCACCGTCATAGGTAGAACCTAGCGGGTATGGGGAACCAGGCCACACGACGATATCGTTCGCGGGCTTTGGGGAAGTAGAGCTTTGAATCATAAGGAATCACCATAGTGCACCCCCCGGGGGTTCCCGCATTGCGAAACCCTCACCAGCCTGGCAATCAGCAGCCCGCTTGCAGCCCCCGAATGATGAGATCGACGGAAAATGCGAACGAGTCGTCCCTCTCAATGGTCTGTGATTGTGGCAACGTTTCGCTTGCATTCGTAGCCGCTACCAGCTGGGATTCAGTTTGCTGGACGAAGGCACTGCCAAGGATCAGGTGTAGGAGAGCATCGGCGGTTGCGCGGAGCTGAGGTGTCGACGCCCCTTCGATTTCCATAGCCAATGATGTGATGAAAAAGCGCTGGAGTTGGGAGTGTATCGGAGACTCCGGATTGCCTACTGCTGTGACCGTCACCTCAGCGCCATCTCGAATGCTGAGCAGGCAGTTACGGAGCATTCTGGCTGCTTCACTCGTGGATACGGCTGGTGAGGAGGGGGTTGTGAGCGGCGCAACGATGTGCTCTGCCAGGCGAGCCACAAGGTCCTGTTTGCTTGCCACATGCCAATACAGCGCTGACGGTGCGACGTCGAGCTCCTTGGCGATCCTGCGCATTGACACATCGGCTAAGCCATATGACCTGAGTAAATCCATCGCAGTGATCGTGATCTGATCCACGGACAGGTGCATGTGTTCCCATGTTACCTGTCTCATGGTGGAGAGGGGGTGGACGCTTACAACGAGTTCACAGAGAGTGTTCAGATACTTTGTACCGGAGCGTAATTGGGCCAGCAGAAACGAGTGGTTAAAATTGGCATCAACGATTTTTAACGTAACAGGCCGGGTACAACCGTTGTGCTGGTCGCTGTAAGGAGAGATACGTCGTGAGGATTTCCACCACTGGTTCCAAGGTTGCTGCAGCTGCAGTAGTTGCGTTGGCGATGTCATTGACTGCGTGTGGCTCTGATGACGAGACCGCGGGCGGCGGACTGTCCACCGCTGCCAGCGCTCCGAATTCGGCGGCTTCCGAGAAAGATAAGGCCGAGAATTCGGCGAAGGAAGAGCCGAAGAAGGACGAAAAGGGCGAGAAGAAGTCCGACGACAAAAAGCAGACGGAGGCACAAGGGGAGCCCGGCGCGATCCCAACGATTGCGAATCCGTTTGAGGACGGAGAGTTCGCTGTTCCAACCTTCGAGCCAATCGAGGGCGGTAAAGAAGGCACTGAAGAGCAGCGCAAGGAAATGGAGGAAGTGGTTCGCAAGGTGACGAACCCGGAGTCCTTCGAAAAGTGGACGCGCGTCATCTTGGATAACTCCTGTAAGAAGATCACCGAACCCGCACTGGAAGAGATGGAGCGCCAAGGCGTTTCCCTCGAGGTGATTGAGCAGGCTGCCCGTATGCAGGAAGAGGCCGGTCAGGCGATTGAGATCCCGAAGACCGAAATTTCCCTGAGCGACGTCCGCGTTGATGGCAACCATGCTTCGGCGACAGTGAAGTCGAATAACTCCGAGGGCGAAAAGACCCAGACCCAGCTCTTCACGCACGAAGACGGTCGCTGGAAGCTGTGCAACTAGCACAGCAGCTCGACTCCAAGCCGCGCGCCACGATCCACGCTGGCGCCGGCCTGCTTTTCGTTGGGCTTGTCAGCGGTGTAATCGGTGGGGCAGCGTGGGCGTGGTTGCGTCCCCCGATAGTGACCGTTGTGTCGGATGGATCGTTCATGATCGATGAAACGGAAACGATCCAGAATGCGCAGTTTGCTGGACTCGGCTGGCTAGCGGTGGTGTTGTTGGTAGTCGGGTTGGTTGTCGGTGCTGCGGGTCGAGCGCGTCGAGGCGGGGGCCAGCTCGCATGGTTTGTCTGGCAGCTCATCGTTGCCGCGCTCGCCGGATACGTTGTATTGGCGGTTGGCGGAATGGTCTCGGGCTGGCTCACAGCTTTGCCTGAGCATGCAGACGGCTTCCAGGACGGTCAACGCTTCAGCGTGTTTCCGATAGTTGCCCCGGGAGTGGCGTTGTGCCTCGCTCCATTCGCCACAGGACTCGTCGCGTGGTCGAGGATGGTGATCCGCGCAGTCGACACCCCCGAAATAGTGTGAACTACCTTATTCCCTTGGTGAAAGCTCTGGGGTGACGCCTTTTTTGGCCTGAACAGCTTTTTCGCGCCTGTCGGAGAATACAATGGCTGCGGTACGTATTGTGCTCATTTGTTGAATCTGGGAGACACGAAAATGCTGAGAGTTACCGACCTCCGGGGGACAACCCCAACGACCGCCGAACTTCGCAGGGCACTGCCACGTGGTGGCGTTGATGTCCATGCCGTGCTTCCCGCAGTTACGCCGATCGTTGAAGAGGTTCGCGTAGGCGGTGCCGAAAAGGCACTCGAATACGGAGAGAAGTTCGACGGGATCCGTCCAGCATCCGTGCGGGTGCCGTCGGAGGTGATCAAAGAGGCCGTCGACAAGCTTGATCCTGCGCTGCGCTCCGCGCTTGAAGTCGCGATCGAGCGGATTCGCAAGGTACACGCTGAACAGAAGCCGCAGCCACACACTACGACGCTTGCGAATGGCGCAACTGTCACCGAGACATTTATTCCTGTTTCGCGCGTGGGACTTTATGTTCCAGGTGGAAAGGCAGTGTACCCCTCGAGCGTGCTCATGAACGTGATTCCTGCGCAGGAGGCGGGGACGGACAGCATGGTGGTCTGCACTCCTCCTCAGGAGGAGTTCGGCGGCTGGCCGCACCCAACGACGCTCGCCGCGTGCGCGCTGCTCGGCGTCGATGAAGTGTGGGCAGTCGGTGGTGCCCAGGCGATTGCATTGCTGGCGTACGGCGATGATGCCCACGGCCTGGAACCAGTTGATATGGTGACCGGACCGGGGAACATCTACGTTGCTGCCGCGAAGCGCGTAGTCAACGGCACGGTGGGCATTGACGCGGAGGCCGGCCCAAGCGAGATCGCGGTTATCGCCGATGATAGCGCGAATGCGGAATACGTGGCGCTCGATCTGATTTCGCAGGCAGAGCACGACGAGCAAGCAGCTAGTGTGCTTATCACCGACTCAGAGGCCCTGGCGCAGGAAGTCGGCCAACTCGTTGAGCAGCGCTCGAAGGAAACGCTCAACGCTGAGCGCGCCTCTACTGCGCTGGGCGGTAAGCAGTCCGGCATCATCCTGGTCGATGATATTGAGAAGGCTGTCGCAGTCGCAGACGTTTACGCAGCAGAGCACCTGGAGGTGCACACGCGCGATGCTCGCGCGGTTGCGGAGCGAGTTCGAAACGCGGGCGCAATTTTCGTCGGTCCATACTCACCGGTCCCACTCGGTGACTATGCGGCTGGCTCGAACCACGTCTTGCCGACATCCGGGACGGCGCGCTTCAACCCCGGCCTGTCCACCCTGACGTTCCTGAAGCCTGTCAATCTCATCGAGTACGACAAGGCAGCGTTGGCGGAGATCGCTGAGGACATCATGGTGCTGGCTGCGGAAGAGCAGCTTCCTGCACACGGTGAATCCATTAAGGCACGAGGAAACGGAGCTAAGTAAGTATGTCTACTGATCCCTCGACGATCGCGAAGGGCGTCACGCTCGAATCGCTACCACTTCGCGACGAGCTGCAAGGAAAGAACCCATACGGCGCCCCACAGTTGAAAGTGCCTGTCGCGCTGAACACCAACGAGAATCCGTACCCGCCCTCTGAGGCGTTGATTCAGGACCTGGTTGCCGAGGTTGAAGCAGCGGCACGGTCGCTCAACCGCTACCCAGAGCGCGACGCCGTGTTGCTTCGGGAAGACTTGGCTGCATACGTGTCGAAGCAGACGGGCGTCCAGGTCAGCAAAGACAACATTTGGGCCGCAAACGGTTCGAACGAGATTTTGCAGCAGCTGTTGCAAGCTTTCGGTGGCCCCGGACGCAGTGCCATGGGGTTCGTGCCTAGCTACTCGATGCACCCAATCCTTGCGGCGGGAACGCAAACCGAGTTTATCCCGATTGATCGCAACGAATCTTTCGATATCGATGTGCAGCAGGCCGTGCAGGCCGTCGAAAAGCACGCGCCGGACGTCATCTTTATCACTACGCCGAACAATCCAACTGGCGGTGAGACTGCACTCGAAGACATCGAAAAGATTGTTCAGGCTGCACCTGGCATCGTGATTATTGACGAGGCGTACGCTGAGTTCTCGGATTCCCCGTCCGCAACGACGCTGCTGGCAACGTATCCAGAGAAGCTCGTTGTGTCGCGCACGATGTCGAAGGCGTTCGATTTCGCAGGCGCGCGCCTAGGGTACTTCGTTGCAGCACCGGCGTTTATCGACGCCGTCATGCTGGTTCGCTTGCCGTACCACCTCTCGGTGCTCTCCCAGGTCGCTGCACGCGTGGCGCTGAAGCACGCCGGGGACACGCTCGCGACGGTTGACAAGTTGGCGCAGGAGCGCGTGCGCGTGCAAGCAGCGCTGGAAGAGATGGGCTACAAGGTTGTGCCGAGCTCGTCGAATTTCATCTTCTTCGGCCCGTTTGGCGACGCCACTTCGACCCATGCAGCGTGGCAGCAGTTCCTCGACTGTGGCGTACTCATTCGTGACGTTGGCGTCGCAGGTCACCTGCGAGTGACGGTTGGACTTGATAGCGAAAACGATGCCTTCCTAGAGGCAGCAAGAAAGGTACTTCATGGCGAATAGGGTAGGGACCGCACACAGGAAGACGTCTGAATCCGACATCTCTGTGTCCATCGATCTCGACGGCACAGGCGTGACTGACATTGACACCGGATTGCCGTTTTTCGATCACATGCTCACCGCATTCGGAGCCCACGGTGCTTTCGACCTCACGGTGAAGGCGAAAGGCGACACGGAGATCGATGCCCACCACACGGTGGAAGACACCGCCATCACGCTCGGGTGGGCGCTACTGGATGCGATCGGGGACAAGCGTGGCATCCGCCGCTTTGGCTCGATGCTGTTGCCGATGGACGAAACGCTCGTTGAGGCAGTTGTAGATCTGTCTGGGCGTCCGTACTTTGTGATGAACGGTGAGCCGGAGCATATGGATTGGCAGGTCATCGGCGGGCACTACGCCACGGTGATAAATCGCCATTTCTTTGAGACGCTTGCGTATAACTCCCGAATGACCTTGCACGTGAATGTGCGCTATGGTCGCGATCCGCACCACATTACGGAAGCCGAATTCAAGGCTGTGGCCCGCAGTTTGCGAGCTGCAGTGGATGCAGACCCAAAGATTACGGGTGTGCCGTCGACAAAGGGTGCGTTATAGGTGGGAGGCATTCCAGCAAGTATGGGAGTGCTTGGCCTCTTCGTGTTGGCGGGTGTGCTCGCAGGCGGAGTGTGGTCAACGTACCAGCGTGGATTGAGGGTGCCGACTGCAGTGTTAGCCTTGGCTACTGCGCTGGCGCTCGCATTCGCGATCATGGCAATGATGGAGGTTATGTAGTTTGAAGTTCTTCCCACCAACACCGCTTACTGTTGAGGAAATCAACTCGGTCTCGAGTGTTTGGAAGGCACGCGGCATGAAGCCCGTCCTGCTCGCGGTGATGGCAGCGTTCGCCGCATGGGCGGTGCTGCTACCGGTGATTCCTACGGCGGTGCTCGATGCAGGAGGAACCGAAACGCTGGCCGGGCTTACCACCGGTGTGTTCATGCTCGCTACAGTGCTTACACAGATGGCGACACCTGCGCTGCTGCGCAAGTTCGGGTTTGGCCTGATTATGGGGCTGTCTTCTTTGCTCTTGGGTGTTCCGGCGTTCGCCTACGCGTTGGGAATGGAAGCCGGAACAGTGCTGACTGTGAGCGCGATCCGCGGTGTTGGGTTTGGCGCGCTGACGGTAGCGGAGGCAGCCGTCGTCGCTGAGTTGGTACCGCGTCGCTTGTTGGGGCGGGCGACCGGCACGCTGGGCATCATGGTGGGCTTGTCTCAGATGGTCGGCTTGCCGACGGGCCTCGCCCTGGTCAACGTCATTGGGTATAACGCGGTGTATTACATTGCAGCGGGCGTAGGCCTCATTTCGTTGGTGGCATGCATGTTCATCCCAGCTGTGCCACAAGCGGACCGCGATGAGTTGAGCGTGGCGCACGTGCACGTACCGATGTGGCGGCTTGTGTTTGTTCCGGGCATGGCCTTGATGTTCGTCACCTCAGCGTATGGCGCAATTACTAACTTCCTTCCCGCGGCGATGCGCGATCTCGATCCGGCCAAGGGAGCGGCGCTTGGCGGTGTGATGCTGGGCGTGATGAACTTCGCTTCTATGTTGTCGCGGTACGCAGCGGGTCAGGTCATGGACCGCAAGGGATACCCAGGCAGCATTCTCATTCCGTGCCAGTTCATTGCTGCAGGTGGTGTCTTTCTCATCGCGCTCATTCTGCTTCTTGATCTGCCGGTGTGGTGGATGGCGTTGGCAGCGTTGATCTACGGTGTTGGATTCGGCGCGGTACAGAACGAGGCGCTCACCTTGATGTTCTATCGCTTGCCCCGTTCGAAGAGCTCTGAGGCCTCTGCGATTTGGAATATCGCATTCGACGGAGGAACAGGTCTGGGGTCGACGATGTACGGCATGTTGCTGACAATGATGATGTTTACCCCGATGTTTGGTCTGGCGGCGGCCGTGATCCTTATTGGCGTAGTTATTACGTTGCTGGATAGGCAGCTGGGCAAGCACCGCGTCGTCGAAGTTAATAACTTGTCCGTGCGGCTGAAAAATGTTCAGCCCCCGCGCCTTTATCGGCGGAACGGGCGCTAGAATTAATCTTCATGACTGCTAACGACATGCCACAACCCCATGTTGCGCTGCTCGACTACGGGGCAGGAAATATCCGATCCGCTCAGCGTGCGCTAGAACAAGTTGGCGCGCGCGTCAGCGTTACTGCCGATCCGGCGATCGCGGTGGAGGCTGACGGCCTGTTAGTGCCGGGGGTTGGCGCGTTTGATGCATGCATGCGTGGGTTGCAGGCAATGCAAGGGGGGCGCATCATCGGACAGCGCCTTGCAGGTGGTCGTCCTGTGCTGGGTATCTGCGTTGGTATGCAAATCCTTTTTGAGCACGGAGTCGAGCATGGCATTGATACCGCTGGATTAGCAGAGTGGCCGGGGACCGTTGAAAAGCTCCAGGCTCCTGTGCTTCCACACATGGGGTGGAACACCGTCGACATAGTTCGCGGCTCGCGCATGTTCGACGGCATTAATATAGACGAGCGCTTTTACTTCGTGCATTCGTACGGCGTTCGCGAATGGACGCTGAAAGCGGATGAGTTCATTGCGCCGCCACTTGTGCACTGGTCGGAGCACGGTGGAGATAAGTTTGTGGCTGCCGTCGAAAATGGTCCGCTCTGGGCGACGCAGTTCCACCCTGAGAAGTCTGGTGACGCAGGACTTCATCTCCTGGAAAACTGGGTGAAGACTCTGTAGCGAGCGCCGAACCTGGCTGAGTTAGATTGGATAAGATGAGCACCATGACTTTTACCTTGTTGCCTGCTGTTGATGTTGTTAAAGGTCAGGCCGTGCGGCTTGACCAGGGGGAAGCTGGGACGGAGAAGAGCTACGGGGATCCCCTGGAGGCTGCTCGTCGCTGGGAAGAGCAGGGGGCGCAGTGGCTGCACTTCGTGGATTTGGACGCCGCGTTTGGGCGTGGCTCGAACCATGAGTTGATGGCGGATATCACTGCGAAGCTGGGTATCGCTGTCGAGCTCACGGGTGGTATTCGTGACGACGCCACGTTGGAGCGGGCCCTTGCCACCGGAGCGAAGCGCGTCAATATTGGTACCGCGGCGCTACAGGATCCGGAGTGGACCTGTAAGGCAATTGAGCGCTACGGCGACAAGATCGCGATTGATATCGCGGTGCGTGAAACTGATGGTGAGTGGCGTACGAAGGGGAACGGCTGGACGTCCGACGGCGGTGATCTGTGGGAGGTTCTGGAGCGGTTCGATGCCGCTGGTTGCAGCCGTTTCGTGGTGACCGACGTGATCAAGGACGGCACGCTAGCCGGGCCGAATGTTGCACTGTTGCGGGAGGTCGCCGCAGCGACGGACGCTCAGATTACTGCCTCGGGCGGAATCGCGACTCTCGACGACGTCGTAGAAGTGGCCCGGTATACCGATGAAGGGATCGACTCCGTCATTATCGGCAAGGCTCTCTACGAGAAGCGCTTCACGCTGAGTGAGGCGCTGGAGGCCGTCGCAAAGGTATCGAAGGGCGAGTAAACAGCGTGCGGGATCTGCAGGCATACCGAGCTATTGCGTTAGAGGCGGTCGATGAAGCCGCCGAGCTGTTTCGAACACATATCGGTGCAGCTCCAGCGCTCTTTAAGGGCGAAGGTGACTTTGCCACGGAAGCGGATCTCGCCATTGAAACGTTGCTGAGGAAACGCTTGACGGAAGCGACCGGTATCCCCGTGTTTGGGGAGGAACACGGCGGGGACCTCAACGCTGAGGCGTGCTGGGTGCTCGATCCTATCGACGGCACCTCGAACTACTCGTGTGGCAACCCGATGTGCGCGATCTTGGTAGCGCTCCTTATCGACGGCCAACCGGTCGTCGCGGTGACCGACATGCCATTGCTGGGGCACCGCATGCATGCGATCTCGGGTGAGCCCGTTGTGCTTGACGGCGCCCCATTGCCTGCGCTCCCACAGGGCGTTGATCCTTCGACGACGGCCGCTCAGGTAGGCGTTGCAACCGTTGGTTCGGATGATCGCGCTGCGTTTCCAGCGGAAGGCCGCTTGGCCTTCGTCGGTGAATTGGCTGCCACCTCACTGCGACCACGCATGACTGGCTCAGTGGGCGTGGACTTGGCGTTTGTGGCGTCGGGTGTGTTCCAGGCCAGCGTGAGTTTCTCCCCGCACGTGTGGGATAACGCGGCCGGTGTCTTGTTCGGTCGCTGCGCGGGCGCGACGGTGACTGACGTGTACGGGCAGCCATGGGAGATGTCGTCGATGGGGGCTGTCATTGGTACGAATGCTGCCCATGCGACTGCGCTCGCGACGGTCCAACGGTGCTTTGAAAGCCCTGATAGGCAGAGTGCTTCGCGGTAGTATGTAGTTTCCGGAACGTATTTGCGAGCTGGAGTAGCGTGGCACAAAACATGTATGGAGGGTAATTACCTTGTCTGTTGCAATCCGTGTGATTCCTTGCCTCGACGTGGACGACGGGCGGGTAGTAAAAGGCGTAAATTTTGAAAACCTGCGGGACGCTGGTGATCCCGTAGAACTTGCTCAGCGGTATGGACTGGAAGGCGCTGATGAGCTTACGTTTTTGGACGTAACTGCGTCGCGTGAGGGCCGTGGAACGATGCTTGAGGTCGTCCGTAAGACCGCAGAGCAGGTATTTATCCCGCTGACCGTTGGCGGAGGCGTTCGAAGCGTCGAAGACGTCTCTGAGTTGCTGCGTGCTGGCGCGGACAAAGTCAGTGTGAATACAGCGGCGATTCACCGGCCAGAGCTACTGCGTGAGCTCAGCGAGAAGTTTGGAGCGCAGTGCATTGTCTTGTCTGTCGACGCGCGTCGCGTGCCGAATGGTGGGCTTCCGCAGCCGTCTGGGTTTGAAGTGACCACGCACGGTGGTACGCGTTCGGCTGGTCTCGACGCGGTGGAGTGGGCTCGCACTGGACAAGACCTGGGTGTGGGGGAAATCTTGCTGAACTCGATGGACGGAGATGGGACCAAGGAAGGGTTCGATCTCGAGCTGTTGGAGAAGGTTCGAGCAGCGGTAAGCATCCCGGTGATTGCTTCCGGTGGCGCTGGCAAGGCTGCAGACTTCCCGCCAGCAGTAAAAGCGGGCGCAGACGCCGTACTTGCGGCGTCGATCTTCCACTTCGGCGAAGTGAGCATCGCGGAAGTAAAGGATGCGCTTCGGAATGAGGGCTTTGAGGTTCGCTGATGACTGAACTACGACCAGAAGATGCCGTATTGGATCCTGCAATTGCTGCTCGGCTGAAGAAGAACGACCGCGGCCTGGTTCCCGCCGTGGTGCAGGCTGCTGACACCGGTGAGGTCCTCATGATGGCCTGGATGGATGAGCGGGCGCTGGCGTACACGCTGGAAACGCGACGTGGGACGTACTTCTCTCGCTCCCGTAACGAATACTGGGTAAAAGGGCTCACCAGTGGCGCTGTGCAAGAGGTCCGCGAGGTGCGCCTCGACTGCGACGGCGACACCTTGCTGGTGAAGGTGATCCAGACGGATGGTGCCTGCCATACGGGGGACCGTACGTGCTTCGATGCAGATCTGCTGTTGGAGGATATTAGGTGAATACGGCGAACCGCGTCGGCGCACTGCTGGTGGGCGTCGGTGGCGCGCTGGCGTGGGTGGGGTCCAGGATGGACTGGTTTACTGTCGAAGTTTTCGACGACCGCGCTGGAGCCAGTACCACTACCGTCGATGGTTCAATGTGGTCTACGGAGATCGCGGCAGTGGCGCTCATTCTGATCGTTGCAATGATTGCGATATTCGCGCTGCGGCGAGTTGGGCGTCGAATAGTAGGTGTGGTGGCCGCACTAGGCGCTGTGGGCGCCGGCGTATCGGGCTTGCGAACCTTATTAGCCGAGCCTGACTTGGAGCGTTTGCACACACTGCTGAGTGCCGGAAGCGGGGAGCAGGGAGGAGCAGCCAGTGACGGGGCGATTGCCGCGTGGGCGGAGATCACACAGGTGCAGCAGCATAGCGCTGGCATTTACCTGGTCATCTTGGGGGCGCTCCTGGGGCTTATTGGAGCGCTCACGGTAGTAATGCGGCCCGGTGTAGATTCCGCGAAGCTCAACAAGTATGAGACAGAGGCTGTGCGCCGTGAAAAGCTCGGTGAAGATCTCGAAGCTCGGCCGGACTCTGGGCGCGTGATGTGGGACGCCTTGGACTCCGGAATTGACCCTACGGATGATGAGGCACGCCGATAAATATTCGGTATACCCCCGTGAAATTTCATGAACTAAATACGCGCGGGCTACGCTGGCAACTGCAACAATAGGCTTTCACCTCGGAGTCACGCGGGAGGCGAGTATGTGTGCCACGGATGTACACAGCGATCTCTTCGCTGCAGTGCAGCGGCAGGTCGCGCGCCGTGAGTCCTTGGTGTCGTTCCAAGAGGTGAAGGATCGCTCGCGGGCAGCTGCATCTGCGCGCGACGCATACGCGGCCGTTGACTCAGACGGATGCGCAATTATTGCCCAGGTACAGTACAACCAGCACGGCGTCCGGACTACGCAGCAGCGGATTCACCGAGCGGCACTTGCCGCAGTGGAGCTTGAGATGCAGGGGGCGCAGCTGCTCGCGTGTTCGGGTGCGCTGTTTGGCCGTGAGGTCGCGAACATTGAGATGGACGCAGCGAGGGCAGCAGTGCATATACCGGTGGTGAGCTTGGATACGATTGTTGATCCGTACCAAGTGCACGAGGCTCGCTGCTATGGAGCCGATGCGCTTGTGCTTCGTGCAGATATTCTTGAGCAGCCGCGACTGGAGGCGTTGCTAGATAGAGCGGAGACGCTTGGCATGTCGGCCTTCGTACAAGTCGGAGACGCTGAGGAGGCGGCACGTGCGCTTCGGGCGGGCGCATCGGTGCTGGCTGTTGTGCCCCCGAAACGTCCATCGGGGGAGACTGATCACTTCGCGCTGGGTGAGCTTGTTGCAGGCCTTCCGAGCAAGATCCGCGTGGTGATGATGGCGGATGTGTTGACTCCGCGTGATCTGTTTAACGTCGCTGCCGCAGGAGCAGACGCCATTTTGGCGAATGCCGAAGCGGCTATTCCCTCACTTGCTACCGCCGGGCGACACCCCGCGTGCGCTTCCCGCCGATAATCAGGCACACTAGGGGGCGTGCAAACTACGATTCTGGCAAACATTCCCTCGCCACCACAGGGTGTGTGGCACATTGGCTGGCTCCCGGTGAGGGCGTACGCGCTGTGCATCATCACCGGCATCCTGCTTGCAATGTGGGTGGGCACGCGACGCTATCGTGCGCGTGGTGGTGATCCCGACGTGATTTGGGACGCGGCGATCGTCGCTATTCCAATGGGCATCGTTGGTGGTCGGCTCTACCATGTGCTGACGGACCACGAGAAGTATTTCGGCCCCGGGAAAGATCCCCTACAAGCTCTGAACATTACTGCTGGAGGACTGGGTATTTGGGGCGCAGTCGCACTGGGCGCGGCGAGCGTGTGGTTGCTGCTGCGGTGGAAGAAGATTGCTGTTGGGCCTGTTGCGGATGCGCTGGCGCCAGGCATCGTGTTGGCCCAGGCCGTGGGACGCCTTGGGAACTGGTTCAATCAGGAACTCTATGGTGCTGAAACGACGGTACCGTGGGCGTTGGATATCTACTACCGCGTTGACGAGCAAGGGGCGTTCGCTCCGCTGACAGGGCGTTCTACCGGTGAGGTCATCGCGAGCGTTCACCCGACGTTCCTCTACGAGTTGGTGTGGAATCTGCTTGTGTTTGCTTTCCTGCTTTGGGCAGATAAGCACTTCAGGCTCGGACACGGCAGGGTATTTTGGCTATACGTTGCTGGCTACACGATGGGCCGATTCGCAATCGAGTTGATGCGTACTGACGCCGCAACACTAATTTTGGGGTTGCGTGTGAACACGTGGGTTTCAGGCCTGCTTTTTGTTGTTTCACTTGGGATTTTCTTCCTATTGCCACGTGGGAGAGAAGCCGAGAAGGAACTCGCTCACAACGATAATGATGATACGAATCGTGATTCGGGGTAGGGTGGTATCCGAAGTGGAAGATAGGCCACACGATACGGCAGTGGAGAATTCACACACTATCTGGCCTTGAAACCACCGGTAATTGTTGAATCGCTACTAGGTTGGATCTCGTGGATAGAAGAACAAAGATCGTATGTACGCTTGGCCCTGCTGTGGCCAGCAAAGAAGCAATCCTCGGACTTGTGCGCGACGGCATGGATGTCGCCCGCCTCAACTTCTCCCACGGCGACTATCCGGACCACGAGCAGAACTACCGCTGGGTCCGCGAAGCCACCGATGAAACGGGACACGCAGTTGGCATCCTCGCCGACCTTCAGGGTCCGAAAATCCGTCTTGGGCGCTTTGAAGAAGGCGCCACCGTCTGGGAGACGGGCGAAACGGTCCGCATCACAGTCGATGACGTGCCAGGCACGCACGACCGAGTCTCGACGACTTACAAGAACCTCGCCAAGGACGCGAAGCCGGGCGATCGCCTGCTCGTCGACGACGGCAAGGTCGGTCTGGTCTGTGTCGAAGTCGACGGCAACAACGTTGTCTGCCGCGTGACCGAAGGTGGCCCTGTTTCCAACAACAAGGGTGTTTCCCTGCCGGGGATGGACATCTCCGTCCCGGCGTTGTCTGAGAAGGACAAGGCGGACCTGCGGTTCGCACTCAAGATGGGTGTCGACGTCGTCGCGCTGTCCTTCGTGCGCTCGCCGGCAGATGTTGACCTGGTTCATGAGATCATGGACGAAGTTGGCCGTCGTGTCCCAGTCATCGCGAAGCTGGAGAAGCCAGAAGCAGTCGACGCCCTGGAGTCAATCATCCTGGCATTCGACGCCGTGATGGTTGCCCGTGGCGACCTCGGCGTTGAAATTCCGCTTGAACTTGTTCCAGGTGTGCAGAAGCGCGTCATCCAGATCGCTCGTGAAAACGCGAAGCCGGTCATCGTCGCTACGCAGATGCTGGATTCGATGATTGATAACTCGCGTCCGACGCGCGCTGAGGCTTCCGACGTTGCGAACGCCGTGCTCGACGGTGCAGACGCCGTCATGCTCTCCGGTGAGACCTCCGTTGGCGTTGACCCGCACAACGTGGTCCGCACGATGAGCCGCATTGTCCGTTCCGCTGAGGCAATGGACAAGGTGCCGCCTCTGAACCACATCCCGCGTACTCGCCGTGGTGTGATCTCCTACTCGGCGAACGATGTGGCAAACCGTCTGCACGCACGCGCAATCGTGGCGTTCACCGCGACCGGCGACACCGCTCGACGCGTTGCGCGCCTGCGCCCAGACCTGCCGCTGCTCGTGTTTACTCCGAAGCAGGAGGTTCGCTCGCAGCTCGCACTGACCTGGGGCGTGGAGACCTTCCTGTGCCCTCCGGTGCACAGCACGGATGACATGATCGCCACCGTCGACAAGTACTTGCTGGCGATGGATGAGTACCAGGAGAATGACACCATGGTGATGGTTGCAGGTACTCCGCCAGGAGTTGCAGGTTCGACCAACACG
This sequence comes from Corynebacterium sp. UMB2355A, assembly GCF_033877495.1. Classification (NCBI taxonomy): domain Bacteria; kingdom Bacillati; phylum Actinomycetota; class Actinomycetes; order Mycobacteriales; family Corynebacteriaceae; genus Corynebacterium; species Corynebacterium sp. UMB2355A. Next base: position 416,175 of record NZ_CP138855.1, on the reverse strand, counting down.
GTCCACGTCCACCAGCTGGGCGAGGAGGCTTACTGGTCGAAGAAGAAGGAAGAGGAACAGGACTAAGTTCCTAATCGGAGAACACCCCGGAGCAGCTGCTCCGGGGTGTTTTTCATCTCGGCTTGTAGCTCGCTAAATCCATGGGGACATATAAAAGGCCTGCCGCGAAACAACAGCGGCAGGCCTTTGGTACTAGGCGCTACAGGCTAGTTAATCGGCGTCGGCTCGATCTTCCAGACCTCGTTCGCGTAATCGCGGATCGTGCGGTCAGAGGAGAAACGACCGGACTCGCAGATGTTGATCCAGCACTTGCGTGCCCATGCATCTGGGTCCTCGTAGTACTCCTTGGCCATGCGGTCGCGGGTCTCGCGGTAGTCCGCGAAGTCACCCAGCACGTAGTAGACGTCGGCTTCGTCGAAGCCGAAGCCCTCGAGCAGGGAAGCACGGATGTTGTGGAACGCGCCGGTGCCGCAGTCGTCCAGGGTGCCGTCGACCAGTGCGTTGAGCACACGGTGCAGGCCTGGGGTCTGCTCGGCGGTAGCCTTCGGGTCATAGGAGCGCTGCAGCTCAGGCAGATCCTCCTCGAGAGCGCCGAAGATGTAGGCGTTCTCTTCACCGACAGCGTCAACGATTTCCACGTTTGCGCCGTCCATCGTGCCCAAGGTCAGCGCACCGTTCATCATGAACTTCATGTTCGAGGTGCCCGACGCCTCCTTACCGGCCGTCGAGATCTGCTCGGAAACATCCGTTGCCGGGATGATGTGCTCAGCAGGGGAGACGTTGTAGTTCTCCACGAAGACCACATGCAGGTACTTCGAGACGACTGGGTCGTTGTTCACCAGCTCGCCGATGGCGTTGATGAGCTTGATGATCCCCTTTGCCATCGTGTAACCAGGTGCAGCCTTCGCGCCGAAGATAAAGGTGCGCTTCGGTACGTCGGTCTCGCCGTCTTCCTTGATGCGGAAGTACAAGTCGATGATGTACAGCGCGTTCATCAGCTGACGCTTGTACTCGTGCAGACGCTTGATCTGCGTATCGTAGACGGAGTCCGGGTCGATGACAGAACCCTGACGCTGCTCGATCCAGCGAGCGAAGTCTTGCTTGTTAGCAGCCTTGATCTCCCGCAGTTCCTTGAGCACTGCAGGATCATCAGCGTACTTGCGCAGCTCCTTCAGCTTGGACAGGTCCGTGGTCCACTCATCAGAACCAGACAGGCGGTCGAGCAGGGATGCGAGACGCGGGTTGCACATACGCAGCCAGCGACGTGGGGTGACACCGTTGGTCTTGTTGTTGAAGCGCTCTGGATACATGGAGTACCAGTAGTTGAGTGTGTCGCGCTTCAGGATCTCGGTGTGCAGCGCAGCCACGCCGTTCACGGAGTACGAAGCGTAGCAGGCGATCCACGCCATGTGCACCTTGCCGTCGTGGACTGGGGAGTAGTGGTGTGCGTCCTCCGGGCCAATGCCACGGGACTCCATGTCGAGGCGGTAGCGGCGGTCAATCTCCAGGACAATTTCCCAGATACGCCAGAACAGCTGCTTGAAGATGGACTCGTCCCAAGTCTCCAGAGCCTCCTGGAGCACGGTGTGGTTCGTGTACGCGAAGGTCTGGGTGGTGACGTTCCACGCCTCATCCCAGCCCAGGCCGTGCTCATCCATGAGCAGGCGCATGAGTTCCGGAACCGCCAGCACCGGGTGGGTGTCGTTGAGCTGCACTGAGTTGTACTCGTGGAACTTGCTCAGATCCTCGCCGTGGTGCTCGATGTAGTTGTCGATCATCTCCTGCAGCGAAGCAGAGACGAAGAAGTACTGCTGGCGTACGCGGAGCACCTTGCCAGCGTACGTGGTGTCGTTCGGGTAGAGCACGCGGGTGATGTCGTGGACAGCCTCGCGCTCCAGGATGGCGTCGGAGAAACGCTGCGAGTTGAACGCATCGTAGTCGAACTCGTGGATTGGGGATGCGTCCCACAGACGAAGGGTACCAACGTTATCGGTGCCGTAGCCGGTAATCGGCATGTCGAACGGTACTGCTCGAACCGTCATGTCGTCGAACTTCACGATGCGCTGCTGGGAGGTGCGCTCAACAACGAACGGGTAGAACGATTCCTTCCAGGAATCTGGGTGCTCCTTCTGGAAGCCATCGACGAACTCCTGGCGGAACAGGCCGTAGCGGTAGAGCAGGCCATAGCCGGTGACCGGGTAGTCCTGCGTCACTGCGGAGTCCAGGAAGCACGCTGCGAGGCGGCCAAGGCCACCGTTGCCCAGCGCGGCATCGTGCTCTGCCTCGAGGACATCGGTCAGGTTGTGGCCGAGCTCTGCTGCTGCAGCCTCAGCCTCTTCCACCATGCCCAGGTTCGTGAGGTTGTTCAGCAGTGCACGGCCTTGCAGGAACTCTGCGGAGAAGTACGCCTGCTGACGAGTAGCCGAGTAGGCCTTTTGGGTTGCATCCCACTTGTCGGCAATCTGCTCCACAACGGCGGCCGAGAGGCCAGTCCAAAACTTGTTATTGGTGGATGCCTGCGGGCTGCGTCCAGAGAAACCACGAACATGGCCGGCGACAGTGTCCTGCAGTGCCGGTACCGATGTTCCTACAGTGTTCTTCATAAAAACCTCAGATCTCTTGATGTGTCGAATTGGAATGCGTCGTGCTCAGCCGGAACGGCGTTGCGCTATGGCTGAGCAAGATACGTCAGAACTGCCGTGAGTCCGGCATTGGTAGCTGCTTTCACCGTGGGTGCGTAGTCCGGCAAGAAGGTCGGCATGTGGTTGACTGGAATGTCTTCCGCGACTCTATTTGCCGCAACGGCTTCATCCCACTGTGCCTTCGGGGTGCACCCGATAAGCCAGTAGAAGTACGGCACGTCAAACGCCAGGGGGATGACTGGGAAGTCCTCAGACACTGTCTTTCGGTCGGCTTCAGCAGACTCATGCTTGAAAACCTCGTCGAAAGACTGGCGGACCTTTGCGTACACCTCGGCGTCATTGCTCATAAGTTCTCCGTGAGCGAAGTACTCGAACGTAGGCGCTTCGGTGGCACCCGATGCTTGCACCTCTGCGCGAACAACCCGCTCGATGGAGGCGTACATCTGCTCTTTTGTCTTGTTTTGATAAAAGCGACAGTTGAGTACGAGTTCCGCGGAGTCGGGGATAATGTTGTTCGTCGTTCCAGCGTGCAAACTGGCAACGGTGACGACTGCGAAGTCAGAAGGATCGACTTCCCGGCCTACGAGACCTTGCAGGCGGGCAATGATCATCGCTGCCGTAAACGTTGGGTCTATGGCGTTGTGTGGCATAGAGCCGTGCGCACTTCGCCCCGGGATCGTAATCCTGATGGAGTCACATGCCGCGAACTGGGGACCCGCTTTTGACATCACGGTTCCCGCAGGTCCGGGCATCACATGCTGGCCAAAGCAGACGTCAGGACGTGGGATGCGTTCCAGAAGTCCGTCATTGACCATCGCTTCTGCCCCTACCCCCAGCTCTTCTCCTGGTTGAAACAGTGCAATGAACGTCCCACGCCAGGCGTGGCGGGTGTTGTCCATAAAACTGCACATACTGAGAAGTGCCGTGGTGTGCATGTCATGGCCGCAAGCATGCATGGTGCCGACGCTCGTGCCGTCCTCAAGACGCACCTTTTTCTTTGAAGCGTATGGAACTTCGGTAGCTTCCGTAACTGGGAGCCCATCGAAGTCGGCACGGAACAGTACAGTTGGCCCGTCACCGTTGCGGAAGACCGCACAGATTCCGTAGCCCCCAATCGGTGCAATTACTTCGCAGTCGAACTGGGTAAGTTCGGCGAGGAGCCGTTGGTGCGTCTCCTCTTCTTGCATCGATAGCTCGGGCGTGGTGTGCATGAATTCGTAGAATGCACGCTGCCACGATTCGTCAACGACGTAACTGTTGAGAATATCGTTGATGTTGATCATGTACGTCCCTCTGTGCGTCACTCCGCACGTGCTTGCTTAACTACCATCACATTAAGTAATACCAGTCTTTTGGGAGGAAGGTATAAACAACTTTGGTCTAAAGGACTGGGTTGTAGAGGAGAGAGTTGCGTGACGGGGCACATTCTGTGGCAATACGCAGCGACTTTGTCACATTCCCGGCATCGCGGAGTCGGTAGAGTTTGTCCACCATTTTGTCACGAACATCAAACGGGGAAAGCGTATTGACGTAGATTTTAGTGCCGCCTTCGAACCCCGCGAGTGTAGAAATACGCCACTTAATGTTCACCCTCCATGGCATCGGAAGGTCCAGATCCACAGGCCGGTAGTGCCACTCCTCGTTGCACGCGACCTCGGGTCCCATCGCTGCGTGGATCGCGTGCACGAGGTCCGACAGACCGCGCACTTCCTGCTCCGACTGCTCCCATGGTGCACAGGTTGCGGACTTGGAATAGATGGAGACAGTGGGGTAGCGGTGCCCGATGCCTGCGATGGCGATTGCGAAGTCGTTCTCCGCGATCACCAGGTTGTGGTAGAACGCGTAGTTCACTCCCCATTCGTTGTACATGTTGATGTTCTGGCGCAGCTTTGCAATCTCCATCTCGGCCTGCACGCCACGCGCGTCGACGGTGACGAGCTGCTTGTGCAGGTGGTCGAAGGAGGCGCCAGCAGGCGCAAGCCAGTTTTGGAAGACTACGACGTACGGGGAGTAGGGATTCTTTACGACGAGGTCGTGGAGGGAATCAACTGTGAACTTGAAGAAAGCCCCGTGCTCGTCTTCGGTGAGTGTTCCGGAGCTTGCTAGCTGTGTGTCGTCGGTGGCGCCGTCGACGAAGTGGCGTCGAGCAATAATGACGTCGTGACCGCCGCCGAAATACGCGGGCGCGATCTCCAAGAGTGACGCCTCGTCGCGGTCGGGATTCTCTCCGGAGGCCTTGAGGCGGGTGCGAACGATGTCGAGGACGTGGGCCTTGCCGGCGGGGTCCGCGAGGTAGCGGTCCATGTGTTCCTGCTGGGACTGGGGCATGCTGTAGCCGTAGTTCTTTGCCCAGTAGTCGTAGGAGACTATCTCGAAGAGGTTCGGTACGCGGCGGAACTCGGCGGTGGTGGCGTCGAGCTCTTCGGGCATCGCGTTGCGGACGATCTCCCAACCATCCCGGGTGCGAACCATGCGTGACTTCTCTGGTGGGGTGCGAAGCTGGTGGGCGTCACAGAAGTTGCAGTGCTCGTGAAAGTCGGAATCGCTGAGCGGGTGCGGGGTTCCTGAGGGGTGGGAAAGGGGCCGGTTTCCTCTGCCTGGGACCGTCCAAACCTCGGTGCCGGAAAATGGGTTGACTTGCTTGATCGTGCCGTCAGCCATGGTCGTCAGGGCGTCACGATACGAGTGCACTGGAAAAGTCATACCTGCTACGTTACTCCCCGGTGTATTAGCCTGTTCGTCATGGCGATCATTCAGTTCCATGTGTTGGCCCCCGATGCGTCGGCAGAAAAGTTGGCGGAGGCGTACCAGCGCGCAATCGATATTTTGGTGCGGCGCGAAAAACTCACTGCCGGAAATGTTGTGTACACCCCGCATGTAGCGTTGCCTAGCGAGGTCACCGAGGAACTGGAAGCAACATACGTGCAGGACAGGCAGGTCTCGGCTGAAGAAGAGGGTGCCGCCCTCCAGCGCTACGACATCGAGGTTGAAGGCGCGAGGAGCCTGAACAGCCTGGCGATGGGCCTGTCGCGGATTCTGACCCCGCGAGCGCAGCTTCCATCAGACCCCGTCGCGTTGGAGCAGCAAGACCAGTTTGAGGCGCCTGCACTTTACCCCTGGACCGTCGAGGTGTTCAGGTAACGAATCGCCGCCTCGCGGCCTGCGCGGCGGAGTTGCTCACTGGTGTCAGCGATGTTTTCAAGGGGGACTGCGATTGCTTCACCAGCGGGTTCGGCGTCGAAGCTACCCGCCACAATTACGCAGACAGCACCTGCATCAGCGGCAAGGTCGCTTACCGTGCTGGCAACCTTGCCAGCGGCGGTTTGGGCGTCATAGCGTCCCTCGCCGGTGATGACGAGTCCGGACTGTGCGATAAGATCTGCGAGCCCGCTGGCGTTCGCGATGACGGGCGCACCGGGGGAGATGGAGACGTGGCTGGCATCGCCGTGCAGGAGCGTTGATAGCCAGGTGATGCCGATCGCGATTCCACCCGCAGCCCCGAAGGCCGGAGTAGTGGGGTCGAGACCTGCTACTTCGCACAGCCTGGCCAGCCCGCGGTCGAGCTTGGCCACGTCTTCTTCGGAAGCGCCCTTCTGAGGTCCAAATACAGCGGCGGAGCCTTCCGGTCCCGTAGCGGGCGAATCCACATCGGTGAGTAGTACCCAGTCGAGCGCGCCTGCGGGAATGTTGACCTTTGCGGTATCGAGGTCCGCGAGGCGCTCGAGGTCGCCGCCGCCAGGCTTGAGTTGATAGCCCTCAGCGTCGACGGGGTTCGCGCCAAGGGCTACGAGAATGCCGGTGCCGCCATCGGTGGTTGCCGAGCCACCCAAGCCGAGCACGATCCGTGTTGCGCCACGGGTTTGTGCGTCGGCGATGAGCACTCCGGTGCCGTAGGTATCGCCGGTCAACGGAACTGGTGAATCTGCGACGGCGGGTAGCCCAGAGGCGGCAGCGACGTCGATAAACGCTGTGGTTGAAGCGGCATCATAGGTGTAGGTAGCCTCCGTGAGGCGCCCCGCGGCGTCCGTGGTGGGCAGGGTGATGCGCTCGCCCTTGAACAGTTCGGAGGTGCCTTCGCCGCCGTCGGCCATTGGGGCGAGTTTGATGGTTGCGTCCTTTAATATCTCGCGGACGCCTTCTCCGATCCACGTTGCGGCCTGCTCAGCCGACGCCGTGCCTTTGAATGCGTCTGGGGCGATGGTGACTGTGGTTGGGGTGCGCAATGCTTCATCCATGAGGGCAAAGTGTAGTGCATACCTTCCGTTGTGTTGCACACTCAGCGCAGTGGTTCTCGGGTACGATGACCGACATGTATCGCGTTTTTGAAGCACTTGATGAACTCGTCCAAATCGTTGAGCAGGCCTACGGCGTGCCAATATCAAGCTCTTGCCTCGTGCCGCGCAACGAAGTGCTTGCGCTGTTAGACGATATTCGTGACGCAATCCCGAATGAGATGGACGACGCTCAAGATGTCCTCGACCGGCAGGACGCTATCTTGCATGGTGCACAGGAACGCGCGGACGATTTGGTGGCTCAAGCCAATGCAGACGCGAAGCACATTATGGATGAGGCAAACGAGCAGTCTCAAGAAATGATTGACGACGCCCAGTCCCACGCGACCATGCTGGTGACCAACGCTGAAGAGGACTCCCGCGATATGGTCAGCCGCGCACGCGAAGACGCGGAAGCCACCGTGGCGCGAGCACAGGAAGAAGCTCAGCGCCTGGTTGAAAACGGTCAGAAAGAATACCAGCGCTCAATTGATGAGGGCTTGGCGCAGCAGGAACACCTTGTTTCCGAGGCAGAGGTCATGCGTCGCGCAGACGAGGAGGCGCACCGCCTGGTCGAGCAGGCGCACGCGGAGTCCTCGCGTCTGCGCGGGGAGTGCGACGAGTTTGTGGATTCCAAGCTTGCGGAGTTTGAGGAGTCACTTTCCGCAGTGCTTCGCACAGTATCTAAGGACCGTTCTGCGCTCCGGCGTGGCGCCGGCGTCTCAGGCGGCAGCCAACGCGCGGAGCGTTACGACTACGGCGAGCATTAGGAACGCACAAGAGAAAACCAGGTAGCACTTCCGGAAGAAAACCGATGTAGAGTTTGGGTTGCTATGGCTAAAAATCCTTTCATTATTCAAGTAGCTGACGCTCTGCACGGCGACGGCATGCCGGTAGTTGTCCACAACGTGGGCCCAGCTCCCTCCCGCATCGGGCCAGAGATGATCGCAATTCCGGAAGGCCAGGAGGTGGCCGTTGACGCTACCGTGACCCCGCTTGGTTCTGGCGTGATGGTCGACGCCACCGTGACCGCGGTACTGGAAGGGCAGTGCGTACGCTGCCTGCGCACCCTGCAGCCGACGGAAACGCTGCGTGTCTCCCAGGTGTTTTCTAACGGCGACGACTTCATCCAGGGTGATGAAGAAGTAGAGGAAGACGCAGGATCCGGGGATGAGATCATGCGCATCGTGGAAGAAACGGTTGATCTCGAGCAGGCCTTCGTCGACGAAGCTGGCCTCACACTGCCGTTTAACCCGACCTGCCAGCCTGCATGCCCCGAAGACAGCGATGTTCCGGCACCAGACGGCATCAGCGGCGAAGCAACCGACGCGGTGGATCCGCGCTGGGCTGGATTGGAGAAGTTCCTATGAGCCGACGTTCAAAGAAGAATCGCGTCAGCGGCGAAGAAGCGTGGAACAGCGCGTTCTCCGAAGTAGACCATGCGCCTCTGCTCGAGTGGCTGGGTGTGGAGCTGGACGACGAACTGTTGCGACTCGCCTTGACGCATCGCTCCTTTGCCAACGAGCACGACTACCTGCCAAATAACGAGCGGCTTGAGTTCTCGGAGACGCAGTGCTCGGTCTGACCGTAGCCACGAAGCTCTTCGAGATCTACCCTTCGAGCTCCGAGTCGGTGCTCTCCCCGATGCGGGCCTCAATTGTGTCACGCTACGGGTTGGCGGATGTCGCCCGTGGCATCGAGCTTGGTAAGTACGTGCTGCTTGGAAAAGGCGAGTTGCATACCGGTGGCAGGGACAAAGAGTCCATCCTCGCCGATACGACGGAGGCGCTCTTTGGCGCGATCTATCGGCAGCACGGATTCGAAGCAGCCCGCGACGTAATTCTTAAGCTCTTCCACGAGAAGCTCCACAACGCGACGGCACACGGCCACAGGCAAGACTGGAAGACTGTGCTGCAGGAACGCCTCGCGGAACGTGGCATCCCAATGGTAGAGTACGAAACGACGTCTGAAGGCCCCGAGCACGACCTCGAATTTACGTCGTACGCGATCATTCTTGGTGAAAACCGCGGACGTGGAGTGGCGCATAACAAAAAGCTCGCCGAGCAAGAAGCAGCCAGGGAAGCAGTGGCGTTCCTTCAGAAGCACCCGGAAGCGCTCGTTCTTGAGCAGCAGACCCAAGACAAGGCGTAGCTGATGCCCGAACTGCCGGAAGTTGAGGTCGTGCGTCGTGGCCTGAACGAGCACATTGTTGGCAGGACATTCGACAGCATCGAGGTCGCGCACCCCAGGGCGGTCAGGGATAACACCGTCGATTTGGCAACAACTCTTCCCGGGCTCCGCGTCACGGGCACCGGACGCCGTGGCAAGTACCTCTGGCTGACGCTGTCCGAACGGAGCCTGCCTCCTGGTGCACCTTAGAATGAGCGGCCAGATGCTCGTCGGCGCGCCGGGCAGCGTAGATAGCCCGCATGCGCGAATTCGTGCCAGGATGGGCGACGTTGAGCTGGTATTCGTTGACCAGCGGACATTCGGCTCGTGGCAGTACTGCGAGCTTGACGATGGCATCCCAGAACGTGCAAGCCACATTGCGATGGACCCGTTCGAGGAAGGCTTCGACGTTGATACAACTGCAGAGTTGATGCGGCACAAGCGATCTGCGGTCAAAACGGTGTTGTTGAATCAGGCCGTAGTCAGCGGTATTGGATCCATCTACGCTGACGAGGCAATGTGGGCGGCACGCGTCGCGCCGTGGCAACGGGCAGATACACTCGCTCAGGAGAGTGCGGTCGAGCTTCTCGACGCATCACGTGACGTCATGGAGCGTGCTCTTGCACAAGGCGGAACGAGCTTCGACTCCTTGTACGTGAACGTCAATGGTGCCTCGGGGTATTTTGCCCGCTCGCTGAATGCCTACGGGCGCGCGGGTGAACCTTGCGCCCGCTGCGGGGACGCCATTGTGAAGACGGTCGTGAACCAGCGGTCGAGTTATTACTGCCCAACATGCCAGGATCCTGAGCAAAATCGCGAATAATCCTGTCATTGCGACTAGGATTCTCCGCATGGAAAAAGCAACCGAGTTCATTGACGGAACTCTCAACGGCATCATCTGGGACATTGTCCCGTGGCTCCTGCTTGCTGCGGGTGTCTACTTCGGGCTACGTACCTTGTTCGTACAGGTCCGACTGCTTCCGGAAATGTTCAAGGCGGTCACTGAGACCCCGAAGGGCAAAGACCGCGACGGGCGCGATTTGGACGAAGAATACGGCGGTATTTCTGCGTTCAAGGCGTTTACCATTTCCGCTGCTTCCCGCGTGGGCACGGGCAACATCGCTGGTGTCGCTCTCGCGATCTCGGTTGGCGGGCCTGGCGCAGTGTTCTGGATGTGGATGATCGCCATTGTGGGTGGCGCTACCGCGTTCGTTGAGTCCACGCTCGCACAGCTGTGGAAGACGAAAGACGAAAGCGGCAACTACCACGGTGGTCCCGCCTACTACATGACGCGCGGACTCGGGTGGCGCCCGCTCGCCGTGATCTTCGCTGTTGCGCTCTCGTTCACCTATGGCTTTGTGTACAACGCAATTCAGACGAACTCCATCGTTGAGGCCGTCGGCGGTTCTGTTGGCTCCGACTCGATGACGCTGAAGCTGATTGTGGCAGTGATCCTTGCTGCCCTGACTTCTGCCATCATCTTCGGCGGTGTGACCCGTATCGCGAACTTCACGCAGGTCGTCGTTCCTTTCATGGCGGTCGCCTACATCCTGGTTGGCCTGCTGGTAGTCATTCTGAACATTCAGGAAGTTCCAGGGATGATCGCGCTGATCGTCGGCCACGCCCTGGGGCTGAAGCAGGTTGGTGGTGCGACGCTGGGTATGGCGTTTGTCTGGGGTATGCGCCGTGGTCTGTTCTCGAACAAGGCCGGCCAGGGGTCCGCTCCGAACGCAGCGGCTACTGCGACGGTATCGCACCCGGTGAAGCAGGGACTGGTGCAGACGCTCGGCGTGTACTTCGACACCCTCGTTGTGTGCTCCATTACGGCGTTCGTCGTGCTGCTCGGCCCTGAGATCAACTACGGCTTGGATGATGTACAGGGTGCATCGTTGACGCAGTCCGCCTTGGCGGCAACGGTGGGTGCGTGGGGCACGCACTTCATCACGTTCATTCTCTTCTTCCTGGCGTTCTCGTCAGTGATCGGTAACTACTACCTTGCGCAGGCGAATATTGAGTACCTCTCGGACTCGAAGACGGTGCTGAACATTTTCCGCTGCGGTGTCATCGTCTTTGTGTTCTTCGGAGCGTTCGGCTCGATTCCGCTGGTGTGGTCGCTTGGCGACACGATGGCGGGCACGATGGCCATCATCAACATCATCGCGATCGTCCCGCTTGCGGGTGTCGCCATCAAGCTGCTCAAGAACTACAACGAGCAGCGCGTCCAGGGCATCGACCCGGTGTTCCACCGCGACATGATGCCTGAGGTCAAGAACGTAGAGTTCTGGGACGGCTCCGACCCGGTCACGCGCCGCAGCCTGGAGGACCGCATCACGGCTTCCGAGGCCCGCGCCGTAGGTGAAGACAACGAGCAGGGCGGTTTGAAGTAGCCGATGGCTACCATTCGTATGACCGCGTTTGTGCACGGGCACGTTCAAGGCGTCGGGTTCCGCTGGTGGACCCGCTGCCGGGCCTTGGAGCTCGGCCTACAGGGGTATGCGAAAAATCTTGTCGACGGCCGCGTTGAAGTGGTCGCGGAAGGCGACGAGGGGGACGTCGAGAATCTGAGGCGGCTGCTGGAGGAGCAACCCTCCTCACAACGGCGACCGGGCCGCGTGGACATAGTAGTCGCGCAGTACGGTGAGCCTCGTGGGGCGGAAGGCTTCCACGAACGGTAAACTCACCACAATGCATTTGAAATCGTTGACGCTGAAGGGCTTTAAGTCCTTCGCTTCTTCGACGACGATGAAGTTCGAGCCCGGCATCTGCGCTGTTGTCGGACCGAACGGCTCAGGTAAATCGAACGTCGTCGACGCGCTTGCCTGGGTGATGGGGGAGCAGGGTGCGAAGAATCTACGCGGTGGGAAGATGCAGGATGTCATCTTCGCGGGAGCGGGGGACCGCAAGCCACTAGGGCGCGCAGAGGTAACACTCACCTTCGACAACAGCGATAAGCACCTTCCAGTGGACTTTACGGAGGTCGCGATCACGCGACGTATGTTCCGTGATGGGGCTTCCGAGTACGAAATTAACGGCTCGAAAGCCCGGCTGATGGACATTCAGGAGCTGTTGTCGGACTCCGGTATTGGCCGCGAGATGCACATCATCGTCGGGCAGGGCAAGCTGTCTGAGATTTTGGAGTCGCGCCCTGAGGAGCGCCGAGCGTTCATTGAGGAAGCCGCGGGTGTGCTGAAGCACCGACGTCGTAAAGAGAAGGCACAGCGCAAGCTGCAGTCGATGCAAGGCAACGTCGACAGGCTGCAGGATCTGACAGATGAGCTTGGCAAGCAGCTCAAGCCGCTGGAGCGCCAGGCCGAAGCCGCGAAGCGCGCCGCGACTGTGCAAGCCACGCTTCGCGACGCCCGGCTCCGCCTCGCCGGCCACCAGATGGTCACGTTGCAGGCAGCGCATGCACAAAGTGACGAGAGTGCGAAGCTGCTCGAAGAACAGGTCGAGACCGTGACCGCGTCGCTCGAGAGCGCTGAGGAACAGTACGCGCAGCTCGAGGAAGAACAACGGGAGGTACAGCCGCGTGCCCAGGAGTCACAGGAAACTTGGTTTGCACTGTCATCTCTCGAGGAACGGGCGAACGCGACGTTGCGCATCGCACAGGAACGCGCGCACAACCTGAACACGCAGACTGAGTACCACGGGCAAGACCCAGAGGAGCTGCTCGCTCGGGCAGCAGCAGCGGACGAAGAATATGAGGTGGCCATTGAGGCTGCCGAGGAAGCCGCGGAGCGACTTGAGGTTGTTCGGGAAGACGTTGCCGAATACCAGGCTGCGTTCGATGAAGCTGAACGCGAACACGTGGCGCAGATTCAGGCGGTAGCGGATCGCCGTGAGGGCGTTGTGCGGCTGGTGGCGCAAGAGGAGGCGCACCAGCAGGCCGTGCTCGGAGGTGAGCAAGAGGCAACCCGGCTTGAAGAGCAGCTTTCACTCAGCAGCGAGCGGGCCCACAGCGCCCGCGGCGAAGCCGAGGAGGTAGCTGAGAAGATTGCTGAGCTTGAAGCCCGCCGAGGGCCACTCGTCCATGAGTACGAGCAAGCAAGCTCGGAGCTCACTGCCGCCGAGCAGCGCTTTCAGGAGCTACAGACGCAGCAGCGCGAGCATGAGCGGGCGGTGTTTACGCTGCAGTCGAAGATAGAGACGCTGCAGCACCAAATGCCAACACGTACCGCGGAGGAGATGCTCGGGGGCTATCCCGCGCTTGCATCACTGGTGAAGGCTCCTGCTGACCTGGCAGGAGCGCTGGCTGCCGCGCTTGGTGGCTTCAGTGAGGCATTGGTGGGCGAGCGCGACTTGGACGTTGTGGAGCAGCTGCAATCCGCAGATCGTACCAGCATCGTTGAGGCAGTCGGCGGCGCGCTGTGGCGTGTTGAAACCGACGGGTGCTATGACTGGCTCCTCGACCACCTCGACGTCGACGTTTCGGTCGCGGGCCCCGTGGCGCGCCTGTTAGCAGACGTTGTTGTAGTGGAGACGCCGCAGGAGGGCGTGGACGTCGTGAAGGCAGACCCACGACTGCGTGCTGTGACGCGAGAGGGGGCACTATTCGGCGAAGGCTGGATGTCGGTAGGCATCGCGAGCGCGTCTACGGTCGAGGTGAGTGCGCAGGTTGAAGCCGCACAGCGAGATCTACACACCGCAGAGCACGCGTTGGCGGAGCTCTCGGGCACGTTTGAGGGAGCGCAGCTCGCAGCCGAGGACGCGCGGGTGAATGTTGCGGCGGCGAAGGCAGCGCTGCGCGAGCACGACACCGAGGTTGCGTCGTGGCAGCGTGAGCATCAGCGCTTGGCTGCGCAATCGGACACGGCCGAGCAAGAGCGCGTCCGTGCCGCGCAGCAGCTTGAGGAGGCAGAGCAGCGGCTCGCTCAGCGCCGTGAGCAACTGCTGGAAACCCAGGAGCGTCTTTCTCGCATCGACGACGCTCCTGCTGCGGAAGGCCCTTCGCCCGAGGCACGCGATGCTGCATCCCAGCAACTGACGCAGGCGAAGGCGCTCGAACTGGAAGCGGTTCTCGCTGCTCGTGAGACGCAACAGCGCGCTCAGGCGATTGCGGGGAAGGGCGATGCGTTGCGTCGCCAGGCGGAAAACGAGCGCCAGGCAAAAGCGCGTCATGACGCAGCCGTTGCACGACGGCGGTCCCAAGCCCTGCTCGCCGGAGCCGTGAAGGAACACACGGAGGTACTGATCTCGCGAGTCCAGGATGCATTACAGCGAGCCACCGCGCAGCGCGATGAGCTGCAGCGCACGCTTGCTGCGCTGCAGGGCAGGATTCAACAAGAGCGATCGCAGGTCAGCGCTGCTCGTCAGCAGCTGAATCGGTTGAGTGACCGCGCGCACGCCGCAGACATTGCAAGGTCGCAGGCGAAGGTACGTCTTGAGGAAGCTCAGCAGAAGATCGTCGAGTCGCTCGGTATTTCGGTCGATGACTTGCTCGCGAACTTCGCGCCGGGAGAAGACTTTGACGAGTCCACTGAGACCCAGCGACTGCGCCAGGCCGAAAAAGACTTGCGCTCTTTGGGGAAGGTGAACCCGCTGGCTCTCGAAGAGTTTAAGGCGCTTGAGGAACGCTATACGTTCCTCTCTACCCAGCTTGCCGATGTGATTCAGGCTCGAAAGGACTTGCTCGACGTCATCGAGGATGTCGACGCCCACATTCTGCAGCTCTTCACGGATGCCTGGCACGACGTGGAGGAGGAGTTTCCACGTGTGTTCCATACGCTGTTTCCCGGTGGGGAAGCCCGCCTGATACTCACGGAACCAGATGACATGCTGCTTACCGGTATCGAGATCGAGGCGCGCCCACCGGGCAAGCGCGTCAAGCGGCTGTCACTGCTTTCAGGTGGGGAGAAGTCGCTGACTGCTCTGGCGTTTCTGGTGGCGATTTTCCGAGCGCGCCCGAGCCCGTTCTACGTGCTGGACGAGGTGGAGGCAGCGCTCGATGACGTGAATCTGCGCCGATTGATCGCGCTGCTCGAGGAGCTGCGGCAGGACTCGCAGCTCATTGTGATCACGCACCAGAAGCCGACCATGAATGTGGCGAACGTGCTCTACGGTGTCACCATGCGCGGTGATGGTGTAACGAGGGTGCTCTCACAAAGAATGCGCCCGGCGGGGTCAGCTCCTGACTCCGATCCGGACGCATAAATAGGGGTGCGGGGGTTAGTTCTTTACAACAAGCTCCAGTGTTCCCTCAGGACCAACTGCGAAGAGTTTATCCTGGCCGAGCACCTTCAGGCTCGTGGTCTGCTTCAGCAAGTCGCTGGTGGTGTTTTCCCAGATGGTGTCCTCAGACGGGCATGCCTTCCTCGTCGTCGGCGTCTTGAACGTGGAGACCGCACCAGTTGCTTCGTCAATGGTGAAGCCGACGCCGTAGCCGTTGCATGGACCGCCTACAAGCACGTAGCCCTTATCTTCCTTGACAAATTGGACAGTAGCGCCGTCATACAACGGCAGTGGTGCCCAGGTGGTGTTCAGTGCGGTGGTGAGCGCCTCACCAGTCGCTGGCACTGCCTCCTTCGGCGCGTCGGTGCCAACGCTCGGCACGTCTACCTTTGAGCTGCCAAGCTGGCCACTTGAGGCAATGATGCCAAGTCCGACGGCCAGCGAAATCAGTGTTGTGAGGACTGGCAGGATCCATTGGGCAACGTCTTGTGGCAGATTCTTCAAAAATGGGGGAGTATTCATAAACCTTATTCAACCACGTTGTTGGCATAAATGGGGTATTCCACACAGTTTTTGGGCGCCTTTGGCACTATGGAAGTCATGACTACGTACTCGTTATGGATTGCAATCGCAGCTGTGGTGCTCGTGATTCTCATTGTGGGCATCATCATTGTTGGCAATAAACGGAAATCGGCAAAGTCTGTTTCCTTTGAAAAGACCGAGGAGCCGAAAGAACTTACCCAGCAGGAGAAGTCTGGAAACTACCAGGCAAAGGGGGGTTTTAATTTCGCTCAAGCAGGAGTGAAGGAAAAGGAACCTATCCCGCGTGTCGACGCCCCCTCCGATCCGAAGCCCGCTCAGGCTGTGCCAATGCCGGAGCCTGAGCCGCTTGTAGACGAGGGGTCGACGTCTGAGCCTGCGCCTGAGCCGGAGCCAGTTGAGGAAACTCAGTCCGAAAAGCCTGAGCCGGTGGCTGTACCGGAACCGCAGGCCGACTCTGAACCTGCAGTAGAACCGAAACCTGAGGTTGAGAAGGAGCCGGAACCGACACTGGTCGCGGAAGAGCCAAAGGCGCCCGCGCCTGCAGAACCCGCCTCCGACGAAGCAGACGTCGAACACCAAGACATCGAAGAAGCACAAGAGGCAGCGGACGCAGCCGCAGCAACGGTTGACGGGGCGGAACGTGCCCTGGAAGACGGCGCCGAACCGACCGAGGACGCAATTGTCAGCGAACCAGTCTCCTCCGAGCCTGTCGAGGCAATCGCGCCAGCCGCAGGCCGGATGGGCAAGCTGCGCGGGCGCCTGTCGCGCTCGCAGAACGCGATTGGCCAAGGGCTGCTTGGCATTCTTACCGCGGGCGACCTCGACGAGGACGCGTGGGAAGAGATCGAAGACACCCTCATCATGGCGGATATCGGTGCGGATCTGACCATGCGCATTACCGATGCACTGCGTCAGAAGATTGCCGAGCGAGGCGTGACATCTGAGGCTGAAGCACGCGCAATGCTGCGAGAAACCCTGATCGAAGCCGCGAAGCCAGAGCTCGATCGTTCGATTCACGCAATGCCGAACGAAGGCAAGCCCGCTGTGATCCTGGTAGTCGGTGTCAACGGCACGGGTAAGACCACCACGACGGGCAAGCTTGCACGCGTACTCGTAGCGATGGGCCACTCGGTGGTACTTGGCGCTGCGGATACATTCCGCGCTGCTGCGGCAGACCAACTGGAGACGTGGGGGCGTCGGGTAGGCGCCTCTACGGTCCGCGGAGCAGAAGGCGCGGACCCTGCCTCTGTCGCGTTCGACGCCGTGGCGACCGGCGTGCAAGAGGGTGCGGATGTCGTGCTTGTCGACACAGCGGGCCGTCTGCACACCTCGACTGGCTTGATGGATCAGCTGGGTAAGGTGAAACGGGTCGTCGAAAAGAAATCCACCGTTGATGAGGTGCTCCTGGTACTGGATGCAACGGTTGGACAAAACGGCATTGCGCAGGCGCGAGTGTTCCGTGACGTCGTCGATATCACCGGCGTGGTGCTGACGAAGCTGGACGGTACCGCGAAGGGCGGCATTGTGTTCCAGGTGCAAGAGGAACTAGGCGTGCCGGTCAAACTTGTGGGTCTTGGCGAAGGCGCCGATGACCTCGCGCCGTTTGAAGTAGAGAGCTTTGTGGATGCTCTGCTGGGATAGCCTGGCGTGATGTGAACAGTTGGGCGGAAAGGCGCTAGGCTAGGTGCGTTCTGTCTCATTACCGAAGAATGAATTAGTTAAGGGAGCAACGCACTGTGTTCGAGTCACTGTCTGACCGCTTACAATCAGCGCTTGGAGGCTTGCGCGGCAAAGGCAAGCTCACCGAGGCTGACATTAACGCCACAGCACGTGAGATTCGGATCGCGCTGCTGGAGGCTGACGTCTCGCTGACTGTCGTACGCGCCTTCATTAAGCGCGTGAAAGAGCGCGCTTTGGGCTCCGACGTTTCAGAGGCGCTGAACCCGGCACAGCAAGTGGTCAAGATTGTTGACCAGGAGCTGACCGCCATTTTGGGCGGAGAGACTCGACGCCTCAACTTTGCAAAGACACCGCCGACCGTCATCATGCTGGCAGGTCTACAGGGTGCTGGTAAGACCACCCTGGCAGGTAAGCTGTCCCGCCACCTGGCAAAACAAGGACACACACCGCTGCTGGTGGCCTGTGACCTCCAGCGCCCGGGCGCGGTGCAGCAGCTCCAGATTGTGGGTGAGCGCGCCGAGGTTGCAACGTTCGCTCCGGATCCTGGCACGTCCATCGACTCGTTTGAGCACGAGATGGGCACTTCCCACGGCGACCCTGTCGCGGTGGCGCAGGCTGGTATTGAGCACGCGAAGCAAAACAAGCACGACGTGGTGATCATCGATACCGCGGGCCGTTTGGGTATTGACGAAACGCTGATGACGCAGGCCCGTAACATCCGTGATGCAGTCCAGCCTGATGAAGTCCTGTTTGTGATCGATGCGATGATCGGTCAGGACGCGGTCACGACTGCGCAGGCCTTCGCAGACGGCGTGGACTTTACCGGCGTTGTGCTGACGAAGCTCGACGGTGACGCCCGCGGTGGTGCAGCCCTGTCCATCCGTGAAGTCACCGGCAAGCCGATCCTATTCGCGTCCACAGGTGAGAAGCTCGATGACTTTGATGTCTTCCACCCGGAGCGCATGTCGAGTCGCATCCTCGGTATGGGCGACCTGCTCTCACTCATTGAGCACGCGGAGACCGTCTTCGACCAGAAGGAAGCTGAGGAGGCCGCGAGCCGACTCGGCACTGGGGAGCTCACGCTTGAAGACTTCCTGAACCAGATGCTGATGATCCGCCGCATGGGCCCGATCGGCAATCTGCTCAAGATGATGCCTGGCGGCAAGCAGATGAACCAGATGGCGGACATGGTTGATGAGAAGCAGCTGGACCGCATCCAGGCAATCATCCGCGGTATGACGCCTGAGGAACGCGCGAACCCGAAGATCCTCAATGCGTCGCGCAGGAAGCGCATCGCTGTTGGTTCCGGCGTGAAAGTCTCTGACGTCAACCAGCTCGTTGAACGCTTTTTCGAGGCGAAGAAGATGATGGGCGCGATGGCCAACCAGTTCGGCCTACCAGGAATGCCGGGCATGGGTGGCGGACGCTCCGCGACGAAGAAGAAGCCCAAGGGACGCAGGGGCAAGAACGGGAAGCGCAAGCCCGCGAAGCGCCGTGGTGGAGGCCCGAAGATGCCGGGCATGCCACAGATGCCGGGAATGCCTGGCATGGAGGATCTGCAGAAGATGCAGGAACAACTTCCTCCAGGTATGGAGGGGCTTGACCTCAACAATCTTGACTTCGGCGCAGCGATGAAGCGCATGGGCAAGAAGAAGTAGTCAGCAAAACGCTGAAGGGCCGGTACGGGCATCCGTACCGGCCCTTTGCTATCGTGCTCGCACGCTACTGCGTAGCGGGTGCGTCCATTTCCAAGCTCGGTGTGGGATCCGTGGCGGGCCCCGGGAGCAGGCCTAGCTCTTCGAAGATCGGCATCAGCTCAGCCCACAGAAGCGGAGCGAGCGTTGCTGCGTAGGCGTTCGAGATGTGGTTCTGGTCGCGGTAGATGTACACGTTGCCACGCTGTGGCGGGCAAAACTTGTCGTCGCAGAACCAGTCAGCGGTATCGATAGACCACTGGTGATTCTCGGGCAAGAGGTACGAGGTTGCTGGGTCCTCGGGCCCGTAGATTGTGCTGCGCAGTGCTGAGCAGTCGCGTTCGGAGGCACCAGCAACGATGCAGAGGTTCGGGTCCATAGGATCGCCTTCTGGGGTGAACATCCATGGGTTATCGCGCAAACCAACGAACGGGATGCCGTAGTAGGCGAAGTTCTGCCACAGGTTCGCGTAGGCGTCGGGGACCTTGTCCGTGGAAAACGCTGCACCGCCTGCGTGGCCCTCGGGGCGTGTGGAGTTTGAAATCACCAGGTCCGGGTTCATCTCGACGATGTTCTGGAACGCAAGCTCCGACCATTGAGCGCATACATCGCTGACGAACTCGTCTCTGTCGGCACCGCCGATGACAATCGGGCACTCCTGCCGTACGTACGGAATGACCCGGAAGTGGTGCTCTTTCCCGAGCTTGTCGAGGGGCACGACGTACGGCTCGATGTGGGACCCGCCGGTCATCACTACAGTGACGTCGGACTCGAGGTCGCCGTACTGGCAGTCGGGACGAGGCATGTCCGTTGCCGGTTGGGGGATCATGATCATGCACTCGTCTACGCCGATAGGTGGGTAGATGCCCGCAATCAGGGCCGGATCGGGCTGTGGCTTGACGTCTGGGACTTCAGCACCAGCAATGGCGAGGGCGCCCGGGTAAAGGTCCTCCGGAAGATCGCGGTCTGCGTCCTCGATGCGCTGATTCCAAAGCGGTTGGATTGCAAAAATAGTGGCAACGAGCACGGAAACCAGCACGCCGCCGCCTGCGCGGCCAATGCCGGTGCGGGTGCGCAGCGTCGAGCGGGCGTCGATAACCGGTGTATCGGTCGATTGCGGGCGCTTGCGGTGTTGACGCAGCGGGTCTTCTACCAGCAGGTGTGTGACGTGTGCGAGTCCGAGCGAAACCGCGATGACGAGGGTGCCAACCCACCACGGAGGAGTCCCGAACCCTCCAGCAAGAGTGACAATGATGAGCAACGGCCAGTGCCAAAGATAGAGGGAATAGGCGATGCTGCCTAGCCACGTCATCGGCTTCGACGCCAGAATGTTTGAGACCGAGTTCTGGTTGCCACTCATGACAATCAGCGCGGCGCCAGTGAGTGGCAGCAGCGTGACAGGGCCGGGGAACGCGAGTGAAGTGGTGACGACGATGCCGGTAATCGAAATCATCACAACGCCAAGGCCCGCAGTCCACGCGGCTGTGCGCTGTGGCAGGAAACGGCTGGTTGGCACGAAGGCAAGCAACCCACCGAGCGCGAGCTCCCACGCACGGGAGAAGGTGGAGTAGTAGTTCTGGCCCGTACCGACGAAGCCGAAGCGCGCAGCGTATGCGAACGAAGCAACGGTGATAATGGCGAGCAGCGTGATCGCGCCTCGCTTGGCAATGACAGCCGGAACTTTGCACTTCCAGATCAAGAAGGCCAGCAGCGTCCCCAACAAAATGGCGAAAACGTAGAACTGGCCCTGCACACTCATTGACCACAGGTGTTGCAGCGGCGAGGTGTCCTGGCTTGCCGCCGCATAATCCGCATCTTGGGCGATCAGCTCCCAGTTTTGGTAGTACAGCATGGAGGCGGTGAACTGCTTGGAGAGTTCCACGCCCATGAGTTCGGGGGCGAGCAGCATCACGCCAAGCATGGTTGCCAGGACAGTGAGCGCAAGTGCTGGAACGAGGCGTCGAATAGTGCGCCACAGTGGCCACCAGGGGTTGAGGCTTGGGTTTGGGCGCATTGCGTAGCGGATCTGGCCGCCGAGGAAGAAGTATCCAGACAGCAGCAAGAAGACGTCGACGCCGCCTGAGACTCGGCCGACGTAGACGTGGAACAAGACGACTAGTGCGATAGCAAAGCCTCGAAGCCCGTCAAGGTCGACGCGGTATGCGGTTGAGCGTTTCGTGCTCGGTGCAGGCATGCTGAAAAACCTCGTGTACTCTCAGATTGTTTCGCGCCCTCATTACGCTTCATGCTATTTTTCGGCGGGCAACTGAAAAGACGATACCCGCAACAGGCAGGCAAATGGTAACTATCTGCCTAGATAACAAGTCCTGTTTGGGAATTGGTTCGCTATGGGGTAACCTCTTTCAGGTTGATTATCTGTGTATGCAGGTTTTGAACAGGACCAAACTGCGTTCGCGTTGGACCCGTCACGTGCAGAGATGCGCGATGTCGCCCAACCAGTCACGCGCAGGGTAAAGAAGAAGGGTTGAACCGGCCCGCCTATCGTGTTGGCGGGTGTCTGTACTGCCCGGTGACCGTAAAGGAAGATTTTCATGGCTGTAAAGATTAAGCTGCAGCGCGTCGGTAAGATCCGTAACGCGCAGTACCGTGTTGTTATCGCTGACGCGAAGGCTCGTCGTGATGGCAAGGTTGTCGAGAACATCGGTATCTACCACCCGAAGCAGGAGCCTTCCCTCATCAAGATCGACTCCGAGCGTGCTCAGTACTGGCTCGGCGTTGGTGCGCAGCCGACCGAGCCTGTGCTCGCTCTGCTGAAGATTACCGGCGACTGGCAGAAGCACAAGGGCCTCGACGGTGCTGAGGGCACCCTCAAGGTTGCTGAGGAGAAGCCATCCAAGCTTGACCTGTTCAACAAGGCTCTCGAGGAGGCCAACAACGGCCCGACCGCTGAGGCGATCACCGAGAAGCGCAAGAAGGCAAAAGAAGAGGCTGAGGCCAAGGCTGCCGCAGAGGCTGAGGCAGCTGCAGCTGCTGAGGCTGCGGAGTCCGCTGAAGAGGAGTCCCCAGCTGAGGAGTCCGAGGACTAATCCGAACCTAGCAACGGCACGTTCCCGATCCGTGTGGTCGGAGGGCGTGCCGTTTTTTGTTTGCGAAGTGGGCGTCGAAAAGTAGGGTAATTGAGCATGGAGCTACTGATTGGTCGGGTCGTGAAGACTCACGGTATTAAGGGCGAAGTCGCGGTGGAAGTGCACACGGACCAGCCCGAGGTTCGCTTCGCGGTGGGCAGCAAGCTGCGCGGTACGCAAACGGGGAAGGAAGTTGAACTCACCGTTGCGACGGCCCGCCCGCACAAAGGACGCCTGTTGCTCAGCTTCGAAGAGGTGCCGGACCGTACCGCCGCTGAGGGGCTGCGAGGGCTGAAGTTCTTCGCGGCGCCGCTTGAACGCGGGGAGGACGCGGACCCGGATGAGTTCTACGATCACGAATTGATTGGACTGAACGTGCGTCTTGATGGGGAGGCGATCGGGCAGGTCACAGGTGTGATGCATACGCCGGGGCGCCAGATTCTGGAGGTTGAGTACGACGGCCGTGAGGTCCTCGTGCCGTTCGTGAGCGATATTGTGCCCGAAGTAGATCTGGAGAAGGGCTTCCTGTCCATCACCCCGCCAGAGGGTTTACTCGATGTCTAGGCACACCTTGAGGCTCGACATTGTCACCATTTTCCCCGAATACCTTGAGCCGCTGCGCCACGCGTTGTTGGGCAAGGCGATTGAGCAGGGGATTGTGAGCGTCCGCGTGCATGATCTTCGACAGTGGGGGCTTGGTGTACATAAGTCTGTCGACGCCCCTCCGCTCGGCGGCGGGCCTGGTATGGTGATGCGCCCGGATGTGTGGGGTGAGGCGCTTGATGCCGTGGCAGCTGGCAACGAAGGCGAAGGGTTGCGTTCCGCCGCACCGCACCGCAATGACAAGGCCCGCCACGATGAGGTCCACGCCGTCGCGCCACGGCCGTATGAAGTTAGTGATGTCCGCGAAGGCGAGTCTGCTGAGCAACCACTGCTGATTGTGCCTACTCCGGCGGGATCTCCGTTTACGCAGCAGGATGCGCAGGCGTGGTCGCGCGAGTCCCACATCGTGTTTGCTTGTGGCCGCTACGAGGGTATTGACCAGCGAGTCTTTGTTGACGCCCAGCAGCGGTACCGGGTGCGCGAGGTCTCTGTCGGCGATTACGTGCTCATCGGCGGGGAGGTGGCTACGTTGGTGATCGCGGAGGCCGTCACCCGCCTGATCCCCGGGGTGCTGGGCAATACGCAAAGCCACGAGGACGATAGTTTTTCCGATGGGTTGCTTGAGGGGCCGAGCTACACAAAGCCACGAACGTGGCGCGGGATCGACGCCCCGGACGTGCTCTTTTCGGGTGATCACGCCAAGGTGGGGCGCTACCGGCGCGATGCATCGCTGCTGCGCACCCAGCAAGTCCGCC
This sequence comes from Corynebacterium sp. UMB2355A, assembly GCF_033877495.1. Classification (NCBI taxonomy): domain Bacteria; kingdom Bacillati; phylum Actinomycetota; class Actinomycetes; order Mycobacteriales; family Corynebacteriaceae; genus Corynebacterium; species Corynebacterium sp. UMB2355A. The sequence goes on along the minus strand of NZ_CP138855.1, from coordinate 392,564 downwards.
CGGAGCTATTGGACGCCGCCGAGCTCGATGAGGATGACGAGTTTGCGCTGTACGGCCGCGACGTCGTGACGGCAATGCAGGTGCTCGTCGACGAGAAGCGCTGGCCGAAGGCGCGCAAGTCTTTGGCCCGTGCGTTGCGCAAGGCTGGTTATCGCGAGCCCAAAATCTCACTGGAGCCGATCGGACCGCACTGCGAGGATGAGTCGATTCTTGAGACCGATTACCTGTTGAAGGAGGGGCATCCGCCTCTTGAGTCTTTGTGCAGGCTCGAGGTGCGCGGCCGCACCGCGCTCGAGCTGGACGCTGCGACGCAAGCGGTGGTCGCAGGCCTGCCCAGAGGCACCTACTGGTACGGATTGACCCGCCTCGTGGATGGGAACGCATAAGCATTAGAATGTCCGGAATGACGTTCATTGCTGAGACCATTGCATCGGAACTCCAGGTAGCGCCACGCCACGTTGAGGCTGCGCTGCAACTGTTGGCAGAGGGGAATACGGTCCCATTCATTTCTCGCTACCGGAAGGAAGCTACAGGTGGCTTGGATGACACACAGCTGCGCCACATTGAGCAGCGCAATGCGTATTTGATCGAGCTTGAGGAGCGCAAGGCTTCGGTCATTGAGGCGATCGAGGAGCAGGGCAAACTCACTGATGAGCTCAAGGCGCTCATCATGGGTGCGGATACGAAGGCGCGCGTCGAGGATCTCTACCTGCCGTATAAGAAGCGCAGGAAGACCAAGGCGGATATCGCGCGTGAGGCCGGTCTCGAGCCGCTCGTTGACTCGCTTATTGACGCCCCTTCGGCCGACGCCGAGACCGAGGCAGCAAGCTATGTCTGTGAGGGGTTCGCCGACACGAAAGCGGTGCTGGACGGTGCCCGCGCGATCTTGGTTGACAGGATCGCCACCGATGCGGATCTCGTCGGCGAGGTCCGCGACAAGGTGTACGAGTCCGGAACGATGCGTTCGAGCGTCGTCGAAGGCAAGGAGAACGAGGGTGCGAAGTTCCGCGACTATTTCGACTTCAGCGAGCCATTCACCTCGTTGCCGTCGCACCGCATTTTAGCGCTGCTGCGCGGAGAGCAGGAAGGCGTGCTTTCGCTGGATTTGGACGCCGGAGATGATGCGGCGTACGAGGGGATGATCGCGAACCGTTTCGACCTTAACTGTGAAAAGAGCCCGTGGCTGGCGAAGGCCGTGCGGTGGGCATGGAAGACAAAGCTGCAGGTCTCTTCTAATTTGGATACGCGGATGCGTCTTAAGGAGCGTGCCGATGAGGCGGCTCTGGACGTCTTCAGCACGAATCTTCGCGATGTGCTGCTGGCCGCTCCTGCCGGTCAACGCGCGACCCTGGCGCTGGATCCGGGTTACAGGAACGGTGTAAAAACAGCGACCGTAGATGGCACGGGGAAGGTGCTCGCAACCGCGATCGTCTACCCACACCAACCGCAGAACCAATGGCAGCAGGCGGTGCAGGTGCTCGCGAACACCGTGGCGGAACACGGCGTGGAGCTCATCGCGATTGGTAACGGCACGGCGTCGCGGGAGACGGAGAAGCTTGCACGAGAGGTCGCGGACATGATCGCAGCAGCGGGCGGGCGCAGGCCTGTTCCGGTGGTGGTGTCGGAATCGGGTGCGTCGGTGTACTCGGCTTCTGAGATCGCGGCTCAGGAGTTTCCGGACATGGATGTGTCACTGCGTTCCGCGGTCTCGATTGGGCGGCGCCTCCAGGACCCGCTTGCGGAGCTGGTCAAGGTCGACCCGAAGTCAATTGGCGTGGGGCAGTACCAGCACGATGTGAATCAGGCGGCGCTCGCGCAGTCGTTGGACGCCGTGGTGGAGGACGCGGTGAACTCAGTCGGGGTGGACGTCAATACGGCGTCGGTACCGCTGCTGGAACGAGTCGCTGGCGTGACGCCGACGATCGCAAAGAACATCGTTGCCTACCGCGATGAACATGGTGTGTTTGCTTCGCGCAAGGAGCTGAAGAAGGTGCCGCGACTTGGGCCGAAGGCCTTCGAGCAGTCGGCCGGCTTCCTACGCATCCAAGGCGGAGAGAATCCGCTTGATGGCTCCGCTGTGCACCCGGAGGCCTACCCCGTTGTGGAGCGCATCGCTCAGCAATCTGGGGTGGACACTGCGGCACTCGTTGGTAACAGCAGAGTGCTGTCGGGTCTACGTCCGCAGGACTTTGCCGACGACACCTTCGGCGTCCCAACCATCACGGATATCTTTGCCGAGTTGGAAAAACCAGGACGGGATCCGCGTCCGGAGTTTAAGACGGCCACTTTTAAAGAAGGCGTACACAAGGTGTCTGACCTCCAGCCGGGCATGATTCTGGAAGGGACGGTCACCAACGTCGCCGCGTTCGGCGCGTTTGTGGACGTCGGCGTGCACCAGGATGGCCTCGTGCACGTGTCTGCGATGAGCCATTCTTTTGTGAAGGACCCGCACGAGGTCGTGCGCTCGGGTGAAGTGGTGAAGGTGAAGGTCCTCGAGGTGGACGTGCAGCGCCAGCGAATTAGCCTCACGCTGCGCCTGGATGATGAGCCGGGGAGCGAACAGAAGCGTGAGTCTTCACGCGGGAAGAAGCCGCAGCAGAAGCCGAGCCGTCAGGGTGGGAAGCGCCAGCGAGGTCGCGCTGGAGGTGCGCCGCAGGGCGGTTCGATGGCGGATGCACTCAAGCGTGCCGGATTTGGGAAGTGACGTGCTCGCATGTAAAATCGTGCGGGTTATTGTAAGCGACATGAACCAGCCGAGCGTCCACCTGTGGAAAAAGCCGCTAGGGTCCTCTGTCCAGAAACGTAAAGGATTGCTTCAATGAGCAACGGCATTATTGATCTTGTAGACGCAGGCCAGCTGCGCGACGATATCCCTGACTTCCGTCCGGGCGATACCCTCGACGTACACGTCAAGGTTATCGAGGGTTCGGTCACCCGTACCCAGGTCTTCACTGGCTTCGTCGTTCGTCGTCAGGGTGACGGCATCCGTGAGACGTTCACGGTCCGCAAGGTTTCCTTCGGTATCGGTGTTGAGCGTACCTTCCCGGTACATTCCCCGAACCTGGAGAAGATTGAGGTCGTCCGCAAGGGTGACGTACGTCGCGCAAAGCTGTACTACATGCGCGACCTGCGCGGCAAGGCTGCCCGCATCAAGGAGCGTCGCTAAGCGCATACCCGCTTCTTGCGCAGCACCCCGCACACTTACGCTTCGTAAGGTGCGGGGTGTTTTGTTGCGCTGCTAGAGTGTTGCGGGTGAACGAAAAGAGCGCATCTGAAGAAAAATCCATGCCGTGGTACATCGAAATCCCGATGGTCGTTGTACTCACCTTGGTGTTCATCTTCATTATTCAGACATTCATTGGCCGCCTCTATGTGATTCCTTCTGCGTCGATGGAGCCGACGTTGCATGGGCAGGACGGCAAGGGTGATCGCATCTTCGTGGAGAAGGTGTCCTACTACTTCTCTGATCCGGAGCCGGGTGACGTCGTCGTGTTTAAGGGGACTGACTCGTGGAATACCGGCTTCGTCACTAACCGCTCCGACAACCCGGCCATTGCTGGTCTGCAGGAGGTGTCCTCCTGGGTGGGGCTGGTGCCGAAGGATGAGAACACGTTGGTCAAGCGCATCATCGCGAAGGGTGGCCAGACGGTGTCCTGCCAGGAGGGGGATCCGGCGGTGATGGTGGATGGAAAGCCGATCGACCAGTCGTACACGCTGCAGCCGAACTACTACCCGGTGGATCCTCAGACTGGGTCCGACGCTTGCGGTGGTAATTATTTCGGCCCGGTAACTGTCCCTGATGGGAACTACTTCATGATGGGTGATAACCGCACGAATTCCGCTGATTCGCGCTACCACCTTGGTGATGAGTACCAGGGCACGATCCCGGAGGAGAACCTTCGCGGAAAAGTTCTTGCGATTGTGTTCCCACTCCAGCGTTTTGGTGGCGTCGACGACCCAGCGATCCAGCAGTAGCCCTACGCTTGGTGTGTGAGCTGTGGTGCGTCGTTTGAAGCAGCTTCGGACGTACGAGGTGGCGCTCGAAAAAGCAGGGCTCGGACCAGTCGTCGGGGTTGACGAGGCCGGCCGGGGCGCCTGCTTCGGGCCACTGACAGTCGCCGCGTGCGTGCTACCACCGCAGCCGATACGGCAACTTGAGGGGTTGACGGATTCCAAGCAGTTGACGGCGAAGCGTCGAGAAGCACTCTTTGACATCATCTGCCAGCACGCGCTCGCGTACTCGATCGTGCACGTGCCCGCCAGCGAGATTGATCACCGCGGGGTGCAGCATGCCAACATTGACGGGGCCCGGCGCGCAGTTGCGCAGCTAGAGACGGAGGCGCGGTACGCGCTTGTCGACGCCTTCCATATCGCGGGTTTGCCCGTACCACAACTGCCGATTATCGGCGGTGACGCGAGTGCCCGGTGCATCGCCGCCGCCAGTGTGCTAGCCAAAGTGAGCCGCGACCATCTCCTCGATGGCTACGCGGAGCAGTACCCGGGGTATGGCTTGGAGCGCCACAAGGGGTATGGCACGAAGGCGCACATGGATGCGGTGCGCCGCCACGGGGCGACGCCGCAACATCGTTATAGTTATGCCAATGTGAGAACTGCCGTTGAGATTTACGAAGGGGGCACCGCATGAGTGCTGAGGATCTGGACAATTACGAGGCCGACGTCGAGCTGTCGCTGTATCGCGAGTATCGAGACGTCGCGAGCCAGTTCTCGTTTGTTGTGGAGACGGAGCGTCGTTTCTACCTTGCGAATGCTGTCGAGTTGATCCCGCACAAAGACGGCAACGATGTGTACTACGAGGTCCGTATGTCGGATTGTTGGGTGTGGGACATGTACCGTGCGGTGCGTTTTGTGCGCTACGTCCGCGTAATTACGTACAAGGATGTCAATATCGAGGAGCTAGACAAGCCGGACATCACGTTCCCTAATTCGTAGTCTGCGTTTCGACGTCCCCTCCGCCCCTCCCGCGTGTTGCCTGTAAGGAACCGCGGGAGGGGTTTTTGCGTCTAAACACTTACGCCTCTGGTGCGCCTGGAGGTGTGTGCAAACGAACAAGGATGTGAAGAAGGGAACGAAGTTATGCAGAAACCGTGCATGGACCAGTACCAGCTTGGCCGTCTAGGGGAAGATGCCGTACTGGAGGAGTATTTAGCGTTGGGCTACACGTGCCTTGGCAGGCGGGTGCGATTACGGCATGGCGAAATTGACCTGATTATGCAGGACTCTTACGGCACCGTGGTGTTCGTAGAGGTGAAAACTCGTCGTTTACCGGGGTTTGGTTCGGTTGAGGCGGTGCACGCGAAGAAGATGATGGCAATGCGTAACGCGGCTGCTGAGTGGTTGCGCAGCACTGAGGGGTTCTACGAAGTCCGGTTCGACGTCGTGGAGGCGATGTATCACGAGGACGGCTTCGAGTTTGAGTTCATCATGGGGGTCGAAGATGCCGCTTGCTAGTACGTTGAGTGCCACGGTTGAGGGTATTCGGGCGCGCATCGTACGCGTGGAGGCCAACGTCGGGCCAGGGTTACCAGGAATGCATATTGTTGGGCTCGCCGATGCTGCCGTGAAAGAATCCCGCGAGCGAATCCGTACCGCCTGCCGTAATAGTTCACTGCCGTGGCCGAAGACGAAGGCGATGGTGTCGCTGTCGCCGGCGCACCTGCCGAAGGCTGGTTCGCAGTTTGACTTGCCGATTGCGTTGGCGGTGATGGGGAGCCTAGATCCACGCGCTCAACAGGCACTATCGCGAACATTTTTTGTAGGAGAGTTGGCGCTGGATGGCAGCTTGCGGCCTGTACCGGAAGTGCTTCCGATGCTGCTGGCGGCCCAGGAGCTGCTTGTTCAGGAGGGTGGAATTGACCGCATTGTGGTTCCGCGCGCGAACGAGCACCAGGCACAGCTCGTGTCACGCGGAGACATCGTGCTGGCGGACTCGCTGGCGCAGGTGTGGGCGTGGCTGGTCGGGGAAGAGGTGCTTGAAGTAGCTTCTGTGGGTGCGCCAAGCATTGAGCAAGGACGACAGCCGGACTTCGCAGACATCGCAGGGCAAGGCCCCGAGCGAAGGATTATGGAAGTCGCCGCGGCCGGTGCGCATCACATGCTAATGATCGGACCACCCGGCTCAGGCAAGTCCATGCTTGCAGAGCGTCTCCCATCCATCCTCCCCGCAATGGACGTCGAAGAAATGGTCACGTCCACAGCGATTCACGCAGCTGCCGGGATCGCCGGGGGAGAGCTGATTGCGCACCGCCCGTTCATCGCGCCGGACCCGTCGCTTTCCAAGGCGCAACTCATCGGGGGAGGCAGCGGGATTCCTCGCCCCGGCGCGGTCAGTCAAGCCCATAACGGTGTGCTGTTTCTCGACGAAGCCTCTGAGATCGCGTCCGCTACCCTCGATGCGTTGCGCATTCCCCTGGAGAAAGGCGAGGTGCGCCTGCGACGCAGCAACCGCGACGTCGTCTTTCCAGCCGACTTCCAGCTCATCCTCGCGATGAATCCATGCCCGTGTGGAAAACCAGCGAACCGCTGTCGGTGCTCCGGGGCGCAGCGTGCGCGGTATGCGCGAAGTATTTCGGGTCCGCTGCGGGACCGGCTGGATATTGTCTGCAGGACTTCGCTGGATAACGCCGTGCTAAACCCAAACGGGGCAGAGTCTTCCACGGCCATCGCCCAGCGTGTGTCAGAGGCACGGGACCGTGCGGCACATCGGTGGCGGACGTGCGAGGAACACACGAACGGGGCGTTGACGAATGCGCGCGTGCCGGGGCCGTGGCTGCGTCGATACTTCCCGGCGGAAGATTCCGCGATGATGTTCCTCTCCTCGATGCTTGCGCGCGGGGAGGTCAGCCAGCGCGGTATCGACCGCATCCTGAAATTGTCGTGGACCTTGGCGGATCTCACTGGCGCACAGTGCCCACACCTCGGGCACGTCGCTGAGGCCGTCGATCTTCGAGACGACCAGACCTTGCTTTCAGCACGTCAGGAGGCATCGGCATGAGCGCGCTTGAATCATGGGCCTACCTCAACCGTGTCATCGAGGGGCCGTCGACGGCGCTATGGGCACTGCGAAACGAAGGCTATACCGCTGACGAAATCGCCGAAGGCGTGCGCACACGAGCGCCCTGGCTCGGTGACCTCGCCGCCGACACCGATGCGAGGTACACCTGGGACCAGCCAGCAGAAGACCTAGCCACTGCAGCGGAGCATGGGTACACACTCATCACACCGGAATCGCCCGAGTGGCCTCGCGAACGGATCTATGACTCCTTCAATCTCGGTGCAAAGATGAGTCGGGATGGCGAAGGTGCTCCGATACGTGCAGACGGGGTTCCGCCACACGCCCTCTGGGTTCGAGGAAATACCAACCTGCCGGAGCTATTGGAAAACTCGATCGCGATCGTCGGCACACGAGCGCTGAGCGCATATGGACATTCAGCCACCCGTGACATCGTGCACGGACTGAAGCGCTGGGGATACACCATCGTCTCCGGCGGCGCGCTCGGTATTGATGCGGCAGCCCACGATGCGGCCCTCGAGGCGGGACTGCCAACTGTGGTGTTCGCCGCATGCGGGCCGGGTATCACCTACCCGAGGCGCCACAAACAGCTATTTGATCGCATCGTGGCGGCAGGGGGAGCGATCATCACCGAATACAGCCCTGGCATGGCCCCTGAGCGACACCGCTTCCTCACCCGAAACCGACTCGTCGCTGGGTTCACCCAGGCCACGCTAGTGATAGAAGCCGCCTACCGCTCCGGGGCGCTCAGCACGTTGCGCTGGGCGCAGTACTACCAACGCGGGACGCTTGCGGTACCTGGGCCGATAACCACCGCCGGATCTGTCGGCACCAATCTCGCCATCTATAAGGGGGAGGCCACGATGGTGCTCAACGCGACCTACGTCCACGAGGCGATCCGCCTCGAGAACGGACTGGATGCAGAACAAGAACTTGCGGACAACAATGTAGCTTCGCCCCTCCAGCTCCTGACCCGCACCGAGATGCGCATCTACGATGCCACGCCAAAGCATCATCGCGACGGGCTTGTAGCGGAGGAGATTGCAGGTGCCGCCGCGCTATCCCTCCAAGTCACCATCAACACGCTCATTGAGCTGCAAGGTAAGGGACTGATCCAGCGGGAAGGCCAGCTGTGGCGACGAAGCGACACAGCCAAACCCTAAGGTACCGATACAATACGGGACATGAGTAGCAGCCACGATCAGTCGTCCACCCAGTTTCTCACCGCGGTGGACGACTTCATCGATTACTGCCAACACGTCAAAAACCGCGCCGCGGCGACCTGCAAGAGCTACAAATCGGATCTCACCACACTCGCGCCGTACACACCAGATCTCAACGCATTCACCATCGACGCTCTACGCCACTGGCTCGCCGACGCAGTCCAAGCCGGCAAAGCCCGCTCCACCATCTCGCGCCGCACCGCATCCGCGCGCGCCTTCTCCACCTGGGCTTACCAACACGGCTACATCGCAAAGGACGAAGCAGCCCGCCTGCGCACCCCGAAAGAACAGCGCAAACTACCCACCGTGCTCAGCGCCCCCGCTACCGAGGAACTCATCCGCCCCCACGGCGACACACCAGAAGACATCCGCGACACCGCCATCCTCGAACTGCTCTACGCCAGCGCAATCCGCGTCGGCGAACTCGTCGCCCTCAACATCGACGACCTCGACTTCCATACCAACACCGCAAAAGTCACTGGCAAAGGCAACAAACAACGCATCGTTCCCTTCGGAAACAACGCACACGAGGCACTCACCACATGGCTTCACGACGCCCGGCCAGCCCTCACCAATAGTGCTAACGCGGGGGCCGAACCGCTGTTCGTTGGCACCCAGGGAAAGCGCATCGACCAACGCCAAGTTCGCCGAATCGTCGAGCGCGCCGGGCTGCAAGCGGGGCAGGCGAGTATCACGCCACACTCGTTGCGGCACACAGCGGCCACGCAAATGCTTGAAGGCGGCGCCGACCTACGAATGGTGCAAGAAATGCTCGGGCACTCTAGCCTGCAAACCACGCAGATATACACGCACGTCTCCTCACAGCGGCTCACGCAGATTTACAACCAGGCGCACCCCAGGGCATGATTCTCTAGCTGGTTGGCTTCAACCGAATGGTGGGCGTCGATAAGAGGGAAAGCGGATTGATGTAAGTGTCTTTCGCGATGAGTGCGCCCCAGTGCAGCCCGTCCTGGAGATGTGCTTGCGGCCCCGTCGGCCGTGCCAGCGTCCCAATCGTATCGCCGAGTTTTACTTCGTCGCCTTGCCGCACACGCGCGTGTACAGGCTGGTACGTCGTACGGATGCCATCTGGGTGATCAATACTGATAATGGGCGTGCCTGCTACCTTGCCTACGAAAGCGACTGTCCCGTTGTCTGCTGCTAGAACAGTGGCTCCGACGCGTAGCGCAAGATCAACCCCGCGGTGCCCCGGCATCCAGTTCTTCTCCGGGATCTCTGCGGGCCGTGTAATCCGGGTCGCGTAGGGCAGCCCCGTGGTGGGGTCGACGTACGCAAGAACCTGAGGCGCCAAGCACCACGTGCAAAGTAGGGGAGCAATGGCCGCGAGTAAGCGTGTGAACATGTGCATGCTGCCATTGAGCCCTGAAACCGCGGTAGTGGACAAGGCTGTGGGCATGCAGCCTGTGGAGAAAAACTGGCCTGTGGATAAAGCTCAGGGTTTGTGCAGGTCAAATTAGGTAATCGAGGGATAGTCGACTATGCTTGGCAAGGCAACTTTTCGAAGTTGACTACGCGCGCCGAATAACGCCAGCTCAGCGTTGGTCCCACAGTATGAGGGTGTTGAGCGGGTGCGGTGCTAGGGCGAGGGATAAAAACCCTTGCAGTACATGAACATTAACCGAACGAGATTACTCCAAAGGAGAAATTCCCATGGCAGTTGTAACCATGCGCGAACTCCTCGACGCAGGTGTCCACTTTGGCCACCAGACGCGTCGTTGGAACCCGAAGATGCGTCGCTTCATCTTCACCGACCGCAACGGCATTTACATCATCGACTTGCAGCAGACGCTGACCTACATTGACGAGGCTTTCGAGTTCGTCAAGGAGACCGTTGCACACGGCGGCACGATCCTGTTTGTTGGTACGAAGAAGCAGGCGCAGGAGCCTATTCAGGAAGAGGCTCAGCGCGTTGGTATGCCATACGTAACGCACCGCTGGCTCGGTGGCATGCTCACCAACTTCCAGACCGTTTCCAAGCGTATCGCCCGTATGAAGGAGCTCCAGGCTATGGACGCTGCTGAGAACGGCTACGCAGGTCGCGGCAAGAAGGAAGTTCTGATGCTGACCCGCGAGCGCCAGAAGCTCGAGCGTGTCCTCGGTGGCATCGCTGACATGACCAAGGCACCTTCTGCTCTGTGGGTTGTTGACACGAACAAGGAGCACATCGCGGTCAACGAGGCAGAGAAGCTGCGTATCCCGGTTGTTGCTGTTCTTGACACCAACTGCGATCCGGACGACGTCAACTTCCCAATCCCGGGTAACGACGACGCCATCGGCGCGGTCAAGATCCTGACCCACATCATCGGCGAGGCAGTCATCGCTGGTAAGCGGCAGCGCGAAGAGCGTCAGCTGGCTTCCGCACGTGAGGCTGCAGGCGACACCGACGCTAAGCACCAGGCAGAGGTTGCAGAGGCCGCTGCTCAGGCAGCCGCATCCGCTGAGGTTTCCGCTGCAGACGCTGCGAAGGCAGCCGCTGAGGCTGAAGCTGCTGCGCCACAGGAGGTTGCACCAGTCGAGCAGCCACACGCTGTTCGCGCTGCAGAGCAAGCTCAGCAGGCTAAGTAACTCCGCTCGCAGGACGCGCGAAACGTGTATCCTGCATAAGCGAGTGTGACACCCCGCGTCCTGTTCACGTCCTGGATTATGGGCGCGAATTGGGCGTGGGGTGTTTTGCTTGAAGCATAATTTTACGACGTATTTATCCACTACTGTACGAGGAGGATCGCCCGAATATGGCGAACTACACTGCTGCTGACGTAAAGAAGCTGCGCGAAACCACCGGCTCCGGCATGCTCGACTGCAAGAAGGCGCTGGAGGAGACCAGCGGCGACTTCGAGAAGGCTGTTGAGCTGCTCCGCATCAAGGGTGCAAAGGACGTGGGCAAGCGCGCAGAGCGCAATGCTCTCGAGGGCCTCGTCGCTGTCTCCGGCAACACTATCGTCGAGATCAACTCGGAGACGGACTTCGTTGCTAAGAACGACGAGTTCAAGACCATCGCTGGCAAGATTGCTGACGCTGCTGCAGCAGCGAAGGCAAACAGCCAGGAGGAGCTGGCAAACGCTGATGTCGACGGCGAGACCGCCCACGACGTTCTTGAGCGCCTCTCCGCAAAGATTGGCGAGAAGCTGGAGCTGCGCCGCGCTGCCACCATCGAGGGTGAGCAGCTGGCGAAGTATCTGCACCAGCGTTCCGCTGACCTGCCACCAGCTGTTGGCGTTTTGGTTGCTTACAAGGGCGACAACGCTGAGGCTGCACACCAGGTTGCGCTGCAGATCGCTGCGATGAAGGCTCGCTACCTCAAGGAAGAGGACATTCCGGCCGAGGTCGTCGAGAAGGAGCGCGCTGTTCAGGAAGAGATCACCCGCAACGAGGGTAAGCCTGAGGCAGCTATCGAGAAGATCGTCCAGGGCCGCATGGGCGGCTTCTTCAAGGACGTTGTTCTTCTGGACCAGCCGTCACTTGCTGACTCCAAGAAGACCGTGAAGCAGTTCACGGAGGAGAGCGGCATTGAGGTCACCGACTTCGTTCGCTTCGAGGTTGGCCAGGCATAAGCCTGATGCTTTTTACCGTCGGCGTTGAGGGGTTACCCTCCGCCGGCGGTTTCTTTATGCCCGGTTGCTACAAACCGGACTGAGATCGCTAAGATCGGTCGAGAACAGAATTGTCCTCTACGGCTCGAATTGGCCAACTCTCAAGGAGTGTCCTCACAGTGTCAGAACTTGCGTCTACCCGCACAGGATTCAAACGCGTCATGCTCAAGCTGGGCGGTGAAATGTTCGGCGGTGGAAAGGTTGGTATCGATCCGGACGTCGTCGAAAGCGTTGCTGCACAGATTGCCGAAGTCGCCCAGTCCGGAACCGAAGTAGCGGTAGTGATTGGCGGCGGCAACTTCTTCCGCGGTGCAGAGCTGCAAAAGCGTGGCCTTGACCGTGCACGCTCCGACTACATGGGCATGCTCGGCACGGTGATGAACTGCCTGGCGCTCCAGGACTTCCTGCAGCAGAAGGGCGTCGACTGCCGCGTTCAGACTTCCATCAATATGGCGCAGATCGCTGAGCCCTATTTGCCGCTTCGTGCAGTGCGTCACCTGGAGAAGGGGCGCGTCGTCATCTTCGGTGCTGGCATGGGAATGCCGTACTTCTCTACGGATACCACCGCCGCGCAACGCGCCCTGGAAATTGGTTGCGAGGTGCTCCTGATGGCGAAGGGGGTTGACGGAGTCTACGACGACGACCCTCGAACCAACCCAGACGCACAGCTCTACAGCGAGGTTTCTCCCCGCGAGGTGCTCGAAAAGGAACTCAAGGTTGCCGATGCCACCGCGTTTTCGCTGTGCATGGACAACAACATGCCGATCCTCGTGTTCAACCTGCTCAAGGAAGGCAACATTGCCCGCGCGGTATCCGGCGAGCAGATCGGTACCCTTGTTTCCTAAGAATTAATCGGGCAGCCCAAAATGTTCGACGGTGCGCGCTACCGAAAGTAGCGCGCGTCCGCCAACTGTGACTGACCCAAGGTGGAGCGCCCCGACTGCGACAGCGGGGCTGCCCATCACATTGAACAGCGTGCACCAGGGCGTCCACACTGTTTGTTGGTAAAAGCTCTCATCCGGGGCGAGGGAAGAGAAGTAGCCAATTGGTGGGGGATCAAACGCAATCGTGGGGGTGAGCACGATATCCACGTCCCACTCGTGCTGTACGTGTCTAAGTAGGTGCGCGAAGTGGTCATTCGCTGAAAATAGTTCTTCTGGAGTTACTGCGCAACCTTGTGCGTGCATCCATGCGAGGTAGTGATTGTCGAGTGGCTCTACGTTGCGGAAGCTGCTCGTGATGCGGTGTCTGAAGTGCTCAAACGTTGATTGTGCATCCGCATAGGGGCGAAGAGACACTACATCATGGTGTTTCCCGAGCTCACGTGCAGCGGCCTCTAGGGCATCACCGCGGCTCGTTGAAACAGTGGTGTTGGCGAAGAGGCCGTCGATAAGTACTCCGATGCGCAGTTTGCGTACCGCGGTGGGGTGATGTCCGTACAACTCAAACTGGTCTGCGACGCTGCGCGTGATAAAACCATTCGCGACTGCCCCGCGTGTTCCAGGCTTGTAACCAACGGCACCGCAGGCTGCAGCCGGGACTCGCAAGGACCCTCCAGCGTCCGTGCCGTGTGCAGCACGGTACAGCCCACTGCCCACGAGCACTCCGGCGCCTGCTGAAGAACCACCGGGCGTGCACCCAGGGAACATGGGGGACTCTAAAAGTGGTGAGTGGACTTCTTCGGCGTAGCACGTCGCCCCTAGCTCGGCTGTCAGTGACTTTCCAGGGATGGCTGCCCCAGACTCAAGCAGTGCTGCGACGATTGGGCTGTGCTCTTCCGCGATGACGCTGCGTGACGGGTTGCCGTGCGTGGTGGGCATTCCAGCGACATCCGTTCCGTCTTTGATGGGGATTTGCCACGATGAAAGTCGGCCCTCAGCAGTGCGCAATGGAGTCGGGTGTGTATAGACCATCGCGGCACTGGCGGGGGAGTAAAGCATGGGGACAGTCTAGGCGTAACTTGCCTTGAATTCTGCCGTTCCCCGTCAAGCCACGACACGGCTGGGAGTGAAACGCTGGTAGATTGGTGTGCGACTTATTTGTCCCGAACGCTTTGTACAGAAGAAGTGGAGTAAAAATGATTGATGACGTGTTGCTTGATGCCGAAGAGCGTATGAGCGCTTCTGTCGATTTCACCCGCGATGACCTCGTAACGATTCGGACTGGTCGCGCTAACCCTGCCATGTTTAATGGCGTCATGGCTGATTTTTACGGTGCACCAACCCCGATCAACCAGATGGCGACGATCTCTGTTCCGGAGCCACGCATGCTGCTGATCAAGCCGTACGACATGTCAACGCTCAAGGAAATTGAGACTGCCATCCGCAACTCTGATCTCGGCGTCAACCCGACCGATGACGGGCAAGTCATTCGCGTCACGATCCCACAGCTGACGGAAGATCGTCGCCGTGACCTGGTCAAGCAGGCCAAGCAGAAAGGTGAGGACGGCAAGATCGCTATCCGTAACGTCCGCCGTCACGGTATGGAAGCACTGAAGAAGATCCAGAAGGACGGCGACGCCGGCGAGGACGAAGTGCAGACCGCAGAAAAGGCACTGGACAAGACCACCCAGGGCTACGTGGCACAGATCGATGAGCTAGTTCAGCGCAAGGAAGCCGAGCTGATGGAGGTCTAAGCAGACCTTTCGATGAATAGAAAGCACCGCTACGTGAAACACTCGACAGATCAGTCAGGACCATCGGGCTGGCCCCGCATCGCGCCGCCCAAGCCGAAAAATGATGCGGGTCGCGACCTGCCAGCCGCCATCACGACCGGGGTCATCCTCGGCGCTGTGGTGATCGCTGCTGTGTGGGTTGGCCCTATGGCCTGGTATCCGCTTGTCGCCATCGCTGTAGCAGGTGGGATGTGGGAGGTGCTTACCCGTCTGCGGGAAGCGGGCTACCAGCAGCCGCGCACACTGCTGATCATCCTCGGTCAGATCATGGTGTGGTCCTCCGCTGCCTACAAAACCGCTGGCGTAGTTGGCGCTTTCGCGTTCACAGTGCTGTTCCTGATGTTTTGGCGGCTGTTCGACCACGGCAGGCACCAAACGCCGACCAACTATCTCCGCGACACCGCCGTGGGAGTGTTCGTCCTGGCGTGGATTCCACTGTTTGGAAGCTTCGCTGCGATGGTTTCACTTATCGACGAAGGCTCCGTCAGTGGTTCAGCGTTTATTGTCGCGTTCATGTGCTGCGTGGTGGCGTCTGACGTTGGGGGGTACGCTGCAGGCGTGATGTTTGGTGCGCACCCGATGGCGCCGGCTGTAAGCCCGAAGAAGTCCTGGGAAGGATTTGCGGGCTCGATGATATTCGGGATCATTGCAGGCGTCGCGGTGGTCACGCTACTGATCAAGGGCCCGTGGTGGATGGGGATCCTTTTGGGTGCCGCACTGGTTATGTGCGCCACTATGGGTGATCTCGTCGAAAGCCAATTCAAGCGTGAACTCGGTATCAAGGATATGTCCCAGATACTGCCTGGACACGGCGGAATCATGGATCGCTTAGACGGTATGTTGCCAGCAGCGTGCGCAACGTACATTCTGCTCAGCGCTTCCGCATTGATGAATCCGTTCTAACGTGCAAAGATGGGGCAATTATGACTGAGACCCCAACACTGCCACTTCTGACCCCAAAGTTTGGTATGCCGCCGAAGCACTTCGCTGATTTGTCGAGCGAAGAGCGCATCGAGGCCCTGAAGTCCCTTGGTCTGCCGAAGTTCCGTGCGGACCAGATTGCGCGCCACTACTACGGCAAGTTTGAAGCAGATCCCCTCACGATGACGGATCTGCCTGCCGCACAGCGCGAGAAGGTAAAAGAGGCTCTTTTTCCGACGTTGCTGACTCCAGTACGTCGGGTAGAGACCGATGAGGGGGACACCACCAAGACGTTGTGGCGGCTGCATGACGGCATTCTCCTGGAGTCTGTGCTGATGCGGTACAAGGACCGTGCGACTCTGTGTATCTCCTCACAGGCGGGTTGCGGAATGGCTTGTCCGTTCTGTGCGACCGGTCAGGGCGGTCTCGATAGAAACCTGTCAACTGCGGAGATCGTCGATCAGGTGCGAGCTGCAGCAGCCATGATGCAGGAGGAAGGCTCCCGTCTTTCCAACATCGTCTTTATGGGGATGGGAGAGCCGCTGGCGAACTACAAGCGCGTGGTCAGCGCAGTACGCCAGATCACGAGTCCAGCGCCGCAGGGATTCGGGATTTCTCAACGCAACGTCACTGTGTCAACGGTTGGTCTCGCGCCGCAGATTCGAATGCTTGCCGACGAAGGCCTCTCCTGCACGCTCGCGGTTTCCTTGCACACCCCTGATGACGAGCTGCGCGACACACTGGTGCCGATGAACAACAGGTTCTCCGTGCAGGATGTGCTGGACGCAGCCCGCTACTACGCGGATACAACAGGGCGCCGCGTATCGATTGAGTACGCGTTGATTCGTGACATCAACGATCACGATTTCCGCGCCGACATGCTCGGCAGGAAGCTGCATCAGGCGCTAGGGCCGCTGGTACACGTCAACCTTATTCCACTGAACCCAACTCCGGGCTCGAAGTGGGACGCGTCCCCGAAGGCACGCCAGGATGAGTTTGTTCGTCGTGTGATTGCGCAGGGTGTGACGTGCACTGTCCGTGACACGAAGGGTCAGGAGATCGCTGCGGCCTGCGGCCAGCTCGCGGCGGAAGGCGAGTGACGTTGCGCCGAGTTTAGGTGCGCGAAAACGGCGCCACCCTCAACCTGTGAGTGGGGTGGCGCCGTTTATTGCTATTCGGTGTAAAGCGCGAAACTAGTGAATGCTCTGCTGCTGTGCACCGCGCAGTGAATTGAGACGCGCCGGATCGATGTTGAGGGCGCGCAGCTCGCGCTCATCGAGCTCGGCGTATGGGCCGGTCATCGTCTGCTGCGCGTAAATCCAGTCCGGCTCCTTGTGGCCAGCAGGCTTGTTGTGCGAGGTGACCGTGCGCACCTGGCTGAGCTTCGGCTGCAGTCCGTGGAAAATTAGTGCAACTGCAATCAAAACTGCAAATGCGAGCAGCCAAATCGTTTCTACGTGGCCGTGGTGGTTACCGAAGTTGTACGCGAGCAAGAAGATCACCGAGATCCACCCTGCGAGTTGAATCGTGCGCGGCTTGAACGCGCTCCACCCGAAGCGGGCGGAAGGGACGTCAGCTTCAGAAACGCCGTTATATACCTGTGGAGCTTTGTCCTGAGGGTGAGCCACTGCCATTCTCCTTGAGCTGTAGTCGTCCGCATCGGTTCGCATTACTGTGTATGCGCCCGGGGGCGGACATGCTAAATCTGTGTGTACTGTGCATTATCTTTTCATATTGCAGGGCGCGATGGCACTGTGTAGCCCCCAATGAGTTCAAACTTTCGCATCATGTACGTGAGGGCCAGCGGGGGAGGTGCGCTCGTGGGTGCGATGTGTGGTGGTGGGAATGACAGAGTATCCCCACGGTCGTATGTGCACATCTTGTGTATGCACCACGACGAGCGGTGGTCAAAAATACTTTAAGGAGAAACTAAGTATCTATTTTTGTCGTGACGTGCCACAATGGAGGTTGTGAAAAAGGTTCTGATTCTTGGATCGACAGGCTCTATCGGCACACAGGCTCTCAATATCATTCGGAAGCACCCTGAAGACTTTGAGGTTGTCGGCATCGCGGCAGCAGGGCACAACCCTGAGCTTGTTATCCAGCAGGCACAGGAGTTCAATCTGCGCCCAGAACAAATTGCAGTGCAGCAGCTCGACCCTGCGAAAGATGTTTCTCGCGCTGTAGGTGATGTCATTATCACAGGTGAGGACGCCGCTGCGGTTCTCGTTGAGATGCAAGACGCAGACATCGTGTTGAATGCACTTGTCGGTGCGGCAGGTCTTGAGTCGACGCTTGCGACGCTTCGCAAGGATGGCGTGCTAGCTCTGGCGAACAAGGAATCACTGGTTGCTGGCGGTCAATTCGTCATGGAGAAGGTGAAGCCTGGACAGCTCGTGCCGGTCGATTCTGAGCACTCTGCGATGGCCCAGTGCCTGCGCGCAGGGAGCCGTGCTGACGTTTCACGGTTCGTCCTTACTGCTTCGGGAGGCCCGTTCCGGGGGTGGACCCGCGAGCAGATGATGGAGGCAACTCCGCAGCAGGCCGGGCAGCACCCGACGTGGTCGATGGGCACTATGAACACCTTGAACTCCGCCACGATGGTGAACAAGGGACTGGAGCTGATCGAGGCGACGCTGCTGTTTGGTATTGCGCCCGACATTATTGATGTCGTGGTGCACCCGCAGTCGATTGTGCACTCTGCTATCACGTTTGCCGATGGTGCGACGATTGCGCAGGCTTCGCCGCCGTCGATGATGTTGCCGATCTCCCACGCCCTTGCTTGGCCGGAGCGTATCCCGGGTGCACAGCCAGCGCTGGACTTTTCGCAGGCGAGTGAGTGGACGTTTGAGCCGCTCGACGACGAAGCTTTCCCCGCGGTGCGTCTCGCTCGGGAAGCTTCAGCGATGGGGGACCCATACCCAGCGGTGTACAACGCTGCGAATGAGGTGGCGGTGGAAGCATTCCTTGCAGGCAAGATTCGTTTCCCGCACATCGTTGACGTGATTGGATATGTCCTTGACGCGGCAGGGGCGTTTGCTTTTGCGCCGACATCTATCGAAGATATTCTTCACGTGGATGCTGGTGCACGCCGGGCGGCAAAGGAAGTAATCGCCCAGCTGTAAACCAGCCTGAAAGGCAAGGAGCAGCGAGTGGGCGTTGTAGGAATCATACTTTTTGCCCTGGGTATTACAGTCTCTATCGCGCTCCATGAGGCCGGACACATGTTTACCGCACGCGCGTTTGGGATGCGCGTGCGGAGATATTTTGTGGGCTTTGGGCCGAAAGTGTGGTCCGTCAAGAAGGGGGAGACGGAGTACGGCATTGCGGCACTGCCTCTCGGCGGATTTTGCAATATCGCAGGGATGACCGCGCAGGATCCTGTCACTGAGGAGGAAGCTCCCGTTGCGATGTACCGCAAGCCGTGGTGGCAGCGCATTGCCGTGCTGAGCGGTGGCATCGCGATGAACCTGCTGATCGGGGTTGTGGTGCTGTACTTCGTCGCTGTATTTGCTGCAATCCCGAACCCGTACGCTGACCGGACCCCAACCGTAGGTGAGCTGCAGTGCGCTCCCGACCAGATTGATGAGACTCATCTGGCAGAATGCACCGGTAATGGGCCTGGCTATGATGCAGGTTTGCGTGAAGGGGATAAGCTACTCGCCGTTGATGGGGAGGAGCTCACCACGTTTCCAGCGTTGAGGGATTATGTGATGCAGCGTCCGGGGGAAACAGTCACGCTTACTGTGATGCGTAACGAGCAAGAGCTTGATATTGCAGTTCCACTCGCGACCATGTCCAGGATCGATCCAGCGACCGGTGCGTCCTTTGAAGCGGGGGCGATCGGTGTCACTAGCGCGCCAGTGGAAGACGCGATGCGCCAGTTCGGTCCGCTCGAGGCTGTGCCAGCTACGGCTGCGTTTACGGGCCAGATGCTGAATGCGACTGTCCATGGCCTTATCGCGTTCCCGTCGAAGATTCCTGGTGTTGTGGCTTCAATTTTTGGTGCTGAGCGAGAGCTTGACGGTCCAGTTAGTGTCATCGGCGCTTCTCGCGCAGGCGGGGAGTTAGCGCAACAAAGCATGTGGTCGATGTTCTGGATGATGTTGGCGAGTCTCAACTTCTTCCTCGCGCTGTTCAATTTGATTCCCTTGCCGCCCCTGGATGGTGGGCATATAGCAGTAGTCCTGTATGAGAAGATTAGGGATGCGCTTCGCAGGTTGCGGGGGCTCGATCCTGGTGGCCCTGCGGACTACCGCAAGCTGATGCCGGTGACATACGCGATGGCCGCTGCACTGCTGACGATTGGTGTATTTGTGATGCTTGCGGATGTGGTCAACCCAATCAAGCTGTTTGGGTAGCAGTGCTAGAGTAAGCAACTATGAATCTTCCCATCGGTTTAGGTATTCCTGAAGGCCCAGCGCCAACGCTCGCACCTCGTCGAAAGACTCGTCAGCTGATGGTTGGCGGTGTGGGAGTTGGGTCGGATCACCCGATCACGGTCCAGTCCATGACCACGACGAAGACACACGACATTAATGCTACGCTGCAGCAGATCGCGCAGCTGGCTACCGCGGGCTGTGACATTGTGCGCATTGCCTGCCCGAAGACAGTTGACGCAGATGCTCTTCCAGCGATTGCGGCGAAGTCACCTATCCCGGTGATTGCGGACATCCATTTCCAGCCGAAGTACATCTTCGCAGCGATCGATGCCGGGTGTGCTGCAGTGCGGGTGAACCCGGGCAACATTAAAGAGTTTGATGGTCGTGTGAAGGAAGTCGCTAAGGCTGCAGGGGACGCTGGTATCCCGATTCGCATTGGTGTCAATGGTGGCTCGCTCGATAAGCGCCTGCTGGAGAAGTATGGCCGGGCCACCCCTGAGGCGTTGGTTGAATCCGCGATCTATGAGGCTGGCCTGTTCGAGGAGTACGGCTACGGCAATATCGCCATCTCCGTGAAGCACTCTGACCCAGTGCTCATGGTGGAGGCATACCGTCAGCTCGCCGAGAAGACCGACTACCCGCTGCACCTCGGCGTGACTGAGGCCGGCCCGAAATTCATGGGCACTATTAAATCCTCCGTCGCATTTGGTGCGCTGCTCTCGCAGGGCATCGGCGACACGATTCGCGTTTCGCTCTCTGCGGACCCGGTGGAGGAGATCAAGGTCGGCGACCAGATTTTGCAGTCGCTGAACCTGCGCCCGCGAAAGCTTGAGATTGTCTCCTGCCCGTCCTGTGGCCGCGCACAGGTGGATGTGTACAAGCTCGCTGAGGAAGTGACTGCAGGCCTCGAGGGCATGGAGTACCCGCTGCGCGTCGCTGTTATGGGTTGCGTCGTCAATGGTCCTGGCGAGGCCCGCGACGCCGACCTGGGCGTGGCTTCCGGTAACGGCAAGGGGCAGATCTTCGTCAAGGGTGAAGTTGTTGAGACCGTTCCTGAGTCGAAGATCGTCGAGACGCTCATTGCCCATGCGCAGCGAATTGCTGAGGAAGAGGGGCTCGAAGAGGTCGAGGGCGCACGCGCAGAAGTAAAGGTTACGCGCTAGATAGTCTGCTCGCGGGGAGTGGCGCAGGCGACGTTTGCTCAGTGACCTTGGTATTTTAGGTCCATGCAACGTCTCCTCGCTTTGCTCCTGAGCGTAGTTTTTACGGGCGCGCTGGCCACTGCCTGCACACCGCGCCCGAATGATGTTGAGCCCGTCGCTCGTGAGTTTCTTGACGCCCTCGTGAGTCTTGACGGGTCTAATTTTCAAGATCTTGTCGACGTCCCCTCCGACGCCAACGCATCATTCCTAGAAACGGTCGAAGGGCTCCAAGCTGAGGCGCTGGAGGCGACGATCAACGACGTCAATCAAAGTGACAACCTAGCTACCGTCTCGTACCACTTGAGGTGGGGCCTGCCGAAAGAACGTACGGTCGAGTATGACTCGCACATGACGCTGACCCAGATCGGCGAGAAGTGGACCGTTCGTTGGCAGCCCAGCATTTTGCACCCACGTCTTGGTGCGCAGCAACATCTGGAACTGCGCCCTGTGGCCGCATCCAAGGCGAGCGTTGTCTCCTCCGATGGGGTAGAGCTGCTGCGGCCTGGTACTGCATTCCGCATTCTGGTTGAGAAGCATGCCGTGCGTGACATTCCGGACACCGCACGCCGTATTTCGTCCTTCCTCCAAGATGCCCGTGGCAAATCTTCTGCCGTGGCAGACATTCCGGCCGACGAGCTCGAACAGAACCTCGCCCAGGCTCAGGGAACGTATTCGGTTGCGATGGTGCCTGCGGAGTTCGGTGACGCCGCTAAGGCGGCGTTTAGCTCCGTGCCTGGAGTGCGCATCAACGAAGAAGCGGCCATGGTCAACATCGAACCTGATTTTGCGCCGGATATGCTTGCCCGCGTTGGTGAGTTGGTTCGCGAGGACCTTATCGGTGACGACGGCTGGAGCGTGAGCGTGGTCAACGAGCACGGCGCCGTGTTGGAAGACGTTGAGCGACACGCACCTGCACCCGCTCCAGCTATTGAGGTAAGCCTTGACCACAGCGTGCAATTGGCAGCTGAACGAGCGTTGGAGCCCTACGCGGGGCGGCAGGCAATGATTGTTGCTATCCGCCCGTCGGATGGTGCGGTGCTTGCCGTTGCACAGACTCGTGACGCTGACCGTGAAGGCAATCTTGCCACGATGGGCCAGTACCCACCGGGATCGACGTTTAAGATCATTACCGCCGCGGCAGGCCTCGAGCGCCAGGCCCTTACTCCGGGTAGTACCGTGCCCTGCCCGGGTACCATGAACCTCTATGGCAGGACCGTGACGAACTACGCCGGATTCTCTCTCGGCAACGTCTCACTACAGTCGGCATTTGCGCACTCGTGCAACACGACATTCGCCGACATTTCGACGAAGCTCGCCCCGGGTGAGCTTCGAATATCGGCAAGCAGTTCGGGCTTGGACTCGATATGAAGATCCCTGGCCTGGAGACGATCACCGGCTCCATCCCGGTAGGCGAGGAGCCACTCGACCGAACAGAGGCTGGATACGGACAGGGCCATGACCTTGCGAGCCCGTTCGGGATGGCGCTCGTGGCTGCGTCTGCCGCGAATGGCTCAATGCCGACTCCATACCTGATTAAGGGAGCAGAAACTGAGCTGAGCGAGTCGGCGCCTCGTATGCCGGATGAGGCATGGCACCAGCTGCAGGAAATGATGGCGGCGGTGACCGCTCCGGGGGGTACCGCGGCGGGGATGACCGCCGGTGGTGATATTCGCGGCAAGACCGGTGAAGCCGAAATCAACCAGGGCTCACATTCTTGGTTCACCGGCTACCGTGTCGACGATGACATAGCATTCGCTGCCTTGGTCGTGCTTGGCGGCGGCTCGGAGGCTGCAGTCGCGTTGACGAATTCGATGCTGGTGAATCTCGACCAGTCGCGCGGGGGTTAGTTCGACCTCAGTAGGCAGGTACTACTATGGGGCGCATGAGCAAACGAGGAAAACTAAAGCAAGAAGCGTCCACCCCAATCCGGAAGGTTCCGAAGGACATTGAGCGTCCCGAGTACGCCTGGAAGGGCGACGTACAGGAAAACATCGGCGAGCCGTACGTGCAGGACGCCGAGACGATCGAGAAGATGCGCGAGAGCTCGAAGATCGCAGCGAATGCACTGGCGGTTGCGGGCGCAGCAGTGAAGCCTGGCGTGACGACGGATGAGATCGACCGCGTGGCCCACGAGTACATGCTTGACCACGGAGCGTACCCGTCCACGCTCGGCTACCGTGGCTTCCCGAAGTCCTGCTGCGTGTCTTTGAACGAGATTGTGTGCCACGGCATCCCGGATAGCACTGTGATTGAGGACGGCGACATCGTCAACATTGACGTCACCGCGTATAAGAACGGCGTCCACGGTGATACAAATGCGACGTTCCTCGCTGGCGATGTCACTCAGGAGCATAAGGATCTGGTCCAGCGCACGTATGAGGCGATGATGCGGGGCATCAAGGTGGCGAAGCCCGGCCGTGAGATCAACGTGATCGGCAGGGTTATCGAGTCCTATGCGAAGCGCTTCGGCTACAACGTGGTGACCGACTTCACTGGTCATGGTGTTGGTCCTACGTTCCACAACGGACTCGTGGTGCTCCACTACGACTCGGATGCATACCGGGACATCTTGGAGCCAGGCATGACGCTGACGATCGAACCGATGATCAATCTCGGCGCACTGCCGTACGATATTTGGGATAACGGCTGGACTGTGCAGAACCGCGACGGCAAGTTCACAGCTCAGTTTGAGCACACCTTGGTGATTACGGAGGACGGCAACGAGATCCTCACCATTCCGGACAAGGATGTTGCGGAGGGGCAGCTGATGTTGGGAGTGTAACCAACTCTCAGATATAGCTGATTCGCTGTTGGTGTCGTTGTAAGGCACCAACAGCGATTCTTTTTACCCAAAAGAAAACTGCCCTGTCGCGTGTTGCGACAGGGCAGTGGCGTTTCCTAAGAGGCAGATCTTAGAGCTTGATCAGGCCGTTGTAGGAAGCGAAGTTGAAGCCAGCGATGATCAGGCCAACCAGTGCGCCGATAGAAGCGATGACAGTGCCGTCGATCCAAGCGCGTGCCCACTGAGGGACAGCCGCAGCGTCAGTCTCTTTACCGAACGCATCGGTGACGTAGAAAGGCTTGTCGGTGTCATCGTAGTAGTGGGAAGAACCCTTGCCGGAGAACAGGCCCTTGGTGCCCTCGGAGATGACCTTGCCGGCTTCCTTGTCGCCTTCCTGCTTGCCCGTGAAGATTACCTGGCGGTCAGCCTTAGGCTTAGGCGTCTCGGTGGCGGTTGGGACGGTCTCTGGCTTTGCAGGAGTATCGGTCTTCTCTGCTGCGGAAGCGGTGGCAATGCCGCCAAGAGCGACAGTCAGTGCGGTTGCGGAAGCAACAGCTGCGGTGCGGAAGTTACGCATTGAGTTTCCTTCTTTCGAAATTTATTGATTCAGGTGCGGAAATCCGCGATTACTTACTTGGCTGCTGGCAGACCGTGAACAACGAAGTTGTAAGCAGGGCCAACGATCAGGCCGACTGCTGCAGCAACGGAGGTGAACACGGTGATGAAGTAGCCGAACTTTGCCCATTTTGGCTGACCTTCAAGGTCCTTGGAGGAGCCGAAGATCTTGCGACCGTCAGCAGGGTTTGCCTGGACCTTGCCGTCCTTTTTCTCCCAGGCTTCAAGGCTGTGGCCGATCTTGGTGGAGGAGCCGCCCAGACCCTTGGAATCTTCAATCACCTTCGGGGCGTGGGTGGTGGTCGGAGCTGGTGTGCTCTCTTCAGCAATAGCGACGGTTGCGGAGCCGAATGCTACAGCGACAGCGGTAGCGCCTGCGAGGGCTGCCTTACGGAAATTACGCATGAAACGAAATCCTTCTCTGATAGATACTTACAAGACGTCCGGGTGGAAGTTCGGAGAAATCCAGAACCTGTGAAGGCCCTAGGACCGATAGCAAGCCCCATGTGGACTCTGCCCGGTGTCGGTGACCTACTTTAGACCAACGCGGGCAAGATTGCACAAGTTATCCCAAAAAATCCGTGAGAGAACTGTCAGTAAGCCCACGTATGGCCTGCTGCACCAACAGGGGAATCGTCGCGCGTGTCACGTGCGTTACACGTGGTGAAGTCACCTGGGAAAATGCCTGTAGCTATTAGGGGTGCCTTGCCTAAGCCTAGAGTCACCCCGTTTTGGGGTGGCGGCAAGTTTTACTCGCCGATAAATGCAAGGTCAAGACCAAGAATCGCGTTTTCGATGACCTCTGGCAGGGCGGGGTGGATCCAGTATTGCTTGCGCACAACCTCTCGAAGGTCCATGTCGAACGCCATGATGGTGATCAGCTGCTGGATGAGCGTGGAGGCTTGTGGACCAATAAGATGGGCACCCAGGAGTCTCCCAGTTTTCTTGTCGGCGACAAGCTTTACAATGCCCGAGGTGTCCTCGAGTGCCCAGCCGTAGGCAACGTCGCCGTAGTTCTGTTGCTTCACGGTGACGTCGTAGCCTGCGTCTTGCGCCTCTTTTTCCGTGAGGCCAACTGTGGTGATCTGTGGCTCGGTGAAAACGGCGAAGGGGACATGCTCGTGCGGCATGACGCGGTACTCGGATACTGGGGCGCCATTCATCGCCGCCAGTAGGTTGTGGCGCACCGCGCGCATCTCCGCGTTGGCCACATGCTTGAGCTGATACGGGGAGGACACGTCACCGAGAGCCCACACGCCAGGGCAGGAGGTGCGCCCGTAACTATCGACGGCCACGCGACCGTCATCTTCCATATCGATGCCCGATGCCTCGAGCGACATCTGGTCGCCGTTCGGGATACGGCCCATGCCAATCAGGAGGTGCTCGCTGGTGATGGTGGTGCCGTCGTCGAGCGTGAGGGTT
This sequence comes from Corynebacterium sp. UMB2355A, assembly GCF_033877495.1. Lineage (NCBI taxonomy): Bacteria > Bacillati > Actinomycetota > Actinomycetes > Mycobacteriales > Corynebacteriaceae > Corynebacterium > Corynebacterium sp. UMB2355A. The sequence goes on along the minus strand of NZ_CP138855.1, from coordinate 366,702 downwards.
ACACCGTCGTCGTTGTGTTGAGCGTCGCGGACGTTGCCGAAGTGGACGTCGAAACGCTCTTGGGCGAGCTCATTGAAGCGCTGCGTGATGTCCTTATCTAAGGTGCGGAGGAATGGTGAGCGGTTCACCACAGTGACTTTGGTGCCTAGGGCATCGAAGACGTGGGCGAACTCCATCGCGATGAAACCGCCGCCAACGATCGTCAGGGACTTGGGGAGCTCCGGAAGGCGCATGATGTCTTCGTTGGTGTGGAAGGGCACGTTCTTTGCCCACTCGGGGATGAATGGGCGGGAGCCCGCCGCGATCACGATCTGATCCGCGGAGATCGTGCGCGCTTTGTTGCCGATGCCAGTGGAGATAGTCTTTGGGGCGACGAACCGCGCGTGCTGGTCGAAAACGGTGACGTTGGGGCACTCGTCGCCGCGGCGGTAGGCTTCGCCGCCCTCAGCGATCTTGTCGATGCGCTCGGTGAAGACACGATCGACGATGGAGGGCCAATCGACGCCTCGATATTCGAGGTCAACACCGAGCTTCTTGGAAGTGCGGGCCTGGTAGGCGGCGTCGGCGGCGAGGACGTACATCTTTGTAGGAATGCAGCCGACGTTCAGACACGTGCCGCCGAAAGTACCTTCCTCGACGATGGCTACCTTCTTATCGTCGAACTCTGGCGTAAGGATCGAGTTACCGGAACCGGTGCCAATAATAATGAGGTCAAAGTGTTCGTCTACGTGAATGCTCATTGGTTACTCCTTAGGTGTTGTGAGGGTCTGCAGCCACTGGATGGAGGCGCGATAGGCGGCTGTGCGTGAGTACGGCTCAGAGAGGAACACGTCGTGGCGGGCGCCATCGATGGCGACGGTGGTGGTGTCGTCCGCAACGTGGGGTGCCCAGTAGCTGATCTGGTCGACGTCCAAGATGGTGTCCGCGGTATCGGCCGCCGGGGTGTATTCGTTTTTCAAAAAAGAATGCGAGGAATGCAGGACCAGCGTTGGAACACCCGCGTTGACCGTTCCCGAGTGAATCTTTGCCTGCGCCTGGATTACAGCGCGCATCCAGCCGAAATATTTCCGATGCCCAGAGATCGGCTTCCACTGCTTGTTGAAGGACCATGAACCATGATCCTCGTAGTGGAGAGATTTACCGTAGGCCGTAAGACTTCCGCCGGGGAGCGGGAGCAGTGGGACCACTCGCCCCAAAACATTAATGACTGGTTTGAATGCCGTCGTCAGCGCTTTCGGAAACTGCAGGTCAAGCCAGGGGCTGTTCAGAATGATGCCCGCTATTGGATCGTGGACTTCGGGGTTGTTACGGCGCATCTCATCGGCCCAGAGAGGCGCGATAAGACCACCCGTAGAGTGTGCGAGGAGTACCACCTGGCCGTGTTCCTGGGCTACGTACTGCACCGCCTTTGTGATTTCCGGGAAATAGTGGGACATGTCCCGGGTGTAGTGCCAGCGCTCACCTCGCTGCCGTGAGCGCCCGCAGCGACGAAGGTCGAGTGCATAAAATGGATAACCCTGTTCGTGGAAGTGTTCGGCGACATGATCCTGGAAAAAGTAATCGGACATGCCATGAATCCAGAGCAAGGCTGGTTGTCCCGGTTTGGGCGGCGGTGGCGAGGTCATTCGTACGAGTGTCGCTACGACCGGCTGGTGGGTATCAGGGTCTTCCCCGAGGGGGAGCGTAAGTTGTTCGAATCCGTCCCCCAATATGTCTGGTTGCCAGTGGTTGCTCCTAATTTTGGCCATGTAGCAATGGTAACGGACTGGCTAGGAACTTGCTTGGGCTGCGCAAGGAGCCATGTTTACCATTTGGTCTAGGGGGGGTGGGGGTGGGTGTAGGAGGTGGGGTGGCTGCAAGTATGAAGCAAACACAAAATGTGGGCATAAGGGGTAACGTAAGGTGGAAACTGTTCAGCCAACAAGCGTATGGTTAGAGAGGTTACGCACCTGCTTGAGGTGTGCGTTGCACTCGTACAACGATATGGATCGAAGAGGGAATATTACTAATGTCTGAGACGGGCAACATCCAGTACGTTGATGAGGTCGACGTACTGCATATCGGCGCCGGAATTATGAGTGCCACGCTGGGAGCAATGATCCGGGAGCTTGAGCCGGAGTGGACTCAAGCAGTGTATGAGCGTCTTGAAGGGCCAGCGCAAGAGTCCTCGTACCCGCTGAACAATGCGGGTACCGGGCACTCTGCGCTGTGTGAGTTGAACTACACGCCTGAAAAGAACGGCAAGATTGAGATCACGAAGGCGCTCGCGATTAATGAGAAGTTCCAGACTGCACGCCAGTTCTGGTCCCATCAAATTGAGAACGGCAAGCTTGGGGATCCGAGCGAGTTCATTCACCCAGTCCCGCACGTTTCGTTCGCGCAGGGGCAGGACCAGATAGACTACCTGCGTCGCCGTTACGAGGCCTTGTCTGCGAACCACATGTTCCCGGGTATGCAGTTCTCGGCGGATGAAGACAAGTTTGCTGAGAAGCTTCCTCTGATGGCGAAGGGCCGCGACTTTGGTGCTGAGCCAGTCGCGATTTCATGGATGGATGCTGGCACTGACATTAACTATGGGGCGCTAACCCGTCAGTTCTTCGACGCCTCCGAGAAGGCTGGTACCCAGATCCACTATGGGCACGAAGTAGTGAATCTTAAGCGCGAGGGCAAGCTATGGAATGTCACCGTCCGCAATGTCCACACAGGCGACAAGCATGTCGCGCGTGCGCGTTTCGTGTTCGTGGGTGCGGGTGGCTACGCGCTCGACTTGTTGCGTAAGGCAGGCGTGCCGGAGGTGCATGGTTACGCCGGGTTCCCGATTTCCGGCATGTGGCTGCGTACCAACAACCAGGAGCTGGTTGCGCAGCACCAAGCGAAGGTGTACGGCAAGGCAAAGGTGGGCGCGCCCCCAATGTCCGTTCCTCACCTTGACCTCCGCGTTGTTGACGGTGAGCAGTCACTACTGTTTGGCCCGTACGGTGGTTGGAGCCCGAAGTTCTTGAAGAAGGGCTCATACTTGGACCTGTTTAAGTCGATTCGTCCGGATAACATTCCGTCCTACCTTGGTGTCGCTGCGTCAAACATCGGCTTGGTGAAGTACCTGGTGGAGGAAGTTTTCCGCGATTTTGACGGCAAGATCGACGTGCTGCGTCAGTACTACCCGGAGGTAAACCCTGCCGACTGGGATGTGGCTGTCGCAGGCCAGCGTGTCCAAGTGATTAAGCCGGCACGTGCACCGAAGTTTGGTTCGCTCGAGTTCGGTACCGCACTGGTCAACGACCAGGATGGCACGATCGCAGGCATCCTGGGTGCATCGCCGGGTGCGTCGATTACCCCGGCAGCGATGATTGAGCTGCTGGAGCGTTGCTTCGGCGAGCGCATGGTCTCTTGGGGCGACAAGTTGCGTGAGATGTTCCCGACCTATGGTGTATCGCTGCGCGAGGATAAGGCAGCGTACGAGAAGCAGTGGGAGTGGACGCAAAAGACGCTTGGTCTGCAGGCGTAGTAGCCGCTTGAAAGTATTGGCCACACAGCTTCCGGTTGTACCGGCGCCGTGTGGCTTTTACGTTCCGCAAAACGTCGTGAATGCGCCGTCAGGTTCCTTCTCGAGCATCCACGGCTCCCCGGCGTCCGGGTCGTATGGGTGGGTGACTGCCTGGAGCAAAGCGGTGAACGGACTGTAGTCGCCAACGTGCTCGACCGCGTCGAGTGCGTCTTGTAGCGCGAAGTTTTTTGGCACATACAACGGACCTGGGCGTCCGTTCACACCGGGTTTACGGTTGTAGTCAGCGAGGTCGTCGACACCTACTACTGCATCGAGGCCTTCCGGCCCGAACCAGCGCCCGACTGCGCCCTCCCAGCGCTCAGGGATAGTGGTAAGGATCTCGTTGGCCCGCGATTCCGACATCAGTGGCAAGAGCCCCTCCGCGAGTCGCACTAGATTCCATGCGATCACGTTTGGCTGGGCTCCGAAGCAGTAGCGTCCATGCCGATCAATGGATGAGAAGCATGAGTGCGGGTCAAACCCTTGGGTGAAGGCGCAGGGTCCGTAGTCGATGGTTTCGCCGCTGAGCGCGGTGTTGTCCGTGTTCATGACGCCGTGCACGAACCCGTAGCGCATCCACTGCGCTACCAGTTCAAGTTGCTTGTCGACGACCCCTTCCAGCAGCCTTTCCGCAGCATCGAAACCCGCGGCGTGCACGACGGCTTCCAAGAGTTCATGGGACTGAGTTGCTGCGTACTGCACCGAGCCAACGCGTAGGTGGGAGCGCGCGACGCGGACCACAATGCCCGCTGGAACGGGGCCACTGTTGCGCATGATCGTCTCCCCGGTACTGATAACGGCCAGTGCGCGTGTGGTTGGAACACCGATCGCGTGCATATGCTCCGAGACCAGGTACTCGCGCAGCATTGCGGTCAGTGGGCCCTTCCCGTCGGAGCCCGGGCGGGAGAAAGGGGTGCGCCCGCTTCCCTTGAGCTGGATCTCGTACCCGTTGCGGTCGCCGAGGAGGGTTGCGCGGCCGTCGCCAAGCAGGGGCACGAACGCGCCGAATTGGTGGCCTGCGTAGGCGGTTGCAACGCCGCCCGTCGCACCTGTCATCCAGGCGATGCCCTCATCGCTTCGGAGCCACTCCGTGTCGAGGTCGAGCTCGGACGCGACTGACTCGTTGAGGTAGCTCACCTGGGCGTTGGGGAAGTGCGTGGGCGCCACCGTGCCGACCATGCCTGGGAGTGTTTCCGCAAAGTGTTGGTGGAGCTCGGGGTAATGCATGCCAACAGCCTAAACTGTCTGGGCAAGGAGCAAAAGGAGAGAACATGCAGCAGTACCTGGTGTTGACGCAGTGGGAGGTAAGTGGCCGTGCGCGCGCTTGACCGGCTGATCTGGGGGCAGGTGAGGGAACTCGAGGGGTTCGGATCAGCCGACATCCTCATCGTGTGCAACGACCCGACCGGGGCGCTTGTGCATGCCGGTGTGGAAAGCGGGAAGCGCGTCATCGTCGCGGACACGGACTACTCCCGCTGCCAGCAAGCAGCAGCGTTGGGCGCAGAGGTCGTTGGTGATCAGCGCCTCGACGAGTACCTGGCGGGGTTGTCCGGTTCGTGCGTTGCGTTGGGAGAGATACCGAAGTCGCTCGCGCGCCTTGACTACCTCGCGCGCAGTATCGCGGGCGCAGGGTTTACGCAGGCGGACGTAGTGTTGGGGGCGAACAACAAGCACCTGAGCCGCACCATGAATGGTGTGCTGGCGCAGTCCTTCGCGCAGGTGCACGCCACGCGGGGCAAAGGCAAGTTCCGCTGCTTGGCCGCATACGGGCCGCAGCAAGTGTCCTACACGCCGGTAGAAGCAAACGGGTTCGTCGCTATCGGTGGTGTTTTCGCAGGTGCGTGGGCGGACTACGGCGGGCAGCTGCTGCGGTCGTGCCTTCCGGACGCCCCCGGCGCGCTGCTGGATTTGGGCTGCGGCAATGGGGCTGTTTCGAAGGGGCTTGAGGGGGAGGTGTATGCCACGGATGCTGATGCGGACGCGGTGCTTTCCGCCCGCGCGATCGGTATTGACGCGACCTGGGATGATGCCGGAAGCAAGTTTGCCGACGCCTCCTTCGATACCGTGGCGCTCAACCCGCCCTTTCACGCGGGCACGACCGTGGACACGACGCTGGTGGAGCATCTGCTGGACGCATCGCATCGCCTATTGAAACCGGGCGGTCAGCTCTTCATAGTGTTCAACTCGCACCTGCCATACCGTGCCCAGGTCACGAAGCGTTTTGCACAGGTGGAGCAGGTGGCGAGGAACTCGAAGTTTACGGTTTTGACAGCTCGTCGATAAGGCGTTGCTGTTCGTCGAGGTACTCCATGGCGGGCTCGCGGAACGTGAAGTTTCGCGTGCGCTTCACGCTGTCGCGCAGTGCGTCGACGTAGTGCTGGCAGCGGCCGGCAAGCCCGCGGTCGCCGGGGGAGCGCTCGAGCTCCTCGATGCCGGTGGTGAGCATCTCGAAGGTGACCTGTTGCGTGGGTTCGGTAAACCAGCACTCAGGCCCAAGACCGTAGATGCCGAGGGAATCGCGCACCGCAGGTGCGGCCTCTGCCTCGAGGCGCTGCGTGAACTTCGTGTTCGGCGCGTACTCGACGACGCGGGCAAGCCCCTCGGACACCATCACGGCGTTGACGAATTGGCCGTCGCGAAACACTCCGGCAAGTGTGCGCCCGTAGCGGTCGGTGCGCTCCTGGTCGTATTCGAGGCGTACGCCCGTGCCTTCGGGGAGGAGCTCCTCGAGACGCCGGGTTGCATCGTCAGCTAAGCACTCGCCACGCTCCGGAGTGTCAATCCCGAGCAGGCGAACGCGCTCTTGCCCACCGGGGCCATCCACAACGATTGTGTCGCCATCGACGACGCTCGCTACGCGTACTTCCGGGGCATCGACTTGCTGCCAGACCCAGCTGCCGACAGCGAGCAGCACAATCGCAGCGAGGAGCCCAAACACCTTTTTCATAGCATGGCCACCAGCACGGTGAAGAGCGTGTACACCACGATCGAGACCACCATCCGCATTAAATACTGCTTGCCCAGCCGCTGCCCACGGTTGATGATGATGCGAGTCGGGCGAGACGAAATCGATACTGCGGCCATCGGATCGTTCGGGTCGTTGTACATACCCACGAGAAACTCGTCATCAGCGCGGGCCATCTCCTCCGCATCGGGTTCGATCTTCTTCGAGGACGTCAGCCGCACCATCAAGACGAGGCTTCCCGCGACAACCAGGATGGTGAACGCCACCCAAATAGCGGGGGCAAGCCACTGCATGTGGGCAAACGCCGGCAGCCGCGTCGTGACGTCGCTGACCAGAAACGCGACAGCAATCGCCACCGCGAACCACCCCATGAAGCGCCAGGTCATGTGCACAAGCTGTTCCACTCGCTGCGCAATACTCGCCGAATACGGTACGGAGGCAGCCCCATCGACCGGCTGCGGCTGTGCGAGCTCACGTGGGGGAAGGCATGCAAACATCAACAGGGCAGTCGCCACCGAAACCAGCGGCATCATCAGCACGTGCAGCATCGTCTTCGGCTCCCAACTATCCGCCTGGCCCGACGCGTCAAAATGCGTCGCAACAGGGTCAGGAATACTGTCCCAGTACAGCAGCAACAGCGCCACGTGCGCCAGCAGCACAATGACAGCAACACCCCACGGCTTCCAGTTCACCGGCGCACCCATCTACGTTTCCTCCACCACAAGCGTCAGCACCAAACCATGAACCTCGACAGCATAACCCGCGGCCTCGGCAACCTCGGCGACCTCACTTATCGACGCCACCTCCGGCCCACACGCCAGCGCCCTGGCCAGCAACCCCTTGTAATGCTTATTAAAGTGGCTGACCACCTTGCGCGACCCATCCGGGGCAACGGACTCCACCCGGACCGTCACCGCACCATCGACAGGCCCCAGCTTCTCGTACGCGCCAGAGCGCATATCCACCACGAACGGCTCCAGCGAAAGCGCCTCCGAAATCGCTGACCCCCAGCGAGCCCGCATCGTCGGCAGCGACCCATCCGCAGCCGGAACCTTGGACGAGGCAGAGACCCGGTAGCGCGGAATCATGTCATCAGCACGCACAACACCGAACAGTGCCGAGCCAACCGCCAAACGGCGAATCGCAGCATCCGGCAACGTCTCAGGATCAAGCGCGTCATACAACACCCCCGTATAGCGATAAATCGCAGGCATCACCGGACCAGTGCGCAGCGACTGATTCTCCACCGCCTCCTCCCGCTTCGTCTTCGGGATCTTCAGCAACCCCATCATCTCGTCCACGTCCATTGCGGAGAGGTCGTCGATAAGCGAAGCGCGCACCGAATCAAGGGCAGGGAAGGAGACAGACATGGCGTCGCGCTCGCCGCCGGGCGCCTTCGTCTCGGAAGGAGGGAGCAGGATCAACATGCAACTCACCCTAGCGCTAAGATATGCCCCATGATTACACGCCTGTCAGAGCTATTCCTGCGCACACTGCGCGAGGACCCCGCCGATGCCGAAGTCCCCAGCCACAAACTGCTCGTCCGAGCAGGCTACGTCCGTCGCGCCGCGCCGGGCGTCTACAGCTGGCTGCCCCTCGGGCTTCGCACGCTGCGCAAGATCGAGGGCATCGTCCGTGAAGAAATGAACAGCATGGGCGCACAAGAGCTGTTGTTCCCAGCGCTTCTTCCACGCGAACCATACGAGCTGACCAATCGCTGGACCGAATACGGCGACGACCTGTTCCGCCTCAAAGACCGCAAGGGCGCCGACATGCTGCTCGGCCCAACCCACGAAGAGATGTTCACCGCGGCAGTCAAGGACATGTACTCCTCCTACAAGGACTTCCCGGTCACGCTCTACCAAATCCAGACCAAGTACCGCGACGAAGCACGCCCACGCGCCGGGATTCTCCGCGGCCGCGAGTTCGTAATGAAGGACTCCTACTCCTTCGACATGTCGGACGAAGGCCTGGACAACTCGTACGCCAAGCATCGTGAGACCTACCAGCGCATCTTTAACCGCGTTGGCATCCGCTATGAGATCTGCAAGGCAACCTCCGGAGCGATGGGTGGCTCCGCATCCGAGGAGTTCCTTGCGTACTCCGAGAACGGCGAGGACACCTTTGCTGTGTCGACCGCGGGAGATTACGCCGCCAACGTTGAGGCAGTGGCCACGGTTGCGCCTGAACCTCGCCCGACTGAAGGGCTGCCGGAGGCCGTCGAGCACGACACCCCAGCTTCCGAGACCATCGCGGCACTCGTGGAGTGGGCGCAGGAAGCAGGAGTGCTTATCGACGGCCGCCCTGCCGAAGCCTCCGACACCCTGAAGTGCATGATGATCAAGGTCGACGACCCACGCGTGCTCGACGACAACGGTAAGCCGGTTGGCCCGCAACTGGTCGGCATTGTGATCCCGGGCGATCGCGAGCTCGACGAAAAGCGCCTGGAAGCTTCCCTGGAACCAGCCACGTTTGAGCTGGCCAGCGACGAGGACTTCGCAAAGAGTGACTTCCTGGTCAAGGGCTACGTCGGGCCGCGCGCACTGCAAGCCAACGGTGTACGCGTCCTCGCGGACCCGCGCGTAGTGGAAGGATCCGCGTGGATCACCGGTGCAGACGCTCCTCAGAAGCACGTCGTCGGCCTCGTTGCTGGCCGCGACTTCACCGTTGACGGGTTTATCGAAGCCGCCGAGATCAAGGAAGGCGACCCCTCACCGTCCGGCAACGGCACTGTGAAGCTCGCCCGTGGCATCGAACTGGGCCATATCTTCCAGCTTGGTCGCAAGTACACCGAAGCGATGGACGTGCAGATCCTGGACGAAAACGGCAAGCGTGCTGTCCCTACCATGGGTTCCTACGGTATCGGCATCTCCCGCATGATGGCCGTCGTTGCCGAGCAGAAGCACGACGAAAAGGGGCTTGTGTGGCCAGCTGCAGTCGCGCCGTACCAGGTGCACGTCGCCGTTGCGAACAAGGACAAGGCAGCCATGGAAGCCGGCGACGCACTCGTGCAGGAACTCAGCGACAAGGGCATTGAGGTTCTTTACGACGACCGCCCAAAGGTGTCCCCGGGCGTCAAGTTCAAGGATGCCGAATTGCTCGGCATGCCGTTCGTTGTGATCCTCGGTCGCTCGTTCGCCGACGGCATCGTTGAGCTTCGCATCCGCGGCGGCGAGACCCTTGAGGTCCCAGCTGGTGAGGTTGTGGCGAAGCTGCAGCAGCTCATCGCCGAAAGCTAATTCGGCAGTAGCAAGGAGCCTTATGCTTGCTGCGCGTGCGCGGCAAGCATAAGGCTTTGTTGTTTCCACTCGGAAGAGCTGGCTTGGGATACGGTTCCCCTCCAGGTATTGGTGAGCTGGGCGGAGAGGGCGTCGACAAGCGCTTCGGCATCTGCTGCATCATTGAGCGCATCATCGTGGGCGAGTTGATACCCAGCTGCTGCGACTGGAATCGAGTCAGCATCGCGCAGTGCGCTGCGCAGGAACGCGACGCGCACATCGGAGGCGTCCTCCAACGTGGCGATACGCGCGTGCAGCGGCGCATCCGCATATGCCTTTGCCAGCCCCAGCCCATAGAGGAACTCGTACTCTGTTTTGAGCGCCGCACTGGCAAGCTCGATATCGCCCTTGTTTTGCAGTGCGGCGACGTCCTCAGCGTCGAGTTCGGGGCCGATTGCCGCGATGATGTCGACGGCCTGCGCCGCAACTAAGTCTCGCGACTGCGCTGGAACCTTCTCCAAAGAAGCTGTCACGGACTGCTCGACGAACTCTTGCAGAGCTGCATCGTCGCTGACGCCCACGGCTTCACCAGGACCGGTGGAAAACTCGCAGCTGCGCGGCAACTCCGCGTCAATGTTGCCGCAGAGTCGCGCAACCTCTCCAAAAAGCTCATCCGCCTGCTTGCCACGAAGCTCAGCGAGTGCTGGATCCGAAAGACTGCGCGCATCCGCAGTCGCCTGTTGCGCAAGGCCAAGCACTGCTTTGTCGGGGCGGGGCCCAACAACACCGAGAAGGTCGCACGACGAAAGCGTCAGCGACAACGGCACCGCAAGAACAGCAACCAGCAATTTTTTCACGGGGAAAACGCTAGCACGTTTGCGTCGCGCTATGGTGGGCACATGGCTTTTCCAACTCCCCAAGAACTAGAGACACTCATTGAGCCGCTGGCCCAACGCCACAACATGGACATCGAACACGTCAAGGCAGTGAAGGCTGGCAAGAAATCCCAGATTGTCATCGCGCTTGATGCCGATGCGCGTCCAACGCTCGACGAGCTCGAGGTAGTGTCCAACGAAATCGGGGAGTTCCTCGACGAACAGGAAGAAGTCGGAGCGTTCTCATTCGGTGCTGGTTACACGCTGGAAGTGACCACCCCAGGCGTCGACTTACCGCTCACAGCACCGCGCCACTGGCGTCGTAACCGCGGACGGTTGGTGAAGCTCAACGACACCAACGGCCAGAGTTCTATCTGGCGCATTGGCGCGATGAACTCCGAGGAAACGAAGGTCGCGCTGATCGAGGCAGGGAAGAAGACCCCGGCGGTGCAAATCTTGGAAGTTTCCGAAATGCCGAAATCGGTGGTAGAAATTGAGTTCAACACGCCGCCCGCTGCTGAGCGAGAACTCAGCGAGGCGACGTTTGAAGAAGCAGAAGTAGCAGCAACCCTGTAAGGGATCCGGAGGAAGACAAGTGAATATTGACGTCCAAGTCTTGAAGAACATCGAAGCACAGCAAGGAATTGGGTTCGACGAACTACTCGAGACCATCGCCTCGGCGCTGCTCTTCGCGTACACGGACAACCTGGAGCACCCCCAGGATGAACACCACAAGGCGCGCGTCGACATCGACTCCGAAACCGGTGACGTTGCCGTCATGGTTTCTGAGCTCGACGCTGAGGGCGAAATTATCTCGGAGTACGACGCCACCCCGGTCAACTTTTCTCGAATCGGTGCGAGGGCCGTGCGCGACGCCATCAAGGGCAAGCTATTGGCCGTCGAAGCTGGTCGCGTGTACGAGGAGTACTCCGGCGCTGAAGGTACTGTTGTCTCAGGCATCGTGCAGCGGGACGCGCAAGCGGAAGCACGCGGAATCTCCGTGGTGCAGCTTGGAACCGAAGCCGATCCACAGGATGGCCTGCTCATCCCGGCAGAAAAGATCCCTTCCGAAACGCTCAAGCACGGTGACCGCATTAAGGCGTACGTAGTTGGCGTCAATAAGTCTGACCGTCGTGTGCAGGTAAGCCTGTCGCGCACGCACCCTGAGCTCGTGCGCGGGTTGTTCGCGCTTGAGGTCCCGGAAATCGCAGATGGCACCGTTGAGATCGTGGGCATTGCCCGTGAGGCGGGGCACCGCTCCAAGATCGCTGTACGGGCGACGGTGAAGGGTGTCAACGCGAAAGGCGCATGCATCGGCCCGCGCGGCTCGCGTGTCTCAAACGTGATGAAGGAGCTCGGTGGGGAAAAGATCGACATCATCGACTGGGCAGAGGATCCGGCTACGTATGTTGGTAACTCACTGGCGCCATCAAAGGTTGTCAAGGTCGAGGTCGTCGACCCAGTGGCGCAAGTAGCGCGTGTTACCGTGCCCGACTACCAGCTGTCACTTGCGATTGGCAAGGAGGGGCAGAACGCACGTCTGGCTGCTCGCCTTACCGGTTGGAAGATCGACATCCACTCCGACGCAGCCGCAGATTAACGACGCCAGATCCTGGCCTCTGTGTCGGGAATTCACACAACGCTTATAAAAACTTGGCAAAGTGGCGTAGGCTGGTCCGTGGCTAATTTTCCCATCGTGGTGTTGGCCACGCGATAGCCGTTCAGCAATGTCGAGTATGTGGAAGAAGGGTGTGGATGACTTCAGCGAGCGAACGCTCAATCCGTCGTCGCACCTGTATAGCCACAGGCCGGAAACTTCCAGATAGGGAATTGCTCCGGGTTGTTGCTGACGGTACTGTTCCAGGTGTTGTTCTTGCAGATCCCACCCGATCATTACCTGGGCGGGGAGCGTGGATAACCCCTACATGGGATGCATTAAAGCTGGCGGAAGGGCGTAGAGCTTTCTCTCGCGCCCTCCGTCTGTCCGCTCCTGCGGACGTAGGTCATGTACACAAGTACCTCGCTGAAAAGGCGAAAGACCCAACAGAAGTAAGGAAGACCGAACACTGATGAGAACGCAACAATGAAGCAGCATCAGCGATGAAAGTCATAATCAACGTCTAGAGGCCGGTCGCCGTTTCCGGTGCCGCCCTCTAGCCCAACTAAGAGGAGACACGTGCCCGGAAAGCTACGCGTACACGAGCTTGCAAAACGACTCGGCGTAACAAGCAAGGAACTACTCGCCACTCTGAAGGAAGAGGGCGAATTCGTAAAGACAGCTTCCTCCACCATTGAGCCTCCCGTCGTCAAGAAGATGACGGCACTGTACGAGCAAAAGAATGGTGGCGGAGAAGAAGCATCCGCGAAGGATAAGGATGCAGCGAAGCCCGCTGGTAAGGCGTCGAAGCCTGCAGCAGCAAAGCCTGCGGCACCAAAGCCAAGTGCTGCAAAACCTGCGGCACCAAAGCCCGGTGCTGCCACACCAGCCGCTCCAAAGCCCGGCGCTGCTAAGCCAGCTGCCCCGAAGCCTGCAGCAGCAAAGCCAGCAGCACCGAAGCCAAGTGCTGCAAAGCCAGCGGCTCCGAAGCCTGCCGCAGCGAAACCTGCAGCACCGAAGCCGTCGGGTATGCCGCGACCGATGCCGAAGCCGGGTGGCCGCCCACGGGTAGCCAACAACCCATTTTCTTCCAACACCGGTGGAGCACGACCAGCTCCACGTCCAGGTGGTCGCGGTGCACAGGGTGGCCGTGGTGGTCAGCCTGGTCGTGGTGGGCAGGGTGGCCCACGCCCAGGGCAGAACCAGGGCCAGGGTCGCGGGACTGGCGCGCAGCGTCAAGGTAGCCGTCGTCCGTCCCCAGCAGATATGGCAGCGGCACCGTCGCCAACGCAAATGCCACGCAAGGCGGCTGGGTCGGACAACCGTGGTGGTCGTGGGCACGGCCGCGGCCGTGGTGGACACGGCCCGGGCGGCCCACAGGGCGGCGGTTTCCGCGGTCGCGGTGGACGTCGTGGCGGAACCGCTGGTGCATTCGGCCGTCCAGGTGGCGCACCAGGGCGTCGTCGTAAGTCGAAGGGTCAGAAGAGGGCCGAGTACGAAGAGATGCACGCACCAAACGTTATCGGTGGCGTACGTCTTCCCGATGGCGGTGGCAAGACTGTGCGTCTGCGTCAGGGCGCGACCTTGGCTGACTTCGCTGACAAGATCGGTACCGAAGCATCGAACCTGGTGCAGGCGCTGTTCAACCTTGGTGAAATGGTAACGGCAACGCAGTCGGTTCCTGAGGAGACGCTGCAGCTACTCGGTGCCGAAATTAACTACGAGGTTAAGATCGTCTCTCCTGAGGACGAGGACCGCGAACTTCTCGAGTCCTTCGACCTCCAGTTCGGTGAGGATGAAGGCACCGAAGAGGACCTTGAACAGCGCCCACCAGTGGTGTCTGTCATGGGTCACGTGGACCACGGTAAGACCCGCTTGCTGGATACAATTCGTCGCGCCAACGTTGGGCGCGGCGAGGCCGGCGGTATTACCCAGGGCATCGGTGCGTACCAGACCACCGTTGAGCTGGAGGGCGTTGAGCGTAAGATCACCTTCCTCGATACCCCAGGTCACGAGGCGTTCACGGCAATGCGTGCCCGCGGTGCGAAGTCGACCGACCTCGCTATCCTCGTTGTCGCTGCTGACGACGGCGTGATGCCACAGACGGTTGAGGCTATCAACCACGCCAAGGCTGCAGACCTGCCTATCGTGGTTGCAGTGAACAAGGTGGATAAGCCGGAGGCTTCGCCGGAGAAGATCCGTGGTCAGCTGACCGAATACGGACTGGTTCCGGAGGAGTACGGCGGTGACACCATGTTCATCGACATCTCCGCGAAGCAGGGCACCGGCATCGATGAACTGCTCGAGGCAGTCTTGCTGACCGCCGACGCAGCTCTCGAGCTGCAGGCGAACCCGGACATGGATGCACAGGGCGTGGCTATCGAGTCGCACCTCGACCGTGGCCGTGGCCCAGTCTCCACCGTTATCGTGCAGCGCGGTACGTTGCGCGTCGGCGACTCCATCGTTGTGGGCGGCAACTTCGGCCGTGTCCGCCGAATGGTCGACGAGTGGGGCAACGACGTTGAAGAGGCTGGCCCGTCCCGCCCGGTACAGGTACAAGGCCTCAATGGCGTTCCTGGTCCAGGCGACAACCTCCTGGTAGTCGAGGACGACCGTGTTGCCCGCCAGATCGCTGCGCAGCGCGACGCCCGTCATCGCGCTGCTATGCAGGCGCGCAACAAGAAGCGCGTCTCTCTGGAGAACCTGGATCAGGCGCTCAAGGAGACCAGCCAGCTCAACCTCATCCTCAAGGGCGACAACGCCGGTTCGGTGGAAGCTCTGGAGGAGGCGCTGCTCAAGATCGAGGTCGACGACGAAGTCGAGGTAAACATCATCGACCGTGGCGTCGGTGCTGTTACCCAGACCAACGTCGTGCTCGCGGCCGCTTCCGACGCTGTCATCGTGGCATTCAATGTCCGCGCTGAGGGCAAGGCCACGGAAGAAGCCAACAACGAGGGCGTCGAGATTCGTTACTACTCGGTGATCTACAAGGCGATCGAGGAAGTCGAGGCAGCCCTGAAGGGCATGCTGAAGCCGATCTACGAAGAGAAGGACCTGGGCAAGGCCGAGATCCGTCAGATCTTCAAGGCATCTTCTGTCGGCCTCATCGCAGGCTGCATGGTTACCGAAGGCAAGGTCAAGCGTGGAGCGAAGATTCGCCTCGTGCGCGACGGCAACGTTGTTACCTCGGACGCGACCATCGACTCGCTGCGACGCGAGAAGGACGACGCAACAGAGGTTGCAAAGGGCTACGAATGCGGCATGGTGCTGTCCTACCCGGACATCCAGGTCGACGACATCATCGAGACATACGAGATGGTGGAAGTCCCCCGCGACTAGCCGGTAGAGAGATAACGGCCCTGCTCTTTCGCAAATGCGAAGTGAGCAGGGCCGTTTCTTTTCTTGAAGTAGTGGGCTGCGTCGTAGCAGGGTAGACTGTTCGGAGGTTTAGTGCCAATGAAGTAAAGGAGACGAAATGTCAGAGAACCCTCGCGCGCAGCGCCTGGCGAAGCAGATCCAAATGATCGTCGCTTCGGCGATAGAGCGTGAAGTGAAAGACCGTCGCCTCGAATTGGTGACTATTACGGACGTCCGGATGACCGGCGACCTACATGATGCGACTGTCTACTACACGGTCCGCGGAAAGAATATCGACGACGAGCCGGATTACGATCAGGCTGCAGAGGCGCTGCACCGTCACCGAGGACAGATCCGCAAGATCGTTGGCGACCAGTTGAGCGTCCGCTTTACTCCTACGATTGAGTTCAAGCTTGATACGGTGCCGGAGTCCTCGGCGCGGATGGAAGAGCTGCTGGAGAAAGCTCGTCGTCGCGATGAGGAGCTGGCGCGACTGCGAGAGAACGCCCAGCCAGCAGGTGAGGAAAACCCGTATAAGACGATTGAAGAGTAGGCACTATGGCTTTGTTATTTCCCCAAGCAGAGGCTGAATTTAGCAAAGTTGCTGGCGCCATTAAGAGCGCGTCGAATGTTGCGGTGCTGGCCCATATCAAGCCCGATGCTGATGCGATTGGATCGGCGTGCGCTCTTGTTCGAGGATTGCGGCAGATCGGAATTGAAGCCAGTGCTTACATCGGCCAGCCATTCCCGCACGCAAATAACCTGCGCTCTATTCCGGGGGTTGATGAGGTCGTCTATGGGGAAGCGTTACCAGCGGATGGGCTGATCGTCACGGTTGATTGTGCCTCGGTAGACCGAACGGGATGCTACCAATCTGAGCTTATGGCGCAGCAAGAGCGGGTGATCGTGCTTGACCATCACCGTTCGAATGACGGGTTCGGAGCGCGGAACCTCATTATCGATTCTGAATCGACGACGACTATCATCCGGGAGCTGTTCACGTACCTCGGCGTCGAGTTAGATGCTGAACTGGCCTACTGCCTGTATTCCGGGCTTGTCACCGACACAGGTAACTTCCGTTGGGGTTCCCCGAGAATGCATACGCTTGCTGGAGAGTTGTTGGAATTCGGGCTCAATCCAAGGAACATATCCCTGCAGCTTTCGGACGAGATGACGGCCGATGACCTACGTTTGATGGGTAGTGCATTAGCAAGCTTGGAATCACGCCAAGTCGATGATCTCACAGTTTCGTTCATGTGTATTGATGAAGCTGCGATGCAAGCGATGAGCCAAACTGCCGTTGAAGCCGTAATTGATTACGCGCGTGTCCTCGTTGGCAGTGACGTCGGGGTTGTACTCAAGCAGTTCCACCCGGAGCGGTGGGGGATTTCCTTGCGCTCGACAAAGGTAGATGTCTCCGTCGTTGCAAGTGCGCTCGGCGGGGGTGGTCACCGCCCGGCTGCGGGGTACTCAGCGCAAGGAACGAAAGAGCAGGTACAAGATCAGCTTCTGGCTGCATTGCATGACGCATACGTTGCGGAGTAAGGCTGCTCCTGTATGACGAATACGCATGGTGTGCGGGCGCGTGACATTTTTGCCCTGGCGCTACCGGCCCTCGGCGTGCTTGCGGCGAATCCTCTGTATTTGCTGCTGGATACTGCTGTGGTTGGAAGGCTGGGCACGGTTGAGCTTGCGGCGCTCGCTGCTGGTACTGCGGTGCAATCTACGGTGACCACGCAGCTGACGTTTCTTTCCTACGGCACTACCGCGCGTAGCTCGCGTCTTTACGGCGCAGGTCGGCGTGCTGATGCGGTCGCGGAAGGCGTCCAGGCTTCGTGGGTGGCAATACTCGTGGGCCTCGGATTGGCGTCGATTATTTGGCTGTTCGCCGAACCCATCGCGTTTGCGTTGACTCAGAATGCGGAAACGTCTGCTGACGCGGCGCAGTGGATGCATGTCGCGGCGGTCGCTATTCCGCTGACGCTGCTGATTATGGCAGGTAATGGTTGGATGCGAGGAGTGCAAAACACCAGGCTACCGTTTGTGTTGACGCTGTGCGGTCTTGTACCCGGGGCGGTTCTATTGCCTTTGCTTGTTGACCACTTTGGGCTGGTGGGCTCTGCTGTGGCCAACGTAATAGGAATGGGAATTACCGCTTCACTATTCGTTGGGGCGCTTGTAAAGGAACATCGAGGAGAGGGCGCTGTTTGGCGCCCACAGTGCAATGTCATTGCCCATCAGTTGGTGCTTGGACGTGACTTGATTTTGCGCTCCGCCTCCTTTCAGATTTCGTTGCTCGCCGCTACTGCAGTCGCTGGTCGTTTTGGTGTCTTCGCATTGGCCGCGCACCAGGTATTGCTGCAGTTGTGGAACTTCCTGAGCCTCGTGCTGGACTCGCTCGCAATTGCAGCTCAGACGCTTACAGGGGCTGCACTTGGGCAGGGAAACGTGGAGCGCGCAAGAGGGACAGGTGCAGCTGTTACGCGCTACGCTACGGTGTTTGCGGTTGTGCTCGCTGCGGTTTTTCTTGTGTTCGATGGGCCAATCCAGTCGATTTTTACGCATGATCCTGGCATGGCAGACGCGCTGGCTGTCCCTTGGCGGTGGTTGGTGGCGATGATCGTTGTGGGGGGTGCGGTGTTTGCGCTCGACGGGGTGCTGCTTGGAGCGAGTGACGCTGTCTTCCTGCGCAACCTTTCGATTGGCGCAATGCTCGGTGGATTTTTGCCTTTGACGTTGTTGTCCATGTGGCTGGGGTGGGGTCTCGCGGGTGTGTGGGCCGGCTATTTTGTCTCAGTCGTGTTGCGTCTGGTGGGAGTGCTGTGGCGGTTCCGTTCGATGAAGTGGGCGCGCACCGGGGTAGAGGAGTGAGTACGTCATGCTAGGTCCGACACTGTGGGCGGTCAGCGACCTGCATGCTGCAGTGAAGGCGAATCAGGCCAAGATCGACCTCATTCAACCGCGGCATGAGGGGGATTGGCTGATTGTCGCGGGTGATGTTGCAGAGAAATTTGAGCTGATAGTCAACGTGATGGGTGTACTTGCTCAACGGTTTGAGAAAGTCATCTGGGCCCCTGGAAACCACGAGCTGTTCTCTAGCGAGCGATCACGCTACAGAGGCCGTGATAAGTACGTTGCGCTAGTCCAGGCAATGCGAGAACTCGGCGTTGTAACGCCTGAGGACCCGTACCCGGTATTCCACGGCATTACGGTGGCGCCACTGTTTACTCTGTACGACTACTCGTTTCGCCCTCAGCATTTAAGTGTCGACGCCGCGCTGAAGAAAGCTCGCGACAACAACATTCTGATGACGGACGAGTTTGCTATCCGCCCATTTGTAGATACTCGTGCGTGGTGCTGGGAGCGCTTGGCGTACACAACGAAGCGCCTTTCTCGCGTGCACGGGAAGACGATCTTGGTCAACCACTGGCCACTGGTAAAGGAGCCAACGCACCGCCTGTTCTACGGGGACATTGCCATGTGGTGCGGGACCCGGCACACGCGCAGTTGGCCTAAGCGGTTCCAGGCACAGGCCGTAGTCTACGGACACCTTCATATCCCGGGGACCGTACATGTAGACGGCATTCCGCATATTGAAGTGTCGTTGGGGTACCCCAGGGAGTGGCAGCGCTGGCCAGAGGAACATCGTTGGCCGTACCCAGTCTGGGAGGTGAACCGCTAGTGCGCGATCTGTCATTATTCCCTCCCTCTGCGCGGTTCGTCTCTCTTCGAACCGATGACGGCCATAATCTCCGCAATTACGATAATCTCGACGAGCAGGAGAAAGGCGTTGTCCGCGGAGCGGTCGATATCCGGAAAGGGGAGTTCGGCGATGCCCGTTGGTGTGCGCACCGCGCCCTCGACGAACTAGGGGTCGAAGGTCCTCACCGCATCATGCGGGGCGAAGCTGGGATGCCGTTGTGGCCCGACGGCGTGTGCGGCTCCTTGACGCATACGGATGGTTTTCGTGCGGCGGTCGTTGCGCCACTCAACAAGGTGCGCTCTATCGGTATTGATGCTGAGCTGGCGGAGCCGCTTCCGGAAGGCGTATTGCCCCAAATCGCGTGCCCAACCGAGCTTGAGATGTTGGACGCACTTCGGGCAGAGGGCTGCTTCTGGGCTGATCGGCTGCTGTTCTGCGCGAAAGAGGCCACATATAAGTGTTGGTTCCCGTTGGCGCGAAAGATGTTGGAATTCGATCAGGCGGAAATCTATATCCGGCCGAACGGAACATTTGTTTCGTACATTCTCGAGCGGCCGACGCCCGCTCCGTTCTTTGAGGGGCGCTGGGTGCACCGGGCTGGCTACGTCATCACTTCTGCGTTTCTGTTGTAGCGACAAACGCGAAAAACGGCGTTAGCGCTGACTACAGCGTGGATGGGCGCGCGACAAACACCGTGGCAAGACGCTTCTTGGATTCTTTCACAAGGGCGACGACGCGGCCGTCGTCACGTTGTGCAGCGTGTACACCCGAAAGTCCGCGAGGTTCGAGCCATTTGCCCATAGCGAGGGCGTCGTATTCATCGTTGGTGACGGGCAGTACCGGCCAACAGGTAGCGCAGGCTTCGTTGAGGGTGAGGCTGAAGCGCGGGTGAGCCTGGATGTCTTCCAGCTCCAATGCGTGCTCGAGGTTAAAGGGCCCGACTGTGGTTCGGCGAAGCGCAGTCAGGTGCCCGCCGGTGTGTAGGGTCTCACCTAGATCGCGTGCGAGCGCGCGAATGTACGTCCCCGAGGAGCAGTGCACACGGACATCGACGTCAATCCAGGTATCGACGCGAGCGATGCCCAAAATGCTGTACTCATGAATTGTTACTGGTCGGGCTGGGATCTCGACATCGTGTCCTTCGCGGACGAGCTGATGTGCGCGCTTGCCGTCGATTTTGATTGCGGACACGCTTGAGGGGCGCTGCATGATATCGCCGCGGAAGCTGTCGATGGCGTCGATAATGTCGGCGTCAGTGACTGCATCGGTGGGGGAGGTGCTGACGACCTCGCCCTCGGCGTCATCCGTCGTGGTGGTGGCGCCGAGCCGAATGGTTGCCTCGTACGTTTTGGTTTCCGCGACGAGGTGGGCGAGGAGCTTTGTGCCGCGCTCGATACCGACAACCAGTACTCCAGTCGCCATCGGATCCAAGGTGCCGGCATGACCAACTTTGCGGGTCCCGAAAGCACGGCGAAGGCGTGCGACCACGTCGTGGCTTGTGAGACCTTGTGGCTTATCGATGACAACAATTCCAGATGTAGCGAGGGGATCACTCATAGCTCTTTAGTATGCCGTACGCTATTGCACGTGGATATTTTGCACGGTCTTAATGCTGTCCCGGAATCGTTTGGTGCCCTCGACGGCACCGTGCTGACGATAGGGGTCTTTGACGGAGTCCACCGCGGTCACCAGATGCTGATCAAAGCAGCTGTTGATGAGGCGAAGCGTCTCCAGGTGCCATGCGTGGTGATGACATTTGAGCCGCACCCGGTAGCAGTATTTCGTCCGGAAGCCGCACCCACGGCGCTGATGCCACTCGAGGAGCGGGCGCGGCTCATCGCTGAGCTTGGCGTGGACGCGCTGATTGTTATCGATTTCCGCAAAGAGCTTGCGGGGGAGAGTGCACAAGACTATTTCGACAAAGTAGTGATGGGCACCTTGCATGCTCGTCATGTCTTTGTGGGCGAGAATTTTACGTTCGGACGTAACGCTTCCGGCACGTCGCAGACGATGGTGCAGCTCGGTGAGCAGAATGGTGTTGATGTGACGGTAGTCCGCCTGCTGAAAGAGGGTGCGACAAGAATTTGTTCAACGGCGATTCGGGACGAGCTTGCGCAGGGCAACATCAGCGTGGCTAAGGACTACATGGGCAGGCCGTTCTCCGTTGTGGGTCCGATCGAGCGGGGTGCTGGGCGAGGAGGTCGCGAGCTCGGTTACCCGACCGCGAATCAGTATGTTGCTGATGTCTCTGCCCTCCCGAAGGATGGGGTGTACGCGGGGTGGCTCACAATTATCGACGATGCCCCCATCGGCGGGAACATGGTTCCGGGAAAGCGCTACCCGGCTGCGATTTCAGTCGGCACTAATCCGACGTTCGGTGACAAGCGGCGCAGTGTCGAGTCCTACGTGCTTGATAGAGATGCTGACCTTTACGATCGGATGGCCCGCGTCGAATTCGTGGCGAAGGTTCGCGACATGGTCAAGTTCGATTCCGTTGACGAGCTTCTGGAGCACATGGCTCGGGACGTTTCCCGGACCCGCGAGCTCTTAAGCGAGCCTGTTGCTGATTCCGTAGAATAAAGCCGTTGCTGATCTGTGTTGCTTGAAAGGTTTTTGCTGTGACCATCAAGATGATTCTCGACGTAGACACCGGTATCGACGACGCGTTGGCGTTGGCATATGCTATGGCTTCACCTGAAGTGGAACTTGTCGGCGTGACATCGACATATGGAAACGTCACGGTGGCTGATAGTGTTCGCAACAGTCTCGCGATTCTCGAGTTATTCGGGCGCACCGATATTCCCGTGTTCGCTGGCCCGACGCATGCTCGTGCCAAGGATAGCTTTGAAGTTCTGGAGATTTCGCAGTTCATTCACGGCGTAAACGGTATAGGGGAGGCGCAACTTCCGGATGCCCATCGCGCTGTCGAGGAAGCCTCCGCGGTGGACTTCATGGTCGACGCGTTCCACCGCTACGGCGACGAGTTAGTGGTTGTTCCTGTCGGGCCTCTGACGACGGTCGCAGCTGCCATGGAAGCCGATAAAGACTTTGCAGACAGTGCCAGGATTGTGATGATGGGCGGTGCGTTGACCGTGCCGGGAAACGTCAATACGTGCACTGAGGCGAACATCAATCAGGACCCCGAAGCTGCTGACTTTGTGATGCGCAGGGCACAGAACCTCACCATGATCGGGCTCGATGTCACTTTACAGACGTTGTTGACGTCGAAGGAAACCGCGGTGTGGAAGGAGTTGGGCACGTCTCAAGGCAACTTCTTGGCAAAGGCGACTGACTTTTACATCAAGGCATATGAAACAACTTCGCCGCATCTTGGTGGGTGCGGGCTGCATGACCCGTTGGCGGTAGCAGTTGCGATAGATCCCAGCCTGGTTGACTGCATTGGTATAAACCTGCGCACGGACCTCGAAGAGCCAACTCGTGGACGAACGATTGGGGACCCGGAGCGTCTGAATGACCCGAAGAAGACGAGTCAGGTTGCAGTTGGTGTTGACGTTGATCGATTCCTCGATGAGTTCATGACACGTTTGACCAACCTGGCGCGCAGCAGCTAAAGTAGTCCAGGCTTTGTGCGAGTTGAGACTGTGGTTCGCAGCAGTTGCAGCACAAAGTGGTCAAAGTATATGCGGACTGAAACAAATGAGGAGTTTTTCATGGCGCTGAACGCTGAGAAAAAGGCAGAGATTCTGAAGACCTACGGTGTGCACGAGACTGACACCGGTTCCCCGGAGGCGCAGGTTGCGCTGCTCACCGAGCGCATCAACAACCTGACTGAGCACCTGAAGTTCCACCAGCACGACCACCACTCCCGTCGTGGCCTGCTGCTGCTGGTTGGTCGCCGTCGTGGTCTGCTGAAGTACCTGCGCGAGAACAACGTGGAGCGCTACCGTGACCTGATTGCTCGTCTCGGCCTGCGTCGTTAAGACAATCACGTCATAAGGCTTCAAACCCCCGCTCTGGCTTTCAGGGCGGGGGTTTAGCTGTGTCTGGAGCGTGGTGAAATCCCTGGCAGGGTGGTAGAGTGTGCTTCGTTCTAAATGACACAAAAGCGGCGACATCGATGATCGCCCGGAGATCCAAGGAGAGGGATCAATTGAGCAGTTTTAAGCCGAGAAATTCGTACGAAATCCACGTTGATGAAGAGTATGGGGTTACCGAAGCAGTAGCGTCGCTCGACAATGGTGATTTCGGTTCTCGCACCATTCGTTTTGAGACGGGCCAGTTGGCTCGCCAGGCAGATGGCTCGGTGACGACCTACCTGGACGATGACACCATGATGCTTGCGACGACGACGGCGTCGAATAACCCCCGCGAAGGCTTTGATTTCTTCCCTCTGACCGTTGATGTCGAGGAGCGAATGTATGCCGCGGGCCGTATCCCGGGCTCGTTCTTCCGCCGCGAAGGCCGCCCATCCACCGAGGCGATCCTGGCTTGCCGTCTCATCGACCGCCCACTGCGCCCAACCTTCGTGAAGGGGCTGCGCAACGAGGTTCAGGTCGTGATTACCGTCCTGTCGATCGCCCCGGAAGAGTACTACGACGTTGTCGCTATCAACGGAGCTTCCGCGGCAACGCAGCTTTCTGGCCTGCCGGTTTCCGGCCCCGTTGGTGGTGTGCGTATGGCATTGATCGCTGACGATAAACACCCAGAAGGCCAGTGGGTTGCATTCCCGAATCACGAGCAGCACCAGCGTGCCATCTTCGAGATGGTTGTTGCGGGCCGCATTGTTGAGCGCAAGCGTGGCCGTAAGACGGAAGCGGATGTTGCAATCATGATGGTTGAGGCAGGAGCTGGCGCGAACGTCGTCAAGCTGATCGCTGACGGCGCACCTGCACCTACCGAGGAAACCGTCGCAGACGGTCTGGAGGCTGCGAAACCGTACATCAAGACGCTGTGTGAGGCGCAGCGCGACCTTGCAGCTCAGTTCGACAAGGAACGCAAGGAGTTTCCGCTATTCCCGGCATACACCGATGAGGTGTTTGAAGCAGTGGAGAAGAAGGCATCGAAGAAGCTCGCTTCCTTCCTGACCATCGCTGGCAAGCAGGAGCGCGAAGAGAAGATCAACGCGTACATCGAGGACATCGAAGAAGATGTGCTTGACCGCCTCGACGTCGACGAAGATGACGACGATGTTGCTGCTGTGGTGAAGGAGATTCGCGCGGCGTACAACGCACTGCAGAAGGAGATTGTTCGAGGCAAGATCCTGAAGGATGGCTACCGTATCGACGGTCGCAGCGTGACCGCGATCCGTGACCTTGGTGTTGAAGTCGAACTCGTCCCGCGTGCGCATGGTTCGGCACTGTTCGAGCGCGGCGAGACCCAGATCCTTGGTGTGACGACGCTTGACATGCTGAAGATGGAACAGCCAATCGATTCGCTGAGCCCTGAGACTTCGAAGCGTTACATTCACCACTACAACTTCCCACCGTATTCGACTGGTGAAACAGGTCGTGTTGGCTCCCCGAAGCGCCGCGAAATCGGTCACGGTGCGCTTGCAGAGCGCGCGTTGTTGCCAGTGATACCTTCGCGCGAAGACTTCCCGTACACGATTCGCCAGGTTTCTGAGGCGCTGAGCTCCAACGGTTCGACGTCGATGGGCTCCGTGTGCGCATCGACGTTGTCGCTGTACAACGCTGGTGTGCCACTGGCTGCTCCGGTCGCGGGTATTGCGATGGGCCTTGTGTCGGGTGACGTCGATGGTGAGACGAAGTACGTCGCTCTGACGGACATTCTGGGCGCGGAAGATGCGTTCGGAGATATGGACTTCAAGGTGGCAGGCACCCGCGAGTTCATCACCGCCCTGCAGCTTGATACCAAGCTGGACGGCATTCCTTCTGACGTGCTCGCTTCGGCTCTGAAGCAGGCGCATGATGCTCGAGAGACCATCCTGGACACGATGGCAGAGGTCATTGATTCGCCGGATGACATGAGCTCGTTGGCGCCGAAAATCACCACGGTGAAGGTTCCTGTTTCCAAGATTGGTGAGGTCATTGGCCCGAAGGGCAAGATGATCAACTCGATTACCGAGGAAACCGGCGCGGACATCTCGATTGAAGAGGACGGAACCGTGTACGTCTCGGCAACCAGTGGCGAAGCAGCAGACGCCGCGATCGACAAGATCAACGCAATTGCTAACCCACAGTTGCCGAAGGTAGGCGAGCACTACCTGGGTACCGTGGTCAAAACCGTTGCATTCGGCGCGTTCGTTTCGATCGTCCCGGGAACCGACGGCCTGATTCATATCTCGAACTTGGGTGGCAACAAGCGCATCGAGAAGGTCGAGGACGTTGTCAACGTCGGTGACAAGATCGAGGTCGAGATTCGTGATATTGATAATCGCGGCAAGATCTCCCTTGTTCCTGTTGAGCAGGACAAGTAGTCTCACCGCTTAAAGAAGTGGCCAGGGCATTTACGCCCTGGCCACTACGCGTTTGCCGAGCTAACGGTGGACGTCAATAACTAGCCGTGTTGGACTTTCCAACACCGTGGCCTCAAACGAACGCTGCCGGTCGAGTCCGATGAAGAACTGCGACTGGTTCTCAAACGTGCCGCCGTTGGTGATCCCAGCGACGTTGCCGGTTGCCAGCTGATATGGGCCAGCGGAGATAAGGTCAGGGTTGCTCGGGAGTCGATCCATCGGTGTGCCGTCGATGAGCACCTCCAAGATATTGTTACCGGTGACCGCGAGCTCGTGGCCGGAGGCCTGCTGGAGTGCCTTATCGGTGTACTGAATTCGGTATCCAGGTAGGCCATTGCCTGAGAACTCGAAGACGACGCGGTCATAAGTCTCATGGCTACCGACTCGAACATCCTGGAGCGTTAGCTCAGGGGCACCTTCGGGCGGAGCGAAAGCGTTGAGAGCGACTGGGGCTGCGGGAGATGCGGCAGCCGACACCGTTGACTCCGTAGCAGATGCGTCTTGCGTAGTGGTAGCTGTAGCGCTTTCAGTGGACGCGGTTGCTGTGGACGGCTCTGTCACTTCGGAGCCCGTGCCGCACGCGGTGAGCAGTGCAGCCACGGTGAGGACACCGGGGAGGATCAAGCTTCTCTTCATGCTTTTCGAGTGTACCGAACCACACCTGCCTCACGGCGCGCTACAGTGACAGCAGTAGATCGAATGTAACTCGTATGTAGAGAATTGAGGAATGAAAATGTCAATCAAAGTCGGTGTATTAGGGGCGCATGGGCGCGTTGGTACCGCAGTTGTAGCGGGCGTGCGCGCTGCTGATGATCTTGAACTTGTCGCCGAAATTGATAAAGACGACAGCTTAGACAAACTTCTGGACGCTGGCGCCGAAGTTATCGTTGACTTCACCACTCCTGACTCCGTTATGGGCAACCTCGAATTCTGCATCAAGCACGGTATCTACTGTGTTGTCGGTACAACAGGCTTTGACGACGATCGCTACGACCAAGTACGCAGCTGGTGTGCTGCTTCGCAGGGCACTGGCGTTCTCATTGCGCCTAACTTCGCCATCTCAGCTGTATTGACGATGTCCTTTGCTCGCCAGGCGGCCAAGTTCTTCGAGTCAGCCGAGGTAGTTGAGTACCACCATCCGAACAAGCTGGATGCACCGTCCGGCACTGCGGTAAAGACAGCGCAAGGGATTGCAGAGGCCCGAAAGGCCGCCGGAATGCAACCTTGTCCGGATGCCACTGTGCAGGAACTCGATGGAGCGCGCGGCACAGATATTGATGGTGTCCGAGTCCACGCTGTGCGTATGACCGGAATGGTTGCGCATGAGGAAGTTATCTTCGGCACCGTCGATCAGTCGTTGACTATCCGCCAAGATTCCTATGGGCGTGATTCGTTCGTACCGGGTGTATTGCTCGGCGTACGAAACGTCATGGATCATCCAGGCCTCACGATTGGCCTTGACAAGTTCCTCGGGCTGTAACAGATGCAGCCGCAGCGCCAACTCAGCATCCAGCTCGTGGCAGCATCAACGTTCGAACCGCCAGCCGGATTGGGCTGGTGGCCTTCATCTGGTGCAGCGACGGCGGATGCTGTCGTCGAATTTGCAGGCAGGGCAAGCTATGACTCCTTCGGCGACAATGAGTCTCACACTTCGAGCACGGACGCCTTCCTGCATCACATCATTGATGCCGGCAACCTCTCGCTGCTCGAGCATGCAAGCGTGACGCTGTATATTCAGGGAATCTCAATGGCCACCAGCCATGAGATATTGCGACACCGAGACTTTTCAGTCAGCGAGCTTTCACAGTACTCCTTACCTGAAGAGCAAAGAGGAGTCGTGGTTCCTAGCGTTGTGCAGCGGGACGAGCAACTTCAACGGTTTTTCGAGCACGCGATTGAAGACGCTGCGTTTGTGCACGACGAATTGCATAACGCGGTGGAAGCAAGTCTGACGGATGAGAAGAATGTGTTACTGCGCAAGCAACAGGTACGCGAGGCAGCTATGGCACTTGCTCCGGCTGCGAGAGAAACCCGACTTGTTGTCAGCGGCAACCTCCGGACTTGGCGGAATTTTGTTGCGACCAGGGCAGCTGAGCACAGTGGGGAGGAACTACGAGCAGTCGCCGTGAGGTGTCTGGAACTTTTGAGTGAGTGCGCACCCGTCTTGTTCGAGGACTTCGTTGTCACAACGCTGCCGGACGGGACTAAGAAGGCAACAACCCAGTACAAAACGTAGCGGTGGAGTTACATTCAGCCAGCAAAAAGGGTACGCTCTTTTGGCATGGGCACTTCTATGAAAGCTAGTATCGGTGCTGACGTTTTCGGCACAGTCTGCGTCGCAATGGTCACGCCGTTCGATAAGCATGGCGAGCTAGACGTTAAGGCAGGACGAGCATTAGCTGCCCACCTTGTCGGCAATGGCATTGATGCCCTCGTGCTTGCGGGCACGACGGGCGAATCGCCAACGACAACCAGTGAAGAGAAAGTCGCGTTACTGAAAGCGGTGCGTGAAGAAGT
Source organism: Corynebacterium sp. UMB2355A (assembly GCF_033877495.1). Taxonomy (NCBI): domain Bacteria; kingdom Bacillati; phylum Actinomycetota; class Actinomycetes; order Mycobacteriales; family Corynebacteriaceae; genus Corynebacterium; species Corynebacterium sp. UMB2355A. The sequence continues at coordinate 338,490 of NZ_CP138855.1, read as the reverse complement.
TGGCGATAGCGCCAAACTTATCGCCGGAGTAGGCACGAACGATACCCGAAAGTCCGTCGCATTGGCGAAGGAAGCTGCTGAGGCAGGGGCTGATGGCCTCTTGGTTGTCACGCCGTATTACTCGAAGCCGTCTCAAGACGGCGTGTTTGCGCACTTCCGGGAGATCGCGTCTGCAACTTCGTTGCCGATCTGCCTCTACGACATTCCAGGACGCTCTGCGATTCCGATTGCTTCGGACACCATTGCGAAGTTGGCGGAATTGCCAACCGTAGTTGCGATGAAGGACGCGAAAGGCGACTTCTTCCAGGCAGCACCGTTGATCCAATCAACAGGTCTGGCATGGTATTCGGGGGACGACCCTCTGAACCTGCCGTGGCTGGCCATGGGGGCAACCGGTGTGATCTCGGTTGTAGGCCACGCAGCACCGCAAGCATTGCGCGAGCTCATCACAAGCTTCGAGGAAGGCGACCTCGTCCGTGCGCGGGAAATTAACGCCAACGTCATCGATGTTCTCGCACATCAACAGGCGATTCTCGGTGGCACAACATTTGCAAAGGCTGCCCTGCGTCTGCAGGGCATTGAAGTAGGCGAACCACGCCTGCCAGTGGTCGGAGCGACCTCTGAGCAGGTAGAGGTTCTCAGAGAAGATTTGAAGAAGGCTGGAGTCCTTTAAGTATGAACGAACCCCGTACACGCTCACGCAAAGTGACGCGTAAAGCAGGGCCACCTGAGGCCACTGAACAGAAGCCGGTGTTTCAGGCACCGAAGCAGGCCGCAGGAACTGCAAGTAATGAAGATGACAAGGGCTCTGAGAAGTCACAGCGGGATAACAAGTCCCGGAACTCGAACGGAAATGGCGGTAACGGCAGGAATCGCCGCCGCGGCCGTGGACGCGGTAACAACGGCGGTGGCCGCCGTAACCCGGTGAAGTCGATGCAGGGCGCAGACTTGACGAAGCGCCTCCCGGCTCCTCCGAAGGCACCGAAGGGAACCCTGCGTATTTACGCCTTGGGTGGTATTTCCGAAATCGGTCGTAATATGACGGTGTTTGAATACAACGGACGCCTGCTCATCGTTGACTGTGGTGTGCTGTTCCCGAACTCCGGTGAACCAGGCGTTGATCTTGTGCTGCCTGACTTTGGTCCGATTGAAAAGAAGTTGGACAAGGTCGAGGCCCTGGTTGTCACTCATGGACATGAAGACCACATTGGCGCAATCCCGTGGCTGTTGAAGCTGCGCCCGGATATCCCGATTTACTCGTCGCGTTTCACCAATGCGCTGATTGCTGCGAAGACGAAGGAGCACCGTCAGCGTCCGAAGTTGCATGAGGTGAACAAGGATTCTTCCGTCAACTTGGGCCCATTCCACGTGCGTTTCTGGCACGTGAATCACTCCATTCCGCAGTGTCTCGGCCTGTCTATTAAGACCGGCGCGGGTCATGTTGTGATGACTGGTGATGTCAAGGTGGACCAGACTCCGTACGACGGAATGCCGACGGACCTGCCGGCGCTGTCGCGTTACGGTGACGAAGGCGTCGATCTGTTTATGTGTGACTCCACGAACGCTACGGTGCCGGGTATTTCTGCATCCGAGGCCGGTATCGAGGAGACACTGACGCGTTTGGTGAGCCAGGCGAAGCAGCGCGTTGTGATTGCTTCGTTTGCTTCCAACGTTGCTCGCGTCCAAATGGCAGTCAACGCGGCTGTAGCGAATGGTCGCAAGGTTGCCTTCAACGGCCGCTCCATGTTGAGAAATATGGAAATCGCCGAGAAGATGAGCCTGCTGAAGGCTCCGAAGAACACGATTATCCCTATCGAAGAAGCTGCCAAGATGGCGCCGCATAAGGTTGTGCTGATCACAACGGGTACGCAGGGCGAGCCGATGGCTGCGCTTTCGCGTATGTCGCGCCGTGAACACCGCCAGATCACCATCCGCGACGGTGACATGATCATCCTGTCGTCTTCCCTGATCCCAGGTAATGAGGAAGCTGTGTTCGCGGCGATCAACAACCTCGCACAAATCGGTGCGACTGTGGTGACGAACTCCGAAGCTCATGTCCACGCTTCTGGCCACGGCTACGCCGGTGAGCTTCTCTTCCTGTACAACGCAGCACGCCCGACTTGCGCTATGCCTGTGCACGGTGAGTGGCGCCACATGCGCGCGAACAAGGAGCTCGCTATTGCGACCGGTGTGAAGCCGGAGAATACCGCACTTGCTCAAAATGGTGTTGTGGTTGACATGACGAAGGGCAAGATCAAGGTTGTTGGCCAGTACCAGGTCGGACAGCTTTATGTTGATGGCGCGACGATGGGTGACGTAGACCCGGACGTGCTGGCAGACCGCAGCTCGCTTGCCTCAGGTGGCGTTGTCTCGATTACCTGCGTGATCGACGACCGCACGAGTAGCCTCATTGAGGTACCGCGCGTCTCCACCACTGGTTTCTCTGAAGACGACCGTGACTTCAATAAGAAGGTCGTCGAGCGTGTCCAGGAAGTTATGGGTGATTTGGCTGCAGAAGGGGAGAATGACCCGTACCGCATGGTGCAGCAGCTTCGTCGTCAGCTCTCGCGAACGATTGAGCAGAAGTACAAGCGTGAGCCAGTCATTCTTCCAACCGTGGTTCCAACCGCGGCGGATATTGGACCGGCAGAAGACGCTGATGTTCAAGCAACACGAGAGTCGCTTTAATACCTGACACTTTTGTGAGCAGAACTATGGGCCCTGGCACTATGCTAGGGCCCATGTCATTTGCAAAGACTGAACGAAATCAACTCGCTGAACTGTTACTCGAAGTCGGGCCTGAAGCACCGACGCTGTGCGAGGGCTGGAACACTCGCGATTTGGCGACGCACCTCTATATCCGTGAACGAAGGCCATTAGCTGCCATCGGAATATTCGTAAAGCGAGCGAGGAAGTTTTTGGAGGCGGAGGAAGCCCGACTTGCATCATGGTCGTACGAGGATCTTGTGCGTCTCTGGGCCATCGGTCCGCCTTCGCTTTTCAAGCCGAGTGACGACACGTTAAATACAGCCGAGCACTTTATTCACCACGAAGACGTTCGTCGAGGTAGAGGTAAGGTCGAGCCTCGGCAGTTTAGTGCCGTCACCAACAAAGAACTTTTGAAGCTTGCGAAGCGGTTTGGTTCAGTCACGCTGAAAGGTGTTGCGGTACCTGTGATTTTGACGCCCCCGGACTTGCCTCCTGCGGTCATTGGCGAAGGCGTCGGCGTTTCAAAGCAGGGCGATAACGTCGTCCGCGTATATGGCGAACCCGGGGAACTATTGTTGTGGGCCGCCGGTCGCAGCGCGGTCGAAGTGGATGTAACCGGTGCGGTTGAAGCTCTTGCTGGAGTAGATATTAAGTTGTAGTACTTGATTCATTCGCCTGTAACAGTATCTGTGGTTTTAGAGTGGCGGATGGTAATAATGGTGCGCAAGGTACTAATGTGTAGCACATGTCTGCCAGGAAACCAGCGCCACGAAATACGCGAGCTTCGACAGGCCCGCGGGACCGTGCACGTTCAACGACGAGCCGTTACGGTGCCCCAGCGTCGATGACGCATCCACCGACCTCGTCCATGGTCGCGGCAGAGACTGCCGATGAACGGGTCGGGTCCGCGACGAGAGTCGTCGGAAGCTCAATTGGCAGTGCAGTTCGCGGAGTTGGTTCGTTGCTTACCAAACTTCGACCACGCCGTAAGGAGAGTTTTGACAGCGTGCCCGACGCAAACGGATACGATGACGAGGACGACAACTTCGATTTTCTTGACGACGGCCCCTCTGCTGAGGCGCCGCAACGTGAAGAGCACTCACGAAAGTCCAGTCGCTCGTTGGGCATCTCGCGTGGCAACGTTGACGCGTACGGTTTAGTGCTCATTGGCCTTGCCGCGATCCTGGGCGCCTCCGTGTGGATGGATATTGCTGGCCCGATAGGCAACGTCATTGCGCAGGGTGTTCACTGGGCAATTGGTGCTGGTGCGCTCCTGCTTCCTGTGATTTTGGTCTGCATCGCTATCGCTCTCATGCTGAACGTGAAGGCAGAACCGGCAGTACGTGCCAGGGTGGCGTCGGGCCTGTTGATTATTGGTATTGCGATGCTTGGCATGATTCATGTCTTCGCTGGCAACCCTGCCGATTGGGAATCTCGCAAGATCGCCGGTGGGGTAGTGGGCACGTTCACCGGTGGCTTGCTCGCCGCTGGATTCTCCTCATATGTGGCAGTTCCGCTGCTGGGACTTGTCATTGTTTATGGTGCGCTTCGTACAACCGGTATTACTGTGCGTGAGGCGTATGATTTTTTCACTGCGTGGCTTAGCTCGGTATTCCAGCGGCCCGAGACTGACGATGAGTCGGATCCTTACAGTGATGTAGGCCGGGACATTGACGCTATCGCAGAGGGGTGCCCGCGCACGTCGGCAAAGCGCTCGCGGGTTGAGCCTGAATCGAGGAGCCCACGTACCGGTCTTTCTCCACGTACAGCGGCAAAGAAACCAAGGGTTTCTGGGTTTTCGTCTTTCTCGGAGAAGTTGCGAAAGGCCTCCACGCCACTGGATAACTACCCGGCGAAGCCAGCGTCAGCGCCTCAAACATCGGGTGATGAGACAGAGGTTATCGATTTCGGTGAAGACTTCGACACGCAGGAAGGCAGCGACGCCACTGCGGTCATTGAACGTCCTGCGACGAAGGCGGCGTCGAAACGTCAGCCTGCGCAACCCGAGGAGACGAAGATTCTGCCTCGACCTACGCTCGAGGAGGCTCAAAGGGATGCCGTCGATCAGTCGCGAGACGCAGTTCGCCAGGCGGTCGTAGCGCGTTCAGGGAAGGACCCAAGCACAACTCCACCTGAGGCGCCGAAGGATGGCCACGCGAAGAAGATCGACAGGAATTCCACCTACGTCGTTCCAACAACCGATTTGCTGCTCGCTGGCCAAGCGCCGAAGACACGCACCGAAGCTAACGATCGCATGATCGAAGCCATCACAGAGGTCTTCGAGGAGTTCAAGGTCAATGCTATGGTGACGGGCTTCTCCCGTGGTCCGACCGTGACCCGCTACGAAGTAGAGCTTGGGCCCGGCGTCAAGGTGTCGAAGATTACCAACTTGCAGTCCAATCTTGCCTATGCAGTCGCGACCGATAACGTTCGTTTGTTGACGCCAATTCCCGGCAAATCTGCCGTCGGCATTGAGGTGCCGAATCAGGACCGTGAGATGGTTCGTCTGCGCGATGTCCTCGAAGCGCCGAATGTTGCTGCGGACGATGACCCTATGCTCATCGGCTTAGGCAAGGACATCGAGGGCGACTTTATTGCATCTTCGGTGCAGAAGATGCCGCACTTGCTTGTTGCGGGTTCTACGGGCTCCGGTAAGTCGGCGTTCGTGAACTCGATGTTGGTTTCCTTGCTGACGCGCGCAACACCTGAAGAAGTACGCCTGATCCTCATCGACCCAAAGATGGTGGAGCTCACTCCGTACGAGGGGATTCCACATCTGATCACGCCAATTATCACGCAGCCGAAGAAGGCATCAGCGGCACTGCAGTGGCTGGTGGAGGAGATGGAGCAGCGGTACATGGACATGAAGACCGCTCGTGTCCGCCACATCAAGGACTTCAACAAGAAGGTGAAGAGCGGTGAAATCACTGCTCCTGCAGGCTCTCAGCGCGAGATGCGACCCTACCCGTTCATCGTCTGTGTCGTCGACGAGCTTGCCGACCTCATGATGACCGCGCCGAAGGAGATTGAGGACTCGATCGTCCGCATTACGCAGAAGGCCCGCGCAGCAGGTATCCACCTTGTCTTGGCTACGCAGCGACCTTCGGTGGACGTCGTCACGGGCTTGATCAAGACGAACGTGCCGTCCAGGCTCGCGTTTGCAACATCCTCGCTTACTGACTCACGCGTCATCCTCGACCAGGGTGGCGCGGAGAAGCTCATTGGCATGGGCGACGGTCTCTTCATCCCGCAGGGCGCCGGCAAGCCGCAACGCATGCAAGGTGCGTTTGTGTCTGACGCTGAAATCCAAGCCGTCGTGGACGCTGCCAAGAGCCAGGACGAACCACAGTACGTCGAGGGCGTTACGGAAGAGAAGGAGTCCGAGAAGAAAGTTATCGACGACGACATCGGCAAGGACCTGGACGACCTGCTGGAAGCCGTTGAACTCGTTGTTACGGCGCAGCTCGGATCGACCTCCATGCTGCAGCGCAAGCTGCGTATCGGTTTTGCAAAGGCCGGCCGACTGATGGATTTGATGGAGTCCCGTGGCATCGTTGGGCCATCGGAAGGCTCCAAGGCTCGTGAAGTGCTGGTGAAGCCAGAGGAGCTCGAGACCATTCTTTGGATGCTCAAGGGTGCGGATCCCGCGGACGCACCGAAGGACGTCGACGCACAACTTGGTGATGACGCCACTGCAGATGAAGATGACGTTAAGACGGTCGAAGCAACCTACAATCCCACCGGTGGAGCCGTATAACTGGTAGCGACTCCTCTTGATGGTGTAGCCTGGCATTCGCATTGGAGGGGAGTACCCCGCAAGTGCCTCGAATCGTCAACACGGAACATACGTATCCCGGTTGAGGCAGCCGCGTAGCTACGTGGTGGGGGAGACCTCCGGTCTTTCTTTGTCCTATGCAACGACCGGAGGTAACCACGTTGAGTGTCCCCCTATGGATATGGCTGCTCACTGCAGCAATCATTCTGGGCTTTTTCGCCTTTGACTTTCTTACTCACGTTCGCCAGGCCCACGAGCCAACTATCAAAGAATCGGGCTTTTGGACGCTGTTCTACATGACGATGGCAGCGATCTGTGGCGGTGTGATCTGGTGGGAGTGGGACGGCGAGCACGGCGTCCAGTTCTTCACCGGCTACATTACTGAGCTGGCGCTGTCCGTGGACAACTTGTTCGTCTTCGCACTGATCATGGGCGCGTTCAAGATTCCAAGGAAGTATCAGCAAAAGGTGCTGCTCCTGGGCATTGTTATCGCGTTGGTATGCCGCTTGCTGTTTATTCTGCTCGGCGCAGCACTTATCGAGGCGTGGAGCGACGTCTTCTACATCTTCGCAGCGTTCTTGATCTACACGGCTGTCAAGCTCGTCTACGACGAAGCGACTGATGCACCTGAAACAGATCCGAACGATATGGCTGTCGTGAAGGCACTCCGTAAAGTCGTCCCAGTCACGAGCTCCTACCACGGTGACAAGCTGTGGTCGAAGACGAAGGAGGGCAAGTCCGCAGCGACCCCGCTGTTCGTCGCACTGCTCTCCATCGGGTTTATCGACGTAATGTTTGCGTTTGATTCGATCCCAGCAATCTACGGGATTACCTCTGAGGCGTACATCGTGTTTACCGCGAATGCGTTCGCACTCATGGGCCTTCGCCAGATGTTCTTCCTGCTTTCTGGCTTGTTGGACCGTGTGGTGTATCTGTCGTACGGGTTGGGCGTGATTCTTGGCTTTATCGGCATCAAACTGTTGCTTCACGCGCTACACGAGAACAACCTGCCGTTTGTCAATGGCGGTGAGAATGTGAGCGTACCGGAGGTCGGCACCGTTGCATCGCTCGGCTTCATTGTGGCAGTACTGGTGATTACCGTGCTGTGCTCCATGGTGAAGGACCGAGCGGATATCAAGGCTGGGCGTCGAGACCCGAACGGTCCGAGCTGGCACATCGACTACGACGACCACGGGAACCGTCGCAAGGTCGATAACCAGGGCCACCACATCGAGTGGATTGATGACCCTGCAACGTCGGGCAAGGGCGACCACACCGCCACTGGTTCCCGCGAGACGGATCACCTCCATGTGCAGCGCGGGAGGAAGTAGAACTTCCGCGGTTTAAGGGAACACCCGGGAGACCGGGTTCCACTCGTGGACCTCGCGGCTGAGTAGAGCGTTGTTCTGCCAGTAGGGGTCCTGGTTCATGAGTGATACTGCCTCCGCAGCGTCGGCAGTATCTGGTAATTGCACGATGATGAGGGCCTTGCCGGCGTCGACTAGCGGGCCAGATCCGACAATCCTTCCGAGCTCTAGCTGCTTCGCGATGAACTCGCGGTGTGCGGGGCGCGTAGCATCTACGACGTCCGTATTATCTGAGTACGTGTAATGGAATGCAAAATATTTCATAACACGCAGTCTAAGGGAAAGCATGGGATAGGTAGGGTAGAGGGCGTGACTGAAAAACCATCGAACTGGAACGTACCCAACGTCTTGACGTCGTTGCGAATCATTTTTATCCCCGTCTTCGCATGGTTGGCACTGGACCAGCGATGGGGTGCGGCGTTCGGTGTGTTCGTTGCGCTGATGCTCACGGACAAGCTAGACGGAACAATCGCCCGTACCTACAACCTGATTACCGACTTCGGGAAAATTGCGGACCCGATCGCGGACAAGGCCCTGATGATTACGGCACTTGTAGTACTCAACGTGGCGTCCAACCTTCCTGTGTGGATGACTATCGTCATCGTGGTCCGCGAGCTCGGCATCACCATGTGGAGAATGTGGATGCTGCGCAACGACCATGTCGTTCCCGCGTCCAAGGGTGGCAAGGTGAAGACGGTGCTCCAGACCGTCGGCGTTGCTCTCTACCTGTGCCCGCTGCCTTCCTGGATGGACGTGCCTTCCTACGTTGTAATGGTGTTGGCCGTAGTCGTCACCGTGGTGACCGGCGTGCAATACCTTGTCGATGCTCGCAAGGTGAATAACTAATGCGAGGTACTGCATCCGATGTGATTGCGGAACTTACTAAGAGGGATGCAACAGTTGGGCTTTGTGAATCGCTCACTGCCGGTTTGGCAAGTGCCGCACTCGCAGGCGTTCCGGGTGCCTCCGCAGCGCTACGAGGCGCGATGGTGACTTACGCGACCGAGTGCAAAGTTACCTTGGCCGGTGTTCCCCAGGACGTCATCGATGAGTTTGGACCTGTTTCTCCGGTGACCGCGAAAGAGATGGCGAAGGCGGCAAGGCGGAAGCTCAACGCAGACTGGGGTCTTTCGCTCACTGGTGTGGCCGGGCCCAGTGAACAGGATGGCCACCCTGTCGGTGAGGTCTGGGTAGGGATCGCCTCAAGTGATGGTTGTGAAGCAGTTCTTGCAGGCGACATTCTTTCCGACGCCCCTCTCGTACGCGGAACCATTCCAGGATTCAGACAGGCCCGAAACTTGCTACAGGCGCCGCGCAACGAGGTACGCGAGTGGGCTGTTGAAGCAGCGCTTCGCGTCCTGTTGCATGCCGTGCGGGAACAAAAACACGTTGAGGGGAGTTATACCAAGTGATGACTACGACACTTCTAATCGATACGCCGCTTGAGCCCTCGTTCGATGCACAGGATGAGGTCGCTTTTCCATTTCGCGAGTCTGGAACCCGCCAGAAAGAACCGCTGCTGAGAGAGGCGCTAGGAATGTCACTGCGAGCTTTCCGGGCGGATAAAGGCGTGACGTTGCGATCTCTTGCTGCTCAAGCCCGCGTTTCTTCTGGTTATCTCTCTGAGCTGGAGCGTGGGCGCAAGGAAGTTTCCTCAGAGCTGCTCGCATCGATTTGCGAAGCACTGGACACAACGGTTTCAGAAGTTGTTCTCGAGGCTGTTGCGAACCTTTCACTGCAATCGATGAACGATGAATTCGCTACGGCTGATGCGATTCACGCATAGCGGAGCAGCGCTGTAACAGATAGAATACGAAACAGTTTGGCCGTGGACACGGCCAATTTCAATGCTCAGCGAAAGGTAAAACGCAACACTATGGCAAACCCGTTTTCAAAATTCTGGAACTACCTGATGGCACTTTTCGACAACAAGATTGAGGAGAATGCTGATCCAAAGATCCAGATTGAGCAAGCAATTTCCGAGGCTCAGCGCCAGCACCAGGCGCTTTCGCAGCAGGCAGCCGCCGTTATCGGTAACCAGCGTCAGCTGGAAATGCAGCTGAATCGTCGCTTGGAGGAAGTCGAGAAACTTCAAGCGAACGCTCGCCAGGCGCTCCAATTAGCAGATAAGTCCCGCTCCAACGGTGACGCACAGAAGGCGACCGAGTATGAGAACGCTGCTGAGGCGTTCGCGGCGCAGCTTGTTACCGCAGAGCAGGGCGTTGAAGACACGAAGGCGCTGCACGACCAGGCACTTCAGCAGGCCGCACAGGCAAAGCAAGCCGTGGAGCGCAACGCGGCACACCTGCAACAGCAGGTCGCTGAGCGTTCGAAGTTGCTGTCGCAGCTTGAGCAGGCCAAGATGCAGGAGAAGGTTTCCGAGACCATGCGCTCGATGAACTCGTTGACCGCCTCCGGCCCGAATTTGGACCAGGTTCGCGACAAGATTGAGCGCCGCTACGCGAACGCACTGGGTGCTGCAGAGCTCGCGGAGAACTCGATCCAAGGCCGCATGGCTGAGGTGGAGCAGGCTGGAATCCAGATGGCAGGCCACAGTCGGCTCGAGCAGATTCGCGCAGAGATGTCTGGCGAGTTGACCTCGGGAAAGGAACAGCAGTCGATTGAGCAGGGCAAGACCGGCGCCCCGCAAGCAAGTCAGGACGCCGTCGCACGTCGGATGCGTGAGCTCCGCGGCGAAGCCTAAGGCGTGGTAAAGAAAGCTCCAGGATTTCTATAGAAACCTGGAGCTTTTGCTTTGCCCTGCGAAGGATTGAAGGCGGTTAGTCGAGCGCGCCACGAGCGACAAGTGCATCGCCGATCTGTTCCGCCCTTCGGATACTTCGCACGATGAGCGGTACGCCAAACGCGAGGGGAGAAAATCCCAGTCCTCGGGCCTTGCGGGCGTCGAGAACTTCCTGCGATGTCTGCAAGATGAGCGGGATGAGACGGAGCGTGAGGGCGATAGCGAGGCTGATTTTCTCAGTTGGTATTCCGAAACGGCCGAGCGGTTTGAGGCCTTCCTCGAGCGATACAAGGAGCGCTTCAACTGTTGTGGTCAGAGTAAGAAGGTTTGCGGCGAGAATCGTTGCGAACAACGTAATCAGCGTGACGCCGGCAAGCCAGATGCCATTTTGCCAGACAAGGAATGCGCCGAGTATTGCGAGCAAGGGAAGAATTGGCACGAGCTGATTGGCAACGATTCGGATCGGAATTCTTGCCACGATGTACAGAACGAAGATCAAGCCTAGCAACGTGAGCGCGATTGGGAACGTACGCCCGAAGTTGGTCGCTATGAGGATGTACAGAATGAGCAGTACGAATTTCTTCTTTGGGCTCATACGGTGGAGCAGCGTTTTGCCTGGGACGTACACGCCCATTGGTAGCGAGTCAATCTTCACTGTTCGGCTCCATTAGCTGAGTGTAGAACTGAATCGTGTCTGCTGGTGTGCCGTCGTATGCAATGACGCCGTCGTTGACACAAATTACTCGGTCGAAGTCACTGAGTAGCTCTAGATCATGGGTCACCACGATTGTTTGTTGATCAAGCGAGTTCAATTCAGCGATTATTCGCCGACGGTTTCGCAGGTCAAGCAATGTTGTTGGCTCGTCTGCGATGATGGTGGTCGGTTCAGTCACCAGTACCGCGGCCAGCGCGAGAAGCTGTTTTTCACCGCCAGAGAGCGTATGAGGTGATTGTTCTGCCTTGTGCAAGAGTTTGAAGCGTTCCAGTACCTCATCGACGCGTTGCTCTTTCTCTGCCTTAGAGAGCTTGAACTTCTTCAATGAAAACGCCACGTCATCGTGGACTTGGGGCATGACAATCTGGCTTTCTGCGTCGGAGAACACGAACCCGACACGTCGGCGGACTTCAGAGCTACGAGTTGCAAGCGAAATCCCGTCGTAGAATACCTCGCCTGTGCTCGGCTCTTCGAGCCCATTGATAAGCCGGACGAGCGTTGACTTACCAGAACCGTTCGAGCCAATGATGCCGATCCGATGTTCCTGCAACGTAAGTGAAAATGGTTGGAGCAGTGTGTTGTCATTACGTACGACGCTCACGTCGTTGAAGCTGATCTGCGGCATGGAAATAATCCAGTTTATGCGCGACGGAGTGAGGGGAGTGCAGCGCGAACTGCGAATGCGATGAACACAATCACTAGCACCTTGGCGGTGTCAGGGATGACAAACGGTAGCTGTGCTGCCCATGCAGCGCCAAAGGTCATGTTTGCGCGTGCCATCAATCCAAACACCCCAAAGAAGTACTGCAGGAACAGGCCAGCGAACCCGGCTCCAAGAAGGAGGGCGATATTCACGAAAGAGCTCTTGCTGGAAGCGCGGTAGGCGATGAGACCTGCAACAAATGCGCTTGCGATGTAGCCAACCAATATCCGATTGTAGGGCTTCCCAGGGCATAGACGACGGTGCGTCCACCTGCGAGAACGGGAAGAGCAAGTCCGATGAGGAGGAACAATAGCACTGTGTAGGTTCCCCGTTTAGGGCCGAGCACGAGCGCCGCGAGAATACAAGCAGCGTTCTGCATGACGATTGGAACGCCGGCAGCGCCGACTGGAATAGAGACAAACCCGAGTACGATGATCACCGCCGCGAACACGGCGATGTATGCGAGGTCTTGGGCTTCAATCTTTGATTGCGGAATGCTTTTTGACATAGCGAGAATAGTACTTGAACAGTGTTCAGTTCGCTATGAAATCGTATTGATTTTTCTGCGCGTATATTTGAGGCCATGCGATTAACGGAGTTTCACCAACTCGTCCAGGATGAATTTGGGTCTGATCGGGCGTCATGGATTATTGAGGCGCAACTTTTGCCTCGTCATGGGTGTACCGCCGCAGAGGTTATCGAAAATGGAGGCGATTTGCGTCAAGCCTGGGACGAACTTTGTGACGCCTTTGATGTTCCAGAGGCGCGTCGCCTTGGCGTAGATCGGCCGGGTTTCTAGCTGCTCTCGCCGTTTTGCACTTTTAATTCGAACATGTATGCGTGTACACTCTGGTGATGTCTCGGCACTTGCCTATAGTCAGATCCAGATTTAGAAGTCATCGGGAACCGTAACCCTCGAAGGTGAGTCTAAACATGTGTGTGGGCGATGGCGTATGCAAAAACGCCGCCGCCGAACTCGAACAGAATGAACATTAAGGAGAACATGTAAATGGCTGCGAAAAAGAAAACCGCATCAGCCGCGAAAGATCGCCAGAATGCGCTAGATGCTGCACTCGCAATGATCGAGAAGGATTATGGCAAGGGGGCTGTGATGCGTCTCGGTGATGAGAACAGGCCTCCAATTCGGTCGATTTCATCTGGGAATACGGCTATTGACGTCGCTCTGGGGATCGGTGGGTGGCCACGCGGCCGCATCGTTGAGATTTACGGACCTGAGTCTTCCGGTAAGACAACTGTTGCGCTTCACGCCATCGCTTCCGCGCAGCGGGCCGGCGGAATCGCAGCTTTTATCGACGCCGAGCATGCTCTGGACCCGGATTATGCCCGCAAGCTGGGCGTCGATACTGATAACTTGCTCGTTTCTCAGCCAGATACAGGGGAGCAGGCACTGGAGATCGCGGACATGCTTGTCCGATCTGGCGCGATTGACATCATCGTCATTGACTCGGTTGCCGCACTGACGCCTAAGGCTGAAATTGAAGGTGAGATGGGTGACTCTCACGTTGGCCTCCAGGCTCGGTTGATGTCGCAGGCACTGCGGAAGATGACAGGTGCGCTGTACAACTCCGGCACTACAGCGATTTTTATTAACCAGCTGCGTGAGAAGATCGGCGTCATGTTCGGTTCACCCGAGACAACTACGGGCGGTAAAGCGCTGAAGTTCTACTCCTCGGTTCGTTGTGATGTCCGACGTATCCAGACGTTGAAGGACGGACAGGATTCCATCGGAAACCGAACCCGCCTCAAAGTAGTGAAGAACAAGGTTTCGCCACCATTCAAGATCGCAGAGTTTGACATTATGTACGGAGAGGGCATCTCTCGGGAATCGTCCATTATTGACATGGGCGTAGAGAACGGCTTCGTGAAGAAGTCAGGTTCCTGGTTTACCTACGAAGGCGATCAACTTGGACAGGGCAAGGAAAAGGCGCGCAATTTCCTGAAGGAGAACCCGGACCTTGCGGACGAGATCGAGCAAAAGATTTTCCGTGCATTGGGGGTTGGCGAATTTGCCGATGATGATGCGCTGACTGATGACCCAGTAGACATGGTGCCAAACATTGACTTCGACGACGAGGAAGAGCCAGCGAAGGCGAAGTAATACGTGGCAACACCAGATCCGGAAAAGATTCAACGCCTGCAGGACGCACTTGCCGAATGGGAAGCTACCGGTGGGAATGGAGAACTCTTCAACTACGAACGTGAAGAAGCCCTCGCTCCAGTACGGCGGCGTGCATTAAGGTTGCTGGATCAGCGACCGCGATCAGAGCATGAACTCAGGGAGCGTCTTGTCAAGGCTGAGTTCCCAGCGCCTCTCGTTGATGAGGTACTGGCGTCTCTTCGCGCGTCCTCGCTTCTCGACGATCGGCGCTTCGCCCATGAATGGGTTCGACAGCGGGCGAAACGTCGAGGAAAGTCGAGAAGCTTTCTGGACCGCGAGCTCAGGGAAAAAGGAGTCTCAGAAACAGATCGGCGCGCCGCGCTCGCACAAATCAGTGACGAGGACCAACACGCAATTGCTGAAGCCCTCGCGGAAAAGAAGGCGCGAGAAGTGAAAACACCACCAGCGGGGCACGCGGAGTACACCCGCGCGCTGCGCAGGGTTGTCGGAGTGCTGGCGCGTCGAGGCTTTCCACAAGGTATGTGCATGTCTATCGCAAGAACTGCACTAGATACAAGGGTTGAATCACTTCGAGAGACTTCCTAGGGAGCAATTTGCGGCGTTTGGGCGGGGTAGTTGGCAGTGGCTAGAATGTTCAGCCGTGCCTGCGTAGGCCCGCGTAATCAACCAGGAAAGGCGAACCAGATGGCTGCATCAAGGACATACGAAGTACGAACCTTCGGATGCCAAATGAACGTTCATGATTCGGAGCGGTTGTCGGGTCTGCTGGAAGATTCGGGGTACGTGGCAGTTGAAGATGGGCAGGCCCCAGACCTCATCGTTTTCAACACCTGTGCCGTGCGTGAAAACGCAGACAAGCGTTTGTACGGAACGCTTGGACATTTGAAAAAGGTTAAGGAATCGCAGCCTGATTTGCAGATTGCGGTTGGTGGATGTCTGGCGCAGAAAGACAAAGACCACGTTATCCAGAGAGCACCGTGGGTAGACGCGGTCTTCGGGACCCACAATATGGGCTCACTGCCGGTACTGCTGGAACGTGCACGAGTACAGGGCGAGGCGCAAGTTGAAATTGCAGAAGCGCTCGAAGTATTTCCTTCTGTTCTTCCAGCGAAACGTGAAAGTAGCTATGCGGGCTGGGTTTCGGTGTCTGTCGGGTGCAATAATACGTGTACATTCTGTATCGTTCCGAGTCTGCGTGGCAAAGAAGTTGATCGCCGTCCGGGCGATATCCTCGCCGAGGTACAGGCGCTCGTGGATCAAGGCGTCTTAGAAGTCACTTTGCTTGGCCAAAACGTCAATGCTTACGGTGTGCATTTCGTTGACGAGGAAATGGAGCGAGATAGGTCCGCGTTTTCAAAACTGCTACGAGCGTGTGGCGAGATCGAAGGCCTCGAGCGTGTTCGCTTCACCTCCCCGCACCCCGCAGAGTTTACATCTGACGTCATCGACGCAATGGCAGAAACCCCGAACGTTTGCCCGCAGCTACATATGCCGTTGCAGTCGGGGTCTGACAAAGTACTCAAGGACATGCGCCGTTCGTACCGATCCAAGAAGTTTTTAGGCATTTTGGATGAGGTCCGTGAGAAGCTTCCTGAGGCTTCGATCACCACCGATATCATTGTCGGATTCCCAGGCGAGACGGAAGAAGACTTCCAGGCAACGCTTGATGTAGTTGAGAAGGCACGATTCACGTCCGCCTATACATTCCAGTACTCACCGCGCCCTGGGACCCCGGCGGCTGAAATGGAAAACCAGGTTCCGAAAGCTGTGGTGCAGGAGCGGTTCGAACGACTGCTTGAACTCCAGGAACGAATCAGCCTGGAAGAGAATGAAAAGCTCATTGGATCTGTGCAAGAACTCCTTGTTCAGCAGGACGAAGGTCGAAAGCACGAGACGACTCACAGAATGTCAGGACGCGCTCGCGACGGCAGGCTCGTGCACTTTGCTGTCGATGAGGCCAATCGAATCTGCCATCCGTCCGGGTGACATTGTTACCGCTCGTATCACCGAAGCAAAGTCATATTTTCTGATCGCGGATTCTGGTGTGCTTTCACACCGACGCACACTCGCGGGTGATCACGCTGAGGCAGGCGAGGTACCAACGACTGCACCTGTTGGGGTGGGACTTGGAATTCCTACGGTTGCACGTCCAGACATCGTTCCAGTGACTAACGTAAGCAACACTGGCTGCTGCACGACTCCTGAAGCGTAAACCACGCGACTACTGGAAGGGAGACTTCAATGAAAATGGAATTAGGATCCGCGCGCTGGGTACTCGGTATTGCAAGTATTGGGTGGCTTGTTGCGCTGTTTTTGCCCTTCGTTGGTGACATTCCCGGATGGCAGGTGCTCGCGGTGGGCGAAGGCGCCCGCAGTGCAGATACCAAGATCACGGAGTACGTATTTGTATGGCTAGGCTTCTTAGGCGTAGGCGTTTGCACGTCGCTAGTGACGGTTTCGCGACGTTTCGGAATGGCCACAGCCGCGTGGATGATTTCAACAGTTGCCCTGGTTAGCTCGTTGCTGGCAGTGTGGCTGCGGAAGTCGAGTACCGGTGTTGCAGGAACGTTTCAGCACGGGCCCGGGTTTTACCTAGAAGTTGTCGCGGTACTCCTGGTCGTGTTGACGTACATTCCGCTGTTCGTGCGAAAGACAGCGGTTGCCCCGGAACTGCTCCGGAATCAGCCAAGCGAAATCGACGCGGATATCGCGGATGCGCAATTGAATGCGACGCGGACTCATCAGGAGCAAGAAACGAACCCACTGCTTGTCGATGACCGACGAGCGAACGCGGCACGACGCCACAAAAGAAGCAACTAGCTATCGAGCTTTGGTACGCCCTTCTGCCAGGCCGTCGCCTGGCTTATCCCGGTTGGGGCATAGTGGTCGAGAATGTGGCTCGCACCCGGCTGCGGGTTGGGATAAGAAGCGTAGATCTGCTTCGTTTGTGGCCAAATCGAGAGCGCGGCTGATATCGCAGAAGCCAAGGCGCGCTTGCCTAAACCGAGTCCCCGGCTTGCCTCCCGTACGTACACCAGCCCGATTTCTGCAACAGAATCTGCGTCATTCTCGAATTTTGCTACCTCTGCAAGCCCGACCGGTTTCCCTGAGACATCACGGGCAATGGCGGTGATCTGGGAACCGCCGCGGTCCTTGAGACGTGCAGCAGCGTCCTGAAGACGGGACGCAGACCACTGGACAGGCTCGAGCGATAGTGAACCACGAGGGTATTTCGCTGCGGACTCCTGGAGAGTAGCTAAGAAGGAGGGCAGATCAGTAGGGTCGAATGCCATGTCTTCAATCACGTCGCACCTATCATTCTGGTCAGGCGCCACGATAGCGTCCGCGTTGATAATTGCCTGTCGCTCACAGTGCGCCGGCGTGTAGCCGTCAGCGCGAAGGAATGGGTGCTCCGGTGCCCCCAATGGCTCCGTGATCCAAATCTGACGGATGGGACGGTGCAACTCTGCAGAAAGCGCGTCAATCAGCGCGAGCGCACTTCGCCACACGTGCGCCGGCTGCTCCTCCCCGGGAAGAGGAGCGATGGAGGCGTCGATAGTGACGTTCGCTTCTAACACATCGACGTCCTCAAGTAGAGGAAGCGATATGAGCACCCAGCCTTCGACGTCGTACAGATCATCCTCAGTCAGCACTGGGTAACCGAACGCTCCAAGGGACCGTGGCGCTGGTTTGCTACACAGCGCGAAGAGAAGCGCTAACGATTCTTCGGATCCCTCCAGGCGTTTCGCGAGATGGGCTGCACTCACTCCGGAGTGCGCTTCTCCCGTAATGTCCTGGATAGCAAGCGTGACTGAGAATGCGTAGGAGGAGACTGCGGCGTGTGACGGGTCGGCACTCCCTACGATCAAGGGATATAGCACTACTGCTCGTCGACGGCCTTCGCTGCGACGTTGGCAAACTCCTGCCACTGCTCAGCCTGTTCACGGAGCTTCGCCGCCTTGGAGGAATTCCCGGCTGCCTCAGCTTCCTGAGCCTGCTGCAGGAAGTGATCAGCTTTCTCCTGGAACTGATTCACCCGCGCTTGTGCCTCAGGGTCTGCTTTGCGCCATCGTGATTCCTCTGCATCCGCTACGCGCTGTTCCAGCCGAGCAATCTTGTCTTCGTACGTACGGACCTTGTTGCGAGGCACAAATCCAATTTCGTCCCACTTCTCCTGGAGCTCACGCAGCTTGGCACGTGCCGCACCTAGACCCTTCTCTGGAGTGATGAGCGCATCGTACTCATCTATAAGTGCGTCCTTAGCTGCAGCATTTGCTTCAAATTCGCGGTCGCGCTCCGCGTTTACGGCGTTGCGGGCGGCGAAGAAGTGATCCTGAGCAGCGCGGAACTGTGCCCACAGCTCATCGTCGACGCCACGTGGGGCGCGTCCGGCTGCTTTCCACTCATCCATCAGAGAGCGGTAGGCACGGGCGGTGGCGTTCCAATCCGTTGAGTCCTGGATTGCCTGCGCGCGGGCGATGATATCCTCCTTGATACGACGAGCCGTTGCGCGATTCCTATCGAGCTCAGCGAAGTGAGCCCCACGACGGCGATTGAAGGCATCGCGTGCACGCGAGTAGCGCTTCCAGAGCGCGTCGTCGGTTGTGCGATCGATACCGCGGATCGTCTTCCATTCTTCGAGGATCGCTCGAATCCTGTCCCCGGCAGCCTTCCAGTCCGTAGACTTCTCGGCGATCTCCTCAGCCTCGGCCGCTAGACTTTCCTTTTTGGCAATTGCGTTAGCCCGTCGGGTCTGCTTGAGTTCCTTTGCTTCGTGTTCCGCAACCTCTGTTTTGCGCAGTAATTCTTCTAGGCGTGCCTCGAGCGCTGCGAAGTCGCCAATTGCGGCGACGTCTTTCAGCGAGTCTTTCAGCTCAGTCACGCTGCGATGCAGAGTGTGTGCGTCCTCTGGGTGTGCAGTGAGTCGCGCCTCCAGGACTTCAGTTTCGACGATGAGGTCGTCGAAACGCTGCCCGTAGTGGCGAAGTCCTTCCTCGGGAGACCCGGCCTGCCAAGATGCGATCTGACGCTCAACGCCGTCACGGGTGACAAAAACATTGCCGGCATCATCGACGCGCCCGAACTTCGACGGATCAGTGTTCGCTGATGACGACTGAGCATGCGCGAGTGGAACAACCCGCTGTGAAGGAACAGACTGTGCCGCACCTGGACGAGGTCCGGGCTTCGGCGTTTGCTTCGGCATGGCAGCCGGGTTCGGACGTCCAGCTGGTGGCTGTGGCTTTGGAGTCGAGGAAGTCATGAAACAGTCCTTTCACAAATAGCTGTGCCGCGCGTCACGGCGCCGAGATACATAATCGACGGCATTCTCGTCTTCATAACTCTAGCGTGTTGCAGACGAACATGCGTCATGTGTCATGGTTTCAACTCCGAGAAAACCCCACTATGGTGGGCGAGGTGAATGAAGCCCGTGCCTGCCTACTTGTCATGCCTGGTTCGCCAGCTCTCGTGCGAGAACTCGCACCTGCTGACGAACCGTCGCAGCGTTTGCTGAACTCAATTAGAGAGACAGCCGGAAAACTGACGAAAACTATTGACATTGTGTGCAGCCACGACAGGAGATGGGCAACGCACCTTGCTGGCTCGTTTGCTGCCTGGGGAGCACCACACGTCGAAGTAGGAGGTGGGCACGTATTAGGCGAACTTGTCGCCAGATACTGCCTTCACGGGGCTACGGTGCGTGAGAGTCGTGAGCACCTGTTGCCGTTAGATCCTTCAGTGCTCACAGTGTTGGTAGTCGATGGACCTGCAGGGCTGACAACTCGCGCCCCGCTAGCGTTAATCCCTGCGGCTGCTGATACGAACGACAAACTCCAGGCTTTGTTGTCAGGAAAGCAAAGCTCCCTGATCCGTGAGCAGGAAATGCGAGACGCAGGAGTACTGGAACCAGATATTTGGCTTGAGCTACAAACACTGCAGCCAACGAAGGCCACACTCGTAGACGTAGACGACACGTTGGGCGTTGGTCGGTATGTTGCTTACTGGGAGGTAGAGCAGTGAACAAGGAGATCGGACACCAACCAGTAGCAATCGTCGGCCCGACGGCTTCAGGTAAGTCCTCGCTGAGTCTCGCGCTTGCGCACGAACTCGATGGTGAGATTGTCAACGTTGACTCGATGCAGCTTTACCGCGGGATGGATATCGGCACTGCCAAATTACCTCTCGCGGAGCGACAAGGAATACCGCACCACCTGCTTGATATTGGGAGGTTACGAAAACCGCCAGTGTCGCAGAGTATCAGCAACGAGCGGTGGAGACCGTTGAGGAGATCTCCAATCGAGGAAAGCTGCCGATTCTCGTTGGTGGGTCCATGCTGTACATGCAGTCACTTGTCGACGCTTGGCAGTTCCCGCCAACCGACCCCGAAGTCCGCGGGCGCTACGAGTCTCTATTGAAGGAAATCGGAATAGATCGCCTTCATGCGCAGCTAGCTGCAGTTGACCCTGTGGCGGCGTCGATAATTGAAGACCGTGACCCCCGGCGCACAGTGCGTGCACTCGAAGTCATTGAGCTTACTGGTAAGCCTTTTCAGGCATCTCAACCCCCCAAAAACGCCCCTACACGCTGGGGTACGCGCATGATTGGGCTGGAGACAACCCCAGAGTGGCTCAACCCGCGGATTGCGCAGCGTACTGATGCGATGTTCGAGCAGGGGCTCATCGATGAGATTCATCGGTTGGTGGGCCAGGGATTAGCGAAGGATTCGACTGCTGGCAGGGCTATCGGATACGCCCAAGGACTTGGAGTTATCGACGGCCACCTCACCATCGACGAAGCCTGCGAGGACACCAAACTGCGAACGCGGCGCTATGTGCGGCGTCAGAAATCCTGGTTTAGGCGCGACAAACGAATCACTTGGATTGACGCGGCGAACTATGACGTTGCGGAACTAGTAGCACAGCTTGGTTGATTACGACGGACCAATTTCCCGAGCAGCGTTACGGGCAGCGACCCAGGCGTCCTCAAGCTCGAGGGCGCGCTCGTCCGCAATTCGAATCAGTTTTTCAAGGTGGACGCGTTCCAAGTCCGGTGACTGCAAGTAGGTGTCAACGCGCGCGAGAAAGCGCTGTGCCGCACTGTACTTGAGATGAAATTCGCTGATTTCTGGTACAGAAAGATCGGTGTTCGCAAGCGCGGGAAAATGAAGCGTGCGGTCGGCCAACGCCTGCGTCGAGCTACCATGTTGCAAGTTATCAAATGCTTCAACGATGTCGCGGATGTCATCGCACGCAATCAGAAGCGATGAGCGAAGCGACTCTACTTCCGGGTTAGGAATAAAACGCCTGCGGGTCAAAAGCGCCGTGACACCAATCAGCCCGGCGATGATGGCGCCAGGAGTCTTGAGGAGCAGCACAAGCAGCACCATGACGGCGAAGATCAGGGCGCCCCACAGTGCTATGGAAAGATCACGACGTGCTGGATCCATGAGTAGTGCCTAGTTCCTAGCAGCCGCCACCGCAACCGCAGGAGCCACCACAACCACCACATCCGCCACCTGTAGGCACCGGGATGGTACCGACCATGACGGCGTTGCCTGCGATGACTTGGTCGCGTTGGGGGAGATTGCCATCAGGTAAGCAAACGTCGAATGGAAACGCCCCGTCGACTGAAACATGAATGAAGCGGTCACCCGTCAACTCCGACGTGCGGTATTCAGCTTCCAGCACGCGTGCGGAAAAAGTGGCTTTTGCATCGGGGGAGGAGGCTGCCCCAGTTGCAATCGCTTCGGCTCCTGCAGAAATGACTGTGCCAACCGTGCTACCAGGGTGCTCCTCAAGATAAGCAGAGGTGGATTCGTACGTGCTCACATCGAGTGCAAGGGCGGTCACGCTGAGCTCTTGCCACTGGATTGTGGGCTCATCGACGATCAATGGCTCCTGCGCCAGGTTTAGCGTCAGAGATCCGATTGGATTCCCATGTGGATCCACAACCTCAGCAAGCGCAACCACATCGGTTGCCGGGGTGATGTGCGCGTTTGTGCGTGTGATGCCCTCAAAGCCGGCAAAGGTGGCGAAAGGCTCAACTGCCAAGATATTCAGCTGCGCACCAGAGTGGTCCTGGTATTGGACCATTTGGCCGCCACGTACCTCACCGATAACACCGAGGCGACCGGATGCGATTGCAGCTTCTACCGCGTCTTGCCACTTAGGAAAGCTCAGGCCGATCGCTGCCAGATCCTTGTTTTCAGTCAGAGGTTGTTGGTTCATAAATGTGAAGCCTAGTCGAATGCGCTCTGAGGTGAAGAAATGTGGTGGAAGAAAAATGGGTGGGCTACCGTTGAGCAAGGAAGAAAGCGAAAAAAGTTACGTATACCCACTATTTTTGAAAGCTTGCATGAATTCGAAATCAACCACTCCTGATTCGCATGAGGCGTTGCTGGATGAAGCGTTTCGCCATAACGCACAGACGCGCACCGAAACCTCGGGAACAGACCTATCGACGCCAACACAGGGCGCACTCGACCTAGAGGAACGAAACTCGTTTCGTCGCGTAAACACCACGACAGAGCTGCGCAACGAAGACCGGGAAGACATCTACGAAGTCGAGTACCGTAAACTGCGGCTCGAGCGCGTCATCCTTGTTGGAGCATGGACTGAAGGTTCCACTGCCGAAATGGAAGCAAACATGCGGGAATTGGCAGCACTGACCGAAACCGCAGGCGCTGAAGTTATTGACATGCTCTATCAAAAACGAGATAAGCCGGATCCAGGGACATACATTGGTTCCGGAAAGGTGAAAGAGCTGCGCGAGATTGTCGACGCCAGTGGAGTGGACACCGTCGTATTCGACGGTGAGCTATCCCCTGGTCAAATGGTGGCGCTAGAGGAAGCCCTCAACTCTAAAGTGATCGACCGAACGATGCTCATTCTGGATATCTTTGCTCAACACGCAAAGAGCAAGGAGGGCAAAGCACAAGTTAGCCTCGCGCAGATGGAGTATCTCTACACCCGTACCCGTGGTTGGGGCGGCAACCTTTCGCGCCAGGCCGGTGGTCGTGCGGGTTCGAATGGCGGCGTTGGTTTGCGCGGTCCTGGTGAAACCAGAATTGAGGCAGACCGGCGAAGGTTGCGCTCAGAGATGGCAAAGCTGCGTCATCAATTAGCAGACATGGAGACTGTTCGTCAGATTAAGCGCGCGAAGAGGCAGAGCTCGACGACACCCAAGATTGCGATTGCCGGATACACGAACGCAGGGAAGTCCTCACTCATTAACGCAATGACGGACGCCGGCGTGCTTGTGGAAGACGCATTGTTTGCAACGCTTGACCCATCCACGAGACGCGCAACGCTGGCTGATGGGCGAAACGTCGTTTTGACGGACACAGTTGGTTTCGTTCGGCACCTGCCGACCCAGTTGGTCGAGGCGTTTAAGTCGACGCTGGAGGAAGTGAGCAATGCAGACCTTTTGCTACACGTCGTTGATGGAGCAGACGAGTTCCCACTCAAGCAGATTGCTGCCGTGAGCGAGGTGCTGGCAGAGATCACGCGAGATAAAGATTCCGAATTGCCTCCGGAGATTGTGGTCGTCAACAAGATTGACTCCGCTGACCCTGTGGTTTTGGCAGAGTTACGCCACGTGTTTGACGCGACCGGTCGGGAAGCGGTGTTTGTCTCAGCGCTCACGGGTGAGGGTATTGCTGAACTCGAGGGAAAAATCGAGATGTTCCTGAACACGCTCGATGAGCATGTAGTCATGCTGATCCCCTACACCCGAGGAGATGTTGTCTCACTCGTCCATGAACACGGGACGATTCGCTCCGAAGAATATGAAACCGACGGCACCAGGATCGATGTCCGCTTGCCACGAGTTCTGGCGCGCCAGTATGACGAGTTTGTCCAGCAGGTCTACTAGAGACTGCTGGAGTGGTGAATTAACGCCAGTAGGCGTCGATCTCCTTGTAGAACTCCACATCGCCGAGGCCGGATGCTGCGGCTTCGTCGAGTAATATGCACACATCGTTGTGCATTTGCAGCGATGAGGCAGGGCAGAAAGAGCTCAAGGGCCCTTCGATCATTGCTTGGACAGCCTCGGCCTTCGCTGCACCGGTAGCGATGAGGAGGATCTTCTTCGCTTCCAAGATGGTGCCGATGCCCTGTGTCATTGCCTGGCGAGGCACTTCATCTGCTGACTCGAAGAAGCGTGCGTTGTCAGCAATGGTCCGCGGGCGTAGATCAATCAGTCGGGTCCGGGAACTCAGCGAGCTGGTCGGCTCGTTGAAAGCGATATGGCCGTTCGCGCCGATGCCGAGCAGCTGAATGTCGACACCACCGGCGTCTTTCATCATGGACTCATACGTCGCAGCCTCTTGCTCCGGATCGGCCGCTGAGCTGCTAAGCGAGTGCACGGCCGCGTCATCGATATCGATTGATGCCGTCAGCTCGCGTCGGATTGTGGACCAGTATGACTGCTCGTGGTGTTGATCGATTCCGTAGTATTCGTCGAGCAAGAATGCGTCACAGTCGGCGAAGCTGAGGCCTTCCTCGCGGTGCTTTCGGATTAGTGCCTGATACGTTGGACTCGGTGTCGAGCCAGTAGCAAGACCAAGCGTTGCACCTTGCTTGACGAATGGTTCAATCATGTTTGCAGCGAAATCGCCAATTTCGTCTGCCGTGCGGCGAATGAAAATCTCCATGCGTATTACGCTACTTTGCCCAATTCGCTTTCGGCAATTATCTAGCGACATAATATGAGCCTGTGAGTAAAACTATTGGATGGACCTTGCATGGCGACGGGCGCCGCGTTCTGCCCGGCGCGGTGGTCGCCCCTGATGAACGCCTTTCTTGGCCTCGAACAATTGGCATCGGCATGCAGCATGTCGTAGCAATGTTCGGAGCCACACTTCTCGTTCCAACGTTGACGGGATTCCCTGTAAACACAACGCTGCTGTTTTCAGGACTGGGAACCATCATCTTTTTGCTGATTACCCGTAATAAACTGCCTAGCTACCTTGGCTCGTCATTCGCTTTCATCGCGCCGCTGTCTGCGTCGTCCCAGTACGGAATCGGCTCTCAGTTGGGCGGGGTACTCATCACGGGTCTGACGTTGATTGCAGTTGGCTTTGTTGTTCAACTTGCAGGCAAGAAAGTTATCGACGCCGTCATGCCTCCCACGGTCACTGGTGCCATCGTCGCGTTGATCGGTTTCAATCTTGCGCCGACTGCCGTTTCTAATGTGGAAACTCAGCCCGGGGTCGCGTTTGTCACGCTCGGCACGATTGCTCTGCTGACTGTCGCTGCGAGGGGAATGCTGTCTCGTCTGAGCATTCTGATCGGCGTCATCGTCGGCTGGGTGTTTGCGGCGCTCACTGGCGGGTTATCGGATGATGCACTGGACACAATTGGCGCTAGTCCTTGGATCGGCTTGCCGCAGTTCCATACGCCAGAGTTCCACCTCTCAGCGATTTTGGTGACGCTTCCTGTCATCGTCGTGCTGATCGCGGAGAATATTGGTCATGTCAAGGCAGTTTCTGAGATGACGCAACGCGACCTGGACCCATACCAAGGCAGGGCGTTGATCGGTGACGGTATCGCGACGACATTGGCTGGTGGCTTTGGCGGCTCTGGTACAACGACTTATGCGGAGAACATTGGCGTGATGGCTGCTACCAAGGTTTACTCGACGGCTGCGTATTGGGTCGCATCGTGTTTCGCGATCGTTTTGGCGTTCATCCCGAAGTTCGGCGCAGTCATCTTCACAATCCCAGCCGGTGTGCTGGGCGGAGCGTGCCTGGTTCTTTACGGCCTGATTGGAATGCTTGGTGTACGTATTTGGCAGGATAACAAGGTAGATTTCACGAACCCGGTGAACCTAACAGTTGCGGCTGTGGCACTCATTGTTGGTATCGGCAACCTGTCGTTCACTGTCGGTCAGGTGACGCTTGAGGGCATTGCCCTGGGGTCGGTCGGCATCATCGTGTTCTATCCTCTGTTGAAGTGGATTTACAACACAGTGGGTGAGGGGCAGTTCAACGCTGCATCTCGAAAATAGCTCGAACAAGCAAAAGCCCGAGCGCTCAGATGTAGCGCCCGGGCTTTTGTTGTGGGATTTACTCTTCGTCGAGGTTCTTCTCGATCAATGCGGCAATCTTTTCAACTGCCTCACTGTTGTCAGAGGTAACGGTGACCTCATCACCGAACTCGGCGCCCATTGCCATGATCATCAACGAGGAAGCAGCATCCGTCTCTTCCTCGTCCTCGTCACCGACAAGGGTCAGGATGACCTCGTCATCGTATTCACCGGCGGCGTCAGAAATAATGGTTGCTGGACGTGCGTGCAGTCCAACGGTGGATCCGACTTTAACTGTCTTTGAAGCCATGTGCTTCATCCTTTCTGCTTTGAAAGTATCTATCGAGTTTCTGTATTCAGTTTAGGGGCCTGTGTCCTTAGTTCGCCACCGCTGCAGGTTCTGCTTGGGCAGCGGCCTTCTGAATCTCCTCGTTTGGCCAGAACTGCTTAGCGACGATGACCGCTACAGTTGCGACCGCCACGCCTGCAATGAGCGCGACGAACAGTCCCCACCAAGGCTCGTAGGCAAAGAGCACGAAGAGACCACCGTGTGGAGCCTGCACACCAACATTGAGTGCCATGCTGACCGCGCCAGCAGTGGCGCCACCGAGCATCATCGAAGGGATAACGCGGAACGGGTCAGCTGCAGCAAACGGGATTGCGCCCTCGCTGACAAACGACAGTCCGAGGAGCCATGCGGATTTGCCGTTCTCTTGCTCCGCCGGGGTAAACAATCCTTTGCGGAGGAACGTCGCGATTGACAGTGCGATCGGGGGAACCATGCCAGCAATCATTACAGCCGCCATAATTTGGAAGCTTGCCTCCGTTCCCGCAGACAGACCAGCGGTTCCGAAGAGGTACGCCGCCTTGTTGACTGGGCCACCTAGGTCAAAGCACATCATGAGCCCGATGATGACGCCGAGCAGGACCGCAGAGGATCCGCTCATCGACTCAAGCCAGCCCTGCAGTCCCAGCATGAGAGACTCAAGCGGACGCCCCAACAGTAAGAACATGATGAGGCCGATAGCAAGGGAAGTCAGCAGCGGGATGATGACCACTGGCATCAGGGACCCGAGCCAGCGCGGAACCTTCCATGTCTGGATCCAGTATGCGATCAAACCAGCCAGCAGACCTGTGACAAGGCCGCCGATAAAACCTGCGCCAACCATGACGGAGATAGCACCGCCGATAAATCCTGGCGCGATACCTGGACGTCCTGCAAGGCCATACCCGATGTAGCCGGAGAGCGCCGCAACAACGAAGCCCATGCCCATCTGGCCTGTCGCGAACATGACAGCACCGAGATACAGAAGCCAGCCGGAACGGCGGAACGTCATCATTTCACCGTCGACATCGATTGTATGTCCAGGCAGGTGGGTCGGGGAGAAGTTCGTGACGAGGGACTGCCAGCCATTCGCCATGTCGTATCCGCCGAAGAGGAAACCAAGCGCGAGGAGCAGGCCGCCTGCTGCAACGAAAGGCACCATGTACGACACACCGGTCATTACAGCTTGCTGGATCTTCTTTGGCCAGCTTTCACCAGAGGAAGCGGAGTCTTCTCGCTGCTCCGATCCCGCCGTGGTGACTCTTGGTGCATTCGGATCGTTTGCAGCGGCAATGGCCTCGTCGATCATCTTGTTTGGCTCGTTGATGCCACGCTTTACTGGACTATCAACGACCGGCTTGCCTGCAAAACGTGCTTTGTTACGCACAGCAACATCATGGGCGAAGATTACGGCGTCAGCACTGTCGATGTAGGCCTGATCCAGAGGATCGCCGCCGGAAGAACCTTGCGGCTCCACCTGAAACTCGACATCATCGCGAGCCTGCGCAGCTTGTGTCAGAGCGTCGGCTGCCATGTATGTGTGGGCAATGCCGGTCGCGCACGATGTAACAGCTGCAATCCTAAACTTTTTCACGCCATCGGTCTTGCCCGTCGCAGCGGGAGTAGGTGCTGCGGCAGTTTTCTTCTTAGGAGCAGCGTTGACGACGTCCAGCACCGCGTTGACGACCGTTTGCTCATCCTTTGCCTCGCGGAGCTGAGTTACGAAGTCGCCGCGTACCAAGGCACGTGCGAGCTTGGAAAGGATCTTCAAATGCGCCTTACCGCCGCCTTCAGGAGCAGCGATCAAAAATACAAGCTCTGCGTCTCCATCTGGCCCCGAGAAGTCAACGGGCCGCTGTAACCTGGCAAAAACCAACGTTGGGGTTTCGACTGCTTCGGTGCGGCAGTGGGGGATTGCAACACGGCCATTCACACCGGTGCCAGCTTTCTGCTCACGGGCGTAAGCTGCGTCGGCTAGCTTCAAGCTGTCGCTTGCTCGGCCTGCGTCCTGGGCTTGCTGCGCGAGGTGTTCGATGACCTCTCTTGGCGTCGACCCGTAGTCCACATCGAGACTAACGAGTTGTGGAGTGATGATGTTGTCACTCATGGTGGACTCCTGTTCTCTTAAATTATGAATCGATTTCTACAACTTGGGTTTGTTCCAAGTTGATGTCGTCAGGGCTTGGAATCCCGGTACCTGGTAGGCCTGCTGCAGCAGAGCCATAGGCGACCGCGGTTTGAAGGCACTGGTCCAACGGCAGGCCTTGAGTGCGAGCCATAACATATCCAGCAAGTGAGCTGTCGCCTGCTCCAACGGTAGATTTCACAACAGTCGGTGGTGGCGTTGCTGCCCAGGCAGAGTCTGCAGTGACCAGGCAAGCACCTGCGCCACCAAGGGTGACGAGAACTTCCTTAGCCCCTCGCTGAATCAAGCGTTTCGCTGCCTCAACAACCTCGGAGTAGTCTCCTGCTGAAGCGCTAGTCTCTAGTACATGCCCATCGGCTCCCACCAATTGCGCTAATTCAAAAGCGTTGGGTTTCAGGATATCGGGGGCTGCAGATTCAAGCTGATCTCCCAGCTTTACCAGGGGTTCGTCTGATGTGTCGACGGCCACCAGTACGTCTTCGGCGAGCTTCAATCGGATTTCTCGGGTCAACGTTGCGTAGAGATCCGCCGGGGCTCCACTTGGCAGTGATCCTGCCATGACGACGGCCTTACATTCGCTGATATGCGAATCAAGCGCGTCGAGGAACTCCTGCTGGACATCAATGGTGTATTGAGGGCCAAGCTCATTGATTTTGGTAGTCGTACCGTCGGACTCAGTAATCGCAGTATTGGTACGGATAGTGCCCTCAACCGGGATGAAAACAAAAGGAAAACCGAGTCGGTTAGCAGCGAACTTGAAAGGGTCGCTTTCCCCGCAAGGAACTACAGCGAGTGCCGCTCTTCCAGCCTTCGCTACGGCGTGGGCCACGTTGACGCCTTTTCCGCCAGCTTCTCGCGTAGCGGTAATGGCACGGGCGACTTCGCCGCGACGCAACGTTGCTACAGAAAGCGTTGCATCTGTACTTGGATTCGGAGTGAACGTCAGAATCATGTGGCGCATCCTTAGAGTAATTGGTGCTCTGTGGGGTAGCGCCTACCGAAAGTCTGTTGTGCAGCTGCAGTATCGAAAAGCGCTACTAAAGCCATAATGCCCGATTGTGTCCGTTAATGCAATAGATCGGACGCAATCGGGCATTTGGTTCCTTTTGTTTCACTCTTCGGCAAGGACGACCTTGATTCCACGCTCCCGCAATTCGCTGACAAAGCTCTCTGGTGCGTCTGTGTCGGTAACAACGATGTCAATTGCGTCTAGCGGCGCAAAGCTAACTAGATAATCATTGCCGAGCTTCGTGGAGTCGCAGAGTACAACTACCTTGCGTGCATTGGTGACCATTGAAGATTTGACGGCTGCCTCTTGGGCGTCGGCGGTAGAGAGGCCGTGGTCAATAGTCAAGGCATTCGTGCCAATAAAAGCAACATCAGCACGCATAAGAGCGAGAGTGCGTAATGCCGTATCACCTACAACAGCTTGGGTGATTGCACGGACTGTCCCCCCGAGGAGCTGAACGTCTGTAAGCCCGCAGGATGATAGGTCTAGCGCGATCGGGAGGGAGTTCGTGACTATTGACCAGTGCTGTGTTTTTCCTGCTGCGGCAATAAGATCGGCCAGTCCATTGATGGTGGTGCCGGCGTCGAGAAAGATGCCAGCGCCAGGATCCTCTGGGAGAAACTGTGTCGCAGCGCGCGCGATCGCCGATTTGGCGGTCGGTGCCGACCGGAACCGGGCATCAAGAGAAAACTCTGTGGTGAGAAATGATTGGCTAGCGACGGCTCCGCCGTGAACGCGGTGGACAATTCCTTCATTATGGAGAATTGCCAAGTCCCGCCTGATGGTCTCGGCTGTTACATCAAACCGTTCGGCCAGCTCCGTAACATTCACGCGTCCTTCGACTGCGGTAAGTGACGCGATCTGCCTTCTTCTCTCTTCGGCGTACATACAACTCCTCCGTGGGGCAACCACGAATCAGCAGGGTTCAAAAATTAGGTTGCCCCTATTGTTGCAAAACCGTGCGCCCGAATGCTTTTACATGTGTTTGATAGCCCCCGGTTGGGGGCGAAATGGCGAAAAATGGCTACAGGGTCCGGAAAACAGAGACCACTTTGCCCATAATCTCGGCGTCGTTGCCTTGTATCGGAGAAAAGGCATCGTTATGAGGAATGAGCCATACTCCGGAAGAGTCCTTATGAAACTCCTTGACAGTTGCCTCCCCGTCAATTAGCGCTGCTACGAACTCGCCCTCTTCGGCAACATGTTGTGAGCGAATGACTACCCAGTCACCATTGAGAATGCCTGCATCGCGCATTGATTCTCCAACCACCTGAAGCATGAAGAGGTCGCCGCTATCGAGTAGTTCTTCCGGCAGGGGGTAGTAGTGTTCAATGTTTTCCTCTGCCAGGATCGGAGTTCCAGCGGCGATTTGGCCGAGGACAGGGATCATCCGTGCTGGAGAAGTTCCATCAATGTCCGCATCGTTTTTCGGTGTAACCGAACCTCCCATAGATTCTGGCAGGTGGCGGAGGTCTACGGCTCGTGGCTTGTTTGGGTCACGGCGAAGGAACCCTTTCTTTTCGAGCTCCTTCAGCTGGTAGGCGACAGAAGAAGTCGATTGGAGTCCTGCGGCGTCGCCAATCTCTCGAATGCTTGGTGGATAGCCACGTAATACGACGGCGTCGCGAATGACTTGAAGGATTCGCTTTTGTCTGTCTGAAAGTACGCTCATATCGAACTTTTCACTGGTTGTGTTCTTGCGTGCCATGGGTCCTCACATTGAGTCTTGATAGTGTCTTCTGTACAGAATATATCAAAGAGGGCAAATATGTTCGATAGTTGGGGGGTTGTGGGGATGTGATGTGGGATGGTATAAATCGAACATAGAAGTTAAATCGAACAAATACGCTAAAAGTGTTTCGCGTGAGATGAGAAACCATCGAATTCGCGAAATGAGGTAAGGGGCATTTTATGAGTATCATTGACCAGGCGAAAATGATTTCTACTCGTGCTGATATGGCGGGAGCTCCACTTGCACCACGGTCTTCAATGCCAGCTGAAGTGTGGGATTTTGTACCCATGCGGGGTGATCGAGGGGGTAAGCCGTCACGCCACGAGCAGGTTATCAACCAGAACTTTCGTTGCCACTGGGCGGCTGCAGATGCTCCCGAGCCAACCGTTTATTCTTCCGCCGAGCCTCAAGAGCAGCGAGCAAACGTTCTAATGGGAGCCCTTCTTGGGGTAACTATGTTCGTCGCTGTACTTATCTCGGGCGATTTCGGTAATAGCGAGTGGGACTCGGTGTCGCGGGACGATTCGAACGTTGCTCATAGCTATGAAGTCGCTTCTGCAGCGCAACGTTAACCCGCTAATGTAGGGGGGGTGATAACTGTTCTCCGAGATAGTGGGGTGTAGATGTACTGTCCGTTTTGTCATCACGAACAATCGCGAGTTACAGATTCTCGTGTTGTAGACGGGGGCTCTGCTATCCGGCGGCGGCGAGAGTGCACCTCGTGCGGAGGCCGATTCACAACGATCGAGAAGGCCGTGCTGACCGTTGTGAAGCGCAATGGAGTAACTGAACCGTTCGACAAGGAAAAGTTGATCGTTGGTGTTCGGCGTGCTTGTCAAGGCAGGAACGTTAGCGACGACGCATTGAAGCGGCTAGCGCAGCAAGTAGAGGAGACGGTTCGGGCCCAAGGAAGTTCTCAAGTTGCGGCAAATGACATTGGACTGGCGGTATTGGAACCGCTTCGCACACTGGACGAGGTTGCGTACCTGCGATTTGCCTCGGTGTACAAGTCTTTTGAAAGCGCCGAAGATTTCCAGTCGGAAATCCGCTTGATGAAACGACGCGAGCGAGAGGGACTGGAATAAAGTCCGAGGCTCACTAGCGAAGTTTATCGACCATTTTTTCAATACGACGCACGCTCACAGGCTTTTGGGTGCCAAGGTGTTGTGCAAACAAACTCACTCGCAGCTCCTGAATTCGCCACATCACGTCCTTGTATGCGCGTGTCTTCCTGCGTTGGGCAGGGAGCTGTTCCAATCGTCGCTCTAGGTAAGCCTTAGCATTTGCTACTTCAGCCTGCCGCTCTTCGTCACGTTCCGGTTCCGCTTCTAGATGCTCAAGCCGTATCTGGATTGCCTCTATGTAACGGGGGAGGTGCTGTAGGTGTTGCATGCCATGAACCGTGATAGCGTTCGCGGGCAGCATGAATGCTAGTTGCTCCCGAATATCGTCAATCGCAGGACCAGACCAATTCTTGAGCTCTTGCATCAAATCTGAGTATGCAGCGAGACCTGGCGCGATCGATACAATTGATCGTCGGACAGCTCCCGGAATAGTCGGTTTAATTTTCGCACATAGTGCGTCGAAATCAGCAGGTGACCTCACAGGGCCGCCGGCTTGAATCATCGCGTCGCGGATTGCTGCAACGCGAGCGTCTTCGACAAGGCCGGAAGCCCCGCCATGTGGATACCTATCAACAGCGACACGTTGCTGTAGTGGCAGTCCCTTCGTCATCTGAGTATCGGAAACCTCGATTGCCCGCAGCAGCAACGTGAGCGTTGCCGTCATCATTGATGCATCAGCACTCGCCCGGGTTGGATGCACAGCAACGCGAACGCCTTTGGGAGTCACCTCGAGCGCAGGATAGGCCTCGACTTTGTTGCCATCAATGGTTGTGGTCGTACTTTCGGGAATATCGCCGAGTGTGTCTTCGGTCCATACAGGAACTTCGGCAGTTTCAGAGTGGCGGCTTGCTTTCGCGACTGAAGAACGAATCTGTGTGGCCCGACGCTTCTTCAAAGCAAGGAGACTCTTGTCTGAGTCGACAATCTTCCCACGTTTATCAATGACTGCAAACGTTATGAGCAAGTGCGGTGGCAGCAGGTGCGTGCGGAAATCATGCCCGCTAATGCCGCTGGCACCCAATTCAGTGAGGGCCTGAGCCAGTGCTTCGGTAACCGACGTGCGTGGATCGAACGTCATACGCTCAAGTGCACGGTCAGCGAAGTCTGGAGCGGGGACGACGCCCTTGCGTAGTGGTTTCGGCAGTGAACGAATGAGTTCAGTCAGCAACTCTTTACGTAGCCCAGGTACAAGCCAGTCAAATCCGACTGATTCAACGCTGGCCAGTAGAGGCAGGGGAATTGCGATGGTAACGCCGTCGTAGGCGGTTCCAGGCTCGAATTTGTACGACACATCGAACCGCATCGACCCTTGTGACCATGACATTGGAAAGTCTTCTGCAGAGATAGTCTGGGCAGAATCGTCAACGAGTTTACTTGGATCAAAGTGAAGATATCCGGGATCGAGCTGCTGTTGCTTCTTCCACCAACTGTCAAAATTGTTCGCTGTTGTGACTGAATCCGGCAGTTTCACGTCGTAGAAATCGAATAGAGTGTCTTCGTCAACGACGATGCCCCTACGCCGTAGCTTTTCTTCAACTTCTGCGGCTTCGCTTAGCAACAAGCTGTTGTGTTCGAGAAACTTATGAGTCCTCGTCCAATCGCCGTCAATGAGTGCGTGACGAATAAACATCTCGCGCGCAGCCGTAGGATCAACGCGGTGGTAGGGGATAAGTCGGTCTCGCACGATAGGGATGCCGTACAATAACGATTTTTGATGGACCATTGCGCATGCGCGTTTCCGTGACCAGAACGGTTCTGAATAGACATGTTTCAGGAGTGATCCTGCCGCGTGCTCGATCCATGAGGATTCTACTTTTGCCACGTCTCTGGCCCAAAGCCGCGAGGTTTCTACAAGCTCGCTTGCCATCAAAAACTCTGGTGGGGTCTTGGCCAGCGATGACCCTGGGAAAATCAGGAAACGGGTACCACGAGCACCTTGGTATTCCTTGCTGTTTCCGTCGCGAGCACCGATATTCGAAAGTAAGCCAGTGAGCAATGCTCGATGAATCGAGTCAGCGTCACGTTTCGTTGTCATTGTCATTGCTTTGTCGACGTCCCAGCCCAGTCGACGTTCGACGTCGCGGAGCTGACGAACGAGGTCGTGCCATTCACGAATTCGCATATAGTGCAAATACTCACGCTTCATGCGCTTTCTGAACTGATTGCCTGAAAGCTCTTCACGGAGACCTCCGACGTAATCCCAGAGCTTGAGCGCTGAAAGAAAGTCGGATGTCTTGTCTTTGAAGCGTGCATGGGCTTGGTCTGCTTGTGCCTGAAATTCCAGGGGGCGTTCGCGCACGTCTTGAATCGACATATGGGCGACAACTGCGGTGACATCCTCCAACACCCGGTAGCGTTCGGCCTCGACGAGCATGCGAGCCATCTTGGGGTCGACTGGGATTTTCGCAAGCGTATGGCCAATTTTCGTGAGTTTTGGAAGTTCACCCTTTGGTATTGCTTTGATTGCACCGAGCTCGTACAAGAGCGTAAGGCCATCGCGAATAGCTTTGTCGTCTGGGGATTCCACGAATGGAAAGTGCCGCATGTCGCCGAGATTGAGAGAAATCATTTGCAGGATCACACTTGCCAAGTTGGTCCGCAATATTTCAGGGTCAGTAAATTCCGGGCGTGAATTAAAGTTCTCTTCCGAGTACAAGCGGATAGCGATACCGTCAGCAACACGTCCACAACGGCCCGAGCGCTGGTTTGCTGAGGCTTGGGATATTTCCTCAATCGGAAGACGCTGTACTTTAGTCCGCGTTGAATACCGTGAAATGCGAGCGAGGCCAGTGTCCACAACGTAGTGAATTCCCGGCACTGTGAGCGAAGTTTCGGCGATGTTCGTAGAGAGGACGATCCTACGCCCGCTATGTGGGGAGAAGACGCGGTGCTGTTCTGCGTTCGAAAGGCGTCCGAAAAGTGGCGCGACTTCAACATTCTTCCAATGCTGCTTTTCAATTGCTTCCATGCAGTCACGGATGTCACGTTCTGAGGCGAAAAAGCAGAGGATGTCACCGTCGCCTTCTGCCATCAACTCCTTGATGGCGTTGATAACACCGTCAATCATGTCAATATCAATTTCACGATCGCCGGCATTTTCGACGAGCGGACGGTAGCGCACCTCAACCGGGTAGGTACGACCTGAAACCTCAATAATCGGGGCGGGGTTGCCTTCTTCGTCACAGAAGTGCTGCGCGAAGCGTTCGACGTCAATGGTGGCGGACGTGATGATGACCTTCAGGTCGGGGCGTTTGGGGAGAAGCTCCTTGACGTATCCAAGCAAAAAGTCGATGTTCAGGGAACGCTCGTGCGCCTCATCGATAATGATGGTGTCGTACGCGTTGAGGAACCGATCACGCTGAATCTCCGTAAGGAGAATTCCGTCTGTCATGAGCTTCACTGAGGTAGTGGTGCTGACCTTGTCGTCGAAGCGAATGGCGTAGCCGACCGATTCTCCAATGCTCTGACCTAATTCGTCTGCTATGCGTTCAGCGACAGTTCTAGCAGCGAGACGGCGCGGCTGAGTATGCGCTATACGTCCTCGTCGACCGCGGCCGAGCTCGAGCAGCATCTTAGGAATCTGGGTGGTCTTGCCGGATCCAGTTTCACCAGCAATAACAGTCACTTGGTGGTTCGCGACAGCTTCTAAGATGTCATTCTTGCGTTGAGAAACCGGGAGTGCATCTGGGTACTCGATGTTCGGAATGAGTTCATCCCGCGCCCGAACTACGTGCAAGCTTCGGGCAATTGCCTCTTCAACTTTGTTAAGTTCCTTGCCGTTCTTGGCCTGTCGAATGCGACGGCGAAGACGTCGGACGTCGCGTAGTTCCACGTTGTCTAGTTGGCGGAAGAGTTCTTTCTTAGGTGTTTGTTCCTGGTCCTTCATAACTAGCGTCCCAGTTTAGCGGGACAGAATCGCATCACTGGTTTTCGCTACCTCTTTGTACGCCTTTCTACACAACGCTCCAAGTTCCTCAAACTCATGGATGCGGGAAGAAGAAGAGCGGTAGGCCAGTCCAATTGTACGCTTCGCGTCGACACTCTTCTGGAAGGTAGAAAGCCCCAAACCAGGACGTGTGCACTCAGCTGCAATAGCTGACTTGGGAACGAGGGTTGATCCAAGGCCAGCAACAACCAGCTGCATGATGGTAGTCAGTGACGCAGCCCGTGTATCTGATTGGCTTGAATTTGAGGGCGTGGTTTGAACGTTCTTGCAAAGATCAACTATTTGGTCGCGCAGGCAGTGGCCGTCGTCGAGAAGAAGCAAATCGAGTTCTTCCAGGACATCGAGGGTAAGGTTTTGGAGCCCAGACAACTTGTGTTTCTCATTCGTTACGACGATGAAGTCTTCGTCATAGAGTTCCAGTTCACTGACTCCAGGCGCGTGCGTAGGAAGGGCTAGCAGCGCCACATCGACGTTGCCGTCGCGCAATTTAGCGAGTAGGTGTTTGGTGGGCTCTTCGATGATTCGAGGAGTTAAATCGGGGAACTCGCTCTGAATCAGTTGTAAAAGGGTGGGCAGGATATACGGTGCGATGGTGGGGATGATGCCGATATTGAGAGGCCCGGAAAGGACCCCATGTGCACCGCGGGCATGTGCAACAAAAGCATCGGCTGCTTCAAGCGTTGCTTTCGCATAGGGGAGGAGCGCCTCCCCAGTTGGAGTGACGATGACCTTTCGGGTGGATCGCTCGATAAGTTGAATCCCTAAACCGGTCTCTAGCGCGACCAATGCCTGGGATAATGACGGTTGAGAAATGTTGAGCTTGCTCGCAGCAGTGCCGAAGTGCCTATTCTCGGCGATGGTCACAAACGTACGAAGTTGGGCCAAGGTTGGTTTATATTCTTTATTGTTCATTCTTATAACCATACGGCATTGCAATAGGTTTTGCTGTTGAAATTGCGCGGCGTTTCTGGCACAATGTTTGTCAGAGTGCGAGCGATTGCATTCCAAGACCGTATATATACGACATCTCACATTCGGAGGTTAAGCTATGGCAATTCTGACTGTAGGCGAGCGTTTCCCTGAGTTCGATCTGGTAGCGCTGAAGGGTGGCGACCTTCATGAGGTCGACGCAACAAGCCCAGAGGACTACTTCGAGAATGTATCCCTGGAAAAGTACGAGGGTAAGTGGAAGGTCGTTTTCTTCTACCCGAAGGACTTTACGTTCGTCTGCCCAACCGAGATCGCAGCGTTCGGCAAGCTGAACGAAGAGTTCGAAGATCGCGATACGCAGGTCCTTGGTGGCTCCACTGACAATGAGTACTCCCACTTCAACTGGCGTGCAACGCACCCAGATCTGAAGACCGTTCCGTTCCCAATGTTTGCTGATGTCCGCCACGACTTGATCCGTGCACTGGGCGTTGAAAATGAGGCAGGCGTCGCTGATCGTGCAACGTTCATCATCGACCCAGACGGCGTCATCCAGTTCGTGTCTGTCACCCCGGATGCTGTTGGCCGTAACGTCGAAGAGGTCCTTCGCGTTTTGGATGCTCTCCAGTCCGAAGAGGTCTGCGCCTGTGACTGGCAGAAGAACGACCCAACGAAGAATATCGACAAGTTGGCTGTCGTTCAGGAATCCCTGAAGTAAATGAACTCCGAGTCCCCGTCACTAGTTCAATACTCAGTGACGGGGATTTATTAATAAACAATAGAGAGGAAAGAGAAAAGAGATATGTCGATCGATAACCTGCGCAGCGCTTTGCCTGAATATGCAAAAGACCAGAAGCTGAACCTTGGCTCCTTGACACGCTCTACAGAGCTGAACGAGCAGCAGCTGTGGGGCACTCTCGTTGCCTCCGCTGCAGCGACAAAGAACCCCACCGTGATCTCTGAGATTACGGACGAGGCCAAGGAGCACCTGTCCGAAGAGGCTCTCGATGCCGCTTTCGGCGCAGCAACTGTTATGGCAATGAACAACGTTGCCTACCGCGCAAAGGGCTGGCTCGGCGATGACTTTGCACAGGTAAAGTTTGGCCTTCGCATGAACATCATCTCGAAGCCTGGCGTCGAGAAGGCAGACTTTGAGCTGTGGTCGCTCGCAGTATCTGCTGTCAATGGCTGCGAGCATTGCGCTGTAGCACACTCCAACGTCGTGCGCGAAGAGGGCCTGACCAAGGAGCAGGTCTGGGAGGCAGTAAAGATTGCTGCTGTTATCCAGGCCATTGCGCAGACCGTAGTGGCAGAAGACGCACGCTAACTGTTACGTCTTCTGCACGATAGTCGGCTGAGGGACTACATCTGGACAACGTCCAAGTCCCTCAGCCGAACTTCTCCCGCCTCATCAGAGGCATCGAGATCGACGACGCCGTGGAATTGGAAGCTGCGGTCCCCGTCTGGATCTTTCACGATCTGTACGACTTCCCAGAGCCGCGAGCTTTCATCCTTAACTCGGAAATACTCTGGCCCGCGAGCATCTGCGTCTATCATGACATCGTCGTACTCGTCGAAGTAGTCGTCGAGAAGCGAGGGCCAGTCGGGCCGAACATCGGGGTCGAGATATTCAAGCATCGACTCCAGGGCTTCTTCCTTTTCGAACGCAAACAGTTCGACAAGCCTAAAGAAGTAGTTGCGAACCATGATTTTGAACGCCCTGCGGTTCGCTGTGAGCGCCGTAGGATCCTCAACACCGAATGCAAGCTCGCGGTCGAGAACGTCCTGGGAGATTGGGGCGTCGTCATCAGCTAGCGTCGCCCATTCGTCAATGAGCGACGAGTCCACCTGACGGATCAGTTCGCCTAGCCATACGATGATATCTTCGAGCTCTTCAGTCATGTATGCCTCGGGCACAGAGTGGGAGAGGGTGCGCCACGCATCGGTAAGGTAGCGGAGCACCACACCCTCAGAGCGGGATAGCCCGTAGGTTGCGATGAGATCCGAAAACGTCATCGCATGCTCGATCATGTCGCGTACCACCGACTTTGGCGAAAGCTGCCACTCTTTCGCCCACGGGTTACTGGAGCAGTAGGTTTCAAATGCATCTTCCAGTTCCTCCGCGAGCGGCTGAGGGTACGTCACATCTTCGATGAGTGCCATGCGCTCCGTGTAGTCGACGCCCTCTGCCTTGAGAGCTGCGATCTCCTCGCCGCGAGCTGCTGACTGCTGAGCTTGCAGCACCTGACGGGGGTCATCCAAGATTGCCTCAAACGCTGAGATTACATCCAACGAATACGTTGAAGACTCGGGGTCAAGCACCGTGAGAAATGCCAGCGCGAACGGGGAAAGCGGTTGGTTGAGCGCAAAGTCCCTGTCCAGCTCTCGCGTGAGAGTATAGGGGCGATACGCTGGAGAATCAGGAGTGCGTTCTACAATGTCAGCCTGGATGAGCCCGCGAAACAGATCGACTGCCGTAAGAATGTCACGGTTCTGCTTAGCGCGTGTGTCATGGTTGCTCCGAATCAAGTGCTTCATGTGCTCGTAGCCGTCACCCGGGCGAGCAATAACATTGAGCAACATGGAATTCGATACTTGGAACTGGCTAGTGAGTTCCTCCGGTTCTGCCGTTGTGAGGCGCTGGAAAGTTTTTTCGGACCAGGTAACTTCGCCATCACGAGCTGACTTCTTGTTGAGCTTCTTAAGCCGCTTCGGATCGTCGCCGACGCGACGCCGAAGCTTTGCATTCTCAATCTCGTGTTCTGGCGCTTCGACGACGACCGTGCCCTCGGTGTCGTACCCAGCTCGCCCCGCGCGGCCGGCGATTTGGTGAAACTCCCTCGATTTAAGGATGCGTTGTTTCGTCCCGTCATACTTTGCCAGGCCGGTAATCAGCACAGTACGAATTGGCACATTGATACCGACGCCGAGGGTGTCCGTTCCGCAGATCACCTTTAAAAGCCCTGTTTGAGATAGTTTTTCGACGAGCCGTCGATACTTCGGCAGCATTCCGGCATGGTGAATGCCAATGCCTTTTCGAAGTAACCTCGACAACGTTTTACCGAAGGTAGTCGTGAACCTAAAATTCCCGATCTCCTCGGCGATACGTTGCTTCTCCTCTGCGGTGATGATTTTCATACTGGTCAGTGCCTGCGCGCGCTCTGCTGCCTCGCGTTGTGAGAAGTGCACAACGTAGATCGGCGCTTTGTTATCCGCCAGTAGTTCTTCGATCGTCTCATGGACGGGGGAGAACACGTAACTGAAATCGAGTGGCACGGGACGCTCCGACCCACCAACATACGTGGTTGGGCGGCCAGTGCGCTCGGTGAGATCCTTTTCTATCCAGGCAGTTTCTCCAAGCGTGGCAGACATCAAAAGGAACTGGGCCTGGGGGAGTTCCAGTAGCGGCACCTGCCATGCCCATCCGCGGTCCGGCTCCGAATAGTAGTGAAACTCATCCATGATGACCTGCTGAATCTTCGCGTGCTCACCTTCTCGCAGCGCAATATTCGCGACGATTTCAGCGGTGGCTGCGATAATAGGGGCGCCGCTGTTCACTGTGGCATCACCGGTCATCATCCCTACGTTTTCTGCTCCGAAGATCTCACACAGTGCAAAGAACTTTTCGCTCACAAGCGCCTTAATTGGGGCAGTATAAAACGAGCGCTGCCCTCGAGCCATGGCAATGAAGTGCGCAGCGTTTGCCACCATCGACTTTCCCGAACCGGTTGGCGTCGCCAGGATCACATTATCCCCAGCAAGCAACGCAAGCGAAGCTTCTTCCTGAGCTTCATAAAGCGAGATTCCACGACTCTGTGTCCACGCAGTGAAAGAGTCCCAGACGGCCTCTTCAAAAAGGTCTGCTGGAACGTCGTCAAGGTCTGCCAAATACGTCGAAAGAGTCACGCCAACTACCGTAGCCGAGTTCGTCGCGAAAAGCCGCTACTCGTCTTCCTCATCGGTTGGCTGAGCTGGGTCAATATAGTAAAAATCCTGCAAAGCCTGACTGAGATCATCGCCAAAAGGCAGTCCCCGTTGTCCGTCGACAAGCGGACGACTCTGCTGGTCCTCGATCGCCGTGAGATAGTTCTCGAAGGCTTCGCTGATCTCATCGCCGGAAGGAACCTGTGCCTCACCGGGCATCTTTGCGTTGGGATTGTTCCTGCGGTACTCCTCAACTTCACGGTCGTAATGCTGTTCGAGAGCCGAGACGACTTGCGCGATCTCCTTTGACGCAGCCGTTTGCTCTGCTAATTGACGCTGAACACTTGTTATCTCTTGCTCGAGCGCGCGGAGTGGCAACTGAAGATTTGCTGTATCCTCGAGCGCCTGCATGAGCTGGAACGCCGCCATCGGGTAAGGAGAGTTTGCAATGTAATGAGGTACATGCGCAGTAAAACCAGCGACCTTTTCGCCTCGCTTATCTAGCTCTCGCTCGATCATGATGGAGGCAGCCCCGGGCACAGTAATAATTCCGTCGAAGAGATACTTGTCTTTCACCAAGCTCTCATCATTTCCGTGTGTGGAAACCACTACTGGGCGGGTATGGGGAGCGGCAACAGGGGCAGCGTAGAGGCACAGCGTTTGCTGAACTCCAAACTGCACTGCAAGGTCAGCCACAGACTTGCTAAATGCCTCCCAACGCAGATCAGGCTCTGGCCCGCTCAGCAGCAGAAACGGCATATCCTTTGTGTCGCGGACAACACGCAGCTCAATGCCGATCTCTTCGACGTCGGCCACCGTGTGATTCGCCAGGGTTACAGCAGGCCTGCGAGAGCGGTAGTCAATGAGTTCATCGTTATTGAAGGTGGCTAAAGTGCGGGTTTCCAACGCCGCGTTGAGATGATTCGATACCCCTTCAACCGCATGGCCCGCATCTGCGTAACCCTGTAACGCAACGACGAGCGTTGGCCCCTCAGGAGATTCGCCAAGACTCGAGGGAGACGGGTACTCAAGTTCATACATGCGATTATTCGTTGGCATGACCGCTCCTAGGATAATTTGAAAGGATCTAACTTTGTACTTACCCACAACGTCTGGGGTGAAGAAATATTCCTGCTGAAAATAAGGAATTCTAGCAAAGCGGGAACCGATGCTGTGTTGGCTACGTCTAAACTGTATGAAAATAAATGCAGCTAATTCATCACTTTTTGGACCATCGAATATCATCGCAGCCCTGCCCGGGGTTCTAGGGTTTTATCCTCAAGAATCGGTCGTGGTGCTCGGCATCATTCCGGACAGCGAAGGAACACGTGGGCTTCAACTTGGACCTGTAGTTCGCGTTGACCTCACGCGCCTTGAAGCATTCATAGAAAGCCTCAAGACCGACGTGACGCAATACCTACTGGGGGATGACGTCATCGCGTACCTTGCAGTCATTGTGAGCCGTATTCCGAACTCAGAGCTCGTCAAAGACGCAGTTGATCGCTTGCAGTTCCTCGAAGAAGAAACCGGTTTCAAAGTCGACCTGTGCTGGCATGTTTCCGAAATTGCGCAGGGTACCCCATATACATTGCTTTTTGGACCGCCATTGAATGCGGCCGAAGAATGCGATCGCGCGTCCTCCCTCATTGGTGGCTGTGTATCGTCAGTGATTTCCTCTCCATCGATGCGCCCATACGTTGAGCAGGGGATACTCCCAGAACTCGATAGACAAGACACGTTTAGCTATTTTGAGCCGGTCGATTCGGAGTCCGTCCAACTGGCGCAACAAATCCAGGCACAGACACGCAAAGACGGGTTGCAGCTACTGAAAGACTTGTGGGGCGGTAGCCACGCTGGGGAGGAGGAACACCCGGCAAAACTGGCGAAAGAAGAAATTGAAAGCATTATCGAGGTTCTGCTTTGCTTGCCCGAGACTTGCCTCATCGGCCAGCGCGATGCTAATCCAATCGGCGAAATC
Organism: Corynebacterium sp. UMB2355A; assembly: GCF_033877495.1. NCBI lineage: Bacteria > Bacillati > Actinomycetota > Actinomycetes > Mycobacteriales > Corynebacteriaceae > Corynebacterium > Corynebacterium sp. UMB2355A. The sequence goes on along the minus strand of NZ_CP138855.1, from coordinate 295,203 downwards.
TCGAATGAAATGAGAATCGCGCTCGAAGGCTTGACGGCTCTGCTCACCCATGCTCTACTGCGGGATACACTTATCCCCACGATTATGCAGAACCCAAAGCGACTTGCTGCTCCACTACTATTCTTGTCGCGCCATGCTGTGGGGACAGTGCGGGCAAACGCGTTAGCGTTGTGGGCTGTGATCGCTGTGCGGTGCGAGATCGGGTCTTGGGCAGGGGTCGCACTACAGTGCGCGCTGCAAGAAATGCCGGACCACTCATTAAGCGACGTGCTCCTGCAGTTACTCGCGATCGGTCAATATGAGGGTCTCCTGCACGCAGTTGAAGAAGGCGGGGAAGCAGTCTGGATGGAGCTAGAGATGCTTGCAGGTTCCTAACAGCAGATCGGCTCTACTGAAGCTCAATGCGCACGGCATGCGCGAGGTCATCAGGAATGACGAAATCTTTTTGGCCAGGAAGTGATAGCTGTAGCCCCCCATCATCCGGAAGGCTCACTATGACTTTTTGGCCGACGATATCGCCTAGGCCTGCCAGCTCCGGCAAGCGCTCTGCTTCGAGCTGCAGAATCTCACTGATTTGGACCACTACAGCTTCGCGGCCCTCGGAGAGATCTAAGTCCGTTGCGCGAGTGCCAAGCTCAGGCTTAGCAACATTTGAACCGCCAATTTCATCCAACGCAGGGATGGGGTTGCCAAACGGAGATACCTGAGGGTGGTTGAGTACCTCGTATACGCGCTTTTCCACGGCTTCACTCATCACGTGTTCCCAGCGACATGCTTCGTCGTGCACTTGTTCAATATCCAACTTGAGGATGCTGGTGAGAAGGCACTCTGCGAGGCGGTGCTTACGCATCACCGCAGTCGCACGGGCGCGTCCCTCGTCGGTAAGGGAGAGCGAGCGATCTGTTTCAACAACAATCAGGCCGTCGCGCTCCATGCGGGCGACGGTCTGGGAAACTGTCGGGCCAGACTGCTCGAGCCGCTCTGCGATTCGTGCGCGGAGCGGCACAATGCCTTCCTCCTCAAGTTCGTAAACTGTACGTAAATACATTTCTGTTGTGTCTACGAGATCACGCACGTGGAACTCCCTTGCCTAAAAGTCGCTCTGAAGCGTTGAGGCTGCATCAACATTCAACGCAGTCCAAGAATCGACGCCTATTAACGATTGCTATGGTAACCCAAAAAACTATTAGTTGCGGAACGCTTCGTCGCGGTTGTTACATTGCGTAATCCCTAAGGCGCTCTGCCCGGTCACCTACGCGAAGCTTCGCCATGACCTCTCGTTCGATTTGGCGAACGCGCTCACGAGACAAGCCGAATTTACGCCCAATCTGGTCCAATGTGCGGGGAACACCGTCGGTCAGCCCATAGCGCATACGGATGACGTCCTGCTCGCGCTGCTCCAAACCGTTGATGACATCTTGGATGTCATCGTGACGGAGCACGGATACCACCGCGTCTTCGGCGTCTGTAGCTTCTGCATCTTCAATGAAGTCCCCCAGGGGGGCCTCTTCATCCGCTCCGACCGGCATGTCAAGACTCACGGGGTCTCGGGATTGACGCAGGAGGAGCTCAATCTTGTCCTCTTCGATGCCAGACTCCTCTGCCAACTCCTCATTCGTTGGTTCGCGGCCAAACGACTGGTACATCTCGCGGCGAATTCGGGAGAGTTTATTGACTTGTTCTACAAGATGCACAGGGAGACGGATAGTACGAGACTGGTCTGCCATGCCGCGAGTAATGGCCTGGCGAATCCACCACGTCGCGTACGTTGAGAATTTAAAGCCCTTGGCATAGTCAAATTTCTCCATCGCGCGGATCAGTCCGAGGTTGCCCTCTTGGATCAGATCGAGCAGTGGCATCCCGCGTCCTGTGTAGCGCTTTGCCAACGACACAACCAGACGAAGATTTGCCTCGAGGAGGTGGGCGCGAGCTTTCCGTCCTTGCTTCGCCAGAATTTTATAGTCACGTTTCTGGGCTCGGGTGAGCTTGCAGTCTGGATCATCAAGAAGCTGCTGGGCATAGAGTCCAACTTCGATCTGCTGGGCTAGTTCGACCTCTTCTTCTGCATCGAGCAGGGCAGTCTTGCCAATGCCATTGAGATACACGCGAACAAGGTCAGCCGATGGATTGTCGTTCGTTTGATTGCGACGACTACCGCGGTCAACTTTTTCTTCGTTGTCCGCTGTTAAGGTCTGACTCTTCGACGTCATTGAGCACTGCCTCCTTGGACGAGTGGAACAGGTAATCTTCTACACCCTCAACGATCTTGGACACATTTTTGTTCCCAATGATCAAAAGAGTGCTAGGCCTCGACAATCACCGTGAATGGGCCGTCGTTGATGCTCTGCACCTTCATATGGGCACCAAACTTTCCTTCAGCGACCGTGATGCCCCGGTCCCGGAGGTAGGCTGCGATTTTTTCAATGATGGGTGCTGCTTCATCTGCGGGGGCTGCGTCACTCCATGATGGCCTCCGTCCTTTTGCCGTGCGACCCATCAACGTGAACTGACTCACAAGCAAAACAGGGGCTTGTGCGTCCACTACAGACTTTTCGCCCTCCAGGATTCGCAGTTCCGCGATTTTGCGAGCAACCGTTTCCCAAGCGTCGTCGCTATCCTTACGTCCTGCTCCGACAAGGGCCAGAATTCCACCAGTCGCCTCGCAGTCGATTGCTCCGACGACTTCACCGTCGACGGTGACGCTCGCGCTCGTAACTCTTGTCAATACAGCCTTCATTCCTACTCCACCTCTGCAATTTCCGACGGCAGCACGATGCCGTGGCGGATAAGATCCACAACAGCTGCAACCGTTTGGTTTTCCAATTCTTCAAGGGCCTGCTGGTCGTCGACACCTCGAGATGCTGCTAGGATGCCCACCACGTCACGCAGTGGCAAGCCGGCGGGATGCAATCCTGCAAGGACGGTTTTCAACGCCTCATCCAATGAATGAGAGAATCGTGGGCCATCCATTCGAGTAATGCGCAGCTCTTCGCGCGTGAAACCCAGCCCCTCTTCAGTATTTGGCACAGCGATGTCTTCGATCGCGACTGTGGGCCGGACCAGGAACGAACTATCTAAGAGTTCCTGGACGGATTTTTGCCGTAGCCACGCCTGCCGTAGATAGTATTCTTCGACCTCAGGCCCAAGCGGGTCCGTGAACGGGTGTGTTAATTCTTCCGCAGTAATCTCGGAGGGCTGGTCGCCGATGTGTTGCATGAAAATCCAACCGAAACCAATAGCGTGAACACCCGCGGCTTGGAAGTAATCGAGCCACTGTTGTGTGCGGGCTATGCCGCTTTCAGTCCTGAGGTCGACTGATTCATCTTTCAGCCACGTGGCGACGTAGGTCTCGGGGTCAACCACTTCTCGTTGAAGCACCCATGCGCTGACTCCTTGCGAAGGGACCCAACTCGCAACTCGCGACTGCCACGCCTCACCATCAATATGGGCCCATGAGCCCAGCATGCACAGCATCCCACCTTCTGCGAGATATTCAGGTGCGTGCTCTGCCACGAGGCGACTTGCTTCATCCAGTGGCATGCCGGAGTCGCGGTAAACATGCCCCACCTCCGGAATGCCGACTACAAACGGCGGGTTGGCAACGATCCTGTCAAACTGCTCGCCCGCGACAGGCTCAAACCAAGATCCTTCGCGGAGCTGAACGCTAGTGATGCCATTCATCTCGAGCGTGGCCTGAGCCAACTCGATCGCTCGATGATGAATGTCAGTACCGACGATCTGATCGGCAAGGCCAGATTGTGCTACCGACAGCACCCCTGAACCGGTTCCAAGGTCCAAAACCGTTCCAGTCGGTGACTGCGGGATCGCGTGCAACAGGGATTTCGACGCCGCTCCGACTCCAAGTACGTGATCTTTGCCGGGAACGATTGCAGACGTAGAGGCGTCGAGATCTGCAACTATGAGGTGATGCTGTTGAGACAACAAATGAGGCCGGATGTCGTAAGCAACCTCGTAGCGTTGCTCTTTGGTCTGGTGAAAGACACCTGCGCTGATGAGTTTCTCAGCAAGGGACGAGCCAAATAACGCCTCGAGCTCGTTTTGGGAAGTCGGGCGCCGCAACAACAAAGTGGATATGGCCGATCCGATAACGTCTTCTGAATGGCAGCGACGCAGGACGGCTCCCACCTCGCCCCGGTAGAGAGCCTGGTATGCATTTGGCCCAAGATAACTTCCAATCGAAGATGTGGTGTAGGGGAGCGCGCGCAATCGTTCACCGAGCTCCCGCGCAAGTCCAGGGTGTAATCCAAATGCTGTAGATGATAAATCTGTCATGCTGCTACTCCGAGTGGGATTCGTGATCGATAACGGTCGGCGTCGTATCTGTTGAAGCCTGGTTCGAGGATAGTTGTTGCCTCGACTGCTCCTCCAACGCGGCATAGGCACGACTCAGCGCAGGCTTGTAGACATTCTTTTCACGCGGATCACGCGACTCTCCTTTCGCGTTGCCCAACATCACTGCGACCCAGGGGAGCGGTACGGAAACAATAAAGAGCAACGTCGCAATCCACCAGTTTCCGAGCCACCACGCAGATGCGATCGAAAGCAAAATGAATGGGATTCGAAGCGCCTGCAACCAAAGGTATTGAGCCTCTCGGCTCTGCAGGTTTTGCTCCGGCGTCTGCTTCGCATCCGTAATGAGTGCACGGTGTCGTTTTGAGCGGAAATGACGAAAAAGGAAATGCTTATCGTCGTGGACTTCGACTTCCGCATCAATCGAGACGTGCTCTTGTGCCTCGTCCTCTCTCTCGTTCATAAATACACAGGTTAGCGCCTCGGCTTAAAAACTTTGCCAAAGTGGGGCATGATGGGAGTCGTGAATACGACGACGAAGACTCTTGAGCGCACAGACCTTCGGGAAGACACATCGTCAACAAATGATGATGGAACCCCCAAGTTTTTCCACTATGTGAAGAAGGATCAGATTTTCGATTCTGCGATTTCTGGAAAAGTCGTAGTCGCACTCTGTGGCAAGACATTTCCGGTGAAGAAGCAGGCGAAGCCTGGGTCGCCAGTATGTCCTGACTGCGAACGCATCTATAAGGGGTTGCGTCGGAAGTGACGGCTCCAGGTACGTCGGCCGGGCCTCAGCTGCGCGCATGGCAGCAAGAGGCCCTCGATTCGTTTATGCGCACCAAACCTCGAGACTTTCTCGCTGTAGCAACTCCTGGTGCGGGTAAGACGACGTTTGCACTGACACTAGCCAGCAAACTGCACGCATCGAAGGCAGTGCAGCGCATCATCGTCGTCGTACCAACAGAACACCTAAAACACCAGTGGTCCCAATCAGCAGCGAGGTTCGGCCTTTCGCTAGACCCAAACTTCACAAACTCATCTGCGGTAAACCCTGCCTATGACGGCATTGTCGTGACGTATGCGCAAATCGGTATGCACCCGTTCAAGCATCATGCGGTGGCCACTGCGAAGCGCAGTTTGGTGATTCTTGATGAGATTCACCATGCTGGTGACGCCAAAAGTTGGGGGGATGGAGTCTACGAGGCTTACAACGATGTCGAACACCGCTTAGCGTTGACAGGTACGCCGTTTCGCTCTGATGATTCCCAGATTCCGTTCGTCCGATACGTCGAAGACGGCGATGGGCACCTCGTTTCACAAGCGGACTACACCTATGGGTACTCCCACGCCTTGGCCGATGGCGTCGTCCGCCCAGTTGTATTCCTGGCATATTCCGGCGAGGCACAGTGGAAAGACTCCGCCGGGGAAGAGTATTCCGCAAGGCTTGGTGAGCCACTGAATGCCGAGCAGACCGCGCGTGCCTGGAAAACTGCCCTAGATCCGAAAGGGGACTGGATCAAGGCAGTCCTCCAGGCGGCACATACAAGGCTGAAAAAACTTCGTACGAATATGCCGGATGCCGGAGGCCTCGTCATCGCTACGAACAAGACGACAGCACGCGCCTACGCCAAGATCCTCTCCAGCATTTCGAGCACGCCCGTTACGGTCGTGCTCTCAGACGAAGCCGGGGCATCCGACCGCATCGACGAATTCTCCGCGTCCACCGACGAATGGATGGTCGCAGTCAGAATGGTCTCTGAGGGAGTCGACGTTCCTCGCCTCGCTGTCGGAGTATATGCAACATCAGCATCGACACCACTGTTTTTCGCGCAGGCAATCGGACGATTCGTACGCTCACGCATGCCAGGCGAATCCGCCTCCGTTTTTCTCCCGTCGGTCCCGGTTCTGCTCCGCCTCGCGGAAGAAATGGAGGTGTCACGCGACCACGTTTTGGGCAAACCACACCGAGAATCAGGGTGGTCCGACGAACTACTAGCCCAAGCAAACCAAGTTCAAAACGAACCAGACGACAACCCTTCGTACGAAGCCATCGGCGCATCAGCCGAGCTAGACTCTTTAATTTTCGACGGCTCCACCTACGGCACACCCACCGTCGCAGGATCCGCAGAGGAACAAGACTTCCTAGGCCTTCCAGGGCTGCTTGACGAAGAACAGGTCAAGACTCTGCTCCGCAAACGCCAAAGCGACCAACTAGATGCCCGAGAAGCAGAAGAAAAAGCGCGAAAGGCTGCCGAGCGCCAAGCACGCGAGCGTGCTGAAGTACTAGGAGAGCACTTGGCTCCCACTCAGCCGTCCAAGCAAACCTCCGCGCCGGGTAGCAGCGAGGAGGCATCAGTGGCGGCTGATGAGATTCCCCAGTTGAGAAAGGAACTCAACGCTCGCGTTTCAATCGTCGCTGGAAAGACGGGTCGCCCGCATGGTGCGATCCATACGGAAGCGCGTAAAGCGTGTGGTGGTCCGCCGACCGCGCTGTGCAATGCGGAACAGCTGCGGGCGCGTATTGCGTACTTACGAGATTGGTAATACACGAAACCGGTAGGAGAGTGGACCTCCTACCGGTTATTGCTTACTACGTAGAAACGCATTTAATCGAGGTAATCGCGCAGCACCTGTGAACGCGACGGGTGGCGAAGCTTCGACATCGTCTTGGACTCGATCTGCCGGATGCGTTCGCGTGTCACACCGTACACCTGGCCGATTTCATCTAGCGTGCGAGGCATGCCATCGGTCAAGCCGAAGCGGAGCCGCACGACGCCGGCCTCACGCTCGGAAAGTGTGTGGAGGACATCCTGAAGTTGGTCCTGAAGAAGCGTAAAGGAAACAGCGTCGACTGCCACAACGGCTTCGGAGTCTTCGATGAAATCACCGAGTTGGCTGTCGCCTTCATCGCCGATCGTCTGATCCAATGAGATCGGCTCACGGGCGTACTGCTGGATCTCCAACACCTTCTCTTCGGTGATGTCCATCTCTTTTGCGAGTTCAAGCGGTGTAGGTTCGCGTCCAAGATCTTGTAGAAGCTCACGCTGGATACGGCCAAGCTTGTTGATGACCTCGACCATGTGCACCGGGATGCGAATGGTTCGAGCCTGGTCTGCCATGGCACGTGTAATTGCCTGGCGGATCCACCACGTTGCATAGGTGGAAAACTTGTAGCCCTTGGAATAGTCGAACTTTTCAACTGCACGGATGAGACCGAGGTTGCCCTCCTGGATGAGGTCCAAGAAGGCCATACCGCGACCGGTGTAGCGCTTTGCCAGCGAAACCACGAGTCGAAGGTTAGCTTCGAGCAGATGGTTCTTCGCCTTGCGACCGTCTCGGGCGACGGCGCGGAAGTCGCGCTTAACCGCAGGGGTAAGGCGTGCTTCCTTGTCTCCCTCCTCAGCTGCACGGGCCATCTCGTCGAGTCGGTGTTGCGCGTAGAGACCAGCTTCAATGCGCTTCGCGAGAGAAACCTCCTGCTCAGCATCGAGCAGAGCAACCTTACCTATTTGCTTCAAATACGCACGGACAGAGTCCGCAGATGCGGTGAGCTGAGCGTCCTTGCGGGCTTGGCGAAGTGCAGCAGATTCCTCGATATCCCAGACAGAAGAATCCGTCGTCTTCCTCGTCTTCTTTTTCCTCGTCGTCATCACCAAGATGCTCGTCAAATTCTTCGTCATCTTCTTCAGCCGTCAGCGGGTCGAAGTCCTGCTCCTGGTCAGAATCGTCGAGCGATTCGTCCGTTTCTTCCAGCGCGGAGTCGTCGCTGGTGACCTCATCAGTTGCGGGTGAAGCAGCCTTCTTTGCGGCGGTTTTCTTTACTGTCTTCTTCGCTTTCTTAGCTACCTTTGACGCCTTTTTCGCGGTTTTGCGTGCTGTTTTCTTCGCAGTCTTCTTGGCGGTCTTTTTGGCAGCCTTTTTGGCGGTTTTCTTGGCTGCTTTTTTGGTGGCTTTCTTGGCGGTCGTTGTGCCGTCGGTTACGCCGCCGGAAGTGCTCTCTGCCGCATCGTTGACGGAGTTTTTGCCTGAAGCTTCGCTGGCTACCACGTACGCCCTTTCGCCTTTGTGAACTGATTGATGCTTTTGCGGACACCGAGACTTCCTCCAACAATGGATGGAAAGAAAGTCACTCTGGTGAAAGCAGACCAGCAAACGCCGGTCTGCCTTCCTAGCGTACGCAAACTGTGCTGATTTTTCAGAACGCCTATCTTAACAGCATTGTCAAGCTGCTTTGTGTTAGACGCCGAGTCTCGCTAGTTACGGTGCGAGGTGCTCATTGGCCGCCATCGCTGCTCCAACAATGCCTGCTCGGTTGCGAAGAGTGGCCACGACGACAGGAGTGTCGACAGTCAATAGAGGGACCCATTTGTCAGATTTCCGCGAGATGCCACCACCGACGACGAAACACTCTGGATTAAACAGTCGCGCGTATTCGTGCAGCACCTTATCAACTCGCTTCGCCCACTTCTTGAAGCTCAGGTCTTCCCTCTGCTTTACAGCTGAGGAGGCAACGTGCTCTGCTTCCTTCCTATTGACGATTAAATGGCCAATTTCTGTGTTAGGGAAGAGGTGCCCATTAACCAGGAACGCTGAACCAATACCAGTGCCAAACGTGAGGAATATGACAGAACCGTTTCGGGCTCGTTCATTGCCAAAGGCAACTTCAGCAAGCCCCGCGGCGTCGGCGTCGTTTAATACAGTGACAGAGCGCTCAGGGAGATGCTGCTCAAAGAGCTCATGCACATCGGTGTCGATCCACGACGGGTCGATGTTAGCTGCGCTCTTTGCGATCTGATGCTGAATCACCGACGGCAGCGTTACTCCCACAGGGCCGTCCCATTCGTGGAGACGGACAATCTCTGCGACTGTTGATGCAACAGCTTCAGGTGTAGCTGGCTGAGGAGTTGCGATCTTGATCCTGTCGCCGACGAATTCTCCGGTTTTGAGGTTGACGATGGCGCCCTTGATTCCAGAACCGCCGACATCGACGCCCATACCATAGTGCTCTTGGGCACCATCAATTCCACTTGTTGTAGTCATAACATTGAGCATACAAAAGGTGTGCTCATTGCGCATGTAGGAAAATATTTAGGAGCGCGGTACCTAGAACGAGCGGGTTGACGTCGCTGTACTTTAATTAGCTATAAAGCCTTTGATGTGTAGGGAACCCGTGGGTATTGGCCTGCTGACCTTGTAATATGACATATAGCTTTGTGTGCTTTATTATTCGGCTCCAAACCAATAAAAAGGCTGAGGCTCATCTATAGGAAGCGTATCTCCTCAACGGGCCTAGGCATTGCTGAACTTGACTACTCCTGGAGGCACCACCACCATGGCGACCGATTACGATGCACCGCGTAAGCGCGCAGAAGACGAGCTTGAGACTGACTCCCTCGAGGGCTTGAAGGCTGCGGAGGTTGCGGGCAGCAGCATGGATGATGACGGTGAAATCGTTGAACCGTTTGAACCGCCACTTCAAGATCTGTCTGGTGAGGAACTGAACGTTGAGGTAAAGCCTCGCCAAGATAACGAATTCACTTGTGCGTCTTGCTATTTGGTTCAGAAAAAGAATCGGCTGGCTTACGAAACCGAAGACGGCCAGAAGATTTGTCTCGACTGCGAGTAGTAGCGAGCAACGCAGTCGCGCGATCCCTAGGCGGTCCGCTGCTCAGGCAAAAACATTCCGAGGATTTTCTCCGGTTCTTTCGCAGCAATTAGCCAGTAGGGGGTTGGGTCCTGAGGATCGTCCAAGACAAGCAGAATATGTTCTTTCACCCAACCATGCGATACCAAGAAAGCAGCTGGGTCTAACTGTCGTCCGAGAGCATTTCGCTTCGCTGATGCAGGGACAACCATAGATCTGCTGACAACGGTGTTGGGTAAGTTGGCGTCGTCAACGACGAGCCAACGAGTGCCGTCGCTGTCTTGCTCGACCGCAATTGTAGTTTTCGAAAGCCATGTCAAGAACCAAAAAACTAAACTTCCGATAACGAGCACGGGGATAATAAACCACCAAATATTGCGGTTGAGCGTAAGTTGTGCCCCGATGAGCAGCGTTAATGCTGCACCGATGATCCACCAGTACCAAGGCACCCATTGACGCTCCGTATATAAGACTTTGGAACCACTGGATGCCGGTGCGTTTTGGTTGCTATTCATACCCTCATCAACTCGTCAATTCGATGTACTCCCGAATACGTTACCCAATAACACTAGGCGAAATTATCTTAAGAATGCACACGCAATGGAATCCCGTAAGGTGTATGAAGTGACCTCTCTTGAACCAATTTCAGTAAAACGTCTTGATCCAGACATGCCGCTTCCTAAACGAGCGCATGAAGGTGACGCCGGGGCGGACCTTTACTCCTCGGAAACACGGACATTGGCTCCCGGCGAACGGGCGCTCATCGGCACCGGAATTGCTGTCGCGTTGCCCATGGGAACTGTCGGGCTCATTCATCCTCGTTCGGGACTCGCTGCCAAACACGGGATTTCTATTGTGAACACGCCAGGCACCATTGATGCCCAGTATCGAGGGGAGTTGAAGATTTGCCTTCTTAATACCGACCGTGAATGTTCGTTTACAGTTGAACGAGGAATGCGGATTGCTCAACTAGTGGTGCAAAAAGTCGAGTTGGTTGACTTCGTCGAAGTTTCCGAGCTTGACGATACCCAGCGTGGTGCCCAAGGATACGGATCAACGGGGCTCGCCTGAGGCCACATTGGGCCCGTACTAGAGTAATTCTCACCCGAAGAAACTTTTTTGAAATACACAACTTCACTCGAAAGGTGATCACCCATGGCATGGTGGCCATTTGGTAAAAAGAAGAAAGACCAGCAGAAGGAAGACGCTGCCCCCGCTCAGACGGAGGCAGAGACCAACGACGATCTAGAGGTCACAGCACCAAAGTCTCAGGACACGGGGATTGCAGCGGATACTGATCCATCCCAGACTCCATCAGCCACTGGTACTCTTGCCGATTATGATCCAATCAGTGGATCTACCGGTCCGTTCGACGGCGACAACGTCGACATTGAGGAGTTCGATTTTTCTGACTTCTCCCAGGTGAACCTCAACCTCGGATCAATGCAGATTCCGCTGCCAAAGGATTCGCAGGTGCAGGTTGAAATGGGCGAGAACGGCCCGAAGATGGTGCACATCGTTACCAGGTACGGTCGCATCACTCCGGTTGCTTTCGCTGCACCGCGTAACGGCGGCCTGTGGGCCGAATCGGCAGAAGAAATTGCCGAGGGCATGAAGAACGAGGACATGCCTGTCGAGTTTGAAGAGGGCCCCTGGGGAACCGAAATCGTTGGTACTGGCGCTAACGGTGTGATCCGCATCATCGGTGTTGAGGCGCCTCGATGGCTGTACCGTGTCACGTTGGCCGCTCCGGCGGGAATGGAAGAACAGCTTGCTGAGCTCGGGCGGGAAGTCGTAGCACGCAGCTTTGTTTACCGCGGTCCGGACCCAATTTTGGCGGGTAACTCTTTGCCAGTCGTCCTGCCTGCGCAGTTGGCTCGGCAGGTGCAGCAGGCTGTACAGGAGCGGGCTGCGCAGGAGTCGCAGCAGCAGAGCCCACAGGCTGGAAACCCGAACGCCCTGAGTGACGCGCTGAAACAGATCATCGCACAAAACAACGAAGCGAATAAGAATAATTAATGAGTGCCCAACCATCGCTGACACCAGGCGACAGCATTCAAGTCACATTCCACGCCTTTGCTCACGGCGGTGAGGCTATTGCCCTTGCCAATGACGGACGAGTTGTCTTCGTGCAAGGCGCTCTACCTGGAGAAACAGCGACCGTCAAACTGCTGAAAGTGAAAAAGCGGTGGGCTCGCGGTGAACTGCTCGAGATACAACAAACTTCACCAGATCGAGTGAAGGTAGGATGTCCTGCTGCTGCGGCAGGTGCGGGCTGCTGCGACTTTGCGCATATGAGTGAATCTCTGCAGCGGGCCGCCAAAACAGAGGTACTTGTTGGACAGCTTGAAAAAATGGCACGTCCATCTGGTGTGCTTGATGGCATTGATCTCACCGCCATTTCGGTTCAGGCTTTAGCGCCTACGACCGGATGGCGGACGCGTATCCGACTCGGCACTGATGCGCAGGGGCGTGCCGGTTTCAGGAAAGCACGTTCCAATGACGTCGTCGCCGAGCGTTGTACTCAGGCGATGCCGGAACTGTTTGACGGGATTGTTGGCGATGGGGCACGACGATTTACTCCTGGGTCTGAGATAGTCGTCGTCATCGATTCTCTCGGGAACCGGCATGTCGTTGAAACGAGCAAAGTCCAACGCGGACGGCGCGTGGAACGAATAGACCGTACGGTTGAAGGCTCCGGCAACATCGTAGAAATGGTCGGAAACGATAGGTTTGAGTTTCCGGCGACTGCGTTTTGGCAGGCGCACCGTAGTGCACCGTCGGCATATGCAGATCTGGTGCGTGAGTGGTCCCTTGCGGGGAGGCCTTATCAGAACAATTCCGGTTGGGACCTCTATGGCGGAGTAGGGCTCTTTGTTCCATCCATGTCCGCGGCACTCGGTGGTGGTCCGGTTGCAACCGTCGACTATTCGAAGTCCGCGATGGCGCATTCTCAGCCTGCACTTGCAAGCCTCGACGTCAACAAAGTCAACTCCCGGGTAGAAACAGGAATTCGATCCTTGCCCCCCGCGGGCCTGGTTGTGCTCGACCCTCCTCGAACTGGTGCTGGAGACAAAGTGATTCATGATATTGCAGCGGCGAGTCCGCAGCGAGTGATTCACATTGGGTGCGATCCGGCAACATTTGCTAGAGATTTAGCAAGTTGGGGAGCATGCGGATATCACGTAACTGAGATAAAAGTCATCGATGCATTTCCAGGAACGCATCACTTTGAAACGCTTGCATGCCTGGAGCCTCTGCGTCCTCATTAGGAATGGGGCGTGCGCCCCGCAAGGTGTAAACTAGCGTCAACTATTGCTTGTTCTAAAGGAGAAGTAGAGGACCGTGGGACTGATAGGTAAACTCAATTCGCCAGCGGATTTGAAGTCGTTGGCGCCTGGGGAATTATCAGATCTCGCTGATGAAGTACGCCAGTTTTTAATTGAGAAGGTGTCAGCAACGGGAGGTCACCTGGGGCCGAACCTCGGCGTTGTCGAGTTGACAATTGCACTGCATTACGTATTCGACTCGCCAACGGAACCGGTCGTTTTTGATACCTCTCACCAGTCGTACGTGCATAAAATTCTGACCGGGCGTGCTGGTCAGTTTGATTCCTTGCGTCAGAAAGACGGTCTTTCTGGCTATACCTCGCGCTCGGAGTCGGAACATGATTGGACTGAGTCATCGCACGCGAGTGCTTCGCTTTCAATTGCAGATGGCTTAGCGAAAGCCAAGTACATTCAGGGCAAGGGCGACGAAAATGTTGTCGCCGTCGTCGGTGACGGTGCACTGACAGGTGGGATGTGCTGGGAAGCGCTGAACAACATTGCAGCCGCAGAACGCAACGTAGTCATAGTCGTAAATGACAATGGTCGCTCGTATTCGCCAACTATTGGTGGTTTTGCGAACAACCTGACTCGCCTTCGTGATCAGCTCGCAGCTTTGCGCATGAAACCCGGCTACGACGACGTAATGGAATCCGGTAAGAAGACCCTCAAGTCGATGGGTTGGGTCGGAGAACGGACGTTTGAAGCGCTTCATGCGCTGAAAGAAGGAGTGAAGGCCCAGGTTATCCCAACAGAGATGTTCCCGGAGCTGGGGATGAAGTACGTTGGGCCAGTAGAAGGTCACGACCTCACGGCGTTGCTAAGCGCTTTCGAGTACGCGAAGACCTACGAGGGGCCCTTGATTGTGCATGTTGTGACTGAGAAAGGCCACGGCTTCGCCCCCGCAGTTAACAACATCGCCGACCAAATGCACTCCACTGGTGCGATTGACCCTGTTACAGGAGAAACTCTGAAGAAGTCCAAGCCAGGGTGGACATCAATTTTCACCGAGGAACTTCTCGACGCCGCTAGGACTCGACGTGACATTGTCGCAATCACGGCCGCTATGGCTGGGCCGACAGGCCTTGTACCGTTCGCAGAGGAATTTCCTGATAGATTTTTTGATGTCGGTATTGCGGAGCAGCATGCGATTGCCTCTGCCAGCGGGCTTGCTCTCGGGGGACTGCACCCCGTTGTCGCGGTCTACTCCACATTTTTGAACCGAGCTTTCGATCAGCTCCTGATGGACGCAGCACTTATCAAGCAGCCGTTGACTGTAGTGCTCGATAGAGCGGGCGTCACTGGTACGGACGGCGCAAGCCACAACGGCGTGTGGGATATGGCGCTGACGTCGATCGTCCCAAATATTCGTGTCGCGGCGCCTCGCGATCCGCAGCAGCTAAGGGAACTGTTTAGGGAAGCTTTGACTGTTAAGGACGGGCCAACTGTCGTCCGCTTCCCTAAGGGGAACGTCGGCGAGAACCGAGCAGCTATTAAGCGGCTGCCAGGTGGCGTCGATATTCTTCGAGAGCCATCATCGACTGCGCAAGATGATGAAAGTGACCAGACAGTTGATGTGTTGATTGTTGCAGTGGGAGTTTTTGCGGATTCGGCACTACGGGTCGCTGAACGATTGGAATCGGACAATGTTCGAGTTACCCTGGTAGATCCTCGTTGGGTTGTGCCTGTTTCCCCTGATATTCTCGAGCTTGCGGTTGAGTCCGATCTTGTCGTGGTGTATGAAGACGGGATCGTGCATGGAGGCGTTGGTTCAGCAATTGCAGAAGCGTTGTCCTACGCTGAAATCGACACACCGCTGCGGCATATTGCATTTCCTCAGGTGTTCCCAGAGCACGCTTCCCGGGAACAGATCTTTGAAGAATTCGGTATGGACGAGTCAGCTGCGACGAAAAAGATTCGCGAGTGGGTACGCGGCCTTGAGGACCGCGATCAATAAGGCACTCGCTGCCTAGCGGCGAGGTTCCGGCTGTTCCGCCACGAAAATAGGTGCTAGGAAGTCTATTTGCCATTCGCGCAGTCCCATCTGCTTGAGCAGGGGACGGGTGTATTCCATTGGCCAATCTAGACGTTCGTGGAAGGCGGTCCATATGGTCCGTTCGAGGACCTTGTTCGTCAAAATCAGCTCTTTGCGGATCTTAAGAGTCTCGGCGATTTCGGCGACCCGATTGTTTATGTTTTGTCGCGTACGTAGCGCCACTTTGTTGTGCCTTGTCCACTCCCAAATGCTTTTCCTAGTAGGTAAGCGAAGTTGTTCCCTCAGTGCGGTTTCAAATGGGGATAACAGCGCATCATGGATTGTCTCGAGCCAGAAGTATGGATAGGTGGTGAGCGCATGGGTTGCACCGTCAAACGCCAGCAATTCGTCAACGGTCGTTGGGCGGGACTGAGCCAGTGGTACCAGCATCTTGTTCGGAAGTACTAATCCCGGAGCTATGTCTTGGTCGTAGGCAAAACAATCGCGAGCATCCCAAAGCCACTTCGTCAAAGTGAGCTCGAGATCCGACAATTTGTCCGAAACCTGGGGTATATCGAGCCAAGAATGTTTCTTTACCCCCGGGTTTGAACGCGTAGCTACCAAATGAGCAAATTCTTGATTCGCGTATTCAAGTTTGCCTTGCATATCGAGGAGGTGTACTAAGGCCTGTTCAAGGTGGGGCAGGTAAATAACGTCCTGCGCTGCGTACTCGAGCATTGAGTCGGTCAGTGGTGTCTGTGACCAATCGGCATCGCCGTGCTGCTTGGGAAGTGAGACTTGGCAAAACTCCTTTACCAACACGCCAAGTTTGGTTGCTGGGTAGCCTGCAAATCGTGCTGCAAGTTCGGTATCGAAAATAGTGGACGGACGTAATCCTAATTGCGCGAGACACGGTAGATCCTCTCTCGCCGCGTGTATTACCCACTCCTGATCATTGCAGACTGGTGCAAAGTACTGTTCGAACTCGTCTCGATAGTGCTCAGGGGCAATGAGGAACGTTCCCGCGTCTTTGCGGTAGATCTGTACGAGGAATGCTCGGTCATCGTAGCGGTACGCGCAGGCTCGTTCGGTATCGATACAAAAAGGACCAAGTCCTTCGGCTAATCGATCAGCTACCTCGGCAAACTGCGATGGATGATCGACAAAGGTGTAGGACAAATTCACTTCCATGCGTACACATACTAATGCTACGAAATAGTTCGCACACCTTCGGGTGGCAGACCCGCCACTAAACTGAGGACATTTGCAAACGCTTCCACATGTGATGACAGATCAATTCCTTCAGCTGTCCAAGATGCGCGCATCTCCAATTGGTACGCCCGCGGAGGGCCGCCAATCTCCCCGTAGCGGACGGAAGCTGTGGAGGTTACCGTACCTCCAAGGTTGGTAAACCCGGCCCCATTGCCATCGAGCGACTCGTTAAGCCACTGCCATGCCACATCGGGGAGAAGTGGATCCGCCGCAACAGCATCGTCCATATCTGCCTGGATATAGGCGACTAGTCGCATTGAACCCTCCCAGGCCTCTTCAGCGTCGGGGGAATGAAGCAGGATGAGGCGACCGAACGCGTCACCTTGGTCTGGCTTGGTCTGGATAACCTCAAGCCCAACGGCGTGGCTAAACGGTGCAGGCCGCTGAGGAGGCCGAATGGTACCGATGGAGATTTCTGGGCGCACTTGAGCCTTATGCATCGATTCGACCGCTGCGGTGAACTCCGCAGGAGTCGACGCGCTCTCGCTTGGGGAGGTGGTATCCGAGTTCATCACGCCAACCAAGCTAATAAGGATGCGGCTTTGAGGGGGCGAGGCGCGCCGTATATTGGTTCGCAAGATTCAGCGTTTGCAGCGAAGTGTACACTGAACTAGTACTTTCGTTTGATGTATGTTTTTATAGCGACGGTTGGTCGCCTTGGCATCCAACGTGTTTCCGTGAATCTCAGAAGGAGAGTTTAAATGGCGAAGCTTGACTACGAAAAGCTGAACGCAACCCAGCGCTACCTGCAGTACGCGGTATTTCGTGCGATCCCAGGTGCACTTGGTACCGAGCGCGACGAAGTTATCGCAGAAGCAGAAAAGTTCTTTGAGCAGCTCAAAGAGGAAGGGAAAGTTGTCGTACGTGGTATCTATGACAACACTGGTATTCGGGCTGACGCGGACTTCATGATCTGGTGGCATGCGGAGGAATTCGAGTACATCCAGGATGCACTCGCGCGATTCCGCCGTGACACTGCGTTCGGTCAGCTGTTGGAGGTTTCGTGGCTCGGTAATGGAATTCACCGCCCTGCGGAGTTCAACAAATCGCATCTTCCGAGCTTCATCATGGGGGAGGATCCGAAGGACTGGATTACGGTGTACCCATTCGTTCGTTCATACGACTGGTACGTAATGGAGCCTGAGAAGCGTCGCAAGATCCTAATGGAGCATGGCATGGCAGCACGCGACTATGCAGACGTTCGTGCCAACACCGTCGAGGCCTTTGTCCTTGGCGACTATGAGTGGATGCTTTCGTTCGAGGCGGACACGCTGGAGCGTATTGAGTCACTTATGAAGACGATGCGCTACACAGAAGCGCGCCTTCACGTCCGAGAAGAAATCCCGTTCCAGACCGGGCGCCGCGTCGCAAGCATTGCTGACGTCATAAAGGTTCTGCCGTAGCTGGCATTGCGAAATCAAAAACTCCCTCAGCGCATCTCGGCGCTGGGGGAGTTCTTTAATCGTCCTTTCTTGGGGCATCAAACTTCAGAGAAATTGAATTGATGCAGTATCTCTGATCGGTTGGTGTGTTGAAACCCTCACCCTCGAATACATGCCCCAGGTGGGAATGGCATTGAGCGCAAAGCACCTCAGTTCTTACCATCCCGAGAGAGTAATCGGCTCGCTTGATGACGGCGGCTTCGCTATCAGGAGCGTAGAACGCTGGCCACCCGCAGTGGGCGTCGAACTTCGTTGTAGAGCGGAACAACTCTGCGCCGCATGCGCGGCACACGTAGATGCCTTCTTCGAAATGGTCGGTGTACTCACCAACTCCAGGTGCTTCGGTGCCGGCTTGCCGAAGTACACGGAATTCCTCAGGGGCGAGGTGAGCTTTCCACTCTGCTTCCGTCATCTGCTGAAAACGATTCTCTGTCATGAGGGTCTCTGTCGCCTTTCTTTGTTGTGAACACTGTTGTGAGTACCCAGGTGGCCGTCGATACGATGAACACAGCCCAACCCAATGTGGGGAGGAATGTAGTAATCCAGTTCCCGATGAGAGGGTTTCGAAGTGTCGTCCATTGTAACGGTGCAAGGCAGAAAAATAGTCCGAATCCAGGGGCCGCTGGTGTGCATTGGGCTTCGTGCTGAAAGAACAGTGAAAGCCGCCGGGAAGAGCATCATCGAGTAGTAAGCCTGGCCGAGGGACGAGAGCAAACATACACCCGCGAGTAAAACCGTGGAGCTAAACGTGAGCCATAGGAGCTCGTCTGACCAGCGCCAGCGGGCAAGCCCCAGGACCGCTATAGCGACAGTGATGCCGAAAAAGACGAATAGTGCGTCGTAGAACTGCGTCGGAAAGCCAAAGTAAGTCGTGAAGCCGGCAAGCGATGAATTGGCATAGTCGCGGGTGATCTTTAGATAGGGGACGACGACATCGATGTAATCGCGGGCGCCCGGTGTCATTGGCCATGCGACAACGTTGAAGAGCACGGGAACTAGGACACTCGGTACGACGCAACGCCAGCGGAGTTGCATGAGTGGCAACACCACCAAGGGGGCAAACATCGGCTTGACCAGTATGGCGAGGCCTAGGCAGACGCCGGCTAACGCAAAGCGCCTGTGAGTATAGCTATAGAGGAATACGGTAAAGAGGAGCAGCAATACACCATTGATGTTCGAAAAGACGAGTGTGTTCACAACTGACTCGGTGCAGAAACTGAGCACGATGCTGATAGGTAGCAGCGGGTGGCTCAGCGGTTTTCCACTGAGCTTCGTGAGGATTCCAAGTGCCGCAAGAATGGCGGCGGTGTTTACTAAAACAAAGAGTGGACGGATCAGCGAGGCGTCGTCAAACAGGCCCAAAGGTGAGAGCAGTAGCGTAGCTCCAGGATTGTAAAGATAGTGCGGATCGACGTGGTGATACACCTCGTTGTAGACGGGGACGCGCTCGACAAAGCGACGGGTGGCAGCCCACACGGTGGTGAAGTCGTCGGTCTGGGAGCCGTGCCTTGCAAGAACGGCAACTCGGTGGATGGTGAGCAGAAGTGCCAGTGGCCAGGCAGCTGCGTTAGCGGCGGTTTGTAGCGTGCGCGTTGCCGCTGTGGTGTGCGAGCCATTCTGTGGGGCAGGAGCGGTCCAGATGTTGTTCAGGCGCTGCGCCCAGGCGGGGGGAGTGTCTTGTGCGTACGTCACTTGCATAACAGTACCGAATGCAGTTACCCCTCGTGGGAAGCAGCAGTGCCCCACAGACGGTAGCGCACGAACATCGTCGAGTCCTCGCTCACCCGCACGTCTTCGAGCTCGAGCGGGGTGGCATAGTCTCCACCTCCGCCGAAGAGGGGCTTTTCTACCTTGCCTTGCAACGTAGGGTCGATGGTCAGGTGCAAAATGTCACCGAGCCCAGCAGTCAGGAGCATGTCGTAGAGTCCAGGTCCGCCCTCGCAAACGATGCGGTTAAAGCCCTGGGCGTGCAGGGCATCGATAATTGAGCGTGCAGTGCCATCGCCAGTGGACAGAATGCGGCCGCCCGCGTGCAGGAGTGCTTCTCGACGCTCGGCGAGCTCCGGATCGTCGACGTGGTGCTCCGGAGCGAGGAAAAGCGGAGGCACCTCCGTGTCGTAAAACAACTGTGTGTCCACGTCAAACTCGAAGCTTTCGGTGATGATCGCAAGCGGTGGGACCTCCGCCTGCCCGCGGGACCGACGTTCGGCCTTGTCCTCGTCGGTGCACTTGACTCCGAAGTAGTTTTCCGCCCGCGCGGTGCCTCCACCGACTAAGACAGCGTCGGACCACACACGCAGCAGGTTGAGCAGCGCGGCATCGATGGCGTTGCCAAGGGAGCGGGAGGTGCCATCGAGAGAGGCCGCGCCGGAAAGTGTCATGACCGCAAGCAGACGCAGTTCCGGGACTGAAGCGGGCAGCACAGTGCCCAGCAATTCAGCTGGTTCGAAAGTGCGGCTCGCGTCTATCATGGCGTCAAGCGTACACATCTGACTGCCAGGATTTTAAAAGGAGACAGCACGTGCTCGATCGTTTTCCGCTCGTGGAAGAGGCGCAGCGGGTATGGATAGGTGGCGAGAACCCTGACCGGCTCTTCGCAGCGCTCTTTGACCCAGACGTGGCAGATGCCGATTGGAAACAGCAGGTCTGCGTACTTGCAGACGCGGTGTTCGGTGAGACCGTCTACCGTGAAATCGATGCGTTTGAAGCGATGTTCAACGCCGTGACCGACGCAACATGGAAGGCACGTGAGCGCTGCCTCGGTGAGCACAACGAGGAATGGCTTCGGCTGTTGCCGGAATGGGCAAGGCAGTCTCGCACTGCAGAGTTCGCGCTCATCCTTATCGAGCTGCAACTCCATCGCTTCAACTTCGACCACGATGGCATCCGGCGCGTACTCGATATGGCGAACGATGCGCCCCTGCGCTTCCACAACCTGTCGGTGACCGTCAACCTCAACCAGGTTTTTCTCACCTTCGCCAGGCTGCTCTCGGGTCGTAGGATTGACCCGCAGCACGTCTTCGACGCCGTGGGAGCCCCACCCAGCGACGGGAACGAGCATGCCGTTTCTCAGCTGGAACAAGTGCCACTGAAGCTCAAACATCTCATGCTCCACGGGTTGTGGCTCTACCCAGACACCGAGTATGGGGAGCAAATACTCGCCTTCTCTGAGGCAATCTTGCGCTATCACTCGCCAAACGACTACATCGCGCACTACCGGCGTGCCGAGGGATACCGCCGCATGGCAGCCATCGAAGCAGCACCACGCTCCGACGTGTTCTCGGGACACACGGTTCGTTCCCGGGACGACTTTTACGCCGAGGCACTGCACTCTGTGCAGATGGCCATTAAGAACCTACCCGCGGATGCCACAGCGCTGCACGGGGAGTTCGTCTCCTACCGGATGATGATTGCCACCGAACGGCAGGTACAAAACTCCATTCAAGGACGTGTAGATGCAGAGCTTGCGCACGTCGGCGCCGAAGTAGAGCGGATGTCGGAGAGGATTGAAGCAGAGTCACGCAACAGTCTCTTACGGAGCATAGAGATTCTGTCTGTCTTCCTCGCTGTCATTGGGGTGCTGTCTTTCAACATCTCGCTCGCAGGGCTAGAACAGATTGGCACCTTTGAACGCTTCGGCCTGATCCTTACCGCCGGGGTCATCCTGGGCGCATTCTCCTGGATGGTGCACGTGGCGGTCTACCGCCATACGCACGCCGAACCGGTGGTGATGAAAACGCGACGGAAACAAATACGAGAGCTGCAGCAGCGAATTGCAGCGCTTGAGGAAAGGACGAAAATTGGCTGTGACGGATAAAGGCTGCGAATACGTCGCCGACGAGCGCAGCATCGAGCCAGGTACATACGAGATCACCGAATATGCGCCAGCTAAACACGCTGTCGTCGACTACCTGCGTGCACGCCTCACAGCGGTGCTCGGGCGCTGGCCGGGGCGCCCCACTCTCATGCTCTCCGGCGGCGTCGACTCGATCCTCATCGCCGCGGTGCTCGCCCAACTGCGTACCGACGTCCTCGCGGTGACGTTCAGCCAAGACTCCTCGCAACAGGCAGCGGAGGAGACCAAGGTGGCGAGTGAGGTGGCCCGCGCACTCGGCTTCGAGCATCACGTCGTCGCCCCACGCGGGGAAGCGCTGGAGACGCTGCTCAAGGAAACCATCGAGCGCCTCGACACCGTGGAACCTTGGGAAGTGCTCTCTGGGGCCATTTTGGTAGCCATCGACACGTACAGGCAGGAGTATCATGCCGACGGCGCACTCATCACAGGGGCAGGTGCGGACGCACTGTTTCTCGGCGGAAAAACCATCGATACAGCAGCCAACAATTACCTCCAACTGTGGGATGACCAGGTACGCCGAGGGATCAAGGCAAACTTCACCAGGCAACGTTTCATCCCGGACTTCTACGAGCGCCTCATCGCAGACCCCGAGCGCCACATTCAGGTTTGGCAGACACACGAGGCAGTCGACCTCGCACTGCGCATCCACCCACGAGTCATCCGTGGGGCCGACATCGCACAAGACAAGGCGCTCTTCCGTCGCATCGCTGCAGACATGGGAATCAGTCCGGAACTCGTGCAGACCACGAAAAACCCGATGCAAGTCTCATCAGGAGGCGTAGACGCCATTGTCACGCTCGTACGGGAACAGCTGACGCGCCGGGCGGGGGAGAAGACGTACTCCGACCCGATGAGGGAACCGTTGGAGTTTACGGTGGCTCGCATGTTCCTCGAACAGCTGAAAACCCAGGCGCGCGGTGAGTAGGAGGGCCCACGTCCCTAGATATATGTGGGTCAGGGCACGCTGAAACCGCAGCGTCCAACCGATATGAGACAAACACACGCCCTCGGGAATCCCGGGGGCGTGAGCCTATGTGGAGCGGATGACGAGACTCGAACTCGCGACCCTCACCTTGGCAAGGTGATGCGCTACCAACTGCGCTACATCCGCATGCACATTTTGAAAAGAGCTGTGCGGCTCTGTGCGCGATACTGGGATCGAACCAGTGACCCCTACCGTGTCGAGGTAGTGCTCTACCGCTGAGCTAATCGCGCGAGGTTGGAGGTGGATACGGGAATCGAACCCGTGTACACGGTTTTGCAGACCGTTGCCTAACCACTCGACCAATCCACCGTGAGTACCTCCGAAGTACTGAAAGTACTTGGAGCGGATGACGAGACTCGAACTCGCGACCCTCACCTTGGCAAGGTGATGCGCTACCAACTGCGCTACATCCGCATGCACATTTTGAAAAGAGCTGTGCGGCTCTGTGCGCGATACTGGGATCGAACCAGTGACCCCTACCGTGTCGAGGTAGTGCTCTACCGCTGAGCTAATCGCGCAGAGTGTCTAAAGACACTTGGAGCGGATGACGAGACTCGAACTCGCGACCCTCACCTTGGCAAGGTGATGCGCTACCAACTGCGCTACATCCGCATGCTCTCCGGAAGCGGAACCTCCGTTGTGCGTGAACAAACATTATCTGTTGGCTCTAAGTTTTCCAAATCGCCAGCACAGGGCCGGTCTTGGCAGGTGCGTACGATGGTGAGGCGCTGGGTTGGCAGGGAAATTGCTGTTACTCGGTGAAAGTGTTGCTGTACTGCGGATTCGTTGAAGGAGTGGAGGGGGTGTAAAGTAGTTCGCGTTCGGTCCTATGGCTCAGTGGAAGAGCGTTCCGTTCACACCGGAAAGGTCGCTGGTTCGATCCCAGCTAGGACCACTGAATGCCCGCCTTGCGGGCATTTTCGCTTTCTATGGTCCGGCACTGGGCATGCTGGGGAACTAATCCGCCATTCGTTACGACTAATGTTGTACTGGTTTAAAGTCAGTTCATTTTGTAGGAGGGATCCGAATGTCCAAAGCAGGACAAAGGGTACAGCGAACGGCATGGGCTATATTGAGTGCCGTATGTGTAGCTTCTGCGTTGGCCGGATCAGCGGAGGCACATGATGCCGTTATTGGGGGAGATCCATCAAACGGGTCCGTGGTAGCCGAGTTTCCGAAAGAGCTGTCGTTGGAGTTCTCGGGTCAACCCCAGGAAGGCTTCAACACGTTCGCGCTGTCGCGGGTATCGGACAACGAGATCCTCTTTACTGGAGAGCCAGTGCTCGACGGACGATTTGTGTCCCTTGAACTTCCAGAGAAAGTTCGCGAATCTGGTGACAAAGTGCCAGGAGAGTACCGGATCGGATTTCAGATTGTCTCTTCAGATGGGCACGCCACTAAAGGGATGACAACGTTTACATATGCGCCGGAAGGTTCACAAGTTGTCGATGAAACTATGGAAGATTCCGTGCCAACCGGAGAAGTGAGCGGTTCTTCATCCAGTTCCTTTAGCTGGCTTTTTGTCGGCGGACTAATCCTGCTTCTTTTCGGTGCTGTAACGGCACTTTTACTGCGTCGCGGCTCCTTGAGCAAAGATTGAGCCAGTACATACACAAGTTTTTAGCAACGACTAAGGAGAAATATGAAAAACATTTGCACTGCAGCTATTTCGGCACTTGGTGTCGCCGCTCTTGCCCTGACGGCTTGCTCGCCATCGCAGGAAAACCCGTCGACATCTGCGCCAACCGCTGCAGAGACAACAACCGTGGAGTCCACTACGACTGCTGCTCCAGACAATGACAAGCTTCAGGGCGAAGGTGATATCCGCGTTGAGTCCGCGGCTATTCGTGCGAAAGCAGAAGCCGGTGCGGAAGGCGGAAAGTCCATGACCGGGTTCTTCGGTACGCTGCACAACACCTCTGACAAGGACATTCACATCGTTGGCTTCACTACGTCACTTGGCGACGCCACCTACGAGATCCACGAGGTGGTAGATGGAGTCATGCGCGAGAAAGAAGGCGGCATCGAGATCCCCGCCGGTGGGACATATGAGCTCAAGCCTGGCGGTGACCACTTCATGATCATGGGCTTCGACCCTGCAATTCCGGCAGGCGACGTGGTCGATGTAACGCTTGAGTTCGCCGACGGAACCGAGGAGCAGATTCCAGACGTAGCCGTTCGCTCTATGCTTCCGGGTGACGAAGACTATGGTGAGCACGGGGAGCTCCAGGGGCACCAACATGGGTCCATGGGTGAAGGCCACAACCACTAATTGAAGGAAAGTCGAATGCCTGTCAACCGTCGTCATTTTCTCGCCGGGACTCTGAGTGTTGCTGCCGCCGGGGCAGCCACAGCTTGCGCGGAAAGCCGCGATGCTGTGGTGAATGCTCAGCAAGAGCCTGCGATAGACCTTGCCACAGCAACGGTTCCGTTTGACGGCATACACCAGGCAGGCATTTCGACGCCTCAACAGTCCTCACTAAATCTGATTGGTTTCAATTTTAAAGATGGCGTCGATAAGCCTGCGATTGTTCGATTGATGCGACTGTGGACTGAGGATGCCCGTGCGTTGACAGCCGGCGAAAACCCGTTGGCAAGCCTGGAACCAGAGATGACGGAACACCCCGCAAACCTCACCATTACCGTGGGGTTGGGAGAGAAGTTTTTTGATATCGCCGCGCCTGAGAGCAAACCGTCGTGGCTCCACGACATTCCGGCGCTCTCGCGAGACGAGCTTTCACGGAACTGGGGCCAGACTGACGTGGTGTTGCAGATTTGCTCAGATGACCCACTGATGTGCGCATGGGCGATGCGTCATATGGTGCGAGCTGGCGTCGATTATGTAGCTACCGCGTGGGTGCAGCAAGGGTTCATGAATAACCCTGCTGTACACCGCGAAGGAACCACGCCACGGAATCTCTTTGGACAGATTGATGGCACGGTAAACCCTCACACTGATGAGGAATACGACGCCCAGGTGTGGGCAAAAGGCGCTGCAGAGTTTGAAGGTGGAACGTCGATGGTGGTTCGTCGAATAGCGATGAACCTTGACACCTGGGAAATGCTCGACCGGACATCCCGTGAAGAGGCCGTCGGGCGCAGGCTAGACAACGGAGCACCCCTTTCGGGCGGCGAAGAGTTCACTCCGGTAGATCTGGAAGCGCGGGACGAATATGGCCTGCCAAAGGTCGATAGAAACTCGCACGTTGCCAGGTCAATGGCGCCTGAAGGGCACCCAGAGCAGAAATTTAAACGGCGCCCTTATAACTACAATTTGCCGCCTGAGCCTGGGCAGGAACAGCTGTCCAACGCTGGCTTAGTGTTCATTGCATTTCAGGAAAACCCAGATACGCAATTCACTCCGGTCCTCAAAAGGCTCGATGAGGCTGACCGACTGAATGAATGGATCACGCACATTGGTTCGGCGGTGTACTGGATACCACCGGGCACGCAGGCGCAAGATGGTGCTCCGAGTTTCTGGGCCGAGTCACTACTCGCGTAGTGAACGCGGTATGATTTTTGCCATGTTTGCCGACCTCAATATTTAAAGGTTCCGGCGAGCTTGTACGAATCCAGCTGGGTGCGTCCAGGTATGACGTACCTCATTGAAGCGCAAAGGAGCGCACGAACATGACGAATAACGACCAAACCCACCTTGCAGCCCAGGCTTTCACGGTCCCGGCGAACACTCCTGCCGGGGTTGCGATGCGCGAATTGTCGCTGCCGAATAAGGGCCCGGAGGCGGTTGTCTGCGTGCAGTCTGAAGACGGGTCGTTGAAGGACCTGTCATTTACGCCGGATGTAGACACCACAGTAACTCCAGTCACCGCGAACACTGAGCTGGGTCGGTCCGTGATTCGCCACTCGTGTGCTCACGTGTTGGCGCAAGCAGTGCAGATTGAGTTTCCGGGGACGAAGTTAGGAATTGGGCCAGCCATTGAGGGTGGCTTCTACTACGACTTCGACGCGGCTGAACCGTTCACACCAGAAGACTTGAAGCTGCTCGAGCGCCGCATGAAGAAGATCATCAAGCAGGGCCAGAAGTTTGTTCGTGGAGTCTATCCGTCGGCTGAAGCGGCAGCAGAGGACCTAGCTGATGAGCCGTACAAGCTTGAACTCGTGCAGGACAAGGGAAACGTGGACCCTGACTCGGACGAAGCTACTGAAGTCGGTCACGGAGAGCTCACCCACTACGACAATGTGAATCCACGGACGAATGAAGTCGAGTGGCGCGATCTGTGCCGCGGGCCTCACGTGCCAACTACTAAGTACATTCCGGCGTTCGCACTGACACGTTCGTCAGCTGCGTACTGGCGTGGCAACCAGAATAACGCCGGGTTGCAGCGTATTTACGGCACCGCCTGGGAGTCGAAAGAAAAGCTCGATGAGCACATGTTGATGCTTGCAGAAGCAGAGAAGCGTGACCACCGTCGTCTTGGCAATGAGCTCGATCTTTTCTCCTTCCCGGAGGAAGTTGGGTCTGGTTTGCCAGTATTCCACCCGGATGGAGGAATTATCCGGATGGTGATGGAGGAACACTCCCGCCAGCGTCACCTCGAGGCAGGCTATTCATTCGTCAACACCCCACACTTGACGAAGGGTGAGCTTTTCGAAAAATCTGGCCACCTGGACTGGTACGCCGACGGCATGTACCCACCGATGCAGCTCGACGGCGAGACCGACGACGAAGGCAATGTGACCAAACAGGCAGTCGATTACTACGTCAAGCCTATGAACTGCCCTATGCACAACCTCATCTTCGATTCACGTGGACGCTCGTACCGTGAATTGCCGCTGCGACTATTCGAGTTTGGTACCGTGTACCGCTACGAGAAGTCCGGCGTGGTGCATGGCCTGACTCGTGCACGCGGTTTTACTCAGGACGATGCCCATATCTACTGCACCGAGGAACAGCTTGAAGACGAGCTGACGAGTGTGTTGGAGTTCATTATTTCTCTGCTCAGAGACTATGGGCTTGATGATTTCTACCTGGAGTTGTCCACCAAGGATCCCGAGAAGTACATCGGTGATGATGATATCTGGGAGCGTTCAACGAGCATCCTAGAATCAGTTGCTACCAAGTCTGGGCTCGAGCTTGTTCCGGACCCAGCAGGTGCAGCGTTCTACGGTCCAAAGATTTCCGTACAGGCTCGCGACGCCATCGGTCGTACCTGGCAGATGTCCACGGTTCAGCTCGACTTCAACCTGCCTGAGCGTTTCGATCTTGAGTACACATCCTCAGACGGAAGCAAGAAGCGACCAGTCATGATTCACCGTGCACTCTTTGGATCAATTGAGCGATTCTTCGGCGTGCTGCTTGAGCACTACGCCGGTGCATTCCCGGCTTGGCTGGCACCGCACCAGGTTGTAGGTATCCCCGTTGCTGACGATTTCGCTGGACACCTTGACGGCATCATCCAGCAGCTGCGGGCGCGCGGCATCCGAGCTGAGGTCGACCATTCCGATGACAGGATGCAGAAGAAGATTCGGACGCACACCACTCACAAGGTTCCGTTCATGCTGCTCGCTGGCGCGCGTGATGTAGAGGCAAACGCTGTAAGCTTCCGCTTCCTCGACGGCACCCAAATTAATGGAGTCGGCGTCGACGAGGCTGTCGAACTTATCACCAACTGGGTGGACGAAAAGTTCAACGAACAACCAACGAAAGAGCTGGTTGAACAGCGCCAGGCTGACCAGTAGAAGTAGAGAGGCGCTCAGAAATGTATGAGGACATTGGAGTTGGTACTCCAGACAGACTTCAGCGTCTTTGGGCGCCGTACCGTTCGAAGTACATCGCGTCAACGCCACGCGATGAGAAGGGGTCAAGTGATCCTTTCGTGCAGATTCCTTCGATGAGCGATGAAGAGGGGCTCATCGTGGCTCGAGGGGAGACCGTCTACGCGGTGCTGAACCTTTATCCGTATAACGCTGGGCATATTTTGGTCGTGCCGTACCGTAAGGTGGCGGAGATTGAAGCCCTGACTGCGGGGGAATCAGCCGAGCTTATGAGGTTCGTAACGCTCGCAGTGAAAACTCTCAAGGCGGTATCAGACCCCGAAGCGATAAACGTTGGCATGAATTTAGGCAGGGCCTCCGGAGGCTCTATCGGAGATCACCTACACGTGCATGTGGTCCCGAGGTGGGCAGGGGACTCAAATTTTATGACAGTCATCACTGGCACCAAGGTGCTTCCGCAGCTGCTGCGTGAAACGCGCCAACTATTAGCAGAGAGCTGGAAAGAAGTGGCGGCTCAACAGACTGGAGGGGAGTAGGCAGATGCTCAGTGTTCATGGACGAAAGCCTGCTGCTGTTGTCGTAGAACCGGTCGCCACTGCATTGCTTAAAGCTGGTCTAACACCGAATTGGACAACGCTTGGTGGAACAGCGCTCACTGTGTTGGTAGCCGTCGTGCTCATTCCAACTGACCATCTTGTTTTGGCAGCTATTCTGAGTGGTCTTTTCGCGGCTTTTGACATGGTGGATGGCACGATGGCCCGTCTCCGCGGGGGAGGGACTGCTTTCGGAGCTACGCTTGACGCAAGTTGTGACAGGATTACTGACGGAGCGCTCTTCGGTGCCATCGTGTTCTGGCTGGTGTACGTAGATCAAGCTTCTCCGGCGCATGTCGCAGTTTGCCTTGCGGTACTAGTACTCTCCCAGGTGATTAGTTACGTTAAGGCGCGCGCGGAGGCCGGGGGTATCAAGATTGTCGGCGGGCTGGTTGAGCGGCCTGAGCGTCTTCTCATCGCGCTTGTCGCGCTGGGATTGGAAGGCTTCGGTGTGCCGTACGCCATTGAATGCGGGCTTTGGCTGCTGTTTTTCGGCTCGATATATACGGTTGCGCAGCGACTCGTTATTGCAGCGAAGGATCCTGCATCAAAGCGGCAGATTGCCGCGCCAGCAGGAGCTAAAACGTTTGGGTCGCGCTAGGACCGAAGCGCGCATGCAAACGTTCAAGGATGAGTGCGTATATCGCAGCTACTGGATGGGGTGGAAGCTGCTATCAATGCTGCCTTACAGTATCGCCTACTGTCTGATGATGTTCGTTGCCGACATTTACTCTCGCAATGGCAAGTTACCGGAGCAACTTCGTAAGAATCTCTCGCGTGTGGTTGGACCTGAGAACGTCACGCGTTCGCTTGTGAAGAACTCGATGCGGTCATACATGCGGTATTGGCTCGAGGTCTTTTGCCTGCAGAAAGTAATCTCGAATGAACGGTTTCATGAGCAATTCTCTGCATCGATACAAGGGGTTGAGCATCTGGAGTATGCGATTCAACAAGGCAAGGGCGTAGTGCTTGCGTTGCCGCACTCGGGGAACTGGGATCTTGCGGGTGCATGGCTTGCTCACCGATACGGGAGCTTTTCGACGGTCGCGGAGCGGGTAGAGCCCGAAGAGCTCTACGATGCGTTTTTGGAATTTCGACGTGGGTTAGGAATCCAGGTGATTCCTTCGCGTGGTGCGTCGAGACCTCCAATGCAACTCCTCGAGGAAGCTCTGTACAAACAAGGGATTGTCTGTTTGTTGGCAGATTGTGATCTCGGTGGGCACGGGGTGCCGGTAGCATTTTTTGGAGAGCAGACGACAATGCCCGCCGGTCCGGCAGTATTAGCGGAGAAAACCGGTGCGACACTGCTCGCAGTACACAATGCCTTTGAGAGTTCAGGCAGCATGGATGGGTGGGTGACTAGCGTATCGCCGCCGATTGTTGCAGATTCCGTAGAAGGTAAAGTGGAAAAGCTTGCGGGCTGGTTTGAGCGCGGAATCAAAAAGCACCCACAAGACTGGCATGTGCTTCAGCCGTTTTGGATCGCAGACCGGAAGAAAAGGTAGCGAAGGGATGAAAATTGGTATCGTGTGCCCGTATTCTTTCGACGAACCAGGCGGGGTTCAAGCGCACATCCTTGACTTAGCTGAATCACTTTTGCGTCAAGGGCATGAAGTGAAAGTGCTCGGGCCTGCGCGTGATGACACGCCTCTTCCCGAGTTTGTAAAGAAAGGCGGGCGTTCGTTACCTATTCCGTATAACGGCTCTGTCGCGCGCCTGTCGTTCGGCCCTAAAGTTTTTACGACTACTCGCGAATTCCTGTGTGATGGCGACTTTGATGTATTGCACATCCATGAGCCCAATTCTCCTAGCTATTCGCTCGCAGCGCTTATGTTGGCTTCGGGGCCGATCGTCGCTACATACCACACGTCTACAACTGGGTCTCGCATTTTGCAGCTTGCACTGCCGTTCTTGCGGAAATATTTAGAAAAGATCCGCGGGGGTATCGCAGTAAGCGAGCTTGCTCGGAGGTGGCAGGTTGAACAGATCGGGGCCGATCCAATCGTTATCCCGAACGGAGTGGACACTCGGAAGTTCGTAGCCGCCCGGAAGCTAGCGCCGTTGAGCTCCGTCAGGCCTGTTCGAATCGCATTCTTGGGGCGTATCGACGAGCCAAGAAAGGGGCTAACGCTGCTTCTCGAAGCGTTCGATCACCTTGAAGGACGAGTCGAACTCACGGTGATCGGAAGCGGGGAGCCTCGGCAGATTCCAGGAGTGAACTTCGTCGGTCGCGTAAGCGAGGAGGAAAAGGCGAGATTGCTGGGGGCGTCGGATATATTTGTCGCTCCGAACACTGGGGGCGAATCGTTTGGCATCATTCTCGTGGAAGCGATGGCTGCGGGCTGCGCTGTTGTGGCCAGTGATCTAGAGGCCTTTTCGCTGGTATGTGATGCAGAATCACCTGACCCTGCCGGGATTCTTTTTCCTGTAGGTGATGTTGCCGAGTTGACAAAGGCGTTACAGGCTTTGATTGACGACGCTGCTTTGCGCCTGGAGATGGGCAGAAGAGGGCAACTGCGAGCCGCGCAGTATGACTGGTCGACAGTGACTGCTCAGATTATGGCTGTATACGAAGCAGTAAGTGTTGGTGAGAAGGTGACACTCGCATGACAACTATCGCCCTAGTGGTGTTCGCAGCGGTAATCACGCTGCTGTTTGCCTGGGCATATTTCACTGCGCAACGGCTACACCGCCTCCATATCCGTCTCGACCGTTCACGCGACGCACTTCAAGCTGCGCTCGACCAACGCTGTGCTGTCATTGCCGCACTGTATCCGGAAATGCGCGAGGAGTGCCGGATCATCGAATCATTGCGTTTGACTCCAGTTGACGTAGAGGAACGACTTCAGTCCGAACAAGAAATGCGGAAACACATCGAGAGACAAGGGTCGATGCTTCCCGCTGATATTGACGCTGCAGATACACGTGTGGCAATTGCACTGCGGTTTTATAACGACGCTGTCAGCGATGTTCGTTCGCTACGGCTACGGCCCGCCGTAAGGCTTCTTCGATTGGGTGGGACCGCAGCCCTGCCAGCCTTCGCTTCGCTTTCCCTTTAGCGGCTGAACCTTGCTCGCGGTTCTGCAGCTCAACCTGTTCGGGCGTATAGTAGGTTGACGTTCAATTACCAATAGTCAACCGTTTTAAGCGAAGGGATACCGGATGTCTGGCCACTCAAAGTGGGCTACTACTAAACATAAGAAGGCCGCGAACGACGCAAAGCGTTCCAAGCTCTGGGCGAAACTGATCAAGATATTGAGGTTGCAGCTCGCACTGGTGGCGGCGATCCAGCAGGCAACCCGACGCTTGATGACATGATCAAGAAGGCGAAGAAGGCGTCGGTCCCGAACGACAACATCGAACGTGCGCGTAAGCGTGGATCGGGCGAGGAAGCCGGCGGCTCTGACTGGGAGTCGGTGATGTACGAGGGGTACGGCCCGAACGGTGTCGCTCTGTTGATCGAGTGCCTGACGGATAACCGTAATCGAGCAGCGACTGAGGTTCGTACGGCAATGACCAGGAACGGCGGTAATCTTGGTGAAACCGGCTCTGTGGGCTACATGTTCAATCGCGTCGGTGTCGTCACGGTGGCGAAAGGGGAGCTCACCGAGGACGATGTGTTGATGGCGGTACTTGACGCTGGTGCAGAAGAAGTTAACGATCTTGGCGAAGAGTTTGAAGTTACCTGTCAGCCGACCGACCTTGCCGCAGTCCGCGAGGCGTTAGTGGAGGCCGGTATCGAGGTTGAGGGCTCTGAGCAGGACTTCCGTGCTGACGTGGAAGTTGAACTGGATGCATCTGCTGCTGAAAAGAATCTGAAGCTGATTGATGCCCTCGAAGACTCTGATGATGTACAGAATGTGTACTCGAACATGTCTATTCCTGACGAGATCGCAGCCGAGCTCGACTTGTAAGGCGTAGTCTGTTTTTCAACCACCATTCGTTGCGGCGAGTGGTGGTTCTTTTTCAGACTATGGTAGAACATATGTGCCAGTACAATATTCGGCGGAAGGAAGCGCGGTGAACCTCCAAGGTCTGAGGGTAATGGGCATAGATCCTGGTTTGACCCGATGCGGCCTTTCGGTAGTTCAAGCGGGGAGAGGGCGTCAGGTCATACCGATTGCCGTCGGTGTAGCGCGCACTCCTTCCGATGTGGAACTATCGGAGCGTTTATTGCGGATCTCGAAGTCGGTAAGCGACTGGATGGATGAGTATAAGCCCGACGTGGTTGCGATGGAGCGAATTTTCGAACGCAGTAACGTTTCCACCGTGATGCATACTGCCCACGCCGTCGGGGTAATGGTCCTCGCCGCTGCAGAGCGCGATATACCAGTGCACATGTATACGCCCTCAGAGGTAAAAAAGTCGGTTTCTGGTAATGGGCGTGCTGATAAGAAACAGATGACTACGATGATTACACGTATTCTTGGTCTGAGCGAGCCACCAAAGCCAGCAGATGCTGCAGACGCGTTGGCCATCGCTGTTTGCCATTGCTGGCGAGCCCCGTTGCTTGCCCGAGCTTCCGCTATTGAAAAACTGAGAAAGAACTAGTTCATGATTGATTCCCTCCACGGTGACGTCCTTTCGATTGGCCTCGATCATGCTGTTATTGGCTGCGGGGGCGTTGGGTATCGCTTTTTAGCGACGCCACCAACGCTCAGTCGCCTAACTCGTGGTGAGCATGCGGATGTAGTCACCAGTCTGGTGGTCCGCGATGACGGTATGACCTTGTATGGGTTCGCGGATGAGGACTCGCGGTCTATGTTTCACAAGCTTCAAACCGTGAGTGGGCTAGGGCCAAAGCTGGCGATGGCAGCACTGGCAGTCTTTGGGCCTGGGGAACTGGCCGAATTGATTTCCAGCGGTGATGCGAAGAAGATTCAAACAATTCCTGGCGTCGGTAAGAAGATGGCAGAACGAATCGTGTTGGAGCTGAAAGATAAGGTTGTCGGCTTGTTTGAAACGGGCAGCGAAGCGAGCCACGGAGCAACGGCTCCGGCTGCTTCAGACTCAGGCATCAGTGAGCAGATTGTAGAAGCACTGGTTGGGCTTGGATTCACCGAGCGTAGTGCACGGACTGTCGTCGAACCTCTCGTTGCGGAACAACCGGATACTGATCCATCGAATCTGTTGCGCGAAGCGCTGAAGACGCTATCGAAAAAGTAGGTGGGGTTCATGTCAGATGTTGAAAAAACCGTATTCCAGTTGCCGGATGATCTTTCACGTCCCGATGGGGCTCCCGTCAGTGTCAATGCGCATAGTGATGAACACGATATTGAGAGGTCTCTTCGTCCGAAGTCGCTTGATGAGTTCATCGGACAGCCGAAAGTGCGTGAGCAGCTTAGTCTTGTA
Organism: Corynebacterium sp. UMB2355A; assembly: GCF_033877495.1. Taxonomy (NCBI): domain Bacteria; kingdom Bacillati; phylum Actinomycetota; class Actinomycetes; order Mycobacteriales; family Corynebacteriaceae; genus Corynebacterium; species Corynebacterium sp. UMB2355A. The sequence goes on along the minus strand of NZ_CP138855.1, from coordinate 260,708 downwards.
CTCGCGGGTGCAAGTCAACGAAGCGTCACACCGGACCACATCTTGCTTTCCGGTCCGCCAGGGCTAGGAAAGACAACGATGGCGATGATCATCGCGCAGGAACTCGGAACTTCCTTGCGGATGACCTCTGGTCCAGCGCTTGAACGTGCTGGTGACCTCGCTGCGATGCTTTCGAATCTTATGGAAGGCGATGTCCTCTTTATCGATGAGATTCACCGTATTGCACGGCCTGCGGAGGAAATGCTGTATATGGCAATGGAGGACTTCCGTATTGACGTCATTGTTGGAAAGGGGCCCGGGGCGACGTCAATTCCACTTGAGATTCCACCGTTCACCCTGGTCGGTGCAACGACTCGCGCTGGTATGCTCACTGGTCCGTTGCGGGATCGTTTCGGTTTTACGGCACAGATGGAGTTTTACGAGGTTACTGACTTGAGGCACGTGGTCGAACGTGCTGCGAAGATCTTGCAAGTTGAGATCGACAAGGAGGCAGCAGTCGAAATCGCTTCACGTTCACGGGGAACTCCGCGTATTGCGAATAGATTGCTGCGACGTGTTCGTGATTGGGCAGATGTGCATGGCAGCGGACGAATCGATATTCAAGCGGCGCGTGCTGCGCTGGAGGTGTTTGACGTTGACGACCTCGGGCTTGATCGGCTCGACAGAGCGGTCCTGAATTCGCTCATTCGTGGCCACGGTGGGGGACCTGTTGGCGTCAATACACTGGCAATTGCTGTAGGGGAGGAACCGTCTACAGTCGAAGAAGTATGCGAGCCTTACCTGGTGCGAGCAGGATTGATGGCACGAACTGGTCGTGGCCGCGTTGCTACGGCGGCTGCCTGGCAGCACCTTGGAATTGATCCGCCACCGGATGCTCCAGGACAGGCACTCGTTTCAACATAATTGGGAGTATGTCAATATAGAGCTATGGAAATCATCCTTATTTTGCTCGTCCTATTGGTGTTCATGCTTCCGTCAATCTTGATGATGCGAAGCCAGAAGAAGCGTCAGCAACAGGTACAGGAGATGCAGTCCTCCATTCAGCCCGGTGACCATGTTGTGACGGTTTCTGGCCTTCATGGAGACGTTGTTGACGCAGATAACGCTACGCTTCGAATTGAAATTGCCCCTGGTGTTGTCGTCAAGATGGAGACCGCCGGAATTATGAAGCGAGAGGCAGTCGAGTCCGCGGTTCAGGAACCTACAGCAGACGATTCGGAACAACGTCCGGAATAGTCCATCTCAGCGTTACGGCAAATGCTGTCTAGCTGTCTTTACCGATATGACAGTTGATGACGTACGATAAATCGATGTGCACCACACCCCGCTTTACCCAAAGTTTCGGGCAAAGCGGGGTGTGGCAGTGAAATAACGTAGAAATAGAGGAGTTAGCTCGGTGTCCAAGAACACTCAGCGTTCCGGCGAGTTGAGATCAAAGCGGAAGTGGCCTGCGCGCGCGCTGGCGCTTTTTGCGCTCATCGTCATTGGCGTGTACTCATTAGTATTTTTCACGGGCGATAAGTCCGCAACCCCGAAGCTTGGTATCGACCTGCAGGGCGGTACTCGCGTGACCCTCGTTCCGCAGGGAGACGAGCCAACTCGCGAACAGCTCGACGAAGCGCGAAACATTCTTGAGAAGCGTGTGAACGGCATGGGTGTTTCCGGCGCGACTGTCGTCGTTGACGGCAATACCCTAGTGATCACTGCCGCGGGCGACGACACATCGGAAGTACGTAATATTGGGCAGACTTCGCAGCTGCTGTTCCGTCCGGTAATGCAACCGCCTGCACCTTCCGCAGATTCGATTGGTGAGGTCTTCGCAAAGACCGCGAACGATTGGATCCGGTATGGGGTTTTGACCGCGGATCAAGCCAAGGCGATTGGCGATCAGGTGAAGAAGCAGGTTGCCGAACAGGGGCAAACCGTTGAGATTCCTGCTATTGATGCGAAACCGTTGCCTGAGCCGAATGGTCCTGTGGAGTCCTCGGAGCGCAGGGCTGACCAGGCTGAGATGCTCAAGGCAACTCGTCAGTCTGAAGACCCTACCCAGCAATTCGTTGCTATGTCGATGCTGAGCGCGTTGTGTGCCGTGCAACCTACTGATCCATTGGCCGGGACCGATGACGAAGCAGCACCACTTGTAGCCTGTGACCCTTCATCTGGCCAGGTACTGCTCCTCGGCGAGGTGCCATTGCTCGCAGGTGTTACTGATACGGACGGCCCGCGTCTCACCGGTGAACAGATCGACACTGGTCGCTCGATCACTGGTGGATTCAACCCGCAGTCGAGCCAGATGGAGATCAACTTCGCTTTCAGCCAGGCAGGCGAGTTTAATGGCTCGTCTACCTGGGCGCAGCTGACGAGTGAGATGATCGGGCAGCAGATCGCGATCACACTGGACTCACAAATTATCTCCGCACCTGTCATTCAGGGCGCAACCCCAGTCGGTTCCGCAACCTCTATTACAGGCAACTTCACTCAGGAGGAAGCTGAGAGTCTCGCAAACAACCTGCGTTACGGTGCGCTGCCGCTTTCTTTCGCGGGTGAGAATGGCGAACCTGGTGGAACTGCGATGACAGTGCCGCCGTCACTTGGTCTGGCATCCTTGCAGGCTGGCTTCTATGCAGGCATTGTTGGTCTGATTTTGGTCGCAATTTTCGTGTTCTTCTACTACCGGCTCTATGGTCTTATTTCCCTGGCTACGCTTTTCTTTGCGGGTCTTCTCGTTTACGGCTCGCTAGTTCTGCTGGGGCGCTGGATCGGCTACTCGCTGGACCTCTCCGGCGTCGCCGGTTTGATCATTGGTATTGGTACTACTGCGGACTCCTTCGTCGTCATCTACGAACGCATCAAGGACGAAGTTCGTAAGGGCAAGACTTTCCGCTCTGCATCTGCCTCCGGCTGGGATCGAGCGAAAGATACAATTATTACCGGTAACATGGTGACCCTGATCGGCGCGGTCATTATTTACTTCCTTGCGGTTGGCGATGTGAAGGGCTTCGCATTCACGATGGGCCTTACGACCGTATTTGACCTGCTAGTGACGTTCTTGGTCACTGCTCCGCTCATGGTGTTCGCTTCCCGGTCCCGATTCTGGTCGAAGCCAGCTGTCAACGGTATGACCAAAGTGTTTGCTGCGGCGCAGCATGACAAGGACGTGAGCGAGGAAGCTCATCAAGGCGTGGCTGCAGAAGCCGCGTCGGAAAGTATTGAGGTGAAGTAGCAATGTCGTCATCGCAAATTGAAACCGTTGCTTCCGTCGTACCAACTGTCGAGGAGCCCGGCCGTTGGGAGCGTCTGTACACGGGCGATGCGGCGATCGATTTCGTCGGTCGCCGTAAGCTCTGGTACGGGATCACCATGGCACTGGTAGTTATCTCGCTGCTTGCGATGCTGGTCCGTGGATTCAACCTTGGTATCGACTTCGAAGGCGGTACCAAACTCTCGATGCCTGCCGATGATCTCGTTGCCGAAGAAGTCGAGGAAACATTTATTGACGCGACCGGCGTCACTCCTGAACTGACTCAGATTATTGGTGCTGGTGATGCCCGGACGCTTGAGATTAATGCTGAGCATCTGAGCCAGGAACAAATCGACCAAGCGCGGCAGGCGATCTTTGAGAAGCATCACACCAAGAATGCTGAAGGGGAAGTGTCTGCCGACGCAATTGGTGATTCGACTGTTTCCGAATCGTGGGGTGACACAATCACGAAGCGGATGTTGATGGCGATGCTGGTCTTCCTCGTCGCTGCAGCCGTGTACGTGGCTGTCCGCCTGCAACGAGAGATGGCCATCGCGGCGATGGGTGCATTGATCATTGACGGCATATTGATCGTAGGGTTCTATGCACTCTTCGGGCTGGAAATTACCCCAGCGATGATTATCGGTCTGCTTACCGTTTTGACGTTCTCCATTTATGACACCGTGATCGTCTTCGACAAGGTGAAGGAGAACACTAGCGGTGTATTGGACTCGCGTCGTTCGACTTATGCTGAAGAAGCGAACTTGGCAGTGAATCAAACGGTCATGCGCTCGATTTCAACTTCCGTCATTTCTGCACTCCCGATCGTCGCGCTGATGATTGTTGCAGTTTGGATGCTCGGTGTGGGTACACTCCGGGATCTCGCCTTGATCCAGCTGATCGGCGTCATCGAAGGTATCTTCTCCTCGCTATTCCTCGCGACTCCGCTGCTGGTAACGCTTATGGAGCGCAAGCGCGTTTACAAGGAACACAACGTTGAAGTAGAGAAATACCGCGCCGGTGAGATCGTCGACCACGACGATGAAGCCACTGTAAAGCCAAAGCGCACCGTTGATACACCGGTTCGTAGTGCTGTGGAAGGCAGCGATGGAGACGAATCGCCGGCAATGAGCACTTGGCGGCCGTCGACACGCTAGGTAAACCAAGTATGAGTAGCGTATTTTCACGCGCCGTTGCTGCATGTTCTGTCGTGTTTTTAGCAACGGCGTGTTCCGACGGTGGTCCAGCGTCGAACTCTAATAGCGAAGAGTTTGGCTATCAGGTACAAGCACCACTGGTCACAGTGAACGCGGGTAGCGCTGAGGGGCACTCGACGTTGGCGCAAGAACTATCTGGTCGTTTGTACCCCGGAGTTTATGTTCCGGGCCCCAACGGGCAAATGATCCCTAATACCGACTTAGTAGAGACACAAGTGCTGCCCGGCGACAGGCGTCAGGTGATTTACACCATCTCCGATGCTGCAGTGTTCTCCGACAATACCCCAGTAACGTGTAATGACTACCTGTTGACGTTCACAGCTGGGAAGCTACCAGAGCTCTTCGGTTCATGGATGCCTCTTTTCGACGACGCTGATACATTGGCATGTCAACCCGGATCAAAAACTTTCACTCTCACAATGAAGGAGAACCGTGGCGCCCGTTGGCGCGACCTTTTTGAACCCGGAACAGTTTTGCCGTCACACGCAGTTGCAGCGCGTGTTGGAATGCCGGCGGAAGAGCTCGTTGATGTGCTTACTGTGCGTGACCCAATGAGCCTTCGAAGCATTGCAGATATTTGGCGTCACGGTTTTGACCTGAAGCAGTACGATCCTGAACTTCAAGTATCTTTCGGACCGTACAAGATTGAGAGTGTTGGTAAAGAAGGCGAAGTAGTCCTCGTCGCTAATGATTCCTATTACGGTGATGCTCCAGCGCTGCAGAAGATCGTGGTCTGGCCGGGGAATGCAGATTCCGGTGAACTAGTTGCCTCCGGCGGATTGAAAATCGGCAACCTCGAAGAACCAGCACCAGACTGGTACGACGTAAACGCAGAGAGAGAACCAGTTGATGTGACCAGCGTTGTGGGGGAACTGACTGACGCGTTGGTCATGGCCAAGTCAGGCCCCTGGGCAGAACCAGAACGGCGCAGGGCGCTTGCTCACTGTGTGAATCCGTCTGAAGTCGCACAAACTTCCTCGAAGATGTCGGGCCTAGAGGTTGCAGCTGCTCCAGTGCAAGTAGTTGCGCATAGTGACCCGCTGGCGTCGAAAATTGAAAGTGTCGGTGAGACGGCAACTGAGTATGACGTCGAAAAGGCACGTGCTGCAAGTGGCAGTGTTCTACGGATCTCGACGTCGATGCGGTCGGCACGGATCTCCGCAATGATTCAGACGATCCGAGCACAGTGCGAACCGGCGGGTATTGAAGTTCTCGACCAGTCGGAGAATCTAGCGACGTTGGCCGAGTTGCCGGGCTATGCCATGGACGAACAAGGCCAGATCGTAGAGAAAGAGGGCACCATCGATGCGCTTTTGATGCCAATCGATTCTCAAGTTGAGTACCCAGCTGCGAACAATCGGGTGCAGGAACTCGACGCATTGCGGCGTCAAGAGAATTGGCTTTGGCGGGAGATTCCGATTCTGCCACTTTCAGCACAGCCTCGCTCGTTCGCGATTGATCAGCGAGTTGGAAACGTTGTTATGTACACAGGCTTGTCGGGAATTGGCTGGAATATGGATCGATGGTCCGTTGATGAGTAAAGAAATGAAGCTATCCAAGGAGAAACCCATGGGCGATTCGAAGGACACGTTTGAAAGCGCAAAGGAAGCGCTTCGAGAAAAGATCCGTAAAGTACCAGATTTTCCCGAAAAGGGCGTGTTGTTTGAAGACCTCACACCGGTGCTTGCAGATGCGCATGCCTTGCGGGTTGTTATCAAAGAAATGGCGCGTGTATCTGAGAATCTTGGAGCAGACCTTGTTGGCGGGCTGGATGCCCGTGGTTTTCTCCTGGGCTCAGCTGTTGCATACGAGATGGGCGTAGGCATCCTCGCCATCCGTAAGAAGGGGAAGCTCCCTCCGCCGGTGATTACACAGGAATACAAAACCGAGTACAGCACTGCAGCTTTGGAAATCCCGGCGTCGGGAATTGACCTGGACGGTAAGAAGGTTGTTCTCGTTGACGATGTGCTTGCTACTGGCGGAACTCTTTCCGCAGCAACCGATTTAATCCAACGCGCAGGTGGTAGCGTTGTTGGATACGTAGTAATGCTCGAGGTACAAGGACTGGACGGTAGAAGCCGCTTAGGAGATGTTCCCGTGGTAGTGCTCGACCAATAGGAGAGTTTGGAGGCGGACTGTGACTCAAGAGAAAGCACCGAAGAGGAATACACCCTCGATGCGAAGTGTGTCCGCAATACTTGCTCGTTCGCTCACTGGCGGTGTGCGGGTCCGTAGCAATCCGGTCCTGGACCCGCTGTTATCGATTCATCGACGGCACCATCCGAAGTGCGACGTCGCATTATTGAATCGTGCCTATGAGACGGCTGAGCAGCTACACGATGGCGTGTTCCGGAAATCAGGCGACCCATATATTACGCACCCGCTTGCCGTAGCCACGATCTGTGGTGAAATTGGTATGGACACCACAACGTTGGTGGCAGCACTGTTGCATGACACCGTTGAGGACACTGACTACACCCTGGATGAACTTACGGCCGACTTCGGGCCTGAGGTGGCACGAATCGTCGATGGCGTAACGAAGTTAGACAAGGTTGCGCTTGGGGCGTCGGCAGAGGCAGAAACGATCCGGAAAATGATCGTTGCCATGGCGGAGGATCCCCGGGTACTTGTGATTAAGGTTGCGGATAGGCTCCACAACATGCGCACGATGCGCTTTCTTCCTCCTGAGAAGCAAGCGAAGAAGGCGCGCGAAACCCTTGATGTGATTGCACCGCTTGCACACCGCCTCGGGATGGCGACAGTGAAATGGGAGCTTGAAGATCTCGCGTTCGCGATCCTCTACCCGAAGAAATACGAAGAGATCGTGAGGTTAGTTGCTGACCGAGCGCCCTCGCGGGACAGAGCTCTTGCAGAGATTATTCGTGAGTTGCAAACCGAACTGAAGAAAAACGGGATCGACGCAGAGGTGATGGGGAGGCCGAAGCACTATTGGTCCATCTACCAAAAAATGGTTGTTCGAGGCCACGAGTTCGACGAAATCTTCGACCTCGTTGGCGTTCGCGTGCTCGTCGATAATCTCCACGACTGTTACGCAGCGGTCGGCGTCGTCCATGCTATGTATTCTGCAATGCCGGGCCGATTTAAGGACTATATTTCGAATCCGCGATTCGGTGTGTATCAGTCGCTGCACACGACGGTGATGACGAACAGCGGGCGAGCTCTCGAAGTACAGGTACGTACGCACGAGATGCACTACAACGCCGAGTTCGGTGTTGCAGCTCACTGGCGGTACAAAGAGACGAAAGGATCGCATAAGGGAGATCAGGCTGAAGTAGATCAGATGGCGTGGATGCGCCAACTGCTTGACTGGCAAAAGGAAGCTTCAGACCCAAATGAGTTTCTTGATTCACTGCGCTACGACCTGACAAGCAAGCAGATTTTCGTCTTCACGCCACACGGCGATGTTATCAACCTTCCTGCCGGTTCGACGCCTGTGGACTTTGCCTACGCGGTGCACACTGAGGTAGGCCACCGATGCGTGGGGGCAAAAGTTAACGGCAAACTGGTTGCTCTGGAGTCACAGCTGCAAAATGGTGACCGCGTCGAGATTTTTACCTCGAAGGACCCGAATGCCGGGCCTTCTCGTGACTGGCAAGACTTTATTGTTTCACCGCGTGCGAAAACAAAGGTGCGTCAGTGGTTCGCGAAAGAACGGCGCGAGGAACACCTCGAAGTCGGACGCGATGCGCTGGCAGCGGAAGTACAGCGGAGCGGACTTCCACTTCACCGGCTATTTACGCCTGAGTCAATGCGCGATATTGCACGCAGGCTGCGTTACTCCGATGTAGATGCCCTGTACACGGCTATCGGCGCTGGGAATGTTTCGTCCCGGCATGTTGCAAAAATGCTGGTCGACCAGTTTGGTGACGTCGAAGACGCCGCAGATCTTCTGGCGGATCGGACGCCCCATTCAAAGATCATCCGACCAGAACCCTCGGGCGATGGCCCTGTAGTCTTGGTGCAGGGCAGCCCGGATGTAATGGCCAAATTTGCTAACTGTTGCCAGCCGGTTCCTGGCGACGATATCTTCGGGTTCGTAACCCGCGGTGGAGGGGTTTCGGTGCACCGCACAGATTGCACCAACGCGAACAAGCTCAGGCAAGAGCCAGAGCGGTTGATCGAGGTTTCGTGGTCCGGCGCTGGCGGCTCTGCGGGTACCTCTATCGTGACCGTTCAGGTGGAAGCTCTTGACCGGCACGGCCTCCTCGCGGAACTCACGGGGGTAATGTCTGAACAAAAATTGGCGATTCTATCGCTTTCCTCACAAGCTAAGGAAGACCGTATTGCCACGATTCGATTCAGCTTCCAGGTTTCGGATACGAAGCAGCTCGCTTCTGTGATGAATCTGATCCGGAATGTTGAAGGGGTATTCGACGTCTACCGCGTCGGTGTATAGAAAAAGTGGGGTAACCCGATCACGGGTTACCCCACTTGGGTGCGCTAGTGGGAGATGCCAGTGTGGCACCTAGCCAGCGGTCTACTTGCGCAGGTACTTGTCCAGGAATGCGAACAGGGTACCGAGCGCACCGATGACGGCGGTGAACACTGCGATCCAGTCACGGATTTCAGATGGGGACATGTCCTTGACGGAGGAGCCCTCGTCGCTCGACTGATCCTTAGGAGCCTGCTTCGTGGTGGACTTCTTGGAGGTGGTGTTCTTCACCGTCGGGGCCTTCTCAGTCTTGGTGTTCGAAGCTGGCTTGGCCGTGGTGGTTGGGGTGGTGCTTTCTGCAGCCTCAGCAGCAGCAACGCCAGAAGTTGCGACAGCTACAGCAGTGGCTGCTGCAAGAATACTTTTACGGAAGTTCATGAATTTTCCAATCTGACGGGATTGACAAATGTACGAGTGCAAACTCTAGTTGGCTATCAGACGTTTTGCAAGACTTTGAATAGACTGAAAACTGCTCCTGTGCAGCTGAGAGGCAACTGTGTAGTTACTTTACGGTTGCCGATTTGATGCGTACCTCTTCGGCTGGTGCGCCGTCTCGGCCGCCGCCTTCGACGCCCTTTTCAGCAATCTTGTCAAGGGTGTTCAAACCTTCTTCAGAGATTTGACCGAAGTAGGTGTACAGCGGAGGCAGCACTGAATCACCGTAGTTCAGGAAGAACTGGGACCCATTGGTATCCAAACCGGCGTTCGCCATAGCGATGGTGCCGCGCGCGTACTTCTGAGGGTTCTGCTGGAGCTCCATCTGCTTCATTTGCTCTGCTTCCTCGGGGGACACTCCGTCAGGAGCAGGCGCGTCCTTGAGCGCCTTGAGCGCTTCGTCAGTCGGGAACTCATTTGCGAACTGGAAGCCAGGGCCACCGCTGCCTACGCCGGTCGGGTCACCGCACTGCAGTACTTTAAGGCCGTCGCCATCGGTGAGCCGGTGACAGACGGTATCGTTGAAGTAGCCAGCAGAGGCGAGGTGTTCGATCGCATTCACAGTGCACGGCGAGACAGAGCGGTCGAGCTCCATACCAATCGGCCCTGCACTGGTGTCGAGCTCGACGTTGACGGTCCCTGTCGTAGAGACGTTGTCGGTCTTCGGCAGGTCTGCTTTCTTGTCACCCTGTGCTGTATCGGGGGTGTATTCACACGAGACTGAGGCGGGGAGTGCTTCGGCACGCTTCGTCGCGATTGCCTCGTAGTTGTTGGCGTCGAATTCGCTTGGGGCGGTGGTTTCTTCAGCCGAGCTTTGTGCTTCGCTGGTGCTGTCGCCGTCCTGGTTCGCCAGGAAGTAGATGCCGCCGCCTAGCGCCACGATTACAACTGCGGAAAGCGCCGCGATCGACCAGGGCTTTGAGTTCTGCTTTCGATCGCGTGAATTCAATTCACGCTCCAGATGTTTAAGGGCTTCTTGACCGCGCTCTCTATTGCTCACCGTAGTACCTCTATTCTGACTAGTTGACTGGGAAATATTAGCAGGTGTAACTGTACCCGTCGTATTTTGCTGTGTTTTGTGCGACTGCTTGCTACCGATAGTTCATGTAGGGTCGTGGGCATGGCAAAGGTATTTTTTCAAGGTAATGAGTCGCAAACATCTGGATCTCTTCCGAAGGTAGGCGACACCCTTCCTGACGCCGTGCTAGTCGCAGGCGATCTTTCGGAAAAGAAGTTGACCGATTACGAGGGGAAGCGCCTGGTACTGAACGTTTTCCCATCGCTAGACACTGACGTGTGCGCAAAGTCTGTGCGAGCGTTTAATGAGCTCGCGGGATCTGCAGAAAACACTGCAGTGCTTTGTATCTCGAAGGACTTGCCGTTTGCTCAGCAGCGTTTCTGCGCGGCAGAGGGCATCGAGAATGTAGAGGCCCTCTCTGCATTCCGCTCTGATTTCGGCACGGCGTTCGGCCTCACGCTTGACGGAACGCCACTCAAGGGATTGCTTGCACGCGCGGTCATCGTGACTGACGCCGATCATCGCGTGGTGCACGTCGAGCTGGTCGAGGAGATCACCAACGAGCCCAACTACTCGGCTGCCGAGGCTGCCCTTTCCTAGTCGGAGAGATTTAGGTAGACGGCGAGGTAGGCATTGCGAATCTTAGGTTTTACGTCGGGACCGTTTCAGACGAACTGCTACGTCATCATCGATGATTCTGCGAAGCTAGCCTGCCTCGTCGATGCCGGCATGGGAACACACCAGGTCGTTTCTGCGTTTCTCAAGGAAGAGGGGCTGCAACTTGTAGCCATCTTTCTTACCCACGGCCATATTGACCATACGAGAGATGTTGCGCGGTACCAGGTTCCCGTATTTATTCACGCAGCTGACGCGTTCATGCTTGATCATGGACGCGGTCTTCCTGCCTCAACACTCGAGCTTTTCGACGCCGCTTCGATGGAGGCCGTATCGGACCTCCGCACGTTTGACGCAGATGGGCCACTTGAAATCGGCAGTTTTAGGGTTGATGTAACTCATACTCCAGGCCATTCTCCCGGCAGTGTCCTCTATCAGATGGGCGACGTCATGTTTTCAGGCGACGTGCTGTTCGCGGGGTCCGTCGGCCGGACTGACCTGCCACACTCCGATCCAGGGGCAATGAAAACCTCTTTGTGTGGACCGGTTTGGGCGATTCCTGACGAGACAACGTTGTTGCCTGGACACGGGCCCGGTACAACCATGGCGCACGAACGAACCACGAACCCGTTTCTCCTTGAGGCTCGTAATCAGTAGCCATGGCTGCGGTAGCGACGGAGAACAGCTAGACTCAGTCCCCGTGAGTGATACGAAGAAACCCCAAAAAGAAAAGTTCAAGGCACTGAGCGCTCCAAAGGGAGTGCAGGAGTACGTGCCCCCGGCGTCGTCGAAGTTCCTTTATGTCCGCGATGAGTTCGTGCGACAGGCGCATGTTGCGGGTTTCCAACACATCGAGCTTCCGGTTTTCGAAGACACAACTCTTTTCGCCCGTGGTGTCGGTGAATCTACCGATGTTGTGTCGAAGGAAATGTACACGTTTGCCGACCGTGGCGGGCGTTCTGTGACCTTGCGTCCAGAGGGGACTGCAGGCGTCATGCGTGCAGTGATCCAACACAACCTTGACAGGGGTTATCTGCCGGTGAAACTGAACTACGCCGGTCCGTTTTTCAGATACGAGCGTCCGCAAGCTGGCAGGTACCGCCAGTTGCAGCAAGTTGGTGTCGAGGCAATTGGCGTCGACGACCCCTTGCTTGATGCGGAGATTATCGCACTTGCGGATCGTTGCTACCGGAGTGTTGGGTTGAAAGGCTTTCGCCTCGAGCTGACAAGCCTTGGCGATCACACCTGCAGGCCCGCATACCGGGAAAAGCTCCAAGCTTTCCTCAAGAAGCTCCCGTTAGACGAGGAGACGCAGCACCGCGTGGAAATCAATCCGCTTCGTGTTCTGGACGACAAGCGTCCGGAGGTACAGGAGCTTCTAGCCGATGCGCCGTTGATGCTGGACCACCTCTCAGATGCGTCTCGCGAGCACTTCGAGACTGTTACCGGGACGCTGAAGGATATGGGGGTTCCGTTTGTGATTAACCCGCGGATGGTGCGAGGCCTTGACTACTACACAAAGACTACTTTCGAGTTTGTGCACGATGGTCTTGGGGCTCAGTCGGGAATTGGCGGAGGTGGACGTTACGATGGCTTGATGGCGCAGATCGGTGGCCAAGATCTGTCAGGCATCGGATTCGGGCTTGGCGTTGATAGGACAGTGCTCGCGTTGGAGGCTGAGGAGGTGGCGCTCCCGAATCTGGATCGTCGCGTTGAGGTGTTCGGCGTAGCAATCGGTGAGGAGGCTCGCCGCAAGATGAGCTCGCTTATCGACGAGCTCCGTGCCGCAGGAATTTCAGCTGACATGGCGTACGGTGGTCGCGGTTTGAAAGGCGCAATGAAAGGCGCTGACCGGGCGGGTGCGCGCTTTGCTCTCGTGCTCGGGGACCAGGAGCTGACGAACGGGGAAGTGGCGGTCAAGAATCTGGAGAGCCACGAACAAGTTGCCGTTCCGCTTCAGGCTACGGCCATTATTCAGGCAGTGAGCTAGCCTGATTTAGCACTCTGTGATGTTGACCGGGAGGCCAAGCTGTACAGCGAGGCCTCCCATTGACGTCTCTTTGTACTTGCTCATCATGTCGTGGCCTGTCGCTGCCATCGTTTCTACTACATCATCGAGCGTGACTTTATTGGTTCCATCACCAAGCTTGGCTAGGCGGGCCGCGTTGATTGATTTCACCGCTCCGATGGCATTTCGTTCTATGCAAGGAATCTGCACAAGGCCAGCCACTGGATCGCATGTGAGTCCGAGGTTGTGCTCGAGGCCAATCTCGGCAGCGTTCTCTATCTGCTGCGGAGTGCCGCCCAGAATTGCGCACATACCGGCTGCGGCCATGGACGATGCGGACCCTACCTCGCCCTGACACCCGACTTCGGCACCGGAAATAGAGGCGTTCGTCTTAATGATGGCGCCGATCGCTCCAGCGGTCAGCAGGAACTGATGCGCAGCATCCCGGTCGAAGTCGTCGGTAAAATCCCGGCAGTAGTGCATGACGGCCGGGATAATCCCCGCCGCACCATTCGTCGGGGCGGTCACGATGCGCCCGTGCGCGGCGTTTTCCTCATTGACAGCGAGAGCGTACAAGTTGACCCATTCCATCGCGTCAAGGCCGCGAGATGCGGAGGCCTCGTATTCGGCCGTCAATAAGCGATGTAGCCGAGGAGCGCGGCGACGAACTGATAGTCCACCTGGAAGCTCACCTTCCGTTTTTAGGCCGTGGGCGACGCACTCTTGCATGGTGTCCCAGACCGCGTCGAGGTGAGCATCCAGGACGTCCTTGCCGTGTATCGCTTCTTCGTTCGCACGCATGAGTTCTGCGATAGATAGCTGATGAGTTTCGCACTGGCGCATTAGGGACGCACCATCGGAAAATGGGTAGGGGACGTTAACCGCATCGCGTACGGTGGCGACGCCCGCCTGGTCGCGGTTTGCTTCCATCTGCGTGCGGTCGAGGATAAAACCACCGCCAACGGAGTAGTACTCTTTACGGGAAGCGATGCGCACGCCCTCGGCGTTCCACGCATCGAAAATCAGGCAGTTTGGGTGCTTAGCGACGGGCACCGGGTTCATCGCGACTTCATAGTCGAGTTCACGCTCTGGACCTTGGATGTGCCCTCGTTCTGGAATGAGCTCACCAGGAAGCGGCCGGGTGTCCGCAGAAGTAGTAAGTGGGGTATAACCGACAAGTCCCAGTAGCACAGCTCGGTCGGTTCCGTGGCCCACACCCGTTGCCGCCAAGGAGCCTCGCAGCTCAACCTTGACTGCGGCGGGCGCTTCACTCAAATCCTCGATAAATGCAAGCGCGGCACGCATAGGGCCCACCGTATGAGAAGACGATGGGCCGATTCCGATGCTGAACAAATCAACGACGCTGACTGCATTGTGTGACATGCGCGCGATGTTACATCACCAGAAAGATTTAGCTGTTGTAGACGCCACGGTTGAGAGTGTCGCAGGCGGACATTTTGCCGGTCCTGTACCCGGACATAAACGCAGTCTTTCGCTGCTCAGAAGAACCATGTGTCCAGGTATCAGGGTTGACGTCGCCGCCCGAGCGGCGTTGGATGTTGTCGTCCCCGATAGCCTGTGCGGTCTCAATTGCAGCGAGGACGTCGTCTTCAGTTAGCGGCTCAAGCAACGCGTTGTCACCCTTGTCCGCGTAATGCGCCCAGATACCCGCGTAGCAGTCGGCCTGCATTTCGATAGCTACGGCAGCAGAATGCTCACCAGGATCGTTATAGTTGCTGAGGCCGAGGGTGCCCTCAATCTGCTGCACGTGGTGTCCAAACTCGTGAGCCGTCACATACATTTGCGTGAACGGGGCGTCGTTCCCGCCGAGTGCATTGAGCTGCTCAAAAAACGTGGTGTCAAAGTACGCTGTTTGGTCGGCGGGGCAATAGAAAGGACCGGTAGCTGAGGAAGCATAGCCGCAGCCAGTCTGCGTCGCGTCCCGGAACAAGGTGAGGCCTGGTTCGGTGTAGTCAAGGCCAGCTTGCTCTGGCAAAAGCGTTTTCCAAACACCGTTGACGGATACGCCGGCTGCCTCGACCCGGCAGTCGTCGTATTTGTTAGCAGCGTTGTCCTCGTTGCAATGCTCCAAGGAGTAGCTCGAATCCGGCTCTGTGCCGGATGGAGATTGCTCGATGAGATCAGCCGGATTTCCGCCCAGTGCAATAAAGAGAACTATGAGTACAAGTCCACCAATACCACCGCCTGCGGCGATTGGGACGCCACGCCGCCCACCTGAACCAGTCTTTGCGTAGCCACTTCCGCGCTGATAGTTGCTGTTAAACGTCATGGGACAAGCATGCCATAGACGCAGGCGTTTATGGGGAATTGGTACGGTCTTCGGACCCGTCCCTTCGCATGCGAGACAAAGGGGGTACACTTTCAACAGTTAATGTTGTACCTCACGTGGAAGGACGTGGAACAGACTGTGCTGCGCACTCATCTCGCGGGCGAGCTCCGCAAAGACCTTGAAGGACAAACCGTCACGCTGGCAGGTTGGGTAGGCCGTAGGCGCGACCACGGTGGCGTTATTTTTATCGACTTGCGTGACCGCTCTGGCTACGCGCAGGTGGTTTTTAGGGATTCGGAAGTCGCTGAAGCTGCGCACGATTTGCGTAGCGAGTACTGCATTCAGGTAACTGGTGTTGTTGAACCACGCCCAGAGGGCTCGGCTAACCCGAACCTTGCGTCGGGTGAGATCGAGGTCAACGTTTCTGAGCTGAAGGTGCTCAACAAGGCTGCTGCGCTGCCGTTCCAGATTGAGGACGCCTCTTCGAACGAGGTAGGCGAAGAGACTCGCTTGAAGTACCGCTACCTTGACCTTCGTCGTGAGCGACAGGCCGCAGCACTTCGCCTCCGCGCAGCGGCGAATCGCGCAGCACGTAAAGTGTTGGATGCGAATGATTTCACGGAAATTGAAACGCCAACGTTGACCCGTTCTACCCCTGAAGGTGCGCGTGATTTCCTGGTGCCGGCGCGTTTGCGCCCTGGTACCTGGTATGCATTGCCGCAGTCGCCACAGCTGTTCAAACAGCTTTTGATGGTCAGCGGCATGGAACGCTACTACCAGATCGCGCGCTGCTACCGCGACGAAGACTTCCGTGCGGACCGCCAGCCGGAGTTCACACAGCTCGATATCGAGGCCAGCTTTATCGACCAGGACGACATCATCGCTCTCGCGGAGCAGATCGTTGTTGAGTTGTGGAAGCTGATCGGCTACGAGGTCTCTACTCCGATCCCGCGCATGACATACAAAGACGCGATGGAGAAGTACGGCTCGGACAAGCCTGACCTTCGTTTCGATATTCAGCTGGTGGACTGCACTGAGTTTTTCAAGGACACGACCTTCCGCGTCTTCCAGAACGACTACGTCGGTGCCGTTGTCATGGATGGTGGCGCTTCGCAGCCCCGCCGTCAGCTTGATGCCTGGCAGGAATGGGCAAAGCAGCGCGGCGCGAAGGGCCTGGCGTACATCTTGGTGCAGGAGGACGGCGAGCTCGGTGGTCCTGTTGCGAAGAACATCACCGAGGAAGAGAAGGCCGGCATTGCAGCACACGTTGGTGCGAAGCCTGGCGACTGCATCTTCTTCGCAGCAGGTGACGCGAAGAGTGCACGTGCATTGCTCGGCGCAGCGCGAGGGGAAATCGCTCGCAAGCTTGGCCTGATTAAGGAAGGCGATTGGGCGTTTACTTGGGTGGTTGATGCCCCTATGTTCGAACCGTCCGCTGACGCGACAGCCTCCGGAGACGTTGCGCTTGGCCACTCGAAGTGGACCGCTGTGCACCACGCGTTTACCTCGCCGAAGCCAGAATTCAAGGCAGACTTCGAGAAGAACCCAGGCGAAGCTCTGGCATACGCATACGACATTGTCTGCAACGGCAACGAAATCGGTGGCGGATCCATCCGTATTCACGAGCGAGACGTCCAGCAGCGTGTCTTCGAAGTCATGGGCATCACCGAGGAAGAAGCCAAGGAGAAGTTTGGCTTCCTGCTTGAGGCATTTGCTTACGGTGCGCCACCGCACGGCGGCATCGCATTCGGCTGGGACCGCATTGTGTCCTTGCTTGGCGGGTTTGACTCCATTCGTGACGTCATTGCCTTCCCGAAGTCCGGCGGCGGCGTAGACCCACTGACGGATGCGCCTGCGCCTATTCCAGACGAGCAGCGTAAAGAGACTGGCGTTGATTTTAAACCGAAGAAGTAGCGTCGACATTGCGCACGGATGAGCCGGCGCAATGAGACAAACGCGTGCCGGAGCGTCGGCAACCGTGTAGGTTGTTGGGGCTCCGGCTTTTCTCACAGGTGGTCGGCCTGCCGGGACTGAGCGGTAGTTTTTGAGGAGAGTAAACATGTCGCAGGGTGATCTATTCGGTAACTCCTTACCGACTAGTGGCCAGCAGACTGCCAATGATGGTAGCGCACAACGTGGCTCAGACTTTTTTGCAGCAGGTCACGGTGCACCCCTCGCTGCCCGAATGCGCCCTCAGAGTTTGGATGAAGTTGCTGGGCAGCAGCATCTTCTTTCCGAGGGCAAACCTCTACGTCGACTTGTAGAAGGATCGGGTGCAGCCTCAGTGATACTTTACGGTCCACCCGGTACTGGTAAAACAACCATCGCTTCGTTGATCGCCAAAACAATGGGGCAAAACTTCGTTGGTCTTTCTGCACTGTCTTCAGGGGTGAAGGAGATCCGCGCGGTCATCGATGCAGCGCGTAGAGATTTGATCTCGGGTGAGAGTACGGTCCTGTTTATTGACGAGGTTCATCGGTTTTCTAAGACTCAACAGGATGCGCTGTTAGCGGCCGTCGAGAATCGCACGGTGTTGCTTGTAGCGGCTACGACAGAGAATCCGTCGTTTAGCGTGGTAGCCCCGCTGCTTTCACGCTCGTTGCTTCTGAAACTTGAATCCTTGTCGGCTGAAGACCTCGGTGTGGTGATAGATCGAGCGATACAAGACGAACGTGGGCTCGCGGGTTCCGTGAAGCTTGCCGACGACGCGCGAGCGCAACTCATAGCCTTGGCGGGTGGAGATGCACGCCGCAGTTTGACGTACTTGGAGGCAGCTGCAGCATCAGTTGAACCGGGGGAGACAATCACTCTTGATGTCGTGAGGGAAAGCGTGAACCGTGCGGTGGTGCGTTACGACCGGGACGGCGACCAGCACTACGACGTAGTTTCCGCATTCATCAAGTCGATTCGAGGCTCAGATGTCGACGCAGCGTTGCACTATTTGGCACGGATGATTGAAGCTGGTGAGGATCCTCGCTTTATAGCGCGCAGGCTGGTCATTCATGCTTCGGAGGACATTGGTATGGCCGATCCATCAGCGTTGCAAACTGCAGTTGCCGCAGCGCAGGCGGTACAGCTGATCGGGATGCCTGAGGGTCGACTGACACTTGCACAAGCGACGATTCATTTGGCTACCGCGCCAAAATCGCCAGCAGTGATTCAGGCGATTACGCGCGCCCAGGAGGACGTGCGCGCGGGAAAGATCGGCCCGGTTCCAGCGCATTTACGGGACGGGCATTATGAGGGCGCGAAAGCGATGGGCAATGCAGTCGGTTATGTCTACCCGCATGATGACCCGAAGGGGGTAGTACAACAACAGTACATTCCCGACGGCTTAGAGGATGCGGTCTACTACACACCAACGGGCCACGGTGACGAGCGAAGAATTTCCGGGTTCTTGGGTAGGCTGCGTAGGTTAGTACGTGGTTGAGGGGTAGAGTAGTTCGAGATTGATTCGAACTTGAAAGGAAACTACTCCGTGCAAACCCATGAGATTCGTGAGCGCTTTACGCAGCACTTCGTTCGTGCAGGACATACACCAGTTCCGAGCGCATCGCTTATCTTGGACGATCCGACACTGCTGTTCGTGAATGCGGGCATGGTTCCGTTCAAGCCGTATTTTCTTGGCCAACAGAACCCTCCCTTTGAACATGGGAAAGCGACTTCGATTCAAAAGTGCGTGAGAACGCTTGATATTGAAGAAGTAGGTATCACGACTCGCCACAATACGTTTTTCCAGATGGCCGGCAACTTCTCCTTCGGCCAGTATTTCAAGGAAGGCGCGATTACTCACGCATGGGAGCTGCTGACGGGCAGCGTAGAGGATGGCGGTTACGGCCTCGACCCAGAGCGGCTGTGGGTGACGGTGTATCTGGATGACGACGAGGCTGCTTCGATTTGGGAAAACAAGATTGGGGTAGATCCGTCGCATATCCAGCGAATGGGCATGGAGGACAACTTCTGGTCCATGGGTATTCCTGGGCCATGTGGTCCGTGCTCGGAGATCTACTATGACCGTGGCCCTGAATACGGTAAAGAGGGCGGGCCAATCGCTGACGATAACCGCTACATGGAGATCTGGAACTTGGTCTTCATGGAGTCGATTCGCGGTGAGGGCGACAAGAAGGGCAACTTTGAGCTCGTCGGAGAGCTGCCAAAGAAGAACATCGATACCGGGCTAGGCATCGAACGCGTTGCCTGCCTGCTGCAGGGCGTCGACAATGTGTATGAAACAGATCTGCTCCGCCCCGTTATTGACGCGGCAGTTGAGCTTACCGGCACTAAGTACGACGCAGGAGTGCACGAAGATGATGTAAGGTTCCGCGTGATTGCGGACCACTCGCGTACAGGCATGATGATCATTCTCGATGGTGTTACGCCGTCGAACGAGGGGCGCGGTTACATTCTGCGCCGCTTGCTGCGCCGAATTGTTCGCTCTGCACGTCTTCTAGGCGCAACTGGGAACGTGCTTGAGGTCTTCATGAACACCATTATGGATACAATGACGCCGTCGTTCCCGGAGATCGCGAAGAACCGGGAACGTATCCTGCGGGTTGCTTTGGCTGAAGAACGTGCCTTCTTGAAGACCCTCGAATCCGGTACACACCGATTCGACGAAACCGTCGAGCAACTGCGTGCATCCGGAGCGAAGACTCTGCCTGGTCAGCAGGCATTCGAACTCCACGACACGTACGGTTTCCCAATTGACTTGACGTTGGAGATGGCGCATGAGGCCGGACTTGACGTCGATATGGACGCATTTAACTCCGCCATGCAGGAGCAGCGAGCTCGGGCGAAGGCTGACAATAAAGCGAAGAAGCACCGTAACGTTGATGAATCGCTCTATCGGGAGTGGGTGGACAACCACCCGACCGAGTTTGTGGGCTATTCAGAACTTGAGCATGATGCCCGAGTTCTCGGTCTCGTCCGCGACGGTGACAAGGTGAACGAGGCTGCGGAAGGCGATGAGGTCGAGGTTATTCTCGACGTCACTCCGATGTACGCCGAAGCCGGCGGCCAGATGGCCGACCGCGGTCTGATTCGCGTCGGCGATACGATGTTGCAAGTTCATGACGTGCAGAAGATCGGCAAGAAACTGTGGGTGCACAAGGCAACCGTGGAACATGGCGGCATTGGCCTCGGCGATCAGGTACAAGCTGAAGTTGATGAGAAGTGGCGTCATGGGGCGCGACAGGCGCATACCGCTACCCACCTCATTCACGCTGCGCTACGTCAGGTGCTCGGCCCAACCGCTGTCCAGGCTGGTTCGATGAACAAGCCTGGCTACCTGCGTTTCGACTTCAACTACACCGAACAGCTGACTGATGCTCAGCTCCAGGAGATTGCAACCATTACGAACCAGGCGGTGGACGCAGACTTCGCGGTTAACACCATCGAAACTTCGCTATCAAAGGCGAAGGAAATGGGCGCGATGGCGCTATTCGGCGAGAACTACGGTGACCAGGTGCGGGTGGTAGAGATCGGCGGGCCGTTCTCTATTGAGCTGTGCGGTGGTACACACGTTGAGCACTCGTCACAGATTGGACCTGTTGCTGTGCTCGGCGAGTCTTCTGTTGGCTCTGGCGCACGCCGTATCGAGGCGTACTCCGGCATGGACTCCTTCCAGTACTTTTCGAAAGAAGCTGCACTGGCCTCGGGGCTCGCTGCCGAGCTCAAGACTCCAACAGGCCAGCTGCCGGAGCGCATTGCGCAGCTCACAGAGCGGCTCCGAGCTGCTGAAAAAGAGATTGAGAATTTGCACCGTCAGCAGTTGCTGTTGAAGACTGGCGAGTTCTTGGACCGCGCAGAGACCATCGGTGCGTACAAGGTGATTGCTGCGAAGCTGCCCGACGGTATCGAAGCTGGCGATGTTCGCACCTTGGCGAACGACCTACGCGGCAAGCTGGAAGGTGAGGCCGCGGTCATTGCGCTGGCCTCTGATAACGGCGGCAAGGTGCCGTTCGTGTTTGCAGCTACCAGTGCGGCGGTAGAGAGCGGGATCAAGGCTGGCGAACTTGTGAAGTCCTTCGGTGAATACGTCAACGGGCGCGGTGGCGGCAAGCCGAACCTTGCTCAGGGCTCCGGCTCTTCCGCTGATGGTATCGATGCCGGCTTCAAGGCAATCCGCGACGTACTTGGTGCCTAAGCCCCGTAAGCACGGATCAATAGTGCGACACGCCGTATTTGGATATCCGTTGTCCCAAAAAACCAGTAGGTTTTAAGGGAAGGCACAGAGTAAACGGTTGGAGTGATGGTATGACGGTGCAGCCCGATCGCCCCGGGGTTCAAGATCCCGGGCCGGGACGTCGCCTCGGAATTGACGTCGGTACAGTTCGTATCGGTGTCGCATCGTCAGACCGTGATGCAAAGCTAGCGACTCCACTTGAGACTGTTGCCCGTGTTACAGGATTTAAAGATCGCGACGGAGCAGATATCGATAGAATCATCGACATCATCGACGAGTACAAGATCGTTGAAGTTGTTGTTGGTCTGCCACGCGATTTAAAAGGTCACGGCTCACGTAGCGTCAAACACG
Source organism: Corynebacterium sp. UMB2355A (assembly GCF_033877495.1). Classification (NCBI taxonomy): domain Bacteria; kingdom Bacillati; phylum Actinomycetota; class Actinomycetes; order Mycobacteriales; family Corynebacteriaceae; genus Corynebacterium; species Corynebacterium sp. UMB2355A. The sequence continues at coordinate 238,896 of NZ_CP138855.1, read as the reverse complement.
CGAAAGAGATCGCGTTCCGGATTAGGCGACGATCTGGGCTTCCCGTAAGAATGGCTGATGAACGTCTAACAACTGTTGCTGCAGCTCACGCCTTGCGTGCGAGCGGCGTGAACGAGCGCGCTGGTCGTAGTGTGATTGATCAAGCTGCGGCGGTTGAGATTTTGCAATCCTGGCTGGACGGCCGAACGAATTACTTCAAGGAGAATCAATCGTGACGACCCCAACAACCTCGAAACGACGTACACGGGGCACGGCGGTGCTCGTAACGTCGATCTTGCTGATCATTGGATTGATTGCCTGGATCGCGGTGATGCGTAACGGCACGAACGCCGATTTTAACGGTACCGGTAATGGTGAGGAACAAGTCGTCGAGATCCCCGAGGGCTCGAACATTTCGTCGCTGGGTCCTGAGCTTGAAGAACGTGGCATTGTTGCTTCGAACGGAGCGTTCCAGACTGCAGCTGCGAATAATGCGGACTCGGACAACATTCAGCCTGGATTTTACCGCTTGGAAGGTGAGATGAGTGCGGACAGCGCCGTGGCTGCGCTGCTTGACCCATCCAAGCGCGTGACGCCACTACAGGTTTATGGGGGTGCAACGCTCATGGATGTCAACGTAGTTGGTGGGCAACGGCGTCTTGGTATCTTGTCCATGATTCAGCAAGTTTCTTGTGGTGAGGAAGTTAAACCTGGTTGCGTTACTGTTGAAGAGCTGCACCACGTTGCGGCCGATGCGGATCCGGCGAGCCTCGGCGTTCCAGAGTGGGCACTCGAGGTAGTGAACGCTCGAGCGGGAGACGCGAAACGTCTTGAAGGACTTATTGCTCCGGGTGAGTACATCGTGGATCCAGGGGCGTCTGCCGAGGCCGTGCTCACTGATTTGATTACGCGATCTGCAAAGCAGTATGAAGCGACAGACATAGTCACGAGGGCAAAGTCAGTTGGATTGACTCCGTACGAACTCGTCGTAGCTGCATCTCTGGTTGAGCGTGAGGCTCCCGCCGGAGAGTTCGATAAGGTGGCTCGAGTTATCCTGAACCGTCTCAAAGAGCCTATGCGTCTCGAGTTTGATTCGACCGTCAACTATGGGTTGCCCTCTGTTGAGGTTGCGACGTCACGTGAGGACCGTGAGCGGGTCACTCCTTGGAACACGTACGCGATGGATGGACTACCGCAAACGCCGATTGCATCACCATCGATGGAAGCAATTGAGGCGATGGAGCGGCCTGCAGAAGGTGATTGGCTGTTCTTTGTGACCATCGATAAGGATGGCACGACAGTCTTTAACCGCACTTTTGATAAGCATTTGGAGGATACGCAGCGCGCGTATGACTCTGGCATTCTCGATTCTCAGCGCGAAGGAAATCGGGAGCAGTAATGTACCAAGCAGCCGTCCTCGGTTCCCCGATTAAGCATTCACTCTCACCGGTCTTGCACCACGCTGGGTATAAGGCTCTGGGGCTCGATGATTGGCGTTACACAAGGATTGAGTGCGTCGAAGCAGACCTTCCCAGGGTCGTGCTTGAGGCGGACGAGAGTTTCCAAGGGTTTTCAGTTACGATGCCCGGCAAGTTTGCCGCGTTAAAGGTTGCGGATCGGGCAACCGATCGGGCAATTGCGATCGGGTCCGCGAACACCCTGGTCCGCACGCACCAGGGGTGGCGGGCGGATAACACTGACTGCGAAGGAGTGCTGTACGCGCTTCGCCGTTTGCTTGGCGGAGCAGATATCCAACGAGCGGTTGTGATCGGCGCCGGCGGTACTTCTCGGGCTGTGATTTGGGCCCTTCGGGAACGAGGGGTTGAGGAAATTACTGTTATCAATCGTTCAGATAGGAGCGGCGAGCTTCGAGGACTGACGGAAGGCATTAGGTGCAACTTCGTATCTTTTGACAGTGATCTTTTCAAAGTTACGGCTGCTGCTGACGTGGTTGTTTCGACTGTCCCCGCAGATACGCTGCGGCCCTATGTTCAGCAGCTGGCTCACGCCCCGTTGCTGGATGTCATATATGATCCGTGGCCGACTCCGCTGGTATCCCAATCTGCCGCGAACGGTTACAAAGCAGTCGGGGGGCTGACGATGCTAGCGGGGCAGGCGTTCTCACAGTTCGAACAGTTCACGGGACGCAATGCGCCGCGTGACGAAATGGAAACGGCGCTCGTGGAGCATTGGACCGCGTTAGAGCAGCAAAGTCACTAGAAGATGGCGGGGGGAGCTGTTTGGGGCGCGGTCGCTCTGGGGTTGGCCTGGTCGATACTGACATGCTGGTACGACCTGAAATACACGAGGTTGCCTAATTGGCTCACGTTGCCACTGTGCGTTGTAGCTGTCATTGCCGTCGCGTTCGAGCCCTTCTTATCTGTGGGTATGCTTTGGCCTGCTACCTATTTGCTGTTTGGACAGGGCATTGGTGGCGGTGACATCAAACTCGCGCTTCCACTGGGAGTTGCTTCAGCAGCGGCTGGGGGATTCATCGGTGTTATTGTGGCGTTGTTTATAAGCAGCTTCTGCACGGTATGTTTCGCGTTACTCGTGAGGTCTCGCCGTGTTCCACATGGCCCGTCGATGGTGTTGGCGAGTTGGGCAGTAATTGGAATCTATGCTGGAAACTGCATCTTCTCATGAGAAGTGTGACAGAATAGCCATCATGTTTCGCTGGACCACTGCCGGAGAATCCCACGGCCAAGCCCTGATAGCACTTGTTGAGGATATGCCTGCTGGCGTGCCAATTACTGAGCAGGAGATCGCACATCAGCTCGCTCGTCGCCGTCTCGGGTATGGACGCGGCGCGCGGATGAAGTTTGAGCAAGACAAGCTGGAGCTGCTCGCTGGAGTTGTGCACGGCACCACGATTGGTAGTCCGATCGCGATTCAGATCGGCAATACAGAGTGGCCAAAGTGGACGACGATTATGTCTCCGCATCCGTTGGATACTTCGAATGAAGATGTGCAGAAGGCCATGTCGTCTGGGCGTGGTGCAAAGTTGACTCGTCCGCGACCAGGGCATGCGGATCTTCCAGGCATGATCAAATACGGATTCGATTCGGCACGACCTGTGCTTGAGCGTTCGTCAGCACGTGAGACGGCTGCGCGAGTCGCCGCAGGAGCGGTTGCGCGTGCGCTTTTGCGTGAGGCCCTGGGCGTTGAGGTGTTTTCGCACGTGGTTTCAATTGGGGACTCAGTGCCTGATCGTGACGTGTTGCCTTCGTTTGCTGACATTGATGCTATCGACGCCTCCCCGGTACGTGCCGCGAGCAAGGAAGCAGAAGCCTCGATGGTTGCGTGTATCGAATCCGCAAAGAAATCAGGGGACACCTTGGGTGGAGTCGTCGAGGTAATTGTCGACGGCCTCCCTATCGGCCTGGGCTCCCACATCTCTGGGGAAGCACGCCTCGACGCTCAGCTTGCGGGCGCCTTGATGAGCATTCAATCCGTGAAGGGCGTCGAAATCGGAGATGGTTTTGAGACTGCTACGCGCAGAGGGTCGCAAGCGCACGACGAGATTACGTTGAAAGATGGCCGGGTTCAGCGGCTGTCTAACCGAGCCGGTGGTCTTGAGGGTGGTATGACCAACGGTGAGCAGCTTCGTGTGCGAGCTGCTTTCAAGCCGATTTCTACGGTGCCTCGCGCGTTGCAATCTATCGATATGGCTACCGGCGCGGAGGCCACGGGTATTCATCAGCGATCCGATATCTGTGCTGTCCCAGCGGGAGGCGTGGTCGCAGAGGCGATGGTGGCACTTGTGCTTGCGGAAGCGACATTGAAAAAGTTCGGTGGGGACAGTCTCGACGAGTTGAGGCGTAACATTGCGTCGTATCAGCAATACGTTGCGCAGCGCTTCCGTTTTGATGGGGAGTAGTCCGCAAAGAAAGGATGACTGTGAACGCAGATACAGGTTCCCGACCAGCCGTAGATGAGGTTCTAGGGTCGTGCGAGTCCGGTATTCCAAAAGTCGTGCTTGTTGGCCCTCCAGGCGCTGGGAAGACGACGATTGGGCGTCGATTAGGGAGGGCATTGAACCTTCAGTTCGTGGATTCTGATTCGATAATCGAACAAGCTGAGTGTAAACCGTGCGGTGAAGTCTATGCATCGTTGGGGGAGGATGCGTTTCGTGATCTTGAGCATGAGGTTGTGAAGCAGGTATTAGGGTGCAAGGGCGTTGTGAGCCTAGGCGGTGGCGCTGTGGTTCGGCCTGAGACGAGAGCCCTGTTAGAAAACCACCTTGTCGTGTGGGTTGACGTCGGGGTGAAAGAGGGCACTCGACGGACTGCAGGAGACGGGACTCGTCCAGTGCTGGCAGCAGAAGACCCTGAAGCGCGTTACCAGGCGTTGCTTACTGAACGTGAGCCTTTCTACCGCGAGGTTGCTGACTACCGCGTCCGCACTGACGATCGTCCGCCACAGCGCATCGTTGCTGAAGTGTTAGGCGTCATCGATAGCGAATAGAACGATTCCTAGAGAGAAGAGAGGCAAGTCATGGCAGTAGTGGATGTTTGTGGGCCCCAGCCGTATCAGGTCTTCATCGACCACGACACAACTATGATGGTCGGTAATCACGTGCAGGCGCTCGGGGCGAGAAAGGCTCTGATCGTGCATCAGCCTCCGCTAGCTGCCGTTGCACGAAGTATCGCGCAAGACTTAGAAAACAATAACATTGAACCCCACCTGGCGGCCGTCCCTGATGCGGAGGACGGCAAGAGCATTGCGGTTGCAAGTGAACTTTGGGATGTTCTTGGGCGTGCCGGTTTCTCGAGGCAGGACGCCGTGGTCACTGTGGGCGGCGGTGCAGCAACTGATATGGGTGGATTTATCGCTGCTACTTGGATGCGTGGCATTGACGTCGTGCATGTCCCAACTACATTGCTAGCAATGGTGGACGCCGCAGTAGGCGGGAAGACTGGGATGAACACAGCGGAAGGTAAGAACCTGGTCGGTGCATTTCATGAGCCGAAGGGCGTCTTCATCGACTTGGAACGCGTGTACACCCTTCCAGAAGAAGAGATCGTGTCTGGCTCCGCGGAGTTGATCAAGACGGGTTTTATCGCTGACCCAAAGATTTTGGATCTATTCCAGGAGGGTGCCTCTCGTCACTGGCCTGAGCTCATCGAGCGCTCTGTCGCTGTCAAAGCAGGCGTTGTCTCCAAGGACCTCAAAGAGTCGGGGCTCCGTGAAATCTTGAACTATGGGCACACGCTTGGTCATGCAATCGAGCGACGCGAGCAGTATCGTTGGCGGCACGGAAATGCTGTTGCTGTGGGAATGATGTTCGTTGCGTACCTTGCGCTGCAGCGGGGACTTATCGACGAATCGGTTGTTTCGCTACACCGTACGATCCTTGAAGCGGCTGGGTTGCCAACGCGCTACGAACATGGCGTGTTCGATGAGCTCTATGAGGGAATGACCCGCGATAAGAAGAATAAGAACGGGCACATTCGGTTCGTGGTACTCGATGGTATCGGTTCTTGTACACGAATCGAAGATGCCACCAAAGAAGAGATGCGTGCTGCTTACGAAGCCATGATGGGGGACTAGCGCGATGATGATCCTTGTTCTCAACGGACCAAACTTGGATAGACTCGGCAAGCGGCAGCCCGAAATCTATGGCGCCGAAACCTTGGAGACACTCACACAGCGGCTGCAGAGCAAGGCTACAGCGGCAGGCGTGGATGTTGAGGTTCGTCAGTCCAACCACGAGGGCGACTTGATCGATTGGGTGCACGAGGCGGCTGACAGTAAATGGCCTGTCATCATTAATCCGGGCGGTTTTACGCATACATCAGTGGCGCTGCGCGATGCTGTTGTTGAGTTGGGAGACGGTCCGGGGTTTGTGGAGGTGCACATTTCGAATATTTTCTCGCGTGAGGCTTTCCGACATCATTCGTATTTGTCGCCGGTAGCGCGTGGCGTAATTGCCGGTCTTGGTCTGGAAGGTTACGAGCTTGCAATGCAAGTATTTATCAACGACTTGAAGGAGTCTCAATGGGTTTAGCAGATACTCGATTTGAAAACCGGCGCCGTAAGCTGGCGTCTCTTTTAGCTGGTCACCGGATCGACGACATGTTAGTAACCCATTTGACGCATGTCCGTTACTTGTCTGGGTTCTCTGGTTCCAATGGTGCGCTATTGATCTCCAAAGACCGCTCAGCCCGTATCACAACAGACGGGCGATATGCGACGCAGGTCGCAGAAGAAGTTCCTGATATTGAGGCGACGATCACTCGAAAAGTCGCCACCGAACTGCTGAGCGCAGTTGTAGAGGGACACCGCGTTGGGTACGAAGCAGACTATGTCAGTGCATCGCAGCTTGAAGCTCTGAAGCAGGCTTGTCCTGAAGGCGTGACCTTGGTGCCTGTCACGCAACAAATCGAGGGAATTCGGTTAGTGAAAGATGAACTGGAGCTTCAACGCTTGGCTGAGGCCGCGGAGCTGGCATCGACAGCGCTTCGCGAACTAGTTGACGCCGGTGAGCTCGCAGCAGGACAGTCAGAGCGCCAAGTCGCTGCCAACTTGGAATACCGGATGCGATTGCTTGGCGCTGATCGCCCGAGCTTTGACACGATTGTCGCGTCGGGTTTGAATTCGGCTAAGCCACACCATGGTGCCTCTGACCGCGTGATCGAAGACGGTGACTTTGTCACGATTGATTTCGGAATGTACCGTGCAGGATTCAACTCCGACATGACAAGAACGTTTGCGGTGGGGGAACCTTCTGCGTTTCTCCGCGAAATCTACGAGGTTACTCGTGAATCCCAGCAAGCAGGTGTCGAGGCGGCTGTTGCAGGTGCGAAGTTAGTCGACGTAGACAAAGCATGTAGAAGCATCATTGAAGACGCGGGCTACGGCGAATACTTCGTGCACTCGACGGGTCACGGTATCGGGTTGGATGTGCACGAGGGACCATACGCGGCGCTGACTGGCACTGGAGAGCTAGAACCATCGATGACCTTGACCATCGAACCGGGTATTTACGTTCCTGGGAAGGGAGGTGTCCGAATTGAGGACACCCTGATTATCACCAGCGGTGCACCACGTATTATCACCCAGTTCCCCAAGGAACTCATCGTGCTGTAGCATAATTGTGATTGCGAGAGCACATCTATTGTTAGAAAGAAGGAAGGCTTCAAGTGGCAACTACTGCTGATTTTAAAAACGGTTTGGTTCTGTTGGTAGATGGGAAACTCCAGCAGATTGTTGAGTTCCAGCATGTGAAGCCCGGTAAAGGCCCAGCTTTCGTTCGTACTAAGTTGAAGGATGTTGTCTCCGGCAAAACCGTGGACAAGACCTGGAACGCTGGCGTTAAGGTTGACACGGCAACGGTTGACCGTCGTGACATGACCTACCTGTACAACGACGGGACCAACTACGTGGTCATGGACGATAAGACCTTTGAGCAGTTCGAGCTTCCAGAAGAGAAGTTCGGTGATGCCGCAAAGTTCCTGCTGGAAAACATGCATGTCCAGGTCTCGTTCTACGAGGGCGACGCACTGTTTGCAGAACTACCGATCTCGGTTGATCTCAAGGTCGAGCACACCGAGCCGGGTCTGCAGGGCGATCGCTCCACCGGTGGCACCAAGCCTGCAACCCTGGAGACCGGCGCCGAAATTCAGGTCCCACTGTTTCTTGAGACCGGTAATGTAGTGAAGGTTGATACGCGTACTGGTGAATACCTTTCGCGTGTGAACAACTAATGGAGAATTTCAAACGCCATGGCGCACGATACCGTGCGCGTCGTAGAGCCGTCGATATCCTCTTTGAAGCCGAAGCTAGAGACATCGACCCGGTTGCTATTGTCGAAGACCGAGAGACGCTGTCTCAGAACCCGCTGAATCAAATTGCCCCGGTGGCTCCGTATACCCGGACCATCGTGGAGGGCGTGGCCCTTCAGCTCGATGATATTGACGACGCAATCGAGAAGTTTCTCAGCAGCGATTGGGAGTTGGATCGAATCCCCGCAGTGGATCGGCAGATCTTGCGCGTAGGTATCTGGGAGATCCTGTTCAACGCAGAGGTTGATGCCCCAATCACGATCTCGAATGCGGCTGAATTAGCTACGCAGTACTCAGGCGCGAAAGCGGCGCCGTATATCCACGCGGTGCTCGACGGAGTAATTCAATCGCAATCTGAAAATGCTCCAATGTCTCAGACTCACGCAGAAGAACCTGCTGACGGTCAGGAGGGCGAGGAAGCTTAACGAGTTTTCCGCTGTAAAAAAGTGGGAGGCAACGAATCAACGCGTTGCCTCCCACTTTTTAGTTTCCGCGTTGAACGGCTTCAGCGATCGTTTCTGATAGCACTTTCATCATATTTTGTGCATAGAGCACCTGGTCGACACTACGGCGGAGAGCACTCGAAAGTTGTTCATCGGTCATGCCCGCGGCAACGTGTATCTCGCTTTCAGAACGGACAACTAGTGTCTCCCCTCTGTTTGCCACAACCGCGCGGCAACCGAGCAGCGAAGAGTTCGTCTGGTTCGCGGCGAGATAGAGTGAGGGATCTGTGGAGTCGGAAGGAACGTCTGTTTCGGCATCGGCGCGGACGATCAACACGGTGTCCAGGAGTACAAACAAGACATGGAAATCATTCAGGTTTGCATGCGCGACGCGCCCTGTCGGATCATCGGACAGTTCGATGCCGTGACCCCGCATTTGTTCAATGATGCGTTCGATCGTTACCTGGGGCGTAGAAGTACTAGTGCTCAACGTGGGGGTCCTTCCAGTTCACTAACGTGGGAAATGACGTTTCCAGAAAATCAAAAGCCTGCAGTGTTGATTCGATCGATGTGACGATAAATGCGCCCAATTGATCTGGTGTTAACCCGTTTGTGACGTCTGTCGTACGGATTGCGCTCACCGCCAGCGATGGTGCATCGCTTCCTGTTTCGTTTTCGAAGAAACGCAAGGTTGGCGCAAAATGGGTTTGGTTATGTTCGTTCATTGCCAAGAGCAAGTGTGAAGCCATTTCTTGTGGCACAGCACCGCGCCAAATGGATTCGAAAATCAGATAACTATCATCCAAAGCGCACACAGTCGCGCAGTTGACGAATCCGCTTCGCAAAATATTTTCTTCAATGCGGTACTCAAGGTCCTCATTTTCAAAAATGGCTGCAACATCTGCAAGCGAAACCGGACTGGGCTGGTCAGGGATTTGTTGCGTCGTCATTGTTCCAACCCTACCAATCATTCGTCGGCCAACTACCTATGCGGAATCCTGAGAAAACTTGGCGGGTACACCTGTATAGGGGAAGCGAGCAATCTAGTGAAGAGAATTATTGACTGATATAGCGAGACGCCTTTGTGAAGGTGCTAAGATTCTGACCAGTCTCAGCATAGACAAATACCAATTTCGACATCCTTTAAATTCCGCACAGCGAGGCGGGGAAGGAGGTTCGATGAGTGACAAGCAACGCGTGACGTCTGCGCTATTAAATGAGCGTGACGTTGAGCGAACAATTGCACGCATCGCGCACCAGATCATTGAAAAGAATGCGCTTGATTCGGAGTCTTCAGACACTCCAGTCCTATTGGGTATTCCTTCGGGGGGAGTGCCACTAGCAGAGCGGATCGCGGATGCGATTCAGTCTTTTACCGGGATCACCGTCCCCGTAGGCAGCCTGGATATTACGCTGTACCGAGACGATCTCCGAGACAAGCCTCATAGGGCGCTAATGCCGACGAACATTCCGGTTGAGATCAATAACGCAACGATAATCCTCGTAGATGATGTTTTGTTTTCCGGTCGGACCATCCGCGCGGCACTCGATTCGTTGCGAGATCTTGGTCGACCACGCACTATTCAGCTTGCAGTCCTAGTTGATCGTGGACACCGCCAACTACCAATTCGCGCCGACTACGTTGGCAAGAACATTCCAACCGCCATTGCTGAAGATGTCACGGTGTCTCTGACCCCAATTGATGACATCGATGCGGTGACGCTGACCAAGGAGGTCACCACCGAATGAAGCACCTGATTTCGATCGACGATCTCAGCGTTAACGACATTCACCTCATCATGGATGAGGCAGATCGGTTCCGAGAAACCCTCGAGGGTCGCGAGATTAAAAAGCTACCAACGCTGCGTGGACGTACGATCTTCACGCTGTTTTACGAGAATTCAACGCGCACGCGCTCCTCATTCGAGACTGCAGGTAAGTGGATGAGCGCTGACGTCATCAATATTTCTGCGTCCTCTTCTTCCGTGAAGAAGGGCGAGTCGCTGAAGGATACGGCCTCGACGATCGCTGCAGTCGGCGCTGACGCCATTGTCGTTCGCCACCCATCGTCTGGAGCAGCGAAACTCATTGCTGACTGGGTTCCTAATGTATCTGTCGTCAATGCGGGCGATGGCCAGAACCAGCACCCGACGCAGGCGCTCCTTGATGCGGTAACGATGCGTCAGAAGATTGGTGAAATCGCCGGCAAGAAAATCATCATTGTCGGCGATATTTTGCATTCAAGGGTCGCACGCTCCAACGTGCAACTGCTGTCGAAGCTTGGCGCGGATGTCGTACTCGTTGCACCACCAACCCTGTTGCCAGTTGGGGCGGAGTACTGGCCATGCCGTATCAGCTACGACTTTGATGCCGAGATTCCAGACGCGGACGTTGTAATGATGCTGCGCGTTCAGGCAGAGCGTATGCATGGCGGGTTTTTCCCATCGCACCGCGAGTACGCCACGCTGTTCGGACTCAGCAAACAGCGAGCACAGCAAATGAAACCTGGCGCCATCATCATGCACCCGGGCCCAATGCTGCGCGGTATGGAAATCAACTTTGATGTTGCAGACCGCGAAAATACTGCTGTACTGCAGCAGGTCTCAAATGGTGTTTATACGCGAATGGCTGTGCTGTTCGCTTTGTTGGCTGGAGAGGATAGCTAGAAATGTCAGTAATTGCATTGACAAACGTTCGGCCATACGGCGAATCCACCGTAAACGTCCTGATCAAAGATGGGCAGATTGCTTCGGTAGGGGAAGACGTCGATACCTCGAAGGCTGACGAAGTACTAGATGGTCAGGGTTGGGTGCTGCTGCCTGGCCTGGTGGACATGCACGTCCACCTCCGTGAGCCGGGCAGGGAAGATACGGAAACCATCGCCACAGGTTCCGACGCAGCTGCGAAGGGCGGTTTTACAGCCGTGTTTACGATGGCTAATACGCGGCCGGTGATTGACCAACCATTCCTTGCTGAAGCGGTGTGGAACAAGGGGCAAAGCTACGGTAAGTGTGACGTGTACCCGGTTGGATCTATCACGCAAGGGCTTGAGGGCAAGCAGCTCACCGAGATGGGATTGATGTCGAAGTCCCATGTTCGTATGTTCTCGGACGACGGAAAATGCGTGAACGATCCACAAATCATGCGGCGCGCAATTGAATATGCGAAAGCATATGATGTGCTGCTCGCACAACACGCCGAGGATCACCGTCTGACTGAAGACGCCAGCGCTCACGAAGGGCCAATGGCTGCGAAGCTGGGCCTTCGTGGATGGCCGCGCGTAGCTGAAGAATCGATTGTCGCCAGGGATATGATCATGTCGCGCGATTACGGCGGACGTCTCCACGTCTGCCACGCTTCGACGGAAGGAACTGTTCAGCTCTTGCGCCTGGCGAAGCAGCATTCCTCAAAGATTACGGCGGAGGTTACACCGCACCATCTGCTGTTGACAGATGAGAAGCTGGAAACGTTTAACGGAAACTTCCGGGTAAACCCGCCGCTGCGTGAGCACAGAGACACAATTGCGCTTCGTGACGCTTTGCTGAACGGGATTATTGACGTAGTTGCGACGGACCATGCCCCGCACGGTTCGGAAGAAAAGTGTGTGGAGTTTGAACACGCGAAGCCAGGCATGCTGGGGCTCGAGACATCGCTGGCAATCATCGCGCGTGTCTTCGTTGAAGCGGGGTTGGCGGACTGGCGGTTCGTCGCAAAGGTAATGAGTGAGAGACCAGCTGAGATTTTGAGGCTGGAGGACCAGGGGAGACCGATTACTGCTGGCGAACCAGCAAACCTCACCTTGGTCGACCCGAATTCGCCGTGGACGGTAGAGCCGGAAGAGTTGGCGTCGAAAGCCTCGAACACACCATACGAGGGAATGCAGTTCAATGCGCAGGTCAAAATGACGATGCTGCGTGGAGCTATTACGTACCAAGCTGATAACGAGTAAAGGAACTAAACAATATGGTTAATGAACGTATCCCAGCGCTTCTCGTGCTTGGCGACGGAAAGGTTTTTCGAGGCTTCTCATTTGGGGCGAAGAAGCAGGTCTTCGGAGAGGCAGTGTTTAGCACCGCGATGACGGGCTACCAGGAAACGATGACTGACCCGTCCTACCACAAGCAGATCGTGACCCTTACAGCCCCACAGATCGGCAACACCGGTTGGAACGACGAAGACAATGAGTCCCACGACAACAAGATCTGGGCTGCTGGCCTTGTGATCCGCGATCTTTCCACCGTGCACTCGAGCTGGCGCGCAAAGCGCAGCCTTGCAGAACAGATGGAAAACGAAGGTATCCCGGGCATCTACGGGGTGGACACTCGTACTCTGGTGCGTCATCTCCGCAATCACGGCTCTATTGCGGCAGGAATTTTCGTCAGTGAAGACACCGAGCGTCCAGTCGATGAGCTAGTGAAGCTGGTGAACGAGCAGCCTGCGATGGCTGGGGCAGACCTCAGCGAAGAGGTCTCGACGAAGCAGCCGTACACTATCCCCGCTGAAGGCGAGAAGCGTTACACCGTCGTCGCCTACGATATGGGTATTAAGACTGCTACGCCTATGCAGTTTGCACAACGGGGCATTGAGACCGTCGTGGTGCCGGCAAATACTCAGCTAAAGGATATTGAACAGTACCGACCGGATGGTGTGTTCGTCTCGAACGGTCCAGGAGACCCATCCACCGCAGACGAAATGGTGGCGATTGTTCGCGATATTATCGCTGCTGAGATTCCGTTCTTCGGGATCTGCTTCGGTAACCAAATCTTAGGTCGTGCGCTTGGCCTCGAGACATACAAGCTGCGCTACGGCCACCGGGGAGTCAACGTTCCGGTGAAGAACCTGCGCACGGGAAAGATTGATATCACGAGCCAAAATCACGGTTTTGCCCTCCGCGGCAAGGAAGGCGACACATTCGAGACAGATTTCGGCCCGGCGTCCATCACACATGTCTGCCTGAACGATGGCACCGTCGAAGGCGTGGCATTGGACAACAACATGGCGTACTCCGTGCAGTATCACCCCGAATCAGCCGCCGGACCGCACGATGCGAACCCGCTGTTTGACCAGTTCATCTCGTTGATGGACTCGAAGAGCCCGAACAACCAGTAACCAGCATTAGAGGAGATTCACACAATGAAGCGCGAAGATATCAACCATGTGATGGTTATTGGCTCCGGGCCAATCGTTATTGGCCAGGCGTGCGAGTTTGACTACTCGGGGACGCAGGCTTGTCGCGTCCTGAAGGAAGAAGGGCTACGAGTCACGCTCATTAACTCGAACCCGGCAACGATCATGACGGACCCGGAGTTTGCGGATCACACCTATGTTGAGCCGATTGACCCAAGCTACATCGACATGATCTTGGCCCGTGAAGCAGAGCAGGGGCATCCAGTCGATGCGATTCTGCCAACGCTCGGCGGTCAAACTGCCTTGAACGCAGCGATCCAACTTGAGCGCCAGGGTATCCTGGCAAAGCATAACGTGGAGCTTATTGGCGCAAACATCGATGCAATTGAGCGCGGTGAGGATCGGCAGAAGTTCAAGGACATCGTCGAGAAGATCGGCGGTGAATCTGCCCGCTCACGCGTGTGCTACTCGATGGGTGAAGTCCACGAGACTGTCCAGGAGCTTGGGCTTCCGGTCGTTGTCCGTCCTTCCTTCACCATGGGCGGTCTTGGCTCTGGTCTCGCGTTCACCATGGAGGACCTTGACCGCATCGCAGGTGGAGGACTTGACGCCTCCCCGGAGGCAAATGTGCTGATCGAGGAGTCTATTCTCGGCTGGAAAGAGTTCGAGCTTGAGCTTGTCCGCGACCGCAATGACAACGTCATAGTGGTCGCCTCAATCGAGAACGTTGATGCGCTTGGTGTCCACACGGGTGACTCTGTCACCGTCGCGCCGGCTATGACGCTGACGGATAGGGAGTTTCAGACCATGCGTGATCAGGGTATCGCCATTATCCGCGAAGTGGGCGTCGATACGGGTGGCTGCAATATTCAGTTCGCGGTGAACCCAACTGACGGGCGCATCATCACAATTGAGATGAACCCACGTGTCTCTCGCTCTTCGGCTCTTGCGTCGAAGGCGACGGGCTTCCCGATTGCAAAGATCGCCTCCAAGCTGGCTATTGGCTACACGCTGGATGAGATTCAAAACGACATCACCGGGGTGACCCCAGCCGCGTTTGAGCCGACGCTCGACTACGTCATCGTCAAGATGCCTCGCTTTACGTTCGAGAAGTTCCCTGGATCAGACGAGACGTTGGGCACCTCGATGAAGGCTGTTGGCGAAGCAATGGGCATTGGGCGCAACTACATCCAAGGCTTGAATAAGGTCATGCGGTCAATGGAAGAGAAGCCGAACGGTTTCTGGACGAAGCCGGATAGCTACTTTGCTGAAGGCCGTGAGAATGATGTGGATGCTGTCCTCCAGGATCTGCGCATCCCGACCGATAAGCGCATGTACGATGTTGAACTCGCGCTGCGCTTGGGCGCGAGCATCGAGCAGGTCTACGAAGCCAGTGGGATTGACCCGTGGTTCCTCGCTGAGTTGGCAGCGCTCGTTGAGTTCCGCCAGGCGCTTATCGACGCCCCCGTTCTCGACGCTGAGCTGCTCCGCGAAGCGAAAGTTTTCGGGCTCTCTGATGCACAGATTGCCGCGCTTCGCCCTGAGCTAGCCGGCGAAGATGGCGTACGATCACTCCGGTGGTCTCTTGGTGTCCACGCTGTATACAAGACCGTTGATACTTGCGCGGGTGAGTTCGAAGCGCAGACGCCGTATCATTACTCCGCGTACGAATGGGATCCGGAGGCAGAGTCTGAGGTCGCCTCCTCCGATAAGGAGAAGGTGCTGATCCTGGGCTCCGGCCCGAACCGCATCGGTCAAGGCATAGAGTTTGACTACTCGTGCGTCCACGCCGCGCTGGAGCTCTCGCGGGTTGGCTACGAGACAGTGATGATCAACTGCAACCCGGAGACCGTTTCCACTGACTACGACACGGCTGACAGGCTCTACTTCGAGCCTCTGACCTTCGAAGATGTCATGGAGATCTATCGCGCTGAGTCTCTGTCTGGCACGGTTGCAGGGGTTATCGTGCAGTTGGGTGGTCAGACGCCACTCGGGCTCGCGCAGCGACTCGCTGACGCCGGGGTACCGGTAGTCGGAACTACCCCCGAGGCCATCGATTCCGCGGAAGACCGCGGCGAGTTTGGCAAGGTGCTCGACGCTGCCAAACTGCCTGCGCCAGCGTACGGTACCGCCGTTTCTTTCGAAGAGGCACGTCGAGTAGCAAATGAGATTGGATACCCCGTCCTTGTTCGTCCTTCCTACGTGCTGGGCGGTCGAGGCATGGAGATTGTCTACGACGAGCAAAGCCTTGAAGACTACATCAATCGCGCAACCGAACTCTCGCCGGATCACCCTGTGCTTGTTGACCGCTTCCTGGATTCCGCGATTGAGATCGACGTCGACGTGCTGTCGGATGGTAAGGACGTCTACCTCGGTGGCGTCATGGAACACATCGAGGAAGCCGGCATCCACTCCGGCGATTCGGCCTGTGCACTGCCTCCGATGACCATTGGGCCAGAGGACATTGAAAAGGTGCGTCGTTCTGCAGAGGCGTTGGCGCACGGTATCGGCGTTACTGGTCTGATGAACGTACAGTTCGCGTTGAAAGACGACATCCTCTACGTCATTGAAGCCAACCCGCGTGCGTCGCGAACCGTTCCTTTCGTGTCGAAGGCGACCGGCGTACACCTAGCCAAGGCGGCTGCTCGTGTGATGATGGGTGCGACCATCGCAGAGCTGAAGGCCGAAGAGATGATCCCGAGTGACTACGACGGTGGCTCGCTGCCACTTGATCACCCAATCGCAGTGAAAGAGGCCGTGTTGCCGTTCAACCGCTTCCGTCGGCCGGACGGAGCGATGCTCGACACCATCCTTGGTCCAGAGATGAAGTCGACTGGCGAAGTGATGGGCTTAGCGCCGTCGTTCGGAGTTGCCTACGCGAAGGCTGAGGCAGCAGCCTTTGGCGCACTTCCGACGGAAGGCACAGTATTCGTTTCTGTCGCTAACCGTGACAAGAGAACCCTGATTTTCCCAATTCAGCGCCTTTCCACAATGGGATTCAAGATTCTGGCTACAGGCGGCACAGCCCAAATGCTGCGAAGGAATGGGATCCCTTGCGAGATCGTATTGAAGGCCTCAGACGTCCGAAACGGGGCGGAAGGCAAATCGATCGTCGACTGCATTAACGATGGTGAGATTGACCTGATTCTGAACACGCCCGCAGGATCTTCAGGTGCACGCCACGACGGATACGATATCCGCGCCGCAGCCGTTGCACACGGCGTACCACTCATGACGACAGTTCAGGGCGTTACCGCCGCAGTCCAAGGCATCGAAGCGCTTCGTGACAATGAAATCGCTGTCATGAGCCTTCAGGAACTTGAGTCCGAAACTCGGACTGAGAACGGAGATAAGTAGCCGTGTCCTTTGCGCTCGACTTACACAGTGCTGCCCGTGAACACGGGCAGCTGTGTGTGGGCATCGACCCGCATGCACAGATCCTCGAACAGTGGGGTCTCCCAGATACCGTAGATGGCCTTGCCGCGTTTTCCGATGCCTGTGTTGAGGCGTTTGCCGGCCATGCAGCTGTGGTCAAGCCACAGGTCGCGTTCTATGAACGATTTGGATCCGCAGGCTTCCGCGTCCTAGAGCGACTCATTCAACGCTTCCGGGAGTCACGAACGCTTGTGATAGCAGATGCGAAGCGAGGGGATATCGGTTCGACAATGCAAGGGTATGCCGACGCTTGGCTTCGACCGGGATCGCCCCTAGAAGTGGATGCCCTCACGCTGACTCCGTTTCTTGGCGTTGGTTCCCTTGCCCCTGCAATCAACACTGCCTTCGAGTATGGGAAAGGAGTATTTGTTATGGCTGCTAACTCGAACCCGGAGGCGCAGGAGTTCCAATCTCAACAGATAGACGGTGTAACAATCGCGCAGCAGATGGTTGATGCCTGTGAGGCGCTGAATAGCACGCACCGTTCAGATGTGGGGATTGTGGTGGGGGCGACGCTCTCATACGCGCTTGATCTTTCGAGGTTTACTGGGCCAGTTCTTATGCCAGGCGTTGGCGCACAAGGGGCTAGCTTTAACGACGTTCGTGAGATCGCGGGGAAGAGAGTTGGGCAGTTTTATCCCAATATGTCACGTGGGATTCTTACTGCTGGTCCGGACCCAGATGAACTGCGAAAACGTGCTGTTGACCAGGCGAATTGGCAATAGGGACAGCTCGTATTTACCAGATTGCATAATTGCTGGTAGTTTAGTTGCGTCGATGCGTTGACGTGGCTAAACGCCATGCAATACATCATGAAGAAAACTTCCTAGTGCTACACTGGCTCGGAGCCGCTTGCTTAGTCCGGTACTATCGGGGCTGGTAAATCGCGGTCCGGTGCCAAAGCACTGGAGCAATAGAACTACTATCTACATGGAGGAAACCGTGGCACTTCCACAGTTGACCGATGAGCAGCGCAAGGCAGCACTTGAGAAGGCAGCAGAAGCGCGTAAGCAGCGTGCAGAGCTGAAGGCTTCGCTGAAGCGCGGCGACACGAACCTCGCTGAGGTTTTGGAGAAGGCAGCTACCGATGAAATCATCGGTAAGACCAAGGTCTCTGCGCTCCTGGAGGCTCTGCCAAAGGTTGGCAAGGTGAAGGCTCGCGAGATCATGGAAGAGCTTGAGATTGCACAGACGCGTCGTCTGCGCGGTCTGGGTGACCGTCAGCGCCGTGCCCTGCTTGAGCGCTTTGGTTTCTCCGAGGACTAATCCAGTGTCGACTCCCACTTCACGCGGTAATCTCGTAGTTCTGGCCGGCCCGTCAGCGGTAGGGAAGTCAACCGTTGTGCAGCGCTTGCGCACAGAAGTTCCTGAACTGTACTTCTCTGTCTCAATGACAACGCGCGCACCTCGGCCGGGCGAACAGGACGGCAAGGATTACTTCTTTGTTACGCCCGATGAGTTCCAACAGAAGATTGATTCGGGCGAGATGCTTGAGTGGGCAGATATCCATGGAGGGCTCCAGCGCTCCGGTACTCCAGCTTCTCCAGTGCGCGAGGCGTTGGAGGCTGGTCGGCCAGTCCTCGTCGAAGTCGACTTGGTTGGAGCTCGAAACATCAAAGGCTTGATGCCCGAGGCGGCCACCGTGTTCTTGGCCCCGCCGTCGTGGGAGATTCTTGTAGAGCGACTCACTGGCAGGGGCACGGAGACGCAAGAGGTGATCGAGCGTCGTCTGGAAACTGCCCGCAACGAGATTGCGGCACAGGACGAATTCGACAACGTCGTGGTCAATGACAACATCGATGACGCTGTCGCTGCTATAGTGGACCTTCTTGTGGGGTCTGACGGCCGAGACACTGACAATTAATTGAAGTACAACGAGAAGTAGGTTGAATTGAGCACGATCAACAGCGATCTGTTGCAAGATGGCTCTGCGGGCGACGCGGAAGAAAAAGCATACGACACCCCTGATGGTATTACCGCACCCCCGATTGATGAGCTACTGACGAAGGTTTCGTCGAAGTACGCCTTGGTAATCTTTGCGGCCAAGCGCGCCCGCCAAATCAACAGCTACTACCAGAACTCAGACGAGGGCGTTTTTGAGTTCATCGGGCCATTGGTGACGCCAGAGCCGGGTGAGAAGCCGCTTTCGATCGCGCTTCGTGAGATCAACTCGAGTTTGCTCGAGCACGAAGAGGGCATGTAACTCCCCGCACCCTCATATCACACACTTGCCCCGCAGTGGCTCCCTAATGGAAGCGGCTGCGGGGTTTTGCGTACACTCTTTTGCTATGAACGAAGTGAGCAAGGTAGTCGTTGGCGTTTCGGGCGGTATCGCAGCGTACAAAGCCTGTCAGATTGTTCGCGGATTTCGCGAGCAAGGGGTTGACGTACGGGTTATTCCGACAGAAAACGCCTTGAAGTTTGTAGGTGCGGCCACTTTTGAGGCGCTGTCTGGCGCTCCGGTAGACACTGATGTTTTTTCGCGCGTTGATGAGGTGCAGCACGTACGAATCGGGCAGGATGCGGACGTCATTGTGGTGGCTCCAGCTACTGCAGACTTTCTGGCGCGCGTGGCTGGTGGGCGCGCTGATGATCTCTTAACTTCCACACTGCTCATGGCAACGTGTCCCGTCGTGCTCGCTCCGGCAATGCATACTGAGATGTGGAACAATCGCGCTACGCAACACAACGTGTCGGTCCTTCGCTCTCGGGGGTACACCGTACTGGAGCCAGCGCATGGGCGGCTGACGGGCAAGGACAGTGGGGCAGGTCGGCTTCTCGACCCCTCGCAGATTGTCAAGCTGACAGAGACCGTGGCTGCTACCAGGCCAATTGAGCAAACGCTCAAGGGTAAAAGAGTGTTGATCAGTGCCGGAGGCACTCGGGAGCCACTTGATCCTGTCCGATTCTTGGGGAATCATTCCTCCGGCAAGCAAGGTTTTGCTCTGGCAGAGATTGCGGCACAAAGAGGTGCCCACGTTGATATTGTCGCCGGTGCCATTGACCACTTGAGCATCCCCGCTGGTGCTGAGATACATCGTGTCACTACTGCTCTCCAGATGAATGAGGCGATGCGCAGCCTTGCTCCACAAGCCGACATCATCGTTATGGCTGCTGCTGTAGCTGATATGAGGCCACGGCATGCGGCGCAGAAGAAACTGAAGAAAGATGGCAACAGTCAAGAGCTTTCTCAGGTGGACCTGGTTGCAAACCCCGATATTTTGCAGGGACTTGGTGAGATGAGGAAAAAGGGGCTTACCTCTGCGACGATTATTGGGTTCGCTGCGGAGACCGATAACGAACTTGAGAACGCCCGGCGCAAGCTGCAGCGCAAGGGAGTGGACGGTCTGATGGTGAATTCGGTGGCGCAGGGAGCTGTCTTCGGGCAGGCACACAATCAGGGGTGGTTCCTTGATAGTTCGGGTCGGGAACAGGCGATTCCGCATGGTACAAAGCTGGAAGTTGCAGTGCACCTGCTGGATAAGGTTGAGTCACTCCACATGTAGAAACGACGTTTGAATTATTAGACCGAGTGGTCTACTCTAAGGTGCATTGCATCAACGGTTGGCGATGGTACGTCTTCGCTGGCCATTCTCTGTAGGAACGAAAGAGCAAAAGGAAGACCGCTTTGTCTACACGTGATACTGGTACGTACTACCGTTTATTCACCAGTGAATCGGTGACTGAAGGTCACCCCACAAAATCTGCGACGCAATTTCGGACGCGATTTTGGACGACATGCTCAAGCAGGATCCGTCCTCGCGTGTCGCTGTAGAAACCTTAGTGACGACCGGTCAGGTGCACGTGGTGGGTGAGGTACAAACCGAGGCTTACTCAAACATCGCCAAGATTGTCCGCGACAAGTTGGTCGGAATCGGGTTTTCTTCGTCGGAGGTGGGCTTTGATGGCCGTACATGTGGAGTGAACATCGCCATCGGCGATCAGTCTGCTGAAATTTCGGACGGCGTTAGTTTTTCTCAGGAGTCGCGCGAGAACGACACCATCGAAGCGCTCAACCAAACAGGTGCTGGTGATCAGGGGCTGATGTTTGGTTACGCTACGAATGAAACCGAAGAGTACATGCCGCTACCAATTGCGCTTGCGCACCGACTTGCGCGACGCTTGACCGAGGTGAGAAAGATGGGCACCGTTGTGGGCTTGCGCCCGGACGGTAAGACTCAGGTGACGTTCGCTTACGACGGCGACACCCCAGTGGCACTGGATACCGTGGTTATTTCCACGCAACACGACCCGGACTTCGTCGGAGAGGAACTCGAGAACGCGCTCCGTACCCATGTGCTCGAGTGGGTAATCGCTGACGCTGGGTTAGAGAAGTTCTACACGGATGACACCAAGCTGCTGATTAATCCCTCGGGTTCGTTTGTGCTTGGGGGCCCGATGGGAGACGCCGGGTTGACTGGGCGAAAGATCATCGTAGACACATATGGTGGCATGGCCCGGCACGGCGGTGGTGCGTTTTCCGGCAAGGATCCATCAAAGGTTGACCGCTCTGCTGCGTACGCAACTCGTTGGGTTGCCAAGAATATTTGTGCAGCTGGTTTAGCAGACCGCGTTGAGGTGCAGGTAGCGTACGCGATTGGGCGAGCAACCCCGGTTGGCCTCTACGTTGAGACGTTTGGCACCGCAGCTGAAGGACAGACGAACGAGTCAATTCAGCAGGCTGTGGAGAAGGTCTTTGATCTTCGTCCGGCCGCAATTATCAAAGAACTTGACTTGCTTCGCCCAATTTATGCCCAAACGGCTGCGTACGGTCACTTTGGGCGCACGGATGTCGACTTGCCGTGGGAGCGTTTGGACAAGGTAGATGACCTGCGCGCTGCAGCAGGGGTATAAGGCACGGCTGAATGTCGAAGCAGCCCGCAACCTTCCTTCCTGTCGCTAAGGTGCTACCGCAGCTTGGGTTGGCACATCTAGACCGCACCTTTGACTACTACGTAGCTGAAGAGCAGTCAGAAGATGCGCAGCCGGGAACGCGGGTGCGGGTGCGGTTCGCTGGTCGACTTGTTGATGGGTTGATTCTTGGCCGGACGGAGGCCCCTGAGCATGTAGGTAACTTGCGGTTCCTCGAGCGCGTGATTTCATCGGAGGTTGTCGCTCCAATCCAGTTACGCCAGCTTGTCGACGCACTCGCTGAGCGCTATGCCGGCGTCAGGTCTGATATTATCGCTCAGCGATCCCTCCTCGGCATAAGAAAGCTGAAGAGACAGACACTTCTACACCTTGGGCGGAGCTTGGTGAGGCCACCGAGCCAGATCTTTCGGGATGGAGTACATATCAATACGGTGAATCATTCGTCGATGCTGTGCTTGCCAGAAAGCTAGTGCGAGCAGCGTGGCAGGTTGCACCAGGTGCTCCGTGGGCAGGTCCTGTTGCTGCTTTGGCTGCAAAAGTCGCGCTTGACGGTGGCGGAGCACTCATCGTCGTACCGGACCAGCGAGATGTAGATAGCCTCGAAGCACAGTTGAAGAAGGTGGTCGGGCCTCGGCAGATAAGCACGCTCACTTCTGCACAGGGTCCGCAGGCAAGGTATTCACGATATCTTCGGCATTGCATGGGCAGGCCCGAATCGTGGTGGGGACTCGCTCTGCCGCGTTTGCGCCGGTACAGGATCTTCGACTGCTTGTGCTCATGGATGATGGCAACGACAATCTTGTTGACCCGCGTGAGCCGTATGTGCATGCTCGCGAGGTCTTGACGACGCGCTCCGCGCTTGAGCACGTCCCTTTAATCATCGGTGGTGTCGCAAGAACTGCAGAAACCCAAATGCTGGTCGAATCGGGTTGGATGCATGGGTTGGAGGCGTCGAAAGGCACGATTCGAGAGCGGATGCCGCGGATTTATGCAGCGGGGGATTCCGACATCGCACTAGAACGTGACCCACGTGCAAGGCAAGCAAGGCTTCCTTCTGCGGCGTTCCAAGCAGCAAAGCGGGCTCTTGAGCGTAATCGCCCGGTGCTGTTTCAGGTGCCTCGTGCTGGATACATTCGTGCGCTGGCTTGCGGTGATTGCCGCACTCCGTCGCGGTGTCGTGCGTGCAATGGACCGCTCGAGTTGCCACAAAGTGGGGATGCCTCCGCACCAACCTGCCGGTGGTGTGGCCGCATAGATCCGTCTTATCGTTGTGTTGCATGTGGTTCGCGAAAGCTGCGCGCAGTGGTATTGGGCACAGACCGGACGGCAGAGGAGCTTGGCCGAGCATTTCCTCATGTTCGTGTGCGGAACTCCTCGGGCGAGAAGGTACTCGCTGAGGTTGAGCCTCAGGCACAGCTTGTTGTAGCCACGCCCGGCGCGGAACCCGTAGTGGAAGGCGGGTACGGAGCAGCGGTGCTGATGGATGCGTGGGCGCTGCTGCAACGTCCAGACTTGCGAGCAGCTGAAGAGACATATTCGAGATGGATAGCGGCTGCAGCGCTGGTTGAGCCCCATGAACGCGGCGGGGAGGTCGTCGTGACCGCTGATCCGGGAATTGCGGTTGTGCAGTTCTTCCTGCGCTGGGATCCGTCCGGCTATGCGGCGCTTGAGCTTGGACATCGAAGAGAGGTTTCGTTTCCGCCAGCTGCTCACGTAGCAGTGGTGGACGCACCACGTGTCGCTTTGGAAGATTTTTTCGCACATACGACGCTTCCTTTAGCTGCTGAGTTATTGGGGCCTGTCGACTTACCGAGCGGGGTCTCATTACCTGGCACTTGGGACGAGCAGCAGTTCGGCCCTGCGCAGCGCATGCTGGTGAGGTGCGCAGTGCAAGAACGGAATGAGCTAGGTCGTGCTTTACGGGCTGGAGTGATCAGTAGAGCGACGCGCAAGCAGGATTTACCGCTGCGGGTGCAGGTTGACCCTCTGCATATTGGATAGTGTTGCGCCCGTGGAGCCGAGAGGTGGGTAGACTATCGATCCATGACAGTTCGCAGGCTTCGATTGCTCGGGGATCCTGTGCTCAATGAAGTAGCTCAAGAGGTTACTGAGTTTGGCGCTCGGATTCGCACGCTGGTCAATGACATGTTCGACACAATGGATAACGCAGGTGGTGTTGGCTTGGCTGCAAATCAGATTGGCCACAGCCAGAGGGTGTTCGTCTTCGATTGCCAGGGGCTTCGGGGACACATTGTGAACCCGTCGTGGTCGCCGCTTTCTGGGGATAGTCAGCTGGGTACTGAAGGGTGTCTGTCCATTCCCGGTGTTAGGGCCGATGTGGAGCGATATTGCTCCGTAGTCTGCAACGGTGTCGACGCAGAGGGACATCCGTTGTCGATCCTGGGAACAGGACTCCTCGCGCGGTGCATTCAGCACGAGACTGACCACCTTGACGGCGTTGTGTTCTTGGAGCGTCTGTCTGCGGAAGAAAAGAAACAAGCTATGTCACAAGTTCGAACATCAACGTGGTGGAAGGAACGGTAATGCGTATTGTGTTTGCTGGGACGCCAGAACCTGCAGTCGTGGCGCTGGAGGCGTTGCTTCATTCAGAGCATGAAGTAGTTGCGGTGCTCACGCGCCCTGACGCGCCGAAGGGGAGGGGGCGGACGCTTCACCCGTCGCCCGTTAAGAAAGTTGCGCTTGAGCATGGCATTGAAGTACTTGAGCCGAAGACATTGCGTGGTAATGCAGAAATCGTTGAACGTCTACGTGCGATTGCTCCAGATGCGATTCCCGTAGTAGCGTACGGCAACCTTGTTCCACCTGAGCTGCTCGACTTGCCTCAGCACGGGTGGGTGAACCTCCACTTCTCGCTTCTGCCTGAGCTCCGGGGAGCAGCTCCAGTCCAGGCTGCAATCTTGTCGGGATTGACGACGACCGGTGCCACGACATTCCGCATCGATGAGGGACTCGATACAGGTCCAGTTCTGGCTACGTTTGAGGAAGCGATTTTGCCTACCGATACCGCGGACGATCTCTTGACCAGGCTTGCGTACGAGGGTGCTGACTTGCTTGTTGCCACGATGGATGGTCTCGCCAGTGGCAGCATAGTACCGGAACCACAGCCCGTGGATGGCACATATGCCCCGAAAATTCAGAGCAAGGATGCTCGGATTCAGTGGGATTGTGACGCCGAAGTAGTTGATCGTACGATCCGCGCATACACGCCAGGACCTGGTGCGTGGACAATGCTCGGTGAGCAGCGTGTCAAAATCGGGCCGGTGTCGATCGGTGACTCGGATACGCTTGGCGCGGGCGAAGTGGCCGTCGAAAAGAATCGGGTGCGAGTTGGGACTGGGACAGTCGATGTGATCTTGCAAGAGATACAACCGCCTGGGAAGAAGCGTATGGCTGCAGATGCGTGGGGGCGCGGGCTCGCAACCGAGACTATTGAGGCAGGGGTGAAATTTGTATGAGCGGAGGGTTCCGATCCCGGTCTGCGGGGCGTCGTAAGCCTGCGACAGTAAGCAAGAAGACGGCGAAGGTTGCACAAAAGCGAACCAACCAGCAAGCGCCAAAGGTTGATATTGGTGACCCTGCTCGTGAGGCAGCGTGGTCGACGCTGATGCGCGTCGACATAGACGGGGCGTTCGC
The DNA here is from genome assembly GCF_033877495.1 of Corynebacterium sp. UMB2355A. NCBI lineage: Bacteria > Bacillati > Actinomycetota > Actinomycetes > Mycobacteriales > Corynebacteriaceae > Corynebacterium > Corynebacterium sp. UMB2355A. Next base: position 213,599 of record NZ_CP138855.1, on the reverse strand, counting down.
GAACTTGGTCTTGCCAGGAATACTCCGTGAACACAAGGTGCGCGGCAAGGATGCTGCATTTGCCACGGAGCTGACGTATGGAGCACTGCGATCGCTCGGAGTGATTGATGCAGTTCTTCAGGAGTGCTCGAGCCGCGCTATTGCTGATCTCGATGCTGAGGTACGCGCAGCTCTGCGATTAGGCGCTTACCAGTTGCTGTACACCAGAGTCGGGCAGCATGCCGCGGTTGATACTTCTGTGCGCTTGGTTATCGGCGCTGGGAAACAGGGCGCGAAAGGTTTTGTTAATGCGGTGCTGCGAACGATGAGTCGGCAACCCTCGAAGCACTGGATAGACACCTGCAAGCCCAATGAGCCACTGGAGCGCATCGCGTTCGAGCACGCGCATCCTGTTTGGATTGCTCGTTCTTTTGCAACGGCGTTAGGGGTTGAAGCAGATGATCCGGAGCTGGCCGAGGCCCTCGAAGCTGACTCGGAGCGTCCCATCGTGCATCTTGTCGCACGGCCCGGCGAGATCTCCGCGGAGGAGTTGGCACTCATCACTGGTGGCGACATTGGCAAGTACTCCCCGTATGCCGTGTATTTGCCTGAGGGGAACCCAGGTGAGCTGCAGCCGGTACGTGATGGTTTCGCAGCGGTACAAGACGAAGGCTCTCAGTTGATAGCACGGGCACTTGTCCAAGCGACCGTCGCTGACGACCAGGGACGCTGGTTGGACCTCTGCGCAGGCCCGGGTGGCAAGGCTGCATTCATCGGTTCCTTGGCGGCAATTGATGGTGCACGCGTTGATGCAGTCGAGGTTGCGCCTCACCGTGCGGAGCTTGTGCAGAAGGCGACGAAAGGTTTGCCGGTCAGTGTTCGCACAGGGGACGCGACAACCATTGAGCTCGAGTCTGGATACGACCGAGTGCTTGTCGACGCCCCCTGTTCCGGCCTCGGATCGTTGAGGCGTCGGCCTGAAGCACGCTGGACGAAGCACGAGTCAGATATCGCTTCGCTCACCCAGCTACAGCTCAAGCTGCTCAACATAGCCATTACTGCGACAAAACCTGGTGGCGTAATCGTGTACTCGACATGTTCGCCAGATATTCGGGAGACCAGAGGCATCGTTGACGCTGTGCTGGCCACAGGCGAAGTCGAGGAGTGCGATGCACAGCAACTTGTTGCGCCAATGGAAAACGTCGGTCCACATCGTAGTGTGCAGATGTGGCCACACCGCCACGGAACTGACGCAATGTTCTTCGCAGTTCTTCGCAAGAAAACACTAGGGTAGAGGCATGATTTATATTGCGCCGTCCATCCTCGCCGCGAACTATGCAGCTCTCGGCGAAGATGTTGAGAAAGTTCCGAACGCCGACATGCTCCACGTAGACATCATGGACGGTCATTTTGTGCCGAACCTTTCTTTTGGTCCGGATGTGACCAAAGCAGTCAACGGGGTGACCGACCAGTTTCTCGACATGCACCTCATGATCGAGGAACCTGAGCAGTGGTTCGAGACCTATGCCAACGCTGGTGGTGATCGAATGATTTTCCACGTCGAGGCAACGAATGACCACGTCGCTGCTGCGAAGCAGTGCCGTGAATTAGGCGTGCAGGCGGGATTTGCTATTAAACCGGGCACACCAATCGAGCCATACCTCGACGATCTTGAGCATTTCGAGGAAGTGCTCGTGATGAGTGTGGAGCCCGGTTTTGGCGGACAGAAGTTCATGCCGGAAGTGCTCTCGAAGGTGTTTACCCTGCGTGACCACATTCGCGCTGCTGGCTTGTCCACGGTAATTGGGATCGATGGTGGCATCGCCAACTCCACAATTGCTCAGGCGGCCGAGGCCGGTGTGGACGCCTTCGTGGCTGGATCCGCAGTATTCGGCGCAGATAATCCCGCTGAAGCAGTAGATACGCTGCGTCGGATGGCAAAGGAAGCGGCTGGCGTCGCGTGATCGAAGCAGCTATCGCAGCAGGGGATGCAGTCCGCGGGACTACGAGTCCCAATCCACCAGTTGGATGTGCGTTGTATAGCCCAGACGGAGTTCTAGTCGCTACCGGTGCGACGGCCCCCGTCGGCGGGCCACATGCGGAGGTTCAAGCACTTCGTAAGGCAGGAGCTCGTGCAGAAGGCGCTACAGCCGTTGTCACGTTGGAGCCGTGTAACCACACTGGACGAACTGGCCCGTGCACAGAGGCACTGATTTCTGCGGGTGTTGCCAAGGTTGTGTATCTCACGGCTGACCCGAATCCTCTCGCTACAGGCGGTGCTCAGCGGCTTGAAGCCGCGGGTATCGACGTCCGCTTCGAGCCTTACCGCGTTGAAGCCCTTCAGCCTTGGATTTCCTCCATACGCCACAATCGGGTCAGCGTGACCGCGAAGTTTGCGATGACGTTGGATGGGTTCACCGCAGCGATTGACGGCTCCAGCAAGTGGATTACCGGACCTGAGGCGCGCCAGTTCGTGCACCGTGACCGCGCTCAACGCGACGCCATCATCGTTGGGACCGGAACCGCGATCACTGACAATCCTTCGCTCACCGCGCGTAGACCGGATGGAAGCCTGTATCCGCACCAGCCTCGCCGCGTTGTAATCGGCACGAGAGAAGTGCCCGAAGGAAACTTACGCGAGCTAGGCTTTTTGCAGTATCCGACCCCTGAGGCAGCATGCGCAGAACTTTGGGAACTTGGCTGCCGTGACGTACTTGTTGAGGGTGGAGCGAATCTCCTCAGCAGCTTCTTTACCCGCGGTGTTGTCGACCGGGTGCAAGCATATATTGCGCCAAAACTGCTAGGCCAAGGTCGCTCGGTGCTGGACGCTGCACTGGCGCGTACGATAGGCGACGCATTCGAATTTAAGATCTGCGACGTGCACCAACTTGGCGAGGACGTATTGATAGAAATGGAGACTGCATAGTGTTTACAGGACTGGTTGAGGAAGTTGGTTCGGTGGCGTCAATCGAGCCACTCGACGACGCAGTTCGGATCCGTATCGGCGCAGAGACCGTACTTGCAGGAGTGGAACTTGGAGACTCGATTGCTGTCGACGGGGTGTGTCTCACAGTAGTTGAGGCCACAGAAAATTCTTTTACTGCAGACGTCATGCTTGAAACTTTGCGTCGTTCCCGTATCGGTGAATACAAGGAAGCAACCCTGGTCAATCTTGAGCGCGCACTAGCAGTGGGAGACCGACTTGGTGGTCACATTGTGCAGGGGCACGTCGATGCAGTGGCGACACTTCAACATCGCTCGCCTGGTGAGCACTGGGACGTACTGCGGTTTTCGCTCCCTGAAAAAGTACGAAAGTACGTGGTGGAAAAGGGCTCTATCACGATCAGCGGGATCTCGTTGACCGTCTCTGCAGTAGGAGATGGTTGGTTTGAAGTTTCGCTCATCCCTGCGACCCTACAGGCGACAACCGCAGGCTCATGGAAATCAGGTGATTCGGTCAACATCGAAGTCGATATCATTGCCAAATACGTTGAGAACATGGTGAGGCACTAACATTGGGTTCCATGAATGCTCCTCAGGACTCCGTTGGACGTAATTCGCAGCTAGACACCGTCGAAGATGCAGTAGCAGCTATTGCTCGCGGTGAAGCAGTCGTTGTTGTTGACAACGAGGATAGGGAGAACGAGGGGGACCTCATCTTCGCCGCCGAGTTCGCAACCCCAGAGCTCGTAGCGTTTATGGTGCGATACACCTCCGGATACATTTGCGTCCCGCTCGAGGACGAGCGTGCGGATGAGCTCCAACTGCCGCCCATGGTTGCTCATAATGAGGACGCCCGCGGCACCGCGTACACGGTCACTGTCGATGCAGCGACAGGATCGACAGGTATTTCCGCAACATCGAGAGCTGAGACTATTCGACGCCTCGTCGATACGAAGTACGGGCCGCACGACTTCACTCGTCCGGGCCATATCGTGCCTCTGCGCGCACGCAAGGGAGGGGTGCTCACGCGGGATGGACATACCGAGGCCTCAATCGATCTCGCGCGCTTGGCAGGACTTACTCCGTGCGGTGTGCTCTGCGAAATTGTGTCCGAGGAGGATCCGACGGATATGGCGCGGTTTGATGAACTGCGCAAGTTTAGTGATCAGCATGGTCTCAAGATGATCTCCATCGAGCAGCTTATTGCGTATCGACGTCGCCACGAGATGTCAGTCGAACGCACGGTAGAAACCACACTTCCAACAGAGTTCGGGACGTTTTCCGCGTACGGCTATCGGAATCGCATTGATGGTTCCGAGCACATAGCGTTGGTGGTTGGGGACGTCGCGAACTGTGACGATGTACTTGTGCGGGTTCACTCCGAGTGCTTAACGGGGGATGCCTTTGCGTCGAAGCGGTGTGACTGTGGTCCGCAGCTCCATGAGTCCATGCGCCGGATTCAGGAAAAGGGTTGTGGTGTGCTCGTGTATGTTCGCGGGCACGAGGGGCGCGGTATCGGACTCCTCGCCAAGCTCGAGGCCTATCGCCTGCAAGACCAGGGCCTTGACACCGTTGATGCCAACCTTGAGCAGGGGCTGCCCGTCGATGCCCGCGAGTATTCGGTTGCCGGACAGATTTTGAAAGACCTTGGTATCATTTCGTTTACACTGTTATCCAATAATCCGGAAAAGGTGGAAGCGCTCAGCGGCTTCGGTCCGATCGTGAAAGAGCGGGCTCGAATCGAAATTGTGCCTACTCACGAGAACATCCGGTATTTACGAACCAAGCAGTTGCGCATGGGGCATGATCTCCCGTTGGCTGCTTCGTGGACTGAGCAGGAGGACGATTAGATGGCAAGTGTCGGTGCACCTGATGCGCAGACGATAAGTGGCGAGGGCTATACAGTCGCCATTGTTTCGACACTGTGGAACCAGAAAATCGTGGAGCGTCTCCGGGACCGGGCGATCTCGACTGCCCGAGAAATGGGTGCTAAGTATGTGGAATTTACCGTCGCTGGCGCGTTAGAATTGCCGGTTGTGGTGCAGGCCTGTGCTCAGCGTTACGACGCTGTCGTAGCGCTAGGGTGCGTAATTCGAGGTGAGACGGCGCACTTTGAGTACGTTTGTGACTCGGTGACCGCAGGGTTGACCCGCATCGCACTCGACGAATCAACGCCCGTCGGAAACGGAGTACTCACCGTCGAAGAAGAAGACCAGGCCTACGAGCGTGCTGGTGGAGAGGACGCGAAGGAAGACAAGGGCGCGGAAGCCGTGCAGGCAGCAATCGGTGCCCTCATCGAGCTTGAAAAAGTCCGAGCGACCCCGAAGAAACATTCATAACTGAAAGAACGTAGCGTGTGCTACGGCAGCGAGGAGTAAAGAGTAGTGAGCGAAGAACAGTCGGTTGCACGCAAGATTGATGAAGCGGAGCTTGCATACCTCAACGCACTAGACCCACACGCTTCGATCTCGACTAAGCCGTGGGAGCTGACGATTCGGTCCCCATTTCTGAAGAAAGTCGCAGCTGTATGCATTCTTGTGCTGATGGCCGTGCACATCTTCATGGCCGCCGTCGTTGACGTGGAATTTTCGGGCCTCACAATTACGTGGCTCGACAAGTTTGCTTTCGTTGGAGTCGGTATCATCCTCTCGATTCTGACCTGGCTCGTGTTGACGCGGCCGTGCGTCCAGGTCAATGAGGATGGTGTCGAGGTAGCCAACATTATCGGGACGCGATTTTACCCCTGGCTAGTTATCTACGGGCTTTCGTTCCCAAAGGGCGCCCGAATGGCCAGGCTAGAGCTTCCGGACTTTGAGTACGTTCCACTGTGGGCGATTCAGGCTGCAGATAAAGAGCTAGCGTTGCAGGCAGTTGCGGAGTTCCGCGAGCTCGAAGCTAAGTACATGCCGTCAGAATAGGGAGCGCGGAGCGTTTTGGCTGATCCCACTTCCTACCGTCCGGCTCCAGGGACGATCCCCACCGACCCAGGTGTTTATAAGTTTCGCGACCCTCATGGTCGCGTCGTCTACGTCGGTAAGGCGAAGAACCTGCGAGCTCGACTCAGCAACTATTTCCAGCCACCGGCGCAGCTCCATCCGCGAACGCGCCAGATGGTATTTACCGCCAGCTCCGTGGAGTGGACGGTTGTAGCGAGCGAAGTTGAGGCGCTGCAGCTTGAGTACACGTGGATCAAGAAATTCGATCCCTGGTTCAACGTCATGTACCGGGATGACAAGACGTATCCCATGCTCGCTGTGAGCGTGAAAGAGCGCTACCCCCGGGCATTCTTCTACCGGGGGCCGAAACGAAAAGGTGTCCGCTACTTTGGGCCGTTCTCGCACGCGTGGGCCGTACGCGAAACGCTTGATCTATTGACGAGAGTGTTTCCGATTCGTACCTGTTCGAACGGTGTGTTTAATCGACATGAGTCGCTCGGGAGACCATGCCTGTTGGGCTACATCGATAAGTGTTCGGCACCGTGCGTACAACGTGTTGATCAACAGGAATATGACGAGATTGTTGCCGGGTTCCTCTCGTTTATGGGCGGACGAACAGAGCACGTTGTCAGATCCCTCAAGCAGCAAATGGCTACTGCGGCAGAACAACTCGAGTTTGAAAAGGCAGCGCGTCTTCGCGATGACCTTGGCGCACTGGACAAAGTGATGGAGCGCCAAGCCGTAGTGCTCAGCAGTGATACGGATGCTGACATCATTGCTATGGACAGCGATGAGCTGGAAGCAGCTGTGCAAATCTTTAACGTTCGTGGTGGTCGCATTCGTGCCCAGCGAGGCTGGGTCGTTGAGAAGACCGGCGACGAACCCGGCAGTTTGGACCGGTTAGAAGAGGGGGAAAAGGACCCTGCAGTTCCCACACTGATGCAGGACTTTCTGGTTCAGTACTACTCAGATGCCGTTGAGCGTGACGCCCAGGAGCGAAAAGAAGACCTGCAAATTACAGAGCAATTCCGACGAAGGGGCGTCGATAAGCAATCGCATCGCGAAGCGGTGCCGAGTATTCCGGTGCCGCGTGAAATCCTTGTTGCGGAACTTCCAGAAGAGTTGGCCGACGTCTCTACGCTATTGACACAGCTTCGAGGTGCGCAGGTTGACATCCGCGTGCCGCAACGTGGCGACAAAGCGGCGTTGCTGGAGACAGTCCACCGCAATGCCGCTGAAGCACTCCATCAGCACAAGCTGAAACGCGTAGGCGATCTCACTGCCCGTTCACAGGCATTGCAGGATATTCAGTCGGCGCTTGGCATGGATGAAGCTCCGTTACGAATTGAGTGCACCGACATTTCTCATATTCAGGGCACAGACGTTGTGGCGTCGCTGGTCGTGTTTGAAGATGGTCTGCCGAAGAAGAACGATTACCGGCGATACCAAATCAAAGAAGCAGCCGGCGATGGGCGCTCCGATGATGTTGGGTCGATAGCTGAGGTCACTCGACGGAGGTTTAAGCGCTACCACGAGGACAAACTCGCCAATCCCGACGAAGAAGTAAGCAAGATGATGTTTGCGGAGGAGGCGAGTGAGGTTGCTTCCACTGGCAATCAACGATTTGCCTATCCACCACAACTGTTTATCGTCGACGGCGGAAAACCACAGGTAAACGCAGCACAGGCAGTATTCGATGAGCTTGGCATCGTGGATGTGCAGCTCATCGGGCTGGCAAAGCGACTGGAAGAGATCTGGGTTGCCGATGACGATGAACCAATCATTTTGCCCAGAAACTGCGAGGGTATGTACCTGCTGCAACAGATACGAGACGAGGCTCACCGCTTCGCGATCACCTATCACAGACAGCAGCGTTCGAAACGGATGAGAGCATCAGTACTGGACAACGTACCGGGGCTGGGGCCTGCTCGGCGAAAAGAACTGGTGAAGCATTTCGGCAGTGTCAAACAGATTCGCAAGGCTTCGCTTGAGCAATTGCAGGAGGTAGCGGGGGTCGGGCCGAAGTTGGCAGAGACGATTTACGAGCACCTACACAAGGACATCGAAGCCTAGCTAGTATGGGCCTATGACTTCGCCTTTATTACCTGCATCCGAATCTCGTCGCCCTGTGATAATCACCGGGCTTTCTGGTGGTGGTTTGTCGACTGCCGCGAAAGTTTTTGAAGATAAGGGATACTTCGTTTCCCAGAATCTGCCTCCGCAGCTCATTCTCGATCTTGTCGAGATGTCAACTGCGGACGATTCCCCCGTTGACCATCTTGCTGTAGTCACTGATGTACGTGCCAGGATGTTCAATGGCTCGTTAATGGAGACGATTGAGGCGATTGAGGCAAAAGGCCTATCTCCGTTCATCTTATTTCTCGACGCCCGCGATGAAGTCCTTATCCGCCGATTCGACAGTGTGCGACGTACGCACCCGTTGCAGGGCAATGACACGCTGAAAGAGGGGATCGAACGGGAGCGAAAGGAGATCGCCCCGGTTCGGGAGCGTGCAGATCTCATTATTGATACGACACACCTCTCAGTTCACGACCTGCGTCGGTCGATTGAGGCCTCTGTTGGCGACCTCTCTGCACCGAAACAGCACGTCACCGTGGAGTCGTTTGGGTTTAAACACGGGACCCCTCGTGATGCGGATTTAGTGTTGGACGTACGGTTTTTGCCAAATCCGTTTTGGATCCCCGAGCTTCGGGAGTTTCGAGGTATCGATGCACCAGTCGCAGACTATGTTCTGTCGCAGCCTGGAGCGAAGGCATTCGTCGATAACTTCTTGACAATGCTGAAGGATATGCTCAAGGGCTACCGTCATGAAGGTAAGGACTTTATCACTGTTGGGATCGGCTGTACTGGCGGGCACCACCGGTCAGTCGCAATTTCGGAGGAGATTGTACGCAGGCTTCGGGAGTCCGATGACGTGGACGTCAACGTCTTGCACCGTGACTTGGAACGCAACTAGCTGCTCTTTATCGTTGGAAAGAAGCACTGATTAAATTATGGGACCTGCATTTACTTGCCTTGGGGGAGGGCACGGTTTATACCAAACACTATTGGCGGCGCGGGCGGCTGAGGCTCGAGCCATCCACGCCGTGGTAACAGTTGCTGACGACGGAGGCTCATCCGGTCGGCTACGCCGTGAGATGGATATCATTCCGCCTGGTGACCTGCGGATGGCGCTCTCAGCCCTGACCGCGGATGACGAAGATGGCGCTCTGTGGAGAGATACATTACAACACCGATTTGGCGGAAATGGAGCGATGGCAGGGCACGCAGTTGGCAATCTGCTCCTTGCCGGACTAAGCGAGGAACTCGGCGATATTCAGCAAGCGTTGGACGTCATCGGCTCATGGACAGGCGCACAGGGCAGGGTTGTTCCTATGAGTCCTATGCCTCTCGACATTGAGGCCGATGTCGCGGGGTTAGACGACGACCCCCGTGTTTTGCGTTCTGTTCGCGGTCAAGTTGCCGTTGCCACCACACCCGGAACTGTGCGACGCGTCCGCCTTTTGCCCCACAATCCTCCCGCAACCGACGAAGCAGTGCAGGCGATCATGGACGCAGAAGTGGTGACAATCGGGCCTGGATCGTGGTTTTCGTCGGTGATTCCGCATCTACTCGTTCCGGACATTGTCCGCGCGTTGAATGAGACGTCCGCGTTGGTAGTTGTAGTGCTGAATCTTTCTCCGGAGGCAGGAGAGACACCGGGATTTAGCACGGAACGCCATATTCATGTCTTCGAGCAGCACGCTCCGAACCTGCATGTTGATGTGTTCCTGGCTGATAACTCAATTAGCCCGACGGAGGGCGAACGCGTTCATCTCGGGCGAGCCGCGGATCGCGTGGGTGCAACTGTATTGTTCCGAGATATTCATGAAGTTGATGATCAGTACCGCAACACAAACCGGCATGATCCACGCAAGCTTGCACATGAGCTGCTATCTCTCGTTCGTGATTTTCACGCATAACGTGCGCTACACTAATCCACCGATGTTTTTGTAGAAAGGATCACTCGGTGTCGCTGACCGCCAAAACCAAAGAAGAGCTGCTTCGAACTCCAATAGGAGCGAAGTCTGCCGCGGCCGCCGAGGCATCCGCGTTAGTTCGGTTTGCAGGAAAACTTGACGCCTCAATCCACGGGGTAACTATGATTGCGGATTTCGCGGAAGAGGCGGTGGCACGTCGCTTAATCCTGATTCTTGAAACTCTTTTCATGAGCTCACCAAAGTTCGCCGTGGTTTCACCTGGCTCGGCGACAAAGGAAACGAAATACGAAGTACGTCTAGATACTGGTGTTGAAGCGCTGTATCGGCGTCTAAATCTTCGGACGCAGTCTGGTCATCTCGTGGTAGGTATGCCCCCGCAAATCGTTTCGGGAGAAATTGCTGAAGTTGAAGCCGCGTGGCGGGGTGCGTTCCTCGCTAGGGGAGCGCTCACAGAGCCGGGCCGAACTGCCGCTTTAGAGGTCGAGTGCCCATGCGAGGAGGCTGGGCTTGCCCTAGTGGGGTTAGCGCGTCGTCTTGGGTGCCACATCAGAATGCGGGAGACTCGCGGTGTTGAGCGTGTACATGTCCGTGATGCGGAGACGATAGGGGTGCTTCTCAGTCGAATGGGTGCGCCTCTTGCTCGCCTGGAGTGGGACGCAAAACTTCGGGAGAAGCAAGCGCAGATGCGTGGCGGTCAACGGTTGGCAACTTTTGACGACGCCAACACCCGCAGAAGCGTACATGCTGCGACGGTCGCCGCTCAGCGTGTGGAACGTGCGATGGAGATCCTCGGCGACGATGTGCCTGAGCATCTCGCCGAAGCCGGATACCTGCGTGTTGAGCACCGGCAAGCCTCGCTTGAAGAACTTGGCCGGTTGGCTGACCCACAGATGACGAAGGATGCGGTCGCTGGGCGAATTCGTCGGCTGTTGTCCCTTGCTGACAAGCGGGCTGCTGAGCTCGGTATAGCGAACACTCGCGGTAAAGACACGAAGGCAACATAGAGCGTTCTGGGGCGCTCCCAGACCGCCCTGTGTGCAACATCACAATTCCGGGGGATAGCGCACAAGCAGCTTCGCCAGATACGCCCCGCGGGGGTAAAAGAGATTACCTTTGTCGTTGTTTGAGTCGCATTAGGTGTGGCTTTGGCGGTAAACAGACATTCATGCTTGTTGAAATTATGAGACGATACCCCCGGTTTCGCCGTCTCTTTGGTGATGCACCTTTAGGGCGTCTCTTGCGGCATCGTGGCCATGCACATGTTGAAATCTCTCGCTAAACTGATGAGCAACGGGCTGAACCAAGGAGCTCACCGAGAACGGAAAGAGATTGGTACCGGCCCATCAGCAAGTCTCAACAATTTCCGACATAGAGGAGTAAAGACTGTGACTATTCGTATTGGCATTAATGGCTTTGGTCGTATCGGCCGCTCGGCATTCCGCATCATCCTGGATCAGTACTCGAGCGACCTTGAGGTCGTGAAGATTAATGACCTGACCGACAACAAGACTTTGGCCCACCTTGTCAAGTACGACACAGCGTATGGCCAGCTCGGCCGCGACGTTGAGTACGACGAGTCCTCCATCACCGTTGATGGTCACCGCATCGAGGTTACCGAAGAGAAGGACCCATCCAAGCTCGCATGGGGCGACGCAAACGTCGACATCGTCCTTGACTGCACCGGCCGCTTCACCGATGGCAATGACGCAAAGGCTCACATCGAGGCTGGCGCTAAGAAGGTCATCATCTCCGCACCGGGTAAGAACGTCGATGGCACCTACGTCTGGGGCGTCAACCACACCGACTACAGCAATGATCAGCAGATTATCTCCGCTGCATCTTGCACCACGAACTCCCTTGCACCAGTCGCGAAGATTCTGGAAGAGCAGTTCGGCATCAAGTCCGGTCTGATGACCACCATTCACGCTTACACTGGCGACCAGCGCATTCAGGACGCACCTCACAAGGACCTGCGTCGTGCCCGTGCAGCAGCTCAGAACATCGTCCCAACCACGACGGGTGCTGCTAAGGCAGTTGCCCTGGTTCTGCCTGCACTTGAGGGCAAGCTGGATGGCTTCGCAATGCGCGTGCCAACGATCACCGGTTCCGCAACCGACCTGACCGTCGAGCTGAACAAGGACGTCACCGTTGATGAGGTGAACGCAGCAATCAAGAAGGCTGCTCAGGACCCAGAGTTTGGCAAGGCGCTTGAGTACACCGAGGATCCAATCGTTTCCTCCGACATCATCGGCAACACCCATGGTTCCATCTTCGATGCTGGGATGACCCGCGTCATCGACGGCAACCTGGTCAAGCTGATTGCTTGGTACGACAACGAGTGGTCCTACACCTCTCAGTTCGTCCGCATGACGAAGCACGTCGCGGATAACTTGGCATAAGACCTAGAACGGCCCGGGTGTGCAGTACGCACACTTCGGGCCATTTCTTTCGCTACTGTTTGAAAAGAAAACTACTGCAAACAACAGTCAACTGAGGAGAGTCCCATGACAATGAAAACGCTGCAACAGCTTCTGGATGAAGGCGTCGAAGATCGCCACATCCTGGTCCGTTCTGACTTCAACGTTCCGCTTGATGAGGACGGCAATATTACCGATGCTGGTCGTATCGACGCATCACTGCCAACTTTGAAGGCGCTCTTGGAAGGTGGCGCGAAAGTCATTGTCATGGCTCACCTCGGCCGCCCAAAGGGGGAAGTGAACCCTAAGTTCTCCTTGAAGCCAGTGGCTGAAGCCCTAAGTGAGCGCCTAGGTCAGTTCGTAGCGCTCGCCGGTGATGTTTCTGGTGAGGATGCACATGAGCGGGCAAATGGGCTTACCGGTGGCGAGATTCTGCTTCTCGAGAATGTACGCTTTGACCCACGCGAGACCTCGAAGGACGAGGCTGAGCGCACTGAGTTCGCAGCTGAGCTTGTAGCACTAGCTGCGGACAACGGCGCGTTTGTTTCTGACGGTTTCGGTGTAGTACACCGCGCACAAACCTCCGTCTACGATGTTGCTAAGAAGCTTCCTGCCTACGCTGGTTACCTCGTCGAGAAGGAAGTCAAGACTCTGAGCAAGGTGAAGGATGCTCCAGATCATCCATACGTTGTTGTGCTTGGCGGTTCGAAGGTTTCCGACAAGTTGGGAGTCATCGAGGCACTTGCGGCGAAGGCTGACAAGGTAATTATCGGTGGCGGCATGTGCTACACCTTCCTGGCTGCACAGGGCTACAACGTTCAAAACTCTTTGTTGCAGGAAGACATGATTGAGACCTGCAAGGACCTCATCGGCCGTTTCGGCGACAAGCTGCTATTGCCTGAGGACCTGATCGCAGCGTCTGAGTTTGCAAAGGATGCAGAGAAGCAGACCGTCGCGGCCGACGCTATTCCGGAAGGCTGGATGTCTCTCGACATTGGCCCGAAGACTGCCGCGCGTTATGGTGAGGCGCTGAAGAGCTCGAAGACCGTGTTCTGGAACGGGCCAATGGGCGTCTTCGAGTTTCCAGCGTTCGCCTCTGGCACAAAAGCCGTTGCTGAAGCAATGATCGCTGCTACGAAGGACAACGGGTCCTTCACGGTGGTCGGTGGCGGCGATTCCGCAGCATCTGTTCGCATTCTGGGCCTCGATGAGGCTGGGTTCTCCCACATCTCTACGGGCGGTGGCGCATCGCTCGAGCTGATCGAGGGCAAAGAGCTGCCCGGCGTTGCTGTACTTGGACAGTAGTCGTTGTTGAAAAGGAGTATGAATATGTCTCGCAAACCACTGATTGCTGGTAACTGGAAGATGAACCACGACCATCTCGAAGCAATCGCTTCGGCCCAGAAACTCGCGTTCGCTTTCCCGAAGGACGGCTATGAGTTCGTGGACGTTGCATTGACCGTGCCGTTTACCGACCTTCGTTCTATCCAGACTCTCGTTGAAGGCGACAAGCTGCAGATCACATATGGTGCACAGGACGTGTCAGCGCACGATGCTGGTGCCTACACTGGTGAAGTTTCGGCCACAATGCTGGAGAAGCTTGGCTGCACGTGGGTAGTTGTCGGCCACTCAGAACGCCGTGAGTACCACGGTGAGGACGATGAGCTAGTTTCCCGCAAGGCAAAGAAGGCACTTGAGCACGGCATGAACCCAATCGTGTGTGTCGGTGAGCCGCTAGACATTCGCGAACAAGGCACCCATGTCGACTACGTCGTAGAGCAGACGAAGAAATCCCTGGACGGTTTGAGCAACGAGGAGTTGGAGAAGACCGTCATTGCATATGAGCCGGTATGGGCTATCGGCACTGGCAAGGTTGCCTCTGCCTCCGATGCGCAGGAAGTGTGCCAGGCTATTCGCGGCCTGATCCGTGACTTGGCCGGTGATGCGGTTGCTGATGGCATCCGTATTTTGTACGGCGGATCCGTAAAGACGGAAACTGTCGGTGAGATCATCGCTCAGCCTGATGTTGACGGTGGTCTGGTCGGAGGTGCGTCTCTTGACGGCCAGGATTTCGCGAAATTGGCTGCTGCGGCTGCCCAGGCAGTACAGTAGATTTGCAAGATATGTCGCTCGGACCAGAGCGCGTCGAATAACACCATTCGGTGACTTCGTGTAGTCTGGTCCGAGTTACATCAATGTAGGTTTTATAGTGAGGATTTACCACCATGACGTTGGCTCTTGAGATCGTGCTCGTAATCGCTGCGGTCTTGATGACAGTGTTCGTGCTGCTTCACAAAGGCAAGGGAGGCGGGCTTTCGAGCCTGTTCGGTGGTGGCGTGCAGGCTAACCTGTCCGGCTCCACTATCGTGGAGAAGAACCTCGACCGTTACACGGTTATCATTACGCTCATCTGGCTTGTATGCATCGTGGGCCTGAATCTAATTCAGACTTTTGCTGCCTAGCCGCTAGCAAAAGGCCCGCCTGGAGCAATAAGCTTCCGGCGGGCCTTTTCGTTGGTCAAAAATCCGAATCTGCGGGAATCTAACGTGGTGCCGCGTCTTCGGTGACCCACAAGATCGTTTCTTCCTTGCCGACAGCACCGGCCGCTGGCCAGTCAAGATACTCTGCCCGGTTTGCAACTGCGGACGCAGCTTCTGCCTTCTCTGCACCAGAAACAAGAAGCCAGACCTTTTGTGCTTTCCAAACAGCAGGTAGTGTCAACGAAACACGTTCCGCAGGTGGTTTTGGCGAATCCGTCACAGCAACAACCAGAGCGGCGTCCTCTCTCACAGCAGGCGTATGTGGGAATAGCGAATTAATGTGGCCTTCACCGCCCATTCCCAGTAGGTGGAGGTCGAACCCCTCAGGCGCCTCAACTTTCAGGTGCGCTTCATAACGAGTGACAGCGGGCTCCATCGTCCTTCCGTCCAACCCATACCCGAAAATGTTTCCTTCTGGGATATTGATATGATCGAGCAACGCTGCCCGGGCCTGGCCTTCATTCGAATCAGGATGGCTGACGGCTACGTTGCGCTCGTCGCCAAAGAATAGCTTCACCCTGGACCAGTCGATATCTGATGAAACAAGCGATTCAAGGAACCGGATTCCGGCTGTTCCGCCAGTAAGCACAACACGTGCGGTTCCGTCGCCGTTTACGCCACCGGTAGGGGAGCTGTGGATCTCTGAAATCAACGTTTGGAATGCGGAGGTGGAGACGTCGATAAGCTGTTCGAGATTTGTAAAGGTGTTGGTCTTGACTGTATTGGACATCCGTCGACCCTCTTTCGGTGCGAAGTTAAGGGAGGTTATGTAACAAAGCCCGAGCATACATGGCGTCAGGATCGAGGTGGCGTAGCTCCTCAGCGAGGCATTCTGCGTCCGAGCGAGCACTCAGTGCAACAAACGCATCAGGGTATCCCGGTACGGAAACTCGCACGGTGTGCTCATCAACAATTTGTACCTGCACAGAGCCTTGTTCGCAGTCCAGCGATAGGTGTTGGATTGGGGAGCCAGGAATGGCGTCGGCGTCTGCTACGTTTTGCACAGTTACCTCAACGCCAAAGCAGGCATTGAGCCAAGAGGCTGCGATTTGTACGCTTGGATGCTCGGTAATACCGCTGAGCAAGATCCGGCGTGGTTGCTGTTTATAGCGGTCGAAAGCTGAGGCGACAACGCCGCGCCATGGCGTGATTTTAGACCACATCATGTCCGAATCACCTGGGACGTACGCCTTAGCCAGCTGCTCTATGCATTCTGCCCCCATAGTGCGCCACGCATTCGTGATTCTGCGGTGCGCGATATTACCCAGCTCTGCTTCTGCAGGAACATCTGGCACAGTTGTGGGCCACCAAGCAACGATAGGGGTATCGGGCAGCAACAGCGGGGTGACCACCGCGTCAAGATGCTGGGTAAGTTCACCGTGGAGAGTCATGACAACCATCTCAGAGGCGCCAGCGTCCGCCGCGACGATTACCTCTGCATCCATCCAGGTTTGCTCGCTCTGGCAGTCGAGCAACAAGACGAGAACTCGAGCCGGGTGCTCCATGGTCGCGTTCCGGACCGTCTCCAGAATAGAATCGACATCATCCTCGGCATGTGCAGCGACCAAGAGTGTGAGCACGCGCCCAGTCGCCAACGAGTAATTTTCACGAGCCTCTAGGAGCGCTGTGGACACATCGCGGGTGGTCGTGTCGGGAAGAGTGACAATCAAGGATTAAGCCTCACGTTCGTTGTTTGCACACATTATGGACGACGCCATTGGCGGCCGTCCTTGGCCAGCATCGCGTCTGCTGATGCGGGCCCCCAAGTGCCCGCACGATATTCATCTGGATGTCCGTGCGACTCCCAGTAGTTGAGAATTGGATCGAGGATTTCCCAGCTCCGCTCGACTTCCGCATTGGTTGGAAACAAGCTAGATTCGTCGAGTAGTGCATCGAGGATGAGCCGCTCGTATGCTTCGGGAGACTGTTCCGTAAATGCCTCCGCGTACGAGAAATCCATGTTGACATCCCTAACTTCAAATGCAGTTCCAGGCACCTTGGAACCAAAGCGCATCAGCACGCCTTCGTCCGGCTGCACGCGGATAACGACTGCATTGTTCGTAAGTAGTTTTGTCTGATCGTCTTCGAACGGCTGGTACGGAGGACGCTTAAAGACCAGGGCAATCTCAGTCACTCGACGCCCGAGGCGCTTACCAGTGCGAAGGTAGAAAGGAACACCTGCCCAGCGACGCGAGTTTATCTCTAACGTACAGGCCGCATAGGTTTCGGTTGCAGAGTTGGGGTCAAACCCGGACTCCTCCCGGAGCCCGATTACGCGTTCAGAACCTTGCCAGCCCGCTACGTATTGGCCGCGTGCGGTCGTCTCATCGAACGGCTCGACGGGAGTCGTAGCGCGGAGGACCTTGAGTTTCTCCGCACGAAGACGCCCCGGGGAGAACGACGTCGGCTCCTCCATAGCGATCAAGGCGAGCAGCTGAATCAGGTGGTTTTGGATGACGTCTCGTGCTGCACCAATACCGTCGTAATAGCCTGCGCGGCCGCCGAGCCCAATATCTTCAGCCATCGTGATTTGTACGTGGTCGATGTAGTGCGAATTCCACACTGGTTCAAACATCTGGTTTGCGAAACGCAGAGCCATAATGTTCTGCACGGTTTCTTTGCCGAGATAGTGATCGATTCGGAATACGGATCGCTCAGGGAACACTGAATTCACTACTCGGTTTAGCTCTTTGGCGGATTCCAGATCATGCCCGAATGGCTTCTCGATGATCACTCGGCGCCAGCCGTGATCTTGAGGCTGTGCCATTCCACTGCGGTCCAGCTGGTGGACAACGCTCGAAAAGTGCTCGGGCGGCACAGAAAGGTAAAAGGCCCAGTTTCCGTTCGTCCCCCGTGTTTCATCGGTCGAGCGCAGTGTATTGGCTAGGGCGTCGAACGCGGCGTCGTCATTAAACGAGCCCGAGACGAACTGCATACCTTCTGCGAGCCGGTCCCAAACGTTCGTATTAAACGCGGTGCGGGAAGATGCTTCAACGGCTTCACGCACATAGTCCTCAAAATCTTGTTTAGACCAGTTTCGACGCCCAAACCCGACGAGAGCAAAGCCCGGTGGGAGGAGACCCCGGTTCGCGAGGTCGTAAATTGCCGGCAGGAGCTTTTTCCGAGCTAGATCTCCAGTTACACCGAAGATCACCATCCCAGACGGACCCGCAATGCGGGGAAGCCGCTTATCCTCGGGGGACCGAAGCGGGTTCACCCAATGCGTGCTCTCGTCACTCACATGTACTCCTTTTTATTGCAGCTTTTCCGACATGGAATTTAGCAATTCTTGCCACGCATCAACAAACTTATCGACGCCCTCCTGCTCGAGGACTCGCACGACATCAGACAAGTCGATTCCTGCAGCGGTGATAGCGTCAAACGTCTTCTGCGCGTCGTCAGCACTGGCAGACAAAGTATCGCCGTGAAGACTGTCGCTAGCCAGGGTGGCGTCGATAGTTGATTCCGGCATGGTGTTGACCGTGTTTGGGCCAGCCAGCTCAGACACATACAACGTGGCAGGGTACTCAGGGTTCTTTACACCAGTCGAGGCCCACAGCGGGCGTTGAACGTTGGCACCAGCTGGAAGGTCATCCAACGAAGAAAATTCCTCAAGGAACAAGCGGTATGCCAGTTGAGCGTTTGCCACGCCTGCTTTGCCTCGCAACGCAAGTGCTTCAGAAGTAGCAATTTGCTCAAGGCGAGCATCGACTTCGGTGTCCATGCGAGACACGAAGAATGAGGCAACAGAATGAATGGTTGAGACATCGTGGCCGTTGGCTGCAGCCTGCCGAATACCTTCCTTGTACGCGCGAATGACCTCGCGGTAGCGCTCCACAGAGAAGATCAGCGTGACATTCACTGAAATACCAGCTGCCAGTGCTGCTGTGACTGCTGGCAACGAGGCGTCTGTGGCTGGAATCTTGATCATTGCATTCGGTTTACCCACGCGTGCCCACAGCTCTTTCGCTTGAGCGATCGTCTTCGCTTCGTCGTGAGCATAGCGGGGGTCAACCTCGATGGAAACGCGACCATCAAGGCCGTCGGTCGCATCGTAGATGTCCTGGAAGATGTCGCACGCGTCGCGGACGTCGTCAATGCTCATCACGTAAACCGCCTCGTCGGGGCTGGCACCTGACGCTCTCAACTGTTGGATTTGCTCGTCGTACGCGCTTCCAGTCGACATTGCTGAAGCAAAAATTGCAGGGTTGGTTGTCACGCCAACGACCGACTTCTCACGTTTGACTGCTTCTAGATTGCCAGTGGCGATGCGCTGGCGAGAGAGATCATCCAGCCAAGTGGACGTGCCGAGCTCCCGAAGCCTTTCAACTGTGTTCATGCTCAGATTCCTTTCTAAAAAATGGGCCTGGCCAAGCTAGGGGAGGGCTTGACCAGGACAACTCTTCAACTATCGCTGCACCGCTGCTACAGACGCGCGTCCGGCTGCTGCAACGTTGTCTGCTGTAAAGCCGAACCGCTCGAAGAGCTCTGGACCTGGTGCGGAGGCACCAAAGTGCTCCAAGGAAACACACTGACCGGCGTCGCCTACAAAACGATGCCATGGCATGGACAGACCGGCCTCGACAGAGACCCTTGCTCGAACCTCTGCAGGAAGTACCGATTCAATGTACTCCGGCGATTGCTGCGTAAACCACTCCATGCAAGGCACCGAGACAACTCGAGTTCCGATACCTTCGGCTTCCAAGGACTTCGCAGCCTCAACAGCAAGCTGCACTTCCGAGCCAGAAGCCATCAGAATCAAATCAGGCGTCGGGGTAGAGGAGTCCACGAGTACGTACGCACCGCGAGCAACACCTTCGAATGCCTTTTCCTTTGTGCCCTCAAGCACAGGGAGGTTCTGACGGGAAAGCGCCAGTGCCTTCGGCATCGGCTTAGCCTCCAGCGCAGACTTCCACGCAGCAGACGTTTCATTCGCGTCGGCCGGTCGGATCACCGCCATATCCGGGATGGCTCGAAGCGCAGTGAGCGTTTCAACCGGCTGGTGGGTCGGACCGTCTTCGCCCAGGCCGATCGAGTCGTGCGTGAAGACGTAGTAGCCGTCGATACCTGAAAGTGCTGCGACGCGAATTGCCGGGTAGAGATACTCGGAGAAAATCAGGAACGTACCGCCGTAAACTCGTGTGTTGCC
This sequence comes from Corynebacterium sp. UMB2355A, assembly GCF_033877495.1. NCBI lineage: Bacteria > Bacillati > Actinomycetota > Actinomycetes > Mycobacteriales > Corynebacteriaceae > Corynebacterium > Corynebacterium sp. UMB2355A. The sequence goes on along the minus strand of NZ_CP138855.1, from coordinate 193,634 downwards.
GTGCAGTGCAATGCCGTTCATGATCGCGCCCATGGCATGTTCGCGGATGCCGAAGTGCAAATTACGACCGTACGGCTCAGCGCTGAACATATCGGTAGAAATCGCCTGAGGCCCGAACGATGCAGCCCCCTTGATAAGGGTGTTATTGGAGCCTGCAAGGTCTGCGGAGCCACCCCAAAGCTCTGGAAGGGCCGCAGCCGCAGCCTGGATTACTGCTTCAGAAGCCTTACGGGTAGCAAGGCCCTTTTCGTCAGCGTCCCAAGTTGGGAAGTCCTGCGACCAGTTGGATGGGAGCTCTCGAGCCGTCAATCGGTCAAACAGGGCCTTCTTCTCTGGGTTGGCCTCAGCCCAAACAGCAAACGTCTCGTCCCACTGTTTACGCTTCGCAGCACCACGGTCCCGGAGCTTTCGAGTATGGGTGATAACGGACTCTTCCTCCGGGAAGTGAATCTCCGGATCAAAGCCGAGAATCTTTTTGACAGCTGCGATTTCTTTCGCACCGAGAGCTGCGCCGTGTACTGCACCCGTGTTTTGCAGCGTAGGAGCAGGGAAGCCGATGACCGTCTTTACCTGAATGATCGTTGGGCGATTGGTGTCGGACTGTGCTTCCTTGATCGCTTTCTCAATCGCGACGACGTCCTCGCCGGACTCAACCGTTAGTGTTTGCCAGCCGTAGGCCTCGTAGCGCTTCATAACGTCTTCAGTGAACGCGATCTGGGTATCATCCTCGATCGAAATCCTGTTGTCATCCCAGAATACAATCAGGTTTCCAAGCTGCTGCGTCCCTGCGAGCGATGAAGCCTCCGAAGTGACACCTTCCTGAAGACAACCGTCTCCAGCCACGACGTAGATGAAATGATCGAACGGCGATTCGCCAGCCGGAGCCTCAGGGTCAAACAGCCCACGTTCCCGGCGCGAAGCCATCGCCATACCAACTGCTGATGCCAACCCCTGGCCGAGCGGGCCAGTTGTAATCTCTACGTGGTCCGTGTGGTTGTACTCAGGGTGACCGGGAGTCTTAGCACCCCAGGTACGAAGCTGCTGGAGGTCTTTGAGCTCAAGTCCCATGCCCCCCAGGTAGAGCTGAACATACTGTGTCAGGGAAGAGTGGCCGTTTGACAATACGAAGCGATCGCGCCCTGCCCAATGTGGGTCAGCGGGGTCGACATTCATCACCCGCTGGTAGAGCGTATATGCAAGAGGTGCGAGCGACATCGCGGTGCCTGGGTGCCCAGAGCCGCAGTTTTCCACGGCGTCAGCCGCGAGGATTCGGGCTGTATCAACTGCCCGCGTATCCACGTCGGTCCAGTCTTCGGGATAGTTACGTACAGTTTTTGCTTGAAGTTCAGCTGAAAGCGTCACAGAATCCTCGATTCATGCTATGGAAACAGAACAGGACCCAGCCTAGTGTAAAACTCGCTTTGTGGTGGTGACACCCAACGGTGTTGTGCGAAGAAAACTCGCGGGTGTAGCCGCCACGTTAATTCTGACAAATTGGTGAGCGGAGGCTAACATCACCGGGAGGGTCAAAGTATAAAAGGGCTGAAAAGATCATCGTGTAATGCGTTGCGGTACCATATCAGCCGAAATGCTCGACACCTGAACGCGAACCAATGTTCCGTAAGAGTTCTAGCCGAACGGTTGAAGTTTGATGTGGAGGAGAAGTATTGGAGACCATCAAGGCATACTTCGCGCTTACGAAGCCCAGGGTCATTGAACTTCTTCTAGTGGCAGCTATCCCCGCAATGTTGCAAGCAGACCGTGGCACTGTGCACGTGTGGCTCATTCTTGCAACGCTGTTCGGTGGTTGGATGGGGGCCGGTGCGGCAAATGCATTTAACATGGTCGCCGACTACGACATTGACCAGAAAATGGGGCGAACGCGTGCACGGCCACTTGTCCGGGCAAAGGTCACCAAACAGAAAGCCGCCGTATTTGCTTGGGCGCTTCTCGTCGCGAGTGTGCTTTGGCTTGGATTCCTGTGTAAGTCGTGGCTCGCGGCGTTCTTTATCATTCTGACCAACTTCTTCTATATCTATGTGTATACAAAGTGGCTGAAGAGGCGAACTTGGCAGAACGTCATCTGGGGCGGCGCAGCAGGTTGCATGCCTGTGATGGTCGGTTGGGCGGCAATTAGAGATAATGTCACCGACGGCTCCAAGGATGCGTGGTGGCAGGCGATCGTGATGTTCATGATCATCTTCTTCTGGACGCCACCGCACACTTGGGCGCTGGCAATGAAGTACCGAGCGGATTACGCCCGCGCTAATGTCCCGATGCTGCCGGTGGTAGCCTCCCCTGCGGAGACAACCCGTCAGATTCTCATTTACTCATGGTGGACCGTCGGGGTGTCCCTGCTCCTGGTTCCCGCCACCTCGTGGATCTATCTTGCAACCGCGCTGATTTCGGGTGCATTGTTCCTCGCCGTTGCCACACAGCTGCATGCTGGGGTAAAGCGCGGGGAGAAGGTGAAACCGCTCAAGCTGTTTATTCTCTCCAACAACTATCTTGCGGCGTTGTTCTTGGGGCTTTCCGTTGATGCGGTGCTCGGTTGGACTCCACTATTCGCTACCTTCTTCTAGCACGTGGATCCTTGGAGCTTGATGGCTCCAAGGTCATTGTCACAAACCTCCGAAGTTTCGGAACCCAGTAGCGAGCTGGCGTCATCTATTGATTCACACACGTGAACTGGCGGTTCCCATCGTGTTTCTTCGAGCACTCTGGTCACGGTCTGTGCATGCTTACGGAAGCCGTTGGCATCCATTCGTATCGACGCTAAGTCCTCATAGCAACACGTACGCGCAGAGCTGCGCCCAACTTCGTGCGCAAAGCCATTTTTGAAGTCGGGGCGTGTTAGCACAACTGCATCCACCCCGATCCCATCATTGAGCGTTTTGATCTGTGCAGCAGTCCCTGGCTGGCCACTGAATACGGCTGTTGCTCCAGCCTCATCTGCTGCTACTCGGCCTTCCTCGCTTTCCGAAACGGCATACACGATGATGTCCTTCTCTCGAGCGATTGCAATCATGTACAACCCAATTGCGGAACCTGCATTCGTGACGACGACAGCTTCACCTTGCACAAGCTTCAAAACTTCGAATAGCGAATAACTTGCGGCCATTCCCGGCCTCAACATTGAAGCACCAATGCGTGGGGCGATCAGGTCCGATACAGCGACTACCCGGCTTCGGTCAACGACAACCTGCTCGGCGATGGGGCCGGTGGCATCGCTCCACGCAACCACAGTTCCTGGCGCAACCTCGTCGAGGGGGTCTTTCAGGACACGACCGCATCCTTGGTTGCCGAAGGAGGTGTCGTGAAGAAAAAACCCAGCGTAGAGGACTTCGACTAGAAGTTCTCTATCGCTGGGGAACGGTGAAGCGATATCAATGCAACGCACCTGCTGCGCGTCGAACTCAATCGCTTTCATACTTTCTCAGGCTACATGGTGTTTGCGTCTAGCGATACAGCAACTCACGACGCACAGCGTGCGCGTACAAGAACGCGGTGAACGCTACAACTAGAGACGACAGCCCAATATGGATCGGAATCGTCCAACGCGGCACGCCCATGTAGTACTGGCTTAAACCTACTGCCCACTGGACCACGATGAGTCCAAGAAGAATCCAGGAAGTTTTCTGTGCCGCATGCGGGGCTTTCGCTCTACGTAGCAGGAAAAATGTGATCACTGTAAGAAGTAGATACGCGTACATGCACCCTGCGTGAATATATGCCAACAACGCTGTGTCAATCGCAAGTCGACCTTCCATACCGACGCTTGCGTCACCCGAGTGCGGGCCGGACCCTGTCACCATCGTTCCTGTCACAAGTACACAGCTCAACGCAACGGCAGCGATCACGGCGATCACTCGGATGTGCCCGGGGTAGCGGTCTTGAGCAACCGTGGACTCGTCTTCTGCCAAACGCATGTAGAGCAATGCAGCGACCCACACGAGCACCATCGAAGGCAAGAAGTGCACGGCGACCGCCCACCACTGCAAATCAAGGCGAACAGAAATACCGCCGATAATCGCCTGGACAACCACGCCGACGAGGGAGAACCATGCCAAGAATTGGACATCTCGACCGCGGGATGCGCGGTAGACAGCCCAAAGCACGGCGATCGCGGCAGCCGCGACCACGAAAGTAAGCAGGCGGTTTCCAAACTCAATGGCTTGGTGAATCCAAGGTGCGGCACCAGCGACGGGGACAAGCGAACCTTCATGGCAAAGTGGCCACGTATTGCAACCAAGCCCCGAACCGGTCACTCGCACCAACGACCCTGTTACGGTGATCCCGCCTTGGCAGAGCAAGAGAATCATGGCTAGAGTTCGTTGCAACTTCAGACTGGGGGCTTGCTTTTTATCCTGATGCGTCATCGGCGCACCGGTCTGTTGTAAAGTCATGCACTTTCCTTGGACGTATAAAACACGTTCGACTATTCAGGCTCGAATCTTAGTCGATGAGCGCATGGCCTTAATCATCGAAACGGAAGAAGCGAACGCTTGAGCCAACGCCGACGATGAGCCACGCTAGCAAGCTAAGCAACGCAGGACCATTCGCAGTCAGCGCGAGTGCATCAGAAATACCAGCTGCCAGCGAAACCGTGGGTACTAGGTTCCACCAACCAGCGTGGCTAAGGTCGCCAGAATAGACGACCCAACCCACGATTCCCATCATGATCACCCACATTAAATTCGAAATGGCAAGGACCATCTCGGAACTTAGCGAGCCGCCCATGAGCAAGCCCAAGGAAGTAAAGCAAGCAACCCCCAGGAACAAGACGCAGGCACCAAGCACCGCGCCAACGACTGAGGGGCGCCAGCCAAGGAAACCTGCAACAGCTCCTAGCACCGCAATCTGGACGCAGACCATCGCGACCACGCCAAGGATTTTTCCGACGATGATCGTCCACGGTGGGACTCCGGAAGCACCGGTCCGCTTCAGCGCACCGTATCGGCGGTCAAAGGCGAGCGAAATCGCCTGGCCCGTAAATCCAGAGCTGGTCGCCGCGACGGCAAACACCATCGGCACCAGGGTGTCGAGGCTGTAGTCATCCCCAAAAACAGGCAAATATACTGATGCGATGAGCAACGCTGCCGGGATGAAGATGCTGAGCACCAACTGTTCGCCGTGACGGAGCATCAGCTTGCTTTCGATGAGTCCCTGAGCGCTGGCCATCGCAAACTTCGAAGACCGTTGCGGGGCGGGCGTAAAGGTTCCTTCCTTGATGTGCACCGCTAGCTCCTTAATTCCTTACCGGTGATGTTCAAAAACACTTCTTCCAACGCCATGTGGCTTACTTGCATATCCCGAATCAGCACGGATTGGCGAAGTGCTTCTTCGGTAATACAGGCGACAAGTTCAGGAGAAACCGAACCGTTGACTACGTAGCGCATTGGGCGAACTTGGGCCACAGCTGTATCGATCTGACACAAAGCCACGTGCTGCTTCAGCTTCTCGAGGTCGAGTGGTTGCGCCGTACCAAACGTGATTTGCTGCTCAAATGATCCGCTGGTCAGGTCCGCCGGTGAACCTTCGGCGACAACCTTTCCATGATCCATGATCACAATGTCATCGGCGAGCGACTCCGCCTCGTCCATCAGGTGCGTAGTCAGGACGATCGTGGTTCCGTCACGTTTTAGTGCAGAAACAATATCCCACACAGCGTTGCGTGACTGTGCGTCCATGCCAGCGGTTGGCTCATCAAGAAAAACCAGCTCCGGACGACCTATAAGTGCAAGCGCCAGGGACAAGCGTTGCTTTTGCCCTCCGGAGAGGCGTCGATACGTGGTATTGGCGACTCCCTCGAGCCCTAGGAGGGCCATGAGCCACTCAGGGTCGTGAGGATTTGCGTTGTATGAAGCCGAAAGCTTCAGCATTTCTCTGACTTTGACGCCCGAATATGATCCGCCACCCTGCAGCATGATCCCAATTCGGTCTCGCACACGCTGAGGGTGGGTTGCAGGGTTTTCGCCTAGTACCGTGATTGTCCCTGAGGTTGGCCGGGTGAATCCTTCACACATCTCGATGGTCGTTGTCTTGCCGGCTCCATTCGGACCGAGCAAAGCCAGCACGGTTCCTTCTTTTGCGGCAAACGATGCTCCATCTACAGCAGTAACGTCCCCAAAAGTTTTCTTCACATTGTCAACTGAAAGAACAGGCGCGTTCATGGATAGCTAGTGTAGCCTGCCGGCACCAAAGCGCCGATACAACAGGAAACTGAGCCCAACAAATACGACAAAACAACAGGCTGCGACACCGTAAATAGTGAAAACTGTCTTTGCTTGCAGGCCGAGACCACGCGGTAGTACCAGAAAACTAAATACAGCAGAGTACACAGCCACCCCGGCGCGGAAAAAGAACCTATTTGCCCATGCAGCAAGGGGATAAATAGCCCACAGAGGGTACCAAGGGTGTACAACTGGGAAGAATATAACAAGCACGAGCGTTGCGACGCCAAGTCCACCTGCAGGGTGAATGGCTCCCCGCAACGTAGCCCACAGTAGGCGAACCAGAAACGCCACCGCGATGGCCACTCCAATCCCGCGGGTGACAATGAGAACTGCGTCAATGTGGTCGCCGAGACCAAGCAGCATTCCTAGAAAGCCGCTGATTACGCCCACGTCTGTTGAGATCGAGAGCCAGCTACGAATCGATGCTGCTCCGCCTTGACCAGTGACCCATCCGAGCCCAATGCTTGTTATAAGTGAAACGGCGGCAGTAGTGACAATGAGAATAACTGTCTGAAAAAGCACCGCGATGCTAAGGGCTGTAGCTTTGCGCTGGCGTTGCCCAAGCACACGAGCGATTGCCATGCCTATAAAACCGAGACCGAGAAAGCCTGTCACTTTGACTAGTCCTCCGCAGGTAATGGTGATCGCGGAGAGAGCCAGGTAACCCCACGCTTGCGCTGAACTGATGGTCCTCAACCTGTCGGCCCCGCGAAGTCCTAGCTCAAACCCGACTAACACCAATCCGAGCATGATCGCTTCATTATGGATGCCACCAATGAGATGCAGAATCGTTAGCGGATTGAGCACCCCGAGCCACAGTGCGGCAGTCTCTGGTACGCCACAGCGGCCGGCAATCTTTCGGATCCCCCACGCTGCGGCGAGCACTCCGACGAGTGATACGACGCGGTGCGCAATCACCCCGAGCACAATAGAGTCAGCAGTAATACGAGAAATTGCCGCTGCAATACCTAACGCGACAGGCCCGTAGGGGCTTGGAGAATGCGCCCAAATAAACGGGACCGAGCGCGCTAGATGGTGTTCTGGCCCGAGAAGCTCGACTGGTCCAGCGGAGTACGGGTCAAGACCAAACCGGACAATTGCACCATTAGCTAAGTATGAATAGATGTCTTGGGTAAAGAGGGGAGCGGTAATCACCAGAGGAGCAACCCATACAACGAATGTTCGCATGAGAAGCGGCGTCGAAACGCGGGGCCTCTGGCCACTTACGCCAACGAAGGGGCCCATACACAGCCAAGCGGAGACCAAGAGTCCTACTCCGAACAGAACTATGGAAGACGACGCTTGCATCATTCGGCCAAGCAAGGCCCCGCCAGGCAGAGAGAACCAAGGATTATCGACGACCGGCAAGGCCCCGCCCCCGAGGCCTCCCAAGCCAATGAGAAGTGTGCCGACCAAACCCAGCCATCTAAGTACGGCGAACCGGTTCTGCTCAGCGTAGTTGGTTGAACGAAAGTCTTGTCCTCGCCAAACCTCTTTAGAGACTCGGTGGAGCCCAGCCGACCGTGATCCAGGCTTGCCGATGCGAGGAAACGCATCAAGCAAAGACTTTATCGGTGAATCCTGGAACAACACAGGCAAGATTGTAGCCGAACGACCGGGTTAAACGTGCACATTGAATTAGGACACAGTAGTGTTGTGTAAAGGCCGGTCGGTGTACAGCCAATCGGTTGGAAAGTCAGAGATCAAAGCAGATCGAAGCGAGGTGAGCCAGTGCTGAACCAAGCGCGGTCAGTTGACGGTGGCACTCGCAAGCGAGTGATGGCGCTCTTGCTGAAAAGCGGACCGGTGACTGCATCAACGCTTGGTGAGCAAACTGGAATTTCAGCTGCCGGTATCCGTCGGCACCTGGATAAGCTCACTGAGGCTGGACTCATTGAGACGTGTGAGCCACTGCCGGTTGCTGGAGAAGAGCCACCGCGAGGCCGTCCCGCGAAGCACTACTGCTTGACGGAAGAAGGCCGAGAAAGCTTCGGTAGCAACTATGAGAATATGGCGCTTGATGCAATCGAAGCTCTTGAAGAACTTGGCGGCCATGAAGCAGTCAAAGAGTTCGCCAAAACTAGGATTGAACGCATCCTTGAAGAAGTGGAGCCGATTTCGGAGCGATCAAGCAGTGGCGACCTTGAATCAGTCGTGCTCGAAGTCGTGTCCGTTTTAGAGCGTCACGGCTATGTTGCCTCGGTGACTCAGGCAGGAACTGGAATTCAAATTTGTCAGCATCACTGCCCGGTGTCACAAGTAGCGTCTGCGCATCCCGAAATTTGCGAAGCAGAGCAAGAAATGATCGCTAAGATCGTAGGCCGACATATCCAACCACTTGCCTCCATTACAGAGGGCAATGGTGTCTGCACAACAAACATTCCACTCGCTGCTGTTCACGGGCCGAAAAATAACGTATCTGAAAGGAGCGGAAAATAATGACGAAAGCTAATCCCGCACCCGGTTTAGAGAAACCAATGAACGACGAAGAGATTATCGAGTCAATCGGTAGCTACAACTACGGGTGGCACGACCCAGACGCTGCCGGGCAGGCAGCAAAGCGTGGTCTTAACGCTGGGGTAGTCAAGGACATTTCTGGCATTAAGGAAGAGCCAGAATGGATGCTGGAACAGCGCCTCAAGGCTTTGGACATTTTTGAAAAGAAGCCACTGCCGACTTGGGGCGCAGACCTGAGTGGCATCGACTTTGACAACATTAAGTACTATGTCCGCTCTACGGAGCAACCAGCTACGAGCTGGGATGACCTTCCTGAAGACATTAAGAATACGTACGACAAGCTTGGCATTCCTGAGGCAGAAAAGCAGCGCCTAGTCGCTGGTGTTGCTGCGCAGTACGAATCTGAGGTTGTCTACCACCAGATTCGTGAGGATCTCGAAAAGAAGGGTGTCATCTTCGTAGACACTGACACCGCGCTTCGCGAGCACGAGGACATCTTTAAGGAGTACTTCGGCTCGGTCATCCCCGCTGGCGATAACAAGTTCTCAGCTCTGAATACGGCAGTATGGTCAGGCGGTTCGTTTATCTATGTTCCGCCGGGCGTCCACGTCGATATCCCGCTCCAGGCATACTTCCGTATTAATACCGAGAACATGGGCCAGTTCGAGCGCACGCTCATCATCGTTGATGAGGACGCCTACGTCCACTACGTAGAAGGATGCACCGCCCCGATTTACAAGTCCGACTCGCTTCACTCCGCGGTCGTTGAAATCATCGTGAAGAAAGGTGGCCGCTGCCGGTACACCACGATCCAGAACTGGTCGAACAACGTTTACAACCTCGTCACCAAGCGCGCTAAGGCCGAAGAGGGCGCAGTGATGGAGTGGGTCGACGGCAATATCGGTTCAAAGGTGACGATGAAGTACCCAGCAGTCTGGATGACTGGCGAGTATGCCCGTGGCGAAGTGCTTTCCGTCGCATTTGCTGGTGAAGGACAGTTCCAGGACACCGGTGCCAAGATGACACACATGGCTCCGCACACCTCGAGTTCAATCGTTTCAAAGTCAGTTGCGCGCAGTGGCGGACGCGCGGCCTACCGTGGCCTGGTACAGATCAACGCAAACGCGCATGATTCCGCCTCGAACGTTGAGTGCGACGCGTTGCTTGTCGATGACATTTCTCGTTCTGACACTTACCCGTACAACGACATTAGGAACGATCGGGTTACGCTCGGACACGAGGCGAAAGTCTCCAAGGTCTCTGAAGAGCAGCTGTTCTACCTGATGTCCCGCGGTATTGCCGAAGAAGAAGCTATGGCGATGATTGTCCGTGGCTTCGTCGAGCCTATTGCCAAGGAGCTCCCGATGGAGTACGCCCTGGAGCTCAACCGTCTGATTGAATTGCAAATGGAAGGATCAGTGGGCTAATCACCATGACTTCAACGATTAATCCCGTATCGAATGCAACTCCTCACAACAACAAGGGAGATCGTTTTCGTCGTTCAATGTTGAGGATTTTCCCGTTCCACGTGGACGTGACGAAGTCTGGCGGTTCATTCCACTTCGCCGCATCCGAGGTCTGCACAACGGGGAGTTCCCGCAACAGGCTGACGCCCAGATCACGATTGATGCGCCAGATGAGGTCGTCGTCACGGAGCTTGACGCAGCTGACGATCAGCTCAAAGTAGCCGGCGCGCCCGTAGACCGCGTTGCTGCACAAGCCTGGTCGAGCGCGAAAACCGGCACCTTGATTACCGTGCCTGGTAACAGCAAGTTGTCCAAGCCCATCACCGTCACCATCACTGGTGCCGGCGCCGACGTGACATCCTTTGCAACGATCCTTTTTGAAGTTGGGACCCATGCAGAGGCTGACATCGTTGTCAAGTACACCGGCACAGGTGTGCATGCAGACAACGTCAATTGGCATATCGGCGCAGGCGCGCACGTACGCGCAGTCGTAGATACGGACTGGGACTTGGACGCAGTACACATTGGTCAACAGTCCATCTTGATGGAGCGCGATTCGGTACTGCGCCACAACGTCGCAGCTTTCGGTGGCGAGATCGTGCGCATCACCCCACGCGTAAAGTTCCAAGCTCCGGGGGCAGACGTCGAGCTCAACGGCGTTTACTTTGCGGACGCGGGTCAGTACATCGAAAACCGTATGCTGGTCGACCACAGCGTTCCGAACTGCCGGTCGAACGTGCTGTACAAGGGCGCGTTGCAAGGCGACAAGGCGTCGGATCTGCCAGAAGCACGAACCTGCTGGGTCGGTGATGTGCTGATTCGCGCAGGCGCGCACGGCACAGATACATATGAAACGAACCGGAACCTGGTCTTGACGGATGGTGCTCGCGCTGACGCAATTCCAAACCTCGAGATCGAGACTGGTGAAATCGCTGGAGCCGGCCATGCCGCAACCGTTGGTCGGTTCGATGACGAGCAAGTGTTTTATCTCCGGTCCAGGGGCATCCCTGAGGACGAAGCCACGCGCTTGATCATTCGCGGATTCTTTAACGAGGTCCTCAATCAGGTCCCGCTCGAAGACCTCCGTGAAGAACTCGTTGCACGTGTGGCCGGAGAGCTCGAGCAAACGAACCAGTAAAACGAAAAGGAATCAGTAAAACAATGTCTACCCTGGAAATCAAGAACCTCCACGCAAACGTCCTGCCGACCGAGGAAGGTCAAGAGCCAACGCCGATTCTCAAGGGCGTAAACCTCACTATTAAGGGCGGAGAGACTCACGCCATCATGGGGCCGAATGGTTCCGGTAAGTCCACGCTTGCCTACACGCTCGCTGGTCATCCACGCTACGAAGTTACTGAAGGCGAAGTACTCCTCGATGGTGAGAACATCCTCGAGATGGATATCGACGAACGCGCTCGCGCCGGACTCTTCCTGGCAATGCAGTACCCAGTTGAGGTGCCGGGCGTCTCTTCTTCGAACTTTATGCGCTCTGCTGTGACTGCTGTTCGTGGGGAAGCGCCGAAGCTTCGCGATTGGGTTCGTGAACTCAATGATGCTCGCGACTTGTTGAAGATGGACTCTTCCTTCACTGAGCGTTCGGTCAACGAAGGCTTTTCTGGCGGTGAGAAGAAGCGACATGAGGTCATGCAGTTGTCGTTGCTCAAGCCGAAGTTTGCTGTGATGGACGAAACGGACTCCGGCCTTGACGTCGATGCGCTGCGAATCGTATCCGAGGGGATCAACCGCTACCAGGAAGAAACCAACGGCGGTGTCCTAATGATCACCCACTACAAGCGGATCCTGGAGTATGTGAAGCCTGACTTCATTCACATCTTCTCGGATGGCAAGGTCATCCAGACTGGCGACGCCTCGTTGGCTGATGTTCTCGAGGCAGAGGGATACGAAAAGTTCATCTAATGGGATACTTACATTCCGATGGAACACTGAACACAGACGCGATTCGCGCAGAGTTCCCGATCCTGAGTCGGACCGTGCGCGATGGGAAGCCCCTCGTCTATTTGGACTCCGGGGCTACGTCCCAGCGTCCGCAGTCTGTGTGGAACGCTGAGCAAGAATTCGTCCTGAACACATTTGCACCAGTCCATCGTGGCTCCTACCAACTGGCTGAGGAGGCGACAGACGCTTATGAAACTGCCCGTGAGCGTATCGCTAACTTTGTTGGTGCCGACGGGGAGGAGATTGCGTTCACGAAGAACGCTACTGAGGCTCTGAACCTCGTCGCATATGTTCTTGGTGATGATCGTGCCGGTAAGCACCAGATCAAACGCGGAGACACGATTGTTGTCACTGAGCTGGAGCACCACGCGAATCTCGTGCCTTGGCAAGAACTGGCCCGCCGCACTGGAGCAACGCTCAAGTGGTACTCGATGACTGCTGATGGACGCATCGACCTTGACAGCTTGGAACTCGACGATACTGTAAAAGTTGTTGCGTTCACGCACCAATCAAACGTAACTGGTGCAGTAGCGGACGTTGATGAAATCGTGAGGCGTGCTCGTGCAGTAGGAGCACTCACGGTCCTTGATGCGTGCCAATCTGTTCCGCATATGCCTGTTAACTTTCACGAGCTTGACGTCGACTTTGCAGCGTTCTCAGGGCATAAGATGTGTGGACCGTCTGGTGTGGGCGCCGTATACGTGAGAAAGTCGATCTTCAGGGAACTTCCACCATTTTTGACAGGTGGATCCATGATCGAGATCGTCAAGATGGACTCTTCGACGTATGCGCCGACGCCCCAACGGTTCGAAGCTGGCACGCAGATGACAAGCCAGGTCGTTGGCCTTGGTGCTGCCGTCGAGTTCTTGGAATCCATCGGAATGGAAAATGTCCAGCGCCACGAGCATATGTTGACGGAGTATGCCCTGGAACGAATGCAAGAGATTCCAGGATTAGTTATCGCTGGTCCTGCGGTGGCTGAACAGCGCGGCGGTGCGATCGCTTTTACCGTCGATGGCGTGCATCCGCATGATTTAGGACAGGTGCTTGATGCTCACGGTGTTGCTATCCGCACCGGCCACCACTGCGCGTGGCCCGCTCACAGAGAACTCGAGGTGCAGGCAACCTCTCGAGCAAGTTTCTACCTGTACAACACCAAAGAGGAAGTAGACGCCTTGGTTGAAGCCATTCGCGAAGCGCGCCGCTTCTTCGGAGTCGAGGAGGATTCCTAGACGATGAACCTAGAGTCTATGTACCAAGAAGTAATCTTGGACCATTACAAGAACCCACGGCATAAGGGGCTGCGCGAACCGTACGAAGCGGAGGTGCACCACGTCAACCCATCTTGCGGTGATGAGCTGACGCTGCGTGTGCACCTGTCTGCCGACGGAAAGACGGTTGAAGACGTCTCTTACGATGCTCAAGGTTGCTCGATCTCCCAAGCCTCAACCAGTGTGATGACAGAAGAACTGGTGGGGCTACCTGTTGCGGATGCGATGGAAAAGTTGCACTCGTTTGAGGAAATGATCACCTCTCGCGGGACCAAAGAAGGGGATCCGGAAGCCATCGGCGATGGCATTGCGTTCGCAGGTGTTTCTAAGTTCCCAGCTCGCGTCAAGTGTGCGTTGTTGGGCTGGAAAGCATTTGAAGCCGCCACGTCCGAGGCGTTAGACAAATAGAAAGGCGAAAATATGGTGGATAACGATCACACTTCGAACCTTGGCGATGGCGACGAGCGGCCAGCACAGACCGAGGAACAGCTCAAAATCTGTGGTGAAGTAGAGGAGTACCTACACGACGTCATTGACCCCGAGTTGGGTATCAATGTTGTTGACCTTGGACTTGTCTATGACGTGTGGGTAGAAACTAACGATAATGTCCACCGAGCAGTCGTCAACATGACGTTGACTTCGCCGGCTTGCCCGCTTACCGATGTCATCGAAGAACAAGCTGATCACGCTATCACGACGAATACTGTGTGTGATGAAGTCGTCATCAATTGGGTGTGGATGCCACCATGGGGACCGCAGATGATTACGGAAGAAGGGCGCGAGCAGTTGCGTGCACTAGGTTTCGCTGTTTAGACCACGTTTTCGTCTACTCACGCGGCCTTGTAGAGTAACCCTTTGTGATTGTTACTAATGATCTCGAAGTCCGTGTAGGAGCCCGGACGCTTCTCGAAGCGCCTGGGCAGCATCTCCGTGTTCAACCTGGTGACAGAATCGGTCTCGTCGGCCGAAATGGTGCCGGGAAGACCACTACGATGCGAATCCTCGCAGGAGAAACAGAACCCTACGCGGGCACGGTTACTCGTACTGGCGAGATCGGATACCTGCCACAAGACTCCAAAGAAGGCAATATCGAGCAGAGTGCCCGAGATCGCGTTCTTTCGGCGCGAGGCCTTGATCAGATCCAACGCTCGATGGATCGGCAGCGTTCCATCATGGAAGAGTCAGATGGTGCGACCCGTGATAAAGCAATCGAGAAGTTTTCCCGGCTCGAAGAGCAGTACCACGCGCTAGGCGGTTACGAGGCGAACGCAGAGGCTGCGCAGATTTGTGACAACCTCGGGCTTCCAGCACGAGTGCTCGACCAACAGCTCAGTACCCTCAGCGGTGGTCAACGCCGTCGCGTGGAGTTGGCACAGATCCTTTTCGCCTCTCGGGCGGGTTCTGGAAAGTCCCAAACCACACTGCTTCTCGACGAGCCCACTAACCACCTCGACGCGGACTCTATTACATGGCTGCGTTCGTTCTTGAGCAAGCACGATGGTGGCTTGATCATGATTTCGCACGATGTTGAGTTGCTTGAGGCAGTATGCAATAAGATTTGGTTCCTTGATGCAGTGCGCGCTGAGGCTGATGTCTACAACATGGGCTTCAAGAAGTACCAGGATGCCAGGGCACTCGATGAAGCACGACGCCGCCGTGAACGCGCTAATGCGGAAAAGAAAGCTTCCGCACTGCAAAAACAGGCGGCCAAACTCGGAGCGAAGGCGACGAAGGCTGCAGCTGCTAAACAGATGCTTGCTCGCGCTGAGCGCATGATGGGTGAACTTGATGATATCCGTGTGGCGGATAAGTTCGCCTCCATTAAGTTCCCAGAGCCCGCCCCCTGTGGGAAGACCCCGCTCTACGGCAAGGGACTAACCAAGATGTACGGTTCTCTTGAGGTGTTTGCCGGCGTTGACCTGGCTGTAGACAAAGGCTCCCGCGTCGTAGTACTCGGCACCAACGGTGCTGGCAAAACTACGCTGTTGAAGCTACTCGCTGGCGTCGAACGTACTGATGGGGAAGGCGGTTTGGTCACCGGTCACGGACTTCGCATCGGCTACTTCGCGCAGGAGCATGACACCATCGACGGTGCCAAAACGGTGTGGGAAAACACGATCGAGGCATGCCCTGATGCCGGGCAGCAAGATTTACGCGGGCTGCTTGGCGCGTTCATGTTCTCGGGCGACAAGCTAGACCAACCGGCCGGAACGCTATCGGGTGGTGAGAAAACGAGGCTGGCATTGGCAACGCTTGTTTCCTCACGGGCGAATGTCCTTCTTCTTGACGAGCCGACGAACAACTTGGACCCGCAGTCCCGACAACAGGTGTTGGATGCACTGAAAACCTATTCCGGCGCTGTCGTCCTTGTCACGCATGACCCTGGAGCCGTCGAAGCGCTTGAGCCTGAGCGAGTGATTATCATGCCTGAAGGCGATGAAGATCTATGGAGCGACGAGTATATGGAGATCGTCGAATTGGCTTAAAACTACCTGCAAAATGTTAGTGGTCTTGTTGTCCACCAGCTACGAGATCGAGGACTAAAACGGAGATTCGAGTTACCAGATTACCGCTAATGCGCCCTCGATCGGCCGCAAAATATTTATGGACGAAGAATCGCCGACAATCAATCAGTGAGGCTGCTGGAGCACGTGATAACACCAGGCAGCTCGCTTATTGAGGCGCCGCCTGACTCCGAAAGCACTGTGGTTACGCTTGTCCTGACTAGCGTGTGACTCAACGGTGTGGTGATCGGCACACCGCGCAATAACGTACTGTTCTAACCGACGCGTAGACTGACCACATGGCCAACAACGAAAACCTGAAGTTCCTGCGTGACGCATGGAATAGCATGTCAACAGACCAAAAAACTATCGTAGGAGTGCTTGCGGCGATGGATACAGTCGGCAAAGCAGTTGCGCTGCGCGACCTCGCAAGGGCCGAAGACAGCAAATTGCGTGGCCCCAAGTGGCTGTGGACGCCGATCATCGGCGTGGTAAACACCTTTGGCTGGGTGTCTTACTTCCTTATCGGGAAGAAGCGCTAGATTCACGTGCACCCCCGGCGTAGTAACGGATTTGAGTCACTGGTTGCATCCGGGGTCGCTGCCAGGGGTAGCGATCACCGGCGACGTCGATCGCCTCGCTGAGATCTAGAAGCGTGTCGGTGCCACCTGCCCCGCCTACAGTGAGCGTCTCGCCGTCAATAGACACCTCGGACGCAAACGTTCGTTGGTGGTGTTTTTGCTTGATGAGCGAGGACGGGATTTCGGCAAACACTAGCTTGCCGCGGCGCAGTACTGTTACGTCATCGGCAACGTAGCTCGGCCGAATGCGTTCGCTGCCGATCAGCGAGGCGACGTACACAACGCCCCAGATGGACAGCAGCAGCGCAATTAACCGCACCGTGCTTTCGGGTAGGAGCAGGTGAACCACCACCATCTCAATGCACAAGACCGAAACCACGCTCACGAGCATCTGCAATCGCCCTGGCGGGTGGGGGAGGACCTCCGCATCCTCTGGCACGAGCCGGTGGCCGCGAATCCACCGCAGTAAATCGAGGTACAGTTCGAGCTCGTAGCGTGCAAGACGGAAGCCTGGATGCCTCTTCCACAGTGAGAGGACCTTATCCATCGAAGCCCTCCGCCAACGCCTGCAGCACGACTCGTTGCGCGCCACGGGTCGGCACATCGTGTACACCGAGTGGTACGTCACCAGGCTGGAGGGTAGAGAGAACGCCCCGGAGCAGCCCGTGGGGGAGGAGCTCGCGAAAGCGCGCGGCGGTTTCGGCTACGTTGCTGTCCCGCGGCCGCATTTCCCCCAGGTCGTCCCAGAGTTTCTCGGCGGCGCGGGCTGCCTTGACGCACTCCGGATCGTTGAGGTTTGTACGTAGCTGGTCCCACGTGGCGGCAGTGGTAACCCCGGTCAGCGCCATGAGATCCCACGCGTCCAGCTCGCGCTGGAGCGCCTGCGGGTCGGTGAATACTCCACCCAGTGCTTGGCGGATATCCTCCGGCGCGCCAGAAGGATTGGACGCAAGCCTGGCCAGCCTTTTTCGCTGCTGCTGCAGGTGGGCAATGCGGCTATCCAGCTGGTCTAGAGCATGCTCGACCACAAGCGCTGTGTCTTTTGCTGCGACGTCGGCGATGGGCACGCCGGCGTCGATAAGCGCACGAGCCCGGACCACAGCAGCGAGGTCGCTGATCGTGTACTCCCGGTAGTTGCTACTCGTGCGAGCGGGCTCTGCTACGGCTCCGCTTTGGTGCAGGTGGCGCACTGAACGTACGGAGCAACCTGCGGCCACGGCAACATCTGAAATCTTCACGCCTTCAAACCTAAACCCTCACACAATGTGAGGGTCAAGGAAAGCACGCCTAGTTCCTAAACCCGTGCACAGGTGCCGGAATGAAGCCGCCGCGCTGGATCATCTCCGCGCTGCTCTTCGTATTGACCGGGATGACCGGCGCGTAGCCGAGCAGGCCGCCGAAGTTTACCTCGTCACCTGGCTTGGTGTCGGGGACGGGGATGAGGCGCGCTGCGGTGGTCTTATGGTTCATGACGCCGATTGCAGCCTCATCAGCGATCATCCCCGCGATGGTCTCCGCGGAGGTGTCGCCAGGAATGGCGATCATGTCAAACCCGACAGAGCAGATCGACGTCATCGCTTCGAGCTTGTCCATACTGATGGATCCAGCGCGGACCGCATCAATCATGCCCTTATCTTCCGAAACCGGAATAAAGGATCCAGAAAGCCCTCCGACACGGGAGCATGCCATCATGCCGCCCTTTTTGACGGCGTCGTTAAGAAGCGCGAGCGCAGCCGTCGTACCGTGCGTGCCGACCTGCTCTAGCCCCATGTGCTCGAGGATATGCGCAACGGAGTCACCAACCTCAGCAGTCGGCGCCAAGGAGAGATCGACGATGCCAAATGGCACTCCGAGACGTTCTGAAGCAAGGTTGCCAACCAGCTGGCCTGCGCGGGTGATCTTGAACGCAGCCTTCTTGATCTCTTCAGCTACCTCGTTCAAGCTGGCTTTTCCGAGCCGCTGGATCGCATTGTCGACGACACCAGGGCCTGATACACCAACTGAAACAACCGCGTCAGGCTCCTCAATGCCATGGAACGCTCCGGCCATAAATGGGTTATCACCCACAGCATTTGCGAACACAACAAGCTTTGCGCACGCAATCGAAGAACGGTCTTTGGTCAGCTCCGCTGCCTCTTTCACGACGCGCCCCATCTTCGCGACAGCATCCATGTTGATACCAGCACGGGAAGTAGCGATGTTCACCGAGCCACACACGTTCTCCGTGACGGTCAATGCCTCCGGAATGGACTCGATGAGACGCATATCAGAGGTGGTTGCCCCCTTTTCAACGAGCGCCGAGTAACCACCTACGAAGTTGACTCCCAGCTCACCCGCCGCTTTGTCAAGCGCTTTTGCAATGTCGACCGGATTGCCGTCCACCCCAGCTGCGACCAAAGCAATGGGAGAAACGGAGACTCGCTTGTTCACAATGGGAATACCGAGCTCGCGTTCAATGTCCTGGCAAACTTCTACCAGACGGGCTGCCTTCGTCGTCACTCTGTCGTAGACCGCCTGGCACGTTGCATCCATAGTGGGACGTGTACAACCGATGAGTGAGATTCCCATTGTTACAGTACGAATGTCCAGCCGGTAGTCCTCAATCATCTTGATGACGTCAAGAATGTGTTGGGACTTGAAATCAAAATCAACAGCCACAGCAACCCCTCCCTAGATTTCGTTCATGGCGGTGAAAAGGTCCTCGGACTGGATCCGAACAATGACCCCCAAAGATTCACCAGCTGCTGAAAGGTGAGTTTGCAGTAATTCCATGTTTACATCGCCTTCGGGAAGTTCCACACGCATGATCATGGTGAAGAAGTCATCCATGAGAGTTTGGGAAACATCTACGATATTGAGGTTTACCTCAGCCGCGGCGATCGCAACTCCTGCGATGATGCCTACACGGTCTTTACCTGTGGTTGTGATGATTGCATGCATAAGTAGGAATTCTAGCTACCAGAAACAAGTTGTTTCTACTCAACCCACGCAGTATTGCGTAAATGATTGTAAAATTCTGTTTGCCCACGAAACATCGTGAAGAGGCAGCCCCTTTACGATCTTGTCGTAGTCTTCCGGAGAGAAGTACCCATAGTTAGCGAAGAAGTCCATACGAGTCTGCATTGCTTTGGCATCCATCTCCGCATGAAATTGCGTCGCCCAAACATGATCACCGTACCGAATCATCTGAACCGGACAACTATTCCCAACTGCCAATATCTCAAGTGAGGGCGGGAGGGTGGACTCGTCAGGATTCTCGGTATGTCCGGTCAGCGCTGTGAAGTTCCCTGGGAACCCCTGAAGCAGTACGTCACGTTTACCGGCGTCTGAAAGCGAAACCTGTGTCGGGCCAGAGTCCTCTGGATGCGTGTGAACGATGTTTCCTCCGAGGTAGTGCACCAGCCAGCTCGTTCCGAAACAAACGAAGAACACGGGTTTTCCAGATTCCACAACCTCAGTGAGCACAGCATCTACATGCTGCGCCCACGCTGAGGTATGTGCATCTGAAACGTTTAAAGAACAACCTCCAACGATCACGCCTTCAACTGAATCCAGTGACTTCAGCTGGGCGTGCTCGTCAGAGATATGACAGAGCTCTATAGCTGTCTGATCCATCTTCGTCGCTTTGAGTACGTCGTTGTACTCGGCGTGAGCAACGTCAGCACCGATCTCACCATTTCGCAGCGACACCATAAGCAACTTAGACATGACGAACAGTCTATATCGCCCGGTAGCTAGCTAGAAACCGAAGATCGAACAGACTGCTCGACAACGTCTAGCATTGCTTCCAGCTGCTCTGGTGGCTCACCTGCGGCCAATTTGATTATGAACCCTTCCAGAACTGTCTCTAGATAGGTCTGCATTACTTCAATTGGCACATCTTGCCGCATCGCCGTATTCGATTCCAGCCGTTTCCGCACAGCCTCATCAAGTACTTCCTGGTGCTTCCTCCACCGAGCTTCAAATGCAGGATCTGTGCGGAGCTTTCGAACAATCTCAGAACGCGTCACGAACCAGTCATTTTCTTCCGGATGTTGCAAGAGGTCGTGCATAACTTCTACGAGCCCCTGTCGGCTAACTACCTCAGCTTGGCGTTCAGCGTCCTCGCTGGCGATGGCGAGAAACAACGTTTCCTTGTCTACGAAGTGATGAAAAATAGCACCACGCGTTTTGCCAGTGGCCTTTTCCAAACGAGCTACGGTAGCTCCTTCAAACCCATACTTGGCGAAGCATGCTCTCGACGCATCCAAGATTTCTTTGCGACGCCGCGCGAGCTCTGCATCACTAATGATCGGCATAGTCAGGCGCCCAACCTTTCGAGCTACTTAATAATTGCATTGGAGAAAAAGAAAGACTTAAGGGGTCACCACATACCGCGGAGACCCCTCAAGCGTGTTACGTAACTACGGTGTTAGTTCTTGACCATCTGGCGAAGAACATACTGCAAAATACCACCGTGACGGTAGTATTCAGCCTCACCTGGTGTATCTACGCGGACTACAGCGTCGAATTCTACGGTCTCGCCGGAATCCTTCGTTGCGGATACACGGACGGTCTCAGGGATCGTTCCGTTCTCATTGAACGCTGTGATGCCGCTAATGGAGATCGTCTCTGTGCCGTCGAGCCCGAGCGATGCGTGAGACTTTCCTTCTGGGAACTGCAGTGGAAGCACGCCCATGCCGATGAGGTTCGAACGGTGAATACGCTCGAAGGACTCAGCGATGACAGCGCGGACGCCGAGCAGCTTCGTGCCCTTTGCAGCCCAGTCGCGGGAAGAACCAGTGCCGTATTCCTTGCCTGCCAGGACGACAAGCGGAATACCAGCGGCCTGGTAGTTCTGTGCAGCATCGTAGATGAATGCCTGCGGTGCACCTTCCTGGGTGAAGTCGCGAGTGTAGCCACCAGCGTCTTCAACAAGCTCGTTGCGGAGACGGATGTTGGCAAAGGTACCGCGAACCATGACCTCGTGGTTACCACGACGTGAGCCGAAGGAGTTGTAGTCCTGACGCTTGACGCCGTTTGCATCGAGGTAGTTTGCTGCCGGCGTACCTGGCTTGATGGACGAAGCAGGGGAGATGTGGTCCGTCGTCACAGAGTCACCCAACTTGGCAAGTACGCGAGCACCATCGATGTCCGAAACGTCGTTTGGCTCAGCTGGCATTCCGTCAAAGTACGGGGCCTTGCGGATGTACGTGGAATCGTCGTTCCACTCGAATGTCTTGCCGGTTGGGATATCCAGATCCTGCCACTGCTTGTCACCCTTGAAGACGTCGGCGTAGTCAGCCTCGTACATTTCACGGGAGATTGTGCCAGCAATGGTGGATTCAATTTCCTCAGTTGATGGCCATACATCCTTCAGGAAGACGTCGTTGCCATCCTGGTCCAGACCAAGTGGCTGGGTCTCGAAATCGAAGTCCATCGTGCCAGCGATGGAGTAGGCGATGACGAGCAGAGGCGAAGCCAAGTAGTTCATCTTGACGTCAGGAGAAATGCGGCCCTCGAAGTTACGGTTGCCAGACAGGACTGCGGTCGCGGTCAGGTCGTATTCGTTGATAGCGTCGGAGACCTCTGTTGGCAGAGGACCAGAGTTACCGATGCAGGATGCACAGCCGAAGCCGGTGAGGTAGAAGCCAACAGCCTCGAGGTCCTTCCAGAGATCGGCGCGTTCGTAGTAGCCGTCGACAACCTGGGAACCCGGTGCCATGATTGTCTTAACCCATGGCTTCGCCTTCAGACCCTTTTCCGCAGCCTTGCGTGCGAGCAGAGCAGCGCCAACCATGACCGATGGGTTGGAAGTGTTGGTGCAGGAAGTAATAGCTGCAATCGCAACCATGCCGTGATCCAGGGTGTACTCGCCACCCTGCGGCGACTCAACGATAACGGGCTTCGAAGCACGACCCTCTGCGCCGACCGCTGCAGATTCTCCATTTGCAGGCCAGGACTGATTGAAGTCAACTGTCTCAACCTTCGCCGCACGAACTGGCTCGAAGGTCTCGTTGCCAGCATCGTTGTAGTCCGGCAGCTGCTTACGGAAGGTGTCCTTGGATTCGGACAGGAGGATGCGGTCCTGCGGACGCTTCGGGCCAGCGATTGACGGAACGACCGTTGAGAGATCAAGCTCCAAGTATTCGGAGTACTTCGCCTCTGGAGCGTCCTGCTCAAGCCACATGCCCTGAGCCTTCGCGTATGCCTCCACACGGTCGATGTCCTCCTGGGAACGACCGGTAAGGTGCAGGTAGTTGATGGTCTCTTCATCGATTGGGAAGATCGCACAGGTGGAGCCGAACTCAGGCGACATGTTGCCGATCGTCGCACGGTTTGCAAGTGGGATCTGCTTTACACCATTGCCGTAGAACTCGACGAACTTCTGAACCACGCCGTGCTCGCGCAGCATCTCGGTAATCGTCAACACAACATCGGTAGCGGTGACGCCGGCAGGAATCTCACCGGTGAGCTTGAATCCGACAACGCGTGGGATCAACATCGAAACTGGCTGGCCAAGCATTGCAGCCTCAGCCTCAATACCGCCAACGCCCCAGCCCAGGATGCCAAGGCCATTTTCCATGGTGGTGTGGGAGTCGGTACCAATACAGGTGTCTGGGTATGCAACTCCATCGTTATCGAATACAACGCGGGAGAGGTACTCAATGTTGACCTGGTGAACGATACCGGTCCCCGGTGGCACAACGCGGAAGTTCGAGAAGTTCTCAGCACCCCATCGCAGGAACTGGTAGCGCTCCTCGTTGCGTTGGTACTCGATTGCGACGTTCTTGTCGAGAGCGTTGGTGGAACCGAACGCCTCGATGATCACAGAGTGGTCGATGACCATCTCGGCTGGGTTCAGCGGGTTGACCTGATCAGGATCACCGCCGAGTGTGGAAACTGCCTCACGCATCGTGGCCAGGTCCACGACACAAGGAACACCAGTAAAGTCCTGCATAAGGACGCGGGCAGGGGTGAACTGAATTTCTACAGATGGCTCGGCATCTGGATCCCAGTTCGCGATAGCCTCGATGTGTTTCTTGGTCACGTTCTTGCCGTCCTCAGTGCGGAGGAGGTTTTCACCAAGAACCTTGAGGGAGTATGGAAGTTTCTCCATGCCTTCAACCGCATCAAGTGCGAAGTAGTCATAAGACTTCTCGCCGACCTGAAGCGACTTCTTGGCGTTAAAGGAGTTCTTGCTTTCGGTCACAGTAAGCTCCGTTTCTCGTCGTAAACCAGATAAATTGGAACAAGGTCCAAACGGTCAACCTCAAAGATATGCGATTAACCGCCTATGCGTAGCAATGATAACAGTACGGATGTAATGTTTGTTGTCCAACAGGGAAGATTTGAGAAAAAATGGAGCTAAACCCCCCATTTGGGGCACAACCCAACAATCTCCGCAGTTAAGGCGAACCGTACGGGGGAGTACAAGGCGGTTATCGCCATACAGGATAGAATGAGGGGCCCATCGACCGCAGAGGAATGTAGCCGCGACATGCAATACCAAAATCCAGATCCACGATTCGATAGCCTTGTAGATCAGCTCAATATTGACGGTATCGCATTCGAGACTGTCAATGAAGGCACCGGCAGCCTGGAACAGTCACTATCTTCCACCTTGTCGAGCGCGCATGATCATTCTGGCCTTAATGTGGGGCTCGTTTTTCTCGACTCGACGCCTCCCCGCATTCCTGAGTTAAGAGATCTGGCGCAAGACCTCAATCTTGCCACCGGAATCGAAACTATCTATATCCGAACGCCCAATGTCGCCATTGCTACATCAGAAAAGTTTCCACGTTCCTCAATCGAGGCTGGCCAGCTCGCCTCTGTACGGGCCTCAAGCTACGAAGATGGGGTGGCGCAGTTTCTGCAAGAGGCAACCTCTAGGCAGCTTGATTGGATTTCGGTATTGATTGCGGTTGCAGTAGTCCTCATCGTCACGTGTGGAGCCACCGCTATCCAGAATTGGCGTCAGGCGTAGAGACTTGACATTTCGATTAGCAACTTTTAAGTGACGATAATCACACTGCTACTTTTGTGCCTACATAATCCAAGGTTAGAGCTCTCGTCGTCAAGTGAAAATCCTTAACTTCTGTTACTGAAGATAAAGTTTGTGTAACAAATCAGTTAAGTGTCGTATGGTTTGTTTGTTGCCTCATGAGCTGAGGTGTGTTGCAAACGTGCCAGAGCTTTCCTCTAGTCAAGGAAGTTGCACTGACTTTTGACACGTGTGGTCCAGTCAAACCACGTCTATGTTTGCGTCGTACACAACCGTGAGGCTGTTTTCAGTAGTCGATTTAACAGAGCCGTACTCGTCTCAGCACGCGGAGTCTTCACAGGTCGGGTTTGCCTGACAGCGAGCTAGTCACTCGCTTGCTTGCCCGGCGTGAGACTTTGCATGAGTTGATGTTGGGTGCGGCGTGAGGAGCACCTTCGTGGTTACCCCGTCGAAGAGCACGCGAACGCGTGCTCGCCAGGTTTGGTCCAGCACCCTTGCTTGTTCAACCAGTTTCGCGTTGGCTTTTTCATTGAGCTCTCCTGTGGGCCCTGCTGTTGCTGCTCCCGCAGCGCAGTCAACTGCGTCTGCTCTAGTAGCCAAGCTTTCAGCATCGCAAGCTGAGATCGCCGAACTAGACCTGAAAATTGGTCAACTACGGGAAGCGGCAAATCGTGCTTTTGTAGACCTCCATGATGCTCAGTCTCGTTCTGAGCAGGCACGCCGCGGTGCTGAGGAGGCGAAGCGTCGTCTGGAGGAATCGCAGGCGGCAGTTGAGAAAGCTCGTGCTGAGCTATCCGCAGTGACTCGGTCGCAGTATCGCAACTCCGCTGGTGGAAGCCCGATTCAGGCACTCGGTGGAGAGCAATCGCAAAAGGATGTACTTGACCGTTCACTCTTTCTCCGTCAACGAAGCGAGGAAAAACAGCAAAAGCTTGCCGAAGTTGAGCAAGCTCGCCTCGAGGCTGCGAACGATGAATCTCTGCAGCGCCAGGCCAGTGAAGTTGCGCAGCAGGCTGCGGATGAAGCTGTGGCCGCTGAAACCGCTACGCGTGATGAGCTTGCCTCTCTGTCTTCACAGCTAGACGATGTCATTGAGCAGCGTGAGGCTGCATCTGCGGAGTTGAACAGCATCGAGAGCGACGTCGCGCAGGAACGTGGCATCTCAAATAGCCCTGCGCCGCAGTCAGCTGAGGTTCACGAGACTCCAGCTGAAACGTATGAGGTTTCGCCTGAGCTTCTTGACGCCGTCGAAGAACGAGTGAACGAAATTGCTCCCGGAGCTGACGTTCCAAATGAGCAAGCACTAGTACAAGCCGTGAATACGGCGCAGCGTACAGGTGGATATGTGGAGGTCTCCAACCAGGCAGATACGCCGCGGCTGGAGTACTCCGAGGGGAGCGATGTCACTGACTTGCTGACCCAAGCAGCAACCATCGTCGCTTCTGAAGCCCTCGTTGGTTCCTCTCAGCCTGATCACAGCGAAACAGCGAACCCCTATGGAGGCTCGAGCACAAGTGAAGTCATTGCTGCTTTCGCACAGGGACTCAATAGTGTTCTGGCTGCTGATTCCTCCGCTGGTCAGCCTGAGTCTGCTACTTCCGATCTGTCACAGGTCGTTCCTGCAGTTGGCACCTTCGAGTCGATTACGAATGAAGTTCGGTCTGCCTTAGCACCGTCGGCAAATTCTTCGTCTGTAGAGACAGTAATCGCACGTGCCGAAGCGATGATCGGTACGCCGTATGTTTGGGGCGGTGGTGACGCGAATGGTCCAACTGTGGGTGTGAATGGCGGGAGCATGTCTGGATTCGATTGCTCTGGGCTTGTGCTCTACGCCTTTGCTGGCGTAGGAATTTCGCTGCCGCACTACACGGGCTACCAGTACCAGCGAGGAACTCCAGTTGCGCCGAGTGAAGCACAGCGTGGCGATCTCTTGTTCTGGGGCCCTGGCGGCAGTCAGCACGTGGCAATTTACCTCGGCGACGGCATGATGATCGAGGCTCCCCAAGCTGGCCAGAATGTTCAGATTGCTCCAGTTCGTTGGTCTGGTATGTCAGCGAATGCAGTCCGTCTGCTTTAGTTCATTAGAATCATTCCCCATGGCATTCAAAAATTTCGATGCGTTGCTCGTGCTCTCTTTCGGTGGACCAGAAGGGGAGGACGAAGTAATTCCATTCCTCGAAAATGTCACACGCGGCAGGGGCATCCCGAAAGAGCGGTTGAAAGTAGTTGGTGAGCACTATTTCCACTTCGGTGGAGTGAGCCCAATTAATGGCCAAAATCTAGAAATCATCGAGCAGCTTCGTGCCGAGCTGAGTAGGCGGGGGCATAATCTTCCGGTCTATTTCGGAAATCGGAATTGGCATCCTTTCGCAGAAGATACCGCACGCGAAATCTCAGAAGCTGGGCATCGGGACATCCTCGTTTTCGCTACGAGCGCTTGGGGCGGTTACTCCGCTTGCCGTCAGTATGATGAGGATATTGCTCGGTTGCACCAGGCACACCCTGAGCTGCATTTCACAAAACTGTGGCAGTTCTACGGGCACCCAACGTTTGTCCGGCTCATGGGCGATTCGTTGAAGCAAGCAATGGAGTCACTTGATGACAAGGCTTTGCGAACGACCCGGATCCTCTTCTCGGCGCACTCAATTCCCACAGCTGCAGATGCCGCCGCTGGCGGCCACGAGGACGCACATCTTTACTCGCGACAGGTCCTTGAGGCTTCGCGCCTCGTCGCAGAGCATGCAGGAGTAGAGACTTACGAAAACGTTTGGCAATCGCGTTCCGGCAACCCGCAGACTCCGTGGCTAGAGCCCGATATTATCGACCGCGTCAAGGAGCTCCATCAACAGGGAGTCACTCACATCGTTTGCGTGCCGATCGGGTTCTTGACTGACCATATGGAGGTTGTGTGGGATCTCGATACCGAATTGAAGGCTGAGTGCGACAAGCTCGGCGTTGAATTCACCAGGGTCCCGACTATCGGTCTCGAGCCGCGGTTCGCATCGATGATCGTTGACATTGCAGAATGCATTAGCCGCGGCACGACGCCTCCTACGCTGTCCACGATTTCGGTGCAGGGCTGCACCGAAAATGGTGTTCCTTGCCACACTGATTGCTGCGCTCCGATTCGTCCGCGCGTTACCGAGTAGCCCGAAAATCGCGAACGGCTTCCGCAACGCCTGCTGTTCGCGCTCTTCGGATGCTCCTTCCCAATACGAGCAAGTGCTGATCAAAAGAGTGATCTCCCAGCCGATCTGTCACCGTCTCGACGATCGCCGAGACTCTATCCGCGCGCGCAAAAATCTGAGCTGCCCTTGGCGTGGTGGCAATTGGCAATCCTGGGGTGTCATAGAAATCGGTGATATGGCCGACCGTCAGTCGGGGTGAGGACAGCGTTTCGTTGGGCTGGGCGACGGCCTCAATCATCATCGCAGCTTGATCTGTTGCGCTTCTCAGCATTTGGTCGGCCTCACCAGGAGATAGCCAGTCTGGTTCTGGTGGGCGTCGATAATCCTCGAACCACCGCCAGTGCACGCCGTCTGTTTCGAAGCTCGGAATGAGAATGTGATAGAGCCCTTCTGCCCCGATGATGATCAAGGCTCCTGCATCCGTCATTGCTTCCGCCGCTGCTGTGTGCGCCCACAGCGCAGGAGTGTCGCCCGCTCCACCTAGGACTAGCCGCACGACCGGCTCGCGGGACTCAAGATTAGCTACCCTGCGAATTTCGGTGAGCAATTCTACGCCCCCACCGGTGCCATAATGGTGGCCTCCACCGAGCTCGTCAAGTGCTGCGAGCGTTTCGTCTGTCGACGTCACGTGATACAACCACGCTGCGATCCACACCGCAGTGTTTTGCAGTGGCGAGTAAACATGCGCGCGAAGATTCATTCGTCTGATGGTAACCGATAGACTAGTGCCACTATGACACCGGATAATCGTTACAGCGGAGATATTTTCCAAGGGCATTCGCGCAACAAGAAGCCCAAGTATCCCAGCATCCCCGCAGAGCCGGGCATCATCGTTGAGATTGTGGGCGACGAATTCGTGGGAGCCGTAGTTGGTTTTGAGCGTACGTACGACGGTGATTTCGTTCGTCTTGAGGACAGGCACGGGCAACAACGCCTTTTTAAGATGCTTCCCGGAGCCTTCGAAGTAGAGGGACAGCGAGTCTCCTTACACCGCTATGTCGCTCCGCAGCAGGAATCGAGCACCCGCTCAAACTCCGGTTCACGAAAAGTAGTTAACGCGAAAGCGAAAGTTGCGCAGCCTAGCCGTATTTGGGTGGAAGGTATTCACGACGCCGCTATCGTACAGAAGGTATGGGGGCACGACCTCAAAGTCGAAGGTGTCGTCGTTGAGTATCTTGAGGGGCTTGACAACTTGAGCGACAGGCTGGAGGAGTTCCACCCGGGACCGGGGCGACGCATCGGTGTGCTTGCTGACCACCTCATCGACGGCACAAAAGAGTCCCGCCTCGTCGAGGGGGTAGGCCCACACGTACTTGTCACAGGCCACCCATACATCGACATTTGGGAAGCCGTCAAGCCGGAACGAGTTGGGTTGAAGAACTGGCCAAAGGTGCCTTACGGAGAGGATTGGAAGACAGGGGTATGCCAACGCGCCGGGTGGGGCAGCCCGAAGGATGGCTGGCGGCGTGTCTACGATGCTGTCGAGACATACCGAGATCTTGATTCCACCCTTATCGGCGCAGTTGAGCGACTCGTGGATTTTGTCACCAATCCGCAGCTTAAGAAATCCGACTGCTGACCGAATCGTTTTTGTATAGTGAAGCCGTGGGTAGTCTTATTTGGCTAGGCATTGCCGTAGCATTCGCAGTTGCTGAACTCGCCGTAGGGGAGTTCACGTTCCTCATGATTGCAGCAGGGGCGCTTACTACGTCTGCTATTGCGCTTGCCGGGGTGCCTTTGGGGGTTGAAATCGGGGCGTTTGTAGTTGCTTCGGCCGGTTTCTGGTTCCTCCTCCGGCCTTACTTGCACAGGCGCTTGCGCCGCCCATCTGCGGTGGGGGAGCTTGGCCAATCACTCATTGGCGCGAGTGCACAAGTGGTTGAGGAGATCACGCCGAGCAGCGGTCAGATTCAACTGGACGGATCGCTTTGGTCCGCGAGAGCAATTGATCCAAGCCACACCATTAAGTCTGGTTCCACAGTCATCGTTTCAGATATTGACGGCCCAATCGCCGTCGTATGGAAGGAGTCGCCATAATGGCCTTGGTAATACTGGGGCTGCTGCTCATCTTGGTAATCGCGGTGCTGCTCGCATCTGTGAAGCTAATCCCGCAAGGTGAGTCAGCAGTTATTGAACGTCTGGGGTCCTATACACGGACCGTTTCCGGTGGGCTAACACTACTGGTGCCGTTTATTGATCGTGTTAGAGCGCGCGTTGATACGCGCGAGAGGGTCGTTTCGTTTCCTCCGCAAGCAGTAATTACGCAGGACAACCTCACCGTCGCAATTGATATTGTGGTGACGTTTCAGATTAACGATCCGGCAAAGGCTATTTACGGCGTCGATAATTATTTGGTGGGTGTTGAGCAAATATCCGTCGCGACGTTGCGTGATGTCGTCGGCGGGATGACACTTGAGGAAACGCTGACCTCGAGAGAAACTATTAACAGGCGCCTGAGGGGTGAGCTTGACGCTGCTACCGCCAAGTGGGGACTGCGTATTAGCCGCGTTGAGCTGAAAGCGATTGATCCGCCACCATCGATTCAGCAATCGATGGAAATGCAGATGAAAGCCGACCGCGAAAAGCGCGCCATGATTCTTACCGCTGAAGGTAAGCGTGAGTCGGACATCAAAACTGCCGAAGGTGAGAAGCAGGCGCGAATCCTCTCTGCTGAAGGCGAGAAGCACGCCGCTATTCTCGCGGCTGAAGCTGAGCGCCAGGCGATGATTCTACGCGCGGAAGGCGAGCGTGCGGCGAAATATCTTGAGTCGCAAGGTGAAGCGCGAGCCATTCAAAAAGTCAACGCGGCGATCAAGTCCTCAGAGGTGACGCCGGAGATGCTTGCGTACCAGTACCTGGAGAAGCTGCCTAAGATCGCGGCCAATGAAGCATCAACGATGTGGATGATTCCGAACAGCTTTGGCGATTCTTTGGAGCAGTTCGCCAAGGCGTTTGCTGGCAAGGACAGCGACGGAGTGTTCCGCTACGAACCCCAGCGTGCAGATTCACAAACGCGCGCTATGGCCGGCGAAGACGACAGCACGGACCAGTGGTTTGATACCTCCACTGATCCTGAACTTGCTCGGGCACTTGCAGAGGCGCGTGCCGTCGCTAACAAGCACGTCGACGACCCGGATCCGACAAGCGCATTCGACGAAGTCTCTACCCCGACCGAAACGCCGCAAGTTGCCCAAAAGGGCGAGCACCGGGCAATTGAATCTAATGACTCGCGCGACGCATAAGGTGTAGCGCGAGTTTCCAGCCAGCCTGCTCGGCCTGCCACCCGGCGGCCTGCAGGCGCTGGCTCATTGCCTGTTTAGAAATACCTAGTTGCGCTGCGGCTTCATTTTGGTTGAGCCCAGAGCGCACGAGCGATGTGGCTTCGCGGCCTTCAAACGTTCGCTTATGCAGAATGTGCGCCAGCAGGGCAAACGTCGCTGAGATGTCTTCTGCCTCGGTGTCAGGCGCATGAGCATCCGTGATAACTTTCACTTGCGCTGCACGTGTGCCGACAGCCTCAGTGGCGGCAAACTCTGCACGTCGCCTGCGCGTAATTCCCAGGCCGACAGCCCAATTACCATCTGACAACAGCGCCATAATGAGGTTAAGTGCCGTCTCCGGCCCATCCACTGTTGTGCGGATATCCTCAACGCCAATGACTTCGAACGGCGAAACACCCGGAAGCGTCGAGAGCGCGTGAGCCGAGGACTCGACGAACGCAGCGCGACCTTTTTCGCGACCACGGTAACGTGCATGCACAGCAATCATGCGTACATACTAGCGTGCTTCAAGAAAGTACACGCTCGAGCCTTTACTCTTCTATTCGACGCGGCTTCGCCGGGTGGCGCGCGTCGATAATCAGTCCTGTCACGCCAAGAACCGACAGTGCAAACACTGCGCCGAGAAGTACTGGGTTTGCATCTCCGCTCAACGTGTCTCCGAACAATGCAACGAGAATCGTGTTAGGCGCCGAGCCGATGAGCGTTGCCCCCATGAACGGCAAAAGCCGGACTCGACTTAGCGCTGAAGCGTAGTTCATGACCGAGAAAGGGATACCGGGGATGAGTCGCAGGCTCATTACCGCCAGCCAACCGCGCTGTTCCAACCGTTCATTAATCATGTGAAGCTTGGGGTGAGAAATTTTGCTCTCAACCCAGTCACGTAAAAGAAACCGCACAACAGTTAGCGAAAGACCTGCTGAGGCCGTCGTTGCGGTAATAGCGAGCAGAATCCCAAACCAACCACCGAACAGAACACCGGAGGAAATGGTGAGCAACGTACGGGGGATCGGGAACTGCGTGATGAGTACGTAGAGCAACCAGAAAACGACTGGGAACCAGGCTCCCGTACTATCAGCCCACTCGCGAAACGTCGACAGCGAAGGTATTTCAAAGAAGCGCCACACCCACAGTGCAATTGCGAGAAGTACCAAAATGACCATCACGCGTAGTGGTGACTGTTGGCGCATCCGTTTGCCCTTCGTCTTTAAGTGCGGCCTAAACAAAAAACCGGCTTCCTGGAGGAAGCCGGTCATTGTGCCCGGAGGGGGACTTGAACCCCCACGTCCGTTAATAGGACACTAGCACCTCAAGCTAGCGCGTCTGCCATTCCGCCACCCGGGCTGGGTGTTTTGCTTTCAACCTCTCGGCTGGGCACTTGCACTACTATAGAGTGACGTTGATTCAAGATGCAAATCGCCAGTACAAATGCCCAAACGTAGGCCACTAGGCTAGTCGGAGCTCAAGGCGATCCAGGGGAGTTCGGAGCCAACAGCATCTGTAATATTGGAAAGTCCATGGGCTTTAAGTTGCTCCTGCAAGCCCTTGTGAATTCGGTAGATCCACCCCGGACCACCGTAAATAAACGGCGTATACCCCTGGAGAAGGCTTGCGCCGGATGTAATACGCTCCCATGCCTGCTCTGGTGTCGAAATGCCACCGGAACTGACAAGTACGAGTTGGTCGCCGACTCGCGCATGGAGACGTCGCAAAACCTCCAGTGCGCGGCTGTTGAGCGGCGCGCCGGAAATACCACCCGCCCCCATGGCTTCCACTTCGGCAGCATTGGTTCGAAGGCCTTCGCAGGAGATGGTCGTATTGGTCGCCACGATGCCGGCAAGGTTCAATTCGACGGCCAGGTCTGCAACTGCGTCGATATCCTCGTCGCTGAGATCAGGAGCAATTTTTACCAGCACAGGCGTCGTAGTTGCCGTAGTAACCACGTCAAGGATTGGCCTCAACGATTCAACTGACTGAAGGTTGCGAAGCCCAGGGGTGTTTGGGGAAGAAACATTGACCACAAGGTAGTCCGCCAGAGGGCCGAGCACAGTCGCGGTAGCTCGGTAGTCTCCAACTGCGTCCTCGGAGAGCTTATTTTTCCCGATGTTGATTCCAACGATCTCAGGAGTCTTCCGGGCTCGGAGACGCTCTGCAATGCTCAGCGCGCCATCGTTGTTGAAGCCCATTCGGTTGAGGATCGCTTTGTCCTTCGGCAAGCGATAGAGCCGTGGACGTTCGTTTCCGGGCTGCGCCTTCGGGGTCACAGTTCCTAATTCCGCATAACCGAAGCCGATCGCCGACCACGTGTCCGGAGCTTCCGCGTTCTTATCGAATCCTGCCGCGAGACCCACCGGGGCGGGGAAACGCACGCCGAACAACGTCTGCTCGAGAAGCGGGCCGTCGACACGTACGACACGAGTCATAGCTCGGGTGAGGGGAGTTAGGCGTTGTAGGGTTTTCAGCCCGCCCATGATGATGTCGTGGATGCGCTCAGGCGGAATTGTAAACATTCCCCGAAGTGCGAGCCCATATACCGTGTCGTATAAATTGCGTTGATTCATTTCTATTTGGCCTCAATGCTTTCAGTGGAAACTATTTGCAGGCCACTACCTGACGCAGATCCGATAATGAGTGTTCCGTCAGAGAGCGCTGCAATACTTTGTGCATCTGGAACTGTACTGACCTGAGCACGTTCAACGGGGACGCCGTGGGAAATGTCATAGGCAGTCGCGAGGTTCCTTTCGGTTGAAGTCACCCACGCGAGCTTATTAGCGCTATCCCACGCGACGTCCCACGCTCCGGAGGGCACCGGCACACTCTGCTGGAGACGAATGACTTCATTGGTGGTGTACACGAGTAGCTGGCTACCCGTCGCATCCGCAGCGAGCACCAGACCGTGCTCTCCAGCAGCAACCTTGCCGACGCCAAGCCCAGCGCGCAACGTTGCCCCCTGACGTCCAGTGCCCCAATCAAGGTCCTGAATGGTGGTGTCAAATGTGTTGACGCGCACCACGGAATCGGCACCACCATCTACCGGAACAGCCTGCAGCTGGTCAGTTTCGCGCGCGACAGAAAACTCCTTTTTGAGCTCACCGTTGCTATACAACCACACTGACTTCGCACTGTCGCTTCCGGCTAAAACACTGCCGTCCGAGGCGACAGTTGCCACAGTCACCGGGTGGTCGGTAGCAACTTTTTGAAGCCCCTCTTTGTTAATGATGGCAATGAAGTCCCCGCACCCTACCGCAAACTGACCAGCGTTTGCCGAGACCTCACCGCAAGCATCCTCCAACTTGAACTCTTCAACTCGGTTTTCTTCGAATTGTGCGCTGGTCCCAACGTAAAGCGCATCCGGGGTGCGCACACCAATCAAGTCGTTCGTTTGATCCACATCGACGATGGTGTCAAATTGAAGCAACTGGCCGTCAGGATGTGCCGAAGGGGGTGACGCAACTGGTTCAGCGCTACCCATACTTATGGCGTCATTTGGGTCAACGACATCGGGGGTACACGCCGCAACAGCCAAAGCTACGGCCATAATGGGCAGCATTAAGGCGACTTTTCGTTTTGTTCTCACGGAGGTCAACCTTATCAATGCTGTACGCATGTGGGGATTTTTCTCCGCACGGGTAAGGTTTTCCAACATGATTGCCGCCTCTCAGTTAGCAGAGTCAATGACATGGGCTCAAGTGATTGTCCTCTCGGTCGTCCAAGGCTTAACCGAGTTCCTTCCAGTCTCATCGTCAGGCCACCTCCGCATTGTGTCCGAGCTTTTGTGGGGCGAGGACGCTGGCGCGAGTTTTACCGCTGTCATTCAGCTCGGCACCGAACTCGCTGTGCTGGTCTTCTTTGCGAAGGACATTTGGAGGTTCCTCTCTGGATGGTGTGTCGGACTGTTTGATAAGACGAAGCGCGGGTTCGATTACCGGATGGGATGGATGGTCATCGCTGGCACTATTCCAGTCGGGGTGCTTGGCTTTGCTCTGAAAGACTTGATCCGTGAGAACTTCCGCAACCTTTGGATTACTGCAACGGTTCTCATTTTGTTTTCGTTCGTGTTCATCTTGGCGGAAAAGCGCGGGACGAAAAAGCGTAGCTTCGAGCAGCTGACAGTAAAAGATGCCATCGTGATGGGCCTGTGGCAGTGTCTAGCTCTCATTCCGGGTGTTTCGCGTTCGGGCGGCACTATTTCGGGCGGTCTCTTTTTGAACCTTGAGCGGGAAGTAGCAACTCGTTTTTCGTTCCTCTTAGCTATCCCGGCAGTGCTCGCATCAGGCATCTTCTCACTACCGGATGCGTTTGATCCGCAAGCAGGGCAAGCAGCAACAGGTCTGCAGTTGCTCGTCGGAAGCGCTATCGCATTTGTTTTGGGATATATTTCCATTGCTTGGCTGCTGAAGTTTGTTTCGCACCACTCATTCTCCTGGTTTGCTGCGTACCGCATACCTCTTGGCATCATCGTGATGGCGCTGCTGGCTACCGGAGTTATACAACCGGTGTAGGCAACGCTTGCCTTTGAACGCCGGTAACCGCGCATGATGAGCGTGCCGCGGTATGGTGGTCACTATGCATTCTTGGCCACAACCTGTAGTCCCTGCTGTCTCTGGTACTCCGGTGCCGCTGTCTCTGTATGACACCGCAGATAGGGTGGTAAAGCCCGTGAACACAGCTGCCCATCACTCGGGGAAGGTGGGGATGTACGTCTGCGGGATCACCCCATACGACTCCACTCACCTAGGACACGCAGCTACGTACCTCTCCTTTGATCTCATCTATCGTCAGCTCCTTGCTAACGGCCACGACGTTCATTACGTGCAGAACATCACCGATGTCGACGATCCATTGTTCGAGCGCGCGGAGCGAGACGGCGTCGATTGGCGCGAGCTGGGAACGGAACAGATCAACCTTTTCCGCAGCGACATGGAAGTGCTCTCAGTCATCCCGCCTCAGGACTATGTTGGTGCGATGGAGACTGTCGATGAGGTCATTGAGATGGTGCAGCGCTTGCTCGACGTCGGCGCAGCGTACCGCCTAGACCACGGTGATATTTACGCTGATATCACCGCAACCAAACAGTTTGGATACGAGTCAAACATGACGCGCGAGCAGATGGAGCATTTCTTTGCCGAGCGCGGGGGAGACCCTGACCGTGAGGGGAAACGAGACTCACTCGATGCGCTGGTGTGGCGTGGACACAGGGAAGGGGAGCCCGCGTGGGATTCGCCCTTCGGCCCCGGCCGCCCAGGTTGGCATGTCGAGTGCTCTGCCATCGCTGCGAACCGTCTCGGCGTACCGTTTGCAATCCAAGGCGGAGGCTCGGACCTAGCGTTTCCACATCACGAGTTTTCTGCCGCGCATGCTGAGGCTGCGACTGGAGAACAACGGATGGCACACCACTACGTGCACGCGGGAATGATCGCGCTTGAGGGAGTGAAGATGTCGAAATCTCTCGGCAATCTCGTCTTTGTGCACAAGCTAACGGAACAGGGACACTCAGCGTCTGCGATTCGCCTTGCCGTTTTCTCCGGCCACTATCGCCAAGACCGTGATTTTTCCTACGAGGCACTCGATCAAGCAGAGCATCGACTCAAGTCGTGGCACACAATTCTTTCTCAGACAGATCAGCAGTCTCGCGTGGAGCAGACAATTCAAGATTTGCGCCAGGCCCTTGCTGACGACCTCGACACACCAACTGCGATTCAAATTATCGACGCCGCCAAAGGTGATTACAACGGGTTACTTCGACAAGCTATCGAAGGCTTACTCGGTGTAAAGGTAGGCAGCAACGATGAGTAGTCTCCGATCCACATTCCAATCCGATGTCGACGAGTTCATCGAGGATTTGAGGGTGTTTGCATCCGGTGAATATTTGCAAGAGCAGGACCTCGAACTCTGGGAAGCCCCATTTGACCCTGCCGTATTACCTGAGCTCCGTGAAATCCTCGAGATTTTTCTCGACACTGCGTCGCTCGTCGCGCAGCCGGTTGACGACGCCACCATCAGCGACCTCTACACGGGCCTCATTGCCAATCTTGAAGAGTTCAACGCTAAGCATCAATATGCCGTGCTCGAGCCAGAGGAGATGTCGGACATCGAGGGAATTTTCGCGAAGGTCTCGGCACAGATTGGCGCGGATCCATCCGTCGTCCAGGAGCTGTTCAATCGTGAGTAGGGTTCGCGCTCCCCAAGCTGTGCTGTGGGATATGGATGGGACGCTCATCAATACCGAGCCGCTTTGGGCGCAAGCAACCTTTGAGCTGTCTGAGTTTTTGGGCAAGAGGCTTTCTGCGGAGGAGCGTCGAAAAGCGGAGGGCGTCAGTTTCCCCACAGCGTTGAGCATCATCACTACTTGGACCGGGTATTCCTTGCAGCCCGGAGATACAGAGCGGCTGAAGCGGTGGATGCAAGAACGGATGCAGCAACTCCTAGGGCAAGGTATTGAGCTGAACCCGGGAATACGCCACGTCCTTGACATACTGCGGGACCATGGCATTCCGATGGCCATTGCGACGAACACAGAACGCGCGCTCGCTCAAACCTGCATTGACTTCATCGGCAACGATTACTTTCAAGCAACCGTGACTGGAGATGAGGTATCCAACCCAAAACCAGCTCCGGATATGTATCTGAAAGCAGCGCAGTTGGTTGGTGCTGAGCCGTCGCGCTGTATCGCAGTTGAAGACTCTCAGGCGGGAATGCAAGCAGCGATTAGGGCAGGTGCACGGGTGCTTGGCTTGGCCGACTATGTCCCGAAGCCGGCCACAAGAATCACCTTCAGCGATTTACAGTCTGCGACACTTCATGATGTTGCAAGGTGGTATTCCGCGCCATAAACCGCGCTCAAAGCTCTTCTGTTTCCGCTAAGGTGTTGTGCGTGAAGGACTTCGATCAACTTTTTGCTCAGCTCACTGAAACTGCCGACTCCAAGCGCCCTGACTCAAGCACGGTGCAAGCGTTAGAGAAGGGCGCCCATTTCATCGGCAAGAAAATCATCGAAGAAGCTGGTGAAGTGTGGATCGCTGCCGAGTATCAGTCTGACGAGGAGCTGGCGGAGGAAATGAGCCAGCTGATGTACTGGACCCAGGTAATGATGCTGCAACGAGGTCTTACCCCTGATGACATCTATAAATACCTCTAAGGATTTCGCCTGATGATTAAGTTTGCGGTTCCAAATAAAGGCTCTTTGTCAGAGAAGGCGCTCCAGATTCTCAAAGAGGCCGGTTACAAGGGGAGGGGCACGTCAAAAGCCCTGAATATCTGGGATGAAGAAAACGGTATTGAGTTCTTCTTCCTGCGCCCAAACGACATCGCTATTTACGTTGCTCAAGGCCACCTTGACCTGGGTATCACTGGGCGAGATTTGGCACTCAATTCCCATGCCGAAGTAGAAGAAGTACTTCCGTTGAGCTTTGGTGCATCGACATTCCGGTTTGCTGCCCCGCAGTCTGAAACGTGGGCGGTGCCTGATTTGGAAGGTAAGCGGATAGCAACTTCATACCCGCACCTCGTGATTGACTATCTTGACGGGCTCGGCATCACTCCGAAGGAAGTCATTGAGCTTGACGGCGCTGTTGAGATTTCGATCAAGTTGGGCGTCGCGGACGTTATTGCTGACGTCGTATCCACTGGTACGACGCTACGACAACATGGGCTGGCACCATTTGGGGAGCCCATTCTTGCCAGCGAAGCCGTCGTCATCAAGCGTAAGGGCGTAACGCTAGCAAACGAACATGAGGTAGTGCTTCAGCGTATCCGCGGCATCTTGAACGCAGAGAACTTCCTGATGCTCGATTACAACATTTGCAGAGATGACCTCGACAAAGCCAGCGAACTTACACCAGGCATGACGGGGCCGACTGTCTCGCCGCTGTCGCGCGACAACTGGGTCGCGGTGCGCGCTATGGTTCCGCGAACCCAAGCGAATGCGGTTATGGACGCTCTCTCTGAAATTGGCGCGGAAGCCATTTTGGCCACTCAGCTGCGCATTGCACGCCTATAGGATTTTCAATTAATCACCGATAAGTCACCCCTATCCCTATTATTGGGGTGACTAGGTGGCCCAAAAGTTGTATAGCGTCGAATTTGCGTACAATCAGTGGCATGAGTAATCGAATTGAAGAAGATCTGCTTGGCACACTCGAAGTGCCCTCCGACGTCTACTACGGCATCCACACCCTGCGTGCCGTCCACAACTTCCCGATCTCCGGCCAGACCATCAATGACCTGCCAGAGTTCATTCGTGGCATGGTGGAAGTAAAGAAAGCCACCGCACTGGCCAACAACCGCCTCCACGTTCTGCCAAAGAAGAAGGCGGACGCCATCGTCAAGGCCTGCGACGAAATCCTCGACAACGGTCGCTGCATGGACCAGTTCCCAATCGACCAGTTCCAAGGTGGCGCTGGCACGTCCCTGAACATGAACACCAACGAGGTTGTCGCAAACCTCGCTCTTGAAATCCTCGGTGAAGAAAAGGGTAGCTACGACATCATCAACCCGAATGATGACGTCAACATGTCCCAGTCCACCAACGACGCATACCCGACCGGCCTTCGCCTCGGTGTGTACTACGCCGTCCAGGGCCTGCTGACCGAGCTTGAGGAGCTCACCAAGGCGCTCAACGCTAAGGGTGAAGAGTTCGACGACATCATCAAGATGGGGCGCACCCAGCTCCAGGACGCAGTCCCGATGACGCTCGGCCAGGAATTCACTGGCTTCGGCGCACTGCTTGAGGAGGAACTGGACGTCATCAAGTCCGCAGCACAAGCACTGCTGACCGTCAACCTCGGTGCAACCGCAATTGGTACCGAGCTCAACACTCCAGACGGCTACCGTCAGAAGATCGTTGAGGCTCTCGCGGAAGTCACCAAGCTGGATATCAAGGGCGCACCGAACCTGAT
The DNA here is from genome assembly GCF_033877495.1 of Corynebacterium sp. UMB2355A. Taxonomy (NCBI): domain Bacteria; kingdom Bacillati; phylum Actinomycetota; class Actinomycetes; order Mycobacteriales; family Corynebacteriaceae; genus Corynebacterium; species Corynebacterium sp. UMB2355A. The sequence continues at coordinate 153,816 of NZ_CP138855.1, read as the reverse complement.
TGAGGCAACGTCCGATACCGGCGACTACGTATGGATGCACTCCGCACTGAAGCGCGCCGCGATGAAGATCTCTAAGGTATGTAACGACCTGCGCCTGCTGTCCTCCGGCCCACGTGCTGGCCTGAACGAGATCAACCTGCCGGAAATGCAGGCCCTCTTCAATCATGCCTGCGAAGGTGAACCCTGTCATCCCTGAGGTTGTAAACCAGGTGTGCTTCAAGGTCTTCGGCAACGACGTTGCCGTCCTGACCGCATCTGAGGCTGGCCAGCTCCAGCTCAATGTCATGGAGCCGGTAGTTGCCGAGGCCCTGTTCAATTCCATCCGTCTCCTCACCAACGCAGTCCGTACGCTGCGTGAGAAGTGCATCGTTGGCATCACCGCTAACAAGGATGTGTGTGAGGCCTTTGTGAACAACTCCATCGGCATCATCACATACCTGAACCCAGTGATCGGCCACCACAATGGTGACGTCATCGGTAAGGAAGCTGCTGCTACGGGTAAGAGCGTTCGTGATCTTGTTCTCGAGCGTGGCCTGCTCACGGAGGAGGAGCTGAAGGTTGTGCTGGGCAAGGACAACTTGATGCACCCAGAGTACCGCGGCGAATTTTTCGACGAGGACTAATCAACCAAAAGTAGTAAATCTCACACTCCCCTGATTCGGTAGTTATCGCCTCTTAGTGCGATAATGGAAGCGAATACTAATTCGACCGAATCAGGGGAGTTCCTGTGTTACTTGTGATACAACTCATCATCCTGTTCGGCGCCATTGTTCTCGGCGCCCGGATGGGTTCCATTGCTATCGGTTTTGCCGGTGGCCTTGGCGTTTTGCTTCTCGGACTCACTGGTATGTCCGTAACCGCCGATGACATCCCCTTTGATGTCATCGGCATCATCATGTGTGTGATCGCTGCTATTTCTGCAATGCAGCTGGCGGGGGGCATGGACTATCTCGTGTACCTCGCTGAGAAGTTCCTACGCCGCAATCCAAAGCGCGTCACGGTGTACGCGCCAATCGTTACTTGGTTGATGACCGTGCTGGCAGGCACTGGCCACACCGCTTTTTCCACTCTTCCAGTTATCGTTGAGGTTGCTAAGGAGGGCGAAGTTCGCCCATCCCGCCCGCTTTCGGTCGCAGTCATCGCATCGCAGATGGCAATCGTGGCTTCCCCGATTTCGGCAGCAGTCGTCTTTATGGCCTCCGTGCTTGAGCCTCTGGGCGTCGGCTACCTGCAGTTGCTCGGCGTCATGATTCCTGCGACCTTCCTCGCGATTTTCCCAACCGCTTGGGTTTCGAACAAGCTTGGTAAAGACCTCGTTGACGACGAGGTGTACCAGCGTCGCCTCGCAGACGGTCTCGTAGCAAAGTCGAGCACCACCGAAGACAGCTACAAGCCGAAGGATGGCGCAAAGGCCTCCGTGTGGATCTTCCTTGTCGCGATTGTCATCGTTATGTTCTACGCGACGATCATCTCCGATCAGATCGGTCTCATCGAGAACCCAACCGTCCCTCGTAACGAGGCAATCATGGCGATCATGCTTTCCGCTGCCGCTGCGATCCTGCTTATTACGAAGTCTCGCGCAGCTGAGGTCTTGAACACCCAGGTGTTCCGTTCCGGCATGTCTGCTTCTGTGTGTGTGCTTGGTGTTGCATGGCTGGGTACGACCTTTATTAACCACTACATTGAGGACATTCAAAACATTGCTGGTGACGTCCTGACGGCACAGCCATGGCTGCTCGCAGTCGTTCTGTTCTTCGCCGCATCTCTGCTCTACTCGCAGGCTGCCACCGCGAAGGCACTTATCCCAGCTGCTCTCGCAATTGGCGTCAGCCCGCTCACCGCTGTTGCAGCATTCCCAGCAGTGTCCGCACTGTTCGTGCTTCCGACGTACCCAACCCTGCTTGCAGCAGTGGAGATGGACGATACAGGCTCGACCCGAATCGGCAAGTACGTCTTCGACCACCCATTCATTCTGCCGGGTATCGTCTGCATCGCAGTCTCGGTAATTCTCGGCTACCTCATTGGGGCGGTGCTGATTTAAAGCTAAACTAGGGGCATGTCTACACAACATCACGACAGCCCCAAGTCCGAAGTTCTAACTGATGTGGAGATCGCTCAAGCGCATACGCTTGAACCGATCTCCACTATTGCGTTCAAGGCCGGTATTTCCGAAGATGCGCTGATTCCATATGGCAAGTACATGGCCAAGGTCGACCCCTCGCTTGTCAAGGACGATAAGCAAGGCAAGATCATTCTTGTCACAGGTGTTTCCCCAACCCCAGCGGGGGAGGGGAAATCCACCACACTGATTGGCTTAACTGATGCGTTTACAAACCTCGGCAAGAACGCCATTGTTGCTTTGCGGGAACCTTCTCTCGGCCCTGTGATGGGTTTGAAGGGCGGCGCGGCAGGTGGTGGCTACTCGCAGGTGGTTCCGATGGAGAACATTAACCTCCACTTCACTGGGGACTTCCACGCGATTACCAGTGCGAACAATACGTTGGCTGCGATGATCGACAACCACATTCACCAGGGCAACGAGTTGAATATCGACCCGCGGCGTATTACGTGGCAGCGGTGCTTGGACGTCAACGATCGTTCCCTGCGAAACGTAGTAACTGGTCTGGGGGGACCAGCCCACGGAGTACCGACGGAGACTGGATTTACGATTACTGCGGCTTCGGAAATTATGGCAATCCTCGGTCTTGCGAACGACCTTGACGACCTCCACGAACGCCTGGCACAAATCACTGTCGGTTTTACCTACGATCGCAAGCCGGTGACTGCGGGTGAGCTTAATGCAGCCGGGGCTATGACAGCGCTGCTAAAAGACGCATTGAAGCCGAACCTTGTGCAGACCATGGGTGGCACTCCTGCATTTATCCATGGCGGTCCGTTTGCAAACATTGCCCATGGTTGCAACACCTTGATTGCCACGAAGACAGCACAGAAGTGTGCTGACTACGTCTTTACGGAAGCGGGATTCGGGGCTGATCTCGGCGCGGAAAAGTTCTTCGATATCAAGTCACATTACGGTGACCTCGACGTGGCTGGCGCGGTAGTGGTCGCCACTATCCGTTCTATCAAGTACAACGGTGGTGTTGACCGCTCCGATCTCAAGGCTGAAAATATTGATGCGCTGGCGAAGGGCATTGTGAACCTTGAGCGGCACGTCGAAAACCTTCGTAAATTTGGTGTCCGCCCTGTCGTGGCGCTCAACCTGTTCACTTCTGACACGGATCGCGAACGCGCTTGGATGGCAAAGTGGGCAAAGGATTTCGGTGTTGCACTGGAAGAGGTCGAGGTATGGGCGCATGGCGGTAAAGGCGCCGAGAAGCTGGCAAAGACGGTCCTTGACAACCTGGTCGACGGTGCTTCTTCGTCGCTGTACAACCCGGAGGAAGGCGTCGAGCAGTCAATCGAGACGATTGCCCGCGAGGTATACCGCGCGGCAGATGTTCAATACTCGGATGCGGCGCAGAAAGACCTCGAGAACTTGCGTGCGAGTGGCGCAGATGCCCTACCGGTATGTATCTCGAAAACGCAGTACTCGTTTAGCGACGACCCCTCTCGCCTCGGAGCGCCCGAGGGCCACACGTTGCATGTGCGTCAGCTCATTCCGCGTACGGGTGCCGGATTCGTACTAGCACTCACTGGTGCTGTGATGACAATGCCTGGCCTGCCGAAAAAACCAGCAGCCAACAACATTGATGTCGATTCGAGTGGCAACATCAAGGGGCTATTCTAGTTTTAGCCTGCAGTGGTCCGTCGCGGTGTTTACTCCACATCCGCCGCGGACCCCGGCCACCCAGGGTACTGCGGTGGCGTCCCTCCGAACTCCGGGCAGTACGCCTGAAACGCACACCAATCACAGAGCCTGGAACGTTTTGGTCGGAACTGTCCGGATTCACCGTCACGGGTAATTTTGGCCCAAAGTTCACCGAGGTCGCGCTCGAAGTACTCGAGTTCTTCACTTGAAGGGGTAAGGAAGAGTGAATCTGCCACCTTGAGGTACATGAGCCGCAGTTGATCAGGTATTTCGTTGAAAAGCCGCCAGTACACCAGTGCGTAGAAGCGCATCTGGAACTTCGCGTCGTGTGAGAACCTTGGCTGTGGTTTCTTGCCGGTCTTGTAGTCAACGACCCTGATTTCACCAGTTGGCGCGACGTCAACGCGGTCGATGAAGCCTCGCACGGGCACACCGTTGGGCAGCACAGTATTGACATACATTTCTTGCTTGTGTGAGTCAAAGCCAAGTGGGTTTTCCATCTGGAAATATCCGCGTAGGAGCGTGCGGGCGTCGATAAAAAGCAGTTGTTCGTCCTCGATGGGGTCTGCAACGCTGGGGTCCTGTTCGCACATCTTCTGCCATGCGGGGACGATGAGTTTCACCGCCGCAGGGTAGGTGCGTTGTTCGCGTTCCATCCCAAACAGTTCCTCGAGGACGGCATGCACGAGGGTGCCTTTGACCTGGGGTTCAGTTTTGGGTTCTTCGATTTTGTCGATCGCTCGCAGCCTGTAGAGCAGTGGGCACTGCTGGTAGTCGGACGCGCGCGAGGGGGACAGGGCTAACGGTTTCGCTTTCATATTCGTCCTATCCTAGTGGTTTCTCTCGAGCTAGACTCGCACGTATGACTACATCGATTGATTCGTTTCTTCGATTTCTTAGCGCAAGCCCGAGCGCGTTCCACGCAGCTAGCCAAGTTCGCTCGATGCTCGTAGGCAAAGGATTTCTTGACGACGCCAGCTCCACCGCATCTCCCGCAACTCCGGGTGGCCATGTGGCCGTCGAAGGAGGGGCAGTCGTAGCGTGGTGGATACCCGAAGAGTTTGACTCCGAGACCAGCCGATTTCGGATTGTTGGGTCACATACGGATTCCCCGGGGCTTATGGTGAAGCCGAGGCCTGACGTTGAGGGAGAGGGGATACATCAGGTGGCAGTTGAGGTTTACGGCGGGCCGATTTTGCAGAGTTGGTTCGACCGTGACCTTGCCTTTGCGGGGCGTGTGGTGGACGCGAGTGGGAAGACCCACTTGGTAAATACTGGTCCGATTGCTCGGGTCCCGAACCTCGCAATTCACTTGTACCGAGCGGATACGCCTCCGGTTGAGCGCCAACAACACACGCAGCCGGTGCTCGGCGTGGATCGTCCGCTGCTAGACATCATCGCTGAGCAGATCGGGCTCGACGGTGAGCAGGTAGTTGCACATGAACTGATCTCGGTGGATACGCAAGAAGGTGCAGTCATCGGTGACATGCTGATGGCAGGCAGGCTAGACAACCTTTCGAGCGTGTGGGCGAGCCTAGAAGCGCTGATTGAAGCCCAACGTGAGGCAACACATTCCGATGTATTGGTTCTCGTCGCGTTCAACCACGAAGAGGTCGGTTCAAACTCACCGACGGGCGCAGCAGGCCCACTACTCGAGCGATTCCTACGACGAATCGCGTCCGGGCTGGGGGTCAATGACTTCCTGAGCCTCTGCGCTAGGTCTTCGATGATCTCAGCCGACGCGGCTCACGCGGTGCACCCGAACTATGCAACAAAGCACGATCCTTCGCATCGCCCTTTGCTGAACGCCGGGCCTGTCCTGAAGGTGAACGCAAATCAGCGCTACGCCTCCGACGCGGAAACTGAGGCAACGTGGCTTCGCGCTTGCGAGGCGGCGTGTGTGCCGAACCAGGTGTTCGTCGGAAACAACGACGTCCCTTGCGGTTCGACGATCGGACCTATCGCCGCGACTCGCCTTGGCATCCCTACCGTGGATGTTGGTGTTCCGTTGCTCTCGATGCACTCCGCCCGTGAAATGTGTGGGGTAGAGGATATGAAGTGGTTTGTACAGGCGATCCACGCCTTTTACACGGACGCACGAGTGTAAGGCATACTGAACAACATGTATTCAGGTCCATTTCGCGTTGGCGATAAAGTCCAACTCACGGACGCAAAGCGTCGCCACTTCACCATCCAACTCGTTGAAGGAGGGCAGTTTCACTCACATAAGGGGATTGTCAGCCACGACGACATCATCGGCGCGCACGAAGGCTCGGTGGTGAAGTCCACCTTGGGTGCGGACTATCTCTGTTTCAGGCACCTTCTCGTTGATCACGTGTTATCCATGCCGCGCGGCGCCGCGGTCATTTATCCAAAGGATGCCGCTCAGATTCTCGTCGAGGGTGACATTTTTATGGGTGCGCGCGTGTTGGAGGCCGGCGCAGGTTCCGGTGCTCTCACGATGTCGCTCTTGCGTGCTGTCGGGCCCGATGGCCATGTGTTTTCCTACGAGATTCGCGATGATCATCTGAAGTTCGCGAAAGACAACGTAGAGGACTACTTCAATGGTCGCCCTGATTGGTGGACACCACGTCTGGGAGATTTCGGTGAGGTCACTCAAGAGGACCTTGGCGGACCAGTTGACCGCGTGATCTTGGACATGGTTGAGCCGTGGCACTTCATCGACGCCGTTAAGAATGTGTTGATCCCCGGTGGCGTTTTCATGACGTACGTGGCAACAGTCCCGCAGCTGATGAACATTATGGAGGGCATCCGCGAGGCAAAGTGCTTTACGGAACCTCGCGCATGGGAAACCCTGCTGCGTGAATGGAAGGTCGAAGGTCTGGCAACTCGACCAGAACACCGCATGAACGCGCACACTGCATTTCTCGTGTGGACGCGCCGACTCGCGGACGGAGTGACACCACCTCGTCCGCAACGGCGCGCGCGTCGCTAAGATTCCTTGTATGACTGAACGCTTGCCCGAAGTCCAGGTACTCACACGCGACAACCAGCAGCTCCGCGCGCGCAATGCACAGCTTGCGGACATGCTCAAAACCAGTCGGGACAAGCTGCAAGAGCTCTACGAACAGGTCGAGTCCCTCGGCGACCCAGCTTCGACGTACGGCCTGTTCCTTGCGTCCACTGGCAATGGGACAGACGCTGAAGTCTTTACAAGCGGTCGGCATATGCGTGTCAAGGTCGCGCCAACGATCGCGATCGACCGAGTGAAGCCGGGGTCGCTGGTGAGGCTTGGCGATGGCAGCGTGGTACTCGAGGTCTGCCAATATCCTGCTGTGGGCCAGCTAGCTACGCTCGTTGAAAAGCTGGACGCCGGTCGCGCTATTGTGCAAGACATCCAGGGAACGGAGCACGTCGTACGGCTTACAGACGAGCTACAGCGTGAAAGCCGTGCCGGTGACACGTTGCTTACTGATGTGCGCGCACAGTTCGCGTTTGAGCGCATTGCAAAGACCGAGGTGAACCAGCTTTCACTCGAAGAAGTACCCGACGTGACGTATGAGGACATCGGCGGGCTCCAAGAACAGATTGAGCTCATCCACGATGCGGTTGAGCTGCCGTTCGCGCACCCTCACCTTTACCAGCAGTATGACTTGAAGCCCCCGAAGGGCCTGCTACTGTACGGCCCGCCCGGGTGCGGTAAGACGCTGATTGCGAAAGCGGTCGCGAATTCGTTGGCGCACCGGCTTGGTCATAGTGCGTCGGCGCACTTCATCAACGTGAAGGGCCCCGAGCTGCTGAATAAGTTCGTGGGAGAGACCGAGCGTAGAATCCGGCTGATTTTCGAGCGTGCGAGGGAGCTCGCCTCGGAAGGTCGCCCCGTGATCATTTTCTTCGATGAGATGGAGTCGATCTTCCGTACCCGCGGTTCGGGGGTGTCCTCCGATATGGAAACGACAGTTGTGCCGCAGCTGCTCACAGAGATTGACGGCGTAGAAGATATTTCGAACGTCATCGTCATCGGCGCGACGAATAGGGAAGAGCTCATTGACCCTGCGATTCTCCGACCTGGACGCCTCGATATCAAGGTGCGGATTTCACGCCCGACTAAAGCTGAGGCCCTCAATATCTTCGGCCGGTACTTACGCCCTGAAGTCCCTCACGCAGCTCCTATCGAGGAGCTTTCTGAGATTGCCGTCGAGGAGTTGTTTGCGCCGCGGCCTTTCGTCCGTCTCCGGTTGATTGATGGCTCTGAGGAGACGTTGCATTACTCTGACTTTGTGTCTGGTGCGATGATCGCGAACATTGTCAGCCGCGCCAAAAAGCTTGCTATCAAGGCCGCTATTTCCGGCGAGTCAGATACCGGCGTTACTGCGGAGCACCTGCGTGCGGCGGTTCGCGCGGAGCAGCAGGAAAATGAGGACCTGCCAAATACTGCCGACCCAGATACTTGGTCGCGCCTAGCCGGTCGACATGGCAAGCAAGTGGTCGCTGTGGAGGTCGTCGCTAGGTCAGCATCCTAGAAACTCAGCGAGGGAGCGCGTTGCGGCATCAAAGTCTTGGTCGCTCAGCGTTGAGAAACTGAGTAGTGCAAAACAGTCTTCGCCAGCGCCAGTTGAATCACCGGTCGCGCAAACGCAGCCAGCGCGTTTCAGCTGCTCCCTGAAGCGCTGCAGATCGCGTTGATGAGAAAACTCAACGATAATGTCAGCGCTACTCGTGTTGCTCATAGCAGCGTTGCTCGCACCACTGACTTCGGCAATACGCTCGAGGAGTGGGGTTACTTGTCGACGCCGCTTCGCAAGCCTAGTGTGAAACGCCTTGGTGCTTTTCCGGACGGTGCCATCAGTCAGTAGGTGCGCGATCGCGTGTTGGGTAACTGTCGACACCGGCATTCCTAGCACTTCCCGGGTCTCTTGCACCGAGGAAAACGTATCCGGTGTGGTGACGATGTAGCCGGCGGAAAGCTGCTTGTGCAGCAGCGTTGTGAAAGTACCGAGCGTGAGCACATTGCCTGAGTTCGGTAGAGCACTCAGTGTCGGTTGGGGAGCGGTTCGGTAGCGCAGTTCTGTGTTGAAGTCATCCTCGATGAGCAACGTACCCGTTGCCGATGCCCATTCGAGTAACTCAACGCGTCGGCGTACTGTCATGACACTGCCAAACGGCGGCACGTGTGCTGGCGTGATGAGCAGTGCGTCGATGTCGCATGGAAGCTGCGAGACCAACACGCCTTCGTCGTCACATTGGCAGGGCACCGTCGCATGGCCTGCGAGAGCGATCACGGAACGAAGCCCGCTAGACTCCGAAGTTTCAACACCAACCCGGACGCTGTTGCCAATAGACATCAGCGTGAGCAGTAGTCCTTCGCGGGTCCCACCGGTGACGATGACCTCCTCCGGAGCAACGTGAAGCCCACGAGCTACTCGCAGGTGCTCGGCGATTGCAGTCCGTAGTTTCGGCTCGCCTTGTGGGTCGGCCTGTTTCGGCACGCAATATGAGGCTTCGCGCCATGCACGGTGCCAGGCTGCCGGGCGGATCATGCCGTCGATACCTGATGTTGGGACCAGCGAAAGTACTGCAGGTGTTGACGCCTCGTTGGATGCTCTTTGCCTCCGTTGTATCGACTGCTTCGGTACTCGGAGCTCAGGATGAATCCTTGTTGGTGCTCCCTGCGTGGTATCCAGATAGCCTTCGCTGATGAGCTGATCGAACGCGCTGACCACGGTCCCACGCGATACGCCGAGTTGGGCAGCAAGCTCGCGGGTAGATGCGATGGTGTCTCCGGGTCGCAGTGTGCCTTCGGCAACTGCGGTTCGGATTTGCGCTGCGATTTGGGCAGGAAGTGAAAGTGATGCGTTACGCGAGACTGGAAAGAACATACTCACCAACTGGTACAAAATATTGCTGTAAAACTGGACCTCGTAATCGTCCAGATCGTACCGCATGATGGAACCCATGACTGATTTTTCGAAACATGCAGAGTTGACCAATAGCTTGCGCGGCGGCGTCATCATGGACGTCGTGACCGCAGAGCAGGCGAAGATTGCGGAGAATGCCGGCGCCGTTGCCGTCATGGCACTTGAGCGAGTCCCGGCAGACATCCGTGCCCAGGGAGGGGTGGCGCGTATGTCCGACCCCGACCTCATCGAAGAGATCCTCGACGCGGTGGAAATTCCAGTCATGGCAAAGGCGCGCATCGGACACACGGTCGAGGCCGCGATCTTGGAGCATCTCAAAATCGATTACATCGATGAGTCCGAGGTGCTCAGCCCAGCTGACTATGTCAACCACATCGATAAGAACGCATTCGACACCCCCTTCGTGTGCGGTGCGACAAACTTGGGTGAAGCACTTCGCCGCATCAATGAAGGCGCGTCCATGATTCGTTCCAAAGGCGAGGCTGGTACTGGTGATGTCTCCGAGGCCACGAAACATATCCGCACTATCAAAGCCCAAATCGCACAGCTGCAGGCTACGGTAGCGTCTAACCCAGATGAGCTCTACGTCGCGGCGAAAGAGCTGCAAGCCCCATATGATCTGGTGAAGTACGTTGCTGAACACGGCGAGCTTCCCGTTGCCCTGTTCACCGCTGGTGGCGTTGCAACACCAGCTGACGCAGCTCTGATGATGCAGCTTGGCGCTGACGGCGTCTTCGTTGGCTCGGGTATCTTTAAGTCCGAGCATCCAGAGAAGCGCGCGGAAGCTGTCGTTCGTGCAACCCGCAACTGGCAAGACATCGCCGAAGTCACAGCAGCTTCACGCGGCCTTGGCGAGGCAATGGTTGGCATTAACGTAAGCGATCTGCCTGCGCCGCATCGCTTGGCTGAGCGCGGCTGGTAAATGCCAGCACGGGAGGTAGCGTCGCGGTACAGTCGTGAGCCATGGGACGTTTCATGGGAACAGAAACTGAGTATGGCATCACGACTCCGAGCGACCCGACGCTCAGCCCGCTCATAACCTCGACGCATGCTGTCGTGGCATACGCTGCGATGCATACGAGTGCTCGAAGCCGATGGGACTACGCGGAGGAACACCCGCTGAAGGATGCTCGCGGATACGACCTCCAACGCTATCGGACGGTTCCTGTTGTCGACCCAAACGCGATTGGCGTGGCTAATGTGGTGACTACTAACGGTGCTCGGTATTACGTCGACCACGGCCATCCTGAATACTCCTCCCCGGAAGTTGATAACGCCTGGGATGCCATGCTGTACGACGCCGCTGGTGATCTCTACCTGCGGCAGTCCATGGACGACATCCGCGATCTCTGGGACGAAGGTATTTCGGTGCTTGACGGCGCTGCACCATGCCCACCCATTAAGTTCTACAAGAACAACGTCGATGGCAAGGGCCAGTCGTACGGTAGTCACGAAAACTACCAGTACTCACGCCACACTGACTTCGCAGCGGTGGTAGAGGGGCTCATTCCGTTCTTCGTCACTCGGCAGGTCATCGTTGGCGCCGGACGAGTCGGCATCGGGCGCGAAAGTGAACATGCCGGTTTCCAGATTTCACAGCGCGCAGACTACTTCGAGCAGGAAATCTCACTCGAAACGACACTGAACCGAGGCATCATCAACACGCGCGACGAACCACACGCTGACGCTACACAGTTTCGACGCCTCCACGTCATCATCGGTGACGCCAACATGAGCCAGTACTCCAACTTCTTGAAGATGGGCATGACCAAACTCGTGCTCGACGCAATCGAAGTTGGAGTGGACTTCTCGGACCTCACCATCCAGGACCCGGTTGCTGAGCTGCAACGCATCTCCCACGACCCAACGTGCACACACAAACTACTTCTTGCCAACGGTAGGCGCTGCACAGCAATCGAGGTGCTCCGGGAAATCCGAGATCGGGTGCAGGGGCTGCCAAACGAAGGGGACGTCGATAAGCGAGTGCTCGCTCTTTGGGCTGAAGTGCTCGATGATCTCGCAGTCGACCCACTGCGCACCGCGGATCGCCTTGATTGGACGGCCAAGTGGGCGCTTGTGCGCTCGTTCATGGACCGAGGAGTAGCCGCGGACGACCCAAAGTTGAAAATGATCGACATCCAGTACGCTGACATAGATCCTGCGAAATCGCTGTATCACGCACTCGTCCGAAAAGGATCGATACGGACGCTAGTAGGCGATGAGGAGATTGCTCACGCAGCAAAGAACCCGCCGAGAAACTCCCGCGCGTACTTCCGTGGCAAGGTAACCGAAAAGTTTGGGGAAGAGATCGCGGCATCGAGTTGGCAGTCCATCGTTTTCAGGATTGAGGATCGAATGGTCCGCGTGCCGCTCGACGATGTCAATGGCTGGACGGATGAGCAAACTGCCCAAATCATCAACCGCGCTACAACGGCATCGGAGCTGCTAAACGCGCTAGGGTATAAGCATGTCTAAGCAGCAACAAATGTTCGGTGGAGGAGACACCCCGGAACCGCAGAATGAAGAAGGCAGCAACGCCCAAGCCCAGGTCGAGGTGACAGGCACTGACGATTTACTCGATGAGATTGATGCCTTGCTTGACACGAACGCTGAGGAGTTTGTGCGCTCATTCGTTCAAAAAGGTGGCCAATGAGTTCCGAACACCCTGCGCTGTATGCGCGCCGAATCATGGGGGTAGAGACGGAGTTTGGGCTCGCCGCCTACGCACATGGGCAATCCATCCTTGGCCCGGAAGAGCTTTCGCGCTACTTGTTCCGGCCGGTAGTTTCGCGCTATCGGTCGTCGAATATCTTCACCCAGAATGGCTCTCGGCTCTATCTCGACGTAGGTGCGCACCCTGAAATCGCGACGCCAGAGTGCGACTCACTGATGCAGCTCTTGCAATACGACAAGGCTGGCGAGATGCTCTACCACCAGCTTGCGCTGCATGCAGAGGAAGCCCTTGCACAGGAGGGGACTCCGGCCCAGGTGTACCTGTTTAAGAACAACGTCGACTCACAGGGCAACTCTTACGGTGCACACGAGAATTATCTAGTGAGTCGAGAAATCGTCCTGAAGTCATTCAGCAAGCAGCTCCTGCCTTTTTTGATTACGAGACAGCTAATATGCGGCGCAGGAATGATCAATAAGGGCAAGTTTGTGCTGTCCCAGCGCGCCGACCAGGTGTGGGAAGGGGTTTCATCTGCCACCACGCGCACGCGTCCCATTATTAACACTCGAGATGAGCCACACGGAGATTCTCATCGATTCCGCCGAATGCACGTCATCGTCGGTGACTCCAACATGTCGGAAACTACGTTCGCGCTCAAGGTAGGCGCGACGCAGCTGGTCATTGAGATGCTCGAGGCTGGCTTCCCGATGCCGAACGTGGAGCTCGAAGATCCGATCAAGCATATTCGAGCGATTGCGCTCGACCCGACTGGCCAAACGCTCCTTACTTGTAAAGATGGTTCAACTGTTACAGCACTCGCGGTGCAGCAACAGATTCTTGACGCCGCCACAAAATGGCTGACACAACGGCCAGACGAGGGAACCTCAAACGAGGAACTCGGTCGGGTAGTGGAGCTATGGCAAAGAGTGCTGACTGCAATCGAGACGCAGGATTTCTCTGCGGTTGACACAGAGATCGACTGGGTGATCAAACACAAGCTCTTAGAGCAGGTTCGTGAAAAACTAGACACGGACTGGTCACATCCGAAATTGGCACAGATTGATTTGACCTATCACGACATCAACCCGGAGCGTGGTCTGTTCTACCTGCTGCAACGCAAAGGCCTCGCGGCGCGTTGGACTACCGACACGGACATTCGAATGGCTGCTGAGCAGCCTCCTGCCACGACTCGCGCCGCGCTGCGGGGCAGGTTCCTCTCAGCTGCTCGGGGCTACAACGCGGAGCACAACGTCGACTGGGTGCACCTGAAAGTAAACCGTCCAGAGCCTCGAACGCTCAAGCTTCTCGATCCCTTCGAAACCGAGAACGCTGACGTCGACGCCTTGATCCAATACATCGTGGACAACCATCAGCAGGAGCATCATGACACGTAGTGATGTAATGACTTCCCGGCAGCTGAACTTGGCGTTCGCGTTACTGGGGTCACCGCGTCCGAGGACACAGCAGTGGATTGCCAAGCACGTCGACGGATACGCTGATCGAACTCCAGAGGCCCTGGAAAAACTGATTAAGCGCGACGTCGACGACCTTCGCCGTGTTGGCGTGCCCGCAGAAACTCGAGCAGGCGAGGCATGGATCGAACACGATAAGTACGAACTCGAGCCGCTCAACCTCACTGTTGAGGAGGCAACGGCGCTTGGCCTCGTAGTTGATCTCAGCCAGGCGGGACGCCTAGGCGCGTTTGCGCGATCCGGTTGGACAAAGATCGCGGCATCTGGCGTTACCAGGATGTTTGATAGCCCAACCATTGCGTTCGTCGACAACGACATCATCAACCTCGACCCTGATGTACTCAAGGCGGCCTTGGCTTGCGCACGCACCAAGACCCGCATGACGTTCGATTTTCAGCCAGCTCCAGGTACGTCGCTCCAGCGCCGAACGCTCGACCCGTGGAGCGTCGTACCTCTCAATAACAAGACTTACCTTGTTGGTTGGGACTGCGATCGCGGCCAAGAGCGCGTCTTCAGACTGATGAAGGTGAGCAACATCAGGAAGTCGAAGAATCAGACATCGTTTCACGACGCCACCAAGGACCCGCGTGACGTACTTCAGAACGTACTTCGTGGCCCGCTTGCCGATGCCGTGGTGGAAATTTCAGCTGGTGTAGGCGAGGAGCTATCGCTGCAAGGAGAGCGCTCAGAAGGCTCTGCAGCGGGTCTGGACCGGATAGCTGTCAGTGGGGTCGAACGCGACTGGCTCGTGCGCACTCTCGCGAGCCTTGCTCCGCATGTGCGCTCAATTACGCCGCCCGATATCCACGAAGAGGTATCTGCGCTCTTGCGCAAACAGCTTCGAGGACAGGAACGAGTTGAAGCATGAAGCAAAACACTGCAGTCGAACGCCAGGTGCGTCTGGCACGGCTTTTAAACCTGTTGTCATACCTGTCGCAGCACCCAGATCGTTCACCAATGGAAATAGCGCGGGACATCGGAACTGACGCGGAACAGGTGAAAAGCGACTTGGCGATGCTCCATTTGTCGGGAGTTGGCAATGGCCCCGGGGAGATGATTGATCTCAAACATTCGTGGACCGAGGTGACCGTCATTGACGACCAAGGTTTGAGTCGGCCCTTGCGTCTCACACCAACCGAGGCAAACACATTGTTACTACTGCTCGACTCATTCGAGACCATGCCAGGCCTGCTCGACCAAGCGGCGCTGAGTTCTGCAGCAGAGAAGTTGCGAGCTGTAGTTGGCAGTACCTCCGTGCTTGACGCGGATGGGGAGCAAAGCGATCAAGAATCCATCCTGGGGATACTTCAAAGTGGTTTGCAGCAAGGCGTTCAAGTGCAGGTGACATACTTTTCGCCTTCCTCCGATACGCTTCGTGAGCGCCAGTTGACCGGTATTCGGTTCTTTCACCAAGGTGGTCACACCTATTTCACGGCGCTGGATAGAGGAGAGGAGAAGAGCTTCCGAACTGACCGAATTCGTGAAGCTCGGTTGACCGAAGTTCCAGCCGACCGTTCTGCGGTGGGCAAGACGTTTGACGGCTCCGACCCGTTTGGCTTCGACTCCGAAAACATCGCTAACCTACTCGTATCTTCCGATGCGACATGGCTTGCGGACTACTGGGAAATCGAAATCGGTGATGCCTATGATGACGGACGGATTGAGGCAACCATGGTCTACGGGTCCGCGGACTGGCTTATCCGTTTCTGCCTTAGCCAAGGAGACCGCATCGAACTCATCGGTCCGCCAGAGCTGGCTGATGAGGCACGCCGTCGTGCGTTTTCCGGCTTAGAGGCATTAGAATAGCGGAGGACTCTACCCAAGCAGTGTGAAAGGAATCCAATGCCGAATTTAGGTTGGATGGAAATCCTCATTATTTTGGCCATCGTGCTGTTATTGTTCGGGGCAAACAAGCTTCCCGACTTGGCACGTTCGATGGGTCGCTCCGCCCGTATCTTCAAGTCTGAAGTCAAGGAGCTGCGCAACGACGACGAGACGCAAGCTGCTCCGCAGCAGCCTGCGCAGAGCCAGGAACCTAAAGAAATCGCTCCTCCATCGAATCCACAGCAGCAAACAGGCCCTAACGCTCAGCAAAGCTTTTGGGACGCGCCTGAGAACCAGCACCGCCAGTAGCGTTTGTTGTTAAGGAATTCTTGGAGGTCGTAGTTCAGTGGGGCAACAGCAAGTTCCGCCTGCACAAAAGGCAGGTCGTCGATTTCGTCGGAAGCCAAAGAATGCTACCGGCGAGATGACGCTCGTTGAACACCTGAAAGAGCTACGACGCCGCGTCATCGTCTCGCTCGTCGCAGTGTGCGTTGGCACCGTTGTGGGATTCATTTGGTATCAGTCTGCGCCTTTTCACTGGTACCCACTCGGCGAAATCATTCGAGGTCCGTACTGCAACCTCCCGACTGAGCTTCGAGCAGACTTCACAGGTGATGGCAATTGTCGTCTCTTAGCGACGGGCCCCTTCGAAATGTTCATGCTGCGGCTGAAGGTAGGCGCGCTCGCTGGGCTCGTCATGGCATCACCAGTGTGGCTGACCCAAATTTGGCGATTCATCACGCCGGGGCTCCACAAGAATGAAAAACAGTACACATTCACGTTTGTGACGCTTGCGGTACTGCTCTTCGTGGCCGGGGCGATGCTTGCGTACTTTGTTTTGGACAAAGGACTGTACTTCCTGATGACGATGGGCAGCGAGGTGCAGATTGGCGCACTGTCTGGTGGAAGCTACTATAACTTTTTGCTCGGGCTCATCGTCGTCTTTGGTGTGAGCTTCGAAGTCCCCCTCATCATCGTGATGCTCAACGTCGCGGGCATCATTCGTTATGAACAGGTAAAGGATAAGCGCCGGATCATCATCGTTGGGATCTTTATCTTTGCGGCGTTTATGACACCCGGCCAGGACCCGTTCTCGATGGTCGCGCTGGCGCTCTCCATCACACTCCTCGTCGAGTGCGCATTCCAGTTCTGCAGGATCAATGACAAGCGCCACGCCAGGAACAGACCGGACTGGCTCGACCTCGACGACGACGAGTCCTCAGGACCTATCGACGCAGCTTCGCCCATCGAAAAGGCAGCACCGATTGGTAACGTAGCGGCCGTAGAGAAGCCAAAGCCCGTGCACACGTTTACCGAGGATCCCTTCAACGACGTACTGTAGGGGCATGTCCGCTTCCTCTGACTCGTTTCTCGCACAGTTTCAAGCCTCGAAGGATTTTCCGCTCGACCCATTCCAAATTGAAGCTTGCCAGGCACTCGAAGACGATCGGGGCGTGCTCGTCTGCGCCCCAACGGGATCCGGGAAAACCGTAGTCGGTGAGTTCGCCGTTGCGCTGGCGCTCTCGCGAGGCACAAAGTGCTTTTACACCACACCAATTAAGGCGCTGAGCAATCAGAAGTACCACGACTTCGTCGCGGCATACGGCGAAGAATCCGTTGGACTGCTGACAGGCGACGTGAGCATCAACGGTTCGGCGGACATCGTCGTGATGAC
Organism: Corynebacterium sp. UMB2355A; assembly: GCF_033877495.1. Lineage (NCBI taxonomy): Bacteria > Bacillati > Actinomycetota > Actinomycetes > Mycobacteriales > Corynebacteriaceae > Corynebacterium > Corynebacterium sp. UMB2355A. The sequence goes on along the minus strand of NZ_CP138855.1, from coordinate 136,526 downwards.
GACAGAGGTGCTCCGAAACATGGTGTACGCGGAAGCACCTCGCCTGGACCGACTAACCCACGTGGTAATGGATGAAATCCACTTCCTCGCAGATCCGGAACGTGGACCTGTTTGGGAGGAGATCATTCTCAACTTGGACGACTCCGTCCAGATCGTTGGGCTTTCGGCGACTGTGTCGAACTCGGAAGAGTTCGGTGAATGGCTCAACACTGTTCGTGGCGATACGACCGTGATTGTTTCCGAAGACCGTCCGGTTCCGTTGAGTCAGTACATGATGGTTGGCAAGAAGGTCCTTCCATTGTTCGAGCCTGCCAACCCATCCTCCGAGCCCGAACTTAACAGGGCTTTGGCACATCAGATCGCTCGTATCGAGTCTCGAACGATGGAAGAAGGCGCGGATGACTTTCATGAAGGTCGCGGGTTCCGTGCCCGCTCGAGTGGACGTCGCCATGGGAGGACACGCCAACAAGACCGCTACCGTCCGGTTGGGCGGCCGGAAGTTGTCGAGGTGCTCGATGGGCTAGAGATGCTTCCGGCAATTGTGTTCATCTTCTCTCGAGCGGGATGCGATGGCGCTCTCTACCAATGCCTCCGTTCGCGGAAGGAACTCACGACAGAAGAGGAACGTGCACGTGCCGCCGAGATCATCGACGCGGGTGTTGAAGGCATCCCGGAAGAGGATCTCAAAGTACTGAACTACCGGCAGCTTCGCAGCGCGTGGCTGAGGGGGTTCGCATCGCACCACGCAGGGCTATTACCCGCGTTCAAGCACATCGTCGAGCAGTTATTTGTGGAAGGGCTCGTCCGGGTGGTCTTTGCGACCGAAACGCTGGCCCTGGGCATCAACATCCAGGCCCGAACCGTCGTGCTGGAGAAGTTAGTCAAGTTCAACGGCGAGGGCCACGTAGACCTCACGCCAGGGCAGTACACCCAGCTCACGGGGCGCGCCGGTCGGCGAGGGATCGATGTGCTCGGCAACGCTGTTGTGCAGTGGGCGCCAGCGATGGACCCGCAGTATGTAGCTGGATTGGCGTCGACAAGAACGTATCCACTCATTTCACCGTTTGCTCCCGGCTACAACATGGCTATCAACATGCTTGCCATGAATGGTTTCGACGACTCCATTCGACTTATCGAGCAGTCATTTGCTCAGTTCCAAACCGACCGATCCGTGGTTGGCGAGGTGAGGGACCTAGAGCGGTTGGAAGGCAAAGTTGCTCGACTTCGCGCCCAATTATCCCGCGATATCTCTTCGTACGCGCCACCATCAGATCACGCGATTGAGGACCTGTTGGAGTACTTGGACATCCGACATGCTCTCAGCGTGGAGGAGAAGAAAGCACGGAGAGACGCGCTCGACAACCGGCACACCGAGGTCGCCCGCGTGCTGGCCCGACTGGAAGTCGGCGAGATCATCGCGCTTCCTGGTAAACGTCAACCGGAGCTCGCGGTGGTGGTTCAGCCCGCCGGCAGACACGACGATCCGCGCCCCTGGGTCACCACCGAGCGTGGCTGGTCGAGCCGCATCAACGCTGATTTTTTCAAGAACACTCCACTCGTCGTAGGGCGAATGAAAGTTCCACGGCATACGCGGGACCAACCACGCAAATTTGCGAAAAAGATCGCAAGCCAGCTCCGCCACGCTCCGGTGCATGCACCAAAGCGACTGCGTGAGAAGGCCCGGTATCGAACTCCAAAATCCGTCACCAAACTTCGCGAGCAACTTCATGCGCACCCCGTCCACTCATGGCCGGCCACGGACCGCGAAATGCTGGCCCGAGTAGGCGAGAAGCTTGCCCGTGAGCAGCGCGCACTTGACCGGCTGAGCAGGCAAGTAGACAACGCCACCGACACACTTGGCAGAACATTCGAGCGCCTGATCGGGCTACTGCAAGAACTCGACTACGTGGAGCTCGTGGAAGGCGAATTCCAAGTAACTGATGAGGGCGAGCGTTTAGCAAAGCTGCACAATGTTTCGGACCTCCTCGTTGCGCAGTGCCTAAAACGCGGGATCTGGGACGAGTTGGACCCCGCAGAGCTCGCCGGTGTCGTCTCGATAGTCGTGTTTGAGAACCGCCGTACCACGGGAGGCTCCCCGGAGGCCGCTACAGAGCCAATGGCCCACGCAATGAATGAAACGATGCGTGTGTACGGCGAACTCGTTTCCGATGAACAGCGCCACAATCTTCCACTCACCAGAATGCCAGACCCACATTTCTCACTCGCGTTGCACCAATGGACCGCCGGCGCACCGCTTGGGTACGCGCTTGCAGCCGCGGCAGAATCTGGCGCGGAACTGACCGCGGGCGACTTTGTCCGATGGTGCCGGCAGGTGATCGACCTGCTAGAACAGGTGAAGAAGGTCGGCTACAGCGATGAGATTCGCAACAATGCGAACCGCGCGATAGAAACTATTCGACGCGGTGTAGTGGCAATCGGGAGCTAGTGTGAGTACTGGTACGCCTACGATGGGCATATGACTTTCTTCGGTAGCGACACATTTGAACGTCGACGCGCAGCAGCCTGCAAATTTCTTGCGGCAAATCACCTGCGCGCCGTGATCATCGGCCCTGGCCCGGAATTTGAATACCTGACCGGTACACAAATCGATACGCACAGAGGCTCTCCGCTATCGTGCTCACCGATGAAGGAAACGCTACCGTTGTCCTCCCCAGCACCGACGCTGGCTCCTTCCCCTCAGACGACCCGGCGCTCATCCCCATTGGGTGGCGCGATGGCGAAGACCCCTATGAAATTGTTTATAAACTCATCGCATCGCCTGCCGACAGCGCAACGCCTCCGATCATTGGCCTGGGCAGCACGCTCACCGCGGATCACGTGCTGGCTTTGCAGCGATACCCATTCAAGACCTGTCTTGCGCAGGACGCATTGTCTAGTCTGTTTATGGTCAAGGATGATGACGAGATTGCGCAATTGGCTCAGGCCGCCGAAGCAATCGACCGCGTTCATGCCCTCGTTCCCTCGCTACTTACCCCAGGTATTACCGAGCGCGCTGTGGCCGACGCACTGCACACGGCGATCCTGGAGGAGCACACCGCAGTAGACTTCATCATCGTCGGTTCTGGCCCCAACGGCGCAAACCCTCATCACGACTTCTCCGATCGAATCATTGAAGCAGGGGACATCGTCGTCGTCGATATCGGAGGGACGATCGCGAGCGGCTACCACTCCGACTGCACGCGAACGTATCTTGTCGAAGGAGCACCGGGTAGCCAAGAGCAGCTCGATGCCTACAAAGTGCTTTTGCAAGCGCAACAGGCAGCTTGCGACGCCGCTCGGCCTGGAATGCGAGCAGAAAAGCTCGACGCGGTTGCGAGGAACATTATCTCCGAGCACGGGTACGGCGAGTGGTTTACGCACCGAATCGGGCACGGCATTGGGTTGGCTGGCCACGAACCGCCGTTCCTGGTCACCGGCAATGATCTCGTCCTAGATGAAGGAATGGTCTTTTCCATCGAACCAGGAATTTACAAACCAGGCAGCTGGGGAATGCGTATCGAGGACATAGTGCATCTTCAGGCAGACGGTGCACACTCGCTGAACACCAGGCCAAAGACTTTGCAGCCCCACCCGCGAGACACTCCGAAGATCTAGGAAAGCACATACATGGAGTTCGGCTTAACTCTTCGCACACTGCTGCCGCTTAGCGTTGACCTCACGCATTCACATTCGATCACGGATGCGGAGTATGGCAAAGCAACCTGGGCAGTCGGCGCTCCTCCTGGCACATTGTTGCAAGCAACGCCGATTCGTCCTATAGGGCTGCAGTACAGGCTCAATCGTGCCAACGCATTCAGAATTGAATACACCACGACCGACGAGCGGGAACGCGTGATGTCTGCTACCGGCGCGGTGTTCCTCAGCAAGCGTCCCTGGCATGGCAATGGACAGCGTCCAACCGTCGCGTTCGCCCCCTCCACCCAAGGCGTTGCCCCGGCATGTGACCCTTCTTACTCCTGCACAGTGGGACTTCGACTTCGACGCAAACCACTGGACCTTATCGCTGCCTACGAGCAGCCTGCGATCAACATGTTGCTCGCCGCGGGAGCAAATGTCGTGTTGACGGACTATCCACGAGATCCCGAAGACAATGTGCAGCTCTATTGCTTCCACCGCGCAGCAGCCCACGCACTCGCCGATGCAGTTCGCGCCAGCGTAGGCCTAGGCTGCAGCGTCGAAAAGCTTGGTCTCTGGGGTTTTTCTCAGGGCGGGGGCGCCGCAGCTTCATGGTTAGAGCAACCCGAGTACGCGCCGGAACTACATCTGCGTGCCGCAGTCGTCGGAGCACCACCTGCAGATCTGCTTGCGATGCTCGACCGCATCGATGGGACGCTTCCGTCCATCATGATTCTTTACGCAGTCGCCGCCCTTCTAGCATCCGACCCAGAGATCACGGAAGAGCTGATGCCCCACCTCAGCCCCGTTGGTATGTCCGCTGTCATCCTTGATGCGAACATCTGTGCAGTGGGCGCGGTCCTCCGACATGCTTGGGCAAGCACCGTACACTGGACGGCAGCAGGTATCCCAATGTCTACGCTCCTCGAGGATCTTCCGAAAACAGCCGCAGCGCTCGACGATCACGCATTAGGTACTCGTACACCACTCAATATCCCACTCAGACTGTGGGGCAGTAAGCACGACGACATCGTCCCGTGGCAAGTGGTCGCCGAACTAGGGGAGAGGTGGGATAGACCCGTTCAAATGCGAAAACTTCCCAAGCTTCCGGGAAGAACTGGCATCAACCACTTCGCCCCATACTTCCAGCACCTCCGAAAGGACGTCCTGTGGCTATTAAGCCAGCTAGAATCCTCAGGCAAGTAACCGTGTAGTCCGGCTAAGATGGTCGGCATGCCAATCTACATTTTGACGTATTTCCTCGTAGAAGCGCTGGCGTTTTTCCTTGTCGCGAAGTCAATCGGCGTTGGCTGGGCTTTGCTGGCAATCTTCGCGCTGATGGTGCTAGGCGGTGCACTGGCGACGCTCACGCTCCGCGGCGAACTCGCAAAGGCGGCACGTGGCAAAACATCTGTAGGGAAGCTAGCAGGCGACTCTGCGCTTCTCATGGTTGGCTGGGCTTTTTGCATTATCCCGGGCTTCGTTTCTTCAATCCTGGGGTTCTTCTTGGTCTTCAGCCCTACTCGCTCGATACTCCGAAACCACCTTTCACGCTCTCTGCGGCAACGCGTGGAAAATGTTGGAATCAGGATGTACGAATCGACGCCGATGTCCCGAAACTCTGCTTCCTACGGCTCGTTCACGCGGCCAACTCCTGAGCGTGGGGCCAGCGACGATGAGCACCCCGTCATTGACACGGATGAAATTGAAGACTGGCTCTACGAAGAGCACAAACGCCGATCAGAAGGTGGGGAAGAGGGACCACGGTCGTGAATGCGTCACTCCGACTTGTCCTCGCGGTACTTTCCGGCGTTGCGGTTGCGTTCTCCTATGAGCCGTTCGGGTACTGGTTCCTCGCAGTACTCGGCGTTGGTGCGTTCTACCTCGCTCTGATGCCGTGGAAACGTTTTGCTACAGCAGCGAAGCCATCGCCAAGTGCAGCATTTGGCTGCTTGCTCGGGTTTGCCCATGCCGCCACGTGCTACTTGATCCTCCTGCCCTGGATCGGAGCATTCGTCGGCGCGATGCCCTACGTGGCGCTCGCTATCACGCTGGCGCTCTCAGCGCTTATCACTGGCGCGGTTGGCGTCCGCATTGCCCGTTGCCAGTATGGGTTCCTTGCTTTTCCATTTGTGTATATCGCGGTGGAGTTCCTCCGCTCGTCGCTTCCATTCGGCGGATTTTCCTGGGTCCGGCTGGCATGGGGGCAGGTCAATGGGCCTCTGGTGTGGCTATCTTCAATTGGTGGTCCAGCGCTAGTTTCTCTCGCCGCCTGTCTCGCTGGTGTAAGCCTCGTGACGTTTCTCATCACGCGTGGGAGAACCCGCAGGGTAGCTGCGTTAGGTTTCGCGCTCCCGATCGGGCTCGGAGGACTTATCAGCCCGAGTTTCGATGGCGAGGGGACAGAGGCTCAGACGGCACAGGGCAACTCCGTACTGGTCGCAGCGATTCAAGGCAATGTGCCGCGCCTCGGGCTTGACTTCAACGCTCAGCGCAGAGCCGTGTTACAAAATCACGTCGATGAAACTGTTCGCGCAGCGAATGATGCCCAAAAACAAGGTGAAAAGCTTGACCTCGTTATTTGGCCGGAGAACTCGTCGGACGTGAACCCGTTTCAAGATCCTTTGGCGGCGTCGTCAATCGAACGCGCTGTGAGCGCAGTAGGGGCACCGGTGCTGGTGGGGACGCTGACGCGCGACGAGGTCGGTGCGCGCAACACGATGGTCGTGTTTGACCCGGAAACAGGGCCAGACGAGACGCATCATAAACGCTTTTTGCAGCCGTTTGGCGAGTACATGCCAATGCGCGACTTCTTCCGGAAAATCACGGACCTCGTGGACCTCGCCAGCGATTTCAAGCCCGGCAATGGCCCAGGTGTCGTCCACATGGGAGGCATCCCTGTTGGGGTTGCCACATGCTATGAAGTGGCAGAAGACCCGGCGTACCGGATGGCAATTAATAATGGTGCGCAAATTCTCGCTACACCGACGAACAACGCGACTTTCGGGTTTAGCGATATGACCTATCAGCAGCTGGCGATGAGCAGGCTGCGTGCCATTGAAACGGATAGGGCAGTGGTTGTTGCAGCTACTTCAGGTGTGTCAGCAATCGTGCACCCTGATGGAACGGTGAGCCAAGAAACTTCTATATTTGAAGCTAACCACCTGATTGAACGCCTGCCACTACATACAACGCGGACATTTGCTGTGCGTTTTGGGGACTACCTCGAGGCTGCGTTCGTTTGGCTTGGGTTCATGCTCATACTCGGTGCAGCAGTCCGCCGACCCAGGGAGTATGCTAGACAACATTTGAACAACGGCGAGAAACGTTGCTGGAAAAGGAGCAGCCACCGTGGCGAATTCGACATTAGTGATCATCCCGACGTACAACGAGATTGAGAATCTTCCCCTCATTGTTGGCCGGGTTTTCGATGCAAACGATGATGTAGACATCCTTATTGTCGACGACAATTCTCCTGACGGAACGGGGCAGAAGGCCGACGAACTGGCAGAAGCGAATGATCGCCTGCACGTCTTGCACCGTGCTGGCAAGGAAGGGCTACTCGCCGCGTACCGCGACGGTTTCAACTGGGGACTCGAGCGTGACTATGAGGTTATCTGCCAGATGGACGCCGATGGCTCGCATGCACCTGAGGAGCTTCACCGCTTGTTGGAGGAGATCGAAAGCGGCGCAGACGTCGTAATCGGTTCGCGGTATGTGGACGGCGGGGAAGTTAAAAATTGGCCGAAGCAGCGCTACTTGCTTTCCAAGCTGGGAAACGCCTATGTTTCCCTTGCGCTGGGTGGCGATGTTCGCGACATGACCGCAGGTTACCGCGCTTTTCGACGCGAAGTCCTCGAGACCATCGATCTCCAGGAGTTGTCCAACAAGGGCTATATTTTCCAGGTCGATATGGCGCACAAGGCCGAGCTTGCCGGTTTCGACGTTCGCGAAGTACCGATTACATTCGAGGACCGCACGTTGGGCGAATCTAAGCTAGACGCAAGCTTCGCGACAACTTCTCTCTGGGAAGTCACCAAGTGGGGTGCCACCGAAAAGTTTGGCACCGCACGGGAGATGGCGAAAGAGGGATTCCGAATGCTCAGCTACGAGGCCAAGCGCTCTAAAGCAAACGAGCTGCTGAGCAAGGCGAACGACCTGCCTCAGCTCGCGGGCAACGTCGTAGAGGTTGCCAAGGAATTCATCGCTTCGAAGCGTAAGTAACTTCGCGTTGACAGTTAGACGAAAAGCGAGAAGCTACAGAATATGTGGCCTCTCGCCTTCGGGCTATAACTAGCTCTTACTTCTTGTTTTCTGCTGCTTGTTCTTTCGCCAAGCGCGCAGCAGCGCGACGACGTTTCCGCAGCTGTTCAAGGCGCTCTTCAAGCAGCACGTCGAGCTCTTCGATAGTACGGCGTTCGCGAAGCATATCCCAGTGAGTACGGGGTGGCTTCGTCGGCTTCGACTCGACGCCTTCGCCTTCCATAAGGGTGCCGAGCTGGCCGTTCTTGCACATCCATTCCTCTGGAATCTCTGCATCATCTGCGAACGGCACTTCGAAAATCTCGCCGTTCGGAGTGCGGTATCGCGCTTGCTGCCGAGGCGCGAGATCATGGTCTCGGTCCGTCTCGTAGCTCACAGCGCCCATTCGACTTCCGCGAAGAACACGATCAGCCATACTCAATTGTCCCTTCTAAACACATTTAAATGCAGTCGCCCTATTATAACGTTCACCTTTTAGATTTTGTTCCCGCAGTATTGAACCGGACATGCATTCCGTTCAAGGTGTGTATTAGGCTGACCCGTATGCCAGAAAGTGATGTGTACGCGAAGAGCGAATCGCCTACGTGTCAGTGGTGTGGCAAAGAAATGGCGCGGCAGCAGGGAAGAGGACGCCGCCGAAAATATTGCAGCCAGTCATGCAAGCAGCGTGCGTATGAACAGCGTAACTTTGTAGCCGGCACTGCGATTGATGAAGGGGCAGCCATCCTTAAACCGGAAACTGTGTCTATGCTCCGCGACAACCTTTTCGTTTTGCGTTGTACAGCGGAAGATATCCGGACAGCTGTGGATGAAGGTGCAAACCCGGATGAATTACGTAACATGTGTGACGAATTAATTGAATTAGCGCGAACAGTTGAGAAGTTGAGGTAAGTACCCATGAAGGAAGTGCAAGCTCCCAGCGACCGCAAGAAGAAGCTCTTGATGGTCATTGTTGCGGGAATTGCGGTGCTCGCGGTCCTGATCGCGATGATCCCATTGCTGCTCAACATGTTTGGTGGCGGTGGAGTCAAGACAGAAGGAATTGATACAGACCGACTTAAACCGGCGGACACTGACATCAACGGCGTTTGGAAGATCCAAAAGCGTCCTGGCGTCAACTCGACGTCCGTTGGGTTCACGTTCGATGAAGTTCTTCCTGGTGAAGCAAAGACGACCTCAGGATCGACGACAGGCGTTGAAGGCGAAGTACATATTGAGTCGGGTGTACTGCAATCTGGCGAAATCGTAGTCGACATGACGAATTTGACTACAGACAGCGATGTTCGAGACAACAACGTACGCCGGAAGATTCTTCACACGGATCAATACCCGACGTCAAGCTTCACGATCACCGAGCCGATTGATCTATCCAAGGTTCCATCAGACGGTTCCGCTGGAACCGTGAACGTGGTCGGAGACTTGACCATCCATGGCGAGACGAATCGCGTCACAGCACCTTTTGACGTAGCCCTGTCTGGCAGCCATCTCATCGTCGCGGGCGATGTACCGTTTGATAGAGCTGACTACGGCGTTGAGACGCCTGAATTTGTCGCAGCGAAGATTGCCGAGAGCGGGCTACTCAATATTCGCCTCAATATGACCAAGTAGACTGTCCAGAATTACCCGCCCAATTACGTCACGTTACGTTATTGGGCGGGCTTCCGCTATCTATATGCAAAGTTGTGGAAATGTCCGATAATGTACATTATGTCAACTAAGACACTCGACCCTTGCTTCTTATCGGCGCCCACCCCGGTGCTTCCGTACCAATACCGCCTGCGCCAGATCCAAGCCCCCTACGGATGCAACTGCTTCGCGAACCGCAAACTGCCAGAGCCATAGTCGGCGAAATACTTCGTCATAGCCATCGGCCGCGGCTTCACGGAGCCGCCCTTCAAACATTTGACGCTGCAAACGAATCGACAACCGAAGATGTTCCGGCGCACGGCTAATACTGATCGCTTGGAGATGCGTTTGCTGTTCAACTAGCTTCAGAAAATCGACTTCATATTGATACTCCATACCTGGCCATACATACGCACCAAGCACCTGAAGCGCACTCCGACACGCTCGGTTCACGGATTTTGATTGCACGCGACGTGCCATCACCGATTGCACACCGATACGCCCGCCTGGAAGTAGCATGCGGTCCATCGCGCGAAGGTACTGCACTTTATCGCGTTTCGGGCATGATTCAAGCTGACTAAATGAAACGATTGCATCATACGGCCCATGCTGCTGGGCCCATTGGGCGTCACCAAGTTTGCCCACGGCAACGCGCACATCGTTCGCAGCGCCATTAAGAATGAGGTATTCCCGAAGATGAGCGGCACTGTCATGGCTAATTGCGAGAGTATCAACCACCACTCCGCGCCCTATCGCGGCCAGAGCCACAGCACCTCCCGAGTTCGGATACTCGAGCATTCTCGTACCGCGCCCTGCACCGACTAGGTCCAGCAACTGCTGAGCGCTCCGCGCCTGTATATCGCCCAAGTCGGCTCGATCCGCATCGAGCGGTGCTTCGTAGGTGGTCACATCGATATAGCGGCGCTTCGCGCCACGCTGTTTGGCACGCTGCTCCGGGTAGGACTTGGTCAGTTTGCGCTCGGTAGTTGCGACACCTGTAGCGAAATGACCCTGGAAAGCACTCACACGATCGCCCGAAAAGTGCTGTACGAGAGAACTCGGCAGCATCGCTCCAACAGTTTCCGGCCGTGGCTTCCACGATGTACGGCGGGGTACGTAGCCCTGCCCCAGCAGCTTCGCAATGACTTCAACAAGTACATCCGATGAGGTCACTGACCACTCGCCTGCCATGTACCCCTCTGCCAGGCCTGTCCAGCCAGCAGCCGCGATTCGTTCAAAAAGCCGCTCATGGTTCACGAGAATGTCGGCGTCGTCACCAGAAAGCGTTACACCCGCGGCGTCACAGGCTCGAGCAAACTCGGCCTCTGCAAGCCTGGCGCGAGTTTTCAGAGCAAACCCATCCAACGGCTGCACTAGCCGTGGCCACTTTGTGGCGTCAACAGTGTGTAAATGCGTTGGTACTGGTTCAGGAATCGGCACGCTTCCCCACCTTACTTGGTCAAACTTTCAGCGGAGTTTTCGACGCTTCATCTCCAAAACCATACCGTTCTAACATTATGGGCGTACTATAAAGGGAAGAAAATTCAAACAGCTTTCCCAAGGAGCGACAATTTTATGACTCAGACACCATACCGCCCCGCTGGAAACCGCCATCACGTCGTGATCGTAGGTGCGGGGTTTGGTGGCATTAACGCTGCTCATGCACTCGCGGATGCAGACGTAGACATTACGATTATTAACCGCACAAACCACTTCATCTTCGCCCCTCTGCTCTATCAGGTAGCGACCGGTCTTCTGTCTGTCGGCGAAATTGCCTCTTCGGTTCGCCAGATTTTGGCAAGCCAGGACAACGTTCGCGTTGTGCGCGGCAATGTTGACGAGATCGATACCGCGAATCAGATCGTCACTGCTTCCGATGATGGTGCGTCGTCACAGTATGCCTACGACTCATTGATCCTCGCAGCGGGTGCAGGCCAGTCCTACTTCGGCAACGATCACTTTGCGGAGTTCGCACCTGGTTTGAAAACAGCCGATGACGCGCTCGAGGTGCGCGCACGCATTCTTGATGCCTTCGAGAAAGCTGAGCTAGCTACTTCCGCTGAAGAACGCGAACGGCTGCTCACTTTTGTGCTCGTCGGCGCCGGTCCAACTGGTGTTGAGCTCGCTGGACAGATCGCCGAGTTGGCGCACCGCGCATTTGCTGGAAGCCAGTACTCGTTCTCACCAGATCAGACCAAGATCCTTCTTATCGACGGCATGCCACAGGTTCTGCCACCATTTGGAAAGCGTCTTGGCCGGAAGGCGCAGCGCGAGTTGGAGAAGGCAGGCGTTACTGTCATCTTGAATGCCATTGTGACCAACGTCGACGCTGAAAGCGTCACGTACAAGAACACCCAGACCGACGAAGAGACCACTGTCTACACTCCAACGAAGATTTGGTCTGCTGGTGTCCAGGCTTCCCCGCTGGGCAAGCAGGTCGCCGAGCAAGCTGGTGTAGAGGCTGAACGTAACGGCAAGGTGCCGGTGAACGCCGACCTGTCCGTTGGTGAACTGTCGAATGTATTCATCGTGGGCGACATGATGAGCCGCGACCGCTTGCCGGGCGTCGCTCAGGTTGCAATCCAGTCCGGTGAATATGTCGGAAAGATTTTGAAGGCACAGGTTGAAGACGAGATTACGCCGGAACAGCGCGAGCCATTCTCCTACTTTGACAAGGGATCGATGGCTATCGTCACTCGCTTTAACGCTGTCGTGAAGATGGGCAAGGTAGAAATCGCTGGATTCTTGGGTTGGTTGATGTGGCTCTACGTCCACGTCTCATTCCTCACTGGACTGCGCAACCGCACTGTCACAGCGTTGACGTGGGTTTACAACGCTTTGAGCTCGAAGCGATACAACCTTCCGACGACACCCGGCCAACGCCACGCGAAATCCGAAAACTCAGAGAACTAAATGACTCTGCTGACGCGCCTCTCCCCTTTGTATACGGTTGGAGAGGCGCGTTCGTGTTCCGTTCTCGAAGGGCGTAGTATCTCGAGCGTTGTTGTATCCCTCGCCCTTGATTGGCGCGACGCAGGTAGTAAAGGGGGCCACTATGCCACCAAGGATCCCGTTGTCGAGGAAGTCGTCGAAAAGCACGCTTCAACCATCGCGCATACCGGTGAAGGTCCCTCTGGAACGCTCGATCGACTTTTGCAAAGTATTTGTCGACGGCAAGCGCGTCCCTGGCAACTATCGGATTCCACAGGCACTGCAGGTCGCACGGGAGCACGATAACGCGTTTGTGTGGGTCTCGTTGAAAGGTCCGACAGATGAGCAGATGACGAAGATCTCGTCGTTTTTCGACATTGACGATCTGATCGTTGACGACGTAGTCGATGCCCACCAGAGGCCAAAGGTTGAGCGCTACGATGAGCAGCTGTTCATGGTCGTGCGCTCGGTGTATTACCGCGACGATGAGGAAGTTGCGGATGCCCGTGAAATCATTTCCACTGGTGAAGTCCAAATTGTGACCGGTCCGAACTTTGCGATCACGATCCGGCACGGCGCACCACTGCCTGATTTGACTGGCAAACTAGAAAGCGAGGAGGAGCTTGCGGTGCTTGGCCCAAGTGCCGTCGCATGGGTGGTGTCCGACTACATCGTCGATAACTATTTGAAGGTCGCAGACAACCTGAGCCGCGACGTCGATGAGCTGGAAAACGAGGTGTTTACGCCTCGGCGAGACATTAACATTGACAAGATTTACAACTACAAACGTGAGATCTTGGAGATGCGCCACGCGATCGACCCACTTGCACCGGCGTTAAAGAATGGTTTGACCAACAACCGTGATCTGATGCGGAAAGCGCTCAGATCTTACTTCCGTGACGTGCAGGACAACGCGACGATCGTGAGTGACCACCTCTCAGGCTTCGATGAACGCCTTTCCTCCCTGCTTGACGCCTCGGTTGCGAAGGTTTCGATGCAACAGAACTCCGATATGCGTACGATATCTGCAGTAGTTGGTATGGCTGCGGCCCCGACCATGATTGCCGGTGTTTATGGCATGAATTTCGAGAATATGCCGGAATTGGCTTGGAAGTACTCCTACCCGGTGGTGCTCGGCGTAATGATCCTGACCATGGCACTGATGTATTGGTGGTTCAGGAAGAACCGCTGGCTTTAGGGTACGAGGAGCTTCAGATTCGTCAGGGCCACTAATTTGCCTCCGTGATGCATTTCGATGCGCCAGAGGTGGGTTCGCCGCCCGACATGAACTGGGCGCGCGGATGCTTCGATTCGCCCGTCACGGACGCTTCGTAGGAGGTCGGTGTTGTTGTTCATGCCGACAGCAGGTCTGCCAGCTGTCGCCATCGCTGCAACGGAACCTACCGTTTCCGCGAGACCGGCATAGACTCCCCCGTTGACGATCCCGGCAGGCTGAAGATGCTGGGGTCCGACGTCTATATGTGCAGTTACGCACTCTGGGCTACACGCCGTGATCACCATTCCGATCGTGTTGGCGTAACCGTTGTTGTATTCGTTGAGGATCCGCAATTCTTCCTCGTTGAGCTCGCGATCAACTTTTTCGAATAGAAAACTCATTCCGTTCTTTCCTCTCAGCAGCGTAGTATTGTCTGCATGACTACCACCGAGCATGATACGAATCAGTCCCAGACTCATCTCGCCCAGATCGGCGTTGTCGGTATGGCGGTGATGGGTTCGAACCTAGCACGTAATTTCGCCCGCAACGGACATACGGTTGCTATCTACAACCGGTCCCCTGAGAAGACTCGCGCCGTAATGGCCGAGCACGGGGATGAGGGCTCGTTTATCCCATCTGAAACGATTGAGGACTTTGTTGCCTCGCTGGAGCGTCCACGCCGTGCTGTCATCATGGTCCAGGCTGGCAAGGCTACGGATGCAGTGATCAATCAGCTCGTCGAAGCGATGGATGAGGGCGATATCATCATCGATGGCGGTAACTCGTTGTTCACCGATACGATCCGCCGTGAGAAAGAAGTCGCTGAAAAGGGGCGCCACTTCGTCGGCGCAGGTATCTCTGGCGGCGAGGAAGGTGCACTGCTTGGTCCTTCGATCATGCCTGGTGGTCCTGTCGAGTCATGGGAGGCGCTTGGCCCACTCCTTGAGGATATTGCCGCGAAAGTCGATGGCGTTCCGTGCGTGACCCACATTGGCCCAAATGGTGCCGGACACTTCGTCAAGATGGTGCATAACGGCATCGAGTACGCCGACATGCAGGTCATCGGCGAGGCATACCATTTGCTTCGCTACGCAGCTGGGTTGGAGCCGGCGGAGATCGCTGAAATCTTCTCCGAGTGGAATGAGGGTGACCTGGATTCCTACCTGATCGAGATCACCGCTGAGGTACTGAAGCAAGTCGATGAGCAAACAGGCAAACCGTTTGTCGACGTCGTTGTGGACGCGGCTGGCCAGAAGGGCACGGGTCGCTGGACTGTGAAGGAGGCCCTAGACTTGGGCGTCCCAGTCACTGGCATCGGCGAAGCAGTGTTTGCTCGTGCGCTTTCTTCTTCTACTGCGCAACGCACCGCGGCCTTGGAGGCCAACCTCCCTAGTGGCATAGAAGCTTCGTTCGCTGACCTTGGTCTGGACAAGGCGCAGTTCGTCGAGGATGTCCGGCGTGCTCTGTACGCCTCAAAGCTCGTTGCGTACGCGCAAGGCTTTGATGAAATTGCTGCGGGTTCCGAAGAGTACGACTGGGGTCTGAAGCCTGGTGAGCTGGCGAAGATTTGGCGTGGTGGCTGCATTATCCGCGCGAAGTTCCTCGACCGCATCACCGAGGCGTATGAGAAAAACCCTGAGCTGCCATCACTGTTGCTCGACCCTTACTTCCGCAATGAGCTGGAGGGCGGCGTCATTGATGCGTGGCGTCGCGTCGTCATAACGGCTACGCAGCTCGGGCTTCCGGTTCCGGTATTCGCGTCCTCGCTCTCCTACTACGATTCCTTGCGTGCAGACCGCTTGCCTGCGGCGCTGATTCAGGGACAACGTGATTTCTTCGGTGCGCACACCTACAAGCGCGTCGATATGGACGGCACGTTCCATATCGCGTGGTCTGGCGACCGCAAGGAGCTTCGTTACTAAGCGTGGCGATAGCACCTGACCGCAAAAAGGCACTAGGGTGTTTGCAATGAAAAGTTTTGCCGATCTCGGCCTTCCCCACCCCCTGGTGCGCGCGCTCAACGCAGAAGGAATTACTCGGCCGTTTCCAATTCAGGAAGCGGCTATTCCTGATGCCCTAGCAGGCAGAGACGTGCTTGGGCGTGGTCCGACCGGCTCCGGCAAGACTTTTACGTTTGGTTTGCCGATGTTGGCGCGTCTGAGTGGTGCGCCAAGTCAGCCTGGACGGCCCCGTGGACTTGTGCTCGCACCGACGCGTGAATTGGCAAGCCAGATTCAACAGCGATTGAACAGCCCCGCGAGCGCACAAGGCCTTCGCGTGCTGGATGTAGTTGGTGGCGTCAATATCAATACGCAGATCCGCGCTTTGGCGGCACCAGTCGACCTCTTGGTGGCGACACCGGGCCGTGCAGAGGATCTATTGCAGCGTGGCGTCCTCGATTTTCGGGCTCTGGAGATCGTCACGCTTGATGAAGCCGACCAGATGGCCGACATGGGCTTCATGCCTCAGGTCATCAAGCTTGTCGACCGAGCGCCAAAGGATTCCCAGAAGTTACTGTTTTCTGCAACGCTCGATGGCGATGTACAGAGAATCGTTGACAGGTACATGCATAATCCGGTTACGCACTCCACAGCTCCAGCGAAGTCAGCTGTAAAGACCATGAAACACTTCGTCCTGTTGTGTGGCAGCCGCGAGTCGCGCAATGCTCGAGTGCTGGAAATCGCCGCACGCGAAGGCAAGACGATCATGTTTATGCGCACGAAGCATGGTGTGGACAGGCAGGTGAAGAAGCTTCGTCGCGCCGGAGTTCACGCGCAGGGAATTCACGGTGACAAAGGTCAAGGTGCTCGAACTCGCGCACTAGAGGGGTTCGCTGATGGTTCAACTCCAGTCTTAGTTGCGACGGACATCGCAGCACGCGGAATCGACGTTTCGGGAGTCTCACTCGTTGTCCACATCGACCCGCCTGCAGAACACAAGGCATACTTGCACCGCGCGGGGCGTACAGCGCGTGCGGGCACTGAGGGCAACGTTGTTACGTTGGTCATGGATGAACAGCGTAAGGAGGTTCGCTCGCTTCTAAACAAAGCTGGAGTGCGAGCGACCGAAGTCCGGGCGCAGGAGCTTACACCTGAGGTCGTTGAGATCACCGGAGCTCGGCAGCCGTCTGGGAAGCCCCTGCCACCGCCTGGTGGCCAGCCACCACATCAGCGAAAGAACCACAACGCAACCAGGCGTTCGAAACGCCCCAGTGCGAATGCTCAACGACGACGGTCGACGGGAAGGAGCGGTAGGCGTCGGACGCCTCGGTCATAGTCGATGGATATAGTCATTTCAATCTTTGCTCTTTTGGGCTTCATCTTGTTGACGGCCTCAACGGGCCTGTTCGTTGCAATCGAGTTTGCAATGACAGGACTCGAGCGCTCAACTATCGATGAGCACGTCCGGGAGGTCGGCGACCGCACGGCGAAAGCCGTCGCTCGAGACCACGCGAACCTTTCGTTCGTGTTGTCAGGCGCGCAACTCGGTATTACCGTGACGACGCTCGCAGCTGGCTTCCTCGCCGAGCCGGTGTTGGGGAAGTTCTTCACCCCCCTGCTTGAGCTCGTTGGTCTGAGTGAAGCGGCCTCAACGACAGTAGCGCTGATCCTTGCGTTGGCGATTGCGACATTGCTCTCGATGGTTTTTGGCGAACTTGTTCCAAAGAACATGGCGATTACGGATCCGCTGAAGACTGCGCGGGTCGTGGTACCTCCTGTGAATGCGTTTAATACCGCAGCTGGTTGGTTTATTAAGTGGCTCAATTCTTCGGCGAACTGGGTTGTGCGAAAACTCGGGATTGAGCCAGCAGATGAGCTAGCCTCCGCTCGTTCTGGCCAAGAGCTGGGTGCGGTGGTCCGAAACTCGATGGAGTCTGGAGACCTTGACGCAGATACCGCAGCGGTGATCGACAGATCGCTGCAGTTCGGAGAGACCACCGCCGAAGCCGTGATGACGCCACGTTCAACCATTAATGCGCTTGACGCTGAGGACACCGTAGCGGATTTGATTGCGTTTGCACGTGAGACAGGCCATTCGCGCTTCCCCGTCCGCCGCGGTGACTTGGACGACACAATAGGCGTGGTCCACATCAAAGACGCCTTTTCGGTAGATAAGAAGCAGCGTGCAACCACCAAGCTGTCAACGCTGGCCAAGCCAGTTCCGTTTATCCCGGGGACGCTTGACGGCGATGCGGTGCTCAACAGGGTTCGTTCCGCGGGCTCACAGGTAGTGCTGGTTGCGGATGAGTTCGGCGGAACGCAAGGTCTGGTCACGATTGAGGACGTAGTCGAGGAGATCCTCGGTGAGGTGTACGACGAGTACGACGACCGCGAATCCGAGCGGGACTTTTTACACGTCGGAACGTCGTGGGAGATTTCTGGTTTGGTGCGGCTCGATGAACTGCAGGAGGAGCTCGGTTATGTTGCACCCGAGGGGCCTTACGAAACTCTTGGAGGACTGATTATGTCAGCACTTGGACATATCCCGACAGTTGGCGACAAAGTAGTGCTCCCCTCCGGCACAGCCGATTTCCAGGAACAGTTTGAAACAGGCAGCGCTGGCCACTGGCTCGCAAGGGTTTCCACAATGGATGATCGCAGGATCGACAGGGCAATTTTGAGTCCGATTTCTCCAGAGGAAGCAATCGAGTTTCAGAGGAGGTCAGCACAGTGAATATTTGGGTAGCATTCCTTCTCATTTTGGTCCTGCTGGCGCTCAACGCGTTCTTCGTTGCGTCCGAGTTCGCACTCGTGTCCTCCAGGCGCGATCGATTGGAGTCAATGCAGGCACAAGGCAAGACAAATGTTACTGGCGTGCTGTACGCGACGGAACACCTCTCGATTTACCTCGCAGGTGCCCAACTGGGCATCACCATCGCGTCGCTCGTGCTCGGTAAGGTCGCTGAGCCTGCGGTTGCACACTATGTTGAAGTTCCGTTTCTCGCGATGGGGTTGCCGGGTGAGTGGCTGCATCCTGTTTCCTTCGTGATTGCGCTGGCGTTCATCTCCTTCTTGCATATTTTGTTCGGCGAGATGGTGCCGAAGAACATTGCGATTGCCGGACCAGAGTCAACTGCTGTTTGGCTTACCCCCGCTATGACGCTTTGGATGAAGGCCACGGGGCCGTTTATTCGCTTCTTGAACTGGGTAGCGCGTAAGACGCTGGCTCTGTTTGGTATTGAACAACGCGATGAGCTTTCATCCACTGTGGACCAGAAACAGCTGGCAAACATGATTCGTGAATCACGCGAAGAGGGTCTTCTTGACGCTGAGGAAACAGCTCGCCTTTCAAAGGCGCTGCGCTCTGAGTCGAGGAACCTCAAAGAGGTAATGATCCCGCTCGATCGTCTGACAACTATCCCGTTTTATCCTGAAGGCGTCGCGCTTTCGATTATCGAGCAAGCTGTACGTGAAACTGGATATTCGCGCTTCCCCGTTGCTAGGCCTTCCGGCATTCTCGTTGGGTATATTCACGTGAAGGACATTTTGGACCTGATGGAGTCCGATGAGGATGATCCACTGGTACCGGTGAGCCGCATCCGCCCATTGATGGTGATTGATGGCTCTGAGTCGCTGGATAGTGCGCTGACGTCGCTGCACCGTCGCTCTGCACACATGGCTCAGGTCCGCGATCAAGGTCGCCTCGTTGGCGTACTTGCTCTTGAGGACGTCATTGAGGAGTACGTGGGCACGGTCGCAGACTGGACCCACGAGAATTCATGATTCGTACGTTCCTGGAGTCAGCCGAATACGAGGCTCGGATCGCGTCGCATGAGGAACGTGCGGCCGGATTCGTCGAGCCACACCTAGCTCGCCGTCGTCGCGCACAGAAGCACCCGGTGTGGGACTTCCTGTTCGACTACTACAGGTTCCGCCCCACACACCTTAAGAAGTGGCATCCTGGCGCAAATACAGTGCTTCTCGACGCCTCTACGCTTCCTCAAGCTTCATGGCGCGACTACCAAGTTGTAGACAGCAGGCACGTGTGTGCAGACATCGCGTCGTTTCTTGCGCACCGTGAACACGACGTTCGGGAAATTGACGAACTACTTCGCGCGACAGCCTCTCGTTCGGCGCACTTTGACTGCTTCGGTTTGCATGAATGGGCAATGTTGTATCGCGAGGAACACCCTCGCCATGATCTTCCGCTTCGTCTCGGAGCAGACGGCACGAACTCAGTGGTTGAATCTCATCAGCTTCGATGCAGCCACTTCGACGCGTTTCGTTTCTTTACTCCCCCAGCTCGCCCCCTCAACGTTGTGGCGTTGCGGAGGGAAGACCAGGTATCGAGAGAACAACCAGGCTGTGTGCACGCCACCATGGATCTGTTTAATTGGGCTTTGAAACTTGGCCCATTGGTCCCTGGCGAGCTCCTCCTTGACTGTTTCGAATTGGCCAAGGACGCGCGTCGCCTCGATATGGAGGCATCCCCGTACGACTGCCGGGAACTCGGCTTCGACATCGTTCCTGTGGAGACTACTGAGGGAAAAGCCATGTACGTGCAGCGCCAACGAGCGCTCAGCGCACGTGGAGAAGAATTACGCTCCCGGCTCGTCGCTCTCCTCGACGTAGTTCTAGGGCGATAGACTGTTTGACAACGCTAGACGGGTTGTACACGAAGTAAGGACGGTATTGGCATGGGCCGACATTCTGATGGCAAGAGTAACTATCGCTTGTCCGGTGGAGCGATCCTGGTCATTCTGGTCGCGCTCGCTGTGATTTTGAGTGCCATTTTGATGATGAAGCTGAAGCCAGAACAGTCCGATGATGCTTCTGAAGCACAGTGCGTGTCTGGAGAACTCTCACTGCCAGTAGCGTCTACGGAACGATCGGTCGGTGAAGCGATCGTAGCCGCGTACAACGAGTCGCACCGTGTTGTGCGGGACTACTGTATACAGGCAGAGCTCGTCGATAAGGTCGAGGACGCAGCTATCCTTCTCGCTCCGGAAACCGCGAACCCAGACGCCGTACTTAGGAACGCAAAACGCTCGGCGGCGGTACCTGACCCACAGATTGTTTACGCGGCGCCTCTCGGCGTGGAGGGGCAAACTTCTACTGATCCAGCGACACTTAAGCTGGAGTCAGTGCGATTTGTGTTGCCTGAACGCTCGGATGCCTCTGTTGCTGTTGCGTCATTGCTTGCCAAAGATGAGGCAGGCGCCGTAGATGTCCTACAACAGCAGGCAGTGGAAGATATAGAGTCAATCCAAGATGAACAGAGTCTATACGCAGCAGCTATTGAACAAGCATCCGGTGACCGGGTTTTCACATCGCTAGATGCAGTTTTGAACTACGTCGGTATACCGCTGAACAGTACTGATAACGTCGATGAGAATAAGTCTCGCGCCGGGCAGGACCTCATGAAGTACGCGGCGTCAACGTTGAAAACTGATAGCAAATCACAGGTGGTTGATGTCCCTGATCAGGTTTGGTCCCAGGTGGCAGAAATTCCGGTCGATGAAACAGAAAAGGAACAGAAAGAAGTTGGTTCCGAAAACCAACAGCAAGCTCTGGACACGTTATTCCTGTACGATACGTCAGATGCGATGCAGCCTTTCAAGCCAGCAGTCGACACCGCGATACGCGATGCTGCATACCGTGTCACCGAATCTGGCCATCAAGTAGCGCTTTGGAACTACTCTTCCCCACTGAACCCTGGTGTAACGAAGGGTTGGCGCAGCAACATTGCTATGACCAGTGATGCCGAGGACGTCGCATACACCGCCAGCTTGCTTGGCACCGGTGGTGCTCCGCAGACTCGTGAAGCGCTCTTCGCTGCTGCCGATGCCATGCGTGAGCTCGATCGCGATATTCGCATCGTGTTGATTACCACCGGCACAGCCGATGATGATGGTTCACCACAGGCGGCAGCAGCACTGCAGGACCGGCTCGGTGAGCGAATCAAGCTTGACGTCGTTCGTGTAGGCGATAGCCCTGCAGATACGGCTGTGACAGATGTCGCATCCGTGGTGAAAGAGGCTCCATCCGCTGAGCAGGTCAGTGCCGCTCTGACCGCCGTTGTGGACTAACCACTTGCGCTAGACCCACAGCAGTACGAAAGGCTGCAGCCCCGCCGGGGAGTAAACGGCGGGGCTGCAGCCTTTCAGAACTCTCTAGGAAGATTTACGACGGCGACGATCTGCGAGTTCATCGAACCCGGCAGGCTGAGGGTCATTGAGTTCGGGATTGATGGTTTCTGCTGGGAAGTCAGCAATTGTGCCAGTCAGATCCTTCATAATCTGCGGGACCGCGATACCAAAGACACCCTGGCCGCCGCCGAGAAGGTCAATGACCTCCTCGTTGCTACGGCACTCGTACACCGTAGCGCCATCAGAAACCAACGTGATCTCGGCGATGTCATTCACACCCCGGTTACGGAGCTTATCCACGGCAAGGCGAATGTTCTGCAGCGAGATCCCGGTATCCAAGAGACCTTTCACGATCTTCAAAACCAGAATGTCCTTGAAGGAGTAGAGACGCTGGGAGCCGGAGCCCTTTGCGCCACGGATTGAAGGCTTCACCAAGTCAGTGCGCGCCCAGTAATCGAGCTGGCGGTACGTGATGCCTGCTACCTGGCATGCAATCGGAACTCGGTACCCCACTTCGTCAGAAGGCCCGATATCAAACAGCGTTTCCTGAACAGGCCCTTCCACTGCGGAAAGTTCAAGCTCTTGTTGCAGATCGCTCATTTTCCATACTCCCGTTTTCTATTGTCTCGGCTAACAGTATTTGTACCGATAGCTTAGGCATTTGACTCTATCAGCTCGGGCCGACACGCCGAAGTCTCAACCTTTACTTTACATTGAGGGAGGTTTAGTTGGCAGCCCCGTCTCCATCTTCATCATCGGAAGTAAAAAGATCATCCGCGCCAAGGCTCTTCATCAGCTGCTCAAAATCGCGGTCTGCTTCTGGGTCACCGCTTGCGGAAACACTTCCGTCTTCAGCGTCCCCTTCGACAACTGGAAGATCAAGGTCAAAGATACCTTTCGCATCTGCCGCGGAAATCCGTATGCCGGCTTGCCGCAAAACCTGCGGGTCAACCTCGAGAGCAATATCCCCTGTCCAAGCCAAAAGCAGCGCGTCGGACATGCTCGTGTCTACTTTGCTGCCAGTACTCAGCAACACCTCGGCATGAAACACGCCTTCGTAATAGCTCGCAATGCGCACGGCCTGCACTTGAGCGCCGAGATCCTTTAGCGTTTCCAAATACGTTTCGTAAATACTCGGGTTCAGGGGGCCTACATCATCAATGAGTGCGGCCAGCTTGCCTCCAGAAAATGGAGAAAGCCAAATTGGCAGGAATAGGTTCTGCTCTGGTGCGTGCAGCAACGCGCACAGAAAGTGTTCCGGGCCGACCGGGTAGACCCCGAGCAAATACAGCGACCGCATCTCAGCGCCCAGAATTTCGCAGCTCGTTCTTGAGCAGCGAAGCGTGCAATGATACGACCAGGGCGGAAAGCTGCTGCCCGAGTTCTTCCGCTTGCTGTGCTGAATTTTCCTTACCGGACTTCGCAACGGGTTCCGTTACTTGAGAGATGAGATCAGCCTGGCGACGAGCCATAGTCCGCAGCGTCTTGAGGTGGCGAGAATCCAAACCGAATTCCGCTAGCGCCATGGCTGCAGTAACCACGCGGACGTCGTCGGCGGTGAAATGACCAGCCACATCAGGGACGATCAATCCATCACGCACGAACTCGTCGACAAGTTCTTGGTCTGCTTGAGCCTGCTCGGCAACGTCTCGGTCGCTCAAGTGTGTCGAAGTTGGTGCTCGGAAGCTATCTGGAGAAACTAGTGGATCAGCTTCGCTCACGCTCATGATCGCGGTGACCTGACCGGAATCCATGGCCTCGAGCTGCTCGCGGATCACCTTTAAAGGAAGGTAATTGTCTCGCTGGGTAACCAAGATGTAGCGAAGTCGCTCGACATCATCACTTGTAAAGCGCCGGTATCCGGACGCAGTGCGCTGTGGAGTGATCAGGCCTTCGGACTCAAGAAAGCGAATCTTCGACACAGTCACATCAGGGAACTCTTCCCGCAACTGTTTCAGGACAACACCAATAGACATGGTCTTTGTCCCTGACGGGGCGACGGTGGCTCCCATTTGCTCTGTAGCAGCTCGACGTATTGCACTCACGGTGATGATTAATCTCTTCTAATGGGCAGGGGCAGACAAACGGACAATACTACTTTTCGTCGGCGATAAAGACCAGGCGGAATTTACCAATCTGAATCTCATCCCCGGAGGAGAGAACCTGCGAGTCCTTTGGCTCTCGGTTCACATAAGTGCCGTTCAGTGATCCCACGTCAACGACTTCGAAAGAGTCACCATCGCGGCGGAACTCAGCATGGCGGCGGGACACCGTGACGTCATCAAGGAAAATGTCGGCCTCAGGATGGCGACCTGCGGTGGTTGCGTCCTGGTCCAACAGGAACCTTGCACCAGCGTTCGGTCCGCGCTTCACCACGAGCAACGCAACACCATCCGGCAAATTCTCCGTGCTGGTGACGTTATCGTTGGCTGCAGCAGCGCCGTTCTCCATCTCCTTCAAAAGGTCAGCGCGAAAGACGGAGGTCGTTTCGACCTGGACGATGTCTGCATCTTTGTTTTCGGCCATTCCAAACTCCTGACGGTGTTTTTGAAAGTCAATAAATTCTAAATCGCAATATTACCCAATTGTGGGTCAGCGTGCTGTTGCGGTTCTAGTGTAACGCTCTGAACCTCAACATGAGGATTAACGGAAAATATTTCCAATCCCGGAGATCACCGAGTTCCCCGAACCCGCCAACGGATTATCCGACACCATGTAGGTCCACGTCGCACTCGGGCGCTTCCAACCAGCGTCTTCGAGGTGTGCTCCATCGTTATCAATCACGACTTTCCTGAAAGTATCGACGGCCTGATCTACGGCACGATTCGCTAGTTCTTTAAATTCACGAATGGCGATTCGATGGTATTCGTCGATTGGCGTTTCACGGGCGATGGCGCGCAGGTGGATCGATTCGCGAACATCGTCCATGAGCGCGAGGTACTCAGACCACTCATGGTCCAGGTGGTAGAGCATTATCTCACGAGCTGCCTGCCGTAGTTTGTCAGCATCGATGGCATCCAGCTCGGTGGCGCGCTCCGGTGCTCGTTCGCTAAGCTCACGCCACGCCGCGTCGGTATCGAGCAATGACGCTCGCCGCTCATCAAGGATTGTACGGTGATCCGAGATGAGCTTGTTGTATTTCCACGTTTGCGAGTGAATTTCTAGCAGCTGGCCCTCTGTAACGCGCTGGCAGTGGTCAACAAACTGCTGTGCACGCGAGGATTCGATCCGTCCCGACGCGTCGGGATGTACGGTGATGCGCTCATCCTCTCCCCCGGTAACAACAATGTCGTCTTCCAGGGAAACAAAGAACAGGCTCAGGCCAGGGTCGCCCTGACGCCCTGCACGTCCGCGCAACTGATTGTCGAGCCGCGCTGTGCGATGGCGTGCTGTACCGATAACGGCGAGACCACCCAGCTTCGCAACCTTGTCGTGATCTCCTTCGTCAGCGCCACCTAGACGAATATCGGTACCGCGGCCTGCCATTTGTGTAGACACGGTCACCCGCCCTAAATCTCCAGCCTCAGCCACAATGCGTGCTTCCTCAGCGTCATTCTTCGCATTGAGCACGTTCACGCTGATCCCACGCTCGTTCAATGCCTCTGCGAGAGCCTCAGACTCTGCAACGTCATGAGTCCCTACAAGAACAGGTTGACCATTCGTGTGAAGCAGCGCGATCTCTTCGACGATCGCTTGGTTCTTCTCCTCCATCGTTGCGTAGATCCGGTCGGCTTCATCAAATCGCTGCAACGGATTTGCGCGGTCAATAACAGATACGTGCAGGTCGTAAAATGAACGCAGTTGATCGGTGGCTTCTACGGCGGTTCCAGTCATGCCACAGACCGTCGGATAGCGACGCATAAGTGCTTGCAGCGTGATCGAGTCGAGAATTCGGCCCCCCTCGGAGACCTTCAGTCCCTCTTTTGCCTCGACTGCTGCCTGCAATCCGTCAGGCCAACGCTGCAGTTCAGCGACGCGGCCGCGGGAGGCGTCAACAAGCGCCACCTTGCCGTCCTCGACGATGTAATGTACGTCGCGGATCAGCAGTGCTCGAGCGTGTAACGCAAGGTTGACCCGGACAAGTGTGGTGCCAATGTGCTCATCAGAATAGAGCGAGTCGATACCGAGCAAACGTTCAACTTTCTTCGCCCCCTCCTCGGTAAGGAAGACATTGCGACCATCGGCATCAGTTTCGTAGTCCTTCTCCTCGTCAAGGTGCGAGACCGCTTCGGTGATCTTGCCTGTGGGCTGCTGCGTACCTTCAGAACCAGCCAGGACGAGCGGGACGAGGGCTTCGTCGACAAGGACACTATCGGCCTCATCGACAAGAGCAACCTCGGCTGGTAACTGAACGGTTTGAGAGCGGTGCGTGATCTGATTATCACGAAGGTGATCAAAGCCGATCTCGGTCACCGGAGCATAGACGACGTCACATCGGTATGCCTCTACACGCTGTTCACGTGGCGTCGATTCCGTTACAGCGGCAACGCTGAGCCCAAAGAACTCGACAAGCGGCCGCATCCACGTGGCATCGCGCTCAGCGAGATAGTTATTCACGGTGATGAGGTGCACCCGCTTACCAGTGAGCGCAAAACCGGTCGCAGCGATAGCTCCAACGAGCGTTTTGCCCTCGCCGGTGGCCATCTGAATTACATCGCCTTCGAGTAGGCGCAAAACCGCCTGGTTTTGAACGTCGAACGGGGTCATCCCAAGGGTTCGAGTGGCGGCAACCGACAGAATTGCGAGGAAGCGAGGCTTGTCGACGACCTCTCCGTCACGCACGGTGTCACGCACAGCGGCGCTCAGCGCGGCGTCGTCAAGAGCTTCGAACTCTCCAATGAGCTCGTGGGCTTTCGCCACGATCCCCTTCGACTTCTTGTTGTTGCGTTCGGACGTTGCACCCATTGCTTTCCAAAACCAGCCAAATGCAGCCATTCCTCATACGACCTTTCGTCACGGCAAAAGTGGCCTTTTGCCTCTCGCACTACCTGGCCTACATGGTAAGTGCTTCTCACTCGTTCACGTCAATGTACTCTATCCTTGTTCAAGCAAAGACCACCGAATGCGTCCCCGTTCTCAGGAGGAAAGCCCACATGTTATCGCTGAACGTGAAGGTGCCGTCGTCGACGGGCAAGATGATGGCCGGAACGATTGACCGGCCTGACGGGCCGGCGAAAGCCTACGCGATTTTCGCACACTGTTTTGCGGGGTCCAGACATACTCCTGGTGCTTCGCGAATCTCCAAGCGGTTAACAGAGTTCGGCATTGCAACGCTCAGATTTGATTTTCCTGGTCTCGGACAATCTGAGGGTGACTTCGCCGATACTTCGTTCTCACAAAACGCTGACGACATCGTGGCTGCAGCAAAGTGGTTAGCCAAAGAGTTCAAAGCGCCACAGCTTATCATGGGCCACTCGCTCGGGGGCGCTGCAGCACTGAAAGCGGCGACCCATCCCGATCTCAAAAAGACGCTCAAAGCCGTAGCGACAGTCGGTGCGCCGTTCGACCCTGCACACTCGGTGTTGCACTATGCGGATAAGATTGGTGACGCGGACCGCGACGGCTATGTCCCCGTCATCCTCGGCGGCAGGGAGCTCATCATTTCACGCGACTTCCTTGAGGATCTCGCCGACACGAACCCCGAAGAATACCTGCCGAAACTGCGCAAGCCACTATTGCTGGTCCACTCGCCTATCGATGTGACGGTAGGCATTGATAACGCCCAGTCAATTTTTAGCCTCACCCGCTACCCGAAGTCACTCATGGCGCTGGACAAGGCCGATCATTTATTGACGCGCCAAGGCACCGCACAGCGTGCGGCCGACATTATCGGCTCGTGGGTCATGCAATACATCACCCCCGAATTTGTCCCGGATGCCACCGGCGACTCCAACGCAGTCTCCTACTCCGCCCGCGGGACGAAGTATGGCGACGTAGTTCGCACCTCCAATCGTGCGATCGCAACTGACCGGGCTAAGAATGCTGGCGGCAAGGGCCAGGGCGTGACGTCGACAGGCTTGTACATGTCCGCGTTGGCAGTATCTTGTTCCCAGGCAATTCGTTCCGCCGCGAAAGGACTTGCGCTCAACGACGTGCGCGTGGAGGTCACACATCTCGGCGAGGGGCACTTCACACGTGACATCACGTTATTCGGCGACCTCAGCGACGCCGAGGCCCAGACGCTCATGGAGGCCGGCAAACGCTCAACCGTCGACGGCTACGTTCACAGCGCCTCGGTGCAGACAACCATCGACGTGGTGCGCTGACGTGAAACGCTGCCCATGTGGCCTCGATCGCCCATACCCCCTGTGCTGCGGCGCCCTGCACGCAGGCAAACCTGCTCCCACAGCAGAATCGCTCATGCGGGCACGCTACAGTGCGTTCGTCGTCGGCGATGCGGATTACTTGCTGCGCACCTGGGCTTCGAGCACACGACCGGCATCGTTGGAGCTTCCACCAGGTGGCGAACCATATATTGCGCTGCGAGTTCTCCACTCCGAACAAGGTGGCCCAACGGATACCTACGGAGAGGTCCGCTTCGAGGCCCTTCACCCGAGTGGCACCCAGCGAGAACATTCCCGTTTCATTCGCGAGGGCGGCGCATGGGTGTACCTCAACGGCACTGCCTTCTAACAGCTGGTTTCATAGTTGAAGTAACTGTGCGCTAAACTATCGGAGCTGTTCCGGTATTCGCCGGATGAAGGCAACGGGCTGTGGCGCAGTTTGGTAGCGCACCACACTGGGGGTGTGGGGGTCGCAGGTTCAAATCCTGTCAGTCCGACAACTATCAACAAAAACCCCGCTTGACCAGGCGAAACTCCTGGTTGAGCGGGGTTTTAGTTTTCGTAAGCTACTCAGTTGCGGCGCGTTCTACCGGTACCAACCCACTCGCCGCGCGCTTCCCCAACTCAACATAAAGGGCTGCGTGGCGTTCACGCGCAGCGTAAGTTGACTCCTCAAGCTCACGCTTGACCTGCGCCGGTACGCCTGCAGCGAGTGAGAATTCAGGTATCAGTTGGCCTTCGAGCACCACTGCGCCACCGGCGATGATGCTCCCCTTGCCAATGCGAGCCCCGGACAGCACGGTCGCGTTCATGCCGATTAGGCACCCAGGTTCAATATGGCACCCGTGCACCATAGCAAGGTGGCCAATGGTCACGTCGGCTTCGAGAATGGTCTTCCCGTTCTCATCAACGTGCAGCACTGATCCATCTTGCACGTTGACCCTTTCACCGATTCGAATCGCGCCAACATCACCACGAATCACCACTCCGGGCCAAATATTGGCATCCTCGGCAATTTCGACATCACCGATAATCGTGGCTTCATCGGACACGAATGCAGACGGATGAATCTTCGGGGTTTTACCTTCAAATGAGTAGATCATGTCGCCATTATGCCGAAACCCTATTGGCCCTGCAGCGGAATCTATCGCATCAGCACCAACGCTTGTGGGATCACCCGGATAGTGGCTGCTTCGATCGACCCGATAGTGTCGCCATCAACTTCGAATACTTCGGGGGCAGCGAAAGAAACGCTTATCGTGTGTCCTTTGAAATAGTCCATCTGCGGAGCTGGGATACCCTGCCACCCGCCACCGAGGAGTGCACGCAGAGTGTTAAACACGATGCGTAGGCCAATCAGCAACCATCCGATAAGTCCACGCGGAGACATCGCCACGACATCAATTTCGCCATCGTCGGGGAGCGCATCGGGGAACAGCGGGATTTTATTCACCAAGTCACCGCAGTTGCCGAAAATCATGGTGTGCAAGCGACGCCTGTTCGAGGGATGGTCGTCGACGGTTACGGTAGCCTCCACACTGTTACCACCGCCCAGCGATCGTGCGATCCCGCCGATGTATGCCAGCGGACCTATGCGTCGCTTTAATTCCTCCCTGGTACGTTCAACCATCTGCGCATCAAGGCCCACTCCAGCCATGACTGTGAACCCATAAGTCTCCTGCGAGCCGTCGCGCCGAGTGACTGTGGCTTCGCAAAGGTCCACAGCGTGCTCTTCTCCAGTAAACGCACGGCGTATCGCGCTCTCAGGATCCAATGGCAAGCCAAGGTTTCGCGCAAGTAGATTACCGGTACCAACTGGGATAATCCCCATCTTGATGCCGGTGTCTGCTAGGACGTGAGCGATGCGGCGGACAGTACCGTCACCTCCCGCGACGAGTACCACGTCCACGTCCTCGGTGAGTGCAGTCGCGAAGCCAGCAAGTGCCGTGTCCTCTTTTGTCGTGGGTACCCAGCAAATTTCGCGGCGAGGGTCAGCGTAGAGTTCGACAAAGCGCTCCAAAACCGCAGCGCGAATCTTCGTCGGGTTATACACCACCACAGCGGTGCGATGAAACAACTTTTCCGAAGTCACTTTTGCATCCCTATTCCGAAGAATTCCAGTACTGCTTCACTGGCAAAACCGATCGGCAAATTCGATGCCGGCGAAGTACCAGGCCCAAGCCATTCGTGCTTGCCGCCATCCACTTTGTAATGCACAAGCCCCGCATCACAGCCGACCCATTCAGCTTTTGCTACACCGGGCAGTGCTTCTGACCACTCTGGTTTCGGCGCCTCCTCGTCAGTGGCTTTGCAGTGGTTGCGTCGAGCTTCTCGCTCAACGTCTTGATAGGCACCAGCGTAGTGCGTCTTGTGCCGGGTTCCTCCGCTGTAGTCAATGACGCTGTCAGCGGTCCCGTGAATGTCGATGCGTTTGACGGGGATCGCCGAGCACCCCTCAAGCACCGCGTCATAGACGGCGGCTGACACAGTCGCCACTGCGGTGTAATCCTGTGGTCGCTGGCAGCTCAGGAACTCCGCGAACCCTCCTCCATTTGAAAAGCCTGCGGCGAATGTACGAGCAGGTTGGGTGTGAAACTCTTGTTGTAGCTGCGCCCGCACGGCGTCAGCGAATGCCAGGTCCTGACGTGCATTCGTATTTGCATACGGTGCCGGCGCCCACGCCTTGTTCACACCTTGCAAGTACGCCACAACCGCGTCCGCGTTGTTAAAGCCCGTCGTGCGCTGCATCGACGCAGCTGTGCTCGTGTAACCGTGGAATACGAGTATGAGTGGCAAACCTTCTCGCTGCTGTGCACCCTTTGGTAGCGAGAGTATGTACTCGCGCTGCAGTCCCCCAGCCGGGATCGTCCGTGACTCGACTGATGCAGAGCTCCACGGTTCGACTTCCGCAACCGTGTCAGGCCGACTACCGTTTTCCACTGTACGCAGGGGATTCGGCAGCGCATCGGCTGCCTCCGGCTCCTCGTTGTCTCCACTACAGCCAGCCATGACTGCGCAGCCAAGCAGCACAGCGAGCAGCACCGTACGCAACGACCAGCGCCGGTTCATCGTGTTGGAAATGTTCACTCGCGGATTCTCCTGACAGTCACAGGTTGTTAGGTTAGTTGATTATGAAGCCAAGCGGAAAGCACCAACCACTGTTTCACAGCAGTGAGCACCGGCTGAATTCGTCACGCGCGTTCACAGTCGGCGCAGACACTTATGATGCGGTCAGACCGTCATATCCGGACTCAGTAGTTGAGCTACTTGCCGGTCGCGGAGTCGTCCGCACTGTCTTAGATGTTGGTTCCGGTACCGGAATTTTTGCTGCACAACTGCACGCCGCCGGGCACCGAGTTGCTTGCTGTGAACCCTCACCAGACATGGCGAATACACTGCGCGCCCGACACCCAGAGCTTCCAGTATGGCGCGCAACCGCCGAGTGCACCGCATCAGCACCCAAGCATTTCGACGCCATCACCTTCGCCCAAGCGTGGCACTGGGTCGACCCACACCTCGCTAGCGCAGAAGCTGCCCGAATCAGCAAAGATGACGGCGAACTTCTCTTATGCTGGAACACCCTCGAGGTGGAGCATCCGTGGGTACTACGTCTGGCAAAGATTATGCACTCTGGCGATGTGCTTACCAAAGGCTTCTACCCCACTGTCTTCGAGCCTTGGCACCTCAAGCGGGAACTACGAACAACGTGGATTCAACCGATCCGGACGGATCAGCTATTCACGCTCATGGCGACCCGTTCCTATTGGCTTCGCGTAAACCAGCGCACTCGGGACAAAATGACGAACAACCTCACCTGGTACCTGCATGAGCGCCTCGGATTCGATCCTGGCCAACTTATACCACTGCCGTACAGGACCGACGCGTTCCTGTACGGCCGTAGATAATGCTACTTACGACGCCGCGGGTTACGTTCACGCACACGAACTGCGATCCGAATCGGCGTGCCGTGGTAGCCGAACTGCTCACGGAACTTTCGCTCCAAGTAGCGGCGGTAGCTGCCGTCTAGGAACCCCGTGGTAAACAGGACGATTGTCGGTGGGCGCGTGCCAACCATGGTGGCAAACAAGACCTTCGGCAACCGGTTGTTCTTCATCGGCGGTGGGTTTGCGGCAATCGCATCGCGCAGCCAGTTGTTCAGCTGTCCCGTGGTGATTCGACGATCCCAGTTCTCAAGTGCTTCCTCCATCGCCGGCTCAAGGCGGTGCAGCCCGCGCCCAGTGTCTGCCGAGATATTGAGTTTCGTCACCCACGGGAGGTGCCCGACCATCTCATCAAACTCGCGGTCGAAGTAGTAACGACGGTCCTCATCCATCAAGTCCCACTTGTTGAAGCAAATGACCATCGCCTTGCCTGCTTCAAGCACCATGGAGATCACTCGCTGGTCCTGCTCAGAAATCTCCTGGGAGGCGTCGATAAGCACGACGCACACCTCCGCTGCCTCGATGGTGCCTCGGGTACGAAGGCTGGCGTAGTACTCGTGCCCCTGCGCATTCTTGACTTTCTTCCGCAGCCCGGCAGTATCGATGAACTTCCACAGTTTGCCGTCGAGCTGGATCAGTTCATCAACAGGGTCAACAGTGGTACCTGCAACGTTGTCGACTACGGCGCGCTTCGATTTGGAAAGCTTGTTCAGCAAACTCGACTTGCCCACATTTGGGCGTCCAACCAGCGCAACTGCGCGTGGTCCATCTGTGATGGAGTCCTTCGCGCGCGGCTCATCCGGAAACAGTCGCAGAATCTCGTCGAGTACATCCGCGCCGCCGCGACCGTGCAATGCTGAGACTGGCCACGGGTCCCCGAGGCCGAGCGCGTACAGCTCAGCAACGTCGCCCCATTGCGACTCGGACTCAAACTTGTTCGCGACCAAAATGACTGGAACTTCGGAACGCTGCAGATTGCGAGCCATCGCCTCATCTGACATCGTGATGCCGGTGTGGGAATCGACCACAAAAACGATGACGTCTGCAGTTTCCATAGCAGCTTCCGACTGGTGCGCGATAGCCGCGTTGATGCCTTTCGCGTCCGGGTCCCAGCCACCAGTGTCTTGCACCCAGAAACGTCGCCCTCCCCAGTCAGTAATGTAACTGATCCGGTCGCGAGTCACACCAGGGTGGTCTTCGACCACGGCTTCACGACGCCCAATAAATCGATTTACCAGTGTGGACTTGCCCACGTTTGGGCGTCCAACGATGGCCACCGTCGGTAGGGCCTCTTCGATGTAGTCAGGATTGAAGATACCGAACGCTTCCTCAACGGCTGCCCACTCTTCCTCGGTGTACTCCTCAGCGGAGTTGAGATCTCCGAAGTCCGCCTCACCGAAATCCGCATCGTTGAAGTCAGCTTCATTGAAATCCTGTGGAAAGGAATCTCCTGTGGTCATTTGCTGCTCCTTTCAATCACGTCGACGAGGGCCGCCAGCACCTGTTCAGGAGCCATCTCAGAGGTGTCTACAATCAATGCGTCATCAGCTGGCTTCAGTGGGCTGGTCTCACGGGAGGAGTCAAGGGCATCACGACGTTCCACGTCTGCTAGCACCTTTTCAAACTCTACTTTGCGGCCTGCTGCTGTGTCCTGGTCGAACCGGCGCTGTGCACGCACCTGGGCTGACGCCGTCATGTACACCTTGGCCGGTGCATCTGGCAAAACTACGGTGCCAATGTCCCTGCCCTCAACGATGGCGCGATGCGCCTCAGAGGCGAGGCGACGCTGCAGGGCCACCAAATTTTCACGGACCTCTGGGATCGCGGCAACAGCAGAAACTGCACTGGTTACTTCCGCCCCTCGGATCACGTTGGAGACGTCCCGGCCGCCCAGAATAACAGCCTTGTCATCGGGGTCGTCGGAAACCTCCATCGGCAGATCAGCAGTAGCAGCGATGACTGCACTAGTGTCTTCCGGATCCACGCCGGCGTCCAACACCGCCAACGTCGCAACTCGATACATCGCGCCCGTGTCGATGTACTTTGCGTCAAGCTTCTTGGCTAACGCTCGGCACATTGTCGACTTGCCAGTACCCGACGGCCCATCCACTGCGAGCAGCAGACCATTATCTGGCTGGTTACTCAACATCGTTTCCTCCATTTACATCCCCACCGCCTTGAACAGTGATGCCAACTCAGATGAGTTAAGTGCGCGCATCGATCCTGGCTTCATATCGCCGAGCTGCACCGTGTGCACTTTCGTTCGCACCAGACGCTGTACCGGGTAACCAGCTGCTTTCAGCATCCGACGGACAATGTGCTTGCGGCCTTCGTGTAGTTCGACGCGAACAATCGACTGACCATTGTGCACATCGACGATCTGCACGTAGTCTGCCTTCGCCACACCATCATCGAGCTCAATACCGTCGCGCAACTGCTTAGCATCAGCGGATTTAAACTCGCCGAGTACCGTGGCCAAGTACGTTTTTCGAACTTCGTAGCGCGGGTGCATGAGGCGGTTTGCAAGCTCGCCGTCGTTGGTAAGCAGCAAGAGCCCTTCAGTGTCGGCGTCGAGACGCCCGACATGGAACAGACGCTGACCTGCAGCGACTCTCTCAGCAACGAAGTCACCAACAGAGGCGCGATCATGCTCATCTTGCATGGTTGTGTGTACTCCGCGCGGCTTATTAAACGCGAAATACTCCAAGTCCTCGTTTACATTGATGCGTGCACCGTCAACTCGAATCACGTCGACGTTCGGATTCACACGGGTGCCCTGGACGGTAACGATCTTCCCGTTGACCTCAACGCGCCCCTGATCAATCATAATCTCAGAGTGCCGTCGCGACGCGACGCCTGCTTGTGCGAGCACTTTTTGCAGACGGATCCCGTCGGTGTTCTTCTTGCGCTGCTTTGTTTCTTCGTCGTCCCACCAGTTGTCATCGAGTGGGTTCGGAGCCTCATTGGCAGCCTTGGCGCGCTTGTCACGCTTGACATGTTGTTTACGTGCCGGTTTCGCATACGAAGGATAGAACGGCTCGTTCTTTCCTTGTTCCGGTATGCCATCTCGGCGAGCGGGAGGATTCATCTTGAGTCCTTTTCTCTTTGCGAGTTATACAGTTCTTCGAACGACCGCAAGTGTAGCAGCCTTTACCATGCTTCCTCGATATCGTCGATCTCTGGCAACAATGGCGCCAGGTTCGGCAGTCGCTCAAGTGAATCTATGCCCAGCAACTCAAGAAAGAGCTCGGTAGTGACGTAACGGTGCGCGCCGGTCGCCTCGTCTGGATCTACCTCGGCAATGAGCCCTCGCAGCGTCAGCGTTTTCATCACACCATCAACGTTGACGCCACGTACTCCGGAAACCTGCGTGCGTGTCACCGGCTGGCGATATGCAACCACCGCAAGTGTCTCCATTGCCGCGCGGCTCAGCTTCGTCTGTGCACCATCAAGCAGAAATGCCTCCACGGCGTCTGCGTATTCTGGTCGCGTGTACAGTCGCCACCCCTCAGCTGTCCGCCGAACGTCGATCCCGCTGCCGCGCAGTTCGCATTCCTCGGACCAGTCCTCGAGCTGCTTCTCGACGTCTCCCAGCTCCGCCCCCAGTGCCGACGCTAATGCATCTACCGTGACTGGATTGTCCGCGACCAGCAAAATCGATTCGATACGTGCGCGAAGCTGCGAAACCATTTGGGGAGCATTCATGGTCTGGCATTCTATCGCTATTCCCAGTTGCTTGACGCAACCACAGCAGGATCGACGTTGATTCCTGTCCAGGAAACCTCCAGGCTACCGAGGGCTTCTGGCTGCTCGGTCTCCACCGCGCGAGCCTTGTACAACTCCAACAACGCCAAGAAGCGCCCCACGAGTTCCATGGAGGAACTACAGTCCTTCGTGAGCACCTCAAATGCGACCCACTGCTCCGCACCAAGGAGATGCAGCGCGCTCAGTAGCTTCCCGGCCTGCTCGGGCACCGAAACGCTGACCGCGTGCAAGTGGTCCGTCCGCACTTCCTCCGGTGGGCGGGGCCGAAACACAGCAGCGGCCAACTCCGCAAAGGAATCAAGCGTGTGCCCCAGCTGCACAGGTGGAAGCAACGCAGCGAATCGGTCTTCGATTGAGACCGCACGCGGGTACCTCCGCTTCGCGTTACGTTGCCAGGCCACGAACTCGTCAGCGACCTGCTGATACGCACGGTACTGGAGGAGACGCGCAAAGAGCAGGTCCCGGGCCTCCAGGAGCTCAAGATCTTCAATCTCTGTATCTCCGTCGCGCGGAAGTAACCGCGCAGTCTTCAAATCCAGCAGTGTGGAAGCCACAAGAAGAAATTCAGTGACTTCGTCAAGTTGCGCTGCTGCACCCAGCGCACGCGTGTATGCAATAAACTCGTCGGTCACCTCAGCTAGTGCAACTTCGGTCACGTCCAGCTTCTTGGAGTGGATGAGGTGCAGGAGCAGATCAAACGGCCCCTCAAAGTTCTGGAGGGCCAACGTAAAACCGGTGATCTCGGGCTGGACTCCCGTGGTGGCGTCCTCAGACACGGTGCAACAAACTACTTATCAATGCGCTCGAGCAGCTCAAGCGCCAACTGCCGGTACTGCTCTGCGCCTTGGGAGTGCGGCGCCCAAGTAATGATCGGTTCACCGGCAACCGAGGTCTCCGGGAATCGAACCGTTCGGGTAATCACCGTGTCAAAAACTCGCTCGCCGAATACCTCAACGACTCGATCCATCACTTCTCGCGCGTGTGTAGTGCGGCGGTCGAACATCGTGACCAGGATGCCTACGATGTCAAGGTCGAAATTGATGCGGTCTCGCACCTTTTCCACTGTGTCAGTCAACAGCGCAAGACCACGGAGCGAAAAGTACTCGCACTCCATCGGAATCATCACGCCCGCCGAGCACGCCAGCGCATTGACGGTCAACAGGCCGAGCGAAGGGCCACAGTCGATGATGATGATGTCGTATTCATTTCGTACAGGGCGGAGCGCACGGGCCAATGTGTGTTCACGGCCGACTTCATTGACCAGTTGAATCTCCGCAGCAGAAAGGTCAATGTTCGCGGGGACAAGGTCCAGCCCCGGCATATTCGAGTGCCGAATGGCCGCGTGGATCGACGCAGTGTTGTCAAAAAGCAAGTCATACACGGTGACTTGCTCTTCATCATGGGACACTCCAAGACCGGCAGAGAGCGCTCCCTGCGGGTCGAGGTCAACAAGCAGCACCTTGCGCCCTTGCTCTGCGAGACATGCACCCAGGTTGATTGTCGACGTCGTTTTGCCGACGCCACCCTTCTGATTCACCATCGATAGGATGGTCGCCGGGCCGTGGTGCTCGAGCGGTTCAGGCTGAGGGAACTCGCGGAATGGACGTCCCGTGAGAAACTTCTTTTCTTCAGCAGCGTCAAACAATGCGTTGCCTGCCATTGTCATCCCTTCCGTCCAATGCGCGTCACGTGTAAGCCCTTGACGCAATCATCTTACAATGCCATACCTAGTTATGTGCCTGTCGCCTCTTTCGAATCAGGAACACGATGAGCAGCAAGGCCACCAGTGCCGCAATTCCTGCGATGCCCAGGGCAAGAAGGCCGTCATTCGCCCTCGATTCGTCAAGTGTTTCCGCTTGACTGTCGCCTCCCTGGGTATTTCCATCCTTTGGTGCAGCAGTCGGAGCGTTCTTTGACGTTATCACCGCGATGAACTCCGCCGCCGATCCATCCCGGACAACCTCCATGATGAAGGGGTTATCCGGCGTCTGTCCCTCCGGGTACGTTAATGTCAGCGTGCGCGACGCTACGTCCACGTCACGCTGCACGCCTTCAATGATATTGCCGTCCACGTCTACATAACGAAGTGTGGCGCCTTCCCTATCGGTCTTAGCGTACTTCATCAGCTGTCCGGCCTTACTCAGAGGCACCTTCACCACAATGCTGTTGTCCTCGATGACGCCCTCGAACTCCAAGCGCTTCGCGTTCGTGGTATCCACCTCCTTGGCTGGGACACGGTGGGCCTGTGACGCAGCGGGCGCGTCGTGCACACGTTGATCTGAGTCTGAACCAGTCTCGGATCCGTGTCCTTCCCTGTTTGAGTCATCAACGCTATCGCCATGTGGCTTGCCAGCACCATCATCGTTTCCAGGCTCCGCAGCGCTCTCAGGTGGAGCATCAACGGTCTCACCACTGCCCACTGCGACGAGATTCACGGTCGCCGAGTATCCCCCAGCGGAGACCGGAACGCTCACCGTTGCACCTGGAGTATCAGGAGCAGTCACGGACACAGAAGTGCCAGATGATACAACGGTCCAGCCACCCGAACTGTAATTGAGGCTCAGCGGAACACCGGTGTCGACAGTCGTAGTCTGCCCGGCCTGCACGTGGATCTCGGAGGGGATGGCCTGCTGGATCGCGGCAGGATCAAGCCCCTCCGGCAACTGCGCATACGCGTTCATATCAGCTCCCGAGGTGCTCAGCCCGAGAGCGCATGTAGCAGCAGCGACAGTTGCGAGAACGTGGGGTCGTCGAAAAGCCATGTGGCAAGAATCCTTCCGGTCGTGCATCAGAACATGTCAACCCTACATACCTATGCACGAGGGTGCGTAGCGTGCCAGACTTCCCGAAGGCTTTCCGCAGTAACGTGTGTGTAAATTTGGGTAGTCGTCACAGATGCGTGCCCAAGCAGTTCTTGCACTACTCGTACATCGGCGCCGCCGTCGAGCATGTGTGTTGCAAAAGAATGCCGCAACGTGTGAGGAGATACATGCTTGGTGATCCCGGCTCGCTCAGCGGCCCGTTTGATGACCGTCCAAGCACTTTGCCGAGACAAGCTGCCGCCACGTGCGTTCAGGAACAGCGAATGAGAGCGCCCTTTGGCCAGCGCTGGGCGTCCGCGCACCAGATATTTTTCGACGGCCTCCTTCGCCATCGACCCCACCGGCACGATGCGCTGCTTATTGCCCTTGCCTGTCAGTGTCAGTACCGCGTGCTGTTCGCCTTCGAGCGCCATGAAGTCATCGACGTAGAGCGCCAGTACTTCCGACACACGCGCCCCCGTGGCGTAGAGCAACTCCAGTAACGCTTTGTCTCGTAACCCAATCGGCTCCTCCGTGGGGCACGAGTCCAGCATCTTGCCGACCTCTTCGATACTTAGCGTATCGGGCAGCTTCTTACCAGGCGAAGGTGGAGCTACTTGGGCTGATTCATCACCTGCAAGTACGCCCTCAAGCACCCCAAACTTGTGTAGTCCGCGGGCAACCACAAGTGCGCGCGCAGCCGAAGATGCCGCCAACGGCGCAGCCCCATCAACTCCACGCCGTAGGTCCGCCAGGTACGCCTCGATGTCTGCAGCGGTCACCTCAGACAAGTTGGCTTTGCCGTTGGCATGCAGCCACGAGGCATACCGTCTAAGATCCCGACGATAGTTGCTCAATGTGTTTGCTGAAAGACCTCGTTCAACTGCAAGGTGCTCGAGCCAACGCCTAACAAGCTCATTGACGTCCAACTAGATCCTCTTCATATCGCGCGTGACGCCTTGCGCTGTGCGTCGCTCTGCTAGCGATCTTGGCCGCAGGTCAAAGGGCTCGGTTACATCACGCGGCTCTACCTCGCCTTCTAGCACTCGCGCCGCTGCCATCACTCCGGCAATCGCAATCGAGTTCACGATGTCACCGCGAAACACCATCGATTGTGCCTCTTCAATTGGCACCCATTCCAGCACCATATCGGCTTCTTCGAACTCGGCTTCACCACGAGGGGCCTCACGGAGATCCGAAGCCAGGTACACACGCACCGCTTCTTCTGCGAAACCCGGGGACGTCACCAGATCCAGCAACAATGCCCACTTCTCAGCAGCCAAACCAGCTTCCTCGGCCAACTCACGCTGGGCGCACACAAGCGCGTCTTCCTCGCTGACGTCGAGAAGTCCAGCAGGAAGTTCCCACAACCGGCGCCGAACGCTGTGCCGGTACTGGCGGACCATCGCAATCCTTCGTTTGGAATCGACGGCCACCACTGCAACCGCACCGAAGTGCTCTACGATTCTCGCGTGCCGCGGAAGCGCCCCCCGGCATCGAAACAATATCTTTGCGCACCGCGATAATCGGTGCATCCAGCAGCAGCTCCGACTGTTGAACTTCAAACTCGTGCATCATTCGACCGCCAATTCTTCCGCAAGCGAAAGCACCGCCGACACCCTGCCTGCTTCTGTATCAACAAACCCACCGTCTTCATCTGGCGCCGCATACACTGCCGCAGCTAAGTCATTGAGCTCCGCGGTCATGTCTGTCAACAGTTGTGTCCCGAAAGAACGCTCCCCGCCGGTATCACCGGCGCCGATCACAACAATCGCATCAGCAGGCGCTGAAACATCTGTGTCGTCTATAAAACCGCCTCCATGCAGCGCCTCTATAACGAAATTACGATCAGATTCCGGAGCCACCGGTTCACCAGTCGCTGGATCCTTGAGCAGAACGCTCCCCAGCGACTGGCCAGCATGTGTGCCAGGCGCGCGTCGATCAACGGAAAGCTGCGCTCCTGCCGGCAGGGTGTTCGCGATGATCGTACTCAATGCATCAGCCGACTCCTGCTGGGTAAACTTCTCGCCCAACGTAATCTGGCCCGCTTCTGATGCCCCTGCGGTGCGAAGCAGCCACGTTACAGCATCGACATCTTCTGCTGACGCATCGTGCGTGCGAAGCACCATCACTGACTTACCATCCAGCGTGTTCGCAACAAGCTCGGCCGAATGCTGAGCTATCACTGCATCGGAAAACTCAAATTTTGTCCCCTGCGAGGCGTCAGCCGACTGTTGCGACTCGCCTAACTGCGACGACGTTGAAAAATCAAGCGTGCCCATTGCTGGCGCAATCACCAGCATTCCTGCTGCGACACCAAGTGCAATGCCCCAGCCCAGACCTGCTGCAACATAACCTGCCGAACTACTTCCTGAAGACATCAAAACCACCTACTCCCTATTAGCTCCACAGACTCTGCAGCTGTGTAACTATCGTGTTCCACGTATCCGCCAGGTTCGTGCTAAACGGCCCACTCCCGCCAAGCCCGACGATGAGTACAATCGTCGCCGCAGCAACAAGCAATCCCAAAATTGCCCATGCCCAGGCGACTCCCCGACCAGTCGTCAGATTGTACAAATCAGCTATCACTGTGGAATCCACCAGTTTTTGACCCGCTTTCAAACGAGTGAGCAGTGCTGCCGGCGAGCTTTCATCTGATTCGGTAAAGATACGGTCCAGGTTCACGGGCTGCTCAACCATCACGATCATTTCTGCATCGTGGAACACGCTCAGTAACACCGCCAGGTCTGTTGCAGATTCGGTCGCGGCGGGAAACGTCATCGCACCTACTCCAAGATCCTGGATGCGCTCCAGACCAGGCGCGTAGCCGTCGGGGTCCGCTGGCAAAATCACCCGCGCGTCGCTTCGCAAATTTTCTTCAGCCACGTCGCCCGGGTCGCCCACGATAAAGTCGGGCGCGTACCCCATCTCCGCCAAGGTATTCGTCGCCTTGCCTACGCCAATCAGCACAGGTGTGAACTCACGGATGAAATTGCGCAACGATTCGATACGCTCTCGGAGATCTGGGCACGGGCTCGCGATAATAACTTTTCGGTCCGCAATCACGTCACCTAACTCAGGCGCGCCAACACCATCTATAAGCAGCGGCGATTCGGAGTGTATAAATTCGATCGTGTTTCCGAAGTACGCCTCCATGTGATCTACGAGGTGACGCTGTGCTTCAATAAACGTCGCGTCAACATCAGCGCGCACCACTGGTGCAGCAGAACCGACTTCCTTGCGCCCAACCTTGATCTCACCCGAAGCCGTTACGGATGTCTTCTTGCCATCGCGTATCGACGCCCGCATCTCCGCACCGGCAGCTTCAAACAGTGGAATGCCGGCGTCGAGAAGCAAGTGCGGGCCGTAATTAGGCACAGCCCCAGTGCTAAATCGTGCAATATTGACAACCGCCGCCGGTGCCGCGTTGATCAACATCTCAGCTTCCCTACGGCTGATATTGGAGCATCAACGAAGGCAATATCCCCAGAACGAAGACGGCCGCGCCCCTTGCCTTGCGGCGTGCAATCACGCAGCGGTCCCTGCAACGGCGCGCTAGTCGATTCAGAAGTTGCAGAAGTTTCAGTCATATGTTGAATTCTGCCTGCATCGCACGCCAAGTACTGCTAGGCGCGCGGGCTATCGACGAAACTCTTTTGTTT
Organism: Corynebacterium sp. UMB2355A; assembly: GCF_033877495.1. Lineage (NCBI taxonomy): Bacteria > Bacillati > Actinomycetota > Actinomycetes > Mycobacteriales > Corynebacteriaceae > Corynebacterium > Corynebacterium sp. UMB2355A. The sequence continues at coordinate 94,312 of NZ_CP138855.1, read as the reverse complement.
CGCGCTGTGCCTGCTCCAGTAGCTCCGCCGCGTGCGCCTTTCCTGTTTCCGAGTTCGCCATCCCAGCCATCATGCGAGCTAGTTCCTCCACGCGCTCGGCATCGTCGAGTACAAGCACTCCTGATGTCACGGTTTCATCGCCAACGTTCTTCGCAACGTGTAAGTGTCTGTCCGCGTAAGCCGCAACCTGTGGCAGGTGCGTCACCACAATTACCTGATTGTTTACTGCGAGCCGTGCAAGGCGACGCCCTATCTCCACCGCGGCCTGACCACCGACACCAGCATCAACCTCATCAAAGACGAATGTCGCGCCGTGCGTTGACCCGGCAAGGATCACTTCAATCGCGAGCATGACGCGTGAAAGCTCACCTCCTGACGCGCTGGTTGCCAATGGCTTTGGCTCTGACGCAGCGTTAGGCGACAGACAAATCTCGACAGCATCAGCGCCATCACGGCCGTAGTCTGCCCCTTCAACGCGGACGCTCAGCACAGCCTTAGGCATCGCCAGCCCATGCAACTCCTGTGTCACCGCCTCAGAGAACCGTCGTGCAGCATCGCGACGAATGCCCGTCAACTCCTCAGCGTGCTGCTTCATCTCGGTCGCAGCGTCATCAACCCGCAGTTGAAGCTCCGCGAGGGCCTCATCCGACGTATCAATTGACGCCAACCGTTGCTGCGCCTCGTCCCTCCAACGCAGCACACCATCAATGTCCGACGCGTACTTTCGGGTCAGCACCTTTAACGACTGTTGCCTCTGAAGCATGTTCTCGAGCGCATGCGGATCCGCATCCAACGAAAACAAATACGTTCCAAGTTCCGAAGAAACATCCGAAAGCACAGTGGCGGCTTCTTCCAGTCGACGCCCCAGCTCCTGCAGCTGCGTATCAGTGGATGCACCAAGTGCACTCGCAGCCTGCCCTACCAAATCTGAAGCGGCGGACGCCTCGTCATACTCACCAACCGCCTCAGCGCCATCGATTGCAACCATCGCCTCTTGAACCGCGGAGCGCAATCCATCAACATCTTGCAGGCGCTGAATCGCAGAGACGAGCTCAGCGTCTTCACCTGGCTCGGGTGCGACCTCGTCGATCTCGTTGACAGCAAACAGGAGACGGTCCTGTTCCATCGCTAATTCTCGACGCCGCTTTGTCCGCTCCTCTAAATCTCTCTTCGCAACGCGCCAGCGCTTCCACGCTTCCTGATACGCACGGAGAACCTTTGAAGCAGCAGGATCGAAGCGGTCCAACGCATGCAGTTGCTGTTCTGGCGACATCAAACGTAACTGATCGTTCTGGCCATGAATCGTAAGCAGGTGCGAGGAGATTTCGCTGAGTGTCGCAGCCGGTACCGCCCGGCCACCAAAGTGTGCCTTCGACCTGCCTGTCGATTTTACGGAACGGACTACGACGTACTCACCGTTTTCATCGAGGACCGCGCCAGCGTTCTCCGCGATCTTCGCAATAGCCTCGCGACTGTCCTCGTGGATTCCTGTTACCGCGAACGCGCCCTCCACCACCGCTTCCGGCGCTCCCGTACGGACACGAGAAGCATCAGCACGACCGCCAGTCAACAGCCGCAAACCCGTGACCACCATCGTCTTACCGGCGCCAGTCTCACCCGTAAGGACTGTCAAACCTTCCGAGAGCTCCGCGCTAGCGTGAGGGATCACACCGAGGTTCCTGATAGCAATTTCCGACAGCACGCCGATCTACCTCTCTTTGTCTGGGCCACGCCACCCAGATACCGGAAGCTGAAACTTCTCCACCAGGCGGTCGGTAAACGGACGCTCATCAAGCCGAACCCAGCGCACCGGGCGGCGACCACGCGTCACTTCGACCCGTGCACCTGGCGGCATCATAATCCTTCGAACCCCATCCATCACGACAACAGCGGAGCTGGTCGTCGAAAAGGACTCAACCGCTACCGTCGACAACGGTGAAACAACCATTGGCTTCGCGAAGAGGGCGTGCGCATTATTCGGAACCACCAAGATGGCATCGAGCTCAGGCCACATCACCGGACCACCGGCCGAAAAAGCATACGCGGTTGATCCAGTAGGCGTAGATACCAGCACACCATCACAACCGAACGAAGATACCGGCCTGTAATCGATCTCCAGAAACGCATCAAGCACTCTTGTACGATCCGAGTTCTCAATGCTGCATTCATTCAGCGCCCAACTTTCGCCAAGCACTTCACCCGTCGCATCCAAAACCCGCACGTCAAGTGTCATGCGGTCTTCAACCCGATATGAGCGCGCTATCACCGAGGACAGCACATCTTCCAGGCTTTCCGCTTCGGACTCTGCCAAGAATCCCACATGGCCGAGATTCACCCCGAGCACTGGAATGTCCTGAAGGTGCGCAAAGTTTGCTGCGCGTAAAAACGTTCCATCGCCTCCAAGCACAAATACAAGCTCGCAGCCTCGGCCAGCCTCGGCCCCTGGGCTTACGTGCTCGAGCTTCTGCAATACTGGATCCTCTTCAGCGGGACTTGATTCCCCCGCAGAAAGCAACTGCACCTCAATGCCAGCCTGCTGCAGCATCCGGGCAGAATTCGCCGCAGCCTCAATATTGTCGGGCCTGTAAAAATGGGGCACCAACAAAATGCGTCGCCGATAATCTACAGACATTTCTACGCTGGCCCTTCCTGCACCGCCTGTGCTGCCATCTCTTCGACGGCCTCGACAGATTGTTCCTGCGCATTTGCTGTCTTACGCAGCCACAGAAAGTATTCTACGTTACCACTCGGACCTGGCAACGGAGATGCAACCATTGATTTCACCTCAAGCCCCAGCGACTGTGCGAACAATGCGACATCTACCACTGCTTCTCGACGCAGCTCTGCCGAACGAACGACACCCCCGTGACCAACGCGGTCTTTACCAACCTCAAACTGTGGTTTCACCATCGGCAGGAGGTCCGCCTCGTCCTCAAGCGCTGCTACCAGCGCAGGAAGCACAAGCTTCAAAGAGATAAACGATAAATCACCCACCATGCAATTGGCCGACTCGCTCAGCATGTCGGCAGTCAACGACCGTATATTCACACGGTCCATCACCGTCACACGCGGATCGTTTTGCAGCCGCCAAAGTAATTGCCCGTAACCGACATCTACCGCAAAGACCCGGCGGACACCTCTTCGTAGCAAAACGTCAGTGAATCCCCCCGTTGACGCTCCCGCGTCAATCACCGTCCTATCCTTGACCGTAAACCCAAGCTTTTCGAAGTGCTCTAGTGCCCCCAGAAGTTTGTGCGCGCCACGGGAAGCCCAGTCATCGGTGTTATCAACATCGACCTTGATGGAAACATCGGGTTCGACAACTGTAGCTGGCTTTTTTGCAGGAAACCCTCCGACCTCAACGCGTCCTTCAATAATCCATGTCCGGGCCTGCTCCCGTGAACGAGCAATCTTTCGTCGAACAAGTTCTGCGTCAAGGCGTCGCCGACCAGGTGCCACCCGTACTCCTCTCCTACGGCGATGCTCAGTCTTTTAGCGCTTCTGCTAAAACGTCATGAGCCTCAGCCAACTGTTCAAGTTCATCCCTTATCGTAGACGGCACCCGCGCCAGCACACTATCTACCTTCGAACGCAATTCTTCCGGTGAAATGCCGACTCGCCTTGGATCGTGGGGTTTCGGGGCGTGCCCTACCACCACGACTCCACAGCCTTCTGCGCCCACTGCGATACCGGCTCAACCACTCGTACTTCGGCCTCTGCAGACCACGCAACAGCCAGAGCCGTTCGCAAGGCCTCCGTAGGCGAAGAAGATGCAGCACCACCGTTAAGCAGGAGCGTATCTCCTTGCAGCTTCGCCACGAAACCGCCCTGTGCTCCCGGCCGCAAGCTCTCCGCATCTGCCAAGAGGCTACGCAAGTCATCACCAATATATGTCGGGCGCTCCACCGGCTTAGCCGCCAACAAAGCATAAGGACCAGACACACCTGTAAGTACCTGCAACGTATCCATCCCCGCACGATTTCCACCGGCAATATCGGTATCTAAACGGTCACCGACCGCCAACGCTCGCGTAGCACCCGACAGCTTCACAGCCTGATGGAACATAGCCGGTTCCGGCTTTCCGGCCGCCTCTGGGACAACGCCGGTTGCCGACGTCACCGCCGCCACCATCGAGCCATTCCCGACCATAAGCCCCCGCTCCATCGGCAAGGAAGTATCAAGGTTTGAAGCCAAGTAGACCGCCCCGTTGCGAATCGCCAACGCTGCTTCAGACAGCTCACGCCACCCAGTTTCCGGGCAGTGCCCTTGTAGCACCGCAACTGGTGCGTCGTCAGCACTAGAGACTACGCGATAACCGGCCCCAGAAACCAAGTCTTTGAACGACTGCGCACCAAGAACAAGGATGGGATCATCCTCTTTCAACAGGGGTCGCGCTAGCTCCAAAGCTGCCTCTGCTGAGGTAATAATCTCCTCACTCGAGCACTCTAGCCCAATATCACCAAGCATTTCGGCGACGAGGGCCGAAGGCCGGGATGCATTATTCGTGATGTAGAAAGGTGTCACACCACATTCGATGATGCTGGAAACCGCATTGTCTAACGCGCGGCCGCCCTCCCAAACCGTGCCGTCTAAGTCAAAGAGCAACACGTCATATTGATGAGCAAGAGAACCCAAAGCCACTACTCCGTCTCTTCCAAACGCTGCTTCGCATCCGTCAACATCTCCGGATCCAACTCAATAACATGCTTGAACCAGTCAGCAGCTTCAGCCTTTCGGCCAGCAGCCAGCAATGCGTCGGCGTAGGCGTAAGACAAACGCATTGCAGAGACGTCCCGCTCGTCCTTGTTCGGACGTACACGTTCCAAAGTCGCAATCGCAGAATCAACCTGGCCCAGATCGCGACGCGCACCAGAAAGAACGATGGCAAGCTCAATACGTCCCTCACGATCGAGGTCTCGCGCCTCAGGACTCCGACCAAGCTCCAACGCCTTCTCGGGACGACCAAGTCCGCGTTCAGCATCAGCCATCACAGCCAAAAGCCCAGGGCCGCCACTCATGCGCCGGGCAGCTCGCAGCTCAGAAAGTGCCTCTTTCCACTCACCTGCGTGGTAAGCGATTACACCATTCGTTTCACGAACAACCCCAACACGTCCGGCACGATTCTTTGCTGCCCTAGCATGACGCAAAGCAAGCGCCGGGTCGTCGTCGAGCAGATCTGCAGCCATAATCATGTGCTTCGCGACGCGAGTTGCGTTGTCATGTGACAACACCTTCAAATCTTGCAGCACGGACGGGTCGAGAACACTGATGTCAAGGTCGGAAGGCAGGTCGGGTTCAGAAAGCTTTTGAGCCATCCTATCCTCGCGGTAGCCCTGCCGACGAGGCTGCGAGCGATTGTGACGATTGTTGAATTTGCGTTCTTCATCGCCGCCAGGACGAGCGCTTCTGCTCCTACCACGGCCGTCACCGCTGCGATCATTGCGACGATCCCTACTGTCGTCGCGCCGACCTTTCCGGCCCCCATTGCCTGGCCGCCCGTTCCGCCCCTTGGAGGAAGAAGAACCGTGGTTGCGACGTGGTCTCTCGTTAGAGCGATCGGACATGAAACACCTTTCTATTGGAACAAGTCATTATAAACAGGAATGTCCGAAAATAAGAACTTATTGTGCACCTGTTGAAACAAATTCCCAATCATCCGGTCAGTCAGAGTTGCACCTCTGAGTCTACAAACAAGGAGCGCTGGCGTCATCAGACTTCGTAAAGACGGCCCTCGTTGTTTGTTGTGGGTGCACAAAAAAATGTGGTGGGTACCACCACCCCCAACAACGGGAATAATGGAACCCACCACACACAAGAAAATGAAGTTATAGGCCGGCGGTAACCTACTCTCCCACACCCTCCCAGGTGCAGTACCATCAGCGCGGGCGGGCTTAGCTAACCGGGTTCGGAAAGGGACCGGGCGTTTCCCCGCCGCCATCAACCACCGACACGACCAAAATCGTGCCAACACAATACTGTTGATAACAACGACAATATTCAAATAATCAGCACAGGCATGTCATGCCAGACACTGCACAGTGGACGCAAACACTCTTCTTCGCGGAAGAACACTCATTAATTTGACCATAAACAATGCACACCATGTGTTTTGTTTTAGTCTCGGTGTAATTAGTACCAGTCACCTTACACACCTCACAGTGCTACCAGATCCGGCCTATCAACCCCATCATCTCTAGGGAACCTCAAACGAAACCTCATCTCAAAACAGGCTTCCCGCTTAGATGCTTTCAGCGGTTATCCCTCCCGTACGTAGCCAACCAGCCCTGCTCCTGGCGGAACAACTGGCACACCAGAGGTACGTCCGTCCCGGTCCTCTCGTACTAGGGACAGCCTTCTTCAAGTTTCAACGCGCGCGGCGGATAGAGACCGAACTGTCTCACGACGTTCTGAACCCAGCTCGCGTGCCGCTTTAATGGGCGAACAGCCCAACCCTTGGGACCTACTCCAGCCCCAGGATGCGACGAGCCGACATCGAGGTGCCAAACCATCCCGTCGATATGGACTCTTGGGGAAGATCAGCCTGTTATCCCCGGGGTACCTTTTATCCGTTGAGCGACACCACATCCACAAGTAGGTGCCGGATCACTAGTCCCGACTTTCGTCCCTGCTCGACTTGTAAGTCTCACAGTCAAGCTCCCTTGTGCACTTACACTCACCACCTGATTGCCAACCAGGCTGAGGGAACCTTTGGGCGCCTCCGTTACATTTTGGGAGGCAACCGCCCCAGTTAAACTACCCACCAGGCACTGTCCCCAACCCAAATCATGGGCCAAGGTTAGACATCCACTACGGTCAGAGTGGTATTTCAACAACGACTCCACAATCACTAGCGTGACCACTTCACAGTCTCCCACCTATCCTACACAAACCGCACCGAATACCAATACCAAGCTATAGTGAAGGTCCCGGGGTCTTTTCGTCCTGCCGCGCGAAACGAGCATCTTTACTCGTACTGCAATTTCACCGGGCCTGTGGTTGAGACAGCAGGGGAGTCGTTACGCCATTCGTGCAGGTCGGAACTTACCCGACAAGGAATTTCGCTACCTTAGGATGGTTATAGTTACCACCGCCGTTTACTGGGGCTTAAATTCTCCGCTTCGGACATGCGTCCTAACAGGTCCTCTTAACCTTCCAGCACCGGGCAGGCGTCAGTCCGTATACATCAACTTAACCGTCTTCGCACGGACCTGTGTTTTTGATAAACAGTCGCTCCCCTCTATTCTCTGCGACCCCCACCAGCAACACACCGAAACAGTATGCAACCAGCAAGGGCCCCCCTTCTCCCGAAGTTACGGGGGCAATTTGCCGAATTCCTTAACCACAGTTCACCCGACCGCTTTAGTATTCTCTACCTGACCACCTGTGTCGGTTTCGGGTACGGGCCATACACACACATCGCTAGAGGCTTTTCTCGACAGCAAAGGATCACCACCATCACCCAACAATTGGGCTACGCATCACGCCTCACACAAAATATCGACCGCATTTCACAAGTCGACGTGCCACACGCTTACACCAAGTAATCCAACACTTGGCGCGGCTACCTGACTGCGTCACCCCATCACTGAACTACCACGGATCAGGCCCCACGCATCACCAACAACCACACACCCAAAAGGATGCGCATGTTGCCAGTTCAGGGTGGTTAGTATCACCGCTTCACTCTTTGTCGCATGCATACGGGTACGGGAATATCAACCCGTTGACCATCGACTACGCCTGTCGGCCTCGCCTTAGGACCCGACTCACCCTGGGAAGACGAACTTGACCCAGGAACCCTTAGTCATCCAGCGGATACGATTCTCACGTATCTCTCGTTACTCATGCCTGCATTCTCACTCGCACACAGTCCACCACCCCTTACAGTATGGCTTCACCCCATGCACGACGCTCCCCTACCCATAGTAAAAACTATGCCGCGGCTTCGGCGGTGTACTTGAGCCCCACTACATTGTCGGCGCAGAACCACTCGACCAGTGAGCTATTACGCACTCTTTCAAGGATGGCTGCTTCTAAGCCAACCTCCTGGCTGTCTTCGCGATCCCACATCCTTTTCCACTTAGTACACCCTTAGGGGCCTTAACCGGCGATCTGGGCTGTTTCCCTCTCGACTATGAAGCTTATCCCCCACAGTCTCACTGCTATAGAACACTTGACCGGCATTCGGAGTTTGGCTGATGTTGCTAAGATGATAGTCCCGCTCAACCAACCAGTAGCTCTACCTCCGGCAAACTACTATAACGCTGCACCTAAATGCATTTCGGGGAGAACCAGCTATCACGGAGTTTGATTGGCCTTTCACCCCTACCCACAACTCATCCCCTCAGTTTTCAACCTAAGTGGGTTCGCGCCTCCACAACCTCTTACAGCTGCTTCACACTGGCCATGGGTAGATCACCCCGCTTCGGGTCCAGGACATGCCACTTACAACACCCAATTAGGATTCGCTTTCGCTACGACTACCCCACACGGGTTAACCTCGCGACATGCCGCTGACTCGCAGGCTCATTCTTCAAAAGGCACGCCATCACACACACGCGGTGCTCTGACGGATTGTAAGCGCACGGTTTCAGGAACTCTTTCACTCCCCTCCCGGGGTACTTTTCACCATTCCCTCACGGTACTTATCCACTATCGGTCACACTTAGTATTTAGGCTTACCGGGTGGTCCCGGCAGATTCACAGCAGATTCCACGAGCCCACTGCTACTCGGGCAAACAATCACCACAACACGACACGCCTTCACGTACAGGGGCTCTCACCCTCTCCGGCACACCATCCCAGGTGACTTCCGCTAACACGCCGCATCATGAGGGTACATGGCAGCATACCCACAATCATCGCCCACAACACCACACGCGCAACCCCTGCCAGGTATCACACACGCATGGTTTAGCCTCATCCACGTTCGCTCGCCACTACTAGCAGAATCACAATTGTTTTCTTCTCCTACGGGTACTGAGATGTTTCACTTCCCCGCGTAACCCCCACACAGACTATACATTCATCTGCAGGTAACACTCCATAACAAGTGCCAGGTTTCCCCATTCGGACATCCTCGGATCAACGCTTTGTTGGCAACTCCCCGAGGCATAACGCAGCCTCACACGTCCTTCATCGGCTAAGCATGCCAAGGCATCCACCGTACGCCCTTGTAACAAAACAAAAACACACAACAAACAAACAACAAACAACCACCACACACAAACAGCATGACAATCACTTGTTGTTAGGCAAACTTACAATCAAAAAATTCTTCCACAAGAATAAAGATGCTCGCGTCCACTATACAGTTCTCACACAACACACCCCACACACCAACCACCAACCAAACCAGTCAATGATCAACACGCGGAATCATTCAAGACAACACAACTGCTGCCTCAGACACCCAACAGTGCACCAACACACAATAATTATTACTTCTTTTTGACTACATAACCCGGCCACACTGCAACCACAACCACAACCACCACACGCATATGCATGACAGTCTGTAGCTGGTGTGTCTCCACCCGGAAACAACAATTGGCAGCCACACCTACGGTGACTCAACCAACAAACAAGCCCACAACTGTGAGCCAACAAAAAATAAAACTCCTTAGAAAGGAGGTGATCCAGCCGCACCTTCCGGTACGGCTACCTTGTTACGACTTCGTCCCAATCGCCGATCCCACCTTCGACAGCTCCCATGACAGGCCACTGGCTTCGGGTGTTACCAACTTTCATGACGTGACGGGCGGTGTGTACAAGGCCCGGGAACGTATTCACCGCAGCGTTGCTGATCTGCGATTACTAGCGACTCCGACTTCATGGGGTCGAGTTGCAGACCCCAATCCGAACTAAGGCCGGCTTTGTGCGATTAGCATCCCCTCACAAGGTAGCAAACGCGCTGTACCGACCATTGTAGCATGTGTGAAGCCCTGGACATAAGGGGCATGATGATTTGACGTCATCCCCACCTTCCTCCGAGTTAACCCCGGCAGTCTCTCATGAGTCCCCACCATTACGTGCTGGCAACATAAGACAAGGGTTGCGCTCGTTGCGGGACTTAACCCAACATCTCACGACACGAGCTGACGACAACCATGCACCACCTGTATAGCGACCACAAGGGAAACCACATCTCTGCGGCGATCCGCTACATGTCAAGCCCAGGTAAGGTTCTTCGCGTTGCATCGAATTAATCCACATGCTCCGCCGCTTGTGCGGGCCCCCGTCAATTCCTTTGAGTTTTAGCCTTGCGGCCGTACTCCCCAGGCGGGGCGCTTAATGCGTTAGCTACGGCACAAATCCCGTGGAAGGGACTCACACCTAGCGCCCACCGTTTACGGCATGGACTACCAGGGTATCTAATCCTGTTCGCTACCCATGCTTTCGCTCCTCAGCGTCAGTTACTGCCCAGAGACCTGCCTTCGCCATCGGTGTTCCTCCTGATATCTGCGCATTTCACCGCTACACCAGGAATTCCAGTCTCCCCTACAGCACTCAAGTTATGCCCGTATCGCCTGCAGTCCCACAGTTAAGCTGTGGACTTACACAAACGACGCGACAAACCACCTACGAGCTCTTTACGCCCAGTAATTCCGGACAACGCTCGCACCCTACGTATTACCGCGGCTGCTGGCACGTAGTTAGCCGGTGCTTCTTCTCCAGGTACCGTCACAAAAATGCTTCGTCCCTAGCGAAAGGAGTTTACAACCCGAAGGCCTTCATCCCCCACGCGGCGTCGCTGCATCAGGCTTGCGCCCATTGTGCAATATTCCCCACTGCTGCCTCCCGTAGGAGTCTGGGCCGTATCTCAGTCCCAATGTGGCCGTACACCCTCTCAGGCCGGCTACCCGTCGACGCCTTGGTAGGCCATTACCCCACCAACAAGCTGATAGGCCGCGAGCTCATCCCATACCGCAAAAGCTTTCCACAACAATATCCAAAAAGTTGTCCTATCCGGTATTAGACCCAGTTTCCCAAGCTTATCCCGAAGTACAGGGCAGATCACCCACGTGTTACTCACCCGTTCGCCACTCGAGTACCAGTGCAAGCACTGGCCTTTCCGTTCGACTTGCATGTGTTAAGCACGCCGCCAGCGTTCATCCTGAGCCAGGATCAAACTCTCCACAAAAATATTTCAGAAAGAAACAAGGCCGTGAAAAGCCCAAACCTAACCAAAAACAAACCAACCACCAACAACAACCACAACAGTCATCGCCAGTGTCTGGCAAAATCCTAAAATTACAAAAAAGTAAAGTACAAACAAAACCGGTCCCAACCCGACGGGGCAAAACAGGACCAGTCACAACCACATCAACCAATACAGTCAACGCGACCATGCATCTGCACCACACCAGTGACACCCAATCATAGGTTCAAGCATCACCGCCGGCACACACCAAAACATGGCACACAGCACGCAACCAAAAGTCAATGCAATCAAAAAAATAAAAAGTACATTGGCACACTATCGAGTTCTCAAACAACAACCGCACACCCAAACACACCACCAACGGTGGCGCACTCAAAGCGACGAAGATTGACACTAACAAAACATTCTCAACAACGCAAACACGCGCCGCATCACAGAACCTATTTCATTATGTCGGCCAGCGGTAGTTTTCCTAACCGCCATCTCACCAAACCACTCTCTTCAGAGCCTGTCTGGCGGGGCGTTGTCGGTCTCGCTGACTCACATAAAGTTACACACACACCAACAACAACACAAATTGGCTGGTAGAAGTAGTTTATTGAGAAGGCGCTAACGGATCAGATTGCGTTCCCCTAACGCCTTCTCAAGGAGTTAGAAAAGGACAAAGATCAGAAGCGTGATTAGGAATGCCGCCACGGATTCTATGGTCTGCTGCAGCGTCCAAGTTTTCAGCGTGGTCTTGACGTCCATCCCAAAAAGACGGCCCACAAGCCAGAAGCCGGAGTCGTTCACTAGAGAGCAGCAAACCGAACCGGCCGCACACGCCAATGTAATTGCGACGATCTGAATTTCCGAGTAGCCGCCAGCCAGTACTGCTGGAGCCATCAATCCGGCCGTGGTTGTCAGCGCTACAGTTGCAGATCCCTGCGCAACGCGCATGATCACCGCTACCAAGTACACAGCGAGGATGACTGGAATTCCTAGTCCTTGCATGAGATCCGCGATGGCATCGCCGATACCAGACGCACGAAGAACTCCGCCGTACATGCCACCGGCACCAGTAATGAACACAACGGATGCAATTGGCCCTAACGCCGAATCGACGAGTTTTTCCAGCGCCGAACCCTTCACCCCACGTGAGGTCCCGAGCACTGGAAGCGCGACGAGAACCGAAATCAACAGCGCAATACCGGACTTTCCAAGGAATGTGAACGCCTGCGCCCAGGTTTCGTCACCTGTAATTGCGCCAGATTTCGTCGCAAAGTCGACACCCGTGTTCAGGAATATCAACAGCATCGGGAGCAGCAGAATCGTAATGACAGTGCCTGTTTTCGGCAATGACTTAATATCGCTGTCGTCCGAGTTGAAAACGGCGTTTGCTACTGACGTAAACGGGAACTTCTTTGCGCAATACTTACCCCACAAAAGGCCCGAAACATAAAACGTTGGAACTGCAACAATCAAGCCAAAAACGATCAGCAGACCAAGGTTTGTGTCGAAGAATGTCGAAGCAGCGACTGGTCCTGGATGCGGAGGCACGAAGACGTGCATGACAGAGAATGCAGCAACCGTTGGAATTGCGTAGAGCAAGATTGGTCCACCGATACGAGCGGCAACTGCGAAAATGATCGGCAGCATGACAACGAGGCCGGCGTTGAAAAACATTGGGAAGCCAAGCAAGAGCGAGGCCACACCAAGCGCCATCGGCGCTCGCCGCTCGCCGAACCTATCGATCATCGTGTTGGCGAGGACTCTAGCGCCACCGGAGTACTCAATAAGTTTGCCAAGCATCGCGCCCAAACCGACAAGAATACCGACGTCGCCAAGTGTGGATCGGAAGCCGCCCATCACAACGTCATACAGTTCTCCTGTTGGAATGCCTGCCGCGATAGCGGTCAAGACAGACACAAGAATCAGCGTGACGAACGCATGGACCTTGAACTGAATAATGAGCAAAAGAATGAGGGCAATGCCGACCGCAGCGATCCCCATTAAGGGGCCTGCCGACAACGTCTGTTCCCAAGTTTCCATGAGCTATCCTGTCTCTTCTCAAGCGAGGCTTCAAGGCCGTATCGACGCACCGATCTACGGGGCGTCAATACGGAAAACTGGCTATAGCGTTAGAATACACATACTTCAGTGGGCGATCGTGCACTGCATCAATGTCAGGGCGACGCTTTCTTTAGCTACCCCCACTCGTGAAGCATCAAGGAGGGAAGAACATGCATGAAGCAGAGAAGCTACCCCCGGCGCACCTCATCCTTATGGGCGTGTGCGGAAGCGGAAAGACCACCATCGCCGAGATTCTTGCGCAGAGATCCGGCTTTGAACTTATCGAGGCTGATGAGTTTCATCCGGCGGATAACGTCGAAAAGATGAGTCAGGGCCAACCTCTCACCGACGAGGACCGCTGGCCGTGGCTTGAAAAACTCTCGAACTGGCTTCAAAAGCAAGACAGTGCTGGAAAGCGAACCGTCGTTACATGTTCAGCGCTGAAACGCATTTATCGCGACAAGCTCCGACTAGCCGACGTACCCCTTATATTTGTGCACCTAGACGGGCCGCGTGAGCTACTGCTGAAACGACTGAGCCACCGTACGGATCACTTCATGCCTGCTTCAATGTTGGATTCCCAGCTAGATACGCTTGAATCGCTCCAACTGGACGAGCTGGGTTTCGCTGTGGATATCGATGACACTCCCGAGGGCATCGCAGCAACCATCATGGAAAGACTTAACGCGGTGGCATAGGCTTCTGCTCTACCACCGCGTTGCTTTCAGATGCTGTCACCTGCGCCTAGCTGCGCTTCACGCCTGCGAATGTTTTCTTACCACGACGCAGCACGAGCCAGGTTCCATGCAGAAAATCATCCACGGATGGAACCCAGTTCTCATCTACTACACGCTCGTTGTTGGCGTAAATGCCGCCTTCCTTCAGCGATCTACGGGCAGCGCCCTTCGAGTCGGCCAAGCCGGAGCCGACCAGCATGTCCACGATGCTGACTTCAGCTCCAGCCGCGACCTCGAACACATTCGTCTCGGCAACAGCGCTGGCCAAGGTACGCTCATCGAGATCAGTCAGATCTGCTTTACCGAATAGCGCCTGGGACGCTAACTCAACGGCCTCACGAGCTTCGCGGCCATGGACGAGATCTGTCATCTCTTGCGCCAACCGCTTCTGTGCCTCTCGCTTAAATGGTCGCTCTTCGACCTCGACGGCAAGAGCATCCAGCTCTTCCTTATCGAGAAACGTGAACCACCGCAGGTATCGGATCACATCGGCGTCCGCCGCATTAACAAAGTACTGGTACCAGGTGTACGGGCTGGTCATTTCTGGGTCAAGCCACAACGAACCACCGCCGGTGGACTTGCCAAACTTCTTGCCCTCGGAGTCCGTCACAAGCGGAACGGTTAACGCATGCACGCGCTCCGAATCCATGCGTCGGTTCAGATCAACACCAGCAACCAGGTTGCCCCACTGGTCGCCACCACCAACCTGCAGCACACAATTGTGCGTACGACGCAACTGTACAAAGTCATGTGCCTGCAACAGCATGTACGAGAACTCGGTAAAAGAAATCCCGTCGTTTTCCAGGCGACGCTTCACGGTATCACGACTCAGCATTGTGGAGAGCGAAAAATGCTTGCCGACGTCCCGAAGGAACTCGATGACCTTCCAGTCCTTAATCCAATCATTATTATTCAGCAGCAGCGCACCGTTCTCACCGTCAAAATCGACGAACTTTGACAGCTGACCTCCAATTCGCTCGGCCCAATCTGCCACAGTGTCATCGGAATTCATCGTGCGCTCGCCCACGTCACGCGGGTCGCCTATCTTGCCGGTAGCACCACCTGCTAGCACAATTGGCCGGTGTCCAGCGAGTTGGAACCTGCGCAGCATCAGCAGCGGCACCAGGTGACCTGCATGTAGTGAAGGGCCAGTCGGGTCGAAGCCACAGTACAACGTGATAGGCTTCTGCGTTTCTTCACGCAACGCCTCCAGATCCGTGTGCTGATTGATCAGGCCACGCCACTCGAGTTCGTCGATAATGTTTGCGTTAGTCATGAAATTCCTTTCAGAGAGTCGTCTTCCCAGCGTCGTTACTTGTGGGTGTTTGTATAGGGAACTGCTTCGTCGATTAGCAGGACTGGGATACCATCGTCGATCCGATACGCGACACCAATGCGTTCATTCACCAGCAACTGTTCGTCTTCCTTATACTCAAGCGGCCCTTTGTCTTGCGGGCACACCAGTACGTCGAGAAGTTTGGGATCAAGACTCATGCAGTTGAGCTTACCTCACCCTTGTTAGTCACTTATCGACGCCACCACTACAAAAAGTGGAAACGCCCACCGAAAGGTGGGCGTCGCAAATGCGGTACCGATTTTAACCCCGCACAGGCTTCTCTGCCCACGCTCGATACTTCCTATTTGCCTCCGCTACGCGTACACGCTGTTCTTCTACCCGTGGGCCGGCGGTTCCACCGCGTGTATCGCGCGAGCTCACAGCACCCTCAATCGTGAGCACGTCACGGACACCTGCGTTAAGTCGAGGGTCTACGCTCGCGAGCTCCTCATCTGTCAAGTCAATAAGGTTGACGCCTCGGGACTCCGCGATGCGTACGCATGCTCCGGAAGCTTCGTGCGCCTCTCGGAATGGCACACCCTGGCGAACCATCCACTCTGCCAAATCGGTAGCAAGCGTGAATCCCGCAGGTGCAATCTCACGCATTCGATCACCATGGAACTTGAGAGTCGAGACCAACCCGGTAAACGCTGGCAGAAGAATGTTGAGCTGGTTTACGGAATCGATTACCGGCTCCTTGTCTTCTTGCAAATCGCGGTTATACGCGAGAGGCTGCGCCTTAAGAGTGGCCATCAATCCGGTAAGGTTGCCGATTAACCTACCTGACTTGCCTCGGGCAAGCTCCGCAACGTCTGGGTTCTTTTTTTGCGGCATGATCGAAGAACCAGTCGACCATGCGTCGTCCAACGTGACGTAACCGAACTCTGGCGTCGACCAGGCGATAATCTCTTCCGCAAAGCGGGACACATCCACTGCAATCTGGGCTAGAACGTAGGCCGCTTCGGCTGCGAAATCACGCGAAGCTGTGCCGTCCAGTGAGTTGTCGGTTGCTTCATAGAAGCCAAGTTCTTCCGCAATCGCCTCCGGGTCTAGGTGCAACGAAGAACCCGCCAAAGCGCCAGAGCCGTACGGCGACACAGCCAACCGCTTGTCCGCATCCTGAATCCGCTCCAAGTCACGCAACAGCGGGTGTGCGTGAGCGAGCAACGAGTGTGCGAGCAAAATAGGCTGCGCAGCCTGGAAGTGGGTCTTACCCGGCATGATGATATTGGGATGTGCAGCCGCCTGTGCAACGAGAGCATCGATGAGATCCGTAATGTGCAGAGCAACACCGCGCAGGGCATCACGAACCCACATCCGGAACATCGTTGCCACCTGGTCATTCCGCGAGCGCCCTGCACGCAGGCGCCCTCCTACCTCAGGACCTACTCGGTCGATCAGGCCGCGCTCCATTGCGCCGTGAACATCTTCGTCCGTCGGTTCGGGAACAAACGCACCACTTGCAACGTCTGCGCCGAGTTGCTCAAGCCCCTCGAGCATGGTCTTCAGGTCTTCGTCCGAAAGAAGTCCTGCACGGTGCAAGACTTTTGCGTGAGCTTTCGATGCCAATACATCATAAGGCGCAAGCACCCAATCGAAGTGCGTCGATACGCTCAGCGCGAACATCGCCTCAGAAGGGCCGCCAGAAAACCGACCGCCCCACAGCGCGCCTTCATTCGTCTTATGCTGCTGCATAACTTCCAAAGCTCCCTGCTATTTCGCTTCGCGATCGCGCTTGTTCGCGATCTGCGATGACAAACCATGCAAACGGACGAAGCCCTTAGCGTAGGTCTGGTCGAAAGTGTCGCCTGTGTCGTACGTCGCGAGGTTGAAGTCGTACAGGGAGTGGTTGGAGCGGCGGCCATTGACCACTGCCTTACCTGCATGCATTTCCATGCGGATGTCCCCAGTGACGTGCTCCTGTGTCGACTCGATGAACGCATCCAGGGAGCGCTTGAGCGGACCGAACCAAAGACCGTCGTACACTTCCTCCGACCAGCGCGCGTCGATAAGTCGCTTGTAGCGAGCCAGCTCGCGCTCAATCGTAACGTCCTCGAGCGCCTTGTGCGCCGTAATCAGAGCGACCGCACCTGGCGCTTCGTAAATCTCACGGGACTTAATGCCAACCAAGCGGTCTTCGACCATATCCAGACGACCGATGCCCTGCGCACCAGCGCGACGGTTCATCTCTTCGATTGCTTCCAACATCGTTACCGGGCGGCCGTCGATTGCAACCGGCTTGCCTCCCTCGAACGAGATAATGACTTCGTCAGGCGCATTGCCCATCGAAGGGCTTTCCGTGTAAGCGTATAGATCCTTCGTCGGCGCGTTCCAGAGGTCCTCCAAAAAGCCTGTCTCTACCGCGCGCCCCCAAACGTTTTGGTCAATCGAGAATGGCGAAGCTGCCGACTGCTCAATTGGCAGGTCCTTTCCTTCTGCGTACGCAATCGCCTTATCGCGTGTCCACGCAAAATCGCGAGCAGGCGCAACAATTTCCAGATCTGGGTCCTGGTTCAGGAATCCAACCTCAAAACGAACCTGGTCATTGCCTTTACCGGTGCAACCGTGTGATACGTGAGTGCCACCGTGCTCCTGTGCGGCCTTCACAAGGTGCTTTACGATCAACGGGCGGGAAATTGCTGACACCAACGGGTACTCACCCATGTACATACCGTTCGCCTTGATGGTTGGCAGGCAGTAGTCCTCAGCAAATTCATCTTTCGCATCGATAACGATGGATTCCACAGCACCGCAATCTAATGCGCGCTGACGTACGGACTCCATATCTTCGCCGCCCTGGCCAAGGTCGAGTGCTACTGCAATGACTTCGCCATTAAGCATTTCGCCGAGGTAGGAAATCGCAACAGAGGTATCGAGCCCGCCTGAGTATGCGAGTACAACACGGTTAGTCATGGATCAAAGCTCCTTGTGTTTCTAGATCATATTCTGCACTGTGGTACATAGTATACCTAGCGCGGGGTTTGTGCTTGCTTCGGCGTCACTTACGCCTTTGTATTGCGTCCAAATACCTGCTGGGCTAGGTCACCGCCCTTAAGCGGATCTCGGGCGAGAACAAAAATCGTATCGTCACCAGCGATACAGCCTACTACCTGCTCCAAACCGACTCTGTCTATATAGCTAGCCAGATATTGTGCAGCTCCAGGTGGAGTTCGCAGTACAGCCATATTCGCAGAATGGTCAACAGAGACGACGAGTTCCTCGATCATTCGACGAAGTTTCTCACGTGGGCCTGTATGCAAGGCATCAAAAGCCTCGGCATCGGAGTTCACCGTGTAATATGCACGGCCTCCGTCGCTTGGCCGCACTTTCTTTGCTCCCAGCTCATCAAGATCACGGGACAGGGTTGCCTGCGTAATCTCGATACCCTCGTCTTGCAAAAGCTCGGAAAGCTGGATCTGAGAAGACACTCGCGTGCTCACAAGTATCTCCAGAATCCGAGCTTGTCGCGCAGTTCTTGAGACAGTTTGGGTCATTATTGGTGCTCCAACAACCAGGTCAACAACGCCTTTTGGGCGTGAAGACGATTTTCAGCTTCATCGAAGACTCGCGACTGCGGCCCATCGATTACTTCTGCGGTCACTTCGTTTTCACGATACGCCGGTAGGCAGTGAAGAAATATCGCATTATTACCGGCCATTTGCATAATTCCACTATTTACTTGGTATGGCAAGAACGGAGTGCGTCGATCCTTTCCATCTCCCTCCATGCCCATTGACACCCAAGTATCCGTGATAACCACGTCTGCTCCAGCTACCGCAGCAACATCGCTGGTAACCGTGACTGTCGCACCTGTCTGGCTTGCACGATCACGCGCACGGTCCACAAACCGCTGCTCCGGATGAAACTCCGGAGGCGCGATGATCGCGATGTCTACCCCCGCAGTTGCGAACCCAATCATGTAGGAGTTGGCCATATTGTTAGCGCCATCTCCCAAATACACAGCTTTCAGGCCGTGGAGTCCCGCCGGCCCCTGCTCAGGACAAAAGGTTTCGACGATTGTTTGCAGATCCGCAAGAATTTGGCACGGGTGCAGGTCATCGGAAAGCGCGTTAACAATCGGAACCTGTGATGTCTCCGCCATCTGGAGCAAATTGTCGTGGGCATACGTCCTCCAAACGATTGCTTCGACGTATCGCGAAAGCACCGCCGCCGTATCTTGGTAGGACTCACCCTTGCCCATTTGTGCATTCTGAGTTTCGACAACAATCGCGTGCCCACCCAGCTGTGCAATCCCTGTATCGAAGGAGAACCGCGTGCGCGTGGAGGTCTTGTCGAAAAGTACCGCAACAGACTTCGGCCCTTCGAGAGGTCGGTGCGCATAAGGGTTCTTTTTCATCTCTGCGGCAAGCGTGAGCACTTGCGCTTGTTCCTCTGGCGTCAAGTCATCGTCTGCGAAAAAGTGCCGAACTGAGTTCACCATGCTGTTTACTTCCTATTTCTGCGTTATGATTGCTGCAAAATATGCGGACGTCTCCCCTATTGTATTTTCAAAGCCTCCTGGACGTTCGCTTTTCGACGCCCACTTTCCCCTTACATAGGCTCCAAAAACGTCCGCACTGTTGCTGTACCGACGCCACGAGTTCCTAAATCCAGCGTAATAGTCACGTGTTCGTCGTAGTCAAGCACCCGGCTTGTCAAGAGCGGAGTGATTCCCTGGCAGAGCTGTGTTCCATTGACGTTGATCTCCAGTGCCTCAGCATCTAGGCACACTTTTGTCTTCCCCGCAATCGCGAGTGCGCGTGGCCAGTCCGGAGCACCACTGAGTAGCGACTCTCGAAAACGTCCGTCACATGCTACGGCTTGTGCTGCGATGCGTGCCTCTTCATCATTTGCAGCGCCAGCTACGGCAAGCGTCAATTTCTTGGTCGCGCTTCCCTGGTTGACCAAAAGCTGCTCCACCAATGCCTCGCAAACCGCAAGCACTGCCTCATCCAACTGAGTTTGGTTGGGGGTGACCTGGCTCGCACCAGATGCGAGCAACAACACCGTATCGTTCGTTAGCGGGGCTGTAGATCGATCAAGCGTATTAAACGTAGTTTCCATAGCCCGTCGCAATGCCTTTTCGAGTGAAAAGGCCGGTACAAGCGCATCTGTGGTGAGGCACCCCAGTACTGTGTCTAGTGTTTCCTGTGAATTTCCAGCCCCCTGGGAAATGCCCCCGACACTCCAAGCTCCACAGCTCACGCCTGCTTGATTGATCGTTCCTTGGGTTGACGCTATTGTGGCCGCAGCCGATTCAGCGTGCGCAGGGGTATCCCCCAGATCCGTGGCGAGTTTGGCTAACCCAGTTTTCACACGCTCCATTGGCAAAGGCACTGCGAACTGTCCCTTCGCGCAGACTGCGACCCGGTCTTCTGGGACTCCAATCTCTTGGGATACGCGCTTCTGAATCTCACGAGTGTCCGCATCCCCCGTTGAACCGTTGAACGCATTAGCGTTGCCTGATGTTAAAACAACTGCGTTCACAGCATGCGAGCGCATAACTTCGCGCGTAGCTCGAACAGGCGAGGCGCAGACCCGACTATCTGGAAACACCGCTGCTGCGTTCCAAGCAGGTCCCTGATTAACAATGAGCGCCAGATCACGCCCCTCGCCTTCGCGTATTCCCGCGTGAAGACCTGCAGCCACAAATCCCTTAGGGGTGAGAACGGTCTGTTGTGGCATGGTTTTATGGCTCCTTTACGGGTGTAGACGCTTGTGGCTACGGAGTCCCATCCTGCCAGACAAATGGCAAGCTCGTGCCGATTCAAGATACATGCATTCCTAAAACGACAGCAGGCAGGACGCCGCTCACTGCGATGTCCTGCCTGTCAGCAGCAAAAGTAACCTACGCCCTCATCGTGGCATTAAATTCCTGTTTCGCTGCCTCAGCCGCAGCTAAACGCCCTTCCGACGCTTCGTCTTCAGTGAGCGTTCGGTCATCCGCACGGAACAAGAGTCCAAATGCGAGCGACTTCTTGCCTTCGCCGAGGGACTCAGAACGATAGACGTCAAACAGCGTTACATTTTCCAATAACGGCCCGGCGTGTTCTGCTACGGTCTTTCGCACGCTTTCGGCCGGTGTCGAGTCGTCCACGACCAATGCAAGGTCCTGGTGAACTGCCGGGTACGCAGACAGCTTCGGAGCGGGCAGGTGAGCACTCTGTGGCAATGCCGAAAGGTCCATCTCCATTGCGCAAACTCGTGCAGGTAAGCCACATTCTTCCAGAATCTGCGGGTGTAGTTCACCTGCGTGACCAACAACTTGGCCGTCGACCAGCAACTCTGCGCAGCGTCCCGGATGCCATGGTAGGTAGTCTGCTGCCCGGACCTCGAGCTCTATCCCGGCTGTCCGCGCCACTATCTGCGCAGATTCAACAGCATCAGCCCACGAGTACATTCGCGAATCGCCCCAAGGCCCCTCTACTTCGGCATCTCCGACGCCAACAGTTGCAACATGCAGCGGCTGCTTCGGCAATGAGTTCACCACTGCTGCCAGGGTCTCTTCGTCCGGGCGGTGATCAACGCTTGGCATTGGTGTTTCAGCTTCCCCGCCGATAGCTACCTGTGCAACTGAGTAAATCGACACGTCATGCTGACCGCGGGCCGCATTTTTCGCTACTGCCTCGAGCATTGCGGGCAAGAGTGTCGTAGCGAGTACGGCGTAGTCGCTATCCAGAGGATTCTGAACAGACACGGTTGCGCGGCGGGCATCGTCCTTGCTCAGGCCCCAGGCGTCGAAAAGACCCGTGGCCATAAACGGTGTAGGAATAATCTCTGCGTAACCTGAGTACGCAAGAGCATGCGTCACTGCACGACGACGCTTTTGCGTTGCAGTCAGGCCACGTCCCCCCTTCGGCGTCGGAAGAATCGATGGAATAGCGTCAAGCCCTTCGAGCCGAACAATCTCTTCTACAAGCTCTACTGGGACCGTAAGGTCATTCCGCCAGGAAGGTGGCGTCACAATGAAATTGCCACCACTTTCTTCAACGCCGCACCCGACTTCATGTAGCCGCTGAGAAATGGTCTCTTCAGAGTACTTGACGCCGATCAATGCCGAAGGGAACGTTTTCGCCATAGAGATCTCAGTTCGCTGATGCACCTCTCCCACCAACGTACGACCTGCTGCAACCTTGCCCCCGGCAAAGCTCGTCAGCAGCTCACAAGCTACATCCAACGCTACCTCCACCAGTGCCGGATCGACTCCACGCTCAAATCGACGGGAGGCTTCTGAGCTCAGTTTGTGGTGACGAGCAGTACGCGCAACCGTAAGTTCATCCCAAGTTGCTGCTTCGAAGTAAACATTCTTCGTGGTTTCCGAAATTTCTGAGGTCGTGCCACCCATGACGCCAGCCAGAGACTGAATTCCAGAGTCATCAGAAATGACTACATCGGAAGCGCGAAGGGTTCGCATTGTATGATCCAGTGTTTCGAATTCAGTGCCCTCTTCCGCATTATGGATGCGAAGCGCGCCAGAGATTGTATCTGCGTCAAAGGCGTGCATCGGCTGACCGAGCAGCAACATTACGAAGTTCGTAACATCGGTTGCGCCGTTCACTGGACGGATGCCGCTGAGCATGAGCTCGCGCTGCATCCAAAACGGCGACGCCGCTTCGGGGTCGATGCCTTCCACCTTTCGCAGCCCGAAGCGCTTCGTAGCGGTGTCCGGCTCTACGGTGACGTCGAGAAGGGAACCTGCTGGCGCAGGAACTGCAGAAATATCGATGCCGGCGATGTCAGGCTGCTGAGCTGGGTCGACAAAAGCGATGTCGAATGCCGACGCAAGCTCTCGCATTAGGCCACGCGCCGACAAAGCGTAACCACGATCCGGAGTGACGTTCACTTCGAAGATAGTGTCGTCGAGATCCAGAACTTCCCGCGCATCAGTGCCAGGGGCGCCGATTTCATCGCTAAGAGTAATGATGCCAGCACTCTTCGCGGTCAGACCGAGCTCCGCCGCTGACGCCATCATCCCGTTAGAGATATGCCCGTAAGTCTTTCTCGCAGAAATAGCGAAATTACCCGGAAGAACGCACCCCGGAAGCGCGACAACTACCGTGTCGCCAACAGTAAAGTTACGTGCACCGCAAATAATGCCCTGCGGCTCACCCGTGCCATTCGCCTGTCCCACGTCAACCTGGCAGTAACGAATCGGCTTCTTGAACTCGGTGAGCTCTTCAATTTCAAGGACCTTGCCGAGCACTAGAGGACCCTCGGTTTTTTCAATCGGGGCGTAGCCTTCAGTCTCAAAACCGACGCGAACGAAGCCTGCGTCCATCTCTTCGTCAGTGACAGACCAACCAGTATTGCCCGCCTGTTGCAGAAGGGTGGTGAGGAAATTTTTTGAAATCAGCATGTCATTAACTCCTTTAAGCCTGCACACCAAATGGGACGGTGAAACGGATATCGCCTTCGACCATGTCACGCATGTCTGACAAGCCGTTACGGAACTGGAGAGTACGTTCAAGGCCCATCCCGAACGCAAAGCCTGAGTACTCATCCGGATCAATGCCTACTGCGCGAAGCACGTTCGGGTTCACCATGCCGCAGCCACCCCACTCGATCCAGCCAGCACCACCCTTTTTATTTGGGAACCAAACGTCTACCTCAGCAGATGGCTCGGTGAAGGGGAAGTAATTGGTACGCATACGCGTCTTCGTCTCTGGCCCGAACAGCGTCTTCGCAAGGTGGTCGAGTGTGCCACGCAAATGAGCCATAGTCAGGCCTTTATCGACGGCAAGACCCTCAATCTGGTGGAAAACTGGGGTGTGCGTTGCGTCAAGTTCATCGGTGCGGAATACCCTGCCAGGGCAAGCAATGTACACAGGCACATCACGGTCAAGCATCGTTCGAACCTGGACAGGCGAAGTATGCGTGCGCATCACCTGGCGGGAACCAGGTTTACCAACGTAAAAGGTGTCCTGCAGCGTCCTCGCCGGGTGATCCGGAATGAAGTTCAGTGCATCAAAATTAAAGTATTCGGCTTCGATTTCTGGCCCTTCGGCGATCTCCCACCCCATGCCGATAAAGATATGCGATCTGCTCACTCAACGTTGTGATGGGGTGCATCGCGCCCAGCTGAGAACGACGTGTCGGTAGAGTTACGTCGACAGCCTCTGCTTTCAATTGAGCCTCGCGGTACTCGGCTTCACGCACCGCGTGAAGTTTGGCATAC
This sequence comes from Corynebacterium sp. UMB2355A, assembly GCF_033877495.1. Classification (NCBI taxonomy): domain Bacteria; kingdom Bacillati; phylum Actinomycetota; class Actinomycetes; order Mycobacteriales; family Corynebacteriaceae; genus Corynebacterium; species Corynebacterium sp. UMB2355A. The sequence continues at coordinate 69,848 of NZ_CP138855.1, read as the reverse complement.
GCCTTCTCTACACGGCCTCGGGCCACATTCACTGCCCTACCAGCGTCTTTACGGTCTTGCTTTGGCAACGAACCGAGTGCACGCCGAGCCTGAGGGATGTAGGCTTGGTCGCCCAAGTGCTGCTTGTGAGCCTCTTCTAACGCCTGCAGGTCTGCAGCTGCTTCAAAATCCGAAATTGCAGCTTCTGCTGCCGCATTGAGTTTCTTCTGACAATTCGATTCCACTATTTTCCGACACACTCGGTCCTTCCGATTACGCTTTGTAGTAAAGGTTGTAAAGCCGTTAAAACGAAACTAAGCATACCTGTCGCTTCAGACACGACACATATAACTAAAGCTCTTGTTGCGCCATCTTTGCTTTGGCAGTTTCCCAAAGACACATTGCTGACGCTGTTGCAAGGTTCAGCGACTCTGCAGATCCCTGAATCGGGATTGATACCCGTACATCAGCACGATCTGCAATAGCTGTTGGCAATCCGTGTGCTTCGTTTCCGAACAGCCAAGCAATCGGGGCAGAAAGCAGATCACTTGTTTTCTCAAGGGATACCTCGCCGTCGATAGTCGTCGCCACTGTCTGAAGCCCTGCTGCTTTTAGCTGGCCAAGGACGTCCTGGGTATTGCGCTCGCGTGCCACAGGTAAGTGAAACAACGAACCTGCTGAGGCCCGCACAGCCTTGCCCGACTCAGGATCGACACAGTCGCCGGCAAATATGACAGCATCCGCCCCGCACACGTCAGCAATGCGAATCATCGTGCCTGCGTTACCCGGATCGTTAGTATCAATCCCGACCACAACAAAAGAAGGCTTACCGCGAAGAGCTGCCCCGACTGACCACAACACTGGCTTGCAAACAGCAAAAATACCAGTGGTGTTTACAGTGTCGCTCAAGTGCTTCGCTGCGATATCTGTAATGGCATGAACATATACATCCATATATTCTGCGGTAGTCACAACGTCAGCAAAGGCTTGTGACGCATGTTCTGTCACGAAGAGGTCAGTAGCCGCGCCCGTAGCTACGGCAGCCTCGACGCTATTCACCCCTTCCACCAGAAAGCGGTTTGCTTTCTTGCGTCCTTTTGCGCGGAGCAGCTTCGCTGCATTCACGACTCGCGGGGTTCGTTCGGTGAAGGGCTGTGAAAAGTCAAGGGCCACGAAATTTCCTACTCCTGAATGTAAAAACCCGCCGCCAAGCGTTCACGCTTGCCGACGGGCTCCGTCCTAGTTCAACGTTCTAGGCAACTTATGCTGCATCAACTGGCGCATTTACGTCAGCTGGCAAGGCCTTCTTAGCGATCTCGCAGATAGCGGAGAAGGCTGCAAAGTCGTTCACTGCGAGCTCCGCGAGGATCTTGCGGTCAACCTCGACCTCTGCGAGCTTCAAGCCGTGAATGAGACGGTTGTAAGTGATGTCGTTCATACGGGCCGCGGCGTTGATACGCTGGATCCACAGCTTACGGAACTCACCCTTGCGCTTACGACGATCGCGGTAGGCGTAGGTCTGGGAGTGCAGCCACTGTTCTTTTGCCTTACGGTACAGGCGGGAGCGCTGGCCACGGTAGCCCTTTGCGGACTTCAGAATCGCGCGACGCTTCTTCTTGGCATTAACTGAACGCTTGACACGTGCCATGAGTCAATACTTCCTTTTCTTTCGTTCACCGGTTGTTTTAACTTGGGCAGTGCTTAGGACATGCCGAGGAGGCGCTTCATGCGCTTCACGTCGTTCTTAGCTACGTCGGTGGTACCCGAGAGCTTGCGACGACGCTTCGAAGACAGCTTCTCGTTCAGGTGGCGCTTACCAGCCTGCTCACGACGCAGCTTGCCCTTGCCGTTAACCTTGATGCGCTTTGCGGTGCCCTTGTGGGTCTTCTGCTTCATGTTGAAAGCCCTTCAGAGTTGAAAACTTGATCTACTTTTTGCCCTTGCGAGCAGGTCCGAATACCATCGTCATGTTTCGCCCGTCCTGCTTCGGACGGGACTCCACGACACCAACCTCTTGAATGTCGTCTGCAAGACGCTCGAGGAGGCGGTAGCCGAGTTCTGGGCGCGATTGCTCGCGGCCACGGAACATGATGGTGACTTTGACCTTGTTGCCCTTCTCTAGGAAGCGCTCCACATTGTTTTTCTTCGTCTGGTAGTCGTGCTCATCGATCTTAGGACGGAACTTCTGTTCCTTCACTACGGTCTGCTGCTGGTTCTTGCGAGCCTCACGAGCCTTCTGATCCTGCTCATACTTGTATTTGCCGTAGTCCATGATCTTCGCCACGGGCGGCTTCGCCTTTGGCGCAACTTCGACGAGGTCAAGATCGGCCTCGTAAGCCAGTTTCCGAGCATCGTCGGTACGGACGATCCCTACCTGCTCGCCGGACGGGCCGACCAAGCGGACTTCCGGGACGCGGATACGATCGTTAATCCGAGCTTCAGCGCTGATGAGAACTCCTAAAACATAGAAACCAATGTGTGATCGCTACCAGACCACCAGTGATTCTGCGCAAAAGCACAAAACCCGCGCTATTAGCAATAACGCGGGAGCTTTCCGTAGGCAGCCAAAAGACTTTGGCTACCTTGACCCGTATCCTGATCACTGTCGACCGGCATGGGGTGGGATTCACTCCACTTGTGGCCCAGGCACCTTTGTAAAGAATGCTCTGGGCGGTAGTGGTGAGAACTTTAATACATGAAGTTTATTCAAGCAAATCATGCATTCAAGCTGGATCTATTGCAATATCTCCTTCAAGAAAGCACCTGTATGAGACTTGCCATTACGTGCTACGTCTTCTGGCGTTCCCTGCGCGACCACCGTTCCACCGCCTGATCCCCCCTCAGGCCCCATGTCAATCACCCAGTCCGCCGACTTGATAACGTCCAGGTTGTGTTCGATCACCAACACAGTGTTGCCCTTTTCCACCAGGCCATTCAGCACAAGCATGAGCTTACGAATGTCTTCGAAGTGCAGCCCCGTAGTGGGCTCGTCGAGGATGTAAATTGTTCGGCCGTTAGTTCGCTTCTGCAATTCTGCCGCCAGCTTCACCCGCTGTGCCTCACCACCGGATAGCGTTGTCGCAGCCTGCCCAAGACGTACATAGCCCAGGCCGACCTCTACAAGCGTGTTGAGGTATCGATGGATTGACTGAATTGGCTCGAAGAACTCAGCTGCTTCAGAAATCGGCATATCGAGAACTTCGGCAATGTTCTTACCCTTATAGCGCACTTCGAGGGTTTCACGGTTGTATCGTGCTCCCTGGCACACCTCACACGGGACGTATACATCCGGTAGGAAGTTCATCTCAATCTTGATAGTGCCATCACCACGGCACGCTTCACAGCGCCCGCCTTTGACATTGAACGAGAATCGGCCAGCCTTGTAGCCACGAACCTTTGACTCTTGTGTTTCCGCGAATAGGTTGCGGATCTTGTCAAACACCCCTGTATATGTCGCAGGGTTTGATCGTGGTGTACGTCCGATGGGACTCTGGTCGACTTGGACAAGTTTATCTAGATGGTCAAGGCCACTGACTTTCTTTACCCGTCCCGGGACTTGTCGAGCTCCATTGAGCTCATTCTGGAGAGTCTTAGCCAGAATCTGGTTTACCAGCGTAGACTTGCCAGACCCAGATACCCCAGTAACAGCTACCAACACTCCCAGTGGAATATCCACTGATACGTTCTTGAGGTTGTTCTCTCGCGCGCCCTCAACTCTCAGCTTGCGGTCTGCGTCTACCGGTCGACGCTGATCCGGGACCTCAATCTTTTTCCTGCCCGCAAGGTAGTCTCCGGTAATGGAGTTCTCTACTTCACGGATACCGTCGGGTTCTCCCTGGTAGACCACTTCCCCGCCGTATTCTCCGGCGAGCGGCCCGATGTCTACCAACCAATCAGCCTCACGGATCGTTTCCTCATCGTGTTCAACCACAACCAGCGTGTTCCCAAGGTCGCGAAGTTTCTTCAGAGTCTTAATCAGCCTCTGGTTATCCCGTTGATGCAAACCGATTGACGGCTCATCAAGCACGTACAGTACACCGGCAAGGCCAGACCCAATTTGCGTGGCCAGACGGATGCGCTGCGCTTCACCGCCCGACAGGGTGCCGGCTGACCGAGCGAGCGAGAGGTAACTCAGTCCTACGTCCAAGAGAAAGTGCAGCCGAGCTTGGATCTCTCGAAGTACCGCACCCGCGATCATTTCCTCACGGTAACCAAGTACCAAATTATCAAGGTATTCGGACGCATCCTCAATGCTCAGTTCCGTAAGCCCGGCGATGGAGCGTTCACCATGCGTTGTTGAGTCGAGGCGAACGGCGAGAATCTCGGGCTTCAACCTAGCGCCCTTGCACGAAGGACACGGTACCTCTCGCGTATAAGCAAGCAGTCGGTCTTTCTGGGTATCGCTTTCGGCCTGCTCGAGCTTACGCTCCAGGTACCCAATGACACCTTCATAAGCTGCGCTGAATGACCGCTGCCTGCCGTAGCGGTTCTTGTACCGCACGCTGATCTTGGTTTTGGAACCATTTACCAAATGCTTCTGCTGCGTTTTCGTCAGCGAGCTGAACGGAGCGTGAGCATCAAAGCCCTCCTCTTTTGCTAACGCTTCAATCAACTTGACGAAGTATCGCTTGTTCGGGCTGGAGTTCCATGGCTGGAAAGCATCAATTGCTGGTGCGTCTGGATCTGGAATAACGAGTTCTTCGTCAATCTTCTTCTGCGTCCCGAGACCATCACACGTTGGACAGGCACCAAACGGTGAGTTAAACGAGAACGCGCGCGGCTCGTACTCCTCAACGTTAAGTTTGTGCCCGTTCGGGCACGCCATCTTTTCAGAGAAGATCTGGATCCGATCAGGGTTGCCCTCATCGAAGTCAACGAATTCGAAGCCAACGAGGCCGTCGGCAAGTTTGAGTGCTGTCTCCACTGAGTCGGTGAGACGCTGCTTTTGGCTTTGCTTCACTTGAAGGCGGTCCACTACCACCGAAATCGTGTGTTTGACCTGCTTCTCAAGCTTCGGTGGATCGCTGAGCTGGTACAACTCGCCGTCCACGCTCACTCGAGAGTAACCCTGAGCGGCGAGATCCTTAAACAAGTCAACGAACTCGCCTTTACGCTTTCGTACTACCGGGGCAAGGACTTGGAACTTGAGGCGCTCCTCCATCCCCAGCACGCGGTCCACAATTTGTTGCGGCGTCTGCCGTTCAATCACAGCGTCGCACTCTGGACAATGAGGAGTGCCAGCCCGCGAATAGAGCAGGCGAAGGTAATCGTAGATTTCGGTGATGGTACCTACAGTCGAACGGGGGTTACGGTTCGTCGATTTTTGGTCGATTGATACCGCGGGCGATAGTCCGTCAATGTAATCGACATCGGGCTTATCCATCTGTCCTAAGAACATCCGAGCATACGACGAAAGGGACTCAACGTATCGACGCTGTCCCTCCGCAAAGATCGTATCGAATGCCAGCGAGGACTTACCCGATCCAGACAGGCCTGTAAATACGGCCATCTTGTCCCTCGGCAGAGACACATCGACGCCCTTCAGGTTGTGTTCTCTTGCTCCACGTACAACAAGACGGTCAGCCACCTAGATACCTCTTCCAGAAGATCGGTTCATTTTGTTCCGAACATACCAGCGTATACCACTTCGGTAATCACTGTTCTGGCGAAGAAAGAATTGACTAGGGTAGGCACCATGAATTCAGAATCAACTCCACTGCCCCAATTAACACTGCACCAGGTTTCCGTCGGCTCGATGGACAACAACTGCTATCTCCTCTGCGCAGATGGCCAGGGCCTGCTAATCGACGCCGCTGACGACGCGCCGGCTATCCTCGCCATGGCCGAACAGGCCGGAGTCAAGATCACGGATGTATTAACGACGCATCGCCACCACGACCACGTGCGTGCATTGGCTACAGTCCTGGAAGCAACGGGCGCTACACACTGGGCACCGTTCCTCGAGGTACCTGCCCTGCCTGCTCCTGTCGACCGCGAAATCCACGACGGCGACTCGATTTCGTTCGCAGGCCACGAGCTCCCAGTGGTAATTCTGCGTGGACATACCCCAGGTGGCGCAGCCGTGCGCGCCGACCTCAAGGGGGTGCCTAACCTCTTTGTTGGTGATTCTCTTTTCCCTGGTGGGCTTGGGAAAACAAATTCCGAAGGCGACTTCGTGCGACTCTTCCGCGATGTCAAAGAAAAACTCTTCGACGCATATCCGGATGAGACAATTGTGTGGCCGGGCCATGGTAAATCCACTACGCTTGGTGCAGAGCGTCCAGATTTAGATGTTTGGTGGAACCGTCGCTGGTAAAAGCGTAATCCGAATGTCGGACGTCACATAGAACATATATACAGCGACCGGTACGTTGCGAAAAGAAAAGAGGAATGCATTTATGATTCGAAAACTCGCAAGGCCAATGCTCGCGTCCGTCTACATCGTTGACGGTGTTCAGACGCTGCGTGACCCAAATGCCAATAAAGAAAGCACGAAGGCGCTTTTAGATAAGGTCCGCGGTGCCGTTCCGAGCGAGTACCGTGGTCTGATCCCGAGCAACCCGAAGACGGCCGCTCAGGTCGTTGGTGGCATTAAAGCAGGTGCAGGCAGCCTCTTCGCCATTGGCAAGCTGCCACGCACTTCCGCTGCACTGCTCGCTGCGACTGCAATCCCGTCGATTATCGGCCGTAATGCCTTCTGGGAGGCTGACGAGGCGAATGAGAAGCAGCGTCGTCAGACTGGCGCGCTGACCGATGTCGCTCTCGCCGGTGGTGTGCTCCTCGCGACTGTGGACACTGCTGGCAAGCCAGGGCTGCAGTGGCGCGCCCAGCAGGCTGCCCGCACCGCGAAGAAGAACGTACAGCAGGCACTGCCTACCCAGTCTGAGACCGAAAAGGCTCTGGGTAAAGCAAGTAACTGGCTGTCCGATACTGCAGATCAAGTGGTCGACTACGTCGATAACAACAAGGATGACTGGAAGAAGCAGGCCTCTAAGTTTGCGGACCAGGCATCTGACGCAGCTGAGGGCTTCTGGCAGGATGCGCGCAAGCAAACCTCCTCGTTCCTCTCTGATGCGGGTGACTGGATGGAGGATGTTTCCGATAGCGCTCAAGACACCTACAAGGACTTGAAGCCAAGCAAACTCCAGCAGTTCAAGGCAAAGCGCAAGGTCAACAGCGTTGTTGGGGATCTCCAGGACAAGCTGGAGAGCCTCGAGCCAAGCAAGTTGGACCAGTTCAAGGCAAAGCGCAAGGTAAAGAAGAGCACCGCGAAGCTGCAGGACCGTGCCCAGAGCGCGGTTGACTCCCTGCAGGATGCCTTCGACAACTTGGATGTTGCGCCGTCAAAGTGCAAGCAGTGGAAGTGGAAGCGTAAGGCTAAGAAGGCCGAAAAGCGCGCGAACAAGCTGGTAAAGAAGGTTCAGAAGAAGCTCAGCTAATCTGACTTTCTGTAGTACACCCCGTGGCCGCATAGTTGTGGTTGCGGGGTGGCTTTTACTTTGAAGGAGATTATGTTCACCGTGTCAGAGCAAGAGGTTGCTCGCGAACAGCACTACGTCGACGGTCTATTTTCTCGTCTTGACGATGAAGTATCGAAAGCCCAAGCCAAACTGGAAGCGGTGCAACGAGATGTCGACCCTGACAACCCAGATTCTGATGCGCTCGTTAGGCGCGAAACCGAATATCATGGGCTGAATGCAAAACTCGATGCACTCAACCTGGCAGAAGTTGGCTTAGTTTTTGGCCGAATTGATGTGGAGGACGAATCTCCGGAGAATCTAGTCCCTAACAGCGACAATCTTGACCGACGCTATATAGGCAGGATGGGCATTGACGCCCCCGAAGACAAGTACCGGACGCTCCTCATCGATTGGCGGGCGCCCATGGCACGGCCGTTTTACCTCGCGACGACGGCGCACCCTTCAGGCGTGCAAACCCGGCGAAACATCCGTATGAGGGGTCGCACGGTGGAAACCATTGACGACGAGGTCCTCTCCGGCACAGGTACGGGTGTTGAAGCCTCGGGTGTCGGATCCGAGGCTGCGCTGCGGCGCGCCATGAATCGGCCACGCACTGCGCACATGCAATCCATCGTTGAGACAATCCAGCGTGAACAGGATGCCGTCATTCGTGACGCTACGCGTGGAGTGATGGTTGTCGAGGGTGGTCCAGGTACTGGCAAGACTGCAGTCGCTCTCCATCGTGTTGCGTATCTGCTCTATACTTGGCGAGCGCAGCTGGCGAAGACCGGCGTCTTGGTTCTTGGCCCCAATACCGTCTTTTTGGACTACATCTCGCGAGTTCTTCCGGAGCTCGGCGAGACCGGCGTAGTGCTTTCCACCATCTCAGACTTAATCCCCGGTTTTACCCCGGAAGGTAGCGAGTCGCTTGCTGCACGGGAAGTCAAAGGCTCGATTGAGATGGTCACGATTCTCAAGCGGGCTGTGCAGTCATATGAGACGGTTCCGGAGCGCGCGGTAACCCTTTCAATTGAGAACGTTCCCGTCGCTGCGACGCCGGCCATGGTTAAGGCAGCCAGAACCAAAGCACGACGGTCACGTCGTCCTCATAATGAAGCACGAGCCGTGTTTGCGGAACATCTTTGCGAACTTCTTGCGCAAGCACTTGCCAACACCATTGGTGCGGACCCTCTAGGCGGTGAGAATCTGTTATCTGCTGCGGACGTCGATCAGCTCCACGATGACCTGGCTGAAGAATCCCAGGTCCGAGAGTTTATTGACGCCCACTTCCCCACTCTGTCGCCTGCAGAAGTACTACGCAATCTGCTTGAAGACCGCGACGCAATCGCAGCTGTCGCGTATGACTACGACGACTACACACAAGATGCCCTCTTTCGGGAGCCTGGTGCGGCAACAGCCCCGTCGGATGCTGCGTTACTCGACGAGCTGTCGATTCTTATTGGTAGTAGCCCAGCGGAGGGTATTCGTGACTCCGATGACGATGCGTGGCAACAGCAGGTGGCCGAGGCAGAGGACGCGTTGGACGTCTTGGCTTCATCCGAGTCCACTGACAACGATGACGACCAGTTCGAGGCTGAGATCCTTTCTGCATCAGACGTCATTGATGCGGAAACGCTCGCGCAGCGCCAGGCGAGCACCGATATCCGTTCGACCGCAGAGCGCGCACGCGCAGATCGCACATGGGCCTATGGGCATGTGATCGTGGATGAGGCACAAGAGCTCTCACCGATGGAATGGCGGATGGTGTTTCGGCGCTGCCCATCAAAGTGGATGACATTAGTTGGAGACACCGCGCAGACTGCTTCGCCTGCGGGTTCAGACGACTGGTCAGCAACGCTGGAACCGTTTGTTGGCTCGCGTTTCCGCACGCATACCTTGAGTGTGAACTACCGGACTCCGTCGGAGATTATGGAGTACGCCGCGAAAGTTCTTCACGCGATCGACTCAGAGGCAGCGGTCCCTGAGAGTATTCGAAGCACTGGGCAACCCGTCGAGTTTTGGCCTTCCGGCACCACCCCAGAAACTGTCGCAACATACGAGGATGGGCGCACGACAGCGATCATCGACAAGTCAAATGTCGATGCGATGAAGGGACTCGAATTTGACCATGTAGTACTAATAGAACCCCAAGAAATTATCGACGCCTCTCCGCAAGGTTGGCAAGACCTCTACGTGGCGATGACCCGAGCAACTCAAAGCCTCGCCGTCATCGGTGAGATGCCATAGAACAACCTCCGGCCATGCAGTTGGCCGGAGGTTGTTACATGAAGACGTTAGCTGACGGTATGTACGATCATGACGTCGCAGTCCGATTGGCGAGCAACGTCTGCTGGGACAGACCCCAGCAGGCGACCGGTCAGAGAGTTGATACCGCGGTTACCGACCACCAGCAGTTCCGCATTGTTGTCACGAACAATCGCCATCAGAGCCTCTACTGGAGTACCCGGACGGGTCGCAGTCTGCACGTCTTTTGCTCCGTGCTGTCGCGCATGTTCTGCTGCCGCTTCAAGATTTGCCAACGCGTCCTTGTCACCGAGGATGGTGACCGAATCTTGTCGCAGGCTCTTCGTCGCGTCCGCTTCCGTTTCGTAATACGCGGTACCGATCACTAGGGTGGCACCAAATGCACTCGCCATTTTTGCAGCACGCTCAACGGCGAGCAGTGAAGACTTGGACCCGTCGGACCCTACGACGATGGTCTTGTAGTAATTGGCCATAGCTGTATTCTTGAGACCTTTCCTGATTCAGCTGTCGCTCGCTGGATAACGGTGGCGCCAACAAGCACGGTCAAATTTATAGTACCTGGTTCTCGCGCGGATGAAGGCTAGTCATGGCCTTCAGCTCGGGTATCAACGAGCATGACATCAACCGGCGCCTTCTTTGCCACGCTACCTGGGATGTTGCCGAAGACTCGACCGGCGAGGGACCGCATTCCTTTGTTTCCAACCACGAGGAGATCTACGCTGTATTCCTTTACTGATTCCAGCAGTACATTCGCAGGCTGGCCGCCACTGGAGACCAAGTTAATCTCTGGTGCCTGTTCTTCGACTGCGATCGCCTTCGCACGCCTCAAGATATCCTCGGCGCCCGATTCCGTCACGATATCGATCTTGCTCAGCTCCGCGTTGGTTGCGTTCAGCATCGAGCCCGACGCTGTGTAGTGAGCACAGATAACTGTGAGCTTCGCGTCATACACGCGGGCCAGGCTCGCAGCAGCACGAACCGCAACAAGCGAAGTTGGTGAACCGTCAGTACCGACAGCAATCGACTTATAGGTATGCATAGATTCCTCGAACCTTTCTTAGTTTCCTGTATCTTTCATACCACGAAGTTCCTTTCGGAGATCAGCAATTTCATCACGCAGTCTGCCGGCGAGCTCAAACTTCAACTCGCGAGCTGCTGCACCCATTTGCTTCGTAAGGTCGTCGATCAATGCTTGTACCTGATCAGAGGCCATCTCGGACACGTCTGGCTTCGATACAACTGCAGTATCCGAGGCAACGCCATTTTCAGCTTCACCGTCAGTGTTCTCATATACCTGGTCCAAAATGTCGGCAATCTTCTTGCGCAGCGGCTGCGGATCGATCCCATGTTCTTTGTTGTACGCCAACTGAATTTCGCGACGCCGCTCTGTCTCACTGATTGCTTCCTCCATCGACTCAGTGACCTGGTCGGCGTACATGATGACCTCTCCAGATACGTTACGAGCTGCGCGCCCGATAGTCTGAATCAGCGACTTGGTCGAACGCAGGAACCCTTCCTTGTCGGCGTCGAGAATTGCAACAAGTGAAACTTCCGGCAAGTCGAGACCCTCTCGCAGCAGGTTGATGCCAACGAGGACGTCAAACTCTCCAAGCCTCAGCTGGCGGAGCAGCTCAACGCGCTGCAGCGTATCAATGTCAGAGTGCAGGTAGCGCACCTTTACCCCGTTATCCAGGAGATAGTCAGTCAAGTCCTCAGCCATGCGCTTCGTCAAGGTAGTGACCAGCACGCGCTCGTTCTTCTCCACCCGGACGCGAATCTCGTCAATCAGGTCGTCGATTTGTCCCTTCGTCGGTTTCACCGTGACCTTTGGATCGACGAGGCCTGTTGGGCGAATAACCTGCTCAACAAACTCGCCGTGTGCTGCTTCGAGCTCGTAATCGCCCGGTGTCGCGGACATGTACACCGTCTGCCCCACGCGCGATTCAAACTCATCGAAGGTCAACGGACGGTTGTCGACGGCGCTCGGCAGCCGGAATCCAAATTCCACGAGGTTGCGCTTCCTCGACATATCGCCTTCAAACATTCCTCCAATTTGCGGGACGGTCACGTGAGACTCGTCGATAATTGTGAGGAAGTCTTCCGGGAAGTAGTCGATGAGCGTCGCTGGCGCCGATCCTGCCTCGCGGCCGTCCATGTGACGAGAATAGTTCTCAATGCCTGAGCAGAAGCCGACCTGCTGAATCATCTCGAGGTCATACTCGGTGCGCATCCGAAGTCGCTGAGCCTCAAGTAGTTTTCCGCGGTTCTCAAGGTCCTCTAAACGGTCTGCAAGCTCTTCTTTGATGGATTCGATCGCCTTTTCCATTCGCTCTTCAGTGGCCACGTAGTGGGTAGCAGGAAAGATCCGAAGCTCATCTTCTTGGCTCAGCACGTCTCCCGTGAGCGGATGAATGTAATACAAGCTGTCAATCTCGTCTCCGAAGAACTCAACCCGAACCGCGACTTCCTCATACGCGGGAATGATATTGACGACGTCGCCCTTTACTCGGAACGTACCGCGTTTGAAGTCAATATCGTTGCGCTCGTACTGGATATCAACGAGTAATCGAAGGAAGCGGTCACGCTCAACCTCTTCCCCCACGCGCAGCACCACAGAGCGATCAAGGTAGGACTGCGGCGTACCAAGGCCGTAGATACAAGAGACTGACGACACCACCACTACGTCACGACGCGACAGCAATGCGGAGGTAGCTGAGTGACGCAGGCGTTCTACATCATCATTAATGGAGGAATCTTTTTCGATGTATGTATCCGTCTGAGCGATATATGCCTCTGGTTGGTAATAGTCGTAGTACGAGACGAAGTACTCAACCGCGTTATTTGGGAGGAGCTGCCGAAGCTCATTTGCTAGCTGCGCGGCGAGCGTCTTGTTCGGAGCCATCACGAGCGTTGGGCGCTGCTGCTTTTCAATCAGCCACGCTGCCGTCGCCGACTTGCCGGTGCCGGTGGCACCCATGAGGACGACGTCTTCTTCTCCCCGGTTGAGACGTTCATCTAGCTCTGCGATCGCTTTAGGCTGATCACCCGATGGCTCAAACTCCGAGACGACTTCAAAGGGCTTTTCTCGACGCTCGATCTCGCCTACTGGTCGAAACTCCGAATGTGCCAGGACCGGATGCTCTGCTGCAAATGCCATGCAGCTCAGTCTAATGACTCAACCAGATTCCTCAACGTTGATGCTGCAACAATTCTCGCTCGACATAGTCGACCAAAGCATCCACCTGCGGAGCGAGCTCAGACAACGGACCGTTATTGTCAATCACGTAGTCAGCGGCCGCAAGTCGATCGTCGTCATCAATCTGCCGTGCTATACGGGAACGGGCGTCTGCCTCCGATAGACCGCGCAATTGAACCAGCCGCCTCACTCGCTCTTCCTCGTTCACATCGACTACAACGGTGAAGTCCATCTGACGGTGCAGCCCAAGCTCTACAAGCAGTGGCATATCGTACACAGCAACCCGGGCTCCTTCAGCTTCAGCGGCGTCGAACTGCCGTGATGACTCCTTGCGAATCGCAGGATGCGTAATCGAATTCAGCTTCTGCGTCTGTTCCTCCGAGACAAACGCCCGCTGCGCCAGCAACTTTCGGTTCAAAACACCGGAAGCGTCCACCAGGTCATCGCCGAATGCAGCAGCCACCTCTTTTAGCGCATCGCTTCCTGGTTGCAGAACATCGCGCGCGATACGGTCAGCATCGACTACGACGAAGCCACGCTCACGTAACAACGCGGCAACGGACGACTTTCCGCTTCCGATTCCTCCGGTAAGCCCAATTTTCAACATGCGTCACATAATAGGCGAAAACCCCTTCCTGGATTCCAGGAAGGGGTCGTCGATTAGCTAATAAAGACTAGTTGCCAGCGAGCTTGTCGCGAAGTGCTGCGAGCTGCTCGTCAGATGCGAGCGAGCCACCTGCGCTAGCGGTCTCATCCGCTGCCGGAGCTGCAGCGTTGGACTGCGAGGAGTAGTTCGCCTGGTCACCCGCCTGCTCTGCCGCCTCGGCAGCAGCAGCGCGATGACGCTCGATCTGTGCAGTGTGCGCCTGGAAGCGGCGCTCAGCCTCTGCGTAGCGAGCCTCCCACTGCTGACGAGCCTCGTCGAAGCCCTCCATCCACTCGTTGGTCTCCGGATCGAAGCCCTCTGGGAAGATGTAGTTGCCCTGCTCGTCGTAGGAATCAGCCATGCCGTAGCGGGACGGATCGAACTCTTCGTTGTAATCCTCGTCCGCCTGCTTCAGCGACAGCGAGATACGACGACGGTCGAGATCGATGTCGATGACCTTGACCATGACCTCTTCGCCAACGTTGACAACCTGGTCCGGTACCTCGACGTGGCGCTGTGCCAGCTCGGAGATGTGAACCAGACCCTCGATGCCCTCTTCGACGCGAACGAACGCACCGAATGGAACAAGCTTGGTGACCTTGCCCGGCACGATCTGGCCGACAGCGTGGGTGCGTGCGAACACGCGCCATGGGTCCTCCTGGGTCGCCTTCAGCGACAGGGAAACACGCTCACGGTCGAGATCGACGTCGAGAACCTCAACGGTAACCTCATCGCCGACGGTGACAACCTCAGATGGGTGGTCGATGTGCTTCCAGGACAGCTCGGAAACGTGAACCAGGCCGTCTACGCCGCCAAGGTCCACGAAAGCACCGAAGTTGACGATGGAAGAAACAACGCCCTTGCGTACCTGACCCTTCTGCAGCTGGTGCAGGAAGTCGGAACGAACAGCGGACTGCGTCTCTTCGAGGTATGCACGGCGGGACAGGACCACGTTGTTGCGGTGCTTGTCCAGCTCGATGATCTTTGCCTCGAGCTCCTGGCCAATGTATGGATCCAGGTCACGGACGCGACGCATCTCAACGAGCGACGCAGGCAAGAAGCCACGAAGACCGATGTCGAGGATGAGGCCACCCTTGACAACCTCGATGACCGTACCAGTAACTGGCTGGTCGTTCTTCTGCAGCTCTTCGATGGTGCCCCAAGCACGCTCGTACTGAGCACGCTTCTTGGAGAGCAGGAGGCGACCTTCCTTGTCCTCCTTGGTCAGGACCAGTGCGTCAATCTCGTCGCCGACCTGGACAACTTCGTCCGGGTCAACGTCATGCTTGATCGACAGCTCACGGGTAGGGATAACACCCTCAGTCTTGTAGCCGATGTCAAGGAGAACCTCATCGTGGTCAACCTTAACTACGGTGCCGGAGACGATGTCACCATCATTGAAGTACTTGATGGTTGCGTCTACAGCGGCGAGAAATTCCTCAGGTCCGCCGATATCGTTGATTGCGACCTGTGGTGCGTTGGAAGTGCGCATAAGTTAAATGTGCTCCGAAATTGAAATAGGAGATCGTATTTGGACAGGGGCATATCATCTCTTACCAGCGCGGAAAGATCCCGCAATATGAGCCGGTGATGCCCTCCTATTACGACACCACGAGACCTATTGCCCAGATATGCTCGTGCAAGAATATCGCCTTTGCCCAGCTCGCGCAAATATCAACACTCGGATAAATCCCCATCAGGTCGACCGTTAAGGCAAACAACACATCCTTCACCGAACTCGCCAACTGAGAACGCCGTAAGTCTGCCGCACCGCCGATAAGGCGCAAACTCGCAGGTCAAAGCAATACACTCGCCATCCCACACCCCCATAATTAGTCAATATTTTGTTTAATGTAGTCCATTTTTGGCCAATTCTCTTACGTTCCCCACAGACGTCTGTTAGTGTTTTCATTGCCACGATCAAGGCGCAGCAGCGATAGATAAGGCCAATCTAGAGCTGTGAAACCTCGCGAGGTGAACCGTGGCACCGCTTCTCGGGGGAACTCGGGGGAAGAAGCGGTTGATGGGGGAAGGCAGTCCCAGACGGATTGAGAAGGAGGCTCTGGGACCGTCTCGGGGCTATAGAGCGGAATAATGGGGGCCGCTCTATAGCCCCGCACTTCCCGCCCTAATGGCCAGCATCCTGCCAGTTCTCTCCGTATCCGGTAGAAACCTCGAGCGGCACGTTGAGTTCAATAGCGCGATCCATCTCCCGCTCAACAATCTCACGCACTTCATCGAGCTCACCCGGAGCGACTTCAACAACCAACTCGTCATGCACTTGCAACAGCACACGGGACTCGTAGTCAGCCAACGCTCGGTCAACGTGAATCATCGCTACTTTAATGATGTCTGCGGCAGTACCTTGGATAGGAGCATTCAGGGCCGCCCGCTCAGCATTTTCTCGGGCGACTCGGTTGTCACTGTTGAGCTCAGGCAGGTAGCGTCGGCGCCCAAACACAGTTGCGGTGTATCCATCCTTTCTGGCTTTCTCGACGACCGAGTCCAGATAGTGCTTCACCCCACCGAAACGGTGGAAGTAACTCTCCATGATTTCCTTGGCTTCACCTGGCGAGATCGAGAGCTGCGCGGCGAGGCCGTACGCAGAGAGCCCATAAACCAAACCATATGACATTGCCTTGACCCGACGGCGTAGCTCGGGCGTCACGGCGTCGATAGCAACATCAAATACCTGTGAACCGACGTAGTTGTGCAGGTCTTCGCCATCCTTGTACGCGGAGATGAGCCCCTTGTCCCCGGATAGGTGCGCCATCACTCGCATCTCAATCTGTGAGTAATCAGCGGTCAGAAGATACTCATACCCCTTACCAACGGTGAATGCTGCTCGAATCTTTTGACCTGTCTCTGTACGGACGGGAATATTCTGCAGGTTTGGATCAGTCGAACTCAGTCGGCCCGTTGAAGTCACGGTTTGGTTGAAGGTTGTGTGAATTCGGCCATCACTATGTACCGCCTTGATAAGCCCCTCGATTGTGGACTTCATCTTCTGATATTCACGATGTGCCAACAGATGATCAAGGAACGGATGCGGATTCTTTTCTGCAAGCGCCTCGATCTCCTTGGCTGCCGTCGAATACCCAGTCTTTGTTTTCTTGGTTTTAGGCAAGTCAAGTTTGTCGAAAAGAACGACAGAAAGCTGCTTCGGACTCGAAAGGTTGAGAGCTGGCTCGTCGACAAGCGTGCGGGCCTCTCCTTCTACCTGGGCAACCTTGTCAGTAAACTCCTTGCGAAGATTTTCAAGAGCTTCGACGTCAACAGCCACACCGACGTCCTCCATCCTGGCAAGAATGGGTACAAGCGGCAGCTCAAGGTCGGCATACAGCGCGTAAGAGTCGATTTCACGAAGTTCTTGAGCAAGATGTTGCGCCAGTTCCAGCACAGCAACGGCGGCATCAACCTGTGAAGTTTGATCCAACAGACTGAGTTGCTCTTGCCCTACGTCCAACTGTCGCTGCAAGTGACGCTGGTATACATCAGCCAGCGCATAGGTGCGCTGCCCCGGGCGAAGCAGGTAGGCAGCAATCGCTGTGTCATGCGCAATCCCGCTGAGTGTGATACCTCTGCCCCGCAGCATGTGATACATAGCTTTACCGTTGTGGAGGTACTTGGGGTCATCTGACTCCAACCAGTCCTTCAGCGCAGCATCCTCTTCAGGGGTAAGCTCCGCTGTTTCGCGTTGGATGCCGTGCCGCTCCTTATCGACGATCCCAATCGCAGTAGCATCGCCGTTTGCCGGCACCGGACTACCGTCCACATACAGTGCTAATCCTTGCTCCCTATGGGAAGCGATCCATTCGTCCAACGGCCCTTCGTCGATCACAACTTCTGGAAGCTCCACAGGCAAATGCTCTTCGGCGTCCCCTTCCGTAGGAAGCGCGGATAGCACACGTTCGCGAAGATTCGTGCCGAACTCCAAAGAATCAAATCGCTTCGCAATAGCACCGATGTCTACGGCCTTTAGCTCCAAGTCATTTGGCGTAACAGGGAGCTCCACGTCGGTGACCATCTGCGTTAGTTCACGATTGAGCTGCACTTGCTCGATACGGTCTCGGAAGTTTTGACCTGCGACTCCCTTGATTTCATCCGCGTGGTTAACGAGTTCTGCAAGCGAACCGTATTGCGTGATCCACTTTGTCGCCGTCTTCTCCCCGACCTTCGGAACCGAGGGGAGGTTATCAGACGGGTCTCCCCGAAGCGCCGCAAAATCCGGATACTGTGCCGGAGTCAGCCCGTACTTCTCCTCGACCTTGTCCGGAGTGAAACGTGTCATCGTCGAAACCCCGCGCATCGGGTACAACAGCGTCGTTGAATCGTCTACCAGTTGTAGGTAGTCGCGGTCCCCTGAAACCAAGACAATTTCGAAATCCTGATCAACGCGAGCCTGGTGCACCAGCGTCGCCACGATATCGTCAGCTTCAAAATTCTCCTTCGACAAGCTGATGATTCCGAGGTCCTCAAGACACTCCTGAATCAGCGGAACCTGCCCCTTAAACTCTGGCGGAGTGGATTCGCGCTGAGCTTTGTACTCCGGAAAACGTTCCGTTCGAAACGTCTTGCGCCCCACATCGAACGCCACACCAATATGCGTCGGTGCTTCTTGCGCCACAACGTTGGCGAACATCGACAAGAAGCCATACACCGCATTCGTTGTTTGGCCACCGGTCGTCGAAAAGTTTTCAGCAGGCAGAGCGTAGAACGCTCGAAATGCCATGGAGTGTCCGTCAATGAGCAATAACCGTTTCTTCACGGCCCCTAGTGTAGACGTACGTCCCGACATGACGACTCAAACAAGAAAACCCGGCTTATGGCCGGGTGTTGTGCCCCAGGTGAGACTCGAACTCACACTGGACGGGTTTTGAATCCGTTGCCTCTGCCAATTGGGCTACTGGGGCGACGTCGCAAAGTATATAGCAGGCAGGCGCTCCGGCGTGAATCGCAGCTCGAAATCAGCTAAATCGCCAGTTCACTACGGGTATCTAGAATTTGTCAGGTAGGGTGATGAGCGCCGTATAGTGAGTAGAGCGCAGGAGGGCACAGTGACACCAGTTCTGATCGGGATTTTCCTGGCCATTTTTGCCGGTGCAGCGCTCCAACGAATTTCAGGAATGGGGCTCGGACTAATTGCGGCCCCCGCACTCTCTGTCTTACTCGGTCCGGTATCCGGCGTGCTCATGGTCAACGTATTAGCCACCGCCAACGCGATTGCCAACACCTATTCCATGCGCGAGCGCGTTGATTGGAAACGCTTTGCCCCAATTGCTGGAACCCTTGTTTTGGGTGCGGTACCCGGCGCATTCCTCATACGGGCAGTTTCAGCTAGCTTGCTTCTAATCATCGTTGGCGTTCTATTGTTGATCGCGCTCGGCACAGTGACGTTGGGAAAACGCTACATACCGAATATTGAAGGCACCGTACCTTCTGTTATCGCAGGTTCACTTGGTGGTTTCATGAACACGTTGGCAGGCGTAGCTGGCCCATCAATCACCGTGTACGCACACGCAGCCCGCTGGCCCAAGGAGATCTACGCGGCAACACTCCAGCCAATCTTCCTGGTCAGCGGCGCACTCTCTTTCGCTATTAAGGAAATCACTGGTGCAGCAAACCTTTCAGCGGTAACGCCCGAAACGTGGGTGGTTGGCATTTTTGCGATGGTGCTGGGCATCGTCGTTGGCACCCGCATGGCACCACGGGTACCAGTGCAACTGGGATATCGAATAGCACTCGCCCTGGCGATCTTCGGCGGGTTCACCGCACTTGTGCGCGGTCTACTTGGTACCGGAGCATAATCCACTGACCAAGACTACTTTTAAACTGAGCCCCAAACAAACCACAACAGCACCGGTTCCTTTCCAGTATCCGGTTGTAGAGCCATAAACACGCGCTTGGCGCGCGACACGGTATCTAATTAGCCTCAGATAATGGACAATTCATTCCAGAACGAATAGTATGTAAGCCATGGGTAGACCACGAGAGTTCGATGAAGACGAAGTCATCCGCAGGGCCATAAAGCTTTTCGGTGAACGCGGGTATACAGCACAGTCCGTTGACGCAACTCTTACCTACCTTGAGATAAATCGTTCGAGCTTCTATAAAATCTTCGGTTCCAAACATGGCCTGCTGAGAACGGCGCTGGAAGCAGTATGCCGAAGCGCTAAGACAGGTGAAGTGACACTAGAAGCCAAGAGTTTTGTTGCAGTCACTCTCGTGGAAGTCGCGCCCGTAAGCCAAGAGCTACGCCCCTTGATTCTCGAAGCAAATTCCCTTTGCTTTGCTGGAGGCCCAGCAGCACTAGGCAAACACTTACTCGACCGCGCAAGCAGCACTTCCAAAGGAGAGGCACAATGAGCAACAACAATCTCAAATTCACCGACGCTACTCTGGTTGTTGAGCCGCTCGGCTTAGATAAGATTTGGTCGTTCAAAGGATCCATCGAGGTTCCCTGGGAACATGTACGCGGAGCTACACATGACCCGGGTATGAAGAACGAGCCGAAGGGTTTTCGCTGCCCAGGACTAAGGATGGGAGAAAAGCTTGCGGGAACGTTCCACTCAGATGGTGAAAAGCTGTTTTGGAACGTCAGCGGATTCGAGAATACGGTCGTAATCGAGTTAGCTGATGAGAACTTCGCCCGCCTCGTCCTCACAGTTGATGACCCAGTCACAACTGTTGAACGCATCAACGAGTTGGCATCAGCCTGATAGCTAAGTTTCGTACAAAAGGAGCCTGGTCGAGGGAATCCTCGACCAGGCTCCTTGTGCCCCAGGTGAGACTCGAACTCACACTGGACGGGTTTTGAATCCGTTGCCTCTGCCAATTGGGCTACTGGGGCGTGCCTGCTCAATATAGCGCACGGCGCGAGCAGAACAACAATCGGACGCCGTTAAGGTCAGCGCACAGTAGAGCCGGGTTGGTTTGGTAGCAGATCAAACTCATCGATTGCCTCGAACGAGGCCTGCGCGTCATCTTCCGAAATGACGTCCATTGCGAATCCATTCTGGATGAGCACCCACTGCCCCACCTCAACTTCTGGAAGATATGCGAAGCAGCATGGCCGCTCCTCACCCTTCATATCGATGGCCCCCATCGGCATGGGGCTGGACAGGTCGCCAGTGCTGAGCACTTTCGCTGGAACTCCAAGACACATCGCTACATCATTTCCTTTCAATGTTGATGTTCATGGCGCCTTCCGGTGCCGAGGTGCACGGCAGGCAAGGATCCGCGCTACGGATCGCATACTCCATCTCTGCAGGAGTCGATGCCTCTGTGAGCATCCGAGCAAGCCATCCCTCATTTTGCGCGGTAGGGCTCAAAATCTGGCAATCGATCAGATTGCCGTCTTCCACAGTGTAGCGGTGCACCAACAAGCCTCGAGGACCGTCAACGATTCCCGTTACGGTGCCATCGCGCAGTGAATTATCGACGACGACCGGCTCAGCCAACAGCTCAGGAACCTGCAAAAGCTTTTCGATATCGTCGAGTACCGAGCGCACAAGCGCAAACTGGGCGTCGCGCGCGCTCAGATGGGGGAATCGCGCAACTGGGCCTACCCGGTAGTCGCGCCAGTGGCCGTCGATAAGTACCTGGGGCCGCGGGGTGATAGCACCGGGGTGCTGCTCTCGAACGTGCTCATAGAAATCATGCGCTGGGAACACATGCAGCTCACCCTCGAAACGCGCGGCAATGCACTCTCCTAGTGGATCTGCTGCGCCGTCGGCATCACATGCAAAAAGGTCGGCAAGCTTTGGAGGATGCTGTTCCACAGGCTCAACCGGTTGGGAAGGCAAGAGACTACGGATCGTCGAGACGCCTTCAGCTGCGCGCTTGACCTCATCGGCATCGGCGTGTGCGTGCACTCCCCCAGGAATCGCAACATCGGGAAAGTGACCCGGACAACCGGCGGCACGCAGCACCAGCTTCGCAAATTTGCGGATCTCTAATCCATGGTCAGGCAGCAGGCGCGGTGCGAGCGTGTCAAGGACCGAACCCGCATGAAGAAGGCGCCGGAGCTGCACGGCCTGCTCGCTCATCGAATCGCTCGACCCAACAAGTTGGTCAAGTGCTCGCATCCCCGCCAAGTGGTGCGTTACCGGGCACAGCCCACAGAGTCGCGTCACGATAGTCGGAACTTCGCTCGCGCGCTTGCCCACTAACAGCTTGTCGACGCGCGGCACGCCGGCGATGTCGAAGCGTGCCGTGCGTTCATTTCCCTCACCTTCGACAATGACTGTCGCTGCAAGCGGATCGATGACGGCGTCAAGAAACAACTTCTCTGACAAATTCCATGCTCCTTACTCGCGTTGCCTACCCCAATTGAACATAATGGGGGTATGCATGAATTGAGTCTACTTCGCGGGGTAATCGATGCGGTCAATGAGTCAGTGCCCGGCCGAAACGTCCTGGCGGTCGGCATGAAAGTAGGCACGCGCTCCGGAGTTGATGTGTATGCGCTTCGCCAAGCATGGGACCTTGCACGCGTCGATACCACCTGTGCTCACGCCCGGCTCGACTTGGACATTATCCCCGCGGCAGTCTGGTGCCCTCAATGTGAAGATACCGTCGAGATTGACGAATACTTCGCGCTGCGATGCCCTAAATGTGACACCCCCACTGCAGATCTGCGTGGGGGTGACGAGTTCCAAATTACTTGGATTGATGTTGAGTAGCTTCGGCTGTCCACTCCTTTAGCAGCTGCCGGGCCCGCTGCACTGCTTCTGGAATTGCAGCACTGATCTCCTCACTCAGCGATGTACGGAATTCGACGTCGCGCGCCGTGATACCCACAACCGCCACGTTGTCGGGTTCTTGACCTGTGAGGCGCGCGGCGCTCAACAGGTCCAGCAGTCCCACCTGGTGAGGCGATAGCTGCTGTTGCAATAGGCGCGGAATTTGATCACCGACGAGCACAGCCACATCACCTGGCTGGCCCTGTTTGAGCCCATCGAGCACCAGCAGGTAGTCGGCGTCCTGCACCATGGGTAGGATCTCCATGCCAGACGTTCCTCCATAGATGAAGTTCACGCCCTGGATCGGGTCCGCCTCAAGCTCGCGGAGGATGGCCAGCCCAACTGCGTCATCCGCCATGATCTCGTTTCCAATGCCAATGACGTTGATAGTGACGCCATCAAGCGTCACCAGCTCAGGCGATGGCACCGGGACATCTGGCGCGGGACGAAGCTTCCTCGTGACCGTCATACTCTACTCAACCTCAGGGCCGTCAACCGGCTTCGTGCCCTTCGGCAACCAAACACCGCCGTTGATCATTGCAGACAGGCCACCGTGGCGCTCCGTCGCATCGGCACGGAACACAAGGTAGACGTGCAGAATGACGAAAGCCCAAATAATGAACATGATCAATGCATGCACCAAACGGAAGTATGGGATGCCGATCCATTCCACAGGTGCAGCCATGAGCCGCCAGAACCAGCTATCCTGCTTTGGCAAACCGAAAAGCGCAAGACCAGAGTAAATCTGCACCATGCACATGGCGTAAATGCCCGTGTACGCCGTCTGCTGGAGACCATTGTGGCCAACACGTGGTGGCGGTTCGTTCGTAAGGAGCAGGTAGTATTTCGTCTGCTCCCACATCAACTTCAGATCATCTTGGCTTCGCACTGGCCACAGTGCCCGCCACTTCATCTGTCGTGTTTGAGCGAACACCATAATGGCTAGGCGCCAGATAGACAGTGCGATCCACGCGAAGGCTGCAATGAAGTGGATGAGACGGTTCCAGCCCATGAGCATTCCGGCATCGTGAGCATTCGAAGGACCGAAGAATGGATCCATGATGTAGTAACCAGTGATCGTCATCATGATGATCAAAATCATGTTGATCCAGTGCTGCCAACGCAGTGCAACCGGCCACATCTCGATGCGGGTGTAGCCGCCCTTGGATACAGGACGCGGACGGACATGGTCGCCGATGCCGAATGCAATATAGCCTTTGAGTACAAATTCACCGGTCTTGTCGCCATCTACAGGTGCAACGGCGACGCCCATGCATCGATTGCCGAACTTCGAAACTGTGTCGACGTTCTGCATCATCGTCTTCATCTCATGCTTATCCCATGCAGATGCTTGAACTACCGATGCAAGGTCTCCACGCATGACCGCTACGTCCTGGCGCTCGCCGAGCAACTTTGCGTCACGCACGACCGAAAGCGAGTACTTTCGGCTTGGCGTCGCGGGGCTGAAGCTCTCCACGGTGCCGTAGACGTAGTCGGGGTCAACAGCACGCAGCAGCGCCTGATCAACAGGATCTGGCGAGTTCCGGCTGCGACGATGCCAGGCGCAACAGTGTTTCCGCACCAATATCGTCTATCGGCCGTGATTCTGTGACGCTCAACACCAGATTTTTATCTGGAGCGATCTTGCGAGTCTCAGGCACGCCACCCGAGCTCGAAGAAGCACGGTTTAGCTGGGTGCTCATTGCGTGATCACCTTCACAAGTTCATTGCCTTCCGTGTCCAGCAGGTGCACAGCACAGGACATGCATGGATCAAACGAGTGGATGGTGCGAAGTACCTCTAGCGGTTCCTCTGGGTTGGCCAGCGGGTGCTTGCCATTCGCCAGAGATTCCTCGTATGGGCCCATCTTGCCCTCAGGATCACGACCACCGGCCAGCCAGGTGGTCGGCACGACGGCCTGGTAGCGCTCCGTCTTACCATCCTTGATCTTGGTCCAGTGGCTGAGAGAGCCACGGGCGACTTCCATCATGCAGAAGCCTTCTGATTCCTTCGGCCAGGAAGAAGGTTCCCACTTGCTGGAGTCGAAGACGTCGTAGTCACGCTTGCGCAATCCTTCGATGAACTCGGGCAGCAACACATTGGTCATGGCCTCAGAAGTCGTTACAGCTTCCAGAGCACGAGCCAGCGTACGGCCACCGGTCGAATTCAGCTGTTCGAGCTTAATGCCGAGCTTCTTCAGCGCATCATCAACGAGGCGCTTCGTGCTTGGCTCGTTCTGAGCATATGCGAGCAGGATACGGGCAACTGGGCCAACCTGAACGACGTGGCCGTCGTAACGCGGCGCCTTAGACCAGGTGTACTCCTCGTTATCGCCGAGCCATTTATACGGCAATTTAGGACCGGTGTAATCGGCGATAGTGTCGCCCTCAAATGGGTGTTTGCCTTCGTTCTTGTCATCCTGTGCGAACCATGCCGAGGAAACGTATTCCTTGAACAGGTCCGGATTGAGCTCATGGACCTTGGAGTAGTCACCGTTGAGCAGTACACCCGGAGTGATGTCCGTGTGCGTGTACCCCATGGTTCGCTCCATGTGATCACCACGAACTGTTGCGCCAGCCATACCAACCGCGAGGAAGTTCGGGGCAGCCGCACCAATATCAAAGTAATCCTTGTACACGCCCATAATCGCCATTGCGTCAGGCAGGTACACACCGTTGATGAACTCATGGATCTCTGCGACCCAGTTCTTGATTTGGTCAATCGAAACCTGGTTGACCGTCTCTGACTTATCCTGGTCGATCGTGCAGGCCATACCCCCGACGAGGAAGTTCGGGTGCGGATTCTTACCGCCAAACACCGTATTGATGCGGATAATCGAGCGCTGGAACTGCAACGCATCGAGGTAGTGCGAAACCGCCATCAAGTTTGCTTCTGGTGGCAGACGGTAGTCCTCGTGGTCCCAGTATCCACCGGTGAAGATAGAAAGCTGACCGGAATCAAGAACCGAGTTCAAGGTGTCTTTCACCTGCTGGAACTTGTCGACGGAGTTGAGCTTCCAGTTCGAACCTATCGATTTCGCAAACTCGACTGCCTTCTCTGGGTCAGCCTTTGCTGCGGAGACAACGTTCACCCAGTCAAGGGCGTGCAGGTGGTAGAAGTGCACAACATGGTCGTGAATTTCCTGGCTTGTCAGGACGAGGTCACGAATAAGCTGCGCTTGCTTTGGGATGTGGCTTCCAATCGCGTCTTCGACGGCAACAACACTTGCCAGGGAGTGGACACCAGTGCAAACGCCACAGATACGGCCAACAAACGCCCAGACGTCGCGTGGATCTCGACCTTCTACAATCTTCTCAATGCCGCGGAACATCGTGGTCTCGCTCCAAGCGTTGGTGATGGTGCCGTCTTCGACTTCCATCTCCATGCGGAGGTGACCCTCGATACGCGTCAACGGGTCTACAACAACTCTTTCAGCCATTTTTAGTTGCTTTTCCTTTCAATCGTCGTGAACGCCGCTTACGCGGATGGGTTGGGTCGGTGGTGTCCATCAGTATCGGTGGTGGTCGCGAACGCCTGATCACCCTCTGCCATAAGTGCCGAGATATCCTCGGGACCGTCTTCTTCGCCAAAGGCCGCAAGAGGCTGAACTTCGCCACTCTTGCGACGGATGCCAACCTCCTTGACTACGCTGAGTGCGCCATGGACTGCGGTACCAGCGGCGGCGACACCAATGAGGCCGAGGCCAATCTTGCCAGCGGAAGCTTCTTGACCGAATGCACGAACATTCGGCAGTTCCTCGTAGAACGGAGTAAACCGGTCAAAGAAGTCCTTTTCCGTACAACCGATGCACGGGTGACCAGCGCCGATCGGCCAGCCGGACTTGAGGTTCCATTGGATGATCGGGCATGGCGAGAAGGTCGATGGGCCCTTGCAACCAACTTCATAGAGGCACCAGCCATTACGAGCGCCTTCGTCATCAAACGTGCGCACGAACTGGCCCGCATCGAAGTGTGGACGCTTCGGACAGGAATCGTGAATGCGCTGATCGTACGCAAAGAGTGGACGACCCTCTGCATCCACCTTTGGTGGCTCACCGTGGGTCAGCAGGTAGGTGATTGTTGCGGTGATAACTTCACCGATAGGCGGGCAACCAGCCACGTTGATGACTGGCTTATCCTTGATAATTTCGTCAACACCCACTGCCCCGGTCGGGTTTGGACGAGCAGCCTGTACTGAGCCATACACTGCACATGCACCTACGGAAAGGATTACGGTTGCGTTCTCTGCGGCTTCGCGGAGAACTTGCTCGGCGCTCTTGCCGCCGATCTGGCAGTATGCGCCACCTGCACCAGTTGGAACAGAGCCGTTGACCACCAGAATGTGCGGTTCCTTGTTCATCTCTTCCAGTGCCTGCTCGGCTGCGTGCCCTGATGCAGCCATCACGAGCTCGTTGTAGTTCATCGACAGCTGGTTCAAGACGAGGTCCTCAACTGTGGAGGAACCGGAACGAAGCACCGACTCCATACAGCCGGTGCACTCCTGTAGCTGAAGCCAAGCAACCATTGGCTTCTTTACATCACCGAGTGCCTCGGCAATTACCTCAGTCTCTTCAGCGTTGGCGCGTGAGGCAAGCGGCGCACCCACTGCAAACACTGCAGCCATAGAGCTGCACATTTTAAGGAAGTCTCGACGCTTCACCCCCTTCTTCGACAGGTTTTCCCAAAGCGTTCCACTCTGCCAAGTGTCTTGTAGAAGCATCGATTTTCCCTCTCATGCGAGAGCCATGTGCCGGCACATACTCCGGCCCATACCCCTCAAATGAACGTGTACAGATTCCATCAGCGGTCAAGCTGCATGCTTAACGCATCTATAGGGCCAGGGTATCAAGACATGAAAGTAATTCCGGTGTCGTGAAGTCGGCAGGGCTAGAAATCTACCCCCGATTGGGACATAAGCCACTCATTCCACTCGTCTAATCCTTCCCCCGTTGTAGCTGAGGTAAGGATTACCTTCACTCCAGGATTCACCTTCTCAAGATTTTCCTTGAACAGATCGAGATCGAAATTCAGGTAAGGCAGCAGGTCAACCTTGTTTACGACGACCACTTCGACACTCCGGAACATGACCGGGTACTTCAGCGGCTTATCCTCCCCCTCGGTAACTGAGGCAACCATTACCTTATGATGCTCTCCAACTTCAAATTCAGCCGGACACACTAGGTTGCCAACATTTTCAATCAGCACCATATCGACATCATCGAGGTTGAGCCCCTTTAAAGCATGCGCAACCATCGGAGCATCGAGGTGGCACTCGCCCCCAAACCCGTTCCCGGTATTGAGCAGACTTACCTGTGCGCCGAGGTTTTCCAAGCGCTCTGCGTCTAACGCAGTTTCGATGTCACCTTCTACAATCCCGAAACGGATTTTGTCCGCGAGCGCTTCCAAGGTTTTACGCAGCAGCGTCGTCTTTCCTGCTCCCGGGGAGCTCATCACGTTGATGCAAACCACGCCGTGCTCTTCAAACGCGGAACGGTTTGCGGCCGCTTTTACATCGTTTTCCGTGAAAATATCCTCAAGCACCGCGATGCGTTCACGTCCAGTGTCATACCCAGTGTGGTCTCCGTGCTCAGAGTGCTCCGCATCTACTCCCACGTGGAGGTGATCGTGTTCGTGGTGGTGCGTGTGATCATGCGAATGATCGTGGCTGTGAACAGTCCCGTCGTCGTGGCGGTGGAAACGTCCCATGCTTCTTTTCTCCTTCTTAACGGTCAGATGTCACATCAATGTCTACGACAGCGAATTCCTCGCCCGTAATCACACTCGTGGGAGCGTTGCATTCCTGGCATCGGACGTCGAGATACTCATTGGGGTCGAGTATTCTTCGATGCCCGTTGCTGCACTCGATCTCGGCTGGAACCCAGTCGATCCGCAGCTCCGACTTTTCCATGGGGCTCCCCTTTGTGACGAACCCCCAGGCATACTCGAGTGATTCCGGCACGACTTGTCGCAGCGCACCGATTCGGAGGTGCACCGACAGCACTGTTCGTCCGCGCGCTGCGCGCTGAACTGCTGACGCTAACTGATGACTTAATGCAACTTCATGCACAGCACCTAGCCTAGGCGATTATTCAAGAAGTTTGTAGAGTATGCAGCATGGGAGCACAGAGCAGAGTCCGCGTCTTTCTCGAAGGCATTGTCCAGGGGGTGGGAATGCGTCCGCACGTCGCGCGAATCGCACAACGCTTCGGCCTTACTGGACTTGTCGGCAACAACGAGCGCGGAGTCTTTATCGAGTTTCAGGGCGACGCAACAGCACTCCACAATGCGCAGAAGACGCTTATCGACGAGCTCCCGCCTCTCGCTCACATTTTGGATAGCCAAACGTCTTCACTCCCACTCGTATACGGCGAAACGGGGTTTCGGATTGTCGAGTCAGAACATGTCGAGGGAGAAAAGACACTCATCTCCCCTGACATGACAACGTGTGAAGCCTGCCTAGCCGATATTGATGACCAAGACAATCGGCGCTACCACTACCCATTCAC
Organism: Corynebacterium sp. UMB2355A; assembly: GCF_033877495.1. NCBI lineage: Bacteria > Bacillati > Actinomycetota > Actinomycetes > Mycobacteriales > Corynebacteriaceae > Corynebacterium > Corynebacterium sp. UMB2355A. The sequence goes on along the minus strand of NZ_CP138855.1, from coordinate 41,053 downwards.
CACTTGCACGCACTGCGGACCACGTCTTTCCATCATTACTTCGCTCCCCTACGACCGCGCGACTACCACCATGCGTGAATTCCCTATGTGCACACAATGCGAGGAAGAATACACGAACCCAGACGACCGGCGGTTTCACGCGCAACCAATAAGCTGCCCACATTGCGGCCCTACTTTGTGGTGTACGGATGCCAACGGTGCCGTCCTCGCCGAAACGCGAACGGATGCGCTTGCATTGGACCCCGGCAAATTCGACGAGCTCGTGCTCAAGGTTCAAAACGCCTGGGAATCTGGTGCGGTCGTCGCGGTCAAAGGGATTGGTGGCTTTCACCTGATGTGCGCGGCGGAAAACGAAGAGGCCGTCGAAAAGCTGAGGGAGCGCAAGCGCCGACCCGACAAGCCTCTCGCGGTGATGGTGCCAAATCTCGACGCCGCCAAATCCATTGCAACACTCAGTAAAGAAGCGGAGGATCTTTTGGTATCGCCGTCACATCCGATCGTGTCTGTTCCGCTTCACGAAGGAGCACTCTGCGAAGGTATTGCGCCTGGTTTGAGGGAAGTAGGCCTCATGCTTCCGTATTCACCACTGCACCATCTGTTGGTTGACCGACCTGTGGTAGCTACCTCGGGCAATCTCAGCGGCGAGCCTTTATGCGTCACTAATGAAGAGGCACTTCGGAAACTTACGCACCTCGCGGACATGTTTGTGCTCCACGATCGTGAGATTTATGTGCCCGTGGAAGACTCGGTCTACGTCGATACGACGCTTGTTCGGAGGTCTCGCGGACTGGCGCCGATTCCAATGCTGCTCGACACTGAGCGAAAGCCCACTGTCCTAGCGGTAGGGGGCGAACTCAAGAACACGGCGACTCTGGCCGTTGGGCGGTATGCACACGTCTCCTCGCATGTAGGCGATATGGGGTCATGGGATGCTCAGCGGCACTTCGAGAAAATGGTAAAACAGCTCTGCTCAATACAAGGCGCACAACCCGACGTTGTTGTGTGCGACATGCACCCTGGTTACCAAACTTCGATGTGGGCGCAGCGTTACGCTGACCAGCGTGACGTCGAGCTCATTGAGGTCCAGCATCACCACGCACATGCACTGTCACTGTTGGCTGAGCATCAGCGACTATCGACGCCCGCCGTCGTCGCAGCTCTCGACGGCACCGGCTACGGAACGGACGGCACCATTTGGGGTGGCGAAATACTTCATGTAACCGACGATGGCAACGCCGAGAGGCTCTGGCACCTACCACCATTTTCCCTCGTCGGTGGCGACAAAGCGGTGCGAAATCCGTGGCGGATTGCGCGCGGTCTCGCATATAGCTGGAAGCTCGAAGGCCTCAGCGTGCCTCCTGAAGTTGATCTAGACGAGTTGCGATTAGTCGACTCTCAGCTCAGCAGCGGGTTCGGCACCACTGCAACAACTTCGATGGGACGGCTCTTCGACGCGTTCGCATCGATACTTCAGGTCCAACAATCGGTGAGCTACGAAGCGCAAGCAGCGATGGAGCTTGAGGCTCTCGCAGGCAAGTCTCGCCTTTCGTCGGCAGAAGCGCTTGACGCAATCGAAGACATTCGATCGTTCCCGCATCTTGCACAATGGGTGATCAGCGCGACTCAAGATGGGACACGCCTCTTCGAAGACATTGCCCGGATTGCACACGCAGGCATAGCGACACTCGTTGCTCGCTCGCTTATTGACGCCGCCCAAGAAGAAGCTACCGAGGTCATTGGCATCACGGGGGGCTGCGCCGTCAACCGCATTTTGATGACCGACATCTTGCAAGTATTCCGGCACCAACGCCCATCATCGACGGTGTTAACGCATAAAAAAGTGCCCGCCACTGATGGCGGGCTCAGCCTCGGCCAGGCGGCCGCAGGAAGGCTCTGGTCGCGGTAGCGAACCCATGCAGCCTCAGGAACTTAACAGATTCGTGGCAACGGATCGCCAACCAGTTTGTCGACCATACGGGTACCACCAAAGCCGGTGACCAACACCACCGCTGCAGCTGGTTCCTCGACGATCTTTCCAACCACCGCCGCCCCTTCAGCGCCTGCTGCATGCAGCGCCGCGAGTGCTTGGTCGGTCTGGTCTTCCGGCACCACCGCCGTAAACGTTCCTTCGTTCGCGACGTAGAGCGGATCAATGCCCAGCATGTCGCAAGCGGCGCGCGTCATCGGCTGCACAGGGATCTTCTCGTCGTGCAGTGCAACGCCGTAGCCAGTTGATTCTGCAAGTTCGTTCATGACTGTCGCTAGACCACCACGTGTGGCGTCACGCATCCAACGAGTCTCGGGGGCATCGGCGAGCATCGCCCGCACCAAACTTGCGACCTCGCGCGAGTCGGACTCGATCGGTGCTTCGATTGCGAGGTCTCCGCGGGCCATCATGACCGCCATACCGTGGTCTGCGATCGGGCCAGAAACGATAATCCGGTCACCAGGCTTGACCTTTGCAAAACCGAGTTCCCGTCCAGCAGGTACTACGCCGATGCCTGCTGTATTGATATAAATCTTGTCCCCAGCACCCTTCGGAACTACTTTTGTGTCGCCTGTCGCAATCTGTACTCCGGCGCGTTCCGCTGCGGTGCGGAGATTCTGCGCGATCCGGCGAAGCGTCTCTACTTCAAGCCCTTCTTCCAGAATGAAACCCACCGAAATATACTTCGGCTCCGCACCACCCACGGCAAGATCGTTGACGGTACCGTTTACCGCGAGATCCGCGATGGATCCACCCGGGAACTCTATCGGGTTCACCACATAGCTGTCGGTTGTAAACGCCAGCGTCCCGCCGTTCAAATCGAGGTCCAACAGCGTCGAGTCTTCCCCCTGTGAGAGCAGATCGTTGCCGTACTCGTCGAAAAATACCTGCTCTAGCAGTGTCGCGCTCGCCTTTCCGCCCGCCCCGTGTGCGAGCGTGACATATTCATCCTTCAAGCGTCCGCCACGACGACGCACTCGAGCAATGTTGTCATTGACCTTGGACTCATCAACATTGAGGCGGTTTTTAGGCTGCACAGCACTTTCCTTTTCTTATTTTCGCAACTAGCCACCGTGTGGAATTGCTACGAATAGTTCCGTGTGTGAATTCTACCGCCGGTACCGTGTTTTGGGTTTTCGGGGCTTGAAGGTTGTGGGTGACGCGCATAGTTAGCTTGCTGGGTACTTTTAGAAATGCACAAATCATGGGCAATAATGTAAAACGGAATAAGCACGAAAAAGTGTGAAAATAATGCAATCGATGGAAGGCTCTGCTTTATGTGTCTGGGAGTACCAGCGCAGGTTGTCGAAATTAAGGATCCCACCCGCGCAACAGTCAGCATCTCGGGAGTAACCCGTGCAATCTCCACTGATCTTCTTGTTGAAGAAGGACTCGAGGTCGGCGAATGGGTGCTGGTACACGTAGGATTTGCGCTGTCAAAAATTGACGAGGATGAGGCCGCGACAACCCTGCAACAGATTCAACAACTCGGTGCAAATACGTTTGAGGACGAGCTCGATTCGTTTACAACCTCAAGAATCGACTAAGCCACCGCCCCCTACGTTCCTAAGAAAGGACCCCACATGAAATTCGTCGATGAGTTTCGTGACCCAGCCGCAGCTCGCCAACTGATTGCAACCATTGAGGAACAGGCGAAGCAACTCGACCGCCCGATTAAGCTCATGGAAATCTGCGGTGGGCATACCCATACGATCTACCGCTACGGCCTGGAAAACCTTCTCCCAGACTCCATCGACCTCGTTCACGGACCTGGTTGCCCAGTCTGCGTCATTCCGATGGGCAGGGTCGATGACGCACTCTGGCTTGCAAACCAGCCTGACGTTATCTTGACCACGTTCGGCGACATGATGCGTGTTCCAGGCTCCGAGGAGTCACTGTTGCAGGCTCGTGCACGTGGTTGCGACGTTCGCTTTGTCTACTCTCCACTGGACTCTCTCAAGATCGCGGAGGAGAACCCGGATAAGCACGTTATCTTCTTCGCAATTGGCTTTGAGACGACGACGCCATCCACCGCTGTAACGCTAACCGCCGCCAAGCAACGCGATATCCCAAACTTCTCAGTCTTTTCTAACCATGTGACCATCGAGCCACCACTGCGTGCAATCGCCAACGGGGGCGTCACGGAGGTTGACGGCTTTATCGGACCCGGCCACGTAGCAACTGTGGTCGGCACAAAGGCTTTCGATTTCCTGGCTGAAGAATTTAACCGGCCAGTCTCCGTTTGCGGCTTCGAACCTCTGGATATTCTTCAGGGCGTTGCCCAGTTGCTGGAGCAGTTTACGTCGGGCGACATTGCCGCGGGCAAAGCACGCGTCCAAAACCAGTACGCCCGCGTCGTGCGCCCAGAGGGCAACCCTTCAGCGCAAGCACTCTTGGATAGGGTCTTCGATATACGGGACGAGTTCGAGTGGCGTGGCCTTGGAACCCTTCCCCATTCCGGAATGGCCATCTCTGAAGAGTTCGCCAAGTGGGATGCGGAGCGCATTTTCGATGTGCCCGGCAACCGAGTCGAAGACCCCGCGGCATGTGAGTGCGGGTCTGTCCTGACCGGCCACATCAAGCCGTGGCAGTGCAAGGTCTTCGGTACCGCCTGTACGCCGGACACCCCGATTGGTACCTGCATGGTTTCCCCAGAAGGAGCCTGTGCCGCATATTACAACTTCGGAAGAATAGATAAAATCACCACTTCTTCCCTCTCTTAGATTAGTAAACCCCCAGGTCATAACTGCCTGGGGGTAAAATCTTTCGATTTGTTAGCGCAAAACTGTCCGAGTGGGTATTATTCACTCATGCGCAAACGTATCACGGCCGCGGTCACCGCGGCTTCTCTCATTGCAACGGCTTCGGTGGTCAGCCCTTCCGCACTTGCGGAAATCCCAGCCCCCGAAGCACCTGCTACAAGTTCGATAGACTCTGATAAAGACGCCGGTGAAGCTTCTAGCGCGTCCGAGGGCGAAAAGAAGAGCTCCCTGGATCAAGACCCAGAGAACGACCCTCTCTACATTCCGCCCGAAAAGAACCCCGTGCAGAAAATCTCCAGTTCTGAACTGTTCCTCAAATGGACTGATGACATGCCAGAGGGCGAGGGCAAGGACTTTGTTCAGGGATGGGCGAAGGGGTCGTCGATACCAAGCACCGCAAACCCGCTCGAATGGACTAAAGCTGAGGTACAGGGATCTTCGAATATGGTCCGTGGATTGTTCACTGGTAATTTTGCTCAAAGTTCTCAGGGCTCAAGCCAAGCGACAGCACCAGTGCTTCTCGCAATGTTGAGTGTGTTTCTGGTTGGACAAACGGTAGAGCTCATCATGCGTGGGCTGCGATCGCTTCCAACCCCACGCTAGAAACAATCCCAAACAAGGTCGAAAACAATGAACCAAAACAAACGCTTTGGCAAGGCGACGAGGGTCCTCAGCGCGTTCACGTTGATGATGGGCGTTGGTCTTCTCAGTGGCTGCGTAACCAACGTGGAAGGTGGCAACCCAGATGGGTGGGAGCCTATTGAGCCTGCTACCGTTCCTGAGATTGCGGCGATGGTCCCCGAGAATGTCTCGAAAGACGGCAAATTCTCAATTGGCGCCAACCCACCATTCGCCCCCTTCGAGTTCAAAGACTCACAAGGTAATTTGATCGGGCTGGAGCTTGACCTCGGGCGCGCGCTTGCCTCAATCATGGGTCTCGAATTCGATCCACAGGAGATGGATTTTTCTATGATCCTACCTGCGGTTCAGGCAGGCAGCCTTGACGCTGGCATGTCTGGATTTACTGATAACGAAGAGCGCCGCAAAAGCTTTGAGTTCGTTAATTTCCTCTTCGCAGGAATCCAGTGGGCTCAACTCACCGGTACGCATGTGAACCCAGAGGATGCTTGTGGTCTCACAGTTGCGGTTCAGCGCACAACCGTTTCCGAGACCGATGACGTGCGTCCGAAGAATGATGCTTGTATTGAAGCAGGAAAACCACCCATCACCATCCTGTCGTTCGACACCTCTGACAACGCGGCGCTCGCGGCACTGGTTGGCCGTGCAGATGCCTTTAGTGCTGACTCCCCTGTCACGTCTTGGGCGGTCGAACGCTCCGACGGGAAGCTCGAGCTCGTGGGTGACATGTTCGACGCAGCACCATACGGAATCGCGGTGCCAAAAGACTCAGGTCTGAGCACTGCGCTTGCCCACGCAATGCAGCATCTCATCGACACTGGCGATTACGAGCGCATTTTGGCGCAGTGGAACGTACGAACTGGCCTGCTCGATACCGCGCTTATTAACGAACAGCCCCTTACAGAATGGAAGTAACAGACCATGACCACACCATCTACTAGCCAAAGTCGGCCTGCCAGAATTGAAGCGAAACCGTTACGGCACCCAGGACGGTGGGCGCTCGCGGTCCTGCTCGGCGTCCTCGTTGTCTGGTTTATTATTGGCGCAGCCAAGAATGAAGCGTATGGGTGGGACACATACGCGCAGTACCTCTTCGATACTCGAATCGCGGTAGCTGCTCTACACACCATTGCGATTACGGTCCTCGCGATGCTTATTGGCGTGGTCGGCGGTGTGCTCCTTGCCGTGATGCGAATGAGTCCCAACCCAGTTTTTCGCACCGTAAGCTGGGTTTTCCTCTGGATTTTCCGCGGTACCCCCGTGTACGTTCAGTTGATGTTCTGGGGCCTGATCGGCGCGATCTACGACTCCATCAATCTCGGGTTTACGCAAATCTCCCTCGATCCGTTCACCTCTTCCGCATTTGCTCTCGCCGTCGTTGGCCTTGGCCTCAATGAGGCCGCCTACATGGCGGAAATTGTCCGCTCGGGTGTCTCCGCTGTTCCAGAAGGACAGATTGAAGCCTCGAAGTCGCTAGGCATGAGCTGGTCCCAGACCATGACTAGGACAGTTCTTCCCCAAGCGATGCGCATTATCATCCCGCCGACAGGAAATGAATTTATCTCCTTGCTGAAGACGTCTTCGTTGGTTGTTGCGGTTCCTTACTCCCTGGAGCTGTACGGCCGCTCGATGGATATCGCTGCAGCGCTGTTCCAGCCGGTTCCGTTGCTGCTTGTGGCAGCAACGTGGTACTTGGTAATCACCTCCTTGCTGATGGTCGCGCAGCACTACCTGGAGCGCTACTTCGACCGGGGCGCAACCCGCCAGCTCACTGCTCGGCAGCTCGCTAGCTTGGCCGACGCCGAAGGCACAATTCCAAACAACGTCGAGATCATTGAAGCTCCAGAAAGGAACCAACGGTAACCATGGCTTCTCCTACATCTTCTTCCCCCGCCCAAACGCCAATGATCCAAGCGGTTGACGTATGGAAGTCCTTCGGCAGCTTGGAAGTACTCAAGGGCATCAACCTCGAAGTAGCTCCGGGTTCTGTTACCTGTTTGATCGGTCCTTCCGGCTCCGGCAAGTCCACATTCCTTCGCTGCGTTAACCATCTTGAGAAGGTCACTGCTGGTCGCCTGTACGTTGATGGTGATCTGATCGGGTACCGCGAAAAGAACGGCACGCTCTATGAGATGAGCGAGAAGGATGCCGCAGTCCAGCGCCGGGACATCGGGATGGTCTTTCAGAGCTTTAACTTGTTCGGGCACCGCACCGTGCTCGACAACATCATTGAAGCTCCGGTCCATGTCAAGGGCGAGTCACCGGAGAAGGCAAAGGTCCGTGCGATGGAGCTTCTGCGCATGGTCGGTCTCGAATCGAAGGCGGACGCCTACCCGATCCAGCTTTCAGGTGGTCAGCAGCAGCGAGTCGCTATCGCTCGTTCGGTCGCGATGGATCCAAAGCTCATGCTTTTCGACGAGCCCACGTCCGCACTTGACCCGGAGCTTGTCGGTGAAGTGCTGCGGGTGATGAAGCAACTTGCGCAGGATGGCATGACGATGTTGGTGGTCACACACGAGATGGCATTCGCGCGCGAGGTCGCAGATCACGTGGCTTTCATGTCCGACGGTCAGATCGTCGAGTACGGCACCCCTGAACAGGTGCTCGACAACCCTCAAAAGGAACGCACGAAGGCCTTCCTTTCGACGATTTTCTAGCTTGAGCGCGCAATCGGAGCCCGGTAGATCTGCTTGGCTGATCTTCCGGGTTTTTACTTTGCTTCGCGCAGGCGTTCGTTCATCGCCTGCATGACCGCCGGAGGTACCAGTCCCCCATATCGCCTCCGAAGCGGGCGACTTCCTTGCATAGCGAGGACGAAATGTAGCCGTACTTCTCGTCAGTGAGCAAGAAGAACGTCTCAACACCGGTGAGTCGGCGGTTCATCTGCGCCATTGGCAGCTCATACTCATAGTCAAGTGACGATCGCAAGCCTTTCACCAGGGCAGTAATGCCGTGTGCGCTGGTGTAGTCGACCAACAACCCACCCCAGCTGTCTACTTTCACTTCCGGCATGTCGGCGACGGCGGACTGGATCAAGGCGACTCGTTCCGCCACTGTAAACATTCCAGTTTTCTTGGTTGGGTTCCCAGTTACCAGAACGACTACTTCGTCGAAGTGGCGTCGAGCACGGTCTACGATATCCAGGTGCCCGTTCGTGAAGGGGTCGAACGACCCGGGGCACACCGCAACGTTACGAGCCGAAGCTAACGATTGGGCCATAACTCACTCCTCCTGAGCGTCTGAGGGGGCTGTATACACTGCCATATCGAACCGTGCGATCCCGTACAAGCGCTTCTTGAGTTTCTGTCCCGTAGGGGTAAACGCGGGCGGCCATGCGGTCTCGGGGCTTTCGCGGTGACGTTCGATGACGACCACGGCGCCGTCGACGAGTAGCTCCTGCAACGCAGTGACCATTTCGGCCACGGCTTCATCGGCAAGGTCATAGGGTGGATCGGCGAGCACCATTGAAAAGTGCTGCTTGGGAGCACGCGCCACATACGTGGAGACTTTCACGGACTCGACACGGGTGTTCGGGTGCCCGACAACGCCCGCATTGTGCTCAATCACCGCGACCGCTTTCGGGTCGTCTTCCACAAGCACCACTTCCTCAGCGCCACGCGAGGCTGCCTCCAGCCCTAGTGCGCCGGATCCCGCAAAGAGGTCAAGGACGTGCTGCCCAGGGAACCCAAAGCGGACCTGCAGAGAGGAAAAGAGGCCCTCTCGCGCGCGGTCCGACGTTGGCCGTGTCCCCTCCGGTGGAACTTTAATCTTGCGCCCACGGGCTTCACCAGAAATGATGCGATTCATGGTACTCACTCTAGCTTTAGCTCTTTTCTAGGTACACAAAGTCCTCATCTTGGAGGTGTGCACTGAGCGCCCGTGCCTTCTCAAGGTCTTCTTCGACAAAGCGGGCCGCATCGCGGTACGCACTGGTAACGATCTCGTAGTCCTCAATCAAGTCGATCAATTTAAACGTGCGACGGATACCTGACTGCTCTGTTCCGAGCACGTCACCCTCACGGCGGTGGCGCAAGTCTAGATCGGCAAGAGCAAAGCCATCGCTCGTCTGAGCAACCTCCCAGACCCGCTGAAAGGCATCACTGCCTTCTTCTGCCTGTGTATGGAAAAGACACAGAGATTGATTGCCGCCTCGCCCGACTCGGCCTCGCAGCTGGTGCAGCTGTGAAACGCCAAAGCTTTCTGATTCCCGTACCATCATGACAGTCGCGTTCGGCACGTCTACGCCAACTTCGATGACGGTCGTAGCTACCAAGATGTCAATGCCACCCGCTGCAAAATCGGACATCACAGCGTCTTTTTCCTCAGCACGCATCTTGCCGTGCAGTACGGCTACTTGCAGGCTTGGGAACTCGGTAGCGCGCAACCACTCGGCAGTCTCAAGGACACCACCCTCGCCGTCAATACGCGGGCACACAATGTAGACCTGGTGGCCAGCCGCGACATCTTCTCGCATCTTCTCCCACGCACGTGCAATCCACGTCGGCTTGAACTCCGGAACAACTGAGGACTGAATAGGCTTCCTTCCGCCTGGCAGCTCGTTGAGCACCGAGACCTCGAGATCACCAAAGACGGTCATTGCGATTGTGCGCGGGATCGGCGTCGCTGTCATGACGAGTAAGTGCGGAGTCTGCGCCCCCGACTTAGCGCGAAGTCGGTCGCGCTGCTCCACGCCAAAACGATGCTGCTCGTCGACAATGACGAAGCCAAGGTTAAAGAACTCCACGCTGTCTTGAATCAGCGCGTGGGTGCCCACGACTATGTCCGCCTCACCCGAGACAATCTTGAGGAGGGCATCTTGCTTCAGTGCCGTCGGCATGGAGCCTGTGAGTGGCACCACGGTCGTGTGCAGCCCGGCGCGCATGAGTGTCTCTGTAAGCGATCGTGCGTGTTGCTGCGCGAGCACCTCGGTAGGTGCGAGCAGGGCTGCTTGAGCGCCGTTATCAACCGCTTGGAGCATGCCGATCAGTGCGACGATAGTTTTGCCGGAGCCGACCTCTCCTTGGAGGAGGCGGCTCATTGGGTGGGCGTGAGTCAGGTCGGTGGAGATTTCCTGGATGACGCGTTGTTGCCCGCCAGTGAGTGGGAATGGGAGTTGTGTAATGAGTCGGGATTGTTCGCCGTTTGGTTGTTTGGGAAGGGCTGGAGCGTTGTGGTTGTTTGCGTCGGTGCGTCGCACGCTCATGGCGAGTGCGACGGTCATGGCTTCGTCGTATTTGAGGCGTCGGCGGGCGGGTTCGGGTCCTTCGGTGTCAGGTTGGTGAATGGTGCGGATGGCGCTGTCGCGGGCGATGTATCCGTCAGGGCTTGCGCCGAGGGGTTCGGGGACTGTGGGGAGGCTTTGCAGGATGGTGTGGACGGCTCCCATGATGGTCCAGGTGCTGACCTGTTTTGTTGCCGGGTAGATTGGGAGCCATTCGCGTCCGGAGAGGATTGCTTCGAGGTCGCCGAAGTGTTGGAGTTGTCGTAGTGCTCCGGTGGCTTGGGTGGGGCCGTCGAGTAGTACGAAGTCTGGGTGTTGGAACTGGATTTCGTTGCGGTACGTGCTGATTTTGCCGGTCATCATGACGCGGGTGTGTTCTTTGAGCACTCGCATGGCGTAGTTGGAGCCGAAGAATGTTGCGGTGAAGGTGTTGGTGCCGTCGTAGACGTGGGTTCGGTAGATGGGTCGGTTGGGGTGTTTTCTGTTGGGGATGCGTTGGGTAGCGGTGATTTCGCCGACGATGCTGAGTGTATCGCCTTCATTGATGGTGGCAAGGTCGGTCGCGGTGCCGTAGTGGAGGTATCGGCGTGGGTAGTGCTCGAGGAGCTCGCCGCAGGTGCTGTATCCAAGGTGTTTGGTGATTGCCTTGGCTTGTTTCAGGGGGATGACGAGGTTGAGCGGCCTGGGGTCGATGTTTCCTAGCACTTCCTATTCGACTCCGATCTCGGCGACGGCACCGAGCCCGTCTGCGGGGAAAACGATGACGTCGACGTCGAGTTTGTCGTCGAGTGCCGCGAGGTCTTCGGCGCGCAGTGATGCGGTATCGAAGAGTACGGTGACTTGTTCCCCACCGGGCTCGAGGAGGCGCTTGCAGGTCTTTTCGACGGCGGCTATCGCGTCGTCAGCGATCAGGAGTGTTTCGCCGTGTGCCATGGCGATGATGTCGCCCTTCGAGACTGCCCCTCCTTGCACGAGCCCGGCTTTAGGGGCGCGCTGGAGGACAGCGGTTCGCATTTCTCCGGCGGCCTCCGACATGGTGAAAGCTGCCGTCGCGAGTGGTTGGGCTGGGTCATGAACGGCGAGCGCCGCGATACCGGAAACAAGCCGCACGGTAGGAAGCAGGGTGATGCTTTGTTCGAAGGCGTGGGTTGCTTTCTCCACTGCGGCGAGGCTTCGCTGATCAAGCAGTCCGTTCGGCAGCAAAATAACTTCGCGAGCTTCGGTTTTGTGGACGGCGGCGAGGATGTCCGCGACAATATTCTCGCCCGGCGCGACTGTTACCGCACCTGCCTGCGCGTAGAGATCAGTAAGTGATCCGGGAGGCGTCACTGCGACAACCAGTCTTGTGGGAGTTTGCGTGACAGGTTCGTCCGGGAGCACTTCGAGATGCAGTTGTGTCACGGTACCGCGGGCGAACGCGCGCTCAATCACTGCGCCGGCCTCGGTGGAGTGAATGTGGACTTTGCCGCTGTGCTCGTTATTGCGAGCGATCACAAGACAGTCGCCCATGGTGCTCAGTTCGCCCTCAAGGACATCCATGTCGCCTTCGAAGAAGAACATGACTTCCAGGTTTGCCTTGCCACTTGCGTGTGAGATCACGTGAGAGGTTCCGTGTGTGGCAGGCTGCGCTACCTCGTAGGGTTGGCCGTCGAGTTCGTATACAAGTGATTCCAGGAGGATAACGAGGCCGGTGCCTCCTGCGTCGACGACGCCCGCTTCCCGTAACGCTTCCAGCTGTGACGGGGTACGTGCAAGTGCAGTTTCCGCAGCGTCGGCGGCAGCCTGTGCGATGCTCAACGCGGGTGCTTCTCCCCCTGAATCCTGCAGCGCTTGCGATGCCGCAGTCGACGCCGCCCGCAGCACCGTGATCACGGTGCCCTCTACCGGCTCGGCAATTGCGCGGTCAACAAACTGCACTGCTTGGGCAAGCGCGTTCGCGATGAACTGCCCGCTTCGAGTATCTTCATCGGCGGTTTGCGCGACGCCTCTGATGACCTGGGACAGCACAACACCCGAGTTGCCACGCGCGCCGCGAATGGCGCCAACAGCAAGCGCTTCGGCTACTTCCTGCATCGACTGAGCATCAGATCTTTTCGACGCCTCTTCGACAGCCGCCGCCATCGTCTGCGCCATGTTGGAACCAGTGTCCGCGTCCGGGACGGGAAACACATTGAGCTGGTTGATCTCGTGTCGGCGACGTTCGAGTTCTGCCGCTGCCCGACGAGCCCAGGACAGGAGCCGTGGTCCATCGAGTGCAGTTGCTGTTTCCATGGTCAGACAGTCTACAGTGCCCAGTCGACAGGTGAAGCACCCTGTGCAATGAGCGCCTGATTTGCCCGACTGAATGGCCGCGACCCAAAAAATCCCCGGCGCGCCGACAGCGGCGAGGGATGTGGGGACTCAATCGTTGGCGTACTCCCGAGGAACTGTTTCGCAGCTTGTGCGTCTCTGCCCCACAGGATCGCAACCAACGGAGTATTACGCTGAGCGAGCTTTGCGATTGCGTGTGCGGTCACCGCTTCCCAGCCCTTCCCGCGGTGTGACGCCGGCGCGCCAGGCCGGACTGTGAGTACTCTGTTGAGCAGCATGACTCCGTTTCGCTGCCAGGAGGTCAAGTCCCCGTCGGCTCGTGGGGGGATACCGAGGTCATCGTTGAGCTCCTGGTAGATGTTTACCAACGATCGGGGCGGTTTCACGCCTGGCTGCGTCGAGAATGAGAGACCCATGGGGTGGCCGGGCGTCGGGTACGGATCTTGGCCCAAGATGAGCACACGGACATCTTCAAATGGAGTCGAAAACGCACGGAGAATGTCTTTTCCGGCAGGCAGGTACGCGGGTTCACCGCGGAGAAAGTCTCCCATCGCGTGGATGGCAGGTTCTACTTCCGCCAGCGGTTCCTGCCAGGAAGGATGGACGGGTAAGTTCATGAAAATGGCTCCCATTCATGGCGCGCGGTGTGTGCGACGCCGTCGATTTCCACGCCGACTTTGCGTGTGACCGTACCGATCGAACGATACCCCACGGGTGCGTCCCCATCGATCGTGCCCAGCAATGTGTGGTCTTCTCCCCCGTTGAGTATCCAGTCCCATGGGTCGACGCCTAGGAACTCACCGGCTTCTCGCAGCTGATCACTTGGGGCTACAGCGGCGCGCGAGATGTTAATCCCCACGTTCGAGGCCCGGGCTATCACGCCCAGATCGTGCAGTAGCCCGTCGGAGTTGTCTGTCATGGCTGTAGCCCCTGCTGCTCGTGCAACAACCCCGCGCCCGGGAGTCAGTTGCGGGCAGCGGTGCGCATGTACGATATCCGCAAGCCGTTCCGGGATTTCCCGTCCGGACTCCAGTAGTGCAAAGCCTGCAGCAGAATAGCCGATTTTCCCGTGCGCTATCACTCGCTGCCCCGGACGCGCTTGGCTCAAGCGCAGTGGCGGCAAACTGCCTCCTAACGAACCAATCGCGGTAATCGCGATCGTCAGTTGGTTCCCACTCGTGATGTCCCCGCCGACGAGTTCGCTCGAGTATCGCTCCAATTCGAGATGGATCCCTCGTGCAAGTTCACTCACGACGGCAAGCGGGGTGTCCGGAGGCGCCGAGAGCGCGAGTAGCGCGGCAACGGGGCGAGCACCCATCGCCTCGATGTCGGCGAAGTTTTGCACGATGGCTTTGCGTCCCAGCAGCGCGGGGGTGGTCGTCGAAAAGCGAAAGTGCTGTCCCTCGACGAGCATGTCCGTTGCCACGACCGCACGGCTATTCGGTGTGTGTGACTCGAGGACGGCTGCGTCATCACCATTGAGCGGTGACGGCGAGGCTCCAACGATGGCGTCAATCGTTGCTTGCTCGCCTACCTCCCGCAGCGTCGGGCCGTGCGTGGGAAAGCCGACGTTACTCACCAAAGTGCGCCTTTCAGTAGACTTGTACGCCATGAAAGATTCCACTGGCGCGTTGCATGATTCACAGATTAACCGTACAGCGGTCTACATCAGTTTGGGCCTCGCAGTGGCGCTTGTTCTGGGCGTCATTGTGGGTGCTCGGTATTTTTTCCAGCAGGTGGCACTGCAGCCTGTGGCGATGACTGAGCTGCCTTCCCCCGAGGCTGATTCACCCGAGTGCGCTGCGCTCGTGGACAGCCTTCCTGAAAAGGTGCTTGGGCACAAGCGTGCGGAGCTCGCCGCCCCGGCTCCGGAAGGTGCTGCCGCGTGGCAGTCCTCTTCAACTCGACGCATCACGCTGCGCTGCGGCGTGGAAATGCCCCTGCAGTACACCGAGTACACCCCGGTGTCCTCCCACAATGGTGCAGAGTGGATCAGAATTGACGACGCCACCCCAGGATCAAGCATGGCCACGTGGTTTAGCGCGGACCGTTGGCCGGTAGTCGCCGTGACTACCGACGAGGAAGGACTCGGCAGGGCAGATACGCCAGTGGACGAGATTAACGTGAGCGCGCTGCCGCAGCGCGATCTCCCTCGCAACCCGGCGCCGCTCTCTGAGCTGCAGCCAGCGACGCATTCAACGGACGGGAGTGGAGCAAACGCATGCGGCGGATTGCTTGCTGCGCTTCCTGAATCGCTCGTCGAAGGCTATAAACGGCTTCCTGAGAACAAAGTGGCTTCGCCGCAAACTGCAGTCTGGACGCAGCTCGGCCACGAACCGATTGTGCTGCGTTGTGGTGTGAACGACCCGGAGCACTACGAGGCCGGAGCGACCTTGCAACAGATTAACGGGATCCCTTGGTTTGAGGACACCATCACTGCAACTGGTACCACCTCGTCGACGTGGTACGCGCTCGGGCGAGAGGTCAACGTTGCGGCCTTTGTGCCCTCAGGTGAGGGCAATGAGGTCATCACCACGCTGACCGAGCTCGTCGAGAAGCACGTCCCCGAACGCAAGTCTTAGTCCGTTGCGCCGTCGGCTGCCCGCAGCGCAGTGCGGACCAGAGTGTCGAGCAGTTTCGGGTAGTCGATGCCGCTTGCGTTCCACACCTGTGGGTACATCGAAATTGCGGTGAACCCCGGCATGGTGTTGATCTCGTTGAGCACAGGACCCTTGTCGGTGACGAAGAAGTCCACGCGTGCCAATCCCTTACAGTTCAGTGCATTGAATGCACGGACTGCTTGGTCCTGCAGGGTAGCTATCAAAGAGGCGTCGTAAGGCGCTGGGATTGTTGCTGTAACCCCCTCTTCCATGTACTTCGTTTCGAAGCCGTAGAAGCCTTCTGCGGAGGCATCAGTTCCATTGAGTTTGGCCGGCACGGAAGCCTCAATGCGGCCATCGGGAAACTCCAGAACTCCAACCTCGACTTCGTCGCCGACCTGCTCCGATTCGACGATCACTTTCGAGTCGCACTCGTACGCTTGATGCAGTGCGGCATCGAAGTCTTCCCACGTGGTCACCTTGGACACACCAATCGACAATCCACCGTTAGCGGGCTTGACGAACACTGGAAGGCCTAGGCGCTGCTTATCCTCATCGAGCAGCAGTTCACCTCCGCGGAGAATCACTTCCGGAGTCACTGTGATTCCGGCAAGTGCCACGAGCTTCTTCGTGTACTCCTTGTCCATGCCACTCGCGGACGCCAAGACGCCTGGCCCCACGTACGGGATGCCCGAAAGTTCGAACATACCTTGGATAGTGCCGTCTTCACCAAACTGCCCGTGCAGGACCGGGAAAACAACGTCGACCTGTGCGACGGTCTCGCCGGTGGCGACATCAGTAAACTCACCGCGGCGCGAAGGGTTGATGCTCAACGCGATCTCTGCCCCACCACGAACTTCGGGAAGCGCCTCTCCGCCAACGGGGTCGATTTCCCCGCGCACCCAAGTACCATCCCGGCGAATACCTACCGGAAACACCTCGTACACCTCGGGGTCCAGGTGGGCCATGATGGAGCCGGCAGAAATACAAGAAATTGAATGCTCGGTGGAACGACCACCGTAGACTACTGCAATACGAATCACAGCTGACACATTACCTGGTGTCTACTCCGATTTTTTCGACCGACCCATCAACGCAGCAATCGTCTCTTCCACCGTCACACCCTGGTGACACACCGCGAAAACGGCTTGTGTCAGCGGCATGTCCACGCCGTGGCGCTCGGCGAGCTGATAAATGCTGCGTGAGGAAATAACTCCCTCGGCAACCTGGCCCTTCGTTGCAGCCTTCGCTTCTTCAATCGTGGCCCCCTTCCCCAGCGCGGAACCGAAAGTTCGGTTGCGAGACAGCGGCGAGGAGCACGTGGCAACCAAGTCCCCCATGCCCGCCAGGCCTGCGAACGTCCGGGCGTCGGCACCCAACTCCTGGCCTAGACGCGTACTTTCAGCCAAACCACGGGTAATGAGCGTTGCCAGCGTGTTCTCCCCTAGCCCCTGGCCAGAAGCCATGCCGCAGGCGAGCGCGATGACGTTCTTCGTCGCACCTCCGATCTCACAGCCGACAACATCAGTGTTCGTGTACGGGCGCAGGTACGACGTCGCACACGCCGCCTGCACGAGCTTCGCACGGTTAATGTCACTGCAGGCGATGACGGTGGCCGCCGGCTGCTCCTCAGCAATCTCGCGGGAAAGGTTTGGCCCACTGAGCACCGCGATTCGGTTCTCCTCTGCACCGGTAACCTCAGCGATGATCTCCGACATTCGCATGTATGTGCCAGTCTCAATACCTTTCGAAATGGACAACAGCGTAGTGTCAGTACGCAGCAGCGGGGCCCACACTTCCAGGTTCTGGCGCATGGTTTGGCTCGGCACAGCAAAAATAGCGATATCGGCAGCCTGCAGTGCCGCTTCCGCGTCAGACGTTGCGAAGACCCCGTCCGGCAGCGCAATCCCCGGCAGGTAATCGGGATTCTCCCGAGTCTCCTGCATGGTCTTCGCCAGCTCGTCCCGGCGTGCCCACAACTGCACCATGTTGCCGGCATCGGCAAACACTTTGGCCAAGGTTGTCCCCCAGGAACCTGCACCCATTACCGCTACGTTTACCACTTGTGCCACCGCCATTCCTGTCTGCATGAACCGTTTCACGCTAGCACTTTTCTACCGCCAATATCCACAATCAGCCCGCTGACCTGTCGCTGCAGCGAAAACCTGCAAAGTGCGTAAAGATAGAAAGTATGTCACGTTCAACGAAGCTCCACGAACAACACAAAGACCAATTCGGAGAAATGTTCATTACCGGACGCCACCAAGAAGTCCCCCGCCATCCGCATCGGGAGTTCAAGAAGACAACGCTCGCTGCGGGTGCCGTGCTGTGGCGTGGCGATCTGGAGCATCCGGATTCTATAGAAGTCGCTTGTATCCACCGCCCACACTACGACGACTGGTCGCTCGCCAAAGGCAAGGTGGATCCGGGCGAGTTCCTCGTTACCACCGCCGTTCGCGAAATTCAGGAGGAAACTGGCTACGAAGTCCGGCTGGGAAAGTTGATTGGCAAAACCGTGTATCCAGTTAAGAACACGACGAAGGTTGTGTACTACTGGACCGGCAAGGTAGTCGGCGGCGAGTTCACTCCTAACAATGAGGTCGACGAGATCCGCTGGCTCAACATCGACGATGCGACGCAGCTGATGAGCTACGAGCTCGACAGGCAAGTATTGCTGAAAGCTGCGAAGCGCTTCGCCACCCCTGCTGACACCAGGATTCTGTACGTGCGCCACGCTCGTGCGAACTACAAGGAGGCCTGGAAGCACGACGATAGTCGTCGGCCGCTCGATAAGAAGGGCAAGCGCCAGGCGAAGGCGCTTGTGCCGCTGCTGCAGGCGTTCGCTCCTGAGTCTCTCTATTCTGCCGAGCCGTTGCGTTGCGAGCAGACACTGATCCCACTTGCGAAGGCACTCGGTAAAGACATCACGATCGACGCCACCTTCGGTGAAATCGCGTGGCAGGAGAACCAGGTAGCTGCCCGCGCAGATTTTGATGCGCTCATCAAACGCGGTGGCACACACGTTGTGTGCTCGCAGGGTGGGGTCATCCCTGAGATGATTGCTGCGCTTTCGGCCGACGGTCGTCTGCCGATCGATTCGCCGATCCTGGCGAAGAAGGCGTCGGTATGGGTACTGTCCTTTAACGATGGGCAACTCATCGGCGCCGACTACATGCCATCTCCACTACCGGTGCTCTAAGGACACTTCGCCTAGAAAAAGAAAGGACTGCCCAGTTGCAGCCAGTTACCCAAGAACGAATCGAAGCGGCACTCGATGCGCTTGAATTGCAGTATTTCCGCAGTTCCGAGGACGGCCTCACCCGCACCGCGTTTCCGTCGATCATGTGCTTCTTTGAAGTCAAGGACATCGGATTCAAGATCACCAGCCAGTGGCTTGGAACCGCGAAGATGAATGCAGATAAGAGCAATCTTCGTCTCAGCATCAATGAGTTGAACCGCTCACTGCCCCTCGTTCGTGCACATCCGATTCAGCGCGAGGACGGTGCTCTGGTTGCGCTATTTGAGGCACCGTTTTTCTCCTCCGACGGTTTCAGCGACGAGCAGCTGCAGTCAATGCTGCAGTTTTACTTCTCCATCATGCACTACGCGGTGGAAGCGCTCGACGAAAACTTCGCGCATCTCAAAGACAAGCACCCGTACAAGCAGGAGAAGGAACAGTAAAATGCAACAGCTACAGCCGTTAAGTCTTGATCGTCTTCGCAAGCTGTTTGACCAACGCGGTTGGGAGTACCGGGAGCCTACGCAGTACAACTCTCTCATTACAGCATTTTCCGGTATCGGCTTTGAGATGAAGCTGGTCGATACAAGTCTGCATTTCGTCTCTACTGTCTCAATCGATGCTGTCGACGCAAGTCGTTTCGACGAAGTGCTCACGTGGTGCGAGGACTACAACAACGCCCACGCATTCCCATCGCTCGTCGTAATGAAAGACGAGAAGCGCGATGTCTCCGCTCTGGGCGTTGCGTATGTCATGCCGGGCTATTGGGAGTACAGCGACCAGCAGTTCGCGGACCACGTTTCGTCTGCTATTCACGGCATCACAACGTCGGTCCGCGACTTCTTATCCACGTTCGCACCTTCAGCTCTCGAACGTCTCGGCACCCCTGCTACCGAAGAGAAGTAGCGGGGTAAAACGGGCGACGCTGCTGTTCGTATTCCTCGATGGCTTGCTCGTTTCGCAGCGTCAGCCCAATATCGTCGAGGCCTTCGCTCAGGCGCCAACGCGTGTAGTCGTCGACGTCGAACGAGTAGGTACTCTCCCCGACTGTGACGGTGCGGTCCGGCAATGAAACAGTAGCGACAGTGCCTGGTGCCTGCTCGAGCTGCTTCCAGATCAGTTCGATGTCAGACTCCGACATGATGCCAGCTAGAAGGCCCGCCTTGCCCGCGTTGCCTCGGAAGATATCAGCAAACCGTGGGCTAAATACCGCCCGGAACCCGTAGTCCTGCAGAGCCCACACCGCGTGTTCGCGGGAGGAGCCAGTGCCGAAGTCAGGGCCGGCGAACAGTACCGACCCTTCCTTGTATGCCTCGTTGTTCAGCACAAAGTCAGGTTCGTTGGTACGCCAGTTTGAAAACAGGCCGTCCTCGAACCCCGTGCGGGTCACGCGCTTGAGGTAGCGGGCGGGAATAATCTGGTCGGTGTCCACATTTGACCGCGTCAACGGAACTGCGACGCCACTGTGGGTTGTGAATTTTTCCATGATCGTGTTCAGCTCCTGACTACTGTGCGTTGGCGGTGGAAGTGATGTCTGCGGGTGCGGCGAGGTGACCGAGTACTGCTGTAGCTGCCGCAACTTCGGGCGAAACTAGGTGCGTCCGACCCCCAGG
Source organism: Corynebacterium sp. UMB2355A (assembly GCF_033877495.1). NCBI lineage: Bacteria > Bacillati > Actinomycetota > Actinomycetes > Mycobacteriales > Corynebacteriaceae > Corynebacterium > Corynebacterium sp. UMB2355A. The sequence continues at coordinate 20,683 of NZ_CP138855.1, read as the reverse complement.
TCCTTGGCGGCCCTCGAAGTTCCGGTTGGACGTCGAAGCGCTGCGCTCTCCAGGTGCAAGCTGGTCGGGGTTCATACCCAGACACATCGAGCAACCTGCGGTGCGCCACTCAGCGCCGAACTCCTCAAAGATTGTGTGCAGGCCTTCTTCTTCCGCCTGCTGCTTGACCTTGGCAGAGGACGGCACGACCAGCATGCGGGTCCCCTCCGCGATTTTTTGGCCGCGCACAACCTCTGCAGCGGCGCGCAAGTCTTCGATGCGCGCGTTCGTGCACGATCCCAGAAAGACCGTATCAATCTTGATGTCACGCAACGGCGTGCCAGGGGTCAACCCCATGTACTGCAATGCCTTTTCCGCGGCCTGCCTCGCACTGTCGTCTCCGAAGTCCTCAGGATCAGGAACAGAGGCGCTCAGCGGCAAGCCCTGGCCAGGATTGGTACCCCAGGTGACGAACGGGGTAAGCGTCGAGGCGTCGATCTCGACGACGGCGTCGAACTTCGCGCCGGGGTCAGTTGGCAGCGTCTTCCAGTACGCCACTGCGTCGTCCCAGTCCTTCCCCTTCGGCGCGTACGGACGTCCCTTAACATACTCAAATGTCGTCTCATCGGGTGCCACCATGCCGGCACGGGCGCCTGCCTCGATGGACATGTTGCAGATGGTCATGCGCGCTTCCATTGAAAGTTTCCGAATGGCTTCGCCGCGGTATTCAATGATGTGCCCTTGGCCACCGCCAGTACCAATCTTGGCGATGATTGCCAGGATCAAATCTTTCGCACTCACACCAGGTTGCAGCGTTCCACTGACCTCAATCGCCATCGTCTTGAACGGTGCCAGCGGCAGCGTCTGGGTCGCCATGACGTGCTCTACCTCAGAGGTGCCGATACCCATGGCGATCGAACCGAACGCACCGTGCGTCGACGTATGCGAGTCGCCGCACACAATCGTCATGCCGGGCTGGCTAATGCCCAGCTGTGGACCAACGGTGTGGACGATGCCCTGTCCCTTATCGCCCATTTCGTGCAGCACAACGCCGAACTCTTCACAGTTCTTTCGCAGCGTCGAGACCTGGGTGCGCGAGGTCGGGTCGCTAATTTCTGTCAGCTCGCCAGAAACGATGCCCGTGGTTGGCACGTTGTGATCTTCGGTAGCAAGGTGCAGCTCTGGGTGGCGCATGCGGCGCCCGTTGAGGCGCAAACCATCAAATGCCTGCGGTGACGTCACCTCGTGCAGGAGTTGAAAGTCGATGTAGAGAAGATCAGGCTGACCGTTCTCTCCACGGGTGACCACGTGATCACGCCACACTTTTTCCGCCAGCGTTAATGGCTTTTGGCCCATCTTGCTCCTCCTCAACAGTCGCAACCACCTCCCACCGAGTGAGATGGTAGAATCCATGACGTGAGACAGTATAGCGAAGACTCTGGAATTAAAGTGCTCGATCGCTCGATTTCCATCGTACGAGCGGTCGCAGGCGGCGACAAAACCCTCGCCGAGCTCAGCGAAGCAACCGGACTGCCCCGAGCGACGACTCACCGAATAGCCACTGCACTGGAAGTGCATAACGTCCTAGCAAGGACAGAGGACGGACAATGGACGATCGGCCGCGCACTCTCCCACTTTTCAGGGCACTCCTCCCCCCGTTTGCTCTCTGCCGCCGCACCAATCATGCGCAACCTCGTTGAAGTCACTGGCGAGTCCGTGCAGCTCTACAAGCTCAGCGGGGACACCCGCACCTGCATCGCGGCAGAAAAGCCCGAGAGCGGCCTCACCTACACAGTTCCCGTGGGCTCGCAGCTCTCACTCACCGCAGGCTCAGCTGCCCGTGTGTTCGCCGCCCACTCACTTATCGACGCCTCTCCGTTTCCCTCGCAAGACCTCGAGGCGATCCGTGTAACCGGACTCGCTGAGTCAATCGCAGAGCGTGAAGTTGGGCTGGCGAGCCTGTCTGCGCCCATCACCAACCCAGACGGATCAGTCATCGCTGTCCTTTCCGTTTCCGGGCCTGCCAAGCGGCTCACCCCCACCCCAATCGAAAAGTGGGGCCCCGAGCTGCATGAGGCTGCTCAGGAGCTCACCGAGGCCCTGCGGTAACCCTTGATTGCTGGCGGCGCTGCCCGCCAGCAACAAGTCCAGCACGCTTCGCTCTCACCGTTCTCATTCCGAGATACACCCAGGCGGCCACAGCACACCCCGACAGAACCGCCGGCAACGGTTGGTGCAGCAACGTATTCGACGTCGTGGCCGCTGCAAACGCTGCGAGGTTGAGCCACACGTCATACACAGGGGCGATGAACTGGTGGTTCAACACATGCAGGGCTGCTATGATCAGCCCGCACGCGAACGTGATGGAGAGCAACACTGTAATCAGCACGCGACCAGCGTACTCCCTATCACTACTTTGTTAGCTCGTGGCGTCCAACGTGAGCTCACGGCCATTTTGGTCCTGAACAGGACGAGCATTCTTGCCGATCAGCGATTCGAATGCTTGCAGTTGCTCAGCTGTGGCAGTTACCGGCTGCGTCATTACCATCCAGCGAACGTTTTCAGAGCAAGGTGGCGTCGTCAAAGAGCCTCCATACGTGATGTACTCATGTGATGCTGGAAGAGCATCCGCGATGTTGATCTCCTCCTGAGAGATATGTGAGGTATCCACGTTCTCTGGCGCATTATCAAGCAGATACTGCACTAGCTCGTTCGGTGCACCTTCCTCAAGCAGAATTCCGAGGACTGTAATGTCACCTGCCGCATTCTTGTGTACAAAGTGGATCTCGCCAGGAAGCTGCTTACCGTCGAACTCGTGCTCTGCAGGAGTGTGCATGTGCAGCTGCGCGAGCTCCAGATCTTCACCGTCGAGAGTTACCTTCTGCGTTGTCGACGGCGTGTACTGCAACGTGTGTCCGTTATTCAGAACTTCACCCGTGCTGGCAGCATATGCAAACTCTATGTCTGCCAAGTCTTCAGGGGTAGCGTCACGCAGGTTAATCGGGCTTTGCTCCTTGCCATTTCCACAGACCTCGAATTCGGTCGAAAGGTCGCCCCAGTGCTCTGGAGCACCGTCTCCTTCGTACCCCCAGTGCGCTTCACTGGCCGGGGCGGCCTCTGACGATGTGGATGGTGCGCTCGTGCCAGCTTGCGAGCAGCCGCCCAGCAGCAGTGCGCTAGCAGCCACCGCTGCAAGCGCGGCAGAATGAGCTTTTCTCATGATATGTTCACGTTCCTTTCATCTTGGAGTTTGGTCCTCCGATGGTACGCGAACTGCGCAGCCTGTAAACTACATGCCTTTGAAGCACAAAAAGAAAGGCAGCCAGTGCTTGCACTGACTGCCATTTGTACCCCGTACGGGATTTGAACCCGTGTTACCGCCGTGAGAGGGCGACGTCCTAGGCCGCTAGACGAACGGGGCGCGCTCGCTTTTTGCGACTCGTTAACAATAAACGTCGCCCTATGAACTCTCCAAATCTGCAGGCCACGCGCCGCTTTCCCGCAACGCGCCCTCGATGGTTGGCCATGACGCTCGCAGCATATGCTCAAACACTCCCCACGTATGGGTTCCCTCAACGATTTCATGCCACGTCACGTTGAGCCCTTGCTGCTCGGCTGTCTCAGCGAAGTACTTCGAGCATGCATACGAAGTTGCTTCGATTACCATGGGCGCTCCGAGCCTCTTTGACGATGCCTCCTCGTCAATCGCGCCGGGCACGCCCTGTGCAGCCCCCAGCCATAGCGTGGTCCCGCGTAGTCGCTCCAGGTTAAGAATTGGCGAGTGCCGCCACCACGCCCTGTTCGACGACGTCCCCCACATGTTGACCGGGTTCCCCTTGTTCATTGTCACCCCTGACGATGTGTAGATACCGCCGAGCACGCCGGTGGTCGCCGGGCAGCCCGAGTAGGATGCGGCCGCCACGAACCGATCCGGAGCATTCACGGCGATGTCCAGCGCAGGGCCACCAGACATCGAGATGCCGGCGATGGCGTCGTGCCCGTTGCCGTGGAACTGGGCGTCGATAAGTGGCGGTAACTCACGAGTCATTTAGGTGAGCCACTTGTTCGTACCTGTAGCCGGGTCCTCTCGATACCAGTCGGCCTGCATTGAAGACACTGACCCCTTCGGTGTCACCACATTGACGAGCTTGCCAGCGAAGAACGCTTGATAGTCCGAGGAATTCGCCCAGCTGTAGCCGCCCGCAGCGCCGTCTGCCCCCATCATGAGGTAAAACGTTGGTCGAGGCGCGGTGCCACGCGGCAGCAGCACATCATTCGTCACCTCTCGCTGCATCGACGGCGACCACACCGTGAGTTCCCACAAGTCCCCTTCAACTTGGCGCATAGACCGCAGCTCAGCGGGCGGCGCTTCATGCGCTGGAAACGTTGCTGATGCATCTCCTCTCGACGAACCAGTGGAGCTTCCCGGATACAGCTGGTACATCGATGACCCCAGCTCTCCCCTGCCTAACGCAACCAACACCGCTGCGGGGATGGCGAGCAATGGCACTGCGGAACTCAGGCTGAGAACCGCCAACACCACGCTTGCGGCATCAAGCACGCTCGACCCTGACCGCGAAGGCTCGCCTGTGAAGATCGACGACAGCGGATTGTTCTGGGCTGAACTGGCCTCCGCTTCAGCTGGCGGTACCTGCGCCTGGGCAAGCAGTACTACCACCGAGACTGCTAGGACACAGCGTTTTCGTACAGGGATCGGCATAGGGAAACTGTACCAACCATACTGACGGACCGACCAAGGTAAACAAAGCAAAACAGCCAGTGCAACGCACTGGCTGTTACTTGTACCCCGTACGGGATTTGAACCCGTGTTACCGCCGTGAGAGGGCGACGTCCTAGGCCGCTAGACGAACGGGGCATTAGGACACAGAACCAAAGTTCTGTAGCTGGCCTACCTGGACTCGAACCAAGAATGACGGTACCAGAAACCGTTGTGTTGCCAATTACACCATAGGCCATTGTTTTTCTTCACTCACAAGACTAAACTGTTTCTTTCGTTTTGCCTTGCTCGCTCTGAACAACGATGACTACTATAACCATAAAGCCCAATACGACACAAATCGCCTGGTCATAATAGAAAAAGAGGTATCGCAAACCATGCGATACCTCTTCAACTTCGCCAATGCTCGTTAGTCCCGTTAGGCCCGTTAAGCCTCCGGCGCAGTGTACGGAGTAACCTCACGCGCAGCGCGCAAGCGCGCCATCGTGGACTGCTTACCCAGCAGCTCCATCGACTCGAAGAGTGGTGGAGAAACCTGCTCCCCGGAGATTCCAACACGGAGCGCACCGAACGCAACGCGTGGCTTCAACTCCAGTTCTTCGATCAGCGCGGTGTGCAGAGCCTTCTCAATGGACTCAGTAGTCCAGTCATCTTCAGCAATGGCGTCGAGTGCCGCAATGCCGGCGTCGAGAGGCTGAACAGCAGTGTCCTTGAGGTTCTTCTTCGCCGCTTTCTCGTTGAGGACAAGATCTGCATCCGGAGTAACAAGGAACTTCAGCAGTCCATACGCATCTGACAGGACCTTGATACGGGTCTGAACCAACTCGGCGGCGAGTGCGAACTTGTCAGCCGGGTAGTCGGCTGGGAAGTCGGTGAACTCGGTCAGGTAATCACGCAGGCGCTGTTCGAAGTCCTTTGGCTCAAGCAAGCGGATGTGGTCAGCGTTGATCGCCTCCAGCTTCTTCTGGTCGAAGCGCGCAGGGTTACCAAGCACATCAGAAACATCGAACGCCTCGACAAGCTGATCAACGCTGAAGATGTCTTCATCAGAAGACAGCGACCAGCCCAGCAGCGCGAGGTAATTGATCATGCCCTCCGGGATGATGCCGTTGTCGCGGTGATTAAACAGGTTCGATTCCGGATCGCGCTTGGAAAGCTTCTTATTGCCCTGCCCCATCACGAACGGCAGATGCGCAAACTCAGGAGTGAACTCAGCGACGCCGATACGCTGGAGCGCCTCATACAGAGCAAGCTGGCGCGGAGTCGAGGAAAGCAAGTCTTCACCACGCAAGACGTGCGTGACCTGCATCAGCGCGTCATCAACTGGGTTGACCAGCGTGTACAGCGGCGCACCGTTCGAACGTGCAACAACGTAGTCTGGCTGCGTCTGCGACTTGAACGTCACTTCGCCACGCACCAAGTCGTTCCAGGTCCAGTCCTTGTCCGGCATGCGCAGACGCCAAACTGGCTTGCGGCCTTCAGCCTCGTATGCAGCGATCTGTTCTTCGGTCAGGTCGCGGTCGAAGTTGTCGTAGCCAAGCTGGGGGTCCCGCCCTGCCGCCTTGTGCCGCGCCTGAACCTCCTCGTTCGTGGAGTACGCCGGGTAGACCTCCCCGGCTTCGATCAGCTTGTCCAGGACTTCCTTGTAGATATCCATTCGCTGCGACTGGCGGTAAGGCTCGTGTGGGCCGCCTACCAAAACGCCTTCATCCCAATCCAGGCCCAGCCACTTCAAGGAGTCGATGATTGCCTGGTAGGACTCTTCCGAGTCACGTGCGGCGTCGGTATCTTCAATGCGGAAAATCAGCGTGCCGCCACTGTGTCGTGCCTGTGCCCAGTTGAACAAGGCCGTACGTACCATACCGACATGGGGCGTACCTGTTGGAGACGGACAAAATCGGACACGCATCTTTGCTGGTTTATTCATGTGCTTTATCGTAGCGCCCCTGCCCCATCAAGGCGCATATGGCAGGCCCTTAGTACGGGCTACGGGACTGCGCCTAGTAAAATATGACCACATGTGTTCAGCCCGCCCCACCACTGCGCCCGACTTCCTGCTTTCCCGAAGCACCGGTTCAGTGCGCACGCAAGGTACCAATCAAACGTTCTCAGACGCATGGAAAGCTATCGACGCCCTCGAGTCCGGCGACGTCGAGATGGTGGTAGGCGCTCTCCCATTCGATAAAGACACGCCCGCGGCGCTGACAGTGCCCGAATCCATAGTCCAGGAATCTGGCACGCTCGAGCCTCATCCTTACTATCGAGTCGGCCCAGGCTCAAAGCTGCACGCGTCGCTTATCGACGTCGATCCCACCCCGGAAGAACACCTGCGCCGGGTTGAAGCAGCGGTCTCCACGATCCAGGGGTCCATGTTGGACAAGGTGGTCCTTGCTCGTGCAGTGGACATCGCATTCGATCCACCCGTCGATCCTCGCCTGGTCGCCGCGCGCCTGATTGACCTTTCTTATACCCGCGACGGGTTCATCGCAGACCTCACACCGAGCGGGCGTGTCGGCCACTTCTTCGTGGGCTCATCACCTGAGGTTTTGGTGCGCCGCAAAGGCAATATCGTGAGTTCGTATCCGCTAGCAGGATCAGCTGCCCGTGTCCCACACGACCCTGCGGCTGATGAGGCGAATGGTCAGGCACTCTTTGCTTCCGCCAAGGATCGCGACGAGCACGCGTACGTGGTCGAGCACATCCGCGAGATTCTGGCGCCACTGTGTTCCCAACTCGACATTCCAGACGGACCACAACTGGATAAGACTTCAGAAATGTGGCATCTTGCCACCCCAATCCGCGGCGTTCTGAAAGACCCTGCGCCAACAGCGCTCGACCTTGCGCTTCGCCTCTACCCCACCCCAGCTGTTTGCGGTACCCCGCAAGCCGCGGCGGAGGCGCTCATCACCACCGCAGAGACCGACCGAGGGTTCTATGCTGGCACCGTCGGCTATACCGACAAGAACGGCGATGGCGAATACATGGTTGCGATCCGCTGCGCGGAGGTCAACGCCGCGGGCACTCAGGCTCGCGCCTGGGCTGGCGGCGGGCTCGTCGCAGATTCCGTCCCGCAAGATGAGCTCGACGAGACCACAGCCAAACTGCGCACCATCATGCGTGCGCTCGGCCTTTAGCCCCAACTAGGCGCGCGCCACCGGGTTAGTCAGCGAGCCGATACCTGGGATCTCAATCTCAATCACGTCGCCCGGGACCATTTCCGCGGTCCCCGCAGGTGAGCCAGTTGCGATGACATCGCCCGGAAGCAACGTGAATGACTCGCTGACCCACTCGACGATTTCGCCGATCGACTTAATCATCTGGTCCGAGTTGGAATCCTGCTTTGTCGCAGTCTCCCCCTCATGTGTGAGGTGCGCCTTGATCGGCAGCGAATCAAAATTGAAGCGCTCAAGATCTGTCTCAATCCATGGCCCTAGCGGAGCGAAGGTATCCATGCCCTTCGCGCGTGCCCACTGCCCATCGGAGAACTGGAGATCACGCGAGCTGACGTCGTTAATAATGGTGACACCACGCACTACCGACTTCCACTGGTCCGCTTTCACGTTCTTACACGGCACGCCGATGACGAGTGCAAGCTCTCCCTCGAACTCAACGCGGGTAGCGAACTTGGGGATGCGAATTGGCGCGCCGGGACCGACAACTGCTGTCGGCGGTTTGATGAAAATCGTCGGCGGTAAATCATCCGCGGTCTGTTGAAAGACTTCCTTGACGTGGTCCGCGTAGTTGCGGCCGACTGCCACAATTTTCGACGGCAACGTCGGTGCAAGCAGCCTCACCTCTTCAAGCTTCCACTCTTTGCCGGTGAACTCAGGGTCGGTGAATGGCGTACCAGCAATAGCACGCGCGGTCGTCGCCGCTTCATCAATGACAGCGAAGGTCATGCCTTCGGGTGTAGCAATTCGTCCAAAACGCATAGGGACGAGCATACAACCCCGAAGGCTGCTCGCACTTTATTGGTAGCTCACGAACCACGGCCGAGGTTGGACGTCGTTGTATGTCTGCTCCGGGCTAAAGGTTGGGGTGTCCTCGTCGATAAAGTTCTTCCACGCCATGAAGTAATCAGGACTCAAACCTTGACGCAGGACGTTCCAGGTATCAAACTTCTGCTCCGGCACGCCGTGGCCGTCCGCATGGAGCACCCACGCCAATTCTGGCTGGTCAGTGCGGATATTTTCACGATCCGGGTACATGTCCAGCCTGAACTGGTGCAGGATGAGCATCTTTTGTGGCAGTTTGTGCTCTCGAACGAGGGCCGCAAGCCAATCAGCAACAGCATTAATCTCGCCCGAAGTTGCCGACCCGATACGGGACAATGGCTGCTCGCCGGGATTCAGCTTCCACTCGGCATCGAGTGCCAACCCCACGTTCGGCCGAAGCAGGAGCTCTTCGTAGAGTCGGGCCTGGTGAAGGAAATCACCCTGACCGGGTTGGAGGTCGAGCACTGCGTAGCCACCAGCCTCAGTGATCGCATCGATGTACGGTACGAGGTCCTCGATCGCTGTCTCGTTGGAGTAGTCGCCGTCAGGGCCGGGAGATTGCGAAGCCACCGTGACAATAATCTCGAACGCAGGGATCACCGGCTGCCCGTCCAACGGTTGGTACTGTTGCGCATACGATGTTGCTAGCTGCGCCGCTTCAGCCGGAGGCTGCTCCCCCATAACGCCGAGTGCTGGGCCCGACGGGTGCCCGTACAGCGCAATCATGCGCCGTCCGGGAAAGACAAGACCGCCACCTCCAGGTAATTCACCGTGGGTCGCGAGCGTGATCTTGTCCCGGTACATTTCGGTGTTGCCCCATTGCAGTCCAAGGGCGAGCGTGTCTTGCTCCAACACTGTGCGCATAGCGTCTGAGGTGACACGTGGATCCGGGAACTGCAAGACTTCGAGTTCCGCACCTGCTGCACGCGCGGACACGGCGGCTCCAAGCGACGTCTCCTCCGTCACCAGGACCGGTGGCAGTGTGAGTGCCCCAGGTTGCTGTGGCTGCGTAGCCGCAACTGTGGCGATATCACGCTCAGGGTTGTCGCTTTGCAGCGGCTCCACGCCCGCTTCCTCTGATGGCGTGATGACTTCGGTGGCGCCTAGTCGTTGAATCTCTGCATCAACGGCCTCGTCTGTACCTGGCCAACGCACTAACAAAGGGATGCCACGTTCCAGGGCGATTGCCGCACCAAGCAGTTGCGACTCCCGCTCCTTACCCGCGACAACCACAGCGTCCGACGCTGGATACAACCGCTTCGAAACTTCCGCGCCGGTCCCGTCTGGGTCTTGAATAACCTCGGCACCGGACATCTCCAAGGCTTGCGCGCCCTGCGCTCCTTTTTCGGCGTCGCCAGTTGCGCACGCACTCAAGCTTGCCGTTGCGACACCGAGCGCAACGATGACGCTGCCAACACGATGCCGGGTCGAAGCCATCTTCAATGTCTCCCGCCTTTCCTACACGGAGGTCCTGTTTGAATCTGGCCTCAACCCTACGTGGTTACCTCAGCGCGGCAGCAATCCGGTCGCCAACCTCAGTCGTCACAATGTCAGCCCCTTCGCGGCCCGTCACTTCCTTTTCCACGGCCGCTTCAATTTTCTGGGCATTGTCTTCATCGCCGAGGAAGCGCAGCATCATCGCGACGGAGAGAATCATCGCGCACGGGTCGGCGATCCCCTGACCTGCAATATCCGGTGCAGAACCGTGGACTGGCTCAAACATCGAAGGCGTGACCTTTGCCGCGTTGATATTGCCCGAGCACGCAAGGCCCACACCACCTGCAACTGCGCCGGCCAAGTCAGTCAAAATATCGCCGAACAGGTTATCCGTCACAATGACGTCGTACTGCGAAGGGTCGCTGACCATGTAAATAGTCGCCGCGTCGATGTGGTGGTAGTTCGTGGTCACCTCTGGGAACTCCTGCGCGACCTCGTCGAAGACTCGCTGCCACAAACCACCAGCGTTGACCAGGACGTTCGTTTTGTGCACAAGAGTCAACTTCTTGCGGCGCTGCTGAGCAAGTTCAAAGGCGTAGCGCACGACGCGCTCAACACCGTAATAGGTGTTTTGAGAAACTTCGGAGGCAACCTCATGCTCGGTACCTTCGCGCAGCGTGCCACCATTGCCGGCATAGAGCCCCTCGGTTCCCTCGCGGACAACTACAAAGTCAATGTCACCCGGCCGTGCCAGCGGCGAGGTCACACTCTTGTACAAGCGCGACGGGCGCAGGTTGACATAGTGATCCAGCTTGAAGCGCAGTGGCAACAGGAGCCCGCGCTCAAGCACACCAGCGGGAACCTTTCGCGGGTCCCCGACTGCGCCGAGCAGGATTGCGTCATGTTCACACAGCGCCTCGAGGTCACCGTCGGTGAGTAGCTCGCCGTTACGCAGGTATCGACGCGCGCCAAGGTCAAAATCCGTGGTCTCTACGTCCGAGCGAACAGCATTCAGAACTTTGAGCCCCTCTGCCATCACTTCAGGGCCGATGCCGTCCCCACCAATAACAGCAACCTTCATTTTTGGGATTCCTTTCTCACCAGACGGACAGTGCGTTTAGTGTAACACTGTCCGCCCGTGAGGGAACCGCCTTTAGGAATCCAAATCGAGCTGGATCGAAGTGGCGTCGATAGACTGCGCGATCTGCTCCTCGAGCTGCTCTGGAACTTCCTTATCCACGCGCAGGATAAGCACCACACCGTCGCCCTTCGTGGTGCGAGTCAGCGCGGCAGCATCGATATTGATATCGTGCGCACCAAGCTGCGAACCCACCTTTCCGAGCGCTCCAGGGACATCGGTGTAGCGGAAGAACAAGTTGCGGCCTTCCGCACGCATGTCTACACCGCGACCATTGATGCGAACGATCTTCTCGACGCCCTCCAGGCTCGTCAGCGCGCCAGTCACCGTAGCGGTCTGCCCTTCTGCCCCAACGGCCTGGACCTCGAGCGCGCTGCGGTGCGTCAGTGCTTCAGTCTCTGTCTCGACCGTATAGCTCAATCCGCGGGCCTCAGCGATAGCAGGTGCGTTCACAAACGTCACAGGCTCATCGACGATGCCCGAGAACAGACCGCGCACAGCAGACAGGCCCAACAGGTTGACTTCCTCCGTGGACAGCTCACCGCGAGCCGTCACCTTCAGCGATACCGGAGCCTCTTCCAGTAGCTTGCCTGCAAGCAGCCCAAGCTTGCGCGACAAGTCGAGCCAACGAGCTACCTCCTCGCCCGCGTTGCCACCAGCAACGTTGACAGCATCAGCGACGAACTCGCCGGCCAGTGCCTTCAACACAGAATCCGCAACGTCAGTACCCGCGCGGTCCTGCGCCTCAGCCGTAGATGCGCCAAGGTGCGGCGTTACGACGACCTCTTCGAGTTCAAACAGCGGCGAATCCGTGCACGGCTCGGTTGCATACACGTCGAAACCTGCACCACGAATGTGGCCAGACTTGATGGCGTCGGCAAGCGCCTGCTCATCAACGAGGCCACCGCGGGCCGCATTGATAATGATCTGTCCCGGCTTGGCCTTCGAAAGCAGCTCCGCATTGAACATGCCTGCAGTTTCTTTCGTCTTCGGCAAGTGGATCGTCACAAAATCTGCACGAGCCATCAGCTCCTCGAGCTCGACGAGCTCGACACCCATCTGCGCTGCACGCGCAGGGTTCGCGTAAGGGTCGTATGCGACGATCGTGGTTTCGAACGCAGACAGACGGTGCGCGAACAGCTGGCCAATGTGCCCGAAGCCGACAATGCCTACGGTCTTGCCGAAGATCTCGGTGCCTTTAAACGCCGAGCGCTTCCACTCACCATTACGCAGCGTGGAATCAGCTGCCGGAATCTGGCGAGCGGTAGAAAGCAGCAATGCGATTGCGTGCTCACAGGCTGAGTGAATATTCGAGGTCGGGGCGTTAGCAACCATCACACCGTGCTCGGTTGCCGCCGGAATATCAACGTTGTCAAGACCGACACCAGCACGGCCGATAATCTTAAGGTTTGCACCTGCTTCGATCACCTCACGATCGACCGTCGTTGCTGAGCGAACAAGCAGCGCGTCCGCGGCGGGGACTGCCGCGAGCAGCGCCTCACGGTTTGGGCCATCTACCCACTGGACTTCCACCGCGTCGCCAAGTGCGTCAACGGTTGACTGGGAAAGTTTATCGGCGATGAGGACAACAGGTTTCGACATAAGAATGGGGTCTCCTGAGAATCAAACAGAGTGGATACCCCGAACACCTTAATAGGTCAGTTACCGGTTGTCCTGCGGTTAGCCTGATACTTTTCTTCCGCTTGCGAAATCCTGCGCGATAGCTCGTCGCTGGTCCCGAAATCGGTTCCAAGTGCAACGAGCGGGCCGTCCGCTAACCCTGCAAGAGCAAATAGTGTTTCAAAGGATGCTCTCGGGTCCGGCTCGTCCACGAAGACAACCTTCGCCCCAAAGCTGCGCGCATTCGCGATCGCGGCAATCGAAGTATTCGCCGTCGCCACAACCAACGGAGCCATATCGGCATCCCTGCGGGAGAGAATCGGGAATGGTCTTGCCTGCGCCCCCTTCATCACGGCAGGGTCCGCCCACGCGGCTCTCAGCCAGGTCGGCTCACGCGAGCGCAACTTCGCCACTTCCTGCGCAGCAGACTCGGGTGAGGATATCAATCGTTCCTCAAACATCAGCGACGTCATCGGGCCTAAAGCTCCCCGCCCACCCGGGTCGCGGTACACACGCATCCGTCCAGTGGTTTGCGCCAGTGGCACATCACCAACCGTAAGCACCGTATAGGTATGTAAACGCTCGGTTTCTTGCAGAATCTCGTTGTGTCGGTTCGGGTCGTAGACCAACATCGGGGCGTGGGCAACAACGGCGATTGAGGCAGCTCGCAGCTGTGCTTCTACTGAAGGATCCGACACCACTAGCGTCTCGGAAGCACGGAAGAAATACTGCAACGATGCAAGCCCCGTCCGGTCTGCTAACACGACAGGATGCTGCTCAAACATCGCTGATACATGGCGCGACTGGTTGACTTTCCTCGCCTCTCCCAGCGGGCCTAATTGTTGCTCTGGCGAGCAAGCAACAAGCAGCGTTGCCACGCACAACAATGCGAGGCAACGCTGCCGTATCCCAACCTGCTTAATCCTCTTCGCCTTCCGGCTCTTCCTGCTCAACTTCTGGCGCCTCAAACTCAGGCTCTTCAGCAGCTGGTGCAGGTTCTACTTCTGGCTCGGGCTCTTCGGAGAAATCAACCTCTGACTCAAGTGGGCCATCAATATCGCGGATCACGGCCTTATCAAGCGCATACTCGACAATCCCGACGAAACGTTCGCGACGATCCGCCAAGAACTCCGTCCACTGAGAGTTCAGCAAGAAAATTGGCGTCATCTCATGGCCTTCGAGGACTTCATCAAACTCGTCGTCGTCCATGAGCGACTTCGACTGCAGGCGCGGAATGTAGCGCTTCGGCTGATTGTCCTCAATCAGCACATCCGTGCGCTTGCCCATCGGGGTGCGGTTGAGCACCGACTGCGCAACGACTGGGTCAGCGCCAATGTCGTCACAAAACGCAGGAGGGAACACAGTGTTGAAGTACGGCTGCAGCTCCGCAAACGTCTCCCGGTTGAACGGCTTTCCTGTCCTCCAGTCGAGCGCGCCGCGTGCCATCAGCAGTGCGTACAGTCCGCGGTAGACACCGCTTTCCTCCGTCGCCGTAAGCAAACGAGACTCCGAGAACGTGGCGTCGGACACTGTACGTGGCGTCGCGTCAGTCTCTTGCAGCACCCACGGGGTGACCTCGGTAACGTCGAGGCCCGCACGGATTGTCGGTGCGTGCGCACCGTAGAGCTCTCCAAACACCCCCGACCAGTACCAGCGGTTGAGACGGTCCTTCGACTCCTGGCTACGGTCCCACTGCGGATGCTCTGCCAAACGCGCCAAAATCGTAGCCAGTGGCACAATCTGCGAGGTGTACGGGACCTGATCCACGCTGAGAATACAACGCTCAGCCATAAACTCAGCCGCCGCCTTAAACGCATCCGCCATTTCTTGCGCATGCTGGCGGTAGTCATCGAGGGAAAGGTTCAAGATGTCGCCGCGGTGTCCAACAGCGTGTCCATGCCGACTCGTCAGCAAAAGTGACATCGCGCGGAGGAATTCAATGCGCCCAATGTCATCCAAAGCTGGGTACTCGCGCAACTGCTTTTCGACGCCCCGCCAATGCTCAGCAAGCAAAAAGTCAGGATCTTGCGTAGCAAACATGGCCGTCAGCAACTCGAAAACATCCATCTGGACACCCGCCGAGTTTGCGTGGGCGAAGATTTGGCCAACGCCAATCTGCGAGGTCTCCCGGTCAATGCGGATCACTGGAACATCGTAGGCCGGCATCCAGCGCATGACTTCGTTCAGGAAGAGCTTGACCGCGTCGCGCATTTCATGATCCTCGGCATCCGCCGCCATGTCTAAAAGCAGGTCATTGCCCTCTTTCCAGAGCAACAGCGACACCGGCACGACACCGTGCTTCAGCATGTCCTCCCGGTTCCGGATGCCCTCCGGAATATCCGGTCCAAAGTGCGAACGGATCTGGCCTTCTTCGTCAACAGCGAAGACTGCTTCAACCGGCATTGGATCGGCAGAGACGGCCGTCCGCACATCCACAAAGAACTGGCGGTGAATGCGTCGACCAAGGAAGTCTACGGTCGGGACGATGCCGTCGCCCTTAAATGCGTGGTACAGCGAAGTGAGGCGCTGCTGGCCGTCGAGAAGCAACAGCCCCGGTTGCGGTTCCTTGACGCTCGGCTCGAGCCCTTCGAGCGGGCGCGGGCGAAATCGCATCGGTGTCCCGCGTGTATCCAACGCGAGGAACGAGCCGATTGGATAGCCGCGCAAGACTGAGGTAACCAGGGTGCGAATGCGGTCAACATCCCAGATATACTCGCGCTGAAAATCGGGTAGCTGCAGCTCTCCGCGCTCAGCCCGCGCGAAGAGATCCTTGAGTGAATAGCTTGGCGTAGTAAAACCCATAAGTCATACTTTAGAACAGAATCAACAAACATTCTCGTGGCCGCGGTGTTCGGGCAGCTCCACCTGGATCGTGGAATGCTCAATCCCCAGCTCACGCAATACTTCTTGGGCGTCGTCGAGAACACGGGCTCCTTGCTCACCAGGGTGCTTAACCACGTGAACCGTCGCCAATACGGACACCCCATCGAGCGACCACAGGTGCAAGTCATGGATATCCACCACACCGGCAATTGCTCGCAGGGCCGGTTCGACGCTCTCAACATCGAATCCCGGAGGGACCTGCTCCAGTAGCACCTGGAGGGAGTGACGGAGCAGCGACCACGCCCGTGGCAACACCAACGCCGCGATCAAGAAGGAAGCGATAACGTCCGGCAGCTGGCTGCCAGTAAAAGCAATCACCGCACCGGCGACGAGCACCGCAACCGAACCGAGCATGTCCACAAGTACGTGCAAAAACGCGCCCTCAACGTTGACGGAGTTTTCCCTTTGGCTATGCAGCACCCACGCAGATACCGCGTTTGCGACCAAGCCAATGAGGGCGATCACCATCATCGGTGCCGTGTCAATCTCAGTAGGTGCAGAGATTCGACGAATGGCCTGCACCACGATCCAGACAGAAATCACAAGCACCGTCAGCGCGTTGGTCGCCGCGGCCAGTACTTCAACGCGCCGATATCCATACGTGGCCTTCATCGAGGCTGCCCGCTTCCCTATCACCACGGCGATCACCGCAATGATCAGTCCAGCAGCGTCCGACAGCATGTGCATGGCATCGGCCATCAGCGCCATCGAACCGGTGAGCCAGCCACCGATCAATTCTGCGAAAAAGACCACGCTGGTGACTCCCAGCGCGATCAGCAGGGCACGCAGTGGCGCGTCGCCGACGTGATCGTGGTCGTGAGTGTGAGCGTGGTCCTGGCTATGCGACATGCCGTGATTCTAATCCACCTTTGAATATCAGTAAAGCGGGCAACTTCGGAAGCAATCAGAACGATTTTTGCTAGCCTGGACCAAAAAGAAAGGAAACACGTGACTCAGCAACCACACGAAACCCCAAACAACCCCCCACTCGAGATACCAGAGGAGCGACGCCACCTTCCCGCTCCATCCGAGCCAACTCCGCAGAACGGCGGTTGGTGGAAGTGGCTCCTTGGCATCCTCGTCTTCCTCCTTCTCGCATGGCTACTGTGGTCCCTGTTCGCCGGCGGCCAAAGTGAAGAAGAATTCAACAACAACCAGCCCAGCGTGACGGCAACTGAAACCGTCGATATCACCACCACGATGACAGAAGACACCACGGAAACGGTTGAGCCTGCTACCGAGACGAACACTGACGCTTCCGAACCGACAGTGCCGGAAGAGGTCACTACCACAGTGAATCTCGACGAAGTCCTTAGCGACGCACCCGAATCCGAGACGGCACCAGCGCAATAGCGCAAAGCACAAACAAAACTGGGAGCGGCCCTTCTGTTGGGTCGCTCCCAGTTTTTACGTTATGAGAAAGCCTAGGCGGTCTCATTCAGCGGGTTCTGCACCCAGCTCATCATCGAGCGCAGTTCCTTGCCGGTCTTCTCAATCGGGTGCGAGGAGACCTTGGCGCGCAGGTCCTCCAGCTCCTTGTTACCGTTCTTCACGTTCTCAACGAGGCGCTTGGTAAAGGTGCCATCCTGGATATCACGCAGCACGTCACGCATGCGGTCCTTAACGCCCTCGTCGATGAGGCGCGGACCAGACAGGTAGCCACCGAACTCTGCGGTATCGGAGATGGAGTAGTTCATGTTCGCCATGCCGCCTTCGTAGATCAGATCTACGATCAGCTTCATCTCGTGCAGGCACTCGAAGTACGCCATTTCTGGCTCGTAACCAGCCTCGACGAGGACATCGAAGCCCGTCATGATGAGATCCTCCAGGCCACCGCACAGAACGGCCTGCTCTCCGAACAGGTCGGTGACGGTTTCAGCTTCGAAGGTCGTCGGGATGACACCGGCACGAGCACCACCGATTGCTGCAGCGTACGAGAGTGCCAGGTCGCGGCCATTGCCCTCTGGGTCCTGCTCGACAGCAATCAGGCACGGCACGCCCTTGCCCTCAGTAAACGTACGACGCACCAAGTGGCCCGGGCCCTTCGGCGCAACCATGCCCACGATGATGTCGTCCGCTGGTTCAATCAGGTTGAAGTGGATGTTCAGGCCGTGACCGAAGAACAGGGCGTCGCCAGCCTTCAGGTTTGGCTCAATATCGTTGCGGAAGATTTCTGCCTGGGAAGTATCCGGTGCCAGCAACATGATGACGTCCGCCCATGCGGAAGCATCAGCGTTGCTCTTGACTTCGAAGCCAGCCTCCTTGGCCTTTTCCGCGCTCTTCGAGCCCTCACGCAGGCCGATCACAACATCGACGCCGGATTCACGCAAGTTCTGCGCGTGCGCGTGGCCCTGCGATCCATAGCCGATTACTGCAACTTTCTTTCCCTGGATGATGGACAGGTCTGCATCCTGGTCATAAAAAACTTCAATAGCCATGAGTCGGCTCACCTTTCTGTATGCGTATGGAGAAATATATCGGAGTTAATAGCGTCGCGCTTAGGATTGCGATGCCATTGTTTCGGCGCCGCGCGAAAGCGCGACATCACCGGAACTCGCAAGCTCGCGAATTCCGAAGGGCTCGAGTACTTCAAGCAACGCCCGCAGCTTTGCGGGCGTGCCCGTTGCTTCAATCACGAGGGACTCGGGCGAGACGTCGACGACACGTGCGCGGAAGATGTTCGCGGCATCCACGACCTGCGGCCTGTTACTGTTGTCCGCGCTCACCTTGACCAGCATCATCGATCGGGCGACGGTGGCGTCGTCGTCAAGCCTCTGGACTTTAATAACCTGGACGAGCTTGTTGAGCTGCTTCTGGATCTGCCCAACGGAGTACTCGCTCGCATCGACCACGATGGTCAGCCGGTTGATGCCTTCGGTCTCAGTGCTTGCCGACACAAGCGAGACCATGTTGTAGCCACGGCGCGTAAACAGAGCGGATACGCGCGTAATGATGCCATCAACATCCTGCACAAGCACCGACAGCCTATGCCGAGTGATTGTTTGCACTGGTGCCATCTTATTTCGCTCCCTCTGTTTCATCTTCGAGTGTCGTCAACACTTCGTGAATTGCTTCTGGGGTTTCCGCGGCGGATTCCTCCATGTCGAAGAACGGCCGCATCCCGAGCGCGTACTGCATGTCTGAGTTCGAAGCGCCCGCAGCGACCATCGGCCAAACCTGTGCGTCCTCGCCGACGATGAACTCAACTACGACCGGCCGATCATTGATACCGCGCGCCCACTCAATCGCGGGGACGACGTCCTCTTCCTTCGTGACGCGAACAGCCTGCGCCCCGAGTGCCTCAGAGAGCTTCACAAAGTCAGGGACGTATGCCTCTTCCCCACCGAGCTTGGTGTGCGAGTAGTTGCCTTCATAGAACAACGTTTGCCACTGGCGGACCATGCCGAGGTTGCCGTTGTTAATCAGGCAGACCTTGATTGGCAAGCCCTCCATCGCCGCGGTGGTGATCTCCTGGTTCGTCATCTGGAAACAACCATCACCGTCGACGGCCCATACCTCTTTATCGGGCATCGCAGCCTTCGCACCCATAGCGGCTGGCACCGCATACCCCATGGTGCCGGCGCCGCCGGAGCTCAACCAGTGACGAGGTTTATCGAAGTCCAGGAACTGCGCTGACCACATCTGGTGCTGGCCAACGCCGGACGCGTAAATCGCATCCTTTCCGACGGTCTTCGACAGCATCTCGATCACAAACTGCGGAGAAAGCTTCCCATCGTCTTGCTTGTCGTACCCACGCGGGAACCGCTCCTGGAGATCCTGAAGCCGCTCCATCCAGGCGTCTATCTTCGGCGCCGGAGTATTCGGCGAGCCTGTAAACGCTGCAGTGAGCTGAGCAAGCACCTTCTTCGCATCACCGACGATCGGCACATCAACTGGACGAATCTTCCCGATCTCCGCCGGGTCGATCTCAGCGTGAATCGTGTCTGCGTGAGGCGCGAAGGTGTCAACGTCACCGGTCACGCGGTCATCAAACCTGGTTCCGATTGCGATCAGGAGATCCGCTTCCTGCAGGGCACCAACCGCCGGCACGGTGCCGTGCATGCCAGGCATGCCCATGTAGCACGGATGGTCCTGCGGGAATGCGCCCAACGCCATCAAGGTAGTCACCACTGGGATGCCAGTGGCCTCGACAAGCTCAAGCAGCTCCTTGTTCGCAGCAGACTTGACGACGCCACCACCGATATACAACACCGGCCGCTTCGCCTGCGAGATTCGCTCCGCAGCCTTCATTACCTGTTCGCTGAGCGGCTCGTCAGCGGGAACATACCCAGTCTCGAGCAGTTTCGGCGGCCACGAGAACTCCATGAGCTGTGCCTGAACATCCTTCGGGATGTCCACGAGCACCGGACCCGGACGGCCACTAGATGCGATGTGGAATGCAGTTGCAATCACACTCGGGATCTCGTTGACGTCCGTGACCATGATGTTGTGTTTCGTAATCGGCATAGTGATGCCACGAATGTCCGCCTCTTGGAACGCGTCGGTTCCGATCATTGACGAACCTACCTGGCCGGTGATGGCGACCATCGGCACAGAGTCCAGATAAGCGTCACCGATCGGTGTGACAAGGTTTGTGGCCCCCGGCCCGGAAGTGGCGATGCACACACCGACCTTTCCGGATGCCACCGCGTACCCTTCGGCAGCATGGCCTGCACCTTGCTCATGTCGAACCAGCACGTGCCGCAGCTTCTTCGCTGCAAACAGTGCGTCGTAGAGAGGAAGCACCGCGCCACCGGGGAGGCCAAAGACAATCTCGGTACCTAGCTCCTCAAGACTGCGAACGACAGCGTCGGCACCGGTGATCAGCGGCGCGGTGCGCTCATCACCAGGCTGCGTCGATGCATTCGTCGGGGGCTTGTGTGAAGCAACCAC